>CBDBFX010000002.1:900000-3805514 GCA_965205205.1 Arenicellales bacterium
TTCGATATTGGCATAACTCGCCAGCGCGAATTGACGATCTTGGTAATCAACATCATACATCCGCGTTCTGAGCACATCTGAGATCGATACGCCAAACGGACAGGAATCCGCACAGACGCCGCAGCCCTGCTGACAATGCCGCGAACCCTGCATGGCGACATATCGGGTCAGGAGATTCAGGTCGCTGTGTGTTATGGGCGGCGCGCCAGAAGCTCCGAGGTATTCGTCAATTTCATTTTCACCGGTCATGGATATCAGCGCGACGTCAACATGGCCGCCATTCAGAACCCATCTCAAAGCGGCCTGTGCGAAAGTCGCATTTTGCGACTCGTACTCCCGCATGTCGTTCAACCGAGCTCCCATCAGCGTTTTCATCGCGGCCACACCGACTCCTTTTGCGCGGGCCCTGGCCAAGACTTCAACCAAACCAGGCTGCAGTGCGACGTAGTGAAAAGTGTGGCGCATCTTGTCGATGAACCGTGGATCCTGCGCGAAATTGTAAGCGACCAGTACAACGTCAACCATATCATGGTCAAGTGCATGGTCCAGGCACTGGACAAGGTTCGACCCATGGCCGGACATGCCGCGAAATCTGATCTTGCCCTGCTCAATCGCGCGCTCGGTAAATTCATGCCATTCGGGATTCTCAAGTCGGGCGACATCATTGACCGCATGCATATAGAAAATATCGACATAATCGGTTCGAAGCCGTCTCAGACTGCCTTCAAGAGCAGTCATGATCTGTGCCCGATCATGCCAGGCTTTGGCTCTGTTTTTGGAGGCGATGACAACCTTGTCGCGAATTCCGGACAGTGCGGCACCAACTGCGGATTCCGATGCCCCGCCGCGATAGCTTTCCGCCGTATCGAAATAGGTCACGCCGCGTTCATAGGCGTATCTGACCAGAGAAGAATTCGACAGTCGACTGCCGCCGAATGAAATATCCGATACACTCAGACCGGTCGCACCGAGCCGATTGTAGCGTTGAATTCGCGGGCTGTCGTGCGCGGCGAGCGATAAGGATGGTCCGGAAGCGGCGCAGACCGCAGCACTCAGTTTAAGGAAGGAGCGACGTTTCATGTCGATGGGCGAACTCAATTCATGGTCTTCGATTGATGAAGAAATGATCGAAGTACAGTCAGTTTAATATAAACGATGGTGAAGATGCAGCATACGAGCAGATCAATCTTAAGATCAGTTTACCTATTTGACACTGACACCAGCTGAGCCGCGTACTTCCATATAGTTGTTTTCGCTTTGCAGCCAATTTTCCACACGGGAGACCAGCTCGTCAACTGCCAGTTTTCCTCGACCTCTCATACTGCATTCCCAGACGATAAGCATCCGCCAATTCTTATCCATCAACAGCTGTTTATTCTGCGCATCCCTAGTTCGATTGGTATCGAACTTTTTTTGCCAGAATTCTCGATTGGAAGAAGGTATTCGAAACAATGGACAGTCATGCCCATGCCAAAAGCAGCCATTGATGAACACCACGGCATTGAATCGGCGAAAAACCAAATCTGGTGTGCCGGGGAGACGTTTGTCGTGAAGTCGATATCGAAAACCCCTTTGGTGTAAACATTTTCGTAAAAACATTTCCGGGGCGGTGTTTTTTGCAGAGACCGAAGCCATAATTTCTCTTCGTTTCTGCGCGTTGAAGATGTCGGCCATGGAGCCTGTGGTCCTATGTCACTAGGTCAATGAATCGGTTGGTATCGTATTATCAATGATATGAAGAATCGCTGCGAGAGTCTATGGCATGTTGAAAGTTGTGTGGAAATTCTGGTGCGATTTCTGTGGATTACCGTTACATATCCAACAACTCGCAGTAACTAGAAACTGTACTGTATTCGGTTCCACTGCGGCTGTGGCACTCGGCGTGGCCCGAGTCTGAAGAATTAATTCCTACAAAGGTATGAAATTAATCTTGTTCTGAATGTCCAAATCTCTGCATGAGATTGAATCTTGATGAATAGAATCGAAATAAGACTTTGGCAACACTTGGGGTACACTTGTTCAATACCTCACGCTGAACTCCGCTGAAACCAGACAAAGTGTAATTTCAGACTTCCTGACATGGTAACCAACTCCAACGGTGGTTCACTGATGGACCGGTCTGTCAAATCAGTGATCGAACATTGTCCAACCGCGGCTCTCGCCCGATCGGGTCGTCCCGTATGGGATGAGGGAAAATCAGCCGCCCCCGTTCAAACGGCTGTCGAATCACGACGGTCGTCTGAACACTACCGATCCAGCTCTCCAGCCGACGGCCCGGCTTCGCCCCGCCCGCATGCGGTCAGTCATGAACGCGCCGCGGTGATGGGGTGTCCGACATCGCTCAAAGTTCAGGTCGAGGCCACGAGAAACGGCGGTTGAAAATCGGCTGGCCGATAGACGCGTCAGCCTGCTTCCCAGGTGACACATTCATCATAATTCTTGGTTTAGGTCAGGAAGTCTGGGCTTGGGTGGCGATCTTTCGGGTAGGAAGAGGTGGGGTTGCGTGCCAGCCTCCTGCTTGGTTTTGATGGAGTTGCCGAGGTTCTTGGACCGGACCAGCTCGTCGTGCTTGATGGCGCCGAGGTGGCGGATGATTGCCTGCCGTACGGTGTTGGCGCGATTTGTCCGCGACGGGTCGACTCGGCCAGCTGGGCGGATTGGTGCGGTCTGCCTAACGATCGAAGACTTCGGAACTGTCAACCCTCAGCCGTCGATGTCAAGGTCATGCTGCGTGCCGATTCAATGAATATTTGCATTCGAGGTCAGTTACAATGTGATTTTTCGATCCCTTCCCAACTTCAGGCCGATGGTGTGTCTGATGGAGTTGCCCAAAATGAGACAGTCCCGCCGCCCGAAGATCCGTCAGCCCCAGGTGGACCGCCATGCCTGAGAACCGTAGAGATCCGGAGCGTTCCGGCAAGGGCGCCAAGTGGCACAACAATTTTTTCACGTCGCACCTGAGGCACACCGCCTGGGTGCGGGATCTGCTATCGTTTGTCCTGACGCCGGCGCAGCTGGCGCTGTTCGACCTTGACACGCTGACGGTGGCCTCCAACGTCATGACCAGCACGCAGGATCTGAAGGCTCTGTATTCGGACCTGCTGGTGAAGGTGCGGCTGAGGGATCATACGCAGGTGGTGGTCAGCATACTGGTGGAACACAAGAGCGGGCCGGACGCCGATGTGATGCGTCAGCTGCTGCGGTACATGTCAACCCTGTACGAGGAAGATGTGGATGCGGTGCTGCCGATCATCATTTATCACGGTGCGGCGGAGTGGCGGCGGGAGAAATCGTTTCGCGCGTTCGAGCATGCGCGGCTGTCAGAGGAGTTTGTGGCTGAGTTCGGCAGTCATCTGATTGATTTCAGGGCGGTGTTCGTCAGTCTCAGGGAGCCGGCGGTGCGTGAGCGGCTGCGTCAGGCGCCGGCGCCGCTGCGGCTGGTGCTGCATGCGATGGCGAACATCTGGGAGGCGGACGAGCGGACGTTCATCGGGTGGCTGGATTTGGTTCATGAGCTGCCGGGGCGACTGCGGCGTCAGCTGCTGAACAGCGTGTATTTTTACTTCCTGAATGTATGTGAAGAGGTTAAAATGGAGAGGTTGCAGAAGGAACTTGAGGCGAATGAGCCGGGAGATGAGATCATGCAGGAGATTCATGTTCAGATGGAAGACCTGATGTCGGTGTCGGTGGGCGAGATTCGGCAGCTGGGTCGAGTGGAAGGCCGTGAGGAAGGTCGTGAGGAAGGTCGTGAGGAAGGTCGCGAGGAAGGCCGCGAGGAAGGCCGCGAGGAAGGCCGCGAAGAGGGAGCCTTGCGCAAGGCTCAGGACATTGCAAAACGATTCATTGCAGAGGGCTGGTCGAATGAGGAAATCCGACGATATACGGACCTGTCGGCAGCGGACATCAATCAATTGAGGGAAGCATCGGGTGCCGGATAACGCCTCGGCTTGAGTTCGTCAATTGTTGTGCGGCTCGAACCGCCGCTTCCCAATTGAGGCTGGCGGCGGGTGGGATGATTGCGGTACACGGTCAATCCTATCGTGAATGGGTGTAAGGCACCCGACTTCGACGGTTCAATCCGTCAAACGGTTGTTTTATTTTGGGTGAACTGACACCAGGGCCCTACATTATTGCCCTCATCCGCTCCTCAGTTCAGAGTCCTGAGATTTCAGTTCGAACGGCTCCAGATCGCATCTTCCATCGACCAACCAGTCCGGTTCCCGACCCGCCTCACTGTTGATCGACGGTGGCGCAATCGGATGGGCGATGATTCGGCCATTGAGCCGGTTGATCATGCGATTTGCCTTCTACAGAGGAAGCTGCATCCCGAAGTTGTTCGCCAGTCTCCGCGTGCTGGTTTCGCTCTTCAGGTTGGACGGCTACGGCATGACGTAGTGAAACAGAACCTGGTGGAAGACCCGATGGCGGGCGGACAGCAGCGGCGATTACCCCAGTGGCGGTACAGTGATGCCGTAAACGTCGTGGATGCTGGTGATGATGTGCGCGGTTGCGCAGAGTTTTTTCAGATTGAAGGGCAGTGGCTCGCGGTCGCGTCGCCCGCACGCGGTCAGTTATAAAACGTGCCGCGGTGATGGGACATCCGACACCGCTGAAAGTTCAGGTCGAGGCCATGCGAAACGGCGGTTGAAAATCGGCTGGCCGATAGACGTGTCAGCCTGCTCCCCAGGTGACAAATTCATCATAATTCTTGGCTTAGGTCAGGAAGTCTGAATTTGCTGAACCTGTGTATGCCAATAGATGTTTGCCTGCTTTCATCCAAACATGCACTTTTGCATGAACAGAGCTCCCTTTTGAAATATACTGACATTCGAAATCAAACGATTCGGAAGCCTTTATGAATGCCAAATGCTTTTCTTTCGTAATTCTATCGCTTTGTACCATTCCAACAATCAGGTTTATTTGAATTTAGCAGCCCAAGCTCTTTAATTTTCCAAGGTGACCACTTTGGGTGAAATAGCCATCGAAACCGCAGAAAGGAGTATCCCATGCCGAGCGCCAGCGTTACCGTAATTGACCATCCCCTAGTTCAGCATAAACTCTCCCTGCTGCGCTCAAGAGAAACCGGAATCCGCCCTTTCCGCCAGATCATGCGTGAACTGGCAATGATGGTCGGCTACGAGGTCCTGCGTGATGTGGGTCTCGTGCGGCGCACCATCGAGACTCCGCTTGCTAGGATGGAGGCGCCGTTTCTCAAGGAAGGAGAACCGGTCCTGATTTCGGTCCTGCGTGCTGGCAACGGATTGCTCGAGGGCATGCTGGAACTGGTGCCATCAGCCCCTGTTGGTTACATCGGGCTGGTGCGGGATCCGCATACGCTTCAAGCGAGCGAATACTACTTTAAGGTACCACGTGATCTTGCCGACAAGCTGGTCGTCGTGCTTGATCCGATGCTGGGGACGGCCAACACGGCGTCTGCCGCGCTGTCACGGCTGAAAAACGCCTCAGCTCGCAGCATCCGGCTGATGTCTCTGCTGGCCGCACCCGAGGGAGTCGACGCGCTGGCGAGATCCCATCCAGACGTTCCGGTCTTCACCGCCGCCATTGACCAGTCTCTGAACGATCATGGCTACCTGGTGCCCGGGGCTGGGGATGTCGGCGACCGGCTGTGCGGAACCTGATCATGCTCCAAGGCATCATTGCGAGGAGAGTCCGGTCCTACTACTGACCCGGTACGGCCGCCGGTGCGCTGATAGAAGCCGTAAGGCTGATACCAACGCGGAGGGAATTCATGGGAACAACGGGTTTCATCGGCCTTGGGCGCATGGGATGTCCCATAACCTCAAACCGCCATGAAGAGCGTTTCGATCTTCACCCCTGGCCATGAAAATGCGGTGCTGTGGTGACCGTATCCACTTACGATGTTAAGACAATCCGAATTGAATTCAGTTATTGGTCGGACCAACACCTCATTAAACAGATCATCATTCAGCATGGTTCAATTCCATGCTCCAACAAAGTGATGAGAATTTTGCCGAAAATGACCTCGGCTCCTTTTGGTGGGACAGCCATTCCAATCTGTTTCCTTACGGATTGCTTGCTTCCTGAAAATTCGAAGGAATCTGGAAACGATTGAAGTCTGGCTCTTTCTCTATTTGTCAAAGCTCTATTCTCTTCCCAGTGATAGACATGTGTACCACCCCCTCCCGATCCAGTAACCGTATAGGACGGTTTTTTAGGGTCAAGCCTTTTGTATATCTGACTGATGCACGCCTTACTCCGCATGTTTAGTTTTAGATGTTCAGGCAGATTCGCGTTGAATGCATTTTCACCAGGCTTGATGTAACTCAGTCTCTCAATCACAGTATTGGATTGAACGGTTCTTTCATTGTTGGCAGCATCAGCTGGAATACCCTGAAGCGCCTGGCTTGCTGATATTCTCTTTCCATTCCCAAGGGGATGATCAAATCGGACTCCCAAGTCATGTCTGAACCCGACAATGATCATACGATGGCGGCACTGAGGCACACCAAATTCCTCGAACCTGTATGTATGAGGAAATACGTCGTATCCGACATTTTTTAGCGAAGTCAGAATGATTTGTAAGTCTGTCCTACCGTTGCTATGTGAAATTCCAGTTACGTTTTCCGCCACGAAAAACGACGGTTTCAACTCCTTTAGCGCTTTCACACCCCATCGGTACAGCCCACCAAAATGACCTGAAATACCTCGCCTTTCACCGACTACACTAAAATCATTACAGGGAAATCCGAAGCACAATCCATCAATTTTCGGCAAGTCTTTGAAATCCAATTCTGCTACAGAACAGCAGTAAACCCGACCTTCATGTATCGGTATGTTTTTTTCCAGAGTATTACAGGCATCTTGATCAATATCATTGGCCCACAGCATGGAAAATTTGTGCTTATCGACTCTCGCTTGATGGGCGCCAAGAGCCATTCCTCCAGCACCTACAAAGAGTTCCCCCAGTTTATAGGTGCGGTTGCCGGTCAAATCTTGAATGCTGAATTTGGGGCTGGGGCAGGACATTGATCATTAAATTTCTCATTGCGAATTAAGTCAGGCAAAGCTTACATTAAACACCTGTAGATTCAGACTTCCTGACATGGTAGTCCATTTCAACAGTCATTCACTGATGGATAGGTCTGTCAAATCAGTAAGTTAATATTCTCCAATCGCTGATCAAGCCCGATTCGGCCGTCCCGGAAAAATCAACCGCCGCCCTGACGGACCGCTACTGCGAATTGGTGAGGCGGACCCCGGCCGACCGTACTAGTAACAGGCTTATCAACTGTCACCGCTGAATGTTCAAGTCAAGGACGCGAAATGGCTGTTGAAAATCTGCCGTCCCCACCCGATGGACGCATCAGTCTGTTGCACAGGTGGAATATATATCATAATAATTGGCTTAGGTCAGGAACTCTGAGATTATACGCACTGGCGGAATCGAACCAGCTCATCAAAACGAAGCATTTTGAAGCAGTCTCCAATAATCGTAATATTTACGGAATCTGACCAATTCTGAGGCGTTTCGAACTCAGATGGAATACTAGTTACGCCGGTCACCGATCCATCACCTGTTTTATAACTTACATAAATTCAGTCGATTGCATACTGTGAAATTGGTTCACTATTGTTCAGTTCTTAGAGTACAACTGGTTTAGTATAGTTTTCAAGTACTTAAATTAATAAGACTACACAATATAAGTATTCCTTACTGCCAACCGATTAAATCGGACCAAGTTGGATAATTTAAAATATGAACAATGTGATAATGGCAGTTTGAACAGTGTCTAAGTGCAATTCTAGCTCGTAAATAGCTGTTTTCATTTTTTCGGGTCCATTTGAGATTACATTGTATGAAAAAATCTCTTTTATCTTGTATCGCCTTCGCTCTCATCTCCAGTTGTGCTCTTGCTGATACTGTGAAAATTGGCATGCTGCTGGATTTTACGGAAACCTCCGAGCCGGAGGCTTCGGCGATTGTAATGGGTGGAGAGTTGGCTGTGACAGAAGTTGCCAACAGTGACCTTTTTCTGAACGGTCGTTCCGTGGTACCCGTCCGTGGTGACAGCACTTGTACCAATAAAGAGCGCGCCATCACAAATGCGGAACGAATGATTCGCGCTGACCGCGTGCATGCCATCATCGGTGGTTCCTGCTCCGATACCACGATGGCCATTCTGGAGCAGTCCGCTATCACCAGTGGCATTTTGATGATTTCGCCTTCTGCCACTTCTCCCGCACTGTCTAAGATTGAAGATGACGGGCTGTTTTTCCGCACTGTACCATCCGATTCCCGGCAGAGCGAGGTGATGGCCATGATACTCAGCAGACGCAACATAAAATCGGTTGCGGTCGCCTACATTGACAACTACTACGGAAAAGGACTAGCGACTGGATTTCTATCGGCCTACGAGGCATCCGGAGGAACCGTTACGACAGTTGTGCCACTGAAAGTCGGTCAATCCAACTATTCATCGGAAGCGGATGAACTCGCCGCGGCCGGTGGCGAACTGCTGACCCTATTCAGCTATCCAGATCACGGTGGGAAGGAAATCGTGCAACGTTCACTCGACAACAATGCCTTCGATACATTCATGTTCCCCGATGGTATGGTCGGGAACACCATCACCGATCACTTTGGTAATGCGATCAGCGGCTCCTTCGGCACCATTCCTGGGGCCGACACTCAAGGCCGTAAAATTTTGATTCAACTCGCAAGCAACCATGATTTTGATGCCTCAGGCGCCTTTGTTGCGGAAACTTATGATGCGACCGCTCTAGTTCTCTTGGCCATGCAGTCTGCCGGTTCTTCGGACAGCGCCATTTTCAAAAGTCATATCGAACGGGTGGCCAACGAACCTGGCGTAAAGATAGGGCCCGGAGAGCTGGTGAGGGCGATGAAGATTCTTGCGGATGGTGGTCAGGTGAACTATGTGGGCGCCACTTCATTGGAACTGATCGACGGCGGCGAACCATCTGGCAGCTACCGTGAAATGGAAGTCAGGAATGGTCAATTCGAAACCGTAGCGATTCATTGAAAATCTCCTGATCTTCGATTCAGATACCAATCTAAGGCTAAGACCATGGTCTGAAACCGATGCCTGAGTCAGTATCTCGGTAGCTGTTCGCTCATTTCAGAGCAGAATGAACCCTATGATTCCGCACCTTCGCCCTGAAATCAATTGGCGGTCCGACTATGCAGATTTCGTCAGAGTTCATTAATCTTTGATTGACAACGCAACCACATCGTCGAAATCACCCGCTCGAAAGATTGAAGCAGTCAGTCGATGACTGTCTCCGAAGCAATGACGTGACAAGGATATCTCCGCTGGCACTGGCTCAGATCATATTCTTAACAAAAAATCTTCGGCATTGGTTGGCCACCTATCATCTGACTGAAAGGCATTCATCTAAACCTGACATCCACTCAACCGAGAATTCAAGCACGAATCTTCGTCGCAACTTAAACATCACTCGGAAATAAAAAGAACCGGATTCATTGGACAGCTAAAGCGCAAGATTTTCGTTTTAAAAAGGGCAGAAGTTCATGTTCTCAGGCCGCAAAGCGCATCAGACAGAATCAAACCCTGTTTCTCATTTTTCAACCGTCGGGCAATTCGTCAGGCAACAATCACAACAACCATCAAAATATGGGACAATCAAATCAGCCATTGACATTTGTTAAAATAATCACATCATAAGCAATAAAATGCTGTGTTCAGTTACCGTCATGACCATCATGCGCTTGGATTGCATCAGAACAATCTATCACCTCGAAATATCGATACCTGACCCATTTTTATTGGGGTGTAGCCAAGTGGTAAGGCACCGGACTTTGACTCCGGCACTCCCAGGTTCGAATCCTGGCACCCCAGTCAACTGAATTCATTCGTATTACGTACAGCCATTACGAGAGTTCGACATCGTCTGAAACGCCGATCGAAGCCACCGTTCCATGATTGAGAACATGATGATCCTGGCTGGCAATGCCAATCGGGAACTTGCCAACCGAATCGCGGACTATCTGTCCGTCCCGCTGGGCAATGCCACTGTCGGTCGCTTCAGCGATGGAGAAATTTCCGTCGAAATCGGCGAGAACATCCGCAACATGGATGTCTTTATCGTTCAGCCAACCTGCGAGCCGACCAATGACAACCTCATGGAACTGCTGGTCATGATCGATGCCGCTAAACGATCCTCCGCCAATCGGATTACCTCGGTCATTCCTTACTTGGGCTATGCCCGCCAGGATCGCCGACCGCGGAACTCCAGAGTACCCATTACCGCGAAGCTGGTCGCCTCCCTGATCGACAGGGCCGGAGCTGACCGCGTACTGACTATGGACTTGCACGCCGACCAGATTCAGGGATTTTTCGATATTCCGACCGACAACGTGTACGCAAGACCCGTCATTATTGGCGACATTTGGAAACAGCGAGCCAAGAAACTTACGATCTGCGCACCGGACGTCGGTGCAGTCGTGCGCGCGCGATCCATTGCAGAACAGCTCGAAGCGCAGTTTGCAATCATCGACAAACGGCGGCCGCGGCCAAATTACGCCGAGGTGATGAATGTCATCGGTAACATTGACAAACGTACCTGTGTCTTTATCGACGATATCGTCGATACCGCCAATACGCTCTGCCAGGCCGCCACCGCTCTGAAAATGCGAGGCGCACGCGCCGTTATGGCTTATTGCACGCACCCGGTTCTGTCGGGTCGGGCAATTGATCGAGTCAACGATTCGGACTTGGATGAATTGGTCGTCTGTAATACAATTAAACTGACCGATCAGGCGCGCAATTGCAATAAAATTCGCCAGCTTGATGTTTCTCAGTTGGTCGGTGAGGCCATGCGCCGAATATCAATCGGCGACTCCGTGAGCTCAATCTTCGTCGACTGACCGATTCCGCGATCAATCGCCCAGGAGGGCAACACCGAAATGAGTACCAATTTTTCAATTCAAATTGAGCCACGCGAAGAGTTTGGCTCCTCAACCAGCCGCCGGCTGAGGCGTCAGGGACGAGTACCGGTCGTCGTCTATGGCGCAGGAAAGGACAACGCACACTACTCCACCGATCACAACAGCCTGATCCACAATCTTGAAATCGAAGCGTTTCACTCCGCCATCATCGATGTCAGGGAGAATGGAAAGAAACAGGGTACGATTCTTCGCGAAATTCAAATGCATCCCCATAAACCACAGATTATGCACATTGATCTGCAAAGGGTTAAAGCGACTGAACTGATCACTCTGCGCGTGCCGCTTCATTTTGAAGGCGATGATATCGCGCCCGGCATCAAGATGTCTGGCGGCATACTCACCCGATTGATCAACGATATTGAAGTTCAGTGTCTACCGAAAGACCTGCCGGAGTATCTGATTGTTGATGTCAGCGCTCTTGAAATCAACAGCTCAGTCCATCTGTCAGACATTCAGCTGCCGGCAGGTGTTGAACTGACGGCAATCCTACACGATAGCGATGACTATGCCGTCGCTTCGATAACGCCTTCTAGGATTTCAGCGGCCGAGGAAGCGGATGAACTGGATGCGGATGAAATGCTGGATGTGGATGCGACCGGTCAGGAATCCGAAGAAAGCGAACAGTAAAACGGCCCATTCAACCCAACAGCCAACTGAATTTTCAGAGCGGCATCTTGCGATATTGATCGCTATTGTAATGACCAAGGTGAGCTGTGACTGAAACGCGCGCAATTTTCGGTCTTGGCAACCCAGGATCGCAGTACCGCAATACCCGTCATAACTGTGGCTTTCGGTTCGTCGAAAGAGTCGCGGCGGAACACGACGGTCAACTGAGATTCAATGCGCGGTTCCAATCCGAGCTGGGACGCATCAGCATCGGCGGGGTACAGGTCTGGCTGGTGCGGCCGATGACGTTTATGAATCGAAGCGGCAGTGCATTCAATCGGGTAACCCGATACTACGGAATCGATTCGACCGCCGCGGTCGTCGTCTATGACGACCTCGACTTGCCCGTTGGCAGCATCCGCGTCAGGAGAAGTGGAGGGGACGGCGGTCACAATGGCGTCAGTGATATCATCGCCCACAACGGTTCACCGGCATTTCTGCGCCTTCGCCTCGGCATCGGACGACCGCAACAAAGAACGAACTTGATCTCCTATGTGCTCAGTAATCCATCCAAAACCGATCAACTGCTGATTGATCAGGCGATGGAAGATGCGGTCGACGCGTTGCCTGAGCTACTGACCGGCAATCTCGAAAAAGTGATGACGGACCTGCACCGCCGCCGCAGGCATCAGGATGTCAATGAGATATTATCCACTTGATTGACCCGGCTGACTGATGACCGTTCGGTGTGGACTAATCGGGATGCCCAATGCCGGCAAATCGACGCTGTTTAACGCCCTCACACATTCCAACGTTCCAGCCGAGAGTTTTCCCTTCTGCACGATTGAGCCAAATACCGGCAACGCTGCGGTCCCGGACCCGCGCCTGCAGGCAATTGGCAAAGTGATTGGGATTGACAATTTAATTCCGGTGACGCTTCACTTCGTCGACATAGCCGGTCTAGTCGAAGGCGCATCTCGAGGTGAAGGACTGGGCAATCAGTTTCTGTCTTACATTCGGGAGATGGATGTGATCGCCCATGTTGTTGGATGTTTTGATGGCCGATCAAACTGGCAGGCCGATGTGGAGCTGGTCGACCTTGAGTTGATTCTGGCTGACCACGCGACGGTCACCAAAGCGCTGGACAGAGCGGGCAGACGGGCGCGCATCGGCGACAAAAGCGAAGGTGCCGCGGCTGACCTGCTGTCGAAAATCAAACTGTCGCTGGAACGAGCGGAACCGATTGACGCGGCCGACTTCACTCCCGAGCAGACGGCAATTGTTCAACCGCTTCACCTGCTGACCAGCAAACCCAAATTTTATGTCTTGAATATTGATGAGAACCGGCAGCCCCGCGACTTGACAGGGCCCGAAATCCAGCGCGGCTCAGTACCAGCCGTCGCCATCTGCGCGGCGCTCGAATCGGAACTTGCGATGATGCCGGAAGAAGATCAGCAGTCTTTCCGCGACGAAATGGGCCATGATCGATCCGCTATCGACCGAGTTGTACAAGCGGCCTATTCAGCACTTGATCTCAACACGTTTTATACGTTCAATGACAATGAAGTGCGAGCCTGGACCATCCCATCGGGCACAACGGCCAGACAGGCGGCCGGGCTCATCCATACCGATATGGAAAAAGGCTTTGTTCGGGTCGAAGTGATCTCGTGGGAAGATCTCGTCGCTGCGGGCAGTGAACAGGCGGTCAAAAAAGCAGGCAGACTGCGTATAGAGGGAAAAACATATCAGCCACAGGATGGCGAAATTCTTCGCGTTCGCTTTTCCACCTGATCTGCAATTGGTGAAAGAAAGGTGCATCCCGAACTTCAACCGTACCGAAACCGGATCCGTCAGCATCAGCTCGCACCCGAAGCGGAAATTGTCAAGTCGCTGCTCGGACAGCTTCGTATCGACTCCACACGACGCAACCGGGTCAGCCGTGATGCGGCGGAGATGGCGCAGAGCGTGCGGCTACAGCAGTCTTCCGGGCTGATGTCACCTTTCCTGGTCGAATACGGCCTAACCACCGACGAAGGCATCGCGCTGATGTGCCTGGCGGAAGCGCTGCTGCGAGTACCGGATGCCGAGACGATTGATGCGCTGATCAGCGACAAGCTGGTGGCGGCGGACTGGGGACGCCATCTCGGGCATTCGTCATCCTCTCTGGTGAACGCCTCCAGCTGGGCGCTGATGCTGACCGGAAAAATTCTCACCGACGACACAGGTCACGATATCGCAGACACCATGCGACGCGTTCTCAAGCGGCTCGGTGAGCCCGTGGTGCGCATCGCCGTCGCCAAGGCCATTAAACTGATTGCCGATCAGTTCATACTCGGTACCGACATTCAGTCTGCTGAATGGCGAGGACGCGAATTCGTCAAACGGGGTTACCGCTACTCCTTTGACATGCTCGGCGAATCCGCACTCACCTGGAAAGATGCCAGACGCTACAGAGATGCTTACGTCCAGGCCATCAAATATCTGGCCACACAATGTCAGGCCGATGATGTGAGAGATAACCCCGGCATATCCGTCAAACTGTCAGCCATTCACCCGCGCTGCCAGACCCGGCAGCGACCGCTTGTTTTGGACGATCTCGTTGCCTCAACTCTGGAGCTCACGCGACTCGCCAGAACAGCCAACATGGGGTTCAACATTGATGCAGAGGAATCCGAGCGGCTGGACCTGGCACTTGACGTTATTGAACGGGTCCTAGCCCATCCCGAACTTCAGCCGTGGGATGGATTTGGCATCGTCGTTCAAGCTTATGGGCAGCGTGCACTGCCGATCATCGAATGGACCTACGCGCTGGCGCGGACAACGCGGCATAAAGTCCAGCTGCGCCTAGTCAAGGGCGCCTACTGGGATACCGAAATTAAACGCGCGCAGGTGCTGGGCCTTACAGATTATCCGGTATTCACCCGCAAACGGTCAACAGATCTTTCCTACCTGGCCTGCGCCCAGCGGCTTTTTGAACTGAATGACTGGATTTATCCCCAATTTGCGACTCACAATCTTCACACCATTCGCTGCGTTCTCGAAATGGCATCAGAGGACAGCGAATTCGAGTTTCAGCGCCTGCACGGGATGGGTGATGAAGTCTATGAACAGATCAGGCAAAAATTCGAATGCAGGTGCCGAATTTACGCACCCGTTGGTGCGCACGAAGACCTGCTCGCCTACCTTGTCAGACGCATCCTGGAAAATGGCGCGAACAGCTCTTTCATCAACCAACTCATGGATGAACGAACACCGATTCACCAAATCGTATCGGATCCCATCAAGCAGTCGAAACGCAGCATCAACTCGATCCGAAATGAAGCTGTACCGTTGCCGGAATGGATCTATGGTGAGGCTCGCCGGAACTCCCAGGGACTGGACCTGGAAAGTGAGTCGGAGTCCATTCAACTCAAAACCGCGCTGGCTGAGTTTGCTGAGCAGAGTTGGACAGGCATACCCTCTACTCAAGATGGCGGGTCACCATCGGCATTCGAAACCCGGTACAGTCCAACTAGGCCTGACTGTCCGGTCGGTACGGTACGCCACACCCCACCCGAATGGATACCACACCTGATTTCAGACGCAATCGATGGATTTGAGGTGTGGCGGCGGACCCCTGCCGATGAGCGGGCCGCCTGTCTGCGCCGAGTGGCTGACGAGTACGAGAAAAATAAAATCGAATTGATCGCCTTGATGGTTCGGGAAACCGGCAAGACGATCGCCGATGCGCTGTCTGAGGTGAGAGAGGCGGTTGATTTTTGTCGCTACTACGCGAATGAAGCCGGCCGCCTTGAGACAATGTCGCAGCAAAGCCGAGCTCGCGGTGTGATTGTATGCATTTCACCCTGGAATTTTCCGCTGGCGATATTTACCGGACAGATCGCCGGCGCACTGGCGGCTGGAAACTCAGTGATTGCCAAACCGGCTGAACAGTCATCGCTGACCGCCGCCAGAGCCCTTGAGCTGATGTACCAGGCCGGGCTTCCGAAAACCGCATGTACCACCGCTTTGGGATTGGGTGAAACCATCGGCGCCCGTTTGGTCGCCGACCCGCGCATTGCCGGAGTCAATTTCACAGGCTCTGTCGAAGCCGCCCGATCGATTCATCGCACAATGGCGGCGCAAGGTAATCCCCTGGGCAAACTGGTTGCTGAAACTGGCGGACTGAATGCAATGATCGTTGATTCAACCGCCCTACCCGAGCAGGCGGTCCGGGATATTCTCGTCTCTGCTTTTCAGAGTGCCGGTCAGCGCTGCTCGGCCCTTCGCATGCTCTATATACAGGAAGAAATGAAAGATCGGGTCTGCGACATGCTATTCGGTGGAATGGAGGTTTTAACTGTCGGTGATCCATGGGATTTGGCAACTGATGTGGGGCCCGTAATCGACGCGCAGGCGAAGCGTATGATCAATGACCACATCAGGCGAATGAAAGCGCGAGGCTTATTGTGCCATCAGCCACGTCTTGCGAATGATCTGACTGGGCATTTCGTGGCCCCATGCGTATTTGAAGTATCCGGAATCGAGCAGCTGTCCAGTGAAGTCTTCGGCCCCGTGTTACATTTCGCCAGTTATCGCGCTCAGGATCTGCCCGACGTCATAGAGGCGATCAACGGGTCGGGCTACGGACTTACTTTTGGATTGCATTCGCGTATTGACCAACGGGTACAGCAGGTCACGGCTGCCATGAAAATTGGCAACATTTATGTCAACCGCAACCAGATCGGTGCGGTGGTGGGATGCCAACCCTTTGGCGGCAGAGGTCTTTCAGGAACCGGTCCCAAGGCCGGCGGACCGAATTACACGGCAAACCTTCGACAGTTTCGCAACGGTTCAGGTACCGACTTCAGTCTTGAACCCCATCCTCGTGGTGATGTGCGGGAAAAACTTGCACAGCTTGCGAACTTGCAGTCTCATTGGGGTATGCGAGATGATCGGGGACCCGCGCTCGAAAAAGCCATTCGCAACTTCGAGACTCTCCTTCCGACACTCAGGGAGACCATTGAGATCACCTGTTCACCGGTGGACCTGGACGGACCGACCGGTGAGAGCAATCGCCTCTATTTCCAGCCGAAGGGCGTATTTGTCTGCATCGGTTCTTCACGACATGTCATTCAGGCACTGGCAGGTGGGAATGCGGTTCTGGCAGTCGGTGTTGACTCCAGACTGACAGCAGACCTGATGGCGGCCGAACTGCCAGTCACCGTCAGTCCGCTGCTACCCGATATCGAAAGTCTCGCTTCATGCCCATCCCTCGCCGGTATCGCATTTGAGCACCTTGACCGCAATCTGGCAGCTGCGCTCCGGCGAGATCTGGCAGATTTGGACGGACCCATTGTGCAGTTCGTCTCAGACAGCTGGGCTCCCTGGCAGTTTGTGACAGAGAAAACGCTCTGCATTGATACGACTGCGGCTGGTGGCAACGCGCGCCTGCTCATCGAATCCGGTTCGTAGCCAACCAACTATACCTTCCCCAAACACAATAGCTGATGAAGAATTAAGAGCATTACAGGAGCAATGATGAACAGACGATATGACATGATAGTCATCGGTGGTGGCAGCGGTGGTTTGGCCGCGGCGCGGCGTGCGGCCGAGTACGGCGCGGACTGCGCCGTCATTGAAAGTCACAAAATTGGCGGCACCTGCGTCAACGTCGGCTGCGTACCCAAAAAAGTCATGTGGACCACCTCGCGCATTGCCGAAACGCTGCATGATGCACCAGACTACGGATTTGACGTTGAGATCAGTGGTTTCGACTGGAACAGAATCAAACGAGCCCGCGATGCGTATATTTCGAGGTTGAACGGCGTCTATCGGCGCAATCTCGAAAACTCCAATGTCGCTTATATTCATGGTCAAGCTCGCTTCTCATCTCCGTACACCGTTCAAGTCAATGGAGATGTTCTAGAATCGTCGCACATCCTGATTGCAAGCGGCAGTGAGCCAATCGTCCCGCCCATTCCCGGTGCCGAGTTGGCGATGACCAGTGACGGATTTTTCGAGATGGAACGACTGCCAGGCAAGGTCGTCATTGTGGGCGCCGGGTATATCGCAGCTGAGTTCGCGGGCGTGTTGCGATCACTTGGCAGTGAAGTCATCATGGTGCTCAGAAAAAACCAGCTGCTCCGGGGCTTTGATTCGTCCCTAACCACAGTTGTAATGAACGAAATGGAGCGTAGCGGCGTACGATTCATTTTGCACAATTCGACAACCGCAATCAAAAAGGAAGGTTCGACTCTGCGCGTAGAACTCAGTCAGGCACCCGCAATTGATGGGGTTGATGAATTCATCTTTGCCATCGGCCGCGCACCCAGAACCCATGAACTGAATCTTCAGGTGGCGAATGTCGCCGTCAGTGCGAGGGGATTCATTGAGACAGACATGTATCAGGCAACCTCGAATGAGAATGTCTACGCGGTCGGTGACGTAACCGGCCGAGTCGCGCTGACGCCTGTCGCCATCGCTGCTGGCCGTCGACTCGCCGATCGATTGTTTGGTGGGCAAAGCGGGGCTTATTTGGATTATGAGAACATACCGTCAGTCATCTTCAGCCATCCGCCAATTGGTACGGTGGGACTCAGTGAGTCGGCGGCGCGGGACAAATATGGTGATGACGTGAAGATCTATACCAGCGAGTTCAAGAACATGTACTACCAAGTGACCGAGCGAAAATCACCAACCCTCATGAAGCTGATCACAACTGGAGCCGATGAGAAAGTAATCGGCTGTCACATCGTCGGGGATTTCGCCGACGAGATCATTCAAGGGTTTTCCGTTGCCGTGAAGATGGGGGCGAGAAAACGGGATTTTGACAAGACCGTCGCCATTCATCCAACCGCCTCGGAAGAATTGGTAACAATGCGCTGAGCAGGTCTGCGGCCACCATTTGGCGGGCGCTGACATCCCCTTCGACTCTCACAGGGTTCCAGAGATCGAAGCGAAATATTTCAGCAGAATCCATGCCTGGGTTATGGCGCATCCCGATGCTTGATCACCAGCGGCCGTCTATTTTGTCCACCACGATGAACTCGTTACCATGATGTGCGCCGCCGCACGCAGCCATCGAATCGCCAATTCGTACTCGAAATCTCCCGATTCCGACGTGGCATCCAGGCCTTTCTCAAAGTACTCGTGCAGTGTGCTCAGCGGATCGCTCGGTTCTCCGCGCTGAATATAATTCGCAAGCAGTTCGGTCGCCGCCGCCCAGTTGGCGAGTCCCACCAGCAGTAAAGCCATTTCAGGAGTCAATACCTCTTCCTGCGAGATGTTTTCCATGCAATGGGGTCGCTTTAATCCCAGATCACTGTTGAAATCAGCGATGATCTTACGAATCTGATCGAAGTCGTCACTACTTGGATTCTGAAACAACCGCATCCAGCAGTCGAACAGTCGAAACAGCAGCCTGTGCTCCCGCTCCTCATCCTTCATGACGGGTACTTTAATCGCTTCACTCTGTTGCCGATACCATAGCGGCAGTTCCAACTGACGGCCTCCGCAATAGGCGGTTGCAGAGAACTGCAGTACGAAGAATAGACGATGAAGAGTTTCGCAGGGTACGGGCAGGTGTCGACGGATGTCAAAGACCCGGAACGATGCCGCCAGCACTTGATCCCGTAATTCCTGATTCTCTTTGGTCGGACGCCTCAGCTCATCAAGAGCCTCACTTGCGGCGACTTCATAAAGTATTGTCGCCTGCTGCAGCAGCGTTTCATGCTCCGATTTCCACACGAAGGGCGTACCGACCTGATCAGATTTCTCCAGCTGTTTCTGCCGCCGGCGGACAAGTTTGTCGACTCGCCTGCGATCCTCGGTGCTGAGGAGGCTGACGGCCCAATGACTGTTCAATGCTTCCATCGCCCTATCGGGTACGCTCATAACCGCGTCCCTCCCTGGTATGAAGTCAATCTCTTTTCAATACTCTTCAGACAGCTTCGGTACAGACAAAGACAAACGCAGTCAATAAACTTTTCCTCCATAGGGATGGCACTGATTTTTCTTACCCGCTCACGCAGATCGTTTCTATTGGGATTACACATGATACGTTGGAACTCTTAATCTCTGAACGTCGGAAACACTCCCAAATTTCATCATCCCACTCACACGAACAGTCTACCATCTTTGTCATATGATCCTAGGGGGCAGGCGCAGTCTGAAAAACAAGATGCCTGGAAAATCGAGTCAATTTGGATTGTATATGCGCATTTTCTGGCACTTGAAATGCAAATATTGCCACCCGTTCATTGACGCTCAACATTTTACTCTGTCAGCAAAACGGCACCCGCGCCTTGGAGGTATGCGAGTTGACCGCCCGCACCGTCCATCACCGAGAATTCGTTGCCATGATGCGTGCCGTCGCATGCAGCCACCTTAAAATCATATCATAATGCATGTCTCCAGACGCGGCAGCCGCGCTGATACCCGCATCAAAGTGCTTGTCCAGCACGCTGAATGGATTGCTCGGCTGTCCCTGCAGAATATAACTCGCAAGCGTCTCGGTCGCCTTCGCCCAGTTATGGAGAGCGACCAGCCGTAGCGCGGAATCTCGGTTTAAATCCTGAGTACCGTTGTCGAAAATATGGTCTTCGCATTCTGCCTGATCGTTACGCAATCCGGCGACAGCTCCACGGATGCGGTCTGCATCATCCCTACTTTGCTTACGAAACAAGCGGACCCAACAGTCAAATAACCGATACAGAATCCTGTGATCCCAATTTACGGTCGCGACGCTGGGTAAGCCAATCGAATCACTCTGTTCCTGGTACCAACGCTGCAGGTCGGCGCAGCGGTCGCCACAACAGGCCATTGCGGAAAGCTGCAGGATGAAAAACAGACGATCAAGTGTCTCATTTGGAACTGGAAGGTGCCGACGGATGTCAAAAGCACGGCGCGAAGCGGCCACCGCTTGGTCCCGCAGAATCTGATTGTCTCCGGTCGGCTGAGTCAGTTCCTCAAGCCCTTCTATTGCGGCGAGCTCGAAGGCGAAAGCCACGCGCTCCAATAATGATTCATCCATCGCCTGCATCCTCCCTGAATGTAGAACTGATCGGGTGGCCAAGCGCTGGCGCACAAGTTCGTCGACACGTTTCCGATCATCAATGCCGATGGCGGTGACGGCCCAATGATGGTTCAACTTCTCCGATTCCATGGCAGATACGTCCATCATCCCGACACCGCTCGCGTCGAAACAAGTTCCCTCCCAATTCCCTCCAGGAATTTCTGCGACAGATCGAGCGTAAGAAGTTGGGTGCCCATTCTCTCCTGACACTCGCCCCAGAGTTCGCTTGCCAACAGCTGCAGATCGCTTGGTTTGAGGATCAACGTCACGTGCTCCCTGTTTCTGGCACTTGTCTATCACCCGTTCATTTGGGAGAATCTGTCCAACGCACTCATCCAGATCCTGAAAATCACCGCGCTGATCATGGTGTGGGTGACGGCAGCCAACTTTTTTGGTGCCGTTTTCTCACGGCATGAGTACGTCAACCATGCTGGCCGCAATTGCTGCTGGACCTGGCGGTGAATCGTCCTGTCGTGTTGAACATCGTTCCGATACGCGTCCGACTTGTTGATCAACTGCAGTTCAATCTGACTGGGTTCGTTATTGTGGTTGCAGCCAATCAACTGACTGCGTGGCTGTAGCCGCCGGTCGCACTGTCTGCCTTTTACATAAAGGGAGTGATCCCGTAATGGGACCAAAGTAATATTTAGTGTCTGCAAGAAAACTCGAAAAAGTGAGATAATTATCTGATATCATGTGAATAATATCGTATAATTATGAACGAAGAATTGGCCTTTTGCCCTGAAAAAGGGGCGATTTCAGCCGATTCGCCGACTTTTCACCCAATCTTCGCCAGGCAGACAAGCAATGAGAGACATCATCAACCCGAATCTCGAACTGGGTGGCATCGACATCATGGCCATTGAGATCGATCACAACTCGCGCGACGACATGCCGGCGGTGCTGCTGGGTCTGCAGGCGCTGTACAGCGACCCGCAGGTGAGAGAGCGGCTGTTCGCGCTGCTGGAGACGGAGGCGCTGCCGGGGGTGGACCTGAACAACGGTCGCCCGGGCATGGCGCTGTGGTCGGGACTGGTGATGGCGATGGTCAAGCAGGCGTTGAACTGCGATTTTGATCGGCTGCATGATCTGGTGGCCAACCATAATAAACTGCAGCTGATGATGGGTCATGGCTCATGGATGGAGCCGCCGTACACGCTACAGCAGGTGATGGACAATGTGAATCTGTTCAGTGCGGAACTGCTGGACCAGGTGTCGCAGCTGGTGGTGGAGGCGGCGCACCGGCGAGCGGGTCATCAGCCGGGCGAGGCGTTGGAAGGCCGCTGCGATTCGTTCGTGGCGCAGACGGACGTGCATTACCCGACCGACACCGGGCTGCTGAGTGATGCGGTGCGCCGGCTGCTGGGTCTGATGCATCAGGCGCAGGCGTGTCATCAGGTGTCCGGGTGGCGGCAGTACGAACATCTGCAGCGAAAGCTGCGCGGGCTGTACAACGGCATCCGCCAGGCGAAGCAGGCGAAGGCGGACCCGGCGGCTTTGGAAAAGTATCTGAGGTGGTGCGACGGGGTGGTGTCACGGGTCTGCGAGACGCGGGATCAGCTGATGCGGCAGGGGGTGTCGGGTGCGCTGCTGGACGAGGTGGTCACGTTCCTCGGCTACGCCGAGAAGCTGTCGGCTCAGGTGGTGCGGCGGCTGCAGCGCGGCGAGCAGATTCCGCACTCGGAGAAGATCTTTTCGGTGTTCGAGCCGCACACCCGATGGATCGTCAAGGGCAAAGCGGGGGTGGCGGTGGAGTTGGGGGTGCCGGTGTGCATCGTCGAGGATCAGCATCAGCTGATCCTGTCTCAGAAGGTGATGTGGGAGGGCGGTGATGTGGACCATGCGGTGCCGGTGATCAAGGAGACGCTGCGGCGTCATCCGCAGTTGGAGAAATGCAGTTTCGACCGCGGCTTTCACAGTCCGGCGGTGCAGCGGCAGTTGCAGGAGCTGCTGACTTACTGCGTGCTGCCGGTCAAGGGACGGCGTTCGCAGGCGGTGCGGGAGCGGGAGGAGCAGGAGTGGTTCCGCGAGTCGCGTCGTCAGCATCCGGCGGTGGAGTCGGCGATCAACAGTCTGCGGCATCGGGGTCTGGTGCGGGTGCGCAGTCATGGTGCGGCGGGCTTTGCGCGCACGGTGGCGCGGTCGGTGCTGGCTTACAACGTGCATCGGTATGGGGTGATGGTGCGCGACGAGTTGCGGGCGCGGGAGCGGCGGAAGCTGAAGCGTGCCGCCTGACGGCGGCGGCTGGTCAAAAGAGGTGTTGAACCGGTCTCGCCAGAGGGACTGGATGGAGACCTATGGGCCGAATTCGGCATTCGCCGCCCGACTGACGGAAAAAGCGTGCCAATCGGTGCAAAACGGCCGAATGTTCAGAAATCTTCTCTCCCCAAACCCTCAGCCATCCATTTTCTTCTCGATTCGAGGCTTCAGAAAATCAACATCACCGGACATTTCATGCGAAAATGGGGGTTTTCTGGCAGACACTATTTATGTTGGTATGATTCAGTTCATGATACAGCGGCAGGCCGGACGAAATCTGATCATCGCGTTCCACTGCGGGTGCGGTGGCTGCCAAAGTTGATTTACGGCAACTAGGACGATCCCGCTATCGCCTTCAGTTTCGCGTTCATTCGGCTTTTGAGCCGTGCGGCTTTGTTCCTGTGCTGCAGTCCTTTTCGTGCACTTCGATCAATTCTTGAGCTCGCGGTACGAAACGCTTCCTGCGCCACTTCTAGATCATTGGATTCCAGCGCCTTGTAAAATTTCTTGATGTATGTTCGGACTGTGGCCCGTTCACTCATGTTCCGCGCCCGGTGTTTTACATTCTGTCTGGCCCGTTTACGGGCTTGAGGAGAATTTGCCAAAGTAATATTTTCCTTATCTTTAGGTTGGTATTCAATATAAAGCGTAAAAACACATGCCGTTTTTAACGCCCGATGTCAATGGGAATGGTTCGGTATTCAGAAATATCGCCGACCAAGCCCCTATATTATCGCATCATTTGCTGGTAACTTTCAACTATGAGTCCTCGGTACCGTGAGTCCCAAAGAATTTATCGATCAGTTGCAGGCCATACGGTTCGATTGCGCGTTCAATCCCTACTCCGAGCGCTGTTCAGAATTCGACCTTGCAGACGCGCCGAAACTTCGGGCCACCGTACTGCACAAGATAATCGTACGTGCGACCACCGCACCACTTGATTCGATCTGGGTCGGCCGCGACCTGGGTTATCGGGGCGGACGTCGAACTGGCTTGGCTTTTACCGATGATCCGCACCTTGAATCCCATGCGCGACGGTGGAACGTTGCCCTACAGCGACCCACTGAGGGCGATATGGTTCTGGAACGAACGGCAACCGTCATCTGGAACGCCCTCAGCCGCATCAATGACCGCGTATTTCTCTGGAACGTTTTCCCACTCCACCCATTTCACCGCGGCCGCACCTTTTCCAATCGCGCTCACAACGCAAGCGAACGCGAAGTGGGCACCGATCTGCTGGTTGAACTGATCGATCTCCTGCGTCCCGCGAAAATTCTGCCAATTGGCAAAGACGCGGCCGCGGTGGTCAATCAGATAAACGGACAACGCCCGGTGTTACCCGTCCGTCATCCAAGTTATGGCGGTCAGCGGGAGTTCATGGAGCAGATATTCACCATCTGCGGTGAGACGCATGACTGATCATCGCCCTTTCCACCCGTCTGACACGGCACGCGGCACGAAAATACTGCTGCGATCAACTGCCGCTTTCGGGTCCATGACGGTTATCTCGCGAATAACCGGCCTAGTCCGCGACATCCTGTTTGCGCAACTGATGGGCAGCACGCTGGTTGCGGATGCTTTTTTCGTCGCCTTCAGAATTCCCAATTTTTTTCGCCGGATATTTGGTGAAGGCGCCTTTTCCGCGGCATTCGTACCGGTTTACACCCAGCAGAGACTGTCGGCCAATGCAGGCGAAGTGCGTGCTTTTGTGGACATTGTGAGTGGCCGACTGACACTGGCGCTTGTCATGCTGACCGTCATCGGCGTTGTGCTGTCCCCGCTGTTCATTTCAGCGCTGGTACCGGGATTTCGCGCCGATGCAGATAAATTCCAACTGACCGTCGACTGCCTTCGAATCACATTTCCTTACGTACTATTCATCTGCCTGGTCGCGCTGAGTGCGGCGATACTGAATACCCACGGACGCTTTGCCGCACCGGCCGCCACCCCAATTCTGCTGAACGTCGTCCTCATCGTCGCGGCACTTTGGGTAACGCGCGCTGTCGGCAATGTCGCCATTGCCATTTCAATCGGAGTGTTCGCCGCCGGTGTGATTCAGCTGCTGTTTCAGTTTCCATTTCTCAAGAGGGAAATGGCCATCCCCCGTCCAAAACTGAAGCGTAAACAGAGTGGAGTGGCAGAGCGGGCCGCGAAAGAGGTCTATCAACTGATGCTGCCGGCAGTATTTGGCGCATCCGTCGCGCAGCTCAATCTGATTGTGAATACGCTGATCGCGTCGTTCCTGGTTACGGGGAGTGTCTCATGGCTCTATTATTCCGATCGGCTGATGGAGTTTCCGCTCGGGGTTTTTGGCGTCGCGCTGGGTTCGGTCTTATTGCCGCGGCTGTCAAAAGAGCATGCTCAGATGGAGCGAAAAGAGTTCTCGAAACTGCTGGACTGGGGACTGCGCTGGTGCCTTCTGATCTCACTGCCGGCTACCGCCGGCCTGATCGTGTTGTCTGAACCGATGGTGGAGACGCTGTTCCATCATGGCGAATTCACCAAAACCGATGTCATCATGTCGGCGCGTGCGCTCGTGGCGTTTTCAATCGGGCTGACGGCACTGGTTGCGGTTCGGACGCTGGCACCTGGATTTTTCTCCCGAAACGACACCAGGCGGCCGGTGAAAGCGGGAGTTGTGGCGATGGTCGTCAATGCCATCGCGGCAATCGCCCTGGTATTTCCGCTGCAGCATGTCGGCCTCGCCGCCGCCACTTCCCTGGCCGCCTTTGTGAATGCCGGTCTGCTGCTTCTGTGGCTGGTCAGGGATCGCGTGTTTGAATTTCGACGTGATTGGCTGCCGTTCCTAATCAGAGTCTCAGTGGCGACACTTATAATGGGGTATGTTCTGGCTGAACATATCGTTCCCCCACTGGATGTATGGATAGAAAACAGTAATCTGATGAGTCTTCTTTTATTGTTCGGTTATATTCTGACGGGTGCGCTCATCTATGGCGCATGTCTGCTCGCCGCCGGCATTCGACCGAGACAGCTGATCGCGCGATGACCAATCTGCAGGACAAGGAAACCCATATCATTCGGATCGGATTTTCCGATGCGCCACGCTGTTTCACGCTCAGTGAAGCGCGGGAAACCCTGAAAATGGTCAAACCGATCACCGCCAGATCTCACCAGGACCTTGAAGAGCTGAAAGCCCGTCTCCGCCACCTGCTGCCGAGCGACCCCCGAATCGTTTCCGTTGAACAGGAATACGAGGCGGTGGTGCGTAAGTGGATATCGAAAATGAAACGTCTGGGCCTGGTGGTGCGCGGACTTTGGCTGTTGGATTTTGATTCCGGCGACGGATATTTCTGCTGGAAACACCCGGAGCTCACCATTGACCATTTTCACTCCTACGATGGGGGCTTTGTCGAGCGCCGGCCGCTCGCCGAGGTCATCGCGGAGAACCACCCCGACTGGGCGGACATTGACGGGCAGACAAAGTCTAAAGACGGCGCAAAGAAGAAGGCGGCATCGCACCAACGGCCATAACAGCCCGGATCGATCAGGTGGAGTTCATACGCGGCGAGCATAACATTGCGGCCAGACACTACGGCTGTGTCGCGTCGGTTGGCAACTACGACGGTCTGCATCCCGGCCATCAGCAGGTCATCGGTTCACTGGTCGAGCATGGTCGTCATCTGAGCTTACCCGTTCTGATCGTGAGTTTTGAGCCGCATCCAATGGAATTTTTCGTACCCGATGCGGCACCGCCGCGCCTGATGACCGTGCGGGAAAAATTCGAAGCCATGCAGGAACTGGAAGTCGACCGATTCTGCTGCCTTCGCTTCAATCACCGACTGGCGAATACGGAACCTGAAGTCTTCGTTGAAGACCTGCTGATTGCAAAACTTGGAGTGAAGCACATCGTGGTCGGCGATGACTTTCGATTCGGCAGAAACAGGCGCGGCAATTTTGCCATGCTGAACTCGATCTGCCTTCGTCACGGCGTTGAGGTCGGAAGAATGCAGACGCTTGAGATGGCCGGCGAACGAGTGAGCAGCAGCCGCATCCGCGAGTGCCTGAAGATGGGACACATTGCCCAGGCCAATCAGCTGCTGGGTCGCGACTATTCAATTTCTGGCCGCGTCATCCGCGGTGACGGGAATGCGAAAAACTGGGGCTTCGCAACTGCAAATGTTCGAATCGAAGTGCCAAAACCTGCGGTCGCCGGGATTTTCGCCGCCATGGTGGACCTGCCGGGCAACGCAACCTGGCCGGCGGCGGCCAGTCTCGGAACGAAGCCGACTGTTGGTGGTACCCAACCCGTGCTTGAGGTGCATCTGCTCGATTTCAATGCAAACCTCTATGGGCAGCGGGTCCGCGTGCGTTTTCAGAAAAAACTACGGGACGAAATCAAGTTCCCATCCATTGAAAAAATGTGTCAACAGATTCAGCAGGACATATTGCAGACGCGGGAGTACTTCCAGTGTGAACATTCCCGGTTCGCATCATGACGCACCCCTTTGTCTGCCTGCCATTTCAGACTAAAATATTCCGTTCAGTCACCACTTGAGAGACTCTAATTCGTTCTACGGCTGCACTGAACCATTTCCACCTCCTTGAATGGACTAATCCATGACCCATTACAAGCACACGATCAATCTTCCAAAAACTGAATTCCCCATGCGCGCGAATCTGGCCAGGCGCGAACCCGACATTCTGAAATTCTGGAACGAGATCGACATCTACCAGAAATTGCGAGATGCGGGAGAAGGGAAGGAAAAGTGGGTGCTGCACGATGGACCACCCTACGCCAATGGCGCCCTGCACATCGGGCACGCGGTCAACAAGATTCTGAAGGATGTGATTGTCAAATCGAAGACCATGGCCGGTTATGATTCGCCCTACGTACCGGGTTGGGACTGCCACGGACTGCCCATCGAGCACGAGGTGGAAAAAAAGTTGGGGCGAAAAGCATTCCGCAACGATCCATCTGGCTTTCGCAAAGCCTGCCGCGAATTTGCAACCCGCCAGATTGACATACAGCGGCAGGGGTTCATTCGAATGGGGGTGATTGGCGATTGGTTCAATCCCTATCTCACAATGAACTTCAAAACCGAGGCCAATACGGTTCGCGCGCTGGCCCGCATCCTGGAAAATGGACACATGATGCATGACCTGATGACGGTTTATTGGTGCGCTGACTGCGCATCGGCACTGGCGGAAGCGGAGGTTGAATATTTCGACAAGGTGTCGATGGCGGTTGATGTACGGATGGAAGCCGCGGACCGCCGCGCCGTCCTTGATGTCTTCGGGGTGAGTTCAGCTGCGGACGATGCAGCGGTGAGCTGCGTGATATGGACGACGACGCCTTGGACGCTGCCAGCCAACCGCGCGGTTGCGATTCATTCAGCCTTTGAGTACAGTCTGCTCAGGTCACCCATCGCGCCCGACCGGTATGAGTATCTGATCGTCGCGACGGAAATGGTTCAGTCGTGTTTTGAACGTTATGGCATTGGTGGGTACAAAGTAGCCGGAAGTACCACCGGCCAGGAGCTGTTGGGCCTGCGGTTCGCCCATCCGATCGACGGACACAGTCGGCCTGTGCCGATGATCTCAAGTGAGCATGTCACACTTGATGCCGGCACCGGGCTCGTCCATACCGCACCGGGTCACGGGCACGATGACTTCGCTCTCGGCAAGGAACATGGGCTTGAAATATACAACCCCGTGGGGCCGACGGGGCATTTTTTACCCGATGTGCCGCACGTGGCTGGCAGGTTCATCGATGAAGGCACCACCATTCTGATTGAACTGTTGAAGTCGCGCGGGCATCTTGTAGCAAGCGCCACCGTGGAACACAGCTACGCCCACTGCTGGAGACACAAATCACCCATTCTCTACCGCGCCACACCGCAATGGTTCATCAGCATGGACCGCAAGGAGCTGCGCGACCGCGCGCTGAAAGCCGTCCAGGCTGTCGATTGGATTCCGGACTGGGGGGCGGCGAGAATCGACGGCATGGTACGGAATCGACCGGACTGGTGTCTGTCGCGGCAGCGGGTCTGGGGGACGCCGATTACCCTGTTTACGCACAAAGAAACCGGCGAGCTGCACCCCGACACGCTGGCGATCTTCGAAAGGGTGGCGAAGAAGATTGAACGGGCTGGAATTGATGGGTGGTTCGATACGGACTCGGCGGAGTTCATTGGCGCGGATAGTGAATGCTATGACAAAGTGACGGACGTACTTGATGTCTGGTTTGATTCTGGTGCGACGCACTACAGCGTATTGAATCATCGGGATGAGATGACCAATCCGGCAGGCATGTATCTGGAGGGCTCCGATCAGCATCGCGGCTGGTTTCAGTCGAGTCTGCTGGTCAGTACCGCGATCACCGGCAGTGCACCGTATCGTTCAGTGCTGACGCACGGATTTACGGTCGATGGCAAAGGTCGCAAAATGTCGAAATCCATCGGCAATGTGATCGACCCGCAGGAAATCATCGATACGCTGGGAGCGGATGTACTGCGGCTTTGGGTGTCATCCACCGAATATGATGCCGAAATGGGGATTTCGAAAGAGATTCTCACCCGCACGACGGATTCTTACCGTCGCATCCGCAACACGGCTCGATTTCTGGTTGGCAATCTTGACGGCTTTGAAGTGTCAGAGCGCATGCCGTGGGCGCGGATGATTGCGCTGGACCAATGGGCGGTTCATACCGCCATGAAACTGCAGAAGGAAATCGTCGAGGCTTATGAAAACTACCGGTTTCATCTGATCTGTCAGAAGATTCATCGCTTCTGCATTGTTGAAATGGGTGGATTTTATCTTGATGTCATCAAGGACCGGCTGTACACGATGCCGCGCCTCAGCCGCGGACGACTTTCCGCACAGAGCGCCATGCACCACATCCTCAACGCAATGGTGCGTTGGCTTGCGCCCGTGTTGAGTTTCACAGCTGAGGAAATTTGGCGGTACGTTCCAGGACGCACTGAAGAATCGATTCTGCTCGCGACGTGGTATGATGACTGGCCCGCCGAATGCACGGAAGGTGCGGTGGATCATCACTTCTGGTCTCAGGTGATCGCGGTTCGCGAGCTCGTCAATCGTGAAATCGAAAAACAGCGAAATGAGGGAGTCATCGGCTCATCGCTTGACGCAGAGGTTGATCTATATTGTTCGGACGCCATGCGGGAAACGCTTGAACGGCTGGGTGACGAACTGCGGTTCCTCACCATCACATCCAACGTACGGCTGAAAGAAATCGATTCAGCCCCTCGATCGGATTCTGATCGAAAGTCTGAGGATGTGATCGTTTACGCGGCAAAAGCCGATTTCCCAAAGTGCGTCCGCTGCTGGCACCAGACCGCAGACGTGGGGACGGTCGCGCGGCATCCGGAAATATGTTCCCGATGTGTGGAAAATATTGAAGGGAAGGGTGAACTGCGGCAATTCGCCTGATCCGGTCCGGTTCCAAAGAGCCGTTGAATCAGAACATCCCACCGTGCTAAAAAACAAGTCACGCAAAGCCGCTGATCCAGTCGTCAGAATTCAGTTCGGAATGGCTCTTGCCATACTGATCATCGATCAGACTGCCAAGTGGATGGTCCTTTTGAATCTGCAGCCTTACACTGCGATCGAAGTCACCCGTTTTTTCAATCTTGTGCTGATCTACAACAAAGGTGCCGCTTTTGGCTTTCTCGCCCAATCGAATTTCGACGTCAATCTCTTTTTCCTGCTGGCCAATCTCATCATTCTAGTTTTCCTCCTTTATGCGCTGCGCGCGTTGTGTCCTCCTCGAAGTCAGTCAGCAACAGCGATCTGGCTGATCATCGGCGGTGCAGTCGGCAACTTAACCGATCGGATTGTTCATGGTCACGTGATTGACTTTCTTGATTTTCATTATGCAGGGTGGCACTACAGCGCGTTCAACGTTGCCGACTCTGCCATAACGATTGGCGCAGTACTGATCGCCATGGAAATTTTCGGCCTTCGAATTCTATTTCGACGCAGCCAGTCCCCGGATTCGAGTTCACCCAATCGCTGAACTCCCAATTCCATTCCAACCAGGCAACGTTCCACATCTTTCCATAGCGAAATTCTGCTGTGGAACGGATCCGAAATTCAGGGGTACAAATGAGTTCGTCCAAATTCCGCTGAATACGGACTGCACACTCACATCACGAACCACAGTATCATTGATCCAATCAGTCAACCTGAATATTGACACAGAGTTCTCATTCACAGTAGTATTGAGATGTCAGGCGGTGTGCATCAGTATTGGCTGTCAGGCTGATAAAACAAAGGAACAGTGAATGTCGGGAGATTGATATGGGCAGTTATTGCGATTTAATTTTTGATGATACTAAAGTTGTCGATTACAAATATCACGTACCGGATGACTGGAGCGCCATATTTCAGGAATCCGACCGGATTGAAATTCCAGAGGAGAAGGGTAGAAAAAAGTTCATCGGGTATCGCGCCTCACGAAAGTCAATCCTAAAACGTCTGGACCTGATGGGATGTACAGCCGAACGCGCAAAAATATTTTATTCGAGATGGCACAATCGCAAACTTCAGACCCTAAGAAGTTCTATATTCGATGCAGGAAAAAAACCAAGACAAGACGAACTGTACGTTGTCTTTGAACGACTGTTTTGGGAAGATTGGCGGCAACGGGTTCCAATCGCTCTTCGCGATCCGTTCGGCCGCGATTATTCCATTGATGTCGCCATTCGAATGATGCGGCGATGGAATGATGGGTGGTTGTGGTTTGACGGAATCAATTCACTCGTTTCATTACGCGCTGTCATTGATGCCGCAGAAAATGTACGAACCGTGTCACTGGGAATTGACGATTTGATCGATAGCAATCCCAAAATGGGCGGTAAGATCTGCACCAAAAAGTGCCGCACTATTTCAGTTCGAGGTCTGCCATGCGGGCCAACCATCATTCTTGTCAAGGGAAAGCCCGACATTGCGATTTTTAAAGAATCGCTCCGACGATTCCACCCTGACTTAGAGGACTTCGTCACTTTTCTGGATCATAGCGATCTGCATGCCGCTCCCAGTGCCAGTTATGTCGTCAAATTTCTGAACACTCTGGCCACTGCCCACGTACCTGCCAACATTGTTGCCGTGTTTGATAATGACGCAGTTGGCCGATTCGCCTATGATCAGGCACAGTCGCTCAAACTTCCAAGTAACATCGCCTGCATTCGTCTACCCGATATCGAACTTGGCCGGTCTTATCCCACCATAGGACCGGAGGGACGTACCAATGTGGATATCAATGGCAGAGCTTGTGGCATCGAAATGTATCTCGGTCGAGAGGCACTGACCGTAAACGGTGCGTTGCGCGCCGTACGATGGAGCGACTATGTCGAGGATGCAGATGCATACCAAGGCGAGATTGAAGGGACAGATACCGTTCGGGAAGCGTTTCTTATGGCGATGCGCTCAGGGTCGGATAACCTCAGCGGCATCTACCCCGAAATGAAACTGGTCTGGAAGCAGATATTGAAAGCCGCCCGAAAAATCGCCGAGACCAGTCAACGGGAGGTCCGTCCTGGCCCTTATGAGTAATGGATAGAGGTGAGCAAGTCGTACTTTCCTCAGAACTGAAAATTCCTGAATTCACAGGTCTGGTCCGAACTTGGCAACGCAATACCAATTGGCGGTGAAGGGATTGGCAGTCTGCGGCGGTACGCAATGTTCATCCACCGCGTTCAATGCAGTCAAATTAAGTGGGTAGCCAATCGTGGCCTCCATGGGCTCGGTCCATTCTGCTTCGCTGAAATTTTATGCGCAGGTTCACTGCGCTCGGCACCTGCCAGGCACCGTTAATTTGCCGACTCAGGCATCCTATACGGCTGTGTTGTCCAAACTGCTCACTGTATGGCTATGCAGTGTTCTTCTTTTCACCTGCCCAATTCCCGTCAATGCCAAGCATGAGATAGCGCCCGGAAACCGGTTTATGGTTTCTGCCGCGCATCCGCTGGCGGTTGATGCGGGTCTGGAGATACTTGACCGCGGTGGTACCGCAGTCGATGCCGCCGTTGCCATACAGATGGTACTGAATCTGGTCGAGCCCCAGAGTTCGGGAATCGGCGGTGGCGCGTTCATGCTGGTATTCGACCAGTCCAGCGGTGAGGTGATGACCTATGACGGACGCGAAACCGCGCCGATGAGTGTCACACCGGAACTGTTTCTTGATGACCAAGGTGAGCCGAGAAAATTTTTCGACGCAGTTGTCGGAGGGCTGTCAGTTGGCGCCCCAGGCACGGTTGCACTGCTTGCCAGAGCGCATGCTGACCATGGAAAACGGCCGTGGTCTGAACTGTTTCAAAACGCCGTTTCGCTGGCTGAGGAAGGCTTTGCGGTCAGCCCCCGTCTGGCATCGGCGCTGTCTTCCTCTTATGCCAATTCTCTGCAGACATTTCCTGCAGCACGCCATTACTTCTTTCCAAACGGAAAACCGCTGCAGGTCGGTGAGATCATTACCAATCCCGCGCTGGGCAGAACTTTAGCCGCAATCGCCAGGAACGGCGCCGACGAATTTTACCGGGGTGACATCGCCAAAGCGATCATTCATACGGTTCAGAACGCTGAAAATCGCGAAGGTCATCTTGATCTCGCAGATCTTGCCGCCTACCAGGCGGTCAACCGTCCGCCCATCTGCCATCCCTATCGAAGTTATCGCGTGTGTGGCATGGGTCCGCCAAGCTCTGGCGCCATTGCCGTTGGTCAAATTCTGGGGATACTGGAGAATTTTGATCTATCCACCTTGGGTGCTGACAGTCCGCTGAGCTGGCATTTGATTGCAGAAGCGTCGAAACTGGCCTTTGCAGATCGCAATCAGTATGCTGCCGATGCCGATTTTGTCGACGTGCCGGTGGCTGGGTTGCTGAACTCCGACTATCTGCGCAGCCGAGCCAATCGGATCCAGATGGATGCGGCGGCTTCGGCGCCCGTTCAGTACGGAACGCCGCCTGGGTATATGGGAGCTATGCGCCATTCGGATTCAGCTCTGGAACGCTCGGGGACCAGCCATTTTTCCATTGTTGACGAACAGGGAAATGCCGTATCCATGACGACGACCATTGAAGGTCCGTTTGGCTCCCAGCTCATGGTGAACGGCTTCATGCTGAACAATGAACTGACCGATTTCTCGTTCGTACCGCAGGTTGATGGCAAAGCTGTGGCCAACCGGGTTCAGCCCGGAAAACGACCGCGAAGTTCAATGTCCCCAACAATGGTATTCAACAGCGATGGGGCGCTGCGATTGGTAGTCGGCTCTCCCGGTGGAAGCCGAATCATCGGCTATGTCGTCAAAACGCTGATCGCAGTATTGGACTGGAACCTACACATCCAGGCCGTCATCGAACTCGGAAATGTGGTCAATCGAAACGGCGCAACCGAACTTGAAAAAGCCACTCAGGCCGAATGGGCTCTGCAGAGCGAACTGTCCCGACTTGGTCACGAACTTCAAATCAGAAGTCTGGTGAGCGGTCTGTACGGCATCGAAATCGTCGATGGCATTTTGCGCGGGGGTGCAGACCCGCGGCGCGATGGAATGGCGCTCGCTCAGTGAGACCCGTCAGACTTTGGACGAGTCAAAGCAAAACTTCTGATTCAGCAGAATACGTTCATACTGATCCTGATAACCAAAAATCGCCGGCGACCCGCCGGTATGCAGGAACAGCAGATTCTTTGCGGTTTCCTGACTCCTGGCGCCCTCAAGAAAAGCGACCATGACTTTGCCTGTGTAGGTTGGGTCGAGAAGCAACGCTTCCAGCTGCGCCGCCGCGACGATGGCATCCCAAACCTTGCGGGCCGCCATTCCATACCCAGGTGCGAAGTGCTCGTCTGTCAGGACGATATCAGCATCCTTGACTGTTGATTCCACGCCGAGTAAATCTGCGATTTCCAGACATCGGTTCCAGATTCGTTGCCTCTGTTGGAGCGCAGACCTTCGAACACAGACACCAACCACCCGAATGGGCAGATCAAGCGCCCGAAGCCCAAACAGCAGCCCCGCGTGCGTGCTGCCACTGCCTGAGGCGACGTAAATTTCATCCATATGGAGTTGATCATGAATCAGCTGATCTCTGAGTTCCACCGCCGCCCGCACATAGCCCAGAGCGCCCAGCGGTTTGTGACCCGGTGCCAGTGGTATGACGTAGGGGGTTCGGCCTGCCGCTTTAAGCTCGGTGGCCATTTCATGGAGCCTGGCATCGGCGCCCCGTTCGTCCTCGCCCTTTTCATAGAAGTGTAGCTTCGCTCCCAATAGACGATCAAGCAATACGTTGCCCGAAGCATGATAGTGTGGGGATTCATTTGCGACTCGCGATTCAAGCTGAACGTGACACTCCATTCTTAGTTTGGCGGCAGACGCCGCTGCGATGCGAACGAAATTCGACTGAGTCGCGCCGGTGATCAGAACGGTATCTGCGCCTTTCGCCAAGGCGTCGCCGAAGTAGTACTCGATCTGTCTGACTTTGTTGCCGCCAAAGGCCAGGTGGTTGCAGTCGTCTCGTTTGACGTAAAGCCGAGAGGGCCCGGTCAGCGCCGCCAAGTTTCTCAGCCGCTCAATGGCCGTTGTGCCTTCATATAGTTGTGACCGAGGAAGGTCCGAAAAGCGACCGAACCTGGAGATGTCAAGACTGGCATTCAAATCTTCAGTCGGTGTGAGTATGATGTTCAATTTCGCAGTCGTATCAGGCCAACATGCCCAATCTTCTATTCAACGAAATTCCTGAATGGAGGGTCGGCGTCTATCATCAGACTGTGCCGATGGTTCACTGATACGTCCCGGCAGCGGGACAACCCTACTTGACTAAAATGACCGATAAAATGCTTTCAGATTCACGGATTTGTTCCTGTTGGAAAATCGTCAACTAAGCGCTGGCGGTGGCTTCCAACCGAATCTTCCGGCGTCTTTGAATCAGAATGACGACTGCCAACACCAGGACCGCTGGGATATAAAAAATCTCTTTTGGCAAGCGATCACTGGGCTGCTGAATGTGATCGATGACCACTGGCTGGTCAGCATAATAGTCAAACATGTCGCCAATCTTTATGAAAAGATCCGTACCAACAAACGGCTCCTCGATTTTCATCTGTCCGTCCTCAGAAATAACCGTCAAACCAGCTGACTCCAGTCGTCTTGCCGCTTCAGGCATATTGCCGAGCGGCACGAGTACGGTCGTACTGGTGGTCTCGCCCGTGTCAAAATCGGGCCCACTCACGACGATGGTTACGACACCATTCTGAGGGATGTCGTCAACAATCTGGTAAACCCTGCTGGGCTCAATTTTAGCGAACGGCGCCTGAAACTGATCCAGCCAGTATCCAGGCCGAAACAGCGTGAATGCGACCAGCAGCAGCACGGCGGATTCCCAAAGCCGGTTGCGGGTGAGCAAAAAGCCCTGAGTGGCCGATGCAAACAGCATCATGGCGATAACCGCCACCACGAATACGATGACAGCCTTGCCAAGCGAGACGTCGATCAGAAGCAGGTCGGTATTGAAGATGAACAGAAAGGGCAGAAGTGCCGTGCGGATATCGTACGCGAATCCCTGAATGCCAGTTTTGATCGGATCACCTTTTGAAATCGCCGCCGCCGCGAAGGCCGCCAGGCCGACCGGTGGCGTGTCATCCGCCAATATTCCAAAGTAAAACACAAACAGATGCACCGCTATGACCGGCACGACCAATCCGTTCTGCGCACCCAACAGCAGAATGACGGGGGCCATCAGGGACGAGACCACAATGTAGTTGGCGGTGGTTGGTAGTCCCATGCCCAGAATAAGACTCATCAATGCGACCAGAAGCAGCATGGCGATCAGACTGCCGCCGGACAGAAACTCGACGAATTCACCAACCACCTGGTGTGCGCCAGTCAGTGAAATCGTACCGACGATGATCCCCGCAGCACCGGTGGCGACCGCGATCGCCATCATATTGGTCGAGCCGCCGATCATGCCATTTTTCCATTCGATCAGCCCCTTACGAAACTCTGCGCCCAAATTGCCGGTCTGCCTCAGAAACGCCTTGATTGGGTGTTGAGTGAGGGCGACGACGGAAATTGCGATCATCGCCCAGAATGCCGAAAATGAAGGCGACAGCCGCTCGATGACAATGCACCAGATTAATATGATGATCGGAATGACGTAGTAAAGTCCGACGATTGCGGTCTCACCGGCCCGCGGCAGTTCGGTAACCGGCGCGTCGGGCGCGTCAACCGGCAGATCGGGTCGTTTGGCGGCAAGCCACAACAGATATAGATAAACGCAGATGGACAGAATCACCACAATCGTAAATGCCGCCGACGGAAATGCAACTTTGATCCAACCCATTCCGAAGTACACGATTAAACCGAGAATCGCAATACCGATGAAGCCACTCAGAAAACCGATGACCTTTTTCGCGAAAGTGAAGGTCGACGGCGGTTTCGGCAATCCCTTCAGATTCAGTTTCAGGGCTTCGAGATGGACGATGTAGACCAGCGCAATGTAGGATACCAGTGCCGGTACCAATGCATGTTTGATGATATCGGTATAGGAGATGCCGGTAAATTCGGCAATCAGAAACGCGGCCGCCCCCATCACCGGCGGGGTCAGCTGCCCGTTGGTTGACGAGGCGACTTCAACCGCACCCGCTTTCTCGGGCGTCAGTCCCGTGCGCTTCATCAGTGGAATGGTGAAGGTTCCCGTCGTAACCGTATTCGCGATGGATGAGCCTGAATACATACCACTCATTGCAGAGGCTAAAACTGCCGCCTTGGCCGGACCGCCGCGCAAGTGGCCCAAGAGCGCGAATGCAACCTTGATGAAATAATTCCCGGCGCCGGATTTTTCCAGTATCGAACCGAATAGCACGAACAGAAATATGAGTGATGCAGAAACCCCCAGAGCGACTCCGAACACCCCCTCATTCTGCATCCAGAAATGCCACATGGCCTTGCCAAAAGATGCGCCTTTCCACTGCACGGCTTCCGGAAGATAATCAGAGTGACCAAAGAAGACGTAAAGAACGAAAACGCTCGCAACAATCAGCAATGGCAGTCCCAGTGCCCGAAACACGGTAATCGCCAGAATGATCATCCCAATGGACGAAATAATCAGATCCCCGGTAGTCGGCAAGCCGGCGCGAATCGCAATTTCATTTCTCAAAATCACGATGTACAGACAGGACAGCACTCCAAGTGCGATCAATATCCAGTCGTACCACGGAATGTGAGTCTTCGAACTGGACTTAAGCAGGGGGAATGACATCGTTGCCAGAACGAACGCAAACGCCAGATGGATCAGACGCGCGTTGGCACTGGTTACAACCAGCGGCAGGCCGGTAATTTCAGTAACAAAAAACGGAATATTGGACGAGATATAGATTTGAAACAATGCCCATATGAAGGCAATGACGAGAATCATGGTTCCCTGCCAGCCGACGGCGGCGCGAGAACCCGTATCCGCCTGAGCCAGCAGTTCTTCAGCCGACTGTTGATTGGGTTTCTGCTTGGCTTTCACGGCTTAGTCGCCAGGAATTGTAACTGACAGGGAGAATGGCTGCATATGATTGAGGGAGAGCGTGACTCCCCCTCAATCAATGGGTCAGATCCTGTGAAACTCCGTTACATCCAACCTCGTTCCCTGTAGTACCGAGCGGCGCCTTCATGTAAGGGTGCCGACAGTGAATCAGCGATCATTTCCTCCGGTTTGAGGTTTCCGAATGCCGGGTGCAGTTTCTTGAAGTTGTCAAAATTGTCAAAAACGGCTTTAACGACAATGTAGACCACATCAGCAGGCACCTCGGCGCTGGTAACAAAAGTTGCACCCACACCAAATGTCTGAATGTCATTCTCATTGTTGTACATGCCAGCCGGAATCGTTGCCTTTCGATAGAAAGAGTTATCATTCACAAGCATGTCGATGGCATCACCGGTGGCGTGCACCAGATGGGCCGCACAGGTGGAAAGTGATTCCTGCGTCAGTGCTGACGGATGTCCAACCAGCCAGAAATAGGAATCAATTTTCTTGTCGCAGACCGCCTGGCCGGTTTCTGCCGATTTCATCTCAGCTGCGAGTTTCAGATCGCTTCGCTCCCAGCCGAGAGCCTCTTCGATAACCTCCCACGTACCCCGCGTACCGGATCCGGGATTGCCGATATTCACTCGCTTACCCTTGAAGTCAGTGATGTTTTCAATCCCAGAATCATCGTGGGCGATGATTGTCACCGGTTCCGGATGAACTGAAAACACTGCGCGGAGTGATTCAAATGCACCCTTATCTTCAAATTTGGAAGTTCCATGATAAGCGTGATACTGCCAATCCGATTGGGCGACGCCAAACTCAAGTTCGCCGGCCCGGATGGTATTGATGTTGTATATCGAACCACCAGTAGATTCCGCCGAGCAACGTACGCCATGCTCCTTGCGGTCTTTGTTGACAAGTCGGCAGATGGCCCCCCCCGTTGGATAGTATACGCCGGTTACACCGCCAGTCCCAATGCTGATGAACTGCTGTTGGCTCTGCGCTGGCGTAATGCCGCCAACCAACGTAACCAGACAGGCAGATGCCAATGCGATAAGTGATTTCTTCATGTCTAACTTTCCTCAAATTTAATTTCTTGATGTGACCTCAATTGATCTGTCATAAAAGGTGACTATAGCAACTTCAATCAACCAATTTGTTGCAATTTCCATCAATTATTTGCGAGATTCCTCCCAAACACTTTGAAAGTTTAACACATAAGGCATCGAAAAACGCCTTGACGTGTATGCCGTTAAGGGTTCCGGTCCAGCACCTGGCTTCGATCGCCCGTTCTCTGGAATCAGCGGGTTTTCAGACTCATCTTCCATATGACCGGTAGTTGACCTGATCTGAAATGGTACAATCAATCAGTCCTGAACGTACCAGTCTTCAACCCACATGGTTGTGGTCGAGGTGTTTCCAGTGGGCTGAATGCCTTTCAGCCATTTCTGAAAAATGAAAGGGCTGGAGCGGTAGTAGAGCGGCATGACCGGCAGGTCGGTCGCATACAGGTGCTGTATTCTTGACCAGATGCTCTGCCGCTCTTGCGCATCCAGGGTGACTTCAATACGATCGATCAGTTCATCCATTTCCTGATTTCGGTAACCTGGGTAATTCGACCCCTGCCAGTTATTCTGAGCGGTCGGTATCTCATTCGAATGCAGGGTGGTGCGGGGAGCCATATCAGGGTTGCTGAGCCATGCATACATGGCCATACCGGAAAAATTCCGTTTGGTAACGGTTTCACCGAAAAACACCCGCGCCGGCTGGTTTCGTATTCTCACATCAATACCGACCTCCAGCCACTGCGCCTGCAGAAACTGCTGTACCGTCTCTCTCACTCGAGAACCGGCCGTGGTGCCAATTTCCAGAATCAGCGGTTCATTCCTGGAGTTGTGGCGAATGCCGTCGATGATGACGTTCCAACCCGCATCATCCAGTAGTTGTCGAGCTTTGGCCTGATCATACGTGTAACCTGGAACCGTCTCGTCGTAAACCGAATCCAGTGGACTGACGAACGAATGGGCGACGGGCTGGCGGCCGCTGAACAGCTGATCGCTGATTGCCTGTCGGTCAATCGCGTGAATCAGCGCCTGCCGCACTTTCAGATCTGCAAGAATCGGGTTGTCAAGATTCATGTCGACATGCTCATAAATCAGTCCTGGCTGATAGAGAAAATCGAATTTCTGAGCATGCCTTTTTTCCATGGTGAGCGCCTGATTGAGCGTAACACCAATCGTTCCCGATATGTGATCAATCGAGCCGGAAAGGAGATTGGCCTCCAGCGCGGAAGTGTTACCAATCGTTCGAATCACGATTTTTTCGAAGGCCGGCTTCCGCCCCCACCAAGTTTCATTTCTGACAAACTCCACATGTGAGCCTGGGGCGACGTTGACGATTCGATAAGGGCCGAAGTAGAGCCCGGGATTGTAGGTGTCGGTATCGTAAGCGTTACGGTGGCGATACTCGCTCGGATCCGCGAACGCCTGTCGATCAATATGCTCCGGAACCAAGTACAGGTTCAATTCGTTGTACTTGAATTCCACTCGGTCCATCTGTAGGGTAAATGTCTTGTCATCAATGACATCAACAGACAGAATTCGTCTGTACAATTCGGCGCCGATAACGCCGCTTTGCGGATTTTTCCCAATCTCGATCGTATATTCAACGTCTTTGGTCGTTACGGGTGTACCGTCACCCCAAGTGGCATTCGGATGGATCGTATACGTAACCGACATGCCTTTCCCACCATTGTCAAGAATAGTTTCGCGCGCGCCACCATTTTCGACCGTCGGCAGTGATGTGCAGAGCACACAGCTGAGCTTCCAGTCCGCGTCATAGGCGGTAAACGGTCGCATGGTCAGATTCAATGCGTAATATTTGGCGATCATCGACTCGAAGTTTGGATGAAACGAGGCGGGAAACTGAGTCATGCCAATGACTAAAGTGTCCTTGGCATAAGTTGCGGCTGACAACGAAACTGAAAACAGCAGGATGAGAGTAAGCAGACGTTTAACGATCATTATTTGATTCTTCCGGGTGTGTTTTTCGGTAAAACGGATTGCGAGTGAACTGGACTAACAAACCATTTTTCCCAATGCAATTTAATCCGGTTGGGTAATGTAACTCAATGCTCAAGTTTTTTCGCAAGGCCCATCCCCACCATACTTAATCATGTTGACAGGCTGATCGAAGATGGTCCTGTCCGTTCAACTCGTTACTTTTAACGGATTTCGACTGCCAATTTCACGATACTCCACCAACGCGGACCTCCCAATGATGTCAACAATGGTCACAGACAGCTCGTAGCCGAACGCGTCGGTCAACTGCATCGGCTTGCCCAATCGAAAATACACCGGTTGCCGACGCCCCTCCTCTATGGCGATATTATCCGCATACATATACATCCGATCGGTCGAATCCCGTATGGGATTAAGTCGCCCCTGCAAACCAGGGAGATGGCCCGTGTCTTCAGCAAAGATGACCGCACCGCCATCAGGCAGACGATCGAGTTCCATCAGCAGACCGCCTTCTTTAGGCATCCACTCTCGCTTTAATCCTGCACCATAACCCGGTGCCGCGGCGTAGACAGCCATCGGCAGATTCGACGTGTATAAATCAAACACCGCCTCACCAGTCTCGTCGGTCGTCGCCCGTTGCCAGGTCTTATTTGGAAAAAGTACCAAAATGTCGACGCCTGACAATGGCTCTCCCGCAGAGTGTACCGTTACCGCAGATTCTGCGGGACTCAATACAAGTTTCGCGGCTGGAATGCTCAGAACGAGATTCGACTCGTCGACAACTGTGTACTGCGGTAAACTTCCGCTGACTTCCTTCGTTTTCGTCTTGATAATGGACACGCCATCGCCCCGGCGTTCCATCAAGAACAGACGATGGTCTGAGCCAGGGATATTGGCAGCAGAAATTCTTCCGAACACGGATGCGATCACCTCGTTACGCGTCGCCTGACTTGTGTCCATGCTCTCTATGACCATTCCGTTTGGCAGCTGACCAGGTGAGTCGATCTCCAGGTGCTCTTTAAACATTGACAGGCGTATTCGGCGTGAATGATTGGAGTAATCGCGGTGAACGACTGCGTTGACCACCGCTTCGAATAAGGCAGCCGTGTCGTACTGCGGTAAATTTTCCCGCGCCGGCAATTTTCGCGCCGCCATTCGCATATTGCGTACGATGAACTTAACGGTATCCGCGATCTGAAGTGGAAGCGGGCCGGTGATTTCCTGCGCGTCGAATTGACCAGAAGCGCGATCCCGTCCGCGGTAATGCGTTGCCATTACTACGGCATGTGGCAACCATTCCTGCGGCGACTGGGTGCAGAGCAACACGCCCGCAACCGTTGCGCGTTCAATACCGAGTTCATCTCGAGCCAAAAGCCTCAGATTCATCAGCCCCCGGCGAGGATCATGTGATCCAGCGGCACTAAGTAGAGGTTCCCACAAGCGTTCGCAAAGCGTATTGAAACCCGTATTGGGTACGATTTGCCTGTCATACGCTACAAAACGGCTTTGAGCCCGGTCCTGCGCCAACCTCAGGCGCCGGTCACCGTCCAAAGGTCTCTTGGTTGCACCAGAACGGATGAATGCGCGCCCACCACGTTCATGAACAGCACTACCACGTGGTACTTTGGCGAGCACAAATACCTTTCCGTCAAGCTCTTGATGATATACATCGATTTGTAATGCAGGTTTCACCACATCCTCACTGACGTCAACAAGCAATCTGCTCACCTCGCGCGCCTGTTTCGGGGTAATTCCCTGGATAAAGCCGTCGTCGGTAACCCCACAGAGCAGATAACCACCGCGGGCGTTCGCAAAGGCAGTTATCTCGTCTGCCAAGTCATCTCGCCGTGGACTAATCGGACGATCTCCGTTAAAGTGTATCTGCTTAAATTCCCAGGCACTGTCTTCACCTAGACGCAGCCGCTGCCGAATTTCATCGTCGCCTATCAACATCGGCGCCTCCAAATCTCATCAAAGGGTAGAGAAATCAACTTATATTGGAACGTGAAATCCATAATGAATCTTGCCCAAATCAATCCTGCGAGTCCCTCCAACGCATTCAATGTTCGGCTCATTCTCATTCTCGGCAGTTTCGAAAAATCACAGTAGATAAAGTTATCGTTAACAAATTCAGCACCTCATACAGAAGACCGATTGTGCAGATTTTTACCAGCAGGACAACACCTAGTCACCGAAGCCATTCATCCACAGTGCACGCGCGAAAGATACCGATCAGTCTGCATTTCGTGCAACCTGCTGACCGTTCGCTCGAATTCCTTCACCAGATGTCTGCCAGTATAAAGCATACCGATTGCCCTCTCCGCTGAAATGGCCAAATGCACGCTGCGATCATAGAACTCATCAACGAGTTCGATAAATCGGCGCGCCTGATTTTCGAGTTCCCAAGTCAGTTCAGGTATGTTGGAAATCATCACCGTTCGATAGAGATTGGCGATTTCAATGTAATCCGCTTTCGATCGCGGTCCATCGCAAATATCATCGAATTCAAACCATACCAGGCTGTCGGTATAACCGACCGTTCGAATGGGTCGGTTCAGAATATCAAGTGAACCCGACGATCGAGTCGCGTCGGCAGTCCAATCTTCATACAGGCGCTTCAGCGCCAGATCCGTCTCGGTTGACAGGCAGTCGTAAACCAGAGTTTTGCCGGCAAGCGCCTGCAGTCGATAATCGTTTCCAGCCCCGATCTGCACGACATCCATCTGTGTGTTGATCAGTCGGATCGCCGCCATGAACCGATCCCGCTGAATCCCACCGAGGTAAAGATCGTCCGGCTTGGTATTGGAAGTCATAACAATGACGACGCCGTTTTCAAGCAGCGCGCGGAGAAGACCGGAAAGAATGACGGCGTCTCCAATGTCAAGGACAAAAAACTCATCCAGGCATAGCAGTCGGCATCGCTTTGAAAAACTTCGACCGATCTTCGACAGAGGCTCCGGCGTATCCCTCAATTCCTTCAGTTCCCGGTGAATCGACTGCATGAAGCGGTGAAAATGCGTACGCATTTTGAGCTGAATCGGCACAGTGTTGAAAAACAGATCCATCAGCCACGTTTTACCGCGACCAACACCTCCCCAGATATACAGACCATGTTTCAGTTCATCGTCGCGGCCCAGAATACGCCTGACCAAACGATTTCGTCGCGCGAACCCCGTGTCCAGCAACTGATCTTGGAGACGCTGCAGATGATCGATGACCAGCCGCTGGCTGCCATCATCCTGCATCCCCTCCTCCTGAACCGCCTGCCTGTAACGCTCAATCAGCAACAGCTTCGACACCTCTGGTCATCAGCACGAGTTCTGAATTGAATGTTGACAAAACCAGCTCAATTTTCAATGCTGAAGATGATAAAATCAACATCTTTCTAAATATTTGATATTCATAAATTATATTGATTCATTCTTGATCTGCTCCACGGACGACGATGCCGTAATCGGTAATTGAAGGGTTTGCTGACCTTTCACTGCCACTTGATCGTACGATTCATGGCCCCGCATTACGCTTCAGCCAATCAGAATCACCCTGATTCTTAAATCCGACGTAACCGACGCGTTGAAGACATGAATGACTGTCATATGAAAGCACACGGATGCCAATTCATTCAACTGACCTGAATGCGACGGCCCGCCAGGTCGTCGATATCTCAATTCGCGCCGGTAAGGAGATTCTTCGTATTTATCAATCCAATTTTAGCGTTCGCAGAAAATCGAATGACAGTCCCGTTACGGAAGCGGACATTGCCGCGAACGATGTCATCCTTTCCAGCCTGAATGAGCTGTCGCCAGACATACCCATCATTTCCGAGGAATCCCATATTCCAGCATTTTCCGAACGGTCGTGTTGGCAACGGTTCTGGCTGATTGATCCGCTTGACGGGACTCGATCGTTTGTACGGGGCGGTGGCCAATTCACCGTCAATATCGCGTTGATTGAAGGGAATTATCCCATCCTGGGCGTGGTCCATAGCCCGGTTGAACAGAAAACGTATTGGGGGACAGTCAACAGTGGTGCATTCCGCATCGATGGGGATGGTGACGTTCCGGTCGCGATTCACGCTGACTGTCTGCAGAAAAACTTCATTCGAATCATCGCGCCGAAGTCCCGACTATTGAAAGCGGTTCAGGAATTCAAAAACAACCTGGAATCCAGCGCGATTGGCTGCGAGGTTTCGTATTCCTCAAGTTCAATTAAGTTCTGCCGCATCGCCGAAGGTGCGGCGGATATTTACCCGAATTTCGGTCCGACCTCGGAATGGGACACTGCGGCAGCACAGTGTGTTCTGGAACGTGCTGGCGGTTCGGTCATAGATTTAGACGGCAGCCGGGTGAAATACAACAAGTCTGATCAAGAAATGAAGAATCCACTTTTCCTGGCGATGGGTGCCGGCCAACTGGAGTGGCGGCAATTCCTGCCGAACATTTAACCGTCAACGGGACCAAGCTCTCATCCATGCAGATGTGCCGCGAACGCCCTTGACATTCTCTGCATGCGCATGGACTCTCTGCTGATGCTATGGGCTCAACACCTTCTGAAGCAGCGCAATGCTGCGCGCGTAAGCCTTCAATGTAGATGGTTCATGAAAACTATCGCGGCCGGGCGTTGCAAACGCGTGATCGACGCCCGGATAGCCATAGATTTCGATTTCATCGCGGTTGCTGAAGACTTCGGTAATCTTTTCAACCGCTTCCGGCGGCACAAATCCGTCTTCAGCGGCAAAATGCATCACCATGGGACAAGTGATTCGATCGGCTTCGTCAAGCGACTTTTCGATTGCTACGCCATAGTAGCAGATCGAGCAGTCGACATCGGTTCTCGCCGCCGTCAGGTAGGCGAGATTGCCACCCAGGCAATAGCCAAGCGCACCAACTTTACCATTGACGCACTCTGGCATGGCACGCAACGCATCAATGGTGGCGGCGGTATCTTTGATACCCTGATCGACGTCAAATCGACCATAGTACTCGAATGCCTGGGCAAGATCTTCCTCATGATAGCCAAGCACTATGCCTGGCTGCATTCGCCAGAATAGATCCGGCACCAGTACGACATAACCTTCGGCAGCGAATTTCTCCGCCATACTGCGAAGAAAAGGATTGATGCCGAATATTTCCTGCAGCAGAACCAGCCCCGGTCCCGAACCCTGCGCGGGTTTGGCCAGATAGGCTTCAAACGTCCCACCATCAGAGGCGGTGACTGTAATCATTGATCCTTTCATGATTCCTCTATTCTTATCGCGTATCGTGGTGATTCAGTGTGCCGTACAGACAATTTTAGCGTCTGGAGTCCAATGTCCGAGCTGGAATAACTGCCGACACGGGTCCGTTATGAAAATCCCACCATGTCTTTCACCCTACTCAAGCTCTGGAAGTTCGCTTTCGGTTTTTCCTGAAACGATGAATCAAAAGGCGCGATCGGACATAGATGGAACGTGCGAACCGGTAATCGGCGGAGAGTACGATGAGCCCGAGCGGAATCATCCAGAATCCGACGATCGGCAGGAACCCAAGAAAGCCAAGAAAGATCAGCGAAATGCCAATTAACTTCCGCAACCATGATGGAAACGAGTGCAGCGCGTCGATAAATTTTTGGGGATTGTAAATTTGTCTAAACCGATAATTTGTTTTCAATAAATCCTAGCAGCAGAGGGATTTCCACTGCTTGATCGACAGTCTTTTCAACCGTATTTCAGCCATTCGTTCCGCCGTTTCCTGAATCGAAATCCAATTTCCCAAGCTGGAGGGAGCAGACCCGTCAACAGCAACTTTAAAGGATTCGCGTTGCTAGTTTATCACGGCATTGGAACTCAAGAAAAAGGCTGATCATCGGCGGTCGAAAACAGTGTCGAGGGCACCCAAAGCGGATTCAAAACCTGTATCGACACAAATATTCTTCACTATTTTCGTTGCGACGATAAACGAACCGTTCCTCAGATATCAGCAAGGGCTCCACCGACCGCTCTGCCAATGAAATGCTGAATTGGCTGCCATCACTGATTATCGAAATAGGCCTCAGGCGGCTGCCAGAAGCGCTCTCAGGTAATGAGCAGTCGGCCGCGTCATTGACAAAATATACCGTCAGACGACCTTGTCGAGTCTTCGAAACGGATAATGCGCATTTGGATTTTTCAAAGCATTCAGGCATCGTAAATCTCATTCAGCTTGAATGCAATTTCGGTCTTTGACAGCGAACGGACGCCTGCCGTCTGTGAAACCAATTCAGACCAATCCACCTGTCGCAGCGCATCAATGACGCCGTCTGCCATTTCCTGCATAAAGTAGTGCGTTGTCCGCGACAGCTCTCCAAGATCAGACGTTACCACGCGCCCAGCGTAAAAACCAACCCGTCGCATGGCGAAATTGGCCAGTGTCGGTGTGGTGTAGTGAATGAGATGATCGACAGCTGGAGGTACAGGGACTTTGCGCACACGGTGCCGACGCGTCCAAATCTGCCATGCGCACGGTACATCATGCGGCCGACCGAATCGAAGGAAGGCGTTTGGCTCGACGTCACTGTCATTGGACAGGTGAAAACTTGCGTGAAGACGTTTCTGTATGCTCATTTTGCGGAACGTACGCGGCACGATGAATGCGATTTCATCTGCGTGCGCGGACGCATGGTTAAAAAACTTGACCGCAGAGCAACCATTTTTACCGAAGGGTGGATTGCCAATAACCACTACTGCGACATATTCACCCAAAAAAATCTCACTTGATTTTAGAAAATCACCATGGATGATGCCGGCCGACTGGGGGCTGATGTCAATCGCTGAAACTTTACGCTTTGCATCAAGCAAAGGCTGTAAAAATGCGCCATCCCCGGCCGCAGGCTCCACGAACAATACATCCGGTTCCGGCCAACGCTCAATGATTTGCTTAACGTATGACCGCGCCAGTTCAGGACGCGTATAAAACTGATCCAGTTCTTTCAATATTGCACTCCGCTGTCGGATCATTGGGGTCATGATCGTACCATCCCTGCCAACCGCACATGTCGGTCCCTGTCAACATGGTATCAATTGAATCACAGTCCATCACTGAATGATCGTCTGGCATACCTCTGTCGGGACCGTGGAATTTGTGCGAAGCTCTTCAAGGCATCGTGATGGTTTACAGCCAGATTCAGAACTTTCTGTTAAAATCTCATCTGATATTTTAACATGCCGTCAACTCCCCATTTCGATCCTTGCATGGTGCCAGAGAAATATTGTGCGGCAAAAGCTCAGTCGCAACCTGAATTCGCATTGAAGTGAAGACTGGACTTCGGATTGATCATTGATTGAAAAATCTTGGACCCGGTCTTGTCGAATTTATATGTTCCCAATTCCGTCTCTTTACTCTTTAGTGTCGGGTTTCTGACACAGACTGGAACCGATGATTCTCAGTTAGCCCGTTCGATGTTCGAGTTTACAAAAATGCATGCGTTGGGCAATGATTTCGTGGTCATCGACAGCGTTGAAACAGTGGTGTCATTTGATCCGGCACAGGCGAAATCCGTTGCTGACAGGCACACGGGGATCGGATGCGATCAAATACTGCTGGTAAGTGGGGCCGGTACGAACGTTTTTGACTTCAGAATCTACAATGCGGATGGCTCCGAATCCGCACAGTGTGGCAATGGCGCCCGTTGTGTCGCTCGCCTGCTGCACGACCGAGGCTACCCGACAAAGCGGGATTTTATGCTACAGACAACAGCTGATGAAATACGGTGTGAAGTTGGCGCAACCGACGTAACCGTAGCACTCGGTGTGCCTCGCTTTAATCCATCCGACATACCCTTTATCGGTGAATCCGAGCAGCTGACTTATGACCTGCAGGTCAATGATGAGATGGTTCAGGTGTCGGCCCTGTCAATTGGCAATCCGCACGCGGTTCTGTTGGTTGATGATGTTGACCAGGCGCCGGTCATCAAGTCCGGACCGGTGATTGAATCGCATTCGAAATTTCCTCAGCGTACCAATGTGGCTTTTCTGCAGGTCGTCTCAAGAGACCAGGTTCGACTGCGGGTTTATGAGCGCGGAGTGGGCGAAACGTTCGCCTGTGGAAGCGGCGCCTGCGCGGCCGTTGCTGCGGGCATCAGACTGGGTCTGCTAAATGATTCTGTCGAAGTCATGCTGATGGCGGGTTCTCTTTTTGTGGAATGGACCGGGGATGGTACAGCCATCTACCTTTCAGGTCCGGCAACTTATGTCTATGAAGGCCGATGGATCGCATAACATCATTTCTTCCTGAGTGATTTGGATAGATGGCATGCCAGAACAGCACCTGATAGAAGAATTCACGCTGCACTTGGAAAACGAACGACGGTTGTCTTCGCATACGGTCCTCAATTACCGCCGCGATCTGCAGCAGTTGAATGACTACCTGGAAAATCACAGCATCAGCCGCTGGGGCGAGGTGCAGACCGTTCTGGCAAAAGGATTTGCCGCTGAGAGCTATCGACGCGGTCTTTCAAGCAGCAGCATCGCCCGTATGCTTTGTGCGGCGCGCACCTTTTTTCGCTACCTGATGCGGGAGAAACAGTCTCAGATCAATCCTTTCGATGGCGTAGCGGCACCCAAATCCGTCCGAAAACTGCCGCAGATACTGACTGCCGAACAGGCGATCAAACTGGTTGAAATTCCCGGCGACGACACGCTGGCGATTCGCGACCGCGCAATTCTGGAACTTTTCTACACCTCGGGTATTCGCCTACAGGAACTCATTGGTCTGAACTTGACGGACGTCAATCTGCAGGAAGGGATTATGCGGGTGCTGGGTAAGGGTTCAAAAACGCGAATCGTACCCATTGGCTCGCACGCGATTCAAGCCTTAAAAAACTGGCTGACAGAACGCGGCAACTGGGCTCCGGTGCAGGAATCGGCTTTTTTTGTAACCCGACGGGGGAAACGCCCGACGAGCAGAGCGATCCAACTGCGAATTCAAGCGCGGGCCGTTCAGCAGGGCATGCCGTCCGGTGTTCACCCACACATGCTGCGACATTCATTTGCGACCCATGTTCTGGAGTCAAGTGGCGATATAAGAGCCGTGCAGGAATTCCTGGGGCACTCCAACATCTCGACGACGCAGATCTATACGCACCTGGATTTCGGTCATCTATCCAAAGAGTATGATCGCGCGCACCCACGAGCGAAGCGAAATGCAGAGAGATAACGTCATTCAGGCACATTGGTTACCGGGCAGACAGCTGATGGCAGGTAAGTATACAGTCCCATTCGCTCGACGATTGAAGCGGCGATTTGGCACCCGTAGTAACCCTGGACCACGACGACCCCTTCCGGAAGCCCATGCACCCGAATCCACACCTGCAACGCAATTGACGGCATCATCCGGACCTTCCTGTATTTTCTGGTTCTGCATCTCATTCTTTAATTGAATCAGCAAAGCATCGGATTCGAATTGACTGCTCAAAGAATGAACATCGCACCATTGAACATAGGACAGGCTCTGAGCGCACATACACGTCTGCAACCCAATAAAACGGCCGCCCGCGACCTCAATCGGTCAATGAATTATCGGCAATGGAACGAGCGCGCCTGCCGCCTCGCCAATGCACTCACCGGGCTCGGGCTATCTCCAGGGGATCGGGTTGGCGTGCTGGCTTACAACCGGGTCGAATGGGCAGAAATCTATGTCGCCACCGCCAAATCAGGTCTCGTTGCCGTACCGATCAATTTTCGCCTGACCGGAGCCGAAGTGCGTTATGTCCTGGCAGACTGCGATGCCAGCGCACTCATTGTCGAACGCGCCCTGCTGCCGATCGTCGAAGGTATCCGCGATCGTATCAATATCCCGACTGACAACTTCATTGCCATTGATGGTGGCTTAAGAACAGCGGGTTGGAAGGACTACGAAAAGGTGCTGACTGCCGGTTCTGCGATCGAGCCGGAAACGCTTGTCGGCGCCGATGATCCCTGGTGCCTGATGTACACGTCAGGCACAACGGGCAACCCCAAAGGCGCCATTCGCGGACACCGCGGCATGGCGATGTTGGCACTGATGACGGCAGTCGAACTCAAAATACATCGCGCCGATGACGCACTGCTCGTAATGCCCATGTTCCACGCCAATTCACTGAACTTTTTTACGGCATTTGCCTACTGTGGCGCCACGGTTACCATCTTTTCAAGACGGAGTTTTGATCCTGAACTGTGTCTTCGTACATTGACACAGATGGGTTCCACTTTCACATCAATGGTGCCAACGCATTACACGATGCTGCTTGACATACCTGAATCTGAGCGAAATCCCAAAGACCTTGAATGCGTCGAGAAACTGATGATTTCATCCGCGCCGGCCAGAGCAGACACCAAGCGTGCAGTCATGGAGATGTTCATCAACTCGGGTTTGTACGAACTTTATGGATCAACCGAAGCGGGATGGGTTACCATGCTCCACCCCCATGAGCAGTTCGAATTTTTGGGCACAGTCGGCCGGGAAGTCGTCGGCTCAGCACCCATCAAGTTCTTTGCTGACGACGGTAGTGAAGTCGATGATGGGGAACCAGGTGAACTTTATTCCTGCAGCCCCTACTCGTTTGACGGCTACTGGAATCTTCCACAAAAAACCGCGGAAGTGTTCCGGGAAAATTATCTGACGGTCGGCGATATCGCCCGGCGCGATGAAGATGGGTTCATTCGTCTGATCGATCGGAAGAATAATCTGATTATTTCAGGTGGAGAGAACATCTATCCATCTGAGGTGGAAACCGTGCTGGCGGCACACCCGGAAATTCGAGAGGTTGCTGTGGTCGGACGCGCCGATCCAAAATGGGGCGAATGCGTTCAGGCGGCGGTGGTGCGAACTCCGAATTCTGAAATTAGCGAAGCGGAATTGCTGGACTGGGTCAAATGCCGTATTGCCGGGCACAAGCGGCCGCGGGAAATATTTTTCCTGCGCGAGCAGGAAATGCCGCGCAACTCGACTGGAAAAATCTTGCATCGGGTGTTACGCGAAACCCTTGCCCGACAGCCGAACGCCAAAACATAGATCTGATCGGCAATAACATCTGTTCCTACAGCAGGAGAAATCAAATGACCGGTACGGCAGTCAGTCGCCAGCAGCGACAGGATTTGAATAAGGAGCAATCGAGCGTTGCGGCCTGGATTGTCCATTCACTCAGACAACGAGGTGTCAATCGAGTCTTTGGACTACAGGGCGGTCATATTCAGCCCATCTGGGACTTCATTGCGCGAGCTGGAATTTCAATCGTTGATGTCCGCGACGAACGGGCGGCAGTATATATGGCTCACGCCCAAGCTGAACTCACCGGCAAACTCGGTGTCGCACTAGCCACCGCAGGACCCGGGGTAACAAATGCGGTAACCGCAATCGCCAATGCTTCCCTTGCGCGCGTGCCCGTACTCCTGATTGGCGGATGCACATCCAGTCAGCAGGTGAACATGGGAGCGCTTCAGGAAATTCCGCATACCGAAATCATGCGCCCGATCACCCGCTACGCGCGAACCGCCAGAGTTGCCGAGCAGGCGGTGCGGGAGCTTGACGAGGCCATTGCGCGAGCGACCGGAGATCTTGGTGAACCCGGTCCATCCTATATCGAATTCCCGACAGATGTACTGCGTCTATCAGTGAGACGGGATTTGATTCTCGAAGAGTGGCTTCGGCCCATGCCGCGGCGACGTCTCGTACCAGACCCCGATCGAATCACCGAAGCCGTTACCACCCTCCAAAATGCGAAGCGGCCCCTTGTCATCAGCGGGCGCGGTGCGCGTAACACTCATCTGTCTCTGCAACGTTTTCTTGACCTCACTGAGGCGCTCTATCTTGACACACAGGAAAGCCGCGGGCTTGTTTCCGCGGATCACCCTTCGGTGGTTGGCGCAGCTCGAGGGGCGGCGATGGCCGAGGCGGACCTCGTCATCACACTCGGACGCAAGCTTGATTATCAGTTGGGATACGGGTCGCCCGCGGTATTTCCGAATGCATCGTTCCTGCGCATCGCCGACACCGACGGAGAGCTGATGGACAATCGACGCGGCACTCCAGAAATTCTCGCGGACGTAAGCCTCGCACTGGATGCGATCGCGGATGGCATTGACCCGTCTGCCGCAACCCGCGACACCGAATGGCTGAACGCAATACGAAGCAGACATCAGGCGCGAATCGTCAAGAATCAGGAAAATCCGACACCATCACTTGGTGCGGATGGCAAAATTCATCCACTGGCGATATTCACAGCCATCAGTCAAGTTGCGGACCCGAACTACATCGGGATAGCTGACGGCGGCGACCTGCTGAGTTTTGCCCGAATTGGGCTACAGGCACGTACCTATTTGGATTCGGGGGCCTTTGGCTGTCTCGGTGTGGGCATCCCGTTCGCAGTGGCCGCGGCTCTGACCTGTCCTGACCGACAGGTCATTTCGGTGAGTGGAGATGGGGCGTTTGGATTCAACGCCATGGAAATTGACACGGCCGTTCGGCATGGCGCGAAAGCCGTCTTCATCATTTCCAACAATGCGGCGTGGAATATTGAGCGCGTCGATCAGGATCTCAACTACGGTGGCCGAGTGGCTGGCACTCTATTGAATCATTGCGATTATGCGACGATGGCGCGAGGTCTCGGCGCTTATGCTGAAAGAGTCGAAGATCCGGCTGAACTCAGCGGTGCCATTGCTCGAGGGTTGGCACAGGCACCGGCTGTCATTGATGTCATAACATCGCAGGAAGCGATCTCATCCGATGCCAAAAAAGGGCTTGGCTTCGTACCGGATTACCAACCCCTGCTCTACTGGGATGCCGCGGAATGTGCGCGGCGGCAACAAAAGTAAGCGGCTGACATCGCCTTTAACTCACTCCACGCATGCCTGATTCCTGCGCTAGGAAAAATCGTATTTTGATGCGAGCTTGCATTTCCAGCCCAGACAGAGAACGGTAGAATTTGATCTCAACCTGTCGGCTGTGGCATCGCTTCCATAAGGCAGACAGATCATTAAAGTGGCTGATTTTTTCAACACGTACCTTGTTCCGCATTCAATCACGGGAACGAGAATTGTTTTCGATCCTCTGCCACACAAGACATTCAGTAACTGTATACTGTAATATTACAGCATTCATTATCAACCAGGAGGAGTTATGATGACAGTTAGTACAGAACAACTATTGCGTTCGGGTGCTGAAGTTCCGAGTCTGTTGCTACCAGCATTATTTGAGATTTTCAGTCAGTGGGGGCTGACTGCCTCTCAGCAAATGACCCTGCTAGGCCTCAGAAACGAAAAAAACCTTTACAACTGGAAAAAATCACCGGAGAAAGCCAGGTTAAGTCGAGACCTGCTTGAACGAGCCAGCTACATCCTCGGCATCTACAAGTCTCTACAGATTCTCCTACCCGATACGGAAATTGCTGATCAATGGCTATCCCTACCAAATGATAATCCTCTGTTCAATGGCACCGCACCCATCAATCGACTGCTGGCGGGGCAGGTAACCGATCTGGCTGTCGTGCGGTATTTTCTTGATGCCCAACGCGGTGGAGGATGATCGATATCGGAAAACTGACGGTCAGTCGTGTTGATGAACCGGTTCTGCGTATCATTCCAACCCGCTATCCTCAAATCAATCTATTCGACAGAGCATCCAGTCCAGAAGGTTGGGACTTGCTATATGATGTCGAGTCATTAACTAACCAGCGGTTGCGCGATCAGATCGGTGACATCCGCCTTGTCGCACCGGAAGACCGAGTTGACGGCGATGGTGCTTCCTGGATCATGGCGGCCTTCACCCACCCGCCGGCTGTTGGACGCGGGGGACGATTCAATAAGGATTTTGGAATGTATTATTGCACGGCTGACCAAAAGGTAGCCATTGCTGAATCGACTTACCATCAAACCAGATTCTTAAACGATGCGAGAATTGAGACAATTACTGTTGAAATGCGAGTTATTCGCGCACATTTGGGTCCAAACCATTTGCATGACTTACGTCCCTTTGAAGGAAGTGAGATTTTTAATCGCAGTGATTACCGTACCGCACAAAAGCTCGGAGGTGAATTGAAGTCTGCGAAAAGTTGGGGCATTCAGTATCCGAGCGTCAGAGCCCATGGAACATGCTTCGGCGTGATGCGGCCCAAAGCACTCTCTCATGCACGTCATTGGCGTTACCTTTCCTACCACTTTGAGAAAGGAGAAATCATCAAAATTGGAAAATACGAATGAATAGAAACTGAGTTCGTCTCTCCCGGTACACACCAGCCATGCCTATCCTCGTTCCGTATGTCAGTGGTACGACAATCGCTCAATGCCATGATTGAAAATCATGACCATCCGGACCCGACGCTGATATCGTTCATTTTCAGGCTGTTCTGTCAACCATCAAATGTCTTATCGAAATACCCCTGCATTTCTCCCGTAAATACTCTGCCACGAGGCGACGATGACAATGGTCTGGCTCATCCTCACTGCAGAGAAGACAATCTTTGTCCACCAGCTCTTTTTCCACAATCATTGACTCAATGTTACGCTGCGCCATCAAGTCCCTAAACTTTTCTTCGTACTGAGGCAATTTCGCTGTCTTCATTTTGAGCGGTCAGAGGGAGTGATTGTAAAGCAATTGAAGCATCGGTCAGAGACGGGAATGGTGCGGCATTGGAAATCAGCGAGGTGCAGGGTGGTGCGATTCGAAATCAGCGCGTTTTGGGACGGTGTTGGTGGTGCCGATGGCACGGTCGGCGGTGCCGCCAGGCGTGCGAGGCGAAGTTCAGGCGCGCCGGCCCCTCAGCCGCCGGCTGCTGGCGCACCGAGTGCCGTCGGTCGGGGAGCTAAGCGGCCTGTGGCAGGGCCAGATGTCTCAGCGAGCGGGTGCGCCTCGGCTGGCCATGGCGGAACGCACTGAGGGCGACCGCCTGTTGGATGACGGTGGCCAGCAGCACCTGCAGGGCGGTCTGCGCCAGGCCCCGCGTGTGGCGCCGGTCCAAGCCACAGATGCCGCCGAGACGGGCATTGATGCGCTCGGTCGCCGAGCGGCGGGCATACCACCGGCGCCAGGTGGACGAGCAGCGCGGGGTGGGCGTGAACAGCCGTCGGTCGAACTGCAGCGGCACCCGCACCGACAGCCCCTGCCGCCGGGCCTGGCTGCCATTGTCCTGCAGGCATTCATCGAAACCGATGCAGGTCTGTTTGGCCGGACAGCGGAAGCGCAGCGTGCCGCGGTCTCGCTCATAACCGACCAGCGTCATCGCCCGCCGCTCAGCGGTGTGCGGACAGTAGCAGTGCAGCGCCCCGTGCTCATCATAACTGACATTGGTGTAAGGCTCCAGGGTCTTGGTGTGCGACAGCCCCTGCCGCACATCCGGCTGTTGGCGGTCGACCGTCCACAGCTGCCGATTGTCAATGATCGGTCGGATCTGCCAGCGGTCCCACAGTGTCGCCTTCAGGGGCCCGCTGTCCAGGCCGCGGTCGGCGACGAACGACTGGGCCCGCTGCGCCAGTTGCGGATGCCGGTCGAACAGCTGTGGCAGCAGTCGGTCAAGCGTTTTGACCTCACTGCTTGACGCCGGGGTGGTGAAGCTGAACACCGGCACCTCTAAGTTGACATCCGAAAACACCATGATGGCGTAGCCGAAACAGGTGTTTTTCTTGCACTTCTTCCGCCCTTTGACATAAGTCGTCTTGGCGCCCCAGGTGGCGTCCGGATCCCCGGTGCGTGCCGTGCGGCGCGGAGCCGGATCAGTGTCGGGTGGCGGTGTGTCGGCATCCGGGGTGCGGTCTTTGTCGTCCGGACCGTCCAGCGAGCGGCCGTTCGCCCAGCTGGCGATCCATTTGCCATCGAAGCCGAGGGCCTGACCGAAATCGGGACACTGCGCCATCAGCTGGGTGACCAGCTCATGCTGCATGTCGCTGACCAGCCCGGTCTGCGTTTCCAGGGCCGCCAGCTGTTTCTGGAAGCGACAGAAGGCGGCGGCGGTCGGGCAGCGCCAGCGGGTGATCGGCTCGCTCATCGTCCAGCCGTCTGCGGTGCGCACCGGACGGCTGTGTCGCACGACCTGCGGGGTGATGTCAAAGCCGCACAGACGCATCAGCTGCGGGTTGCAGCGCAGGGCGGCGACCAGGTTCTGAACGGTGCCCAGCTGCAGCACGATGCGGGCCACGAAGGCGGCCAGCATGGCGGCGGGCGGGTAGTCGTTGCGGCCGTGGCCGCGCTGGTGCCGCAGGGCGTCGATGATCGGTTGAAGCGGCAGGACGTTGAGCACCTGCTGGAGGTTGGCGAGGCCGTGGTGAGCGAACTGTTCATCGTCTTGACGGCGCAGAGAGTCGGTTTCGTCGAACAGGTTGGTCTGTTTTTGCGTCATGATGGGGGATCTGGATGGGGTTGTGGAATAAAGTATGAAATATTATATGATATGATAATGAAAAGAATGTGATGAATTGTTTATTTCATTCATTTATTTAACTGGGAGAGTTTTGGTGGTTGTGGATCAGGTTGGAAAACGTAAGTGTCTGATAATAGGAGGTCGGGTTGGGAGAAACGATTTTTTCAGGGTGGAATTAATGCATACAATATCAATTACTTATAAACATCGTAAACGCCTCATTTGATATTGACCTGCATCGGCGCCGGAACTGATAGGTGGCAGGTTCATCCGCAGACTGATGATGATTTTCATACTGAAACCGACATCCATTCGGTTTCGCATTGGACTGCAGAATCTCGAACTCATTGCATGCGGGGCCAATTGCTCCATCGGTGGGCGCCATCTCCGCCGCTAGGATCAGGCGCACGTATCCTGCCACCGCCATCAGGCGGTCGATCTACCATCATGCTGAGGTCGAAATCCCCTCGCAACCATATAGGACTCCTGACTTTTTGATCGCGAAGATTTCGGTTTGTAGATTTTACAGCGATCGAAATATGAATGACAGTTCTGTTTCAGAAGCAACGTGTCGCCTGTCGAAAAAAACTTGAAAACCAGTGCACCGGAATCCGCCAGCGCGGCATCGCGAATTTCGAATATCGCAGCATACAGATCCGAATAGTTCCTCGCATCGATGAGTGCGTTGCCCGTAATGTTCGGCGCCATATCGGACAAAATGACATCAACCCTGCGATGCTCCAGGTGATCGGTCAACTGTGCGACGGCACCGTCGCTGCTGATGTCGCACTGAGTGAAATGAACGCCGTGCAAAGCAATCATACCGATGATATCTGTCGCATACACCTGTCCGCTCACACCGATCCTGGAGAGGGCATACTGCGACCAGCCGCCAGGCGATGCGCCCAGGTCCAACACGAGCATTCCGGGTTTCAGCAGATCAAACCGGCGGTCCAGCTCTTCCAACTTGAAATAAGACCGCGAGCGCACCCCCAACCGCGAAGCCTCGCGCACAAACGCGTCCTGCTGGCGGAATTTTTGCCATTTTGACATGGCGCGTTTGGATTGTCCCATGACAGAAAGCCTCGATATTCTGCAGATTGGCCATGCGAATAAACAAGTTATACTCTGTGATAAACCAAACTGAGGTGGATATCAGATGACCGCAGAAAAAATCGCTCAGAAACTCACTCATACGACACCGGATACCGCTTGTGCAATCGCGGGCCGCAGAAAGTTCTTCGTTTATCGGGACCTGGGGGCAAAATCTGGCAGTCAGGGGAAAATGCATGCACAGACTATGAAAGCCATCCAGGGCATGACGCAACCGACCGGATGGCACTATCACGACTGTGAATGCCAGTTTTTGTATGTTGTTGGCGGATGGATCGATATGGAATTTGAGACCGGTGACAGGTTTCACCTCGAAAAGGGAGACAGCTTGTTCGTACCAGGCGGCATGCGACACAATGAGATCGCGACATCTGATGATATGGAAATTCTAGAAGTCACGCTTCCCTCCGATATGGGTACGGTACCATGCGAACCGCCTTATTGACGGTTTTCGGCACCGACTGGCTCTGCCAGCCGGTCCGATCATCCGAATCTTCCATTTTCGCCCGGTTTCCTGATACACCTCACTTATCCGCGACATCATTCATACCAATCGGTTCAGCGTCTTATTAGTCGTGTGCATCATACTTGTCGCCCTTCAGCAGAATCATCGGTATCCATTCATTCTGGCGGCCAACCGGGATGAATATTACCGTCGTCCGACGCAAGCGGCCGATTTCTGGCCCGATCATCCCAATATTCTGGGAGGACGGGACCTCGCGATGGGTGGCACTTGGCTGGGCATCAGTCGTGGTGGCAGAATCGCTGCGATAACCAACCATCACTCTTCCCAACCGGCTCGCGCAGCACCCCGCAGCCGCGGCGAAATCGTCAGAAATTTCCTGCAGTCTGAACGGCCGATTGAACGGTACATCAGCCTTCTAAACCAGTCGCGCCAGGATTTCAATGGGTTCGGACTATTGATCGGCGACCGCTCTCAGCTGCACTACCGGTCCAATCAGAGCCAGTTGGCTACGCGGCTGAGTTCCGGCATTCATGCCCTAAGCAACGCACTGCTCAACACACCTTGCCGGCGAGTTCTAGCCGCTAAGCGGCTTCTTGCAGCCGTAATTGGCAAGGAGTTGCCGGTCAGGCTTGACGATCTGTTCGAAATCCTCGCCACCCGGCAATCCATTGGAACTCAGATGATCAATCAGCAAACGAGCTCTTTTCCACCCACACTTTCTGCAGACGCGCCGATTTTCCTGCAATCAAAAGAGCATGGCACCCGAAGTTCAACAGTCATCCTAGTCGATCGCAAACTGAATGTCTTCTTCGAAGAACGCACCTTTGATGAAACGTCCGAGAATTTCCAGTCGCGGCGGCAGTTCGAGTTTCAAATGACCGTATCAGGAAACTGAGTCATATTGTCATGCGCCGGGCGCGGACCACCTGATCCAGCCCCCGGAGCTTGGTCAACACGTTATTCAGTTCATCCGCAGCCCCGATTTCAACGGTCATGCGGATTCGACCGATCTCGCCCGGTGGGATCTGCGGTGAATTCAGTGCCACCACACTGGCCTTCTGAGTCGCCATCATCGTCGTGATTTCGCGCAGCAGATCAGCACCTCCCTCGGCCAGCAGTTCGATTTCGACCGGGTATTTGGTCTCGCCGTCATGCTCCCAATCCACCGGCACCAGTCGATCGGGATGTGAATCCAGCATCCGGCGGAGGTTGCCACAACTACTTTTGTGAATGGTGATTCCACGGGCAACCGTAATGTAACCGACGATGTCATCGCCTGGCAGAGGACTGCAGCACGATGCGTGATTGGTCAGCAGGTTCGCCACCCCCAGAATGGACAGTGATGGTGAAGACGGCACTTCCAGCTTCTTCGGTAGCCGGATGTCCGATTCTGCGGGCGGCGGCCTGACCAGATTCGCGATCGCATGGGCGGGTTTGAGTTCTTTCATGCCAATGGCGGCCAGAAACGCCTGGCTGTTCCTGTAACCGTTATTCAACGCCAGTCGGTCAATGCCAGTCCTTGGCAGACCATGTCGGTTCAGCTCTCTCTCGAGCATTGTGCGTCCCAGGGTTTCATATCGGCCATATTCTTCCAATTTGAACCAACGTCGAATGCATGCCTTCGCTCGAGAAGATGCGACATAGTTATGGTGCGTTGACAGCCAGTCGCGGCTGGGGCCACCTGATTTGACCGTTTGAATCTCAACCCATTCACCCGTCTTCAGTACATGCGTCAGCGGCACCAGTCGCCCGTTGACCCGCGCACCCCGACAGCGATGACCGACTTCGGTGTGAATGAAGTAAGCGAAATCGATTGGGGTGGAAAATGCCGGCAGTTCCACCACTTTACCCGCTGGTGTGAAGACATAGGTATTCGCCAGCTGATCAGAGCCGCTCGAAGCGTCGTTCCCGGATGCGGCGGCGACAGCCTCCGCTTTCCACTCCATCAACTGGCGCAGCAGTCTGATCTTTTTTTCCTGATATTCACTCGATTGGCTGCCCTCCTTATAGAGCCAATGCGCGGTGACTCCGAACTCACAGTCATCGTGCATCGTCCAAGTGCGAATCTGTACTTCGACAGTCTTGGAGTCCGGACCATAGATCGCCGTATGCAAAGACTGGTATCCGTTGGGCTTGGGGTGCGCAATGTAATCATCGAACTCACCTGCAAGCACCGGCCAAGTCGCGTGAACCGCTCCCAATGCCGCATAACAGGAGGCGACATCGTCGACCAGAATGCGCACGGCACGTACGTCGAACAGACTGTCAAAACCAACTCCCTTTCGGCTGAGCTTGCTCCAGATGCCGAACAGATGTTTCGCCCGACCGTTCACTACCGCGCGGATATTCGATCGGTCCATTAACATCTGCAGTTCTTTGACAAACGATTCAATGTAAGCCTCGCGTTCCTTGCGACGGCCGTCCAACTGCCGGACGATCTGGTTGAATTCCCGACGATTCAAACATTTGAAAGCCAGATCTTCCAGCTCCCATTTGAAGCGCCACATTCCAAGCTTGTTGGCCAGTGGCGTATACGTCGACAGCACCTGCTTCGACAGCGCCATCTGCTCGTCTTTAGGCAGGTGAACGGCCTGTCGCATCTGTATCAACATTTCGGCCAGATGAATGATGACAACTCGCGGGTCGTCAACCATGGTCACCAGCAGTCTGCTGAAATCGACGCGCCGATTCGAAACCTCGTTCTGGACCTCACCCCGCCTGACATTGATCGAGAGTTGATCCAGCTGTTCGGCCCGCCTGTAAAGGTCGGCGATGGCAACGCTCAATCGCTTACCGATTGCCTCTTCACTGATGCGCGCGGTCGATCTGATGCCTCGCAGGACTGCGACTGCAATCGCATCTAGGTCGGCATCCGTGTCCTGCAGCAGTGAAATCGTATCCTGTAGATCGCGATCATCGCAGTAGGGCCGATCAGTGAACAGATGCGCAAATTCGTGAATCAGACTTTCAACTTCCCATTCGTTGGTGGCATCGAATGTCTGACTCGTTTTCACAGTCTTTTTTCTAGTCTTTCGAATGCTGTTCAAAACGACTTACAACTGTCAAATAAAACTGAATAATTCTGATTTCTGTATTTAGCAATTATTATTGACTGCTTACCGCACCAGTTGGATATATCTATCTGTTACAATTAAAAATCAATCGGAATATTCTTGCTTCATTAAAATCTCTCAGTGCGACTAGTGGTAAATCATTTACCACCTGCTAAAACTGCATACCTTCGCAGAATACACAAGATACTCACAAAGTTTTTAACAGATATTGTGAAAAACATTTTTCTTCAGGCTATGTAAAAAATAGGCTTGACAAATGATGGATTCCAGGCTGTTCATCCAGGTGCCGAAATCAACCGACTGATCAGTCGCGTCATCCATCTGAACAAATGAATTCGCCTCACGGCAACTTCCGCAACCTTCTTTGCAATCCAACTGCCATTGAAATTGAGCTGAAAACGCCCGAAATCAATTGTCGATGTATTTTCGAATCAGCGTAACAAAAATGACAGCGATCGTGCAAATCTCCAACTCTGCAGTCACCCATCCTGCAGTCGGCGGCGTGCATACATATTTTAACTTTCAGCCAAGCCGACACAGACCGCGTGTGATGAATCTGCGATTTCAGCGCGGAACCGAAATCGGTCTCCCAGTCAAAGTCAACCTCAAGACGTTGGAACCGATTCAGGAGCGGCTGAATAACCTGCCGGCAGCGGACAGGCCGCTGAGCGACGTAATGTCGGGGGTCACAATTGCGGATGCGAAGACTTATGTCGGATGGCCTGAGCGGGTGAGAGTGATGGCATTCTTACAGCGCCTGTTCTGTCTCTCATTTGGTAACTGGAGGGAGAAAATCACCACGCCGTTTCCCTGAGCAACCGGAATCTCAAATGATGATTCGGTGCAAGAGTCTGCCTGACAGACCGCATTGGATGAGGCAGACTGATTCCATTCGAGACTCACATAGGTCACCATTTGATGTACTTCGCAACAGGTCTCATCAGAATGATTGGCCACCCATGATGATCGGATTGTGAAATCGCCCACTGCCACGGTTGACCAACAGATCTCAATCGAAAGATTACGCACCTCGACGGCACACTGAAACTGATCAGGAGAAATCGGGTTTCGAACATCGTCTGCCATTCACCGTGCAGACTGCATGACTGCGAATTCGCCCTGCAGAGAAACTTTCTCTGATTTTCCAGAACATCTGTTGATGTCGGAATATTACGATCAGCTCATTCTATAATGTAACGCATCCAAATTAATGATTTTCCCTTTGTCGCAAAACGGCGATAGCGGATTGTACAAAGGCAGAATAAACCAATCTCCTGGCTCCCTGAACGGTTCGGAAGCAAATGACAGATCGAACCGGGAAACCCACTTGGAAAAGTCAGTTGGTAAGTAAGTTCTAGGCGGACGGGACATCTGCATACTGACCATGAGTTGAAATTGATGGCACCCCTTTTTGATTTCTTTTCTCAAGATCTTGCAATAGATCTCGGCACTGCCAACACTCTGATTTTCGATCGCAGTCTGGGGGAGATAATCCTCAATGAACCGTCGGTCGTGGCGGTCATTGTCCCCAGCCGTTATGATCACCATCGAAACATCAATATTTCGGACACCATAATCGCCGTGGGTAGTGATGCCAAACAGATGCTGGGCCGCACACCTCACAACATAGAGGCCATTCGCCCCCTGAGAGACGGAGTCATTGCAGATTTCTCCTACACTGAAGTCATGCTCAAACACTTCATCGGCAAAGTGCAGTCGCGGCGATTTTTTACGCGGCCGCGAATGATAGTCAGTGTTCCCTGCGAGTCGACGCAGGTCGAACAGCGGGCCATTCGCGAATCATGCCTGGCCGCCGGCGCCAAGGCGGTTTATCTGCTCGAGGAGCCCATGGCAGTCGCCATTGGCATGAACCTGCCGGTTGCCGAACCAGTTGGAACAATGGTCGTCGATATCGGCGGCGGCACGACGGAAATCGGCATCATCTCGCTGGGCGGACTGGTCTGTCGAAGTACGCTGCGCTGTGCGGGTGACCTGTTTGATCAGCGAATCGTCAATTATGTCCAGCAGAAGTTCAATCTGCAGATTGGCATCCCGACGGCGGAAAAAATTAAAAAACAGATCGGAACAGCATGGGAAAATTCGCCTGTCTTACTGCAGGAAATTCGCGGCCGCGACCACCGCGGCATGATGCAGAAGTATGTTCTGGAGAGCAGTCAGGTGTTTCAGGCGCTGGACGACTCGCTTGATGAGATCATCAAGGGTGCCCGTCTGGCACTTGAAAAAGCACCGCCAGAACTGACGGTTGACATTCTGGAGCGGGGGATACTGTTGGCCGGTGGTGGCGCATTGCTGAGAGATATCGACAAACGTTTCAATGAAGAGTTGGGCATTCCAACGATCATCGCCGAAGACCCGCTGACCTGCGTTGCACGCGGCTGTGGCAAAGCACTGGAACAAACCGAACTGCTGCAGAGGGTCATCGCCAGTTAAAATATTGAGGATAATGTGATCAAATGCTCAACTCCACCTGAGTGAAACCTGCACGCGGTTTCAGTATGCAAAAGCTCAACCTGCATTCGGCCCTGTTTGCGACATTGGCCCTCGCGATCATCTTTGTGGAATCTTATTCCGATGTTCTTCACAGTGTTCGAGAGGTGCTGTTCGTGGCGGTCAAGCCGATCGTGGCAGCTGCAGAAGTTCCGACCCAACTGACCAATGCGCTGTACCGAAACTTCGCCGAGCGGGAGAAACTGCACCAGAGAATAATCGCCATCAGGCAGGAGAACATCGCGCTGAGAGAACGGGTCATCGAACTGAAAAATCAGGAGCTCAGAAGCCGCTGGCTGGCCGAGCTGCTGGAAGTCCGGGAAAAATTCGAATATCCCGTCCTGTCGGCCAGTTTGGTATCCATTCAGCTGAGTCCAACATCCCATAAAATCGTTCTCAACCGCGGTTCTCAGCAGCAGGTTTACATTGGTCAGCCGGTTCTGGACCCGCGCGGTCTGATCGGTCAGGTTTCCCGAGTTACCCGGACCGACAGCGCTGTGACACTGATTACCGATGCGGACCACTCCGTACCCATTCGCATCCAGCGAAACGGTATTCTCGCCATCGCCCATGGCCTCGGACAGGACAACCGGCTTCTGGTTTCTGGATTGAGAGCGAGTCAGGATGTGCAGATTGGCGACATACTGATCACCTCCGGTCTCGGCAACCGCTTTCCGTCGGGTTATCCGGTGGCTGAAATCACCAGCATCGAACGCACTCGAAACGCCCCGTTTGCTGAAATTTCCGCGGTTCCACTGGCGACGCCTGATCCTGACTTTGAGGTCCTGATGGTGTGGAACAATAACATCAACATGCTTGAATCCCTGTCTTCCCTAGGTCTGAATGATCAGCCCGAGCGCTAAAAACAAACGGTTGTCTCGTTTTCCCAAAATCGTTGTGATGATCGCAACGGCAATGGTACTCAGCGTCGTACCGATGCCCGAATCCATCTCGCTCATCCGGCCCGATTTTGTCGCCCTGATCCTGATTTATCTCTGCTGGTACCACACCGACGACGTCGGAGTGTTCACGGGTTTCACAGTGGGACTTCTTGTAGACGCGCTGACTTTCGGTATTTTGGGCCAGCATGCGCTCGCCAAGGTGATTGTCGCCTACTGTGCGATTCGAATCCGCGAGTCGGCCCGTGGGGCGACGCAGACCTTTCAAGCGTTGATCGTGCTCATTCTGCTGCTGATGCAGTCTGCTGCGATCAGTGTGATTGGCCTTTTCACGAATGAAGGGGGTGGAAGCCTCGTTCTTTGGATTACACCACTCGGTGGTGCGGTTACCTGGCTTGTCATCGCCTTGGCCGGCAGACTGCACCATTCAATCCGAAATGTTCCGATCAAATAAATCCGATAATTTTGAAGCGTCGATCCAGCAGACGCACTCGGTGCGACTTCGGATCGTGTTGACCAGTATCATTCTGTTGGGTCTGCTGAGCATTCTGATCGGCCGCCTGGCTCATCTGCAGATCGTCTCATACCATAAGTATGTCGCACTTTCTACGGACAACCGAGTGCGGGTCGTACCGGTTCCGCCGGCGCGAGGTCATATTTATGATCGAAATGGAAGAGTGCTGGCCGGTAATGAGACCGCCTATCGTTTGGCGATTACAGCCAACAACGTCGAAGACATGGATTCGCTGCTTGAAAAGCTGAGTAACATCATTCCACTCAGCCACGATGAATTGACTGGATTCCATCGCTCACTGCGAACAAACAACAAACACAATGCAGTCGTGCTGAAGAATTTTCTTTCGCCAGAGGAAGTCGCCAGAGTTTCCGTTGATCGTTACCGACTGCCCGGCGTTTCCATCATCACCGACCTGCACCGAGTGTACGCAGCCGCGGACTACACATCGCATGTGGTCGGCACACTGAGTCAGATCGATCAGCGGGATCAGCAGCGATTGGATGCCGCACGCTATAGAGGGATTCAGTATGTCGGCAAATCGGGCATTGAACAGGTGTCGGAAGACGAACTGGTTGGATATTCCGGTCACCATCACATAGAAACGAATGCGCACGGACAAAAAATCAGGGTATTGTCGCAGGAAGCGCCCAGCGTGGGCAGCGACATCTACCTCAGCATCGATCTGGACCTGCAGAAGGTGGCTTATGACGCGCTGGGAGACAAGGTTGGGGCGCTGGTTGCCATGAGTCCATCAACCGGTCGGATTCTTGCCATGGTGAGTAAGCCTTCATTCGATGCCAATCAATTTGGAATCAGCGGTACACAGGAAAAACGGGTCGATCTGTTGAATGCGGATGGCAGACCCCTATTGAATCGTTCGATTCAAGGACAGTACTCACCGGGTTCGACGATCAAACCGTTTCTTGCTTTTGCGGCATTGGAATCGGGATTCAGCAGACAATCGGTCTACTGTCCGGGGTGGTACGCGCTGCCAAACTATTCGCGCAAGTTTCGCTGCTGGAAAAAACCGGGGCACGGGCAGGTAGATCTGCTCAAGGCCATTGCTGAATCCTGTGATGTGTACTTTTACGCCCTGGCTCGAGAACTTGGAATCGACGAACTCTATTATCAGTTGTCCAAATTCGGTTTCGGCAGTTCAACCGGCATTGAACTGACTTATGAAGCCACCGGCCTCGTTCCTTCAAAAGAATGGAAACAGTGGGCCAAACAGGAGCCGTGGTATGAAGGTGAGACGCTGATCACCGGCATCGGTCAGGGAGCCACCATGGTCAGCATGCTGCAGCTCGCACAAGCGACGTCAATCATTGCGACCAAAGGACGTGGGTATCGGCCACAGTTGATTCTCAAGACCATTGATGAACAGGGTAGAGAGACATTGCACGAACCAGACCTGATCGGCGAAATTGATTTCGACCAACGGCATTTTGACTGGGTGACGAAAGCCATGGAGGAAGTCGTCCATGGGGATGGCGGCACCGCCCGTAAAATCAATTACGGACTGAATTACCGAATGGCGGGGAAAACGGGCACCGTTCAGATCATCTCGCGGCCAAAGGATGAAGATGAATTGAATCTCGAACAGACTCCCAAGAAACTGCACCCACATGGAATATTCATCGCGTTCGCCCCCGCCGACCATCCTGAAATCGCCCTGGCCGTCATTGTTGAAAATGGAGGGTCAGGGTCTGCTATCGCACCGATAGCCAGAGCCGTCATCGATCATCATCTGTCCTCTCTATCGGACCCAGCGCCTGCGCAAGGTGATTCGTTTGCTCTTATCACAGAACATTAGCTCGCAAAGATTGAGTGCGTCGCTGCTACGCATCGATTTTCCGCTCTTGCTCACCACTCTGCTGCTCTGCTCAATCGGCTTGGCCGTTCAATACAGTGCGGGCACAGAAGATGCGGCGCAGATGGTGCGCCAGGCAGTTCGGACTCTGATCGCGGTCGGCGTCATGCTGGGTCTGGCTGCAGTGCCAACTGCAACCCTGCGGCGATTGGGCCCGACCGTTTATCTGATTGGAGTCGGACTGCTCCTGTTGGTGTTGGCAACCGGTTTCGTCGGGCGCGGCGCTCAGCGCTGGCTGGATTTGGGCTTTGTCCGTTTTCAGCCGTCCGAGCTGATCAAATTGGCAATGCCCATGATGGTGGCATGGATCCTATCCAGTACCGCTTTCGCCCAAAGAAGAGGAATCGGCTTTCTGATATGCGGGGCAGTCGTCATGATTCCGAGCTATCTCGTCTATCTGCAACCCGATCTGGGAACCGCTCTGCAGATTATCGCAGTGGGTGGATTCGCGATTTTCCTCGGCGGGCTGGCCTGGCGATGGGTTGGTACGCTGAGTCTGATGGCAGTGGTGCTGATTCCACTCGTCTGGCCGTTGCTGAAAGATTATCAGAAGAACCGTATCTTAACCCTTTTCAATCCTTGGAACGATCCACTCGGACACGGGTACCACAGCATACAGTCCATGATTGCGATTGGATCGGGGGGCATCACCGGTAAGGGCTGGCTTCAGGGAAGCCAGTCGCAGCTTGAATTTCTGCCGGAAAGAAGTACCGATTTTGTGTTCGCCGTCTTCGCCGAGGAGTTTGGATTTGTGGGAGGTGTGGTTCTTATCCTGATATACTCATTGTTGGTCATACGCTGTCTGATGATTGCGTATCAATGCGGCGACGATTTTGCGCGAATAGTCGCCGGAAGTGTTGCGATCATGATTTTTTTTCAGTTGTTTATCAATGTCGGCATGGTGTCAGGAATATTACCCATCGTTGGATTACCGTTGCCGATCATCAGTTTCGGAGGAACCTCGATGGTAACGGTACTTGCAGGTTTGGGATTGGTTATGGGAGCGAAATATGCCAAACGCGCGGTCTAGATCAAATTGGGTGTGGGCATCGCTGCCAGCCTGGGTGATGCTGGGCGGTCTGTCATTTACCGTTCATACAGCCGATGCAATCGATTTTGACAAGTATCCGGCTGCAGAGCAGCTGGTCGCGGATCTCACGACAGAATTCGGTCTTGATTCGGTATGGGTCGAAGCGGTGGTCCGCGATGCGGTGTATACGGAATCAATCATCAAGGCCATCAACCGTCCGGCTGAAAAGTTTCCCTGGCATCGCTACCGACTCATCTTTGTTACCGATGCGAATGCCGATCAAGGCGTGAAATTCTGGAAACAGAATCGGGAGAGCCTTCAGCGTGCGCGAGTGAAGTATGGGGTGGATGAGGCGATTATTGTTGCGATAATCGGTGTGGAAACGCGTTTTGGAAAAATCACCGGTCGACATCGGGTCATCGACAGTCTGGTTACACTCGTTCTCGGGCATCCGAGGAGAAAAGAATTCTTTAAAAAAGAACTCGCCGAGTTCATCCAGTTGGCCGAGGAGGAAAATCTGAACCCGTTCGATATCCGCGGGTCCTATGCTGGCGCCATGGGGATCCCACAGTTCATCTCCAGCAGTTACCGTCATTACGCAGTCGACTTCAATGACAACCAGCAGCGCGACTTACTCACTGAGACCGATGATGCGATCGGCAGTGTCGCCAACTATCTGAGTGAACATGGGTGGCGACAGGATGAAGATATATTTGCCCGATTGGCGGCAAAGGAAGGTGATGGCATCGAACTGGTGCCGACCGAAGGCCTCAAAACCGATCGCACCTTCGGTGAAATTGAACACCAAGCTCAATTGATAGATCAAGAGCTGGAAGTTATGCCGGATACGAAAGTTGGTGTTGTCAAGCTGGAAATCCAACCCAATCAGTTCGAGTACCGAACCGTCTTCCATAACTTTTATGTCATCACCACATACAACCGCAGTAATTTGTACGCGATGGCAGTTACGGAACTGGCAGACCTGATCTCCTCAAAACGATCCGAAAAATGAGGTTGCAACATTTACGCGGCATTTTCATATGGACGCTGCTTCTTGCGGTAGGCGGATGTTCTGATACCTCGGTACGAGAAATCAAAGCGCTTATCGACCATTCGGATATCAAACAGGAACCGCTCAGTGAGACTGGAAACAACCCGTACACCGTTTATGGTGTGACTTATGTGCCGCTGCCATCCGCAGTTGGCTATCGTGAAAAAGGCGTCGCCTCCTGGTATGGAGAAAAATTTCATGGCAAACGCACGTCAAGTGGTGAAACATACGACATGTATGCGATGACCGCGGCTCACAAGACTCTGCCACTGCCGAGCTATGTCGCCGTAACCAACCTCAGAAACGGCCGCAAAGTGATTGTCAAGGTCAATGATCGAGGTCCCTTTATAGATGATCGAATCATCGATCTGTCTTATTCAGCCGCTCGCGAATTGAGACTGATCGGGCCCGGTACGGGCCCGGTGCTGGTTGAATCGCTGACCCCCTGGGATACGACGGGAGTCGCCGTCAAACCAGCCGCGCCAAAGTACTTCGTTTCAACCGGCGTGTTTCGGAATCAGAACTATGCCGACAATCTGACTGATCAGCTGAACGGATCAGGATTCAGCAAAGCGCGGGTGCGGAGTAAATCGGTTTCCGGTGCACAGATGTACCAGGTTCTTGTCGGACCGTACGATTCGGAACCGGAAGCTAGAAACATAATGAGCCAACTCACCCAAATCCTGTCTGAAGAGCCCGCGCTTGTTCTGGAGTGAGCTGGGACGGCATTTCACCACAGACACCGGAACTTAACAAGTTGAATTTCCGTCAACTCGTCGTGCGTAAGTTGGGGCGGGTCGACTACCACACATCGCTGACCGCCATGCAAGAGTTTACGCGCGGCCGCCATCACTGCGCGGGCGATCAGATCTGGCTGCTTGAACATGAACCGGTCTATACACAGGGATACTCCTGCGAACGGCTACCGTCTTTAAAAACCACCATTCCCATCGTAAAGACCGATCGCGGGGGACAGCTGACGTATCACGGTCCAGGCCAATTGGTTGTTTATCTGTTGCTTGATATCCGCCGCCGCAATCAAGGGATACGAAACCTGATTCACACCATTGAATCAGCCGTGGTTGCACTGCTTCGATGCTACGGAATTGAAGGTGGCTGTCGTCCGAGTGCTCCCGGTGTTTATGTCAGGAACAAGAAAATCGCTTCGGTTGGCATTCGGGTCAGTCGCGGCTGTACCTACCACGGACTCAGTCTGAACGTGGATGTTGACACCTATCCATTCGAGGTGATTGACGTCTGTGGTTATCGCAATCTGGAAGTCACGACGATGCGTCGTCTTGGCGTTGAGTGCAACATGGAAACCATTCAGACACTCTGCGCTGAAGAGCTGTCGCGGGAACTCGGTTATCTTCAAATATCTTACCGGCGAGGTTTGACTGATGGGTGAAAGTGGGCGTGAAACTTAGATCATTCAGAATTTCTGACAATATTTGTTTTATTCCCAAGTTCCCCTCTTTACCCATCGCCCTCTGACGGATGGTTTGGGAGTGTCTGGAACCCTAGCGCATATCAGACGCCTGGCCTGGAAGTTGGCTAGGCCTCACCTACACTGATCGGATGTGGGTATTGCGCGCGATGTCCATACGATCCAGAATGCCATACTACCTGAAATTCAGTATCAACGTCGTTGCAGATCATTCGCCCTTATTCCCACCCAGATCGACAGGCGACAAACATTGTATTTGCACACCGTGATACGACTCTTCTCGACTATCCCAATCTGGAGATGTAGCGGAGCCTGAACCGTGAGTTTCTGGACACGATGGGTGGGGAGCTGACGGAGGTAATGTTCAGTCGCAGAGAGCGGAATCTCGAGGCGTTGCAGGTAGAAGGGGTGTGCGACGGTGAGAAGAGATTCGTCAAATGCGCCTGTCGATGATCATTCGGTGCGGCTGCAATCCGTTGCCGCAGCGAACTCCAGACCAATATCTTCCGGTGCTATACGAGGCTCGGGCCGGCGGCTTCGCAGGATGGTCTAGATCATTTCAGACTCGACTCCAATCTTCATACAGAATTCCATGCGTTATGTCTGATGTGACTATTCGTCGATTGGCCACGACGGGTGGTGCACTGAAATCGGGTCCGATATTCGGCAGACCGGCTTTCGGGCTGCGTCGAACAGATATGAACCCGGCGAGGATCTGAAAACCGCGCCGATTGGGAGGTCGTGGTGCCCCAATTCACCATCAGGAGGCGTTTACGATGTTTATAAGTAATTGATATTGTGTTTATTAGTTCCAACCTGAAAAAATCGTTTCTCCCAACCCGACCTCCTATTATCAGACACTTACGTTTTTCAACCCGATCCACAACCACCAAAACTCTCCCAGTTAAATAAATGAGTGAAATAAACAATTCATCACATTCTTTTCATTATTATATCATATAAATTTACATACTTTATTTCACAACCCCATCCAGATCCCCCATCATGACGCAAAAACAGACCAACCTGTTCGACGAAACCGACTCTCTGCGCCGTCAAGACGATGAACAGTTCGCCCACCACGGCCTCGCCAACCTCCAGCAGGTGCTCAACGTCCTGCCGCGGCAACCAATCATCGACGCCCTGCAGCACCGACGACGGCTGGACGATGAGCAAGCCGATCACCCGCTGGCGCTGTCCGACCGCCGCCTTCTGTCGCTTCCAGAAACGGCTGGCGGCCCTGGAAACGCAGACCGGACTGGTCACCCAGCTGATGGCGCAACACCCCGATTTCGGTCAGGCCCTCGGCTTCGATGGCAAATGGATCGCCAGCTGGGCGAACGGCCGCTCGCTGTACGGTCCGGACGACAAAGACCGCGCCCCGGAAGCCGACACACCGCGCCGCGCGGCACGCACCGGGGATCCGGACGCGGCCTGGGGCGCCAAGACGACTTATGTCAAAGGGCGGAAGAAGTGCAAGAAAAATACCTGTTTCGGCTACGCCACGATGGTGTTTTCGGACGTCAACTTCGAGGTGCCGCTGTTCAGCTTCACCACCCCGGCATCGAGCAGTGAGATCAAAACGCTCGACCGCCTGCTGCCACAGCTGTTCGACCGGCATCCGCAACTGGCGAAGCGGGCCCAGTCGTTCGTCGCCGACCGCGGCCTGGACAGCGGCCCCTGAAGGCGACACTGTGGGACCGCTGGCAGATCCGACCGATCATTGACAATTGGCAGCTGTGGACAGTCGACCCCAAACAGCCGGATGTGCGGCAGGGGCTGTCGGTGCGGGTGCCGCTGCAGTTCGACCGGCGGCTGTTCACGCCCACCCCGCGCCGCTCGCCCACCTGGCCCATATTTAACAGAAAAATAAAAATGATTCATAACATCAGTACCATAGGAGAGAACAGATGTCAATTATGGCACTATTTAAAGTGTCGAAGGTGACTCAGACAGTCAGTCGGTGACCTTTGCCAGCGGTCGGTGACACGCCCAGCGCATCGTAAATCGCCCGCTGCCCGGGTTCAGCCCGCGAACACTGTCGCAGGTGCACCGTCCGACCATCCTGCAGCTGCAGGACGGTGGTGATGCGTTGATGCCTTTCCAGGACCGCCCGCAGCGTGTGCCAGCTGCGCCGGTCGCCGGCCTGGCGCAGTGTCAGACGAATGACCTGCACCAGCTGATAGGCGATGACGGTGATGAACAGATGACCTTCGGCCCGCGCCGGCTGGTGATGATTGATCGGTCGCAGTCCCAGTTCGGACTTCAGCGAGCGGAAGACGGCTTCCAGGTCGGTGAGCATGGTGTAAGTGCGCCACAGCGTCTGCTCGTCCCAGTCGGTGAGGTTCGAGCGCAGGGCATACACGCCGGGCTGTGTTGCCAGGGTGCCCTCGACCGGCTGGCGTCGCCAGGTCACGGCGGTGGCCCGGCTGGGGTCGCGGTGATCGGGGATGACGTCGACGACATAATGTTGCGACTGACCGTGGCTGTGCTCCTGCAGCCGGCCGATGCGCCGCCACAGGTCTGACACCCGGCGGCGGGCGCGCGGCTTGGCCAGGCCATCATGCAGACTGTTCAGGGCTGTCTCATAGCGGCTGGCGAAGCGCTGGGCGATGGCCTGTTCCTTTTGACTTTTGGCCGCCGACCGGCAGCCGATGATGAGCTCGCCGGTCTTCGGGTCCAGCTGCCGGCACAGTTCCACTTCCGCTCCGCTTCGGCCCCGCACCCGGGTGGCCCGCCGGGCATCGAAGCAGTCCCGCCGCCGGCGGGCGACCACGATGTATCGGTAGCCCTCCTGGCGCAGCCAGCTCAGATTGTCTTCGGTGGCCAGTCCCGCATCCATCACCACCAGGGCCTGGGCTGGCGCCTGCAGGCCATCCAGCATGGTCTGCAGGGTGGAACATTCCGCCACGTTGCCTTCAAACACCTGCGAGCGACGCGCGAAGCCGCTGCCGTCGAGCACCAGGGCCAGCGTCAGCAGCCGCGCATCCGAGCGACGTTCCTTGGAGCGGCCATGTTGGGCTTTGGGCTGACCCCGAACCTGGCCTTCGAAAAAGGTGTTCGTCAGATCGAACAGGGTGACGGTCGGGGTGACCGAGAACAGGTCGGTGGCGCGGGTGAACAGATGATCTTCAATGCGCTGGCGATGGGCGAACAGGGCATCGGAGGCCCGATACAGGCGCATGATGCTCAGGCGGTGGAAATCGACTTCGAGCAGTTCGCCGATGGCGCTGTGTTCGCACAGCCACTGCCAGGTGGCGTGTTCCGAAGCGGGTCGGGCCAGGCGGGCGACGATGGTGGCCAGGGCGCAGGCTCGGGTGCGGCGGTCGAAGCCGAGTTCATCGAACAGGCGGTCGAGGCCGAGCTGGTTGGCCGCCCACAGGCCGACGTGTTCGACGCCGACCGAACGGGGACGGCAGTTCTCCACCTGCTGCAGGTTGACCGGCTGGACCTCCGGCGTGGCCGGCGGCGCGGCGGCCCGGAGGGTGAGCTGTTCGGCGAGGCGGTGCGCTTCGGTCTCCACCAGGCGGGGCAGTTTCAGCGGCAGCAGGGTCTGCTGCTGCGGGTTGAGCAGCTGTTCGACGCGCTGGCACAGCAGCGGCCAGTGTTGCCGGTCGATGGGATAGGTGGCGCCGAGATTGAGCAGGGTGCGCTGTCGGACCTGACCGGCGATGTTCACCGATTCGACGAGGCGGTGGGTGTGATAGCTGGCACCGTCTTTTCGGGTGCCGGTTTTGGTCTGTCGGATGTACATGGAATGTCAATATTCACCGTATTTGAGTTGCGTTGCGGCGAATGTTAAAGATTATGGCACTATGATCGGCATGAACGAATTGAAGATGTTTGAATACAGTGGGATAGATGGATGGGGATGATGAAAACAGTGACTTCAGCCTGAAATCGCCGAATTCTTGTTAAATGTGGGCTGGCGCCGATGGTATGCCCGCCGCTCGGCGACCGAGCGCATCAATGCCCGTCTCGGCGGCATCTATGGCCTAGACCGGCGCCACACGCGGGGCCTGGCGCAAGACCGCACTGCAGGTGCTGCTGGCGACCGTCATCCAACAGGCGGCCGCCCTCAGCGCCTTCCACCACGGCCAGCCGAGGCGCACCCGCTCGCTGAGACATCTGGCCCTGTCACAGGCCGCTTAGCTCCCCGACCGACGGCACTCGGTGCGCCATCAGCCGGCGGCTGAGGGGCCGGCGCGCCTGAACTTCGCCTCGCACGCCTGGTGGCACCGCCGACCGTGCCATCGGCACCAACAACACCGTCCTGAAACGCGCTGATTTCGAATGCCACACCATTCCCGTCTCTGACCGATGCTTCAAATGCTTTACAATTACTCCCTGACCGCTCAAAATGAAGACAGCGAAATTGCCTCGTTCCTAGTTTTGCCTCGCACAGAGTCGAATCAAGTATAATGCCGTTTTTTATTTCTGAGCTTTCCATGTGAGCGGCCAATTGGCGTTCTTATGAACAGACGACGGAGGATATTCAATGATTTATACGACAAAAATTAATAATTTGGCGCGGGGCTGTGAAAGGGGATTCGACGGAACGGTTCCGCACCGATTGATTTCGGGGGGGGGGCAGAGACACTCTCGCCAGAATCTCATTCACCTCGCGGTCGTCTTTGCGGCCCTTCTAACGCTGACTTCTGGGCCGGCATCGGCGGATAACGAGTGTGGGACCGCAACGGGAACACCGCCGACGGTAACCTGCCCCCCTAGTTCTGGTTCTATCAAGGCAGGTGTTAGAGCTAACAATGCCGAAATTAAATATGTAGTCAACCATAACACCAAGGGTTTGAAACTGACGGTTGATGAGGGGGTTGACCTTGATGGAGATTTCTTTAGTGGGTTGTGGGTGTTCACGCAAGGAGTGCTGACAGACAACGGTAAAATTGAAGTCATCTCGAGTGGCAATTATTCCGCCGTTGTCAATGGCATTCATGTTCAACTTGACGAGCAGCCCAGTGTACCTGTTAATGAAGTTCCGATCATCCTGAACATACCGAAAGGCGTATTCACCATGAAAGGCACGACTAATGGAGCTGCTGTCAAGGTTGATGCAAGAGACAACAGTAAAGATATCACAATCAATTTCAATGGACAGGTGAATGGTTTGAGTGAGAATAAGAACGGCATTGGGATTTCTGACACCTCTAAGGAAGGAGGAAGCGTCTATGTGACGTTGCAGGGCGAGACTCAGATCGGTGGCGACATTGGCCACGGTGTTGATATCCGTAGTGAGGGCTCGGAAACAGCTTACGAAGAAGTGGTTTCATTGGATATCGAGGCCGGCGCGCGCATTGGTACCGAAGATAAGCCGGTGAAGAAGGATGGAGTTTTCGTGATGATTGAAGGCGCCGGGAAATCGACTGTCCGCGATATCAATGTGAGGCATGCCGGCCAGCTGCATGCGGACGGGCACGGCATCTGGGTGGATCATCGGTGGTCAGATTACAAACTTGGGGGATTAACAGAAGATCAACATAAAGCATTAAATGAAGGACGTACTTATGCTGTGTATCTACAAGAGGTGAAAAATGTCTATGACGGCGGCCGGAGTGGAAAGGTGGCGATAACGGTTGCGGCGGGTGGTCTGTTGGTGGCCGGCGAGGACAAAGACGGCATTTTCATCAGCACGCATCAGTATGGGCATAAGCGTCCAAAAGACCTAGACCACCAACTCACCGCCAAGAAAGTTAAGCCAAGAACCTTTGTCGACAGTGCTGAGGAAGATGGGGCGCGGATTGCTGAGAAGGCGGCGGTCGCAGGCATGTACCATCAGCGGGTGATCGTCGATGGTGAGATCCGGGGCGGTAAGAACGGTGCGGCGGTTCATCTGATGGGCGGCGGCACGGTCACGCTTGGCGCCAAAGGCAAGCTGGTGCCACACGCCGAAGGGACGACGAGCCGATCGGTGAAAGTTTCCGAGGCGGCCAACAAGGCGAATACACCCGATCTGCTGATCCTTCTGGACGGGAATTTCCGAGGCATCCAGAAGATCGAGAGTGTCACGGACCGGACTGGGAGCACCACGGACAAGACCCGATTCCGCTACCGACTATTGGGTGGCGAGACAACCTATACGGACCTGAAGAATGGCGGCGAGATTACGCTGGCGCTGGCGGAGCCGAGCGGCTTTTACAATGACTGGCAACGCCAGGTGAAACTGACGGCCAGCATCACGGAGCCGGTCAACGATGTCTTCTCGCTCAGTTTCACGCCTAATCTGGCAACCAAGCTGACCGCGCCCACCGGACCGCGTCAGGTGTCACAGAGAGGCAAGGTCTATCAGTCCCTGCCGTCGGTGCTGTGGGACCTGAGCGGTGGGATGGACCGGTATGTGCCGGCGGCACCCGCCGCCTCGGTTGAGCAGGACGGGGAAGCAATGCAGTTTTCCGCTGACGGTGCAGGCGGCGGCAACGCCGGCTGGGTGCGCGTGGAAGGTAGCAGCGGTGATCGGCGGCTGAAAAAATCGCTGGGCGAGGCGGTTTCATACCGGCTGTCATCGACCGGCTTTGCAGTGGGCGCCGACCTGCCCGGTGACGGTGGCCTCTCCTATCGGGCCGGTCTCCATCATCGGCAGGGCCGGGCCAAGGTGACCGGTGGCGGTCAGGTCGAGGCGTCGGGCATCGGGGCCGGCTTCGGCGTGGCGAAGCGCCAGGCGAACGGCTGGGTGCTGGATGGCTGGCTGGGGGTGACCCAGTATGATGACATCAAGGTGAAATCCTCGGATACGATCGCGGGACAGGCGACGCCGTTTACGGTGAATGCCAAAACCAAGGGCACCAGCTATGCCTTGGGCATCGGCGCCGCCATGGAACTGGCGCTTGGCGACGCGACGGTTACGCAGCGCGGCTCGCTGGCCTGGACGTCGGTGTCAATGAAGGATTTCAAGACCGCTTACATGAACCAGAAGTCGGCGGACAGCGACAAAGACGGCAACACATTCAATACCATAACGAGGGCAACGACGGCTTTGAACGAGACCGTCGCCATGAAAGATGGATCTGGCCTGCAGGGTGGCTATGGGGTCCGAATCGACACCCAGTATGGCACGGGCGACTGCTGCGGTCTGTTCGGTTCGCTGGACCTGATGCATGATTTCAATGCCAAGCGCAGCGTCTCGGTGTCCAGCGACCTGAGATCGGACACGGTCAGCACCGAGAGCCGACCGACATCGGTCCGCTTGGGAGCCGGTGGTTCAAGGAGCTGGAATGAAGGTCGGTCGACTTTATCCGGCGCCATTTACTACACCACGGCCGGCAGTGGCAACAGTTCGCTCAGCGGCGGCGTGGCGCTGGCTTTCAGATTCTGAGTCAATGCACTGATTGATGGCTGATCCGCCCCTTGGGAACGCACACTTCCTGGGGCGGATCCGCCATTGACCCCGATTGGGCATAGGGGGTCGCAAACCCCGCCCGCATACTTCACCGATTTGGCAGGAACAATCAAAAGTCGTAAGTCAGCATAGGGTCATGGGCTGATGACGGACAGTTCGGAAGGTGATCGAATGCCGATGGCAAGGTCCAGGCTGAGATCAGATGCCGGTTACGGTGAGTTTTGCACGGTCCCGAGGCCTCAACCCTGCGGTCTGCGACGCCAGCGCAGGTGTGGCGGTCTGAAATCACCCCCCGGGCGTTCTGAAGACGACGACGGACCGATCGAAAACGGCTCATCAGGTGAAAAGATGAGTACGGAAGCGTAAGCCGTTTTTTATTCGAAGGACACCCGTCCGTTCCGAATCATTTCATCCAACGCAGCCAGTCGATCTGGAGTACCAATGTCCAGCCAAGTCCCCTGATAGTGGGTTCCTGCCAGAGTACCGCGCTTGATGCTTTCGACGAAATAATCCCGCAACGGCAAGGCACCACCCCTATGCTTCTGAAACAGAGACTTTCGTAACATCGAAATGCCGCTGTAGGTATAGCATTGCGCTCGCTTTGATGCATCCAGAAGCAGAACCTTTCCTCCCACCAGGCAGAAATCCCCCTGACTGTTGTGCACGGGATTGTCAACCAACAGCAAACAGCCGTCGGCATCATCATCGGTGAGACTGAGTTTGGCGAATGCATAGTCAGTCCAAATGTCGGCATTCACGACCAAGAATGGGTCCGATTCGATGAATGGCAGGGCCTTTTGGATGCCACCGCCCGTTTCGAGTGGTGTTTCACCTTCGTGTGAATATTTGATATTCAATCCATACGACGCCCCATCTCCCAGTTTCTGCACAAACTTTTCGGACGCATAGGACGTGTTGATGACGACAGTCGAAATGTCGGCGGTACTCAGACGATCCAGCTGATATTCAATCAGGCATCGGCCACTGACCTTCAGCAGCGGTTTGGGCGTATGCCGGGTCCGCGGCCGCATCCGACGACCCAGACCAGCACTCAGCAGCATTGCGTCCATGGTTCTCAGTGCTTGGGCAGCTGCCGAAGCAGATTGGTAAACGGACCGAGTTCTGGATAGCGAGTGGAAACGGTTTCGATGTAGGACATGACTCTTGGAATGTCCTGCAGATAGTTGGGTTTGTCATCGCGGTAATTCAGTCTGGAAAAAATTCCGGCAACCTTGACATGACGTTGCATTCCCATCCAATCAAACCACTCTAGAAACTGCCCCGCATCAAAATTTAGTTCCAGCTGCGTCAGCGCGGCTTTTGTCAGGTAATTCTGTATCCATCTGTCAATTTTTTCCTGATCCCAAACAATGTAACAATCGCGCAACAGAGAAACCAAGTCATAGGTGATGGGCCCGTAGACCGCATTCTGAAAGTCGAGAACGCCAGGACTGTCATGGTCCACAACCATGAGATTGCGCGAGTGGTAATCGAGGTGTACCCACACCCGCGGCTGTTCTTCCGCCTTAACGCGTAGCATTGCGAATGTCTGATCAAGAATTTCGTTGATTTCGGCATTGATTTCAATCTGGAGATGTCGCTTCAAATACCACTGCCGAAAGAGTTCCATTTCCGAAAGCAGCAGTTCAGCACTGTAGAGCGGTAGAAAATTCGGATCGGAAAACGTCGAATTCTGTAAACGCAGAAGCGAACCGATGGCGTCTTCATAAAGTACGTCTGCTGTATCCGGGGCTAACCGAGAAAGATAAGTTGTGTTACCAAAATCAGTCAGCAGCGCATATCCATGTTGGTAGTCGGCCGCGTAAACTTCGGGAACGTTCAGCCCCAGCTGTTTGAATTTGCGGGCGATGCGGATGAACGCCTCAAATTCGGCCTCATTCACTGGTGAGTCCATGACGACATAAGTCAAGCCTTGATGCCCAATGCGGAAATATCGGCGAAAACTGGCGTCTGCAGATGCAAATTCGATAAACTCCAAAGCCTCACCGAGTATGGAAACAACCCAGTCAGCGAGCTGTAATATTCGCCTGTCGTCATCCGCAAAGCGAATCAATTCCCGATTGGAGAGTCTCAATAGTCTACCCGTCAGTCAGCCGACATCCAATCGTACTGCGACAAACGGACGATTACGATTGAAAATCCGATCGATAACTGAATTATTTCTCTTGGTGTTGAAAGCATTACTCAGCAACTGATCAGTCAATAATTCTGACATCGAATCTAATCATGAAAAACAACTCGAAAGCAACTTTTGACGTTCGCGATACTCTGCACATCAATGAACGAAAATGGGTTCCGAATATATTACATAAATTTTTGATTATATTAGCGTAGAACGTTACTTACAAGTAGCGAGGCTGGTTCCATAATTGCCCACAGGTTCTGAACCAGTCACGCACAGGATTGCGGACGTATGTACTGCAAATTTCGCCTCAGGCAAGGCGCATAAGAGAATTAAACGAACGGTATCGCGCCCAAACAGGACAGGAAAACTCTAGACATAAATCAACCTCCATCGCATCGGGTGGCTCAGTTCGGTCTACTGCGAGAAAAAAATACCATCTCCCGGTCAGCTGGCTGGTATGTTAACATCAATGATAGGGCCTAGGGACCATTCACACGATACTGCCGCCGCGCCCAATTGTGAATTTCAATTTCTCTTCGCTAGGGCCGAACAGAAGCTCGCTGCAGCATTTGTCCAATATTCAAACTCATTTTATTGATTCTGGAGAATTCGACTCTTCTGATTGGTGCATCTCGCTGTACCGGAACTCTCACCATCTCTTGAAATCTCCACCTTCCCGTAACTCGTTGTCTGAGATCGGGGCTGGCACTGCAACCTAGTGCCGCAATACCGGAGCTGATACACTGACGATGTCGGTGGTACGTTGAGAATCGCATAATCAGTCCGAAAAGTTCAATTCGCTCTTGATATTACGAAAATTAGAGCCATATTGTAGAAATTATTCTAATATCATCTGCCATAATAGATTCAATTAGAATTTTTGTTTCAATTTATCAAGGAAGGTGAGAAATATTTGCAATGGCACTAGATTTAAAATTCTTGGTCGAACCCGAGCAGCTGGAGCCGATTCTGGATGCGAAAGATTTAACGATTATCGACGTAGGCGACTCAGATGCTTATGCTATGGAACGGATTCCAGGTGCCGTTCATGTTGATTATCTGGACATCGTATCGGGACAGCCACCGGCCAGTGGGCTATTGCCACCAATGGAAAATCTTCAGGAAACTTTCTCTGCAATCGGCTTGACTCCCGACAAGCAGGTGGTCGCTTACGATTCGGAGGGAAATGGGCGCGCGGCAAGGTTGCTGTGGACGCTGGATGTACTGGGACATGCCAGCAGTTCTCTGCTGAATGGTGGTTTTACAGCTTGGAAGAACGAAGGGCATCCGCTTGAGCATGGCTTACCTCGAGAAATTGAACGTAGCAGCTACTCAGTACACATTAATGGTCGTTCGCAGGCCGACAAAAGTTACATTCTGTCAAAAATCGGCGAAACTGATGTTGGATTCTTAGATGCTAGATCGCCAATGGAATTCCAGGGTTTTGATGTTCGCGCACTGCGCGGGGGACACATCCCAGGCGCGCGCAATGTCAACTGGCTGGACACAATCGACAGTGCCCGAAACAACCGTTTCAAATCAAGTCAAGAACTGCGGGACATGCTGTTCCAGCAAGGCATTACCCCAGATAAGGAAATAATCACCTATTGTCAGACCCACCATCGGTCATCACACAGTTACGCCATGCTGAAGTCACTGGGATACGACCGTATCCGCGGTTATGCCGGATCTTGGTCAGAATGGGGGAACTCACAGGAAACGCCCATCGAATGCTGAACAGCAGAAATATCAATTTCGCCTGATGTGCTTTTGTAATAAACTTCATTTTCATATGATCTAAGGCGGAACGCCAATACGAGCAGTGCTTCAGCTGCGAAAACAACCACAAATGGGACCGTGGGATTGGGTTGATATTCCCGCGACATGCACTGACCAAAGACCGACGGTGCATGGCCTGCAGAGAACCTCCCAATCATCTTCATGGAGGTCGAATCAATCACAGAAGTAGCGACGAGACAAAGCAATTGGTACGAGTGTAGTCTCAGATCGTTTCATCTGAGCGGCGCGTGGATACGTCTCGATCATGGTCAACGAAGATTGCCATGAACTTCGATGTCGCCTGTATTTTCTGCTACCTCCATATTCTGCGGCGCCGCACATGGCGGGAACTGTTCAGCGTTATCTCCTCTGATTTTTTCGATTCCAATCTTTAAAACAAGTATGGTGACATTTTGGATGAATCAATTCGTTCATTTAATGAGGCAACCATAAACTGAGTTCAAGCCGTTGATCATTCATGTCGATATGGATGCGTTCTACGCTTCCATTGAACAGCGCGATCAGCCGGAACTGGCAGGGCAACCCGTCGCCGTCGGTGGCACCCCTAGCGCGCGAGGAGTCGTCGCCGCTGCGAGTTATGAAGCGCGGCAATTCGGCGTACACAGTGCGATGCCCTCCCGCACTGCTGTCAGGCTGTGCCCCAGACTGGTGCTGGTTCCCATGCGAATGGAGTACTATGCTGAGATTTCCAGACAAATCGGTGAGATTTTTGGACGCTATACTCCTATGATTGAACCACTTGCTCTTGATGAGGCATTTCTAGATGTCTCAGGTAGTACGCGCCTGTTCGGCGACGCGGTGACAATCGGCCGTCGTATTAAAGAAGAGATTCAAAGCGAGCTGAATTTGACGGCTTCGATCGGAATTGCGCCAAATAAGTTTATTGCAAAAATTGCAAGCGATCTACAGAAACCCGATGGACTGGTGACTGTATCACCACCTCTCGCGCCCTTTCTCGACCCGCTTCCCATTCAACGTTTATGGGGAATCGGACGCGTCGCTGAAGAGAAACTTCAGGCAGCCGGAATTCACACTCTACTCGATTTCCGCAATGCTGATCCGAAAGTGCTAGGAAATTGTGTTGGAAATGCGACCGAGAAGCTGTTGCGGCTTGCGCGCGGTGAAGACAATCGACCTGTTCAACCCCATCTTCAGTCTGTTTCGATTTCAAAAGAAACAACTTTCAAAACCAATATCAAAAATATCACTACCCTCGAAAACACGCTGCTCAGACTGACTGAACAGGTTGCAGAACGACTTCGAAACAAACATCTGAGTGCGCGTACGATAAGCATCAAAATTAGACACGCCGATTTCAGAACACTCTCTCGGAGCCAAACACTGTCGCACGCGACAAATACGACTCAGGAGATTTGGAACATCGTCCGAAGCCTGTTTCGAACGGCTATTGGGGAACAATTTGCTGTTCGGCTTATTGGTGTCCAAGTCAGTTCAATAGAAGACTTAACTGGCAGCCTTCAATTGCAGATGTCATTCGGCGAGCTGGAACGGCAGAAAAAAATCGATGCGGTGGTGGATGAGGTGAATCAACGATTCGGAACAGGAACCGTACGGCGTGGCATCAATTCTCCATAAAGGCTTAGTGTTGAATATGGTGTAAGTACCGCCATCGCATTTGTAAGCTCAGTGTCATCGTCTTTGGCGCTGCTTTGACCAGTCGAAGGAATTGATGGGATACAGGGCGAACATTTTTGCTTAGTCTGGTGAAGTAGTGCAAATGTTAAGCGAGTTGATACAGATTAACTGTGCTCAGAGTGCATGCCGTCTCCAAAAATATTACAGAAGATCGCAGTCGCAGGAATAATCTTCCAAATGAAATGCGATCCGCTCATCCCAATTCCGTAACTCAGTCGATACCTGACTGACGGAGTTAATTGATCACCACTGCAATTCAGACCACATTGCATATTTCGATACTGACCGATTTGCATCACTTGTGTCAGCACGCGTCATCCTTTTGGCTGCTGTTGCTATTATTGCAACAGATACTCTGCTGGGTTACACCAAATTGACCACTAACCTGCATACACCCTGCTACAATGTGGTAACATTTGGATGAAACTTCTTGATCATGGAATATGCAGATGGAGTAGATTTAAACTCAGAAGCAGTGAGGAGAGTTAATTTGAGATGATTACACGAACAATAAGTTTCCTAATTACCGTTTATATTAAGCCTAACTTTAGCAGTCTGTCGGGCATGGGTGGCGTTCTGAGTGCCACATAAGCCAAGCGTGGAATCAGATCGGGCAGTTGGAACCGGCGGTTGAACCGGTACTCGAACGCCGCCAGATACCGGTGCGCGTATTTGCCGCTGACCGAGTGATGGGTGCTGCGGATGGCCGACTTGACGTTGCCGAGCATGGTGTTCACCCAGTGAAACTCAGGCTTCTGGACACTGGCTTTGCCACCGCCAGTGACCACCACCTGATGATCGAAACCAGCCTCGCTCAGGGCGTTGAAACAGGGCAGTCCGTCGGAACAGACCCAGGTGCCGTCCGCCAGATGCCGCCTCGCCCAGGCGGCGACCTCCGAGCTCCTGAAACCTTTGATCACGCTCAACTTCATGCGGAGCGGATGCCCCTGGTCGTTGGTCTGCACGGCCGCCAGGAACGGCGTCTTGGCGGCCGCCCCGCGGCCGCGTTTGCCACCGCTTCGCTCACCACCGAGATAGGCATCGTCGATCTGCACCAGACCCTCCAGCTGATGTTTGTCATCGCGTTCCATCATCACCTGCATCAGTTTGTGCTTGATCCGCCAGGCCGCATCGTAGGAAATGCCCAGCTCGCGGTGCAGCTGCATCGCCGAGACGCCCTTTTTGCTCTGCGTCAGCAGGTAGATGGCCAGAAACCACACCGTCAGCGGCAGTTTGGTGGAACTGAAGATGGTGCCCGCCGTCACCGAGGTCTGGCGGTGGCACCGATAGCACTGCTGCAGCCGGCGGGTGGTCAGCAGACAGGCCCGGTCGTGGCCACAGTGCGGACAGACAAAGCCCTTCGACCATCGCCACTCGAACAGCGCCTGAAAGCACTGTTCTTCGGTGCCGTAGGCTTTTAGAAAATCGGTCAGACTGATGCCTTTCTGAAACTGTATTGCGTTGCGAGCCATTTAATATCTCCCCATTATCAGTAAATTATGATATTATTAGTATATCACAAGTGCCGCTTATTATTCACGGTAATTAGGATAAGTTTAGTATTCATAACTATAGTTTCATTGGTAGTGGTATCGTGTGCAACTCCATATCAAAAAATGGGGTTCACTGGGGGTTTTGAAGATTTTCAAGTAAATGAAAACACTTGGCAAATTATTGCTTCCGGTAATAAGTGGACATCAAAACACCAAATTTCAAAAATGCTTTTATTGAGGAGTGCTGATATTGCTATTCAAAATGGTTTCGAGTATTTTGCAATTATAACTGAAAATGAATGGAATGAAATAAATCAGTTCTATACACCCCAAACATCATATACAACAGGATCTATCTACGGTTACGGCGATACCGCAACGTTGGATGCAACAACAACAACCTCGGGCGGATACTACACGACTGTTTCCAAACCAAACGCCATGGTAGGTGTGAAGATGTTCAAGGAGAAGCCCGCATATTTCGATGGTCTTGTATTCGAGGCAAAATTGATTTGCAAAACTGTTGGAGAAATACTTGATGCGAAGTGCGGTATAGTTAGCGCTCGATAGAGGAACCACTCCATACTCCAAGTGAATTCAGTTGAATTCAGTGCTATTTTCACTTTAACCCTTGTATTGAAGCGTGATATTATTCGAAGCAGCTGAATTAGGAACTCGAGTGTTTTTTCAAGTAATTTTGCCATAGTTTGCACTCTAATGACCTGTTTAGATGATCTGAAATTAAACCATGATCAAAAAGGTTCACACTTTAGAAATCATGGCGGGCTGACTGTTTTCACTGGAACATGCTCCAGTGAAAAAGGGATTTTCGATATTTCGCTTCATACTTGTAGGGAATCACTTAACCCAACATCGAATGTAGATGCCTGGAATTGTAAAAGCCATCAATGTAGCGACGTAACGCCACCTTCAGTCCTGCCACCGAACCAAACCGTCGACGCAGTAGCCACTCGCACTTCAGCGTGGCGAAAAAAGAGGCCGTCATAGCAGTCACCCACCGAGCACATCGACTGGCCGGTACCATACCGCTGACATAACGGTTGGAATGAAAAAATATCGCGCGCTGTCGCTTCATCGGAATGTTCCGCTCCCGTAAACGCACGAAAAACGATAAGGGTACAGTTCCCACCACCGCTTTTGCCTGTGAACAACTTCTCGAGCCTTTCTATCTTTAGGAACATCAACACTTCGGTTGCGTCATTCGCGAAGCCGCCAAAGCCAGCTCTGCGTCCAATTCAAGGCTGGGTTTTGATCCGTCGGTTAAGTTGTCTGCAACACAATCTAAGGAAATGAACTTTTGATTCAGGAGTTCATTTATTGATCCACATTGATGTCGACTGTCAATAACGTCTCGAATCGTATTTTCGCAAATGTGTCGATATGGTACGCGGGCCTGATCATGGAGCGCTCGGAATGACGGATCTGAGTCGTCGAACCAACGCGGATTGGAATATCCGCCAGCGATCCATGCTACAATTAGAGCAGACGGTTCACCGATCAATCGAAATGACCAAGCTCAGACTGCCAATCGGCTCCCCAGCCTTCCGCAACATCCGCGAGCGGGGCTGCTACTATGTGGACAAGACGCCTCACATCCACCGACTGACCGAGGGTGGCGAATACTATTTCCTGTCGCGGCCGCGGCGCTTCGGGAAGACGCTGCTGGTGGACACGATGCAGGAGCTGTTCGAGGGCAGTGAGGAGCTGTTCCGGGGGCTTCACATACACGACCGCTGGGACTGGTCGGTCCGCCATCCTGTGGTGCGGCTGAGCTTTGACTCCAACTACGGCGCGCCGGGCAAACTAGATCATAACGTCAACGTCCAGCTCGATGAACTAGAAAAAGATGTGGGTATGGAGCCATCAACACCGACGGGCTCGGCACCGGAACGTCTGTATCAACTGATCCGTGGGCTCCATCGCATTAGCGGCAGGCAGGTGGTGGTTCTGGTGGACGAATACGACAAGCCGATCCTCGATCTGCTTGAGTGGGAGGACCAGGCGAAGGCCAACCGCGATTATCTGCGCGGCCTGTATGGCATCATCAAGGGCTGTGCCCGCCATGTCCGTTTCGTATTCGTGACTGGCATCAGCATGTATTCGAAAGTCAGTCTGTTCTCGGGACTGAACAATCTTGACGACATCAGTCTGGATCCGGAGTATGCCACCATCTGTGGCTACACGGATGCGGACCTTGACACGGTGTTCGCACCGGAACTGTCGGGACTGAAACGAAAGACCATAAGGAAATGGTACAACGGCTACAGTTGGCATGAACTCGGTGAGGAGAAGGTCTACAATCCCTTCGACGTCCTGCTGCTGTTCAAAAAAAGAAAGTTCAAGCCGCATTGGTACCGAACCGGCACGCCCGGCTATCTGTACAGGCTGATGAGGAAGGGTGAGTTCAGCACCCAGGGGCTGGAGAACCTGGAGATGCACGAGGAGGAGCTGTCGACGTTCGAGGTGGAGGAGATCCGCCTCAATGCGCTGCTGTTCCAGTGCGGTTATCTGACCATCCGGAACCGTCAGACTCACAGTGACGGCGACTATTACCTGCTCGGCTATCCGAATCTGGAGGTGCGTCGGAGTCTGAACCGGGAGCTGCTGGGTACGATGGAGGGGAATCTGGCGGTGGTGATGGGGCGGAGTCGGAGCATGTCCCGGTTGCTCGGTGAGAAGAATTTTGAGGGATTTGCGGTGGCGGTGCATGCGTTTCTGGGCGGGGTGCCGCATCATTGGCATACGGCCGGTGGGGGTCCGAGGCGCTATGAGGCGTTTTACGCCAGTCTGCTGTATGCGGGTTTCGCCGCTGGGGGTCATGACGTGCGAGCGGAGGAGTCGTCGGCGAAGGGTCGTTCGGATCTGGTGGTGCTGCTGGGCGGTCGGGTGTTCGTGCTGGAGTGCAAGATGGCGGGTGAGGGGGAAGAGGAGTCGAAGGCGGTGGCAGGGTTGGCGCAGATTCGGCGTCAGGGCTATGCGGACAAGTACGGTAATCTTGGGGAGGCGATTCATCTGCTGTCGGTGGTGTTCAGTCGCAAGGAGCGCAATCTGGCGACGGTGCAGGTGGAACGGATGCGCCTTGATGAGAGACGGTTCGTCGAGGACTGATCGGTGATCATTCGGTGCGGCTGGAAGCCGTTGTCGACACCAACTTCAGACTGATTCTCTGCCGACTTCGCTGCGGTTGTCGGAGTCTTTGGATGACCGTCTGACATCCGAGTGCGATTGACCCGAACCTTTACTGATCTCCCGCCCGCATTTGACGGTGACTGGCTTTCGGCGCTTTCCGGCTGAACCCACCATTTTCCATCATTTCTGACCCTCTGAACCGCCGGACTTCGGACCCCTTCGATTCTCTCGTACCGACCCCGCGTCCTGAGATCTGAAGTCCGTCCGGTTTCCACGCCAAAAACGCTGTCATGTAGGTATCCATGTAAATCTGTATATCGAACTGACCGACACCGTACTTGAATACCTTCACTTAGTCCATAATGCAATAAAATTTACCTAGTTCATCAAATTCAAAATGTGACGATTGTCCAAATTCACTGCTGCCGTTCAATTCATGCAGTATTGTTGCCATAACCATCAAATAGCTCCGTTTAACCGAATGCAGTAGCATTCAGTTGATGCCTTTCCCAGTGTGTAATGTCTGAAAATTCCGAAACAAAAATCATCTCCGAGGAAAATTCCGCCACTCAGACGGATGCCGAAACTGTCAGTTCGACCCCAGTTGAATTGAACTCACCGACATCGGCAGCCGAAGACTGTCAGCCAACGGATGCTGATTGCAGATCACGCGACGAATTGGAGACGGAAGCTTCCCCTCAGCCAGAAGACAACATCACTGCCAAACCAGATGCTGCTGAAAATTCAGACTTGAATCCAGCCGATTGCGAGACGATCAACACAGAGCCTGAAGACAGAAAATTTGATCCGGCCGAAGCACTGATGCGGATCGACGACATCGAAAAGAAGTTGAAAAGTGCACTGGAAGACGGACAACTTAAGGAATGTATTTCGCTCTACGAACAATGCCAGGCGAGGTTAAGAAAGTTTCAGGAAAGCGACCACAAGCACTACAAGGTGGGTAAACGCAAAAAGATTCAGAAGAAACTCAATACCATATACATTGAGATCCAGAATCTCAAGAAGTGGCGACATTGGGGTATGAACCAAGCTCGCCAAGAACTGATTGCTGAGCTGCATACCCTTAAAGAATCCAAACAGCATCCAAAGGACCTTTATTCGAAATTAAAATCGATTCGAGACCAGTGGCATAAATGGAATAAGACCGGAGATTTTCCAAACCAACAATTACGCGAAGGTTTCTCCAAAGCATACGACGCAGCATTCGAACCGTGCAAAATCTACTTCAGCGAGCAGAAAAAATTACGCAAGCAGAACAAGAAACAGCGAAAGGAAATCTGCATCGAGTTGGAAACGCTATTTGAATCCACAGACTGGAGGCACAATCCGGACTGGCAGCTAATTTGGGATGCCATACGAACTGCAAGAAAAAAGTGGCAAAGCGCGGTTCCTTTGAACAAAAAGGATTGGGAAAGTACGAATGCCCGATTTGATGAGGTGATGGAAAAATTCAAACCCCATCTCGAACGGGAGCGAGACAAAGGCGTTGCATTTCGTAAAGAACTGATCCGAAAGGCCAACGCGCTGGACTCGGAATCGGTCAAAGATGCGATGACGAAGGCAAAATCCCTGCAATTGCAATGGAAGACGGTGTTCATTCGCTCGCAGAAGAGGAAGGAGAATGAGCTCTGGGAGGAATTCAAAGATGCATGCGACCGCCAGTTTGAACGCCGCTTGAAGCTGCAGCAGGAAAAAAACAGACAAAGAGAGGAGAATAGGCATCTCAGAAGGAAACTGCTGAAAGAAATTAAAACGATCAATCAGTTACAGCCAGAGGAAATCAAGGCCACCGCGTTGACAGTCGCCAATATTCAAGAACGTTGGAAAAAAACGACAAGCCATGACAGGCATGTGACAGACACGCTGGAAACAGAGTTCAATGATGAAATATCGAAAACCAGGAAGTTAGTTCGCCAGGCTGAGAAACTGGAAACTGAATCACTGTTTCTGCTATTGGAAAGAAAGGCCGAGATTTGTGAGCTGGTGGAACAGGCCTTGCAGGCTAATGATGCAGATTCAGTTCTGGCTGAAAACAAGCGCAAGTGGAGCAGTATTGCAGATAGCTGCGGTGACTGTGAATCAACCATTCAGGAACGTTTCAGTGCGGCATGTCATATGCTGGAATCGGGTTCCAGCGCGGATGCGCGACAGATCGCTGAAAACTATGAGGCAAAACAAGACATTTGCCTGCGTCTCGAAGTACTGACTGATCTTGAATCACCACCAGAGTATGCTAGACAACGAATGCAATATAACGTCGAACGGCTGAATGCCGCGATGACGAAGCGTTCGGAACATTCAAATCCAGAGCAGGAAATCAATGAACTGATGGTGCAGTACTGGCTGACTGGTGCGGTCCCCAGCGAACATCACGAGTCGATTGGCAGACGATTTCATCGCATCCGCTCAATGTTGCAGAACACAGTCAGGCTAAAGCGATAGTCACATTTTTCCATCTTTACTGCTCATTCACTTTCAGATCGCTGAACTTGGATATTTGGCTGACGGCAACCTGACTTCGGTTTGATATTTGGAAATGGCATTCAATGACGAAAATTAAAGCCGAGCACGTAATCCAAAGCGTTGCCGATGGACTGCAGCACATTTCATACTATCACTCGGTGGACTTCGTCCGCGCGATGTCTGCGGCTTACGACCGAGAAAAGTCTCCCGCGGCCAAAGACGCCATCGCGCAAATCCTCATCAACTCACGCATGTCCGCTGAAGGGCATCGTCCCATCTGCCAGGACACCGGTATCGTCGTTGTCTTTGCTAAAGTTGGCATGAATGTTCAATGGGATACCCATCGTCCATTACAGGAACTGATCAATGAAGGTGTGCGCAACGCCTACCTTAACCCCGACAATCCGCTCAGAGCTTCGGTCGTCAATCCCCCTTGGGGAACTCGAAAGAACACCCGAGACAACACCCCAGCGGTTCTTCACACGGAACTGGTGGAAGGAAACGAGGTCAGTATGACGTTGGCTGCTAAAGGTGGCGGATCTGAAAACAAAGCGAGAATGGCGATCCTGAATCCCGGCCAGAATTTAGTTGAATGGGTGCTCCAGACGGTACCTTCTCTTGGTGCCGGCTGGTGCCCGCCGGGCATCTTAGGCATTGGCATCGGCGGCACGCCGGAGAAGTCCGTCCTGCTCGCGAAAGAAGCATTGATGAACCCGATTGACATGCATCAGCTGTCGGAACGCGGACCAACAACGGCAACGGAAGAGCTGCGAATCAAACTTTACAACGAAATCAACCAGCTCGGTATTGGCGCTCAGGGCCTGGGTGGACTTGTAACAGTCCTTGATGTCAAGGTGCTGGAATATCCCACACACGCCGCTTCCCTGCCCATTGGTCTGATCCCGAACTGTGCGGCAACGCGGCACATCCATTTCAATCTGGATGGAACGGGACCCGCACGATTGCCGGTCCCCTCTCTTGATGAGTGGCCGAAAATCGAACAGAACATTTCAGGGGCCCGCCGAGTCAACTTGAATGATCTAACCAAATCAGAGATTCAAAGTTGGAAAATTGGTGAAAAACTTCTGATTTCGGGAAATATTCTGACGGGTCGAGATGCGGCCCACAAAAGAATGCTGGAATATTTTGCGCGCGACGAGGCCCTGCCCAATGGCGTAGACCTCAACGGTCGATTCATTTACTACGTCGGTCCCGTCGACGCGGTGGGCGACGAAGCAGTGGGGCCGGCTGGGCCGACGACGGCAACTCGAATGGATATGTATACCGATCAACTGATCGAGAAAACTGGATTAATCGGGATGATTGGTAAAGCGGAACGCGGTGCTGAAGGTCTGGCCGCGATCAAAAAACACGGTGCGGTCTACCTGATCGCCGTCGGCGGTGCGGCATACCTCGTGTCCAAGGCCATTCGATCCGCTCGGATGCTGGCGTTTGAAGATCTCGGTATGGAAGCGATTTATGAGTTTGAAGTTCAGGACATGCCGGTAACGGTTGCAGTTGACAGCCGGGGCCGTTCGATACATGTGGCCGGTCCGCGGAAATGGCGCCAAATCATCTCCGAATTTCCGGTTCAGGTCGCCTGACTGTTTTCAATTCAGTCAAATCTTATCAGCTCCACCGAGCAGCGATCCAACTAGAGATTCGGCGATCGTCTTTCTCCAGCCGGATAAAATTCTGGCAGTTCTTTTACCACGCGCTAGTTCTACCGCTTCCTGACGGGTGCACAGCAGTGATGCCGAAATGGCGTGTTGATCAGCAAGCAGGCGAATATGCTGTAACAGATGATCAACCTTTTTCTTCTCGCCCAAACTCAGCCTTTTTTTCGAATGCCACAACGGTGTAACGCCATTGGCCGACTGACTAATTAGTATCTTGTGAACGCTTGAAACCCAGTTCGGTAGGGTCTGTTTACACTTCAAGCCGAGCAGATTTGCTGTCTGCCGCTCGCTGGCGGGTCTTTTTGCAATAAGTTCCAATATCTGTTTATCCGACAATACCCACTGCCGTGGCCAGTTTATCAGACTGGCGCGCGCTTCCCGCCAACTAAGTAGGGCTTTGGCAATGTGTTGATCGGAAACCGTGAGCGTCGCACCTGCACCGAATGATTGCCATGCTGTAGCCACCGTACGGTCTCCCCGCGGCAGTTCCCTTAGTCTCGAACATTCTTCCTCCAGCCACGCCATTCTGTCTAGGTGACACAACTGGTGTTCAAAATGCCGATACAGTGACAATAGGTATCGAACATCATTCAGAGCGTAGCGAATCTGCTGACTAGTCAAAGGTCTTCTACTCCAGTCGGATCGAGTCTGATCTTTCGCAAGAGAAATCCCCAAGTGCTGTCCCACAAGATGCTGGTAAGACAGTCTCTCCGAACCACAGAGCTGAGCCGCTATCTGAGAATCAACCATACGTGCCGGAACCAGCTGATGCAGTTCCAGTACTTCAAGATCCTGATCGGCGGCGTGAAGAACGACAGTCGTTGATGGCGCGTTGAATATTTCCCGTAACCCCGACCAGTTGGAAATTCGGGCCGCGTCGATGCAGAATACAATTTCATCAGTCGCCACCTGTATCAGTTCAAGGACCGGGCGATAGGTCTGAAAACGGGTGAACTCCGTATCGACGGCGAGGTATGGCATGCCGGCAATCTCAGCGCATAATTTCTGTAGAGCATCGCAACTGACTACGGGTCGACTCAACACCTTCATGACATATTCCAGATCAGAGCGACGTTCAAATCTGACACACTTTCTGTTCCGCCGAACAGCCAACGGTCTGTTGTACAGAATCAAATCTGAGCATTGATCAGTCGCATATAATTGAGTCCTTATGGTAGGGATGAGATTTTTGGCGATTCAATTCGGTTGCATCAAGTTCCAATTCCAAATCTTAAAGAATAACTGGCTCCATATCTGAACAGTTCACGATTGTTATTCATTGAACCGAATCAACGATTTGCTTTTACTGGTTCAGAGCAACGCGAAAATGAACGGTGTGTTTCAGACATTTTAAGAGTTAAATCGGTCTGAATTTGAACACATAACGCATCGGACGGATCTTTCACTCACAACAAATAATAATTCGGACGCATCACTCTTTCGATTTCATCCATGACTACCAATAACAGTCCAATTCACGTTGCCGTCAGAATGACATTTCTTCGGGACGAGCCTCAGAATCTGCCGGCATCAAACTTAGTGGTCGTGATTTCGGCTCTGGCGGCACTGCTGTCAATCGTATTACTGAAGTTCGACACACCAATATTCGGTAGAGTCGAACTCGCCGTCCTGCAAATCACCGTTTACGGCATCATCGTGGCGGCCGTTCTGTGGCTAAGTAAGCGTCTTGTGCGCTGGCGGCAGACCATTTCAGCCATTTACGGAACGGATTGTGTATTGGGCTGTCTGTCGTATTTTCCTATCCTATTGATATCTGATTCTTCCCAGGAAGCTCAACCCTATTTTTTGTTACTCATGGTTGGCGCATTTTTTGGAATATGGCGCTGGGCGATTACCACACTTATATTCAAGGAAGCCTTGAATATTTCGAAGTTCAAAGCGGTGTTTCTAGCACTGGTTGTGAATACAGCCGCTTCCTTAATTGTTCTGCAGTTATTTGGAGGGTTTGCCAAGCAAACGGCTGAGTTAATCCAATGACACACGTACATATTATAGGAATATGTGGCACATTCATGGGCAATCTGGCACTGCTCGCCCGGGATCTGGGTTTTCACGTAACCGGCTCCGATTTGAATTTCTACCCACCCATCAGCGACTTGCTGATGGAGCAGAATATCGAGGTGTCAACGGGCTATCGGCCTGAAAATCTCCACCACCAACCCGATGTCGTTTTGGTCGGCAATACCATCAGCCGCTCAAACCCAGAAGTCGACGCCATGCTTGATATGGGTCTTTACTACAGCTCCGGTCCGCAGTGGATGTATGAGAACGTTCTGCGTTCCCGCAGGGTCATTGCAATTGCCGGAACTCATGGAAAAACGACAACCACCAGTATGGTCGCCTGGATTCTTGAATGTGCTGGCCTGTCACCCGGCTATCTGATTGGTGGAGTCGCACAGAATTTATCCGCTGCCGCGAGACTAGGTGGTGATGAATGGTTTGTTATTGAAAGCGACGAGTACGATACCGCTTATTTTGACAAGCGGTCAAAGTTTGTGCATTATCGCCCACGAATTGCCACCCTATTGAACCTGGAATTCGACCATGCTGACATATTCGATTCGATCGAAGATATTGAGCGGCAGTTCGAACACTTCATTCGCACTCTGCCGTCTTCTGGACGCATCATTTTCAACGGCGACGAGGCACGGCTTGGTGGCGTTGTCAATCGAAGTGCCGTCTCGCCGACTGTTCACTTCAGTATTTCTGGAAATCGGGAAGCAGACTGGTATGTGGATTCACAGTCCGCAGACTATCACCATTCCCACATCCATTCTAAGGTCTACGGTTCAGTTGATCTAAATTGGGAAATACCCGGGAGGCACAACACCGCAAACGCTCTGGCGGCCATCGCCACGGCGTGCGAAGTGGGCGTGAACATCGAGGTCGCTGTCGAAGCATTGCGTCAGTTCAAACCGGTCAAGAGACGGCTCGAGCTGTTGGGAGATATCAACGGCATCAAGATCTATGATGATTTCGCTCACCATCCCACTGCCATACGCGCCAGCATTGATGCGGTTTCGAAAATTGGCAATCCAGATCGAATCATGGCGATTTTTGAGCCACGGTCCAACACCATGAGAATGGGCATACACGGCCGCAGCCTCGTTGATGCTTTTGAACTCGCTGACCAGGTGTATATGTATCGGGCACCCAACGTTGTCTGGAACAAATATGATTCCGAACGCGGTCGTTTTCAGATATTCGATTCGGTTGAATCGCTTCTTGTCGCCGTTTCACTGGAACTTTCCAGCAATGATGCGGTTCTTATAATGAGCAATGGTGGTTTCGAAAATCTGCAGAACAGATTGATCAACCGACTTCAGCAACGATATGCATCACTTGGTTAATTCAATACGAGAAAACTATGAAATATTTTAAGTCTGCAATAACCCACTTGACGTGGGTCGCGTTTGCCGCGGCTTTCATGCTCAGTTCTCCTCCCACTAAAGCTCAATCATTCAAGGAAGGCGAAGACTATGTTACACTGCAGGGCGATGGCGTTGTTTTACCCGATGGACGCATTGAAGTCATCGAATTTTTCTGGTTCGGTTGTCCGTCCTGTTTCCGGTTTGAGACCGTTCTGCACGCGTGGCAGAAACCAGATACGATTCACTTTGTTACGGTGCCTGCCGTGTTGAATCGAACCGCAGAATTTCATGCGCATGTGTATTACGCGATGGAATTGCTGAATTTGGAACAGCAGCTGATGGCGCCATTTTATGACGAACTGCACATAAAGCGCAATCGGGTGAGGAATGCGGAAGAACTCGAAACATGGGCGGCCACCCAACCTGGAATCGATGCCGAAAAAATAGTCGGTACCGTCAATTCTTTCGCCGCCCGGACAAAAGTGTCTCAAGCCGATCTTTTTGCCAATCAGTTTGGCGTTAGCAGCGTTCCGAATCTTGTAGTTGGCAGAAAATATCGAACCTCACCGTCCATGGCTGGATCATTCGCGCGGTCGCTACAGGTGGTTGAACATCTGGTTGAAAAAATACTCGCCGAACAGTAATTTCTGTCCGTCTCGCCAATCCACCGCCATTCGAGAGCGCTCACATTGATCTTGACTTTCATTCTTGGGCTGTCTCAATGGGTGAGAATGACCTTCAGAGGCAAGGCGGCGGCCGGCCGCGATTGGGATGAATCATCTCTGGCCGAGGTGGACCAAGCGGTCTGCCACTGCGGTCAGGAAATGATCATCTACGAGTTGAAGAACCACAGCTCACCGCAACATCGTTGTCATGGCACCGTATCAGTCAGTTGACTGAACCGACTGAGCGGACGCCTGTCGCATTCGACCTGCTTCGCGTCAGAATTCAAACGTAGCCGACCACTGAGCATTCAAAATCGTGTTATGAAAAATACTGATCGCGTCGATTCACATCCAGAATCAATTTTGAATGAATCACACTGTGTTGGATTATTTCTTGTAACTGCGTTGATCGTCGTCAATTTCAGGAACCGCCAATAGGCGTTCCGATTCCGGTTTCTGCAGTTCAAGTACTAGATACGCAGCGCGCTCAGCAATTCCTGGCGGTGGTTCAGGTTGATTTCTGAGAAATCGGGTCAACCAGTGCGGTCCTTCAGCTATCTCGGGATCAAGATTCAGAGCCATCCTGTAATCTGATAACGCCAATTGATGCTCCCCCAATCTGTCGTAGAGAATGCCTCGATTGGCGTAACTGCCAGCAAAATCCGGGGCCATTGCAATTGCATCGTTAAACTTGACCAGAGATTCATCAAACTGACCTAGTTGCAATAGGGTCCGCGCAAGCCCGCGCAGCGCGTGAATGTGCGTGGGATTTTTTTTCAGTGCCTGATCGTACTCATCCAGAGCGCGCTCATATTCACCATCTTCAAATAACCGATTGGCCGCATGATAGTCAGTGTCGCCCGGCATCCGTGAGGCAAAAAAACTGTCATAGACACTCCAGATAACCCAAACGAGTGTCAAGGTAATTGCGGAGAACTTTAGGAATTGGTACAGCCGCGGATCCAATACTTTTGCGCTAGTTCAAAACTCGTAGATTGAAAAGGAGGGAAAAGGCAAAACTGATGATTATTCCAATCAAGTAGGCTCGATTTCTTTGTCCTCGCAACTCATCTGGAACCAATTTCTTTTGCAACTTCTTCTGCAGTCGGCGGACGCTAAATACCCAGATCAAATGGGAAACGGGAAAACTCAATGCAGCTGTCAAGATAACTACCCAAAGCCAGTAATTGATCAACGGTGACATTGAAATTTGTCCTGATGACAGAAAGAGCGAATCGCTAACGGGCAGTTCTTAAGAAAAAGGGAGGGGCGATACGCTCCCTCCCTTCATTCTCAATCGAAGATCTGCGTCTGAATCAAATGGTGTCTGGGGTATCTTCCCGGGCATCTCCAATATCTTCCTGAAGCACTTCAATTTCGCTCTCATGCAAAGTAGACATTTCCATTCTGTAGGCAAGGAACCACATCATAAATACACCCAAAACCCACCACAGAATCTGCCAGGCCCAAATGGATGGCATTCCAAACAGCCAGGTCGCGGCATCATTGGGGTTGCCAAAAATGGTATTTCCAAGAACCGCTCCCGGGCCGATGCCAAAGAAAAACCATACCAGCGTAATGATCCAGGCAACCGGTATCATTCCGCGTTTGGAAGCAGGCAGGGATGCATGCTCAGCGAGAAAGTTGTGAAACTTCATCTTGTGCTGATGCTCTTCGCTATTTTGAGTCATTGCCGAAACGATGACTGCGATTCCCAAATTGAAAATGATTCCCCAACCTGCCGAGTGGATGGTCCAGGGCCAACGCCCCCATGCTGTAATTCCCAGATTCTGACCAATCGTTTCGGTACAGACCACAACGACCATTCCAACTGCCAGGCCGATGGTTACGCCGGCACGGGTCAACCATGGGAAATAGCATACGGCCATCAATGACGGCCACATCTGAAATCCGAAAGCAACCGCCAGTCCGCCGAGCAGAACCAGTGCGTCCGTCGAGGTTGTGGCAACCACGAGAGCTGCCAGAACGATGATGGCGACACCGACCCGCCCAAAGGTCTTCTGTTGCTGGTGAGTGATATTGGGCAGAATGAAGTGTTTCAGCAGGTCTCGGGTGAGCATGGCACTGGCAGTCGACATATATGCCGCACCGGTCGATTGCATCGCCGCGAGCGCGCAGACTGACAGCAGACCAACCAGCCATGGGGCTACATCCTGCAGTACGTGGATCAGCTGAGGCACCAGCATGCCCTGCTTGCCCGCGGATTCCATCAGATCTTTTCCACCGAGCCCAAGACCAAGAACATCGTTCGTGGCATCTGGATAAGCAGCCATGTATAGATGGTCAGCACCCAAAAAATGTCCACCCATACCCTGCATGGCGGTGAAGAAAAACAGTATGAATCCAATCCCCAGCGACGATGCCCAAACCTGCTGTGGCGCAAACGGTTTTGGATCGGTATTCGAGAAAGCCCACATGGAAAATGCTGGAGAGGATTGAATACCCATCAGCGCGAACATATAAGTCAGAATCATTATCCCGGTCCAGGCACCACCGACTGCGGCCGGCCCGGAAGAAACAAATTGAATGACGCCAGGTATGGCGACATAGTGACTATATCCGTCTGCTGTGCGCTTCTGGTCTATCGCGGCAAGGTTGGCTATCCCTTCATTCAGCGCTCCCCAGCCGCCGACCAGGTTCAGAGCGATAATGCCGATTACGACGATGCCGAGCGCCAGCAGAATACACTGCAGAGTATCAACATAGGCAACGGCCCTGAGTCCGCCAGAAGCGACATAAATGAACACGACTGCGGAAAGCAGCCACATGCCAACATTAATACCGAGCATTCCATCGGTGAGAACATTAAATAAGAAACCCGACGCTCGCAGTTGAATGCCTAGATAAGGAATCGAAAAACACAGCGCGACGAGCACGACCAGAATCCGAATGATGTCCGATTTGAAGTAGTGCGACAGCATTTCGCCTGGTGTGACAAACCCAAAGCGTTTTCCCAGCATCCACTGACGTTTCAGAAAAATCACGCCCGTGAAGGGAATGGTGATCGCATAAAAGGAGGCGTAAGCATATTGAAACCCATCGCGGTACAACAGACCCGGATGGCCCATAAACGTCCACCCCGAAAATGATGTCGCGGTGGCGGCCAATACGAATACCCATACAGACAAACGCCGACCGGCAATAAAATAATCACTGGCAGTGTGGGCGGTCATCGCGCCTCTTATGCCCCAGTAAATGCAATAGATCCAGTAGAGGACCACAAAAACAAAAAGCCAGACAATTTTCGCATCCATTATTCTTTCCTCATTCAATAATGCCTATTTTTACAACTCGGGAATATTACTGTCGAATCATCCTAATGATTGAGGGGCGCTTGATTTCGATTGACATACAGATTTGATAATGGGAACACTTCAATAGGTGAATCAGTTCCGCTGCGCTTCCAACTCCTCAATTCGCAATTCCAACTCATTAATCCTGTTTCTCGTCCTTTTGAGCAATGCTTCCTGAACTTCAATTTCCTGGCGAGTAACGACTTCCATGTTTTCCAATGAAATTCTGATAATATTCAACAAGTTGTTCTTGACATCCTGTTTCATATCCGCGGGTATCGCTGAATCAAGTGCTGAGAGCATGTTATCAATGAATCTAGGTGGATCTGCAGAGGATATCGACATGCCAGACTTATTTTATTTTTTATGACACTGCATTTCTTCAGAATATCGTGCGATATTCGATGGTTGCATTTTCGCGAAGCTCATCCATCCAGCTGGCATGCTCATTCTGCAGTTTCATATTGCGTAGACGACTGCGGGCGAAACTGCGTTTACGTTGCTCCAACGAGGCTTCTCTAATGCCGAGATACTGCAGGAAAAATACAATATTATCAATTTTTTGAACAGGCGACAGATCGCCAACATCCATTTCCGACAGCAGTTCGAAATACTCGAATGGTAACGTGTCTTCGGGAATCCACCCCAAATCACCGCCATTTTTTCGGCTGTTGCTGTCGTGCGAGTACACTTTGGCAATCTCGCTGAAACTTCCCCCATTCAATATCGAATTTCTCAGAGACTCGAGCAGCTCCGCATTGGCGTCCCGCCCCGCCTCGTTGTTCGCCTGTAAAATTATACGGGCAAGGTGATATTCCTGCAGTGGTGGAAATCCAGGACCGTCTCCCTGCCGGTAATCCTTGATGAACGCAAATACTGTTGTACTTGCGGAGGACACAACGGGACCGACGACTTGATTGATTCTGGATGCCGATAACTCACTCGCAAGGATTGGATCAAGATTGTCTTTCAGCACCCACCCCAGATTTCCAGCCTCAATTCCCTCAATTCGACTTGCGGCAATCGCAATTTGGTTAAAATCTTCACCTCTTTCAATATTATGCTCAATGTCTTGCACGACCTGCCGCAGCAGCTGCTTCTGCTCAAAATTCATGGACAGTGATTCTGAGACAACGATAACGCTCAGATCATATTCTTCGGTGGGCAGAAAGTCCTGCTGGTTTGCCTCGATGTAGCGATCGATTTCCACTTCGCGAATACGAAGCCTCGGGATCACCAGCCTTTCAATGAGCTTATCATTCAACAGAGACTCGACAACCGTCTGCTGAAAATCTATTGGACTGATCCCATCAATCGCCAGGTCCGCAATAAACTGCTCGTCTGAAACACCATTCGATTCGATAACAGATTGAATCCTATCGTTAACTTCATCTGCATTCAACAGCAGACCCACAGCAACCGCCTGATTCTGCAGCAATTGAAAATCAATGGCAGTCTCGATTGACTGACGTCTAGCGGACTCTGCAGAGAAATTGGTCTGGCCGGATTTTCTGGCCAGGAACTGCTGCCAACTGATACGTCGCTGAACATCAGATTCGGTTACCGGCGACCCATCTACCGTCGCAACGATCTGATCGATCACATCAACCTGCGCTCGAACCAGTTGTGCGCCAAGCAACAGAAGCAACGTACCGGCGAGCACTAAAAAAATAAACTGCTTATGTGACATCACAGACTCGGGGTCAAATCAAAAATCAGATAGACGGAGTTATCGTAGGAACGGTCACTCTGTTTTTCTCGTCCTATTGCCAACCCGACGTGGACGCAACAGGATTGATAGTTAAATTTAAGTTGGGTGTTTTCAAGCTGGTCTGGATCCAATGAATGAACGGTCTGCAGAACCATCAGCCAACTGCTGTCAAACTTGACGCTGATTGCATTTCCCCAACGTGAACTGTCATTTCTTTGATGGCGAAATATGCCTGCATACTCTATCGAATCGGACGGAGCGTATAGAATCCGCATGGAAGATGAGGTGATTTTACTCGTTTCTTCTGAAACAAGTGCATTGTATTCGAAGTTTATGCTGCGGCCATCAATTCTCGTATCAATATATATATCTGATCTGTGTTTCACCCGCCGTGGACTCGCATCCGAATTGACATCTCCAGATACTGTTTCCTCTAAGCTGGAGACATGACCATTGGGATAGAAGACGCGGCCGATACTGACTGAACCGGACTTTATCGAACTGAGATGATTATAGTAGCGTGCGGAAAAACCAATGCTGATCTGACTGGTTTCGCGCAGCCGGTCACCACCAATGTAGGGGTGGTCCTGAAACAATCTGTCATAGGAATCCAAGACCTTCAGAGTCGTATCGAAATTTGGTAAATTAGCATGGTTCGTACGATCGGTAACGAGCAGTTTGACACGCGGATTCAGGGTCCATCTGTGACTCATATCATCACCGCCATACCGATCAAAATAGATTTGCGCATCGGCACTCGCAAAGCCCGTCCCAACCGACATTGTTCCTGACTGATTATCGTTAGGCTTGGTTAGGAGATGTTTCAGGTATTCACCACCTACTTTCAGATCAATTTCAGAAAACTCATTTGCAAGACGGGTACTTAATACGGATTCAGCGCGGAATCGCCGCCCTCCTGGTTTGGCCGCATGTTTGAACCAATCCAATGCCAAACTCGTCAAGACAGTGCTGTTCGCGGTGATTGGTCTCATGTAGTCGATGGCGAGCCAAGGCGTTCGATGATAAGATTCGCGCGCTTCGTCGTTCAGGCTGTCAGTTTCGCTGGGTTGCGAAGTCAGAAACCTGACTGTGCCAGTGGAGACCACCAATCCATCATTTGCATAACTCAGTTCTACTTTCTGTTTCAGATAGTCTGGATCCTGTTTACTGAATACTCCCGCATAATCATCAAGATAGTCTTCGTCGGATACCCAACTGGCGTTCACGTTGGCGAACAGGTCAGTGCCATTGTACCATTTACCGGTCAGTTGGGCGCCGTAGCGTCTATCATTGTTGATATGTCCCTTGTCTCGAGGCATGTATTCACCAAGAAATGTCCAATCTGAATTGACACTGAGATAGCGGAATTCATCCTGAATCTGAAATCCACGTTTGGAATAGTAGGCCGTTGTCAATGTCGTATCGCGATGCGGAGCCAGATTGAAATAGTATGGCACTTCAATACTGGTGCCAAGTCTGTTGCTTACGCCGATTTTAGGGTAGAGAAAACCAGTGAGCCGATCTTTACCCACTGGAAAGCGAACATACGGAAGCACCAATATTGGCTTGCCCCTGAATCGGACAGTTGATTTCTTAGCGATACCCTGCCGGTTTTCGGTATCCACTGTCAATTCGGACGCTGAGATCACGATGTCATCGTTTCCATCAGGACAGTTGGTGAAATCTGCCGACTCCAGGCGGAAAACTCCCTGCTGAAGAACGAAAAGCTTCGCCGAACCTCGACCCGTGCTGTACCGAACGGACGCATCATCTGAATCTGACTCAAATAGCCTGTAATGCAGATTGGTTGCAGTCAGTTCTTCCTGATCAAGAATGAGATTTACGGAATCTCCGTCCAATTGATAATCTTCGGACAGAACCCGAACATTGCCAATGGCTTTTACAGCACCACTGATCTGATGATGATGGATTTCATCCGCGCCAATCGCGTATTTGGAAGATATGATCGTCGACTGATTGGGTGAAAAAAATCGATCAAATTCTGTTGGCATTTGAAAACCGAATTCGTTCTTGAGATTGTCGAACGCATCAATCTGCAGGGTTGGTAACGGAAGATAACATTCTGTAGTTGAATCTGCCCAAGTTTCAACGAAACCCTGAACAGATAGCGTAAGACTCATTCCGACAATTAGTTTCCGCAAATGGTCTCTCGCCTGAGTTGATTTAATTTAAACATCGAATAGCGACGAACAAGATTCTATTGATTTTCTCAGCAAGGGTCGTCATCGCTTTCACCTTTACGAGCCGCAAACGCCACTTGATGTTCAAAGAACTATTGAACAAAGTCATATTATGAACCATACCTGCCGTTCACATGCAAATTCCAATCGTTAATATTTCTGGAGTTTTCCAAACTGTGATCAAAAAAGCTCACACTGCAGACCATGGCAGGTTGACTGTCTGCGAAATTTCGCCGCATACCCATTGGGACTTAAATGGTCCAACGTCGGATGCAGACGCCTGGCATTGTGAAAGCCATCAATGCAGCGACGCGACTCCGCCGTCCGTTCCGTCACTGAGACAGACCGCCGCCGGCTCAGCCGCCGAAGACTCTCGGCGTCGCTCTCGCCGTACAGTTTCGGCACCACATCCGGACGTTGGACCCAACTGTCGACCGTCAGCTCGTGCGCCCACAATTGTCCACCGACTCGCCGAACGACTCTTCCGATACTCTTTCAGAATCTGGTCTTTCAAAGCCTGGGAATGACTTCCAGACATTTTCTCTCCATAATTCTCAGTTACAATGATGTGGACATTTTGGGTCATCCGCCAGCATGGTGTCATCGGCAGGCTGGATGCTAAACGATGATGCGCTTTGGCATTTTCACGAAATCGAACGCAAAGCGGTGGCAACGGCTGCTGGCATCAGCATACGCGACATTGCCGGTGACAGACGGTGGAGTCCAAAGTACGACTGCCGGCAATTTATCATGATCGAGGCTTTTGTAGAATTGAGATCAAATATACACAATGCCACCAAAGTTCAAAATTTTCCAGACGACAGCAAGGTTTCGACGCTTAACAGTCAACATGCCGTTACTGTAAGATCCGCCCAGCTACTGACAGGTAAAGCAAGCGCATTCAAGGTCACCGACGACATTCCAACTCTCAACTCCCGTCATTCCAGCCAGGTTGAACTTCCGGTGCCTATTCTCAAATGCTTGACTGACCGATGCATAGACGCCTGAATCATCCCGCGTTTGGTCTGTTTGTGATTCAGCGTTTGAGCGGTGCCCTCCTAGCTCTTATGTTGCTGATACATCTCGCCACTGTCATCTATGCCGTTCATGGCGGACTCAATGTGGCAGAAATAATCGCGCGGGTTCGCGGCAATGGTTTCTGGATTTTCTTTTACGGTACATTTGCGACGGCGGCGATAGTCCATGCAACGATTGGACTCAGAAACATTCTCAATGAATGGACTGCCACCAATCGTCGGGTCATTGATCTTGTCATAACAATTTATGCCATCGGTTCGATTTGGTTGAGTTTTAGGGCGATTGAGGCCATTTGGTGACGAATCAAACTCAACTGCGAAATCATCCGGGCTATATCGCGTTTGTCGTACACCGGATTTCCGGATTGTGCCTGGGACTTTTTTTACCCGCACATCTTTATGTCATCTCTCTGCTGCTCAACAATCAGCAGAAGCTTGATGGGTTCCTTGATTGGACCACTGCCCCATGGGTCAAACTGTCGGAAACGTTGTTGATCATGCTGGCCGCCGCTCATCTTGCCGGTGGCATTCGGATATTGATTATTGAGTGGTTTGCGGTCGCGTACGACCATACCCATCTCATCTTGGCCGTTTCCATCTTTTCGATTGCCATCGGCCTAGCCTTCCTAATCGCAGTTTCACTGTAGTGATGGTTATCGAATCTGTGTCGCCACAGGAAATGCAAACGGAAGTGCTGGTGCTCGGGTCAGGTGGCGCCGGACTATTGGCTGCGATACATGCTTATGACGGTAATCCGGACAACCGGGTATTGGTCGCAACAAAAGGCCTGATTGGCAAATCCGGCTGTACCCGTATGGTTCAGGGAGGCTATAACGTCGTCCTGAGTGAAAATGACTCCATCGAGGCACATTTCCGCGACACGATCGAGGGCGGCAAGTGGATTAACCACCAGGAACTGGCTTGGACACTGGTTTCAAAAGCCCCAGAGCGGCTTCTCGAACTGGAAAACCGTCACGGCTGTTTCTTCGATCGCAATTCAGACGGTACCATCCACCAGAAAGCCTTTGCCGGACAGACCTTTGACCGAACAGTTCACAAAGGTGATCTGACGGGCATTGAAATAATGAACCGTCTGACCGAACAGATTCGTGCTAGACCCATTAACATTCTTGAAGAACATCGTGCCATTGAACTGATTCCAGCAAGTGATGGCCAACGAATCGCCGCCGTCCTGCTACTTGACATACGCCGCGGTGAGTTCATACTCATTCGATGCCAGGCGGTCATCATCGCCACTGGTGCCGGTCCAACGATGTACAAGTTTCATACCCCTTCCGCTGACAAATCCTGCGACGGTTTGGCTCTGGCTCTGCGCGCCGGACTCGCCCTGCGCGACATGGAAATGATTCAGTTTCACCCGACGGGTCTTCTAGCCGGCATCGACACGCGGATTACAGGAACGATTATCGAAGAGGGATTGCGCGGTGCCGGTGGACATCTGATCGATAATGCCGGTCATCGTTTCATGCTCGATTACGATGATCGCGGCGAACGCGCGACGCGGGACATTGTCAGCCGCGCCATGTTCGAACAGATGCGAAACGGTGCGACGGGACCGAATGGTGGCGTTTTCATTTCCATGGCGCATCTTGATCCCGACTTGGTTCGGTCCCAGTTCAGAGGAATGGTCAAACGCTGCGCCGATATCGGCCTGGATTTGGTCTCAAGTCCAGTCGAGGTTACACCATCTGCACACTACATTATGGGAGGTATTGAAATCAGTATTGACTGCCGAACATCACTCAACGGGGTTTTTGCCGCCGGCGAGGACACCGGCGGTGTTCACGGCGCCAACCGGCTAGGTGGCAACGGCGTGGGCAACGCAACCGTGTTTGGTGGCATCGCCGGTGATGCCGTTGCCGAATGGGTGGCAAAAAACGGCCAATTTCCAGAACCCGATGAATCGTTCATCGAATCGACTTTGAATCATACGCTTGCGCCATTTGACCATCGGCCAGGCGATTTGAACGCTGTGCGCGAATCGCTCTACCAGATCATGTGGGAGTACGCCGGAATCCTTCGTTCCACACAGAGTTTGGAGCTCGCCGAACAGCAGCTACAGGATCTTTCTGAATCTCTGAACACAGTGGGACTAGAATCTACTGCGCGTGAATTCAACATGAGCTGGCAGGAGTATCTCAACCTACAGAATCAGCTTCTTGTCAGTCAGGCGATTGTTTCAGCTGCAAAGGCCCGGACCGACTCGCGTGGCGCTCACCACCTGACGGACAATCCTCATACCGGACCGTTTTCGGAGTCGCGATTCACTCGGATATCGATTGAACAGACTAAAATAGTCGCCCAGACAGTCGCCGTTGAATTCACTCGACTGCATCCCTGAACAACAGACACATTGCTAAATCGCCAGGAGTCCACAGTTTGATTACGGAATCAATCATCCAGCAGGCGGCAGCGGAACTCACCCGGCAGGCGGCAATCCGAATTCCCGAAGACTATCGATCTGGAATTCGTGATATCCGTGTCAACGAGAATGGCGCGCTCAGCTGCTTTGTTCTGGACACAATGATCAATAACTGGGATGCGGCTGTCGCGGACCAACGCCCCATGTGCGCAGACACCGGTCTGCCACGCTACTACGTCAAGTTTGGAAACGAAGTGGTCATTCAAGGTGGCTTTGTCGCACTGGAACGGGCTCTTCGACGGGCAACCGCCGAAGCGACGGCCAGCATACCGCTCAGACCCAACCGCGTCCATCCATTGACTCGACAGGACCACAACAACAATGTGGGAACCCGGGCGCCCGAAATAGAATATTCAGTCGAACCCAATGCCGACTGGCTGGATATCACAACGGTGCACAAGGGTGGGTTGTTCGGAACGGATTACCGTATGCTTTTTCCAGGCGACGGCTGGGACGGCATCAAAAAAATGTTTCTTGACACCATGATTCAGTTCGGTCGTCGGGGTTTGGCCTGCCAACCCGCAATCGTTGGAATCGGAATCGGTGGCAGCAAGGATACGTGCATGGTGCTGGGCAAACAGGCCGCCTGTCTCAGGATCGTTGGCGACCGGCATCCGGACCCTGATATAGCAGAACTTGAACATGAACTGAAAATTTTAGGCAACCAGATTGGAATGGGGCCAATGGGGTTTGTTGGCAACTCGATGGTGGTTGACTGCCATATCGAAGTGGCCCACACCCACACCGGTGGGATGCCGGTCAGCATTCACTGTTTCTGTCTGTCTTCCAGACGCGCGGTCGTGCGCGTCTATGCTGACGGTTCGACGGCATTCCGCACTAACCCCAAGTGGTTCACTGACTACCATAGAAGGGAGGATGTTGAATGATGAAAATGCAGCATACAGCCGTTGAACTGCAGGCCCCTGTTGACCCGAATGATCTGGTGTTGCTGAACGTCGGAGACATCGTCCATATCAATGGCCGTATTTACACTGGCCGCGAAGGCGTCTATCAAAGGATTCTTGATCAAGGCGAACCCCCGCCGACCGATCTTGCCGAAATCTCCAACATCAATTTCCACTGCTCGCCGGCGGCAACTGTCGAAGCCAACGGTTCATATGCCGTCGGTGCGGTAACCGCCACTGCTAGTTTTCGATTCTCGAAATGGATGGAGCGTTGGTTCCAGTTGACCCGCTGCAAGGTGGTGATCGGCAAAGGCGGCATGCCACCTACCGACTATCAACAATATTTCGTACCAAACGGTGCCGTTTATCTCACCACAGTCGGGTACGGAACAGGCGCCCTTCTAGGACGTGGGATAAAACGCATTCCCAAAGTCTACTGGCTCGACGAACTCGGCATTGCACAGGCGATCTGGGTTTTCGAAGTCGAAAATTTCGGCCCGTTTCTAGTGGAATCCGACACCCAGGGCAACAGTCTGTTTGAACTGTCAAATCGGCAAATTGACCAGAATATAGAGCATCTGTATGCCGGCCTGAAGCCACCCGCACTCCGCCGTTACGGAGAAACGACTCAGCGTACGGACGAAGTCATCTGAGACCGATCATCCCAACACCCGAACGCAACCCGCGTCAATCACCGGTACAGCGGCTCCGTTATGACTGGAGCTGTGATCATCTCCGTCAATATTCAGCTGTGACCCTTAAAGACGATCAAGCCCGACTCAGAACATCTTCCCACCGGCATTGTAAGCGCACAATCTTATGTCTTGGCTTTCTTTCACCCTCATTGCCACCTGCCAGATTCCTTATTGTTGATTCTGACGAAAATTCTTTACCGCAATTGATTATGAGTTAGAAATATATTGCTATAAATGATCATATATGTAGTAATTTTAGTTTGTTATTTCAATATTTTTTGACTATTCTGTACTGAACCAAGTAACTCACCCAAACGATATTGAAATGATGCATTTCTTAACCAAACACCTTGATGAAACGGAAGAAACATACTTTCAGCACATGCGTTTTGCGCTGTCTTTTTCGGGTCACATGCTAATTGGCGCCACGGCCTGCGCAATTCATGCCTTTATGCCCTTCTTATTTGAATCAACTGGCAGTCGCCGCATCAAGTACCTGCACGAACGAATGGTTCTGATGAGAGCACAGATGAAGAACCCGACCTTTGATTCTTCAGAAAAACCGATTGAGAACGCAGTCGCCCGAGGATTCGAGTAGTGCTGTAAGACGGGGCTGGTAGCATTTCACTCCATAATCAGGAACAACCCATGACAGCAGCCACCTGATCAGAAAGTCGTACCTGTCGCGCACCGGAGATCTTCGACCGTTCCGACCGAACGGTTTCCATTTTGGCCGTTGATACGCGATGGAGGGACGCTAGCGGATTGACACTTCCACAAACGTCTCGTTGTAGCAGGCTCCGCGTTCCAGATCTGCGCGTATATCAGTTGGAATCAGTGAATTCACCGTCAGACCCGTATCGCTGGTGTTAAGCCAGGTGCCTTTTGGTGAGTAAAGCACCCCCGGGCGTGTTGCATCGGTAACCGAAAGCTGCAGAGCGACATTGCCTCGCTCGTTCCAGACTTCAACCAAGTCACCTGATTCCAATCCTCGTTCCGCCGCATCGTGCGGATTCATTTCCAGCATTTCACATTGCTGCGAATCCGCACATCCGCCAAAGGTCGCGTTGGTTCGCTTTGAGGAGGATGGAGAAATCAGTGTGAATGGAAACTTCTTTTCCACGCGGCGGTAGCGTGGCACACCGAAGCCATAATCTTCTTCAAGCGTCTGTGAATGGAGTTCGATTTTACCTGACGGAGTAGCAGGCGCGATATTTTTACAGAGAACATGATCCTCACCACCTACTGATTTGAACTCAATCGCCTGATTCAGTGGAATTTCACTCGGTAGATAACCCTGGAGACGTTCATCGAAACGATCGATGGCGTCATCCATCAATTCCCTGTCCGAGGCGTGAAATATTTTGTCTTCAAATCCAAATCGAGCGGCCAGGCGGCGAAATATCTCAGTATTGGGCAACGCTTCGCCAACTCGGGAAATTACGGGGGCCGCACGCTGAACGTAGTTCTGTCCATAGGCGCCGTAGACATCATCGTACTCGAAGTGACTCGCTGCCGGCAGAATGACATCGGCAAACCGCATGCTGTCCGTCATCACGATGTCGCAACCAACGATAAAGAGATTCTCCCGTCGTAGCGCCTCCATCATTCGTGCCTGATTCGGGTGTGTTGCGACCGGATTGTGGTTGTAGATCAGCAATGCGCCAATTGGCGGATCCAGCTGATCATTCAGCAGCAGATCTGGAATGTCAACGATATTGAACTGGCGCGTGCCGGCGGGAATCAGATCCGGCCGCTGCAGGCGATTCTGGGTTTTAGGCACGACCCACCCTGGCTTGGCGATGACTCCCGCACCAAGGCGACCGTGATTGCCTGTCAACGCCTGCAGTGCCATGGCGGCCCGAATGCCGGAACCACCGCTGTAACCGCGTTCGATGCCATTGCCGATGGAGACACCCACTGTCTGAGCATTCATGTATGAATCAACAAATTCATAAAACTCACTGCTGCTCAGACCACACTCCGTTTCTACATCGGCAACGTCGTATCGTCGTGCCTGCGCCATGAACTGGTCGAAGCCAACGGTCCATTTTTCGACGAATGTGGTATCAATTCCACCCCGTCTTTCCAGTTCAGCAGCCACCGCCATCGCGAGAATAACGTCCGTTCCCGGTAGAATCTGCAGGTGCAATTGACTCTGTTCGGCAATTCGGGTTCGTTTTGGGTCGATGGTAATAACCTTAGCGCCCCGCCCGCGGGCAGTTTTCGCTATTTTTGCAAAATGAAGATTGGATACGGTAACGTTGTTACCCCAAATCACAATCAGATCTGAATGCACCGCCTGTTCTGGCACCATGCCGGGAACTGAGCCGAACAGACTTGTGTATGCGGTGCTTCGTACCGCGCCACACAGCGGCCCGCGATCAAGTAAAGACGCTCCCAGTTGATGGAAGAACCGTCGGTCCATTGAACCGCCCGCCAGCTCACCATGCGGTCCGGCATAGTTGAAGGGCAGGATGGACTGCGGGCCGAAACGATCTATCGCAGTTGAGAATCCGGCGTGAACGAAGTCCAATGCCGCATCCCATGAAATGGATTCATACTCGCCGCTGCCACGGCGACCGATTCTCTTGAGCGGCTTTGTCAGTCGGCCTTCACCGTGCACCATTTGCGGGTAACTGCGGGCAACTTTGGTGCAGATTGAGCCGTCGGTATATGGGTTGGCATTCGAGCCGCGCACCGCCACGAGTCGATCGTTGCTGACAATTGCAGACAGACTGCAGGTATCGGGACAGTCCAGCGGACAGACGCTAGGTAGAGTCAGATTCATAATCCAGTTCGAATAATCGGGAAAATAGGATGATGCACAGTATCAATAATGACGGCCAACTGCCATCACTCTCCGCCAGTGATATTTCACCTTTGATGATCCAATCACAATTTTACAGAGATGCCGGCAATGAACAACACATTAATAAAGACCCGAAATTCGTCGTTTTATCGACTCTTACCCTTAAAACTACATCTTTCGATCAAGCTGCCTGACAGTCCATTGTGACCCTGATCCATTACATTACCGATGTTCCATTTCATACGCATCAAAGTCATTCAAAAGAGTCGATGCCTGCAAAATGACCATTCTGCTGTTGACTTATTCCTGTTAATGGTGGAAACTATACGACTGGGAGGATAGTTCGTTTTGACTCACGACTGTCTGTATTCAGTTACATTCTTGTGAGTCAAAACGACTTCACCCCCCCATGTGCGAACTCATTTGTGTCGTTTATTCCGTTGATGGGATTCGTATTCACCTCATCAGTTCGAATGCCATGCCAGTTAATTTGGCGCATTCAGGTATTCAAGACGTTCAGCCCCCGTAGGATGGGTTGACAACCAGTTGCCTGATTGATCTTCAAGGCAGTCTTCAATCTGACTGACTGGAATGTTCTTACAGAGGTAATGGGTTAATTTTTCCAGTGCCGCCTTAAAGTGGGCCGGATCGATATTGGCTTCCCGCAACAGTTCCACTCCCAGCAGATCCGCGTCTCTCTCAAAGTCGCGGCTCATGTTCAGCGCCCATAAATCCACCGCAATGGCTGAGGCTTCTTCAATGATGGCTTCGTTTGCACCGAATACGATGGCGGCCAATACGGAAATCCCCACTATCTCGACTATCTGCCGGAGCGAATGGCGTTCCTTGACATGGGCGATCTCGTGCGCGATCACCGCCAGCACCTGCCTGTCTTCTGCCAGCAGCTCAACCAGACCGTCGGTGACCACGATCGGACCGCCGGGAAATGCAAGTGCATTCGGACCGATAATTTTTGACGACTCGTGAAATTTAATTTCCACACTCTCATCCAACCCACTGATAAGCAACAGCCGTCTCGCTTCAGCAGTCAGCCGCTCAATTCGACTGGAAGCCAGCTGGGATGGCCTTAGAAAACCGATTCGCACGGCTTGGTACGCATTCTCACCAATTTTTCTTTCCCAGGATTCAGGAAAGATTGAGACCGCGACATGAGAAACGGACAGTAAAGCGAGACGGTATAAAATGACCGCGCTGATGAATATCAACCCGAGAATGAGAGCCCTTTTCGGTGAAAAAAACTCAAGCCACGCTATGGTTCGTTCAAAACGACTTGAAATCTGAGCCAACTCATCGGCTGGTAATGGAGATTTCAGAACGAATAGTGAACCGTCGGCCAAGTGTATGTCCTTTTTGTTTTGGATGCTTTTGATGGCCAGAATGCGCTTTACACCCTCACTGCCCACTTTAATCTCGGCTTTCTTTCCTCGAATCATGATCTCCGCATCAGAGGATTTCGACGACAGCCGCTCGAAATATTCGCCTTCATAGATCATTCAAATGCTCACATCAATTCCTTCAAAATCGGCAAACTCCTGTCCGAATGCTGATTTCAACATCCGTTCCTCATCAACGAACTTCTCCATATCTCCATAGATGCTGATTTTCGTACAGTGCGCCAAATATCGGTACATTCTCACGGTGGCCCACGGCAGAAGCAGGCCAATGGTCACAACAACCGCCACCAAATTGGTCAGACTGATCCAGATGAACCGTCCGGGGTGTAGGTCCGAGTCAAATGCCGCAACATCGGACAGCGTCAATTTTCTGAGCATCAAATTTCTGCAGAAAACTCGGTAGATGAATGACATGGAGAAAGTAAAAGCGATCGGCAAGGCGACAAGGAATCCAAAGAAAAGATATGGATATAGGGATTCGGCGTCATTGTTGAAATTCATCAGAAACCAAAAAGCGCCGATCAATCCAGTCATTGCAATGGTTGGGATGACCGCCCCCACCAGGAAAGCAAAATAATAACCGCCTGTCGTGGGATTGGAATGAAACCGTGTTGTGCCATAAGAATGGTGGCTGGCAAAATAGCGGTAATAGTGCTTAGAAAACAGCGGTATGAGGACTCCAAGACTGATTAGACCAGCCACTGGAGCAACAATCAACCACCAGAAAGTTTTCCAGTAGGTGCCGTGCCAGTTGAATCTCACATTTCGATACGATGTAACTCTAGCGTTGAATTTCAGCGAGTTGTTCAAGAACCAGGGCATCACAAAAAGCGTCGCCAATGAAAGGGATCCGGCGATGGCCAGTGCAAAATTCGAAACAACGGACAAAAGCACCAGTATCGCAAGTGCCAGCAACCTCCCTTTCAATATCTGCAGTCCCGTTGCGTGGTACCCGAATCCGTGACCGGCGATTATCGTGTTATTTCGAAAGTAGGTCAGACGTCTGACTTTTGCCCAAGCGCTGTAGATGCCCAAAGTAACCAGCGTGAGCAGCACATTGACAATCCAGATTCCAAAGTATTCTCTGGCGTTGCCAGAGAATCCGATCTGTCGGAGTACAGCTTTCCTGTCATCCGAAGAGTTGATCTGGGCACCCTGCGAATAACTTGTCATCATGGATCGGTTCTGATTTCATTTCTGCGGATTGTCTGAATAATGGTCAATGCAGATGCGAACCAACTTTACAGTACACTTGTCCGACTGATTTTGGCACCCTTCCTAGATCGAACCCCTTTTCCATGCACACGATCGGTCCGACCCAGTCTGTGAAAATGATGAACCCATACATAACAGCCGTTCAATAAACTCAGACTTCCTGACATGGTAACCGACTTCAGCGGTGTTTCACGGATGGACAGGTCTGTCAAATCAGTGGTTTAAAGTTCTCCAGCTGCGACTTTCTCCCGATCGGGCCGTCCAATATGGGCAGCTCCATAAATCTCTCGCCACAGATTCGATCATGATACCTCAGTGTCCGTCGGTCGGGGGTTGAAATCACCGGTTGACACCCTGGCCGCCGCCCGCTCGCCGGCGGCATCTGCACCCTCCCATCACGCCGGTGGTCGGCGGTTGTCGGTCGGCGGTGCGGTTGAAAAAGAACGCAGAAAAAAGTGAAAAAATCCTCCGCATCGGTCGGCTGCAGTATAATTAAGATCATAATCATCAATACATTATAGCAGGATTCCAACATGCTTTACACAGACGCCATCCAGCAGCCCCTGGAACTGATTCCCGCACAGGCGACGCACATCTGCGGACCGTTCTCCTTCGTGGTCTACCGGGGCATGACCTACTACTACAACTACCTGTCGCCGGTCGACTGCCATCCGTGCGATGACCGCCCGGCCATGCTGCTGCGCATCGCCCGCCTGCGGCAGCTGAATCGGCTGCCGGTGAAGGATCTGATGCGCGCCTTCGAGGTGTCGCGGGCGACCGTGAAACGGGTGGCCGACCGGTGGGCCGAGCAGGGCGATGAGGGCTTCTACGCGCCACGCCGGGGGCAGGGCCGGGCCCGTTCGGTGATGACGCCGGAGATGGTGAAGCAGGCCGAGATGCGGCTGGCCGCCGGGCTGAGCCAGCGGGCCTGCGCAGCCGAGCTCGGGGTGTCCACCAGCACCTTCAACGAGAACGTGCGCGCCGGCGTCATCCGACTGCCCGCCGCCCGGGCGGCGGCGGCCAGCGAGCGCTCGCAGCGCAGTCGCCGCGACCGTCAGCCGGCGGCCGGACGCGCCTGCCACGACACCGAACGCCGCCAGCTGGCGGCCAACGGTCTGCTCCAGGAAGCGACGCCACGGTTCCGCGAACCGGCCCTGGCGGTGCGCCATGGCGGCGTCCTCGCCGCCCTGCCCGCCCTGCTCCGGGAAGGACTGCTCAGTGCCGCCCAGGGTCTGCTGCGCCTGCCGGCCGGCTTCTACGGCCTGACCTGCGTGCTCCTGCTGCTCGCCTTCATGGCCCTGGCCCGGGTGCGCAACGTCGAGTCGCTGGGCCACCAGCCACCCGGCGAATGGGGGCGCCTGCTCGGCCTCGACCGCGCCCCCGAAGTCAAGACCCTGCGCCGCAAGATCGCCCAGCTGGCCGACTCGCCCGACACCATCTGCCAGCTGCAGCGGACGCTGACCCGCCATTGGCTGGATGAGACCAAAGCCCGCCCGCTGACGCTGTCCGTCGATGGCCATGTGAAAGTGTACAGCGGCCAAGGCCGTCTGCCCCGCCACTTCATCGCCCGCCAGAAACTGTGTCTGCCGGCCAGCGTCAGCTACTGGGTCAACGCCCTCGGCGGCGAGCCGCTGCTGTGCCTGCACCAGCCGCTGGACGCCAAGATGGTGCAGACCCTGGAACACGAGGTGGTGCCCGAACTGCGCGCCCTGGGGCTGGTGCCGCCGACCGACCGGCGGCGCACCACCGGGGTCGAACCGACGGTGACCCTGGTCTTCGACCGCGAAGGCTGGAGTCCGGCCCTGTTCCTGCGCCTGGCCGCCCAGGGCGTCGCCTGCATCACCTGGCACAAGAACGCCAAGGGCGACGATTGGCCCGCTGATGAGTTCACCGACTGCGAAGTGCCGATCGACGGCCCGGCGAAAACCAAGTGGACCACCGTGCGCCTGGCCGAACGGCGGCTGCGACTGCGCGGCGGCCCCGAGGTGCGGCAGATCCGCCGCCTGATGGACGACGGCCGCCAGGTGCCACTGATCACCACCCATCCGAAACGATCGATGGCCGAGATCGCCGGCGCCCTGTTCTCGCGCTGGGCGCAGGAGAACTTCTTCAAATACATGCGCGACGAGTTCAACCTGGACGCCCTGCTGGAACACGCCCTGCAGCCGGTCGACCCCGACCGGCGGGTGGTCAATCCTGAATACCGCGCCGTGCAGAAGATCATCGACCGGGTGAACAAGACCCGCGCGCGCCGGCTCGCCAAGGCGCACCCCACCGCGACGGCCGACCAGCTGACCGAGATCGCCCAACTGGAACAGGAACTGGTCCGCCTCAAAGCCCAGCGCAGACAGCTGCGCAGTCATGTCCGCGTCGGCGACCTGCCGGTCGAACGGCAACCCGAAGCCCTGCCGCCGGCCAAGCGGCTGTTCATCGATCTGGTGCGCATGATCGGCTACCGCGCCGAGACCCGCATGATGCCCCTGGTGGGCGGCGACCGCGCCGAGCAGCCCACCGCCCGCCGGCTGCTGCGCACGCTGCTGGCCGCCGACGCCAACCTCATCCCCGATCGCTCGCAGAACGTGCTGCGCGTGGAACTGCTCGGCCTGGCCAATGGCGCCACCGAACGGGCGCTGCGGCCGGTGCTTGACGAACTGAACCGCAGCCGCACCTGTTATCCCGGCACCGAACTGCGAATGGTTTACGACATCGCCCGCTGACCGTCGCCCCGCCGCAGGGCGGCGAGAGGCTTTTCAGCCGCCGGCGGCCGACACACCCGAAACCGACCCCTCGGCGGCCGCCGTTCAACCGACGGCCGTCTCGACACCACCGATTCAGCGCCCAGCCGGCGACCCGACTTCACACCACCCCGCGGCATCGGCCATCAGCGCCGTGGCGATGACGCCGACGCTGAAAATTCAGCTCAAGACCGCGCGGAATCCAAGTGTTGAAAATCGACGCAGATGGACGCCTCAGTCCGCTCCACTGGTGAAAAATCAATCATAATAATTGGCTTAGGTCAGGAAGTCTGAAACTGTACATTGAAAGACTGGTACCTGACTCATCTGATGTCCACCTCATCCTCTCTAAAACTGTGTTGAAATTTCGATGAAATGCCAATTGTGATGTCCGTGATTCACTGACCAGTGCGTCCACGTCGCCATAAACGTCGGCTTGGATACACTCAACCATATATCTGTACTTCCTTTGCTGCGGACTAAGGTTGAAGCACCCCAACGCTTGCAAATACAGCAGCCAGATTGATCAGACTGATCGATACAAACCTGCCGCTGCCGATATCGCAGTCTAAATCTGCAATATCAAACAACTTCAACGATCTGACCATGATGCCTTTGCCCATATTTTGATAAATCGTCATTGCTGAGAAGACGGTGGAAAACAACAGCGATTCGTCTGATCAGTACCTGTTGCCCGGTCGCATGATAACCGAATGCGTATTCATCAATTTTCGTGTTGTTTCTACAACAGGTCGGACACCTTACCGATGCCCTGGCACCGTAGATTCCAAGTGTAACTATGGTGGCGACAACATTGACGATCCAGATCTTGAAGTACTTTTTGGTGGTGCCAGAAATTTCTGCACGATGGGTTTTCGAATCGGCGGATTGACCACTCACCTTATCGCTCACTTTCTTGAATGCTGCCAATCGCGGAACGTATCTTACAATTGGGGTGTCTGAGTCGGTGCATGCAGACCTCCGCGAATGCGGATCTGAGAGACAGTCAACTGATTCAATGTCAAGTTTGTCATCCTTTCTCAGCCGCAAGTTGTTTCAGCAAGTGTTCGGACAGTCGAAAAATCAGGTTGTGCCGATGGAATTTAATCAAATTCTGTCTTTGATGTCGGTCGAGATATCGTCGTCGGTTCACCTGCAAAGCAAATCTGAATGGCGGAGAGGGTGGGATTCGAACCCACGTGGGACTTGCGTCCCCAACGGATTTCGAGTCCGCGCCGTTATGTCCACTTCGGTACCTCTCCAGCGTAGAAATAGGAACGGATTCATATTGTATTCAATTGCGACTGAGAGTGAGTTCAGTCGAAGCGAGTTTTATTCCTTCGCCGCCATCAACGGCACTGGATTCGCGCCTCAACTCCAGAACGAAACCTTACAGGAGCGTGTTACCGTACTGCACTGCTGCGCCTGGCTTGAAAGAAACCTTGAATCAAATTGGCGCACTGCGGTTCCAGTACGCTGCCGATAACTCTGCACTGATGATTCAAGGCCCTTTCGTTCAGCATGTCGAAAACCGATCCCGCCGCGCCTGCTTTTGAATCATACGCACCGAATACGACAGTCCGAATCCTAGCCTGAATGATGGCACCCGCACACATTACACAGGGTTCAATCGTAACATAAAGACTGGCGCCGGGCAGACGATGATTCCGCAGCCGCGCGGCTGCGGACCTCAATGCGATGATCTCCGCATGCGCACTCGGATCATGATCAACAATTGAACGGTTGTAGCCGTCTCCGATTATCCTGTCATGCAGTACGACAACCGCACCAACCGGAACCTCATGAATGCGCTGAGCGGATTCAGCCTGCTGGATGGCGCGTCGCATCCAGTGCTCATGTTCATATTTCTGCAGCAGTTCTGCCCGCGATGACTGAACGGTCATAACCTGTCGGCCGCATCCAGACCGCGCTGCCAGAGCACAGGAAACCAGTCCTCTCGCATTCGATCTCCTGGCTTCAGGCCGATGTCCGGATATGGCGGTGATGTTGCAATCTTACGTTCACAATAAACCACGTCGTCTCCAAGCCACCGCGTGGAAATGGCGCGCCGCCGGCCTGTTACCTCACCGGCGGTCGTTCCATGCAATGATCGAAAATCAAATGCAATGCAGTCGCCTGGATTGAGGTCCCAAACTAGTATTTCATACTGTGTGGAATCGTTCTCAATATCGGGAGCCGCTTCCAACAGATCGCCGTCGGCATCAAATTCCGCACCGTCAAAAAAAGAAACCGGATGAAAGGATTTACCCCACCGATGAGAGCCACGAACAAATCTCAGGGCGACTTCCGCAGGTGTTTCATCCAGTGCGACATACAGGCTGACCGTCTGCGTACCATCAACGCAGTAGTAGGGTAAATCCTGATGCCAGGGCGTGGCCTGCTGAGTGCCCTGTTCCTTACAGAATGCATGTTCGTGAAAGAATTGAGCCCGTTCCGCGGCCATCAGCTGACCGGCTACGGAAGCAGCTGTCGAGTGGGTTATGAAGTCAAAATATTCCGCAATCAGCAACCAGTTGCAGTAACTGTCAAAATAGCATCCCGGCTCTCCAGCTGGCGTACTGTTGCAGGGAAATGCATAATCCATTGGACGATTCAGATTCTTCTGCAACCCCACTCTCAACGGATTGACCCAGTCCTTGTACAGTCCGCTTAGCAAAACAACCCCATCTTCCTGAAATCGGAACACGACCTCAGGCGTTATATTTTCTTCGGGTATCAGATTCGGATCAATATCCGGGATACCGCTCTTTTTCCAGTCTACCGTCACTTGATTGGCGGCGGTTGTGAAATGCTCTCTACTTTCCACTGCTTATCCCATCGGTGAATGAGTCAACATGGTCTTCAATTCGTGTCGGTCAGCAGCTGCCAGACCAACGACTGATTATAAGTGTTGACCGCGTATTGACTTCGTTTCGTTGATTGGGGTTTCGTTTTCAGCTTAAACGCACCAATGCTCCACTATCGCTGCACAGCAGGTCAGGAAAATACCACACCCGAATAAGAATATTGATAGCGACGGAATAGAATGGCATTTCCTGTCCTTCATATTTTTGGGTAACTGTGAGGCGTTTACGATGTTTATAAGTAATTGATATTGTATGCATTATTTCCATCCTGAAAAAATCGTTTCTCCCAACACGACCTCATATTATCAGACACTTACGTTTTTCAACCCGATCCACAACCACCAAAACTCTCCCAGTTAAATAAATGAATTAAATAAACAATTCATCACATTCTTTTCATTATCATATCATATAATATTTCATACTTTATTCCACAACCCCATCCAGGTCCCCCATCATGACGCAAAAACAGACCAACCTGTTCGACGAAACCGACTCTCTGCGCCGTCAAGACGATGAACAGTTCGCCCACCACGGCCTCACCAATCTCCAGCAGGTGCTCAACGTCCTGCCGCGGCAACCGATCATCGCCGCCCTGCGCTGCAACCCACAGCTGATGCGTCTGTGCGGCTTTGACATCTCCCCGCAGGTCGTGCGACACCGCCGTCCGGTGCGCACCGACGACGGCTGGACGATGAGCGAGCCGATCACCCGCTGGCGCTGCCCGACCGCCGCCGCCTTCTGTCGCTTCCAGAAACAGCTGGCGGCCCTGGAAACGCAGACCGGGCTGGTCAGCGTCATGCAGGATGAGCTGGTCACCCAGCTGATGGCGCAGTGTCCCGATTTCGGTCAGGCCCTCGGCTTCGATGGCAAATGGATCGCCAGCTGGGCGAATGGCCGTTCGCTGTACGGTCCGGACGACAAAGACCGCGCCCCGGAAGCCGACACACCGCGCCGCGCGGCACGCACCGGGGATCCGGACGCGGCCTGGGGCGCCAAGACGACCTATGTCAAAGGGCGGAAGAAGCGCAAAAATAAAACCTGTTTCGGCTACGCCATAATGGTGTTTTCGGAGGTCTACTTCGAGGTGCCGCTGTTCAGCTTCACCACCCCGGCGTCGGGCAGTGAGTTCAAAACGCTCGAACGCCTGCTGCCACAGCTGTTCGACCGGCATCCGCAACTGGCGAAGCGGGCCCAGTCGTTCGTCGCCGACCGCGGCCTGGACAGCGGGCCCCTGAAGGCGACACTGTGGGACCGCTGGCAGATCCGACCGATCATTGACAATCGGCATCTGTGGCCTGGACCGGCCCCACACGCGGGGCCTGGCGCAGACCGCCCTGCAGGTGCTGCTGGCCACCGTCATCCAACAGGCGGTCGCCCTCAGTGCCTGCCGCCACGGCCAGCCGAGGCGCACCCGCTCGCTGAGACATCTGACCCTGCCACAGGCCACTTAGCTCCCCGACCGACGGCACTCGGTGCGCCAGCAGCCGGCGGCTGAGGGGCCGGCGCGCCTGAACTTCGCCTCGCACGCCTAGCGGCACCGCCGACCGTGCCATCGGCACCACCAACACCGTCCCAAAACGCGCTGATTTCGAATCGCACCACCCTGCACCTCGCTGATTTCCAATGCCCGCACCATTCCCGTCTCTGACCGATGCTTCAATTGCTTTACAATCACTCCCTCTGACCGCTCAAAATGAAGACAGCGAAATTGCCTCATTTCGTAATTTTTACCTCACATAGAGATGAATCAAGTAAAATACGGGGGTTGATTTTGAGCTTATTTTGAGTTTTTCATGTAAGCTGCCAATACGTTAATGGATGACGGAGGAAATTCAATGATTGATATGGCAAAATTATTCACTTGGTGCTGGACTGGGAAGGGGATTCGACGGAACGGTTCCGCATCGGTTGATTTCGAAAAGGGGGGGGGGTGAACACTCTCGCCAGAATCTCATCCACTTCGCGACCGTCTTCGCGGCTCTTCTAATCCTGACTCCTCCGCTGGCATCGGCGGCGAATGAGTGTGGTCCCGTTGATACAACGGGAACAACGCCGACGGTAACCTGCGACGATTCTGACACTGACGGCTTTAAAAGTACAGGAAATTTCGCAATTAAATATACCGTCGGCGATAACACCAAGGGCTTGAAACTGACAGTTGAGGAAGGGGTTGACGTTGATAAAAATCTCGGTTTCGGGTTGAGGGTGGAGGCGAAAGGAGCGCTGACAGACGACAACGATAATGTTGAAATCATATCGAGTGGCAATTATTCCGCCGTAGTAGATGGCATCATTGTCAATGTCGAGCAGCAGCAGGAAGACAGAAATGCAGAAATTCCGGTCATCCTGAACATATTGAAAGGCGTATTTACAATGAGTGGAGCTAATTCTGGAGCTGCTGTCAAGGTCAATTCAGTATTCAACACGGGAAATATCATAATCGATTTCAATGGACAGGTGAAAGGTTTGAATGCCAACAAAAACGGCATTGAATATTATGCTGATTCCAGACGTGGAGGAAACATCCATGTGACGTTGGATGGCGAGACACAGATCGGTGGCGTTATTGGCTACGGTGTTAAAATCCATAGTCAGAACTCGGATGAGACTCACGAAGATATGGTTTCATTGGATGTCAAGACCGGTGCTCGCATTGGCACCCTAGCTCAGCCGGTGCAGAAGGAGGGCGTTTTCGTGTTGATTGACAATCCCTGGAGTACGGCTCTCCACAATGTCGATCTGAAGCATGCCGGCCAGCTGTATGCGACCGGGCACGGCATCTGGGTGGATCATCGGTGGAAAGATTACAGCCTTGGGGTTAAGCAAGGCATGAATGCAGGAGAAAAAGCTACCGTGAAGGCGAACTATGACGGCGGTCAGAATGGAAAAGTAGCGGTAACGGTTAAGGAAGGTGGTCTGGTGGTGGCCGGTGTTGGCAGTGATGGCAGTGAGCCCAAAGACGGCATTTTCATCAGCACGTATCGATATCCGGATCCGGATGACGGCGGGGACCCAAACGACCTCACCCGCATAACCATCGCCCTGCCAAAACTCTTTGATGCCAGTAAAGATAAGGATTTGATTGATAAGAAGGAGGCGATCGCAGGCATGTACCATCAGCGGGTGATCGTCGATGGTGAGGTCTGGGGCGGTAAGAATGGTGCGGCAGTTCATATGATGGGCGGCGGCACGATCACGCTTGGCGCCAAAGGCCGGCTGGAGCCACACGCCGAAGGGACGACGAGCCGGTCGGTGAAAATCTCCCAGCAGGACGACAGGCAGACCACGGATCTTCTGATTCTGCTGAACGGGAATTTTCGGGGCATCCAGAAGATCGAGAGCGACAAGGCCAAGACCAAATTCCGATACCGGATACTGGGTGGCGAGACAACCACCTATACGGACCTGATGCATGGCAAGAAGATTTCGTTGACGCTGGAGTCGGTGCCGATCGGCTTTTACAATGACTGGCAACGCCAGTTGGAACTGACGCCCGTCATCACGGATGATCCGGACAGCACCGAAAGCACCAATGTCTTCTCGCTGAATTTCGAGAGTAAGTTAGCTGGGCTGACCGCGCCCACCGGGCAACGTCAGGTGGCCAGGCGCGGCAATGTCTATCAGTCCCTGCCGTCGGTGCTGTGGGACCTGAGCGGTGGGATGGAGCGGTATGTGCCGGCGGCACCCGCCGCCTCGGTCAAGCAGAACGGTGAAGCGATGCAGTTTTCCGCGGACGGTGCGGGCGGCGGCAACGCCGGCTGGGTGCGCGTGGAAGGTGGCAGTGGTGATCGGCGGCTGAAAAAGTCGCTGGGTGAGGCGGTTTCATACCGGCTGTCATCAACCGGCTTTGCGGCGGGCGCCGACCTGCCCGGTGACAATGGCCTCTCCTACCGGGCCGGTCTCCATCATCGGCAGGGTCGGGCCAAGGTGACCGGCGGCGGTCAGATCGAGGCATCGGGTATCGGTGCCGGCTTCGGCGTGTCGAAGCGCCAGGCGAACGGCTGGGTGCTGGACGGCTGGCTGGGGGTGACTCAGTATGATGACATCAAGGTGCAGTCCTCGGAAACGATCGCGGGACAGGCGACACCGTTTACGGTGAATGCCAAAACCAAGGGCACCAGTTATGCTTTGGGCATCGGCGCCGCCATGGAACTGGCACTTGGCGCCACGACGGTGACGCAGCGCGGCTCGCTGGCCTGGACGTCGGTGTCAATGAAGGATTTCAGGACCACATACACGCACCAAGCGAATACCGCCGACAACACACTTAAGAATGCAATAACGGCGACCCTGGAAGAGACCGTGGCCATGAAAGATGGGTCCGGGCTGCAGGGCGGCTACGAGGTCCGGATCGACACCCAGTATGGTGCTGACGGAGGCGACTGCTGCAGTCTGTTCGGTTCGCTCGGTCTGATGCATGATTTCAATGCCAAGCGCAGCGTCTCGGTATCCAGCGACCTGAGTTCGGAGACGGTCAGCACCGAGACCCGACCGACCTCGATCCGTCTTGGATTCGGTGGTTCGAAGAGCTGGAATGAAGGTCGGTCGACTTTATCCGGCGCCATTTACCACACCACGGCCGGTCGTGGCAACAGCTCGCTCAGCGGCGGCGTGGCGCTGGCTTTCAGATTCTAAGTCAACGCACTGATTGATGGCAGACCCGCTCCGGGGATCGCACATTTCCTGGGGCGAGTCCGCCATTGGCCCCGATTGTTTATGGAGAATCGTAAATTCAGCTGGAAGGCTACCACAGTCCTGTAACTACGTCACGCTTCAAACGAAGAAAACGATCTGTCAATCGATGTCTGCCGGAAAACCTCCATTTTGTATGAATTGTCCGGCGATGTTCATTTTTGAAGCCTCGAGTCGAGAAGAAGATTGATTTTTGAGGGTTCGGTTCGAGAAGTTTTCTGAACATTCGGCCGTTTTCCGCCGATTCGCACGCCCCTCTCGCCAGACAGTCGGCGAAGACTGAATGCGGCCCCCACAGGCCGCCATCCAATCCCCTTGAAGGGACCGGTTCACCTCCTCTTTGACCACCTGCCGCCGTCAGGTAACACGATTCAGCATCCGCTGCGCCCGCAGCTCGTCGCACACCAGCACGCCATACCGATGCGTGTTGGACGATAACACCGAGAGCACCACTGCGGTTGTTGAAACTTCTCATCTTCCAGCGACAAGGTATAATGATCAGGTAGGATTTTTTCACAAAAATTTGTTCTTCACCTTTATCCAAGGACTTGGCCTGAACTTTGACCACTAGTTACAACGCATCGGCCATTGAGGTACTCACGGGGTTGGAACCGGTCCGTAAACGACCGGGGATGTATACCCAGACTGAAAATCCCAACCACCTCGCGCATGAAGTCATTGACAACAGCGTCGATGAAGTCATCGCCGGTTTCGCATCCGAAATTAACGTAACGCTGCACGTCGATCAATCTCTGAGCGTCGCCGATAACGGACGCGGCATTCCGGTTGACCTGCACCATGAAGAAAAAATTCCCGGTGTGGAAGTTATCTTGACCCGACTGCATTCGGGCGCCAAGTTTTCCTCAAAAAACTATCTCTACTCCGGTGGGCTACACGGTGTCGGCGTTTCTGTAGTCAACGCGCTTTCCACCCAACTGAATGTTCAGATCCGACGGGACGGAATGCATTACGAAATTAAATTCGAAAACGGCGAGTGCATTCAGAAACTGACAGAAATCGAGAGTGTTCCCAAACGAGACACTGGAACCGAGATTCGATTCTGGCCTGACCCACAGTTCTTTGATGCCGGCAGTTTCAACATTAGAAAACTCAAACGTCTGATGTTGGCCAAAGCAGTACTGTGCCCTGGTCTCAGACTGATCTATGTTGACGAAGTCAACACTGAAAACAGCGAGAGCTGGAGATTCGAAGAAGGCCTGGGCAACTATCTGGTTTCAATGCTGAATGGCAGCGACAGAGTGCCCACACAATCACCGATCATCGTTCACCGCAATGCCGACGATATGCAGGTTGACTGTGCGGCGGTCTGGACGCCTGAAGCCAGCCAAATCGTTTCAGAAAGTTATGTCAACCTTATTCCAACCGAGTCCGGTGGCACTCATGTCAATGGATTCAGAACAGGCATCACGGAAGCGGTTCGCGAGTTCTGCGAACTCCGGAACCTGCTTCCGCGCGGTATTCGCATCTCCACGGAGGATGTCTGGCGTCACTGCAGCTTCGTGCTGTCGGTTCGGGTCGAGAACCCACAGTTCAGCGGTCAGGCAAAAGAGCGGCTCACATCGAAGAATGTCGGCACGTCACTGATCGCGGTCGCTCGAAACGCATTCAGCCTGTGGCTGAATCAGCACGTATCGGATGCCCAGCAGATTGCCGGACTTGCCATTGAAAATGCCAGAAAACGCGAAAAACTAAACCGTTCTGTCAAACGACGTAAACTCGGAATCGGACCGGCTCTGCCGGGTAAGCTGGCCGATTGTACCAGCGATAAAGTTGATGAGACGGAACTGTTTCTGGTTGAAGGAGATTCTGCCGGCGGCTCCGCCAAACAGGCGCGCAATCGTGAAATCCAGGCCATCCTACCACTGCGCGGTAAGATTCTCAACACTTGGGAGATCGAATCGTCCGAAGTGCTGGCCTCAGAAGAGGTACACTCCATCGCCGTCGCCCTAGGCGTCGACCCCGGTTCGTCTGAAATCAACGGCCTTCGTTATGGAAAAATATGCATACTCGCCGATGCCGATGCCGATGGCGCGCATATTGCAACGCTACTCTGCGCGCTTTTCGTCAGACATTTTCCAACACTGGTTCACAATTGCAAAGTCTATGTCGCCAAACCACCGCTCTATCGCGTTGATGCAGGGAAACAGGTAAGATATGCTCTGGACGATCGGGAACTCGATCAGATCAGCGCGCAGATCCGAGCTGCGAAACCCAATGCAAAGATTACGGTCCAACGCTTCAAGGGACTCGGAGAAATGAACCCGTCGCAGCTGAAGGAAACCACCATGAACCCCGATACCCGCCGACTGCTGCAGCTCAGTATTGAATCAGTCAGCCAGACGAACAGCGTTTTTGACAGACTGCTGGCAAAAAAACTGGCGGCCGACCGCAAGGCCTGGCTGTATGAGGTTGGAAACAAGGCCCGAATCTGATCATCATGCCACCGGACTTCACACAGCTGGAACTGACATTTAACAACTCACCCGCCTCAGACAACGGGATGCCAACTGTTTCGGTCGAGAAATTCGCCGAAACGGCTTATCTTGACTATTCGATGTATGTCATCCTCGACCGGGCCTTGCCGCATGTCTCAGATGGCCTGAAGCCGGTACAACGGCGAATTGTCTATGCGATGTCCGAATTGGGGCTCAGTGCCAACGCGAAACACAAAAAATCCGCGCGTACGGTCGGTGACGTAATCGGTAAATTCCATCCGCATGGCGACGCCGCCGCGTACGAAGCGATGGTGCTCATGGCACAGCCTTTTTCCTATCGCTATCCAATCATTGATGGACAGGGAAACTGGGGATCGCCGGATGATCCGAAGTCATTCGCAGCCATGCGCTACACCGAGTGCCGTCTGACACCATACGCACAGGTGCTGCTTAGCGAGATTTCCAAAGGGACGGTTGACTGGAACCCGAATTTTGACAGTACGCTTGAGGAACCCGAACGGCTACCTGCCCAATTGCCCAACATTCTGCTAAACGGCGCATCGGGTGTTGCGGTGGGAATGGCGACTGATATCCCGCCACACAACATCAGCGAAGTCGCTGACGCCTGTGTGGAGCTGCTCCGCCATCCAACAGCCAGCATTGAAGAGTTATGCGGTATCGTTCAGGGCCCTGATTTTCCAACCGCGGCTGAAATCATCACGCCACGGTCTGAACTGCGATCAATTTACGAAACAGGGAATGGTACGATCCGTACCCGGGCGGTGTGGGAAAAAAGCGGCGGCGCCATCGTCATTTCCGCCCTACCTTACCAGGTTTCCGGTGCTAAGGTGATGGAGCAGATTGCAGTTCAGATGATTGCCAAAAAACTACCGATGATCGTCGACCTGCGAGACGAGGGAGACGAAACCAACCCGACGCGGCTGGTGTTGGAACTGCGCAGCAACCGAGTCGACTGTGATGCGCTGATGAGTCACCTGTTTGCGACGACGAATCTGGAGCGAACCTACCGGTTCAATCTCAATGTGATTGGCCTGCACGATTTACCAAAGGTCTTCAATCTGAAACAGATTCTTACGGAGTGGCTTGACTTTAGAAGAAAAACCATCATCAAGCGCATTAACGCACGTCTCCAGCAGGTTACGGACCGCCTGCACATTCTTGCGGGACTGCTGATCGTATATCTGCACATTGACGAAGTGATTCGAATCATTCGAGAGGAAGACGATCCGAAATCCTCGCTGATGGAGAATTATCCACTCTCTGACCGCCAAGTTGAGGCAATACTTGACATCCGTCTTCGCCAACTGGCGAAACTCGAAGAAATCAAAATCAACGAAGAACTCGATCGATTGAATGAGGAACAGAGTGAGCTACAGTCCACTCTCGACTCGAAGCGGCGCCTGAAATCTCTGATGATCAGTGAAATTCAAGCCGCGGCAGAAAAATTCAACGATGAGCGGCGCTCGCCGATTGTCGATGATTCCAATTCTGCAAAAGCGTTCTCGTCCGAAGACCTGACACCAGTCGAACCCGTAACGGTCGTGCTGTCCCAGAGCGGCTGGATTCGATCTGCAAAGGGACACGAAATCGATCCGAAAACTCTCAACTACCGCGAGGGTGATAACTACCTGCAGAGTGTCAAAGGACACTCAAACAATCATCTGATCTGCATGGATCAAACTGGACGGATGTATACGATTCCCGCCTACAGACTGCCGTCGGCGCGATCATACGGAGAACCCCTGACGACGATGATCAACCCGGCCTCCAGTATTGAATTTGCAGGATTCGTACTGGGTAACGAAGAAGATTACTGTCTGCTGGCAACTACGGAAGGCAAAGGCTTCGTGTGTCAGTTTAAAGACGCGATAACCAAGACGCGTTCTGGCAAAGCGGTGCTGGCGGTCAGGAAAAACCACGCGCCGCTGCCGTGTCAGACGATCGGCAGTCAAGATGACAGTGTCGCGATTACGACGACCACCGGTCGGCTGCTGATTTACTCCATCAACCAGCTCCCAGTGCAGAGCAAAGGTCAGGGAGTGCAGTTGATTGGCATTCCGCCGCAGGCTAGGAAGGAAGGTGAATCGGTGCGTGCAGTCAGTATCGTATCGGAGAAACAGCTATTGATCATTCACTCCGGCAAACGGATTAGAAAAATCAAACGTTCTGAACGGGAACTGTTTGAAGGTACGAGAACTCAAAGAGGCAAACTGCTTCCCAAGGGTTTTCGATCGGTTGATTACGTCGAAGTGGTCGATTGACAGGCCATTCCGAAGCTTGCAATTCGCGCCTTCGAGATTTGCCTGAATCTTTTGCCAACTGCTTTGAAATTATCGGAAGTTGATGTAAGGAATACAGAAGATTAAATCGGTGTTACATACAGATGTCGGCGTAAATGGAGAGTTACCATACTGACAACTCCTCCACTGAACAGAGCACCCAAATGTCGTGATGCGAATTGTTGATGAACTGCAACGTGATTAGCACATACCGTTGAGAACTGGTGCATCACAACAGCAGTGCCTGAACCGAAGATCAGCGGCAATTCCAGCTAATTGATCCGGTGAATCCCGCGTCTGTCAACGGACAGCGCCGCCTCGTGAATGGCTTCCGACAATGTGGGGTGGGCATGAATAATTCGCGCCAAATCTTCTGAACTGGCAAAATACTCCATCGCCACCACCGCTTCCGCAATCAATTCCGATGCGTGTGGTCCGATGATGTGCACCCCCAGAATTCGGTCTGTTCGGGCATCAGCCAAAATCTTAACGAACCCGACCGCGTCTTCCATTGCTTTTGCCCGACCGGTTGCCGCAAATGGAAATTTACCACTTCGACAGTCGCCACCTGCCGCCTGGATTTCTTTTTCTGTTGCACCCACCCAGGCGATTTCCGGGTGTGTATAGATTGCCCATGGCACCGTCTCGTAATTCATGTGTCCCGTGCCCGTTGCGATGCGCTCAGCGACGGCAACACCTTCTTCCGATCCTTTGTGTGCGAGCATGGGTCCCCGCACGCAATCACCAATCGCGTACGTGTTCGCCGCATCAGTCAGACAGTTCCTGTCAACCCGAATAAAACCGCGCTCATCCAACTGCACGCCGCTGGATTCATCGAAGAGACCATCCGTAAAGGGTTTGCGACCGACGCAGACGATCAGCCGATCAACTTCCAGCTGATTTTCCTCGCCATCCAGCGTAAAGGTTACCTGAACGCCACCTTCTGTTACGTTGGCCGCTTCAACCCGCGCACCCAACTGAATATTCAGATGTTGGCGGGTAAACTGCTTGGCCGCCTCACCGGCAATATCTTCATCAGCTGTCGGTAGGAACTCATCAAGCGCTTCCAGTATCGTTACTTCGGACCCCAGTCGGTTCCACACACTGCCCAGTTCAAGACCAATGACTCCAGCACCGACAATACCTAGGCGAGGCGGAACTTCCTCAAAAGCCAGCGCACCCGCGGAATCGACGATGTGGTCACCCTGAAACGGAATGTGCGGCAATTCAATTGGCGTCGAGCCGCTGGCCAAGATGACATGATTGGCGTAAAGTTCACCCTTTTTTTCATTCGAATCGCAGTCATACAGTTCCACTGAACCGGGTCTTGCAAGACGGCCATGGGCATGAACGGAATCAATCTTGTTCGCCCTCAGCAACGAAGCGATTCCGCGCGTCAGAGTTGAAACGATTTTGGATTTGCGCTTCATCATGGTGCCTACATCCATGGTGACGTTTTCCACCCCGATGCCATGCAACTTGTAACTGCGAGAAACTTCGTAATATTTTTCTGAAGAGTCCAGCAGAGCTTTTGATGGAATACAACCGACATTAAGACAGGTTCCACCTAAGGCGGCTTTGCCATTATCATCCGTCCAACGATCTACACAGGCGGTATTGAGTCCGAGCTGAGCGCAACGTATTGCGGCGACGTAACCTGCCGGACCGGCACCTACCACAACGACATCATACTTCTGACTCATGCCGATTCCGAATCAGAGCTGAAGCAGCAGTCTGGATGGGTCTTCCAGTCCTTCCTTGATCCCGACCAGAAAGGTCACCGCTTCCCGCCCGTCAATAATTCGGTGATCATAAGTCAGTGCAAGATACATCATGGGTCTTGCGACAACTTCACCATTCTCGACAACGGCTCGTTCCTGAATCTTGTGCATGCCAAGTATCGCGCTTTGCGGGGGATTGACGATTGGCGTCGATACCAGCGATCCAAATATACCACCGTTGGTGATGGTAAAGGTTCCCCCGGTCAATTCATCAAGTGTGAGAGCTCCCGATCTGGCACGCTCGCCAAAATCACGGATCTTCTTCTCAATTTCGGCAAAACCCATCGCTTGGGCGTTGCGCAGAATCGGCACCACCAGCCCCCGCGGACTAGATACCGCAATGCCGACGTCACAATAATCGTGATAAACAATATCGTTGCCATCAATAATCGCATTCACGGCTGGAATTGCTTTTAGCGATTCCACTGCAGCTTTGACGAAAAACGACATGAAACCCAATCGGGCGCCGTGTTTGAGTTCAAAATTATCGCGATGTTTCTGTCGCAGCGCCATGATCGCACTCATATCCACTTCATTGAATGTAGTCAGCAATGCGGCGGAATGCTGAGCCTGGACCAGACGATCGGCAATGGTGCGGCGCAGTCTGCTCATGGGCTGGTGTCTGACACTTCGCTCGCCCGAATCAACAGCCTTCTCAAGGGTTGGCGGCTGCGGGGCGGTCGCGGATATGGGAGCGACCGGCTGCTCCACCTGCAGTGATTTGGTTTCTGACTTCGGCACTGCTTCGCTGGTTTCGCAATCCGCCGATTCAATCGCCTGCATCACATCTGGTTTTGTTATTCTGCCATCTTTCCCGGTACCGACAACCGCACTAGTATCAATTCCCGACTCATCCACCACTCGCCGCGCAGCCGGACTCAGTAATTCGCTGGTTTTCACCTGCCCGCGATTGAGTGACTCGGAATTTACTTCCGCCAATTCAAGCGCGGATTGAATGGACTCGGTCGACTCGGACTGTTCCTGGCGCTGGGATTTGACCGCAGTGGCGGAAGTGTTCAGAATACCTAATACATCGCCTTCGTAAATCGTTTCACCGGCAGGCTTCAGGATCTGACTCAATTCTCCATCACTCGGTGCTGGTACTTCTAGCACGATTTTTTCCGTCTCAAGCTCAATCAGCAGTTCATCTCGCTGAAAGGCTTCGCCGACTTCCTTGTGCCATGCCAATACGGTGGCCTCGCTGACCGACTCCGGCAGCATCGGAGTTCTGATTTCAGTTGACATTTGCTGTTGTACTCCTGGTAGCTGAATTGGAAACGGTACTGCGAACGGTTGAAAGCGCTTCGTTGACCAACCTTTCCTGCTGCACCATGTGTAGGCGATAATTCCCAGCAGCCGGTGATGGCGCTTCTGGACGCGATGAGCAGATTATTTTCTGATTACTGCTGCGACACTCTCGAATCCGGTGCCAGATTCGATACCAGGCACCTTGATTCTGCGGTTCTTCCTGACACCAGACGACTTCAGTCGAATTAACGTAGGAACGTAGTATATGGGTTAACTCAACAACTGGAAACGGATGCAACTGCTCGATTCGAACGATGGCGATTTTGCTGATGCTCATTCGCTCGCGCATTTCCAACAGATCATAGTAAACTTTTCCGGCACATAAAATGACGCGCACCACCGCTTCGCGGTCCATGTCCTCATCAATTTCATCGATAATCGTCTGAAATCCATAGCGAGTGAGGTCGCGGACATCGGAGAACGAACGCTTAAGTCGCAACAGACTTTTCGGCGCCATCACAACAAGTGGCCGGCGATACAGCCTAAGCGCCTGACGGCGCAACATATGAAAGATCTGCGCCGGAGTCGTCGGAATGCACACCTGAATATTACCGCCCGCGCTCAGCTGCAGAAATCGTTCCAGTCTGGCTGATGAGTGCTCCGGCCCTTGGCCTTCGTAACCATGCGGCAGCAGCAGTACCATGTTGCACAGACGACCCCACTTCACCGAGCCACTGCTGATGAACTGATCCGTAACAATCTGCGCACCATTGGCGAAATCACCAAACTGCGCTTCCCAAAGAACCAAGGTATTGGGGTCTGTAGTAGCATAGCCATACTCGAATCCCAGCACGGCCTCTTCGGACAGCAGGGAATTGAACACCTGACAGTCATCAGCTTGGCGTATTGACTTCAGCGGACAATAAACGTCTCGACTCTTTTGATCGTGCAGCAGAGCATGACGATGCGAAAAAGTTCCGCGACCGACATCCTGCCCGGTCAATCGAATCTGCATGCCGTCATCAATCAGTGTCGCATAAGCCATCGTTTCAGCAAAACCCCAATCCACCATCTGCTTGCCTGCGGCCATTTGAACCCGATCTGACATGATTTTTTTCACTCGGCTGTGTAGCGTGAAGCCTTCGGGAATATCGTTCAGTTGTGCCGAGAGTTCCTTAATTCTTTTTAGTGTTACGGTCGTGTCCACCGGGTCTGACCACTCTGCGGAAAAATACGGCGTCCAGTCGACGATTTTTTCCATCTTCGCCGGATCGATGATCTGCCCCGCAACCACTTCACCTCGCTCGAGGTTGTTACGATATTCCATGATCATGGTCTGCACGTCTTCCGCCGAAAGAACATTCTCCGAAATCAGCTGTTCAGCGTACTTTCGTCGAGTTGGTACGATTTTCTTGATTGCCTCATACATGACGGGCTGCGTCATCATTGGCTCATCGGCCTCATTGTGCCCATAACGTCGATAGCAGACGAGATCAATGACAACATCGGTATGAAATTCCAGCCGATAAGCATGTGCCAGGCGCGCAACCGAAACGACCGCATCGGGATCATCACCATTGACATGAAAGATTGGCGCCTGTACCATTTTCGCAATTTCGGTACAGTAGACGGTGGAACGGGCATCCAGTTTGTTGCTCGTCGTAAATCCAATCTGATTGTTGACGATGACATGGATGGAACCGCCGACTTCAAAGCCACGGGTATGGGACATATTCAGAGTTTCCATGACCACTCCCTGACCGGCGAAAGCGGCATCGCCATGAATCAGGATGGGAGTTACTTCGTTTTTGGAGACGTCTTGACGGCGGTGCTGGCGGGCGCGAACCGACCCCGTTATGACAGGGTTGATGATTTCCAGGTGCGACGGATTGAACGCCAAGGCGACGTGCACGATTCCACCAGGGGTGTTGATGTCCGATGAGAATCCTTGGTGATACTTGACATCACCGTGTTCCTGCGACCAGAAATTGTTCATGGTCAGACTGCCCTCAAACTCGCCAAACACTTCAGCTGGAGCCTTGCCGAGAATATTCACCAGAACGTTCAGACGACCGCGATGCGCCATGCCGATCACGACTTCCTTGCCACCAGCTATGCCACATAGCTGCACCAGTTCATACAGAATCGGAATCAGCGACTCTCCACCTTCCAAAGAAAATCGTTTCTGACCGACATATTTCATGTGCAGGTAGGTTTCCATGCACTCGGCCATGGTGAGCAGGCTGAGGATATGGCGCCGTTCCTCGTCCGCAATCACCGGACGCAGCGACGGCTGTTCGATCCGTGACTGAATCCATTCCAACCGATGCGGATCGGTGATGTGCATGAACTCATAGCCAATCGAACCGCAGTAGGTTTCACTGTAAAACTGAACGATCTGTTCCAGACTGACCGACTCGGACCTGTTCACCGCATCAAACCTGAATGTTTCTTTGAGGTCAGATTCATCAAGCCCTACCGAATTGAGGCTGAGGTCGGCGGTAACCCACTCAGCGGCCAGCCCCAGCGGATCGAGTTTGGCATTCAGGTGACCGTAAACCTGGTAGCGGCGGATCAGGCGCTGTACCGCAGCCTGGCGGCGAATGTAGTCCTCGCTCACATAGCCATCCAAGGGGGTAATTGCCTCATCAACTGGTGCCGGAGGAGTTCGGTCCAACGACTCGAAGGTTTCGCGCCATATCTGGGGCACCTGTTCCGGAGTCGATTCAAACTCACTGTAAAGACTCTCCAGGTAAGCGGCGTTGGAAGATGAGATTCCGTTTGGATTAACAAAATTGTCGGTCTTGTTCATGGATCTGAAGAATGGGTTAAACGGGTGTGATGCGCAACGAAAGCTGATGATTTAATGCCTGGCACGCCTGAAGATGGCAGGTCGCGCAGAAAATGCAGCCGGATCAGCCGCGGTATCAACGATCTGCGGGACTAACATCCAAGATGTGGAGTACATGAACAGCTGCTGATATCTGCAGTGGTCAGGGTGCCGAATGCTGTTGTAGTTGGTTCACTGAATATCAGTGCGTTGATTTAACATCACTGATTATAGATCAAATCAGGCGCGGAATTATACACTCGGCGATTGCCGATCGTTCGTTTATGGTAAGTTCGAGCGGCGTTTTTCTTCAGGCGGCTGATTTTGCCGTGCCTGTAAACGTCCCAGTTGGTACAGTATGGTTGCGTTCTGCGCGGCAAGGGAGTTAAAGTAAATGTTCAGAGTTGATTCCAGATCGCTAATTCTTGCGCCGTTTCGCTCAATGGCCGCGGTATTTCTCTCGATGGCTTCTATGCCTTATAGTCACGTTGAAGCACGACATGAGGGTTTTGTATTTGCTGTCAACAACAGTGTGTCTTATGTGGGGCAAGTCACCCCACTGTCAAAGGCGCATCCACCCACAGAAATTGAGATGTTGTCTTACATTCATACCTATGAATTATGAAACTAAAATCAAATCAAAAGTTTGATTTTCAACCTAGAGTCATTGAATGTAGTTGTGAATCGTGTCGAAAACAGAATGAACCTGACTAAGACGACTTCGGATTGTTTTCACGTTATCAAGACAGATTTCTAAATGTCCTGAACCCCAAAATTGGTATCGGCGATTTACAGAAGTCAATCTCACCCATTTTTCCTGCACTTTCTCAATAACAAAACGAATATGTTCCCATTCAATGTCGGCGCTTGTGAGGAACCTCACCTTTGCGGCGTTTGAACTCTCTTTGACGAATTCTGGCTATTGCATCAGAATATATTTTCGGTAGATGCCATCGTCATCATTCAGTTCAACCGTTGCCTGCGCAGTCAAACATGAAGCGGCAAACTCAATATGATGGCACCAGAATCGTTGACATGCATTTTCCAACATTCTACGTTCTCACCGAATAGATATTGGATTATTGGGCGCTTTGCCGAGGATGGATTTTTCCAAGATCCTTGGTGCCTTCGCCCGTATGCTTCGCATACTTCTACACCCAGCCATCTGGACTACGCTGAAACCAGAAACCGAGACATAAGCAACCGCAAGTCCAACCACTCTTGGATGGGTCTGCATGATCTGTTTACGCAATAACGTTCTGTATGTGTTCCCAGTTATCCCAGTGGTTATGACTGTATCCCCCATTGACTCCGATTCACCTTTATTCTTCTGACTTTTCATCGTGACCGCATCAGTCAATTTGATGCCAGTTCCACCAGCAGGTCTTTGGCATCGATATTGTCACCAACGGTGACCAGCAGTGAAGACACCTTTGCCGAGCGTTCTGCCCGTATGGCGGTTTCCATTTTCATGGCTTCAATCGTCAGCAGCACGTCACCGCTTTCAACCGACTGGCCGACCCGAACGTTGACTGAGGATATCATGCCCGGCATCGGAGAGATGACATGATCGGGATTGCCCTCCTCACCCTTTCGGCGCTGTTCGACCAGACTGGCAATTTTTCGATTCGGCACCTTGATCGTGCGCGGCTGGCCGTTGAGTTCAAAAAATACCTTGACATTGCCATCCTTATCGGTTTCACCAATGGCCAGACACTGGATGACCAGTGTTTTTCCCGGCTCCAAATCGACCGCGATCTCCTGCTCGGGCGTCATGCCGTAAAAGAAAACGGGCGTCGGTAGAACCTGCATCGGACCATTCATTCGACGATGAGTGATGTAGTCCAAAAACACTGCCGGATACATGAGATACGACTGAAATTCTTCGTCGCTCAGTGTTATTCCTGCCTTGGACTCCGCTTCCGCACGCAGAGCGTCCAAATCCGCCGCCGGTAGATTTTCTCCGGGTCGATTTGTAATGGGTGCCGCACCCTGCAGCACCTTTTGCTGCAGATCATCTGGAAATCCGCCGTAGGGCTGTCCCAGTTCACCGGCAAAATAAGATTTCACAGAGTCAGGAAACGCCACTTCCCGGTCGGAGTCCTCGACATCTTCTCGGCCGAGGCCTGAGCTGACCATAAGAAGCGCCATGTCACCCACCATCTTGGATGTTGGTGTGACCTTGATGACATCACCCAGCATATCATTCACAGTCGAATACGTTTCGGCAACTTCTCGCCAGCGAGCTTCAAGTCCCAACGCGCGCGCCTGTTCCTTGAGATTGGTGAATTGACCGCCCGGCATCTCGTGCAGATACACTTCTGAAGCGCCGAAACGCACATCGCTTTCAAACGCCGCATAATTTTTCCGCACACTCTCCCAATAGGCTGACAGCTCCAGAATTGCCGCCGTATCCAGGCCACTGTCATAGTTCCCACCCTGTAGCGCTCTGACGACCGAGCCCAAGTTCGGCTGAGAAGTGGTTCCTGAAACGGCATCCATTGCGAGATCGATGGCATCGGCTCCCGCCCAGACTGCTGATAACACGCTGGCGGCCGCAATTCCACTGGTGTCATGAGTATGAAAATGAATCGGGAGCCCAGTTTTGTCCTTCAGTGCGGCAACCAATACGGCAGCACTATCCGGCGTCAGCAATCCGGCCATATCTTTGATGCATAGAATGTGAATGCCCAAGTCCTGCATCCGGACGGCCAATTCTTCATAGTACGCCAGGTTGTATTTGCTGCGGCTGGGATTGAGAATGTCACCGCTGTAGCAGATCGCCCCTTCAAGAAGCTGACCGGTCTGAAGAACGGCATCTGCCGCCACCCGCATGTTCTCGACCCAGTTCAGGCAATCAAACACCCGAAACAGATCAATGCCAGATTCCGCACTCTGTTCGATTAATTCACAAATGATGTTGTCGGGATAGTTCCGGTAACCGACGCCGTTTGCCCCTCTGAGAAGCATCTGCAGCAGAATGTTCGGAACACGCTGTCGAATATCGCGCAATCGTTCCCAGGGACACTCTTTCAGAAAACGCATGGCTACGTCGAATGTCGCGCCTCCCCAGCACTCAAGACTGAAAAGATTCGGCAGATTGGTGGCATAGGCTTTGGCCGGTCGTATCAAATCGTAACTTCGAAATCGAGTCGCCAGCAATGACTGGTGAGCGTCGCGAAATGTCGTGTCGGTTACCAGCGCACATTTTTGCCGCAGCATCCATTGAGCAAATCCCACCGCACCCAATTCGTTCAGCAGCTGTCGGGTCCCAACGGGCGGCGCGGCGGCCGTCGAAACGGGTGGAATCGGGTTCTGAATGACCGCAGGTTGCGGGCGGCCCTCTACTTCTGGATTGCCGTTCACCGAAACGTCGGCGATGTACGTCAGCAGACGGGTCGCCCGATCGCGCCGCTTGGCAATGCTGAGCAGTTCAGGGGATTCGTCAATAAAACGCGTCGTATACGTTCCTTCCAGAAATGTCGGATGACCCAGTAAATTCTCCAGAAACACCAGATTCGTCGCAATGCCGCGTATTCGAAATTCCCGCAGCGCTCTGATCATACGCTGAACCGCTTCCTCGGCTGTGGGTGCCCAAGCGGTCACCTTTTCAAGCAGACTGTCATAGTAGCGGGTGATCACCGCTCCAGAATAGGCCGTGCCACCATCCAGCCGAATGCCGAATCCAGCCGCCCCGCGATACGCGGTGATTCGCCCATAGTCCGGAATGAAATTCTCCTCAGGATTTTCTGTTGTCACCCGGCACTGAAGCGCATAACCGTTGCGGATGATATGCTCCTGATGAGGCACCCCTGAATCTGCAACATCACCGATTCTGGCACCGCCGGCGATGCGAATCTGCGCTTTAACGATATCAATGCCGGTAATTTCTTCGGTAACCGTATGCTCAACCTGTATTCTGGGATTCACTTCAATAAAGTAGCACTCTCCCGAATCGTCATCAAATAAGAACTCTGCGGTTCCAGCATTCACATAACCAACCGATTTTGCCAATCGAACCGCAGAATCGCAGAGCGCCTGACGCTGCGCGTCGGTCAAGAAGAGCGCCGGCGCCCGCTCGATGATTTTCTGGTTCCGGCGTTGAATGGAGCAGTCGCGCTCATAAAGGTGCACGACGTTCCCATACGAGTCGCCGAGCAGTTGAACCTCGACATGACGGGCTCGTCGAATGAGTTTCTCGAGATATACCTCAGGACGGCCAAACGCCGATAGCGTTTCGCGTCTTCCCAGATTGACCGACTCCAGCAGTTCAGCGGCTGATTCGATCACCCTCATGCCACGCCCGCCGCCACCCCAGGAGGCTTTCAGCATCAGCGGATAACCCACTTCTTCCGCAAGAACCTTCACCTCAGCATCATCATCGGGTAAAGGACCGGTCGCCGGCAGTACCTGAACGTCAGCCTTCTGAGCCTGTCGGCGAGCTGATACTTTATTGCCAAGTCGGTGCATGACTTCAGGCGATGGACCAATGAATCGAATGCCGCTTTCAACACAGGCTTCCGCAAAGTCCGGATCTTCTGACAGAAAACCATAGCCGGGGTGAATGGCGTCGGCGTTCGTATCGCGGGCAACCGCCAGTATCTCATCAATCGCCCGGTAGGCTTGAATGGGACCGAGACCTTCGCCGACCGGGTAGCTTTCGTCGGCTTTGAAACGGTGTAGGGAAAATTTGTCCTGCTCGGCATAAATGCCAACCGTTCCGATCTGAAGCTCGCTGGCCGCGCGGAAAACGCGGATCGCGATCTCGCTGCGATTGGCAACCAGCAGTTTTCTGATTGGATGCATCGGACTTATGGCAGGCATGACCTAACTGATGCCACCCCAGATATCACCAACGGTGTATCCTTCTGGAAACGGATCGGTGGGTGAAACGACATACTGAGCAAATCCTGTAATCCAGGCCTGCCCTCGGATGGTCGGCACCACCGCCTGGTACGAACCGACCACACAGGTATCGACAAGACATCCGGTAAAAATCGTTCCAAGGATGCCTTCATGATGAAAATCCTCATTCAGACCGAGTTCACCTTTAGCAAAAAGCGCGGCCATTTTAGCGCTCGTTCCCGTTCCACAAGGTGACCGATCAAGGGCTGCCGTCCAGGTTTCCGGGCGCCGCCAGTCAAGATCGCCAGTTGAAACCACGGCGGCATTCTTCTGCGTCGCCTGAGGGTGCTCGGGTGGTGCGGAAATGACACCGATCGTAACACCCGATACATCTGAATTTTCAGGGTGGACGCAAGGCAACTGCTCCCGGGCCGCCACCTTGACCATCTCGCCAACCCTAGCGATTTCACCCGCATGTGCGGGAGTCAGTCGAACGCCCAGATCGGCCGCTTCCGCGATGACGTAAAACATACCACCCCAAGCCACATCCACCACAATCTGGCCGAGATTGGGCACGTCAATCGGCTGGTCCAGGTGCACTGCGAATGAAGGAACATTCCGAAATGTTACCCCGACCACCTTTCCATCATCAACCTGCGCGGCAACCTCAATCAATCCTGCTGGACTGTCAAGTTTCAGCGCGGTAACGGGTTCGACCGCGTCAACCATACCGGTCTCGATCAGTGCCGTTGCAACGCATATCGTATTGGAGCCCGACATCGGCGGATACTCGACCTGTTCCATGATGACAAAACCTGCATCGGCTTCAGCCACTGTTGGCGGGAGAATAATGTTACAGTTCGCCGCCGGATAGCCGCGCGGTTCCCGCAGCATGAGCTTCCGAAGCGCATCACCGTGCTGCTGAAGATACTGCATTTTCTGAAACATGCTGTCGCCCGGGACATCGGCGACACCGCCGACGATCACCCGACCATGCTCGCCACAGGCGTGCAGGTCGATCGCATGAATGACTTTCGAAACTTTCACTCCAGCCCCTATGAGTGATCGGGCACCACCTCGTATCCAGGCATTTCCGGCTCGTCATCAACCATCTGAGCTGGAAAGCCGGGTGACAGAATATCCGCACCACACTGTTCCTCCAGGCGCCGGATGATATTGGGCGACCACTCTCTGCCACCATAACGACGTATTCCGTCCTGAAAAATTTGCATCAGCAGAGGATTAATCTCAAGGGTCACGCCAGCCCGGTCCGCAACCTCCTGAAACAGTGTGATGTCCTTGATCACCAGATCCATGGTGAAGTTGATATCGCGACTGCCGTTCAGAATCACCTGACTTTCGGTTTCATGAACAAACGAATTGCCGGATGAGATGCGAATCGCCTCGTAAGTGGTACAAAGATCCAGTCCCGCCTGTTTTGCGGTCACCAGCGCCTCACACAGCGTCAGCAGATTCGCGGTTGCGAGATAATTCGTCAGCACTTTCAGAACCGATGCGGAACCCAGTTCACCGGTGTGTAAAATCCGTCGCCCCATGGCCTGAATAACCGGAAATGCACGTTCAAACGTGGACCTTTCACAGCCGACGAAAATCGAAATGTTTCCCGTCGCAGCCCGATGACAGCCGCCTGAGACCGGGCAGTCCATCGGTAACCCGCCCTGCTCTTCAACCAACGCACCCAGTCGCAATACCTCGGTCTGATCGGTGGTACTCATCTCCGCCCACAGACTGCCTGCGGTCAGTCCCTTCAGTACGCCATCAGGAGACTCCATGACCGCCGCGGAGATGGCCGGACTAGGCAGACAGGTGATCACCATGTCAACCGATGAGGCCAGCGCCGCAGGTGAATGCGCCCAATGGGCGCCCGCCGCCAGCAAGGGTTCGGCCGCCTCCCGACTCAAGTCGCGTACCGTGAGCTCAAACCCGTTTCTGAGCAGACTGCCGGCGAGTTTCCCACCGACGTTGCCCAAACCAATAAAACCAATTTTCATGCATTGCACTCCGTAACGAATGTCGTAATCACTGATACCGGATCAGCGACTGCGCAAAAGCGTATCTGCCGCATTGGAAAAAATCCACTTCGTACCCGAGCGGACTTCCCTGGCCAACAGATTCATAGAATTGACATGACCGGTTCCCCAAGGCGCGTCAAGAGCCTGCAGCTGTCTGCGCATCCGACTGTTCAGCAGGAGAAAATGCCCGGTCAGGCCACCAAAACCGCCTCGTTTGAACTCATCAAACATCCATCGGGTATTGGTGATGGCGATCAGCAGTTTCGACGCAGCCGGATATCCCTCAAGTTCCCGAAGCGGTGCAGGCTGCAGTGACATCAGATGATAATCCACACCCGGCTGCCACTTCGCCAAACATTCCCGCAGCCGTCTGGCGGCTTTTGAGTTCGGAACCCGTCCCTTCAGTTCTATCATCAGGTGCAGTTCACCGGCGAAGCGTTCCATCACTTCCTCCAATCTCGGAACCAGAGGACAGATGGTGTGGAGTTCATCATACTCCGTTCGATTGATCTCGACCGCGCCGGCTCCCGGCAGACGAGCCGTATGAGAGTCATGAATCACCACCGGCCAATCATCCAAAGTCCATTGGACGTCGAGTTCGATGCCCCACACCTGCGCATCGCGCGCCGCCTGAAATGCCGCCAGCGTATTCTCGTAAATCGAACGATCCGGATCGATACATCCGCGATGGGCGATCAAGCGCACCGCGCCCCACTCCCGCGCCGTCAGCGACGCGCGGGGAATCAGGGAGAACAGCGCATCAGTCGCAGATTCGGCAACTCGAGTCGCCCAGTTAAGGTCGGCGGCCATTGATACTGGACCGATCAACTCAATGGACCGCGTGCGGTCGGTTCATCTTCAGTTTCAAGCACGCCAATCACCTGCTCGAACACCACATCCAGCTGAGACTGCGAGATGACAAGCGGCGGCAGCAGACGCAGTACCGTGCTGCCAGCCGGCAGTGCAAGCACACCCTGATTCTGCAGCTGCTGCAGATAAGGTGTAACGCGGGTCTTGAGTTCGATACCGATCATCAGTCCGAGGTGTCGGACCTCGCGTACAAGTTTCGGTCGATTCGCGAGCAGCCCGTCGACAAATCGATCGCCAAGTTTGGCCGCCCGCGCGGCCAGCCGCTCCTGCTCCATAAACCGAACCGTCGCCAGAAACGCCGCGCAGGCGAGTGGATTGCCACCAAATGTGCTACCGTGCGCACCGACAGAAGTTCTGATTCGATCATTGACCAATATCGCACCCATCGGTATCCCGCCAGCGATGCCCTTGGCCAGACAGAGGACATCCGGTCTGACGCCGTAGTGTTCACAGGCGAACATTTTTCCAGTTCGGCAAAATCCCGTCTGAATCTCATCAATGATCAGCAGCGCGCCGCGCCGTCGGCAGATTTCAGCCGTCTGCTCAATATATGATGGATCGGCCGGTCGCACTCCACCTTCCCCCTGAACCAGCTCCAGCAGTACAGCGGCCGTTTTTTCGTCAACCGCTTCCTCCATTGCCTCGATTGAGTTGTACGGCACGTAAACGAATCCTGGCACCAGTGGGCTGAATGGCTCCTGATAGCTCCTGTTCGGAGTCGCGCTGAGTGCGCCCAGCGTACGCCCATGAAAACCTCGATTGGCACTGACCACTCCGTTTCGACCTGTTGACTGGCGTACGAACTTGAGGGCGCCTTCAATGCTTTCGGCACCAGAATTACACAGAAACACCCGTTCGAGGCCAGCGGGGCTGACAGAAACCAGTTTTTCCATGCAATCGGCGCGCCTGTCATTGGTGAAGACCCCGGCACAGGTCATCAGCCGTGCGGCCTGTTCTGAAATCGCGGTTGCCACGTGTCTGTTGGCATGGCCAATACTCGCGACGCCGATGCCTGACGTACAGTCAAGGTACTGACGGCCTCGGTCATCCCACACCAGCGCGCCTTCACCTCTGACCAGCGAAATTCCGCGGCTCCGATATACGCCGACGCCGAGTCTGGTTTCTCGGTCATCTACACTCGTCATACTCGTTCTCCTGCGTTTACCTGATAATCGTTCCCTCATTCGCCATCTGCAGCGGTGAATCCACCCGCCCATCAGCGATGATGACTTCCGTCGGACCTTGCTCGAACAGCTGTCTCAATGCCAATAATTTCCTTTTCATTCGCCCATCGGCCTGAGATTCGCGCGCCTGAAGGTCCCGATGATCAAGCGATCTGATCTGACTCGAAGGGTCATTGCGGTCCGCCAGCAGCCCTGGTTCCGCGATGAACTGATAGATCCGCGCAGCCTGAACACACCGATGCAGCGCGGTAACGATATTATCGTTGTCCGCATTGATCGCCACTCCCTTTTCATCCGCTATCGGAATGCTGATGACCGGGGTGAGACCCTGATCAAGCAGCCGGCTGAGAAGCTCGCTGTTGACCTGAGTCGGTTTGCCGGAAAAATCTCGCCGCACCAAAGTCTTACCCTGCTCCTGAATGCGAATGCCGCGATTGCGTCGGCCTTCAATCAGCCGCCCATCCAGGCCACTCAAGCCGACCGCGTTGACACCGATTTTCTGACAGCTTTCAACAAACCTGTTTCTGACCACACCCGCATAACTCATCATAATCACTTCGATTGCATCCTGATCTGAATAAACGCTTTGGTACCCGGAGACGGACTGCAGTGTCTGGAGGGGAATGCTGAGTTTCTCAGCCAGCCGATCGCGGGCGGCATTGCCACCCAACACGATGATGACCGGCTGATTGATCCGCGCCAGATCGCGCGCGATGCCCGAAGTGTTGATGTCGCGGCCGCCGCCGATTTTGACGATGATCGGGTTTTGCTTAACCGCTCCGTTTTCAACCATCAGCATGGACTCTGAATGCGCTGAATCGAGTGATTGTCCAGCGGTGTCCAGCCAGAATCATCGGCATAGGGCGTCGAACTGATGACGCAGGTGTCAGCGGTCTGTTTTCTGTGCATCTGAAAGTAGTCGGGATTCTCGTTATAGGTTGTACTCAGCCAGGCTTCCTCGCGAGTTGCGATCACAAAGTTCATTGCCCGCACATACCGGGCTTTCTGAACCAAATGATGAACGCCGCGTTGAATGGCCGATTCGATGTCTCCGCCGTCAAATCTCTTAATGAAATTGAATACTTTCTCGGCCCCAATCCGACCCTCCCCGCGAATTCGTACCCCCTGCAGCTCACCATTGAAAATAAACACCTTCTCGCCATCATCAAAGGGCATGTTGTTGGCCACTTCTATGCCTTCGTTTCGGTAGGCGCTCCGCGCATGCGCAAGAAAGTAGGCGCTGCGCTGAAAGCGTTGCATTCGATCCTCCCAAATGGGCATGATGTTGTGGTAGAGCCGCCATTTTCCCGATTCCAGCCAGGCGCAGCCCCAACCGTGACTTTGATCCTCCACACTGTTTTCAGCAGTCTGTGCGAATCGTCGCAGATGATGCGCCATGCTGACGGGTTCGGCACTTCTGACAACAAGCAGGCGACACATGGGACTTTAGCGTACGGTTACGGCCAAGTCAGCGCTTCAGGATGGATACAGGCCGGGGAATTCAAGCCCGGCTCGCTCATCAAGACCGTGCATGATGTTGAAATTCTGCACCGCCTGACCGGCCGCGCCTTTCATCAGATTGTCAAGTGCACTGATGGCGACGACGCGGTTGTTGTCCGGGTCCCGCGCGAATCCCACATCACAGAAATTGGTTCCCGCCAGATGCCGGGGCTCCGGGTAGCGGTGCACGCCGGCGCGATCTTTGACGATTCTCACAAATGGTTCGCTCCTGAAGACTTCACGATAGGTCTTCCACAAAATTCGTTCCTCGGGCAGCTGCTGCTGGGAAAATACGTGACAGGTCGCAACAATCCCCCGTACCATCTCAATCGCCGTCGCTGAAAAACAGATCGCATCAAGGTCAAGAGACCGTCGGATCTCAACCGCATGTCGGTGACCTGTAGGACCGTAGGACCGCACTGCGCCACTTCGCACCGGATGATGGCTGCCGGCACCCGCCTGACTGCCGGACTCACTCGATCCCACTTTGACTTCGGCAACGATGGATGCAACCGCGCACGTGCGAATGATCGGCAGCAGCGCCAAAATCACCGCGGTGGCGTTGCAGCCGGCGCAGGCGACGTAATTCGATTCGGCGATCCGCTGCCGGTGCAGTTCTGGGATCCCATAAATGAATTCACTCAGCAGTTCTGGCCGCAGGTGGGCTCGACCATAGATGTTTTCATACTCCAGGGCATCGTCAAGGCGAAAATCAGCACTCAAATCGATTATTTTCGGCGCCAGCGCCTGAAATCGACCGATGGATTTCATTGCCTCACCATGCGGCAGGCACAGAAACAGCACATCACAGGCAGTCAATTCCTCCGGATCACAGAATTTAAGGGTTACCTGCTGGCGGAGATTGGGATTTGTCGAGTGGACATATTGGCCGGCGCGGCTGCGCGAGGCCAGCTGGTGGATTTCGACTTCGGGATGCAGGTGGAGCAGACGAATCAGCTCGCCGCCGGCATACCCCGCACCGCCAACAATGGACGTTTTGATCATCGCGCTCGCCTAAAACGGATGATTGACGACGAAGTCCACCATTTTCGCCGCGATATCGACTCCGGTGGGTTCAATGCTGTTGCGAAATTCCATCGTATGGTTCACTTCATTGACCAACAGTCCGTGCGCGGTCTCAAACAAGTCCACTGCGACCATGCCACCGCCGACCGCTTCCGCCGAGGCCAGCGACAGTTCGACTATCTCATTGGTGAGTGGACAGTTCGCGGCGACCGCCCCGCGCGCCGTGTTGGTTATCCAATGCTGTGACTGGCGGTATATTCCCGCGATGCATTCATCCCCAACGACGAAAGTCCGAATGTCGCGTCCTCGTTTATCAATGTATTCCTGAAGGTAAAAAATCGAGTGCTGGTAGGACCCGAGCAGTTTCTTGTGTTCCAGAATGGCTTCAGCCGCTGACCGATCATTGGCTCTGGACAGCAGACGACCCCAAGACCCGACGACGGGTTTTAGAACCACTGGGTAGCCGAGCTCTTCAATGGCTCGCATCGCTGACTCCTCAGAATAGGCCACTCGCAGTTTTGGCTGCGGAATGCCGCATCGAGCCAGGGCAATGGACGTCTCGATCTTATCTCCACACACGGCGGCCACGGTGGCGCGATTGATACAGGGGACACCGGCCTGCTCCAGAAACCGTAAGCTGTACAGCGTGCGGGAGTGACTGATACAACGTTCAAATGCGACATCCACCTGCGGGACGATTTCCAGGTCGAAAACAAGCTCCCGATCGTCAAGCATCGTGACGCTGACACCCTTCCGGCTGTGCAGTTCCTTGAGCAGCCACTTCTCCTCGAAGCGGATCAAAGAGTGCAGAAAACCGATATTCACAGGGTGCTGCGGTCCGTCAGCTGAAGCATCTACTGCCCCCAGTCTTCTTCCAGTTCCGGTCCGATATCCAATTCTGGTGGACTGACCTCGGTGACTTCAAGTTCACTGCCACAGTCCTGGCACTGAAGCAGTTCACCGACGATCGTATCGTCTGCCAATATGACCTCAGCATCACAAATGGGGCATTGTGGCATGATGAATAGGCCTCTGAATAATTGCATCCGATGTGCCTCGTTAGAAAGGTTGGTGGTCAAACAATAGAAATTCCGGTCACCTGAAGATAACCTCAGTGTTCACGGTTCATGCCTCCGGTGGCGTTGGATACATCAGAATTTCGTGCAGATCAACGCGGGGATGCTGTTCGACGGCGAACAGGACCGCCGCCGCAACATCTTCCCGTTCCATCGCGTTGTCTCTGATTTCACCACCGAATATTTCCGTGTTGGTTACACCCGGCTCGACATTGGTTACCCGAATGCCCGTACCCCTCAGCTCTTCCCTGAGGTTATAACCCATTCCCGTGACCGCCCATTTGGTCGCGCCATACATCGAGCCGGCGATGGGTCTTCGGCCGGCCGCCGATCCCAGCAGCAAGATATGGCCTCTGCTTTTTTTCAGCGCCGCCAAAGTGGCCCTGATCGTGAGTCCCGCACCATAGACATTGGTTAGAATCATGTCCCGCCAGCGTTCTGGGCTGCCTTCCGCAAAGCCGCCATTTCGGTAGTATATCCCGGCATTGGCGAGCACCACATCAATCTGACCGAAACGGTCAATCGTCTGACCGACCATCTCCTGCTGATCGGCCCATTGGGTAACATCACATCGTACCGCCAGCGAACGCGACGCACCGCCCAACTCCTCACATAGCGCGTGCAACCGTTCAATTCTTCGGGCGGCGAGAACGGTCCTGAATCCGCGTTCGGCGGCCGCCTTCGCCGTCGCCGCGCCAATACCACTTGACGCACCGGTAATTAAGAACACCTTGTCACTCAACTGAACTGGCTCCTGTGGCAACTTCACTGCAGACGAATCAAAAGATAATATTATAAAGTCCTGATGAACAATTCGATCAGCATTCCATGCCAACAAATGTAACCGCTGAATACAAAAAAGCCGAGCAGGCATTTCGGGCGGCACAGGAGCCGGCGGACCGACTGCAGTGCCTGAAGGAAATGCTGCGGACGATACCGAAGCATAAGGGAACGGAACATCTGCAGCGCGACATCAAGACCCGCATCAAGCTGCTGACTGAGCAGATGGCGGGCCCGCGTAAAGGTGGCGCCCGCACCGGTCCCTCGCATTCGGTGCGGCCCGAAGGTGCGGCCCAACTCGCCCTGCTCGGCGCACCAAATGCTGGTAAATCACAACTGCACCGCGCACTGACCGGTGCGCGCTCGGAGATCGGTCCCTATCCGTTCACCACACAGACTCTGCTACCTGGAATGATGCCCTTTGAGGACATTCACTTTCAGTTGGTGGACCTGCCGCCTATTTCAGGAGATTACTTTGAACCGTGGGTGGTCAACTCACTGCAGACCGCTGATGCGGCACTGCTGGTCATCGATATCGCCAACCCCGAATGCATCGATCACATCGATCAGATCACCACTCAGTTGGACCAGCGCAAGGTCAGTCTGACCAATGACTTCGCTTGCAGGCACAACGAGGAGTTCAATGCTCAGGAAGCGGCGGAATTCGATCCATTCCGGATCGCACTGCCAACCATCTTGGTCGCCAACAAAATGGACGGGACCGACTCAGCCGACGAATTGGACGCGCTGAATGAACTCCTGAACCATCGGTTTCCGTCAGTCGCGGTGTCGGCACTGACCGGAATAAACCTGGACGTTTTCCCGCAGATGCTGTTCGAAAAGATGAATATCGTGCGGGTGTACACGAAGATTCCTGGAAAACCAGCCGATACCGAAAAACCATTTACGCTGAAATCGGGTGGCAAGGTGTCAGATGTCGCCCGGCAGATTCACAAGGACTTTGAAGATACGTTCAAATTTGCACGCATCTGGGGGAAGAACGTATTTGCCGGCCAACATGTCGGGCCCGACCATGAGCTGGCCGACCTGGACGTCCTGGAAATCCACGTGCGGTGATTTCCATTGGCTGGTCGTTTACATGCGTCGCGCTTGATCTAGGAAATTGGCGCACTGGGTGCGGATTTGCGGCCATTTCACCCTTCCTGCCACCGGTGTCAGAAAACCAATTTCCAAAACCGTAGCCGTCGACAGTCGGTGAATGCGAAAGAGCGGTCGAAGCGGGCGGAGATTGATTCGAAGTCTGATCAGACGATGAGCGGCAGCCCTGATCACCGCAGCTTCGCATCTCGAACGCCCGACCACTCCTCAGCTGCGGTCCGCGGAGGTGAATCGGTGCCATTCCGACAACCGGGGGACTCTGCCAGACTCAGTCGGCGAAAGCCACCCAATGCCTGAATCATTGAAATCGAATAGAATATTGCAACGGAATAAGGGGTGGCCGTTGATCCGACAATCCCGAAATGCATGTGTCTTCCGCCACCACTGATCCAATGAACTTTCCACCGTACCTTAATTCACCATCTACGCCATTTCTTCCAACTGACCACCGGCGCGATTGTCTATGAGTACTCCGTTCAAAATGAATCCACAGGAGCGCAAAGTTGTCGGACTGGTCGGTGCCGCACATTTCTATTCGCATTTCTATTTTCTGCTGCTGCCGCTGCTGTTCCCGATTCTTTACGACGTTTACGGTGTCAGCTACACCCAGCTCGGAATTGGTTACGCGGTGTTCAGCATCGCCACCATGGTCTGTCAGGCACCGATTGGCTTTATCGTCGATCGGTTCGGTGCCCGGTGGATTCTATTGACCGGCGTATTGGTCGAATCGGTGGTACTGGCACTGTTTGGCGTTTTCGCAACCTATGTGGGATATCTGATTCTGATGGCGGTGGCCGGCATGGCCAATGCGGTTTATCACCCCTGCGATTACTCAATTCTCACTCGTTCGATTCGTCGCGAACGCCTTGGTAAAGCATTTTCCATTCATACTTTCTGCGGCCAGGCCGGTTCGGTTACCGCACCCATAATCATCGTCATGATCACGGCCGGTCTGGACTGGGGCTTCGCTCTGCTGATCTGTGGGATAATGGGAACAGTCATTCTGACCGGGCTGTATTTCGGCTTAATCGGAATGGACCTGCCCGATGCCGCAGCGGTTGAGGAAGTCGTGCAGAAACGCACCAGCAGTTTCAAACTTCTGTTCAGCGCACCCATCCTGCTGGGGTGGCTGTTCTTTTTGGGCTATGCGATGAGCAGCACCGGACTCTATGATTTCTCTGTTGCCGCGTTGACTGAAATTTATGATGCGACATTGGGACAGGCCGGCATCGTCATCTGGCTGTTTCTGGCCGCCGATGCAGTCGGAATTCTGTGGGCTGGATTCCTGGCACATCGTTGGAAGAACCACGAATGGGTGGTCATCAACTGTTTCATCGCCGTTACCATCTGCATGTTCTTCATCACACTGGTTCCGCTGTCGCTGCCGATGCTGGCGATACCCATGGTGATCGCCGGCGTGTTCTACGGATTCATTGCCCCTTCGAGAGATGTGATCATTTCCAACCTAGCACCCGCGAAGGACATGGGCAAAGTCTTTGGCACGATCACCACCGGTTTCAATGCCGGCGGAATATTGGGACCGCCACTCTTCGGACTGCTGCTTGACCTTGGCGATCCATACGCCATATTCTGGGGCGCCGGCGTGATTGCGATCTTCTCGATTTTCACCGTCATCAAACCGTCTTCCTACAGATCGATTTTTCGACCGTCTCCTGAACGGAACTGAAGATGGCCCGTCAACAACGCAGCTGTGGCATCGGACTCATGGAACTGCTTGAGAGCTACGGCACAGAATTCGTTTTTGGCATACCGGGTGTTCACACGCTTGAAATTTACCGCGGGATTGCCGAATCGAATATCCGACACATCACGCCTCGGCACGAACAGGCGGCAGGATTTATGGCTGATGGTTATGCCCGAGCAACCGGCAAAATCGGTGTCTGCTGTCTGATCACCGGACCCGGTCTGACCAATGCGGCAACCGCACTTGCGCAGGCCTTTTCGGATTCTGTACCGATACTGGCCATCTCAAGCGTCAATAAGACGACAAGTCTGGACCTCGGACAAGGCGATCTCCACGAAGTTTACGCGCAGAGTAAACTCGCCGCGCATTTCACTGCATTCAGTCAGACCATCCTATCAACCGAGGCCATCCCTGAAGTCATTGCAAGAGCCTACGCAGTGTTCAATGCCAAACGCCCGCAACCAGTCCATGTGGAAATTCCGATCGACCTGATCGCCAGCCCAGTTGACTGGCCAGCCGTAGCCACCGGTTCCATCCGCACCCCCTGCGCGGAACACAGCCTGCTTGTGGAAGCGTCGAAACTGCTGGCGAACGCGCGCGATCCGGCCATCATTTTGGGCGGTGGATGCAAGAATGCGTCAGTGGAAGCAACCCATTTAGTCTCGGCGGTGAATGCTCCCGTCGTAACGACGTTTGCCGGCAAAGGCGTGGTTTCGGAAGATCATCCATTAAGCCTTGGAGCCAACCTACTTCATCCACCAACATTGGACTTTGTCCGACACGCAGATGTCGTACTTGCCGTTGGCACCCATCTTTCGGAAACCGATATCTGGAGCCGCGGCGGTGACATTGTTTTCGACGGCCAGCTGATTCGTATCGATATCGATCCCTCGCAGATCTATCAGAACGCGACGCCAATACTTGGCATCGTCGGTGATGCCGCTCACGCGTTGGGTGAAATGACCGGCCTTATAAACGCGATGAAACGCACGCCAACGCGCAGACCGAATGCCGACAGAACACAGTTGGTTGAGAATTTAATCGCGGGTACCAAGCCCTACTGGTACGAACGAACTGAATCTCACATCGAAGTGTGGAACAGAATCCGACAGGCACTTCCAGATCACGGAATTGTTACCGCAGATTCAACCCAGCTGGTTTATAGCGGGAACTACGTCTACCCCGCACGCCGGCCTCGGACCTACCTCACTTCAACGACCGGTTACGGTACGCTCGGTTACGCCCTGCCTGCCGCAATCGGCGCTCAGCTGGGCAAGCCCGAGTTCCCGGTCGTGTGTGTCATCGGCGATGGCGGTCTGATGTTTACGATTCAGGAATTGGCGACCGCAGTCGAGCACCAGCTGCCAATCGTCATCGTGCTTTGGCACAACGATGGTTATGGCGAGATCAGAGACTGTTTCAAACGCAGTAATATTCAAACGATTGGAGTTGATCTCACCATGCCAGATTTTCTGACGGTCGCCAAAGGATTCGGCTGCCATGCAACACGGGTGAACGATATCGATGAACTGCCCGGATTGCTGCGGCAGGGTTTCGCCGCCGATCGGCCGACTCTACTTGAAATTCACGAAGATTGCGTGCTCATAACCTGACATCGGCAACCAACACCGATCCAGTCTATCCTCGAAACCAAGGATCCATCTTAACCGAATGAATTGGCAGAAGGCTGAAAGAACTCAGTAAAAATATCTGAACGGCTGGAATACGATCGACTTCGCAATCAAAGGTTGCCGTCGACTTTGAGTCGTTCATGCATCAGCGTGCTAGTCGTCGTAAACTGAACTCGCTGCTTGATTTCAGGGTACAGATAATGTTGGACTCCGAATGCCGCCATCGCCGCCTCATGGAATCCGCTCAGGATCAATTTCTTTTTCCCGGTATACGAGACGATATCGCCAATTGCGAAAATCCCCGGCTCACTGGTCTGGCAGTTCGCCGTATCAACCTGAATGAGTTTTCGATCCAGCTGCAGCCCCCACTGAGCAATCGGACCCAAATTTGGGGACAGACCGAAAAAAACCAGCAGCTCGTCGAATTCAACGTCAATCTTGATTGGCTCATCGTCAAAGGTAACCACCCGAATGCCTGTCAGTTTCTTTCCATCTTCAATGATGCTTTCAACTCGACCGATGTGATAGGTCAGCGTACCGTCGCCGCGGGCGGCGATCCGTTTCATTTTCTCGACTGATGCGGGCTGGGCGCGAAAGGCCTCGCGCCGATGGATCAGAGTAACGCTTTTGGCAATTCCATGCAGTTCCAACGTCCAGTCCAGTGCTGAATCCCCTCCCCCCAGGATGGTGACCGCGCGATCCCTGAATCGTTGCTTATCGTCTATATGATAATTCAGATTTGCTCCCACGTAATTCTCGGCTCCCGCCGTTCTGAGCGGGCGCGCGTCGAAAGCGCCGAGACCTCCTGCGATAACTAGAGAACCTGCGTCGAATTCAGTTCCAGCTGATGTTTTTACATAAAATCCACCCTCTTCCTTTTTTTTCACATGCGTAACCTGCTGACTGAGCTGATACTGCGGTTCAAACGGCGACGCCTGTTCCATAAGACGATCGATGAGTTCCTGGGCACCTACAACTGGGTAACCCGGAATATCGTAAATCGGTTTGTCAGCATACAGTGTCGAGCACTGACCGCCCGTGCGCGGCAGGGAATCAACAACATGGCATTTAATATCCAAAAGTCCCAGTTCAAAGATCTGAAAGAGCCCGCAGGGACCCGCGCCAACAACTACAACTTCCGTATTAATCATATGTCTAAAACCACCGATCAGAACAAATTTGAGACAGCCATCACTTGGTAGCCACTTGAGAATTCCGCAACATGCCAATTCGATTATATCGTCAATTTGGAAGGCGAAATTCTGGGATATCAGGCCGCTTTTCTTAATCTCTTAAAAATGATCCGTTCAGGCAACATCAGTGAGTCTTTGCGACTGAAAGCGCGACGCAAAAATGACTGTCGCATCGGTGCGACCGACGGTACATTGCGCTGAGTGCCAGACCTGTACTCATCCGCAAACCGTTGCGAAAGTCCAAACTTGACGATCAGTCGAACCGACTTGATCTGCTATCCCTGTGGCAAGCGTGGCGAAGTGTCAGGGCTCGGTTACTGCACTCTTCGTTGCGAGGCGGTAAAACGCTGCGTACGGTCCCTCATTGTTATAGATTCGTTTTTCGTTCGTATAATGCCTGCCAGCCTACATTTTCATTGGTTGGTTCAAGCAATGTGAAAATGTTTATTGTGAGTGTTAGAGCCTGGCAGCATCAGAAATCGAACTCGCCCATGCTGTATGTTGGGTTACTGACACTTCTTTGATGGCTATAAATGGATGGTCTGCGATTCAACAAATGATGTTGAGCGTATTGGAGGCGGGACAATCACCAGGTAACCCTGATTCTGAACCGAGAATACGAAGCGTGAAGGCGAAATCCAACGATAGGGAGCGCAACCCGTTTAAACCCGGTGCGGGGCCGCACCGCCGGTGCTCGGCGGGCGCGAGGAACTCAAATTCGAGGCTTTGAGCCGGCTGACCGACATTGCCGCCGGGGATTACGACCCGATTTCACTTCTGCTCACGGGACCCCGCGGCTGTGGCAAGACCGTTATGCTCGCCTGGATGGAGAAGCAGGCATTCAGTTCCTCGGATTTATTGGTCTCAATCCTGCGGCGACTGCGGCGGAACGTGTTTGGTCTGAACCGACTGAACCTGTATATGAATACCAATTGGGAAGCCATGCCGGGGCTGTTTTCAGGGTCTGCCGGTGCCAGCGGCGGCAAGGAAGTGAATGGCGCGGCGGTTTCCATCACCGAAAGCCTAGAAGCGCTGGCCTGCCGGCGGCGACGATTACTGGTCATTGTTGATGAGGCGCATGACCTGCCGGCCGAAGTGAGCGGGCCTTGGTATGAGGCATTTCAGCTGGTGTCAAGGCGGCATCCCATTATGCTGGTGATTGCCGGTACGCCCGATCTGACAAGGGTGCTCGGCCGGGCGGATGCATCATTTACCGAACGGTTTAACCCGCATTTTTCACCGATAGTTATGAAAAATGTGAAAAATGAGTTATAATGACAACTTAATCAATTAATTATGTCATTTAAAGAGGACTCATCCATGAATGCACAGTGTTATCAGACGCAGTTGGAATTTCAACCCAGTGGCCGGCGCGCGGTGACCGCCAAATTCGACAGCGAACAGATCAGTTCCGATGGTGGCGCCCTGCTGCTGCGGGAGGTTGACCGGCGGATCGGTCTGACCGACCGTCTGGCCGATTGTTTCATCGACTACCGCAACCCGGCCAGCGTGCGACACCACGTTAAGGTCCTGCTGCGCCAGCGCATTTATGGCATTACGATGGGTTATGAAGATCTCAACGACCATGAGCACCTGAGCGACGACCGGTTGATGGGGGTGATGGTGGATCGGCTGGAGCAGATGGTGGACCAGGGGCAGGCACTGGCCAGTCCGAGCACGCTGAACCGCCTGGAGTTGGGGCACCCGGACGAGGCGGCGAATGACCGCTACAAACGCATCGTGGCCATCGGTGAGGCGATGGATCGGCTGTTGGCGGACCTGTTCATGGAGTCGTTCGAGGCGCCACCGAAGGAACTGTGGCTGGACCTGGATGCGACGGACGATCCGCTGCACGGGGAGCAGGAGGGTCGGTTCTTTCACGGCTACTATGACTGCTACTGCTATCTGCCACTGTACATTTTCTGTGGCGAGCAGCTGCTGTGCAGTCGGCTGCGCACGTCAGATCAGGATGGTGCGGCGGGCAGTGTGGAGGAGTTGGAACGGATCGTCGGACAGTTGCGGGCGCGCTGGCCAAAGGTTCGGGTGGTGATACGAGCCGATTCGGGGTTCTGCCGGGAAGACATCATGGCGTGGTGTGAGCAGGAGGAGGTGCAGGTGGATTATGTCCTTGGTTTGGCACGCAATTCGCGTCTGGAGGCGGCGCTGTCGGAGGAGATGGATGAGGCCGCTGAGGAGCATGAGCGCACGGGCGAGGCGGTGCGCCGGTTCGGCGAGTTCAGTTATCAGACGCGTAGCTCGTGGAGTCGGGCGCGGCGGGTGATTGGCAAGGCGGAACATCTGCGGCGGGGGGCCAATCCGCGGTTCGTGGTGACCAGCCTGTCGGCCGAGGAGGTGGATGCTCAGGAGCTGTATGAGGAGAAATACTGCGCCCGCGGCGACATGGAGAACCGCATCAAGGAGCAGCAGTTGGACCTGTTTGCGGACCGCACCAGTTCGCACCAGATGGCGGCCAATCAGCTGCGCCTGTACTTCGCCTCGTTCGCTTATGGGCTGCTCGAGGCGCTGCGTCGTCTGGGCGCCAAGGGCACCCGCCTGGCGCGGGCGCAGAGTGGCACGCTGCGGCTGAAGCTGATCAAGGTCGGGGTGCGCCTTCGGGTGACCACCCGCCGGGTGTGGCTGTCGATGTCGGCGGGTTATCCGCATGCCGAGGTGCTGGACAATCTGGGCCAGCTGCCACTGTGGAGGCCGCCGCCTGATTTCAACTAGGGTGTCATCGGGTCGGCTCGGGTGCCGACCGCCGGTTCGATCGCCGACTTTGTCAGGGGCGAGGATGGCACGCGCCCTGACCATGCCGCAACGGGCTGAACGGGCCTTGACGGGCCGGAAAAACGCGGTTTCCGCGGTGCGCTCGCCGGCCCTGTCACTGGCTGACGGCGGTTTTCTCATCCAACTGATGAAATCAACGCTTGGCGACGGCCATTTCAACCCAGAATACAAATCGGTGAAATATGCGGGTTAACGTCTGGCGGATTGGCCGACTCAGCCGCGAGGAGTCGATGCGGGCGCTCACCGAGCCGTTCGGTGACCGGGGGCATTTTGAGGCCGATGCGCTGTCAATGGTTCTTGATCAGGCACAGGGTTATCCCTACTTCATACAGGTGTGGGGCGTGCGCTGTGGAACTTGATGGCCCGGTCTGTGAACAACTTGATTGGTCGGGCGGAAGTTGCGGCAGCGATGGCAACGGCGCAGCAAGCACGCCAGGAGCTGTATAGTCGCCGGATGGATGAGTTCATACAGAATGGCATGCTGACCGCCGTCGCCGAGATGACACTCCAGATCGAAAGCGGCGCTGATGCCGACGGCTCGTACCTGACGATGGCGGCGGATAGAATAGCTGCCAGAGTGAGTGGCGACGCCACTGCGATTGAACAACGGCTGCTGCACACCGGTTTTTATTGGAACACGGAGCCCGATAAGTGGGAGTATGGTATTCCAAGCCTCGCCAACCATGCTCGCAGAAGGGCAATAAAAAACACCGTCACAGCCATTGCCAGCTCCAATACGAATACGGTATTGGCGAAACTGGTGGAAATGCTACCCAGCGGACGGATGGTTGCTGAGGAAGATTTGCAGAGCGCACTGGCGGTAGAAGTGGGAAACGATGTGGATGTGGGGTTCGCGCTGGAACTGCTGAAAAATCTTGGGTATTTGATTCCAGCGTTTAAAAAAGGATCGACTCCAGATCGGCGCTCCATTGCTGGCCCGACAGGTGCTGGCGGCCATGGAAAAAATGGAAGGCACTGAGGTCTATCACCGGATGAGCCCCTGAACTGGAATGAAACACAGCAACCGATAAGATGGGCCAGCCAATCTGCGGCACGTAATTTTGTAAAGCAACGGAATTCAAACGCTCCAATTACCGGCCCCTCTGCGACCTCATCCATATCCACATGAACGGATGTCGACACCGTTCACAACAAAGTATGCACGTCCTACCAGCCGACTACGTCTATTGAGCGCGTAACAACTCACAGCGATATTTCCGAGTCAAACGCCTGGAGATGACTCAGAAGCCATTTCGTCTGGGAACACCTGAAAATACCCCTTTACAGATGCGACCTTAACGGGTGTGTCATAGAGATGACTGAGATTATCATCGGTGAAAATCCACTTTTTTTCTCCAGTCGCGATTATGTTTCCCTTCTTCAGCAGTACGATGAAATCCACCTCTGGTGGGATCTCGTGAATGTGATGCGTAACCAGCACGATCTGTTTGCCTTGAGCAATCAATCGGCGAACGGTTCGCAGATAGTGAAAAGTGGCATTAATGTCCAGCCCGCTGGTCGGTTCATCCAGTACCAGCGTCGATGGTTCATTCACCAACGCGCGGGCCAGCAGAAAACGACGCTGCTCACCAGTCGACATGAGAGAATATGGCTTGTCGCCCAACTCCGAGATATCCAACTCATTCATTATCCGACGCGCCGTTTCAATGGAATACGGATCAAAATCCTGATGATCATAGACCCCCACGCTTGAATGGAAACCTGATAGCACCACGGAAAGCCCATTTACGAAACCCAAATAGCGATTCTGTAAATCCTGCGAGATAAAACCCAGATTGCGGCGCAGTTCCCAGACGTTCCACTTTTCTTTTCCCAAAATTCTGACCCACGAATCATCGGTGCGAACGGGATAGAGTTCGCGCATGAGCACTTTAAGCAAAGTGGATTTGCCAGCGCCATTGGGGCCCAATATGGCAATGCTGCGCTGTAGCGGCAGCTGCAGCGAAAACCGGTCCAACACCTTTTGGCTGCCGCGATAAACGGTGGTATTATTTAAGTCAATGAGACTGGTCATGGCAGGCAAACTGAATTGGCCACATATACGACGCTCCTGAAAAATCAATGCGCACCCATTTTAGCAGGGGATCGAATAAGACAGCCACCATCAATTCAGGCATAATAACGGCTAGCTGTCGTTTCGTGGCGGCAGGCGATTGATTGACTGGTTGACGGCTTGATTGGATTCAAAGGCATCATATGGCACTTCTTATCACTGATGAATGCATCAACTGCGATGTATGCGAGTTGGAATGTCCAAACGAAGCCATCTATATGGGGCCGGAAATCTACCAGATCGATTCCAAACTCTGTACCGAGTGCGTCGGCCACTTTGATACTGAACAATGCGTTGAGGTGTGCCCCGTGGGGTGCATCATCGTCGACCCCAATCACACCGAATCCGAATCTCAGCTGCTTGACAAGTACAAACGGATCATCGCCGAATCTTGTACAGTCTAGTACCCGCTCAGGTCTGACACCGTTTGCAGTAATAGGTTGAGCGTCCCCCCAATACCCGTCGCGCAATCGGTTGTCCACACTCGAAGCACGGCTCGCCTTCTCGTCCATACACCTTCAGACTCCGGCTGAAATAACCGGGTGCTCCGGTTCCGTCGACGAAGTCTCTCAAAGTCGTTCCACCGGCGTCGATGGAATCCTGTAGAGTTTTGCGAATGGAAGTTACCAAACGGCCGTAGCGCGTCAATGAAATGCGTCTGGCGGCGCGGCAGGGATGAATCCCCGCGAAATGCAACGCCTCAGAAGCGTAAATATTCCCGATGCCAACCACAACACGGCTGTCCATTATGAAATGCTTTACTGCAACCTTGCGGTGCCGAGCCACACGATGTAAATAACCGCCACCAAAATCTTCCTCCAGTGGTTCCATACCCAAATGCCGAAGCAGCGGATGATCGTTCGGGTCACCCTCCACCCAAAGGACACAGCCGAACCGTCTCGGGTCGTGCAGCCGCAGTCGCTGTCCGCCCTCAATTTCCAATTCAACATGATCGTGCCGCGCCGGCGGCTCATCGGTCGGCGTAACACGCAGACTGCCAGACATGCCAAGATGCAGCATGAGGTGGCCGTGCGGCAGCTCGATGAGAATGTACTTGGCGCGCCGGCGTACTGAGAGGACAGGCTGTTCAAGCACCTGCCGTTCAAGTGTCGTTGGCACCGGCCACCGCAGCCTTGCGTTCCTGACAATGACCGAAGTGATCGTTCGGTCCACAAGATGCGGAGCGATCCCTCGAACGGTGGTTTCTACTTCAGGCAGTTCGGGCATAACATAAAATTGACTGCTGATTTATTTCCGGTCGCATCCAGCTTCTGGTTTCACTGCAGCATTCAACCCGCGAAATGACTGAGTTTCAGGTTACCAATCAATCCACCGGCCACACATTCCAGGTCCGTGCCAACGAATCCGTACTGGACGCCCTTCTGCGGCAGGGTACGGCGGTCCCCTACAGCTGCAGAAACGGCACCTGTGCCGCCTGTAAATCCATTCTTGTGTCGGGACAGGTTGTCCATGACGATTATGATCGCGCCGCGTTGACCAATGAAGAAATTGAAAACGGCGCGGTGTTGCTGTGTCGCGCCCACCCTGTTGAAGATCTGGAAATTCGCGTTGACGAGATCGACATGCTATCGGGGGTATCAATTCAGAAGCTGCCGTGCCGGATTATCGAACTCAATCGGCTGTCGCATGATGTCATGGAAGTGAAGCTCGCCCTGCCACGCGATGTCACCTTTCATTTCATAGCCGGACAATATATAGACCTCATCACCCGCGACAACAGGCGCCGCGGATTTTCAATTGCCAGCGCTCCAGGGGAAGATTTTCTGAAGCTTCATGTCCGGCAAGTGCCCAATGGCCGATTCACCAGCCATGTTTTCCAGTCAATGAAAATCCGCGACATCCTGCGATTTGAGGGTCCGCTCGGTACATTCTTTCTTCGCAACAACTCCATTCTGCCAATCATCATGATCGCTGGCGGCACTGGATTCGCACCGCTCAAATCCATTCTTGACAACCATTTTGCAAGTACTGATGACAACCGTCCAATTCACCTGTTTTGGGGGGCGCGTGCATTACGCGACCTTTATCGTCTCGAGCTCATAAGACAATGGTCGGCTGAACATCGGAATCGATTCAGTTTTACCGCGGTGCTGTCCGAGCCAGACCCAAATGACGATTGGACCGGGCCGACCGGCTGGGTACACGAATCCGTGCTTCGACACTACCCGAATCTTACCTATCATGAAGTTTACGCCAGTGGACCGCCACCAATGATCGAAGCGATTCGCAACACCTTCCCCAGTCACGGCCTGTCAGCCGACCGACTGTTTTACGATTCCTTTGAATTCTCGTCAGATACGCTGTATCCGTCCGCTTCCGACGGATGAGTTGATTCATCGTTCAACAACACCGGCCGCTCCTCGATGCCCGCCCGGTAAACGGCAAGAGCCAGATCATGCTCATTCTGCTCTTCGAGTAAATTGCCTAGTTCTTCGTAAGCGTCCCGTTTACCGCCGAGGTCAATCGCCCGCAGGAGGCGCTTTCTGGCAATTTCTGGCAGCTCGACCCGGCGCGCCAGCCGACCCACGGTCAGCAACAGGTTCGGATCATCCGAATGAAGATCAAGCCATTTGGCCGCCGTATCGTACAATCGGCGGTCTTTCACGTGCCCATCAATTAGACCATAGAAATAAACCAGCTCGGAGTTCCAATGTCGGTCCAAAGCGCTACGGGTGATTTTCTCAGCCTCCAGGTGACAATCGAATTCCAACAGTTTTCGCACAAAGACGGCAAGCAGCTCTGGATTTTTTTGTGCAGACCCCGTTGCCTTTCTCCAGATTGACTGAAGCTCGACCGACTGCTGGGCACCCTGCAGGCGATGCCGCACTATTTTCTCTGCCAGCTCTTTAAGCTCGGAAGTGGCGCGAGCCTGCGATTTCTGCAGATGCGGCAACAGCTGTTCCAGAGCCGCCCAATCACCATTCACCTCGTATGCGTCGGCCAACATTCCAAATGCCTGTGCATTTTTCGGCATTTTCGCGCACAGTTTTTTCAACTCATCGATCGCCGCTAAAATCTCGCCACTATCCATCTGCAGCCGACAGGCAATAATCGATACCAATTCCTGATTCTGAGCGCCTAGCGCACGCGCCTTATTCAGATACCGGTCGCGCCGGGTCAAATTTTTCTGCTGCTGCGCGGCATAGGCGGCGGCCAGATAAACGATGACCGGCTGCGACAGATAACGAGCTGAACCATCCAGCAGCTGCTCGGCCTTCGCCCAGTTCCCCAACAACAGCTGCCGCAGACCTCTGATTGATGCCGCGTACTTTTTCTGCTCCCGATATTCCCGATAGGAGCGACCCAATCTGCCAGGAATTCTGACGATACCAGATAAGACCTCAATGGCGACGAAGATGAAAAGCGCGGCCAGAACGACCAGCAAAACTCCAAGAACCAGTGACAGCTCCACCTGCCACAGGCCCCATTGCAGCATGACATATCCTGGCTCGTCAACGACGTAGACCGTCGCGACCGATACGATGCCAATCAGAATGAACAGAATCAGAATGTAGAACATGAACTATTCGATCGGCGGACGATTCAGAATTTCCTGAAGCAGCTGGTAGGAACCGGAAAGGTCTGGCACCTGTGCCACCAAGGGCGACGACAGCAGATCATCCAACGCGAGTGAGAATTGAGTGACGGACGATGCCTCGACATCAAACTGATCATCGATCACAGTCTTTACAAACTCCAGATTCGCCCGGTAAACTTCTGACTGTTCTCTTAATGCGGCCATCTGCGCGGCGGCCAATGACAGTTTGAGATGTTGAACGAGGTCATCGTGAAGATTCGGATTGATCGGCAGGGCGGCCGTATCTGAAATGCGCCTGATGCGAATCAGCGATTTCACATCCAGCCAGACCGCATCAAGCGTCGCGCCAATCGCTGTCGCCGGTTCGGAATCGGACTCGTCCATCGTGTGAGCAGGTGTATCGGCCGGCAGTACCGGAAGTTGCGTGCGAATCGGCAACTTACCGATTGTGTCGATCAACTCCAGCAGTCGGGTTGAAATGCTGCCAAGATCAACCGTCTGCATCGTTTTCAGCAATTCGATTTCTCTGTTCAGCTGAGCGCGGACGATCAGCAGCTGCGGGTCGGAAACCCGCCCAACCTGATCGGCGACGGTTTTCCAGACCGGCAGGACCACCGTCGGGTCACCGGTCAGCTGCAGCTGTTTGGCACCAATCAGCAGCAGCAGGGAAACATCATCCAGCTCCCAATCATCGGGGCGCGATGCATGGTTCTGGAAAATAGCTGACGCCGATTCAATGACGGCATTGAGTTTTTCGTCGAATTCAGCATTTGACGCGGTCAGTCTGGAATCCAGCTCACCCAGCTGGTCGGATTGATGCTGCAGCTGCGACTGCAGTTCCTGGGTCTCCGAATGCTGCTGTGCAGTCTGTCGTTTTTCACTTTCCTGAATCGACTGAACCGCGTCGACGAGGCTCGCAATCGCAGCGCGATTACTTTGAATCTGTGGCACAGTTTGCAACTCAAGCCGATACCCAAGATAGCCGCCGCCACCCACTGCAATCAGTGCGAGCAGAACCACAGCCGCAATGCCCCGGCGTCTGCGGGGAGCGGGTGTTTTGCGTTCCGCCTTCGTTTTACCTGTCGGTGCGGCTTCTTCGGCCGGCACAGATTGTTCGGCTGACGGCTGGACCGGCTCCTGAGCCGTCTGATTTTCCGGTTCTGCCATGTCAAATAACCTCGGTTCAGTGAAATTTCTCCAATATCAGCAACTGTCAGCTATGTTATTCGAGTCGCGATTCCGCAGATCATTCTGCTTCCACAATCTTGTCATCAATTCAATTACAGTCTCGTCTGAAGGCACATCGGATACGAAGATGTTTTCGAATCCTCTTGGCTGCAGTGCTTTCTGAATGCGCCTGCTATATGCGATAACAGAAGCATGTCTGAGCTCATTGATGAACGCTTTGTCTAGCATATCAAACAGATTATCCGCCGCTTCCACGCTGGTAAGAACGATAAAATCCACACCACGACTCCGCAGAGCGTCTTTCAGCTCACTTGCATCTGACTGCGGACGCACCCGATTGTATACCACCGCATGTGTTACAACCTCACAACCTTTGTCTTCCAGCATACGTACCAGTAACACACTGCGCGCACCCCCACCATCGAAAAATATCACTTTCTCACCCGCAATTTTCTGCATGGACGGGTGATCCATCAGTGCAGACGCACCATAATTCTCGGTCGGCGCAATGACCTTCCTGGCACCGAATTCGCGACGCAGCGCAGCCGCCGTTCTACCGCCAACCGCCGCACATCGAAGCGACTCCGGCCACTGACCACCGGTCCGCTTAAAATATTCGGCCACCGCCGCTACCGCGTTGCGGCTGATGAAAATGGCGAGATCGTGCTCGGTAAAACTCCCATCATCCAGACCTTGAGTGCAATGTTCAATGCCCAAAGTTGGAAAGACAATGGGCCGCCCACCCAGACGGCAGACTTCATCTCTAAGACAATCCGCATACGCCTGCGGCCGCGTGATTAAGACCGCCGCTCCATTCAGCCCTGCCATGCGAACGATTCCAAATCAGACTCCAGCGAGGATTTTCTGAGCGCCGCGTTGATGCAGTTTCTCCACCATCACCTCAATGCCGGATGACAGACGGTCAATGCTGCCGCTCAGCTTTTCGATGATGGTCTGCCGCGCATCGACTCGACCGACATAGGCCGACAGCTCGTAACGGTCGGCCTGACAATTTGCCAGAACACCAATCGGAACATGGCAGCTACCGCCGAGACCGGCATTCACCATTCTTTCAGCTTCTACCTCAACATGGCTTGGTTCGTGATCAAGCATTTTCAAATCCTCGATCAACTGCCGGTCACTTAGTCGACACTCGACACCCAATGCGCCTTGACCTGGGGAGGGAATATGTGGCAGCTGATGGAGAATTTCCGTGATTCGCTTTTCCAATCCGAGTCGGCGCAATCCGGAAACCGCCAGAACGATTGCATCGCACCCTCCATCATCCAGACGTTTAAGCCGGGTTGTTACGTTACCCCGAAGTGGAACAATGGTGAGGTCCGGTCGAATTGAAAGCAGTTGACTCTGTCGGCGTAAACTGCATGTACCGATTATGGCATTGGGTGGTAGATCTGTCAGTGATTGATATTTTGAAGAAACGAGTGCATCGTAAGGATTTTCTCGCGGTAGAATGGCGGCAATATGAAACTCTTCACGCAGATCGACGGTTACGTCTTTCATGGAGTGAACTGCGATATCAATTCGATGGTCCAACAACGCCCGTTCCAGTTCCTTGATAAACAGACCCTTGCCACCTAGTTCAGCGAGGAGAACGTCCTGCCGTAAATCCGCTTCGGTTTTGATTGGAACAATCTCAGTTTCAACTCCCGGCATCCGGGAATTGATGCGACCGGCGATATGATGAGCCTGCCACAGAGCGAGCTGACTGTCCCTGGTGCCGATTCGAACGACTGACATTTCGTTAACGCCGGCCGCCAACCGTCTGGCGGCACAAGTCGACATTTTCAGTCATTTTTGAGTGCTGGGTGGACTAGTTGAAATGGTAAGGCGATCACGATTTTAATGAAATGGCAAGCTTAATGTGAAAACGCTGGGCAAATGATTCGAACGACTGAGCCTACGAAATTGAACGGTCACTTTAGATCAAATGTGAACCTAATTACCGTTTATATTAAGCCTAACTTTAGCAGTCTGTCGGGCATGGGTGGCGTTCTGAGTGCCACATAAGCCAAGCGTGGAATCAGATCGGGCAGTTGGAACCGGCGGTTGAACCGGTACTCGAACGCCGCCAGATACCGGTGCGCGTATTTGCCGCTGACCGAGTGATGGGTGCTGCGGATGGCCGACTTGACGTTGCCGAGCATGGTGTTCACCTAGTGAAACTCAGGCTTCTGGACACTGGCTTTGCCACCGCCGGTGACCACCACCTGATGATCGAAACCAGCCTCGCTCAGGGCGTTGAAACAGGGCAGTCCGTCGGAACAGACCCAGGTGCCGTCCGCCAGATGCCGCCTCGCCCAGGCGGCGACCTCCGAGCTCCTGAAACCTTTGATCACGCTCAACTTCATGCGGAGCGGATGCCCCTGGTCGTTGGTCTGCACGGCCGCCAGGAACGGAGTCTCGGCGGCCGCCCCGCGGCCGCGTTTGCCACCGCTTCGCTCACCGCCGAGATACGCGTCGTCGATTTGCACCAGACCCTCCAGCTGATGTTTGTCATCGCGTTCCATCATCACCTGCATCAGCTTGTGCTTGATCCGCCAGGCCGCATCGTAGGAAATGCCCAGCTCGCGGTGCAGCTGCATCGCCGAGACGCCCTTTTTGCTCTGCGTCAGCAGGTAGATGGCCAGAAACCACACCGTCAGCGGCAGTTTGGTGGAACTGAAGATGGTGCCCGCCGTCACCGAGGTCTGGCGGTGGCACCGATAGCACTGCTGCAGCCGGCGGGTGGTCAGCAGACAGGCCCGGTCATGTCCGCAGTGCGGACAGACAAAGCCCTTCGACCATCGCCACTCGAACAGCGCCTGAAAGCACTGTTCTTCGGTGCCGTAGGCTTTTAGAAAATCGGTCAGACTGATGCCTTTCTGAAACTGTATTGCGTTGCGAGCCATTGAATATCTCCCCATTATCAGTAAATTATGATATTATTAGTATATCACAAGTGCCGCTTATTATTCACGGTAATTAGGAATGGAATGTATTCGCTGAGAGTCACATCATAAAATGTTAAAAAATGTGTAAAAAAACGGAGGTGACTCAAGATGTTGAAGAAACGGTATTCGGAAGAATTCAAACAGATGGTTTGTGAGAAGATGCGGCAGGGGGTGGCGCCCTCGCAGTTGGCCCGCGAGTATGAGCCGCGGCTGCAGACGCTGTATCGGTGGAAGCGGGCGATGCTGCACGAGGGGCCGGACGCGGCGGCGGAAAGTGCCGCGAAGATACGGCAGTTGGAAAAGCAGGTTCGCCAGTTGAAGGAGGATAGGGAAATATTGGAAAAAGCGGCGACCTGGTTCGCAAGGGCACACGGACAAGGGCTGAGCAGGTAAGCGTGTATCAGTTCATGTTGGCGAATCAGGTCTGTCATACGGTGGTGGCGATGTGTCGGGTGCTGCGCGTGTGTCGGCGCTCGTATTACAAATGGAAGCGTGCGGGGACGTCGGTGCGGGAGCGGCAGGATGACGGTCTGCGGCTGCGGATGCGCACCGTTCATACGGGTGCCAAGAGCAGTTATGGGGTGCGTCGGATGGCGATGGAGCTGCGCAAGCAGGAATGGCCGCTGTTGGGCTGTCGGCGGGTGCATCGGCTGATGCGTGCGGACGGACTGGTGGGTCGCACCTGGAAGAAGAAGGTGTTCACCACCACCCGTGCGGGTGATGGGGTGGCGGTGCCGGCGGATCTGGTGGGCCGACAGTTCGCCCGCGAGCGGCTCAATGAGCTGTGGGTGGCGGACTCGACTTACATCCGCGTGCGGGAGGGCTTCGGCTATCTGGCGCTGGTGACGGACGCCTGCTCTCGGCGCATCATCGGCCGTCAGTTCGGTCTGTGCCATGATACCGAGCTGATGCTGGGTGCGCTGGGTCAGGCGGTGTGCAGTCGGCCGTGCGACGGCGTGGTCCATCATTCGGACCGCGGGGTGCAGTATCTGAGCGAGCGGTATCGGTCGTACTGTGCGCGGCACGGGGTGGTGCAGTCGGTGGGTCGGACTGGCAACAGTTATGACAATGCGATGGCTGAATCGGTGTTTGCGACGCTCAAGCGGGAGTTGCTGATGGAGGATGACGGTGGTCTGGGTTTTGAGGACATGCGGCGGTGGCTGTATGACTACATCGATGGCTTTTACAACGCCGAGCGTATGCATTCGAAGTTGGGGTGGAAGAGCCCGATCGAGTATGAGCGTGAAATTTTGGCACTCAGCATTTCGTGACATGTCACGAAATGCTGAGTGATCCAGTGACCGGGATCCAGTAAGGGGTAGTGACTAACATTATTAACTGTGACCGAAACCGAATACAGTACAGGAAATGTGAATGTTCAGTGGGTTGCTTTCATCACTACCGTCTTTACCGATGGCTCCTGCTTCAGCGACTAAAAAATGACGCCGACACTGATTCAATTCGAAAGGCACAAATATCAAACGGTAATGGTTAATTTTGGATATTTGCTCATTATAGTTTGCTACGTGCGCCAATTAACCCGCTAGCTGAGGCGCTACGCCCTGCCGCGGACCGCTCAGCTCCAATACTGACTTCAGTCGGTGCGTCTGAAAACCGATCCAAACACCTCGCAACACAGCCAGCAGTCCCATCGGCACCAGAGTAACCGCCCTAGATATCCCTGATTTCGAAAACCGCTACATTTCCGTCTCTAATTCATGCTTTAATTGCGATCTAATCTCAAAATATTGTTTTTCAGGCATCATTCACCCTGGAACAGAAATTGCCCAGACTCCAATTTCATTGGGTACAAAGAGGATATTACGTTGAAAAACTACACTGCAAAAGAATGGTTTGAAATATACGAACAGCATGTTGAAGACGCTGGAGATGGAAAGTGGCTAGAGCATTTAGTGTGCGATCTGGGGCACAAAATTCCTGAATGGGATTTTCATCAAGTTGTTGGTTGGGCGGACTGGAGTGACAGGGAGACTTACTTTCCGGGTACGAAAGGAAACGATATTGGGATTGATAATGTGGGCATTCGTCCAGATGGGTCTTTGGTTGCAATTCAATGTAAAGCTCGAACAGAGTGCGGACACATCGTAAAGAGAGATGTTGAGTCGTTCCTCTCTGCTGTGGGAGATGACATATGGGTTGAACGATGGATAGTATCCAACGTGCAACCTTCCAATAACGTTGCACAATTGCAAAATTTACATACGACTCATCCAGTTAAATTTATTGATTTTGTGAATCCCGTTCGACAGCTTGTGCATCTGGAACTTAATCCGATCGAAGATGATCCAGAATTGACAGCTATGCAAAATGAAGCCGTCAATAGTATCGTTAGGCTATTGAAAGAACATGGATCTACTAGTCGTCCTGAATGGAATGAGGGCGAGTCTAGAGGATACATGGTGCTACCTTGTGGAACCGGCAAAACCCGAATCAGCTATCGTGTAATGAAAGAGTTGGTTAATGCAGGTGAAATTGCAGTCGTACTGGTCCCATCAATTGCTTTGGTTTCACAAATTAAGGGAGTGTATCAGTCGCTCGCAAGGAGAGACAATCTCAATATCAGGTCATTAGCGATTTGCTCTGATGCTACCGCAGGTATGGCACCTCAAGACGAGAACAGAATTAATCTTGAAAGAGACCGAACAATTGATGCTGGTTTTATTCGAACCAATGAAGTTGTTGGAGAGACTGCACTGAACGAAGGCCAAGTTAAAACATGGTTGAAAAAACATAAAGGCTCCAAAGCTAGAATTGTATTGTTCTCCACATACCAATCCGCACACAACACAGCAAAAGGATTGCTTGATCTCGGTCTGAAAGCAAAGCTGATGATTGGGGATGAAGCACATCGCACTGCCGGAATTCGCAAGGTAAGAAATACTGAAAGGCAACTTAGTGAACGAATTCGAAATTTTACCCTTTGCCATGATAAGGATAAATTTCCGGCAAAGTATCGGCTGTACCAAACTGCCACCCCACGAATTTATACGAAAAAGCCGTTGGATGAAACAAATCGCTCGCTTTGGGAAGTACGGTCTATGAACGATGAGTCAACGTTCGGCTATGAGCTGTTCAGGCTCCAATACAGCGAAGCTGTTGATCGTAATCTTTTGTCGGATTATCGGATTATCGCTTGGGCAATGGGAGATGAGGAAACCGATACCGCTCATAAACTTGCAAACGAATTAAATGAGAATACGGATGAGAAAAACTGGACGACAAGTCGTGCATTACGAGCCCTAGGATTGGTAGTGCTACTAGCAGGTGGAGTTCCATCAGTCAATATTCGCTCAGTGATTGCGTTTTGTAACAGAATAAGAAATTCATCTGAACTCACTGAAGCTGTTAAATCTGAAACTGTTCGTAAGTGGCTAAAAAACTATTTGAACGAGAAAAAACCCAAGGCCTACAGAATTGCGCATGTGGATGCAAGCCATCGAATTAACTTCCGGAATGATCTGCTCAACGAGTTAGCCGCGGCATCAGAAGAAAAACCATATTGCATTTCAAATGTAGGGATATTTGGTGAAGGGACCGATAGTCCAGATTTGAGTGCGGTAGCATTTCTTGAACCGAGGAAGAGCCCTGTTGACGTTGTGCAGGCCGTTGGCAGAATCATGCGAAAATCTAGTAGGAAACGACTTGGGTATATTTTCGTTCCGATCGTAATCCCACCATCTACAAATGCTGAACACTTTTTGAAGCATAGTACACCGGATGAAGGATGGAAAGAACTAGGCCAAATATTACAAGCCCTTCGAGCACACGATTGTAGAATCGAAGATCAGCTGTCTGAGCTTATGGAAATTTATTTGCCCTCGCAGTCTGATGATGCAAAAGATCACTTCTTAGTAATTCAGGAACCAAGAAAGAAGAGTCAAATTATTGTCAAAACTACACGCCAAAATATAGAAAACGTAGTTGCAGGAAAAGGCGGTGATGACAATCGCTCAATTCTTGAACGATTAACGCAACACTCGGGTAAGCTCGTTCAAGTTTCTAGTGCAGAGGCATTGGTGGGAACACCACAGCCATATGATGTACATGCAGTTCGAAGAAAACTTGATGGTACTATTCTTATTGGCGGATATTCAACACAATTTTCTGAAACTTATGCAAGGGGGGGGGGGATTGCATAGAGTGGGACCCTATTTCCACAAATAAAAAAGGCACTCAAATCATCAACGACGACAAGAAAGGTAAAAAAAGTCTGATGAAGGAGGCAAAACGTACGCCTCCAAAAAAAACTCCCACCAGTCCAAATATTATTCAAGAGGAGCTCGGCTTAAAGCTCGTTCGGTTGGGAGGTGATGCACTTCATCAAAGCGGGATCCACTTGAATCTCCTTGAAAAATCTGGAATCCTGTCCGGCCCAAAGAGAGATGTGAACTTAATTCGAATAACTGTAGAAGCGATTTCTCAGTTGTTAAGGGAAGAAGGGCTAGAGACAATTCTAGCAAAAAAGCTTGAAATGGACCAATTCAGTCAAACCGATGACAATTCGGCCGATGCCTGCACTGTAACAGCAGTGATCTGGACTAATGCGGCAATCATGCACGCACGGTTAGATGAAGCAAATTTACCAATATTGCGAAATGTGCCTACTCTCAAAACAGCTGTAGCTGATCCCAATCCAGCCAGTGGGATTGCAGAAGCTTGGCAGAAAGTTCTGACGAAAGACTATGTGCCAATTTTCGAAGTAGCACAAGACCTATTACTCAAAGTAGCGTTCGAAAATCGAGTGGGGGTTTTCGAAGCTTTAAGGCGTATGGCAAAGGATGCCATAGAAATCGCAGATACGTATGCGGACTTGGGCATGGATCATGCCGGAGAACTGTTCAATAAAGTGATGGGGAATCAAAAATCAGACGGAGCATTTTTTACTCGACCAATCGCGGCCTCATTACTCTCAGAATTGGCTCTTCATGCGACTGGCGAATCTGATTGGTCTAATCCAAATGTTTGGGATCGCCTAAGATGTTTTGATCCCGCTTGTGGCAGTGGTACGCTATTGGTCGCAATGATTACAGCAATTAAACTTCGAATAGAAAAGTCAGGTGGTAATAAGGAACAATTATTGGATTTTCATCAACGAGCTGTAGAAGATTTGATTATGGGCACCGACATTAATCCCGTATCACTTCAAATTGCTGGTTGTCAATTGACACTCGGTAATGTTAAGGTGCATTATGAAAGAATAAATCTATGGTCAATGGACTATGGTTTGATTTCCAGTGGAGCAGTGGATATTGATAAGGTTAGAACGGGTTCGCCGGAACTTCTGGTTGATCCTAGATTTTGGGTAGATAAGCCGGCTCAACTTCAGCTAAACCATACAGATCATGCAGATAGCAAATTAAGTTTGCATAGTTGGGATAAACTTGATAGTAATGATGAAATAGTTGGGCATCTAGAACGTAACCCTCCTCGAATTATTATGGTGAATCCTCCATACACCCCATGGAAAAATATTGGACTGAAGTTTGAAAACAATATTCAGAATGCAGTAAGGGAACGTTTAAGAAGAATTTGGGATTCGGTTAGCGAAAAGGATGAAATGCTGCAAATGAGAAAAACCTCAATCGCACCACTATTTGAATCGATTGCGATTGAACTAGCACGTAGAAGCAATGGAGTCGTCGCTCTCGTGCTACCACTTGTATTTATAACTATGGCCTCAGCAAAAAATCAAAGAGCATTAATTGCTCAGAAGATACATGTGGACTATATCCTTGCTTGTCACGACCCGTCTAACATAAACATGAGCTGGGATACCAGCATTAATGAATGCCTGATTGTCGGGACTTACGATGAAAAAAGAATAGGAATTCCCACGAAGTTTATCAGCGTTGACAGAATGCCATCCGATCCAAATGAGGCGCATGAATTAATTTCAGCAGCACTATCTGGCACTCAGTTTGATGGTTCAGTCTTAGAATGGGATTATGATTACATGATGAATGGTGATTGGTTGCCTGGTGCATTCAGAGATACAAAATTGGCAGGTTTACTTGCAGAAATTGTTGCCAGTAATTCCAACATAGCTGAAAATTGGGGGGGGGTATGGAAGGTTTCAAGATTCGATATTTAGAGGTTCTTTTGACTTCCAAGTTAATTTAAGTGGAGGTGATTGGAGAATGACTGGACAAAAAAAATATGAGCATTTTGAGGTCGCAACACCGTTATCTGAACCTGTAATTAGTGGGGTAGGAAAAAATCATCAAAAATACCTCATTGGAAAAGTATATAAGTGGGTTCGCCTGTCCAAGAAAGACGGCGAACCGGATGATGATTACAAATCTAGAATTTCTCAAGATAATCAACAAATGGAGAAATTTCGATCTCATTTGCTTGTGAGTAAGTCATTTGATTCAGCCGCATCTCGATTGACGTGTGTTGTAAGTATTGAACCCCATATCGGCTATGGTTGGATGCCTGTTACTGGAGACTATCCATTGCCATTGAGTTCTGCTAAAGCACTAGCAATTTGGTACAACTCTACGATTGGACGAATGCTGTTAAGAACTGTAGGTGGAAGAAAATTGGCTTATCCTATGTACAATCCTGACAGTTGGCATCAGCTACCCGTTCCAAATCTAAATGATGAATTCGTGCTAAAAACACTGGAAGGTAGTTTTAATGAAACTTGTACCACGGAAGTACCGTCATTCAGGTCCGGTCGGTGTAAAATACGAGAATTGTGGGATGATGCAGTTTCTTTCGGTCTAGGCATTGACAGAAATTCAATTGCAATGTTGGCAGATGGTCTTGCCTGTGAACCATCCGTATCGAAAGATTCGTTTTACGATAGTGTATAATCTGTAATTGAATTCGGTCTACCTCATTGAACTTGCGTTTTTACTGATGAGTGCCTAGCAGAACCTCCCATTTTCGCATGAATTATCCAGCGATGTTGCTTTTTTGAAGGCTCGGTTCGAAGAGGTTTTTTTAAAAATTCAACCGCCTTCCGCCGAATTCGTACATCCATCTCATCAGCTGGTCGGCTAAGACCGAATTCTGCCACAGTCTTCCATCCAAACCCCTCGGCGGAACTGGTTCACTACTCCTTCACCCCTTTGACAACTCGTTGCGGCAGGCGGTACGATTCAGCTTCCGCCGCTCCCAGTCAAGCAGACCGTTGCACACCAGAGCACAGACCGATGCAGGTTTTACGCCAACACCGACATCGCCACAATAATTCGGCATCTAACCACTAGTATGTTCTGTCAATATAATGAAGTCTTCACATCGGGCAAATAAAGTGAAAATCCGTATCTGGTGGTACACCGGGAACGCACTGGCTACGGATAATGGTTGTCGATCCCTTATCGACTGATATAGCTCCATCACTCAACAACCCGCTCATACCAAGGAAACGAATTGTCAATCGAATGTTCAATGAGTTCTGAATCAAAAAAATTGTGGGGTGGACGGTTCAACCAGCCGACCGACGAACTGGTTGAACAGTTCAGCGCTTCGGTCTCATTTGACCGGCGCCTGTATCGTCAGGATATTGCCGGTTCAATCGCACACGCGCGCATGTTGAACAAGGTTGGCGTGCTGAGCGATACTGAATTTGATGAAATTCAAGCCGGATTGGACAATATTCTGCAGCAGATCGAAGCGGGAACCTTTGAGTGGTCCGAACAGCTGGAAGATGTTCACATGAACATTGAAAAAAGGCTGACGGATGACATAGGTGCGACGGGCAAAAAACTGCACAGCGGTCGGTCCAGAAACGATCAGGTCGCAACCGACCTTAGACTCTATACCCGCGAAGCGATTGATCGAATCATCGAAGATATCCGGGCTTTTCAGTCGACACTGCTTGGTCTCGCCGAAGCGGAAGCCGAAACCATCATTCCGGGCTATACGCATCTCCAGCCCGCGCAGCCGATCACTCTTGGCCATCACCTGATGGCTTGGTTTGAAATGCTCGATCGGGACCGAACGCGCTTCATCGATGCGCGCAAAAGGTTGAATCAGTCGCCATTGGGGGCGGCCGCGTTGGCCGGTACCAGTTTTCCGATCGACCGGCAGATGACGGCAACCGAGCTGCAGTTTGACGGTGTCATGTCAAACTCAGTCGATGCGGTCTCTGACCGGGATTTTGCCATCGAATTCGCCGCTCACGCGGCCTTAGCGATGGTTCATCTCTCGCGCATTGGCGAGGAGTTGGTCCTGTGGACCTCAGATGGCTACCAGTTTGTCGCTCTACCTGACCAGTTCACCACGGGGTCCAGCATCATGCCGCAGAAAAAAAATCCAGATATTGCCGAACTTGTGCGCGGTAAAAGCGCGCGGACAATCGGCAATCTGCAGACGCTTCTGGTGCTCATGAAAGCACAGCCGCTGGCGTACAATCGCGATAACCAGGAGGATAAGGAAGCCCTGTTTGATATCATTGATACTACGGTAGCCTGCGTTAACATCATGCACCGCATGATTCAAAACATGGAGCCGAACCGCGGGCGGATGGAAGCGGCCGCCTCAGCGGGCTATTCGACCGCAACCGATCTGGCAGATTATCTCGTTCTAAGAAATGTTCCGTTTCGAGATGCCCACGCCGTCGTCGGACAGATCGTGCGCTACTGTATTGACAATCAACTTACTCTCGAATCGCTCAGTCTGCATGACATGAAGGAATTTCATACCGCTTTTGATGAAAATGCCCTGCGCGTACTGAAACCTGCCGGTTCGGTCGCATCCAGAGATCATTTGGGCGGGACGGCTCCCCGCCAGGTTCGACTCGCCGTTCAGACGGGCAGGAAAAGGTTGGGCTGATTCGTCCCATTCCCAATTGAAATGCAATGACCGATTGAAATGATGCGAAAACTGAACTCCAGAATCATCGTGGTATCAATGGTGCTCGCACTTGCGTTGGCACCATCCGCCTGTGGCAAAAAAGGTCCCTTGATCAGACCGACCGAAGACGCGGTTCAATCGTCGACGCTGGAGACTGAATCCACAAGGCCGACACAAAGTTTCGCAATGCGCGAGAGATATTGAGCGGTAGCGGAAACTAGACCCGACATACGCGTCATCACCGATTGTTTTTCTGAAATCAATTACGGTGCTATTGACCGGTCACCGAAGTCAAATCAACAGGATCAATTTTCACTGACCACAATGAACCCATTTCTCTTTCGAAATGGTCTGCTACACGCGGAAAATGTTCCGCTTGATCAGATTGCGGACCGAATCGGTACGCCAACTTATATTTATTCGCGAGCGGCGCTGGAACACCGCTGGCGAGAGTTCGAACGAGGACTGTCGGCCTGTGATGCGACGATTCGCTATTCCGTCAAATCCAATTCCAATCTTGCGGTACTGGCACTGATGGCACAGCTTGGTTCTGGATTCGATGTCGTTTCCGCAGGCGAACTTGAGCGGGTGATCCGAGCTGGTGGCAAACCCGAAAAAACAGTTTTTTCCGGGGTGGGTAAAACAGCAGAGGAGATCCGCTTGGCTATCGAATCAGGGATTTTTTCGCTAAACCTTGAATCCCATCCAGAATTGATTCGAATTTGCGAAACAGCACGCGCTCTGCATCGGGTGGCGCCAATCAGCGTGCGCGTAAACCCCGATATCGACGCCAACACCCATCCCCATATATCAACAGGTCTTCGTCAGGCGAAATTCGGTGTTGATTTCAAGGAGGCCCTGGAAATCTTTCAATTCGCATCACAGAATAGACATCTGAACATTATTGGCATTGCGATTCACATCGGTTCACAGATGACCTCACTCGAGCCAATTGTTGACGCGCTGGAACGGATGATTGACTTCACGAAACGGCTGGCAACGAAAGGCATTGCCATCGGACACCTCGACCTGGGTGGCGGATTGGGCGTACGGTACGGAACCGAAGAGCCACCGACCATCGCTGAATACTGTGATGCCATTCAAGAAGTGCTACATCGGCGTAACTGTAAGCTGCCGCTTTCTATAGAACCGGGTCGCGCGATCTCCGCCAACGCCGGTGTGCTGCTGAGCAGAATTGAGTACATCAAGTCAACTGCAGCAAAGAATTTCGCCCTGATCGATGGTGGTATGAATGACCTGTTGAGACCCGTACTCTATGATGCCTGGATGGACATCGTGTCAGTTCAGCAGCACTCTGCGAAAGAAAGAATTTATGACGTGGTGGGGCCCGTTTGTGAAACAGGTGATTTTTTAGGTAAAGACCGGAAACTCGCTATCGAAGCAGGCGACCTCATTGCAGTACTTGGAGCAGGAGCCTACGGTGCAGTGATGTCTTCCAACTACAACACTCGCTCCCGGCCTGCCGAAGTGCTGGTGGATGGCAGTGACTTTTATGAGATCAGATCAAGGGAAACCATGGATCAGATGTTGGCGCTGGAACGCATTCCGACTCGATTGTCGTCAGATCACCGGACATAGACGCGCCCGGTACAATCCTTTCGAAAGACCTCAATCAAAAACGCGGGCCATGCCGTAGAACTCGGCGTTGGGTTCCATTCCAAGCACATTCGCCAGCCGGTTGCTCAGGCCAAAAAATGCGGTGATCGCCGTAATATCCCAAATGTCTTCGTCGCTGAATCCCGCATCTTTCAGTAACTTCAGATCGGCTTCACCAACCGCCCACGACTCATTGCAGACCTTGATTGCAAAATCCAGCATCGCCTGCTGTCTTGGTGTGATGTCAGCTTTACGGTAATTGACCGCAATCTGATCCGCCACCAACGGATGTTTCGCGCGGATGCGCAGAACGGCGCCATGGGCGACAACGCAGTACTGACAGTTGTTTTCGCCCGATGTCGCAACAACGATCATTTCCCTTTCCGCCTTGCTCAATCCTCCTTCTTTTTCCATCAGTGCATCGTGATAGTCGAAGAATGCGCGGAATTCTTTAGGGCGATGTGCGAGCGCGAGGAATACGTTCGGCACGAATCCCGCCTTCTCCTGTACCGCGAGAATACGTTCCTGAATGTCCGTCGGTAGATCTTCAAATTCAGGGACTGGATAACTGCTGGCAGATGGTGTCTTCATAACTCGGCGACTTCGAAAATTGAACTTGATGGTGACGGGTCTGCTTCAACCGCGCATTTTCAACCCGCTGGGATCAACCAGGGGTTCGGTAATGATTCTGGCCTCTTTAGCCTCGCCAATTATCTCAATTTTAATATCCCTGCTATCTTGTTTCGCAGGTGGAATATAGCCGAGTGCGATGCTTCGACCGGTCGTGTGTCCGAAAGATGCCGAAGTTACAATGCCCGACACTTCGCCATCACACAGTATCGGTTCACCACCGACCGCGTCCTGCTCATCCACATCCACGGTAAAAGAGGTCAGCAGCCACCTGGGAGTTCTGGCAGCTGACTTGAGCAGCGTCTCACGGCCGATGAACTCGCCCTTATCAAACTTCACAAATCGATCAAGCCGGGACTCAAGAGGCGTATATTCCGGCGAGTACTCCCGTCCCCAGCTGCCATAGTTCTTTTCCAGCCGGAGTGACAGCAGCGCGCGCGAGCCGATCTGTCGAATGCCATACGGCTGTCCCTCATCCATAACCATCTGCAGCACTTCGAGTTGATGCGCGGCAGGAAAATACAGCTCATAGCCGAGTTCGCCCGTAAATGCGACCCGCAGCACCCAAGCCAGTGCCGGGCCCACACGAACCTGACGGACCGAGAGGAACCGCTGCGCCTCGTTGGCAAAGTCTTCCCCCGTCAGCGCGGTCATCAGCGCTCTGGAATTGGGTCCTGAAACCGACAGACCGACCCAGTCGGCCGACATGCTGACGACGTCAACCCCGGAGGCCAGGCCATTTTTTCGAAACCACCGCAAATGGCTGTTTTCCGCCACTCCGGCCCCGATCAGTAAAAATTCATCCGCTTCCAGACGGGCGATGGTGAAATCGGCAACGACGCCGCCTGCGCCATGCACCATCGGCGCCAATGACATCCGACGATATTGTGGCAGCGTATTCGTCGTCAGCTGATCCAGCCATTCGGCCGCTCTGGCGCCTTTAACAATGAATTTGGCATAGGCCGAGGTGTCAAGCAATCCCGCAGCCGATCGAACGGTGCGGCATTCCTCCCCAACCGGTGCAAACGATTCAGTTCTGCGAAATGAAAAGGTTTCAACCGGTTCCATGCCGTCAGGTGCAAACCACATTGGTACTTCCCAGCCATACTGAGCGCCAAACATGGCCCCATTGGTTTTCTGGTATGCATAGGCAGGTCGGGTTCTGAGCGGTCTACCCGCCGTCCGCTCCTCGTATGGAAAGAAAATTCTGAAGCGGGATTCGTAATTGTCCGCAGTCGTCTCCAGCACATAGTCCGGCGTAACCCAGTCGCCGAATCGGGCGACATCAATCGACCAAAGATCCAGACTCGGCTGGCCGTCCAGAATCCATTCCGCCATCATCAGTCCGAGACCACCACCCATGCTGAAGCCAGGAATCAGACCGCCAATCAGATAATAGTTGCTGAGCTGCGGCACCGCCCCGAACAGCGGCAGAAGATCCGGCGTCCAGATCATCGGGCCATTGACAATTCGCTTGATGCCGGCGGTTTCAAGGCACGGCATCCGATGCATCGCCCGGGCGACATTGTCCAGCATCCGATCAAGATCGTTCGGCAGCAGATCATGGCCGAAATCCAACGGCGTGCCGTCAACGGCCCAATGTATTCCACCTTTTTCATAGGCACCGACCAACAGTCCCTTGCCTTCCTGGCGCATGTAGTACTCACTGTCATTGTCGTGGAGCAGCGGAATTTCTCTGTCAAGCGCCTCAATTTCCGGAATGTTCTCGGTAACCAGATACTGATGCTCCATCGGCATCAGCGGTAAGTTCAATCCGGCCAGCCGTCCCACTTCCCGACCCCACAGTCCGGCGCAGTTGACCAGATGCCTGGTCGTAATTTTTCCCTGTGGCGTTTCCACCAGCCAGCCGCCGCCTGGCTGTTGAGTGGTGGCGGTGACCGGTGCGTTTCTGTGAATTCTGACGCCATGCATGCGGGCGCCGGCGGCATAGGCGTTGGCAACGCCGCTGGGATCAATATGCGCCTCATTGCGTTCGAACATTGCACTGATCACGCCGTCAAGATTGAGCAGGGGATTCATTTCATGCACGGTTTCCAGCGAAATCGTCTCAAACTCCAGACCCAGATATTTCGCTTTGGACGCCTGAATCCGTATCTGATCGTGACGCTCAGGCGTCGTTGCAAGATAGATGCCGCCGACCGGATGAATGCCACAGGACTGGCCGGTTTCCTCTTCGAGCTGGGGGTACAGTTTGATCGTATAGTAATGCAGCTTGGAAAGGTTGGCATTGTCCTGAAGCACGTGGGTGTTGCCCGCCGCATGCCAGGTCGAACCGGAGGTCAATTCGGACCGCTCCAGCAACACCACATCTTTACAACCTCTTTTTCCAAGATGATAGGCCACGCTGCATCCTGCAACTCCACCGCCAATAATCAAGACCTCAGCTGTCTTCTGCATTTCTACATACTCCAATTTGGATCAGACGGTGGCTTTATGCCGTTCCCGCCGGGTTTTTTCAATAAATTCATCAAGTTCCTGTAATATCGCCAAATCGACTTCTGGCTCCTGATATTCTTTCAGCAGCTGTCGATAGACTCGATTGGCGCGTGCCGTTGCGTCAAGTGCGCCTGCTTCTGACCAGGTTTCGTAGTTGCGCCAGTCAGAAAGAATCGGTTCATAAAACTCAGTTTTATAACGCTGCATGGTCTGTCGTGCGGAAAAGAAGTGCCCGCCAGGACCGACTTCTCGAATCGCATCCAGACCAAGCGTGTCGTCGTCAACGATAACGGGCTTTAGGACTTCCACCATCCCCTGCAGCATTTCAGCATCAATGACGAATTTCTCGAACGATGCACAAAGTCCGCCTTCCAGCCAGCCCAGTGCATGGTGTACCAGATTGGCGCGGGCCATGACTGCGCTCCAGATGGCCATTTGTGATTCATAGACGGCCTGTGCGTCGGGAGCATTTGATGCATTGACATTTGAGGAACGATAGGGCAGATTGTAGAACCTGGCGAACTGCCCGCCCATCAGTGTCGCCTTGACATATTCTGGTGTGCCAAATGCGGGGGAACCGGTTTTCATGTCGACATTTGAAGTAAAGCCCCCGTAAACAACCGGTGCGCCTGGATTGACCAGCTGGGAAAACGCCAGTCCTGCCAGGGCTTCTGCATTCTGCTGGGTAATGGCACCGGCCAGAGTGATGGGCGCCATGGCGCCAGCCAGTGTGAACGGAGTAATGACAACCGCCTGATTCATCCTGGACAGTTCGATGATGCCCCATAGCATCGGGACATCATACTGCAGGGGGGAATTGACATTGACGACCGTATAAAGACTGGGCTGCTGCTTCAGCTCTTCCCGAGTCAGGTTGCGGGCGATACGGGCGATCTCCAATACATCCAATACGCGGTCGCGACCCAGTGAATAAACCCTGCAGACTTTGTCCGTCAGCGTCAGATTCACTCTGGCCGTATCCAGGTGACGTGTTTTCGGATCGAGGTCAAGCGGCTCAACGGGGTGACCGGATATCGCATGAACCACATTGGTACTCTGAGCAAGTCGAATGAAATTGCCGTAGTCTTTAAAGTTCCCGGAACGTCGGCCACCCTCAAGATCACTGGCATTGGGTGGACCGGCAACGGTGGAAAATGTAAGCCATCGTCCGCCGACTGCCAGATTTCGCTGTGGATTTCTGGCATAAATCGTAAACTCCGACGGAGCTTTTGCAATGGAATCCAGAATCAGGTTGCGGTCAAAACGTACGCGGCTTCCATCCTTTTCGACGTCAGCACCAGCAGCCTTCAGAAGATCGCGCGCTTCGGTCAGTAGAAAGTTGATGCCGATGTCTTCCAGTACGGTGAGCGACGCGTCATGAATCTGATGAAGCTGTTCTGCAGACAGAATGTCAATCGGTGGAAATGGATTTTGCACCTGCCCAAACGGCAGTTGATCAATGGTCACCTGCGAACGCCGGTCTCTGCGCTGTCGATCTCTGCGCGACTTTTCTGCCATCATGGGGGACCTTTCGAAGCGTCCTACCTTGGATGTTGATCGGTAAACTGTTGGCCGGCGGACCGGGTAACACTCAATTCAATCATTCTGCACCTGCGTCCATCATTTCTTCTAAAATGGCACATTCGCCGACTGTACCGAGCGACAAAGGCGATGCCACTGATGTTGAGAAGTCATTTTCCAGACAGCAGATAATATGAAAGAGATAAATATAACTTTTTTATAGTGCGAATTGGGACATTCCTTTCCCAGAAACAACGAAACTGATGAATCACCCAAAAGACCCTCTGCTTCAGCCATTCAGACTTCGGCATCTGGAACTGAAGAATAGAATCATCAGTACCAGTCATGAGCCGGCCTATTCCGAAGATAGGCTACCTAAACTTCGCTATCAGCTCTATCATGAGGAAAAGGCAAAAGGTGGCATCGCACTGACGATGTTCGGTGGCTCGACCCTGGTGGACCGGGACTCGCCACCCGCATTTGGCAATCTGTACGCGGGTACCGACCATATCGTACCCTATTTCCAACAGCTGTCGGAACGAGTCCACCGATACGGGTCGACGCTGATGTGTCAAATCACCCACCTGGGTCGACGCACCTCACCTTATGTCGATGACTGGCTGCCAACCATCGCCGCATCGTGCGTGCGGGAACCGGCGCATCGCGCCTTTCCGAAGGAAATGGAACGCGAGGACATGCTGCGTATTGCGAAAGCCTATGGTGCGGCGGCCAGACGCTGTCTTGAAGGCAATCTTGATGGTGTTGAAATCGAGGGCTACGGTCATCTGCTGGACGGTTTCTGGTCACCGCTGACCAACCGTCGAACCGACGAGTATGGCGGCAGTCTGGAAAATCGCCTCCGCTTCACCCGAGAGGTCATTGATGAGGTCCGAAACCAAGTCGGCCGCGATTACATTGTCGGTATTCGGATGGTCATTGACGAAGATCTGCATGGTGGCATCGATTTCGATGAAGGCATGACCATCGCGAAACAGCTCACGGACACCGGTCAGCTGGATTTCATTAATGTAATCAAAGGACACGTCGATACTGACGAGGGCCTGTCTCATGTCATTCCGAACATGGGAACGCCTGCAGGACCTCATCTGGAATTTACCGCGGCCGTCCGTTCTGAACTGAAGCTGCCGATTTTTCATGCGGCGAGGATTGTGGACGTCGCCACCGCCAGACATGCGGTGGGGAGTGGCTGTGTTGATTTGATCGGGATGACCCGGGCGCACATGGCAGACCCTCACATCGTCAGAAAAATTGAGAACAGGCAGGAAGATCAGATACGACCCTGCGTCGGGGCCGGGTACTGCATCGATCGAATCTATGTCGGGCAGGAAGCGCTTTGCGTTCACAATCCATCAACCGGCCGCGAGGCGAGCGCACCACACGTTGTTGCGCCAGCGAGTAAGTCAAAAAGAGTAGTGGTCATCGGTGCCGGTCCGGCCGGACTGGAAGCGGCGCGGGTCGCGGCTGAGCGGGGGCATGAAGTTCTGCTGTTCGAAGCCGGGGACCGGCCTGGCGGTCAGGTCGCCATCGCAGCGAAGGTCGAACGAAGAAGAGAAATTCTCGGCATTGTCGATTGGCGCTATGCCCAGCTGCAGCGGCTGAGTGTGAGTATGCGTTTCAATCGGTTTGCTGAAGTGGCTGATATCATCAGCGAGGAGCCGGATGTGGTGATTGTGGCGACGGGTGGGCTGCCAAACCTGTCTTTTCTGCAAGCTGGCAGTGAGTATGCAACCACGACTTGGGACGTACTGTCTGGCATCGCTTCTCTTGAAACGGATGTACTGGTCTACGATGACAACGGGCAGCACCAGGGCATTTCCTGCGCCGAGTTCATCTCACTGAGGGGATCTGCAGTCAGAATCGTTACTCCAGACCGCAGCATTGGTCAGGAAGTCGGCGGCACCAATTATCCAATTTATCTGAAACTGTTCTATCAGCAGGGCGTTGAAATGCTTCCCAATCAGCGACTCATCGACATTACCCGGGACAATGGCGCGCTTATCGGACGGTTCTACAACGAATATGACCGACGTACCACCTCTATTTCAGCATCGCAGATCGTCGTCGAGCACGGTACACTGCCGAATGATGAACTGTATTTTGAGCTCAAACCCCAGTCCATCAATCACGGAACGGTAGACATCGAATCACTTGTTGCGGGCAAGCCGCAGAAATGTGCGCCGAACCCAGACGGAACCTTCCAGCTGTTCAGAGTTGGGGATGCGGTTGCCAGTCGCAATATCCATGCCGCCATCTACGATTCACTACGTCTTTGCCAGCATCTGTAAGTGAACTCAGGAAATCAATTCGATGCGCTGGTTGTGGGTGGTGGGATCGCCGGAGCGTCCGTTGCCGCTTTTATGGCCGACGACGGGTTGAACGTCGCACTGTTGGAAAGGGAAAATTCACTCGCTTACCACACGACCGGACGAAGCGCGGCACTTTTTACGCCGTATTACGGACCCGATTCAATGCGCGCATTCGGCTCGCTCAGCCGTTCGTTTCTTGAATCACCAACATTTGACAGGGAGGTGTCGGTACTCAGCCATCGTCTGACCATCACGCTGGTTGACCAGCATCTTGTCACCACTGCCGATCGGCCACCCAAAAGCATCTGGCTGGATGAAAAAGAATGTCTTGAGAAAATCCCGTTTCTCAGATCTGGAAAATATGTCGGTGGAATACTTGACACGCAGGTTGCCGCCATTGATGTCCATGCGCTGCACAGTCTTTTCGTCAAGGCTTTGACAGGCCGTGGCGGGAAGGTGTTTACCGGTGCTGAGGTAACCAAGGCGACCTGTTCCTCCACCGGAACTTGGGAAATCACTGCCGGTGGTGATTCGTATGTGTCACCAATTCTGGTGAATGCCGCCGGCGCGTGGGGCGATGAATTGGCCAAGCTGGCTGGCATCAGCCCGGTCGGACTGGTGCCGAAACGCAGAACCATCGTCGTCATCGGCAATGATCAGTTCGAAGGTGTCCGTTTCGACGACCTGCCATTCGTCATCGTTGAACCGGACTACATTTATTTTCAGCAGTTTGGTGTCGGGCAGCTGATGATGTCGCCGATTGACGAAACACCGAGCATCCCCTGTGATGCACAGCCCGAAGAGCTTGACAAGGCGATCACCGTGGCGCGGTTTGAATCCGTCTCGACACTTGAAGTCAAACGCATCGACCACGCTTGGGCGGGACTTCGTACGTTTACTCAGGACGGCGACCCGGTGATTGGATGCGAACCTGAGCAACAGGGGTTTTTCTGGCTGGTTGGACAAGGTGGCTATGGCGTTTTCACGTCACCTGCCATCGGTCAATATGCGGCGTCGCTCATCTCTGGCAACCAACTCCCGCCATCTTTTGATAGTTGCAAATTCCCATTTGCCACGCTATCACCCAATCGCTTTCGATTGACTGAGCCGACCGTGGCGTCATAACGTGAAATTTTGAGGCTTATATGTGCAGTTTTAGCTGAATCTCGCACTTTCAAAAGTTCCAAAAATCTCCCCCTATTCGAATTCATAAGTGGCGTGGATCATCCGAATGATACCAATCCAGCCAAGGCAATTACAAGGCATATTATTGAGAATCTATTGCCATGTCTACGCAGTCAAAAATTGAATGGACCGATATCACCTGGAACCCGGTAACCGGTTGCACCAAGATCAGTCATGGCTGCAAAAACTGTTACGCCGAACGCATGGCCAAGCGGCTACAGCTGATGAAATCGAAAAAGTACCAGCAGGGCTTTTCTGTCACCGTACACGAGTCCGCGCTTTTTGATCCGTTGGCCTGGAAGCATCCGAAGCTTATTTTTGTCAACTCCATGTCCGACCTCTTTCATCAGGCCGTTCCAAGTGAGTTCATTGTCAGCGTTTTTGATGTCATGAATCGTGCGCAACATACATTTCAAGTGCTTACCAAACGGCCACATCGTGCCGTGCGGATGAATGAACATCTTCACTGGTCATCAAACATCTGGTTTGGTGTCAGCATTGAATCGGAAAGATGGCTAGAACGATTGCAACTGTTGAAAAAAACTAGTGCCAATGTGAAGTTTCTCTCCTTGGAACCTTTGCTAGGGCCATTGTCAAACATAGATCTTTCAGATATTGATTGGGTAATTGTCGGTGGTGAATCGGGGCCTCGCGCGCGCCCGATGGAAGCTACGTGGGTGCGCGATATTCGCGACCAGTGCGTACTTAGTGACATCCCGTTCTTTTTCAAACAATGGGGAGGCGTATTCAAGAAGAAGACTGGCCGAGAACTAGATAATCAGGTGTGGGGGCAGATGCCAGAACCGGTCAAATGATGTGTTTTTAATTGGCCGAAACTGATGCAAGAAAACCTCGCATGAACATGTCATACTTCATTAATAGCGAAGTGCAGGCAACACAATGATCAGGATCAAACTTAGGATAAATTGATTTTGGCGCCACACCCCTACCCATCGTCATAATAACCAAGTGTACACAGGAAAGAATTCCAATTTATGCCGACGGGCGAACCAATCTAGTGGCAGAAAGTTTACATAGAAAGAACCAAAAATGGGACCTCAACCACCATACGACAGTCGTAAGGTAGCCAATCGGTTGATACGCATCTCAAACCAGCAAGGTAAAGCCATGTCAATCATTCGGCTACTGAAACTCACCTTCATGGCGCACGGATGGACACTGGCCATTAAAGAAGTGCCACTTGTTAGTGAATACGTTCAGGCCTGGAGACATGGTCCTGTCATTACCAGTATCTATTATTCATATCGGCCGATGGGGGTCCATAAGATCAAGCCATTTCCCCTTCTTGGAAATACTGAAATCGACTCCGATACGGGTGAAATTTTGGAGAATGTTTATGATGCATATAAAAACATTTCAACAAATCAACTATCGGCTTTAACACATATGAAAGGCGGGCCCTGGCATCGGGCATATAAACCGAACAAACTCAACATAATCATTCCCAATGAATGGATCGCTGAACACTTCAAGGACAAACTCAAACGGGCTCAGAATGAACAGTCGAATTCTTGAACCTGATGTTCCTTCTCTTGGTGCTGAAAGCGTTCAACAACTAAAGCAGACTGGAAAGACATCATGTCACCCTTCGTTGGACGGCAATCTCAGTGGCTATTGTTGCCTTAGATTCTGGCGAGCGGCCTTGAATGGTGGATTCTTATCAATTTAAAATCATTTCAAGAGTTTGGTGAATGGCTTATTTTTCTGGCAATCGCTCCGATCGCATCAATCTCAATCATCGTGATGTTCATATTGATTGGCGCATTTAAAAAGTCTGAAGATTCTGACGTAAAAATTCCTGGATTAGCCCGTGAAGTCGCGCAACATATTGCGGATAAATCAGAATCAAGCAACTAATACCGCAAGAGCCTGACGCAAGTCGTCGAGCAGATCATCAAGATTCTCAATCCCGACCGAAATTCGAATCAGATTGACCGGCACTTCACTGTGTGCACCCTCGACCGTTCTTCGGTGCTCGATAAGACTCTCGACACCACCCAGGGAAGTCGCTCTGACAAATAATTTCGTTTGAGATGCCAATTGGTGCGCAGCCGTCTCACCACCTTTCATCTGCAGCGACATCATCCCTCCGAAGCCATTGGTCATCTGCCGTTTGGCCAACTCGTGCGAGGGATGACTCGGCAGGCCCGGATACAAGACGCTTTCTACGGCCGGATGGGATTCCAGAAACTGTGCAATCTTCATGGCATTTTGAGAACATCGTTCCCAGCGCAGAGCCAATGTTCTCATGCCGCGCAGCAAAAGCCAGGCTTCAAAAGATCCCAGAATGCCACCGGTCAGCCGTCGCACCTCATCAATCTCTTCCCAACGAGCGTTCGCCTCACCGGTTACCAATACCCCGGCATTGAGATCGCTGTGACCGTTCAGGTATTTTGTTGCGGAGTGAAAGACGATATCCGCACCGAGTGTCAATGCCTGTGTCGAGATCGGAGATGCTGCAGTACAGTCAACGCCCAAAATCGCACCCGCGGCATGAGCATCCCCAGCCGCCCGCTCAATATCAATCACGTCCCAGGATGGATTGATCGGTGATTCGATCCAGACAACCGATGTTTGACCGGGGATCACGGAACGGGTTAAACCCTCTGGATCAGACGGATCAAACAACGTCAATCCGATATTGCGTTTCTCAGAAATACGCTTCAGCCAGTCAACCGTACCATGGTACATGACTCTTGGTGCAACGATATGCTCACCCATATTCACGGTTTCAAATAGCGCCGCAATGGCTGCGAGTCCTGAGGCGAAGAAAAGCGCATTCCTGCCTCCCTCCAGATCGCAGATGACTGTCTCAAGCTGCTCATAAGTCGGATTGGCGTAGCGTCCATACACATAGTTGCCAATCAGCCTTAGATCTTCATCGCGGGCGAAGGTAACGGAAGGATCAATTGGCGGAACAATGCCCCCACTTGATGGATTGATGTAGTGATTGGCTTGTGCCAGTATGGTATTGGGATCTTTCATGCAAGTTCAATCCGCTCCGTGTATCAGGGTGTTGGATGTCAGATGTTAGCCAGCAGAGACTCTTTCACGATGTCAATCAAGTCCTCTGGATGATGAGCTTCGTAATCCGGCTGAGTATTTCGAATCCATTCAATGGCGTGCCACCCCCAACTCACTGCGATCGTCACGACCCCTGCCGCCTGGCCCTGCTCCATGTCACTGACCGTATCGCCAATCATGCAGGACTGGGATTCGCTTGATTCGTTCTTTCGAATGATCGTCTGAATTTTTTCGGATTTGGTACCCGGCATATCTCCACCGACAATGTCATCGAAATACTGTCGAATCCCTTCCCTATTCAAAACTTGAGTGATCACCTGTCTGGATGTCGCCGAAACAACGCCAAGTGTTCCAAGTTTACGCATTCGCTCAACAACCCGCCCGATCCTTGGAAACAGGCGAATCTGGTTGGATCGACTGTATAACGCCCGATCAATTTCGGCGACGAACTTCTTCGAGAGTTTCGGATCGACATTCGCTGCCGCCACGATTTCGGGAATTGACATGCGCCTGATGCTTCGTAAATCATCGGAATTAAAACGAACCGGCTGCTCTAATTTTCGGCCAGCAATGTTGACCGCTTCCGAAAAGATTTCGATGGAATCAACGAGTACTCCGTCAAAATCAAACAATATGGTCGCGGTCATTTTAAAATCTCGACTTAAATGGACTTCGAATCAGTTTCAGTGACTGTATGGGTTTCGAATAAGGTCGGATGCAGTTTCAATCCACAGACATTCATGCGTCGCCAGACATAATGCAGATAACTGCGTTCGACATATACCGAGCAGGAATTCACCTCACCTCGAATCACGATTCCCGCCTGTGAAAACACGGCTGTCGAAGTTCCGCTACCTGGCGGAAATTCATACAGATTGATTGGAACCACATGGGCCAGCACTTCCAACATGTCAACACCAATTATTTTAATGCCGGCAAATTGATCAGAAATATTGACGACGCTCAGTTCCTTGGTGTACTTAAAATGACGGTTCAATCGCTGCTCAATCTGGCTTTCATTTTCGAGTACTGACTTGATTAGCGTTCGTCTCGGGCCCAGTCTGAGAATCTCCAGACTTTCAAATACAGTCAGCTGATTTTTCTCAATCTTCTCCTCAACACCAAGACTGAGGAAAAATTGATCCAATTCCGCGCCAATGCAGCGCAAATCAAACATGGCTTCCTGATTCAGCTGAGTGAACTCTACCGCATATGCCATCACTACGCCCTCATTCTCTCGCCTTTTCTGTCGTAGAAAATCGGCTGTGTAACCATCGCTGGAACCGGTTCTCCACCATCCCAGGCAAAAACCGTATCACCGATCCTGGAGCCGCCACTGGCAAGCAGTCCAAGCGCGATCGTACGATTGCAGGAACCACTCCATACACAGGCTGAAACAAACCCCTCTGATGGTGCCTGTTCATCGTGCGGTGCGATGGGTGCACCTTCCGCAATGATCCGTTTCGAATCCTGTGGCAAAAGCCCAACCAGTTCCTGTCGGATGGGGTGACTTCTTCTTCGTATTTCCATTGCCTTTTTTCCGATGAAATCCATCTTGCTACGACTCACCATCCATCCAAGCCCGAGATCAAACGGATCAACCGTCCCGTCAACTTCGTGCGCCAGAGACAGAAAACCCTTTTCAACTCGCAGAACATGATTGGCTTCAGACCCAACGGGACAGATATCCCATGCCAGCCCAATTGCCATCAGGTGGTTCCAGAGCTTCAGTCCATACCTTGATGGCACATTGATCTCAAAACTGAGTTCTCCGGTGAAACTCACTCGAAAAACTCGGGCGGGAATACCAGCAACTGTTCCTTCTCGCATGTGCATGAATGGCAGCGCCTCGCGCGACCAGTCGAAATCCGAGTCGAGCGATTCGAGCATTGACCTCGACAGTGGACCGCAGACTGTCGCATTCGCCCATTGGGAGGTCACCGGCGTTACGATCACATCCAACTCGGGGCATTCAACATTGATCAGTTTGTCGAGTTTTCGCTCGACTGCTGGCGCACCGCCGGTCGAACAGGAGAGCAGGTACTGTTCCTCATCAATCCGAAAAGTCACCCCATCATCGAAGATCAGTCCCTCTTCGTTCAGCATCAGACCGTAGCGGCCCTGCCCCGGGCGCAGGCTGTCAAATCTGTTGACGTAAACGAGATTCAGAAGTTTCACCACATCCATACCTCGAAGCACAAACTTACCGAGCGGTGACCCGTCATATAGGCCGACCCGCTGACGCACCGCAATACACTCGCGTTTGACTGCATCGTTCATCGATTCGCCAGTCTGGGGGTAATATCCCGGTCGCCGCCACCTGGCGCCGGCTTCATACATGACCGCACCCCGTGCCTGATGCCATTCCGTCATCGGGGTATGTCGGTAAGGCAACACGACATCGCCTCTCTGACTGCCGGCAATTGAACCGAATTCAACGGGTGTATAGGGTGGACGAAAAGTCGTCGTACCAATTTCAGTCGGATGACAATTCCGCTGGTCGGCGATGATTCCAATCGCACTGACATTCGCGGATTTACCTTGATCAAGTCCCATGCCGGTGGTTGTGTAGCGTTTCAAATGCTCAATCTCCGTGAATCCTTCCCGCAGTGCCAGCATCAGATCAAAAACGGTCACGTCACCTGCCAGATCGACGAATGCTTTAGTTCGACGTCGCCCCGCGGTAGAACTCCAGAACGCCTCGATCCGATATTCAGATTCGGCATCATCAGACAGCGCTGGAACCGTCATCGGCCTCGCCTGCTTACCAATCTCAGATACGACTTTCAAACCCGTTCGCACACCTGCCGCAAGGCAGGCACTCAACGACATTTCACCGGCAACCGCCCCAGCGCAGTGGGTACCCTGCAGCGGACGGTCTGGTACGAATCCCGCGATACTGTCGTCAAAACGAACCGTTCCGCGGGATTGAGAGAACAGGTGCACACAGGGGTTCCACCCTCCAGATACGCAGATGAGGTCGCATTCGATGGTGCGTCCGTCCTTCTCCCCTGAACCTTCTGGTGCACCAACGACAGCGCCCTTAACCCGATTGCGAGCATGAATCGCCTTGTGAACGACCCGGCCCGGCAGGATCTCAGCCGCCGAATGCTCAGCCGACATCAAAGATCTCAAATGGGTGGAATGACGCGTATCGACCACGGCCGCAAGTTCAATTCCGGCCTTCTGCAGATGCGGCAGAAGCTGGTACGCACCGTCATTATTGGTGAAAATGACCGCCTTCTTTCCGGGTACCACCGCGTATGACTCAATCAATTCCATCACGGCGGAACAAAGCATGACGCCTGGCACATCATTGTTTTCAAATACGATCGGTCGCTCAATTGCCCCGGTCGCCAGAATGACCCGTTTCGCCCATATTTTCCAGCCGCGGCCGGCAACCGCCGCTGGCCGCGGATTTCGCTCCAATACACAGACCATGTTGCCTTCCTGGTAACCCCAGGCCGTCGCATTCCAAAGGCATGACACATGATCCATGGCGGTTAGTTCGCCGACCACCTGCCTCACCCAACTGTGTGCCGACCGCCCCTCAATTCGCCTGTTGCTATGGCAGAGGCCGCCACCAGGTCGGGTCATTTCATCGACAATAATCGTCCGCGCACCGGACCGGGCCGCCGTCAGTGCGGCCATCAGCCCTGCAGGACCCGCACCCACCACTAAAACATCGCAATGTTCAAATCGACTGAGATGGCACTCTGACGGTGGATGCTCAGGCGCTTTTCCAAAACCGGCGGCGCGTCGGATCATCGGCTCAAAGAGACGCCAGCCGGGCCACATGAATGTCTTGTAATAAAAACCGGCCGGAAGAATCGGCGAGAATGCACCCAGCAGCGAACCGAAGTCACATTGAACACTCGGCCAACAGTTGACACTGCGTGCGACAAGACCTTCGTAAAGCGGTTGGGTGCTTGCAAGAATGTTCGGAGATTCGGATGCTCCACCAATCTGAACCAGAGACGTCACATCGGCAAAGCCGCGATTCTGTACCCCGCGCGGCCGATGGTATTTGAAACTTCTGGATAAAACACCCACCCCATTTGCCAGCAGTGCGGAAGCCAGCGTATCGCCTTTGAATCCAACATGACTCCGGCCGTTGAACTGAAAGCGATACGGCTGATCTCGATCGACATGACCACCCTGAGACAGTCTATGAAGGTTTGAATCTTTCAAGACTCGCCATCCGGATCTGCGAACTGATGCGTTTCGGTGTGACGTTTCAGCGTGAACCATTCGCCACAGCCCTTTTCGTGACACCAGTTTTCTTCTAAAAATCCGCGTCGATTATCCGTCTGATACAGGTATTCGAGCCAAACCGCATCGTTTTGATCGAGCAGCTCGCGACGGGGCGGCTTCACCTGTCCAGCACACCTGAACTCCGTTTCCGCACGCGTCCCACACCAGGGACAGGGGACTAGCAGCATGAGTCAAGCGCTCCAATCTGAACGAATGACTGGCTTGTCATGTGTTTGCATCGCGGCATTCAACTGGTTTTCGCATCACATAGTTTAGTCGGTCGGTACAGTCGTCCCACCTTCCAACTGATAGTTCAGAGTCGAAAATCGCTTCATTGCGAATCCAGCCGCCAGTGGATGCGGCTCATCGCGGGCAATCAGATGGGCAAATGTCAGCCCGCCCGCCGGTATTGCCTTGAATCCTCCCCACCAGCCGGCGCTGATGTAAAATCCCTTCACCGGTGTCGCGGAAATGATGGGACTGCCGTCCTGTGCGAACTCCAGTGCACCGCCCCACTGTCGCAGGAGTTTAAGCCTTCTGAATGTCGGAAAAAGTTCAAGCAGTCCGGCGACGGTTTCTTCCATCGTAACGAACTTGCCGCCTTTCCGAAATGAGACCTGCTGCGCGTCGGTTGCCCCACCGATCACCAGTTCACCCTTGTCGGAATGACTGAGATACACCCCCAGATCCGGACAGTTGACCACGACATCCAGTACCGGTTTAATTGGCTCTGACACAAAGGCCTGCAGATTGAAACAGCACAGCGGCAGGCGCAGATCGACCAGACTCGCCATCGCGGCATTTTCGTTACCGGTCGCAATGGCGACTTTCGCGGCGCGTATCCGCCCGCGGCTGGTCTCGACTTCACCAACCGCTCCATCGTCACCACGGCGAATCGCCGTTACTTCGGCATTCTGAATGATATCGACGCCATAGGCATCCGCTCCGCGTGCATATCCCCAGACGATGGCATCGTGTCTGGCAATACCGGCGCGTTCCTGGACGGACCCGCCGAGTATTGGCAGTCGGCACTTTTCCATTGGCGCGAGAATCGGAATCCGCCGTCTCACCTCGGCGGCGGTCAGCATTTTGAAATCAATGCCCAGGCGGTTCATGTTCAACGCTCGCCTTCGCATCGTACGCATGCTCGTGGTGGTCAGCAGCACATCCACTTCACTGCGCTGGCTCAACATGATGTTGTAGTTGAGTTCTCGGCTGAGTCCCTCGTAGAGCTGCAGAGACCGGTCGAAAAAACGAATGCTCGCATCGCGCAGGTAGTTGGAGCGAACGACCGCGGTATTTCGACCGCTGTTGCCACCACCGATCCAATTTTTCTCAATGACCGCAACGCGGCGAATGCCGTGATTCTTTGCCAGATAGTAAGCGGTTGCGAGACCATGGCCACCACCCCCGATGATGACAACATCATAGTGGGACTTGGGCTGCGGAGCACGCCAGGCGGGCCGCCAGTTCTGATGACGGCTCAGCGCACCGCCAATCAGACTGAAAATTGAATATCGCTGCTGCGGTTTCACAGCAGTCAATGCTGTAGGATCTGACTGAGAAAAAGTTCGGTTCGCTCACTCTTTGGCTGGGTGAAGAAATCATTGGGCGACGCAATCTCCACAAGCTCGCCATGATCCATGAACACCATGGTATCCGCGACCTGTTTCGCAAATCCCATCTCATGCGTTACCACCATCATGGTCATGCCACCTTCGGCGAGTTCCACCATGATATCCAGCACGCCGGAAATCATCTCCGGGTCCAGTGCGGAAGTGGGCTCGTCAAACAGCATGACTTCAGGATGCATGCAAAGTGAACGGGCGATGGCAACTCTCTGCTGCTGGCCACCGGACAGCTGACTCGGATACTTGTCGGCCTGCTCGGCAATCCGCACTTTTTCGAGGTAATGCATTGCGGATTCCTCCGCTTCCTTTTTCGAGACCTTTAAGTTGCGAATCGGTCCCAACATCAGATTCTGGCGAACTGTGATGTGCGGAAAGAGGTTGAAATTCTGAAAAACCATACCCACTTTGCGGCGGATCACCTGCAGTGACTTCGGGGCTTTCTTCACCGGTTCGCCATCAATCAGAATTTCACCGGCTTCAAACGTCTCAAGTAAGTTGACGCATCGGATCATCGTTGATTTCCCGGAACCGGACGGCCCGCAGACGACCATGCGCTCGCCCGCATGAACGGTCAGGTTGATGTCCCATAGCGCACAGAACTGTCCGTACCATTTGCCGACGCCACAGAACTTCAGCAGCTCCCTGCTGTCGGGAGGTAAATGACGTGAGTTGACCGTATCCATCAATGCAATGCTCCTAGTGTCGCTGGATGCCCGAGCCGAACCGCTCGAATCTTCTGAACAGGACCGCCAGCGGAAAGCACATCATAAAGTACAACGCCGCGGTAATCATCCAGGCTTCGAAAAAGTGAGTGGTCGTATTGGACACATCCTGAGTGAGAAATGTCAGTTCCTGAACCGAAATCAACGATACGATACTCGAATCTTTAACCAAGGTGATGAACTGTCCGGCGAGCGGGGGCAGAATGGTTTTCAGTGCCTGCGGCATGATGACATCGCGCAGCACATGATAGCGTGACAGTCCAATCGCCCGCGCCGCCTCCCATTGACCTTTACCAATGGACTGAATGCCCGCTCTGACAATTTCGGTGATGTAAGCGCCTTCAAAAACCGCCAGGCAGATGAGGCCGGCAAGAAAATTGGTGAATAGATCGATCGGCCCGAACAGCCATTCCAGGACCACCAGCGTTCCCGGAGAGACCGTATTCTTCAGTTGATCAAGCCCGAGCAGAGGAATGATCTGACTGCTGATGAAGAAGTAGAAAACAAAAATGAAGACCACGGGAGGCATGTTGCGGATGAGTTCGACATACAGTCGACTGCCCAATTTCAGAAACAGACTGCCACTGACCCGGCACAGCCCCATGACGATGCCAATCACAGCCGCAATCAGGGTGCCCCAGAAAGCCAGCCGCAGTGTCATCGCAACGCCTTTCAGAAAGAGGTTCGGAAATATTTCTCCGGTCACCTCGTCGATGCGAATCACGTATTGGAAAACAAGCGCCCAGTCCCACTGATACACCAGAACATGCTCAACCCGGTAGTACACGTAGACCAGAGCCACGATCAGCGTACCAATGATCGCCAGGTCAAGCAGGGTTACGCGCCTGACTTCAGCAATCGATGGCGGCGGTCTGTTTTCGTTCATGCTGCGCGGCTATTTCCGTAAACGGGTTTCCCCAGCCGAAGCCGGGGAAACACTTCAATGCGAGGTCTTACTGCTCCTCGACCTGATCGCGCCAAGTCTGCGCCTGAAACCAGAAATCGTGGCGCTCTTTCAGCCAGCCGTTGCTGGTGTGAACCAGGATCCAGTTGCTGAAGAAGTTGAGCGCATCCGGATCGCCTTTGCGAAGCGCAAACGCTTCGTCGCCAGTTGTGAGATTTTCTTCCGTCGGCATGAACAGCTTACCTGGATAGTTGCTCATCCAGAATCGAGGCTTCGGCGCTGAAGAGATCATGGCGTGCGCATTGCCATTGACGACTTCCTGAAACGCCTGGGCATCATCATCAAAGCGGGCCAAACTGGCTTTCGGAAAGATTTTCTGCGCCGCATTGCAGGGCGTCGCGCCGCGGCGACAGGCAATGGTCACGTCCGCGGCATTGAAGTCCGCAACCGCAAAACCCTCCGCCAGCGCTTTGTTGGCAACCATCTGCTGACCCGAGTGTGCGTAGGGTGCAGTGAAATTGACCGTCAGATTGCGACCCGGTGTGATGGACATTCCACCGATGATCACGTCGAATTTTCTCGCGATCAGCGCCGGAATGATTCCCGACCAGGCCGTCGGCACGAACTCGATCTCGACGCCCATATCTGCGGCGACTTTGGTCGCCACATCAATTTCAAACCCAATCAGGTTACCCTGCTTGTCCCGCATCGCCCAAGGCACGAAAGTGGACATGCCGACCCGCAGCGCGCCGCGCTTTTTGATCTCCTCCAGTACGCTTTCGCTGGCCAGTTCCTGAGAAACGGCACCCGCCAGTGCTGAAAATGCAATTGCAGAAGCAGCAACCGCAGACACGAAAATGTTTTTAATTTTCATCATAAAAATTCTCCTTAATTGTAAGTAGGCGTTATCTTCCGCGCATGGCTTTGGATTCCATCCACGAAACAAATAACGAAAGTGAAACAGTCACAACAAGATAAATCCCGGCGACTGTAAACCAAATCTCGAATGCCATAAAGGTTTCCGAAATAATGTTCAGACCTTCCGTGGTCAGATCGGCAACCGCAATCACGCTGACGATTGCCGAGTGCTTGATCAGATTGATGATCAGACCCGTCATGGGTGGCAGAATGATGGGCACCGCCTGGGGGAGGACCACGTCCCGATACATGTTGAAGCGGCTGAACCCGAGCGCCTTGGCCGCTTCCTGCTGACCGCGCGCGACCGACTGGATCCCAGCGCGGATGATTTCTGCGGCAAATGAGCCCTCGAAAAAACTCAAACACAGCACTCCAGTCCAAAACCGGTCAATTCCTGCGATTGGCGCAACAATGAAATAGAACAGAAAAAGCTGCACCAGCAGCGGCGTATTGCGAATCAGTTCAAGATAGAAATTTGCAATCAGTTTGCCGGAAAACGAATTCGACATGCGCAGCAGCGCCGTAACCAGTCCGATGATGACCGATAACACCATACTGACGGCGGTGATTTGGAACGTCACCATGAGACCTTTCATCAGTGGTCCCCAAATGAGTTCTCCGTCGATGATTCGGTAGATGAACCGATCGACCCTGTACCACTGCCAGTTGTACTGCATGGCCTGCGCCCCTTCAAAGATCAGCCAGGCAATCAGACCACCAAGCAATAACAGTTGCGCGATATCGATCAGGGGGGACTTGCGGGTCAACAGCAGGCTCTGCTTCGGCGGACGAATCCTGTGTTGCGTATTGCCCTGATCAATTCGATTCAACATCATTGATCGCGTTCAAGCGGGGTAGAGTAGCTCATCTGATACAGTCGCGGCGATTTTGAATCCCGTAACAGGTGACTGATCGGTCCTATAGTTTCACAATACATCATCCTACGCCTACGCGCCAAATCAACTTGATCGCTTTGATTGTAATCGACTCTGCAGAGCGTTTCGAAACACGGCTCGGGTTTCATGGCTGTGAAGTGCGACGTAATCGTGCGGATAGAATGCACCGGGCTCGACATGCATGCAGACGAAGACCGGGCCTTCGAGGTTCAGAATGCCTTCAATTTCAGCCTCAAATCGGGTGATGTCATGAAATGAGAACGAATGCCGATACCCGGCCGCCAAGGCAACCTGATCGAATCGGATCAACGCGGCACCAGGAATCGGGTATTTTCCGTTGACCTCGTACATGTTGTTCTGACTTACAAAATGAAAAAAATTGGGTGGCGCCATATTGGCGACCGTTACCAGCGAACCCAAATTCATAAGCAGGCTTCCGTCGCCATCCAACACCACCACCTTTTCGTTCGGCGCACCGAGTGCCAGACCCAGTCCATGAGACGAAGCCTGACCCATCGCGCCGGTACACAGATAGTTCAGCGCGTGGGGTCTGATATGCATCCAGTCGAATGCAGTCTGAAAGACGGCGACGGCAATTCCGTCCGGATATGCTCGAGCCAGTGAATCCAGTGCCTGGTCGCGCTTCATCATGGTTACATCAGCGCGGTGAACGGGGAAGAAACATCACACAAGGCGACGACTCTTCATAGGCGACTTGAATCAGTTCGCGGATGAATCCCGCATTGGCGTCATCGACGATCACCTCATTGCGAAGCCCGAAGGCATCACAGATCGGTCCGAGCGAGCGAATTCCAACGTGTCTGGACTGGCTGGGGTGAATCTCAGGCTCTGCGCCCTGCAGGCCAACCACCATAACGACTGGCAGCTGATAGTCCACGGCGATGGCTCGAATGGCGTTGACTGAATCAAGGAATCCAGTGTGCTGCATCAACAGAATCGCGCGATGATTGCAGTAGGAAAGCGCCGCACAGATTGATACCCCTTCGTCTTCTTTACAGACGGGTACGAGCTGAAATTTTGGATGTTCGGATAATGGCCACAGAAGCGTATCACAGGTTACGATGTCCGGTAATGCAACAACCGTTTCTATAGCAGCATCCTCCAATGCGCCAATTATGGAAGTTCCCCGGATGGGCGGAAGCATGACCGTCTCGGTTATCGGGTGGCGGCTCTTGGTGACCGATTCAGCAGGTTCTGGAGATGGTGCATCACCTCTTCCATTTCCTGCTCCAGGCCAATCGTAAATCGAATGCAGTCGCGGAACGCCGAAGACGCCAGGCGGCGGGTAAAGATTCCCTGTGCCAGCAGGTTCCGGTGCAGCTCAGACGCCGCCATTCGTTCCGCTGGGAACTGCGCCAGAACGAAGTTGGTCTGAGAGGGAAAGGCACGGACGCCCAACTGTTCCAACCTCTCGATAAACTGTCGTCGACCGGTACGATTGCGTTCAAATACATCACGCGAGTGCTGACGGTCCGCCAGCGCCGCTTTGCCACACTCGAATGCGACATTGGATATGGGATAGGTCAGGCCGATTTTTCGAATCGCATCAGCAATCTGTGGCGGCGCGTACATCCAGCCGAGTCGGAGTCCAGCCAGTCCATGAATCTTGGAAAATGTTCTCGTCATGATAACGTTCTCATTGTCCTCAACGAGCGCAGCTGGATCGCCAAAATCTACTTCGTCGACGTACTCCAGATAGGCAGAATCCAGAATCAGCAGGATTTCAGGAGACAATTGCGCCTGCAGCCGCGCGATATCCTGACCGTTGATCCAAGTGCCAGACGGATTGTCTGGATTCGCAATCATTACGATTCGGGTTCTGGGGGTGATGCAATTGAGAATTTCGTCGACCGCAACCGTAAAGTCGCGATCTTTCGCGCGTACGGGAGTTGCATCATTGGCATAAGCGTAGTTGGGAAACTTCTGGTAGCCATTAACGCTGCATATCAGCTCCTCGCCGGGCCGTAGGAATGCGCGGGCCAGCCGCGCTAGAAGATCATCTGAACCGTTGCCACAGACGACTCCGGCAGGGTCAAGGGCTTTCTGATCGGCGATCAATTCGGACAGTTCCATTTCAGCCCCTTCAGCATATCGTTCCATACGTCTGACGGCTGGGGCGGCGGCGGAAATGGCCCGTTCACTCGCACCGAATGCACTTTCATTTGAAGCGATGTTGATGCGCACTCCGGCCAGTGCGCTGCGGTCAGCCACAACCATGTGCGGCTTGATGTGCTGAAGTCCTGATCGCAAGTTGGGCATCATATGAAAGTTCGCTGCGAGTAATGGTCAGTCGAGTCTGCGATCACTCATTTTGCCAGAGTTGACATCCAAAATTCAGTGTTTGTGCTGGAACTGGCATGGACTGGTCATTGATGGATTCTGTCATCAATATGATCGGGGCAATCCCAAGACATGTTCCGAGAGATAACTCAGAATCAGATTGGTGGAGACGGGGGCCACCTGATAGAGACGCGTTTCGCGAAATTTTCTCTCGATGTCGAAGGATTCGGCAAAGCCAAATCCACCGTGTGTCTGTAAACAGGCTTCGGCGGCCGCCCAGGATGCTGCAGCCGCCAGATATTTGGCCAGATTCGCTTCCTCTCCCGGATTGGCACCGTCATCGAACAGCCTCGCAGCCTCCCGGAGCATCAGCTCTGCGGCGCGCATATCGGCATAGGCTCTGGCCAATGGAAACTGAATCCCCTGATTTTTACCAATTGGGCGATCGAAAACCACGCGATCATTCGCATAGGCGGTCGCTTTCTCAATAAACCATTTCGCATCCCCGATGCACTCTGCCGCGATCAGAATCCGTTCGGCGTTCATGCCTGCCAGAATATAACGAAAGCCCTGACCTTCCTCACCGATCAAGGCATCCGCCGGAACTTCCATATTCTCGAAAAAAACCTCGGCTGCTGAGTGGTTGATCATGGTTCGGACCGGCCGAACGATCAACTGAGATGCCGGTATCTTTCGAATGTCAATCAATAACACGGACAGTCCATCCGTTCGCCGACTAACCTGACTGAGCGGCGTTGTACGACACAGAAGCAGCATCAGGTCGGAGTGTTCAATCCGCGAAATCCAGATTTTCTGACCATTGACGACATACCGATCACCGGCGCGGACCGCCGTAGTATGTAGCGACAGTGTATCGGATCCACTGGTCGGTTCGGTCACGCCGAAGGCCTGGAGTCGGATGGAACCCGCTGCGATACCGGGCAGGTATTTTTCCTTCTGTTCATCAGACCCGTGCCGCAGCACCGTCCCCATCACATACATCTGCGCATGACAGGCGGCGGCGTTGCCACCAGAACGATGAATCTCTTCGAGTATCGCAACGGCGGCGGCAACCGGCAGCTCACCGCCTCCGTAGCGGCGCGGAATCAGCGCACTGAGAAATCCAGCGCGGGTCAATTGGTCTACGAATTCTGTCGGATATAGACGGTTGCGATCGCAGTTCTGCCAGTAATCGGAACTGAAATTAAGGCAGATTTTCCGGACGGCATCTCGGATGTCCTGGTGATCAGATTGATGATTCATTCTGTATTGGGGAGTGGATGTTCAACTGAAATTCGAATGCCAGACATTTTTATCGGCAATGTTGAATCGTCGAATCAATTATCAGACAAGCCGACTGATTCAGACAGAACTCAATTGTGTTCCGTTCAGCGCAAAAGGCAAAACACCTACCGACATTTTCTACCCCAGATCAGGAAGTGGCGACAGTTAATGATGGTGCCGCAGATCGTATTCATGCAGGCCATGGTCATCTGCTCATCTGCTCCGTCGTCTTTCTCGAAGTCCATTACTCGCTCAGTCAGGCGTTCAGATCGCGTCCGCTCACATGGGCGGTCGTATCCACTGGATGGAAAGATCGGACACCGAACAGCTCCCGACACGCAGTCCTTCACCGCCCTTGCAACGTCTCGACCACGATAGTCGAATGATTGATTATGCTACAAACTGATCAAACGGTTCACTGATTAATGAAAAAAAGGCGGCTACGCTGCCTCTATTTTGATCAATTCGAGAGCAATTAATGCATGTGGGTCAGAGACGGGAATGTGCGGTTTTCGAAATCAAAGGCGTCTTGGGCGGTGATGCTGGCACCGATGGGCATGGCTGCCATTGTCTTCCAGACACTCATTGACCGATGGGGTATGGACGACGCATCCGACGCGGTGGCAGGAGGAAGCGTTCAGACTGTTGGGATGGCGTCATGCTCGAACGGTCCTTGAACCTGGTCCCGATGAGCGGGCTTTGCCGGGATGAAAAACGCGGCTTCAGCCTCGCGGTCGCCGGCCATTTCAACCCAGAATCCAAATCGGTGAAGTATGCGGGCTAAAGGAGTCTTTGGTCATCAACATCCTTTGAAGCCAGGGATGGCCGCTGATGGCCGCCTGAGCGGAAAGCACCGGTGAACGATCAATCAAAACGACCTTTCAATTTCGATTATTCTAAATGGAACACGGGTGCCAATCAACCGAGTCTGTCTGATTGCTGAGCTGATCAGTCGCGGCAATACTGAAACCACATCTTCCGAAAATGAAATCCACCAAGTTTCAAACACTACTCATTCGCCCGATCGACGAACACGTCTCGGTTGTAACACTGAATCGCCCAGAAGTTTCAAATGCATTCAATTCCGAAATGGTGCGTGAACTCTATCAGTTGTTTGAGGGGGTAACAGAACACCTGGACGACTGCCGGTGCATCATTCTGACAGGCGCCGGCCGGAGAGCCTTCTGTTCCGGCGCCGATCTCAAGGAACGTCGTGGAATGAGCGATTCACAATGGCAGCGTCAGCACCTGGACATCGAAAGGATGGTTCGAGCCATCTGGAACTGTCCGGTACCGACAATCGGAGCGGTCAATGGCGCCGCCTATGGCGGCGGTTGTGAAATCGCCTGTCTTTTGGATTTTCTCTACGCTGCCGAGACTGCAAGCTTTGCAATGCCTGAAACCGGACTCGGAATCATTCCAGGAGCTGGAGGAACGCAGACTCTACCTCGATCACTGGGTGAGCGGCGAGCCAAGGAGGTCATCCTGTCCGGCCGATCTTTCACGGCAACCGAAGCCCTTAAGTGGGGGCTTGTCAATCGAGTGCTACCTTCCAAACAACTTCTGAACGCGACCATTGAAACAGCGGGAAAAATCGCTGCCAACGCACCCATCGCCATTCAACAGGCCAAACAGTCCATACAGAGAGGCCTGCAGATGAGCTTTTCTGATGCGTTGGCATTCGAAATTGAGGCTTACAATCGTACCATTCCAACGCGCGATCGTCGAGAAGGTGTCCGCGCCTTCAATGAAAAACGCAAACCGAAATTTGAAGGCTATTGAACAGACGGCTTCGGTAAACGACCTGAAAACAAGTGACAGACATCCCGACTGCTGACCGATCGCAGCCTATAAGGTGGATTGCATCAGGCGGGCGACGTGCATCGCTTTCCTACCGGCACCCAGTTCTATCTGATGTCTGCAGGACACCCCATCCGCAATAATCGCGACATCTTCTTCAGCTCGGCGAATCGCCGGCAGCAGATCGAGTTCCGCCATTTTCTCTGAGACGCGCCAGGTCCGCCGACCATAACCAAAGGCACCGGCCATTCCGCAACAGCCGGATTCCACCACGTTGAATGTCAAATCAGGTATGCGCGCAAGCACGCTCTCCACGAATTTCATTTGGTCAAAAGATTTCTGATGACAATGACCATGAATCAATGCGCGACGGTTTAAAGGTTTAAATCGAATTTCTGGATCATCTCGCTGCAGAAATTCCTCAAACAGATAGGAGTGTTGCTGGAGCAGTTCGGCGCTTTTGTTTCGCATCAACAGTGGCACCTCATCACGTAGGCCAAGCATACAGCTGGGCTCCAGTCCCACGATGGGTATTTCTTGATTCAGAAAAGGTTCCGCGGCGGTCAATAGCCGCCCGACTTCCTTTTTGGCTTCCCCAATCATTCCATTGGTAAGATATGTGCGCCCGCAGCAGAGTGGATGCCTCCTGTCACTTCCAGTGAGAAAATAAATACGGTATCCCGCCGCTTCCAACACGGCCTGTGCCGCGTACAGATTTTCCGGTTCAAACCATCGGTTGAATGTATCGGCGAACAAAACCACTGGCCTGCCTGAAGGCGAACCGACCGGTTTGGTATTCAGAAACGGCTGTTGATGCCATTCAGGTAAGGAACGATTGCGGGTCAAGCCCGTGATGGGTTCGAAGATTGCTCGCAGCCACGCCGATTTCGAATAACGATTGCTGAACCACGACAGGCGACTGGCATAAGGGGCGAATCTCGGCAGGTGCGCAACCAATTTCTGATGGGTGGTCGCACCAGTGGCATCAAACCGCGCGGCGGCAACTTCAATTTTCATTTTTGCCATATCGACGCCAGTCGGACATTCGCGCCGGCAGGCCTTGCAGCTGATGCAAAGCTGCATGGCCTCCTGCATCGCATCCGAAGTCATGGCCTCCCGACCAAGCTGGTTGGAAATGGCGAGACGCAGAACATTCGCCCTACCCCGCGTAACGTGGCGCTCGTCCCGTGTTACGCGATAGGAAGGACACATCAGGCCGCCATTGAGCTTACGACAGGCGCCATTATTGTTGCACATTTCAACGGCGCCCTGAAATCCGCCACCCTGCCCGGTCCATCCCTGCCAGTCCAGTGCCATATGCATTTCAGGTACGGCATATTCAGGTGGAAAACGAAAAAGGCGCGCGTCATCCATTTTTGGCGCGTCAACGATCTTGCCTGGATTCATAATCCCGTATGGGTCAAACAACCGCTTCACTTCCGTAAACGCGCTGACCATTCGTTCGCCAAACATCTTCCCATGGAACTCAGAACGGCACAGACCATCTCCATGTTCACCGGAGTGCGACCCTTTGTATTGCAGAACCAAATCGAAGCACTCTTCTGCAATGGCTCGCATGGCCTTGATATCCCGTTCCTCACGCAGGTTCAATACGGGTCGTACATGCAGACAGCCGACCGAAGCATGAGCATACCAAGTCCCGCGGGTACCATGCCGGCTGAATATTTCGGTCAGTTTTGCCGTGTATTCCGCCAAATCCTTGAGCTCGACGGCGCAGTCCTCAACGAACGAAACTGGCTTTCGATCATCACGCATCGACATCATGATGTTCAGTCCGGCCTTGCGAACCTCAAATACGGATGCCTGAAAGGTTCGATCAATGGCTTCAACAACACCCCCTCTGGACTTTACTGGATTGGTGAATTGAAATCCCAGATCGTTCATTAATTCATGCAGGGCTTGAAGTCGGCATAAATTCTCGCGCTGATCACTCTCGGCAAATTCGACCAGCAGCAAGGCTTCCGGCGCACCATCAATCATCTTTTCAACCGTGCTTCGATACAATGCGATTTCTCGAGACAGGTCGATCATTGTCCGATCAATCAGTTCAACGGCAACGGGACCCAGTTCGACGATATGTTGAGCTGATTCCATCGCCGCATGAAAACTCGGGAAGTGGCAGATACCGAGCACCTTGTTCTGTGGCAGCGGGGAGAGTTTGAGATCAATCGTGCGGCTGAGTGCCAGGGTGCCTTCCGAACCGACCAGCAGATGTGCGAGATTGGCCGATTTGTCCTGTGGGACCAGCGCATCAATGTTGTATCCACCGACCCGACGCATCACCTTTGGAAAACGCCTGTCGATTTCGTCTCGTTCGCGCCGGCCGAGTTTGAGCAGGCGTTGCTGCAGAGAGTGCAAACCGCTGGAGTTCGGATCTGTCTCGTTGAAATTCAGCGTTTCACCACTGGGTAACAGAGCATCGATGGCAAGCACATTGTCTCGCATCAGACCATAACGAATGGATCGACTCCCGCAGGAATTGTTTCCCGCCATACCTCCGATCGTTGCCTGACTCGAGGTGGATACATCAACGGGAAACCATAAACCGTGAGACTTGAGAGATCGATTGAGCTCGTCAAGCACCAGGCCACCTTCAACTTGACAGCGAAAATTCTTGAAGTCGACGCCAATGACTCGATTCATGTGTCTGCTGTAATCCAGCACGATCGCCTGATTAACCGTCTGCCCACACTGGGATGTCCCACCACCCCGCGGCAGCAGCGGGATCGACTGCCGTCTGGCATAAGCGACTGTTTCTGCGACATCCTGCTCATTCATCGGCAGCACGACCGCCAATGGCATCATCTGGTAACTCGAGGCATCGGTCGCATATTGCCCGCGATCAAAACCACCGGTTCGCACCTCTCCGGTAATTCGACCGGCCAAGTCATTTTTTATGGCCAATGTTTCAGGCGAGATCTGGTTCAAGAAAGTATCGGTTTGGTTCAAAGACGGTTCAGAGCAGCCGTATCTCAATCAAAAAACTGTCAATCAGCAAACAAAGTATACTTTGCTGTTTCATTACAGAACACCATGTCCCAATCCCATACGACCCATGACAAAAATACCGATCATCGACATTTCTCCGCTGCAGAACGAATCTGCGACGGCTCTGGCGAGCGTTGGAAAACAGCTGCGGAAAGCATCAGAATCCGACGGCTTTTTCTATGTTGCCGGGCACGGTGTTGATCCAGATGTCATCCGCTCAGCATTTGAGATGGCCAGGCAGTTCTTCACAATGCCTGCAGAAAAAAAATCTGCCATACAAATGTCTGGCAGTCATCGCGGTTTTCTACCGATTGGCGAATCAACGATGGAGGGATACAACAGTGCCGATCAGAAGGAAAGCTTTGTCTGGGGACTTGACGAAGAGCTGGGGGAAAGCCTGACGGGCGATGAAAATCAACTGCTCGTACCCAATCGCTGGCCGAATGAACCGGTCCGGATGCGCGAGGTACTTAATGCATTTTTCGATAGCGTCCACCAGTGCTCCTGGGGCATTCTCCAGGCACTGGCCATATCGTTGGGAGAGTCTGCTGGTTTTTTCACCCGAAATTTCAACCGCCCGACTTCCAGAGGGTCGTTAATCTACTACCCGGCAGATGAGAAAGCCAACGGTACGTACGGCGTATCACCCCATTCTGATTTTGGGTGCCTGACCATGCTTCTGCAGGGCGGTCCGGGTCTCAGTGCCCAAAACGTCAAAGGACACTGGTACGAGGTTGACCCGATTCCAGGTACGTTCGTTGTCAATATCGGCGACCTGCTGTCCCGCTGGACGAATGGACGTTTTCGTTCTGTTCCACATTTCGTCGTCAACAAAGGTGGTGAAGCGCGCTATTCGCTGGTCGTCTTTGTCGACCCCGATTCTCAGACCGTCATTGATCCCATTCTCGACAATGGCGAAGTCGCACGATTCGAACCGGTTACCTGCGATGCCTACATCAGCGGGCGATTCAATCGTTCTTTCGCCTATCGCAACTGAAATCCGCAAGCTTGAGAATGACCGCCTGGATTCGCATGCTATCCGACGAAGAAGCGTCCGGAGAGGCGAAAGAAGCCTTGGAAACGGCCCGCACACCACATGGGACTGTGGATAATGTGATGCGAATTCACAGCCTCAGACCGAAAACGATGCACGGGCACGTTTCACTTTATCGAAGTGTTCTCCATAGCAGCGACAACTCGCTTCCGTTCTGGTTTCTTGAAACGGCTGGTACCTACACCAGTGTCTTAAACCGATGTGATTACAGCGTCGCCCATCACAGTTCGAATTTGAGAAAACTGCTGAACGATGATCAGCGCTATGATCAGATCATGTCAGCCTTAAAGGTCCACAGACCGGAACAGGCTTTCCAGGGTAAGGAACTGGCGATGCTGCGATATGTCAAAAGACTGACAGTGTCCGTCGAAGATATTGCCAAAACGGATATTGAGGCCCTGTTCGACGCTGGCTGCGATGACGGTGAAATATTGGAACTGAACCAGGTGGTGGGCTATTTCTGTTATGTGAATCGTCTGCTCAACGGGTTGGGCGTCACCACAGAAGGTGACATCATCGGTTACTATTGATGTGGATCTTTACAGGTGGATGATATTTCGAACAGGCATCAAATCCATACCAGAGTCCATCAAAATCTGCCAATTTCACGGAACAATGAAATTCAACAAAAACCGAAACAGGCGGGCTCTGGGACGACGAATACGACTGCAGTCGCCCGGACGGTTCGCGAGGAGAACCGATGAGTAAGCACTATTCCAGTCTGTTGTGGAATCAAACTCGAATCCAGTCAGACGTCGACTTTACCACCCCAGGCAAACGCTCCGGCGACCTGCGACTCAGGTATTCCGATAACCGTACTGCATTGGGGTACATTCCTATCCCTGCAGGAGTGATCATCAATGGTGCCGGTCCAACCGTGCTTCTAACGGGTGGGGTGCACGGTGATGAATTCGAAGGCCCGGTTTCGCTTGTCAAATTCCTGCGCGAAACCAATGTCGAAGACGTTCAAGGTCGGATCATTGTTTTTCCGGCTCTGAATGCCCCAGCGCTCAATGCTTCCGCCCGGGTCTCACCACTTGATGATGGCAACCTCAATCGCGCCTTCCCGGGTGACCCCAATGGCACCCCAACCCAGATCATCGCGCATTTTGTCGAAAGTGCAGTGATGCCAGTATGTGATGTTGTCATCGACCTGCACGCTGGTGGCCAGGCCTACTGGTTTTCACCATGTGCCATGGCAACCTATGATGACAACCCGAAGCGTCGGGAAACGATTTTTCAACTGGCCGATGTATTCGGTTGCCCACTGATTTGGATGATGGGAATTTTCAATGACGACCGTAGCGTGAACGGTGCGGCGACTCGGAACAAAATACCTTCGATTGCGGCTGAACTTGGTGGCGACGGACGCGTTTCCCCGGAAACACTGCTACTCGGTGAAAAGGGCATTCGAAACTGTCTGCGCCACCTGAAAGTGTTATCCGGTGAAGTTCAACCGCGGCAGGAACCGGCGACCTATTTCGAGATCATCAATATGAATCAACACATCCACGCGACACATCGCGGGCTGTTCGAGCCCGCATTCACCCCCGGTATCCGCGTCTCAGCTGGCGAACCGGTGGGATACATTCATAGCATCAGCCACCTCGACACACCACCTGTGCGTATTGATTTTCCAGTTGACGGCATCGCGTTCGTCAGATGTCATCGGGGTATGGTTGAACAGGGCGAGGCGCTTGCTGTTGTCGGTGTTGAATCTGCCCTGCCCAACTCAAAAGTCACGTCCAGTTTCTATTGATACCGGCACCGAACGGCAATACGGACCGTCTGTACTGAGTCACTGGGCGTCAGCTCGCTGGTAGACTCGACGCCCCATGCTCCAGGTCTCCCTGACATTCGTCGCATCACCCAGTATGATGTAAGAAAACAGCTTTTCAGCGAGCGACTGCGAGTTCTCAATTTTCCGCTCCATCAGCTTTCGCCCACCGGCGTCCAGGATGACGAAATCAGCCTCTCTACCACTTTCGAAATTACCCACATGATGGTCAATCCGCAGTGCCTTCGCACCACCGAGTGTTGCGAGATAAAACAGGTCCAATGCATCAATGCCCTGATCATCTCCAAGCTGCACCACTTTGTACATTTCGTGCATGGTCTGCAGCATTGAAAAACTGGTTCCACCACCAATATCGGTACCCATGGATAAGCCAATGCCATGATCGGCCAATTGGTTCAGTGGCACCAAACCACTGCCCAGAAAAGAGTTGGATGTCGGACAGAGTGCAACTGTCGCTCCAGCATCTGTCAACCGCTGTTTTTCAGATTCGCTTAAATGGATGCAGTGAGCGAAGACCGAATGATCCGTGACGACGCCATAGTGTTCATAGACTGCCAAGTAGTCTGGACAGTCGGGATAAATTCGCAGGGTCCATGCTATTTCTGCAAGTGTTTCGGCAAGGTGGGTGTGAAACAGCAGTTCTGGATACTTCTGCACCAATCGTCTGCATAATTCCATCTGATCATGGGTTGAAGTGCCTGCAAACCGTAGGGTGATTGAGTAAGTCTGGCGACCATTTTCATGCCATTTGCGAATGAGTTTCTCAGTCGCTTTTTCACCACAGTCGCTTCCATCCATCAGCCCAGCAGGCGCATTTCTGTCCATCAGCACCTTGCCGCCGATCATTCTCAGGCCGCGGGACTGCGCCTCTTCAAAAAAAACATCGGTTGAAATTTCGTGCACTGTCGGATAAACCTGCGCACTCGTCGTTCCGTTGCGTACCAGTTCGTCAAAAAATTCATTGGCGACCAACGCACAGTATTGCGAATCATTGAATCGCAGTTCTTCAGGAAATGTATATTTTTCAAGCCATTCCAAAAGGCCTGATGCAGGTGAGCCGATAATTCGGGTTTGCGAATAGTGAAGGTGAGTGTCAATAAATCCAGGACAGATCAGACAGTCGGAATAGTCGAGAATTGGACAATCGCCCATTGGACCATGAATACTCTGAGGGAACGCAGCGATGGATTCCACCCGTCCTGAGGAGATGATGATGAGCCCATCTTCAAAATATCGCAACGCGTTGGATTCTTCGCGCGGATTGGCAACAAAGTCAAAAAATGTGCCGCGAATACCAAACCTTTTCGCATCTACAGACATCATTACTCAGTTCGTTTAAGGATTATTCGGCAGGAGATTCGAGTGAGTGGTCTTATTCCATCCAATTGAGCGGATGCGGTGTCTGCTTGGAAAGTTCAGCTGGATAAAACCACTTGGTCGAATCATGGCATTGATATGGATTCAGATTCCTCAACCATTTACTATGGGTCTCATTGTCGCAGGTACCCGTCGCGCGTCTGCGGCGCTTTGATGCCCAGTAACCGACTGCCAACCTGAGTTTTCAGTATCTGTGCGGTCCCACCACCGATTGTGAACATTCGCACATCGCGGTACATCCGTTCAAGTGGCTCCTGATCACCATAGCCTCGAGCACCGAACATCTGCAACGCATCGCTGACAACCCGGATGGCTGTTTCCGATGCAAATATCTTCGCTCTAGCGGCCAGCAACGCGTCAGGAAACGGTTGGTCCCGTCCGCCAGCTGATCGCGCCGCTTCATACAGCAGCAACCGAGAAGCATGTACCGATGTATCCATTTCAGCTATCATCCACTGCAGCCCTTGGAATTCAGCAAGCGGTCGACCGAACTGACGTCTGGCAAGCAGATGGCGTTTTGCATGTTCAAGCGCTCCTGCTGCGATACCCATTGCGATCGTTCCCGCACCAACCCGTTGACTGTTGTATGCGCTCATCAGATCGGCAAAACCTCGGCGAAGTCCAGACGGAGTGGGAAGTAAAAAAGACTCGTCAACCTCGAGATCGCAGAAATGCAGTTCAGCTTCAGGCATGCCACACAAACCCAGTGTTCGCTCCCGACGGGCAACCGTGAATCCCCGTGGCTCGATATCGGCGGATGGATCACAGTGAACGATGAATCCACCAATACCCAGATCATCGCCTTGTTCATTCAACACTCTGGCGAATATCAAATGAAGCTTGGATACACCACCACCGGTAATCCAGTGCTTCACGCCGTTGATCGCGTATTTTGACCCCTTTTTTCGGGCGACTGTTTTCATTTCAGTCGCGGCGCTGCCAGCTTCTGGTTCAGTAATGCAAATCGCGGGTTTGTCACCAGCTATGACCAATGGGGCGCAGAATCGCTTCTGATGATCGGTGCCATAAGCCATGATCGCACTGATCGCTCCCATGTTCGATTCTACCATGATGCGCGCACTCAGCGCACAGCTACGGGCAATTTCCTCAATCACCAGCACCGTTTCATAAAAAGACGCCGATCGGCCACCATACTCCTTCGGAATGGTCATGCCCATTAGACCGGCACTGGCCAAATCTTCGACATTTTCCCAACAATACTCTCTACACCGATCCCATGTAGACGCCTTTGTTGCGAATTTCTCAGCCAACTCCCTGGCAATCGACCCATAGTGGCTGCAGTGATCAGATTCGCTCATCTCATGGAGAACAATAATCAGGACACATCAGAGGCAGGAAGGGACCAATACCCGTCAATCACCTAGCGAGGCGTTTGCGATGGTCCTAAGCAATTGATATTGTGCGGATTGATTCCATCGTGACAAAATCGTTTCGCCCAACCTGACCTCCTATTATCAGACACTTACGTTTTCCAATCCCGTCAATAATCATCAAACTCTCCCACTTAAACAAATGAATGATATATTCATTTCATCATATTCTTTTCATTATCATATACTACAATCATACATACTCTATTCCATACCCCATCAAGGCACCCATCATGAGCCTGAAACAGACCTGCCTGTTCGACGAATCCGACTCCCCGCGCCGCCAAGACGATGAACAGTTCGCGCACCATTCAGGGCTTGGTCAACGCCCTGAGCGAGACCGGTTTCGATCCTCAAGCGGTGTGGTCACCGGCGGTGGCAAAGCCAGTGTTCACAAGCCTGAGTTTCACTGGGTGAACACGATGCTCGGTAACGTCAAGTCGGCCATCCGCAGTACTCATCATTCGGTCAGCAGCAAATTCGCACTCCGGTATCTGGCGGCGTTCAAGTACCGGTCCAACCTGCCCAATCCGATTCCCCGGTTGGCTTATGCGACCCTCAGGACACCACCCATGCCCAACAGACTGCTAAAGTTAGGCTGAATACAATCGGCAATTAGGAACGCTTATCGTCTATTTCCATCCAGAACTTCAGTTTAACCGATCACCTTTCATATGCAGCTGATGAGAACTTTAAAAGCCTTCTGTTCTTGACGCGTACATGACCTTTCGATATGGCATCAATGCTGACTTCGACTGGATTCGACCGCATCAGGCATTCTGGTTGCTGTTTACCAGGTAAACACCTCAAAATCGACAGCTCATCGTCCCATATCGGCAGGTAAACTGACCAATCAATGACAGATGGTCTGAATTCGATGCGATGGCGATCAGTTCAGTCGATCTCTGGCAAGTTGGAATGATTTGACAGGGGTCCTCGAAACGCTCCGGCCATCACCCCCTGCCATCCGGCCGACCCGTGCGTTCTTCCCTGAAAACAGACACCGGGAAAGAATGCCAATGTCCTCACCCGCAGCTGAATCACAGACCACCGTTCCTCAGCTTCGCAATCTCCTCCCTGCTGAACTGCGTCACCGTTTCAACATCCCGGTCCGAATATCCCGCACGAATCATGCGCTCGGCCGTCTCGCACCTATTCTCCTGAACGCCTTTCTCATGACCCTTCTCCAGTCCCGTATCATGACCGAGCTGCCATGCTTCGGCAACCGAATCCGGCTGCAGCTCCTCCCATATCCTTATCACGTCCTGCATGTTCTTATCTCCTAGCATCGCCGCCAGCTGTTCATATAGCATTTTCTTAGTCTTCGAAATTATAACTGACCGTCTCACTCCTGACAGGTATTTCACCAGACTGCTGATGAATGGCCGGCGCAGCGCCTCTGTCAGCCGCCGCGCCCGCGCCACCCAGTCGGCACACCGCCGCTCATCCGCCACCCAGATGTCGGCCATCACCTCCAGCACCAGGGACTCCTTGAGCGGCAGCTGCCGCAGCCGGTGCCGAACCGCCGCTTCGCGCAGATTCACGAAGATGGCCTCGAAGTCCAGCAGACGGTGGCGGTTGAGCTGCAGAAAACCTGCCTCCAGCTCGGCGTGCCGCCAGTCGGAGAAGGACTTCCGGCCACACCACTCGGCACGCCCATGATAGACGATGACCGGCAGGACCGCATGGCTGCCATTCTTATACAGCAGGGTGATGTAGTTGAGCAGCTGCTCCATCGCCCGCCCGTCCTTGGAACTTTTGTGTTCGAAGATGAGGTGGACGCGGCTGTGCGCGTCGTGTCGGAGGCGGACCTCGACGATCAGGTCGGCCTGATAGCCGCGCAGGTCCGGCTCGTCGAACAGTGTGCCGGGCACGAGGCGGATGGTGCGCAGGTCATACAGTTTCAGTTCGGCCGGCGGCAGGGCGAGTTTGAGCAGGGTGCGCACCGCTCGGAGCTGTTGAAAATGGGCTCTGAAAAACAGATCGTGCCAGGAATCGGACGGCCGGTCCTGGACTGGGGAAGAAATTGTGCTTGACATCTGGATTCACCTCGCATAAAAGTGTGGCATACTGAACGGCCGCCGCGCGCAGCCGACCGGTCGGGCAGCTGGCGAGTTGGCATGAACGGCGTCTTGTACCTCGTTTCGGGAGCGTTTTCAACAGAAAACTGAAAATCCGTCACAGATCAATTAATCGGCCGCTGATGTCGAGCCGATATTGCTGAATGTTGGAGGTCTCTGCTGGGAAAGGTTCGGAGGCGCTCGCCTGGAACGGTTGCGGGTAAGAATGATGAACGCCGCGGCTCAAAAGGATGTCAACTGCCGGTTTCAACCGGTCTCTAAGCCTCGAATCTCAACAGATGCCACCCACGCCCGATTCGAAGTGCAAGCGGGCAGAGAGTGTGGAATCGGCGGCATTACAATAACCTGTCGCGGTGCGTCGACCGTTGGCAATATGGAATCACCCGCAAACTTAACTTCATGGAGGCCGTACTCCTGCGACAGTTTTAACCCGAAGTTCTGGAAGCAAATAAACGATAGGTATTTGTTAATTCAATGATACTTTGACTATCCAATGCTCAGTTTCTGACCACGTTTAGATTTTCACCTGCAACAGGTCAAAGGCGGTACGCTGCAGCTCAGTCTGTTCCGCCAACTGACTGAACCGCTGCTGAAACTGTTCGATGACAACAGTGTTGCGACACAAGGTGCCCAAGTGTCCGAGCAGGCCGCGGAAGTGATGGGTCGGATGACCGTGCGCCGCGCGCCGCTTTGCGCCGGGCACTGGCCGAAGGAACGCTGGAGCGCACCGGCGAGCCGCGCCGCCTCCTGGCGGTCATCCTCGGCGAACAGCAGTGGCGCCCAGGCCCGTCTCATGTGCCATTCCACATGGGGCCCGCCTCAGCCGGCCGAGACCAGCTCGCCGAAGCGAAGCCGCGGTTGATGCCCACCGATGTCTGGCCACCCGGGTACAGGAGTTACTCACCATGAAGTCGGACACCTCCTGGTGCCAACCAAACTGATAGGACCACTACCGTCGAGTCCACTACACTTCAGATTCGCACCCTTGAACCGACTGATGGCAGACCGGCATCAACTGCTTCCATATGTACGCCTGATTGTGGCCACCCTTCTCGGTCCAGATAGCGTCTATCGTCATAAATTGCAGAACACTCACCGCCCTTTCGCCTCGGAGTGTTCAGTTTATCCGATCACCATTCGGCTGCCGCTGATGAGAACTTTGAAAGCCTTGTGTTCTCGACGCGGGCAGGACCCTTCAATATGGCACCAATATTGACTGCGACTGGCTTCGACCGCATCAGGCATTGAGGTTGCTGTTTACCAGGTAAACACCTCAAAATCGACAGCTCATCGTCCCATATTGGAAGGTAAACTGACCAATCAATGACAGATGGTCTGAATTCGATGCGACGGCGATCAGTTCAGTCGCTCTCTGGCAAGCTGGAATGATTTGACAGGGCCCTCGAAACGCTCCGTCCATCACCCTCTGCCATCCGGCCGACCCGTGCGTTCTTCCCTGAAAACAGACACCAGGGAAGAATGCCAATGTCCTCACCCGCAGCTGAATCACAGACCACCGTTCCTCAGCTTCGCAATCTCCTCATAGCAAATGCGATGACGAAGGCGGTCATCAGCCCGATCCAAGTTCAGACGAACAGCAGCATCCATTGCAGACTGGATAGCGGAAGAATTGGCTGAGTTGGTCATTACAGGATACCTTCTTCAAAACAGACGGCCGGATGCCGACAAAAAAAGTATCGGTACGTTTCAGGGGCGCCGTTGGTCAAACGCCCCTGATTTCAATTGGGATCAGTTTCCTCTGCCTCGATTACTTCGGCAGGGCTCCTTCCACACCCATCACATAATAGTCCATGCCTAGCAGATCACCGTCGCTCAACATGGCACCCGCTCCGACCACCTCATTGCCAGCCTGATCCATGATCGGCCCGGCAAATGGATGAATCGTTCCTGAACGAATGCCGGCAACGGTCGCATGAGCGTCTGCGACAACCTCGGCAGGTAACGACTTCGGATTGAATTCCGCTAGTTTGATCATGTCGGCATCAATGCCGCCCCAGACGTCTCCCGAGGTCCAGTTACCGTCCATTGCCGCTTGCGTACGCGCCACGTAATATGGGCCCCAATTGTTGACAATGGCCGTCAGATGAGCCCGCGGACCGAATGCGACCATGTCTGATGCCTGACCAAAAGCCCACACGCCACGCTCTTCTGCAACCTGCAGCGGAGCCGGTGAATCCGTATGCTGAACGATGATATCAGCGCCCTGATCAATCAGTGCTTTCGCCGCGTCTCCTTCCAAACCCGGGTCAAACCAGCTGCTGACCCAGACAACCTTGACGGTCGCATCTGGATTGACACTGCGCAGTCCCAGAGTGAATGCATTGATTCCCCGCACAACTTCTGGAATGGGGAATGAAGCGATGTAACCAATCGTGTTGGACTGGGTAACAGCACCGGCAATCCGACCGATGACATAGCGCCCTTCGTAGAAACGCGCCAGGTAGGTGGCAACGTTGTCTGCGCGCTTGTATCCGGAACAATGTTCAAAATAAGTATCCGGAAAATTCTTTGCAACCTTGATGGTTGGGTTCATATATCCGAATGAGGTGGTAAAGATCAACTGGTGACCATCAGCGGCCAACTGTCGGATGACCCTCTCGGCGTCCTGACCCTCAGGAACGAATTCGACAAAGGTCGTCTGCACTTTATCGCCGAACGCCTCCTCAACCGCAAGGCGCCCTTCGTTGTGCTGATACGTCCATCCGTGATCGCCGACAGGACCGATATAGACAAACCCAACTTTGAAGGGATCGTCTGCAATCGCTCCACTTGAACCAACCGTACAAATCAATAAAGCCAAGGCGGTTAAAAATACTCGTCGCATAACTATCATTTCTCCTTAATTTGGTCTTAAAATACGAGCAATCGACTATTCAGATCACTCAATAAAAACGGTTCACAAGGCGAGGTTCCAAGGCCTCACCTAGAATTCCAGATTCGCTTTCAGTCTTAATGGCATCAATCTAAAATCTGCTTGACAAATTCAATATGGCAGTGGTTAAGACATTCAATCATTCAGCAACACTGGTTTAACTTCGGCAGGGTTCCTTCCAAACCCAGCACATAATAGTTCATGCCTAGCAGATCACCGTCGCTCAACAGGGCGCCCCGCTCCGACCACTTCATTGCCAGCCTGATCCATGATCGGTCCGGCAAATGGATGAATCGTTCCTGAACGAATGCCGGCAACGGTCGCATGAGCGTCTGCGACACCCTCGGCAGGTAACGATTTCGAATTGAATTCCGCCAGTTTGATCATGTCGACCCAATGCCACTCCAGATGTCTCCCGATCTCCAGCTACCGTTCATCGCCGCTTGCGTACGCGCCACGTAATACGGGCCCCAATTGTTGACAATGGCCGTCAGATGGGCCCGCGGACCAAATGCGGCCATGTCTGACGTCTGACCATAAGCCCACGCGCCACACTCTTCTGCAATCTGCAGAGGAACCGATGAATTCGTGTGCTGAACGATGATGTCGGCACCCTGATCAATCAGTTCTTTTGCTGTGTCACTTTCCAAGTCTGGGTCAAACCAGTTGCTGATCCAAACGACCTTGACGGTCGCATCTGGATTGACGTTGCGCAGACCTAGAGTGAATGAATTGATCCCTCGCACAACTTCTGGAGTCGGGTATGAAGCGATGTAGCCAATCGTATTGGACTGGGTAACGGCACCGGCAATCCGACCGATGAGATATCGCCCTTCGTAGAAACGTGCGAAGTCGGGGACAACGTTGTCTGAGCACCCGTATCCAGAGCAATGTTCAAAATAAATGTCCGGGAATTCCTTCGCAACCTGGATGGTTGACTCCACATTGCCAAATGTGGGGAATACCAACTGGTGACCGTCGGCAGCCAGCTGTCGGATGATCTGCTCGGTGTCCGGTCCGTCAGACATGAGTTCGATGAATGTAGTCTGCACCTTGTCACCGAATGCATCCTCAACGACAAGACGTCCCTTGCTGTGCTGAGATGACCAACCGTGGTCTTCGACGATACCATCATAGACAAACCCGACTCTGAAGGGATCATCTGCAATTACGCCAATTGAAGCGGCTGCACAAACCAATGCCGCTGCGGTGGCTAAAAGAACATGTCGCATGCTTACTTATTCCTCTCTGCTTGGTGTCAAGACACTAGCGATCAGCAAATCAGATCACCCAATAAAATCAGTTCACAAGTCAAGATTCCATCCAACCTCGTCGGGAGAAATGGCAGGACATAATAATTCAATCAACAAATTCAGAATGGTAACGGTTAAGACAGTCAAAGTGGCATCGGCCCAGTCCGATTTAGTTTTCCGATGGATCATTCGAGCATCCAGTTTGATCAGCCTCGTCACCTGCTGCGCAATCCTTTCAGCTTGACCGGCAGCCCGATGTGCGTTCTGTTCAGCCGATCTTGCAATGTCGGCCGCGTCTTCTGCTCGTTTCGCGTTCATCCATTCTTCCAAAACACCCACTTACGATGCCGGTTGAGAAATGTTAAGGCCATTCACGAATTATGATAATAAAACCATACTCTCAGCGTCAATGAATTTTCCGTTTTCATGCTGAAATCAAACTCACATGCAAAGTGATACACCGAAATGAAGAAAGGGAACCTTCACCTGTCGCTGAAAAACTCGAAATTCACTAGCGCAAAAAACCGAGCCCTCGTCAGTCGGAAGTGACAATCATCAGGCAATCTTATTGTCGACATTCTGCGAGACTTCAGCTCATTTTCCTTGACAGAATTGATCATATCAATCGACTCAGCATTCCTGACCTAATCCAATTATTATGATCAATATTCCACGCGTCCGTCGGTCGGCAGATTTTCAACAGCCGTTTCGCGTCCTTGACCTGAACTTTCAGCGATGTCGGACGCACCATCCCCGCGGAACTCATGGCTGTGGGCCATCTGTATTGCCGCCCCCGGGCGTGTGTACGGGGCCGATTGAGATGCTGGCGGTGTGTGCGATTGGAACCGGACCCGCCTGCCGGTGTGTCTGAAAACCTCTCATTCCCATCTCTGATCCATGCTATATGATTGTTCTCTAATTGAATTGCTTAAAATGGAGACCATGTGATTATCGCCTCACACAGAGTTGAATCGAGTAAAATACCGTTTTTGATTTTTGAGCTTTCCATGTGAGCGACCAATTGGCGTTCTTATGAACAGATGACGGAGGATATTCAATGATTGGTATGACGACAAAATCAACATCATTCATTTGGCGCGAGGCGGTGAAGGGGATTCGCCGGAACGGTTCCGCACCGATTGATTTCGTGGGGGGGGGCAGAGATACTCTCGCCAGAATCTCATTCACCTCGCGGTCGTCTTCGCGGCCCTTCTAATCCTAACTCCTAGGCCGGCATCGGCGGCGAATGAGTGTGGGCCCGCACAGGGAACAACACCACCGACGGTATCCTGCGACGATGATGATACCTTTGCCAGTTCAGGAAATACCGGAATTCTATATACCGTCGGCCATGGCACCAACGGCTTGAAACTGACAGTCGAGGAAGATGTCCACGTTAGTGTAAATCTCATTCGCGGACTGAGGGTGAATGCGAAGGGAGTCCTGACCGATGGCAGTAAGGTTGATATCACCTCGAGGGGCGACTATACCGCCAATCAGCAGGGAATTCTTGTCGAAATCAGGAATCAAGGTGACAATAAGCCGGCAGTTCCGGTCACCCTGAACATACCGAAAGGCGTATTCAAAACAACCGGTGCTCTTCGATCTGGTAATCATGGAGTTGTCAAGATCGATTCATACGAACAAAAGAGTGATGTCGAGGTCAATTTCAATGGGCAGTTGCAAGGTTCCGATGAAAAGATGATCGGCATTGAAGTTTTTGATAATCTCACACGTGGAGGAAGCACTCGTGTGACGTTGCAGAGCGAGGCCCGGATCGGCGGCAACATTGGCTACGGCGTTAAAATCCATAGCATGGACGCGGAAGAGTGGGATGACAGCGAAGTGATTTCATTGAATATCGAGGCCGGCGCTGGCATTGGCACCCAGGCTCAGCCGGTGAAGAAGGACGGTGTTTTCGTGTTGATTGAAAATCCTCGGGCAACGACTCTCCACGATGTTGATCTGAAGCATGCCGGCCAGCTGTATGCCACCGGGCACGGCATCTGGGTGGATCATCGCTGGAAAAATTGGAATCTTGGGACTCAAGATGACATGAGTCAATCAGATAAAGACCGCCAGAATAGGCGCTATAGAGGCGGTCGGCGTGAAAAGGTGGCGGTAACGGTTGTGGAGGGTGGTCTGGTGGTGGCCGGCGATGGCAAGCACGGCATTTTCATCAGCACGCATCAATATAATGATGGCAAGACTCCAGCAGACGGAGATGCGTACGGGTTCAAAGCCATAACCATCGACACGCCATTACTCTTTAAAACCACAGATGTGGAAGACAAGAAGCTGATTGATGAGAAGGCGGCGATCGCAGGCATGTACCATCAGCAGGTGATCGTCGATGGTGAGGTCCGGGGCGGCAAGAACGGTGCGGCGGTTCATCTGATGGGAGGCGGCACGATCACGCTCGGCGCCAAGGGCCGGCTGGTGCCACACAAGGAAGGGACGACGAGCCGGTCGGTGAAAGTTTCCGAGCAGGACGACGATCAGACTACGGATCTGCTGATTCTACTGAACGGGAATTTCCGAGGTCTCCAGAAGATCGAGAGCACCAAGGCCAAGACCAAATTCCGATACCGGAAACTGGGTGGCGAGAAAACCTATGCGGACCTGACGGATGGCACCAAGATTTCGTTGACGCTGAAGGCGATGCCAAGCGGCTTTTACAATGACTGGAAAGGTCAGGTGGATCTGACGGCCGCCATCACGGAGCCGGTCGACGGCATCTTCTCGCTGAATTTCGAGAGTGAGTTAACCGGGCTGACAGCACCCGCCACAGAGCGTCAGGTGGCCAAGCGAGGCCATGTCTATCAGTCCCTGCCGTCGGTGCTGTGGGATCTGAGCGGTGGGATGGAGCGGTATGTGCCGGCGGCGCCCAATGTTTCGGTTGAGCCGAACGGTGAGGCGATGCAGTTTTCCGCGGACGGTGCGGGCGGCGGCAACGCCGGCTGGGTGCGCGTGGAAGGCGGCAGTGGTGATCGGCGGCTGAAAAAATCGCTGGGCGAGGCGGCTTCATACCGGCTGTCATCGACCGGTTTTGCGGTGGGCGCCGACCTGCCCGGTGACGATGGCACCACTTACCGGGCCGGTCTCCATCATCGGCAGGGTCGGGCCAAGGTGACCGGTGGCGGACAGGTCAAGGCGTCGGGCCTCGGGGCCGGCTTCGGCGTGTCGAAGCGACAGGCCGGCGGCTGGGTGCTGGACGGCTGGCTGGGCGTGACCCAGTATGACGACATCAAGGTGCAGTCCTCGGAGACGATTGCGGGACAGGCAACGCCGTTTACGGTGAACGCCACGACCAAGGGCACCAGTTATGCCTTGGGCGTCGGCGCCGCGACGGAACTGGCGCTTGGCGACGCGACGGTTACGCAGCGCGGCTCGCTGGCCTGGACGTCGGTGTCAATGAAGGATTTCAGGACCACTTACATGCACCGAGCGAATGTTGACGAAGATGGCAACTCATTGGATGCAACGACGGCGGTGGAAGAGACCGTGGCCATGAAAGATGGATCTGGCCTGCAGGGTGGCTATGGTGTCCGAATCGACACCCAGTATGGTGCGGGTGACTGCTGCGGTCTGTTCGGTTCGCTGGATCTGATGCACAATTTCAATGCCAAGCGCAGCGTCTCGGTATCCAGCGACCTGAAATCGAAAACGGTCAACACCGAGAGCCGACCGACATCGATCCGCCTGGGATTCGGTGGTTCAAGGAGCTGGAATGAAGGTCGGTCGACTTTATCCGGTGCGATTTACCACACCACGGCCGGCAGTGGCAACAGTTCGCTCAGCGGCGGCGTGGCGCTAACTTTCAGATTCTGAGTCAATGCACTGATTGATCGCAGACCCGCCCCCGGACCACACATTTCCTGGGGCAGGTCTGCCATTGGCCCGATTCGATATAGGGGGTCGTAATCCCAGCCGGACGGCTATCGCCCTGTCACTACGTCACACTTAAAACGAAGAAAATGATCTGTTCAATTCAGAGTTCCTGAACTAATTTCAACAGCCGTTTCGCGTCCTTGTCCTGAACTTACAGCATTAAAACCCGTTCATGCAAATGATACTTTTTAATCTCACTTTCCCTGTTCCACTTTCAAAGACTCTTCATAAAACTTCGGCCATGGGAAACAAACCAGTTCAATTCAATGCTTCCCTAACAACCGGCATTTTATGGATCAATCGCTTCCTGAAACGATCCCCATCGTCCATGGTACCAGTCAGAAGTCTGAGCAGATCGGCAATCGATCCTTTATCCTTTGCTCGCCGACAACTCCTGAGATGACCATTCTTTGAACGGTATCGATTCGTCCAATCAGACGTGCGGATGAAAGATACGACCGAGACAGGCGGGTGCACTCAATTTCACACGTGCCGCATTTCTTGAGATCAGCACCAGCACCAGAATGGTAACCAGATAAGGCAACATTGACAGAATCTGCCCAGGTAACTGGACACCAAAGCCCTGAAGGTGAAGCTGTAGGATGGTCACCGCTCCAAACAGATAGGCGCCAATCAGAACTCGGCCGGGTTTCCAGGTGGCAAAAACAACCAGCGCCAAAGCGATCCACCCGCGTCCCGCAGTCATCTGTTCGACCCACATCGGCGTATAAGACAAAGACAGAAAAACTCCGCCCAGTCCCGCCATCGCACCACCGAACATCACTGCCAGAAAACGGATTCTGACGACTGAGTAGCCGATTGAGTGGGCGGAATCATGCGATTCTCCGACCGCTCGCAATATCAGACCGGGTCTGGACCGATACAGAAACCAATGGACGGCCACAACCATAATCACCGATAAATAAATCAGAAAATCCTGCCCAAATAACAAAGGTCCCAAAATGGGAATATCACCGAGAATCGGCAGGTCCAGAGTGGGCAGTTTCTCAATCGGTAAACCAATGAATGAAATGCCCAACAGCGCACTGATGCCGATGCCAAACAGAGTCAGTGCGAGTCCGGAGGCAACCTGGTTGGCCAGAAATAACAGCGTCAGCACACCGAACAGTACAGCCATCAATAAGCCCGCCATAGCTCCTGCAATAATACCGAGCGTCCAACTGCCGGTTGTCAACATTGCGATGAACGCACAGACGGCGCCAACCAGCATCATACCTTCGACACCCAAATTCAGAACCCCGGATTTTTCAACCACCAGTTCACCGGTTGCCGCCAGCAGGAGAGGAGTCGCCGCGCTGACGACGGTCAGCAGAATCAGTTCAACTGTCGTGACCGCTTCCATTAGGCGGCCCTCATAGAGCCACTGCCGCGACCGGGTCTTCTGAACTCAATCCGGTAGTTGATCAAAACATCGCAGGACAGCAGAAAAAATAACAGCATCCCCTGGAATACTCCGGCAATGCCAAGCGGTAATCCAAGTTTGATCTGTACAAACTCACCACCCAGATAAGACAGCGCCAATACCAGGCTGGCAAACAGTATGCCGACCGGATGCAATCGTCCCAGAAAAGCAACGATGATTGCGGCAAATCCGTATCCGGGAGAAATGATCGGCTGCACCTGCCCAATAAGCCCCGTTATTTCAACGATACCCGCCAGGCCCGCCAGGCCCCCCGCACCAAGCAGTACGTACCAGACCATACGGTCCGCGCGAACCCCGGTATAACGCGCGGCGTGAGGTGCGATTCCCGCCACTCGAACCTGGAATCCAACCAAAGTTCTGGACATCAGCACCCAGCCCGTAACGATGACCAAAAGCGCAAATATCGTTCCGGCATGCAGTCGGGTACCCGGCACAATCACCGGCAGTGTAGCCACATCCGGAAAGACGACGCTCTCGGGAAAACCGTATCCGGCTGGATCTCGCCAAGGTCCATGAACCAAGGTGCTCAGCAGCAGAATCGCAACATAAACCAGCAGCAGACTGGTCAGTATTTCGTTCGTATTGAATCGGGTTTTCAGGAAGGCTGGAATCGCGGCCCATGCCATCCCACCCAAAACACCAAGTATCAGCATGGCTGGCAACATCAGGACTTGCTCCGAGTCTGGGAAATAAATGACCAGTGCGCTGCCGGTCAATGCACCGAGGGTCAACTGTCCTTCAGCGCCGATATTCCACACATTCGCCCGGAACCCAACGGCTAAGCCGACTGCAATCATGGCCAGCGGAGTCGCTTTCACAATCAACTCGCAGACACCATATAGATCACTGATTGGACTGATGAAAAAAGCATGCAGACTCTGCAGTGGAGGATAGCCCAGCAGATGAAAAAGAATCGTCCCAGCAATCAGATTCAGTCCCAGAGCCATAATCGGAGTCAGCCAGGTCATGCGCCTGGAATGAGTCGATCTGGGTACCAGTTTGATTCGCACTCTTGCGACCTCAGGCGGCTTCCAGACCGGCACCGCCCATCAACAGGCCTATTTTTTCAGCCGTCAAGGTTGCAACGGGATGTGGCTCGGACAATCGCCCAGCAAACATCACCGCGATCCGGTTGCAGAGCTCCAGCAGTTCATCCAAATCCTGTGAGATCACCAAAACAGCCGTTCCGTTCGCGGCCAGTTCCAGCAGCGCTCTGTGAATCGCCAGCTGAGAACCCGCATCCACTCCCCAAGTCGGCTGTGATGCCAACATCACCAGCGGTTCCTGGAGAATTTCTCGGCCGATCAGAAATTTTTGTAAATTGCCGCCAGACAGACTGCCGGCGTCCGTGTCCATCCCCGCATGTCTCACATCAAAATCATGACAGGTCTTCTGCGCGAAACGCCGTGCGTTCGCAAAGTTCATCCAAAATCCACCAGACAGATCAAAGCGACGATGACCGCTCAGAAACACATTTTCAACCAGTGACATACTGCCAACGGCTCCATGCCCCAATCGTTCCTCCGGAACGATCGCAACACCCAGTTCCCTTCGTCCGCGGATACCCCGTCGCCCGCATTCAATACCATTGATACTGATCGTCGAATTGCGATCAACCCGAACTTCTCCAGATAGCATTTCCATCAGTTCAGTCTGGCCGTTGCCCGCCACACCAGCGATTCCGAATATCTCCCCCTCACGAATCTCAAGATTGATATCCCTTAATGAAATGCTACGCTCATTTTCAGCCATTCGCGAGAGATTGCGGACAATGAATTTTGTCTCGCCGGTCTGTTTCAGCTCGTAAGTTGGCGGTTTCAGCGATTTCCCAATCATCATTTCCGCCAAACTACGCGTATTCTCTTCCGTCGGGTCACATTCCGCCACCACCTTTCCCTGCCGGAGTATGGTGGCATGGTGACACAGTTTCTGAATCTCTTCAAGTTTGTGACTGATGTAAAGGACCGCGCATCCTTCATCCGCTAATTTTTTCAGCACTTCAAACAGGTTGTCCGCTTCTTGAGGAGTCAGAACGGATGTCGGCTCATCCATAATCAGAAGCTTGGGCGACTGCAGTAGACATCGCACGATTTCAACACGTTGCCGTTCACCAACCGACAGAGAAAAAATATCGCGCTGCGGATCCAAACCCAGACCGTAGGCAGCAGACACTTCCTCGATATCGCGCGCGAGCGCCGCCCCTGTTTTCTTGGAAGAAATCGCCAATTCGATGTTTTCACGCACCGACAGCGCGTCAAACAATGAAAAATGCTGAAACACCATACCGATGCCAATTTGGCGCGCATGGGCCGGGCTTGACACTCTGACTGGGTTACCCTGCCACAGCAGGTCGCCTTCATCCGCTGCATAATAGCCGTAGATGATCTTAACCAAGGTGCTCTTGCCGGCGCCGTTTTCACCCAACAGTGCATGAATCTGCCCCTTGGCAATGGAAAAACTGATCGAATCGTTCGCCAGCACGCCAGGGAACGCCTTGGTTATGCCTCGAAGCTCCAATAGTGAGGCGGTCATGCCCGCACCTCTGAACAAAAATCCGATCCACTTAATCTCCCACCGCGCCGCATCCGACCACCCACTTCAAGCAACTGAATGGCGATCGACAATGCGATCACCGACGGATATTTGCTTCGAAAGTCAGGCAGGCCAATGGGACAGACCAATCGTCTCAGTGTGAAGGCGTCGACGCCATCATTCAGAAGTCGCTGTTCAAATCGGCGGCGCTTGGTGACGGAACCAATCAAACCGAGCCAGCTGGATTTTCGCTGTTTCAGGATGTGCAGACAGAGATCGTAATCCAGTCCATGATCATGCGTCAGCACGACGAACAGAACATCATCCGGCTGCTGATCGATGAGTTCGAACGGATCATCGGCTGAGCGCGCCCGCGCGTTGGCCGGCAGGATCTGTGGAAACATTTCCGGGCGCGGGTCCATCCAGTCAATCTGAAAGGGCAGATCCGCCAACACCTTGATCAGGGCTTTGCCTACGTGTCCGGCACCGAACACCACCACCTTCGTCGGCCGTTCATTGAGGTGCGTTACAAACCACTGCACCGCTCCCAAAGACACTAAGCCGCTGGATTTGGTACTGCCGAAAATCAGCTGTCGAGTGAAATCCCAGACTTCGTCAGGCAGGTCGGCGATAGCTGTTCGACGCGAAATAATCCTAGCCGGCCGATTGTCTGTAACGCAGGAGACTAGAAATCTTGGCCTTTCGTCAGCCGCCAGATTCATCTCGCGAATAAACCGACTGGCGGACTTTCCCGAAAACACCTCATACATCAGCTGCACGGCACCGCCGCAGCACTGCTGCCGGGTGATCCCCAAACCCAAGAATTCTGTTTCACGAAGGCGGCCTGGTGATTGAGTGAGCAGTTTCCTAGCTTTGTGAATGGCCTGAAATTCCAGATTGCCGCCACCGATGCTGCCGCATGCCGTCTCCTGCGTAACAATCATCCGCGTCCCAATCTCACTTGGCGCCGAGCCATTGATCTCGATTACGGTGACCATGGCAAACCGATCCAGACCCACCATCCAGCCAAGCATCTCGCTCCTGAAATTCACGACCTCAGACCTCTTTCGTACCCATTGTCTGAATCGCCATCAGCACCCGCTCCGGGGTAGCCGGAGCATCGATGACAGGCCAGCGATGATAGTCCGAAAGACTTGAAATCGCATCAGATATGGCACTGAATACGGAAATCGCCAGCATCAGTGGTGGCTCACCAATCGCTTTGGAACGATAGATCGTGGGTTCGACATTGCGGCCGCGCGACCAAATCTCAACGTTAAACGCCTCCGGCACATCGCCGCTGGTGGGAATTTTATAGGTTGAGGGGGCATGAGTCTTCAGCACGCCACTGCTGTCCCACCACAGCTCTTCACTAGTCAGCCAACCCGCACCCTGCACGAATCCACCTTCGATCTGGCCCAAGTCGATGGCCGGATTCAGAGACAGACCTGCATCATGCAGAATGTCAACCCGCGTCATCCGATACTCTCCGGTCATCCGATCAACTGCCACTTCGCTGACGGCCGCGCCGTAACCGAAGTAGTAGAATGGCTGACCGACCATCTGCTCCCGGTTCCAATTGATCTTCGGTGTTCCATAGTGCCCGGTCGCGGACAGTGAAATGCGCGCGCGATGTGCCATACTGACCAACTCCCGGAAGGCAACGGTCGTATCGCCAGCGATCACTTCACCGTCCACAAACTGCACCTTCCGTTCCTCAACGTCGAAGGTGCCGGCAACGAACCCAATCAGCCGGTCTTTTATGGTTCTGGCGGCGGCCTGCGCCGCCTTCCCATTGATATCCGAACCGGATGAGGCGGCGGTGGCTGACGTATTGGGAACCCTTGAAGTATTGGTTGCCGCCAGTTTGATGGCGTCCAGCGGAACCGAAAACTCATCGGCAACGACCTGCGCGACCTTGATGAAGAGCCCCTGTCCCATTTCCGTTCCACCATGATTGAGATGAATGCTGCCGTCCGTATAGATATGAATCAGCGCGGCGGCCTGGTTGTAATGTGTCATGGTGAACGAAATGCCAAATTTTACTGGCGTCAGTGCAATGCCGCGCAAGGGGTCGGCATTCGAATGGATTCTATTGCGCCGATTGAGTTTACGAATGCGTCGCCGCCGGCTGCGATAGTCAGAAGACTGCTGTAACTCAGCGCTCAGCTCATGTAGAACGAAATCGGTGATCTTCATGCCGTATGGTGTGGTATTTCGAGATTGATGTCTGTAATAGTTTCGACATCGTACGTGGAACGGGTCCGCACCAATATGACAGGCGATTTCATCGATTATCCGCTCGATGCAGAGCATGCCCTGCGGACCGCCGAACCCCCGGAAGGCTGTATTCGATACGGTATTGGTTCTGCAGAGCCGCGTCGTGGCGGCAATGTTCTTGAGGAAATAAGCGTTGTCGACGTGCAGAAGCGCGCGATCATTGATGGGTTTTGACAGATCCGCCGAATACCCACATCTCGACGCCATATCAACAATCAGACCGTGAATTTTCCCATTGTCGCCAAACCCCACTGAGTAGCTGTATAAGAAATCGTGTCGCTTGCCGGTGGCGAGCATATCCAGGTCGCGGTCCAGCCTGAATTTCGCTGGGCGGCCAGTCACCGTCGCCGCTATTGCCGCGATGCAGGCCCATTGCGCCGCCTGCGATTCCTTGCCACCAAATGCACCACCCATGCGCCGAACTTCCACCGTCACCGCGTTCAGCGGCCTGTTCAGTACTTTGGCAACCAGCTGCTGAACCTCAGAAGGATGCTGGGTGGAAGAATAAATCACCAGATCCCCGTCCTCGCGGGGCACCGCCATGGCGGCCTGACCTTCAAGGTAGAAGTGATCCTGGCCGCCACTGCGAAACTCACCTTCCAGTCGATTTGGCGCTGCCGCTATGGCCTGTTCCGGATTGCCGCGGCGAATGGTTGAGGACGGCAGTACGAAGGATCCGCGCTCAAGCGCCTGTTCAATGGTCAAAATTGGATCTTTGAGTTCGTACTTGATGCTGGCCCGACTGCAGGCATAACGCGCCGCCTGTTCGGACTCAGCTGCGACCGCCAGTATCACCTGCCCCGCAAACTCGATCTGTCCGTCGGCGAACACCGGGTCATCACCGATCGTTGGACTGCAGTCGTTGACACCAGGCACGGAACGCGCGTCAAGCACGGCAACAACGCCCGGACTTTCCCTGACCCGATGCGTATTCATCGCGGTGATTCGAGCGGCCGCATGCGGACTGAGCATCGGCCACAGATGCAACAGGTTTCTGGGTTCTGGCAAATCGTCAATATAAAGTGCTTCACCCGTTACGTGACGCAAGGCGCTGTCATGTGCGATGGGCCGATATACGTTCGCCGGCCCCGAAGACCTCGTCCACCACTTAGCCATTGAATGATGTCTCCCAAACACTGTCTGGACCCTCTCCGAGTAGATCATAAGTCAGCTTTTCGAACAAATTTCTGGCGACCAGCAGCCGATAGTCAGCACTGCCTCTGAAATCGGTAATGGGCTCGAAATCCTCACTCAAAGCGTTTTGGGCTTTTTTAACCGCGTCTCGGGTCAGGTCCGTTCCTGTCAGCACCCGTTCACAGGAGAGGGCCCGCTTTGGCGTCGCCGCCATACCACCGAAACAGATTCGCGCAGACTGAATTGTGTTGGATCCCATGGTGATTGAGAATGCGCCGCACACCGCGGAGATGTCCTGATGAAATCGCCTGGAGATTTTGTAGACTCTGAAAACCTGATTCGGCAGGGGGCGGAGAAGGTCAATCCGCTCCAGGAATTCGCCAGGTTTCAGGTCCTGTCGGCCATAATCTATGAAAAATTTCTCAATCGGTAGTGTGCGGGAACCAGAATCTCTGGAAATGATCAATTTGGCATTCAGTGCAACCAGGGCCGGCAGACAGTCACCGATGGGGGACCCGTTCGCAACGTTGCCGCCGATCGTCGCCAGATTGCGCACCTGTACCGAACCGTAGCGTCTGAACAGCTGATTCAATGACGGATAGTACTCTGACAGCACACCCATCGCCTCGGAAATGGGCGTTGCAGCACCAATTCTGATGACCTTACGCCCGACGGTCACGCCTCGCATTTCCGCAACGCCTGACACAGATACGATATCGTTCAGCTGTTGCCCCTGCTTGGTCACCCAAAGTCCAACATCAGTCGCACCGGCAACGATCCGACAGGCGGGTTTCGCTTTCAGAAGCTGAGCCAGTTCCTCAACTGTGGCTGGCGCGTAGTAACGCTGTCGGTCCGATTTCAGGTGAATCGAAGAGGTTGCATCAAGGTCCGCCAGTGCACTTCGGGTCTGCTGCTCGACTGCGTCGAACTGATCTGCTTCTCGATCTTTCAGAACCTGTCGTACCGCGCGTACGATCGGTGCATAACCCGTGCAGCGGCACAGGTTCCCGGCCAATGCATCGTCAATGGACTTCCTGTCGGTGCTGCAACCGCTGTGATACATCGCAAACATGGACATCACGAACCCCGGCGTACAGAATCCGCACTGCGACCCATGTTGATCAACCATCGCTTTCTGAACGGAATGCAACCGGCCGTTCCTGTCTTTGAGGTGTTCGACTGTGATCAGCTGCCGTCCATGCAGATCCGGCAGAAACATGATGCATGAGTTGCACGCTCTGTACTGAAGAGTTCCATTGACATTCTCGACCACAGCCACCGTGCAGGCACCGCAGTCTCCTTCTGCACAGCCTTCCTTGGTGCCCGTCATGCGCTCGATTTTTCGCAGATACTCAAGCACAGTCATGGTCGGCGACAGATTACCGAGCATCCGCCGCTCGTCACCCAACAGAAATCGAATGGTGTGCTGAGCCTGCATCAGCTGCCACGATAAGTTGAATATCCATAATGAGAAAGCAGCAGTGGCACGTGATAGTGCTGCGCCGAATCAGAAATTCCGAATCGAATGACGATCTCGTCCAGAAACTTCGGTTCAATCTGCCCATCGCCCAGCGAATCAAAGTAAGGGCCGGCGTGAAAAACGATCTCGTAAAGCCCCTCTGTGAACGCATCCCCTTCCAGCAGGGACTGATCGCACCGTCCATCGTGATTGGTTGTGGCGGATGCGACCCGTACCCGATCGATTGCATTGGACGTCTGATCGGTACGCAGGCGGTAAAGCTCGATTTTGATTCCTCGTCCGGGGCGGCCGTGTACCAGATCCAGAACGTGCGTTGTCAGTTTACTCATCGCTTACCCTCGATCAGCTGAGCGTACCAGACGGCAATGATCTGTCGTTCATCATCGGTCATCGCGGACAGATTGCCAATGGGCATGGATCGAGTTGCCACCGAAGCGGTGTATATGCGAGATGCGAGCGTATCGATCTGTTCATCTGTATCCATCACAATTCCTGCCGGTGGCGCCTGAAAGTCAACATGAACGGGCGCAGCAGAATGACAGACAGTGCAGCGCTCGTGAATGATGTCGCGTACGGTATTGACTGAAATTGATTTTACCGCATGCGTGTTCAATCTGGATTCCGGTAATGTCAAGACTACGGTCGCAACTAGAATCCCGCATCCGACCACAAGCAGCCACCACTTCGTTCCTGCCAGATGACGTACATTGAAGTAATGTCGGACAGCAATTCCGGCCAATGCGATACCGATCAGAATCAGCCAATTCCAGTCGCTGCCGAAAGTCGACGGATAGTGGCTGCTGATCATGATGAACAGCACCGGCAGAGTCAGATAGTTATTGTGCCGCGAACGGGTCAGCGCCGCCTGGCCCAGTGCCGCGTCCCGCTCAGTCGCCCTTTGCATCGCCCGAACGAGAGATTTCTGCGATGGAATGATGACCGCCATTACGTTCAGCACCATTACGGTACCAATCGCCGCACCAACATGAATGAATGCCCCGCGGCCACTGAATGTGTTGCACAGGAATATTGCCAGCAGACAGAAGTAAACGAAGATGATCAGTGCCAGAAGACGAGGCATGTTCGCAAATGTTGAGCGACACATCAGATCGTAAAAGATCCAGGAAACGGTCAGAGATGACAGGCCAATGACGACCCCCTGCCAGGGTGCAAGACCCGCGATCGATTGATCGAGCAGGAAAACGTTGGCATTCAGGTAGAAAATCAGGACCAGCAGGGCTAGGCCAGTAATCCACGTAAAGTAGGCTTCCCACTTGAACCAGTGAAGCTGCGTCGGAAGTGAGGCAGGTGCGACCTGATATTTCTGCACGTGATAGAATCCGCCGCCGTGGATGGCCCACAAGTCGCCTGCGATTGAAGCGTCCGCCGACTGCTCCCTATTGAGGCGGTTTTCCAACCAGTTGAAATAAAAAGATGCGCCGATCCAAGCAATGCCAACGATCAGGTGTGCCCAGCGCAGCAGCAGTTCAAGCCAGTCTTGAAGGTGGGATACAATCATTGATTCACGATTTTTTTCCTGTTCAGTCGCTCAGGGGTAATTTCTGATTGGGTTCGCCTGAAGCATGACAGGAGCCTCGCAGGAATTATAGCCAACGCAGTCAATATTGACAGGCATCGCCGACTATGTGGCACTGTCGGTGTTGGCTTACAACGTGCATCGGTATGGGGTTCTGGTGCGCGACGAGTTGCGGGAGCGGCGGCATCTGAAGCGAGCCGCCTGACGGCGGTGGCCAAAAGGGGGTGTTGAACCGGTCCCGCCAAGGGGACTGGATGGAGGCCTGTGGGCCGCGTTCGCCGACCGGCTGACGGAAAAGGCGTGCAAATCGGCGCAAAACGGCCGAATTTTCAGAAATCTTCTCGCACCGAACCCTCAACAGTCAATTTTCTTCTCGATTCGAGGTTTCAAAAAATCAACATCACCGGACAGTTCATGCGAAAATTGGAGGGAGTTCTGGCTGACACTAACTAGTGTCTGCAAGAAAACTCGAAAAAGTGAGATAATTATCTGATATCATGTGAATAATATCGTATAATTGTGAACGAAGAATTGGCCTTTTGCCCTGAAAAAGGGGCGATTTCAGCCGATTCGCCGACTTTTCACCCAATCTTCGCCAGGCAGACAAGCAATGAGAGACATCATCAACCCGAATCTCGAACTGGGCGGCATTGACATCACGGCCATTGAGATCGACCACCACTCGAGAGACGACATGCCGGCGGTGCTGCTGGGCCTGCAGACGCTGTATCGCGACCCGCAGGTGAGAGAGCGGCTGTTCGCGCTGCTGGAGACGGAGGCGCTGCCGGGGGTGGACCTGAACAACGGTCGCCCGGGCATGGCGCTGTGGCCGGGACTGGTGATGGCGGTGGTCAAGCAGGCGTTGAACTGCGATTTCGATCGCCTGCATGATCAGGTGCGAAACCATGTGGACCTGCAGCGGATGATGGGTCATGGTTCATTGATGAAGCCGCCGTACACGCTGCAGCAGGTGGTGGACAATGTGAATCTGTTCAGTGCGGAACTGCTGGACCAGGTGTCGGCGCTGGTGGTGGAGGCGGCGCACCGGCGTGCGGGTCATCAGCCGGGCGAGGCGTTGAAAGGACGCTGCGATTCATTCGTGGCGCAGACGGACGTGCATTATCCGACCGACACCGGGCTGCTGAATGATGCGGCGCGCCGGCTGCTGGGTCTGATGCATCAGGCGCAGGCGTGTCATCAGGTGTCCGGGTGGCGGCAGTACCGACATCTGCAGCGAAAGCTGCGCGGTCTGTACAACGGCATCCGCCAGGCGAAGCAGGCGAAGGCGGACCCGGCGGCTTTGAAAGAATATCTGAGTTGGTGCGACGGGGTGGTGTCACGGGTGTGCGAGACGCGGGACCAGCTGATGCGGCAGGGGGTGTCGGGTGCGCTGCTGGACGAGGTGGTCACGTTCCTCGGCTACGCCGAGAAGCTGTCGGATCAGGTGGTGCGGCGGCTGCAGCGCGGCGAGCAGATTCCGCACTCGGAGAAGATCTTTTCGGTGTTCGAGCCGCACACTCGGTGGATCGTCAAGGGCAAAGCGGGGGTGGCGGTGGAGTTGGGGGTGCCGGTGTGCATCGTCGAAGATCAGCATCAGCTGATCCTGTGTCAGAAGGTGATGTGGGAGGGCGGTGATGTGGACCATGCGGTGCCGGTGATCAAGGAGACGCTGCGGCGTCATCCGGATCTGAACCGATGCAGTTTCGACCGCGGCTTTCACAGTCCGGCGGTGCAGCGGCAGTTGCAGGAGCTGCTGACTTACTGCGTGCTGCCGGTCAAGGGACGGCGTTCGCAGGCGGTGCGGGAGCGGGAGGGGCAGGAGTGGTTCCGCGAGGCGCGTCGTCAGCATCCGGCGGTGGAGTCGGCGATCAACAGTCTGCGGCATCGGGGTCTGGTGCGGGTGCGCAGTCATGGTGCGGCGGGCTTTGCGCGCACGGTGGCGCTGTCGGTGCTGGCTTACAACGTGCATCGGTATGGGGTGATGGTGCGCGACGAGTTGCGGGCGCGGGAGCGGCGGAAGCTGAAGCGGGCCGCCTGACGGCGGCGGTTGGCCAAAAGGGGTGTTGAACCGGTCCCGCCAGGCGACTGGATGGAGTCCTATGGGCCGAATTCGGCATTCGCCGCCCGACTGACGGAAAAAGCGTGCCAATCGGCGCAAAACGACCGAATGTTCAGAAATCTTCTCGCCCCGAACCCTCAGCCATCCATTTTCTTCTCGATTCGAGGCTTCATAAAATCAACATCGCCGGACATTTCATGCGAAAATGGGGGTTTTCTGGCAGACACTAACTATTGAATTGTCGTGCGATACAAACCGACAGGATTGATCTGGGTTAGTATTTCTAATAAAATATGGACAGGAGTGACGAACTGGAGTGCTGATACGCACTTGGCGTAACTCGAAGATGAAACCAAATGGTCAATATTAGCCTCAATTCAGGAGAATATTTCTGTCTATCGCATCCGAGATTCGTCAAGTGATCAAGCTAAAGTTGAAGAATTCAATGTCGTCGGTGACAAAAAATGTAATTCATCATCAATTTCGCTCTGTTGGCGAAAATAAGTTCACGAAGCGTATTCATTCAGTAGGTCAGTTTGACTGACGACAAAATTCTTAAATATACCTGTATTGATATATCAACGAACTTTCTGACCGACGCAACCACTCATCGCAAAATTTTATTTTCGTAATGTAACATTTCCGTTAAGCGAGCGGCAAGTGATGAACTTCACTACGATGAATCCATTGCAGACAAAACGTAACAAAATGTCAAAAATAGAAGAACTTACAGGCAAGGTGCACAACCTAGATTGCATGGATTTGATGAGATCAATGGATGATGATTCAGTTCATATGATTTTCGCCGACCCACCATTCAATCTCAGTAAAAAGTACAAATCCTATAAGGACAATCTAGACTTCTCAGAGTATATGGATTGGACAAAATCTTGGATTCTTGAGTGTACAAGGGTGTTGCGCAACGACGGGACTCTATTTTTGTACAATATTCCAAAACTTCTTTCATACACGACACCCATATTGAATGAAGTCTTGGAATTCAGGCATTGGATTGCATGGAATTCCAATGGCCAGCCTTTAGGTAAAACACTGCAGCCGGCACATTATGGAATTCTGTTTTATTCCAAGACAAAGAGCAGTAAATTCTATGATATTCGTACACCTCACCAAAAATGCGCCAAATGTAAATCATACCTGAAAGACTATGGTGGTAAAGAACATCTTCGCCATCCATTTGGATATCAAATCAGCGATGTATGGAGTGACATACATCGCGTCCGGCATAGTAGCAAACGAATATCAGATCATCCATGCCAGCTTCCGGTCCATCTTGTGGAACGTCTCATATTGATGTCAACGGATGAACACGACATTGTATTTGATCCATTTTGTGGTGGTGGCTCAGCGGCGGTTGCTACAAAACAAATGGGCAGAAAGTATATCGGCGCGGAGATTGATCGCGATTACGCTGATATATCAAATGAAAAATACAGCCAGGCATCAAGAGTAGTGGGTGCGAACGGTGAATATCTGTCAGTTCATCTTGGAAAAGTTATTTCAATGAGAAACGTTGACTATGAAGAAAATATCCTTCGAAAATCTGCTTGACAACATGAGTTATTTTCTAAATTTTCCCGAGGTTGAAAGTGAAATCGAAGAACAGATTCTAGAGCTTGCAGAACAGTCCGTTCTATCGGAAACAAAAAATGGAAATCGCCCCGCTGTGGATGTTCTTGCTGATTACTTAAAGGATGACAAAGGTCAAAATAAGTTAAAGATGGTTATAGCGATGGCAGGGGGTTCGGAAGAAAAACTAAAACGGATTGTGGCATCGGTTTTTGACGGAGCTCCGATTAATAAGATAAAAACAGACGCCGAAATTAGGCGACGAGTTGCATCATTCTTGGTTAATCCCAACAACGAACCATCTTTTGTGCCAGCATTTGTCAGAAAGAGTTTCGCACTGCCACGTGATTGGATTAATAGCCTAAAAGATATGGCATATATGAGTGCAGTGGCAAGAAACTCAATGTCTGCGACCTATTCATCGAAAATGGGGTTTCAATTGGAGAAGAAAGTAGGAAATATAGTCAACGAATGTGGATATTCCTATGAAAAAGGTCCCGTTGAATTGGTTGACAATAAAGAAGTGGATTTGGCCATTCCTAATATTACCAACCCCCAAATCATGGTAATGGTTTCGTACCAATTGACAACTGGGTCAGGGCAAACAACAAAAGCAAATGAACAAAGCCAAATGTATTCCTCCATACTGTCATCAAACAGGTCTCGGGTCAGCAGGAGTTTGAGTCAATCTGCGACAGGTATTGCTAGAACTCGTTTTTTTGTTAATGTGGTTGATGGTGGCGGGTGGATAGCGAGAAAGAACGACTTGGAACAGCTGTGGCGCAACTGCGATTATTGCTACACGTTCAATACAATTGAAGATATCCGATTCCTGATTAAGCACATTATGAAACCATAATCCGTCACCGACATTTCGAAGTAATAATCTCTCAGACACATGATCTGCGGGTCAACACATCCCGTTTGAATGTAACTTGACAGCGGTCTCCCGCTCGTCTTTCTAACACCTGATGATCTCGCGATACCGTTTGATGCGAAACGCCTGGCGGCGGCTATGCAACGCACAGTACCCGTCCCATTCGGCACTACTCACGTCGGCCACCTCACAGCTGCGGTGTTCCAGACGACCATGCACACCAGTTCCACGCCCTGCTCGAACCGCCACCAGCGTGTAGCGATCTTCACCGCGCATATTGGAAGCACCACAGATCACATTGCCGTCTATGGCGGTCGCGCACGCCGACCTTGAAGGCGCCACCCTGCCAGCCCACCAGCGCCAGCCAAATCTCACCCAGCGCCGTTACATGGCGCACCCGAACAGCCCATGGTAAGGCAGATAGTGATGGCGGGCGATCAGCTCATCCCAGCGCCGTCGTTCGGCTGGCGTACGCACCCGTCGAACCTCAATGGCGCGCAGATCCATCCGCACCGTTCCCGCATTCAGATCTTATGACGGCACCCATTATCTCAGATTGATTTTTGTCTGTTCAGAGCTGGAAGCAATTTTTTGCATCAGACGACGGACCGGTCGAAAACGGCTTCTGTAACACTCTGAATCGCGTTCGGATTTGTCTTCGCTGACTTTTGAATTGCTTTGGACTATCGCGGACATTGATCAATTGAGATGAGGAACGGCGGACTTGGCCGATGAATCGGGTGGAGGTCGGTCTGAGTCTTTCTCTGATTCAGCCAGGGGCAGGTCATCCCAATCTGGCGTCGCAGACATTGGGGCACTGTTCTGACATTCGTCTGAACTTCAAACACATCATTCAACGGGACCGCGATCTGAGGTCCAGCGCGCGCTGACGCATATACTCCTTCAGTTTCGTATGGGATTGTACCGTACCGTCATGAAACGAACCCATGAATTTATCCCAAGGAAATTCCAACCCGCCATAGTTGCAGTGAACGAACCGATGGTGCATCTGGTGATGGAAAGTTCCAAGGGAAAGTACCTGATGGCGCTCACTGGCAATCGAGTGATACCCACAGTGTGTGGTTGCAGCCGTCAGACAGAAATACTGAAGATGATAGAGAACGTGGAGCGGATGAGACAGAATGATCCAGTGAACTAGTACCGAACCCAGAAAGATCAGATGCTCAAGCGGATGCATGGATAGCCCCGACCATGGTCCGACATTGGTATTTCGGTGATGTATGTGGTGAGCGAGTTTGTACAGTGGTCGCCAATGCAGCCATCGATGAATCAGATAAAAGTAGAAGGTCTCCCAAATGGGCACAATCAGGAAAATCGCAATAAACCAAACCGGATTTTGAGACCACTCAAGAATTTCGATATGACCGTTTGCAAATCCCCAGATCAGCAGTGCCTCATAGCCGGTCCAAACCGTGACACCGCTGACAATCGTCCAGAACATATTGTCCAGAACCTGGTTGCGAAACGTATAGGGACGGCCTTTACCAAAATCTCGACTGTCATACCGACGTCTTTCCCTTTGCAGCCGGAATACATAAAAGTAAAGATGAAGACCACCTGCAAACAACACCATCAGAATGAAATTTCGCAGCCACATCAACGCGACCCAATCGAAATTGAAGTGCCGAGACATTTCCAACGGTGGCTGAAAGTAGGTCCAGGAAATCCACGCGACTAAAACGATAATCAACTTCTCAGAAATAGGAAACCAACTTCGCCAGAACCAGTTCATAATTTTCAGTGGCCGCAAAGGCCACTCGAATAAAGGTGAAACCACCAATGGGACATCAGGCCGATAGTTCCACTGTGGAACACCATCTCGTCTGGTTTTAGACTCAGCTGAACCCGTCGCGGCCATCAATACTCAGTCGAAATTCGTTAACACTCATCATCGGCACATCATATAACACGCACATGTCGAAGAATTACAATTTTTTTGAAGCGATTGAACCGTCGCTCAGAAATTCGTCGAAACAGACCTTTTTGGAACTGTCGGACGGTTCAGCAGTTACGTTCATCGAAGCCAATCGGCGGTCAGCTCAACTCGCCAATAAACTGAGCGAACTCGGAATACAGCCGGGCGATCGGGTTACCGTTCAGGTTGCGAAATCTGCCGCGGCTGTCATTCTGTACCTAGCATGTCTGAGAGCGGGGTGTATCTTCCATCCGCTCAACACCGCCTATACGCCGCATGAGCTGGAACACTTCCTGAATGATGCCCAACCTTCGCTTCTGGTCTGCGGATCAGAGCGGATGCGGGCGGCCCATCCGATCATCAAGAAACTCCGGATCGGTCTGGTACAGACCCTGGAGGCCGATGGATCGGGTACCTTGCTGGAAGATGTCGCCACATTCAGCGACAGTTTTAAAGCGGTGGTCAGAAAGAAAAGTGATACCGCTCTACTGATCTACACATCCGGGACGACCGGGCGGCCCAAAGGCGCAATGATCACACACGAAAACATTACTTCAAACGCGATCGGTCTGAGTCGGATCTGGGAGTGGCGGCAGAACGACAGATTGCTGCACGTGCTGCCCATTTTTCATGTTCATGGACTTTGCGTTGGCTTGCATCTGCCACTACTGAATGGATCAACCATTCTGTTTCAACCCAGCTTCTCAGTAACTCAGACGATCAAACTGCTTGCGCGGGCATCCGTCATGATGGCGGTCCCGACCATCTACACGCGACTGTTGTCTGAAGCGGGGTTTAACAGAGCATCGTCTGATGGAATACGACTGTTTATTTCAGGGTCCGCACCTTTGCTGCCGGACACATTCGCAGAGTTTGAAGAGCGGATTGAACACCGGATTCTGGAGCGATACGGTATGACCGAAGCACAAATGATCACATCCAATCCGTTGCATGGCAGTCGACGGGGCGGGACGGTCGGACTGCCTCTGCCGAATGTTGAGCTGCGGGTCTGCGATGACGACGGTAAGCCGCTCAAACATGGGGAACCAGGCTCATTGGAGATCAGGGGACCTAATGTATTCAGCGGTTATTGGCGGAATCCTCAAGCCACGGAGTCGGCCTTTCGAGAAGACGGTTATTTCATCACCGGCGATGTTGCAAAGGTTGATGAGAAAGGTGTGGTTTCGATTGTCGGTCGCGCCAAAGATTTGATCATTTCCGCCGGTTTCAATATTTATCCCAGTGAGATTGAACTGGCAATCAATCGAATCCCTTTGGTTGATGACTCCGCAGTCGTTGGGGCGCCACATCCAGATCTGGGCGAAGGCGTCATTGCCGCTGTTATCCGTCGATCCGAGGCATTGAGTGCAGAACAGATACGACAGGCACTGGCAAAGAATCTGTCCGCTTTCAAGATTCCTCAGAAGGTTTTTTTCGTCGACGAGTTTCCGAGAAACGCGATGGGAAAAATCGAAAAGAACCGATTGCGGGAAAAGTACCGTTCAGTATTTGCTGAAGAGTGAATTTCTCACTGTTCTTCCATTGATTGAGCCAGCTCTCCCATCAGACCTGACACACCCCCGAGCGACCAACCGCCATCAACTGGCAGCACGGCACCGGTCACATAACCCGCGAGCGCAGATGCCAGAAACATGGCCGCTTTTCCGATATCGGATGATTCGCCGAGTCTTCCGAGCGGTACCGATTCGATGACCTTATCCAGCAGTGCCGGAGTCGGCGCCAGCCGTCTCATGCCTTCGGTTGCCCGTATCGGACCCGGTACGATTGAATTGACGCGTATTCCTGAACCACCCCATTCCATGGCAAACGTGCGAGTGAGCATATCCACCCCGGCCTTGGCGGCACAGACATGGGATTGCAATATCATCGGCACGAACGCCTGCGGTGCGGAAATATTGATGACCGAACTGCCAGGTTTTCTGAGATATGGAAAGGCGGCTTTCAATACATGAAAGGTTCCGAGCAGGTCGATGTTGACTACTGCGGCGAATCCGTTCGACGACATGTCCTTGACTCTGGCAGGAAAATTTCCAGCCGCCCCCGATATCAGTACATCAAAGGTTCCCAATTTCTCACTGAGCCGCCCGAGCACGTTTGAGATGGCATCATAATCTCTGACATCGGCACTGAATCCGTGGGCCCTCACACCGCTCTGTTTCAGACAATCGACCGCGGAAGCGACTTTTTCGGGCGAACGGCTGATCACGCCGATGTTTGCGCCGGCATCGGCGAAATTTCTCGCCACTCCAAGGTTGATTCCGCTGGTGCCGCCGGCAACGATAACGGTCTGGCCAGAAAAACTGAGCTCAGAGCTACCGCTCATACTGGACAATGAACCAGAAGTGAAAAGAATGGTTTACAGGGCAGTTAAAGAATCCCTGCTTCGTCAGGAGGTCGCGGAATCGCTCCGGTCCACTGCTGAAAGAACCATATAGAGGATGGACATCGCAACGCCCCAGCAGGCTACATTCTTGAATACGGAACCGGTAAATGTATCAAAAGAAACCAGGATAAGACAGCTGATAAGCGCAGCTGCTCCTAAAAGATATTTCATGTTTATTCTCCAATATTTCCTGCAGCATCGCCGGGCATAGGTTTCAATCTAATATGACCAAAGCGGATATGTCTTTACTATTTTATCTTTTTTGCCATCTGGAATCGCTTCAGCCTTACATTGTCGAATGCAGATGGAACCGTTTCAGGTATGTGAGAATGCTCAGCGGCAATATGAATATGCGGACAGCTCCAAAACCGATGCACTATCGCAGACGGCGCGTATTTCAGCTGGACTGTAAAAGCTGCTGTTATTGACCAATATGGCGTTGTATAAGACAGGTCGGCTGTTAAACTTTGAACAACTGTATTGGCTAGATTCAATCAAGCGAGTGTTAACAGCAATAAACCAATCAAACCATTAATTTCTGATGGCTGTTGACCATTTCACACAAAAATATGTTGCATAAACGTACAAAAATGTTACTTTTTTTGTATAAAGTGAACTTCTAAGTTAGAAAATGAAATTTCAAATTTGAATTTTCAAAATCTTCAAATAGTCCAATATTCCACACAGAAAGGAGAAAAATAATGAAGTTTCTTTTGTCGTCAATGATTGCCGCGGGCGTCTTGCTTGTGGCACCGGCTCAGGCAGACATGGCTGCGGCTGAAAAGTGGATTGACAATGAATTTCAGCCGTCGACGCTGACTCGTAGCGAACAACTCGCTGAAATGAAGTGGTTCATTGATGCTGCCAAGCCTTTTCAAGGCATGGAAATCAATGTGCTGTCGGAAACCATCCCCACTCATTCCTACGAATCCGAAACGCTGACCAAAGCTTTTGAGGAGATTACCGGAATCAAGGTCAATCACCAGTTGCTCGGTGAGGGTGAGGTTGTACAGGCCGTGCAGACACAAATGCAGACCAAACGCAATCTCTACGACGCTTACATCAACGATTCGGATCTGATCGGCACGCATTCGAGACTGCAGCTGGCTGTTCCGCTGTCCGACTTCATGATGGGTGAGGGTGCCGATGTAACCAACCCGAATCTTGACATCGAAGATTTCATGGGCAAATCATTCACGACCGGGCCCGACGGTAAACTGTATCAACTTCCAGACCAACAGTTTGCAAATCTGTACTGGTTCAGGCACGATTGGTTTTCACGCGCCGATCTGCAGGCGCGGTTTCGCGAGAAGTATGGCTACGATCTTGGTGTTCCGGTCAACTGGTCGGCTTACGAGGACATTGCCGAGTTCTTCACTGAAGATGTCAGGGAAATCGATGGAGTCAGAATCTATGGACACATGGACTACGGTAAGCGAGCACCAGACTTGGGCTGGCGAATGACCGACGCATGGCTGTCAATGGCGGGTGCCGGTTCAAAGGGATTGCCAAACGGCCGGCCGGTGGATGAATGGGGCATTCGCATGGAAGAAGGCTCCTGCAATCCGGCCGGTGCATCGGTATCGCGCGGTGGAGCGACCAACGGGCCGGCCGCCGTATACGCCATCCGAAAATGGGATGAGTGGCTACGTAAATACGCCCCCCCCGCTGCGGCTGATTACGATTTCTATCAGTCACTGCCTGCACTGTCCCAAGGCAATGTCGCACAGCAGATTTTCTGGTATACGGCTTTTACCGCCAGTATGGTCGCGCCGCGCAACGAAGGAAACAACACCGTCGACGAGAATGGCAGACCATTGTGGAGAATGGCCCCTTCACCGCATGGCGTGTACTGGGAAGAAGGTCAGAAACTCGGTTATCAGGATGCCGGTTCCTGGACCATTCTCAATTCCACCCCGCCTGAGCGTCGCAAGGCCGCCTGGCTGTACGCCCAGTTCGTCGTCTCGAAAACCGTGTCCCTGAAAAAGACCCATGTTGGCCTCACGCCGATTCGGGACAGTGACATCCGCCACGCATCTTTCACGGAGCGGGCCGCGAATCTGGGTGGACTGGTTGAGTTTTATCGCTCACCTGACCGCGTACGTTGGTCCCCAACCGGCATCAACGTTCCGGATTATCCGAAACTGGCGCAGATCTGGTGGCAGCAGATTGGCGATGTGAACTCCGGGGCCTTCACACCTCAGCAGGCCATGGACCGTCTCGCTGAAGAAATGGATACGACCATGGCCAGAATGGAGGCTGCGGACAAGGCGGCCAATGTTTATGGTGGCTGCGGACCGCGCCTGAACGAGGCGCGCGACCCAGGTGAATGGCTCAGCATGCCGGGTTCACCCAAGGCAAAACTGGCCAATGAAAAGCCACAGGGCGAAACAATCGCATACGAAGACCTGATCAAACGCTGGAGCGAAAACCAGTAATCGTTGCGTATCGTTTTGTTACTCGTTTTAGTGGAACGCTCCGCTGATGCGGCGCGCACGGCAGAGCGTTCCATTGGTCTGGGAGAGAGGTTTTGAGCCTTATTAAAATTTGACGTGGGCAAGCGACCCGACCTGAATCCGAGCCGGCAGGAAGAACTGACACCGCGGCAGCAGGAGATCATGAACATGATACGCACGCGCGGACACGTGCTCGTTACCGAAATAGCGAACCGCTGTTCAGTTACCACTCAATCGGTTCGACGCGATCTGCTTGAGCTCGAACGACAGGAACTGATCGAGCGGGTCCATGGTGGAGCGATTGTCACCGATAGCGTCGCGAACGTATCTTATCCGGCGCGACTCAAGATCTCCACGTCGGCCAAAGAGGCGATCGGTCACGCCGCGGCGGCACTGGTGCCGAACGGCTCTTCACTGTTCATCAATGTTGGAACCACCACGGAAGCGGCCACCCGCCATCTCGTCAATCGCCGCGACCTGCTCGTCGTTACCAACAACATCAATGTCGTAAACATACTGCACGGCAACGAAAGGATCAAGACACTGGTCGCGGCGGGCACAGTGCGAAACGACGGCGCCATTACCGGTGAGACGGCCGTTGGATATTTCTCAGGATTCATGACCGATTATGCGCTGATTGGCACCTCGGCCATTGACGAGCGTGGAATTCTTCTTGATTTCGATGCCTATGAAGTTCAGGTTGCCCAGGCAATCATCAAGAATTCCCGAAAGGTCATCCTGTTGGCCGATGCAATCAAGTTTCAGCGGCGGGCCCCGGTTCGAATCGCCGAGATTGAGAGCATAGACTGTCTGGTAACCGATCGAAACCCGCCGCGGGCGTTTGTTCAACGATGCCGGGAAGCCGATGTCGAGATCATTGTTGTCGCGCAGGACCGGAAAACTCCGGATCTGAGATGACGGCAGACTATGATATTGCTGTAATCGGCGGCGGGGTCAATGGCTGCGGGATCGCGCGAGATGCCGCAGGCCGCGGACTGAAGGTGCTCCTGTGCGAACAGAACGACCTGGCATCTCATACGTCGTCGGCGAGTACCAAACTGATACACGGGGGGCTGCGCTATCTGGAGTACGGGGACTTTCGACTGGTGCGAGAATCGCTGAAGGAACGAGAACGTCTGCTGCGGCTGGCGCCGCATATCATTTGGCCGATCCGTTTCGTATTGCCACATGTGCAGGGTATGCGACCCGTCTGGCTGATTCGTCTGGGGTTGTTTCTCTACGATCATATCGGGGGTCGTCGCGGGCTGCCATCGACCCGTCACCTTGATCTGTCAGCCGATGCGGCCGGCGATCTGCTGCGTGCGGGACCAAGAACGGCTTACGAGTATTCTGACTGTTGGGTCGACGATGCCCGCCTGGTCGTGCTGAACGCAATGGATGCTGCCGAACGAGGCGCCGATATTCGAACCTATACGAAGTGTGTCAGCATGGAACGGCAGAAGTCAGTCTGGCAGCTGGTACTTGATTCGGCAACCGGCCGGCAATGCGTAACCGCCCGCATTCTGATCAATGCCGCCGGAATGTGGGCCGATCAAATCCGCGCCTGTGCGCTCGGAGCATCGGCGCCGGGAAAGGTATCGACTCGTATGGTGCGAGGCAGTCACATCGTCGTTGCCAAATTGTTTGAAGGTGATCGCGCATTCATCCTGCAGGTTGACGACAATCGGGTCGTATTTGCGATACCCTATGAAAATGATTTCACACTGATTGGAACAACTGAACGTGAGTATCAGGATTTGGAATACCGAGTTCAGATTGTCGATGAGGAAATCGATTATCTGCTGAGTGCCATCGCGCATTATTTCAGGAATCCCTGTAGTCGGGACGACATCGTGTGGACCTTCTCCGGGGTACGCTCGCTGTTTGATGACGGCGCAGCCAACCCGTCGGCGGTAACTCGCGACTACGTGCTGTCGGTTGACGGCACCAATCCGCCCCTGCTGAGTGTTTTTGGCGGCAAAATCACCACTTACCGACAGTTGGCTGAAAAAGCGATTGATCGTCTGGCACCCCATCTACCCAGTCTGGATGGAAGATGGACCGACTCGGCACCGCTTCCCGGTGGTGACTTCGCCGCCAACCGCACTGCGGAATTGGTTTCACAGCTGCGGGTTAAATGCTCTGGGATGGGCGAAGCACAGGCGAGGCGATTGATCCGGGCGTATGGTACGCGCGCGTTCAAGGTTATTGGGGGAGCAGACAGCGTGGAGCAGCTCGGCGTACACTTTGGCGGCGGACTTCATGCGCGGGAGGTGGCTTATCTGATGCAAAATGAATGGGCGCGTACCGCCGAAGACGTGCTATGGAGGCGAAGCAAGCTGGGCCTGCACACGAATGCTGGCGAACAGGACCAGCTCACCGCGTGGATGGCGCGCGGCCGCGTGGGTGATGCCCACGACTGGGCTGATCCATCGGTGAAATTCGAGGAACATGCCAATCCCTGTACGAACGAAGAAATTCCGGGTGTGCAAATTCATGCTTGAACTGCAGCAGGTATCGTTTGTGGAAGCCGGGGAAACGTTGATTCAGCCAACGGACCTCAAGATGCGGCCCGGCGAGTTTAACAACCTGCTTGGAGCCACCCTTGCCGGCAAGACCACTCTCATGCGTCTGATGGCAGGACTTGAGCAGCCCACGTCAGGAACGGTATTGTTTGATGGCGAGGACGTTACGGGGCAATCGGTGAGCGCGCGCGATGTGGCAATGGTTTACCAGCAGTTCGTCAACTATCCGACGATGAATGTTTTTGACAACATCGCCTCTCCGCTCTGCGCGAACGGGCGGCCGCCGCCAGATTTGAAACAGCGGGTTGGCGAAGCGGCCGAGCTCATGCGAATCTCTGATCTGCTGCACAGAATGCCCAATGAGTTATCGGGTGGGCAACAGCAGCGCACGGCGATTGCTCGGGCGCTTGTGCGTCACGCGAAACTGGTACTGCTTGATGAGCCATTGGCAAATCTGGACTATAAACTGCGTGAAGAACTGCGCGAGGAGTTGCCGCAACTGTTTGCCGAGCGCGGTTCAGTTATCGTCTATGCGACGACTGAGCCATCGGAAGCCTTGCTGATGGGTGGCAATACCGCATCCCTGTTCGAGGGCCAGGTCATTCAGTACGGCCCAACCTCGCAGGTGTATCACCACCCAAGGACTTTGTTGTCCGCACGCATTTTTTCTTATCCACCGCTGAACGAGATGAAGGTCGACATAGCTGAGGGCAGCGCAGTGGCTGATGCCGCCGGCGTTACCGTACCATTACGAGGACCATTGGCGAATTTGGCCAATGGCACATACCATATTGGCTTTCGGCCGCACCATCTCCGGCTCGGCGAACCGTCGTCCGAATTCGACTGTGTCGCTTTCCAAGGCATCGTCATTCTGATAGAGATTCCTGGCTCGGAGAGCTTTGTCCATGTGCGCGTTGGCCGATGCGACTGGGTGCTGCAGGCTCATGAGGTTGTTGGCCACCAAGGCAGTGAACAGATCGAAATGCACATATCAATTGATGATTTAATGATATTTTCTGAAGACGGAGACCGTTTGGAGACCATGTAATGTCGGAGCTTCGTATTGAACAGCTGGCGCATTCCTACCTGCAGCTGCCAGGAGAGCTGAATGGTCCCGACTGGCCGCTGAAGGAGATCAGCCAGATCTGGAAAAATGGTGGCGCGTTTGCTTTGCTTGGCCCGTCGGGGTGCGGCAAGACGACGTTGCTCAATATTTTATCCGGTTTACTGGTACCGAGTCGCGGTAAGGTCCTGTTTGACGGTAACGATGTGACTGCCCTGTCGCCCAAACAGCGCAACATCGCCCAGATTTTTCAATTTCCAGTCGTCTATGACACAATGTCGGTCTATGACAATCTGGCATTTCCGCTACGCAACCGCGGATTGAGCGAAAGTGAGATCGGCAAACGGGTCTCCGAAGTTGCCGATGAGTTGGAACTGCAATCCCTGCTCAATCAACGCGCCGCCGGTTTGACCGCCGATGCCAAGCAAAAAATTTCAATGGGACGGGGGTTGGTGCGAACTGATGTCAGTGCCATCCTGCTGGACGAACCACTTACGGTGATCGACCCGGAACTGAAATGGCGGCTGCGATCGAATCTGAAGGCACTCTATAGGAAGTTTCAGCACACCATGATCTATGTTACGCATGATCAGACCGAGGCGCTGACATTCGCCGAACGGATTCTCGTGATGCACGAAGGCAGAATCGTCCAGGAAGGTGGTGCGGTGGAGCTGTTTGAAAAACCACAGCACAAATTCGTGGGACATTTCATCGGCTCGCCGGGGATGAATTTTGCGGTTTGCGAAATTGACCGAGGTGCCGCTGTCCTCGGCGGTTCAATGGTGAAGTTGGCGCATAAGGTGACACCGCCGCCGCATGGTACTCGAGTCGAGGTTGGTGTTCGTCCTGAATTTGTTAAGCTTGGACGGCAAGGACTGGCGGCGAAACTGAATCATCTATCAGACATTGGCACCCACCGCATTGCGGATTTATCAATAGATGGAGTGGCGGAGCCATTCAAAGCGCTGGTTGGAGTGAACAATGAGCTGCCGACGGATGTCAAGGTCAGCTTCGTCGCGAGGCGCACGTATGCTTACTATGATGGCTGGATGGCAGCGGGTGTGATAGGATGATCCGGCGAACGCGGAACAATCGGGCCTGGCTGCTGGTATTGCCGGTACTGATCGTCGTAGCTTTCAATGCGGTGGTCCCCTTGATGACGGTGGTCAACTATTCGGTGCAGGAAACGTTCGGCAACAATGTGTTTTTATGGCATGGCATCGGATGGTTTTCCGACGTACTCAATTCCAGTCGTTTTCAGGAAGCATTGGGACGGCAGATCTTTTTTACTTTTTCAGTGCTTGCAATTGAAATTCCGCTGGGCATTGCCATTGCGGTAACGATGCCACGTAAAGGGGGTTGGGTGACGGTGTGCCTGGTGCTCATGGCACTGCCATTGCTGATTCCGTGGAATGTGGTTGGCGCAATGTGGAATATTTTCGCATTACCTGATGTTGGTCTGCTGGGTTGGACGCTCAACGAGTTGGGTATTCCGTATAACTTTACGCGTCAGCCGGTATCGGCATGGATAACCGTGCTGGTGATGGATATCTGGCATTGGACATCATTGGTCGTGTTGTTGGCGTATGCGGGCCTAGTCGCCATACCTGATGCGTATTACCAGGCGGCGCGAATCGATGGCGCTTCGCGCTGGGCAGTGTTCCGGTTCATCGAACTGCCAAAAATGAAACATGTGCTCACCATCGCCATCCTGCTGCGTTTTATGGACAGTTTCATGATTTATACCGAGCCGTTTGTTCTCACCGGTGGTGGACCGGGCAACACGACTGCGTTTCTGTCCATTGATCTGGTCAAAATCGCGCTGGGTCAGTTCGATTTGGGGCCTGCGGCAGCGATGTCACTAATTTATTTTCTGTTCATTCTCTTGGTGTGTTGGCTGTTTTACAACATTATCATGTCCAGCGATGGAGATCAAAAACAATGAGATGGCCGCGTATCGTTCCAGTGGTCTACATCATATTTCTGATGTTGCCAATTTATTGGCTGCTCAGCATGTCATTTCGCACGACGAATGAGATCCTTGGCGCTTTTTCATTATTTCCGCGCGACTTTACACTTGAGAACTATCGCACGATATTCACCGATCCGACCTGGTATTGGGGTTACATCAATTCACTGATTTATGTATCGATCAACACGATATTTTCAGTTGCCTTAGCGTTGCCAGCCGCGTACGCTTTTTCGCGCTATCGGTTTCTGGGCGACAAGCACCTGTTTTTTTGGCTGCTGACCAATCGCATGGCCCCACCGGCCGTGTTTGCACTGCCGTTTTTTCAGTTATATTCGTCAATTGGACTGTTTGATACGCACATTGCAGTCGCCTGCGCACATTTTCTGTTCAATCTGCCGCTTGCGGTGTGGATTCTGGAGGGATTTATGTCGGGTGTTCCAAAGGAACTTGATGAGATGGCATTTATTGATGGGTATTCGTTTCCGCGATTCTTCCGTAAGATCCTGTTGCCATCAATTGCGGCCGGTGTGGGTGTCGCCGCATTTTTCTGCTTTATGTTTTCTTGGGTGGAATTGCTGTTGGCCAAGACGCTGACAGCGGTTGAAGCCAAACCGATAGCGGCGACCATGACGCGTACGGCGAGTACGTCGGGCTACGAGCTTGGCCTGTTGGCGGCGGCTGGATCGTTGACGATCATACCGGGTGCAATGGTGATCTGGTTTGTGCGAGATTACATCGCCAAGGGATTCTCAATGGGTAGGGTTTGAACAATGACGTGGATGGCATGGACTTGGCAGACTGCGGTGTTTTTCGTAATCATCGCAGTCTTGCTGGTGGGTATGATGGTATGGGAGTATGTAAGCCCAGGTGGCAATCCGCGTAAAGGCATTTTCAGGCTGCATACGACACGCGGGGACCGCCTGTTCATATCACTGTTGGGAAGCGCGTATATTCACATGTTGTGGCTGATCCTGATACCCGTTCACCTGGCGTGGGCATTGCCTGTCAGTCTGGTATGGGCTGTGTTCGTATTCCGTCGCGTCTGACGGGGTCATGCGCGGTGATGAATCCCTGAGCGAGTCTTGAAGTGTCTGTCATCATTTCAACAGGAGTCCAACCATGAGTGCACCACATATACTTGTATTGGATCAAGGAACCACCAGCACGCGGGCGATTCTGTTCAATCGCAAGGGTGAATTACTTTTTTCAGCACAGCGGGAACTGACTCAGCATTATCCCGCAGATGGATGGGTTGAGCATGATGCTGAAGAGATTTTCAAAGACGCCTACGCAGTCTGCGGCGAGGTCATCGCTCATGCCGACAGGAACGGATTGAAGATTGCTGCACTTGGCATCACCAATCAGCGTGAGACGACGGTTGTCTGGGATCGGCATTCCGGTCAACCTTTACATCGGGCGATCGTATGGCAGGATCGACGTACTGCGACTGTCTGCGAGAATTTAAAGGCGCAGGGAAAGGAGTCCGATGTCTGCTCGCGTACGGGACTGTTGGTCGATCCCTATTTTTCCGCTTCAAAAATCGCCTGGATACTGGACCATGTCGATGGGGCAAGAGAACGGGCGGCGCGCGGAGAACTTGCATTCGGAACAACAGATTGTTTTCTGTTGTGGCGCTTCACTGGCGGGCAGGTACATGCAACCGACGCAACCAACGCTTCTCGAACTAACCTGTTCAATATACATAGCGGTCAGTGGGATGACGTACTGCTTGATATTTTCGATGTGCCGCGTTCGGTGCTGCCGGAGGTGCGGGACAGCGCGGCAGACTACGGCGAGGTGAAACTGCCAGGGGCACATTTGCCATTATGCGGCATCGCGGGCGATCAGCAGTCTGCGGCATTTGGGCAGGCCTGCTTTAGGACGGGGATGGTCAAGAGTACGTATGGTACCGGGTGTTTTGTGCTGATGCACACGGGCGAACAGCCCGTTCGGTCCAGTAATCGACTGTTGACCACGGTCGCCTGGCGTCTGGAGGGGAGTCTTCGATATGCGCTGGAAGGATCGATATTCAATGCCGGTACGGCAGTGCAATGGTTGCGCGACGGCCTCGGTCTGATCGAGTCGGCCAAGGAAACCGAGCGCATTGTCATGCAGACCGAGTCAAACAATGGCGTCTATCTGGTGCCGGCGTTCACCGGACTTGGTGCACCACACTGGGATGCTCGGGCGCGCGGTGGAATTTTTGGGTTGACGCGTGATACGACATCCGCTGATCTGGTGCGAGCGGCCTTGGAATCGGTGTGTTACCAGACTTTGGACCTGTTGGACGCAATGAGTGAAGATGCGGCCAAACCTAAAGCGATACGCGTTGATGGTGGCATGACGGTAAACGACTGGCTGATGCAGTTTCTGGCCGACATGTTGGATGTTCCGGTGGAGCGACCGCAGGTCGTGGAGACTACGGCACTTGGTGCGGCATTTCTCGCAGGCCTGCAGTGTGGTGTGTATCAGGGACTTGATGAACTCAGTGAGCGGCATCACCTAAAACGGCGATTTACGCCGGCGATGGATCAGACTGCGCGTACCACTCTATGCAAAGCTTGGCGGCAGGCAGTTGAGAGGGTACGAAGTTGAGTGATTGCCAAACCCTCACATGGTCCGTATACGATTCCAACCCATATCAGCTGACTTTATATCATTCAGAATTTCACGATAGATCTACCTTCGACAACTAATTGTTATTGATTACCGGTCTTTGCTTGATCACAAAGGCTCACTAGTGCGGATTCCATCTGACAACTCATCAGGCAGTACATCGTCTAATATGTATGCTTTTTCTATATCTTATGACTCGAACCCTTCCAGTTCTCGCAGATTTGATTCGGAAAGAATCGCATCTCAAGGTATTGGACAAGCTTAAACTTCCGCCACTGTGGCGGCCACTCCTGACTTATTCGGAGGGGCATCGGGTTAGCTCTGGCGCCGGCTGCCGGTCTGATCGCCTACTGTGGCAGGGGCGAGGATGGCGTTTGCCTTTACAATGCCAGAATGGGCTGAGTGAGACTTACGGGGTATGAAAAATGTGGTTTCAGCCGCGTGGTCGATGGCTGTCTGGTGGAGGTGGGCGACCGAGCTGGAGCGGGTGGTGACCGCTTCGGGGTGCGGTCCATATTGCGCTTCGGGTTGGCCAGGTGATTGGCCGACATCGGATGGAGAAGCATTTCGAGCTGGACATCGGCGACGATCACTTTGCCTGGCGGCGCGAGGCGACACTGGATGTCCCGTATGTGGTGCGTGCCAGTGTGAAGGCCGATCAGCTGACGCGGAAGGCCTGGTCCGCTCGTACAAGAGCCTGAGCCGCGTCGAGCGCGCCTGCCGCCGCCTGAAGACGGTGGGACTGAAGGTTCGGCCGGTATATCACTACACCGAGTCGCGGGTCCGCGCCCACGTGTTCCTGTGCCTGCTGGCGTACCATGTCGAATGGCATATGCGTCGACGGCTGGCGCCGCTGCTGTTCGAGGACGAGGGTGAGCCGCAGTGGGACTAGGCGATGGCGGCGGCCAAAGTATCGGCATCGGTGTCGCTGAAGAAAAAACAGTCAGGACTATGACCTACCGAGCTGGTCGGGTCTGCTGGGCACCCTGGGCAATTTTCAGCGTCAACTGGTGCATTTGGATCTACCGGGCATAACTGATGAGGTGTGGGGACGACGCGTCCGACGCGGTGGCAGAAGGAAGCGTTCAGTCTGTTGAGGGTGCGCGTGGAGTGTGTTCAGTAGTGGACCGTCGAAATATAAAAAATGCCAATTATTAGCAATCAGTAATAAGCACTCATGCTCTGGAAGTTCACCTTGTTGCGCCTGATCATTGGCAAAGCAGGCATCTCGCTGACCATAGCTTTGCTGCTGGAGCTTCTGAGGTGAAGCAACGCATTCTGTTGGATGCACTTTCAGGTTGCCTGCGAACTCGCCCGGGAGCGCGGCCACAGACAACCTGAAACAAAAGTAAAATTCAGGAAATCATCACCAGCAAGTCCGGTGACGAACTTGTCCCAGAAACGTAAGCCAATAATGATGCGAGACAGAAGCAACCCCTAACAATTGCTTAGGTTAATGAAATATCCATGTCGACCTCTTCACACCACAAAATCAGACTTCCTGACATGGTAAGCAACTCCAACGATAGTTCACTGATGGACCGGTCTGTCAAATCAGTGATTGAATATTGTCCAACCGCGGCTCTCGCCCGAACGGGTCGTCCCGTATGGGATGAGAGACCAATCAGCCGCCACCGTTCAAACGGCTGTCGAATCACGACGGTCATCTGAACACTACCGATCCAGCTCTCCAGCCGGCGGCCCGGCTTCGCCCCGCCCGAATGCGGTCAGTCATGAAATCGCCGCGGTAATGGGACATCCGACATCGCTCAAAGATCAGATCGAGGCCACGAGAGACGGCGGTTGAAAATCGGCTGGACGATACAAGCGTCAGCCTGCTTCCCAGATGACAATTTCATCATAATTCTTGGCTTAGGTCAGGAAGTCTGGGCTTGGGTGACTACCTGTTCGGGTAGGAAGAGGTGGGGTTGCGTTCCAGCTGCCTGCTTGGTTTTGATGGCTTCGCCGAGGTACTTGGACCGGGCCAGCCCGTCGTGCTTGATGGTGCCGATGTGGTAGATGATTGTCTGCCATACGGTGTTGGCGCGATTTTTCCGCGACGGATCGACTCGGCCAGCTGGGCGGGTTGGTGCGGTCGGCCTAACGATCGAAGACTTCGGAACTGTCAACCCTCAGCCGTCAATGTCGGGGTCGAACCGCGTGCCGATTCGACAAATTTTTTCCATTCGAAGTCAGTTACAATGTGATTTTTCGATCCCTTCCCAACTTCAGACCGATGGTGTGTCTGATGGAGTTGCCCCAATGAGACTGTCCCGCCACCCGAAGATCCGTCAGCCACAGGTGGACCGCCATGCCTGAGAACCGCAGGGATCCGGAGCGTTCCGGCAAGGGTGCCAAGTGGCACAACAATTTTTTCACGTCGCACCTGAAGCATGTCGCCTGGGTGCGGGACCTGCTGTCGTTTGTCCTGACGCCGGCGCAGCTGGCGCTGTTCGACCTTGACACGCTGACGGTGGCCTCCAACGTCATGACCAGCACGCAGGATCTGAAGGCTCTGTATTCGGACCTGTTGGTCAAGGTGCGGCTGAGGGATCATACGCAGGTGGTGGTCAGCATACTGGTGGAACACAAGAGCGGGCCGGACGCCGATGTGATGCGTCAGCTGCTGCGGTACATGTCAACCCTGTACGAGAAAGATGTGGATGCGGTGCTGCCGATCATCATTTATCACGGTGCGGCGGAGTGGCGGCGGGAGAAATCGTTTCGCGCGTTCGAGCATGCGCGGCTGTCAGAGGAGTTTGTGGCTGAGTTCGGCAGTCATCTGATTGATTTCAGGGCGGTGTTCGTCAGTCTCAGGGAGCCGGCGGTGCGTGAGCGGCTGCGTCAGGCGCCGGCGCCGCTGCGGCTGGTGCTGCATGCGATGGCGAACATCTGGGAGGCGGACGAGCGGGCGTTCATCGGTTGGCTGGAGCTGGTTCATGCGCTGCCGGGGCGACTGCGGCGTCAGCTGCTGAACAGCGTGTATTTTTACTTCCTGAATGTATGTGAAGAGGTTAAAATGGAGAGGTTGCAGAAGGAACTTGAGGCGAATGAGCCGGGAGATGAGATCATGCAGGAGATTCATGCTCAGATGGAAGACCTGATGTCGGTGTCGGTGGGAGAGATTCGGCAGCAAGGTCTGTTGGAAGGTATGGAACGAGGTATGGAACGGGGAGCCTTGCGCAAGGCTCAGGACATTGCAAAACGATTCATTGCAGATGGCTGGTCGAATGAGGAAATCCGAAAATATACGGACCTGTCGGTAGCGGACATCAATCAATTGAGGGAAGCATCGGGTGCCGGATGAGGCCTCGGCTTGAGTTCGTCATTTTTTGTGCGGTTCGAACCGCCGCTCCCCAATTAATCGTGGCGGTAGATGGAATGAATGCGGGACACAAGTCAGTCCTATCGTGAATGGGTGTCAAGCACCCGACTTCGATGGTTCAATCCGTCCAACTGTTGTTTTATTTTGGGTGAACTGACGCCAGGGCACTGCATTATCGCCCTCATCCGATCCTCAGTTCAGAATCCTGAGATTTCAGTTCGAACGGCTCCAGATCGCATCTCCCATCAACCAACCAGTCCGGTTCCCGACCTGCCTCACTGTTGATCGACGGTGGCGCCATCGGATGGGCGATGATTCGGCCATTGAGCCGGTTGATCATGCGATTTGCCTTCTACAGAGGAAGCTGCATGCCGAAGTTGTTCGCCAGTCCCCGCGCTGGTTTCGCTCTTCAGGTTGGGCGGCTGCGGCATGACGTAGTGAAACGGAACCGGGTAGAAGACCCGATGGCGGGCGGACAGCAACGGCGATTACCCCAGCTGGCGGTACAGTGATGCCGTAAACGTCGTGGCTGCTGGTGATGATATGCGCGGTTGCTCGGAGTTTTGTCAGATTGAAGCGCAGTGGCCCGCATGCGGTCAGTTATAAAACGTGCCGCGGTGATGGGGCATCCGACACCGCTGAAAGTTCAGGTCGAGGCCATGCGAAACAGCGGTTGAAAATCGGCTGGCCGATAGACGCGTCAGCCTGCTCCCAGGAGACAAATTCATCATAATTCTTGGCCTAAGGTCTAGGTCAGGAAGTCTGAAAATATTGCTATAGAAGGCTTATCAAGAAAAAGAAACATTCAGATCGTAGATCCGATTCGAAATCCACTTCCAGACAGGACTCCAAATCAAAATCTGTTCCCGCAAGTAAAGTGGGTTTAACTCTAACCATTAGCGATGAGGCACTGAAGGATTTCGACCGAAAAAAAGAGGAGACTATCAAAGCAGCTGAAAGCGACCAGAAGTTTCTCATGACGGTGAGTACCGCGCTCACCTAGGTCCCGTTGAAGCTATCGTAAGGCATCAATGAAGAGCGCGAAGACGATGAACCTAATATGGATTACATCCTAGCTTCCCGAAGCGTGAGAACACCCTCCACAAGCCCTTGAGCCGCCGGAACAGATGCTCAACCTCGTTACTCCACTGGTACAATTAAGTGTCATACACCCAGGGAGCAACTCCGTTGCTCTTGGGCGGAACCACGTGAGTGAAACCCCGGACGATCGCACGTTGGTGTGTTTCAAGATCTTCGCAGCACCCGATCCAGCACCAGCACACCAAGCGACCCGATAGCGTCTACAGTTCGCTCGGAAACCTGCAACTCTCCCGGGGTTATGGGTGTTACCGGGAGAGAACGAAGGCCACTGCCGTTCGAGCATCCGTAGCAACCAGATAAAGTTGGCGTTTCCATCCTCCGCGGGATTGGCCAATGGATTGCGGTCTGTTTTATTCCCTGCGGCCGTACCGGCCGGATGTACTTTGATGCAGGTGCTGTCAAGACTGAAAACCCCAACCCTAATTCGAACGATCCGGTCCTGTTACGGTGGCTTGAACACCTGGTCCAGGACGCTGTTTTTCGACCACCGGTTCATACGCACGTAGATCGTGCGCCTTTACCGAACCGACCGGCAGGATATACCAGTTGCAACCGTGTTCGGCAATGGGAATTCAGGCTAGGTGTTTCACCTCAGACCGACAGGGTTGGTTACATCATTGATCCTCAATGCTTCGGGCACTATCCTTGATACATGGTGACCCTGACATAGTCTTCCGTCACATGAAACTTCGGTACGGTTCCATTGTGCTCCTTCAGCAGAGGAATGATCTTGTTGCGAACACCCATGCCACGGGCATCCACATATCCGTAGTCGCGCAGGACATTCACGATTAAGGGATTACGAGGTGAACGCTGACCTGCAATCATTTTTACCATCGTCATTGAATTCGGAAGATCGCCTGGACTTTGAACTTCGAGCCGATCTTTGTACCTCACGATTTCGATATCTTCCTTTCGAGTCCAGTCTCGGTGAGCAACCGCATTGACTACGGCTTCCCGAATCGCTTCCAGAGGGTACAGCCATTTTCTTTCCCGGCGCATTGAAGTGTCCACGCTTTTGCAGTCTACGGCTATGAATGGTCGCATAACATCAATCAGACGATCAAGAACCCCTTTTTCAACGATGTAACCATCTCCGGCAGAAGTAAGCTTCCGAAGTGGAACCAAAGGTCCATCAATCACCTGGTCATCAAGGGCACTGTAACTTTTTTCTTTTCCATCAAACGCCATCCAGCGAATTCCCGCCTGAGGAAGAACCCGCTTGGGCAATTGTCCGAAAAGAACAAGACCAGCAAGGGTACCGACATTAGGAGCATTCTCTCTTTCGACCATAAATCCCAGGTTGCAAAGGCGCGTTTGCCACTCGCCATCATCAACAGGAATGATTGGGTCCTCCATTACTGAAGCAACATAGTGTCGCAAACGACCCCGACTGAAATCTGCCAGCTTGGTTCCAGACACTGGAAGCAGCTCCGCATAGTGCATACCGCTGACTGTATATAACCATGCCCGTTGCTCGCGTGTCGCCAACCGAGATTTACTGCCAATTCGAACATAAAATTTCTCACGATTCTGTTCTCGAACAACATAGGGCTTGGATATTCCCTGACTGACCTCAACCACCGCAACCTGTCGCTGCCCGTCAATTGGCACCTCTTCATAAAACGGAACGATCATGGGGTGGACATAACGACCAAAAACCGTATCCATCAGCCATTGTTCAAGGTTGTTCCGCTTAACACCGACCACGGTTCCATTATCACCCACTCCCAGCAGAACACGTCCGCCACGAAAATTCGCAAACGCGACGATTTCTTTTGCGAGCTGCGCGGGACGAACCCTGTCCAATTTGAACTCAATCCCAGAACTCTCACCGTTTGAAATAAGTTCAAGAAGTTCAGATTTGGTCATCAGTAATTGAACTCCAGTTTTGGTAATAACTTCAGGCTTCTTAACATGGCTATTTTGCCATTTTCAAGGACAGCTTTATCAAGCATTTGCCTGCCTTCACTCAATTGGAATTTTACTGGATTCTGGTTGCCAAGTTGGGTTGACGCACGCAACGGCTGGTTTGGAGTTTATCGGCCAAGGGACTGGATACGGTGGACAGGTATTCTGGAGTGCTGCCAAAACAACTTGGCTTCAGGTTCGTCAGTGGTCAACAGGGAGATTGGAGACCGGTTCAGAAAGACTTCACGGTAATACCAGACAAATGAAAAAGTTCTTTTTTGCATCAGCCATAAAATTGGAGTTAACCCGAGTTTAACAAGTTTATGCCTGAAAATCATCAATTCAAGCCAATTTTCCCACCCTACAAAACAATAACCTTCTGTTTTCATTACTTCCATCAAACCATGAGGCCAAATGTAGTGCCACTTTTTTGATAATATGGGTTGACATTCCATGAAAAATGGCATATATTCTCCCACCATGTATGTCAGACGCACCACCACCCAGAAAAATCAGTACACCTTCCGACTGGTGCGCGCCGAACGACGCGGTAAAAAAGTCAGCCAACGAACCCTGCTCAACCTCGGCGCCCATTTCGATCTGGAACGCACCCACTGGCCCCTGCTGTGCCGGCGGATCCAGGAGATCCTCAACGGCCAGCTCAGCCTGCTTGAACCAGTCCCGCGCGACCTCGAATCCCATGCCCAGCGCATCGCCGCCCAACTGCTGGCCAAAGGACGAATCGGATGCGTCGAGCCGGCCTCTGAAAACCGAGAACCAGACTTACAGATGTATGATGCGGACTCGGTGCGGATGATCCGTCCGCGCTCGGTCGGGGTCGAGAACGTGGCCCTGTGGGCGATGGACCAGATGAGACTGCGTCAACTGTTCGAAGAGCTGGGATTCAGCGCCTCGCTGTGCGACGCGGCGGTGGGCTCCATCATCGCTCGCATGGCGAAACCGGCCTCGGAACTGGCCACCCACCGGTGGCTGGCCGAGCGCAGCGCCCTGGGCGAGCTGATCGGCCGGGACTTCGAGACCCTGTCGCTGATGCAGCTTTACCGCGCCTCGGACGCCCTGATGGCCAACCGCCAGGCCATCGAACATCATCTGTTCGAGCAGGCCATGCGCCTGTTTGATCTGCAACCTACGGTCGCGCTCTATGATCTCACCAATACGTACTTTGAAGGCGTCGTGGATGGCATCGGCAAGGCCACACACGGTCACTCCAAGGCGCGGCGCAGCGACTGTCGCCTGCTGACGGTGGGCCTGGTGCTGGACGGCAGCGGGTTCGTACGTCGCTTCCAGGTCTTCTCAGGCAACGTGCGCGAGCATCACACGCTGGCGCAGATGCTTGAACGGCTGCAGGCGCCGGCGGACGCGCTGGTGGTGATGGACCGGGGCGTGGCCACCGAGGACCGAGTGGCCTGGCTGCGCGGGCAGGGCTGGCGTTATGTGGTGGCCAGCCGGGAACTGAACCGGCAGTTCGACCCCGAACAGGCGCTTTGTCATGAGACCCGCTCCGGTCGTCAGGTTCAGCTGCAGAAGGAAGTCTCGGCGGACGGTCAGGAGGTGCGTCTTTACTGTTTTTCCGAAGCCCGGGCGGCCAAGGAACAGGCCCTCAGCGAACGGTTCGCGGCCCGCTTCGAAAAAGCGCTTGAGGAGCTGTCGCAGGGGCTGTCAAGGCCGCGCACCGTCAAGCGGGTGGAGCGGATCCAGCAGCGCATCGGACGCCTCCAAGAGCAGGCCCGCGGAGTCGCCCGACACTATCGGGTGACGGTGCGGACCGATGACAGCGGCCGGCGGGCCACCGCCGTTCACTTCACCCGACTGCCGGTCGAAGGCACCATGATCACCCACCCCGGCGTGTACACGCTGCGCAGCAGCGAGACCGACTGGGACGAGGCCACCCTGTGGCAGACCTACTTCAGGCTCAGCGACATCGAGGCGGTGTTCCGCTCCTTGAAGTCGGAATTGGGCCTGCGTCCGATCTTCCATCGCAAATCGATTCGCGCGGAGGGTCATCTGTTCATCACGGTGATGGCCTATCAGCTGGTTCAGGTGATCCGCAGTCGGCTGCGCTAGAGCGGCGATCATTCGAGCTGGAACACGCTGCGCGACGTGCTTGATGGACAGCGGCGCACGACGGCGGTGTTCAGGCGCGGCGACGGGCGGACGCTGCACATTCGCAGGGCGACGGATGCCGAGCCCGCGCAGCAGGCCATTCTGGAGGTGCTGGGCGCCGATGAGGCGCCCGGCGGTACCCGCAAGACGGTCGTGTAGACCTCGATTCGTTCACGCGATATTTCCCGGTGGCACGGAAATGTAGTGCCACTTGGATTTTTTTATTCTTCTAAACTTCTATTTTTGAACGCTTTTTATTTTTAGTTGTTAAACTCGGGTTAACACTTGATATATAACTGAACACAATCCAATCGCAGGATCATTTTATCCAAGCAGTTAAGTCAACTTTCTTTGCGATTTCTGTAAGAGAAACATAAGAACTACCTGCACAAAACAAATGTTTATTCGTAACTGCGCTCCAGTATTCTATAACTCGCTTAACATATTGGTCATTGTTTTCTTGAGACAGGATTTTTAACTCCCCATACCGTTTATCGGCACGCTCCCTGTCAGGGTCTGCCATCAACAGATAAGCATGCAATCGTTCCAATGGGTAGTTTTGCTGATCTGTTTTTGCATTGATCAAAGGTTTCAAATAGTCCATCGCAGCCTCGGGTGGCAAATCATCGTGAATGATTTTTTCAAAATAATCTGGCTGCTTGGAATGTAGAACAAGCAACACTGCTACCAATATAGGATAGAGAATTTGATTGTTAGCAGTTTGATCCATAACAACCTTCAATCGAGTTATGCATCTCTCAATAGCGCGTAAAGATAAATTCAAAGCATGTGTAAGCAAGTGGAAACATTCAACAAAATTCTTTCTGTCACTTTCAATTAACTCACTTTTTCGTTCTGCAAAAATTGGATCGAGACCAAACCGCTCAATAAGGCTGTCAATATAGCGATGGGTATCGGAAACCGGAATTCCATACTCTAAATTGAAAAATCGGCGCAGATATTCCGCCGCGTCAATTTCTGCACCGTAGACCGACTTGATGCATGCCTCAATTTGCTTCTTGTCTATGGAAAGAACAAAGACAACATTCGGAATATCAAACAAATGTTTGATTCGTTCAAGCAGTTGAATTGCATAAGTTGGGCGACAACGATCTAATTCATCAATAAAAAATATCAAGTTGTCGCTATTACAATTTTCGTTTTGCAGCAACGATTTTATTGCCTTGTCTAACACATCACGAAATTTGTCACTTAATTGTGAGTCTTCGTTGAATTTCGTAACGACATCAAATTGCGATGCCTGTGATTTCGTCTTCGATATCACGTTTAAGTCGATCACACCGTAAGTTAGTGCCTTAATTGCGTTTATCGCGCTACTCTTCGTAAGATCTGTAGTTATTTTTTTAAGCTCTTGATTTCGTATTACATTTTCACCATCTTTATGTATATTGATTTTCAAAATATCATGATCAATTTTTGCAACCAAAGCTACGAGTGGATCAGTTGCATAATCCACCTTCCAGGCATTGAAATAAATGCATCTATGGTTCTGATTCTCAAGATATTGAATCAACATTCGGACCAAAGTTGTTTTCCCATTTCCGAATGATGAGTTCAGAGCCATAACAAATGGTCCATTCAGTCGGCCGATTAACTTAGCAAGGAATTCAACTACTGGTTCGCGTTCAAGCCGGTCATACTGAAAAGGGTTTTCAGCAGGAACTTTAATTTCAGAGATCGTATAAGCCATTTACGCTTTTCCGTTCACAGCAAAGGTCATTTCAAAACATACGTTGTCACAGATCACTCTCGAATCTCCCATAGATCGGGTTTATCGTGTCATTCGATGATTCAAAGAATATGCTGAGCCAAGCACTGTTCGTTCAGCTTGCGTCCAGGTTACGTTCAGCAGTCTCGAGTTCATCGGAGTATTCCCCGTAAGCCAAACCGCGGACATGCGGCTCGTTACCGAGCAGTTTACGCAAATTTGCCAGCTTACAATCGTCCCATCCAAGGGCTTCAGCGACTGCCTCATCCCACAAACGCCGCACCACGCAATCACCATCCCGAAACTGAGGCACTATCATCTCTCTGGTACGTTCCCAGCAATCGGCAAGAATTTGACGACGGCGAACGTCTTTGACATCCGGAATGCGAATGTTTCTAACCTCCGCCGCACTGTAGGTAGGAAATGCAATTTTACGCCCCGGATGTCGCATCAGCTGCAGGCGCCCGGCCGTTGAGTTGATGAATACTGCAATCGCCTTCGCCTCTGCCACGGAAAGTCCAGAAACGGGCATCCAACCGTTCCCTACATAAATTCTATCATCAGCCGTTGCAGTGAGGCGTCCAGTTGCACTGTCTTGACCAGCCGTAATGAGCAGATGCCCTGCTTTCTGTTGTATCCGATCAACCTCAGGGAACGTGCCGCCATTCAACTCGCGCATCTTTTCGTCCCGATTTTTTGGCACCCAATATTCATCTGACTGGCTCTGTATGGTAGTCTGTGCATCAGAGCCTTTGGATTTCAGTATCGGAAAACTGCCAGGAGTGTCAGCTGTTGCCTTTTCGAAAGAACCGCGCAACACCTGGCCTGTTGCGCTGGGCGAAAGGCCAAATTGCTCTATCGTTAACAGATTGTCATCTTTAGCGAATTTTGAAGCTGCTTCCGCAAGGATCGGTGAACGCCAGACAGCCAACGTCCAGTCACCTTTTTCCATACGTTCGACGGGCCACTCAGCCACTTCTCCCCAACCGTTGGCAATTGCACCTCTACTGCAATGGTGAAGACATTCATGCAGATCATCCACCTCTGCGTCATCAGCTGGAAATCGATCCAACTGGATGAAGCGGGTTGGTGGTTTAACACCTCCTTTCTGCCGTCGGGCAACGATGATGCTTTCGTTGATGTTGGTATTCTGGCTCAGATTGATGTTACTTGGCTGATGGCAGGTCAGCACGGTGTGAATGTGGTAACGCTCAGCCAATATCCGGCGCTTATTTGCAACAGATGGAGCTGACAATGCGATGGTAGGGTTGATCATGGTTATGATTGCATCGGGCCGCTTGGTACCGTGGATTGCCAAAGCCAAAAAAAGCGGTTCGATGGAATTCTTATCTGAAAAATCCATCAGGTCTGGATCAGACCTCGTCAGCATTCTCTCCAGACCATCTACGCGATCGCGTAATGCCTGCTGTATGACCTGGGGGTATTTTTCGCCCATCTTACTTCGATTCGTGAAGGGCGGATTCATGATGACTATCCGAGCGTCTTTCACAGCTTCCACAGCATCTTCCATCTCGGCATCGTCATTCTGATCCCATACAGTTTGAGATGCGACTTTTTCATCATCTAAGTTCATCAGTTCGTTTCTGCGGGGAACAATGACTTTCTGACTCAAGAGTTCCAAGGTGCCAGCGGAAACTCTTGCGGGATTATTTGGCAAAGGCCCATAGGGCATGATGTGTAATCCCATCTGACGGTAGCGAATTTCATGATTACCGGCAGTCAGCTGTGCCGCCGCCAGCTGTAGGGAAACCGGATTGATGTCTAGACCCTTGATGGTTTCTTCTACTGCAATTTTCTGTAATTCAGCAATCTGCACCTCACCGCTTCCTCCCTGTCTAGCGCGACGTTTTATGTCTGTCAACAGGGCAGCTAGTAGAGTACCACTGCCACAAGCCAGATCAACAGCCTTATGTTCCCGCCAGACCTGTGGGTCAGTCCAATCTGGATCACCGCATGCATCCAGCGCAAGCCGGGCGGCAATGGAAGCCGCCACAGGTCGAGTGAAAAAAGCACCGTCAGATGCCTGATTTCCCATCACCCGATTGAATAATGGGCCAGCGTGATCGGCACCCATATCGGCATAAGTTTCGGCGATCCGTTCCGCTTCGGCTGCAATGTGGTGCAATGCACGTTCCAGTCCCGCCAACTTCCCGGTGTCTTCAACAGTCTCGACGACGCTAACCGCAGGCTCCAGAACGGGTCGAAAATCGTGGCGCATAATGCGGTCCCATTCGCGGCGCAACTGACGCACAACATTCACATCATTCTTGATCACTTCCAAGTCGCTGATGCCACTCAGCCAACCTCCATTGGCAATTCGCTGGTGAAGCATCGCCGCATTCATCAACAACAAAGCGGCGATCGTACAACCGTCAGCCCGCTCTTTGCCACTTTTGCTCAGGTTTTGCAAACCGAAGTGACGATCTAATGCCGGTTGCAGCTTATCATTCCTAAGATGGTGTGCCGCTTCCTTCACGCTGGATTCGAGTATGTTCATGTCTCTGACAATACGATTGTCAACCAGACCGGACTTGGACAGTAAGTTCATCCTGATGGCATTGCCCTGATCACTCATCCCGCTGAGAAGAATCATCCGCATGGCGGATGATTCAGTTCGTTCCTCGCGGCTGTCCTTCTCATTAGCCCGGCCGGGTCGCAGACGGATTCCCTTCCCTTTGTTGATCATGTCTCGGGCCTTCTTTTTCGACTTTCTGATGTCCACCTGCCCCCGGGAGCCGTCTGATTGAGGGCTGGATCTAGCTACGGAATCCACGCGCAGCTCAATACTACCGTCGGAATTCTTCTTCCCAGTGACAATCTGGGTGGGTTCATTTATCCCGTGATCAGACTCCTCAGGGTTGTTACGAAATTGGCCCTGACCTTTTACCGGTGATGCCGGCTGTGGATCAGTAAGCGGCTGAAACTCCTTTGTGAGCGTACTTCTGCCGCCAAGAACTCGTTCGATGGCTTCCTGCGCCTCTCCCGGCCGCCCTTCGTGTTCACGATAGCTGATGCGTTTGTCCTCACCACTTGCGACCGCGACTATAGTTCGCATAGCAGGTGGTGGCTGTGGGATGTAGAGCTGTAGCAGATCAGCAAGGCTTTCCTCTATACGCTGATCATGGGCGCGCAGCGCCAGTAGCACCTGACCCAATTCATGCCAGCCCTCTTCCATGTTACTGATGCTAAGCCACTGTTCGGGATCGACATTGGGTGGAATAAGGATGGGGCAGATAATGTATCCCATTTCCTTACCGTCGGCGGTACGCATAGCGCGGCCAGCCGCTTGAATGACGTCAAGTGGGCTTTTACGGGCTTCCAGAAACGCGACGGCATTCAAACTCGGCGTGTCGGTACCCTCGCCGAAAATGCCGACATTGATAATACCGTGAGGGCTGGCATCACTAGCTTCGGTCAAACGCTGCTTGGCATTATCCCGAGTCGTCACATTACTAGTGGCGTCCAAGTGCTCCAGTGTGTATTTGCGCGGCGACTCCATGTCATCACTCACCTGATTCTTAAGCCAATTTCTTACGGCGTTGGTCTGCAGGTCCTGCGCCATGTTTTTTGACTTATCAACGGTGTTCATGAAAGCGATGCAGGACTTAATGGGAACATTGCCATTTTTTCGATCCCGTGTGGCTCCACTCATAGCCAATGCGAACGCCAATCCACGCAGAAAATGAGTGGTGGTCAGGGCGTTTCGCCCCCTACTGGCTGTTTCCCCCGCCAACCGGTTGGCAATTTCATGGGCATCAGGTCCATTGACGCCAACAGCGATGATGCGATAGTCGGCCAGCCAGCCATTCTTAACGGCTTCCACGTAGCTCTTGCGATACAGTTCCACTCCAAAAACTGATTCGTCATCCATGGATCGAACAACCCAATTACTGACTTTGTTCCGGTTCACTCTACTCGGATCATAGATGCGGGGTGTAGCGGTCTGATAAACACGGTAGGTGGCCGGAAAGGCATCGCCGTCATGGCACAGCGTAAAGTTGCGAATCCGCTCTTCCTCTCCAGAGAGAATGACTTTCTTAGCCGCACGCTTGCGATGCAGACCGGCTGTACGATGAGCTTCATCAGCGATGAGGACACTGACTTTAATACCAACCCTACTGAGAGCCTGGGCAATACGGTCACCACTCTGGTACGTACCAATGATAATGTTGACTTGACTTGTGTTCTGCCCTTGGTGGATCCAACTGACGATTTCATCCGGATCGGTGGTCACCTTGCCCTTGACTTCAGCAGTACTGATATTACTGTTGTCAACCGTAGGGTCGGTAGCGGTATTCCGCGTACTTTCCTTCTTGGGGTCATAGCCCGCAGTTTCGTCCGAGCACACCGCCAGAGCGCGGAGATTGGTTTCTGTGTTCTGCAGATACTCCCGCCTGATTTGAGCAACCAGCGCGATTGAGGGACAGAGCACAATGGAGAGTCCACCCTGCGGTGTCAGTTTCTCGACGATTCGCAGGGAGATGCGGGTCTTGCCGGTGCCGCACGGCAGGATAATTTTGCCGCGTGCCTGGCCTTTTGGTAGACCACCACTTTCGGACTGTTCATGCTCCTTTAGAATGCGTACGCTTTTTTCAACCGCCTCGCTCTGCATGCAGGACTTGGTCTGACGTCGTTCTCCACTACCATTGGGAAGAGTGCTGGACTCGCAGTGAGGACATTTCTCATTTTTCAACATATTCTGTTGCTGCTGTAATAGATCGTGGGCAATATTGACCATCTTCACAGGCTTCTCGTTCATCGCCATAGTCTGTTGCACGTTGTTGCCCAATGGAACCGACCCGTTCGTCACGATCCAGCGTTCAGCCCAGAAGTCGCCAGCTGATGCACTGGCAAAACTGTCAAACTCAGGTTTGTTGATTGGACTACCGTGGCCGTGTTCATTGAGCTGTCTGGATTTGCACTGGATGGATATATGCTCACCGTCGCTACGGCGAACGGCGACGCAGTCAATTCCAACATCCTGATTCGTCGTATTGGGAAAATGAATTTTTCGACTGGGCCAGTCTGACCATAACCAGCATTCGACGATGTCCCATTCCCGAATGCACGGCGCTACCCTGACGGTCATCTGTTCCAGCCATTTACCTCCCGTCTGCTGATGGTTTGCCTCATTCAATGTACTGATTGCCTGTTGAACTGCAGTTCTGACTTGTCTGTCGGTATGATGCATCACTTTCACCCCTCTAACTCCTGACTTGAGTTTGAACATTATCCCATTTGCCCTTGTCACGGACTCGGAAATTATCGGAACACAATGATCAGAATGTTGCTGGCCGTTTAACGCCTGAATCAGTTTGGCAATTTCATTTCAATATCAATCAGCCACTCACCGTTTACGGAGGTTCTTGACCTACCGGGTAAAATTCAACACCAATCACTCTAATGTCAAGACCGAATCCGACTTTTTACGGCTTACACTCTACTGCTTAATACCCGACTAGACGATCGGCTTGCCGGTCGCCGATACGCCTCCAGCTACGCAGAGACTGCCAGCCGCCTGACACCGCTCGGGCTGACCCGTTCCCGATGCGATGGCAGTTTGAAACGGGTTCAAACTTTTATTTGGCATCCATTTGACAGCGAATCCGCAAGATGAGTTTCAAATGGAATTTACTTTTGGTTTCTATCAATCAAATCAGTCCCAGAGCAGGTCTTCGCTTCGATATTTCATTTATACTGACATAAATCTCAGGGGTTGCATTTCACTTCGCTTCGATTCCAGACGGTTATCCGATCATGAATATTCTTGACCTGTCGCATGAATGCAGTGCGAATCGGCTTGAACACCAGGTTACCGGGCAATTTGCCTGGACCCGTGACAAGATCAATCCAATCGACCGCATCGTCAATATCAGAACCGCCGCGCATAATGAGATTATGCGTATGGCTGATCACATGGAAGCCAACCCACTGCCCACACTGCTCAGACAACCGGACCAGTTTGATATTCCGCATGTCATTGAGCTGATGAAAGAAATTAAGAGCCGTTTGGATGAACCGCCAGGTGTTGCGATCATCAGCAGTCTGCCATTAGAGCAAATGACCGAAAACCGGGCCATTGATGTATTTTGGACCATCGGCCAGCTCATCGGTCGAAACGTTTCGCAGAAATGGGATGGGACAATGATCTATCACGTCCGCGATACCGGTGCCAAGTACGAATATGGTGTACGAGGATCCTACACCAATGTCGAACTCCTGTTTCACAACGATAACGCTTTCAGCATCACTCTGCCTCACTATGTCGGCCTGTTGTGTATCAGACCATCGGTAGAGGGAGGAATCAGTCGGTTCTGCAGTCTCCATACGATACACAACCGAATGCTTGAAAAGCATCCGCGCGAACTGAAGCGTCTATACCAGCCGGTTTACTGGGATCGGCAGGCGGAACATGCTCCGGGTCAGCCGATCGTGGTGAAGGCGCCAGTCTTTCGGTTTGAGAATAAACGCCTGCACACTCGAGCCAATCCAAGCCTTATCATGAAAGGCTATGAGGTGGCTGAAAAACCAATGGACAGCGCGACAGAAGATGCAGTACTGGCACTGAAAGAAGTGTCTGAAGATCCCTCGCTGTGGTTTGAACTGCCCATTGAAAGAGGACAGATCCAATACTTGAACAATATTGACATTGCACATTACCGCAGTGAATTCATTGATCATCCAGATGAGGAAAAAAAACGGCATCTCATTCGCCTGTGGCATCGAGACAGTGGTCAAGTAAACTTCGATGGCTGACTTCTGGTACCCACCCCAAATCCCAACATCCTCAAGGTTTCTGTGTGGTGCGCAACTCCAGAACTTCGCTCGGTACAAAGCGGTGACCAAATTCGTATGGACTTATCCCCCTGCCTGAATTTCAGAAATGGCATGGACTCCCATCAGTCGGACCGTCCGCGTAACTGCGCTCACAAATTAACTGGCGCAGTCAAGACTGTTCAAACAGCGACAGCGTGCCGATCTGAAGCAATCTGCCAATTTCATAAAAAGTTCAGGACGGATACCGTAGCTGTCTGCCTGCACTTTGTGCGATGTTACGCATCACAAAAACTGATTCTGTTCCAAGAGCTCAGAATCGCGTAAAATCTTGAACACCCATCACCAGGTGCATACGATGACCAAACTCAGCGTGAATCTCAACAAAATTGCACTACTGAGAAACGCCAGAGGTATGGATTTTCCAAGAGTGCTTGACTTTGCCGAACTTTGCATTAAATCTGGCGCTCACGGTGTAACCGTCCATCCTCGCCCCGACCAGCGTCATGCGACGTACAACGATGTGTTCGAGCTGGCGGCATTCTGCCAAGATCAGTCCCATGTCGAGTTCAATGTCGAAGGCTACCCAACTACTGATTTTCTCGACGTCGTAAAATCCGCCAAACCCAACCAGTGTACTCTGGTACCGGATGCGCCAGACCAAATCACCTCAGACCACGGCTGGAACACCCGATCGGAAAACCATTTTTTGCGTCCAATTCTTGCCGACCTCAAAGAACATGGAATCCGAACCAGCATCTTCCTGGATCCGGATTCAACGCTGATTCCTTCAGCAGGCGAAACCGGCGCGGACCGAATCGAACTCTATACGGAAGAATTCGCGCGGACCTACAGCACCAACGAGGCTGTAAACGTTTTTGAGCAATATCGAAATGCAGCGATCCTGGCGCAAGCCCACGGACTCGGTGTTAACGCCGGTCACGATCTGAATCAGGAAAATCTGGCCAAATTTTTAACCATTCCCGGCATTCTTGAAGTTTCGATCGGACACGCGCTGACGATTGAGGCATTGCTCAACGGCTATGAAAATACCGTGCGCTCTTATGTCTCAATCGTCGAAGAAATGGGTCGCTGACGATCTTATTCGAGCTATTTCTGAAAAGCAATCACATTCTGCAACTGCTCACCCAGTCCTTCTATACCCAGTCTGACTCGATTTCCCGGTTTGAGAAACACCGGCGGCTTGAGCCCAAACCCCACTCCTGATGGGGTGCCTGTCAGAATCAGGTCACCGGGCATCAGGGTCATAAATCGGCTTACATAGCTGATCAGGTGTCTCACACCGAAAATCATGTCATCCGTCGATCCATTTTGGTAACGCCGGCCATCCACTTCCAACCATAAACCGAGCTTCTGAGGATCTTCAAGCTCATCGCGTGTTGCAAGAAAAGGCCCCAGCGGGCAGAACGTGTCTGCGCTCTTGCCCTTGACCCACTGTCCCGTACCTTCAATTTGAAAGGCCCGTTCAGATACATCATTGGCAATGCAGTACCCAGCCACATAGTCGAACGCATCACTTTCGTCAACATAGCGGGCCACGCGGCCGATGACCACCGCCAACTCAACTTCCCAATCCGTTTTCACACTGTCCCTAGGAAGCATCAGATCATCATTCGGACCCACGATGGCTGTCGTCGCTTTCATAAACAGAATCGGCTCTGCTGGAATTTTTAGGCCCGCTTCCTCAGCATGCAGACGATAGTTGAGTCCAATGCAGACCAATTTGCCGACCTTCGCAACCGGCGGCCCGAGTCTGGGCGATTCAGTAACGGGATTTAATCCACTCAGATTCAGGCCAGCCAATCGTTCCAGGCTGTCAGGAGCTAATGCCGCCCCGTCAATATCGACAACGTGTGCGGACAAATCGCGAATGACACCGTTGCGATCCAAAATGCCAGGCTTTTCCTGGCCCGATTCACCAAAACGTACAAGTTTCATAGACGCCTCCTGAGGCGGCAATTGGGTGAGATGGTCCTAACCGACAATGATTTCCGTTCAGATTCTACGCTTCGCACTCTGAATCAATCGCCAGATGCTTTCCGAAGTCGCCGGCATCTGTACATCATCAACTCCCAGAATCTGTAGCGCATCAGCGATTGCATTCATCACTGCGGCAGGCGCACCAACGATGCCCAACTCCCCGACTCCCTTAGTGCCGAGTGGATTCTCGTCGGTTTCCATCGGATTCCAGATATTCTCAATCAGCGGCAAATCATCTGCGCGAGGCAAGGCATAGTCCAGGAAACTGCCGCTCATAAGCTGCCCACTCACCTCGTCATACTGTGCTTTTTCCAGTATCGCGTGTCCAATGCCCTGCGCAACACCACCATGTATCTGTCCGTCAACGATGGCTGGATTGAATATTTTACCGGGATCGCCGACCGTAACAAATCGATCAATGCGCACGACCCCAGTTTCACCGTCTATCACCACTTCACACGCCTGACAGCCGCTGGTGAACAATGCTCCCTGAGTGACGTACTCGTGGGATGCGGCAAGTTGTTCGCCCGTTTTTTTTACCATCAGGTTCGCCGTTGCAAAAAGACTGACCTGACGATCTGTACCAGAAATGAAAAACACACCCTTAGAATAATCCAGATCTCGCTGCGCCACTTCGAGATGTTGCGCCGCCTGTTCGCGGGCTTTTCTGAGCACCTTTTCAGCACTGAAGTGGATGGCAGAACCACCAAAACGCAGGGACCGCGAGGCATGCGTGCCACTTCCTTTTCGCACCCGGTCCGTATCACCGTCAACAATTCTAATCTGTTGCAGTGGCAGCTGCAGTTGGCTCGCCAACAGCTGTGCAAAGACAGTTTCGTGCCCCACACCAATCGACTTGGTACCGACTCGCGCTTCGACGATGCCATTTTCAACGACAACTTCCGCAAACTCATTGGGCGCGCCGCCAACGCTATCCAGATATACAGAAAATCCCAAACCGCGATAGTCGCCATTCTGGCTGGAAATGCGGCGGCGTTTCTCGAATTCATGCCAATCAATCTGCTCCAGCAGCATTTGAAAATTTTTCGGATAATCACCGGCGGAATAACGCGCACCGCTGGGAGTCGTCCACGGCATTTCATTGACCTGAATCATGTTCAGCTGCCTGAACCTCACCCGGTCCATGTTCAGTTCTCGCGCGGCCTTGTCGATTATTCTTTCCACCGCATACGACACCTCGGCGCGGGCGACACCGCGGAACGCACCAATATTGGCAGTATTGGTGAACAGCCCTTTGAGCCGGAAGTGACTGGCCGGAATCCGATACACACCACAAATCACGAGGTACATATAGGATGCATGAAGCCAGATGCTGCGCGGGTTGAGATAAGCGCCCAGCCGCCAGGTGCTCGAAAGACGAATGGCGGTTATTCTACCGCCTTCGTCAGTAGCCAGTTCGACGCACAAATGATGGTCACGCGACTGCGAATCAGTCAGAAAGCAATCAGACCGCTCTGGGGTATATCGCACGACAGATCCCGTCCGCTTTGCCAACCACGCCAACACCGCAAATTCTGGGTAAGGCGAGGTACGCGCGCCAAATCCGCCGCCCGTATCAGGAGAGATGACTCTTACTTTCTGCTCTGCCGTGCTGAGCATCTCGGCAATACCTCGCTGGTGCCAATGCACCGACTGGCTTCCACACGTAATTTCGTACCGGTCGGTTACCTCGTCATACCGCGCAATGGCCGCCCGCGGCTCCATGAAGGCAACCACATGCCGGGGGTAGTCAACTGTTGCAGAAACGACTTTGAAGGCCCGTTCGAAAGCTTCTTCCACAGCCACCCGGTCGCCATATTCGCCATCCACACACACATTGGTTTTCAGCTCATCCCAGACCAACGGAGAGTCTGGCTTGGCCGCGTGGTCCGCATTCACGACGGCCTCCAGCGGTTCATATTCCACTGACACAAACTCGGCCGCATCGCGTGCCGTCAAGCTGCTGTCAGCGACGACGACTGCCACCGGTTCACCCACCACGCGGACTTTATGCCGGGCCAATGGCCATCGCCGAACATCGGGTAATGGACTGCCGTCCCGGTTGCTGACCGGAAACTCCGCGCTCCTGTTCAGAGGGTCCGTAGGCTGCAATCCCGCGGCAGCCAGCGTATCACCGTGGACAACCATCCGAACGCCGGGCATTCGCTCTGCTCCTGCAGTCGAAACCGATCGAATGCGGGCGTGTGCATGGGGGCTTCGGATGAAATGGGCCGATAGTTCACCGTCGAAGTGCAGGTCATCCGTAAACACACCCTTACCGGTGAGTAACCGTTCATCCTCGATTCGTAGAATCGGCTGACCAATCAAATCGTTCACCGCTGTCCCTATTTCAGCTTTCTGCTACCAGATGCCCAAATGATGACCGCTCGAGATGGCTTGCAGAATTGTCTGCCTGAGCGAACTGTCGGATACTTCTGAGCTTGCATAATCAATTGATTTTGCCAATATATTGTAATCTTGTTCCGCCAATACATGGAAATCTGAAACGAGCCATAGACTTATTTCGAATAAATGTTGAGGGAATGGCCGAACATCATACCCGTTGTTTCGTGGCCGATTGCGTTCCAACCTCAGTTCCCGGTGGTAAATTGAACTTGAATTTTCCCAATTACACACCAACTATATGTGCCTAGTACGACATAATCTAGAAATTTGATGGCCTGGAGTATCCGTATGTCCGAAGAAAAGACCATAGAAAAAATCGATTTTCAAGCCGAAGTACAGCAGTTGCTGAATCTTGTCATTCACTCCCTATATTCTGAAAGGGAAGTGTTCCTGAGGGAGTTGATTTCAAATGCCTCGGATGCCTGTGGCCGGCTGCGTTTCGAGTCGCTCACCAATCCCGACATGCTGGAGACCGACCATACACCGTCGGTTGAAATTGAAATCACCAAAAGAGGTAGAAGAGTCAAGATCAGAGACAACGGCATCGGTATGACTCGTGATGAGGTGGCCGAGAATATCGGTACCATTGCCCGTTCAGGTACCAAAAGATTTGTTGAGGCGCTCACCGGCGAGCAGTCTGAAGACGCCAATCTGATCGGTCAGTTCGGCGTCGGCTTTTACTCAGTCTTCATGGTTGCCGAAAAGGTCGTGCTCAGAACCCGAAAAGCCGGTGCACCAAAAGATCAGGGCGTCGTGTGGGAATCTGATGGTGTCAGCGGCTACACCATTGAAGATGAGGCAGTCGAACAGCATGGCACCGAAATCACCGTTACCCTGCGCAAGGATGCCAAAGAATTTCTAGATGGCGGGAAAGTCTCCGCGATCATCAAAAAATACGCGGATCACATTTCCGTCCCCATTCGTCTCAAGGCGGATTCGACGGCCAAGAAGAAAGAAGAAGGATCGGATACCGAGAAGGAAGATGGATGGGACTTGGTCAATGACGGCTCTGCGCTTTGGACGCGGGCGCGCAAAGACATATCAGACGAGGAATATGATAAGTTCTATAAATCACTGACCTACGATTTCGAAAGCCCGCTGATTCGATTGCACAATCGAGTTGAGGGACGACTGGAATACTCCGCACTGCTGTTTATTCCGTCGCGCGCGCCATTTGATCTGTGGGACAGCGAACGGCGTCAGCGTGGAATCAAACTGTATGTCCGTCGCGTATTCATCGCCGACGACACCAAGAACTTAATGCCAGCCTATCTGAGATTTGTGCGAGGCGTCATCGATTCCGATGATCTGCCGTTAAACGTGTCGCGGGAATTTCTGCAGAAAAACAAACAGGTTGATCGAATTCGCGCCGGTGTGGTGAAGAGATTTCTCAGCGAACTCAAGCGAGTTGCAAAAAAAGACACCGAGAAATATCAGACCTTCTGGAAAGTATTCGGGCGCGCGTTCAAGGAAGGAATCACAGAAGACCCGGACAATCGTCAATCGATTGCTGAACTGCTTCGATTTGCTACCACGCACAGTGAAGATGGGAAACAGAGCGAATCCCTGCAGCAGTATGTCGATCGGATGCATGAAAAACAGGATGCGATCTATTACATCACTGCCGACAGCCATACCTCGGCTCAGAGTTCGCCACATCTTGAAATTTTCAACAAGCACGACATCGAAGTGCTGCTCATGAGTGATTCCATCGATGAGTGGGTGGTGATGCATCTCGATAAATTTCAGGATAAACCTTTGAAGTCCATTGCAAAAGCGGAGCTGTCTCTCGACTGGTTGGAAGGAGCGGACCCAATCGAACAAGAATCGGATGAGAAAGTGGAAATGCTGATATCAAAACTGAAAGATGTTCTGGGCCCCCGAATTTTAGACGTCAAAGCAACATCTAGACTGACCGACTCACCGGCCTGCCTGGTTGTCGGCGATAATGGACTCAGTCGTAATATGAGCCGCCTCCTGAAGGCCGCCGGACAACCGTCTTATTCTTATGAAACACCTCCGATCATGGAAATCAATCCGCAGCATCCGATCATTCAGCATCTAATCAAGGAAGATGATGATTTGGAGAACTGGGCACACGTTCTGTTCGATCAGGCGACTTTAAGCGAAGGTTCAGCACTCGAAAATCCGGCTGACTATGTCCGACGGATCAATTCTCTACTTTCTGAATCAATTGGTGAAAAGAGTTCCATCATTCTGCCGTCAGGGATCTAATTGATACGCTCTCTGTCCGGCCGCAGAATGAACAGATCTGGATTGGCTTAGTCAAGGCGGCACCCGCCTTCTCCATCTTGCGAAGTGGGGTGCGCCCTGCCTTCATTGCGTTTTTTCAAGCTTCAGGAAAAGGCGGTCTCCGAAGGCTTACGATTGGCCGTCTATCAATTACCTTACCAATCAGGAGAACGATTCGCAACTGACCACAAAGTCGGCTTCATCTACGTTTTCCGACCCTTCGTCAAGGGGCGTTCGCATCGCATTTGAGCGAATTCACAGCAACCAAATGGATGTCCGACTCATTTCTGTGGGCTACAAGTCAGTGCGTTTGACTGCGCTGCCTGATTCTACAGCATACGGTAGCTTTCTTTGATACCTGACAGGCGTCATCTGAATATGTGCGGACAGCAACCACCAATTAACCTGCTTCAGGGACCAAACCCTAAAGCAGGTCACAGCAAACGTTCTGAGCCGAAAACAGGGACATCCAGCCATATTTTCCAGTTGATATCCGTCAATGACATTCCTGGCCTAGTTGGTACCAGCCTATCAAGGCGACCGTGGATCTGCCATACCAGAGGCGAACTCCCGTTTAGAACTTGAGCTCTAAATTGAGTCCAGCAGTGGTTTCATCGGCTTCCACCCCACTAATCCTATCGGCGTAACCAAGATGGGCGCCAAACAGATTTTTGCCTTCTTTGCCAAAATTCCAGGTCACTCCGACTTGCGCCTTCAGCATCGTGCGTTTTCCACTGTCCGTCGTTTCAAACGTAACATCATTGCTATCGGCATCAGTGAAACGATAATTCCCGCCATTGGAAGGTGAACGCTGCTCAATGTCCAGCGAAGCATAGGCTTTCATATCGCCATCCACTTCCGTTTTCAATGCGGTGGCTGCGGTTGCACCAAAACCGAGGGCCGATTCGGAGACATTCGGAAAAGTCACGCTGTTGTTACCAGCGAAGGATTTCGTCTTCACTTTGACGTACCGGTAATTGAATCTCGGAGTGAGCTCCCAACGCTCATTGATGTCATACCGACAGCCCGTCTCAAGTTCGGTGTGAACCTGGGTCGCTTTGATGCCACTTTCGGCACCTGCATTGCCGCGATGGTAATTTGACTTGAACCGTGTGAAAGCCAATTGACCCTCCAGATAAAAATCAGAGCGACTGTAGTTCAGTGCCAGTGCCAAACCGAGTCCCTTACCTTTCAGAGTTTCTCCCGCCGGCAAAGTCGCTTTGACGGGTAGATGCTGAACGGACGCGCCAATCAACATTTCCGGACTGACTTCCTTCGCATAACCTACGGTTAAGTCGATGTTTCTATACCGGTAAGCGATTCCAGAGGCATCAGTCGAACCGGAGCGCGTGTTCAAACTAGCATAAGCCCCCTCTCTTTTCTGAGAAAGCAATGGCAATCTGGATGTTGCATTGAGCAACAACGATGGTAGCGTCAGAAAACCCGCAGAAGAAATGCCGTTGACAGATACTGCGCCTAAGACGCCAGATACTCTGGCCCCTGAGTCGATTGTAACACGGCTCTTGCCGATGATTCTGATGCCAAAGCCCTGTGCATCGATCGTGGCGCCATCTCTCACCCGCACCTCAGATAACCCGTTGCCTTCGTTTCGTACATGAATTCCATCACCGGTTGAGGTGATCGAACCACCTGTCATATCGATTTTTATCGGAATGGTTCCTGATGTATGTGGAGCGTAAGCATAAATGCCATGACTGTTGACCTTGGCAGCGTTGGCTCTATCCTGGGCGGAGAGGCCGCGAAAATTGGTATATTCATATTCTTTGTCTTTCGTATTGCGTCGAACAGAGCCGGTGGTTCTTATGTTTCCGCCGGATATGATGGTTATGCTGCCTTCAGACGATGAACCAAAGTGTTCACCGTAGATACCCATACCAGTTGAGGTGATATCTGCATCGGACTTGATATAAATCAAATCCTTGCTTTCTGCGCCTTCGAACTTGGCCGATACATGAATGCCATCTTCCGTATTGCTGATGATTTTGACGCCTTTATCGACAACAACCTTGACGGTGCCCGAACCGTCACCCGCGCTGGCTTTCGGACCCTCCAGGCTTACGCGAATTCCATCATCATCAGAACGAATTGTGCCGCCAGTAATATGAAGGTCAGCCGTAATAATCTGTTTGGAATTGTTACCGTGTACGAGAATTCCGTGGCGGCCGGTTTTCTCGTCGTTTTGAACTGTAATATCCCCGCTCGATCGGATTACGATGCGATTTTTAACATTTGCGTCTGTGGAGGAAGTGTTTCCGGTGTACCATGCATAAATCCCGGCTTCCTTGGTGCCAACTATGCTTCCACTGTGTTCAATGTGTATTTCACCTGAATTTCGGTTTCTCGCCAATATCCCGAAACTTTGGCCTGAGTTCAATTCGCCGGTGTTGGTCAGTTTAATTCCGCTCTCTGAAGTGACCTGTATCGAATTGCCCTTGGTGGTAATATCCGCCTGATTTTCAACCGTGATGACACCAGGCAGCCGACCAATTGACTGGACGGAAATTCCTTTCCCGTCTTCATTTGCATTTGTTATGGTTGTTCCATCATCCGTCTTCAGCTCGATGTTGAAGCCATCATCAGTATGACTAACACCACTAATACGTTCGATCCTATAGATGATGCCATTTGGATAATTGTCGGTTTGCGGCGGACAGGTAACTTTCAGTTCGCCGTCGCTAGTGAATGCGGAAGCATTCGGTTTTCCATTGCTTATTTTGTCTGCGGCGGTACATTCATTCACCGCAAGTGCTACGTCAGGAAGCAGATAAGTCAAGACTGCCACACAACAGAGTACCGAGCCCATCTTAGCCGCTTGGTATAGATGCCTGCCAAACGACCTGTCGGCATTACCATTATGAGTAGCAGTTGATATAAATGCGAGTTCACTCATTGTCATTCTTCCTTTCTCCCTGATCAAATCCCTTTGTATCAAATGATGTTGATTTGTTTTGTTGCCAGAAAATAAAAATGTTCATTATAGGACTTTTGCTTATCGGGGGGGGGGGGGGGGAACAAATTTCCCAAAGTCGAAAAGGGGCCAGGATGCTGAGAGAACGCTCGGGAGCGGGTGCGCTTCAGAGCATGCGGAAATGGTGCGGCGCTGCCAGTGCTGCAGAGGGTGGTGGACTGCTCAGAAACAGCCGAATTCAAGGGTGCGAAAAACCACCAACAGTCTGAGAAATTGACACTGAGCCATGATTTCTGCAGCTACATTGGCGACAATCGATTTTGATCTTTTACAGCTCATGCACATGCACCGGCGCACTCAGTTTTTCGGATTGTTCAACAACGCGCGAGTGATGGGTGAACAGTATGACTTGTGACTTGCTGGCCAATTCAGCCAAAGCATTCAGCGCGGCCTGTGAACGGTCATCGTCAAAGTCCACCAAAACGTCATCGACGATGAATGGCATAGGCTCTGCATTCTCCATATATTTTTCGAGCGACGCCAGACGCAATGCCAGATAGAGCTGATCCCTAGTCCCGGAACTCATCCCTTCCACAGTGACCTGTTCTCCCCCTGCGCGGACACCGGTAAGAATCGGTTCATCCTTTTCATTAAAGTCGGCCATCAGCCGTTCGAAAGACCCAAGTGTCAGTGCGGAGAAATGTTCACCGGCGCGCTGGAGCAGGGGACCCTGGTTTTCTCTGCGATAGCGCTCAATCTGATCGCGCAGAATCCTGCCGGCCAGTTTGACCTGTACGTAGCGTTCGGCATCCGACCGAATGCGGGCAAGAATGGCCTGTGCTTCATCAGCATCCAATGCCGCCTGATCACTTCCATCCATGAGCTCCAGTTCTTTTACCTCTCGTCCTTTCGTTTCCGCCAGTCGAGTCCGCCTAGGTTCGAGTTCATCCTCGATCTTACTGTTCAGTTCTGCAATACTGCCGTCCAGACTGTCTGGGTCAACGCTCTGCGTCTGTTTTTCCAGATCTTTTATGGTACAACCGCCACCGTCCTGCAGAATCGCCTGCTCGACTGACGCGATATCCACCTTGATCTGAAGGTATTTCACCGAGCGTTGTTCCACCTCTTCAAGTTGGTTGGGATCGTCGCATTTCGCTTCTGCACAGAGCGTATCAAGGCGTTTCTTCATGGTTTGGATGTTCGCATTCGAATCCTGTATTTCCTGCCCCGCCTGTTCAATCTGTTCTTCCAGCTGCCGCTGTTTTGTCTGTTTTGACCGATTGTCCGATAACAGTGAGTTCAGGCGTACGACGGCATCATCAGCGGGTAAACCACTCAGTTCTGGAGCCATTGATTCGACAATGGCAGCCACCTGACTGCTGTATTCCTTCGCATCTCGATTGATGGCATTGATGCGTCTGCACAACCTTTCCGCCTCATCAAGTTTCGCAAACAGTGTTCTGACACTTTCCATGAAATCATCAGCCGCCGATGGTGAGATCTTGGCCCCCAATCCAAGGCTCTGTGTCTGTTCAGCCCACTTGCTCCCCCATTTTTCAAGCGCCTCGGTCGCCTTGCGGAGTTTTTCTCGAAACGACTCAGCCGCAGCTTTCAGTTCTTTGATTTTCTTGCTCAGCAGTTCGTGCTGACGTTTGAATTCATCCAGCTGGTCCGCCACCGCTTCACATTCCAAAAGTACGGTTTCAAGTTCCTCCTCTACACAGTTCGATTTTCCCAGCCCAACCAACTGTTCATTAAGCCGATTGATATGGATGTTACGATTCTGTTCAAGCTCACTCACTTTCTGGCGCAGCTGACCGAGCTGTTCCACTCGAGCACGAAGGTCGCCAAACTCTTCCAGCCAGGCCCGCATCTCCCGAGGACTACGGGCTTCAATCTGACAAGATCCCCACAATGCCTGCCAATCCGCATCCAGTTGGTTTCTTTCAGCACTTGCTGCTTCAAGCTGCTCATCGATCTGTCGTACCTGCTGCCGCCCGCTCTCCTGCCTAGCCTGGAGATCGGCCAATTCATGGACTCGTTCCGCTTCTCGACGCAACCGATCAGATACTTTGTCAGCACCATCAAGGGCGGTTTCGAACGCATCAGGCAATGTGCCGGCACCCTGGTGCTCAGCTGCCTCAGCCGACACGTCTTCAGCATTGATCCACTGTCGACGCAGCAACCGCCAGATGGCATCGCGTTCAGATCGAGCATCGTAGAGGGACGCTTCCGTTGGCACATCTCCGACACGTTCAATTTCATCAAGTCGCCGCGATAGGTCCCGCAATTGGTCGTTGACATCGTCTTTCTTTTCTTTATATCGCTGAGTGCTTTTCGACAGTTCGTTATAGCTTTCCTCAAAGTGACTGATGCTTTCACGGCTGGGCAAGCTCAATCCGGACATTTCCTCCAGCTCCCCCTTCCATAGTGCGAGTCGCTGAAGTCCGGCGGTACATTCCACCAGCAGGCCGGTAACCTGACTCCGATCAGATTCGATCAATGCATCCAATTCACCCTGTTTCCTAGCGGCAGCAATCGCCTGCCGCAGCTTCCTCGTATCGCCAGACTGGGAGATCTCATCGCATTCCTGGCGAGCCGCCGCCAAGAGGTTTTCCGTTTCACGCAGACTGGACTCGAACTGTTCCGCGCGTGAGTTCAGAACGGGAAATTCACCACCCAACTTGGCGATACTCTGCCGTCTCGCCAGTATGGGACGCAGAGACTCGACCGCCTTCGGTTCGAGGTCGGAACGAACTTCCTTGAGTAAGGATTCAGCATCTTCTTTCAGCCGTTGGCTTTCCGCTTCAAGTTTCGATCGGTCCTGAAGCGCTTTTCGATTACCGCCCAACCGCGCATGAAAGTCTTCAATGAGATCGGCTTGGTCCAGCAACGCCTGGTTTATTGACAGTTTATTCAACTGTTCCTGTGCCCTCTCAAGACGCGGAACTGCTTTGTCGGCAATAGCCTGAGCGGTTTCCATTTCATTCACTGTCTTTTGACGACGCTTTTTGAAATCATCCGGCAGCACGATGACATCGCTCAACAACTCAAGCTCCTGAATCAGCTCACGACGTCGGGTAAGGTGCGGTAAAACGCGCTGGATACGCTGGAGCCGGTTGATCTCTCTTCGGTTTTCCGTCAGCTCGGATTGAACGCTTTCCAACTCCGTTGTTACCCGTTCCAAAGCGCGTCGGTGTTCGCTCCAGTCTCTGGATGACAGAGAGTGCTCTTTAATGGATTTTTTGAGATCAGCATAAGTTTTCAACGCCAAATTGATCGCTTGGGTCGAGCCTCTGGGTCGAAATAGACCACCAGCCTCTTCGTCAAGATCGGCGAGAACGCGATGTAAGGCGTGACTGCCGAGCGCAGCTGAAAAAAGCGCCTGCCCGACCTCCCCCTTCTGTTCGAGGATCTCCTGCCCACCCCGTACCAGTGCCTGGTGATCAATTCCAAACAGCGTTTCGAAAAGTTCCGCAGTCACTCCCTGGAGAAAGGGGACCAGCACCTGTTCATCAAGCACTTCGCCATGAGGAGTCAACAAGGTGTTTTTTCTGCCCTTGCGCCGGACAAAAGCAAGCTTCTGCCCGTCGGTCGTACGCAGAAAACCGTTAACTCGAAGCTGATCATTGGCATGCAGAAAATTGTCAAGGGTGCGTTCGTCAATACCATAAAGAAGCGCTTTCAGGCCGCGCAGGGCTGAGCTTTTTCCGGCCTCATTCGGTCCGTAGACAACGTGGAGTCCACTGTCAGAAAACGCCAATACTCGATCCGAGAAAGGGCCGAATGCGACGAGATTCAATTCGTCGATTCTCATCCGCTCCTCAACCCTCTTTCTCAGTGGTCAGCAGGCGATTGACGAGAAACTCTTTGATCTCCTCGAGACTTTCCTTAAGCACCTCGGGATGCGTGGGATCATTACGGTCATCACCACCTAGCAGTTCGGCCGGGAGTTTCTGGCGAAGTTTGGAAAAATCACCGGTCAGCTCATTCAACACCGAAGCATCCAGTTCCAACTCGCGGATGGTACACAGCAGTCCACTTAACGGATCACCAGTTCGTGGGCGGTCATCGGCTGTAGGTGATTCTGTCTTAATGGAAACCTTCTCCAACCAGACACCCGCACCAGCCAACCCCGTTGCCAGAGCCCGGTATTCCTGAATCCAACGCTCGCGGTCTGCATTGAGCGTCGAATGAGCGGAGCAGGTGCCCTTGATGATCAGACGCACGGCGACCGGCCTCCCCTCGGCCGCATCCAATTCCGCCTCCAGGCCTTCCCGCACCTGTTCATAGATCTCATCAACCGTATCGCTGGCAGAAATATCTAACACACAGACAGACCAGCGCATCACATCAAGATCACGATGTTCCACCGTCGTAATCTCCCCATTCTCGACCGTAACCAGAGTACAGCCTTTAGCGCCGAGCTCACGGATATGTCGCCCTTGAATATTGCCCGGAAACACGATCCACGGATCCTCACTCACCACTTCCCGTTTATGAACATGACCCAGCGCCCAATACTGGTATCCTTTGGAGCGCAGCCCATCAACTGAGCAGGGCGCGTAGGGCTCATGGCCCGGCTTACCGTCCAGGCAGGTGTGCAGCAGACCGATATTGAACTGCTGTGAATCACCCTGCGGATAACCCACAGAAAGGTCATTGATTACCGCCCGAGTTGCATAGCCCTGTCCGTAAATGGCGACATTCAGATCTTCCAGAACAGCCACTTCCGGTTTCCGGGTTGAGAATAAGGTAACATTTTCGGGCAGACGAAGATGTTTGGTAATCTGACTGGCGGCATCATGGTTGCCAGCGACAATGAAGACGCGTATGCCAGCCTTCTGCAGCCTTCCCATGCGCTCGACAAAATAAAGACCGGTGTTGTAATCCTTCCAATCGCCATCATACAGATCGCCCGCCAGAAGTACAAATGACACCTCTTCATCAATCGCCAGATCGATCAAATTGTCAAACGCCCTGCGCGTGGCACTGCGAATCTCATGGACCGGAGCACCCTCATAGCGTTCCAGTCCATGTAGGGCGCTGTCAAGATGGATATCCGCGGCATGGATGAATCGCAGTTGGCTAGACATGAAACCTGCCTGTGAAAATTATTCTAATTCTTACCAGTGATCATCAACAACTGATATTCAGCCGACAGCATCCAACGTCCCAAGTTCAAAGACATCCAAAATCTGCTGACTCAGAGACTCATCCTCACCATTGAAAAGCTCCCGCGCACCGCGTCAGCGGGCAAACAGATCAGCTCAGCCGGGTCTGAACAACGATTGAGCCACCGATTAACTCTGTTACCTGCCGCACTGACCCGGCACAGACTTGGTCAGCGACGCAACGAAGCTGTATGGCTGCCGCTGGGAAAATTGAATGGTATTCAGTGTCATAAACAGTATCGGCTTATCATTCAGCCGTGATGTGAATTATATATTATGATCATCGCCCAAACATGATTTAATATTGATTGTTCTGACTTGGAAAGCGAATTGATTTCGTACTGCCTTCACCTCACAGACGATCCATCAAAATCGATATAATCAACGCCATTGTCATGAATTGTTTGGACGATGGTGATTGGTCGCCCGTTCAAGTTTCGACAGTCTCAGCGGGGTATGGCGCAGTCTGGTAGCGCACCTGCTTTGGGAGCAGGGAGTCGGGGGTTCAAATCCCTCTACCCCGACCAGTGCAATATGCGCCTGTAGCTCAACTGGATAGAGCAACGGCCTTTGACGAACCAGGAGCCTTTGCAGGGAATTGAACCTGTAAAGTGGAGGGTACTGTATCGGTGAAACCTTAACGCGTCGTGGTGATGGCAACACCGAGGAAACCGCATTGGCGGGATCCGTAGAGACTATACGTGCCCCACCTGAGATGGTGAAGATATAGTCCAGACTACAAACCGACAACCGAATGATCGGGCAATGAAAATTGTAGTAGTACGCTAAGCCGTAGGTTACAGGTTCGAGTCCTGTCAGGCGTGCATTTTGCGACTTCGGGCGAAGTTACCGAAGTGATGTGAAAGAGACTGGAACAAGACTGATATTTTTGATTGTGGTGGGCGTAGCTCAGCTGGTAGAGCCCTGGATTGTGGTTCCAGTCGTCGTGGGTTCGAGTCCCATCGTCCACCCCATCCACGCTCAGACTTCCAATCGACACGCATCATAGTGCAACTGCCATCCCTCAGCGAAATCGAAAGTGCGGCCGCATTGATTGCGCCACATGTTCAGCCAACGCCGCAGTTTCAGTGGCCACTATTGGCGCAGAGGTGTGGCACCGAAGTCTGGGTTAAACACGAAAACGTCACACCGATCGGCTCCTTCAAGATCCGCGGCGGCATCACCTACATGGCCAATCGGCAGCCGACACGCGTCATTTGTGCGACCCGCGGCAATCATGGACAGTCCGTCGCCTACGCCGCCCGCCTGTACAACATGACGGCCACGGTGGTCGTGCCGCAGTGCAACAGCACTGCGAAGAATGCTGCGATGCGCGCTTTTGGCGCCACTTTGATTGAACACGGCCGCGACTTCAGCGACGCACACGAATTTGCCCGGCAGCTGGCAGCGGAACAAAATCTCCACCTAGTTCCGTCTTTTCACCGTCAGCTGGTTGTCGGCGTCGCAACCTGTGGGCTGGAACTGCTGACCCAGGTCGCCGGCCTGGACATCGTCTATGTTCCCATCGGGCTCGGTTCTGAAATCTGTGCCATGATCGCCGCCCGCGAGGCGCTCGGACTGAGTACTGAAGTCGTCGGCGTCGTCGCCGACAATGCGCCGGCTTACGCGCTGTCCGTTGAACGGGGTACCCCTGTTCATACCGAATCAGCCGCAACCATAGCCGATGGTGTTGCGGTCAGGATTCCAGATGCTGAGGCCCTTGCAGTCATCCAGCAGCATGCCACTCGGATCGTACGGGTAACTGAGCAGGAAATTGCTGAGGCGGTGCGCATCTACTATACCGACACCCACCATGTCATCGAAGGCGCCGGAGCGGTTACGCTGGCGGCGCTCATCAAGGAAAAATCTCGCCTGACCGATCGGCGAACCGCGGTCATCGCGTCCGGTGGAAACATCGATCTGGACCTATACTGCGACATCCTGCGCGGTGGCTCCCCACTCTGAAGTTGCCGTCGAGTATGATGGTTGAAAAACGACGCATTTCCAGACAGCGAAAACAGCGCCAGGCAAAAACCGTAAAACGGCTCGCGTGGCGGCGCGTCATCAATCCCTTCCCGCCGCTGGAAATTCTGTCCGCCGATCAGCTCGAAGCCATTCATCAGGCATCCCTCGAAGTCCTGCGCGATGCGGGCCTTAAATTCCTGAGTGAACGCGCACGCAGAATTTTCCGTCAGGCCGGTGCGGATGTTGACGACGAACTTGAAATCGTCCGCTTCGACCCGGCGATGATTGAAGAACTCATCTCACATGCACCCGCCAGTTTCTCGATCAAAGCCCGAAATGCAGACCGATCGATCGAAATGGGCGGCAACCACATAAATTTTGCAACAGTTGGCGGGCCCTCATTCGTGTCTGACATTGACAATGGCCGACGCAGCGGAACTCTGCAGGAGCTGAAGAATTTTTTCAAGGTCGTGCATCTGCTTGAGATTTTTCATATCGGTGGTGCGAGTCCATTTGAGCCACAGGACCTACCGGCTGATACCCGGCATCTGGATAAATATCTGGCCGCCATCACCTGTCACGACAAACTCTGGATGGCAACCATGCTTGGCGGCTACCGAGCCTGCGATGGATTGAGAATGCTGGCGATTGCGCACGGCATCACGGTTGATCAGCTGCCGACAGAGATTGTCGCCTTAGGCAATATCAATATCAATTCGCCACGACAGGTCGATGAGTCCATGTCGGATTCACTGATCGAGTTTGCCAGCATGAAGCAGGCGGTTCTGATTACGCCGTTTACGCTCCTGGGCGCCATGGCGCCGACAACCATGGCTGGCGCCCTGGTCCAGCAGAATGCCGAAGCCTTGGCCTGTATCTCACTTGCACAGGCAGTCAGCAGGGGCACACCCGTCATTTACGGTAGTTTTTCCAGCAATGTGGACATGACGACCGGGTCTCCCGCGTTCGGAACACCCGAATACGTCCGTACAACGCTCGCCAGCGCGCAGCTGGCCAGGCGCTACGCACTACCATTTCGAGCCAGTGGTTCGAACGCTTCGAATGCTCCCGACGAGCAGGCGACTTACGAAACCTGCATGTCGATCTGGGCCGCGGTCATGGGGCACACCAATCTGCTGCTACATAGCGGCGGCTGGCTCGAAGGCGGTTTGGTCGCCTCGTTTGAAAAACTCATCATCGATGCTGAAATCCTGCAGTTGATTTCCGAATCCCTGAGACCCATTCCAGTCAATCGAGATACGCTGGCCGTCGAAGCGATCGCGGAAGTTTCCCCAGGTGGCCATTTTTTTGATTCATCGCACACCATGCGGCGATATCAGGATATTTTTTATACCCCACTGCTGTCGGATTGGAGAAACTTTGAAACCTGGCAGGATGATGGAGCAAAGCACACCTTTCAGCGGGCCAACCAGATATGGAAGACGCTACTGAATGAATACGAAGCGCCACCGCTTCACGAATCAATCGTGGATGAACTGAAGCATTTCGTAACATGCCGTAAATCTGAAATTGCGAATGGTGATGAAAATGCCGGTCTATTCAGGCTCCATACGTAACCACAGATCAATCGTTCAAATCAGGCGGTTCCAGTTACGGCGGGGGCTGAGTCAACTCTATCTTTCTGAGCAGCGACCAGTCGAATCCAATTGTGAAACAGTATCTTCGCGTGGTTGCCCCAAGTGTTCACAATCAACGGCAGAATATCGCTTTCTGGAAATTCAGGCGGGTCCAACTTCTGCTGCCGAGCGCGTACAATCTCGCTTCGATATCCATTAAGTATCGGTCTTGCGGCCGCCGGCAGATAGTTCAGCGGAAAATCAGGATAGCTGTCGCGATCTTCGATACGGTAGCGATTGATCTCGCGCTTGTACTCTTTGAGCAGGCTAACCGCATCATATTCGGGATGACCCTGTAGAAAAACCCATTTGCTTCCGTCTTCGCTGACCGCAACACCAAAATCCGCATCCGCGCTGGCCGTCAGTACCTGAACACCGTGTGGTTCGATCTGTCTGGCGGTCATTTCAAATACGTGCGACCGAGGCTCTTCATAACGATCGGGCATTGCCACCATCAGTGGATGCAGGTTCTGCGTTACCCGATGTGAATATACGCCCCAACGTTTGTCTGGCTGACAGCGGATTCGTTCTATGCCATAAAAGATTTTCAATATGGCATGTGATGCCAGGCACGAGCAGAAGACGCACGGTACACAGACATTCGCCCACTGTACGACCTGTTCAAAATAGGGCCAGAATGTCTCATTGGTAATCTCTGACTGGCCAGGATTGGCACCAGTCAGCACCAGACCATCAAGTTTGATCTGCTGGATTGTCTCAAATGAATCATAGACTGCCGATACATACCGCGCCACCTCGGCTTCCCTGGGCAGACCCGCAATGGTAAAGGGATGGATCATCACCCAGTCGTCGTTCGCGCCAGCTGCCAACAGTCTGAAAAACTGTCGTTCGGTTGCCTTGAACGCTCGGTCGGGCATCATATTCAGAAAACCAACATGCAAATTGGCAGACGAGGCGTCTACTGGATCGACAACTTGAATGCCTTCGAGTTCGAGCCGTTCCCAACAGGCGAGATAGCGATGTCTTAAAAGCGGCATGCGATCAGATTGAAACCTCAGTCCTCAAGCACGCTGCAGACCAGCTCAACAAAGTCGTGCTCATCCTTCACCCGATCAACTTCGCCAGCCGGCAGGGTATAGCCATATTCAGCTGCGATTCGTTCATACTTGGGGCGCCTGAATTGAACCAGTTGCGGAAAAACCCAGCGGACAAATTCGTTGGGCTCTATCTGGTCGGCGCCGGCCAACCGCTCTGAGACCAAATATTCATTGAGTTTCGCATCAAGAAACTGCGCTTCGTAGTAGAGTGGTTTTGGGTGCCTGACCTGTCGATCGATAATTTCAGACTCGAGTTTCTCATCCACGTCAATCAACAGAACCAAGGTCTGACTGGCGAGAGATTCGAGTACGCGTTCATCTCCCAGTTCGCAGAGACTGCCGCTGGAATCATTGATGAAGTGATCGTAACCGTAGATGGATTTTGCTTTGCAGACGAAATCTTCAACATCATACATCGAGCGAATTTCCGCCTCCCGATGCAGTGCCTGTCGACGCTGGAATTCTTCGAGTGGCAGTCCCCCTTTTGCCTCATCACCCAGCATGCCAACGAATTTAGACAGAAGATCAAGATTATCGAATGTCATCGCACTTTGGATGCTGATTGAATCACTGCGGAGAAGATCTCTCAGAAAACTGATCTGCATCGCCTTTTCTTTGATGTTGTCGATGATGGGCTCATCCAGGTAACGGGTGCCGATTCGATAGTCCGCGGAGTAGTGAAACCACGAGGTGGTGGGAAGTTTACGCGCCAGCGTCGTCTTACCACACCCTGACATTCCCATCAGAGTGATGATCTTACGCTTGGCATTCCTGAATTCCTGCTTTTTCAGTCTCATCGCTGAATGGGTTTGATTTTTCAATTGACGCTCAATTTTGCGGCGACTCGATTCACCTGTTCGTCACCCATCATCCGCAACTTCCGCTTCATCAATCCAACTTCGGTTCAGTGCGTAACACGTCGTGCAGGTCCAATTGAACCAGCTCATCATATCCACCCACACCCTTTCCATCAATGAATATCTGCGGCACAGTGTGTCTGCCGTCACTTCTCGTCAGCATATCCCGTTTACGCGCCGCGTCGAACAGCACGTCATATTCACTGAACGACACGCCTTTCTGCTTAAGCAGCCGTTTCGCCGCCTGGCAGTAACCGCACAGCGGGCTGGTATAAATCTCGACTCTTTCCATGGTTCGTTCAACGAATGCCGGTGTGCCCAAATCCGCCGCCCGCGCGCAACGATGGTTCAAATTCATCAACTCTCACCAGCTGCGGTCGAATAATCGGCACGAACACCAGCTGCGCGATACGGTCTCCCGGTTCAATGGTGAATGCATTGACACCTCGGTTCCAGCATGAAACAAAAACCTGACCCTGGTAATCAGAATCAATCAATCCAACCAAATTACCCAATACGATACCGTGCTTATGACCGAGTCCGGAACGCGGCAGCAGCATCGCCGCCACCCCCGGGTCACGAATGTCAATCGCAATTCCGCTCGGAATCAGCTCACAGTCCGAAGGTTCAAGAACCAGCGTTTCATCGACACAGGCACGAAGATCAAGTCCGGCCGCCCCTGCGGTCGAATGCTCTGGCAACGGAATGGACCGACCGATTCGTTTATCGAGAATTTTGAACTGTACCGCGTGCATGGAATCTTGTCGCAATCTCCTCCACCAGGTCCTGCGCAACTTGCGTTTTCAATGCTGGTCCCAGCGTCGTTACACCACTGCCATCAATCAACTGTAAAGTGTTGTGGTCTGATTCGAGTGCGTTCTGCGCGCCAATCACCGAATTTGCGGCGATTAAATCAGAACCTTTGGACCGCATTTTCTTGCGGGCTTCTGCAATCAGATTGTCAGTTTCCGCCGCAAAGCCGACGCTGAAAACGTTCGGTGCATGCTGTTTCACTTTTTTCAGTATATCCGGATTGCGCACGAACTCCATTTTTAGGATTTCGTTATCATCTTTTTTGATTTTGTCAGTCGCTGATTCAGCCGGCCGATAATCCGCAACCGCCGCCACGGCAATGAATATCTGCTGCTCATCAATATGCGCCATCACCGCCTGTAGCATTTCTATGGCATTGACAACCTGTATCACTTTGGCAACCGACGCTGGCAGAGGCTGGGTCACGGGACCGCAGACCAATGTTACCTCCGCACCGGCCTGGACCGTGGCTTCGGCAATTGCAAAGCCCATTTTTCCAGAGCTTCGATTGGTGATCCCCCGTACAGGGTCGATGGCTTCCCATGTCGAGCCTGCGGTTATCAGAATGTGAACGCCGGCGAGCGAAGCTCTGCCAAACAGATGACCGACGTGGCGCACCAGTTCTTCCGGCTGAAACATGCGTCCCGGGCCAATTTCGCCACAGGCCTGATTTCCACAGCCCGGCCCCATAATGACGACTCCTCGATCACGCAGTTGGGCGACATTGCTCTGAGTGGCCGGATTTGACCACATCACACGGTTCATCGCTGGTGCGATTGCAATCGGTGACTCAGCAGCCAAACACAGAGTCGTCAGCAGATCATCTGCGAAGCCATGTGCCAACCGTGCAATGAATCCAGCAGTTGCGGGTGCGACGACGATGGCATGCGCCCAGCGGGCCAGCTCGATGTGACTCATGCCGGCCTCGGCAGCCTCATCGAAAGCTTCGATTCGTACTGGATTACCACTAACCGCCTGCAGAGTCAGACTCGAGATGAACTGTGCGGAATTTTTCGTCATCACCACGCGCACGTCGGCTCCGGCTTCCGTCAGCCTGCGCACCAATTCCGCTGATTTATAGGCGGCGATTCCGCCTGTCACACCGAGAAGTATCCGCTTTCCACTCATCGGTTCTTGCGTCATTTCTTCATTTTCCGGTGCGCATGTTTGATATTGCATTGGCAGTGAAGTTTCGATAAAGCGCTGTGAGATGGAATACCGACATTTCGGCGGGCGATGTTCCCTCTCTTTCGCCAATATTTGAGAATTATATCCATTGTCAATCATCATCACTCACTGTTGCCATCCCGGGGGCTCGCGGTACGACGAAAATCCAGTTGGAGCTGTATGCCGGCCTCGTCGTGAATTTCGGGGCCTTTGGAATGGTCGTCTGACATCCAGATGCCATTGCCCCGGGCTCATCCTGATCTCCTGCACGCATGCAACGGTAGTGGTCTTTCGACGTTTCGACGCTTTCAGGATAAAGCCTCCGTTTTCCATCATCCCAGTCCTTCTGAACCGACAGACTGCAGACCTTTTCGATTGTCTCATGACGACCCTTGCGTTATGAGATCTGAGGTCCGTCCGGTTTTCCGCGCCAATAGCACTGTCCTATTGTTTTCCATGTTAACATCGGACCGATCGAGACCGGCACCCGAAAAAAAGTGCCGATGCAGTCGCGCGCCTGAGCATGGCACGCTCCGAATGGCGGACTTTTGTTGCCAAACCTTCCCGGATTGGGACGTCCGCCAACGATCCATGCTACAATGGGCGCAGACGGTTCACCGATCAAATCCTGAAATGAACAAGCTCAGACTGCCAATCGGCTCCCCAGCCTTCCGCAACATCCGCGAGCGGGGTTGCTACTATGTGGACAAAACGCCTCACATCCACAGACTGATCGAGGGTGGCGAGTACTATTTCCTGTCGCGGCCGCGGCGCTTCGGGAAGACGCTGCTGGTGGACACGATGCAGGAGCTGTTCGAGGGCAGTGAGGAGCTGTTCCGCGGGCTTCACATCCATAACCGCTGGGACTGGTCCGTCCGCCACCCGGTGGTGCGGCTGAGCTTCGACTCCAACTATGGCGAATCGGGCAGCAGCGTGGACGGCCACGTCATTCGGCAGCTGATCGAACTTGAAGAAGACGCTGGTGTTGAACCACCGACGTTGGACTACACCGGTGCGGAACGTCTGCAGTATCTGATCGGCGAACTCCATCATCAGACTGGTCGTCAGGTGGTGGTTCTGGTGGACGAATACGACAAGCCGATCCTGGATCTGCTTGAGCGGCCGAAACTGGCGAAGGCCAACCGCGATTATCTGCGCGGTCTGTACGGCGTCATCAAGGGCTGCGCCCGCCATGTCCGTTTCGTTTTCGTGACCGGCATCAGCATGTATTCGAAGGTGAGTCTGTTCTCGGGGCTGAACAATCTGGACGACATCAGTCTGGATCCGGAGTATGCCACCATCTGTGGCTATACGGATGCGGATCTTGACACGGTGTTCGCACCGGAGCTGTCGGGACTGAAACGAAAGACCATAAGGAAACCTAATTACCGTTTATATTAAGCCTAACTTTAGCAGTCTGTCGGGCATGGGTGGCGTTCTGAGTGCCACATAAGCCAAGCGTGGAATCAGATCGGGCAGTTGGAACCGGCGGTTGAACCGGTACTCGAACGCCACCAGATACCGGTGCGCGTATTTGCCGCTGACCGAGTGATGGGTGCTGCGGATGGCCGACTTGACGTTGCCGAGCATGGTGTTCACCCAGTGAAACTCAGGCTTCTGGACACTGGCTCTGCCACCGCCAGTGACCACCACCTGATGATCGAAACCAGCCTCGCTCAGGGCGTTGAAACAGGGCAGTCCGTCGGAACAGACCCAGGTGCCGTCAGCCAGATGCCGCCTCGCCCAGGCGGCGACCTCCGAGCTCCTGAAACCTTTGATCACGCTCAACTTCATGCGGAGCGGATGCCCCTGGTCGTTGGTCTGCACGGCCGCCAGGAACGGCGTCTTGGCGGCCGCCCCGCGGCCGCGTTTGCCACCGCTTCGTTCACCACCGAGATAGGCATCGTCGATCTGCACCAGACCCTCCAGCTGATGTTTGTCATCGCGTTCCATCATCACCTGCATCAGTTTGTGCTTGATCCGCCAGGCCGCATCGTAGGAAATGCCCAGCTCGCGGTGCAGCTGCATCGCCGAGACGCCCTTTTTGCTCTGCGTCAGCAGGTAGATGGCCAGAAACCACACCGTCAGCGGCAGTTTGGTGGAACTGAAGATGGTGCCGGCCGTCACCGAGGTCTGGCGGTGGCACCGATAGCACTGCTGCAGCCGGCGGGTGGTCAGCAGACAGGCCCGGTCGTGTCCGCAGTGCGGACAGACAAAGCCCTTCGACCATCGCCACTCGAACAGCGCCTGAAAGCACTGTTCTTCGGTGCCGTAGGCTTTTAGAAAATCGGTCAGACTGATGCCTTTCTGAAACTGTATTGCGTTGCGAGCCATTTAATATCTCCCCATTATCAGTAAATTATGATATTATTAGTATATCACAAGTGCCGCTTATTATTCACGGTAATTAGGTAAGGAAATGGTACAATGGCTACAGCTGGCATGAACTCGGTGAGGAGAAGGTGTACAATCCCTTCGACGTGCTGCTGCTGTTCAAAAAAAGAAAGTTCAAGCCTCATTGGTACAGAACCGGCACGCCGGGCTTTCTGCACAGGCTGATGAGGAAGGGTCAGTTCAGTACGGTGGGGCTGGAGCAGCTGGAGATGCACGAGGAGGAGCTGTCGACGTTCGAGGTGGAGGAGATGCGCCTCAATGCGCTGCTGTTCCAGTGCGGCTATCTGACCATCCGGAACTGTTACGAACGCGACGGCAACACTTACTACCGCCTGGGCTATCCGAATCTGGAGGTGCGTCGGAGTCTGAATCGGGAGCTGGTGGGGGCGGTGAGCGGGGATCTGAAGCGGTCGCTGGCGGCGGGCGGCCAGCTGTCTCGGCTGCTCGCCGACAACGACTTCGAAGGCTTCGGGGTGGCGCTGCATTCGTTCTATGCGGGCATCCCGCATCAGTGGCACGATGTCAGTGAGGTGGCCCGCTATGAGGCGTTTTACGCCAGTGTGCTGTATGCCAGTCTGAACGCCGTGCGGGTTGACATGCGGGCGGAGGAGTCGACGGCCAAGGGTCGAGCGGATCTGGTGGTGCTGCTGGCCGATCAGGTGTTCGTGCTGGAGATCAAGGTGGTGGTGGCGGTCGGTGAGGTGGAGTCGAAGGTGGAGGAGTCGCTGGCGCAGATGCGTGAGAAAGGCTATGCGGACAAGTATCGGGGGCGCGGGGAGGCGATTCACCTGATAGCGGTGGTGTTCAGCGGTGAGGAGCGCAATCTGGCGTCGCTGCGGGTGGAAGAGGTGCGCGGTGGTGAGAAGAAATTCGTCATATGACGGTTGATGAGCATTCGATGCGGCTAGAAGCCGCTGTAGCAACCAACTCCAGATTGAACCTTCTGACTTAACTGTCGGTGAGAGAATCTTCAGTCAACCGTTTGATATCTGCTCACCTTCGATCGCTTGTGCTTGTGTGCTGGAACGAACGAACCATCGGTAACAACATGAATTTAGTGTTTTTGTCGACGGCCTGAATGTCGGTCTCATCGGATGTGGAGCAGGTGTTCGGAAGGCTGCTCCCTGTCAAGATCTGGACGGTTCATACAGGTTGTGAATCCTTTCTCAGACAGCCGTTCGGTCACTCACCGCTTGGTAAGCCGCTTTGATCAGTGCGGCATGGAGACGAAAAACGACTTGGTGATGAGGAGTAATGAAGCATTGACGCAGCTGCAGCAGATAAGTCGATGGTCGGGTTCGGATGCCGGTGAAGCGTTACGGCCAACAGCGGCAGGAAAAAATGATCATGCAGAATCAATCCAGCCAATGCCTCTCGGTTGGCGCATTCATTACGGATTTTTAAAGTATCTAACCCGATTCATAAAATTTCACTTTGATTTTTTTCGACTGATCAGATAGAATAACCGTCTTCAATCACAAACTTCAACACCCGGACCCCTAAGAACCATGCCAAGAGTTTGTCAGGTAACTGGAAAAAAAACCATCAGTGGACACAACGTCTCGCACGCGCACAACAAGTCCAAGCGCCAATTTAAACCCAATCTGCACTATCGGCGGTTTTGGGTTGACAGTGAAAATCGCTGGGTGAAACTTCGAGTCTGTCGCAAAGCAATTCGTACGATCGACAAAAACGGAATTGACAGCGTACTGGCCGAAATGCGTGCCAACGGCGTCAAATTTTAACGACTGCCATTGTGAGAATTGAATGATGCGTGAAAAAATAAAACTCGAATCTTCTGCGGGAACCGGCCACTTTTATACGACTTGGAAAAATAGGCGCAACACGGAAAAGAAACTTGAGTTGCGCAAGTACGATCCCGTAGCCGGGAAACACGTCGTCTATAAAGAAACCAAACTGAAATAGGTCAAAGCGGACACTGCAGCACCCATCATCAGGCTGACAGTCAGTTGGCCACACTCCTTTTCAGGCGAATGGAATACTGCATCAGCACTTCGATTCCAGATTCTTCGGCGCGCTGACACCACTCCTCTAACGACTGCCGGACATACTCGTATGAGGTTGACGAACGAAGAGCGATCTGCTGCAGAGATTGCTTCATGGAATAAACAGTCGCAATTCTCTTATTGGTCTTCAGAAAATTCTTAAGCCACACTTTGTTGAGTTCACTCAGTCGAGTGTAATCGGAAGCAAGCAGCCGTCTAGCCTGCCTGATCAATCGTCGAGGCTCACCGGTCGTAGAACGAATCTCCTCGCGGCAGACGCCGATCAATACCTCATTGGCGTAGATTGACAGCATCTGAAATCGATTGGTCACAAACACCCTGACCGTTTCAAAATCACAGTGCTGTTTACTCTGGTCGTAGGTAAGGACGGGTATTTTACGCTTGATTTTCATCAATTTAAGTTTAGCCAGCACCCTGATATACCACCATCCGAGATCTATTTCCCAGCGCCGTGAGGAGAACTGCGCCGAACCGGAGTAGGCATGATGATTGTTGTGCAGTTCCTCGCCGCCGACAATGATTCCCCAGGGCACAATATTTCGACTTGCATCCGGCAGATCAAAATTGCGGTAGCCCAGGTAGTGACCGACTCCGTTGATGACGCCGGCGGCCCAAAACGGGATCCATAGCATTTGTACAACCCAGACGCAAAGCCCTGCCCCCAATCCGAATACGGCAATGTTGACGACGAGCAGAATCGCAATGCCAAAGTTCGGATGCTTTGCGTAAACACGGTTTTCCAGCCAGTCATCTGGCGTATCTCTGCCATATTTTTCAAGTATGCCAGGCAGACGCGCAGCCCGCCTATAAAGGATCAGACCACCCCACAATACCCTGTTGATCCCAACGCGCTGTGGACTGTGAGGGTCTTCGTCGCTTTCGACTTTAGCGTGGTGTTTGCGATGAACGGCCACCCACTCTCGGGTCACGATACCGGTGGTCAACCAAAGCCAGAAACGGAAAAAGTGACTGAGGACAGGATGAAGTTCAAGGGCTTTATGTGCCTGATGTCGATGGAGGAAAATGGTAACTGAAACAATGGTGATATGAGTGAGTAAAAGCGTTATCAGCACCAATCCCCACCATGGCAGTTGAACCAGAGAGAAATCCAGCATATTTGAGTTTCCTAGAGGAAATCTCTACCGTTCGCGGTAGACGATTCGACCTTTGGTCAGGTCATATGGAGTCAACTGAACCACCACCCGATCTCCGCGCAAAATGCGAATGTAGTTTTTTCGCATCTTACCGGAAATATGGGCGGTAATGATATGATCATTGTCCAACTGAACTTTAAATGTCGTATTAGGCAGTGTTTCGAGTACAGTGCCATTCATTTCGATTTGGTCTTCTTTAGCCACAACTGCCGAATTCACCTTCAGAGAAAATAAAGATGCATCTATCTTTAAATCGTTTAGTATATCAAATTAGGTTGCATTGTCCACTCTGTCAAAACTGACATTTTCCAATATCGAAGGGTTTCATGCATGCTTTGGATCAAGACTTTTCACATCGTTTTCGTCGTTACCTGGTTTGCCGGTCTATTTTATCTGCCGCGACTGTTCGTCTATCATGCGCAGACTGAGGATGAAATAAGCAATGCGCGATTCAAGATCATGGAGCGCAAGCTTTATTTTGGTATTGCGACTCCAAGCGCAGTACTTGCGCTTGGCACGGGCTTGTGGCTGTGGTTGGGTTACGGCATCAGCGGCTTGTGGCTGATGTACAAGCTATTGCTGGTGTTGGTTCTCATCATCTACCACCTATGGTGCTGGCGATATCTAGCGAGCTTCAAATCCGACAGCAACGTTCGCTCCCATGTTTTTTTTCGACTGTTCAATGAACTGCCCGTGATCCTTCTGATCGTCATCGTCGCACTGGTGGTTCTCAAGCCGGTTTGAGACTCTGGCTGCCGTGTGACTCTACGACGGCCGGCACTTCGCCGCACCCAGAATCGGGCCGATGATTCGTTTCTGAGATGCGCTGTATTCCTGAATGATGACCGCGCAATCCCGATTGTCGGCCATGGGTTCGAATCTGGCTTCTATGACAACGGGTTTTCCCTGCCACTCACCGACCGCGCGCAGGTTGCGAACGATGTTGGAGTTTCTGAGTTTCTTACCCATGTTCTCGCCAGATTTCACCTCCGTTACCTGTCGCTTATCGAAACTCACCAGCCAAACATCGGCGGCCGTACTGTGCTCGCCATCAATGCGGATGGTCAGGTGCCCGTCTTCGGCGACCCGAGCCGAGGTCTGCAGCGGCAGCCTGGAATCCAACCGCAGCTGTTTTTCTGCCTGTGAGGTTTGGCTGCCCACGAAAGAATACGCCCCATCAACGACTATCTGCGGCGTATAGACTCCGGTCCGACCGCTCAGCGACAGTCGGCTGTAGGCGCGTTGCCGCTGACTGTATTCAGGTGATGAAAATGGATCTTTCCACTGCCCGGCCGTCCCATAGACGAGCGTATCCCAATAGTCAACATGAAACTCGAGGGCCAGAATCTCCTCGTTCCGGTCCGCAATTCGACTCAGCAGCTCGTCTGCCGGTGGACAGGAATAACATCCCTGTGAGGTGAACAGTTCAAAAACATGTTTGGTGGCGGTATCGGCGTTGGATGGAGGTGCTTGAATCAACATCAGCAGAACCGCTGCGATTGTTCCAGCAACCAAGTTTCGGAGAGACATAATAACGATCCTACATGGTAATACTTGTTATTAATTTAAATTTTAGACCGGTCTAATTGCTCTTTGTTCAACGTCGTTCTTATCGCGCCGGAAATTCCCCCCAATACGGGAAACATCATACGGCTTTGTGCCAACTCAGGCTGCCGACTGCATCTGGTCAAACCACTCGGCTTCGACATCAGTGATGCCAGACTGAGAAGAGCGGGGCTCGACTATCGGGAAGGCGTTGAAATGACCGTCTACCCGAAATTTGATGACTTGATCCGCGCCCATCCCCATCACCGACTGTGCATTTTCTCGAAACGTTATCGTCGGTTCTACACCGAGATCAGTTATCGGCCTGGAGATCTGCTGATTTTTGGTTCGGAAACCTCGGGGCTGCCAGACCATATTCATCGACATGCTGAGGTAAGGCAGAAACTGAAACTACCGATGCGACCTGAAAATCGCAGTCTCAACCTGGCCAATTCGGTTGCCATCGTCGTTTATGAAGCTTGGCGCCAACACGAATTTCAAGGCGGCATCTGATCGCATTCGCAGCAGACGGTCTGCCTGCCAGGTTCGGCGGGCTGAACGGTCTACCACACACCGGTATTGCACATGGACAGCCAAGGTTCTGTTGGCGGCAGTCGCTCACCACTCTGCAGCAGTTCAACAGATATGCCGTCAGGGGAGCGGACAAAAGCCATCCGACCATCGCGAGGCGGACGGTTGATCGTTACGCCGCCGTTCATCAGGCGCTCGCATTTCTCATAGATGTCGTCCACTTCGTACGCCAGGTGGCCAAAATTTCGTCCGCCGCCATACTCCTCAGGGTCCCAGTTATAAGTCAGCTCAATCTGCGCCTCCTCATTACCCTCCGCGGCCAGAAAAATCAAGGTGAACCGTCCCTGGCTGTCATCCATCCGCCTGATCTCCCTGAGCCCGAGATGATCAACATAAAACTTGAGCGATTCATCAATATCGGTTACCCGAACCATGGTGTGTAGATATTTCATTGTCAATCCTTATCGTCCGCTCACACCACCCGCAAATCGAGTCGAGTGAATTCAATGCCCCGATGTAACACTTCAATATAATCTGCGGTGGAGAGGTTCATTTGAGCTCCGGTAGACTGCTCAGTCAGTTTGCGACAGGAAGGTTTTCCTTCGTCCAGGCCGCCATGCCGCCCTGCAGCGTGCGAATATCGGTAAAACCGTTCTTTTTCAGAACGCTGGCCGCCTTGGCGCTGCGATTTCCCATTCGGCAGCAGACGACGACTGGACGCGCCTTGAACTTGTTGATGGTCTGGATATCGGATTCCAGACGGCTGATTGGAATGTTGCGGGCCTTGGGGATGTGACTGCTGGCGAATTCTTTGGCTTCGGAAACATCAAGGACAACAATATTCTCATCGCGCATCACTCTGGGCAGTTCATCGGCGCTAACCGAGCGAATGCCACCCCTTCGCTTACGAAGGGGTTCGAAGGCGAGCAGTGCGATGATAGCGGCCAACGCCGCAAATAAGTGCCAGTTGAGTTTTACAAATTCGAGATACATTACTGTCTGTCACATATGTCAGGTTGAAGTTTTATGCGGGAATCCAAAGCGCAGTCAAACTGCGCGAAGCAGCAAAAAATGATTCATATCCAATTTGGCCTGTGTGCGATGCTGTCAGTATTTCTGCTGAGCCTGACCCTAGCGTCCATTTCAGCTGTCGGGCAAAATGATTATAGCGAAGACATCACCAATGTGCGTTCGCAAATTCAGAAGCTGGAGACTGAGACGGCAGAGATTGAAACGCAGCGCGATCGGCTGCAGGCAAAACTGACCGCGCTAGGTCAGGAAATTTCAGCAACTGAGAAAAGACAGCGGAACGTTACCGATTCACTTGCTCAGCAGGGTCAGTCGAAGCAGCACTCAGCACGCGTCAAGAATCTGGCTTCGCTGGAATTTGAGCAGCGAGTGGCAGCTTTTCGATCGACCATGCCGACCTATCTGAAACTGGCGAGTCACAATAATATGGTGATGGCACTTCGAGACAATGACATCAACCGCCTGTCCAGATCGCGCGCGTATCTTCAATACCTCACTCGCAGCCAATCGACCCGACTGCACGATCTGTTCAGTTCGCTTGAGAATCAAACGCACGACCCCTCCAGCATTGCAAATCTGGTTTTTAAGCCCGCTGAAATCAAGCGGCAGCTGGCCACCATGAAAGAGACGCGAAATAAAGTGATTCAGCAGATCGACGCGCTGAACGAGCAGCTGAGCAGACAGTCTGCGAACATCGGTACGTTGCGCGAGCGCCAGTCTGAACTCACCCGTCAGCTGTCTTCAGCCAGAATGAATGCGACTGTCGAATCCACAGGCACCAGGCAGGTGAAGCTCATCCCACCGATCGAAGCGCCGATCAGTCGCCGATTCGGCGAACCGAAGAAAGCCTACGGCCAGCTGTGGAACGGTATTCTTTACCAGGCGGAATCCGGTCAGAATGTGCAGGCATCTGCCACGGGCGTCGTCAAATTTGCCAATCAGCACAAGACGCTGGGCCTGCTGATCATCATCGACCACGGTAACAGCCTGCAGAGCCTGTATGCGCACAACAGCAGATCTGAAGTGAAACTCGGAGATTTGGTTGTCGCCCGACAGACGATTGCACGAGTAGGCGATTCCGGCAATGTTGAAATGCCATCGCTCTACTTTGAAGTACGAAAAAATGGCAGTCCCGTCGATCCGCTGCAGTGGATGGATGGCTAGCCCGCATATTTCACCGATTTGTATTCTGGGTTGAAATGGCCGTCGCCAAGCGTTGATTTCATCAGTTGGATGAGAAAACCGCCGTCAGCCAGTGAAAAGGCCGGCGAGCGCACCGCGGAAACCGCGTTTTTCCTGCCCGCCAAGGCCCGTTCAGCCCGTTGTGGCATCGTCAGGGCGCGTGCCATCCTCGCCCCTGACAAAGTCGGCGATCGAACCGGCGGTCGGCACCCGAGCCGACCCGATGACACCCTAGTTGAAATCAGGCGGCGGCCTCCACAGTGGCAGCTGGCCCAGATTGTCCAGCACCTCGGCGAACACCTCGGCATGCGGATAACCCGCCGACATCGACAGCCACACCCGGCGGGTGGTCACCCGAAGGCGCACCCCGACCTTGATCAGCTTCAGCCGCAGCGTGCCACTCTGCGCCCGCGCCAGGCCTCACAACATCCCACAGTTGAATCTATTCATTCTGGATCATGCCTCGCCTTCTGAGCGAGCGATAGGTAAAGACCGCCTCCCGCAGCAGCACATATCCCTGCCACAGTTTCATGACGCCCGGCAGCGGCTGACTGCGACGCGGATGAAAACCCGCCAGCCGCGCCACATCGACGACGAAACTGCGGATGTCCGGCGCCTCGCCGGGTGGCGGCTGCGGCCGGCGGATGCCATAATCATCCAGGCGGGTATTCAGCACCAGCAGGTCATCTTCACTCACCACCTCGTCGGCCGGCGTCTGCGGGCTGTCGCGCGCCATCCGATCAAGGCTGAACACCTCACAGGCGGTGATGGCATCGAACGTCAGGCACTTGCGCAGGTCATCGGCATGGTCCAGCTGCCGCTTCTCGATGCCGGCGCCGGTCTTCAGGGTGCGGAAGTACTCCTCAATGGTCCAGCGCAGCTCATAGTGCCGCAGGGCGGTGCTGGCGCCGTCGGCATCGGCCTGCCCCTCGGTGGTCAGCAGCAGCCAGTGCAGCGGCTGCTCGCCGGCCGGCGGGTCCGCTTCAATCGCACTGACCGCCAGCATCTCAATCGGCGCCGTATCCGCCCCCGAGGGCGGTCGCCGCGGCGCCGCCAGCCGCACCCGCGCCGCCCGCAACGCCAGCCGCACCTCGCGCCCCGCACGCTTCCGCCTCCCCCCGCAGGCCACCACCTGCACGGTCTTCTCCGCCAGCGACGGCAACCTCTCCATGTGCGCCCACAGACACTCACGCTTCCCGCCTGCCACCAGCACCTCGCGGCGACTCCCGCGCCGCACCCGAACCAGCAGCCCGGCCGACTGTGAGCGCGCCTGATCCAGCAGCCCCCACAGGTCGCCCTCCCGATCGCATACCGTCACCACCCGCGTCCGCGCACAGGCCCGCTCCAGCTCACAGGCCCGCGCCAGACCCTCGCCCCAGCGCTCGCTTTCCAGCTCCAGCCGATCCGCATAGTCCGCATCCAGCGCATACACCCCCAGCGGTCGCCCCGCCTCGTTCACCGCCAGACCCACATGCGCCTTCAGACCCTGCACGCCCGACCCACCGCCACCAATGTTCACCAGCCCCGCCGTCGCCGGCCGACTCGCATAGTTCAGCGCCGTCGTGTCCTGCAGCGCCAGCACCACCGGCTCCAGCCGACAGCGATCCACCATCGCCGCCCAGTGCGACTCCAAGATGTGCTCCATTGTCACCCTCCCGTTCGATAACAGCCGATAAGCCGCACGCAACTCCGCCCGCCGCGGAAAGATCTGCGGCAGCGACGCCCCCGGCCGCTCCAGCCACGCCCGACCCATGCGCAAGATCCGCGCGCACACCCGACCGTCCGGATGCCGGCTGCGGCCATATTCCACATCCGCCCAATCGGTCCTCTCATCCATGTGCAACTCAGGCGCCGCCTGAATCTGCCGCACCGGCTCGGCGCACAGCACCGTCCGCCAGCCGCGCACCAGCGGTTTCAGCCACACCGCCCGCACCACCGTGCCGCCGCTCGGCGAGCGACCCGAGGTGCCGCCCGCACCGCAACGCCAACCCGCCGCCCGGTAGCTCGTCCCCGGATGCTCGGGAGTTATATAAGTGTACGCCAGTACCGGTCGTACATTGTACTTCACCTCCCAGTCCTCAACCACCTGCGCACACGCCAGCTCCAGCACCCGAGAGGCCAGACCGTGAACCCGCACCCCCGGCAGAATCAGCAGCCGCTGGTTGTTCAGCACCCGACTCAGATTCGACACCCGCGCCTCCACCGACCAGCCGATGAACGCATCGCGCACTTTCTGGTGCCAGCTCGCCGCACAGAAGTTCAGCCCGCCCAGACGATCGTAGCGCGAAGAACACACCCAGTAGCGCAGCTGGCCACCCGGCGCCTGACGCCAGCCCTGCGGGTGATGCGTGCGCATCATCGACTCCCACTGCCGCCGTTCCTCGTCGCCCGACACCGGCTCGACCGTCACCTCACCCAGCGCCGACAGCGGGCAACGTAGCGCGCGGTCCGGGTAAGCCACCTCGGGGGGCGCCTCACCACCGCCCGAACCGAATGCCGGGTGCGGCGCCGGCAATGCCACGCCCAGCCGCGCAGCCAGCACCGGCAGCGCCTTGCGGGCCGCCGCCACACACAGCTCACCCGTCGGACCGGTCCACTGGTCGCGCTCGCACAGCCCGCGGGCCAGGGCGTTGCGCGACACACCCGGTGTCGACACCGCCTTCTGAAACCAGTCGATGGTCTGGGCGTGAAACTGATGCAGGCCTACTTTCATGGTAGGCCCTGTTTTATCACATTATGTTCTAAGATTCAAGTGTGGGCCCTTGTGAGGGCAGGCGCTGGCCAGTCCGAGCACGCTGAACCGCCTGGAGCTGGGGCACCCGGACGAGGCGGCGAATGACCGCTACAAGCGCATCGTGGCCATCGGCGAGGCGATGGACCGGCTGTTGGCGGACCTGTTCATGGAGTCGTTCGAGACGCCACCGAAGGAACTGTGGCTGGACCTGGATGCGACGGACGATCCGCTGCACGGGGAGCAGGAGGGTCGGTTCTTTCACGGCTACTATGACTGCTACTGCTATCTGCCACTGTACATTTTCTGTGGCGATCAGCTGCTGTGCAGTCGGCTGCGCACGTCAGATCAGGATGGTGCGGCGGGCAGTGTGGAGGAGTTGGAACGGATCGTCGGACAGTTGCGGGCGCGCTGGCCGGAGGTTCGGGTGGTGATTCGAGCCGATTCGGGGTTCTGCCGGGAAGACATCATGGCGTGGTGTGAGCAGGAGGAGGTGCAGGTGGATTATGTCCTTGGTTTGGCACGCAATTCGCGTCTGGAGGCGGCGCTGTCGGAGGAGATGGAAGAGGCCGCTGAGGAGCATGAGCGCACGGGCGAGGCGGTGCGCCGGTTCGGCGAGTTCAGTTATCAGACGCGTAGCTCGTGGAGTCGGGCGCGGCGGGTGATTGGCAAGGCGGAACATCTGCGGCGCGGGGCCAATCCGCGGTTCGTGGTGACCAGCCTGTCGGCTGAGGAGGTGGATGCTCAGGAGCTGTATGAGGAGAAATACTGCGCCCGCGGCGACATGGAGAACCGCATCAAGGAGCAGCAGTTGGACCTGTTTGCGGACCGCACCAGTTCGCACCAGATGGCGGCCAATCAGCTGCGCCTGTACTTCGCCTCGTTCGCTTATGGGCTGCTCGAGGCGCTGCGCCGCCTGGGCGCCAAGGGCACCCGCCTGGCGCCTCACAAATAGTCACAGTTGAATCTTTTTTCATAATGTGATAAAACAGGGCCTACCATGAAAGTAGGTCTCCATCAGTTTCACGCCCAGACCATCGACTGGTTTCAGAATGCGGCGTCGACGCCGGGTGTGTCGCGCAACGCCCTGGCCCTCGAGCTGTGCGAGCGCGAGCAGTGGACCGGCACGACGGGCGAGCTGTGCGTGGCCTCGGCCCGAAAGGCGCTGCCGGTGCTGGCTGAGCGGCTGGGTGTGGCGTTGCCGGCGACGCACCCGTCATTCGGTTCGGGCGGCCGCGAGGCGCCGCCTGAGGCGGCTTATCCGGACCGCGCGCTGCGTTGCCCGCTGTCAGCACTGGGTGAGGTGACGGTCGAGCCGGTGTCGGGCGACGAGGAACGGCGGCAGTGGGAGTCGATGATGCGCACGCATCACCCGCAGGGCTGGCGTCAGGCGCCGGGTGGCCAGCTGCGCTACTGGGTGTGTTCTTCGCGCTACGGTCGTCTGGGCGGGCTGAACTTCTGTGCGGCGAGCTGGCACCAGAAAGTGCGCGATGCGTTCATCGGCTGGTCGGGTGAGGCGCGGGTGTCGAATCTGAGTCGGGTGCTGAACAACCAGCGGCTGCTGATTCTGCCGGGGGTGCGGGTTCACGGTCTGGCTTCTCGGGTGCTGGAGCTGGCGTGTGCGCAGGTGGTCGAGGACTGGGAGACGAAGTACAATGTACGACCGGTGCTGGCGTACACGTATGTGGCGCCCGAGCATCCGGGGACGAGCTACCGGGCGGCGGGTTGGCAGCGCGGTGAGGGCGGCACCTCGGGTTGCTCGCCGGGCGGTGGCACGGTGGTGCGGGCAGTGTGGCTGAAACCGCTGGTGCGCGGCTGGCGGACGGTGCTGTGCGCCGAGCCGGTGCGGCAGATTCAGGCGGCGCCGGCGCTGCACATGGATGAGAAGACGGATTGGGCGGATGTGGAATATGGTCGCAGCACGCATCCGGACGGTCGGGTGTGCGCGCGGATCTTGCGCATGGGTCGGGCGTGGCTGGAGCGGCCGGGGGCGTCGCTGCCGCAGATCTTTCCCCGGCGGGCGGACTTGCGTGCGGCTTACCGGCTGTTATCGAACGGGAGGGTGAAAATGGAACACATCTTGGAGTCGCACTGGGCGGCGATGGTGGATCGCTGTCGGCTGGAGCCGGTGGTGCTGGCGCTGCAGGACACGACGGCGCTGAACTATGCGAGTCGGCCGGCGACGGCGGGGCTGGTGAACATTGGTGGCGGTGGGTCGGGCGTGCAGGGTCTGAAGGCGCATGTGGGTCTGGCGGTGAACGAGGCGGGGCGACCGCTGGGGGTGTATGCGCTGGATGCGGACTATGCGGATCGGCTGGAGCTGGAGAGTGATCGCTGGGGTGAAGGCCTGGAGCGGGCCTGTGAGCTGGAGCGGGCCTGTGCGCGGACGCGGGTGGTGACGGTATGCGATCGGGAGGGCGACCTGTGGGGACTACTGGATCAGGCGCGCTCGCAGTCGGCCGGACTGCTGGTTCGGGTGCGGCGCGGGAGTCGCCGCGAGGTGCTGTTGGCAGGCGGGAAGCGCGAGTGTCTGTGGGCGCACATGGAGAGGTTGCCGTCGCTGGCGGAGAAGACCGTGCAGGTGGTGGCCTGCGGGGGTGGTCGGAAGCGTGCGGGGCGCGAGGTGCGGCTGGAGTTGCGGGCGGCGCGGGTGCGGTTGGCGGCGCCGCGGTGGCCACCCGCAGGTGCGGACACGGCGCCGATTGAGATGCTGGCGGTCAGTGCGATTGAAGCGGACCCGCCGGCCGGCGAGCAGCCGCTGCACTGGCTGCTGCTGACCACCGAGGGACAGGCCGATGCCGCCGGCGCCGGCACCGCCGTGCGATACTATGAGCTGCGCTGGACCATTGAGGAGTACTTCCGCACCCTGAAGACCGGCGCCGGCATCGAGAAGCGGCAGCTGGACCATGCCGATGACCTGCGCAAGTGCCTGACGTTCGATGCCATCACCGCCTGTGAGGTGTTCAGCCTCGATCGGATGGCGCGCGACCGCCCGCAGACGCCGGCCGACGAGGTGGTGAGTGAAGATGACCTGTGGGTGCTGAACGCCCGCCTGGATGATTATGGCATCCGCCGGCCGAAGCCGCCGCCCGGCGAGGCGCCGGACATCCGCAGTTTCGTCGTCGATGTGGCGCGGTTGGCGGGTTTTCATCCGCGTCGCAGTCAGCCGCTGCCGGGCGTCATGAAACTATGGGAGGGATATGTGCTGCTGCGCGAGTCGGTCTTCACCTATCGGGCGATCAGAAGGCAGAGCATGGTCCAGAATGAATAGACTCACTTGTGGGATGTTGTGAGGCGCCAGGCGGGTGCCCTTGGCGCCCAGGCGACGCAGCGCCTCGAGCAGCTCATAAGCGAACGAAGCGAAGTACAGGCGCAGCTGATTGGCCGCCATCTGGTGCGAACTGGTGCGGTCCGCAAACAGGTCCAACTGCTGCTCCTTGATGCGGTTCTCCATGTCGCCACGGGCGCAGTATTTCTCCTCATACAGCTCCTGAGCACCCACCTCCTCGGCCGACAGGCTGGTCACCACGAACCGCGGGTTCGCCCCGCGCCGCAGATGTTCCGCCTTGCCAATCACCCGCCGCGCCCGACTCCACGAGCTACGCGTCTGATAACTGAACTCGCCGAACCGGCGCACCGCCTCGCCCGTGCGCTCATGCTCCTCAGCGACCTCATCCATCTCCTCCGACAGCGCCGCCTCCAGACGCGAATTGCGTGCCAAACCAAGGACATAATCCACCTGCACCTCCTCCTGCTCACACCACGCCATGATGTCTTCCCGGCAGAACCCCGAATCGGCTCGTATCACCACCCGAACCTTTGGCCAGCGCGCCCGCAACTGTCCGACGATCCGTTCCAACTCCTCCACACTGCCCGCCGCACCATCCTGATCCGACGTGCGCAGCCGACTGCACAGCAGCTGCTCGCCACAGAAAATGTACAGTGGCAGATAGCAGTAGCAGTCATAGTAACCGTGAAAGAACCGACCCTCCTGCTCCCCGTGCAGCGGATCGTCCGTCGCATCCAGGTCCAGCCACAGTTCCTTCGGTGGCGCCTCGAACGACTCCATGAACAGGTCCGCCAACAGCCGGTCCATCGCCTCGCCGATGGCCACGATGCGCTTGTAGCGGTCATTCGCCGCCTCGTCCGGGTGCCCCAGCTCCAGGCGGTTCAGCGTGCTCGGACTGGCCAGCGCCTGCCCCTCGCCCACCATCTGCTCCAGCCGATCCACCATCACCCCCATCAACCGGTCGTCGCTCAGGTGCTCATGGTCGTTGAGATCTTCATAACCCATCGTAATGCCATAAATGCGCTGGCGCAACAGGGCCTTAACGTCGTGTCGCACGCTGGCCGGGTTGCGGTAGTCGATGAAACAATCGGCCAGACGGTCGGTCAGACCGATCCGCTTGTCAACCTCCCGCAGCAGCAGGGCGCCACCATCGGAACTGATCTGTTCACTGTCGAATTTGGCGGTCACCGCGCGCCGGCCGCAGGGTTGAAATTCCAACTGTGTCTGATAACACTGTGTATTCATGGATGAGTCCTCTGTAAATGACTTAATTCATTGATTAAGTTATCATTATAACTTATTTTTCACATTTTTCATAACTATCGGTGAAAAATGCGGGTTAACGTCGTGTCGCACGCTGGCCGGGTTGCGGTAGTCGATGAAACAATCGGCCAGACGGTCGGTCAGACCGACCCGCTTGTCAACCTCCCGCAGCAGCAGGGCGCCACCATCGGAACTGATCTGTTCACTGTCGAATTTGGCGGTCACCGCGCGCCGGCCGCAGGGTTGAAATTCCAACTGTGTCTGATAACACTGTGTATTCATGGATGAGTCCTCTGTAAATGACTTAATTCATTGATTAAATTGTCATTATAACTCATTTTTCACATTTTTCATAACTATCGGTGAAAAATGCGGGCTAGCGCGCCGCGGCGCTCGAAAACAATAATTCAGTCAATGCCGACCAAGGTCTCATCGACGATGAATTTCACGACATCCACCAATGCCAGTGTCTCGGGTCTGCCAGCTTTCAAAGCGGCGTTATAGACTTCAATCTGCCGATGCGCGCTGGTGCCGCGGGTCAGGATCGTGCGAATGTGCTGCACCTCTTCGATGCATCCCAACATTCGAGCGTCTTCCTCGACCAGATCAAGCACCTCTTCCACCAACTCTTTGAGACTGATTATTTCGCGTCGGCCAAAGTCAATCAACCCGGTATCAATGCCATAGCGCTGGGCGCGCCAGCGGTTTTCCTTGATCAGAAAATCGGAATAGGACCGCCAGCGCTGATTTTTCAGCCGCAGGCGATTGAGCATGCTTAACCAGCAGCGATAGACGGCGGCGACTGCAATCGTATCGTCAATATTGGTACACATGTCGCAGATTCGAAGTTCCAATGTCGGATAACGCCAACTCGGGCGCAGGTCCCACCATATTTTCGTCGCATCCTCGATCACACCACAATGCGTCAGCACATCAACATGCTTCATATAATCGGCATAGCTGTTGAATACAGGCGGCAGCCGCGTCCGCGGGAGCTGATCGAATACCGACACCCGGTAGGACTTCAGGCCGGTGTTCTCACCCCTCCAGAACGGTGACGAAGTTGTCAACGACAACAAATGTGGGATAATGTAGGTCGCCTGATTCATCAGATCGATCCGCAGTTCATCATTTGAGATGCCGACGTGAACATGCATGCCGCTGATATAGAGCCGTTCCACCACATGTCGCAGTTCGTCCGCCAGATGCAGATAGCGCTCATCATCGGTCAGCTTGGTGGTGCCATAGGAGAAGGGATGCGTTGATGCCGCCATTATCCGACAGTCATGATTGCGCGCGATCCGCGAAATGGTTGACCGCAGTCTCGTCAGGTCGTCGCGCACTTCCTGCATTGAAGAGCAGACCTTGGTACCAATTTCAATCTGACACTGCAGGAACTCTTTGGTCACCTGGCCGCCAAGCTCCTGGGTGCATTCCTTCATCAGATCAGGTGGCATCTGCGACACCAGGTTCATGGTCGCCATGTCGATAATCAGGTATTCCTCTTCAATACCGATGGTGAATGATTCTGAATGATCCACGATGTAAGTCCTATTTGTGATTAACTGAACGTGCTAGAATTGTAGTTTATCCGATGGGCCAAAACGGTCAGACCAAGCCTTGATGACGTTATACTGATGATACCCATTCGCACAACCCGATTGATTTGCAGAACTGGACTAAGAGGTGGCCCGAATGATGGCTGATTTTCGTAGCGATACCGTAACCCAACCGACCGACGAGATGCGCAAGGCCATGTATCGGGCCGAGGTCGGGGATGATGTTTATGGAGACGACAGAACGGTCAACCGACTGCAGGCCGTCATGGCCGAAAGATTCGGGATGGAGGCTGGACTGTTCGCAACCAGTGGCACCCAGGCCAATCTGGTCGCCCTGATGGCGCATTGCAATCGGGGTGATGAGTACATCGCCGGACAGCAGGCTCATACCTACAGATATGAAGGTGGCGGCGCAGCTGTGCTTGGCGGCATCCAACCGCAGCCAATTGAATTTTCCGAAGACGGGTCTATTGATCTGCAGGCGGCCAAAGCGGCAATTAAACCGCGCGACCCGCACTTTGCGAATACTCGGCTTTTCTGTCTTGAAAACACTCAGGCCGGCCGAGCGCTCAGCATGAGTTATCTCAAAGACGCTGAGCAATTCGCAAGAGCCGAAAATCTCGCTTACCATCTGGACGGTGCCAGAGTCTATAACGCAGCTGTTTATCACGGTGTGGACGTTGCAGAAATAACCAGACCGTTTGACAGTACAACGTGCTGTTTTTCGAAGGGACTTGGCGCACCACTCGGCTCCATCGTCTGCGGCAGCCGGGAAATGATCGAGTCGGCCCATCGCTGGAGAAAACTGCTCGGCGGGGGAATGCGCCAGGCCGGAATCGCTGCCGCAGCTGCGCTCTACGCCATCGAAAACAACATCGAAAGACTGGCTGAAGACCACGAAAATGCGAAATGGCTCGCTGCTCGACTCGCTCAGATCGAGGAACTAGAAGTCTGCCATCACAGAATGCAGACCAACATGGTCTTCATAACGAAATTGGGAGAGGATGCCGACGCGCTGGCTTCCTTTCTGCGTGAACGCAACATTGTTGTAACCCCCGGCGCAACAATGAGAATTGTTACTCACCTCAACGTCGACCGCCAGGCGGCAGTGTACCTGGTCGATGGCATCAAAGCTTATTTCACCGCCAAAAAATCAGGTCTTTCGAATGCTCACCGAATCAGCGACCACACACAGAATTTCAAACATCATCGTCGCACCTACCAAGGCAGTGTTGCCTGAGGGATCGAACGGCGGCGCGACTTCGACGACATCACCGCCCACTAGGTTCAGTCCCTGCAGTCCGCGGATCATGAGCTGCGCCTCGAGACTTGAGAAACCACCGACCTCTGGTGTTCCGGTGCCCGGTGCATAAACCGGGTCCAATCCGTCAACATCAAAACTGATATAGGTCGGTCCATCGCCGACGATCCGCCTGGCTTCCTGGATGACATCACTCCAGCCACGTTCGTCGAGCTCTTCCATATAAATGACGCGCATGCCGGTGTCGTGACTGAATTTCCAGATGTCCAGATCGTTCAGGGAACCGCGAATACCGATCTGCACCGTTCGCCTGGGATCAAGCAGGCCTTCTTCGACCGCTCTTCTGAATGGCGCACCATGATGAAACTTTGAACCGAGATAGTCATCGCCCGTGTCGCAATGAGCATCGAAATGCACCATTCCAACTGGTCGTTCACTGGCTATGGCTCGAAAGATCGGTAAGGTGACCGAGTGGTCGCCACCCGCTGAAACGGGTACGATATCGTACTGATGAACGAGCCTGAAAAAATCTGCAATCTCATCAAGACTCTCTTCAAGATGGAAGGGTTTTTGAACCCACGCATCTCCCAGATCGGCGACTCGGCAAAGATCGTATGGACAAATGCCGGAGGACTGATTCTTGCGCCGCATCAGACTGGATTGGTTTCTGATTTCGCGCGGACCGTGTCTGGCACCGGTACGATTGGTGACACCGCCATCAAACGGCACGCCGATCAGACCGATCTCCACATCATCCCATTCATTGGACTGCGGCGCTCGCATGAATGTCGGAATGCCAGTATAGCGAGGACGCTGGATGGGATCTTCAAACGCTTCATATTCGTACATGGTCAGGGGACTCCTCAGTCATTGCCGGCCGGTCAATTGTAAAGTGATGTTCAATTCAACTTATTTTAGTACCGAGGCGATGCCATTTGTCAGTTCTCCAACGCTTCCCCACAATCAACCGACTTCTCGCTTCGCATCGTTACAGATCACGCACTAAACGAATCACCCCGGCCGGACGCTTGGCAACGGTGGTTACTTTTGGCTGTAACCATGATCGCAACCGATCGATTTCAGCTGCGTTCAGGTGGCCATATTTTGTCACCAGCCAACAGACCGCAACCTCGGCCGCACGTCTTGATCCATCGTCCACTTTAAGGGCGAAACCGCGCGGATTCGCACCCCCGGTCAATCCAGCATAAACACCTTCGGCACCGACCTTGACCAGCACCTTTCCATCGGTTGCCACTGGTATGGCGGTACACAGTCGACCTGTTCCACCCACCAGCTCAGGATACTGCGCCATCGCCTGACAAATCCGCTCTGCGGCTGAAGAACGCGACTTAGAAGCGAAATGGCCGCTCGCAAGCAGCCCAAATGCGCGTGCGATCCCTCGCAGCGACATGCCAGCGACTGGAACACCACATCCATCCAATCCGCTCGGTGCGACCGTAAGCGATTCGCCAGTCAATTCCTGCAGCACTTTCAATACCCGACGCTGTACGGGGTGGTCGCGCCGGATGTAACCTTCAACCGGTTCGTTTTTGTGGCAGGCAACGGTAATGAAACCGGCATGCTTACCTGAACAGTTATTGTGTACCGCGGTGGCGGCCGCATCTTCACGAATCATTGCGAGCCGGGTTTCGCGGTGGATGGGATAGTGTGCGCCGCATTCCAGAACGGTCTCTTCAAGCCCCAGCCGCAAAAGCCACTGGCGTATGCGGTCGGTGTGCTGCAGCTCACCTGAGTGTGAGGCGCAGGCGAGTGCAATATGCTCGGCGTCCAGTCCAAAACGCTCCAATGCACCGGATTCCACCAGTGACAAAGCCTGGAGCGGTTTAATGGCCGATCGAGGATAGACGAGGCGTGTAACATTTCCAAACGAAGCCATGTCACGGCCCTTGGCATCGATGACCACGGCCGCACCCCGATGAAAACTCTCCACCATTTCACCTCGCGTAACCTCGACAAGGACGGGGTTCACCGCATCAGAGTCCATGCGCGGTCATCATTGAGATTGAACACTGGATGATGGATTATGAGGACTAACTCATTCGATGTACGGATTGATGGCTGAAAGAGAATGCTTCACCTTGAATTTTCAGGTGCACTCTGCGGTCAGACCACTTTATTCACTGCCGAAAAACAATAAAATTTCAGCTGATAATGAAACTTTGGCTACCCGGAAAATGAGTGCGTACAGTTGCCCATATGATACGCGATAGCCATGATGAATTGAATGGATTGAACATGAGCGTGCTGATTGTCGAACGCCAGGAGACGCTGAAGACACTGTGTCTGAATCGACCGCATCGGGCCAACGCGCTGAACGCGGAACTCGTCGATGCGTTGGCAGAGGAAATCAATAGGGCCGGTACCGATGGCACGCGGACACTGATTTTGCGCGGCAGTGGGAAGGTTTTTTCTTCTGGTTTTGATCTCAATGAAATCGAAAGGCTGTCCGATGCGGATGTCGCGGCGCGGGTGCTGAATATCGAGCGCATGCTACAGGCGCTGTTCCATGCGCCGCTGATCACCGTTGCGCTGGTACAGTCAATGGCCTTTGGCGCCGGTGCCGACCTCGTCTGCTGCTGTCACCGTCGCATCGCGACCGAAGACAGTCGTTTCTGCATGCCTGGGCTCAATTTTGGAATTCTCCTTGGCACCCGCCGCCTGGTTCACCGAGTGGGTTTTGACAATGCACTCAGCGTGCTGACCGACACCCGGGTGTTCGGAGCGTCAGAAGCGCTCAGTATGGGGTATCTGACTGACACGGCTGCAGTCGACAGTTGGCCCGAATACGTGGAATCGGCGAAATACCGCGGAATCGCCATTGCCAACGAATACCAGAGGCGCATGTTTGAGGTGGTGATTCCAGATACCCGCCAAGCCGATATGGCGGATCTCGAGGAATCGGTCAGTATGCCGGGTTTGGTTGATCGAATTCTTGAATACCGCGATCGGATGCGCATTCGTACCGGTAAAAAAGTCTGCTCCCGATGAAACGGATCAATCAATTCTGGCGCTATGTCGGACCGTTGCGCGGCATGCACTATCTGTTGATTCTGATGCTGTCCATCGCCGCATTTTTTTCTCTGGCGGGCACTCATAAATCAGGATGGTTGATGTTTCCGACGCTGATCGCGCCGGCAACGGTGCCGATGATTTTCTTCGTTCTGCCACTGGACATGACCATGTGTGCCATCATGATGTCCGGACGAGATGCCACAGTGCGTCGGCGCTACCGACACATGATTCTGTTCAACGCGATTGCATTTATCGTGCTGTTCGGCACCTGGTTGCCGTTTTACTACCGACTGATGGCCGGTTGAGAGAATCTCAGTCTGCGGGTGAACTGATCGGTATGGCGAGACCACCGACGATTTCCGTATTTGGAGTGAAATCAAACACCCGTGGCGCAATGCGCACTTTCCAGGAGCGGCTTCCGCCGCCGATTACGATCAGTGGACGATCCATAACCGCACCATCCACCCAAAGCGGCAGATTGTCCGGCAATCCAATCGCAGTCACGCCGCCGACCACCATTCCAGTCAATCGCATGGTCTCGTCGGCACTGGCAAAAGATGCTTTTCGAGCCCCCAGTTTCTTGCGTATGGTGTGATTGACGTCCAGGCGGCAGGTTGCCAAGACCACGCAGGCGGCGAATTTCGATTCGCCAGTCTTAGACTTCACCAAAATTGTATTGGCGCAATTTTCGAGTGCGACATGGTAGCGCTCAGCAAAGATCTGCGTGTCGGCCAATTCGGGGTCGCAGGGAAAAATCTCATAGGGCAATCCCAGAGAATCCAGTCGCTGAACCAGGACGTCTTTTTGCTGATCAACCATTGGGTGCCTTACGCCTAGCGATGACGATCAGGGCGATCCCGATCAGCAGTACCGGAAGCGACAGTAGATGTCCCATGGTCCCCCAGTCCCCAATCACAAATCCGGGTACCGCATCCGGTTCTCTAAAAAATTCAACGAATATTCGAAATGTTCCGTAGCCGATGAGAAAAACGCCTGAAACGGCTCCCGTCGCCCGTGGTTTGGCTGAATAAAACCAAAGAACCAAGAACAGCAATATTCCCTCCAGTGCCGCCTCATACAGCTGAGAAGGGTGCCGCGCGAGCTGAAGCCGGTCAGCTGGAAAGACGACGGACCAGGCAACCTCGGTCGGGCGCCCCCAGAGCTCCTGATTGATGAAATTTGCAATGCGGCCGAAAAACAGCCCAACCGCGCAAAGTGGACTCACAAAATCAGTCAGTTTCAATAGCGGAATGGAATTTTTTCTTCCAAACATCCAAGTGCCACCGACTGCACCGAGCAGTCCACCATGAAATGACATGCCCCCCTCCCAGACTTTGAGAACCGCAAGGGGATTGGCGGCGTATTCCCAAAAATGGTAGAAAATCGCATAGCCCAGCCGACCGCCAATGATTGCGCCGAGTGCGCAGTACAGAACCAGGTCAAGCACCACGGGACGCGGTATGGGTGAATGCGGCTGGTGGGCCCGAAGGCGTCCCAGCACAATAGCTCCGACGATGCCGACTAGGTATGCCAGTCCGTACCAATGGATTTTCAGTGGCCCAAGCTGCAGTGCAATAGGGTTAAATTCTGGTAAAACAATCATTTATGAAATGCAACAGATCTACAGATTCAACGCCTGAAGTTTCAGTCGGTGTAACGCATTGCGATCGGCGATGGATGTCGATTCAGACATCCCGAGTGCCTGATCACCAGGCATTCGCATACAATTGAACAGACTGAACGATTCAGTTCGTCGACATGACGGACTATTGTAGGGTAAACAGACCCCCGCCGAAGGCCTCACAAATAGTCACAGTTGAATCTTTTTTCATAATGTGATAAAACAGGGCCTACCATGAAAGTAGGTCTCCATCAGTTTCACGCCCAGACCATCGACTGGTTTCAGAATGCGGCGTCGACGCCGGGTGTGTCGCGCAACGCCCTGGCCCTCGAGCTGTGCGAGCGCGAGCAGTGGACCGGCACGACGGGCGAGCTGTGCGTGGCCTCGGCCCGAAAGGCGCTGCCGGTGCTGGCTGAGCGGCTGGGTGTGGCGTTGCCGGCGACGCACCCGTCATTCGGTTCGGGCGGCCGCGAGGCGCCGCCTGAGGCGGCTTATCCGGACCGCGCGCTGCGTTGCCCGCTGTCAGCACTGGGTGAGGTGACGGTCGAGCCGGTGTCGGGCGACGAGGAACGGCGGCAGTGGGAGTCGATGATGCGCACGCATCACCCGCAGGGCTGGCGTCAGGCGCCGGGTGGCCAGCTGCGCTACTGGGTGTGTTCTTCGCGCTACGGTCGTCTGGGCGGGCTGAACTTCTGTGCGGCGAGCTGGCACCAGCAGGTGCGCGATGCGTTCATCGGCTGGTCGGGTGAGGCGCGGGTGTCGAATCTGAGTCGGGTGCTGAACAACCAGCGGCTGCTGATTCTGCCGGGGGTGCGGGTTCACGGTCTGGCTTCTCGGGTGCTGGAGCTGGCGTGTGCGCAGGTGGTCGAGGACTGGGAGACGAAGTACAATGTACGACCGGTGCTGGCGTACACGTATGTGGCGCCCGAGCATCCGGGGACGAGCTACCGGGCGGCGGGTTGGCAGCGCGGTGAGGGCGGCACCTCGGGTTGCTCGCCGGGCGGTGGCACGGTGGTGCGGGCAGTGTGGCTGAAACCGCTGGTGCGCGGCTGGCGGACGGTGCTGTGCGCCGAGCCGGTGCGGCAGATTCAGGCGGCGCCGGCGCTGCACATGGATGAGAAGACGGATTGGGCGGATGTGGAATATGGTCGCAGCACGCATCCGGACGGTCGGGTGTGCGCGCGGATCTTGCGCATGGGTCGGGCGTGGCTGGAGCGGCCGGGGGCGTCGCTGCCGCAGATCTTTCCCCGGCGGGCGGACTTGCGTGCGGCTTACCGGCTGTTATCGAACGGGAGGGTGAAAATGGAACACATCTTGGAGTCGCACTGGGCGGCGATGGTGGATCGCTGTCGGCTGGAGCCGGTGGTGCTGGCGCTGCAGGACACGACGGCGCTGAACTATGCGAGTCGGCCGGCGACGGCGGGGCTGGTGAACATTGGTGGCGGTGGGTCGGGCGTGCAGGGTCTGAAGGCGCATGTGGGTCTGGCGGTGAACGAGGCGGGGCGACCGCTGGGGGTGTATGCGCTGGATGCGGACTATGCGGATCGGCTGGAGCTGGAGAGTGATCGCTGGGGTGAAGGCCTGGAGCGGGCCTGTGAGCTGGAGCGGGCCTGTGCGCGGACGCGGGTGGTGACGGTATGCGATCGGGAGGGCGACCTGTGGGGACTACTGGATCAGGCGCGCTCGCAGTCGGCCGGACTGCTGGTTCGGGTGCGGCGCGGGAGTCGCCGCGAGGTGCTGTTGGCAGGCGGGAAGCGCGAGTGTCTGTGGGCGCACATGGAGAGGTTGCCGTCGCTGGCGGAGAAGACCGTGCAGGTGGTGGCCTGCGGGGGTGGTCGGAAGCGTGCGGGGCGCGAGGTGCGGCTGGAGTTGCGGGCGGCGCGGGTGCGGTTGGCGGCGCCGCGGTGGCCACCCGCAGGTGCGGACACGGCGCCGATTGAGATGCTGGCGGTCAGTGCGATTGAAGCGGACCCGCCGGCCGGCGAGCAGCCGCTGCACTGGCTGCTGCTGACCACCGAGGGACAGGCCGATGCCGCCGGCGCCGGCACCGCCGTGCGATACTATGAGCTGCGCTGGACCATTGAGGAGTACTTCCGCACCCTGAAGACCGGCGCCGGCATCGAGAAGCGGCAGCTGGACCATGCCGATGACCTGCGCAAGTGCCTGACGTTCGATGCCATCACCGCCTGTGAGGTGTTCAGCCTCGATCGGATGGCGCGCGACCGCCCGCAGACGCCGGCCGACGAGGTGGTGAGTGAAGATGACCTGTGGGTGCTGAACGCCCGCCTGGATGATTATGGCATCCGCCGGCCGAAGCCGCCGCCCGGCGAGGCGCCGGACATCCGCAGTTTCGTCGTCGATGTGGCGCGGTTGGCGGGTTTTCATCCGCGTCGCAGTCAGCCGCTGCCGGGCGTCATGAAACTATGGGAGGGATATGTGCTGCTGCGCGAGTCGGTCTTCACCTATCGGGCGATCAGAAGGCAGAGCATGGTCCAGAATGAATAGACTCACTTGTGGGATGTTGTGAGGCCGAAGGCACTGAACACACCTGTCAATCCAATTCGCTGGAGCCGCTTATGACCGTCAATCCGAACCGCCGACCAAACCGACTGATCCACGAAACCAGCCCTTATCTCCTCCAACACGCATACAACCCCGTTGAGTGGTACGCCTGGGGCGAGGAAGCTCTTGAGCGTGCAAAACGCGAAGACCTGCCAATCCTGCTCTCCATCGGCTATTCGGCCTGTCACTGGTGTCATGTCATGGAACGCGAATCATTCGAGAGTGAAAAAATCGCCGCCATCATGAATCGAAATTATGTCTGCATCAAAGTCGATCGCGAGGAACGTCCAGATCTTGATAAAGTCTACCAGAACGCTCACCAGATGTTCAATCAGCGGGGCGGCGGCTGGCCACTCACTGCCGTTCTGACTCCCGATGAACTCATTCCCATCCATGTTGGTACCTACTACCCGGCTGAACCGCGTCAGGGGATGCCGGGGTTTGGTGATCTGCTGACGAAAATCGCGGAACTCTACGGGCGGAAAAACAGGTTTCTGGCAGAGCACAGCGCCGCGGTAAAAAACGCCTTCTCCAAGCTGGAAGCAGCTCATAGTGGTACGGCCGACTCCATTGACGGTCGGCTGTTGCAACGCGCGGTGGAAAACCTGATCAATCAATACGATCCAGTTTTCGGTGGATTTGGCGACGCGCCTAAATTTCCAAATCCAACCCAGATTGAGATGCTGTTGCATTACTGGCAGCGAGCATCGCATCCTGACCCCAAGACTGAAAGGCGGGCGATTGACATGGCCGTTCACACCCTGGAGGCAATGGCGGCCGGTGGGCTGTATGATCAGCTGGGAGGCGGGTTCTGCCGCTATTCAGTGGACGCCAAATGGGAAATTCCACACTTTGAGAAAATGCTTTATGACACTGCGCAGCTGATGCCGCTTTATGTCGATGCTGGATTTCTGGCGCAACGGCAGGACTTTCACAATGTGGCGATTGAATCTGGTGAATGGGTTCTTCGCGAAATGCAATCATCGGATGGCGGCTACTACAGTGCATTCGACGCGGATTCTGAAGGCGAGGAAGGAAGATTCTACGTCTGGACTCTGGAAGAACTTGGCCAACTGCTGAGCAAGGAAGAACTTGACGTTGTCATCATTCGCTTCGGACTGCGTGGCGCGCCCAATTTTGAAGGCCGGTGGCATTTTCGGATCACCAGTTCGATCGCCGACGTGGCGCATCGTGCCGACCTCGGTCGAAGCCAGGTCGTTCGGCTGCTTGAGACGGCCCGGCAAAAGATGCTCAAAGCGCGCGGAAAACGCGTTCCACCGCTTTGTGATGACAAGATTCTAGCCTCCTGGAACGGCCTGATGATCAAGGCGATGGCCCGAACCGGTCGGCTGCTTGGGCGGAGTGATTTTGTCGATTCTGCTGAACAGGCTTTGAATTTCATTCGCGGGAGAATGTGGCAGAACAACCGTCTAGTTGCCACTGCGCGTGGTGATAAAGCTCATTTGAATGCCTATCTTGATGACTACGCATTTGTTGCCGATGCGGCCATCGAACTCCTGCAGGCGCGCTGGCGTGATTCGCATGTTGAATTTGTCGAACAGCTGATCAATGTATTACTGACGCATTTTGTAGACCCACATTCCGGTGCATTCTTTTTTACGTCGGACGATCATGAAAAGCTGCTTTATCGTGCGGTACCAACGCACGACGACGCGACACCTTCAGGTAATGGCGTGGCGGCTCAGGTTCTTCTGAAACTGAACTATCTGACGGGTAAACAACACTACCGCGAGGCCGCAGATCGCATCATGCAGATGTTTCAGAACACAGCCGCTCAGTATCCATCTGCTTTCGGTTCCGGTCTCATCGCCATTGAAGATTCCGTCGCACCGAGCCCCACACTTGTCATCCGCGGCAAAGAGGTGGAGCTGAAACAATGGACTGAAGCCTGCGTCGCAGCTGGAGCGCAGAAACTCATCACCTATGCCGTTCCGTCCGATGCAGGTCGAATGCCGGGATTGATTCCGAGTGGAAAAGGTGAGTCGGCGGGACCGGCTGCCTACCTGTGTGAAGGATTCATGTGCTCTGCACCCTGCCATTCACTGGAAGAACTGCTGGCAGTTTTACCTGGCCGCAAGACTCGGTGAGCATGGGCTGATACTTCGATTCACGTGCAGACCCAAGACCCAGCCTCCAGAAACCAAAGCGTGCCGTTCAATCAATTTCAATGGTACACTCCACGTTGTCTGAAATTCTGTTTTGCGGGTAGAACCGGAAGAATGGTGTCTTGGTCTGTGAATAATTGGGGATGGTTGGTTACATTGGCCGCTGTCAGCGACGCAGCAATTGAATTCTTTCGTAAGTTTGCAAGATGGTCTACCGCTGTAAATGCAGGTCGTCATCAATTCCGTAAAGACATTGCCGAGATGCAACTGTTGCCTGACTTTGGTCAGGCAGAGTTATACCTATATGAATAACAGAGAGAGTTATCAATAAAACTTCTAAAAGACTGGCTTTGCACCTACAAATTCAAAAATTGGTCGGTTACTCGGACTAGAAATAAGCCAGTTAGTCCACAAATGAAAACTCGGCGCGCGAGCAAGATAGCAAAAGAATTGAATAATACAAAGAAATGGCATAGTCACAGCTATGGCATTTCTATAACAGAATTAGAAAACGACCTTAAGCTTCAGATTGAAGATTTTGGAAAGATTCCAGCACGAGCAGATGCGATTCACAATTACCACGACTTGTTGTGGGATTGCATGAAATCCCATCATCTTGCTGGCGTTTTACATAGTAAAGACGGAATTGAACCATGCCTGCCAACCTACCATTGAGTGTGTTAAATTCATGCACAAAAAATTAGATCGAAATAAAGTCTTGAAATCCAATCCACACATTGACCGCGATCTTCTTCAGAAGTCAATTGAAGTACAAGAACAATTGAAACGAAACGGTTACAAAAAAAAGGGCTACCAGATTCTTGATCGAGATAGTGCAATTCTTGATGAGATGAATAAACCGATTGGTGGAATGTTCCCATTCATACTACGCGAATGATTAGTGAACGAATGGTCCGGTTCAATTGGAACGTATGCGCCGAAACGCGATTAATTGCCGCCGGCAGGGCCAACATAAATTGATGGACTGCAGGCGGCTGAACTCGCGAATTGCATCGTTTATCACTTAATTCGCAATAGAAAGAAGGTCACACACAACCCAGCCGAAAACAGTCATCAATGCCCGCATCTCGATTTGATTCGGGCTTCATCGCTTTGTAAACCCAGCTCGATAAGCTGCCAAAATCAGGAAAGCCAGCACCGCCGCAATCAGCACATATACAAACCCATTCGGTCCCCAGGTCGCCATGGCAAGTCCGCCGGCGCCGGGCGAAATCGTCCCCGCCACGCCCCACATCAGTCCGAAGGCGGCATTACCAGCGGCCAGTTGCGCCCCGCGAAATCGGGACCCCATAATGGTCAGTGCAACGGTATAGATTGCAGCGATGGCGCCACCCCAGATGAACATCACGACCCAAATCAGATAGGTTGAGTCAATGATGTATGGCAGCGACAGCGCGCCGAAGAGAATCAATAAGGTACAGACGAACAATAGCAGGTATCGGTCCATACTGTCTGCAAGACGACCGACAAGAGGCTGCGCAGCCATCGAGCCAATCGCCAGGACTGTCAGCATCACGGCCGCCACAGACTCACTCAATCCATTACGGAGGGAATAAACGGGCAGCAGAGTAACCACCGCAGACTCCTCAAACGCCATCAATGCGGCGGCGCCAACCAGAGTCGGCGCCAGCAGACAGAACCGGAGTACGTGAGAAACCTTGCCACCAGAAAAATTCGGCGACGAATCGCGTACCCACCGCAGCGGAATCAAGCTGGCCGCAATACAGATGAGAGCGACGATGAATGGCAATTTTCCCTCTGCACCAAAAAATACGATGAACAGCGGTGACAATCCCAACGTCGCACTGAACACAAACGTATAGAGACCCATGACGCGCCCGCGATAATGGTCCTCAGCAACCTCGTTGATCCAGGTTTCACTGACGACGAACAGAACGGTACCCGCGACACCCATCATAAAACGGCAGACAAACCATACGTAGATGTTGTCAGACAGTATCATCAACGCGATGAAAATAATGTCCGAACAAATCGATAAGAAAACCAGACGACCAACCTGAAAATGACGCATGATCAGCGGAATAAAGGGAGAGAAAATGATGGAGGCGAAAAAGGGCAGAGCACCCATCAGACCGATCAGTGAGGATGAAAATCCCCGGAGTTCCATCTTCAGGCTGATGAGCGGATAGAAAAATCCCACGGTCAGACCATAGATTGACAGAATGCCGATGATTCCAAGCACGACCCGTCGGCGAACCGGATCTGGAATCATACCGCGAAGAAAACGGTTCACGAAACCTCCATCCAAACTCCGCCGCGTCGCGTATCACCAAACCCCTCCACCGTGCGGCCACAGTGCCGGGCGGTGTGTGCACCACCAAAAAATATATCATTTTTCCGGAAGACCGTAGCCTCACCGTAACGTTGCAGAATGACCGAAAGTTCAGGATTTCCGAATGCGTCTTCAGCAAAAGTCGCCTGCCGATGGTAGTGGACTCGTGGGGCCTGGACGGCATCCTTGACGCTCATATCAAAGTCCAGCAGATTAATCAGCACCTGCTGTACGACCGCGGGTATTCGATTGGAACCGCCCGTACCCACCGCGATCTGAGATCCATCATCACTGATCACGACCGTCGGCGACATTAGAGAACTCAGTCGCCGCGCAGGCGGCCACTCCGTCAGACCATGGGGATTGACATCATGTTCACCCATCATGTTGTTCAGCATGACTGAGGTGCCCGGAATCAGGGTGCCACACCCCTCGCCATTGCTGATCGATACCGCCACCGCATTGCCATCGCGATCAATAATCGAAATGTGAGTGGTACCGTTGGGTGCCAACCACTCCCGATTGGCACGATAGATATCCAGTAGCCGCGGATCAAATCTCGCTTCAGCATCAGGCGAGGCACCTTCCTCAAGACGCGCACACCGTGCAAGCGTATCGATTACCACCGACAGATGCTCCGAAGAACCGAATCGATGCTGAGCGAGATGGCAGGAAGCCAGGTGGCTCATCGCCAGTCCAATTATTATTCCGCCACTCGAAGGCGGTGGATTCAACAGCAGTCGGTGACCGCCATACCGAACCTGCAGCGGTTCGCGAAGTTCAACCCGATAGTTCACCATGTCATCATAGGTAACCTGACCCCCCTCGCGGCTGATATCGTGGACCGATTTTGCAATCTCACCGCGGTAAAACAGATCCTCTCCTTCAACCACCAGCGATTCAAGCAGATCATCATATTTCGGAAAATGGATCCGCTCGCCACTCTGCACGGTGCAGCCCGGTTTGATGGCACTTTCAAAGATCGCGCCAGCTGCGCCAGATAGGTATATCGGTGTAAGAATTTTCAATACGTGGGCCTGCATCTCATTAATCTCAACACCTTCTTTCAGAGTCTGCAGCGTGGGTTCGATCAGGTCCTTCATCGGCATTTTCGAATACCGTCGAGCCACTTCGAAAATTCCTTTCACACAACCTGGCACCGCACTGGTACCCGAACCAATAATGAACGCCTGCTGCGTATCACCAAAATCACAGATGAACTCTTCGGTACTGATCTCTTTGGCGGATTTGCGCTGTCGTGGTGTGTGAACAAAAAAATCGAACAGAATCGGCGGCCCACAACTAGGACTCGCCATGAGAAATCCACCGCCACCAAGGGAAGCGAGCGCGGGCTCAGTGACGCAGACCGTGTAAAGTGCCGCAATCGCCGCATCGAATGCATTGCCACCCGCGTGTAAAATCTGAGCAGCGGCATCCGCCGTTTTCGAGTGCCCGGCCGTTACAATTCCCTTATTCACTGCTGGCGTTTCAGAATCGGTAACGGTCACCGGCCGTCTCGATCAGTAGATAATTTACAGGATTGATCATTTCGAACTCTAGCTCGGATGGAACTTAAAGCAATGTATGAACACATAAGAATACCGGAAACCGGTGCAAATATAACGATAAAAGACGGTATGTTATCCGTGCCCGATAATCCAATTGTTGGCTTTGTGGAAGGAGACGGCATCGGCCCCGACATTACCAGCGCTTCCATGCGAGTCTGGAATACCGCAGTCGAACTCGCGTATGGCGGCGCCAGGCAGATTCACTGGTGTGAACTGTATATGGGCGAAAAGGCCGGAAGCCTCTATGATGGTGATTATTTTCCAGACGAATCCCTACAGGCCATCAAGGATCTGAAAGTGGCGATCAAAGGCCCGCTGTCAACTCCGGTTGGCGGCGGCTTTCGCTCGCTTAACGTTTCTCTGCGCCAGGCACTCGACCTTTACGCCTGCATTCGTCCAGTGAAATACTTTTCGGGTGTTCCATCACCGCTCAGACGCCCACAGGATGTCGACGTCGTCATATTCCGAGAAAACACTGAGGACGTCTATTCCGGCATCGAGTTTGCCGCGGGCTCGCCGGAAAACGCCAAACTGGCAAAATTCCTGCGCGATGAGATGAACGTGGAATTCCAGACCGATGCAGGCCTCGGCATCAAACCGGTGAGCGAGTATCGAACCAAACGCCTGGTTCGCAAGGCCATCGAATACGCCATCGATTCACAGCGGGAGAGTGTAACGCTGGTACACAAGGGCAACATCATGAAATTCACCGAAGGCGCTTTTCGAGCCTGGGGATATGAACTCGCAAGAGACGAGTTCGCCGACACCACGATTTCCGAAGCCGAGCTGTGGGACCGACATGACGGGGTTCGTCCAGATGACCGGGTGGTCATCAAAGACCGAATCGCTGACATCATGTTTCAATTGCTGCAGCTGCGTCCAGCCGAGTTCGACGTCATCGCCACAACCAATCTGAACGGCGATTACCTCTCCGATGCGGCGGCCGCTGAAGTTGGCGGCATCGGCATTGCGCCGGGGGCCAATGTGGCCGATCACATTGCGGTATTTGAAGCAACGCACGGCACCGCACCCAAGTACGCCAACCAGAACAAAGTCAATCCGTCTTCGCTGCTGTTGTCCGGCGTGATGATGCTCGAATACCTGCGCTGGCAGGAAGCGGCGGACTTGATCAATCGCGCTTATCCGAAAGTCATCGGCAATGGCATCGTAACCTACGATTTTGCGCGGCTGACTGAAAACGCAACCGAAGTTTCAACCAGCGGCTTCGCTGAGGCGCTGATCGAACAGATGAAATTCGGCTGATCCGGCCGCATACGCTGAGATACAGCCGTTAACGGTGCAGTCTTTCTGACAATCAGCAGTCAGTGTCAGCGCGGAACGTTGCATCGGCAGCCTGCCAAAGATACCAGCTCGCGACGCTGCGATACGGCCTCCAGCACTCACCGTGCGCCAGCAGTTCCGCTGACGTTGGCAGCCTGCCGGTCTGGTAAGCGACTGAAAATCCCCGCCGTACGCCAAGGTCCGTTATGGGCAGTATGTCGGGACGACCGAGATTGAAAATCATCAGCATCTCAACCGTCCACGGACCGATGCCCCGAACAGCTGAAAACTCACTGACGATCTCATCGTTCTCCATATGGGCGATTCGAGCTGGCGTCGGCAGTAAATTCTGACTGGTTTTTTCGGCCAGATCTTTGACTGCGCGTACTTTGGCGCGGGAAAGCCCACAGGAGCGCAGCTGATCGTCAGGTGTGTCCAGGAGCGCGGCCGGCGTTGGCAGTCGGTCGCCATAGAACGCCTGCAACCGTCTGTATATGCTACCCGCCGCATGACCGGACAGCTGCTGATAAACAATGGATTGAAGCAATGCCTGAAACGGGCTCAGTTCTCCTCTGAACTCAAGATTGAAGGGTCCGATCTCAGCCGCCAGCTGGGCCATGATCGGGTCATTATCGCTCAGATGCTGAACTGCCGCCGCTGCGTCGTAAGGTAGGCCGGTCATCAACTTCATCCTTCGTCCGTCTACCGAAGATCCGGTACCAGATGTATTTCAATGCGCCGATTCGCCGCCCGACCGTCGGCGGTATCGTTGCTGGCGGTCGGCCGTAATGAACTGAAACCAACCGAACGAAGCCGGTCTGCCACCAACCCCTGATCGACAAGAAATCGCGTGGCACTCGCCGCTCTCGCCGTCGACAGCTCCCAATTGGACGGAAATAGGGCAATCAGGTCACCGGCTATCGGTATGCTGTCGGTATGTCCCTCAACGCTGATCAGACGATCGGCAATCGCATCCTGATCAATTGATGCGACAAATTTCGACAGTGCCTGCTTGCCCTCTTCACTGAGAACGGCTGAACCGGATTCAAACAAGACGTCAGTCGAGTACTCGATCACCGCGTACCCCGACCGAATCTTTGAAATTTCGCTCAATTTTTCCGCAATCGTCAGGTTCATATTGTCACGCAGATTATCAATCAACTCTCCGAGATGTTCGTTTTCCTCGATGATCGCATTGGCCATGATTTCCATGTTTTGGTTCCGCTTTTCCGCATTGGCCAACTCCGTCGTCAGCAGCTCGACCCGGTCATCGAGATTCTGCAGCTCGATCCGCATTCGGTCGTTCTTGTCCAGCGCCATCTTGAGCTGCTGAATCAGGCTGACAATTCGATTGTCGGCTTTCTGAAGTTCAGCTGAATGTTTTCCAGCGGCCAGGAGCGCTTCGCGCAGACCCTTCAGGTCCCGCTCAAGCTGGTTGATTCTGTCTCTCAGGAATGCCGAGTCGTCGGTAACGGCGCCCCTGGAAGATTCCGCGGCCTCATTACCCGGCATTTCCTGGTCCGCTACCGCCTCGCCGGCATCCTGTCGGTCGGCGGGTACGGCGGGATCAGGCGCCATTTCCTGACGGCCATCAACTTCACCTGTGACCTGCTGGGTGGCAGGCTCGGCGGAAGCAGCCTCTGCTGACTCCACTGATGCCGCGTTCACCGACTCTGCTTGAGGCTCTTTCACAGCAGCTGCAGACTGTTCAAACGGCTGATGGTCTCTCAGCAGCGACGCAGTCGTTATGATGGACACCGCCTGATTGAGTTTATCGGTCAACCCTTTGATGGCACGTTCATAGTATTCGCGTTCCAAGTTGAAGTTTTCATTCAGTTCAACAATCCTGGTGGCTAATTTTTCATTCGCCAAAACGAATTGATGACGGTCTAGCGCCGAGGAAGCCTCAGTCGCGTCCAACCGTCGTTCATTGGAACCATCCGTAGAGGATGTATCCTTGAGAGCAACCTGCAGGCTGAGCTGACGGTTCTCGGTACGCAGCCGCCGCAGCTGCCTGCTGGCATACTCCAGTCTTTTTTCAAGGTAGTCTTCGCGACCGACGGGCAGATGGTTGATGGACGGACCCGCGCGTAAGGTCGGCGCTGACTCGTCATCGTCAACTGCAGTCGTCGCATTGGCAACCCGCCCATCTTCGCTTGACGTGCGAAGAGCAGTGGCTTCCTGCAGCAGGTCTTCATAATCTGACCGAAGATCGTTATGGACGGCCTGCAGTTCAGTCAGCTCCTGCTCCAGCACAGCCACCGTCCGTATCGATTCCAGGTTTGAATCATCCGCGGGAGATGGGTCCACAGCAGTTTCGGGAAAGATGGGCTTTCGGCTCTGAGCCCGGAGCCGCTGCAGCTGCTTGCTGGCATACTTCAGTCTTTTTTCAAGGTAGTTTTCGCGACCGCCCGGCAGATAAATGATGGACGGCCCCGCGTGTAAGGTCTGCATCGACTCGCCATCGTCAGCTGCAGTGGTCGCATTGGCGGCCGATCGCGCTTCACTCAAAGTACGAAGAGCAACGTTTTCCTCCAGCAGGCCCTCATAGTCAGACTGAAGATCGTTATAGTCAGCCTGCAGTTCAGTCAGCTCCTGCTCCAGCACAGCCACTGCCTGTTTCGATTCCTGCTCATCGGTACCGCCAACATTAAGAAAGGCAATCCAGCCACCAATCGCAGCCAGCGCCAGAACTATCAGCCAAATTCGCTGAGACAAAGATGAAGACACGATCTAACCTCAATTCATAAACTTGATCGGAAAAAGCATGCAGTGCAAAATGTGGGAGAGATCCATATGCTTAAGCCTGAGTGGCGCACGATGCAATATGGATCCGACGTGCTATTCAAATGGAAAATGAACCAAACGCAATTCAAATGAGAGTGTGTTCAAATTATAGCATTTCTGAAATTGTTGATCCGTTCAGGTAGCCGCGCTGATTCACACTGAAAATCATTCGTTATTTGCGGATCCAGTGCGAATTGTGCGATCAATTCCGACTTGGGGCGTCATTTTACTTCGCGTAACGCGGTCAGGTCTTTCCGATTGGTGCATTTTTCTGAAGTGACTGACTCATCTCAAGTCTGAATGGTCCAATATTGATGGCGTAAGCGGCCAAACGCCGCAGGTCGAAGGATTTCAGAGATAAGAACTTGAAGTTTAAACGACTGGTTTCGAGTATAAGAACGCTTAACGCAACAACCACCCATATCAGTCCAAAACCGGACCGGTCCGAATCAAACCACGCGCCACCATGAAAAAAATCCTGATCCTTGCCGTAATCGCTGGGCTTATTCTAGTTTATTTCGCCTTTGACCTCGGACAGTACCTTGATCTGAACTATTTCAAACAGCAGCAGGACCGAATCGCTTCGTTCCGCGACGCGTCTCCATTGCGCGCCGCCGCCATATACTTCGCGGTTTATGTCCTGATTACCGGACTGTCACTGCCGGGCGCCGCCATCGCTACACTGATCGGTGGGGCCGTTTTTGGACTGCTCTGGGGTACGGTGCTGGTGTCCTTCGCCTCGGTCATTGGCGCATCCTGCGCATTCCTCGTTTCCCGACACATTCTGCGCGACACGATACAGAACCGGTACGGCGACCGACTGCGAACGATCAACGAAGGCATTCGGAAGGATGGTGCCATCTATCTGTTTACGCTTCGGATGGTGCCGATTTTTCCGTTCTTCGTGATCAACCTGATCATGGGCTTGACGCCGATGCGGCTCGGCACCTATTTCATTGTCAGCCAGATCGGCATGCTTCCGGGAACCATCGTCTATGTCAATGCCGGTACACAGTTGGCCAAAATCGACTCGGTCGGCGCCATTCTCTCCCCCGCATTACTCGTCTCTTTCGCTCTTCTGGGCATTTTCCCGCTTATTTCCAAGAAAATCATCGACCTCGTCAAGAGTCGGAAGATGCTCGGTAAATTCACCAAACCAAAAAAATTTGATTTCAATACGGTCGTCATCGGCGCCGGGTCAGCCGGTCTGGTGGCGGCCTACATCGCGGCGGCGGTCAAAGCCAAGGTGGCATTGATCGAAAAAGGCAAAATGGGCGGCGACTGCCTCAACACCGGCTGCGTCCCTTCAAAGGCCATCATTCGTACTGGAAAATTCCTCTCCCACATCAGACGAAGCGGCGAATTCGGCGTGCACACCGCCAATGCGGAATTCGACTTCAGAGACATCATGAAACGCGTTCACGATATCATCGGCGTGATTGAACACCATGATTCGGTCGAACGCTACACCAGTCTCGGCGTCGACTGTTTTTCCGGCGCGGCTGAAATCGAGTCGCCTTATTGTGTCGAAGTCAATGGACAGAAACTGACGGCTCGCAGCATCATCATCGCCACCGGCGCTGAACCCGCAGTGCCAGCGCTGCCCGGCATCGAGAATACGGGCTACTATACGTCCGATACGATTTGGGAAATTGAGGAGTTGCCCGAGCGACTGCTGATCTTAGGTGGCGGACCGATTGGTTGCGAACTGTCCCAGGCTTTTGCCCGCCTGGGGTCGCGGGTAACCCAGATCCAAAAACAGTCGAGAATCATGCCACGGGAAGATCCGGAGTACTCGCAGATGGTACTGGATCGTTTCATCGAGGAAGGTGTCGATGTGCGTCTCGAACACCAGGCCAGTGAGTTTCAGGTGGAAAACGATCGAAAATTCCTGATCTGCGATCACAGAGGTGAAAAAGTTCGCATTGAATTCGACGTGCTGTTGATTGCCGTCGGCCGCCGCGCCCGTCTCGAGGGCTACGGTCTTGAAAAACTCGGGATTGAGATCTCTGAGCAGGGGACCATTGAGGTGAACCAATTTCTGGAAACCAACTACCCCAACATTTATGCGATTGGTGATGTCGCCGGTCCTTACCAGTTCACACACTTCGGCTCCCATCAGGCGTCTACAGCCGCAACCAATGCACTGTTGCGGCCTTTCTTCCGCCGACGAGTTGACTATTCGGTCATTCCCTGGGCGACGTTTACCGATCCTGAAATCGCCAGAGTCGGATTGAACGAACAGGAAGCCAAAGCTAAAGGCATCGACTATGAAGTTACGCGCTACGATTTCAAGGATCTGTCGCGGGCGATTGCAGACAGCGAAGCACACGGCGAAATCAAGGTACTCACGCCGCCCGGTAAAGATAAGATTCTCGGTGTGACCGTCGCCGGTGAGCACGCCGGTGACCTGATTACCGAATTTATTCTCGCAATGCAGAACAAACTCGGACTCGGCAAGATACTCGGCACCATTCACATTTATCCGACTCTCGCCGAATCCGCCCGATTCGTCGCCGGCAACTGGCGTCGGCAACAGGTCTCAGCGCGCGTCACCAAGATCCTGACCGGATTCAATCGGTGGCGGCGATGAAACGCCTCACTCAGATGGACGATTCAGCATCCCGGCTGTAGGCCGAATAAAGGTCGTAGTAATGACCCTTGAGCTGTAGCAGTTCCTCGTGCGTACCATCCTCGACGATCTGCCCCTCATGCAGCACGATGATCCGATCGACCCGTTCAATTGAAGCCAGGCGATGAGCGACGATGATGACCGTCCGCCCTTCACCGAGCGCATCCAGCGCGTTACGTACCTGCAGTTCCGAATTGGTATCGAGCGACGATGTCGCCTCGTCGAAAATCAGAATCGGTGCATCCTTGACGAAGGCTCTGGCGATGGCGATTCTCTGCTTCTGGCCACCCGACAGACGTACGCCCCGCTCGCCCACCTGGGTCTCAAATCCAGCCGGTAATTGATTGATGAAGTCAAGCGCATAGGCGGATTTGGCAGCCTCGCGAATGGACTCGTCAGTTGCATTATCGATATTCCCGTATGCGATATTGGCGGCTACCGTGTCATTGAACAGAAAGACATCCTGACTGACCAGGGCAATCTGATTGCGAATTTCCGCAAGCGTATAGTCGCGGATATCCACCCCATCAATCAGCAGACTGCCATCCTGGAGATCATAAAGGCGCGGGATCAGCGATGTCAGCGTACTCTTACCGCTGCCGGAGGCGCCCACCAAAGCGACCGTCTGACGCGGTTCGATCTCAAGCGATACATCTTTGAGTGAACTCGCATTGGATCTGGCATATCTGAATGAAATGTTCTTGAAAGCAATTCTACCTTCAACTCTGCGGTCCGCAAACAGACGCTCGCCATCATCAGACTCAACCTCCTGATCAATCAGGTAGAACACCCGTTCGGCCGCCACCAGTCCTCTCTGCAGCATATCGTTGACACCCAGCAGTTTTTTCATGGAACTTGAGATCAGGGCCAGCGCCGCCATAAAGGAAACGAAGCCACCGACCGTCAGTGGGTCGCTAAGGTCGCGCGTCAGACTGAAGTACACCGTGGCGGCAATCACGACGGTCGAGATGAACTCGGCGACTGGTACGGTGAGTTGGTTGGCAACCGCCCGCTTCAGCTTCAGCTGTCGGACCCGGTTGGCGTAAGCATAAAGTCGCTCGCGTTCGTAATTCTGCGTCTGATAGAGTTTAACCAGTCGGTGGTAAGCGGTCACTTCCTGCAGATGGGCCAAAAACCGCGCCCCCATGCTCATGAATGATCGGTACAGTTTTCGAAGCCGTCTGGCAACAAAAGTGACGACCACACTGATCAGCGGTGTTGCAATCAAGAGGATCAGACTCAGCACCCAGTCCAATATGAATATCCAGACCAGGAGACCGATAATGGTGAGTGATTCGCGGACGATGGTAACTAAAACGGTTGATGCGGAATCCGTCAGCTCGTTGACATCCGATGAGATTCGGATCATGATATCGGCAGCGGTCATATCGTCATAGAACTGGGTGGGAAAAGAAATTGCGCGATCAATCATCTGCGTCTGCAGGTCGTAGACAACGTAACCCAGCACCCAGCTCAGGCACACACCGTGCAGGTAATTGACGATCCCGCGGATTGCAAACAGGACGACCAGCAGGATCGGTGTCCACAGAATGTAGACTGGGTCGCGCTCCACGAAACTGCCATCAAGCAGCGGCTTCATCAATGCGGCAATCGCCGGCGTGGTCAATGCAAACAGCATCACCAGCAACAGTCCCAGGATAAAATACCACCTGTATTCCATTACGTAGTTCAGCAGGCGGCCATACAGCCGGAGGTCCTGCATCATGGGCGGCTTGAATTTTCTTTCAGTCAATTCTTCGCCGCCGTTCACTGAGGATGTGTTGTGGACCAACCGAGGCGCGATCGGTCTGAACTGCGAGTTGTAATGGGTTCATGCTGGTCTGACGGCGCTCGCACAGTTTGGCATCGCATATCGCTTTCCATTCGCGGCGACGCCGGCATTCAACGGGCGCTTTCGCATCTCACGGATCGCGTGATTTTTCTGCTGGTTTGGGACTCGACGTTTCAGTGTCTGAAGATTATTCATTGAACAGAACACATAATAAAATTATATAATCATCGTTTTTTGAGTTAGGTGCATAGCCAGAAGAGCTAGATTGGGACAGAACAGCAATGAAAACGATTTCAGCAAAAGCCAGCGACGTAAGGCGCGAATGGTATCTCATTGATGCGTCGGATAAGGTTTTAGGCCGAATGGCGACTGAAATAGCCATTCGACTGCGAGGCAAACACAAACCGATCTATACGCCGCATGTGGATACGGGTGACTATGTGATTGTCATTAACGCGGAAAAAGTCATATTGACTGGCAATAAGGAAAATGCCAAAGTCTATCATCGCCATTCAGGGCGACCGGGCGGTTTGACCACCACGCCGGTCAGTACGATGCGAAAACGAAATCCAACGCATATCGTTGAGAATGCCGTCAAGGGGATGATGCCAAAAGGGCCGCTCGGCCGCGCGATGCTGTCCAAACTCAAAGTCTACGCTGGCCCGGACCAGCCGCATCAGGCCCAATCACCGAAACCACTCCATTTCTAGAGATTACATCCATGACAACAGCCAATGAAGTCTACTACGGCACCGGACGCAGAAAATCCTCCATCGCCCGCGTCTACCTGACCCGAGGAAGCGGCAATATCGTAGCGAACGACCATCCCATTGAAGAGTATTTCGGTCGCGAGACCGCGCGTATGATCATCAGACAGCCGCTTGAGCATATCGATATGTTGAATTCAGTTGATGTCAGGGTGAACGTTTCCGGTGGCGGCCAAAGCGGCCAGGCCGGGGCGATCCAGCTGGGCATCGCCCGCGCGCTGGTCAGCTATGATGAAACCAACCGCCCCGCGTTGCGTAAAGGTGGATTTCTAACCCGCGATGCGCGTGAAGTTGAAAGAAAGAAAGTCGGTCTGCGCAAAGCGAGAAAGCGGCCGCAGTACTCCAAACGATAGCATTGCAACAGCGCATCGCCTGTTGAATCGTTAGGTGTTCCAAATTCTGGGGAATCGTCTAACGGCAGGACTACGGACTCTGACTCCGTCAATCCAGGTTCGAATCCTGGTTCCCCAGCCAGTTCTCGACACTGGAACGCAGACATCTCGAGCCGATCATTCGCGTATCCCATAACCCCGCTCGAGAAGCACCAGACACGTGACGAACAGAATCAGGATGGCGATGGCGATGACTGCAAATGAAACGCCAATCCCAACATCGCTGGAACCGAGAAATCCGTAGCGGGCGATGTTGATCACATACAGAATGGGATTGGCCAGCGACGCCAGGCGCCAGAACTCAGGCAACAGCTGCACGGAATAAAACACCCCGCCGAGATAGATCAGCGGGGTGAGTACAAAATTGGGAATGATGGAGACATCATCGAATTTCTTGGCGAATATTCCGTTTAGCATACCGCCCAGTGAGAACACAAGCGCAGCCAGAAACATGACCGCGGCAGTCAGCATCGGTGAAACTAGCTCAACGGTCGCAAACAGCATTGACACCACTAGAACCACAACACCCACTAGAAAACCTCGGCACACTCCGCCGGCAAGATACCCTGTCAATATGATCCAGCTCGGTACCGGCGAGACCATGATTTCCTCAATGAATCGTTGAAACTTGGAAGAAAAAAATGACGAGGCGACATTGCCGTAGCTGCCCGTGATGACCGACATGAGTACCAGGCCCGGCACGATGAAATCAATGTAAGTATGCCCCTGCATCGGCCCGATGCGCGGTCCGATCAGATTGCCGAAAATCAGAAAATAAAGGCAGGTCGTAATGACCGGTGGAATGAGCGTCTGCGACCAGATTCTGAAAAATCGGGCGATTTCCTTGCGACTCAGCGTGTAAAGTGCGACCAGCAGGTAGCGGGACCTGTTCATTTCATCTGCCATCGCTGGCATTCACCGGCTTCTTTTCTCAGTAGTTCCATAAACAGCGTTTCCAAACGGTTCGACTTGGTCTGAATGCTGATGACATGGATGTCCTGCTCGGTCAGCGACTTGAACACCGAGTTGATGCTGTCTTTTCGATTGATATCCACCTCGATCGTGGTCGCATCGACCAAACGCATGGCGCTGCCATATTCGGCCGGTAAATTCCACTCCTCAACGGACTGCGACAGATCGAGAACGTAAGTCTCCTGATTGAGTTGCTTAAAAAGTGATTTCATGTCAACATCCAGAATCATCTCACCCAATTCAATAATGCCGACATTGCGACACAGTTTCTCAGCCTCCTCCAGGTAGTGAGTCGTCAGTATGATGGTAACACCCTGTTTATTGAGATCTTTCAGGAAATCCCACATGGAAAGTCGAAATTCAAAATCGATGCCCGCAGTCGGCTCGTCAAGAATGAGCAGCCGCGGTTCGTGCATCAGTGCGCGCGCAACCATGAGTTTTCTTTTCATACCGCCGGAAAGCCGGCGCGAGATCGCATTGCGATGATCCCAAAGATCCAATTTGGTCAGAAACTTTTCCGCCTGCTGGCAGGCGGTTGCGCGCGGCACCCCATAATAACCAGCGTGGTTGATGAGGATGTTCCAAGGCGTTTCAAATTGATTGAAATTGATTTCCTGAGGCACGAGTCCCAAATGAGATTTTGCAAGTCCAATATCCTGATCAATGTCAATGCCAAATATATGAACTTTGCCAGCGGTCTTGGCAACTAGCGAGCAGGTGATGCCGATGGTGGTGGATTTACCGGCGCCATTTCGACCCAAAAGGGCGTAGAAATCCCCTTCCCGCACTGTGAAAGAAATTCCTTTCAGTGCAACCCGCCCGTTCGCGTAGGTTTTTTCGAGGTCTGTTACGGATAGTGCTGAGGATGCGCTGTCTGATTGGTGCACTGAGAACTGGGTGGTGGTTAATAAACGACGAATATCGGATGATGGCATTATAATTTGGGGTTGCTGAGCAATTGACGTTCTAATCCTGCTCAGTGCATCAATTTACGTTGGATGAATCATGGAAAACAGTACGCCGGTAGAAATCTCACGAAGCGCCGCAAAGCGCGTCTCTCAGCTGATGTCTGACAATGACATCGGGCTTCGGGTTTATGTCGAGGGTGGCGGCTGCTCTGGGTTTCAATACGGATTTCAGCTGGAAACGGAAAAACAGGATGACGATTTCGTCATTCAGGCAGATGGCATCACCCTGCTGGTCGATTCACTCAGCATTCAATACCTGATGGGAGCCAAAGTTGATTACCTGGACGACCTGATGGGTGCTCGATTTCTCGTGCAGAACCCCAATGCATCCACGACCTGTGGCTGCGGGTCGTCGTTCACCATCTAGACGCGCCGGCGACTGCTCCAGTTGACTGGAGCACAAAACGCTGCTGAAGCAGATATGGATGTTTCCGGCATACCTCTGCTATTTTTTCCTCTCATAGCCGGTTTCAGTTTTCTGATCGGCATATTGATCGGAACCTGTGGCCTCGGCGGTGTTCTGATCATTCCGTTTCTGGTCTACATCGCAGACATTGAAATTCACACGGTCATTCCGGCCTGTATGGCAGGATTCGTCGTCGCGGCCGGTTTCGCCAATTACGCACATGCCAGACGCGGTACAATCCGTTGGGATAAGGCGATCTATCTTGCAGTCGGTGCCGCGCCCGGCGCGTACCTGGGATCCATCACCGTGCTGGCGCTCTCGTCACTGGTGCTTGAGTCGATCATTACCATTCTGGTCATCGGTTCCGGCCTGCGTGCGCTCACCACATCGTCGACTGAGAATAGTGGCGCTGGCGTCGAGCGCGTCCCTCACTCAGTGTTGACGCTGATCGGTTTCGTCGTCGGTTATGGTTCATCAGTCAGCGGTACGGGCGGTCCGCTGCTGTTGATGCCGACCCTGCTGATACTGAATTTTCCGATCATGATTGCCATCGGGCTGTGCATGGCGATTCAGCTCTCAGTGTTACCGTTTGCGACGTTCGGGCACCTTATGCATGGATCAATCGACTGGATTCTGGCGATGCCGATCGCAGTCGGCATGTCGGCCGGTGTTCTGATTGGCGCCAACATAGCGCATCGGATATCCACCAACTCAATACATCGTCTGGTTGCGCTTTCCCTGCTGGTCTCTGGGACCATGATGATTGTGCGTATTTTTGTCTGATCGAGAATCACCGATGCATGAATGTTCATTGATCCCTGTCCGCCTGAGCGAATTTTCGAATTCGGTTATCATGGTGCCAACAACTATTGACTGATTCTCCAGATGAATTGCAATGAGTTCAAAACATAAACACGCACATCCACCTTCAGAAATTGAAATCAAGGTCAAGGCACTCGAATCACTGTTGATCGAAAAAGGTCTGGTTGACGCACGGGCTCTGGATGAACTGATCGACATTTACGAACATCGGGTAGGTCCTCAGAATGGTGCAAAGGTTGTGGCCCGCGCCTGGGTTGATCCCGCGTACCGAGCACGACTGCTCGCCAATGCGACCGAAGCGATCCGAGAATTGGGCTTTGAAGGGCGGCAGGGTGAAGACATGATCGCCCTGGAAAACACCTCATCGGTTCATAACATGGTTGTCTGCACGCTGTGTTCATGCTACCCCTGGCCGGTGCTTGGATTGCCCCCGGTGTGGTACAAGTCCGCACCTTATCGCGCAAGGGCGGTTTCGGAACCGAGGCGCGTGCTCGCTGAGTTCGGCGTAGAACTGAACCCGTCAGTAGAAATCCGCGTTTGGGACAGCACCGCCGAGGTTCGATACCTGGTGATTCCGATGCGACCGGAAGGCACTGATAATCTGTCTGAAACAGATCTGACTGAACTGATCACCCGCGATTCGATGATTGGAACGGGCCTCGCACTGAACCCGGGTGAGGAGAGTGAATGATATTGGACATCTCGTCGTCTCGTAATTCGATGGTCAGGGCTGCAAGTTGTGTTGACGGAATTGCCACGATGTCGTTCCGGCACCTGTATCTGACAAATCAACTCGAGGCATATGCGGACAGGCAGTCGATATTGAATGGACATCAGATTTCATAAAAACGATCGCTCAGGCCATTGCAACCGCATCGGAACAGGTTTTCCCTCCAACCGTCTGTTCAGCGGTGAACGGCAACAGCCCTATCACTCATTCACAATCCACCTGCTCCTTCTTATCTTCAATGACCGGTTCTGAACATGGTCGGCAGCTGTCTAGGCGTTTGATCACCCGCCCACCGAGTAAATGCATCGGCGACAGATCAATGCGCGCGGTCTGCGTGAAAGGGTGAAATAAATCAAACTGAACGATGCCCTGAACCCAATCACTCGAACGGGCTATAATTGATCGTCAGATATCAGTCCGCATTTCGAGGGTGAACGCCATGACCAATGCCAGTTTTGACACCTATTCCGCCACCAAGGCTTTGTGCGAAGCCGGGTTCAACGAAATCCAGGCCGTTGCGACGGTGTCCATGGTGCGCGACGCCATGGTCGAAAACGTCGCCTCCAAAACCGATATATCGGAGCTTAAATTCGAAATGAAGAGTGACATGTCGGAATTTAAGACCGAAATGAAGGACGAAATGTCGGACCTTAGATCCGAAATGTCGGCATTCAAAACCGAAATGAAGGACGAAATGTCGGACCTCAGATCCGAAATGTCGGCATTCAAAACCGAAATGAAGGACGAAATGTCGGACCTTAGATCCGAACTGAAGGATGACATATCGGGTCTTAGATCCGAAATGAAGGATGAAATATCGGGTCTTAGATCCGAAATGAAAGATCTTGAAACCCGTCTGAATGTACGTTTTCTTGCCATGGCTATTGGCATCGTCGCCGCCAATGCGTCGCTTACCGTAGGGTTGATCAAACTACTGTTTTGAGGACGTCGTCTGAGGCAATGTGTATTGGCTTAAAACGAATGTAATGGTCATGAATTCAATTCCGCTGTTGCGCGACTGAGTCTGGACGTCAATGCTGGGTCGGGTGGATTATTCAAACAGGCACTTCATCACGAGGAGGTGGAACCGAGTGAGAAACGCTGAGTTCTTTGTGCCGACGTAGCCTGATGCTCAACACGGCAATCCACAGATCCGAACTTCCCAACATGGCTGCTGAATTCTTGTCAGTCATCCAGTGACAGTCAGATTCGTTAGCTTGTGGAGTTGACGTTTTCCAATCACCAAATTAGCCCAATCACAATGTTGAGAACGTACCGACGAATAAGTGCTTTGCTGGGCGGAAATTTCTGAGAAATATGACCATGACCCATCACGGGAGAACGGGTACAGTTATCCTCGCAACCAACGATAATTCAAATGAAAGGCGCACATGATTTAGGCGGTAAAGCCATAATTGATCCCATAGCTCCGGAACAGAACGAACCGGTGTTTCACGAAGAATGGGAGAGGCGCGCCTTTGCCATCACGGTCGCCTGCGGCTTCCTCGGCAAATGGAATCTTGACATGGCACGGTATGCCCGCGAACGAATGCCTGATCCAGAGTACCTGGCTTCCAGCTATTACGAAAAATGGATCCATGGCCTCAGCCTGCTACTGATCGAAAAAGGGCTTTTGACGGAGGACGATATTCAACAGCGCATGCTAGACCTATCAGAGGACATTGGGCGATGAGCGCGCTGCAGGCGGAAGAGGTATGGCCAACTCTAAAGAGAGGCGGCACCGCCAGAATGTCAGATAGCGGCGAAGCGAAGTTCACAGTTGGCGATGCGGTCGTTGCGAAAACTCTTAATCACCTCGGTCATATTCGCCTGCCGGAGTATGTCCAGGGCTGTCGCGGACAGATTGCCGCAGACCATGGAACATTTGTCTTTCCAGATCAGAACGCGAAGGGTGTCAGGGAAGCGCAAAGACTTTACGGCGTTCGATTCGAAGCGGCTGATATTTGGCAAGACACGATGCGACGCGACGCAGTTTATGTGGATTTGTTTGAGTCTTACCTGCTTGAAGGATGATGTCGTCCAACTCAACGATTGTAAAGTTCTATCGCGACGGTAAGGAGCCCATATTCACAGAACCTTGGGAAGCCCACGCATTCGCGCTGGCCGTTAAACTCCATGAACAGGGAGTCTATAGCTGGACCGAATGGAGCGAAACGCTTGCCGAATCAATACGTAAAAACAATGGCGCACCTTACTACGAGAACTGGTTGCAAGCCTTGGAATCTCTGGTTCTCAAGAAAGGAATCATCGAAAACAAAGAACTGCTGGCCGGAATTAATTCTCTCAAAGCTGATGATTAGAGCTGTCTTCGAAAAAACACTCCGCAGACCGACAGTGATCCGTAAGTCAGACTTCCTGCATATCAGAAATCCGCGCGAAACAAAGATGGGAGCAGCAAACCGAGCCCAACTAATCTTTCTCAGTTGAGACGTGCTGTCTTTTTGATTTGCGCAGGCGTCGAATGGCAGTGCCGACATTGATCGCCAAAACTAGCAGGGTAAAGCCATAGGCACTCCAGACAAACTCTCCATAACCACTCATCGAAACAAACTCCGAAAAACTCATGCCGACTCCTCCAGCCGCCGCAGCCACTTGGCTTGGTATTCAGATTCAAGAATCAGCGCTCTCATTCGAAGTGCCAGTATGGTCAGGAAGAGTAATAAGAATCCCACAGCCATTATCAGTAGCGGAATTAGCATGCTGCTGTGTATTGAGGGTACGCCGAATTTAGAAACGGATGGATCCTGGTGAAGCGTATGCCACCACAGCACCGAGTAGTGAATGATTGGGATGTTGACAACACCAGCTATCAGTAAAATCGCACCAGCTTTCTGTGCCTTGCTACGGTCTGGAACAGCAGACTCCAGCGCAATGAATCCCAGATAGAGAAAGAGCAGAATCAACTCCGAAGTCAGTCTGGCATCCCAAGCCCACCAAGCCCCCCACATCGGCTTCCCCCAGATCGAACCGGTCACCAGTGTGATGAGGGTGAATGAAGCCCCAATCGTCGCCGCGGCCGTACAGGCTACATGCGCCAGTTTGATACGCCAGATCAATCCGACTGCACCACTCACCGCCATCATGGTATAGATCATCATGGACATCCAGGCGGCAGGAACATGCACGAATATGATCCGATAGGCGTCTTTCTGCTGGTAGTCTGTCGGTGCAACGACCAGACCAAGATAAAGCCCCGTAATGATGGTCAATGTAGCCAGCCAACCAAGCCAAGGCGTTACTCTGTCTGCCAGCGCGTAAAAGTGCCTAGCCGTGCTGAGCTTATGAAACCAGAGCCACACCTTAATTATCCAGCATGACTCGGAGCGCACCAGCGATGCCAAATGGAGCCAGTGTCAGAGCGAAGAAGAAAAATGCTGCCAACAGCGTCAGATGCCCGGTAACCGGCAGTTGTTCAGTCGCCGCAACAACCGCAGACACTGAGAAAACCAGAATCGGAACGCAAAGCGGTAATGTGAGGAGCGACAACAGCATGCCTGCTCTTTTTTGGCTGATCACCAAAGCTGCGCCGAAGGCGCCGACAAAGCTGAAAGTGGGTGTACTGATTGCGATGGTCACGACCAATATCAACATGCTGAACAAATCAAGATTCATTAGTATACCCAGAATCGGACTGATCAGCAGCAAAGGCAGTCCGGTGCAGATCCAGTGCGCAGTCAATTTGGCAAACACTAGCAGCGACAGCGGCGCGGGCGCCGTTAGAATCTGTTCAAGCGTCCCGTCCTCATAGTCATTGCGGAACAACCCCTCCAGTGAGAGCATGGAAGCCAACAATGCCGCAATCCAAATGACACCGGGTCCGATTGATCTCAGTATCGCGGCATCCGTTCCCGCTACGAACGAAAACAACGTCGTGCAGATCACAAAAAAAATCACTGGCGTAGTGTAGTCGCCAGGTGTCCTCGCCACCAACGTTAGATCGCGTTTCAGCACCGCGCCAAATGCCCCGGTCACGCGAATGCCTCCAGGTGGACTTCCCGAACCGAACTATCCTGCCAGTCAACCGTCAGATGAGAAGTCACGACACTCAGTCCGCCCTGCTTCAGGTGATGCATGATGAGATCTGTCACGACACTCAGCACCTGCTCATCAAGTGAAGCAAAGGGCTCATCAAGCAGCAGCAGTTTGGCCTCTGAAAAAGCCAATCTCGCAAGCGCCACCCGGCGTTTCTGACCCGCTGACAGAAACCGACAGGGCACGTCAACATATCGAATCATTCCCAGCGGTTCCAGCACATCCGGAATTGATCGAAGCAACGGCGAGCCTCTGAGTGTGCGGTGAAATTCGAGGTTTTCCCTTACCGTAAGGTCAAGATTCACACCGTTTTCGTGTCCGACATACACCAGCGAATGAAAATACTCCGGTCTGATGGCAAGGATTGACTTGCCGCCCCACAAAATTTCTCCTTCCACCGGCGCGGCGAGACCAGATAGCAGACGCAGCAGGCTGGTCTTACCGGCGCCGTTTCGTCCCTTGATCAGTAGCATTTCACCTTCGTTCAGAGTAACTGAAAGATTCTTGAACAGCAGGCGTTCGCCTCTCAAACCGGCGAGATTGTTGAGTTGAAGCATGTGGTAGTTTCGAAAGTATTGAGAGAAACGAACATTGATTATTTTAATGCACCCATACAGGCCATGATGATCGCTGAGCTCATCGTATACCGTTCGTTTGCAGGCGCAAGACCGTGCAGTACGAATTCGGCTGACATTTCACTGAGAAGGCATAAAATGGCAGACAACATCAACTCAAACTCCTACCAGACAAAACATAGAATGCTTAATCTCAACACGCCACTTCCATTCCCAAACCGACTACCAGACGGTTATCACTATCGCCAGGAGTCCATCGAATTTGATCCAGACAGACATCTGCAGCTGGAACCACCTGAAAAAGTACGAAGACTGAGTGACCTCGGCTATGCGCCTAGCGAAATCGAAACATGTTCAACCGATTTTGCCGTCTCCAGTGCCGTTCGGCTGTTATCGGATGAAGGCATTGAGGTCCTGCTTGACATCGCCCGTTCGCTGAAAAAGTATGCAGTCAATTGCGAACGAATCGAATCGATGGTGCGAGGTGGTACATATCAATCCAGGTTTCTGCGGGATTTCTGTCTAAGTAAAGAGGTAACTGATTTTCTGAGCGATATATTTGGAACACCTGTCGCGCCTCACACCATGCCCCTGCATTTGGGACACCTTAATTTTGCCCCAGATGACCTGGGGCGCGCCGTCGACAAGTGGCATCACGATACGTTGGAACTTGATTATGTTCTGATGCTGTCTGACCCGACGCAGCTGCAGGGCGGCGAGTTCCAGTATTTCCTTGGAACTCGGGACGAGGCACAGGAGTTGAACAATCAGGGACAATCCATTCCCGAAGACAGGACTGTCAGTCCAGAATTTCCAGGCGCAGGTTATGCAATCGTGCTCCACGGCAATCGGGTCGTCCACCGGGCGACACGGCTGACTCGGCGGGCGGAAAGGGTTACTCTGGTCAATGGCTATGTACCACTTGACTCGGGTTTTGAGGATGTCTGCCGGTTTTCAGATTTGACAGTTGTTGACCCTCATCATGTTCTGTTTGCAGAGTGGGCGCGGCACAAGGCATGGCTTTCAATTGGTAAACTGCACCACATGATTGACAACATTCCGTTTACCGAAGATCGACAGGTCATATCCGAACACCTACAACGCGCAATCGCAGATGTTGAAACGGCAATTGATGACCTCAGCGGTGACAACGACGGCTCAATGATTCACTATGGAGACTGACAGTTTGAATGCAAAACATTGCAGCGCGGAGTGTCTGTGAAAGATTCCCACCCGGATTCACTTTGAACCCTGATGGCCCAGCATTTACTTGTGGTCGCATCATTTGAATACATTGGCTCAGCTGGACGGGGATGATGGAAAACGGGGGTATCAGCCTGAAAGCAACGTCAAATTCCTGTCAAATCCGGGTTGAGGTTCTCTGACAGAAACCAATGTGACGGTTCTTTCTGTTGAATTTTGGGGGAAATCAATGAATTTGTACAGCAGACTGGTAACAGGACCTATCATCCACGTGGTTACATGCAAATTTGGAAACGATGAAATATCCGTCGCCAACCGTGAATTTCGAGGCCATGGCACCAACAGGTTCAGAGTTGCATGACGCATCTGTCATGCCTCTGAACAAAAATCACAATATCAACGCACCCAGTCTGATAATCGGAGAACCTGTTCAACCGATTGACAAAAACCAAGTGGAGCCAATGTCATGCTTGGATGAGCAACTCCATAATTCTCGCTATGAAGACTCCCCATATCGAAGGCAGTCCGCTGAATTATCGCATCGGTCAGAAAATACAAAAATGCAGGGTATGGTTATTGATTGTCTAACATCAGCGAGGACTGGCTACTTTTCAAACTGCCATCAATCATGTAGTTCCAACGGCCTATTCAAGACCGCTGGGTGCAAATCAATAACGCATTTTGCAATGAGATCACCCACCAATTCAGCCATACTGGAGTTAGCCGATGGTAGACCAAAGATCTCCCGCATGTGATGGGTCAGCCTTGTAATATTCCGTGGATTCCAACGGGTCGTGAACGATACGTAGAGTATCCAACTCCTCCGATACACAACTTACAATGTTGCCAACTTCCATTTCGGCAAAACGTCCATTTGGCCGTCGCATCAAACGGCACAAACATCGTACTTGGGTCAGCTGGTGAACTTTTTCCAGCCCGAACGCCTCAAGCCAATTTACCGATAGGCCTTTTCATTTGGCTCAGAAGCTCGTAAACAAAAAGCTGCACCACTTACGGTCTCATCATCTCGAATCAGACTCGGTTTTACGTAACGAACAACATGGTCGTCTACTGGCAGGTCTTTACCCCTCATTCATCAAACATCAAAGATGGACCAAGCGTAGATGTGAATTTTGGCTGAAATTTTTGGCACAACATAAGCCAATTATTCTGTAACACTTTGTTGTATTCGAGAGAAGATTCGTTAAGCATCGTATCCAGATCAAAGACAGCAATTTGTCGCTTAACTCCGTCAAAGGTGTCTCGACCGGAGACTCGTGAAATTTGTTGAGAATCCGTTCGCCGACTTAAAATTACATACTGTAGCATTCCATTACCTAGGAACTGCAAGCCCAAGTGTTTTTCGAATTTATCCTGCCATTCAGCACGGAGATTGCCATTATCAATCAACACCAGATTGCCCTTGCGGAAATGAGGCACTGAATTAACAAAACACCAAAAATCAACCTCTGACTCTTCATTTAGCGCAAAGCTATCATCTTTTGCACAGGTACGAAGATAATCTATTCTGGCCGAATAGGCTTCATACTTTGTACGTATCAGACCATCGGCATCAAATGCAATACTGGGATTGTCTAATTCATCTGCCCAGGTGGGTTCATTCGAAGTCGACGTAGTGAGGTGTAGATTTTTTTTGGAGTAGCTATGATTGAGGAGAAATGGTATGAATGTTTGTTGCGTGTTTGAGAGTTGATTACCGATATCAGTTTTTGAATTCATTAAATACAAGGCACTATCGATTGATCGTGAAATATAAGTTTCATACATTCGATTAAAACACTCTATTTTTTTAAATCTGGCTCTTTTTCTGGTATCCAGTAGGTTTGCTGTATATCTTGACTTGTTATTTCAAGGAAATGAATAATATTTGCATCGTGTACTTTCTCGTACCACACATCAATGTTTGATTTAGCGGAACCGGCTGGCTCGCCAAGTGCTTTAAATTCCAATATCAAGCGAGGTGATTTGGAGGCACTGACAGTCTTGATTGTGATCTTCAACCGTAAATGCAGTTCGATATCATAAAAATACGTGCAATTGAAACCAGTAGCAACATCAACTATATTTTTGCGGCTTGGAAAAAAAGGAAGGAATAAGTTTAGGCGTGTCACTCAAACTCTGCCAATATTCACATGGTTCAATCATATCAATATAAGTCAGTTCGCAGTGGCGAATGTGGATATCGGATACATCTAACTCATTACAGAGGAAATCTTTAAATATGTTGAATTATTCATCAAACTGGTAAATGCAAACAATCTGGAAAATAAAATTACTCAAGGAACATAAAACAAGTCCTCCGTATGATAATAACCCATATGTGAAAGTTCTTGAACGATGTTGACAACTTCCACTTCGGTTCGCTTCTGACCCAATCAATCGTTGATTTCCGAGAGCCGCTTCGCATTGCACGATAAAACACCAATTCTTGTCTGGTTTAGACGAGACCTGCGACTTGCCGACAATCCTGCTCTGAGCGCGGCATTTGTATCCAATCATCCGGTCATCCCCGTTTTCATCTGGGATGACTCCAAAACCACTGTCTCCAGATTACCTGGTGCCGCTTCCAAATGGTGGCTCCACAACAGCCTGACTCAACTCTCAATTTCGATATCTGAACGGAAGGGGAAATTGATTCTGCGCCGCGGTTCAACTGAGAACATGCTACGAAAGGTCATTAATGAATCTGGATCATGTGCAGTTTACTCGAATCGCAGTTTCATTCGAGCTGAATACGAACGGGATCTGAAATTACAGCAACAGCTGCGCCGGCAGGGAGTTGAAGTCCGATTTTTCGACGGCTCGACTTTGATCAATCCAGAATGTCTGTTCAATCGACAGCAACAGCCGTACCAGGTCTTCACACCTTTCTGGCACCGCTTGCGAGAGATCTATTCACCGATGCAAATTTCAACCATCCCGAATGCGTTCCCACCTGCGCCAAATATCAAATCTGACTCGCTAAGTCAGTGGAAACTTCTACCAACCAGACCCGATTGGGCAGCTGGTTTACGAACCGAATGGACGGTCGGTGAGATATCCGCTCAACAGCAGCTCAGTCATTCTGTAAACTTGGTACTGAATGGTTATCAAACATCGCGAGATCGTCCTGACCTAACGGGGACTTCCAGACTTTCACCGCATCTGTGCTGGGGTGAAATCAGCCCACACCAGATTTGGAGGGCAGTGACTGCCGCCGTTTCGGAAAACAGACTGGATGGCAACGCGGCGACCAGCTTCCTTCGGGAAGTCGCATGGCGCGACTTCAACCACCATTTGTTATTTCACCATCCACAGATGGAGACGCAAAACTGGCGGCCGGAATTCAATCGCTTCCCGTGGCAGGAAAACTCGGATGCTTATTCGGCATGGAGCGATGGCAGGACCGGATACCCACTGGTGGATGCAGGTATGCGGGAACTATGGAAAACAGGGTGGATGCACAACCGAGTGAGAATGGTTGTTGCTTCTTTTCTGGTGAAACACCTGCTTGTAGACTGGCGGTTGGGCGAAGCCTGGTTTTGGGATACTCTGGTAGATGCAGACCTCGCCAACAATGTTGGTAATTGGCAATGGGTAGCTGGATGTGGGGCAGATGCCGCCCCCTATTTTCGAATTTTCAACCCAACTTTGCAAGCTGAAAAATTTGATCCGCAAGGAAAATACATTCGCCGCTGGGTACCAGAACTGGCGCAACTGTCCAATCGCTGGCTGATTCGTCCGTGGGAAGCACCCGCGCGCGAATTAAATGATGCCGCTGTGGTACTTGGAAAAACTTACCCGCTGCCAGTTATCAATCACAACTATGCCCGAATGAGAGCGTTGAACGCTTACCAACGGTCTCGTTCAGGCGCAACAACTGTGACTCACTAGACCGCAGATGTCAATCCTGATTTGCGGTCCAATCGCCGGTTCATTTGGGCTGCTTTCTTCGCCTACAAAAATTATCGGGCTGCGAGTGTCACGTATCAAAGGCTCAATTGCTCGTAAAATTGATTGGTGAACCCCTTACCTTAGCATTCACACCTGTCAGAAATTTAATGATTGAGCGCCAATCAGATGCAACAAGTAGTTATGCCAGAAATGATCGGAAAATCGCATCGAGTCAAGACTTATGTACGACGGGAGAGCCGTATTACACCAGCTCAAAAAAGAGCTCTGACTGAATTACTGGACTTGTATCAACTGCCTCTGGCTGACTCGCAATTCAACATTTCCGAGACTTTTCCACAAGCCCGACGATTTGCCATTGAATTCGGATTCGGCGATGGCGAGTTTCTGGTTCAACAGGCCTTGATGAACAATGACACAGCGTATCTTGGCATTGAGGTTTTTCGACCCGGCGTTGGAAAATGTCTGCTGAACTTACACAAAAACGGCATCAAAAATGTCCGAATCTCAACATCCGACGCCCGCGATGTCCTGGCGCAACAGATTCCTTCAGACTCAGTCAATGAAATCATCATTCTGTTTCCTGATCCTTGGCCGAAAGCCCGACACCGAAAACGTCGCCTGATCAACGCGGAATTTGTTGCATTATGCGTCGACCGACTGGTCACCAATGGCTCCATCCTGATGGTTACCGACTCAGGCGACTACGCAGACCAGGCGCGACACCTGCTACTAGAAAACGGCAGTCTCAAAAGCCTGACCGCGGATGAACACCAAGCGCGGGTGCCGGCTGGTGCATTGCAGACCCGCTACGCCAGCAAGGCCGTTCAGTCGGGAAATCCGATCTTTGAACTGTGCTTTGCACGCAATTAGAGTCGAATGGCAAATGAACGCGGATTGGTATAATTTTTCTCAACCACATCAGAAAAACGCTGATGAAACAAAATTGACAAAGCAACATCATTCGATTGCGGACGGCCTGGTGGAGCAGGATTCGGCTGAACAGTCAACCTGGCTGAACAGTAACGACCTAGCCCAATTTCAACGGGATGGCTATTTGGTCATCCGCAACCTATGTAATGAAAGAGTACGCAGTGAAATGCTGCAGGTCATAGAAGATTCACTTGACCCCGCACTGGCGCCGGTTGAATATGAAGCCGAAGTACACTACCCAGGCTCACCACCGTCGCGTACAGCCCCCGGCGGAAATACGCCACGACGTCTGCTGAACGCTTTCGCAAGAGACGATGTGTTCAGACGCTGGGCGAAGAGTCGAAATGTTACAAAGCATATCCAAAACTTACTCCAGACCGATCAGATACAGTTAAGTCAGAATCACCACAACTGTGTGATGACAAAATTTCCTGGCTACGGGAGTGAGACCGGATGGCATCAGGACATTCGATACTGGAGTTTTGATCGGCCAGAACTGATAACTGCGTGGCTGGCGCTGGGGCGCGAGGACCGCGACAACGGAAGCCTCACCATCATCCCCGGTTCGCACCGCAATTCCTACGATCGCGGGCAATTCGATGCGGCTTTGTTTTTTCGCACCGATCTCAAAAAAAATCGCGCCCTGACAGAATCTGCAAGGATTGTCGAGCTGAATGCGGGTGATGTACTGTTCTTTCACTGTCGGCTGATCCATAGTGCCGGACGAAATCAAACCAACCGCGTGAAACTCGCGATCGTATTCACCTACTACTCGGATGACAATCGCCCAATTGCCGGAACGCGTTCCGCCGAGCATCCCGACATTGATTTGGCGGCTGAATGATGTTGATTGCCGGTTACCTGCTATACCCCGCAATGGCGATCATTCTGCTGTGGATGTGGAAAGGCGTCCGCGGCAGGTCTCTGGAAGATATCGTTCACAAGTCCGCACGCGAGCACCATCAGCTGATTACATTGTTCAAAGCCCATCCTAAGGGTGGCAGTTGGCCAGCGTTCAGCAACTGGATCAGTGAAGTTGTTGAAGCGGACCGCTCGCAGTTCAAGGCATGAAAGTCAGTATCAACACATTTCGGAAACTCAAACAAAGCGGTGAAAAATTCGCTTGTCTGACCTCTTATGGTTATTGCGAAGCTGTCGCCGCCAGCGAGGCTGGCATTGAACTGCTGCTGGTTGGTGATTCGTTGGGCATGGTGGTGCAGGGACATAACAGCAGTTTACCGGTTACGATTGATGACGTCGCCTATCACGTGGGTTGCGTACAGCGCGGTAACCGAGGTTCATTCTTGATGGCGGATCTGCCCTTCATGAGTTACTACAGTGAAAATGCGACACTTGAGAATGCCGCTCGCCTGATGAGAGAGGGTGCTCAAGCCGTCAAACTGGAAGGCGGCGCCTGGCTGGCTGAGTCGACCCGACTGCTAGTCGAGCGAGGTGTCCCAGTCTGTGCGCACATGGGGCTGACACCGCAGTCCGTCAATCATCTCGGTGGCTATCGGGTGCAGGGTCGAGATCCCAAACAGGCGAAAGCGATGATTGATGAAGCGGCGGTTCTGCAGGATGCCGGCGCGAGTTTCGTGCTACTGGAGTGCGTGCCCCGCGAACTTGGCAGAGCCATCACAGAAAAGTTAGAAGTACCAGTCATTGGTATCGGCGCTGGCCCCGATACCGACGGTCAGATTATGGTGCTGCATGATCTGCTGGGGTTTTATCCAGAACGACCCACAAAATTCGTAAAGAATTTTCTGACTGATAATGCGGATATTCAATCCGCAATCACCGCTTATGTCCACGCCGTCAAGTCGCTTGATTTCCCCGCCCCCGAGCATTGTTATGACTGAGAAACAAACTGAGATTTGGCTGACAGGCCATCGGAATCAATCAGTGGCCGAGCTGGTGAAACGGGTCGGTTATTACCGAATCGAGGTGGTCGTCGATATCTGCATCCCAGCAGACCGGTCAGATGACAGCGACGAATATTACCGGAATTTAAGAAAGTCACTTGACCGTTCAGAAATCGTGCTCCATCTCGCTGGCCGGCAACTCGGGGTGTTTTCAGCTTCGCCCATTCGTACAGTGCATAACGATCGGGAGTTGATTGCACGCGGTTTTTCGAAATACATGCGCCCGGGTCTGTTTCAAGTTGGCATCGGTCAACTCGCTTCGCTGGCGAGTAAACAGCGAACGCTGGTTATCAGTGGAGACAGTGAACCCGAGGCGAAAAGTCGAATGCTGATTGCGGATTACCTGTTTCTGATGGCAGACTTTCGCGTCTTCCACATTTTGCAGAACGATACGATTCGCGAACACGAACCGACAGAATCCGCATGGTTTGATCTCGGTGAAATTGATTGCGACCGCTCAGCAATCCAGCATCATCGGTATCACTGACGTACACGAACCATAAATACCATTCCATCAACAACTCGATCTGTCAGGCACAATCATATGTTCTTTAACCGAAAAAAATCGATGCCATCCCGAGTAGACGCTCTGAAAGGGCGAAATAACGCGATAGAGACCTCCGAGTTCCATTTTGTAAACAATCGAAGTCTGTTTGAACCTTACCCAGAGGGAACTGAGACGGCCATGTTTGGAGCTGGATGCTTTTGGGGAGTCGAAAAGCAGTTCTGGGGGCTGGACGGCATTTACGTCACCGCGGTTGGTTATTCTGGAGGATACACGCCAAATCCCACTTACCGGGAAGTCTGTACTGGGCTGACAGGGCACAATGAAGTCGTTCGGATTGTGTTTTACCCAGAGCGGATTCCGTATCAGGAGCTGCTTCGGGTGTTTTGGGAATGTCATGATCCGACTCAGGGGATGCGACAGGGAAACGATGTCGGTACACAATACCGTTCGGGCATCTATGCATACAGCGATCAACAGTCGCAACAGGCACATGAGTCGCGTTCAGTTTATGAATCGGCTCTTCAAAGCAGACGGTATGGCTCGATTACCACTGAAATCGCAGAAGCTGCAGAGTTTTATTTCGCAGAAGCCGAACACCAACAGTATCTTGCCAAGAATCCTTTTGGTTACTGCGGGTTGGGTGGCACCGGTATTTGCTACGTACCGGAGCGGGTGACCGTTTAGCCTGAGCTTCCGCCAATAATTTCATCCGGCCGAACTTTACTCACTGTCATTGTCGCCGATGGCATCATGCGAAACATGCCCATCAACTTGGACTTGTCTGCCATTTCACTGCCCGACAGCCGGTCATCGTGATGACTGATATATCTCTTAACTGCAGACCCGCAACGAGCACCTTATTCAATGGCTTCAGGGCAACACCCGTCACTGTATTGGGCTGTGATCAATTTTATTACAATTCAGGCTAGCGTACGCTGGTGTATTTCGCTGGCTTTGTGGGGCTGGCTTCGGTGTAACCGGTATCGGATGAATTCCTGTGTCGTGAGTACCGGTTAAAGGCCCTGCCATTCTTGGACTAGTTTGTTCTATTTCTGCTTTCCAAGTAAAAGTTACATGGTGAAAACACGCAAACAGGATGATCCACTGGTCGCTTTGCTGGAGACCATACCGAAAGCAAAGCTGATCGATCTGCTCGTACGCGTTTCTACCTCGCGCCCCGCTGTCCGGCGCGAATGTCTTGACTACCTGAACAGGCACATTGCCCTTTAACCCAGCCGGAAGAAGCAGTTAGAAGGCGAAAAACTGCTGGCCTTGTGGTCCGAACTCGATCCAGGTCTGGACGAACTGTATGCCTACGGCGGCGGTGATTATGACGTCGAATACCATGTTTCGGGCCTGTTGCAGGAGATCACGGAAGGGCTTTCCCAAAAAAAAGATCGAGGCACCTTACCGACAACAACTGCTTGATGACGTCCTGCCCTATATCGAAAGCGGCAATTCTGGCCTTGTCGATGATCTCTACGACCTGGCCTATGCGGCCTGTTACAGTCATGACGATTGGCAGGCTCTGGCGGAGGCATTGGAGACCATGGGCGGGGACTGGAAAATCGATAACGCACGCTGTATTTATCGCCAAATCGGCAACCGGGAAAAATTTCTCGAGCTGCGCCAGCGTGAACTGATCACTGGCACCGACTATTTCGACTTGGCGGATTTCCACTGGCAGACGGGTGAAAAGCAGAAGGCCATGGAGGTCGCGGAGACAGGACTGCTCAAGGGAAGAGGCCGCATGGATGAATTGCGTCAGTTCGTTGCCAAGCGTGTCAAATCCGCCGGCGATCGCGGACGCTACCTGGAACTACAGTTCGATCATGCGACCGATGGTCTGACCTGCAACAAGTACAAAGCGTTTCGGAAACTGTGCACGACCGCTGAATGGAAGAGTTATGAAGCAAAAGTCCTTGCGCGCATGGAGAACGCCCGGTACATCGAGCAACTCCGCATCCGCATGTACCGCAATGAGTATGAGGAAGCAGTGGCCGTGCTGACCCGGAGCCGATGCCTCCTCTACGCCCTGGGCAGCGGCTATGAACTGCAGACTGCCAAACGCCTTGAGAGCAAGTATCCCGAAGAGATCTTAAAGTACTATTTTTCAGGTCTGGGCGACCTCACGACCAATGCCACACGCAAAGAATACACCCGCCAGGCACAGGTCATGAAAAAAATCCAGCACCTATTGGTCGACGTGCTGCGCGATGCGCCGCGATGGCGCCAATTTGCCATCAATGTCAAACAGGGCAACATCGGACGTCCGACTTTACAGGAAGAGTTCACCAAAGTCGTGCCAGGTTGGCAGGCATTGAAATAACACAACGATCACCATTTTCGAAATTGAGGGTAGGCGACGATCTCAATCGCGCCCACCAGCATCATTACACCACCCTTGTTCAAAGGGCGATATCTGAGTGCTGACCGTCAATACCATGATTACGTCAATCTGCCACTCATGAAATTGCTGCTATTTAGTGTCTGCCAGAAAACCCCCATTTTCGCATGAAATGTCCGGCGATGTTGATTTTCTGAAGCCTCGAATCGAGAAGAAAATGGATGGCTGAGGGTTCGGGGCGAGAAGATTTCTGAACATTCGGTCGTTTTGCGCTGATTGGCACGCTTTTTTCGTCAGTCGGGCGGCGAATGCCGAATTCGGCCCATAGGTTTCCATCCAGTCCCTCTGGCGGGACCGGTTCAACACCCCTTTTAACCAACCGCCGCCGTCAGGCGGCACGTTTCAGCTTCCGCCGCTCCCGCTCCCGCAACTCGTCGCGCACCATCGCCCCATACCGATGCACGTTGTAAGCCAGCACCGACAGCGCCACCGTGCGCGCAAAGCCCGCCGCACCATGACTGCGCACCCGCACCAGACCCCGATGCCGCAGACTGTTGATCGCCGACTCCACCGCCGGATGCTGACGACGCGACTCGCGGAACCACTCCTGCTCCTCCCGCTCCCGCACCGCCTGCGAACGCCGTCCCTTGACCGGCAGCACGCAGTAAGTCAGCAGCTTCTGCAACTGCCGCTGCACCGCCGGACTGTGAAAGCCGCGGTCGAAACTGCACTTCTCCAACTGCGGATGACGCCGCAGCGTCTCCTTGATCACCGGCACCGCATGGTCCACATCACGGCCCTCCCACATCACCTTCTGAGACAGGATCAGCTGATGCTGATCCTCGACGATGCACACCGGCACCCCCAACTCCACCGCCACCCCCGCTTTGCCCTTGACGATCCATCGGGTGTGCGGCTCGAACACCGAAAAGATCTTCTCCGAATGCGGAATCCGCTCGCCGCGCTGCAGCCGCCGCACCACCTGATCCGACAGCTTCTCGGCGTAGCCGAGGAAGGTGACCACCTCGTCCAGCAGCGCACCCGACACCCCCTGCCGCATCAGCTGGTCCCGCGTCTCACACGCCCGCGCCACCACCCCGTCGCACCAACTCAGATACTTTTCCAATGCCGCCGGGGCCGCCTTCGCCTGCTTCGCCTTACGGATGCCGTTGTACAGCCCGCGCAGCTTTCGCTGCAGATGTTTGTACTGCCGCCACCCGGACACCTGATGGCACGCCTGCGCCTGATGCATCAGACCCAGCAGCCGGCGCACCGCATCACTCAGCAGCCCGGTGTCGGTCGGGTAATGCACGTCCGTCTGCGCCACGAACGAATCGCAGCGTCCTTCCAATGCCTCGCCCGGCTGATGACCCACACGCCGGTGCGCCGCCTCCACCACCAGCTGCGACACCTGGTCCAGCAGTTCCGCGCTGAACAGATTCACATTGTCGATCACCTGCTGCAGCGTGTACGGTGGCTTCATCAATGAGCCATGACCCATCATCCGCTGCAGGTCCACATGGTTTCGCACCTGATCATGCAGGCGATCAAAATCGCAGTTCAACGCCTGCTTGACCACCGCCATCACCAACGCCGCCCACAGTGTCATGCCCGGGCGGCCGTTGTTCAGGTCCACCCCCGGCAGCGCCTCCGCCTCCAGCAGCGCGAACAGCCGCTCTCTCACCTGCGGGTCGCCATACAGCGTCTGCAGACCCAGCAGCGCCGCCGGCATGTCGTCTCTCGAGTGGTGATCGATCTCAATGGCCGTGATGTCAATGCCACCCAGTTCGTGATTCGGGTTGATGATGTCTCTCATTGCTTGTCTGCCTGGCGAAGATTGGGTGAAAAGTCGGCGAATCGGCTGAAATCGCCCCTTTTTCAGGGCAAAAGGCCAATTCTTCGTTCACAATTATACGATATTATTCACATGATATCAGATAATTATCTCACTTTTTGAGTTTTCTTGCAGACACTATTTACGTTTCAGCACGCGGAAATACCATAACCAGAAAATCCTTGAAAAATATTGCCGATTGAACACGGATACACAGTACCTTAGGCAACCTTCCGGGCTTTGACTTCCAGGTGGATGCCCACCTGCTCCTGCGGGTAATGGGTCACCGCGAACAGGTTGCTCGCCTGGGGATTCCCTTTTGGTCCGAACATACGCATGAGACTCCTGACTTCGACGGTTTATTTCTCTAAACTGTTGTTTTTATTAAGGGCGAACTGACCCCAAGGTACTACATTTTGCCCTCTTCCAGACCTCCATCCACGGCCCTGTCACTTCAGCTCGAACGGTTCCAGATCGTGGACCACCCCCATCACCCGATATAGTTTTCGACCCACCTCACTGTTGGTCGATGGCAGCGCATAGCACCGCCGGTTGCCCTGGTCTTCCAGCACGCTGTGCTGAACCTGCGTCAGCGCATTGGCCATCACCGCCGCCGACACCGTCTGACCCTGCTGCAGCGCCATGCGATACTGCAGATGACGCACGCACATCAGACTCATGAAGGCGATGGCGATGTGGGCATGAATGCGCCTCGCCGTCCAGTGGTAAATCGGCCGAACCTTCAGATCATGTTTGCTCACGCGGAAGGTCTCCTCCACCTGCCAGAGCCCCCGATACTGTCGCACAATGGTGGCCGTCTGGGTCGACTCCGGCAGATTGGTGATGACGCCGTGCAGCCCGTCCCACTTCGCCGCCTCGGCCACCCGCGCCGCATCGATGGACAGGGTCGCCTCGCCTTCCAGCCGCAAGAATCGCCCGTCGCCCCGCGCGTTCAGCAGCTCTTTGGGACGGTCGCTGCGGGCCAGCTTCTTGAGCAGTTTGGCCACCGCCCGCTCCCGGTCCCGGCCATCCTTGCGCGCCCGCACCGGACAATGACTGATCACCAGTCGGTCATCGGGCGCCTTCGGATGCGGCACCGACTGCACGACAACACCCTGATCACCCAACGGCCGATATCGGCTCCGGTCCAGCACCACGGTCTGGGTGGCCTTGGGCAGCGTCTTCAGTTTGGCACCGATGATGTAGGACATCTCCGCCTCGCGCAGCGCGATCAGATGGTCCTCATTCATCATCCCCCGATCGGCCACCACGATGACTTCCTTCGCCTGATGCCGCCGCTGCAGGGCTTTGATCACCGGAATCAGACTGTGGCCCTCGAACGTGGCGCCCGGCAGCACCAGATGATGCACCGGCAGTCCGGTCTCGGTCACCGCCAGCGCCACAATCACCTGGCACTCGCGGTGCTTGCCATCCTTGCTGTAGCCGGGCTGTTTCAGCTCGTCGTCGCGGAACGATTCGAAATAAAGCGTGGTGCAGTCGAACAGCACCACCCGCAGCGTCCCGCCGAACAGGGATTTAGCCTGCTCGCCGGCCAACGCATTGAGTCGGGCGATGATTCGGTCATCAAGCCGGTCCATCATGCGGTAAACCTTCTGCAGGGGCAGCCGCACGCCGAAATTCTCCGCCAGCGCCTGCACGCTGGCGCGCTTGCTCTGCGGGTTGGCCAGCCGCGCCATGACGCAGTGATACAGCACCTGGTGAGAGACCCGATAGCGGCGCGCGGACAGCAGCTGGGACAGCCCCAGCTGGTGGAACAGGGCGCCGTATACATCATGCACGCCAGTGATGATGCGCGCCGTTTCGCGCAGTTGTTTCAGATCCACCGGCAGCGGCTCGCCGTCGCGTCGCCGACGGCACTCGATGACCTGTTCGGCGACCTGTTCGGGCGGGAACAGCTGCGGCTGCGTCTCGGCTTCCAGCTTGGCTTTGATGTATTCGCCGAGGTCCTTGAGCCGGACCAGTTCGTCATCGTCCCGGGCGATGCCGATGTGGCGGATGATTTTCTGTCGCACGGTGCGACCGTGGCGGATCGACTCGACCAGCTGGACGGCTTGGCGCGGACTGCCGGGTGATTGTTTGACGCGTACGAACATGGGTCTTATTATATCAAGTCAAGGGAAAAATGCTGATTTTTATTGCGCCCAAGGCACTACAAAGGCATTGTCAAGGTTGGCGGGGATGAAAGCCTTGATTTATAAGGTTTTTGTTGAGAGGATTTCGGTACCTTCAGCCATAAACCGTCAAAGTCAGGAGCAGGGTTCGTTGGCTGACTTTTTGGCCGTGTTGTTCGGCGCTCACCAGTCGGAAGGTGTACTGATTTTTCTGGGTGGTGCGTTTGACATACATGGTGGGAGACCATATGCCATTTTTCATGGTATGTAAACCCGAATTATCAATAAAGTGGCACTACATTTGGCTTCATGGTTTGATGGAAGTAATGAAAACAGAAGGTTATTGTTTCCTAATTACCGTTTATATTAAGCCTAACTTTAGCAGTCTGTCGGGCATGGGTGGCGTTCTGAGTGCCACATAAGCCAAGCGTGGAATCAGATCGGGCAGTTGGAACCGGCGGTTGAACCGGTACTCGAACGCCGCCAGATACCGATGCGCGTATTTGCCGCTGACCGAGTGATGGGTGCTGCGGATGGCCGACTTGACATTGCCGAGCATGGTGTTCACCCAGTGAAACTCAGGCTTCTGGACACTGGCTTTGCCACCGCCGGTGACCACCACCTGATGCTGGAAACCGGCCTCATTCAGGGCGTTGAAACAGGGCAGTCCGTCGGAACAGACCGCCGTGCCGTCAGCCAGATGCCGCCTCGCCCAGGCGGCGACTTCCGAGCTCCTGAAACCTTTGATCACGCTCAACTTCATGCGGAGCGGATGCCCCTGGTCGTTGGTCTGCACGGCCGCCAGGAACGGCGTCTTGGCCGCCCCGCGGCCGCGTTTGCCGCCGCTTCGTTCACCACCGAGATAGGCATCGTCGATCTGCACCAGACCCTCCAGCTGATGTTTGTCATCGCGTTCCATCATCACCTGCATCAGCTTATGTTTGATCCGCCAGGCCGCATCGTAGGAAATGCCCAGCTCGCGGTGCAGCTGCATCGCCGAGATGCCCTTTTTGCTCTGCGTCAGCAGGTAGAGGGCCAGAAACCACACCGTCAGCGGCAGTTTCGTGGAACTGAAGATGGTGCCGGCCGTCACCGAGGTCTGGCGGTGGCACCGATAGCACTGCTGCAGCCGGCGGGTGGTCAGCAGACAGGCCCGGTCGTGGCCGCAGTGCGGACAGACAAAGCCCTTCGACCAGCGCCAATGGAACAGCGCCTGAAAGCACTGCTCTTCGGTGCCGTAGTTCTTTAGAAAGTCGGTCAGACTGATGCCTTTCTGAAACTGTAAGGCGTTGCGAGCCATTGAATATCTCCGCATTATCAGTGAATTATGATATTATTAGTATATCACAAGTGCCGCTTATTATTCACGGTAATTAGGAAATCTTTCGTAAGAACCATAATTGCATCTCCAACCCTAGCCTGAATTCCCATTACACAATATGCTGTGACAAAATTTCTACCGCAAACGAGACTCCAAGCCGTCTTTCAGCCCACTAGTCGGTCATATTGTCATAATATTCATTATAATAATTTATATTATCATCAATATTCATAAAATCCACCTCCGTTTATGGCACCGCCCCACGCAGGCTCAGAATCCTGCCTAATCCAGTGCCGCATACGGATTTTCCGCACTGTCACTGGCTTTCATTCTAACATTCCCGCCTTCAAATCTAATTCCGGCCATGTCAGAACTTTCAGCTTGACATCTGCTGACTTTATGTGATATATTGGTTTCATGTTCAACTACAACTATTTTTATGACATGACCGCTCCCAATCCCCAAAACCTCTTCCTGCAACCCACCTCCCCCATGATGCGCCGCTACGAAGCGCTCAGAGCCCGCTTCGTCGACGGCTGCTCCACCCAGGAAGCCGCCCGCCGCTTCAACTACTCTCACGGCTCGTTCAGAAACCTGTGCTCGGCCTTCCTCGCCAATCCCACCTGGACGTTCTTTCAACCGCCGCCAGCACCGCCCCCTCCGGCCGCCCCCAAACCCCCGCGCGCCCGCCGAGACCAGCTGATCTGCGAGCTGCGCGACACCCGCCAGCTGTCGGTCCATCACATCGCCGAGCAGCTCCATGCCAACCACATACCGGTCAGCGTCTCAACGGTTAGCAACGTGTTGAAAAAGGCCGGCTATGCGCGGCTGCGCCGCCGACCGGGCCATCTGCTGAGCGATCTGGTCAGGCCAGCCCGGGCGGCGCCCGCGGATGTCCGTCAGCTGGACCTGTCGCCCCGCCGCTTCACCACCGCTTACGGCGGTCTGTTTCTGTTTCTGCCGTATCTGGAACAGCTCGAACTGAACCGGCTGCTGCACACGCACGCCCTGCCGGGCAGCGAGATGATGCCGGCGGCCAGTGCGGTCCGCGCCCTGTTGGCCCTGAAGCTGTGGGGCATCGGCCGCCCCAGCCAGGCGATGGCCGACGTGTTCGATCCCGGCCTGGCGCTGTTTGCGGGACTGAACGTGTTTCCCAAACGCGCCACCCTGACCGAATACAGCTGCCGGGTGGATCCCCGGACGGTGCCGCCGCTGATGGCCGCCTGGCTGGCCGCCGCCCAGCGCCACGGGCTGCAGACCGGTGGCAGTTTCGATCTGGACTTTCACACCATTCCCCATCATGGCGACGAGGCGCTGATGGAGAAGCACTTCGTGTCGAAACGGTCCCGAAGACAGCGGGGCATCCTGGCGTTTGTCGCCCGAGACGATCAGGCGCGGGTGTTCTGCTATGCCAACGCCAAAGTCAGGAAAGCCAACCAGGCCGACGAGATCCTGCGCTTCGCCGAGTACTGGCGCCGGCACACCGGCCAATGGCCGCGCGAACTGGTGTTCGATTCCAAGCTGACCACCTATGCCAATCTGGCGGTCCTCCAGGCGCGGGGAATCGGCTTCATCACCCTGCGCCGCCGCACCGCCAAGCTGATTGATGCCATTCATGCGATACCGACCGAGCAGTGGCGGCGCCTGACACTGACCAACATCGGCCGGGCGTATCGAACGCCGCGGGTGCTCGAGCAACGGGTGCGGCTGCGCGGCTATCCGGGCGACCTTCGCCAGTTGGCGATCATGGACCTGGGACATGAAAAACCCACCCTGCTGATCACCAATCAGGACAACGAAAGTGCGGGACGACTGGTGGACCGCTATGCCCGGCGCATGGTGATTGAAAACGCCATCGCGGCGGCGATCGACCTGTTTCACATGGACGCCCTGTCGGCCTCGGTGCCACTGAAGATCGAGGTCGACCTGCAGCTGACCGTGATGGCGGAAACGCTGTACCGGCTGTTGGCCGAGCACGTGGCCCAGGGACACCAGCGCCAGGTCCCGCGCACGCTGTTTCGAAAATTCATCAACGCAGCGGCGGAGATCGTCATTGAGGAGACCGCCATCACGGTGCGTTTCGGTCGCCGGGCCAACAATCCCTTTCTGGTGCAGAACGGCTTTGCCGAACAGCACTTCGTCATCCCCTGGCTTGGCCAGCGCACGCTGCGCTTCACTTTCGGCTGATTCTCAGCCAAAATGTCATAGCCGATTTCGCGGTGGGAATCCAGGCTAGCGTAAGGACCGCTTCTCTCCGCAGCGAGGCACTCCGCTGCCATCAGCCCTTAATGGTAGCATTGATGTTTCCTTTTGTAATGCCCAACTGAGTCCAGTAGCTCAAGGGTCGGAAACTCATGATTCAATGCGCTCAACCCAGAAGTACTTGCAAGGTCTTATGTTTGTTCACCATCCCATCAATATGCCGCCAGCTTGCCTCCGGGCTCTGCCGCGCTGTAATCGAGACAAGCGATATCGGTGCCAAGGGACTGGCTTGCCCTCCATCCAGCAATGACCGAGAATAACTGGTGGTGCTTCGTGTGAATACTCAATCATATGGTCACCGTCGATCTGGTCATCGGGCATGTGGATTCGAGCACTCTCTGTCCCCATGAACGCATCTTTAACTGGTTGCCTCTCGGTCCCACCAGCGCACTCGGATGTTGTAGCACACGTTCCCATTCTCGTCATTGAAGCTGGTGCCAGACTTCTGGAATGTATTCGCTGAGAGTCACATCATAAAATGTTAAAAAATGTGTAAAAAAACGGAGGTGACTCAAGATGTTGAAGAAACGGTACTCGGAAGAATTCAAACAGATGGTATGTGAGAAGATGCGGCAGGGGGTGGCGCCATCGCAGTTGGCCCGCGAGTATGAGCCGCGGCTGCAGACGCTGTATCGGTGGAAGCGGGCGATGCTGCACGAAGGGCCGGACGCGGTGGCGGAAAGTGCCGCGAAGATACGACAGTTGGAAAAGCAGGTTCGCCAGTTGAAGGAGGATAGGGAAATATTGGAAAAAGCGGCGACCTGGTTCGCCAAGGCACACGGACCAGGGCTGAGCAGGTAAGCGTGTATCAGTTCATGTTGGCGAATCAGGTCTGTCATACGGTGGTGGCGATGTGTCGGCGCTCGTATTACAAATGGAGGCAGAAAAGGGACGTCGGTGCGGGAGCGGCAGGATGACGGTCTGCGGCTGCGGATGCGCACCGTTCATGCCGGGGCCAAAAGCAGTTATGGTGTGCGTCGGATGGCGATGGAGCTGCGCAAGCAGGAATGGCCGCTGTTGGGCTGTCGGCGGGTGCATCGGCTGATGCGGGCGGACGGACTGGTGGGTCGCACCTGGAAGAAGAAGGTGTTCACCACCACCCCTGCGGGTGATGGGGTGGCGGTGCCGGCCGATCTGGTGGGCCGACAGTTCGCCCGCGGGCGGCTCAATGAGCTGTGGGTGGCGGACTCGACTTACATCCGCGTGCGGGAGGGCTTCGGCTATCTGGCGCTGGTGACGGACGCCTGTTCTCGGCGCATCATCGGCCGTCAGTTCGGTCTGTGCCATGATACCGAGCTGATGCTGGGTGCGCTGGGTCAGGCGGTGTGCAGTCGGCCGTGCGACGGCGTGATCCATCATTCGGACCGCGGGGTGCAGTATCTGAGCGAGCGGTATCGGTCGTTCTGTGCGCGTCACGGGGTGGTGCAGTCGGTGGGTCGGATTGGCAACAGTTATGACCATGCGATGGCTGAATCGGTGTTTGCGACGCTCAGGCGGGAGTTGCTGATGGCGGACGACGGGGGTCTGGGTTTTGAAGACATGCGGCGGCGGCTGTATGACTACATCGATGGCTTTTACAACGCCGAGCGTATGCATTCGAAGTTGGGGTGGAAGAGCCCGATCGAGTATGAGCGGGACATTTTGGCACTCAGCATTTCGTGACATGTCACGAAATGCTGAGTGATCCAGTGACTGGGATCTGGTAAGAGGTAGTGACTAACATAAATAACTGTGACCGAAACCGAATACAGTACATTCCAAAGGAATTTCCTTACCTTTCAAGATCGTTTCGACTGCCACGTACCACTACGACAAGCGCATTTCCAGAGTCGATCATCGTACTCGCAATTACCGATTACCACGCTGGTAATTGCGGCGATTGATAAAATCACCAAGGAAAATTACTTTTCGTGAAGGATGACAATAGATGCCGGACTGGTTCTTGTACCCAAGATTAGTCAGAATCGATTCCAAGCTTTGGCTATGCCCGTGTATATCACCAATGATGTCATAACTTATTTCAGTCTATCGCACACATTACGTTCAATTTTTGTTCTATTTTAGCCTAAGATCAACTCCGAAATTACGTATATGCGCCATTAACGTGCAGCACTCATAGGTCACGACATCTTATATCTAACCCTCAGCCCCGCTTCTTCAAAGTGATATTTACCTTTGTGCTTTTTGTCATATGGATTTGGCAACAACCGGAATTGTGGGCTATCGGTGAGCGCATCCAGAACATGTAGTATCACGAACTCTTTTTTTTTGCGAATCGCAGAATAAATGGCCAACTCAACCTCTGAAGAACCAAGCTCAAAAACCTCATCTTTTGCCTGGGTCGCCTTCACCTCCACGTAATAGGTTTTTCCGTTCTTGTGGATTTCAAAGTCACAGCCGTACCCGTCATTGGTAGCATTTTCAGGATATTTGTGTCGACTGTTCTCTGAAATCCAACTGTCCGATCTCACAGTTTCAACGCCGTAGGACTTTCGCAATGCTCGAAATGCATGGATCTCGCCGACCAGCCCGACAAGATCTTTCTTGGCCTGACTCATCCGGCTATTGGTTTTTTTCCGGTTTGTAGGTTCCTTATTGCCTTTCTTGCGCCTCTTAGGCTGCCCTTGCTCCTTTAGTTCCTCGAGATCACTGAGATCTACCGTTGCCACACTTTTATCTTCGATAGCTTTGAGAATATGACCCCAGAGGTTGGTTAAATTTTCCTCGGAATTTACAAATTCCATCCCGCATACTTCCTCTGTCTTTTTCTTTAATTCTTGCTCTAGTTTCCGCTCTTCAAGCTGATCACGCGCCTGGTCCATATCAGCGTCTGAGATCCCCAGCTTGTCCTTCAATTCGCTCACGGTAGAACTCTCACCCAGTGCTGTCCAGAATCCCTCATGCACTGGAGACCAGTCCAATTTCCTTATCAACTCGATGCACATTTTTTCGTCCCAGATATCAACAAATGCGTTATTCGCAAAATCATCTTTCAGCTGTTGTTGTTCTTGAAAGAAATTTTTATCTTTCTCCCAAATATCTACTTCAGCGTGTTCCCTGATACAGTAGGCTAAAGCAGATTTCTGGATTTCTGCCAGAACACGAAAAAATATCTCGTGGTTATTTGCATGAATTTCTATTGGATCAAGATCTGGCTCCAGACCCAACTCATTAAGCTGACCACGCAGTTCTTTCACACTTACCGCTCTCTCCACCAATTCAATCAGATTTGACTCCGCACCCCACTCCACCAGAATATCGCGTACCTTTTTCATCACCATTTTAAAGGTCACGACCCAGTATTTTTTTTCATACTCTATAGGACATTCAAGGCTTAACAGCTCGCCTTCCAGGTCCTTGAAACCTCTATCACTAGGATGCCTGCGTATCGTGTGCCGGATAATTGAACGCATTATCATGCGGCATGATTTCATATGCACCTGGAATTGCTCATTTGCCTTGTTGTTGGAAACCATTTCTTCCCCTAATTCTGCTAAAACCTTATTCCATTGATCAAGCTGCACCCGATCTCTGATGTCACTGAATTCAAGTTTTTCCCAAATTTTAGACCCCACTGACTTAATTTCTGCGGCGTTCCTGACAATGTCTAATACGTCATTATGATTAAGCGGATCGATACTGTATGATTCAACGGCATCCCGGAGTTGCTCCTTCGAAGACACGTCATCCAGAGGTGCTATATCGGCACTGGGATCCATAAGCCGAATCAGCGGCCTGACAAGTTGTACCTTCCTGGCAAGATCTCCTAACCAGTGCGACCAAACCTCTTGAAATTGATCCTTAGTAATATGCAGTTTTTTAAGAGATTCAAGCACAACATCATCAGAAATTTTATCTGCCCTTTCACAGTCTCCGAGAACAAGCTTTAACGATATATCTATATCACCACGATCTACGATGGATGCCAGCACCTCGCTAAGTTGGCTTACTTCAGTGTGAGTAACGCGAATAGCCAGCAATGTATTATCTTTTGGCAGCCATAATGCGCGCACAGTGGTACTCGCTTCTAACCTATCGCCATGTCGTAGCTCCACTTCCAGGTTTTTTGCCCAAATTAATCGGGCTCTTCGCAATGCATCAATAGCCTTTTTGAATGTTTTCGTACCTGTCCCTAGACGCTGCCCTCCAGAAAAAGCAAATATTGAAAGAACAACCGGTATCAGCAAAGGAAACTCTTTGGATAGTCGCGATGTCGGTGTATTTTCTTGCGCCCGCCACTGACTTCCATCAACGAGAACTCTCGTGGTCAGTTTGGAGGCGAGGCGTACGCCATTTCCGTATGCTTGCTGAAAATAGCCTCGCAGGCGTTTGGCATCCTCCGAATCCATCGCAACAACAGAATTGGCATGTAATTTCAGTCCACTATGAACAGCAGAGGTAGCATCTGGAAGGTATACGGACTCCATTTCGGATGGCGTTACAAATATCAGTGACCCGGAACCATTCTGAACAATGACGCATTTGGGGAATTTTTTTTCTTTATCGGGGTAGAACTGACGCCAGGCGGTCCTGACCTGTCCCAAAAAGACACTTGCATTCGATATAGGAATATTTTTTTGTAAGGCATCAGCCAGATCATTCAGTAACCTTGGATCTGCCGTTTTCTCCTCGGGATCGTAGCTGGGCATACCCAGCTCTTTCATTGATGTAGTAAGCTCTGGATTACTGCTTATTACGGAAGCAACGGAAGTCGGTATCGGCTTAAGGTGAGAGAACTGATGTGGTCTTGCTACCAAGTCTGGATAGGGTATATGCCAGCGGTCCGAGGGACGGAATCGAATTGTTTCCTCATCAATATCGCCTTGCATCCATTCCGTTTTCATCAAGGAGAATTTAAGTGGTGAAATCGATGAATAATTATGTGCTTGGCCCCCGATCTTGCGAATCGTGGCTCTATTCCATTTTTTCCAGCGCTTCCGGTTCTGCCACGATGGAATGGAAACCAACAATAGTTCCATCAAGAGCTTATGGGCAACATCATCAAAGTCTCCCAGCTTTTCGAAGCCTGGCAGCGCATATATATCCTGTACCTCGTAGTCGTACTCACCGGAAAAATGTGGGCGTTCGTTATCTTTTATATGCTTTCGATAGGCATTCCAATCGTTAGGGCTATAGCCTGCCGGACTATTTTCGGGCAGATTTACTCCCTTCCATTTCGCTATGGTAAATCCTGCATCCCAGTCTTTGTCTGTTACAGGTACAAGACGAATTCCATTGAATGCGCCTGCTTTTTCCAGAAGATCTACCGAGGACGAACCCATGCCACACCACGAACAATGGTCTGGTGGAAGCAACAGACGCTTTCGAGCAGTGTTGCATTCGGAAGTATCGGTTATTCGAAGATATTCGTCAAGTTTATCCCCACTCTTTCCTAGCCAACCGGGGCCGAAACTCGTCTCATTTATTGGAAACCATCCGCCCCTACATGGTGCCAATAGCTTACTGAGCAGGCGTATGGGCTCCTCCATACTGTGTTTTGATGCTTGCAGTAGCCTCAGGCCCCATTGAAGGATATCCCGACATAGCTCATCAGATTTGGGGCCATTGGAGGTGGCTTTCACCAGGACCCCACTGAAAATTTTTTCTACCCCGTAGGGTTGCACCAACTCTTTCGAAAGAAAATTGTGAACAGCAGTCGTGCCAATACCACCCTTGGCACTGGGGATATGGGTTTGAATATTCTCATTAAGAAAAGCGATAAAACACCTCAGATTTTTGGGAATGTCGTCAATCCCACCCCCAGGCAACACCTCACCATCGGCACCACTGATGCGAGGCCGGAAGAAAACCGAACACTGATCTTTACAAGAGTGAAGTTCATTGTCAGTTCCTAAAAGCACGCTTTTGCCAATGAGTGGCTCGGCATCTCCATCGAATAGTGACTCGACATCCCACCAGAATCCATTCCAATCAACCGGCTCCTGGGATTCATGTATTTTTTTTGCTATTGCTTCTATCGTCACCGCGTTTTCTTCTGGCGTTGCTTCGGAGCTGATATTAACTTCCTCAAATATCCTTCTTATCCCCACCTCTCTTTCTCGAAGCGCCTCAGCGAATACCGGGTATGTTGCTTCGGATCGCAGCAGTGAGGCTTTGATGATGACATCAGATCTGAGTGCCGGTAGAAGACGGGTAGAATCAAGGCTACGCCAGCCGTCATCTGACAGCGCAATATCCTGCCTTTCTATTTCAATTTCTCTATCAGAAAACACTTTTCGAAGAGCTGACCACCAGCGTTGTCCTTCGTCGCTATCTGTTGGAGCCAGAATGTCGATTATTGCTGCCGCTTCCGCTTTTCCCTTACCCGACAGGCTATTTAGAATGACACCAACCCCTTTTTCGGCAATGGTTCTTAGCAACAGCTGATTTAGTGGCTTTTCAAAATCGATACCGGTACGATTCATATCACCGAAGAATGACGCGCTAAAATGTGCTGAACAACCACTCGCGACCTGTGTTGGCAGATAGATATTGAGCACACCGTCGTCTGGTGCATTACCTACTTGAACCGCTATTTCAACGGTTGCCTCATCAACCTTCGGCCACTTGCCTGGCAAGACTTTAAAAGCAGACTCAATCTTTTTCTTCTCACTCGGGTTATTTTCACCACCGACGGTTCTTTTCCACAACCAGTACCGCCTGCGGTAATCTTGTCCCTCCTCAGTTTCAGAACCATCCGTGATTATCTGAACCTCGAAGCCTCCTTCAGGATCATCACTCCGAATTTCCTGCTTTCTTTTGTAGCATCTGTCATAGCTCTTACTTGCGAGCCGCAACACATTAACCCGATGCAAGAAGATAACCGTACTTTCATTCATTTCCTCTAGCTTATCAGCTGCGGTCTTCCTTGCATGATCATTGAGGAAAGGCAATCTTATAACTGTTGAAAACTCTTTCTGTTCGAAGTCCCTCACCCTTGGCTCCGCTTGCCCCATATCCAAGGGAATTGGCAATGCATATGGAGATAGAAAGGCTAACTCTTTATTCAACCAGCCTTCCATAACTGTTGAAAACTCTTTCTGTTCGAAGTTCCTCACCCTTGGCTCCGCTTGCCCCATATCCAAGGGAATTGGCAATGCACATGGAGATTGAAAGGCTAACTCTTCTTTCAACCAGTCTTCCGCGAAGGACCGGCATCTCTCGCGAAAATTTTCGTATCGGGCATCATCCCACTCCAAAAGCCGTCCACCAAATTCCTCTGGTGAATTCACACTGTTGTCACCTTCAACAACGCGAAGTATCAAACACTTAAACATTTTAATTACTTTGGGTTGAAAGCTGAAGCAATAACCGTCAAAACTAGTGCTTTCTCTTTCACTACGCGAGTAAATTTCCGGTGCTTTGGTTATTTCGAGAACACTACGAAAACCAATTCCCTTGTTTCCGATAGATTTCTGAGGATCCTTATCGCTCTGCCCGAGATTTGAAAGAGCCCTAAAGTTGGATGGAGTAAATGGCTGGCCATCGTTTGCTATGTAAAGAGCGCCATATGGGTGTTCATCCTCCGCCAGGACAATCTCGATCCGTTGCGGTCTGGACGGGACATCTACTTCGAAAAGTGCATCGTGTGCGTTCTGGATGAGCTCGATCAGAAAACGCCCGTAATACTGATGTTCTACTTGCTCAGTAAGATTGTGCAGACTCCGATAGCGAGAAGTACCATTCGAAAGCTCATCCAAGAAGCTTCGTATCTCTCCCAATGTCTTGTCGATGACTTCTTTACATGGCATTTTGGCCATCCTCCTGTCTAGGTACCAATCATCGGTTTCTTTAGCAGAACATACATCGCACCCGCCCCACCATCGTCGGGAAGTGCCTGACAAAATCCCAGTACGAATTCGTTTGACCTAAGGTAGTTCTGACATTCCAGTTTGATACGTGATATTTTATCCAAGAAATTTCCGCCATCACCGTAAATGACTTTCATGCAGTTAACTCCAGACCGAATAGCCTGATCAATAAACCGCTCCAATTGATCGACTGCATCTTCAACTGTCTGCCCTTGAAGGTGCAGTTCATCTTCACGGTCGAATCGGCCTTGCTTCAGCCGCCTAAAGCTGCGGTCCGAAAGAACGAGGCTTTTCCAATCTTCTCTTGATTCAGGCTTTACTGCCGAATGAACGAAAAAGTCACCTAATCCTTCAGGACAACTGAATTTTTTGATGGATGGTCTATTTCCCAGGCTCATGGGTGGTGAAGCTCTCAAGTCCTTCGAAAAATGGACTCGACTACTTTCAAATTGATCACCACAACCTCCCCACCCCGCAGGTACCACCTGCGGGATCTTTCGAATGACAGGAACATCACCAGACCTTTCATCATCGTCTCGCTGATACACCAAAATAAAACTTGTGTGCTCTGTTACCAGCTGATAGCGCTCTGCCAAATTCATGGCAGCCTCCGCATCAAGTGAAGGTAAACGGGAATATGCTGCGACTCTTGGCAATTCAGTAAGCAGTGATTCTTGAATCGTAGAATCCGACGAGAAACACACCTCCTGGGTTGTAGTCTTTCCATCTTCGAACATCAAAGTCAGTTCGACCGGTCCAACTGGCCGTTCTTTGAACCATCCATAAACATGGAGCGTATCACCTGCATAAACGGTCTTCACTTCGTTCGGAATCTGGCGAATGACATCACTTGGCCAATTGACTTGCACAGATTCCGCTCTTGGTTGATCAATCCGCTGAAAATGTCGCACAATTCGCTCCGACATGTTTTCCAAGGGCGATACCAGCTCACAGGCTCCTGATGTCGATTCAGCGATATCGCGAACGAACGCCTCAGATACAGCACTCCCGACTCCCACCGTGAAAATCCGATGTCCAGACTTCCGGCCCGTTTCAACAATTTCCTCGTGACCCCAAAAGTTACCATCGGTGATCAACAGAAGATCCGAGGATAAACCTTCCACTGTTCCACACCGATATGCGGCTTTCAAGGCCTGTCCGATCTCGGTTCCTCCCATATTGGCATCCATCCGCTCGGCAAATTTAGTGGCGCGCCTGATGTTGTTCTCGCTGGCCATGATGGGTTCTGGAAACAGCAACCTAAAGTTTGATCCAAACACGATTACATTGAAATAATCGCTCGGTTTCAGCATCGAAATGATTTCGCGGACCGCCTCTCTTGCCTGAGTGATGGAGTTCCCACTCATTGAACCGGAACAGTCCACAACCAATTTCGCACAGCGGGGCGATGCCGGTACAGAATCTGGAAAATTGGGATGAAATGATGCCAACGCGACATACTCCTCTCCATCTTCCGCACAAAGCCCATCCATCGTGGACGCTGCAGTTTCCTTCATGGTCAGCACGAAATCACGATCCATCAGAGTGAATCCACCAGAAAGAGAAAACTCGGTATCGCCATCTCCGGTCTTAACAATAACCGGGTGTGAAGGACAGTTGAATTCACCTTGAGCGAGCGCACCTGATACTTGAACATTCAATGAAAACCCATGGTCCGCTGAGAGAACATACTCTGGTACTTCGTAAGGCTCCAATCCAGAGTTTGATGGATCACCGTATCGAGGCGCGATGGTAGTGGGTAGATGAAATCTGAGACAGTCACCCTGCCACCGATGAATCTGAGCATACCTAATCCGTATGACTGCCTTTTCCTGAGAGTGGAGATTGCCCACATTGAACGTAAAAATGCCTGGTTCCACCTGTCGCAGAAGGATGGCCGAATCCCCCTCCTCGATCGCATCCTCATAGCGTTCCTCCGCCTGTCTTTTGGGTTGCACCACACCTTGCAATTGGTTTCCATTCAGTTCCACCGTCAGTTCCAACAGCACGGCATCCAATGGGAGAGGAAACGTATAGATCGCCTCAATATTGTTCTCCTCTAGATTTCTATAGACCTGGGTCAAATTAACCTCCGCAAACAAACCTCGTAATTTGGCCTGAACATCGACCGTTTCAAGCGCAATACGAGCCTCGCCTACAGGATTGAGGACAGCAGCAGTTGTGGTTTGCATGACTATTTCTCCTTTTCTAAACAAAGTTTTTCAAAAATTTCCGTCACTTCACTGGCAAATTCCCGAGTTTGTTCTGGCGTCAGCTTCGCTCGTTGTGGATTGATGTTCAGTTCGACACCATCACCGATTACCAGACGGCTCCAAACTTCCACTGATCCCTTCTCACTCAGACGCGGAAGCGGTACCAATTCCCCTTTTCCGTCTCCCGCACTCAACAACTCCCTAATGCGACTTAGAGACAAACCGGCATCCTGCCACTTTCGAATATCAAGCAGTTGATCAAGATGTCGAATGTTATAGTGCGCGCCGCGACCGCTACCTAACGGCCGGTCAATCAATCCGATCTGGACGTAATAACGCACCGTTCTACGTGGCATATTTACTAAGCCGCTAAGCTCGTTCAAAGTGAACATCCGCTCTTTGTTTTCCATGGCATTTTCTCTTGAATAAATATGACAGTACTTATATACAGTTATACTGTCATAATACAAGTGCTTTTTTGAAATAAATTTGAGTGTGATATTCAGGATAGTGGTTTAACTTCAACAATTTCAGGAGGAGGACTAGGTGTGCCAGCCAACCACCAACAGTCCAACAGGTTGGATGTCGCCCAAGTTCTGGATTCGCTTTTCTACGCCGCCTACGTCAGCCAATCGTCAGTTCGGTCATTCTGCCGGCGGGGACTTCCGGGTTAATGGCTTGTCGTTCCGTACCGCGCCTGTAATCTAACTGCGGCTCAAACCGCCGCAGGCCGCGGTCGCGGAAACAATCCAACCACCTGGAATCAATCGAAAACACTACAAATCCGCGCCTCTGCCGCACATACACCGCCGGTCCGTGTGGTGTTTCGATTACTGCACCCACTCGGGCTCGGTGTCGGTCTGTAGAGAAGAGGCAACAGGCGAGATCTTCATAGACGGCCAGAAGTGAAATGGAACAGCCAGCCCAGCATTTCGCCACGCGCCATAAGGCGGCACTCCGAAATCTATACGATGGGAGTCTAAACGCGTACCCGGTGCTGCGACGCGTGTGATGTCACAATCGGCAGCTACAACAGAACCTTGGCCAGTCGCAGCGCGATGCCGCCAACGCCATCACCGATGAGGCCGACAACCGGCCGCCACAACTTGACGAAATTAGTCGGTTGACAACACCCTGAACGCCGGCCCCGGCGTTAACGCCCAGCGCTCGAACCTAACCAGCTGGGAGGCACAGGCACTATGACACACCTGTACCATGCTCATGTACCTGGATGCGACCGTCCGCACGAAGCTGCGAACGGGCGGCACGGCACATATCCGTCAATCGTTGCAGACTCAACCCAGTAACGGAATTTTGACGATGCACTCGGAGTTTCAAACACCACCTGCCAAAAGAGGCCGTCTGCGCGGTCTGTGGTACTTGAATTGGCCTCATGATCAGTTTTTTCTATTTTCAAGGCATTGAATTGATCAATTGTTTTTTCTGTTGAATTTGGTCGAAACCATAAAAAAAGTTGTGGTATATTGTATAATACATAAAATATTTATAATATATTATTTATTTACAAATACTTACGGACATGTATACCCAAATGGCAAACTCTTCATCACTTTCTAGGAATAAGTACCGTTCGAACGTCGCCATCGTACTTTGCAACAATCGCAATCAGGTACTGTGGGCGCGGCGAATTGGTCATGACGGCTGGCAATTTCCTCAAGGCGGCATCGATCAGAATGAATCGACACTTGACGCGGTTTACCGCGAAATGGAAGAAGAGCTCGGCCTCAAGCCCACGCATGTTGAACTGATTGGGTCCACAAAGAATTGGCTGACCTACGAGATACCGAGAAAATACATTCGGAAAGGAAGCCAGCACCGATTCAAAGGCCAGAAACAAAAATGGTTCATGTTTAAATTCATCGGCAATGAGTCGGACTTTTGTCTGGACTGTTCCGGGCACCCTGAGTTCGACGATTGGAAATGGGTGAATTACTGGACGCCTGCTGACCGCGTTATCAGCTTCAAACGAGAAGTGTACAGAAAAGCGCTAACTGAACTTGAACCTTATATCGATCGAATGCATAATGGTAATGGAGGCGAACAGCGAACTGATTTTCGATGAGACCATACGTCACTTTTGCCATCCAAATCAGCGGGCGTAGTTCAATGGTAGAACTTCAGCTTCCCAAGCTGACTACGTGGGTTCGATTCCCATCGTCCGCTCCAATTCGATTGAAAACTGACAAGAAATTTCCGGTTGACCGCCCAATGACGGACCGCAGTCATTCGGGCGATGTATCGTCGCCCAGTCCAACATCCAGTTCTGTACAGCAGAGTCCAATTCACGAAGCCGCGTCTGAAACCTCTTCCTTGAACTGAAATATTGTAATGACCCGCTCAACTCTCGACGTGTTGCTCGCAATTTCACTGGCTTTGTCAGCGACAGATTTGCTGACCACACCCATCAGGTAAACAATCCTGCCATAAGTAACGACATGCACCGTTGGCGCCTCGTCGCCCAATTTAGTCGTGAGTCGAGCCTTGACCGAAATCTGCAGGGTCTTGTCCCTGATAATTTCTCCAAACCTTCGGTGTTTGCGCACCCTGAGTTCGTTCACCACCTTCAGAACATTTGGGTGGCGCAGCGCGGTATCCTCACACCACTGTTTGTCCTCGGCATTCTTGACACTACCGGTCAATAGCACAATACCGTTCACCGTCGTCACATTAATCTCCGCCTTTTCATTGACCGCCTCGTCAGCGGAAATCATATTGTTCACTCGAAATGTGATGCCAACATCCTGCATTTGTCGCAGGACTCCGCGATTCTCGACTGTGGTATCAATAGATTCGACCTGCGCGCTGTCAGCGAACGTAACGCCATGCAGGGTGAGTGGCAACATAAAAAGAACCATCATGCCGCCGACCGCACGAATCCGTTCCGTTAAAAATTCAGACAATGTATTCGCAGATTTCATAATCGAACCTGTCATTCTTGGTTATAAATATGGATGGTGATTTAACCTGATTTTGAGAAAGTCAAACTGTTGAACGCAGTACGAATGACCTACCATCACTCGGGTTTATCGGCAGTAGGCAGCGTTCCATTTTCCCACTCATAAGTTGGAATCTCAGCCAGCTCCGGATGCTTGATCCCGGGAATCAGTTCCGGGATTCCATCATTGAAAACGGCCCAACGCGCCGAACGCCGCAATTTGCCGTTCTGGGTCATATGGATGATGGATGTCACACCATGAAAGCGAGCGTTCTCATCGCGACTGAGCGTATTGATGCGCGGTATCAGTCCATAGAGATCAACACCCATGCCAAACAATCGATCATAATTTTGATTCCGATCCCCTTCACCTTCTAGCGACGATCTCAGATTCTGCATTTTTTCACTCCGATCAAGAATCCAGTCCATATCGGAAAATCGAATTCCATTCAAATCCTGATCTCTGATTTTGTTGACTCTCCCCAGGTAAATGTGAGAAGTGGAGTAGACCGGCAAATCATAGGCCTTTTGAAAATCAAGATACGGTTTCACCAGGCGTCCATGCGCCGAATCCGCAACTAGGAAAATAAAGTCGACATCCTGGCGACGGCGGGGTACGAATTTCATCGTCTGCCCCATCATGGTTCGTATCGCCTGGTACCGGCCCGCGCTTGCATTGATCAACAGGGCCTGCTTCGCGGTTTCTGAATAATCGTCCTGATTGAGTTCATAGTCGTCGGTGCGGATGATATGCCCGCCCAGCTGTTTCCACTCATCACTGAAGGCTGCGAATGCTCGATTTGACCACTGCTGTGGCGACTTGATCACCAGCGCAGTTGCATGTCCATCCTGCCATGCGCGCCTGGCTGTTGCGCTACCGCTGTGCTCCGGTGCGAGGGCAAACTGAAAAACGAATTCCGGTAAATCTGGCTTTTGCGTTTCTCCAAGCAGCAGAGTCGGAACGATGAAATCCACATACTGTACCATTTCATTGACATGCCCCACTCCAAGCGGCCCGATGATGAAGTCTGCCCCGTTGTCAACCGCCTGATAGTAGAACAGTGTTGCGTTGGTGGGCTCGGCGCCAATATCAATGACTTCAATCTGCGGTTTGAGTGGATCCGTATCCGCTTCATACTGCGCCATAAATCCATTAAGCAATGCTTGGACATAATTACGGTTGACCGATGTCAGCGGAAGCAGCAGTGCGATTTTCGAATTCACATGCGACCCCGGTGCCAGCCCCGCATCAATCAGCTCATTCGCCGGGTGCTCGGGGTTCTCCCGCCGCCAGTTGTTCACCGCCCGTCCGTACTCGTGGGGATCGGTGCGAACCGAGTTGAGCCCCAGAGCCAGAGCAAGCACATACCACTGCCGAGCGATTGGGTCTGCCTCCCGTCTCAGTGCCCGGCTGAGTTCATCCACGGTCATACGCGAAAGGGTCGCCCACAGCTTGTGACCTGCATCAAGTCGTAATTTACGGTCTTCCGAAAGCAGCGAGTAAAGACGCACAAACTCATTGGCCAAATCAACCGGCCGATCCAGAACCGAGTTGGAATAGGCCTTGAGCCAGGCGATTCGGCGGCGCTGATCCGCGCTCAGAGCATCGCTTCGCTGCAACCGGCTCAATTCCCGAAGGGCCGATTTATGCTGATTCTTATCCTGCGCCAGTTGCGCTGCAAGTATTCGCCGGTCGATTCGTTCGCCAGCGCTCAATCCAGTAATATCAATCAGTTCCAGAATACGTTCCGCGTCAGAGTTTTGCCGTTTGGAAAGCAGCATCAAAGCAGCTTCAAGTAACTTTGAGTCCCTTTTTGACGGATCATTCTGAGCTTCTATGATCGTTTCCCAAGCATCGGGTTCCGTTGTCTCTGCAGTCCGGTCCAAGTTGACCGAACCATCCGCCTCGCCAGCCGGCGGCTGCACTTTCACTATCGGAGACACCGTTTCGGTCACCGGGGCGTCAGGGGTCAATTCAGTGACCGCTACCGGTGCAGTTGTTCCGACCGCGCAACTGGCCAAAAGCAAACTGACAATAACAGTCAGCAACTGTCGAAAGTTGCCCATACCGACACCTTTTTGTGAAAAACTCTTAAACTGACCCCATAATTGAGGTGGAACGTTGCGTGAATTGAATTGCATCTGCGCGGAAAATATTTCTCACCGAAATTATATTACCTCCCACCCTCTCGTGAAACCACCTGGAATCCTTTACATTGTCGCGACGCCCATTGGCAACCTGCAGGACATTTCCGCCCGCGCGCTTGAAATACTAAGGGAAGTCGATCTGATCGCCGCGGAAGACACGCGTCACAGCCGAAAACTGCTGGATTATTTCGGCCTCAGAAAACCACTCACTTCCCACCATCAGCACAACCAGTCAAAAAGCGCGAAGCGACTTATTCAGCGTCTGCTTGAGGGCGACAGTATCGCAGTGATTACGGACGCCGGCACCCCTCTCGTATCCGACCCGGGCGCGCGTCTGGTCAAAAGCGCCCACCGGCACGGAGTTCGAGTCATCCCCATTCCCGGCCCCAGTGCATTGAGCGCCGCTCTTTCAGTCTGTGGATTCGATTTTCGATCCATCCACTTTGAGGGGTTTTTGCCCGCCAACCAAGCTGACAGAACTCGACGTCTGAAGCAGTTGGCCGAAATTGAAGCGGGCCTGGTTTTCTTTGAGGCTCCGCATCGGGTTGAAAAGTCGCTGCTGGACATGGTCTGCACACTCGGTGAAAAACGCGCCGCCTGCATCGCCCGTGAAATGACCAAACTTCACGAGAGTATTCAAGTGGGTGAACTTGGACAGCTGGCCGAACGATTCGGTTTGGATCAGGAGAGGCGTAAAGGTGAATTTGTGGTGATCATCGATCAGGCGCGGCTCCCACCCCGTGAAATCGACTCACAGGTTGAACGCGCGCTCAAGATTCTGAGTGAAGAGACATCACCTCGGCAGGCGGCCGAAATCACGGCGAAGATTTTCAATGTTCGCCGCAATCTCTTATACAGGCGGATCCTCGCGTGGCAGAATGCGCCAGACGGTGATTGAGCTCATTACAGTGCGCTGAAAATCGTTGCCTGCCTCTTATCAATGGCCCAGGCTCAGTGATGTCTTGGCTCGACCCATTCAGCCGTCGCCGAGTTGCGGTAAAATCTATGCGGATGAAAAGAGCTGGTTGGGCAGTCGCCTGGAAAATATACAGGAGGAAAGTCCGGGCTCCTTGGGCACGGTGCCAGGTAACGCCTGGGCGACGCGAGTCGACGGAAAGTGCAGCAGAAAGGATACCGCCTGTCGAATCGGTCGGTTTTGCGACCGACCCCGGCAGGTAAGGGTGAAATGGTGCGGTAAGAGCGCACCGCGAAATCGGTAACGGTTTTGGCATGGCAAACCCCACCCGGAGCAAGACCAAATAGAAATCCGAAAACGCCGCCCTCGTTGGATTTGGGTAGGTCGCTTGAGGCTTTCAGCAATGCAAGTCCTAGATAAATGACTGCCATCGATTGTAAAATCGCACAGAACCCGGCTTACAGACTGGCTCTTTTCATCTTTTTCTTAATCCAGTTCGGTCCGGCTTCAATACCGGCAAAATCAAGCGAGGAGTAATCGTCGGTGAAACAGGTAAAAAGTGATATAGAGATCGCCCGCGAGGCGCCCATGAAACCCATCGGTGAAATCGGTGGACAGTTGAACATTCCACAGGAAGCGCTGATTCCATACGGGCACACCAAAGCAAAAGTCAGTCTTGATTTCATAGATTCACTGAGTGACCGACAAGATGGCAAACTGATACTCGTTACGGCCATTACACCGACTCCGGCTGGCGAGGGTAAAACCACCACCACGGTCGCGTTGGGTGATGCGCTCAATCGCATCCGGAAAAACGCCATCATCTGTCTGCGGGAACCGAGCCTCGGCCCCTGTTTCGGCATGAAAGGTGGCGCCGCGGGTGGCGGTTATGCGCAGGTTGTGCCAATGGAAGACATCAACCTGCACTTTACCGGTGATTTCCACGCCATTGGCATCGCTCACAACCTGCTGTCGGCGCTCATTGACAATTCAATCTACTGGGGTGGCAATGCGAATCTTGACAGTCGACGGGTTACCTGGCGCCGGGTGGTGGATATGAATGACCGCGCCCTGCGACAGATCGCGTGCTCCCTGGGTGGCGTTGCAAATGGGTTTCCGCGGGAAAGCGGTTTCGACATTACGGTCGCCAGTGAAGTCATGGCGATTTTCTGTCTCGCCAGCAGCCTGTCCGACCTTGAAGACCGACTGAGCAGCATCAACGTCGGCTACCGGCGCGACCGCGCGGCGGTAACCGCAAGCGATCTGGCCGCCCAAGGTCCGATGACCGTGCTTCTGAAAGATGCCTTTGCACCCAATCTGGTGCAGACTCTGGAACACAGTCCGGCGCTCATTCACGGCGGGCCTTTTGCCAATATCGCGCACGGCTGCAATTCCGTCGTCGCCACCCGCGCCGCTCTCAAACTGGCCGATTACGTCATTACCGAAGCCGGCTTCGGCGCCGATCTCGGCGCCCAGAAGTTCTTCGATATCAAGTGCCGCGCGGCGGGACTGAAGCCAGCCGCCGTCGTCTTGGTCGCCACCATACGCGCGATCAAGATGCATGGTGGCGTTGCCAAATCAAGTCTTCATTCTGAGAATGTAGCGGCTGTCAGAGCCGGCTGCGTCAACTTGGAACGTCATCTTTCCAATCTCAGCAAATACGGCCTGCCGGCAGTCGTCGCCATCAATCGATTCGTCTCCGACACGGATGCCGAAGTCGAAGTGGTACGCCAGCAGTGCGCTCAGTTCGGTGTTGAAGCTCATGAGTGTACACACTGGTCGGATGGCGGCGCAGGTGCTGAAAGCCTGGCACACAAAGTTGTTGCAATGGCGGACTCCGGTGGATCGAATTTTCGACTTCTGTACGAAAACGACAGGCCGCTCGAAGAGAAGATTCGTACCACCGCCCGCGAAATTTACCGAGCGGCCGATATTGCAGTGGAAAGCAAGGCCGCCGCTTTTCTAGCACAACTGCAGGACAGTGGTTTCGGTCACCTACCGATCTGTATGGCCAAAACCCAGTATAGTTTTTCTGTCGATCCCTCGAAAGTCGGGGCGCCAGAAGGACACATCGTCCCCATTCGGGAAGTCAGACTCAGCGCCGGAGCCGGGTTCGTAATGGCGATCTGCGGTGACATCATGACCATGCCGGGCCTGCCTCGCGTACCGGCCGCCAATTCAATTCGACTGGGTGGCGACAATCAGATCGAAGGACTGTTCTGACCGATTCTTTATGAGGACCAGAATTCCAGACGAGGAACGTGTTCGCACGGCGCCTTTTCACCCGCGCCTTTTCGGCACGAATGGCGCCGTAACCAGCGAACATTATCTGGCGGCCAATGCCGGTGCCGATGTTCTCAAAGCCGGCGGCAATGCGGTTGATGCGGCGGTTGCCGCGGCACTCACCGAAGGCGTCGTCAATCCACACCAGCACACGATTGGCGGCGAATGTCCCATGCTGATCCAGATGACGGGGCAACGACGACCGATCGTGATCAACGGCAACACCACGGCGCCGACGGCGGCCAGCGTCGAGTTTTTTCTGCAGCGCGGCTTCGACGCGGTGCCCGACACTGGCATCCTGGCGGCCGGCGTACCAGCGGCATTGGGTGCCCTGACAACCGCCCTCGAGAGATTCGGTACGATGTCGCTGGCCGATGTCTGCGGTGCGGCTCTCACATTGGCCAAAAATGGGTTCCCGGCGCACCGCGGCCTATTGTACATGACGGACTTTGGCATTCAGGACAATGCCCGCCGATTTCAACGCGAGTGGCCGAACAGCGGCGCGATATACCTGCCCGGTAACGAGCTGCCCAAGCCCGGGGAACTGATCTGCAATCACGCCCTTGCCGACCTGCTGCAGACGCTCATATTGGCCGAAAAGTCGGCTTCAGGCCGTCGCGAAGACGGTATAACGGCCGCCCGCAATGAGTTCTACCAAGGTGATATCGCCACCGAAATCGATCGACATTCCAAGACCCGCGACGGACTGCTGGCACGCACCGATCTGGAGATTTTCGAGACCCGTCTTGAAAACGCAGTCTCGGTCAAAATGGCAGCTATCGAAGTCTTCAAGTGCGGTCCCTGGAATCAGGGTCCGGCGCTGCTGCAGACGCTTTCGATCCTGAAAAATCTACCCGTCCGATCAATGGGCCACAACCGGGCGGACTATCTGCATACAGTCATCGAGGCCATCAAACTGGCTTTCGCTGACCGCGAGCAGTGGTATGCGGATCCCATCCATGTCAATGTTCCGATTGACGCCCTGCTTGATGATGGCTACGGCGAAATGCGCGCTCAGCTCATTGATGTAAATTATGCCAACCCGGAGGTGCGGCCCGGCGATCCCGCGCATAACAAGGCATTGTTACCTGCTGAGATGCGGGTTGGTGGCAAGTCATGGGGGCCTGGAACGGTTCATGTCGATGCAGTCGACCGATATGGCAATATGGTCTCCGCAACACCCAGCGGCGCCTGGTTGAAATCTTCAGAAATCGTCCAAGCGCTTGGAGTCCCTCTCGGCAACAGGTTGATGACGTTTTATCTGCAGCCAGAAAATCACCCCAACATCGTGGCCCCGCGTAAGCAGCCGCGAACCACGATCAGCCCTACACTGGTCTATCGGAAAAACCGGCCGTGGATGGTATACGGCAGTATGGGTGGTGACCAGCAGGACCAGTGGATGCTGCAGTTCATTCTGAATCGTGCCCTTTTCGGACTGACGATGGCCGAATCGATTGAAGCGCCCAAGTTTTCAAGTCAGAACTTTCCAGGGTTTTTCGCCCCGCACGCGCGATTCCCCAATCTCGTAAACATAGAACCGAGAATTGATGAGCGGACCATCAGGAATCTGGAAAATCGCGGGCACCAGATCGTCATCGTCGCTGATTGGACTGAGGGATTTCTGCTGGGCATTGAGCGGGATGCCGAGACTGGACTGCTGGAAGCGGGTTATGATCCGCGCGGCGCCAAGGCGGATGTTTTTCCCGCTGCCGCTTACTGCTGGTAATCGGGAATGAGATTTTAAACTTCGGGCACCACAATCCCGTGCTGCCGGCAGGTCGCCCGAACGGTATTCCGCAGCAGGCAGGCAATCGTCATCGGCCCGACTCCACCGGGCACCGGTGTAATTGCGCCGGCCACTGTCTTCACCTCATCATAGTCCACATCACCAATCAGCCGCGTTTTTCCGTCTCCGGACTCCATGCGATTGATTCCAACATCGATCACGGTCGCGCCCGGTTTGACCCAGTCGGATTTGATCATCGCCGGCCGACCGACCGCCGCCACGAGAATGTCCGCTTCCCGGCACGTCTGATCAAGGTTGCGAGTTCTCGAATGGGCGATGGTGACGGTACAGTTCTCCCGCAGCAGCAGCGCCGCCAATGGCTTGCCAACGATATTCGAGCGGCCGACGATAACCGCATTCGCCCCTGTGAGATCGTTCAGATGCGATTTCATCAGCAGTACGCAGCCGAGCGGCGTACAGGGAACCAAACCATCCACACCAACCGACAATCGCCCGACGTTGATGACATTGAATCCATCGACATCCTTGTCAGGATTGATTGCGCTGATGATTTTCTCAGCGTTGATGTGCGCCGGCAGTGGCAGTTGCACCAAAATGCCGTTCACGGATGGATCCGTGTTCAGCTGTTCAACGAGTCGCAGGGTGTCTTCCTCTGACACCTTGGCAACCAACCGGTGCCGATACGAATTCATCCCCGCTTTGGTAGTCTGTATAATCTTATTTTTCACATAGACTTGGCTGGCGGCATTTTCCCCCACCAGCACCACCGCCAAGCCTGGAATTATTTCGTGCTGTGACCGTAGGCGCGCAACCTGTCTGGTTACGCTTTGGCGCAATTCAGAAGCGATGTTTTTTCCGTTAATGATGTGAGCCATAATTCATTTCGAGGTGTGATTTTCAATACCATCAGCAAACAGAAGCTGAGCGGATGATATTATATTTTTTGATCGTACACCTGCTGAAAAAATGGACTTCAGGCTGAAGACTGGCAACCATGACTGCAACTCCGTCTAAACACCTTCTTATAAATTGAATCCACAACGACCAGACCATGACTGAAGACCGCGTGCAGAGCGCTCCGACTCGGCCGTCGGAACACATTCAGCCTGACAGATTCCCATGCCGTCTGCCCATTGTCGGCGTGCTTGGGTCCGGTAAGCATCTGCACCGAAAGCGCGCCACGAAACTCGGTGCCTGGCTGGCCGGGCGGCGGGTATACACTTACTGACCGGTGGCGGAAATGGAGTGATGTTGTCCGTAAGCCGGGCCTTTGCCGGCATCGACGGCCGAATGGGCCTGATCATTGGGATCATTCCGGGCCGAGTCAATGAAATCGACGGTGCTTGCGAGACGACGGAAGGTTATCCCAACCCCTGGGTTGAACTGCCCATTCTGACGCACCTGCCCGATTCAGGGAAACGGGGCGTGAACATGACCTCCAGAAATCACATCAATGTACTGAGCAGCGATGTACTGGTGATTCTGCCGGGACAGCTGGGAACCGCCTCTGAGGCCGAACTGGCGGTTCGCTATAATAAGCCCGCCATCGCCTGGCTGGATGATCGAACCCAGGTACCTGGTCTACACCCGGAGATACCGCTGGCGAAACGATTCAAAAATGTAAAGAAATTCGTCTCTTCCCACCTGCCCAGTTAAATGGATGAACTCCAACGCTCGTTGCTGAATGTATTCACCTACAGTGACCTAGACCGCAAAGTCAAGCATCGCAAGAATCAGGACTGGCTGCAGGCTCTGCAGTCGGCGCCCTCGTCCCGGCACCTGGTGTATTCGTCAAACCGCTTTCTGGTACGAACCGGGGTACGAACCGCACCCCATTTTCTGAAAGGTAATGATATTGACCGGCTGGCGCTCACAATAAAGCAGACCGTTTACCTGGGTTCGAGAAAATCCAAGCACTATTTTGCGACTGCGATCGAATATCCCCACACCGCACAGCAGATGACCGAAGAGACGCTGGAATTCATTGATCTGAGAAAAATCGGCCGCAGTCTCAAGGCTCGCAATGCGTCGCTTCTGTCTTATGCAAAAGCCATCTTCAACTGGCATGATCGGCACGTTTTCTGTGGGGTATGCGGGTGCCGAACACTTCCAAAACAGGGTGGACACGTCCGCCAATGTTCATCCGACGGATGTGCAACCACGCACTTCCCGAGAACTGACCCGGCCATCATCGTCGCCGTCTGCCGGGCTGGGAAATGTCTGTTTGGACGACAGAAATCCTGGCCGCCCAAACGCTTCTCGGTCATTGCGGGCTTTGTTGAGCCGGGCGAAAGCGTCGAGCAGGCGGTGGCTCGGGAAGTTCATGAAGAGACCAACATCGATATCAGGCGGATGCATTACCACTCCTCACAGCCTTGGCCGTTTCCAGGCTCCATCATGCTGGGATTTACGGCGACCGCGGCCAGTGAGACCATCATCCTGAACGACGGCGAACTACAGGAGGCGCACTGGCGCAGCGTCGACGAAGTGATCGACGGACTTACAAACGACGAGTTTCGGTTGCCAACACCACTGTCGATCGCCTACCGGCTGATTGAAGACTGGTTCAATACTCATTGCGAAGAACCGCTGGCGAGTGTGGTGAAACGTCTTGACGCTGACCGCTCGTGGTAATTCACAGGAGCTGGTGAACAGGATTTATAATGACTGACTCTTGTCGGGCTTACCTACTGTTGGACTAGGTGCATTCAGTTGATCATTGATTCTGCCAATGCAAAATCACAGGTGTTCAGTCGCATTCGCCGTGCGCAGGCGCAGTTTTCCAGTGCCGCGCGGGCTGAAATCAAGCGTCGCTACGACGCCACCCACTCGACATCCATACCCCGCCCCGTGGTCGATGGTGCGCTCATCGAGCGATTCGTCGAAAAACACACGGCGGTGAAGGGCACCTGCAAAATTGTCTCCAAGTATTCGCAGATCCCCGACGCCGTGCAAGAATTTCTGGCTTCATACGCACTGCCAACCAAGATGGTCATGGGCGATACGGACTTTCTCCGGCGGCTTGATTGGCCGAAGGACTGGACGATTGAACGGCGTTCAGCATGCCGGACCGATCATGTCGCGGTAACCGATGCCGTTTGCGCCATCGCCGAGACTGGTACCATACTGATAGCGAGTTCTTCCACGGTCTCTTCAACCCACCTTTATCTGCCGGAAAATCATGTGGTTGTATTGGACTTCGGACAGCTGGTTCGACACCTGGACGACGCCATTGACCTGGCAATGCAGAGAAACGGCAGACCTGCACGCGGCATTCACATGATTACCGGGCCTTCCAAAACGGCTGATGTTGAACAGACGATTCAATATGGCGCGCACGGACCGCGTCGGCTGCACGCAGTATTCGTTGATTCCAGTGCCGCCTGACCTTATCTGAAGCTTTAAGTTCTCGGTCTGTATTTCGGATTGAATATGCCGCATGCTTATGTACCAAAATCGAGTTATGATTATGATGATCTGCTGGCCTGCGGACGAGGCGAACTGTTTGGCGAGGGCAATGCGCAACTTCCGCTGCCACCGATGCTGATGTTTGATCGAATCACCCGAATCACTCGGGATGGCGGTGATTTCAATAAGGGTACGCTCGTCGCTGAACTTGATATTCGTCCCGATCTTTGGTTTTTCGACTGCCACTTTCAGGGCGACCCGGTGATGCCCGGATGTCTGGGGCTGGACGCCTGCTGGCAGTTGGTTGGTTTTTATCTGGGCTGGCTGGGCAAACCCGGTCGCGGTCGGGCTCTGGGCTCTGGAAATGTAAAATTTTCCGGCCAAGTCAACCAGGATCATCGGATTCTGACTTATCGCATTCATGTTAAGCGAGTCATATCCTCCAAGCTGATCATGGGAGTCGCGAACGGTGTGGTCGAGGCCGACGGACAGCAGATCTATACCGGTGCCGACCTGCGGGTCGGTCTATTCAAACTATGAAGATGAGACGCGTCGCAGTCACGGGTCTTGGCATTGTTTCCAGTATCGGCAACAACTGCGTCGAAGTGACCGAGTCATTGCGCACCGGACGTTCCGGTGTGACGTTTGTACCCGAATATCAGGAACTCGGTTTTCGAAGCCAGGTTCATGGCGGCATCAACATCGATCTCGACAGTGGCATCAGCCGCAAGGCGCGACGATTCATGGGTGACGGCGCCGCCTTCAATTACATTGCCATGCAGCAGGCGGTCAAGGACTCGGCCCTGCCGGCAGACCTCATTTCCAACCCTCGCACCGGCTGCGTCATGGGCTCAGGTGGCGCCTCAACGGAAAATGTGGAGAAAGCGGCCGCGCTGCTGAAGTCCCGCGGCGTCAGAGCCATCGGGCCGTACGTCGTTTCTCGTACGATGTCAAGTACGAACGCCGCCTGCATCAGCACAATGTTCGGCATACGCGGTATCAATTTCTCAGTCAGTTCGGCGTGCGCAACGAGCGCTCATTGCATCGGTATCGGCATGGAGCAGATACAGATGGGGAAGCAGGACATTGTTTTTGCCGGTGGCGGCGACGAAATTCATTGGACGATGACCATGATGTTCGACGCCATGCGCGCACTGTCTGGTGGCTACAACGAACGGCCCGAAGCTGCGTCGAGACCATTTGATGCAAACCGCGATGGTTTCGTCATTTCGGGTGGTGGCGGTGTGATGGTGCTGGAAGAACTGGAATCGGCAGTGAGGCGCGGTGCTCGGATCTATGCGGAACTGGTCGGCTATGGCGCAACCTCCGATGGTTTCGACATGGTGCAACCCTCCGGTGAAGGAGCCGTGCGCTGCATGCAACTGGCACTGGCAACCGTTCACCGGCCGGTTCAGTACATTAACGCTCACGGCACCAGCACGCCGGTTGGCGACATGAAGGAACTTGAAGCGATCAGCCAAGTGTTTGATGAATCTCCACGAATCAGCTCGACCAAATCTCTGACCGGGCACGCACTGGGCGCAGCTGGAGTCAATGAAGCCATCTACACCCTGCTCATGATGAACGGCAGCTTCATCAGTCCATCCATCAACATCGACTGCATTGACCCGGCGGCGGAAAACTTTCCAATCATCCGAGAGTTGATCGAAGATGTGGAACTGGATGTCGCCATGTCGAACAGTTTTGGCTTCGGCGGTACCAACGCGACGCTGATTTTTCAAAAATCCGCAGACTGAGCGGCGGCAGACTGTGCAGTGCTGATCCCAGGTGCTGATTCCTCTCAATAGAAATCCCCTGCCTGTTGCCGTGTGGCTGTTGGCGGTCTGCGTGCTAATCTACATGGTGATCGCAGTCGGCGGTTACACGCGGCTGACCGATTCGGGGTTGTCAATCGTCGCCTGGGAACCGATTTCCGGCGTCATCCCGCCTCTGTCACAGGAAGAATGGCGGACCGAATTCGAAAACTATCAGCGCTATCCGGAATACCAGTCTGTCAATCAGCAAATGCAGCTCGATCAATTCAAAAGGATTTACTGGATCGAATACATCCACCGACTGATGGCGCGGCTGACGGCTCTGGCATTTCTTCTGCCTTTTCTTTACTTTCTTGCCCGCCGCTGGTTCTCACCCGCCCTGACCTTAAGGCTGAGTGCGGTTTTCATACTGGGAGGTCTGCAGGGCCTGCTCGGCTGGTACATGGTAAGCAGCGGTCTGACGGATGATCCCACCGTCAGTCAGTACCGTCTGACGGCACACCTCTCGCTGGCCATCCTGCTATACGGCTACGTATTATGGTTGGCGGTCGGACTCCTTTCAATGCACCGCCCAATCGATGATCCACAGATGCCCTATTTTCGGAAAACGGCAGTTGTCTGCCTCTGCTGCGTCGCACTGATGCAGTTGAGCGGTGGATTTATGGCAGGCACCCATGCTGGATTCGTCATCAACACCTTTCCCGACATGAATGGCGAGCTGATTCCCTCGATGCTGGGGTCGCTGCAACCGTGGTGGCGGAATCTGTCTGAGAATGTCGTAACCATCCAGTTCATTCATCGCTGGAGTGCGACGTTGGTGATTATCGCCGCAGTGGCGCTGTGGGCCGGTCGCCTTAGAACGCACCAACCGCTGCTGAGACGACTCGCCGATCTGGTATTGATGGCAACCGGACTGCAGTTCGCGATTGGGGTTATGACATTGTTAAGCCAAGTTCATCTGCCAATCGCCCTGACTCATCAAAGCGCATTCGTACTGCTGCTGACCATACTGATCATTACACTTCGAGTTACGTGGGGCCCGACTGTTCAGCGGAATCATATCGGCTGACGAAATAGACAGCCAATTCGAGTTTCAAGCATGCGAACCTGGATCAAGAATCCCCTGGCGATATTCGCAGACAATGCAAATGGCGGCATAGTCGTTGACTGCGGCAGAATTGCAGAATGCGTCAATCAAGGTGCAACGCCAAATTTGCCTTATGACCGGATCTTCGACGCCTCCGAACATGTGGTGCTTCCGGGCTTGATCAACACCCATCACCATTTCTATCAGACCTTGACCCGAGCCTGTCCGACCGCACTTGACAGGGAACTGTTCGACTGGCTCAAGGTGCTGTACCCAATCTGGGCGCGGCTGACACCTGAACAGCTTCATCATGCGACACGGCTGGCGTTGGCCGAACTGCTACTCTCCGGATGCACGACTGCCGTCGACCACCACTATGTATTTCCCCTTGGCCTGGAGGAAGCCATCGATGTTCAGATCCAAGCCGCCAGGGACATCGGAATGCGAGTCGTTCTGTCGCGCGGCAGTATGAATCTTTCAGTGGAGGAGGGTGGTCTTCCACCCCAGTCAACGGTGCAGGATGAAGAAACGATTCTCGCCGACTGCGAGCGGGTTGCAAACACCTATCATGATGCCCGGGAAGGTTCGTTTCAAAATATCGTTTTCGCGCCGTGCTCGCCGTTTTCGGTCACTGAGCGGGTTATGACCGAGACCGCCAGGCTGGCGATCGAGAAGAACGTCCGCCTTCACACTCATCTGGCTGAATCCGAAGACGAAAACAGATTCTGCGAACGCCAGTATGGGTGCCGCCCGCTGGATTATCTGGAGCGGACCGGCTGGCTCTCCGATCGGGTGTGGCTTGCTCATGGCATTTATTTTTCAGCTGATGAAATGGAGCGCCTCGGCCGCGCAGGCATGTCGGTCTCGCTCTGCCCGAGCTCCAACCTGCTCCTAGCATCAGGAATCTGCCCCGCGGTGGATCTCCAGCAGGCTGGCGTGAACATTGGTATCGGGGTTGACGGCTCCGCATCCAATGACGCCGCCAACCTGATCCAGGAGGTCCGTCAGGCGCTATTGGTGCAAAAGCTCCGCTACGGCGCGCGGCGAGTGAATCATGTTGATGCCATACGATGGTCAACTGAAGGGTCTGCTCAGTGCCTGGGGCGACGCGACATTGGCAGAATCGAAGTGGGACGTCAGGCGGATTTGGCACTATACAGACTGGATGAGCCGCGCTTCTCCGGTAGCGGAGACCCGATGGCCGCCATCGTGCTCTGCGGAGCTCATCAGGCCGACCGCGTCATGATTGCCGGGGAGTGGCGAGTTGCAGACGGTAGCATCATCGATCTCGATCTTCAGCAGCTGATGGCCGAACACCGTCAGTCGGCCAAGACTCTAATTTCAGGGATTTGAGATTGCGGTACCGAACATCAATGGCGTAACCGCAATGTTATTTCAGACTTCCTGACATGGCCATCAATATCAACCTTAGACGGTTCAAAGGGATGCGTCAAGTTATCTTGATAGCTACCTACACTGGAAAGTCTGAGATCTGAATCGCCTTTACTACTTCTTGGATTTTCGTACATGGCGTTTTTTTGAGCCCTTTATATTTGTAACCGTTCCGCTGATGTCAGCATTCTTCATTGCATCAATAGCTACGTCCATATTCTTCTGATTTACTCGAAGAACTTTTTGCTTCGCACCACTTTCTTTTAGACGTTCGACTGCGTTCCTGATTTCCTCTTTTGTACTACTTAGCTCAATTTCTGTGGCTCGACCGCCGCCTTTGGTTAAAGCGTCAAGTCTCTTCTTCCCTTTTAATGGGACCTCAGTTTTTCCGCCGCGCCCAGCGGCTTGCTTTTTGGATCGTTTATGTATTTCAGATTCTGCCACAATAAAATCTCCAATTGATGCTTATTAATTTTAATGTAGGGGTCAGCTGGATAAAATTCAAGAGGCAATTACGCTGTCTCCATTTTGAGCAATGAAGAGTACTTAAAGCATGGGTTAGATGCAGGAATGAGGCGGTTTTCAGTCGCACCAAACGCAGTCGGAATTGGATCTAAGCGGCCAGCGGCAGGGCGAGGCACCTCAGCGAGCGATTGCGGTCCGACTGTCAGTAGGTGCAGCTGTCATGTCTTCCAGACACTCATCGAAACCGACACGCTCAATGGTTATATCATCATAAAGTTTGACCTAATTACCGTTTATATTAAGCCTAACTTTAGCAGTCTGTCGGGCATGGGTGGCGTTCTGAGTGCCACATAAGCCAATCGTGGGATCAGATCGGGCAGTTTGAACCGGCGGTTGAAGCGGTACTCGAACGCCGCCAGATACCGGTGCGCGTATTTGCCGCTGACCGAGTGATGGGTGCTGCGGATGGCCGACTTGATGTTGCCGAGCATGGTGTTCACCCAGTGAAACTCAGGCTTCTGGACACTGGCTTTGCCACCGCCGGTGACCACCACCTGATGCTCGAAACCGGCCTCGCTCAGGGCGTTGAAACAGGGCAGTCCGTCGGAACAGACCGCCGTGCCGTCCGCCAGATGCCGCCTCGCCCAGGCGGCGACCTCCGAGCTCCTGAAACCTTTGATCACGCTCAACTTCATGCGGAGCGGATGCCCCTGGTCGTTGGTCTGCACGGCCGCCAGGAACGGCGTCTTGGCTGCCGCCCCGCGGCCGCGTTTGCCACCGCTTCGTTCACCACCGAGATAGGCATCGTCGATCTGCACCAGACCCTCCAGCTGATGTTTGTCATCGCGTTCCATCATCACCTGCATCAGTTTATGTTTGATCCGCCAGGCCGCATCGTAGGAAATGCCCAGCTCGCGGTGCAGCTGCATCGCCGAGACGCCTTTTTTGCTCTGCGTCAGCAGGTAGAGTGCCAGAAACCACACTGTCAGCGGCAGTTTGGTGGAACTGAAGATGGTGCCGGCCGTCACCGAGGTCTGGCGGTGGCACCGATAGCACTGCTGCAGCCGGCGGGTGGTCAGCAGACAGGCCCGATCGTGTCCGCAGTGCGGACAGACAAAGCCCTTCGACCATCGCCAACGGAACAGCGCCTGAAAGCACTGCTCTTCGGTGCCGTAGTTCTTTAAAAAGTCGGTCAGACTGATGCCTTTCTGAAACTGTATTGCATTGCGAGCCATTTAATATCTCTCCATTATCAGTGAATTATGATATTATTAGTCTATCACAAGTGCCGCTTATTTTTCACGGTAATTAGGAAGTTTGAAATACTACTCATTGGGATTTAAAGCACAGCCAATTCGAATAAATGGAGCCGCCTGTTCACAATCTACAGGTTACACCAACTGGAAATTAGTAATACCTCACAATTCCGCGTGAGGTTTGCTGTGAAACAAACTTGAAATTTAGCCGTGTAAAAAACTACCCTAATTTTGTCTGATACAACACTCCCATCGCACACCGATTTGTGATTTGGCTTATAGACGATTCTTTAAAATTGGCCCGAGGTCTGAATTCGCAACAGAACTTAGATGTGGCGATTGACAGTCATTATGTCATTGGTTCTCGGGCTGAATGTTACGGAAATGATTTTTGGAAAGTTTCAGTAAAGACACTTGTGAAAACTTGGGATACTGGAATCGTTATGCTATATGGGAAAGCACCCGAATTTATCAGCACGCGTTAAAATCAAGTGATTATAATCAGCCTATAGTTCGTCAGATGCCATCATCAACTCGGCCATTCAATGAGATTTTGATATCATGTGCTCAGCAAAATTCAGAATTGGTATACCCGCCGCGCTAGCATTATTTTTTTTCGCACCCGCCGCCACCGCCGCTAATGGTGAAACTGGATTTATCCTCAATTCTTTTTCATTTCTTCTTTGGGGTGCTTTGGTCATGTGGATGTGTGCCGGGTTCACCATGCTGGAATCTGGATCTGTCCGAACCAAAAATGCGTCGGTCATCTGCCTGAAGAACATTGGACTGTACGCCATTGCCGGGCTGGCCTACTACGTCATCGGCTACAACCTCATGTATCTCGATGTTAGCGGACTGGTAGGGACGTTCAAGCTTTTCTACAATTCATCGGCGAACGAAGTTGCTCTCCTAGGTGGTGACAGCTCTGTCTTGGCTTCCGTTCTTGAGTCAGGCTATTCATCCATGTCCGACTGGTTTTTCCAGATGGTTTTCGTCGCAACCACGGCATCCATCGTCTCCGGCACATTGGCCGAACGGGTCAAACTATGGACGTTTTTTGTTTTTATCCTGATCCTGACGGCCCTCATTTACCCGATCGTCGGGGCCTGGACCTGGGGCGGCGGCTGGCTTTCAGAGCTGGGATTTCAAGACTTCGCCGGCTCAACCATTGTTCATTCAACCGGTGGCTGGGCGGCTTTGGCGGGAGCGATAACGGTCGGAGCCAGAGCGCGGAAATTTCGTAAGGATGGCTCGGTAAAGAATACGCCGCCTTCCAACACTCCAGCGGTTACGCTCGGCGTGTTCATACTCTGGTTGGGCTGGTTTGGTTTCAACGGCGGATCGCAGCTGGCTATGGATTCAGCGATCAACATTGTTTCAATGAGCGTCATTCTGGTCAATACCAATCTCGCTGCGGCAGCCGGCGTCATGGTTGCCATGATTGTCTCCCGGCCGCTGTTGGGACGCGTCGACCTGCTTGCCTGCCTGAATGGGGCGATTGCAGGTTTGGTGGCGATCACCGCAGGACCGGACATTGTGTCCCACCAGTGGGCGATCCTGATCGGTGGAATTGGCGGTCTGATCAGTACCGCTGGGGTAAAATTCCTGGAACAGCTGAAAATCGATGATGTCGTCGGCGCCATTCCCGCGCATCTATTCGCCGGCATCTGGGGTACTTTGGCTGTCTGCATCGCTGGCGGTGGGACATTTTGGGTGCAGCTGACAGGGGTTCTTGCGATTGGCGCTTTTGTGTTTGTCATTTCATTGATCGTCTGGAAAGTTTTGGATCTGACGATGAAGGCACGGGTATCGGCGAATGTGGAAGAACTTGGACAGGATGTTGCCGAGCTGGGAATTGAAGCTTATCCCGAATTTATGATCATGCCGGATCACGACACATCCGACTGATCGTAGTATAATTAGATGAAATTTCGCTAGTCAGTCAGACTGCTAACAAACAAATTTCAATTTCGGAGGATATTTGATGGAAATTCCAACTGAACAGGTCAATGGTGCGATAGTTCTGATGCCGAGCGGCCGTATAGACGGACAGAATGCGCTTGATTTTCAGGCATCGATTGATAAGACCATTGGTGAGTCGAGTCAACCCGTCATCTTGGAACTGAGCGGATTGAATTACATCAGTAGTGCAGGACTGCGTGTCATTCTGCTACTAGCGAAAACGCTCAGTAACAGAAGCGTTCATTTTTCCATCTGCGCCATTGCACCGGCGGTCAAAGAGGTGTTTGAGATCAGTGGATTTGGCAACATTATTGATATCCATAACACACGTGACGAAGCCCTCGAAAAAATCTAGGTGTACAAAAAAACGGGTCTGATTGATTCACTCACCGATTCAGACTGAGCAGTGTGAATCGAGTGAGTAACAGAAGCGGCTGAAAGGCCTCATTCAGTGGGGGGGGGGCAGAACTGAACTTCGAACCGATTTGATTGGGGGGGGTTATACCGGATAGTCACATTAACTTTTGACATCATCACGCTAATTTGTTACTATTCAGTAAATCCTCAAGGCTCTTGACATGATCACAAAAGTACCCGGGAAATCCTCCTGCAACGGGCCTGCCCCTCTTCAAATTGCCGATATGTTCGGCACGGAAGAGATTGCACAGGAATGGATTGAAGAGAGACGCTGGCCGAACGGCTCGGTCTGCCCCGCACTGCGGAACCGCCGAAGTCCAGTGCAACATCAGGCATCCCACCATGACGTGCCACTGCCGGAAGTGTCCCGGTAAGCCAATGTACAGCATGAAAACTGGTACAGCGATGGAAGGGTCGAAAATCAAGCACCGAAATTGGGTGGTAGGCATTTACCTTTTCACCCTCAATATCAAAGTGATATCGTCCATCAAACTTCACCGGGAATTGGGAATTGGGCACAAAGCTACCTGGTTCATGTTTCACCGGTTGCGGATAGCGTTTGAATCCGAAACCGGCCAGTTCATCGGTCCAGCAGAGGTTGACGAAAAAACCTATGCAGGCGGCAAGTGGAAGAATATGAGCAACGCCAAGCGCAAGCAACTCACGGATGAAGGCGCAGGTCGGGGACTGGATGGTAATAAAGTTGCGGTTGTCGGCATCAAGAATCACGACACGAACGAAATGCGGGCAGAGCTAGTCAACACCACCACAAAGAAAGACCTGCGTCCGTTTATTTATGTACATACCGAGAAGAAAGCTAAAGCCTATACCGATGATGCGACGGTGTACAATTACCTCCCATCCACCCATAAAACCATCAAGTATTCGGTTTCAGATTATGATCAGGGACAGACCCATACCAACGGTATCAAGAGCTTTTGGACGATGCTCAAACGGCATTATCATGGTATCTATCACAAGATGTCCTCGAAGCATCTTGACCGCTTCGTTACGGAGTTTGTAGGGTGGCATAACGACCGGAGGCGGGATTCTATTAACCAAATGGACGGTATCGTCCAGAGAATGCAGGGAAAGCGTCTCCGGTACGATGACCTGATTGTAGAAAACGGCCTGCCCAGAGGTGCTCGGGGATGAGCCTCACGGCGGTAGACCTGTTCTGCGGATCTGGGGGATTGAGCGCGGGTTTTTTGGATTCAGGGATTGATGTGGTTGCCGCCTTCGACAATTGGGAAACGGCGATTGAAACCTATCGGAGAAACCTGATGGATCATGCCGACAGGTTTGATCTTTCGGACACAAAGCAAGCCATATCTGAAATCAAGCAAATCCGTCCAAATATCATAGCTGGCGGACCTCCGTGTCAGGATTTTTCCAGCGCAGGAAAAAGGGTTGAAGGCGGTAGAGCAAATTTGACAAATGCCTTCGGAAAAATTGTTGCTGCTTGTAAGCCTCGGTTTTTCCTGATGGAGAATGTACCGCGAGTGCGCCTGAGTTGCACCTACGAGGAAACTAAAGGAATACTGGTGGGTGCGGGCTATGAAATATCTGAAATCGTCCTAGATGCCAGTCACTGCGGCGTACCTCAAGCGAGGAAACGGTTTTTTGCTTTTGGCGCGATCCGCAACCAGACAGCACCCAAGCGATTTATCCGCTCTCTTGAAAATCGCATAACCAAAGAGCGACTTACAGTGAAAGAGTACTTGGGCGATTCGATAGACATTGAGTTTTACTATAGGCATCCCCGCAACTACTCTCGGCGTAGCATTTTTTCCGTACATGAGCCATCACCTACGGTGCGAGGGGTGAACCGACCTGTTCCACCCGGATACCAAGGAAACCGGCTAGACAGTGCGCCACCTTCAACAGTCAGGCCGTTGACATCGTTTGAGCGCAGCCGAATACAGACATTCCCGGAATCATGGGACTGGAATGCCGATGACAGGAACGCTGACGCAGAATTGCAGATAGGGAACGCAGTCCCGGTAAATCTCGCTTCCTTTGTCGGCACTGGAATCATTGATGCTGCGAGACAACGCTAGTCCAAGTCTTTACGGGGTTACCCCGGAAAACTCGACAAGAACAGATTCTGCCCTATGGGGAAAGAACCAGTTTAATTCGACATTTCCGCTGGCCTTGTGCCTGTATATGCGGGATAACGATCTTCCTCCCGTCTCTGTTCGCATGGTGGGAGGGGATACTGTAACAGACGATACCGTGTGGAGCATGGGCGATATCGTGGGCGAGGATCATCAGTCACCGTTCTATCAGTTCGAGGAGTCTTTTGGCCCATATGCTGCATTTTCCCGCAATGAAGTTGACAATATCGACCTAGTAGTTTCCCTGAACGGCATCCAGTCCATACCGCTTGAAGTGAAATTGACTGTAGTGCCTGACAGTAGCACCTCGAATAAACCGGAAAGCCAGTGGGGCCCGGAAGTGGTCATGCGGCCAGTCAGTTCCGCTCATGCCATGATGGGAGTTGCGTACAGCCTGATCAACAACCCAGCAAACCAGTCAATCAGGGATCAAGTCATCAGTGTGCTCCGCCCTGCATACAATTTGGTATCCAGCTGGGACAATAAGGTGGAAGTAATCAGGCATTCACGACAGATATATAACGCACTGCGGGATACCTTGAAAATATCTGAATGCATACAGCGGCCGTTCCTTATCCAACCGATATGGCGCACCAAGGGACAGTCACTGAAATTGTGCGAGCAATGCTTTGATGTATTCGTCTGGTCCGATGTCGCGGTGATGGGTATCCCTGTACAGGAACACAACAATACCGGCACGATGACTAGGATGCAGGGGACAGGTAGACCTTCCAGGACTGTAGATACCAGCACAATGACCAGGACTTTCAGGGAGGTTGCCCGCCATGTTCGCAGCCTCTATGACTTATTGCAAACGGGAGATTACGACTACTCCGGCATCTACAAGGGAATGTCGCATGGCAACCAGACGGACAAGGCATTTGCCATTAGTGGAAATGCCAGCATCAAATACCTGACGCATAGCAGATTGGCCCGCCCGATCCTGCCGAGGAGCACACTGAATGACATCGTCCTCAATGGAGGGGAAAAACACCTGAAGCCAGAACGCAGATTTGACGCTGCGGTACAGGAACATATGACTAACTCGAGTGAGTAAAAAAAGCGGTTAAAAAAACTCATTCAATGCGGGTGGCAGAACTGAGCTTCGAACCGATTTGATTCCGGGAAGGTTCCAGTCTCTCAATCCGTTTCACTTCGAAACAACCGGTTTCAATGAGGTGTACCCTTAGCAGTTTCCCATTCGGAAAATTCGTTGCACCTGGATCCTGAACGGCTTCCAACAGAATTCGCGCAGTGCCGCGGCTGCCGATGATCAACGGCCATTCCGTAAAATGCTTCCGTAACCGGTCGAAACTCCCCATCAGCCTAGTGCGAAATTCTGCTCTGCTCTCACCGTTGTTCGGCTCCTCTCCGGCCAGCATAAGTGGATTGATAATGCTGTGACTCTGTCCATTCCAGTCGCCCAGGAAGCGTTCATTTAAATCGGGATCGATCAGGATCTCGGCAATCGGATTCAATACGGACTGTACAATCCGCGCGCTCTCCACCGTTCGCTGCAGACTGCCGGTGATAATCAGTTGTGGAATGTAGTCAAAACTCCGCATCACCGTAGCAGCCGACTTGACCTGCTGCCGCCCGGAATCCATGATTTCCATCTCGCGGTCACCACCGCACGCGATTTGAAGGTGGTTGGCCAAAGTTTCGCCATGCCGTAGAAACATAAAGCCACAATGGGATAAATCATTCCGTTCGTCAGACATCAGGATAAAGCAACCTTGTTGGACTGTAGCGGGCTTGGAAATGAATATCCCGGCTGAAAGGGCGATCGGAAGCCAACCACTCAGCGATCAGCTGATTGAGTCCATAGTCACCAAGCGATGGGGTGTGGCCTGCATTTTCAACGTGAATCACAGAAAAAGGCAACTGACCGCGCATGCGATCGATGGTCTCGCAGGAAGTGGCGTCACTATCGGTGCCATGCAGCAACAGGACCGGACAGTTCAGACAGCTCCATTCGTCCCATAAATCCAGATCCTGAACCGCTTCCGTCCGGTAGGCTAGTGTGGCGCGCGGATCGTGGCGGTAGATTCGTCCACCTTCATCTTCCGACCAGCGCGTCTTGTGGTGAAAATTGTGCAGCAATACCGCATCCGGCGCAGGCCCCACTGGCCGCGTCGCGGCACCCGTGCGACGGAACAGCTCGGCAGGGGTTCGAAAAACATAATATCGCCCCACCGCAGATGCACGCCGAGCGCGTCGCTTCAGTGGAATATAAGGACCACTGTCATTGAGAATGATTCGTTCGACGCGGTCCGGGCAGGCGGCGGCAAAACGTAATGCGGCAGAGCCTCCAAGTGATGAACCAAGCAGAATACAGCGCTCCAGTTCGAGAAAATCAACAAACTGGCGCAATTGTTCGACGTACGCATCAAGGGTGTAGTCAGACTGCTCCACCATCCATCCACTGCGTCCACGTCCCGCAAATTCCAGGCCAATGACGCGGATTTGCGGCCATAAGTCCAACGCCATGAAGTCAAACCTCGCAGTGACATTGATCAGCCCGCCTATGGCAATGACGGGCACTCCGTCACCACCCGTATCGGAAGCATTCAGAGGGACCGTGTAAGGTTTACCCAAGCTGTACCGTTCGTTCTGCAGCCAATCGGGATGCGTGTAGCTGAAACGCAGGCTTGTCGGCCAAGTGCGGCTACTGCCCTGAACAGCTTCAATCATTGAATCGTAGTGATGCCACTCCAGGGTCTCGATGGTGGGGAAACCGATCGACGCGTACCATTCCCTGAGCGCGCAATCAGCCCGTATGGCAGATGACTGTTCCATCTCAGAAGCAGCGGAATGCGAAACATTCATGCCCGGCGCTTCTCGCTTTAGGTGGGTGGATACAATACCAATCGCGTGTGGTTATTGCCATCCTGTCGTTCATACCTAGTTTCGTTGACCAGGGATTTAACGAAAAATATACCGAGCCCACCGATCGCCCGTTCCTCCAGTGAGGAGTCCGTTATCGGCTCAGGCACTTCACTGAATGGATCAAATTCGACGCCATCGTCAACCAGTTCGACAACCAGGTTCCCGCGGATGACCTGCAGTGTCAGTTGAATGTTCTTGGTGTCCGAGCCTTCCCGGTATCCATAGTTGATGATGTTGGTGATCAGTTCATCAAGTGACAGATTAACATTGAATATCCATTCATTCGGCCAATTATGAAGCTTACCGTACACCTCAATCTCATCGGCGATTCGAGCCAGTTCGGAAAGGTCGGTCGCCACTGCCAGTGTGAGCGCCGCCACATTTTCCGTAGCGTCGCCAGAAGCCGATTGCTGCTCATTGCCGTTGGTATCAATCATGTTCTTACTTTCCAAGTAGTTTTTAAAATGCAGCACGACGCAGGCCATGTCATCAAATTGTGGTGCGTCGCCGACAAAGTCGTTAACATTTTTCACAATCAATCTGACATCCTGTTCAGGCGTCTGCTGTGGCAAATTTTCAATCGTCTGGAGCAGACGATCGTCGCCGTAAGCGATGTCTTCAGCATTGAATGCCTCTGGAATGCCATCGGTCAGCATTACTAGGCGAGAACCCGGTTTCAGCTCAATCTCGCGATCTTTAAACTGGATGTTTCGAAACATCGCTAGCACGACGCCGGAGGTCGTGTCCAGCGGACGCGCGCCACTGTCATCAACCACTATAGGTGGGTTATGGCCACCGTTGGCATATTTGAAACTGCCAGTTCGCAAATCAAGAATTCCGTAAAACACCGTTACGAAAAGTCCTTCATTGTTGTTTCGTTCGAGGAAATTGTTGATGACCGACAGTGCCTTGCCAGGAGAATTGAGAAACGCAGCCGTCGCGTGCAGCATGGTACGCGACATGACGGTGAAAAGCGCCGCCGGCACGCCCTTTCCCGACACATCGGCAATCGCAACGGCCACCCGATTGTCATCAAGTGGGAAAAAATCGTAGAAATCTCCACCCACCTCCTTTGCCGGCCACATGCCACCCCAGATATTGTAAGCGCTGGACAGATTCACATTGTTCGGCAGCAGTGACTGCTGCACTCGGGTGGCGATGTTCAGTTCATTGCGCAGCGCAATGAGCGCTTCTTTGGTCGCCAAAGCTTCGCGCAGACGCTGATGCTGGTTCTGAATTCGACTGGACATTCCCTGAAAAGCAACCGCCAGCATCGCCAGGCTGTCGGAATCCTTCTGCTGATTCATGTCGACGTCATCGCCTTTCACTTGATTGAGCTGTTTCGTTTTCTGGTCTGCCTTCTGTTCCACCAGGCTGTCCAGTTCCCGCAGTTCATTTAACAGCTCAACGCGCTCATCGCCGTCCAAAGTGTCTGCCAGACTGTGCATTTCTCGATGGATGAACCTCTGCTGCCGACCGTGCTGGCGCTGTCGGGAACGGCGGATTCGATTCAGGGTGAGCAGATTGGAACGAAATACGTTCACCGCGTTGGCGATCATCCCCACTTCGTCTTTGCCGGTGTTGTGTTCGATCTGGGTGTGCAGATCGCCTTTGCTCAGTGCACTCAGCACCCTCACACCTTCATTCAATGGGGCAAATGCGTGCGCCAGATACAGATAAATGCCGCCAATTGCGAAAGCAAGAAATACAAAGACTCCGATCGCGGTATTGCGACTGATCCGCTGCTGCTGCCGAACCAGTTCCGTTACTTCCCGGATATTGAGAAGACGGCCGACGAGGCCACCGAGCTCGGCGGTCTGTGGCAGAACGATGACGGAAAAATAACGGCCATTGCTTTCGATGGTCTGCAGACTGTTCGCCTCTGAAATATCAATCAGATCGCTCAATTCATCCCATCGGTTGTCACCCGTTGAAACAAGCAGTCGCCCGCGACGGTTGACGACGACGGCTGAGGAAAAATTAATTTCCTCCAGTTCAACCAGGGCATTGACGATTTCCAGACCGAGTACACCCAATGCCAGCACGCCTCCATCATCAGAGTAGATTGGAGTGCCATAAACCAATGCGGTGTTGCGCTGTTTATCGTTGCCAACTCCCCGGAACGCTGATTCGCTTGCCAGCATCTGTTGAACGACCGCATTGGATACGATCGCACTTCTGAATACGGCAGTATGGGAGGAATACGCCAGCGTACCGTCCGGTAATATCAGGTCGACTCGATCAATCGCCGGTTCGTTCTCGAACTGTGCCTTAATTTGCGCGCCAACCCGCTGAATCTCAACTAAATCTCCACTTTCCAGTGCATTGATAAGAGAGCGGTTCTGTTTAACCGCCCACGCCAGACTTTCCATGTCATCGATCAGCCCGTCTTTGATTTTGTTCCACAGAATCAGCTGATCGGAAATGATCTGATTGGAAAAACGCTTGCCAATCAGGTTTTCACGCTGAATCGATGCAAATACGATCACTGCACCAACGATGATGGTGACCAAAACGCTGAGGAGGCTGACTCGTGTCCGTATCTGCATGGCTGGTTCTGAGACTGCGCCGATTCCGTCTGCTAGTTGGCCGCCGTCATTTTGAAGTCTGCAATCGCAATCACATTCATGGGTGGATACAACATGACTTCGCGAACGACATCAATGTTGATCCATAACTTGAAGCGCGACAGACTCGCCACCGGCAGCTGTTCCGGCTGCTGTTTGCCGATGAGAATTTTCTCCGCCTGCACCGCTGCCAACTTACCGAGCGTATGGTAGTCAGAAACCAGCCCGAACATCGCCCGCGACCCCTTAAGCGGCGCCTGTGTCGATGCAAATGTCGGCAGTCCGTTGGCGATGGCTTCGGCCGTATAGACGTCGGCATGACGAGTAAGAAACGAATCAGGTCCCATGTACAGCACATCCACGCCTTCCGACTTGGCGGTGCGGATGAGACCGGGGAGGGTTTCTGGATCAGGCTTCCCCTCGTCACCAAGCGGAATCGGCAAAACGACCAGGTCTAACCCGAATTGGGAAACCTTCTCTTCCAAGGAAGCAACGTTGATTCTGGAGTTGCTGGAGGTACTGTCGTAGATGACACCAATTTTTTTGAAGTCACCGTAGTCGAGAATGGCTTTGATCTGCGACTCAATTGCCGCGAGAAACGACACCCCGGTCAACGGCCGGCCGGTGCTCTCAAAACTCTCGACGATATTGGCGCTGATCGGATAAGCAACCAGTACGAATAGGCCGGGGATGCCCTGTACAAACCGCGCCGGTTCTTCAGCATCGATTGGGCCGATGATGCTAAGCGTGGTACCGGTTCCCCATGTATAGACCAAATCAGGCTTCTTTCGCCGAATCTCTTCAATAATGGGTGGCGCATTGCTCCGGTCCAGTTCGAGACTTCGTACGGTCATGTTGTATAAGATGCCGCGCTGGTTCAGATAATCGCGAAAACCCGCTTCGACTTCCGTTTCGCCCCGCCACAGCACCGCAAAGATTTCGTAGGGACGCATGTAGCTGGCCAGATCGGTCTGAGCCAGTGAACTCTGTGGCCAGAAAATGAACCCCGACAGCACCAGCAGTGCAGACAGTGCGGGTCGGAGAAGTTTCTCTATGCTAATCATTTGCCAGTTCAGCCTCCGGCTCGGTGGCATGATGAACGGCCTTTAAATTGGTCAGTACGAACAGAACGATCAACCCGATCAGGATCACTCCGAAACCGACAATCGCACCCTGGTATCCAAAAGCGGAGATGAGGGCGACCGCGATCAACGGTCCGACGACCATGCCCAGCCGTTCACAAAGTCGGTAAGCGCCAATGACTGAAGCCCGACCAAGGGTGTGACGATATCGCTCGGCAACCTGCTGAATGATCGAATTCTGCGATGTCAGTGTCAGCGCATGCCCCACTCCCAGTGAACCGATCGCCAGAATGACCGCAGTGGATGGATCACCGAATAAATTTGAGAAATAAGCTCCGATACAGCCCGCGCCAGCCAGTACGGTGCCCAAACTGACCATGTAACCATACTTTTCCGTCCGATCCGCAATGCGGGCGCCAAGTGTGAGACAGAGTAGCGTCGCAATGCCGTACAGCATCAGAATTCGACCGATTGACGGCTGATCGTGCCCAAGTTCAGTCAGATACAGTGGAACCAGAAAAGCGATGAACCCGGCCACCATCATTTTTCCCGGAATCGCCGCGAACATGAGCACTGAAACAAACCGAAGATCCTTAAGTAGGACCAGCCAGCCGCGCGCGTCCAAGATGAGATTCGTGCGGGTCTGTTGCGTATCGGAATGTTCATTGGCCGATACCGTTGCGCGAAATACCTGCAGAAGAATCAATCCCGAAACAATGGCGAGCAGTGCAGAGAGTAAAAAAGTTGCTTCGAATCCGAAGCGGTCAGCGAAGATGCCGCCGATCGGCGGACCGCAGATAATGCCTGCGAACACCGCGGCGACGAATACGCCCGTCGCCGACGCTCGGCGATGGCGGCGGGCATTCTGCGACACCCAGCTTTCAGAAGCAATAAATACCAAGCCATAACCGATGCCGGTCAGGACCCGGTAAGCCACCAGATCGTAGTAATCCTGAGTATAGAAATTACCGATGAATCCGGCGGTGGCGGCGGCAATGCCAACCAGAAAAACTTTTTTCACGCCCACCCGGTCGACAAATCCCCCACCGAGTGGTGTGGCAATCATTGCCGCAATCATAAACAGTGTGATGGGCAGTCCAATCAGAACATCGCCCGATAGCATCAGGTCGGTGGGCGCATATCGCTGGATGAACAGCGGCAGAAACGAACGCGACAGCTCTTCTGAAAAGATGAACAGAAAAAGTGGGACCCGGATTCGATCGGCCGCCTCAATCTGCAGAACACCACCCTCATCAAACCTAAAGCGCTGGCGAACGCGCTGATGGACGGCGGCGACTTTTTTCGCAATCGAACGATCAATCTGCGCATTCTGTGTTTCCCGCGCATCAAACACAAAGTCGCTGTAGCGATGGCGAATATCCTGCAGGGCGCGATTGAAACTGTTGATGAGTTGACCCACTTCGTCACTGGTGCGAGTCGGCAGCCAGGAGGAAAAGTTGCCCCTGGCGCCTTCCGACATAACCCGCCAGATGGAATCCATCGGCTTTTCAACTCGGGCGACAATGAAAAACAGAAGAAACTCAAAGGTAACCAGCCAGCAAATGATGACAATGGTAATGACTTCCCAGAATATTTCCCGGAGATGGCTGCGTACGCGTTCACCACTGACGCCCACATGCAGAACGGTGTTACTTTCCGTTCCTCCCGGGATCGCGAACTCGCTATCGATGTTCTCGCCGGTCGGTGAGACGAACAGTGTGCCCGCCGCGGCATCGTTCGTTACCCGTTCTTCTAGAATCTCACCCATTTCGGCACGCGAAATCCCGCTCAGGAAAAGCAGTTCGCCGGACTCGTCAATCAGGGAAAGATACTTGATGTCATGGTTGGTCGTCAGAACGGTCTCAAAATACTCTTCCACGCCGACCAGTTCGGCCGGTGGGATCTTGAGTCCCTCGATCGCATAAGTCAGCTGACTGGACAACGCCTTGCCGACGGCAGCCGCCTTCTGATGCAGCTGCGGGTCAAGTTTTTTCTCAAAACCTTCGAGTGCGAACCATGAAACTGCCGACTGACCGAGAACCAGAACGAATACCGCAAGCAGAACCAATCGAACCAGCAGGATGCGCTGACCCCGGCGGAATACATCAGTTATCGCCGCACCTTGGCGAACCTTGGTGTCAGACATGTGGGGCTGAGACGTCATACCGACTCCTCATCAAGCCTTCTGAGCTCGTTGGTCGCTGAATCCAGCGTATCGAAGGCATCGAAAGCCGATGCCGAAAACGCCCTGAATTCCGGATGGCGCATGTTCGCCTCGGCCAGACTGTCACTATCGTTTTTCTGCGAACCGATGTCCGCCAAAGCCTCGCGCATGTTGCGCCAGTCTTGGAAATAGCGCTTTAACAGCGTGGTGCAGCCGAAAACACTCAGTACAGTCATCACCAGCGCAACCATACCAACAAGCAGCAGCAGGCGCTCCATCTGTTCGGTAACATTCTGGTCAAGAAATTCGCGCGAGTATCGCAAGGCGATTGAACCGACGTTCTGGTTCAGATTGTTCTGTAAGCCAACACCCACGACACCGGCATCCTTTTCCAGTATTGACCAAGATGATCTGCCGCGGTTGACCTGCCATGAAAAAACCCAGTTTTCCGCCACCAGATCTCCGACGAAACTGGGGTCAGTGCTGAAGATGACCGTGCCATTTTCATCAAACACCTCGATGGAAAGGATCTGTTCATCATTGAGATGCAGCGCTTCCATCTCTTCGTTGATATTCTCCAGATTCTTAAGCATCAGACCGAGGTCCATCTGAGTTTCGATTCGATCGCGCAGATTGTTGGCGACGAATTCGAACCTGGATGTCAGCAGGTCGGCAAGTATGCGCTCGAATTTGTGTAGACTGAGCGCACTGGTCAGCGCGGTACCGGCAACAAGTGTAATCGCCAGCATCAACGCTATGCGATATGCAAAGCCGAGTTTCACTTCATGTATCCCCTGAGTTGAACAGGCTAAAAATCTGAAATGGCTGAACACTGGGTTGGCACATCAGGTTCAAAGCCTGTTTTATATTTTTGCTGATTATAAGACTTGACCAATCGTCAGTTCAACCTGTCTGCGACCCAATCGTCAGGTGCATGAGATCGGGCGAGTGCATTCTGGCTATGTGAATTGACCGCATGGTGGGTGAGGACTTCTGTGTATTGGGCATCGGGACAACATTCGGACAGTCGGGCCGACCAGCTATCTGAGAGAGGCGTCCTAACTTTCAGGACGACTGCGCATCGTGTTCGGTCCATCCCACTGCTGCGGTCGACTGAATTGGCTGAATCCTGAATGGCCGCGGCGGTTCGCAGACACAAATATACGCTCCTTACAGCAACATTATTGCAAGGCAAAATAATGACTCAGGCCCTTATTCGAATCATTCAGCAAGTAATGCATAAATCCATCAACTGGAATAATCTTGGTTATTTGACTACTAATAAACTGATATTATTTGTATTTATGACCACGGTATAAGATTGACCGCGAAAAAAAGATTTTTTTGAAAAAAGACTTGATTTTTTGGAAGTAAAGATATATATTGCACTGCAACAAACACATACTTTTGGAGAAAACCATCATGCAGAATAAATTCATCAATCTCGTAAACGAAGCGCTCAGCGTCAATTCAGAGCTTCTGTCCAAATCAGTGAAGCGGGGTTTCGAAACCAGTCAGAATTTCGCACAGCATGTTTCTGAACAGGCCGTTGATTGGTCAAACGTCAGGAACTTCGACGAATATGCTGCGAAACAGAAGTCATGGAACGAGTTCGTTGTCGGGCAGGCTCAGAAGTCAGCACAGTCGGCCATTGATTTTGGCAGTGAAGTCTGTAACGCTTATTTGGGGATTTGGACTAAAGCTTTCGCTTCAGCTCCAGCCACCGAAGCCAAGGTTGTTAAAGCCAAAGCCGCTTAATTTCGAATTTTCTTTTTTCATACTCCTCCTTATTGGTCTGGTCTGTCATCTCAGGATGGCAGACCTTTTTTTCTGCCGAATTTCTCCTTTTCGCACGGGTCGTTCGATCGAAGCACCGGGCGTTAGATTCGTTTAATCGACTTCGACGACAGATGCCATGCCCGACGACTGGTGTTCCAGAATGTGGCAGTGAAACATCCACCGGTCCGGGTTATCGGCCACAAAAGCAATCTCGGTCCGTTCTTCCGACTGCAGCAGAACCGTATCGCGCATAATCGAGCCGGCCACCGTTTCAGAGTTGCGACTGATGACCTGAAAACGGTGTCCGTGCAGTTGAACGGGAGGCTTCCAAGTGGTCCAGTTTTCAGTCTCAAATAGGTACGATAAGATTGACACCATTCGTTGCACCGCCTGTTCAATGTCCATGCCGAGCTTATCGGCAAGGATGACGAGAATAATCTGGATGCACGCGATTTCGGTGGCCGCTAGTTCCCAGCCAACTACCTGAGCAGTTAAGTGACTGCAGGTCAGTCAGCCATTGGAAGTGTTTGACAAGTTCCGCCACTTCGACGGACTGCGCCATTGACAGATTCTTGGGTGAGTGGGGCTGCTCCCAATCACATACACGTGCAAAACCGTTTGCCGGTGGGGCATTTGTTCTATCGCATCGAACATGGTGTTATTCCTGCATGTTGAATTTTCAAGCTCTTTGCATTTATCGGACAAATGCCGGAAGTCACCGGCCACCGGCTCCGACTATTATTGTTCGATTGATTGTTTGGGCCAAATTAAGCTACAACAATAATCAAATTGGTCATCATTTTAATGGCCGGAAATTGCAATTCGATGGATAATTTTCAGTTCGTTTTTTAACAAATCCAGAATAAAGGAGAACTGATTTGTCGCTTATGCTTTCCCGCAGGCAGTTTCTTGTTAACAGTGCCGCTCTGCTGGGCGTCGGCTGTTTTCAGCCCACTTGGTCGAAAGACTTACCTTCCAGTTTACCGATACCGGCACTCATTGATGGAACTGGAGGAGAGCCGGTTGACCTGAGAATACGGGGTGGCGAGTGGTCGTTCAAACCGGGTGTCAAGACGCCAACCCTGGGATTTAACCGAGATTATTTGGGGCCAACCATTCGGACCCGGCAGAACAGTGAACTCAACCTACGTTATCAGAACACCCTAGCTGAAGGCGTGGCCGTTCATGGTCACGGTTTGCATGTACCCGGTGAAGTTGACGGTGGGCCACAGCTGGAAATAGCGCCGGGAGACCAGTGGGAACCCGCCTTGTCCATTGTGCAGCCAGCAGCCACATGCTGGTATCACTCCCATACGCACAACAAGACCGGTCACCAGGTCTATCACGGCTTGGCCGGCATGATCATCATTGATGACGACATTTCCGACTCCATGGATCTTCCGCGTCGTTACGGCGTTGACGATTTGCCTGTTATCATTCAGGACCGAACCTTCGATGCGCAAGGTCGCCTGGTCTATTCACTGAATGATGCGGGCGAAGACGGTTGGTTTGGCGAGACCGTCGTGATCAACGGAGCGATAAACCCGTCCGCATCGGTCCCGGCTGGAAAGGTACGGCTGCGGCTGTTGAATGGTGCCAATGCCCGCTTTTACATGGTTGGCTTTGCAGATAATCGCACTTTTTACAAAATTGCCAGCGATGGCGGTTTCCTGGAATCACCGGTGCCGTTGACCATGATGGAGATGGCACCCGGAGAGCGATGTGAAATCATCGTTGACATGGCGGATGACAATACTGCTGAACTGCTGATCTTTTTCGAGGACGACTTCGACGATGACATGGAAGGTATTTTCAGAAGTTTGCTGAACATGCTGAGCAGATCCGAGGCATTCGTACCACAGGCATCGTTGACCCTGAAAGTCGACAGAACACTGTCAGCACAGACCGGACCATTGCCTGAACGAATGGTTACGATTGCCCACCCCAGGGAAAATGAAATTGCGCGCACCCGTGACTTTGTCCTCACCATGGAGAACGATGATGGAGGTCGCGCCATGATGGATATGGCCATTAACGGCAAGGCGATGGACATGAACGTCATTAACGAACAGGTAAAGCGCGGTGTCTGGGAGCGCTGGCGCATCCGGTCCAACGTAGGCGCACACCCTTTTCACGTGCACGGCTGTTCATTCCTGATCAAGCAAATGGAAGGCACTGCCACACAACCCGACCAGCAGGGCTGGAAGGATATTGTGGTATTGGATGACGACGACTGGTCAGAAATAGTCGTTCGCTTTAATCATCCTGCGACCGTGCAATTTCCCTACATGTACCACTGCCACATCCTGGAGCATGAGGACCGGGGGATGATGGGCCAGTTTACTGTGAGCTGATCGCTCTTGCCTGTTGACAGCAGACCTTAGTTCACATGCGAAATATTACGTTGGCTAAAATCTCACGCAGTCCAAGCTCCGCCTTGCCTTTGCCGTTCTCGCGGTAGGACTCGCGCAGCAGGGCAGTGGGCTGGTATGCACGTGAACGTGATTGGGAACGGTTCCACTCACCCAAGAATTTGTCAATGGTGCTGTAAGTCGAAGTCGCGGACCTCGTCGAACACTTCCAATGGCTGACTGACCCGCACTCCTCATCTGCTCAGGTAGTTGGCCGGGAAGAAGCGGCCATCGAATCGTCTCCACGGGCGCGGGCGGTCACAAGATCGTCAGCATTCGGTGAATCGGGAATGTCCAAATTCAGATCGACTCGCTGGCCAGCACCGACAACCACTAGATCCCCGTCGGCGCACCGAGGACCGACGGGAGGCCCGTCGAATGCGAGAATCCAAGGTGCCAGCTGCTGAAAGTTCATAACGAAAGCCCTGGCATTCACAAGTTATCAAGCGACTTCGACAACAGACGTCATACCCGACGACTGGTGTTCCAGGATGTGGCAGTGAAACATCCACCGGCCCGGGTTATCGGCTACAAAAGCAATCTCGACCCGTTCTTCCGGCTGCAGCAGAACCGTATCGCGCATAATTGAGTCGGCCACGGTTTCAGAGTTGCGACTGATGACCTGAAAACTGTGTCCGTGCAGATGCACGGGATGCTCCCAAGCCGTCCGGTTTTCAATCTCAAATATATACGATTCACCCAACCGAAGCGTAAACAGCGGAGGGTCTGAATGAGCGTCGTCTGACACGACACCGTTTAACGCCCACGCTTTGCCCAAGCCGACCAGCTCGCGAATCGTCTTTCGCTCTCCACCGACTGTTGCACCAGTCATCGTGCCCATGGCACCTCCTTCCAGCACCACTCTGAATCGCTCAACGCCGGCGGCAAGGTCGGGGTTCACTACGGGATTGTCCATCAGACGCTTTGGAGCTGAGTTCTGCCGCGACTTGGACCAACCTTCGCTACGCACCAGCCGCATGAGTTCGTAGGCGAAATCGTCGCCATAGGCGCGGTCGATCACAACATCGACAGCATTTGGTGCATCGGGAATGTCCAAAATCAGATCGACTCGCTGGCCAGCACCGACAACCACTAGATCCCCGTCGGTTCGCCGAGGGTCGACGGGGTGTCCGTCGAATGCGACAATCCAAGGTACCAGCTGCTGAAAGTCCAAAGCGAAAGTCCTGGCATTCGCAACATTCACAAGTCTCAGCCGTAAGCGCTCACCGGAATAAACGGCAAATACTTCGTCGATTTCGCCATTGACGGTGACCACATTACCGACCCGTCCGTTATGACTCGAGTCTCTCATGTTGGGTTCGAAAGGAAGAATCTGCGCCGCCTGATTGAGCCGCCAGTCATCCAATACCCAGACCACGTCCCGATCGACTGGCACCGGTTCGTCTTCATCCACAATCAACACACCATGCAGTCCCCGACCAACCTGTTCGGAGCTGGAGAAGTGTGGGTGATACCAGAATGTTCCGGCATCCTGCAGCTCGAATTCATAGTGAAAGGACTCGCCCGGCCTGATTGGCTCCTGACTGAGGTATGGTACGCCGTCCATACCAATTGGAACCCGAAGCCCATGCCAGTGAACGGTTGTTGGCTGCGGCAACTGATTTTCAACCTCGAGACTCAGAGTGTCTCCCTGTCGATAGCGAAGTAGAGGCCCCGGCACCATGCCATTGAAAGCCCAGACCTGAGTGGCCGGTCCGCGATCCATAACCAAAGCGGCCTTTGAAAGTGATGCGACCAGACGATGAGGATTGGAGTGGCCGAACCCTCTAGGAATGGGTAAGGAAAATGTAGCCACCACACCAGCCGATGCCGCCATAAACCGACGACGGTCTACATTCTTTACGGAAGACGAACAGGCTGTCATGGTCAGTCCACTTCGAGTTTCTGTATTGGACGGCAGCCGAACCGTTAGCTTTAACGCATCAATCATTGACATCTGATGAACCTGTACGAAAAATTGTGTGCCTCCGTTTTCAAAGGAGCCAATACCTACGGCCGTCTGCAACTTGCATACGCCTCAATTTTTTCAATCAGCCGTTGGAATGTATTCGCTGAGGCTCACTTCATAATATGTTAAAAAAAACGGAGGTGACTCAAGATGTTGCGATATCGGTGTTGGCGTTCAACGTGCATCGGTATGGCGTGCTGGTGCGCGACGAGTTGCCGGCGCGGGAGCGGCGGCAGCTGAAGCGGGCCGCCTGACGGCGGCGGGCGCGCCAAGGGAAAGGTGAACCGGTCCCGACAAGGGGGCTGGATGGCGGCCGGCTGGCGGGAAACGCGTGCGAAGCGGCAGATAACGGCTGGTTTTCAGCAAACTGCTCAAACCGAACCCTCAACAATCAACATTGTTCTGGAATCGAGCTGTCAAAAAAATCAACATCGTCGGATAAATTCATGCGAAAATGGGGGTTTCTGGCAGACACGAATCACTTTCCCCGTCGTAATGAATTTGATGTGAACATTTTCGAGCAGGGCTTGGATAAAAATCCGGCGAATTTCCACCCTTTAACTCCAATCAGTTTTCTGGAACGGTCTGCGCGTATTTTCCCCGACAAAGTGGCCGTCGTTCATGGTCATTTGTCCCGTACTTACCATGAGCTGTATGATCGATGCAATCGATTGGCAAGTGCACTTGCCAACAGAGGTATTGGCATTGGTGACACGGTTGCCATCATGTCACCCAATACACCCGCCATGCTGGAGGCTCACTATGGTGTACCGATGTGTGGGGCGGTTCTAAACGCGCTCAACTACCGTCTTGATGCGGCGACAATCGCCTTTACGCTACAGCACGGAGAGGCGAAAATACTGCTGACAGACCGAGAGTTTTCCGGCGTCGTCAGCCAGGCTCTCGAGCAGTACGATTCAGATATTACGGTAATCGATATTGACGACCCGTACGCCGAGGGTGGACAACCCATCGGTGAAACCGACTATGAGTCACTGCTTGAAGAGGGCGACCCCAATGATCGCTGGCTGATACCCGAAGACGAATGGCAGGCCATCTGTCTTAACTATACGTCTGGAACCACCGGCAACCCGAAAGGCGTCGTATTTCATCACCGGGGCGCGTATTTGAACGCGCTCGGCAATGCACTGACCTTTCGGCTTGACAGCAGCAGTGTTTATCTTTGGACCCTACCCATGTTCCACTGCAATGGATGGACTTTCACTTGGGCGGTGACGGCCGTCTCTGCGACTCATGTCTGTCTTCGCAAAGTTGACCCCGTCCATATATTTCCTGCCATTGAGAAAAATCGGGTAACCCACATGTGTGGCGCCCCGATCGTGTTAAACATGCTGGTGCATGCGCCCGTAGAACAGAAAATCAAGTTCGAGCAGGTGGTTGAAGTGGCAACAGGTGGAGCAGCCCCACCCAGTCAGGTCATTGCAGAAATGGAAAAGCTGGGGTTTCGCGTTACGCATCTTTATGGATTGACGGAAACTTATGGTCCGGCAACCGTCTGTGCCTGGCAGGAAAAATGGGACGGACGTTCACTGAGTGAACGGGCGGCCATGATGGCGCGTCAAGGTGTACGTTACCCCACGCTGGATGAAGTAAAGGTATTGGATCCGGATTCCATGGAACCCGTACCACAGGACGGGACAACAATGGGCGAACTGATGGTACGCGGCAATACTGTGATGCGGGGATACCTGAAGAACCGTCAAGCGACCGACGAAGCGTTTTCCGGCGACTGGTATCACACCGGCGATCTGGGAGTTACTCACGAAGACGGGTATATTGAAGTACGCGACCGATCCAAGGACATCATCATTTCAGGCGGTGAGAACATCTCCAGCCTCGAAGTGGAAGATGTACTCTACCGTCATCCATACGTGATGGAAGCGGCGGTCGTCGCCCGACCAGACGACAAATGGGGTGAAACACCGTGCGCTTTCGTAACTGCCACACCGGGGTTCGAACGATCGCTCACGGTTGAGGAAGTGATTGACTGGTGCAGAGATCATTTGGCAAGGTACAAGATTCCGAAAACGGTGATATTTGGCGGCCTGCCAAAAACATCAACCGGCAAAATTCAGAAATTCGTATTACGCGAGCGCGCCAAAGGACTGGGAGGGGACCAATAGCTCCAGAAGTGCAACATTCTCCGCGAGGGGGATTCGTGTCTGTATGAGGTCTCCAGCCTGTCAAAGAATCTAGAGCTGTTCTCGAACGGTCTTGATCACCTGAGCAGTCTGTGGTGAGACACCATGCCATATCCTGAAGGATTCGGCAGCCTGTTCGACCAACATGCCCAGCCCATCGTGAATTTTCTCGACGCCGTTTTTTTCCGCCCAATCCATGAATCGGGTCGGCCGCTTTGCATACACCAGATCATAGACCAGTTTGACATCGTGAAAGGTTCGCGGCGATATGGCAGGCAGATCTCCGCGAATTCCGGTCGACGTCGCATTGATGATGATATCGTAAGCACTTGATTGTGCGGCGTCTGGTGCGACCGCTTCAACGTTCCCCAATCCTGCAAACGCATTGACTAACGCATCAGCTCTGCTTTTGGTACGATTGGCGATAATGATCGACTCAGGTTTCCGCGCCAGGATGGGGGGCAAAATACCACGTACCGCGCCGCCGGCACCGATGATGAGAACACTCGTACCTTCAAATGGAAACCCCAAGTTGGATTCGATATCCTTCACCAACCCTGCACCATCGGTGTTGTCACCTTTCAAGTCATCACCAATCGTCAGCGTATTGACGGCGCCCGCCAGCCGGGCCCGATCTGTCAGTTCGTCCACCAGCTTCCATGCATTGACTTTGAATGGAACAGTAACATTGAGACCGTTGCCTCCATTTGCCTGAAATCCACTGACCGCCTGTTCAAACCCACCGATATCGACCTGAACGGCGCGGTACTCGAGATCTATGCCCATTTGTTTACCAAACAGACGGTGAACCAGAGGCGATTGGCTGTGGGAGATGGGATTGCCAAACACGGCATACAGTTGCTTTTTTGGTGCGAAGTCGAATAAATCGCGCATAATGATTTAAATCAGTCGATGTTTCTCACCGTTTCCCAGATCACCACCTGACCAACATCAGTGGAAGATCGAACTCTGATCACAATTTCGATCAGTTGGTCTGCTGGGCTTCACGATTTTCCACGTGTACGGGAACTTATGTAGCGTCCTTCTGAAAAAGGAATGCAACGATAAGAAAATGCAAGGTGAATACATACGATTGTTCAACAGAAGACCAGAATGGGTGCATCATCCTGTATGGTGTAATGAATGCCATCAGGCACCGAATAGAATGCCACCGATTAAACGATTTCGGTCCAGTGCAAAAATTCCAGCGGTGACCGTGCCGATGAGGCAGCCGATCATTGCAAGAAAATGCGCCCGACGGTTACCACGGCGAATCTTGTATATCGCATATGCCATTGACGCCAGAACAAATATCGACAGACCGTGGATAATACTGAATCCACCCTCATTGATCTCGCGAATGGCAAACGAACCCCCGGCAATCATCGTCATTATTGCAACCCATATTCGTCCGATCAGTCGGTGGCGCGGCGTACCCTTGGCCATGCACAGAACAGTCACACCAAGAACAACGGCACTGAGCGAAAGCGCAATGTGCGATCCAATGGTCAACGAATGCATGGAGAATCTCCCTATTGCCTTTGAATCCAGAGTATAACCAATGCTGGCTGCGATGTTAAATCAATTGTTGACTTCGGCGCGTTGAGAATACATCCTGTTTTGGTGGCCGGTTGCCCCAAGTTCATTGCGAATCCAGGATACGAGCAATAAATCGTCGTACGTATTTCATAAAATCAAACAATAGGCAACTTTAGGACTGAAACGACAATTCTAACCAGCAGGAGGAGTACATGGCAACCGTTCGTGTGATTGAAGCGCAGATCAAGGAACTGGAGAATTTTGATGTTCATTTCATTCATCCAGACAGTAAGCGGCGTCTGCATGGCAGATTGAAGGGATTGCCCGATTATCCGTACACGGAACCGGCACCCGATAACATGTCAGCGAACCGCTGGCGCAGACTGCGATTCGATCCACTATATTCGGATTACCAGGCAAGGGTACTCATGGGTAGCGGCGAAGATTCCAGAGGTACCGAACGCCTGTTTGCCATCAGACGGAGTTATTTCTAAATTGATACTTCCTGACATGGTGGTCTGAATTTCTGCGGCTGTTTTGGATTACAGATAAGCGAGTACGATGCCGCCAAAAATCATCGCGCCAAACCAACTGTTGCCCATAAATGCGGAAAAAAACTTTGTCCGATCGTCATCGCGGCAGTCGTATTGATGCCAGCTGCCGACCGCTGCAGCTGCAAATACCCCAAGAAAATAATATTCATTCATTTCAGCCAGGAGACCGACCACACTCAGAATCGTCAGCGTGACAACCTGGCAGCCCGCGATAACCAGACGGTCTCGACGACCACTCAGCGTCGCCAGCGACTTCACCCCAATTTGAAGGTCGTCATTGCGATCAACCATCGCGTAAAACGTGTCATACGCACCGGCCCAGGCAACATTTGCCAGCAGCAGCAGCCAACCCAGAAACGGAACAGTCTCAAGATGGGCTGCGAAGGCGATGGGGATTCCCCAGCCAAATGCCACACCAAGATAAAACTGAGGTAACCCCGTTACTCTTTTCAGATACGGATACGAGGCGGCGAGAAACAATCCAATGACCGCCAGCATCAGCGAAAGCCGATTCAGCATCAGCACCAGTAAAAAACCCAAGAGACACAAGCAGGTGAAAAGAATCAGCGCTTCCCGAACCGAAACTTCGCGCGTTGCCAGCGGTCGGTTTCGAGTTCGTTCAACATGGGGATCAAAATCGCGATCCGCAAAATCATTGATCACACAGCCCGCGGATCGCATGAGGAACACGCCCACCACCATAATCAGCACAATGTGTGGTTGCGGCCGCCCTTCACCGGCAATCCACAGCGCCCACAGGGTAGGCCACAGAAGCAGCAGACTGCCGATGGGTTTGTGCAACCGCATCAGCCGGGCGTAAGCGCCGAGTCGCTCAGACAGCACTGTATTGACCTTCGCGCTTGGTCCAGCGTCGAATCAGCGGCTCGATCAGTTGCGGGTACTTCTCCAATATCAGATCGGCGGCGTTCACCACGCTACCCAGTAAAGCGCGGTCGCGGTGAAATTCCGCGATCCGAAACAGCTGCGCGCCGGTCTGCCGGGTTCCCAGCAGTTCTCCGGCACCGCGCAGCTCGAGATCTTTTTCAGCAATCTTGAAACCGTCTGTCGTCTGGTGCATCACCTGCAGTCTCTTGTGCGCCGTTTCAGAAAGGGGGCCTTTGTAGACCAGAACGCACGTCGCCTGCGCCGCACCGCGGCCGACTCGGCCGCGTAACTGATGCAGCTGCGCGAGCCCCAGTCGTTCGGCGCTTTCAATCACCATCAGACTCGCATTCGGCACATCGACGCCGACTTCAATAACCGTCGTCGCGACCAGAACGTCAATTTTACCGTTTCTGAACTGAGTCATGGTCTGATCGCGCCGGTCACTTTTGATTCGTCCATGAATCAACGCGATGCGTCGATTGGGCAGCGACTGCCTGACAAACTTTTCCGCCTCAACCGCCGATTCCACGTCAAGCACCTCAGACTTGTCGATGATGGGACAAACCCAGTAGGCCTGTTGCCCCTGCTCGCAGAGCGATTCAATGGTTCGAATCGCCTGCATGCGGCCTGCCGTCGAGACCACTTCGGTTTTGATCGGGATGCGACCTGGTGGCAGTTCAGTGATGTTCGAAACATCAAGATCCGAGTAAAACGCCATTGCAAGCGTCCTGGGAATCGGCGTCGCCGTCATCACCAGCTGGTGAGGGACCTGCTGATCCGATTTTCCTTTCTCGCGCAGCGCAAACCGCTGCCCCACGCCAAATCGATGCTGCTCATCAACGATAACCAGTCCGAGACGCTTGAACTGCACTTCTTCCTGAAAAAGCGCATGGGTGCCGATGACGATCTTCGCCTGATTGCTGTTCATGCTGCGTTGAACTTGCGAACGGACTTTCTGCGTCAATCGGCCGGTCAGCACGAGCACCTCGATTCCAAGCGGCGCAAACCAGTCGTAAAACGATTTCAGATGCTGCTCCGCGAGCAGCTCGGTCGGCGCCATGATCGCAACCTGGTAACCCGAATCAACCGCCCAGGCGGCCGCCGCCGCGGCGACCAGAGTCTTACCCGAACCAACATCGCCCTGCACCAGTCGGAGCATCGGATTCGACTTTTTCAAATCGGTCAATATTTCGCGAATCACATGGCGCTGTGAATGGGTCGGATCAAACTTAAGGGAATCGCGCAATCGCTGGGACAGGTCGCCTTCGGGCTGCATCATTGGCGCCTCGGCAGAGTGGCGGATGATCTTCTGCCGCCGTCTGGCAACCTGAAACGAAACCAGCTCTTCAAAAATCAACCGATGCATCGCCGCCTTACCCGCATCCTGATTCAGGTCGCGGACAGCGTCGGCTCTTGGTGCGTGAATGTTCTCAAGCGCGCTTCCGACATCGCTCAGGTCATTCTCGCGCAGCACCTCATCAGGCAGAATTTCCGGTAGGGTCTGGTTACAGCAGTAGTCAATCGCCGAACTGACCAGATTGCGCATCATCGACTGCGAGATTCCTTCGGTCAGTCCATAAACCGGGGTCAGGTGATCTTGCTGTGGTACAGGTGGAGGATACCGATAAACGAGGTACTCCGGATGTACCATTTCACGGCCGCGTTTGGAAAATCGCACCTCACCATAACACCGTATCCAGCTGGCTCTTTCCAGATCTTTCTTTTGCTTGAACGAATAATGAAAAAGAATCATCTGCATCTCGCCGCTGTCATCCTGAAACCGCACTGCCAGCGACCGGCGACGGAATGTGTTTTCCTCAATCGACGTGATTCGACCGATCACCAGTGCGGCAGCCCTGTTCCGCAGCGATTTGATCGGTATGGCGCGCGTTCGGTCCTCGAATCGATAAGGGAGATGGAACAGAAGGTCCTTTACCTGAAAGATGCCAAGCTTTTCCAGGGTGGATGCAAGTTTCGGCCCAATACGCGGAAGTACCGTGATTGGCTCATCTTCGGGGTAGGTTATTTGGACCGGCTCCACCTAATCCTGGAGGGCTACAACCGCTTCCACTTCAATACCAACGTCTTTTGGCAGAGCGGCGACACCAATCGCGGCGCGGGATGGATAGGGCTGTTCAAAAAATTCACCCATCACTTCGTTAACGACGGGAAAATTTTTCAGGTCAACCAGGTAAACCGTCAATTTGATCACATGGGCAAGTGTGGTATCGGCCGCTTCGACGATGGCGGAAAGATTGCGGAACACCTGAACAGTCTGTGCCCTGACATCTCCCGCAACAACATTCTGGGTTCGCGGGTCCAGTGGAATCTGTCCTGATACATACAGGGTCCCCGCATGTCTCACGGCTTGTGAATAGGCGCCGATGGCAGCCGGGGCCTGGTCTGTTGCAATGATCTGTCGGACCGTCATTTTCTTAACTGGGTTGAACTCGACTGCTCAATATTCTACCGATTACCGATCAAATTGATGGAGTGAATGTCAATCGATTCGACATCCGCGTCAAGGATTATATCTTTTCAACTGCGGTCCTCAGGGATAGGCACCCATTTCGCACTGCTCCCGCGAACTTTCGATTGCCGCCGCGTTTTGTGGCGATCAGTTCAACCGGACGCGCTCAACGCTTTTTACCGGACTGTGTCGCAGGATGTTTTTGATAATGGTATTGAGATGATTGGCATCCTTGACCGAAATGATATAGTCCAGCACCGCATCATTGTTGTGGATGTTCGTTTTACAGTCAGCGATGTCAGCCTTATGACTGGAGATTCTGCCGGTCACGGCCGCCAGCAGACCCGTTCCATTCTGACAGGTGACCCGAAGGGATACCAGATACTGCCCTTTGGGTTCGCTCGCCCAATTGAGTTTGTGCCAGAACTCCGGCGCGTGCCTGGACTGCCGCACGTTCACGCAGTCCTGAGTGTGAATCACAATGCCCCGACCGCGGTTGAATACGCCAACGATTGGTTCCTTGGGAATGGGGCTGCAGCACTTTGCATACTGAACGCTCAGTCCTTCGGTGCCCTGGATCGAGATGACTTCGGAAGAATCTGAACTGGCGTCGCGAAATGTGAAGGGAACCAACTGACCGATGACGGCGGCGGCTGAGCGCTCACCTGTGCCGATTTCACGAAGGATATCTGACCAAGAATCAACCCCAAGCCGATCGATCAGTTCCGCTTTCGATTCAGCGGTTACAGCTGACGGCTTGATTTTGTACTTCTTCAGCATTGATTTGAACATCCGTTCGCCCATTTTCGTCATATCCTTTGCTGACAGTTCCCTCAGCGCGCGGCGAATCGCAGTTCTGGCGGTGCTGGTTACCGCGAAATTCAACCACGCCGGGTCTGGCTGACTGAGGCGGCTCCTTTTGATTTCAACGCGGTCGCCATTCTGCAGAACGGTGTGAAGCGCAACTGGATGATCGTCTATCATCGCCGTTACTGCACTATTGCCCACCGCCGAATGAATGGAATAGGCATAGTCAATGACCGTGGCGCCTTTTTTCAACTGCTTGAGAGCGCCTTTCGGTGTGAAAACAAAAACATGATCTGGAAACAGATTCAGTTTGAGATTTTCAAGAAATTCTTCGGGTGATTGATGCTCTTCCAGCGATTGAACGATTTCTTTCAACCACTGAACAGCGGGCAGACTGCTGTTGTCGTAGCCGGCAGTTCCAGTTTTGTAGGAAAGGTGTGAGGCGACTCCGGTTTCTGCAATCTGGTGCATTTCCTCAGTACGAATCTGTACTTCGATCGCGCGTCCGAATCGGCCATGTACGGTGGTGTGCAGTGACTGGTAACCGTTGAGTTTCGGAATCGCAATATAGTCGTCGAACTCACTGGACACCGGTTTGTATAGATTGTGAATCAATCCCAGGACGCGGTAGCAGTCGTCGACGGTTTTGACGATGATCCTGAAGGCAAACAAGTCTGGCACCATTCTGAGTGAATTGTTTTTTCTTCTCATCTTTTCGTGAATGGCCGCAACATCTTTGAATCGACCCGTAACGTCGCCTTCAATGCCCTTTGAATCCAACAACTGCTGAATTTTTGATGTGTGGCTCTTAATGGTCTGCTCGACGCTCTGATTGAGGTCGGCGCGGGCTGCCTTCTGAATAATCGCATAGCGCTTTGGATTCAGTGCCTTAAAGCACAGATCCTCCATCTGCCGCCGCCATTCGCCCATACCGAGCAGGTACGCGATGGGGATGTAAATCTCGCGCGTTTCATTGATGATTCGCTGCCGCTTGTCGACTTTAAACACATGGATTGAATCAAGATTGTGCAGTCGGTCGGCGATTTTGATCAATATCACCCGCAGATCGTTGACGCTGGCAAGAAACAGTCGGCGAAGGTTTTCAGCTTTAGCGTGCTGGGGTGATTTGAATTTCAGTCGATCGATTTTACTGACGCTGTCGACCAGTTCCGCAATTTCGCCACCGAATTCATGTGCCATCTCCGCCTTGGTGAAATCAGTGTCTTCCAGCGTATCGTGTAGAATGGCGGCGATGATCGTGCTGCTGTCCAGTTTGTGTTCGGCGAGCAGCAAAGCGACCGCCAAGGGGTGATTGATGTATTTTTCGCCTTTAACTCGTCGCTGCCCCTCATGCGCGGTGGCGCTGATGGCGTAAGCCTTTTTGACAGTTACAATCTGCGAGTCGCTGAGATATTCGCTCAGCATTTTGACCAGCGATTTGAACTGAGCGTCTTCGAGTTCAGGAATTCTCAGCAGCTTGCGGAGTTCTGCGAAACTGATCTTGGACGCTTTGCTGATGGAATTCGCTATCGGCATCCGATCGGCCCGATGCCTATCCCGCCATCATCTGGAGACCCGCTAGATGGGAGCGGGAGAATTGAGGGTGGCGTGAACGGGTTTCGACTCACCATTGGTCGATGATTCGACTTCTGTTTCGGTCTGCGCTTCTGCAGTCGTCTCTGACTGCGGTTTATCATCTGTACCATCCAAAGCCGCCAACGATTCGACAGTCTGTTCCTGTTCAAGTGATGGCAGCTCAAACGGGAGGGGCGCCGCCGGCGTATCATCTTCGTCGAGAATGGCGGCCGTAACCAAACCTTCGGCAATCTCGCGCAGGGCGACCACCGTATTCTTGTCATTGTCCCGATCAACCAAAGGTTCGGCACCGTCGGCGAGCTGACGGGCGCGCTTCGTTGCGATGAGCACCAACTGAAATCGGTTCTCAACTCGTTCAAGACAATCTTCTACTGTAATTCTTGCCATAGCTCCCTCGGAAAATGAAATGATCTGTGCGAACTTTAAAGAGATGATGCACAATTTCAGGCGGGTAACAGATTATAACTTGACTGAACATGATTTTCAGCAACATTCGAAACTTCGTCAAATGAGTCCTGCGAGAGAAGAGGCGCGCAAAATCAGCATCAAGGTCTGGGATGGACCGCTTCGAACATTTCACTGGCTCCTTGCATCACTCATAGTGGTCATGCTGGCGAGTGCGAAACTGGAGAACTTCGACGTCCACATCGCAACCGGCAAGATACTCGTCATTCTTCTACTTGCCAGAATCGTCTGGGGATTCGTCGGCAGTTCAAATGCACGTCTCTCGGCACTCGTATTCAAGCCCGGTGATTACATCAATTACATCAGCAGGCTGCCGCTCCGAAAACCGAGTTACAGCCTCGCACACAGCCCAATTGGTGCACTTGCAGTCATCGCGATCCTGGTTACAGTCTCCGTCCAGCTGACAAGCGGGCTGTTTGCCGCCGATGTCGACGGACTGCTCGAGGGGCCCTTCGCCTACTATGTCACTTACGAACTCAGCCGGTTTGCCAGTGACATCCACGTGACCAATGTCAAATGGCTGATTGCGCTCATCGTCCTACATATCATCGCCAATCTGTTCTACTATTTCTATAAACGAGACAATCTGATCAAGCCAATGATTACCGGCTTTCGAGCCATTCCCGAAGAAAATGCGCCGCACGCGCCGCAACTGGCCTCACCCTGGCGAGGATTATGGGTGGCGATTGTCGTTGCGGCGGTTATGACAGGGTTATATGTGCAGTACGGATAGGCCGATTTAATTTTTCTTGTGACGAAACTGTGTGTGACAGCCGCGGCATCCCTCGCCGCCGAGCGCTTTAACCGCTTTACCGATCAGCTGACCGTCGCCTGATTCAAATGCGGCCTCCAACGCCCTCGCCGGCTCAGCCAGCGCTTCTGCCGCCGCAACGAATTCAGACCATTTCTCCCAGATCTCGGCTTTGGCTTCACTATCTTCGTTCTGAGCTATGCCGGTATCCTGCGGAAACAGATCGGGAATTTCGGATGCTCGCTCAGCCATCTCGGCGGCCATGGCGCCGAGTTCCAATGCCTCGCCCTCACCTCGTTTCAGAAAATTTGAAAAAGCCTTCATACTGCCTCCCATGCCCTTCATAAATTCTGACCGGTTGGCATATACCGCTTCCGCCTCTTCAGCCGAAGCGACTTTTCCCGGCATCATATCAGCCTGGAGAGCCGGTACTGAAAATAGCGCTGAAATCACGAAACCGCAGGCAAGAAATCTGATAATACGCATCATGAATGTCACCTCATTCATTGGTTGTTGGAAAGGTATACATTCTACACGGTAAATGTCAACTTTGCCTGTCGGGACGATCAGACATCTCAATCGACAATGATTCAATTCGAACGATATCGAAATGAACTCGATTCGCTGGCTGAGAAAAACCGTCTGCGAAAGTTATCGCTGGGCGCGGGCATTGATTTCACATCCAATGATTTTCTAGGGCTGAACACATCGTCAGCCATTCGTGCGGCCGTCGCAGAAGCACTGGAACAGGGAGTACCGCTCGGCTCCGGGGGCTCGCGCCTTCTGCGTGGCAACTTTCCCGCACATATTGAGCTTGAAGCATACGCGGCGCGTTTTTTCCACTGCGAAAAAACGCTTTATTTTGCGAATGGCTATGGTGCAAATTTTGCAATCCTCACGACACTTCCCAGACGGCATGACATCATCATTTTTGACGCGCGGTCGCATGCCAGCATCAGGGAGGGCATTTCGGCATCGCTGACCCAATCAGTGAAAGTTCCACACAATGATGTCAATGCGATGGAACGCGTCCTCTCCAGATGGCATCCAACCCGTCACAAACATTCAACGGCGTGGATCGTCGTAGAAAGTCTATACAGCATGGATGGTGATTTCGCACCGCTCCAGAATCTGTTCGATCTCGCAGCGCGTTATGACGCGATGCTGCTGGTTGATGAAGCGCATGCCACGGGGGTCTGGGGAGCGCACGGTCGAGGATCAACGGAACCCTATGAAGGGCACCCGCACCTGATTTCAGTACACACCTGCGGCAAAGCACTGGGAGTGGCAGGCGCGCTGGTCTGCGCACCGGCGTATCTGATCGAGTTCATGGTTAACAGAGCGCGACCATTCATCTATTCGACTGCACCACCACCCATCAACGCAGTGGCCGTCGGTGCGGCACTTCAGTTACTCGAAACCGAACCCCAGCGACGAATTCAACTGCATCATCTGGTACGCCTAGCGAATCGGAAGGTATATGAATTTTTCGGTGTGGATGGCAGTGGCAGCCAGATCATCCCGTTTGTTCTGGGTACAGATGAACAGGTGGTGAAAGTTGCAGCTGCAATGCGCGGAGCCGGGTTCGATGTGCGGGCGATTCGGCCGCCCACTGTTCCAGAGGGCACCTCTCGCCTTAGAATTTCCATCACGCTCAATGTCAGCGAAACGGACGTGTCAAATTTTTTCGATACCCTGTATAAAGTGATGCATTCCCAGCAGTCAAATTCTCATTGATATCCAATGGTGACAGAATTATCGAACAGTCTGCCAGGCGGTTTCCTAGTAACCGGCACCGATACGGGGATTGGAAAAACAGTCGTATCAGCGATGTTGGTGCGCGCTTTGGACGCTTATTACATCAAGCCGGTCCAAGCTGGACTTGACGAACCGACTGATACGGAAATCGTGCGAGACCTGTCCGGGCAACCTGCAGAACGCTTCTTTCCGGAATGCTATCGACTGCAGGCACCGGCGTCGCCGCATCTTGCGGCAGCGATGGAAGGAATAAAAATCGATACTGAGCAACTGATTCTTCCACAGACGAATCGCCCGCTCATTGTAGAAGGGGCCGGCGGAGTACTGGTGCCGCTCACCGAATCGGTATTGTTTGTGGAAGTGTTTGCCAGCTGGCGGCTGCCGGCCATCGTCTGTGCGCGTACCTCACTTGGCACCATCAATCACACGTTGCTGACTCTGGCTGCGCTGCGCGATCGGGGAATACCCGTGCTCGGGATCATTTTTGTTGGTGACGCTCACGAGGAAAACGAATCCATTATTCCACGCCTGGGAAACGTCAGGCATCTGGGTCGCGTACCATTTTTGACGCCACTGCATCAGAAGTCTCTCGAACGGACCTTTGACAGGCACTTCAGATTGGAAGACTTTGTGAATGGCGGGCCGGATTGATGAACTCTTTTGGTCAGCGATGCAGCTCACAAAATGATATGAAACGAGATAGCTCGCCTGTTTGGCACCCCTTCACCCAGCACGCCATTTTTTCCGATTTTCTGGAAATTGACCGCGCGGAAGGTGCTTACCTTTTCTCATCGGCCGGGCAGAGAATCATCGATGCAATCTCTTCCTGGTGGGTGATCACACACGGGCACTGTCACCCGCGATTGCGGCAGGCGGCGCGCGAGCAGATGGAACGACTGGATCAGGTGATTTTCGCCGGTTACACCCATCAGCCTGCAGAACGCACCGCAGACCTGCTGGTTGAACTGACCCCGGACGGACTGGATTATGTTTTCTATTCGGATAGCGGTTCAACCGCAGTCGAAGTCGGGCTGAAGATGGCGTTGGGTTACTGGCATCATCTGAACGTTCCGCGTGATCGAGTTATCGTTCTGGAACACAGTTATCATGGCGATACCATCGGAACCATGTCGGTCGGTGAGCGTGGCGTGTTCAACAAGCCATACAACCCGCTTCTTTTTTCCGTTGAAACCATTCCCTTTCCTACGGAATCGAATGAGCAGATCACACTGGATGCACTCGAATCGAAGTGTCGGATGAATCCGGGTGCCGCCGCCTTCATTGTCGAACCACTGGTATTGGGAGCCGGCGGCATGCTGATGTACGGACCGAAAACGCTCCGCGAGATGAAACGAATCTGCGAGCGGCATGACGTGCTGTTCATCGCCGACGAGGTCATGACCGCCTGGGGCCGAACTGGAACGCTGTTCGCCTGCGAACAGGCCGATGTCGTACCAGATATCGCCTGTTACTCAAAAGGCATCACCGGTGGTTTTCTGCCGCTTGCGGTTACCTTATGCCATGCACGCATTTTCGATGCGCACTACTCAACCGATCGCAGTAAAACATTTTTCCATTCGAGTTCCTATACCGCCAATCCGATCGCGTGCGCGGTGGCCGCCGCCAATCTGGAAATGTGGCGGGAAGGTGACGTGCTGAAGCAGGTGGAATTCACCGAAAAAATGCAACAGCGAAAACTGGCCGACATGGCTGCCATTGATTCATTGACAAATCTCCGCCAGACCGGTACCATTGCAGCCATGGATATTCAAGTTTCCGACTGCGGATATCTGTCTGAAATCGGTACCCAGCTCTATCTTCGATTTCAGAAAAGCGGCGTTCTGCTTCGCCCACTCGGCAACACCATTTATGTGCTACCGCCTTACTGCATGTCAGAGGAAGATTTTGATACGGTCTACGGCGTGATCTGTGAAACAATTGCCGACCTTATTCAATCTTAATCATCCAATCGTCTGCCGATGCGCGGCGGATATTGGTCCGGTAGATTCCAAAGCATGAACACAAATTTATTTAGCTGTCGAAATGTCCGCCGAACTGTCTTTGCCATCGTTCTATGTGCCGCATTATCGGCACCGAATGCAACCGCTGAACCATCAACCGAAGCTCTTTGGCAGGAAACATTGAACAGGATTCGAGACGACTTTCCGCGCGTGAATCATATCTCAACTGATGAACTCGCAACCATGTTGGCCCGGCAGACCCCGTTCGTGCTTTTGGATACGCGCAGACCTGAAGAATTTTCAGTCAGCCATATCAAAGGTGCAGTTTTATCGGAAGATGTTGGCGATGCACTTGATGCGCTGGAAAACCGAAGTCGCGACGATCTCGTCATCGTTTACTGCTCCGTCGGTTACCGATCGTCGAAAATCGCCGCCAAGCTCGCGCGACGGGGTTATTCCAACGTGTTTAACCTTGAAGGCTCGCTATTCAAATGGGCCAATGAAGATCGCCCCCTTTTTCGCGATGTCAGGCCGGCCGCCAAAGTTCATCCTTACGACGATGAGTGGGGACAGTTGCTTGAACCGAAATTTTGGCCGTGAAATGCCGAAATCGATGAAAAATTAAAATAACAATCTGCGGTCAGTTTCTTTGCATCCATGTACGGGGCGATATCAACGCCCGAAGTTACCGCAGCCATCTGCAAATCGTAAGGGCGTTCTTTCGCCCCATCGTCTGGTTACCTATGATTGGACTCAATCAATAATGATATCCGCCTCGCCCAGCAGATCAAGATCAGGTTCAATTCCCAACCCCGGCATTTGCGGTGGGCTGATTTTCCCATTGCTGCGTACCGGAGCATCGGGTGCGAGCCGCGGTTCAGTGTAGGAGGAAAGGTCGCAGACATTCAGGACGCGGGCTGAATGGGTCGAGGCCGCCAGATGAAGTGCGGAGGCAGTCGCAATATCCGAACCCCACGTATCCTCAATGCACATCAGGCTGCCAAGATACGAACACAGATCCCGAGCTCGGCGCGCCGCACTCAGCCCTCCAAATTTGGACAGCTTGATCGCAACGGCATCCATACAGCCAAGTCTGGCGCCGCGCAGGACCGAATCGATATCGTGCGCGGATTCATCCAGCTTCATCGGAAGTCCAGTGGCAGTCTTCACGGCCGCACAGCTCTCGATTGACTGACAGGGCTGTTCCAACATGACGTCAAGGTGCCTGACGGCGCGACCGATCCGAATCGCACTCAGCTGCGAGGCACCGCAGTTCCAGTCGCCATATACCAAAGGAGCGCTGCCAACCGCTTCTCGAACTTTCGTCAGACGCGCCACATCCGTTTCCCAATTTTCATCCACTCCCAGTTTCACCTGGAACTGGCGTATTCCCTGCCCATAGGCATCAAGCGCAATTCGCGCCATCTCATCTGGGTCGATACAGGTAATCGAATGGTAGAGCGGAAGATTTTCAACCCGCCGACCACCAAAAAGTCCATACAGAGGCAGGCCTGCCTGCTTACCAGTCAGGTCCCAGAGCGCTATGTCAATGGCAGACTTGGCGTAAACGTGTCCAGGCAGGAAGGCATGCAACTGATCCATCAGACCCTCAGCTCCGATCGGGTCGGCACCCAACAGCTGTGACGACATTTCATTGATCGCCGGCACCACACCGCGGGCGTAGGCCGGCAGATAGTGAGGGATGGGACAGACTTCACCCCAGCCGCAATACCGGGAATCCGTCTCAATTCGAACGACGACTGTCTCCACCGTATCACAGGTCTTGCCATCGGCCATGTAATAGACTTCATGGCTGACCAACGGTATGTGCCAGATTGATAGACGGGTAATTTTCATGTTCTTGCCGATTCGTAGACTGCAGACGGTCTGCCCAATTCATCCGGGTCCGGATCAACACCAATGCCGGGGGCTTGCGATAGCGTAACAAATCCATTGTTGTTGCGAACGCCCTGACCGGGGACTGGATCAACGGCAAGATGCTGATGGGCAAGCCAGCTTGCCAGTCGATTCTTACTCGGCGTTGACTTGGCCAGGTGAATGGCGGTCGTATCAGCCAGTGCTGTTCCACCAACATCCTCAACATGCATCTGCCAGCCGATCGAAATGCCGAAATCCCGAATACTGCGGGCTCGGCTTAATCCACCCAGTCGATTGGGTTTCACCTTGGCCCCTTCGCACGCATGCAACCGCCAGGCGTCAAGATGATCCTGAAAAGTGTGAAGACATTCATCAAGCATGATGGGCTGTCGCACTCGTTTTGCAACATGAGCGCATTGCGCAATTGTCTCACAGGGTTGTTCAATCCACACTGGCATACCGAACCCATTGAGGATTTGAACGGCCTCGCCAGGACTCCAAGCCCGATTGATGTCAAACGTAATTTTCTCATCCTGCTGCAGACCTGAGCAGATGGTCTGCATTCGCTTAATTTCTCGGTTTGCATCCAGGCCACCAACTTTTGCAGAATGAGTTCGATAACCCCGAGATCTCGCCGCTTCTATGTCCGCCACCATTTCATCGGCCGAACGGGTTGCAATGGATGAATTGATGTCCACCTGGGGTGTTTCGCTTCCGCCGAACAGTTGCCAAAGTGGTAACCCTGAGACTTTACCGACAATGTCCCAACAGGCAATGTCAATCGGTGATTTGGCATAAAGATGACCCGGTAAAGTCAGATCCATCAATCGATTGATGACATCGATCGAACGTGGGTCCTGATCGATCAGAACCGGAGCAAGCAGATCCAGCGCGCTGCGCAGACTGTGACCAGAGGCCGGCAGATAGCTGTGGCCCCAAGGACATCCCTCGCCCCAACCATATGGACCTGCATCCGTTTCGATGCGGACAAAGGTCGAATCCAATCGATCGTATTTCAATCGTCCACCCGACAACCAATAAGGCTCTGACAATGGCAGATCGAGATTCCATACGGTGATGCGCGTTATTTTCAAAACCATACCCTAGATTCAGCTATGGATTCGCTGAAGCTGTCACAGCCTTGTTCAATCCCAACCCTGGTTCGTCTGACATCGGTTTTCCTTTTGAAGTCGGCAACTTGGATTTCAACAGTGTGTCTATTGTATTGACTGAAACGGATGGTGCAAGCAAATCATCATCCCAACCTGATGCCAGCTTACACCTGATATCCGTGGTCACGGGGTTACTCGACGCTTGCTGTTCCATCGTATCAGCCGCCAATGTCCAGGTTGATGGTCCCATCGATTTCGACAGTCGGTAACCGGGCTTATGCTGAATCCAGATTTTACCGCTGCGTGTGAAAATATGACGATTCACTCCAATTTCAATGCCATGATTCCGACCGGAATGGTGAAGCATGTAACCGGTTTATGAATGAAATGCTGATCAATGTCGGGGGTGTTGATTTCACCGATCTGTCTTTCACATGTTGCTGAATAGGCGGTCAGGAAAACAGTAGAATAGAATTTCTGAGCGGGGTGTCAACCCAACACCGGGTCCTGATGCCACCTGAACGTCCCTGTGGATGATTCCCACAGTTGAAACTCTGACTGCTCTATGAGTTCTGGTATCAGACTTCTTTCGTTTGAATTCAATACGACGATCAACTCCATCAATCGGTTTGATCTGGGATGACGGAAGCTGCCGTCAGTGTCTGTTCAAAGCCATCCTACACGTTAACCATCACGAATGTTGGTGAATGAAATCAGAGCTCATGACCTAATTCAATGATTATGATCAATATTCCACCTGTGGGGCAGACTGACGCGTCCATCGGTCGGCAGATTTTCAATGGCCATTCCGCGTCCTTGGTCTGAACTTTCAGCGGTGACGGATGATAAGTCCGATACTACGGTACCACCAACGACCAGGACCGGCTCGCCGATTGGCTGTGGCGGCCCGGTGAGGCGGCGGGCGATTTTTCCATTTTCCATCTGGCCATACGAAACGGTCCGATCGGTGGTTGGAGAATGTCAGCCTATTGAATTGACAGGTCAGTCCAGTAGCGAACCATTGTTGAAATCAACCACCATTTCAGGAGGTCTGAAAATACCGAAGGTGGGGCAATCTACGCCTGAGTGTATGTGAGGGGTGCGGCGGCAGTCTTGGTATCAGGGCTGAATTTCTCGGATTCGAGGTGCCTTTCGATTGCGTCCATCAGCCGGATGAACTGTGTGCGCTCAACCCGCCAGAAGTATTCAATGTGCTGCCTGGCATATTGTCCATCGGCATCCAGTCGACGAACCATACTGTTCAAATGACCCTGTTCTTCTGCCAACAGTTTAGCCAGTGAGAAGTCCAATTCAGCCGCTGCGATGCAACGCGCCAGAATTTCATACGCCCAGACGGCTCTGAACTCGACAATCAAAGACATGTAGAGATAAATCGTACGGTGCTCTGCCTGTCGCCCAAAATACCGAATCATTGACACTTCCAGCTGAGAAAAATAGGCCCGCGCAAATGCCGGTGCGATGAGAACCGCCCGATCATAGTCCAGCTTCTCACCGCTGAACCTTTCTGCGTGACGCTTGAACAGCACGGCGTGTCCGGTTTCTTCGTTCAGGTGTTTCAGCGTCGAATAATCGATGATGTGTCGCTGTTGAGATGCCATAATCTTGTAGCTGCCGATATGCTCCATATAAGACAGCGTATTGCAGAACAGCCAGCGCGACCGCGCATCACTTAACAGCTCGGCGAACAGCCGTTCGGTCCTTTCGGACAGTTTTTCATTCTTCCGCGTGAACTCCTGAACAAGTTGTGGAATGACGGTCATAGTGACGCCACCGTCTTGAACCGACCTGAATACTGCTTCGGACTGCTGGGCGCGTCCGGCACCATATCGTCTATGCCGAGTTTTTCAAACAATGCCGCATCTTCATCGTATTCGACATTGTCGGTCGTCAGCAGGCGACCGCCGACGAATATGGAATTGATGCCGGCCAGGAAACACAGCGCCTGGAGCTCCTCAGACATGGTCCGGCGGCCGGCCGACAGCCGCAGCACTGAATTGGGCAGCATGATTCGCGCAACCGCGATGGTACGGACGAATTCGATGGGTTCCACCTGTTTCGTTTCCTGCAGTGGTGTGCCTGGAATCGGCACCAGCATATTGATCGGTACGCTTTCCGGCGGCGTTTCCATATTGGCCAGTACACGCAGCATGCTGGCCCGGTCCTGCGCTGTCTCACCCATTCCGAGAATGCCTCCACAGCACACTTTTATGCCTGCTTCGCGCACATACTCGAGGGTCCGAAGCCGATCTTCGAATTTTCGCGTCGTAATGACTTTACCGTAGTACTCAGGAGACGTATCGATATTGTGATTGTAATAATCAAGACCCGCCTCCTTCAGCCGCGTCGCCTGTTCTCTTTCAAGCAGACCCAGAGTCATGCAGGTTTCGAGTCCCAATGCTTTCACCTCACCGATCATCGAACAGAGCTGGTCCATGTGCCGACCTTTCGGACCGCGCCAGGCCGCACCCATGCAATAACGAGTCGCACCATCCGCCTTGGCGGACTTCGCCTGCACCATTACCTCCTCAACCGACATCAACTCGCTGGCTTCGACGTCAGTCGCATATCGAATGGACTGGCTGCAGTATTTACAGTCTTCAGGGCACCCACCCGTTTTAATGTTGACGAGCCGACTTTTCTGCACCTGATTGGCAATGAAGTGCTGTCGGTGAACGGTTTGCGCACGATACAGAAGGTCATTGAAGGATAGGGCAAACAAAGTCTGCACCTCGGCTGCTGACCAGGCTTGCTTAGATTTGAGATGGGTCATTGAAAATATTGAACTCCAGTTGATTCATGATTCACATTCGTGGGCCCAAAACGATTGCCGGACTGCAACCAATATACATTATCGCCTTAATCGGGGGTGATTGTAATAACTGAAGATATCATTCACAAAATCTGAATGCGTAACCCAGACTGAGCAAATGTCATACCATATGAATCTTCAGTCTCTGAAATTCATTCGTCACACCACTACTCAAAATAGGTCTGTCCCTACAGATGAAACCACTCAGTTTTTCACCGCGAAAAGAAGACCGCCGCTTACTGACCGGTCGCGGCGAGTTCGTAGACGACCTTAGTCAGGATGATTTTCTGGCTGGGTATGTGGTTCGATCGCCCTATCCGCATGCGGTGATCCATCGCATTCATAAAGATAAAGCCATCCGGTGTCCGGGGGTGCGCCTGATTCTCACGGCTGTGGAACTGGCGGCCGACCGAATTGGCGGGCTGCCCTGTGTCTCATCTTTCTCCGATGCGAATGATCCCCCCATCATCAAACCCAACAGACCCATCCTAGCAACCGGTCGCGTACGCCATGTCGGCGAGCCGGTGGTATTTATTGTTGCCGATACGCTGAATCATGCGATTGACGCATCCGAGCACCTCGAAATCGACTATGAAGAACTGCCGTCGGTCAGCGACGTTGAAAAGGCGTTCACCGGCGACACGCGGATCTGGGATGATGCCGTCGATAATCTGTGCTACACCTTTGAGCGTGGAGACCCACTAGAGGTGGAAAGGCTATTGGCCCAGTCGGCTCACGTATCTTCTATTAAGGTGTATCACCCTCGCATGGCCATCACACCGATCGAGCCTCGAGCCGCCATCGCCCAATTCGATGCGGTCGCCCAGCAGTGGGTTCTGAATGTGCAGACCCAGGGCGTACATATGATTCACCGCGTGCTCTCGGAGGATGTGCTGCCTATTGAACCTGACAGACTGCGAGTCGTTACCAAAGATGTCGGCGGCAGTTTCGGCATGAAAATATTTCCTTACCCTGAATACGCACTCGTACTGCTCGCGGGCATCAAAATCGGCCGGGCCGTGAAGTGGACCGCAACCCGGTCTGAATCATTTTTCTCCGACTGCCAAGGTCGCGCCAGAGTTGACTCTGCGCGAATCGGTTTTGATCGGAACGGTAAAATAACGGCCTATCAATGCGATACCCTTTCGGACTTGGGGGCCTATCTGAGTTATGTCGGACCTTCGATCGCCTCAGTTTACGCCTATACCGTAGTCGGTCACACCTATAAGATTCCTCAGCTGCACTTCAAAAACCGCGGTATTTTCACCCATGCGGTACCGACTGACGCTTATCGCGGTGCGGGTAAACCGGAAACCGTCTGTACGCTTGAGCAGCTGATGGATAAAGCCGCCTTTGAAATGAAAGTTGATCGGCTGGAACTTCGCCGAATGAACTTCGTTCAGCCTGAGGACCTGCCATATCGCATGCTGAATGGGCAGACGATTGACAGTGGCAACTTCGAAGCGCTGCTGGAACGGGCGGTTGAGCTGGCCGCCTGGGATGCGTTTCCGACCCGCCGTAGGAAAGCCAGCCATTCCGGTCTTCTGCGCGGTATTGGACTCGGCATGTATATGCACTCAACCGGTGGTTCAGTTGCTGAAACATGCCGGATGGAACTAGCTCAGAAGGGAGTGGTTCATGTCTTTACCGGCACACAGACGGGTGGACAGGGACATGTTACAGCACTCTCTGAACTGGTCGCCGAGGTCATGGAAATTGACTCGACACAGGTGGAGGTTTTCCAGGGTGATACCGCCAAACACGCAATCGGCAGTGGCACCGGCGGTTCCTCTCTGGTGGCCATTGCCGGAACGACTGTGGTACGCGCCGCCCACGTCCTGATTGACAATACCCGCAACGCCGCGGCTGAACTCCTCGAAGCGCACGCTGACGATATCGCTTATTCGCGCGGTATCTTTTACATTCCCGGAACGGACCGACAACTGACTCTTGGACAACTCGCCGCGATGGTGGAAAACGCTCCACTTCCGCATGCGCCGTGCATCGGACAGGCGAAATTCGAAGGCACCAACACCACTCACCCCTGTGGCGCCTATGTGGTTGAACTTGAGTGTGACCCACAAACCGGTGCAATCCGCATTATCCAACTAGTCGGTGTAGATGACATCGGACGCATGCTGTTTCCGCAGCTCGCGGATGGTCAACTGCAGGGATCTTGGGCGCAGGCCGTGGGCACCTCGCTTATGGAAGGTATGCGATTCGACGCAGAGGGCGGCGGGCAGATACTGAGTGGTTCACTGATGGATTACCAGATCCCCAGAGCCGACGAACTGCCGTTCATAACACTCGATAAACTGCCAACTCCCTGCGCGACGAATGCCATGGGTGTAAAAGGTGTTGGCGAGGTGGCCAATCTCGGGGTGCCCGGCGCCATTGGCAACGCACTGTCAGATCTTCTGAGTACAGAGAATGATTTTATCGTCGTCAGACCACCGGCGACGCCGCACACACTCTGGACGATCCTCAAAAACCGCGCCACCGCCGTCTGATCGATACGGCGGCATTACTCATTATCCAGTCTGGCGATGCGACCAAGATACCCACCGTGATGACGCAGGCCGTATTGTTTTTTGGAAATGTTCTTCTGCTCCATCAGTGCGAGCGTAATCGCATCCGCAATCGCATTCATGACTGCGATGCTGGCCGACGGCGTCAATCCCAAAGGACACGGTTCCTCCACCACCCCCATCTCCAATATGATGTCGCAATGACCGCGCAACTCAGACTCGGCGTGTGACGTGATGCCAACCACTTTACCCAGGCCGAGGTGCTGCGCCAGGCTGAGCATCTCGATCACTTCCCGCGTCTTACCACTCGTTGAAAACGCAACCATACAATCGGCTTCTGAAATCAAACCAAGATCGCCATGGGCCGCTTCACCAGGATGAATGTAAATTGCCGGTGTACCAGTCGAACACAGCGTTACGGCAAATTTTCTTGCGCAGAATCCGGCCTTTCCCATCCCGGTCGTCAATATTTTGCTGTCATTTGACAACAACAGTCTCACCGCTTCTTCAAAGGCCGGCGTAACTTCAATGGACTGAATGGCCCGCGCTTCCGCGTCGATTACATGTCGAATTCGTTGAACAATATTCATGCGTACTCTTGAAAAGTGAACTTTTTAATGCTACATTATGTTCATTGAAACAGTAAAATTGAATGCAATACGGGTATCCGCCACGTCAATGATCCCGCCATCTGGCTTTCCGAACCGGTCGGGAATGCCGTATTGAATGCACGAATTCGAAGCCATGGGTCAGTCGGAGGGGTGTCGGCAGATACAGCCCAAACAAGCAAAAGGAATCCCGCTCCAGAATTTAACCCATACCGTGGGTGAGCATATCACTGAACGCTGTTGGCTACCGTATCGAAAGCATTGATTGATCGTTTGACAAAAAACAGACGCTATAATAATTTCTTTCACAGACACATCACTCAACCGATGATAATTTCTCAGGACTGCTTCTTCAGGTTCATTTTTCCCTGCTCGCTCAGGTAAAATCTATACATGTGGATTAATTTGATGCCACCGTTCAGCATTGAAGTTCGACTGTAACTGTAAGGAAACTGACATATCACCTTACCAAACCGGGTCGATTGAAGTCGGATACAATAAACTGCACCTACCAAGAAACTTTCCACCGTACCGATGGACACCGCCAATCCGTAGCAGATAATTATGACAGATTCGATCATTCACGTTACCGATGCCAACTTTCAGGAAGAAGTGCTGCAGTCGGACCGACCGGTCATTGTCGATTATTGGGCTGAATGGTGCGGTCCGTGTAAAATGATTGCACCCATATTGGAAGAAGTGGCCGATGAATATCAGAATCGGCTGAAAGTCGCAAAACTGAATATTGATGAAAACCCGCAGACGCCTGCCCAATACGGCATTCGCGGGATTCCAACATTGATGATTTTCAAAGACGGAGTTGTCGAAGCAACCAAAGTTGGCGCCGTTTCAAAATCTCAATTGACCGCCTTTATTGATGAATCCTGCTAGCTCATAGTTACGGAGTAAACAAAACACCTTGAATCACCCGCTTGGGTGTATTTTCAATTCCTGCCAAATCTTAATCAACTATTGATTTATGGTGCCCTGAGGCACCGCTTCAATTACAGCCGCAATCGAGGCAATGCATATGGCTATTAGTCTAACTGAACTCAAATCGAAATCACCGACCGAGCTGGTGGATATCGCCCGCAGATCCAATATCAACGGCGCTGCCAGAATGCGCAAACAGGATCAGATCTTCGCGATTCTGAAAGCCGAAGCGCGCAATGGTGGCAAGATCACCGGAGAAGGGGTGATGCAATCCCTGCAGGACGGCTTTGGTTTCCTGCGCTCGCCGCTGGAATCTTATCTCGCCGGCCCCGACGACATCTATGTTTCTCCCAGCCAGATCCGGCGTTTCAATCTTCGCACCGGCGATACGGTATCTGGACTGGTCCGTCCGCCTAAAGACTCCGAGCGATATTTTGCATTGCTCAAAGTCGAGCAGATCAATCACGAGCCGCTGGACCGGCTGCGGGAGAAAGTTCTGTTCGAGAATCTGACGCCACTGCACCCCGATGAACGAATCCGGTTGGAAAGAGGCAATGGCAGTTCGGAGGATCTGACCGCAAGAATCATCGACCTTGTCGCACCGATCGGTAAGGGTCAGCGAGGTCTGATCGTATCATCTCCGAAATCCGGTAAAACCGTGATTCTACAGCAGATCGCACACTCCATTTCGGCGAATAACCCCGAATGTGAATTGATCGTACTCCTGATTGATGAACGACCGGAAGAGGTGACCGAAATGCAGCGCTCTGTGCGCGGTGAGGTCGTATCCTCAACCTTCGATGAACCGGCCTCCCGCCACATTCAGGTCGCTGAAATGGTCATTGAAAAAGCCAAGCGGCTGGTCGAACACAAGCGCGACGTGGTCATTCTGCTCGATTCAATCACCCGTCTCGCCCGTGCCTACAACACCGTCTCACCGGCATCGGGTAAAGTGCTCACCGGCGGTGTGGATTCCAATGCGCTGCAGCGGCCCAAACGCTTTTTTGGCGCGGCCCGCAACATCGAAGAGGGGGGCAGCATCACCATTCTGGCTACCGCACTCATTGAAACCGGCTCCAAAATGGATGAGGTGATTTACGAAGAGTTCAAGGGCACCGGCAACATGGAGATCCATCTCGATCGCAGAATCGCCGAAAAACGAGTTTACCCTGCCATCATGATTTCCCGTTCCGGCACGCGCCGCGAAGATCTGCTGACTGAGCCGACAGAACTCAAAATGATTTGGGCTTTGCGTAAACTGTTGCACTCTTCGGATGATCTGCAGGCGATTGAACTGCTGACGGAACGCCTGAGGGAGACCAAGACCAATACCGATTTCTTCGAATCAATGAAAAGAATTTCGTAAGCTGCAGTTTGCCAGCTTCCGCGAGCCACACACCGAACTGTTTTACTCACATGTACAGATCATCTGACCTGAGCTCAATGACGCATCTTGCGGTACGAACGAAGGCGCTACTGAAAATTCTCCGACGGCAAATGGATTGTTCCGCCGACAAGCTACGGTCCGTTTGATCTGCGCCATTGTCCTGGTTCAGTGTTGAATTTTCAGTTCATCTTGATTTGAAACCTGTGTTCGTCCCGTTTCCCAGTTGAGCATAAACCAAGCGACGGCATCCATCCCACCATGAAAGAAGGCATTCATCCATCCTACTCAACGATCGAAGTTACCTGCGTCTGCGGCAACAGTTTCGAGACGCGCTCGACGCTGAAAAAAGATCTGGGCATCGAGATCTGCTCGATCTGCCACCCCTTTTACACCGGCCGGCAGAAGATCATCGACACCGAGGGTCGGGTCGGAAAGTTCAGGGAGAAATACGGCCTGTAGAAACCGCGCGCGGTTTCAGCGTCTGCGCGACGGTTGACAGCCTGCGGTCCGCTACCGTTCGGGAGCGGATGTATGATGCCGCATCGAACCATTGATGATTGTGTGGTCTGGGCGGCCACAACGTCTGGAGACATTGACGGCCTTTTTCAGGCACGGCAACGCCCGAGACGAAGCCATCTGAACGACGCTCAACCGCGCAGCTAGATTTCCAGCATCTGAAAATCTTCCTTGGTGGCATAGCAGTCGGGACACTGCCAGTCCTCAGGCACGTCCACCCAGCGGGTGCCCGGCGCAAGCCCCTCCTCCGGCAGACCGTGCTCCTCTTCATAGATGAAGCCACAGATCACGCACATGTAAGTCCTGTAAACCAACAGACGGTTACCGGCGGCCCGCCGGCCGTACCCTCGACTCAGTCCCCATCATCGGGCGGCTGAAAACCGTACAATCGCAGCATCTCGCGCTGCATCTCCCGCCAATGCCGCAAATTCCGACGGCTCAGCTCACCCATCGACGACGCCACCGAATCGCCCTCCAGCACCTCCTGCCAATGCGCCTGATAAGCCCGCTGCTGTTCGTTCAGCATCTCAACGGTCCGGCCCAGATAATCAGTGAACACGCTCTGAAACGCACCACCATAAAACCGAATCATCTGCGTCAGCAGCTCTTTGGTGAACATCGGCTGACCACCAGCCTCCTGCTCCGATATGATCTGAATCAGAATCTGCCGGGTGAGATCCTCACCACTGACCACGTCAACCACCTGTATCTCATCGCCGGCGAGAATCAGCTCCCGAACCTCGCTCAAGGTCACATAACGGCTCTGCTCCGTATCGTAAAGCCGGCGGTTGGAATACTTCTTGATCGTGCGCACGTTCGCCATCGGATTCAGTACATGTGCTGACCGCCGTTGATGTCAATCGTCGAACCCGTGATGAACGACGCGTTCTCATCAACCAGGAACAACACGCCGCGGGCAATGTCTTCGGCTTTTCCAAGTCGCCCGACGGGGATCGTACCAATGATCTTCTCAAGCACTTTGTCTGGCACCGCCCGCACCATATCCGTATCGACATACCCAGGTGCGATTGCGTTGACGGTGATTCCCTTGCGGGCTCCTTCTTTAGCCAGTGCCTTGGTAAATCCGTGAATGCCAGATTTCGACGCGGAATAGTTGACCTGACCGTATTGACCAGCCTGTCCGTTCACGGAACCAATATTGACAATTCGTCCGAATTCGCGCTCGCGCATGCCTTCTATCACACAGCGGCACATATTGAAGCAGGAGGAAAGATTGGTCTGCAGAACGATATTCCAGCTCTCGAAATCCATTGTGTGAATGGTGCGATCGCGTGTAATTCCAGCATTGTTGACGAGAATGTCAATGACGCCCAAATCTTCTGTGATTTTTTTAACACCTGATTCACACTGGGAGAAATCACTGACATCAAACGCATAAACCGGAATACCCGCTCTCTCGCTAAACGCTTTCGCTCGTTCGTGGTTGCCGGCATAGTTCGCTGCGACTTTATAACCGGCATCTGACAAAGCGATGGAGATGGCTTCGCCAATTCCCCGCGTTCCTCCAGTAACAACTGCAACATGTGATCTCATAATTGGTATCTCCATGAAATATGACGATGCTCTTTCATTTTATACGCAGATAATTTTCTACTTCCATCGCGTTTTATTTTACGCCTGTACCGGTCTGTGAAATTACAAGATGAGGCGGTTGCTATGAGTGGTGTGAATTCCTGAAATGTGCGAATCTGCAATAAATGGAACACGCATTCCAAATTCTAAATCTTACCAACCGTTTTTCCGGTAACCAATCACTTTTTGTCGCCAAACGGCACTGTCCAAGACGATAACCATAAAACGATCCCATCTTATCGGTTGAATTCTTATTTTCGGAAATGTGGCGTGTGCGTATGATGACCTTGCGAGCCAAATGATAGATTTGAGCTGTCAAATCCTCCCATATCGGAACGTCGTTCGCCGATTCATGCTACAATGGAATCAGACGATTCACTGATCAATCAGAAATGAATAAGCTCAGACTGCCAATCGGCTCCTCAGCCTTCCGCAACATCCGCGAGCGAGGCTACTATTATGTGGACAAGACGCACCACATTCAGAGACTGACCGAGGGTGGCGAATACTATTTCCTGTCGCGGCCGCGGCGGTTCGGGAAGACGCTGCTGGTGGACACGATGCAGGAGCTGTTCGAGGGGAGTGAAGAGCTGTTCCGCGGGCTTCACATCCACGATCACTGGGACTGGTCGGTCCGCCATCCGGTGGTGCGGCTGAGCTTCGGAGGCGATTACCGCGAATCGGTTGAGCTGGAAAGTGACATCAGCGCGCAGCTGTCCGCCATAGAGGAAGAGGCGGGTCTTGAGCCTTCGCCGCCGACCCGCTCGGGCGCGGTGCGTCTGCGCCATGTCATCCGACAGCTGCATCGCACCAGCGGTCGGCAGGTGGTGGTGCTGGTGGACGAATACGACAAGCCGATCCTGGACCTGCTGGAGCGGACGGACCAGGCGAAGGCCAACCGCGACGGCCTGCGCGGCCTGTACGGTATCATCAAGGACTGCGCCCGCCACGTACGTTTCGTTTTCGTGACCGGCATCAGCATGTATTCGAAGGTGAGTCTGTTCTCGGGACTGAACAATCTGGACGACATCAGTCTGGATCCGGAGTATGCCACCATCTGTGGCTATACGGATGCGGACCTTGACACGGTGTTCGCCCCGGAGCTGTCGGGACTGAAACGAAAGACCATAAGGAAATGGTACAATGGCTACAGCTGGCATGAACTCGGTGAGGAGAAGGTGTACAATCCCTTCGACGTGCTGCTGCTGTTCAAAAAAAGAAAGTTCAAGCCGCATTGGTACAGAACCGGCACGCCGGGCTTTCTGCACAAGCTGATGAGGAAGGGTCAGTTCAGCACGGTGGGGCTGGAGCAGCTGGAGATGCACGAGGAGGAGCTGTCGACGTTCGAGGTGGAGAAGGTCCGCCTCAATGCGCTGCTGTTCCAGTGCGGCTATCTGACCATTCGGAACTGTTACGAACGCGACGGCAACACTTACTACCGCCTGGGCTATCCGAATCTGGAGGTGCGTCGGAGTCTGAATCGGGAGCTGGTGGGGGCGGTGAGCGGGGATCTGAAGCGGTCGCTGGCGACGGTCGGTCAGCTGTCTCGGCTGCTCACCGACAATGACTTCGAAGGCTTCGGCGTGGCGCTGCATTCGTTCTATGCGAGCATTCCGCATCAGTGGCACGATGTCAGCGAGGTGGCGCGTTATGAGGCGTTTTACGCCAGCGTGCTGTATGCCAGTCTGATGGCGGTGCGGGCTGAGGTGCGGGCGGAGGAGTCGACGGTCAGGGGGCGGTCGGATCTGGTGGTGCTGTGTGGCGGTCAGGTGTTCGTGCTGGAGATCAAGGTGGCGGTGGCGGCCGGGGAGGTGGAGTCGAAGGTGGAGGAGGCGCTGACGCAGATGCGCGGGAAAGGCTATGCGAACAAATACCGCGGCCGCGGAGAGGCGATTCACCTGATAGCGGTGGTGTTCAGCGGTGAGGAGCGCAATCTGGAGGCGCTGCGGGTGGAAGAGTTGCGCGGTGGGGAGAAGAAATTCGTCATATGACGGTTCATGGTCATTTGTTAAGAATGAAAACCGTTACCGCAGCGAACTTCAGGCTTCGCCTTGGGTACCGGGGATTTCGAACAATGGTTTGAAAATCTTATTGACCTTGACTAAGGAGATTTGACCCTTTGGAAATGATTTTTCCGCCACTCGGAGCAGAGAGGCATCAGAATAGTATGTTCTGGGACATGATCACACAGGTATGGCTTCCGTAGGGATCGATGAAGTTCTGTCGTTCAGGTACTTGTATTTTGCCCCAACCCACCCATTGGGTAAAATATGGGAACGAGGTGAGTAGTTACGCGATCCTTAGAATAAGATATACATACAAAAACAAATATATAAACATACACTCCGTTTATTCAATGATCGTAGCAAAATTTGACTAAAATAATTGCCATTGGCACTAGCCTGCGAAATTTACTTACAGTAAACTTCACCAATCATTAATTTTTTAATTTTTTCCATTCGCAGAGGAATCAATAATGAAATCAGTTCTCAAAACCTTCCTATTTGGATTGGCGGCATCTTTCTTTCTGGGAGCTGCGGCCATCGCGGACCACCATAGCTACGGGAAACAAAAGGTAGTCTATCACATCAATTATGACAACCCCAAAGCTCATGTCGGGGCGCTCAGGAACATTCAGAACCACATCAATGCGGTCGGCGCGGAAAATCTGGATCTCAAGGTGGTGTTGCATGGCAACGGCCTGGCACTGCTACTTGACCCATCGTCTCTGGATAGTGTCAGAAATTTCAAGCATGCAAATGCGACGGAAGAAATGACCGCCAAAGTCGCCGCTCTCAAAGACCAAGGGGTTGACTTCAACGTCTGCGCCAACACCGTCAGAGGACGTAAGGTAGACTACACCAACGATCTGTACGATGTGTCGGAAGCGGATATTGTTCCAAGTGGCGTTGCGGAAGTCGCCAAACTGCAGGCCATGGGTTATTCCTATATCAAACCCTGATCAGAATCAGAAATTGTTCACTGAGAAAAGTCGTCGGACCAAGACGGGTTTTTTCTCATCACGCCATCCTATCAGTAGTTTCAGGGGCGGTGGTGATTGATAAGATGAAAAAGACTGATGCACAGCGATCGCCGCTCCTCCGTATGGCAGTTTCTGAACGTGCTGAAACAAACGCAGCCATATCCAGCAATGGTGATTTTCCCTTTCGCTGAAAATGTTTAATCCCTGGCTTCACATGCAGCCATCGCAACCATTCCCTTCCTGGGGGATGTCGCCTGGAATTCAACCTGATTTCGCATCGCCCGTATTCGCACAGCTTTTCGATTTTGGCAGTCTACTTCGATTATTGCAGGAGGCCGCACAAAATCAGGCCGCCGACGCGCAGGCCAAACGACGAATGGAAGAGTGGATTCGTACATTTTCCGCTTTTACCGTCCCACCCATGTCTGGAGCACCGGTTCCGGCCGCCCATCAGCAGAATCCATGGGCAAATCTGTTCAATTTGAATCAGCCACAGAGCATCTGGAACTTGCCGATTCCAGATGCACCCGCACTCGGTATCACACGGGAGTATCAGGAAGACTGGAATAGACTACTCAGACTTCGTCAGGACTGCGATACGGCATTTTGGAATTTCAGTGAGCTGTTTCAGGAGTTTTCCAAACGCGTCAGTGAATCATTCGTGGATTCGATCTCAAGTGCCAACGAAGCAATGGATTTCCGCGCGTTGTCTCGTAAATGGATTGATCACTGTGAAAGTGAGTTCCAGGTCATTGCCCAATCCTCCGAGTTTTCGGACCGCTTTGGCCAATTGATCAACGCGAATCTCAAACTGCTGCGGCACGGGAATCGGATACGGGAAAAATTCGCTGGGCTTCAGGGTCAGCCGACGCGCGGGGAACTGGATGTGCTGCAGCGTCAGAACCTCGAAGCTCAGATGAAAATTACGGCACTCGAAAATCGAATTCGTGAAATGGAATCCAGCATCGCTTCGCCGCGTAAAAATAAGCCGAAAACGAGAAAATCTGACGCTTGAATCGTTTGACCGCAACCGATGAGCACCAACGAGAAATATATTAACGATGCCATTGAATTTCAGTCCCGACTTACCGAAGGTGCGAAGGTATTGGCTGGACTTGGAAACATCGAGGTCGGGTCAACACCAAAAGACAAGATATTCGAAGCGGGACGGATGGCTCTTTACCGCTATCGGTCACTGATCGATGCTGAGCCTTCCTCACCACCCCTATTGATCGTCTATGCACTGGTCAACCGACCCTATATCGTTGACCTGTACGAACAGCGTTCGTTGGTGCGAGGACTGCTGCATGAGGGTCAGGATGTCTATCTCATTGACTGGGGCTATCCCAAATCCATTGACCGCTTCCTGGACCTATCCCATTATGTCAACGACATGATCGGTCAGTGTGTCGCCGAAATCCTGCGTCATACCCATTCATCGAAAATCAACCTGCTCGGCATTTGCCAGGGCGGTACGATGAGTCTTTGCTACGCGGCCATGAATCCGAAGCAGATAGAAAATCTGATCACAATGGTAACGCCGGTTGATTTTCATACTCCGGACAACATTCTTGCCAACTGGTTTCGAAACATTGATGTCGACATGCTAGTCGACACGATGGGCAACGTTCCTGGCATCATGCTGAACAGCATTTTCCTGTCGCTAAAGCCATTCAGACTTGGGCTTGAAAAATACCTTGACTTTATCGATGTGATCGATCAGAAAGATAAAGTCGAAAACTTCATGCGCATGGAGAAATGGATTTTCGACAGCCCCGATCAGGCGGGGGCGATGTTTCGCACTTTCCTGAAGACATTCTTTCACGATAATGGGTTGGTCTCAGGCAAGGTCAGCATTGCCGGGCGGCCGGTCGATCTGAAGTCCATCCATTCGCCAATTCTCAACCTGATGGCCAAACACGACCACCTTGTGCCTCCGTCCTCATCGAAAGCACTCAAATACCTGACCAGTACCCACGACTATACGGAAAAAATCTATGACACAGGACATATTGGAATCTATGTCAGCGGTAAAGCCGGAGGCGATATTCCAACCAGAATAGCCAATTGGCTGAATGATCGAAAGCCGGCCTGACGGTTTGAATCAGCCGCTCGCCTTAACGCGGAAAACCAATGGCTGATGATCAAGCTTTGTCAGCCTGTCCATAGTGGCCTCGACCGCACCATACTGACGAAACGGCCCCATCCGCACGCGAAAAAAATCACCTCTACCTTCAATGCTCACTTTCTGAATGTATGTCTCAAGCCCATTGATGGCAAGCGTCGCCTTGATTCGGTCAGCATCACCAAATTTTCGAAAGGAACCGATTTGAATGATGTAAGCGGAGCCGCTGTCAGCTGCGGGGTTCGACTGTGTTACGGCCGGCGCGGTCTTTTCTTTAGCTTCTGCGGCAGCTGAGTCTTCGGCCGTAGACTGCCTGGTTACCGTATCGACTTCGGACTGTCCATCTTTCAGCTGTTCCTTTGAATCGGTTCTGTTTTCTCTTGCCGGCATCTGCAGAACATACTCTTCTTCCATTAAAAGTTCGCGGTAATCGAACTTGAAGCCAGGCGAATCATCGGTCACTGCAACGGTTTGACCCGATGTGACGGAAGACGACCTGTGGGTCGGTTCATGCAGCAGACTGCTTAATCCAGAACCATTGGGACTGTCATCAAAAAACCCCCTGCCAAGAACCGTACCAAGTGAACCGACGATTACCCCCATCACGAAAATCCCGAATCCCGATGATGATCGGCGGGTCTTGCGCTTGGACTTTCTTCTTGATTGCGCCATGCGTTACATTGACTCGGGTGCCGATACGCCAAGAATGTCAAGGCCGTTTGCCAGCACCTGGCGCACCGCGTCAATCAGATTCAATCGCGCGTCGCGTCGGGCGGGTTCACAATCCAGAATCCGAACGCGGTTATAGAAAGAATGAAAATCGGTGGCCAGTTCGCGCAGGTAATAGGCGATCTGATGAGGTTCAAACCCAGTTGCCGCACTTTCAACCACTTCTGGGTATCTGGAGATCTGTCTAATCAATTTCAGTTCCGTTTCCTCATCAAGCAGCGTGTGATCGCAATCGACATGCCGCGTGAGGCCCCGTTTCGTCAGCTGTTGAAATACACTGCAAACTCGAGCGTGCGCATACTGCACATAATATACAGGATTTTCATTGGACTGGGCTTTCGCCAATTGCAGATCGAAATCCAAGTGCTGCTCAGGTTTCCTGAGGGCATAAAAAAACCGGGTGGCGTCTTTGCCGATTTCCTTGACCATTTCCTCGAGTGGAACAAACTCGCCGGCGCGCGTCGACATTGGAATTTTCTCCTTGCCGCGCCATAAGGCGACAAATTGTACGACCGATATCCACAGCCGCCCCGGGTCTTCGCCGGCCGCCTGCATCGCCGCTTTCATTCTGGCGATATAACCATGATGATCAGCGCCCCAGATATTGATATCGAGATCATGCCCCCGTTTCAACTTGTTCAGGTGATAGGCGATGTCGGTTGCGAAGTAAGTCAGCTCGCCATTCGAGCGGCGTAGCACCCGGTCTTTTTCATCGCCATAGTCGCTGGAGCGAAACCAAGTCGCCCCGCCCGACTGATAAAGACACCCGTTCCGCTCAAGGAGTTCGATTGCCGCTTCGACTTCACCACTATTCGCAACCTGGCTTTCGAAAAACCACAAATTGTGAACCACACCGATATTTTCAAGATCCGCACGGATCACCTCAACCATTTCCGCCAGTACGAACTGGCGCAGAACGTCGAATCGGTTGGCACCGAGCCCAGCGCGCACCTGCCTGATCAATGAATCGAGAATCGCATCATCATCCTCGCCTTCCCATTCCAGCCGTGCGGCCCGCTCGCAGTCGAACTGAGCGCCAGGTCGCTCCCTGAGACGGGTGGCGATATCAATGATGTATCCGCCCTGGTAAGCCGCCATCGGCAACGAAACTCCGCTCCCACTCTGCTGCAGATACCGAATCCAGACACTGACACTGAGAATGTCCATCTGTCGACCGATATCATTAACATAGTATTCGGTATCAACCTGATGTCCGGCGGCCCGCAGCAGACGCGCCAGGGAATCGCCATACGCCGCGCCGCGGCCGTGACCGACATGCAGCGGACCCGTTGGATTGGCCGACACGTACTCCAGCAGAATCCTGTCAGCCTTTTCGGCAACCGCACTTCCATAGGCTTGCCGACTTTTCAGAACCTCGGGTATGACATCGATCAGAGCCTGCTCAGAAAGAAAGAAATTAATGAATCCGGGACCCGCGGTTTCGGTTGCTTTCAAGAAGGAGGACGCTGGCAGTCTGCTCTGAATCAGCGCCGCCAGATCGCGGGGTTTAAGGCCTGCATGACGGGCGATGACCAGAGCAATGCCCGATGCGTAGTCTCCCTGACCCTCGCGCCGCGGTCGCTCAACCGGAATCGCGGGCGGCAGTACGTGAGAATCAATTTCACCCGCCTCTACCAGTTCTGCCAACGCCTGCTTCAGCAGCTGTCGAATTTTTTGTTTCACTGTCAATACGAATTAAGAAAAATCAACCGGGTCCACATCCAGACTCCAGCGCAGTTTGCCTTTTTTTGGAATTTTCTCCAGCTGCGGCATCCACTCCTTCAGAAACTGTTTCAGATGTGTGGGATGGGAGCCGCTAACCAAGATCTGAGCGCGATACCTGTTGGATATTTTCTGAATGGGAGACTGTAATATATCAAACACCCGCACCCGCGTTTCATCCTGTTTGTCCGCCATCGCAGCCGCGATGCTGCGGGCAGTTTTCAGGTATTCAATTTCCTCTCCCTGACTCAGCGAGTTCACCCGCAGCAACGCATAGTGGGTAAATGGGGGCTGAGCCGCCCGCCGCCGCTCGGCAAGTTCCAAGCGCGCAAAATTCAGATAGTCATGCTTTCGAATGCAATCAAAGTATTCGCTTTCCGGATGCAGGGTCTGAACATAAACCTCACCTGGCTTTTCGGCGCGCCCCGCGCGCCCTGCAACCTGCTGCACCTGCTGCACCAGGTGTTCCATGGCGCGGAAATCCATACTGTAAAAGCCTTGATCAACATTCAATATGCCAACCAGCGTGACGTTTGGAAAATGATGTCCCTTCGATAGCATCTGCGTACCAACCAGAATGTCCACTTCACCTTTCCGTATGCGTTCAAATTTACGTTCGAATTCTCGATAGGATGACGTCGTGTCGCGGTCAATTCTGATCGCTCTGGCACCAGGAATGGCTCGCTGTAATTCCTGCTCCACACGCTGCGTTCCAACACCAAGCAGCTGCACCGGTCCCGACAGACAGACCGGGCATTGAGTTGGCGCGGCACTACTGCGCAGACACAGGTGACAATGCAGTCGATTGTCAGACTGATGAAAAATCAGGTGCGCATCACATTTGTCGCAGTTCGCCGTCCACTGGCAGGTTGAACAGACGACTACGGGTGCAAACCCCCGCCGATTGATGAATATCAGACTCTGTTCGCCTGCCGAGATGCGTCTTTTAACCTGACCCAGCAGCGTATTGGACAGTCCGTTGTGCACATACTCCTGACGAAGGTCAACGATCCTCACGGTCGGCATTGCGACCCGCGTCGCCCGTTCCGACAGCAGCAGAATCTTTGCGCGACCGGTCTTTGCCGCATGTACGGTCTCAAGCGATGGCGTGGCCGTACCAAAAATCACTGGAATATTCTCCACCGCACCGCGATGCAGGGAAATCGAGCGCGCATGGTAACAAACCCGATCCTGCTGCTTGAATGAACTGTCGTGTTCCTCATCCATCACGATCATCTTTAGCTCCCTGAACGGCAGAAAAACCGCGGAACGGGTGCCGATCACCACCTTGACTTTGCCATCATAAGCCAGCCACCAGGTTTTGTGACGCTGAGCATCGGTGAGCCCAGAATGAAACGATGTGACCGGCACTCCCAGAGCGACCTTGACGCGCTCGACCAGCTGGGGTGACAGACCGATTTCAGGTACCAGCATCAGCACCTGTCCACCGGTTTCCAATACCTTGGCCATCGCCTGCAGATACACTTCGGTCTTGCCACTTCCGGTGACACCCTGAAGCAGAAAACACTGATACCGGTGCAATGCCGCCAAAATGTGTCGACGCGCGTTCACCTGCTCAGCAGTCAGCGTACCAATCAGTTGCCGATGGCCGGCTGCGCCATCGATTTCCAGTTCTCGAGACTGAATCAGACCTTTCGATTCCAGCGCGGTCAAAGCGCCACTCCAGCTTTTGCCAACCTGATTAAACGCCGACGGGGGCAGGGCACCGGGGGCAGTTTTCAGCAGTCCGAAAATTTTTTTCTGCACTGGGGCCCGAGCAAGCTGACTTTCGTCACCAGTTCGCCCGATTTCAGTCAACTCATAGACGCGGCCAAACTTCGGTCGCAGGGCGCGTCCAAGGCGAACCGCTTTTGGCAGGGCGGCGGCCAGTACTTCTCCAATCGGCTGCTGATAATATTCGGCCACCCAGCGCAGCGTCTGAATCAGAGAACTGGAGAAAACGGGTGTCGCGTCAAGAACCGTCTGAACGGCGCGGAGTTTTACCGCCGGATACTGAGACCTCGCCGCGTGTTCAACGATGATGCCGACAAAACGGCGGCGCCCAAAGGGCACGAGAACGCGGCTGCCAATCGCCGCGACGGGCTCGCAGGTGTAATCGAACAGATCCCAATGCCGGATTGGAACGGCAACTCGAACGATGCCCTTCACTGCCATGTCCACAAATTGCGATACAATGACCGAATCATATTCTCAAGGTCAGTCTTCGCACGAATCTCAGATTTTCGCCATGCCGATTGCTGAATCAATCCATCCGCCCTGGCACAGAATTTCTGCATGTCTCGATGCCCCCATCACGGAGATATGCAGACTTTCGAACAGTACGTCCGGCCCGACTTTCAGAATTTCCTGCACCATAGGACGGTTCTTCGTCAAACTGTGCAGGGAGGCTGATGTCCTGGCGGCTGAACATGACGGACTCGCATCACTTCTCGCAACCCACGCGATTCGGGTACCAAAACCGATGGCACTCGCAACATTCGATTCGATTTCCGCACTTGTTTCAGAATACATTGAACTCTCGGGACTACAGACAGATTATCCGTTATTTGCGGCACAGTTATATTTCACACATTCTCAGCATGGCAGCCGTTTCGGCTGGCATCGCAACAACTATATTGGACCTTCGCAGCAGATCAATACCCAATGCGACAGCTGGTGTGAGTTCTTTCTCAATCATCGCCTGAATGTCCAGTTGCGAATGGCCGCGCGCAATGGATATGCCAATCACCTTCAATCGCTCGCCGAACGACTGCCCGATGCGGTCTGTGCCATTCTCGAAAATCACAATCCGGCCCCCAGTCTGCTGCATGGAGATCTGTGGGGTGGCAACTGCGGGTTCGACGATGCGGGTGCGCCCGTGGTTTACGACCCCGCGGTGTATTTTGGAGATTGTGAGGCGGAGCTGGCCATGACGCGGCTGTTCGGCTCATTGCCCGACGAATTCCATGTCGCCTATCAGCAACATCATCGGCTGCCTGATGGCTGGCAACTGCGCGCCTCAGTCTACAATCTCTATCACATTCTGAACCATCTGAACATCTTTGGAACCGCTTATCTCAGTCCTGCCAGACACCTGATGAACCTGATCCTCAGTGAAAGCAGGTAACACGATTGAATGGGTGTTTCGGTTCCTGGGATGACTCACCTTATAATGTCACCCACGAATGGCTGATGCGGGATATCATCGTTTCGGCTCTCAATAAATCGTTCCAGAGCCACGCGAATCACTGGAAACGCCAGTTTCTGCCAAGGAATTTCTTCCAGCGAAAAAAGTTTCGTATCAAGGCTCTCCGCACCCGGTGAATGCATCGGAGTTTTCAAATCCGCTTTGAATATGACGTACACTTGGCTGACATGAGGAATGTTGTACAGCGCAAATAATTCATCGACTTCCACAACTGCACAGGCTTCTTCCATGGTTTCTCGCACCGCCGCCGCAGTCGTGGTCTCACCCAACTCCATGAATCCCGCCGGAATGGTCCACAGTCCGTATCTAGGCTCAATCGCGCGCCTGCAGAGCAGGACCTTCTCCTGCCAGGTCACGATGCAGCCGGCTACTATCTTGGGATTTTGGTAATGAACCGTACCACAATCATCGCAAACAAATCGCATCACGTTGTCGCCAGGCGGGATGCGCCTAGATACCGTTACACCGCATTGGCCACAATATTTAACTTCCACGATTCTACCTGCCACGGGACTATCGATCCTTAATGATGACTGACTGTTCTGTGGATTCTGTTCAATCCACACCCATTATGGCGGCGAAATGACAACCGTTTTGATCACCGTGCCATTTTTTGCCGTCATTGCCTGTGGTTTCTGGGCCACTCACCAAAATATACTAAACTCTGAAGGTAGATCCGGTCTCAATCGCTTTGTCTACTATTTCGCACTGCCGGTTCTCATTTTTTCACTGATGGCCAAAGCCGATCTGCGCGGTGAATTTCAATGGCTATTCGTCGCCGCCTACGTCTCGGTCTCACTCCTGCTGTTTGCGGTGTGCCTGGCTGTCGGACGGTTGTTTTTTCAGCTCGACTGCAATTTGCGCGTCGTTTTTGCGACCGCCTGTGTCTACGGCAATACCGGTTATCTGGGTTTACCATTCGTAACCATCGCCTTCGGCCAGGCCGCGAGCGTTCCGATTGTCATCTGTACCACAGTCGATCTGGCTGTCATACTGCCTTTGGCGTCGACACTGCTGGCGCGGAACAAAGCGGCACCCAGCGCCGGTCAGAGCGAGACATACAAAACAACCGCGCATTCCCTTTTACTCAATCCACTCCTGATCGCCGTCACATTGGGCGTGCTGTTTTCGCTTTCGGATCTTGAAATGCCACAGGTGGCCGACTCATTCTTCGTTCTACTGGGTTCGGCCGCGGCACCGTGCGCCTTATTTGCTCTGGGATCCAGTCTGGATGAGGATAGAGCCGGTTTCATGCAGGCTGAAATTATGACGATCAGTTTCATTAAGCTGATCATTCATCCGCTGCTACTGTGGTCGGTCATGTTTCACTGGTTCCCGATCAATGACATATGGGCGCGCAGTGCCGTCATTGCGGCCGCCATGCCAGTCGCTGTTACCGTATACGTATTGGCTCAGCAGCATCAGACTTATGTCGGGCGAACTTCCGCTTCAATTCTGATTTCCACCATATTCTCAGTGGCCACCCTAGCGTTCGTACTGAACCAGATTAACTGAACCCGTTGCGCCTTACGGCCCATCGGTGCCGGACACCGAGCCGCCCCCGATACGCAATTCTCTGCCGGTCCTGCACCATTTCGAACTGTATCTTCGACCGACCGATTGTGCTGCAATCTAATGAAATGGTTCACTGATTAATGGAAATGAACAAGCTCAGACGGTTGGTCCATTCCACAACATCCGCGAGCAGGATCACTACTGTGTTGACCATACGCCTTACTTATGGCACCTGGCCAGAAGACCTGGATGCTATTTTCGTCCCCATGCCGAGCGCTTCGGGAAGACGCTGCTGGCGGACGCGATGAAGGCACTGTTCGAGAGCATGAATGAACGGTTCCAAGGCTTCACATCCGCCGCGACCGGATGGTCCGATGTGCGGATGGCATTTCTTGGTGGAGTTAGGCGGACGAACCGAGTGCTCAGCTGTCTTTTTTGAAACGGGCCACTCAATTAGTTCAACTCTTTCCCGGCCCTTTCCAGATCGGCGGGCGGCAGTCAGTCAGACAGGCTGGTGTTTCTCAGTTGCTGGACCATTATCTGGATGGTGTTCCGTTCAGCATAATGTGCCATAGCGCTTGGTATTGCGAATCACGGTCGCCGACTGTCGGTGAGGGGTCTCGGATGCCGAATGCGGACAGGGAGGGACCACGAATTGAAGACGTTTGAGATCAAGCGATACGCTTCTGAATCAAGTTCAGAAATCCTGACCTAAGCCAATTATTATGATCAATATTCCAACTGTGAAGCAGACTGACGCGTCCATCGGTCGGCCGATTTTCAACGGCCGTTCCTCGTCCTTGACCTGAACTTTCAGTGGTGACGGATGACAGATCCGATACTACGGTACCGTCAGCCGGGACCGACTCGATTGTCGGCTGGATAACATCAATCCACTGCTTTGACAGACCGGTCCATCAGTGGACGACTGTCGATATCGACTGCCATGTCGTGAAGTCTAAAGCTGTATTCGACTCCGCTCAATGGAAACTGGAAGAGGACTTCAGAAACGGTTGCTTACCAATATCCTTTGGAAAAGGTACAGAATTGGCACGAGCGGCTTTCAGGAAATGGTCGGAATCTGCTTGAGATGAATATTGCCGATCAACTGAAAAATGTGTGATTCGAATACACCTTTCTAACCATTGCCTGATCAGTTGTGATTGTCATCGGGGTTGCCAGATGGTTCAGTTTTTAACGTGTCTGACTGAAGATGCATTTCGATCTCATTGGGTAGCAGGTCAAAACCGAAATCGGACCTGAAAAACATCGGTCGCAGCAACCAATTTGAACACGGTGGCCTTCTGACCGCTGTTGCCGCGTTGGCATCCTGTGGAAATTCGCACTTCTGATGCCGATGCAGAAAAATCCATCATTGGCTCTGGTGCTCGCGGCAATGGAAATGGTGAAAGGTACGGAGGATGGTCATCAAGCGGCGATGGACGGTGTCATTGGCGTCTATTGAGGTCTTAAATCGGTTGGATGTTGATGGCCTTCTGAACACCTTTCACCTGTTCAGGCTCTTTCTACCCGAAGCGCCGCCAGATTGCGATTCTTCCGACTGAACACCACCGCCAGCAGATGCACCTTGCGCCCGCGGCTCTGATGCGGCAATGCATAATTCTTCCCGCGCATCTGCGCCATAGCCTCCAACACCTTCGACTCCACCTTCTCATCCACAGCCGCCACCTTGAACTCCAGCACGAACACCTCGCCGCCCGTGTGCACCACCAGATCCGCCCGCCCCTCAGCCGACGACTGCTCCGCACTCACCTCCACACCGTTGGCGATGAAACAGGCGAACAGCAGACCCGCATAAAACGCCTCATAGCGCGACACCTCGCTGCTCGAATACCACTCGTTCGGAACGTTCGCATAAAAAGATCGCAGCTCCGCCGCGAAACCATCGAAGTCATTGACCTGCAGCAGTCGGATCAGCTCTTCACCCCGGTCCGACGCCTCCTTCAGCTTCCCGGTGACCGTCTCCACCAGTTCCTCGTTCAGACTCAGGCGCACCTCGTGGTTCGGATATTTCAGAGGGTAGTAGACCCTGGAACCCCGAACCTGTCGGTCGGCGATCGTCAGATAGCCACACTGAAACAGCAGCGCATTGAGGTTGACGCGCTCGACATCGAAATTTGACAGCTCCTTGCCATACAGGCCCAAGTTCTCCAGGTCCAGAGTGTTCAGCCCGCCCCTGGCCAGCCGGTCATGCAGATAACTCGGCGTGCCGGTTTTATACCAGTAGGACTCGAACTGTCTTTTTCGGAACAGCAGCAGCACGTCGAAGGGATTGTAGACATCTTCCTCGCCGAGCCAGCTGTAGCCGTTGTACCACTTCCTGATGGCCTTTCGGTCCAGCTTCGGCAGTTCCGGTGCGAACACCGCGTCGAGGTCCGCGTCCGTATAGCCACAGATGGTGCCATACTCCGGGTCCAGACTGATGTCGTCCAGATTGTTCAGCCCCGAGAACAGACTCACCTTCGAATACATGCTGATGCCGGTTACGAATACGAAACGGACATGACGGGCGCAGTCCTTGATGATGCCGTACAGGCCGCGCAGGTAATCGCGGTTGGCTCTGACCAGTGTCCTGTTCTCCAGCGCATCCAGGATCGGCTTGTCGTACTCGTCCACCAGCACCACCACCTGCCGGCCAGTGGTACGATGTAGCGCACGGATGACATGGCGCAGACGCACCGCGCCGAGGCGGGTCGGTGGAGAAGATTCAAGACCTGCATCTTCCTCTATGGCGGACAGCTGCTCGCTGATGTCACTTTCCAATCCATCCGATTCGCGGTAATCGCCGCCGAAGCTCAGCCGCACCACCGGATGACGGACGGACCAGTCCCAGTGATCGTGGATGTGAAGCCCGCGGAACAGCTCTTCACTCCCCTCGAACAGCTCCTGCATCGTGTCCACCAGCAGCGTCTTCCCGAACCGCCGCGGCCGCGACAGGAAATAGTATCCGGGCCTGCTGGCCAATCGCCATATGTGAGGCGTCTTGTCCACATAGTAGCAATCCCATTCTCTGATTAGTCGAAAGGCCGAATAGCCGACTGGTAGGTTAAGCTTGTTCATTTCCATTCCATTCAACGACCCGTCTTCTGATATTGTAGTTGATTAATGCCACCGATTCCACGAACGGTTCCATTCAGCAACAGTTCACAGAGACTCAGCATGAGGCGGCGGACACCAGCCAGACCCTATTGGAATGGGGCTGATTGATCCGAAGACGGATCGCGTACACCCTGCGGCTTCACTCTAATTTTCGTCGCAGAACGATTCGAAATGGATCGGAGAGGTGTCATTTAACGCTGTGCCCGATATGTTTAGGGCACCTGATAACGTCAACAGGATGAGTTAGAGATCCTGCTCCAATCCAATTATCAGGATGACCATTCCACCTGTAAAGCAGACCGACGCGTCCATCGGATGACCGATTTTCAACAGCCGTTGCGCGTTATTGATCTGAACTTTCAACGGCGCCCCGGCGGTTGATTTTCCCTTCCCCCATTTTTTCCGTCTGACCGTTCGGGACGACCTGATCGGACTCAATCGGCGGCTGGGGAACGTTAACCCACTGATTCGAAAATCCTCTCCAACAGTGAACGACTGTTGAAATCAACGACCATTTCAGGAAGTCTGAGCTTTAGTAACTGTGACCGAAACCGAATACACTCCATAAATTCAGAGTTCCTGATCTAATCCAATTATTATGATATATATTCCAACTGTGCAACAGACTGACGCGTCCATCGGGCCGCCGATTTTCAACAGCCATTCCGCGTCCTTGACTTGAACATTCCGCGGTGACAGTTGATCAGTCTGTTACTACAAGTACGGTCGGCCGGGGTCCGCCTCACCCATTGACAGTGGCGGCCCGTCAAGGCGGCGGTTGATTTTTCCGTTACGCCTTTCGGGATGTCCGAATCGGGCTTGATCGGCGGTTGGAGGATATTAACTTACTGAATTGACAGACCTATCCATCAGTGAATGAATGTTGAAATTGACTACCATGTCAGGAAGTCTGAAGTTTGGAATGGGAACATCCCCAATCTCTGAGAAACTGTTGCTGTCAATGCTACGGTCATTCGAATAAATCAGCTGTCGAAATCAGGGCATCCCTGTTGATTAATATTGCCACCATCATCAGAAACGATTCGGGTATTCGCGCCCGACCAAATGACCTGAAATTCAAGAGCCGTGCATTTACTCCTTGACATTGGCAACCAGAATGTGAAATGGCGCTTCGATGATCGTTGCGGATCGTTTCCATCAATCCGTCTGAAGCAGATTTCTGATTCAGTTCTTGCGCAGATTGATTCGGTGTCAGGCATCGTTTTCATCAATGTCGCAGAACCGATTTATGCGGAATGGCTGCGACGTTATGCGGCATCGAAATGGGGTGTCGATGCAGTTCAGGTGTTTTCAGTTTCAGAACAGTGCGGGGTGCGGAACGGTTATCACAAAGCCGAAGAATTGGGTGCCGACCGATGGGCGGCGACCATTGGCGCCTGGTCAATCTGTTCGGATGCCGCGGTCATTGTGGATTGTGGAACGGCAATCACCGTGGACGCGCTTTCGGCACAAGGCGAATTCATTGGCGGCTCAATTCTACCCGGCTTCGAGCTGGCGCGGGACTCGCTCTCGCAACGCACGCCGGGAATCGGTGCGTTTGACGGACTCGCGTCTGATTTCCCCGCCCGCAGTACAATTGACGCGGTCTCAAGCGGGGTAGTCTACGCACTGATGGGAGGAATCGATCTTCTGGTGCAAAAATACAGCGCACTGGTGGGCGATAATCCGAAACTTCTGCTGACTGGCGGTGCTTCCTCCATCGTCGCTGACGAATCAACGCACAAATTTGAACAGACACCGAATCTTCCGCTGCTTGGCCTTCAGGTCATCTCGAACGCCTTATTCAACAATCCATCCAATGATCCATGACAGACCGTTCAATGAAACCCATCGATGAGCACCAACGGCGCGTGATCAGCGTCAAAGACGGAACATTCCTGCCATTGATCGACGATGACGGCCGCAAAGATGGCGAGGTGCTGCAGGTCAATCCAAACAGGAAACCAGGCTACGGATTTCACATCTATCGGATGCCAGCCGGACATACGACGACTCCGCACGTCCATCAGGGTGATGAGGAATTTTTCATCATTGAAGGCGAAATCATCGATCACGACGGCTACCGCTACAGAGCGGGCGACCTTGTATGGCTGGAAGCAAATACAAAACACCACTCATACTCTCCGGAAGGCGCACTACTGGTGGTGTATTTCCGGTGAGAAGCGTATTTTTCTCGTCGTATGCTGAGTGGGAACGGGCAATTTTGTTGACTGACAGACTGATTGAACGGTGAGACCCTCTCGTTTCAATCAATTTTTCAATTCCGTCGCCGATGCCGGCAAGGAAATCCTACGCACAGGCAGCCGATTTACGAGAGATCGAACGAAGTCTCTGCCTGACCTGTGTCGAGAGCTGCTGTCAACCCAGGGTGAGGCATCGGGAATGGCCATTGCACGCGATATCATCGATCAATATCGCGAACTTGATGATACGAGCCGACGGCAGCTGTTTCAGTCACTCAACGACGAATTTGGCGTTGATATCGATGCAGTTCGCGCCGCCGCCGCAAATTTCTGTGATTCTCAGGACCCCATCTCACTCAGACAGCTCACACAGCGAGTTGAATCCAGGCGACACGAGCTGTTCAAACGGATCAATATGGCACCGGGTGGTACGGGTACGATTGTAGAAATGCGACGGGACCTGCTTACCGTGATCAACGAAAACACGCACCTTGAACCCGTCGACTATGATTTAAAGGTCCTGCTGTCTTCCTGGTTCAATCGCGGGTTTCTGGTGCTGCGGCAGATTGATTGGGAAACGCCCGCTCACATTCTCGAAAAGCTGATCCAGTATGAGTCGGTACATGAAATGAAAGGCTGGCGCGACCTGCGCGGACGGCTCGCCGATGATCGAAGGTGTTTCGCATTTTTCCATCCTACCCTGCCTGACGAGCCGTTGATTTTCGTTGAAGTCGCTCTTGTACGGGGGCTGGCCGAATCCATTGAACCCATAATTGACGCCAGTCGATCAATGACCAATCCTCATCATGCAGATACGGCGGTCTTTTATTCCATCAATAACTGTCAACAGGGTCTAAAGGGCGTGTCGTTTGGAAACCTGCTCATCAAACAGGTGGTGCAGGAATTGTCCACTGAGTTCCCGAACCTGAAAAACTTTTCAACGCTGTCACCCATCCCGGGGTTTCAGGATTGGTTCAGAACAGTGATTGAGCGACAGGATCAGTATGCCATCGCACCGGCTGAACTGAAACGGATGGCCTCAGTACAAACTGAGGCTTGGTTCGAAGACGATGTGAATCTGCAGTCCATGAAACCAACATTACTGGGGCTGATGGCGTTTTACCTGGCCTACGCCAGGAAAAAGGGTAAACCAATGGACCCCGTCGCCCGCTTTCATCTGAGAAATGGCGCCCGCCTGCAGCGCATCAACTGGCTTGGCGATCGTTCGGCCAAAGGTTTTCAGCAGTCAGCTGGAATGCTGGCCAACTACGTCTACAGTCCGGACGATATCGTCAGAAATCACGAAAATTATGTGCGGGATGGGAAACTCGCAATTTCCGGTAGAATTCTAGATCAGGTGCCACAAAAAATGCGACCCGTCCAATCAAAGCGGCCGAGCAGACGTTCAAGAAAATAAAGACCGGCCCGCGCTCGGAAGCAAAGATCCCAATCCGTACGAAAATATCCGATTGAGATCGTCAGTCGTCGACTCAGCGATCACAGACAAGCAGGTGCTCGACTCAATACAGAGTCATGGTACATATTTTCCTGGGCTGTGCCTGCTGAGTTGACTCGAATGGAATTCGTTTCTCTACCGGCTGCAACTGGATGGCAGACAGTTACCGATCTATTCTGTCAGCTGCAGCTCGAACCGTACACCTGCCAAAAAAAACTCCAGCCAAATGCAATCCCGCGTACCGCAAAAACTGGATGCAACGGTCAAGGTGGCTGACGCAGTCAGACTTCCGCGTTGGATGGTGTGTTGAGTCAGACCTGCTCCGCAAATATTGGTGACCGATTCAGTCGCCTGACTTGGATGGGTGTTGACTGAGCGGACTGACCGAAATTCTTCCCACCACTTTGAGGTAATCGCTGATTCGAGTCAGCGTACAGTGTAGATAAAAACGACGTACCTGGACGGCGCCGCGAATGTCATCCCGTCTCATCGCCGAAATCATTTCCGAAATTTCAAGCTCCTGCTCAGATATGATTTCATTCCATTTCAGATTGGGCAGAAACGTAATCCAGATGCGCGACGAACGATAGTACAGATTGTCCGTAATTTCGCGCAAAGGTATACTGCCAATCAATGAAATCAGAACTTCGTGCAGATCATTGCAGAGCCGCCCATAGGCCTCACTGCTTCGCTCATCATACATGTGCATGGTCCGCGCCAGTAGGCTTTCCATGGCGTTGATGTGCTCACCTGTAATTTCGCGCGGCGACAGTTCGGAAATCAGCTCAGTCAGGTACATTCGCAGGTCGTAGACCTCTTTCATGGTCTTAATGTCAATGTCGGTAACGACCGTACCAATTCCGTTGCGAATGTCAACCAGACCCTCGAAGTGCAACCGCTGAAGCACCCGTCGGATGGGTGTGCGACTGACATTGAATTCATCCGCCAGTTCCGTTTCTACAATGACGGTATGAGGCGGGTAGTGGAGCAGTGAGATGCGCTCTCGAATCACCCGGTAGATTCTATGGTGACGCGCGCCCGCCGTTTCCCGTCCACCCGGTCCGGTAACAGAATTCAATGAATGCAGATCAACAAGCGACTGTTCTGGCATCGCGTTTTATGGCAAACCTCGCAGGTAAAATTCTCGGTGTGCGGGTAAAGTGAATTTGAGCCGCCAGCAATGGTTCACATGCCGTTCAAATCACCCTGTATTCTTGTGACACAAATCAGATCCGATCCATGATACAATATAATAATGGCTGTATACAGCTATTTTAACGGCAGATGATATCGGCGCAGGCTGTCCTTTTCAAGTCCAGTTTCAATTAGCCGACTGTTCAGTTGCCGATGGATCAAATATAATATGGGAGAATCAAATTATGTCGATGCAGTTAACCCGCCGCGATCTTCTCAAGGCTGCGGCTGCCGGTGGCGCCGTTGCCGCCACGTCATCTTTTCCGTTCATGAACGCCGCCATCGGGGCGGACCCGCTGTCCGTTGTCGACTGGGGACCACCCTGGATCGATAATACGAAAAAAATCGCGGCGGCCTGGGGTAAAAGCGATATCAACTGGACGCTGCACTCTGGCGGCGCCGCCTCGATACTGCCGAAAATCAAGGCTGCGTGGCCAAATCCGCCTTATGGTGTGGTCGATGTCTGGAGTCCAGTGTTCCTGTCGATGACGCGGGAGGGATGGGCCGCAACGGTCACCCTGGATGACTGTCCCAATCTGGCAAATGTGCCGGAAAGTCTCATAACCAAGGATGCCGATGGCAACTGGAAGAATATTCCCCGCGGCACCGGCGGTGTATTTTTCACCTATGCGCCGGACAACTGTCCAATTGAAATCAAGACGATCGACGATCTGCTGGACCCCAAACTGAAAGGGCAGATCCTGTGGCCCAACCCCACGCTGAATACCAATCTTCAGGTGGTCGCCCTTTCAACGGCCAGAGGCGGAAATGAGCACAACATCGAACCCGGCTGGGAGTTTCTGAAGGAACTCGCGGCATCCGGGAACATCGGTCGAATCTCCGCCAACACATCCGATGTCATCACATCGCTGGAGACCGGCGAGACATCGGTCACCTTTGTTGATGGAGGTACGCTGTCCGGAATCAAAGGCACCCGCCTCAGCCATCTGACGAAAACCGATCCATCTTTCAAGACTTTCCTGTTCGTCAGCGGCTGGGTCGTCCTGTCAAGTTCACCCAACAAGGAACTGGCTTTCGATTTCGCCAACTTTACGATCAACAAGGAGAACAGTCAGCTGTACTTCCAAGAGGTTGGCGAGGTACCGGTCAACGGTGAAGCGGAACACAGCGCCGATCATCTTCGATTTTCCTCCACCGAGGCTGAAGACTTCGTGGTGATTCCGGATTGGGACCACCTGAGCGTCGAGCTGGACAACTGGAACAAACGATTTGAAAAAGACATCGTTCCACTGCTGTAGTTTTACAGACCGGATGCCCGCTTATCATCAATGTGATTGATTTGCGGATACATTTGTCCAATCGGCCGGAAACAATCGTCGACGAGTCGGCCTGCGGACCTGACCGATGCGGACGAACGGCGTCTTCACACTTATGAAACTCAACCGTGGATCAGTTCTGCTGCTATTGCCCGGTATCGGGATTCTGCTTGGCTTTCTCGTACTGCCACTCGCCAATGTCGTTGAAGAGAGTCTCCGGCTTTTTGAACCCGGCCGAATCGGTGCCGCAAAAGACGCGCCGTACACCCTGTTCAACTATGCCGAACTGATCGATTGGACCTATCTTTACTATTTTGTAGAGACCGCGCGCATTGGATTCATCGCATCGGTCGTCGGGCTGATTCTTGGCTTTCCAATCGCCTATGTCATCGCGCGGCGGTTTTCACCTTTCTGGCGCAAGTTTGGTGTTGGTTTTCTGATTGGCATCATGTTCCTGAGCACACTGGTCAGGGTTTATGCGCTACAGCTGACATTCGGACCAGCTGGCATCGCAAAATATCTGACCGGTCTGCTTGGCGTTTCGATGAATGGACGATTTTACACGGAACTCGTCGTCATCTTTGGGCTGCTTCATTACCTGGTTCCGATTGCCGCAATTACGCTGCTCGGAACCATTCAGAATGTCAATCCGCGGCTGACGGAGGCGGCCCAGGCACTGGGGGCGCCGCGCTGGATGGCTCACCTGTCAATTACGGTCCCACTTTGCGTTCCGGGTTTGCTGTCGGCCTTTCTCATCTCGTTCACACTGTCCCTTTCCGCATTCGTGGTACCAATGATTCTGGGTAAAGGTAAGATTCTCTTTGTTTCGAACCTGATTTATTCGCGCTTTAGTGAAATTGCAAACTACCCCAGCGGGTCGGCCATCTCAGTCGTCATGCTGGTGCTCTCGCTGCTGATCATATATGGCGTCACCCATCTGGTCACGACCCGCTGGATCAGGCACTAGCCGACGGACATGCCGCAACGCTACATCGATCAATTTGGAGCATGGCTGGTAGTCGGCGCCATCCTGCTCACGGTTGCGTTTCTAGTCACACCGATCATCGTCTCGATACTGATGTCATTTGATGCCCGCGGTTATCTGGGGCGTTTTCCACCCACTGAGTTTTCCCTGCAGTGGTACGAAAGGTTTTTCTCAGATACCTACTATCTGAAGGGACTTCGAACCAGTCTGATCATTGCGGTGATCGCCGCCACCGTATCCACCTGTGCCGGAGTCAGCGCCGCCATCGCCCTTGATCGCTACGAATTTCCTGGTAAACAGGCCCTGGAAACGATTTTTCTGTCACCATTGATCATTCCTGCCGTTGTCATCGGTTTTTCGCTGCTTCTGTTTTTTGCCCTCATCGGTGTTTTTCAAGGCTACCCGCGGCTGCTGGCCGGACACATCATCATTACGTTTCCCTACGCGGTGAGAACCACGCTGGCAGGACTGACCGGAATACGAAGAAACCTGACCGAAGCGGCGATGACGCTGGGAGCAACCGAACGTCAGGCATTCTGGGACGTTACATTTCCGCTGGCGCGTACTGGCATGGTTGCCGGTGCGGTTTTCGCATTTGCATTTTCCATGGACGATGTGGCGGTCAGTCTGTTCCTGACTTCACCCAATACCTATACTCTGCCAGTTGCCATGGTCAGTATGATGCGTACCAATTTTGACCTCACCATCGCCGCCGCTTCGGTCATCCTGATGCTATTCACCATCGGCTTAATCATTGTTCTTGATCTGTTCGTTGGACTGGAACGCGTCATTGGTGGTGGCGTCTACCGCTCATAGGTTGAATTCATGTCTGTTGTCAGGCTCGATAATGTAACCAAACGCTTCGGGAGTTTCACAGCAGTCAGTGAGGCGTCCTTCAGTCTTGAAAAAGGTCGAATCCTGTCATTGCTCGGTCCTTCCGGATGCGGCAAAACGACCACCCTGCGTATGATTGCTGGATTTGAAGTACCCAGCGCTGGTGAGATTTACATCGGTGGCGCCAGCATGCGCGACAGGCGTCCCTACGAACGAAACGTCGGCCTGCTGTTTCAGGACTATGCGCTGTTCCCGCATATGAGCGTCGAACAGAATGTGGCCTATGGACTCAGACGGCGCAACTATGACAGGAGCCGGATGAACAGTCGCGTCAATGAAATGCTCAATCTCGTCCAACTCAGCGGCTTTGAGCGGCGGCGTCCTTCACAACTGTCCGGTGGACAGCAACAACGAGTGGCGCTGGCCCGCGCGCTGGCCACCAATCCGGAAGTCGTTCTCTTAGATGAGCCACTGTCCGCGCTTGATGCCAAATTGCGTCAGGCGCTGCGGGTCGAACTGAAACAGATTCTATCGGCTGTTGGCGCGACGACGATTATCGTTACTCACGATCAGGAAGAAGCGATGAGTCTGGGCGACGAACTCGTCGTCATGAATGAAGGATGCATTGTTCAGCAGGGTCCGCCAACCGAGATCTACCGGTCACCGCATACCAAATTCGTCGCCGAATTCATCGGGCGTTCAAACTGGCTGCGAGGTCAACTAGGTTCGGCCGATGTGAACGGGTTCTGTCAATTCGAGATCGAGACGGGATTCAACATCTGCGTCACCAAGCCGGATTTCAAGGCGGCGAATTATGAAGTGTGCATCCGCCCGGAACGGATCCGAGTGCATCACACCGCTTCGGAGAATGCCACCGACCGATTGACCAACCAGTTCAGCGGCACCGTCCTGAATATTGCGCATTTGGGCGCCGACATCCATATCGTGCTGGAACTGGCAAGTGGTGACCGAATTACCGTCAGTGAGCAGTTCACCGGGCAATCGCTAGACCGTTATACAGGAACACTTCGATGTACTTTTTATCCATCCGACTGCATCATCGTTGCGTCGGATGTCCAACCGTAAATCAGGAGAAAACCAAATATGTCTTCAGTTCAACCCACTTCTATAGATCAGTTTTTCGCCCGGCCAGTCAGCATCGAGTATCAGTTGGATGCAGGACCGGGGCGTTATCGAATCGGTCTATTGGCTCTTTCAAATGACCTGGCAACCGAACGCGATTTCATCAATATGCGACGCAGCGATGAGGTCGCACTGTTTGTGTCGCGGGTACCGAATGAGGAAATCTGTTCGGTTGAGAACCTGCGAGCTATGGAACCTGAACTTACGCGCGCGACGGACATGCTGATTCCCGGTTCGCGGCTGGACTCCGTCGCATACAGTTGTACTTCAGGTACGGTCGTATTGGGCTACGACACGATCGTAGAACGCGTGCGCGCCGCCCGTCCCGGCATTCCAGTCGCAACACCGATCACCGCGGCACTGGCCGCACTGGATCTGTTTGACGTCCGCAGAATCTCAGTACTCACCCCCTATGGCAACGATGTCAATCAGCAGATTTCTGATTACCTTACGGCATCGGGTAAGGAAATCGCTGATTTCACAAGTTTTCTTTATCCGGACAATGATTCAATTTCCCGTATACCACCCCAGGCGATCTATGATGCGGCCATTCAGTCCAACCGGCCTGATGCGCAGGCGCTGTTCATATCCTGCACTGCAATTCGAGCGGTCGAGGTGGCTGATTCAATTGAGAAAGCAATCGGCAAACCGGTTGTTACGGCGAATCAGGCGCTGTACTGGCAGGCGCTGCGCGCGACTGGATATGAGTATCCCGTTGATGGTTTTGGAGAGCTGCTGCGCCGGCTCGACGCCGCCTGCCGTCATCCGCGCATCGGCAGCAGCCATCTGGTGTCCCCGCTATGAGGCCTGAGGAGATCAATGCCGTTCCGCCTGCCGTCATCAGCCAGGCGCAGCGCGAACGATACGACGCGCAGGGCTTCCTGCTGTTTCCAGAACTGCTTGGCGATGAGTGGCTGGTACCTTTGCGCCGAGCACTGGCTGATCTTGTGGAATCGACTCGCAGCATCACTCAGTCGACTCGTCGAATTGATCTCGAGCCGAATCATCGTGCAGAAGAACCTCGACTTCGAAGAATGGCCTATGTCGATGAATCCGCCCCGATTTTCTGGCGGCTCTGCAGTGAATCGATCATTCCCGACATCGCCGCTGATCTGCTCGGACCAAACATTCGGTTCCGCGAACTGATGATGAATTTCAAGTGGTCGGAGGGTGGCGCCGAAGTCCGATGGCACCAGGACCTGGCGTTTTATCCACACACACATTCTGGCACTCTGCAGTTTCTGCTGCTGCTTGAAGGGGCAACACCTGATCAGGGCGCTCTGCAGGTCGTGCCCGGCAGCCACCGCGGTGCCATTTTCGCACACTATGACGCGCAGGGAAACTGGACGGGCGCGATTTCAGAACATGATCTGGCATCTGTCAGTCTTGATCAGGCCGTCGTGCTGTCGGGACCGCCTGGTACTTTATCCGTACACCATAGCCGCACCATTCACGGTTCCGCCACCAATTTCAGCAAATTCGGTCGCCCGGCGTTCGTGTTGACCTACAGTGCCGCTGATGCGATCCCCTACACTGCGCCGTCGTATCCGAGCGTCAATTACAGCCGACTGGTACGAGGTGAACAGCCCCGCTGCGCTCACCATGAAGAAATGATCGTGCCACTGCCCCCCGATTGGTCGGACGGATACACTTCAATTTTTGAGCATCAGGAAAAGACCCATTGACCGGTACCGATCAGTCAGACACTCATGAACAGTTCCAGTCGTATCACAATCCTTGATGTCGAATGCGCAAGGAAAAGAATCGCCGCAGCGGTCATCCGAACTCCGGTCGTGCGGTCAGCGGCACTGAGCACCCGTACGGGTAATGCGGTGTACCTGAAACTTGAGCACTTCCAGACCACCGGCAGTTTCAAGATTCGAGGCGCCGTCAATGCCGTGTCGAAGCTGAACGACGAGCAGCGCCGGAACGGAGTCATCGGTGTATCCACCGGCAATCACGGCCGCAGTCTGGCATTCGCCGCATCACAGTCCGGCGTTCGCTGCATTATCGCCATGTCAAGACACGTGCCTCTGAACAAAGTGAACGGAATTAAAATGCACGGTGCCGACGTGCGGATCAGCGGCCATTCACAGGATGATGCACAGATCGAAGTGGACCGTCTGGTCCGCGAGGAAGGTCTGACGATGCTGCCGCCTTTCGATCACATTGACATCATTGCAGGACAGGGAACGCTGGGCCTGGAACTGCTTGAACAGCTGCCGACGCTTGACGCGGTTGTGGTGCCGGTTTCCGGCGGCGGATTGATTTCAGGTATGGCTGTCGCCATGAAAGCCAAAAAGTCAGGCCTGCGGGTGATCGGTGTCTCAATGGAACGCGGCGCCGCCATGCACACCAGTCTCAATGCAGGTCAACCGGTGCTGGTTGAAGAATTACCGACGCTGGCTGATTCACTGTGCGGTGGAATCGGATTGAACAATCGGTACACATTCGAGGTGGTACGCGAACTAGTCGACGATTTCATACTGGTCTCTGAAGACGAAATCGCCGCCGCCATTCGACATGCTTATTGGAGCGAAGGTTTGATTATCGAGGGCTCAGGCTCCGTTGGAATAGCCGCGGTGCTGTCCGGCCGGCTACAGTGCGACGCACCCACTGCCATTGTCGTCAGCGGTGGGAACATCGGTATGAAATTGCATTATCGGATCATCTCGGGAGAAAACGTTGTGATTGACAAGGATAGGAATCAATAATGCGGCACCTTAAGATTCTGACTGAAAAGGAACTGCGAGAAATCGTCGCGTTGGACTTGGACGTGGTGCGCTGCATCGAATCCGCATTCGCGGCGCTGGCCGATGGAAAAGTGGTGATGCCGCCAATCCTGTCAATGGCGATTGCGGAATCAAAAGGTGAGGTTGACATCAAAACGGCTTATGTACCCGACATTCCAAGTTTCGCAATCAAGATGTCACCTGGATTTTTTGACAATCCCAAACTAGGACTGCCAAGTACGACAGGTTTGATGGTCTTGTTTTCCGTCAGGACGGGAATGCCTGAGGTAATCCTTCTTGACAACGGCTACCTGACCGATGTTCGAACGGCCGCAGCCGGCGCGGTGGCCGCACAATATCTTGCCCGACAAGATGCCAGCCGCGCCTGTGTGATCGGTGCCGGTCAGCAGTCAAGGCTGCAGCTGAAGGCTCTGTGCCTTGTTCGCCCGATACAATCAGCCGTCATCTGGGCAAGGGATTTGTCCAAAGCCAAATCGGCGGCCGCAGAACTGAGCGGGCAACTCGAACTGCCGGTGCGGGCCTGTGATGATCCGCAGACCGCAGTCAGTGCCGCCGATGTCATATTGACGACGACACCATCGACGACACCTTTGGTCAAGCGCGACTGGCTTAAGCCGGGACAACATATCACAGCAATGGGCTCCGATCAGAGCCACAAGAATGAACTTGAACCGTCGTGTCTTTCATTCGCCACCCGCTATGTCGCCGATCGACGGTCACAGACCGAAATTCTCGGCGAACTGCATCATGCCATCAGGGCAGGTGAAGTGATGGCGAATGAGGAGATTGTTGAACTCGGGGATATCGTTGCCGGTCAATCTCCCGGCCGGCAGTCGGCGGATGAAATCACGATTTGCGATCTTACGGGAACCGGTATTCAGGACACGGCGATCGCAGCTTTCAGCCAGCAGCGCGCGCAAGCTGCGTCGGCCGGCCTGACCATTGAGGTATGACTGATGAATGAGAATGTTCCATTGTTTGTAAAGCCATTTTCAGTTGAAGAGTACGCGGCAAGGGTACTTGATGTAAAACGGCGTATGGCGCGGGCTGGTTTTGATCTGCTAATTTGCCAGGACCCCAGTAATATGTGCTGGCTCACTGGATTTGACGGCTGGTCTTTCTATGTACCGCAGTGTGTACTGGTGCACCAGGAAGAGGAATGGCCGGTGTGGTTTGGCCGCGCACAGGATGCAAAAGCCGCGCACGTTACAACCGATCTCCCGGCAGACAATATCGTTCCATTCACCGAAAGGCTAGTGCATCACCCGGAGTGCCATCCCTATGATGAACTGGTCGATCTGATTCAACAGCGCAGATGGGCGGGGGCGCGCATTGGTGTTGAGATGGATGCACATTATTATACCGCCCGATGCCATGAAACACTGATTGACGGACTACCGAATGCCAGATTTTCCAACAATGGCGATCTCGTCAATTGGGCGCGTCTGGTAAAGTCCGAAAAAGAGCTCGATCTGATGCGCCAGGCCGGTAAAATCTGTAGCGCGTCAATGAATGCTGCCGTTGCAAAGACTCGAACCGGAACACCTCAAAATGAGATCATTGCAGAAGTATATTGGTCTCAGATTGCCGGTACTGAGGACTGTGGAGGCGACTATACCGCGATCTGTCCACTGATTCAGGTGGGGGAGGCCACCAGCACGCCACACCTGACCTGGTCAGATTTGCCCATTGACGCTGATGTGCCCGTTATGATTGAACTCGCAGGAGTCAGGCGCCGTTATCATGCGCCGCTTACCCGAACGGTATACATGGGTAACGCGCCGGCCCGAATTCAGAACCTGGCAGAAGTGATTGTGGAAGGCGTTGACGTCGGATTGGAACTGGCAAAGCCTGGAAACACCTGTGAAGTGGTTGAAGCAGGCTGGCAGGCGGTGCTGAATCGAAATGGAATCGTCAAAGAAAGTCGCGTCGGTTATTCCATCGGCATTGGGTATCCGCCCGACTGGGGTGAGCGAAGCTGCAGTCTGCGCCCAGGCGACCAGACTGAACTGCAAGCCGGCATGTGCTTTCACTTTCAGTCTGGAGTGTGGCTGGATGACTATGGCTGTGCGGTCTCAGAATCGTTCGTGGTGACCGATGCGGGCGGTGAAAGATTGTGTGACGTTGAGCGAAATCTGATCGTGATTGAGTAAATGAAATGAAAAAGAATCCGATCACACCAACCATTCCTCTGGACCGGGACGGTTCCCATCATGGCTTTCTCAATCTGCCACACAGCCGAAACGACTCGGCCTGGGGATCAGTCATGATACCGATCAGCATCGTTCAGAATGGGTCGGGGCCGACAGTGCTCCTGACCGGTGCCAATCATGGAGACGAATACGAAGGACCCGTCGCTCTGCAGCATCTAGCCCTTCACCTGAAACCGGCAGACATTCAGGGTCGAGTGATCATCGTGCCGGCCTTCAATTATCCTGCGTTCAGAAACGGAAGCAGAAACTCACCGATTGATGATGGCAATATGAATCGGGTTTTTCCAGGCAATCCAAGAGGAACGGTTACTGAGAAAATTGCTGACTACTTCATGCGCACGCTGGTACCGACGGCTGAGGTGGTCGTCGACATCCATTCAGGTGGCAAAACACTTGAATTTCTGCCACTTGCCGCCGCTCATGTGCTTGACAATAAGGTGCAGCAATCCGCCTGCGTTGCCGCCATGCGCGCGTTCAACGCCCCCTATTCAACCATTCTCCTTGAAATCGATGACACCGGAATGTATGACACCGCGGTGGAAGAGCAGGGTAAAGTGTTCGTTTCAACCGAATTGGGTGGTGGTGGCACGACGCGGGCTTCCACCATCAGACAGGCGAAAAAAGGGGTGAGAAACGTGCTGATTCATGCTGGAATTCTAGCTGCCGAACCCACTGTCGAGCCGACGATAGATCTTGATATGCCGGACGGTGACTGTTTTATCATCAGCGAACATGACGGGCTTCTGGAACCACTGGTTGATCTCGCTGATTCTGTCACCATAGATGATAAGGTCGCCCAAGTCTGGCCACTCGATCGCACCGGTGTTGAACCGGTGGTGTACCGCGCCCGCCGCGATGGAATACTGGCAGGACGGCATTTCCCAGGACTGGTGAAGTCAGGCGACTGCATGGCGGTCATCGCGGTTGCCGCCTAACCTTTTCACAATTGCAATCGCGGCGCCGAATTTTTCGTCCGTCTCGCAACCTGATCAATGAAAGTTCAACCAAGCTCTGACCCACAGAAACAGAAGTGCTAAATACCCCAGGTTACAGCAGTTATGGCATATTGATGCTCAGTGAGAGTGATCGTGCTCGACATTGAGTTGAAATTCCACCGAACTGAGGCGGTCACAAATTCGCGTTAGAAGTTAAATTTATCGAGTTTCAGAAGATGACGGCCCAATTTTGTGGAATGTATTCTATCCGATTCATGTGTTCGGCGAATCAATGTTGAATTGAACATTAATTTGCACCCCGCATCAGCCATTTGCGCTGGTCTGACAGATTCAGACCGGAACTGACAAGGTCCGTCCGACGCATCAACTCCCTTCCGTCCTCCAATCGCCGCATCTGACCGACCGTTTTCTCAATCCCGGCGCCGAGGTCGCGCCGACCCACGAAATAGATTGCCTCTTCCCTGTCGGAGCACTCTGAAAACTCCGTCAGACCCCTTTCCTTTTCCTCATTCCACATGGCTTCCATGATGCATCAGATCAACTGTATTCACCGGCGCAAAGCGACCGTCAAAACCTGACTGCGGTTCTGGTTTTCTCAGGCCTGCTGGCGGCCCCGACCGCGGTGTTCGCCGAAGCGTCCTGGTACGGCTCGCTGCGCGGCGGCGTCATGCTGGACAAAGGCCAGGACGCCAGGTTCTACGACGGCTACTCGCGCTGGGGCATCAAGGGCTCGAACGAGATCTCGGAAGGCCTGTCCGCAGTCTACCGCTTCGAACATAAGTTCAGCACCGAGGATGCCGGCCAAGCCGGCGGCCGGCTGGCCTACGTGGGCCTGTCCGGCGGCTTCGGCTCGCTGACGCTGGGGCAGATCTGGAGCGCCAGTTACAACCACGCCGGCGTCATCCGCGACATCGGCAATTATTACAGTGGTCCGGACACCAGTCTCCGAATTGGCAACGCGCTGTCCTACGCCTATTCGAACGACGCCTTCAGCGTGCAGTTCGACGCCATCATGGACGGCGGGAAGGATACCGGCAAGCCCATCGATCAGTGGGAACTCGGGGCGACCGTCAACATCGGCGACATCGGCAGGGTCGCCTTCGCCCATGTGAAAAAGGATGATGCCAAGACGGGCAAAAAAATCGTGAAAGTGACAAGGTGGTACGACACTGGCCTAAAGCAATATCTATACAGTCCGAAACAATGGACGAAAGATTCAGCAAAATTCAAAAAGGATCCAAAAGGTGCTGAGTATGACGAATTTAAATTGGGAAAGGAGATGACGGTCTATGTTCAGCCAGTGACCGTTTATGTCAAAAAAACCGACAACACAGATTATTATGACGCGGATAATAACCAACTGAAAAATAAGGCGGCGGATGACGTTTTCGGTCACCCTTCTATAAACCATCTCGGTGATGCTGAACATAACGATATAAACGCGGTGGGCGTGCCTTTTATGTATAAAAATGCGAAGTGTCCCACACCAATAAAAACTGAGGGCGAGGATGCCACTTGTGCAAAAACCACCGCCTATTATGGTCGTGAGTTACATAAAGGTGATGGTGTTGCTGGAATAACGAGCCTCCATACATTCTATTTCGCTCCCGGGCATGTAGAGGATGAGATGGACTATGGTGAGAAGTCGAATCACGTGTCGGCTTCGTTTGACCTAGGGGCGGTGACCCTGGGTCTGGGTCATTCGACGATGGAGTCCATGGATCCGACCAAGACGAAGAAGGCGAAGACGAACTACATCGGCGTCTCTGGTGGCATTGGCGACACCGGGCTGGACTGGCGCGCCTGGTATCGGACCAAGGAGGCATATAATGCCGATGAAATGATGGAGAAGTCGAAGCCCTGGGGCATCGGTCTGGGCAAGGATCTGGGTGGTGGCGCATCGGCCTATGTCGAGCATTGGAACGATGGCGCGAAAGGCGCAAAGAAATCCGGCACGGTGGTCGGCCTGCGCGTCGATTTCTAGAGGCTGGCTTTCACGTCGGTGAGAATGGAACGGGGTGCGAAAACACCCCGTTTCGTTTCCGCCCCGGGTGAAAATGAATCCGCCTCAGATCCTCACGTTTACCGTGTGCCGCGTATGGACTTTCCTGACAGACAGGATCTCAGCCCACCATTCGCATGAGGTTCCCGCAGATCGCTTCTACACCCGGTCCCGTCATCGCAGAACGCTCGTTTCGTCGCACCATGGATGTGAAGGTCACCTGAGGCTTCGATTGTAGCCCCAACCCTGAAACATGACCGTCGGCTCAATCAAACTCGGGCCGGTTCGAGGACGCCGCAAAGTGAATTTCTGCCAACATCGCCGAACAGGTGCCGGACGGTGAATCTCAGATGCCTGTCTTTCCTCAGCGTCTCAGGCGGAACTCAAAACAAACGGGGTGCTTTCGCACCCCGTTCCATTCTCACCGATGTGAAAGAGCCGGTCGCTAGAAATTCACGCCCAGGCCGACCACCGTGCTGCTGGATTTATCCTTACCCTTTTTGCCATCGTTCCCATGCTCGACATAGGCCCAGGCGCCACCGCCCAGGGTCTTTTTCAGGCCGATGGTCCAGGGCTTCGTCTTCATGCCTTTGAAATCCTCCTTGTTCCGATACCAAGCGTTCCAGCTCAGTCCGGTATCGCCAATCCCACCCGAAGCACCGATGTAGTTCGTCTTCGCCTTCATCGTGTTCGTCGGATCCATGGATTTCGTCGTCGAATGGCCCAGACCCAGGGTCACCGCCCCGAGCTCAAACGACGCCGACACGTGGTTTGACTTCTCACCATATACTGTTTCGCGGACTGTTTCCATCTCATCCTCTACATGCCCCGGGGCGAACCAAAAAATGCCCGTTTCCACTGCATTATGTTGCAACTGGGCCTGATACATGGTAGTCTTTGCACATTTAGTCTCGTCTCTTGGTGGGGTGATGGGATCACACGCAACACCATGCCGAAAAGTCAAGCCAGGATCAACTAGGACACTCTTACTAGGAGCATTATCAATAGTACCCTTGATTACGGTAGGAGGAGTCGGATGACCATGAACTTTACCCGCCACCGTATCTTTCAGTTGTTTTTTCACCGCGTCATAATCGTCGTTTGGCAACTTGACATAAACGGTTGCAGGGTGAACAAAGACCGTCTCATCCGTTCCCTTGTCAAATTCTTCCTTCAACTGGCCGCTAGTACTCCCAGTTCTTTTGATGGCCCAGGAATCGGCATTGGTTGGACCTTTGTCTACCGCGCCGTCCGACCATTTTTTCGGACTGTACAGCCATTGGGTGCCGTTATGCCACTTGGTCACTCGCACGAATTTTTTGCCCGTCATCTTGAACTCTCCCGGGACATCTTCCTTCTTCACATGGGCGAAGGCGACCTTGCCGATGTCGCCGATGTTCACCGTCGCGCCGAGTTCCCACTGATCGACGGCCTTGCCGGTGTCTTTCCCACCGGCCATGATGGCGTCGAACTGCACGCTGAAAGCGTCACCCGTATAGGCATAGGACAGCGCGCTGCTGACCCGGCCACTGGATTCGTGGGCGCTGTGCCAGTTGCTGATGTCGCGGATGACGCCGGTGTGGTTGTAGCTGGCGCTCCAGACCTGTCCCAGCGTCAGCGCGCCGAAACCGCCGGACAGGCCCACGTAAGCCAGCCGACCTTTGGTCCCGCCGCTGTCCAGACCGGCGTCCTCGGTGCTGAAGGCGTGCTCGAAGTTGTAGACCGCGGTCAGGCCTTCCGAAATCTCGTTCGAGCCCTTGATGCCCCAGCGCGAGGCGCCGTCGTAGTATTTGGCGTCCTGGCCTTTTTTCAGCTCCACCCCGCCGCGCAGCGAGCCGTACCAGGACGCTTCCGCGAACACCGCGGCCGGCGCCGCCAGCAGGCCTGAGAAAACCAGAACCGCAGTCAGGTTTTGACGGTCGCTTTACACCGGTGAATACAGTTGACCTGATGCATCATGGAAGCCATACAGGATGAGGAAAAGCAAAGGGGTCTGACGGAGTTTTCAGAACGGTCCGACAGGGAAGAGGCACTCTATTTCGTGGGTCGGCTAGACCTCATCGCTAGGATTGAGAAAACGGTTGGCCAGATGTGGCGGCTGGCGGCCGGAAAGGAGGCGGCGGACCTTGCCAGTTCCGGTCTGAATCTGTCAGACCAGCGCAAATGGCTGGTGTGGGATGCAATTTAAATGTTAACATTTATTCGCCGAACACATGATTCGGACAAAATACACTACACAAAATTGGGCCGTCATCTTCTGAAACTCGATAAATTTAGGCTCTTTTCAAACAAATATGATTTGCGGGTAAAGCATCCCGTTTGAATGTAACTTCACAACAGGTTGCCCGCGGTCTCCTGGATGGGTGGTGTGCCCATTTAGGAGATCGCGGGCAACTGCTTTTCTCAGCATCTCGACGAATATAACCTACCACGGAAGCGGGATCAAGGACGTTTTTTTCTGCCGCTGTCAAGCGCGATTTCAAACTGTTCCCGGGACATGGCTCCGAATCCCGTTTTGTGTACCCTGCGTCGCACAGAACGCACAGCAAATTGGACCACGACACCGTGAGTTAGCTGTCCATGCCCCTCGCTTCCATTATGTTCAATCATCCACCAGACATCACTGAGGTGCTCATTATGACATCACTTACCAACAAAGATCAACTCCAGGTCATCCATCCATCCGTGCGCCGCCGGACTAGACATGCACAAAATGCAGATCACCGCCTTGCTCGAAGGACTCGCCCAGCTGAGCGAATTGCTGTGCGGCTTCGGCGTCACCGCCGCAGCCATGGAAGCCACCGTCATCTACTGTCCATGTCCATGCGGACTTGGAACAGGCCGGCATCAAGCCGCTGGTGTTCAACGCCCAGCATGTCAAGCAGATCAAGGGCCGCAAGACCGATGTCGCCGACCGCATCTGGCTGGCACGCATCGGCCCGTTCGGTCTCGGCCGACCCAGCTTCGTGCCGTCGCCTGAGTTCCGCGAACTGCGCGACGTGCCACACAAGTGTCGCCAGCTGGTGCACGATTGAGCGCGCATCCGCAACCGCATCCATCAGACCCTGGACCGCGCCGGCCTGTGCATCGGCGGTATCCTCTCCGACCTGTTCGGAGTCAATGGCCAGCGGATCATTGAAGAGCTTATCCGCGGTCGCTCGCCACAGGCGATCATCGATTCGCTGTCCGCTCATGTCGAGCGGCACCGTCACGAGCTGGGCGACGCACTGAATACCGAGTTGACCGACTGCACCCGCTTCCTGCTCGAGGAAGACTTCACCTCCTGGCAGTAGCTGAACGACCGGATCCGGCGGTTCGACGAGTTCATCGAATACCGCCTGGGCCGACCTGTTTCCCGGCAACAACAAAAGCGCCGGCAAACGCCGCGCCAGACGCACCTGCGCGGCATTCTCATCAAGTGCGCCTTGGCCGCCGCCCGAACCAAATACAGCCAGTTCAACAGCTATCACCGCCACCTGAAGATTCGACGCGGCTACCGACGCACCACGGTCGCCACCGCCCATAAGATGCTGCGAGCCGTCTACTGCATACTTAAACATGGCGAGTGCCATCGAGACCCGAAGGTCGACTACGAGGCGGCCATGGTGCAAAGCAACGCCTCGGGTTGGCTGCGGATGCTGCGCCAACATGGCTACACGCCAACACCTGAAATCCAGCCTGCGATGGCCACCTGAACGACACGCCAACCACGACCTTCACTGACTGAACGATCACCTGAACTCGCAGCCGATGGAGAGATGGGCCAGATTAACGGGAACATCCTCCAATCCCCTTCAGACTGCGACCGGAGCTGTTGTTTATAATTTCCAACCCTAGTTGGTCGGACGGCTCCACGCGCCTATAATCCAGAGAAGTTACACAGCAAATTAAGACAGCGAAATTGCCTCGGAATTCAACGGAATGCCTAATAATATCTTTCTGTCTACGCGATGTAATTTGGAATACGCACTATGACAATTTTTCCAATATTGAGAATTTATGCTAAGTTGGCCACAGTCATAATAATAGCAGTGTTAGCGTGGCCAGCAACATCATTCGGTAATGAATACCAAGAACTCATTGAATGTTTTTTTAATAACGACGCATCCCCTGAAACATGTAAGTCTTTAGAGAACGAATTTGTAAAAGTGGAGATGGAAGATGAAAAAGAGGATAGTTTGGGCATCATTGATTCAGGGCGAATTGACTACGAGAAGATGTCTGGTAAATCTTACTGGTCTGAGTGGCCAATTTTTGGGAGTCCGTCGGCTGCGGACCTCCTTATTGAGCAATTGAAGGAATACGATAAATCTTTACTTCAGAGTCAGACTAGCGTCTCACCGCACTTCTAATGTTGGATAGAAAAATCTTTAGATTGAGATGATCACTGTGCGTATCCTGCTAAGATTCTTGAAAAAAATAACGGCAAGTTACATTTGAGGAGGCACAAATTAGTTTCTAATATTACTTATGCAGTTATCGAATTCAATTCTAATTTTTGTCGCTACAATAGTCTCTGGAGTAGTTAGTGTCTGCCAGAAAACCCCCATTTTCGCATGAAATGTCCGGTGATGTTGATTTTCTGAAGCCTCGAATCAAGAAGAAAATGGATGGCTGAGGGTTTGGGGAGAGAAGATTTCTGAACATTCGGCCGTTTTGCACCGATTGGCACGCTTTTTCCGTCAGTCGGGCGGCGAATGCCGAATTCGGCCCATAGGTCTCCATCCAGTCCCTCTGGCGGGACCGGTTCAACACCTCTTTTGACCAGCCGCCGCCGTCAGGCGGCCCGCTTCAGCTTCCGCCGCTCCCGCTCCCGCAACTCGTCGCGCACCATCACCCCATACCGATGCACGTTGTAAGCCAGCACCGACCGCGCCACCGTGCGCGCAAAGCCCGCCGCACCATGACTGCGCACCCGCACCAGACCCCGATGCCGCAGACTGTTGATCGCCGACTCCACCGCCGGATGCTGACGACGCGACTCGCGGAACCACGCCTGCTCCTCCCGCTCCCGCACCGCCTGCGAACGCCGTCCCTTGACCGGCAGCACGCAGTAAGTCAGCAGCTTCTGCAACTGCCGCTGCACCGTCGGACTGTGAAAGCCGCGGTCGAAACTGCACTTCTCCAACTGCGGATGACGCCGCAGCGTCTCCTTGATCACCGGCACCGCATGGTCCACATCACTGCCCTCCCACATCACCTTCTGAGACAGGATCAGCTGATACTGATCCTCGACGATGCACACCGGCACCCCCAACTCCACCGCCACCCCCGCTTTGCCCTTGACGATCCACCGGGTGTGCGGCTCGAACACCGAAAAGATCTTCTCCGAGTGTGGAATCTGCTCGCCGCGCTGCAGCCGCCGCACCACCTGATCCGACAGCTTCTCGGCGTAGCCGATGAAGGTGACCACCTCGTCCAGCAGCCCACCCGACACCCCCTGCCGCATCAGCTGGTCCCGCGTCTCACACACCCGCGCCACCACCCCGTCGCACCACCTCAGATACTTTTCCAAAGCTGCCGGGTCCGCCTTCGCCTGCTTCGCCTTACGGATGCCGTTGTACAGCCCGCGCAGCTTTCGCTGCAGATGTTTGTACTGCCGCCACCCGGACACCTGATGACACGCCTGCGCCTGATGCATCAGACCCAGCAGCCGGCGCGTCGTATCATTCAGCAGCCCGGTGTCGGTCGGGTAATGCACGTCCGTCTGCGCCACGAACGAATCGCAGCGGCCTTCCAACGCCTCGCCCGGCTGATGACCCGCTCGCCGGTGCGCCGCCTCCACCACCAGCTGCGACACCTGGTCCAGCAGTTCCGCACTGAACAGATTCACATTGTCCATCACCTGCTGCAGCGTGTACGGCGGCTCCATCCATGAGCCATGACCCAGCATCAGCTGCAGTTTATTATGGTTGGCCACCAGATCATGTAGCCGATCAAAATCGCAGTTCAACGCCTGCTTGACCATCGCCATCACCAGTCCCGACCACAGCGCCATGCCCGGGCGGCCGTTGTTCAGGTCCACCCCCGGCAGCGCCTCCGTCTCCAGCAGCGCGAACAGCCGCTCTCTCACCTGCGGGTCGCTGTACAGCGCCTGCAGACCCAGCAGCGCCGCCGGCATGTCGTCGCGCGAGTGGTGATCGATCTCAATGGCCATGATGTCGATGCCGCCCAGTTCGAGATTCGGGTTGATGATGTCTCTCATTGCTTGTCTGCCTGGCGAAGATTGGGTGAAAAGTCGGCGAATCGGCTGAAATCGCCCCTTTTTCAGGGCAAAAGGCCAATTCTTCGCTCACAATTATACGATATTATTCACATGATATCAGATAATTATCTCACTTTTTCGAGTTTTCTTGCAGACACTAGTTAGTGTCTGCCAGAAAACAATCTATTTTCGCATGAAATGTCCGCCGATGTTGATTTTTTAACAGCTCGATTCCAGCAGAATGTTGATGGGTGAGGGCTCGGTTCGAGAAATTTCAGACTTCCTGACATGGTAAGCGACCTCAGCGGTGGTTCACGGATGGACAGGTCTGTCAAATCAGTGGTTTAACGTTCTCCAGCTGCGGCTTTCTCCCGATCGGGCCGTCCAATATGGCCAGCTCCATAAATCTCTCGCCACAGATTCGATCATGATACCTCAGTGTCCGTCGGCCGGGGGTTGAAATCACCGGTTGACACCCTGGCCGCCGCCCGCTAGCCGGCGGCATCTGGACCATCCCATCACGCCGGTGGTCGGCGGCTGTCGGTCGGCGGTGCGGTTGAAAAAGAGCGCAGAAAAAGTGAAAAAAAGTCCTCCGCATCGGCCGGCTGCAGTATAATTAAGATTATAATCATTTATACATTATAACAGGATTCCGACATGCTTTACAAAGACGCCATCCAGCAGCCCCTGGAACTGATTCCCGCGCAGGCGACGCACATCTGCGGACCGTTCTCCTTCGTGGTCAACCGGGGCATGACCTACTACTACAACTACCTGTCGCCGGTCGACTGCCATCCGCGCGATGACCGCCCGGCCATGCTGCTGCGCAGTCATGTCCGCGTCGGCGACCTGCCGGTCGAACGGCAACCCGAAGCGCTACCGCCGGCCAAGCGGCTGTTCACCGATCTGGTGCGCATGATCGGCTACCGCGCCGAGACCCGCATGATGCCTTTGGTGGGCGGCGACAGCGCCGACCAGCCCACCGCCCGCCGGCTGCTGCGCACGCTACTGTCCGCCGATGCCAACCTCATCCCCGATGACTCGCAGAGCGTGCTGCGCGTGGAGCTGCTCGGCCTGGCCAATGGCGCCACCGAACGGGCGCTGCGGCCGGTGCTTGACGAACTGAACCGCAGCCGCACCTGTTATCCCGGCACCGAGCTGCGAATGGTTTACGACATCGCCCGCTGACCGTCGCCTCGCCGCCGCAGGGCGGCGAGTGGCACTTCGGCCGACGACGGCCGACACACCCGAAACCGACCCCTCAGCGGCCGCCGTTCATCCGGCGGTCGGATCGCGACGGCCGTCTCGACACCACCGATTCAGCTCCCAGCCGGCGACCCGACTTCGCACCACCCCGCGGCATCGGCCATCAGCGCCGTGGCGATGGCGCCGTCGCTGAAAATTCAGGTCAAGACTGCGCGGAATCCAAGTGTTGAAAATCGACGCAGATGGACGCCTCAGTCCGCTTCGCAGGTGAAAAATCGATCATAATAATTGGCTTAGGTCAGGAAGTCTGAATTTGCTGAAAAACCAGTCGTTGTCTGCCGCTTCGCCCGCTTTATTAGCCCGTCGACCGGCACGGACCGAAAGCGGCCCATAGGCCACCATCCAGTCCCGTTGGCGATACCGGTTCACCTCCCCCTTGGCGCGCCCGCCGCCGTCCTCACAACATCCCACATATGAATCTACTCATTCTGGACCATGCACCGCCTTCTGACTTAACTTCCAGAGCATGGGTGCTTATTACTTATTGATAATAATAAGCATATTTGAAATATTGACTGTCTACTACTGGACACACTTCACGCGCACTCCCAACAGCCTGAACGCTTCCTTCTGCCACCGCGTCGGACTCGTCGTCATCCACAGCTCATCGGTCATGCCCGGCAGATCCAAATGCACCAGATGACGCTGCAGGATGCCCAGGGTGCCCAGCAGACCCGACCAGACCTGCACGTCATAGTCCTGACTGTTTTTCTTCCGCGCCGCCGATGCCGACACCTTGGCCGCCGACACCACCGAGTCCCGCTGTGGTTCACCCTCGTCCTCGAACAGCAGCGGCGCCAGCCGTCGCCGCATGTGCCATTCGACATGGTACGCCAGCATGCACAGGAACACGTGGGCGCGCACCCGCGCCTCGGTGTAGTGATACACCGGTCGAACCTTCAGGTCCACCGTCTTCAGGCAGCGGAAGGCGCGCTCGACGCGACTCAGGCTCTTGTACGAGCGCACCAGGCCTTGCGCATCCAGCTGTTCGGCCGGCACCCGGGCGCGCACCACATACAGGCCATCCAGCGCCGCCTCGGCGGCAATCCCCGCCGCATCGCGCCGCCAGGTGAAATGATCGTCGCCGATGTCCAGCTCGAAATGCTTCTCCATCCGGTGGCGGCCAATCACCTGGCCCACTCGAAGCGCAATCCGGGCCGCACCCCGAACGAATCCCGCAGCCGTTCAATCTGTGAGCCGACCGTGCTCGGATCGGCCACATTGCCGGCGAACACCTCCACCGCCACCGGACAGCCGTCACCATCGCACATGAGTCCTTATGTTATGTACGAAATTATGTCAAGTACGGTTGTAAAGGCAAGGTGGAGCTTGGACTTCATGAGATTTTACTTAACATAATATTTCGCATGGCAGGTGCTGCACAACCTGCTTTCCATCCGCTCAAAGAGACATCAAAAAGGCCATCAGCCCCGGTGAGACGGTGTGTGTCCCCGCAGGACCGGTTCCGGCCACCTGACACTTCGCCATCGCTTCGGTCTTCATCTGCAGATCGATCTCGGCATAGATGTGGGTCTGTCACGAAGTCACACGTAACACAGTGATGTCGCGCCTTTGCAATCGGAAGGCAAGGGATCGGCCCTTTCAGGCCTGTTTTTCGTAGTGGCTTGGCGGTGAGGGGACGGTGCGGGCCGTGGGGAGTCGGTGGCGGTTGTCGCGGGTGGTGCGCCGAGTCGGATGAGGGTTTTTTCGGCCCGCGCGGCCGTCTCGGCCGGTCGGACCGAGAGCGGTTGGCGGCCGGTTGGTGCCGGCCGCGCGGCCGGCGTCAAGAACGCCGGCTCGGTCGTCTTCGACGCGGCCGGGACTCGTCTTCAACGGCGGCCTGATAGCCGAGCAGGCCCACTGCAGATAGCGCAGACCGCTCCACAGTTTCTGTGCCCCCGGCAGCGGTTGCCGACGCGACGGTCGGAAGCCGGCGAAGCGGGCCGCATCAATGACAAAGGTGCGGATGTCAAGCGCGCCCGCGGGCGGGCCGCGCGGATGTCGGATGCGCACCCGGCGCAGACAGGCATAGAGCACCTCGATCTGCTCGCCGGTGACGAACTGCTCGGCCGGGCACTCCGGCTGATGGCGGGCGGCCCGCTGCAGGGCGAACACCTGCCAGGCGGCAATGGCATCGAAGCACAGACACTTGCACAGGTCTTCGGCCGCATCAAGCTGCCGATCCTCGATGCGGGTGCCAGTCTTGAGCACCCGAAAGTACTCCTCAATGCTCCAGCGGCGCTGATACCAACCTTGGATGCGTTGCGCCCACTCGGCCGTGGTCTCGCCCTCGGAACACAGCAGCAGCCAGTGCAGCGGCGGGCGGCCGTCTTCCGGTGCCGCGTCGCTCACCCGCACCGCCGTCAGCGTCAGGTGGGACGGCTGCTCGCCGCGCGGCGCACACACGCGCACCCGCGCGATCTGTAGGTTCACCGACACGGTCCGATGGCCGCGGGCGTGCGCCCCGCCACGGGCCTGAACCGCCACCTCGGTCGTGGCGCACGGCGCCAGTGAGGCCAGGTAGTCTTCCAGCAGTGGCGTCTCATCGCCGACCTGCACCCGCCGCCGATTCCCCGCGGCCACCCGCACCAACAGACCGGCGGTCGGTTCCACCGCCTGGCGCGCATACAGCGCCCACAGGTCCGCCTCGCGGTCGCCCACCGTCACCACCCGCCTGTCGCCATCGGCCCGCCCCAGCTCCGCCGTGCGCTCGAAGCCGCGCAGCCACCGACCACTTTCCTTCTTGGCGCCGGCCGCCGCCCGCCGCGCGGTCTTTGGCCCCGGCGCCCGAAAATCCGCTTCCACATCCAACACCCCCAACGGCTGACCCGTCTGCGTCAGCACCAGCAGCACATGGGCCACCACCCCCACACTGCCCGAACCGCCGCCACCAATCGCCACCAGACCGGCGGTCGAGTCGCGCAGCGTCTGGTAGTTCAGCACCGTGGTGTCCTGCACCACCAGCACCGTCCCGTCCGCCTCGCCCACCCGCTGCACCGTCATCGCCTGATGACTCTCCAGCACATCGGCCGAACTGACCCGGGCATTGGACAGCAGCCGATAGGCCGCCCGCTGATCCGCCGGTTCCGGAAAAATCTCCGCCACTGGCGCCCCCGGCCGCTGCTGCCAGCACCGACCCATCTCGATCAGACGCTGCCGCAGACGACCATCCGTCAGACCGTTCCCACCGAACTCCCGGGTCGCCCAGTCGCCCGCCGCATGCCGCGCCGGACCCACCGGCAACGTCCGCACCGGCGCCGCCTGCAGCGTCGCCTGCCACCCCGCCACCAGCGGCCTCATCCACACCGTCCGCCGCACCCCCTCGCCACCACTCGGCGAGCGACCCGACGTCTGTCCGGCACACGACCATCCCGCCGCCCGATAACAGGTCCCCGCATGCGCCGGGCCCACATACGTATACGTCAGCACCACCGTCTCCCGATGACGCCGCCACCAGGCCGCCGGCAACGCCGCCACCGCCTGACCCAACACATGCGACGCCAGATTCGCCACCCGCACCCCTGGCAACAGTAAAAAACGATGATGGTTCACCACCTGATGAAGGTTCGCCACCCGCGCCCGCGCACCCCAGCCGATGAACCGGTCGCGCGCCTGCTGATGCCACCCCGCCGCCACAAATCCGATGCCACCCAACACCCCATGACGTTCGCTGTGAATCAGCCAGCACAGCTGCTTGCCCGGATGCCGCGGCTCCCCCTCCGGATGATGCCAGGCCATCAGCGCCCGAAACGGCACGCTGGTTGCCTCATCGACCACCGGCACCAAAGTCACCGCCCCCAAATCCGCCAGCGACCCCGACACGCAGACCACCGGCGGCGCTGGCAACCCGGCCGCCGAACGCAACGGTGCCGACCGCACCGGCGCCGGCAGCTTGACGTCCAGCCGCAACGCCAGCGTCGGCAACACCTTTCGGGCCGACGACTCACACAGCTCGCCCTTCGCATTGCGCCAGTCCAGCCGTTCACACAGCTGCGACGCCAACTGCGTCCGCGAGGTCTCGCCCCCGACCACCGCCTGCCGGAACCAAGCTACCGTCTCTTTGTCATATTGTCGCATGCCGATTTGCATGCCACATAATTTAGCAGATTATTTTCTTCGTGTCAAGTGTGGTTTGTTGACAGGATGTGGGTGGTGTTGAGACTGACATGTCCGAGCCAGGCGCGGATGGTGTTGAGGTCCACACCGGAGCGGAGCAGATGGCAGGCACAGGTGTGGCGCAGCATATGCGGGGTCACCTTCCTGCCCTGCAGCGCCGACACGCGTTCGGCGCAGCGCCGGACCAGGAAACCGAGTCCATGGCGCGTGTATGGTCGCCGATTCCGGTTGAGAAAAACGGGCTCGTCGGTGGCACGGTCTGTCACCAGATCGGCCAGCACCTTTGCGGTGCTGTTCCACAGCGGGCACTGCCGTCGGCGGCCCCCTTGCCCTGCAGGGTTACGAGCGCATTGGTGGCGCCGTCGGAGCCGAGCTCGAGGTCGTTTACCTTCAGCGCCGCCGCCTCGGAGACGCGGGCCCCAGTATTGTACAGGAACAGCAGCACCGCGTATTCGGTGCGCCCGCCCGGCCGCCGCCGGTCAGGTGATTCGAGCAGGGCCTGCATCTGCGTGCGGTCCAGCCAGTCGACGGTATTGTGAATCGCCTTTTTCTGTGGGATGGCGCGTATCTGCGCACACCAGTCCAGCTGGGCGGGCTCGCGGCTGGCCACGAAACGGGCGAAGCTGCGGATGGCCGTCAGCCGCTGATTGCGGGTGCGCACCGAACAGCCGCGCGATTCCAGATGGTCGAGAAAGCCGCGCACCTGATCCGCGGTGACATCCGCCACCTTCAGGCGTTCCGTCGGCGTTCGCAGCCGGCCGCTGAGGAACGGCAGCAGCAGTACGAAAGTGTCGCGGTAGCTGCACCGGGTGTTGTAGGTCAGGTTGCGTTCGGTAACCAGATGTTCGGTCAGAAACCGTCGCAGCCAGAAGCCTAGAGTATGGGTGTCACTCATCATCGTCTCCTGCGGCATAACGCTCGAATCGCCGTCCCGCCTGATGCAGCAGTTCCGGTGTCATTGACAGATAGACCTGGGTGGCGTCGAGATTGACATGACCGAGCCAGGTGGCCAGTGTCGGCAGCAGTCGCTGGACGTCGGCGCCCTGACGGTACCAGTTCTCGAGCCGATGGACGGCGGCGGTATGACGCAGCGAATGCAGATTCGGCGGCCGTCTCCAGTCGTTGGCCGCCGGCCGGATGCCCGCCGTTCGGAGCAGGTTTTTGAACGCCACCAGCATGAGGTGCCGGGACGGTGGTTCGCCATTGACGAGGGCGAGAAAAGTTGAGGCCCGGCCTCTGGGCAAAGGCTGGCGCCGCCTGGCATGACGGCGGAGTGCCGCGGTCAGCTGGTGGCCGATGGGAACGAGGCGGGATTTGTGGAACTTGCTGTCCCTGACGGTCAATACGCCCTCATCAAGGTCCACATCCTCAAACGTGAGTCGAAGCGCCTCACTCACCCGCAGGCCGGCGCCATAAAGCAGCAGCAGCCCGGTGCGCAGGGTGTCGGCGTCAAGCCTGCGGGCGTGCTGGCGACTGCGATCGATGCAGGCGAACAGCCGCCGCAGTTCGTCACGGGTAAACACCCACGGTGGCGCCGAGTGTGGCGCCGGCGGCTCGCTGTCGGCCGCCGGCAACGGCGACCGGGTGACATGACCGCGACTGACCGCATAGCGGTAAAAGCTGGCGAGGGTGCCGAACTTGCAGGAGCGGGTTCGGGTCAGCGGCCCGCGGCCCGCCAGAAAGCGCCGCACCTGTTCCTCACTGACCGCATCACAGCCGATGTCGCCACCCACCTGTCTGCAGTACTGCCGCAGCACCGCCGCACTGCTGTCGAACCTCGCCCCACGCGCCTTCTGCCAGTCCACATAGGATTCAATAACTTTCAGTAACGTCATAGCAGTCCCTCCAGGTCGATTTCTCCCACCTCATGCAGGGCGCTCAGCTGAACCTTGGCGTAAGTGGCGGTCGAACCGATGCGGTCATGTCCCAGGTAGTCGCTGACCACCTTCATTGACAGACCCTGATCCAGCAGGTGCTGGGCCACTCCATGTCGAAAGGCATGCGGCCCCCGACGTCTGCCACTCATTCCGAGCCGGTCGGCGCGGCGCCTGACAATCTGGTAAATCACCGTCCCGGTGAGCGGTCCCAGCGGCGCCTTCATCTTGACGAACAGGGTTCTTTCACCAATTGTGGGGCGCACCTCGTGCAGGTACCGGGCGAGCGCCCGGCTGACAGCCGACGACAGCGGATAATGATCGGTGCGCGGTGATTTCAACCGGCGCACGGTCACTCGCCGTTCCCTCCAGTCGATGTCATCAAGCGTCAGCGCGGCCACCTCGCCGGCGCGCAGACCGTAAGTCGCCAGCAGCAGCAGAATGGCGAGGTCGCGCCGGTCCACGGGACGTTCCCCGGTGGCGCTGGCCAGCAGGTCGGCCACTTCCTGTCGGCTGAAGCCCTTGGGCACCGATTCGCCAGGATGCAGCCGCGGCGGCGTCAGCCCGTCGGCCAGATGGGGTGCGCACCAGCCCTGAGCGGCGGCGAAACGCAGGAAGACGCGCAGATGATGCGTATAGGTTTGAATGGTCGTACGACACAGACCCCGCGCCCACCAGTCCGACACCAGCCGATCGATGTCGTGCAGCGCGATGGCGTCCAGATCGCCGCCCGTCTCATCCAACCGTCTGAACACAAAGTCAGCGACGCGGCGTCGGCTGGCAATCGTCCCCACTGAACAGCCCCGCTCCGCCCGCATCCAGTCGACATAGGCCGCCACCCGCCCGGTGTGGCCGTGGGGTGACTGACCGAGGTCCGCTTCAAGCATGCCGGCATGGCGCAGCCAGCGGACCGAACCGCTGACGAACCGCCGTCGTCTCGTGTCTTTCAGCGGCCGGTGATAATGAGACCCCGCAGGTGGCGACCATTCGGCGGCCGCCTCGATGCGGGACCGGCTGACGCCGTCACCGGGTCGCAGATTGAGAATTTCAACCAGACGGCACTGGGTCGCGGCAACGGCGCGCAGGGAGCCCCGACGCGCACCGCACCGGGCGCAGTGCTCAAGATAGGAAAGCCGCTCATCATGTAACGGTGCCCAGTGGTACCGGTCAATGGTGGCGGCGTCGGTAAACAGAGTTTCAAACATGGCATCTCTCCAATGGGATGGTTAGAAATACACCATGTTAGAACAGGACGGAGAAACGACGGCAGGCCGTGCCGCCGAGAAACACTGGATGATGATTCTGACAGGCCCTGGAATGAGGTGTGACTGAGCGGCGATCGGCAGGTGAGCTCGCCGAAGGCCACCATCGGACCCGTGCTCACGTCCGCATCTGAGGTCGCCTGTCAGAATGGCCTCAGACACCCCGCGCAGCACCTGCCATGCGAAATATTATGTTAAGTAAAATCTCATGAAGTCCAAGCTCCACCTTGCCTTTACAACCGTACTTGACATAATTTCGTACATAACATAAGGGTTGTTATGTTGTATACAACATAACAACCCGAGCTGTATCTGTTTTTTGCCGCGCCGTCCATCGCGCGAATAACCATACTCGGACAGTGGACAGCAGTGTCCTTCCATATGGATGGAAGTGACATCGTAAAGCACCAGCGAGCCTTCGCTCAGCTGGCGTTTGGCCAGCCGCCGTTCAATGCCGGCCTGCCGTTTGCCGAGCCAGTCCATGGCGGCGTAGAGCTGGTTTTCGGTGACCTCGGTCAGGTTCAGGGTCTGGGCCAGGGAGTGTCGGGCGGTGGCGGCGTTCAGGCCACAGGCGGTGGCCAGTTTGGAACGCGGTTCGAGGATGCGGGCGATCAGCAGGGCGATGACGAGATTGCGCGCCGGGCTGGGCTGTCGGTCGATGAGCCGCGGCAGGCCGAGTTTTCGGATGCTGCCGAGGATGGCGGCGACGTGGCCGTGCGGCAGCGAGCGGCGCACTTCGGGCTTGGGCATGGAGTCGATCACATAGCCGCCTTTGAAGAGGGCTTTGAGCTGGGGGATGTATTGGGGTGGGACTTTGGAGAAGTTGCCGAGGGTGCGTTTTCTGGCTTTGCCGTTTTCGCGGTAGGACTCGCGCAGCAGCACGGTGGGCGGGTAGTGTCGATTTGGAACCACGTCTATAAACATGGATACAATTATAGCATAAGAAAAATAATATTATCAAAATAATATTAAAGAAAAAAAGTGTCTCATTCATGGACACGAAATCCACTTGATTGGACGGTGATATGTGTCGTATCTAATTGATTGGAAATGATAAAATGACAAAAATCCTGAATTTTTTGTCTCGAAGGCAAGATAAGACAGGACCTTGCCGACCCGGCCGCTGGCATCCGGACCGCCGTACCAGTGGCCGATGTCGCGGATGACACCGGCCTGACCGGCATCCTCGGTGCCGAACTTGTGCTCGAAGCGGCAGACCGCGGACAGTTCCTCCACCACCTCGTTCGAGCCTTTGATGCACCAGCGCGAGCAACCGCCGTAGAACTTCGCGTCCATGCCTTTGTCCAGCATGACGTCGCCGCGCAGCGACCCGTACCAGGCCGCCTCGGCGAGGACGGCCGCCGAGGCGGCCATGGCGTCCGAGAAAGCCAGAACGGCCATCAGGAGTTTCCAGTCCAGCCCCCGTTCGGGTGTATACTGGAGTCCAAGCGGGGCAAGTCAATGCGTGGACCCGCATGGAGGTGTGATGATAGCCGTGTGGAATGAAGAAAAAGAAAGAGGACTGACGGAGTTCTCGAAGCGTTCCGACAAGGAATATGCGCTTTATTTCGTGGGACGGCGGGATGTCATTTCGGGCATTGAGGACACGGTCGGCCAGATACGGCGGCTGATGGCCGGCAGGGCGGCGTCGGACCTTGTCGGTTGCGGTCTGAATCTGTCAGACCAGCGCACCTGGCTGGTTCAGGGTGCGCCGGGGGCGGGCAAGACGGCCCTGCTGAGCCATCTTAGGCGGATCTGGGAGCGGCGGAAGGACGGGCCGGTATCGGTCAGTTTGGATCCTCTGGATCTGGAAGACGAGTCCGAGCTGACCCATGTCATTGCGAACCGGATCAGGAGCGACGGGGGTGAGATTCTCAAACGAGTCCGGACGCGGGAGCTGGCGGGCGGACTGAAGTTCTGGGGCGGTGGATTTGATGTCAGGACTGCCGAGACGGAACGGCAGGGCGCATTGACGCTCAGAGATCTGTGGCGGCTGTATGACAGGCGGCTGTCGGATGTAATACGGGATCATCTGCCGAAGAAGATCAGGTCTGGGGTGTCGGCGCTGCGGCCGGTGGTGCTGATGGTGGATGAGGTACAGAAGCTGGGACTTGAAGGTGAGAAGCTACTGCTGCGAATACATCTTGGCGGGCATGGGCTGCCGATTGTGGCGGTGCTGGCGGGTCTGGCCTGGTCGCAGACGCGTCTGGCGGAGGCGGGGATCTCAAGACTGAGTCAGGGGCATGTGCGGACGTTGCGGCCGCTGGCCGGGGCCGAGGTGGCCGAGGCGGTGCGTCTACTGCTGGAGAAATATGAGATTGAGGGCTCTGGGGATGCCGCCATTGCGGGGAAGATTGCGGCGTGGTCTAACGGCTGGCCGCAGCATCTGCACAATTACATGCGCGTGCTGGCGACGGAGCTGAGAGACGGGAAAGGCGACCTTGCCGCAGTGGATGAGAACAGGCTTCGTGCAGAAGGGAACCGGATGAGAAAGGACTACTATGCGCGGCGTCTGATCAGTTCCAGCATCACAGCCTGCGTCAACCTGCTGGCCGATGTCGCCGAAATAATCGGTGAGGGTGGCTGTAGTGAGCCGGAGCTGTTGGACCTGCTTGGTGAACGGGTTTGGAAAGAAAAGCGAAAATCGGCGGACTGCATGCCAAGAAGTATGGAACCGCAGGAGTTCGTCGGTGAAATGATCCGAGCAGGCATCATCCATAAAGAAAAGCGTCGCATCATCATCCCGATTCCGTCTTTCCGCCAGCACCTGATTGAAAGCAGACTGAACGACTGACGCTGACTTTCCTGGTGAGCCAGGCATACTGCACGCCATCTTTCTCAAATGTGGCGGTCAGGAATGGTGCGGCGGGCGAGTCGCAGTGGCGGGTTTTCCACTGACTCGTACATCTTCCATCCTCAAGTCGCTACCGGCAACCGCCCCAGTTTCATGTGAAGCTCAATTCCGGGATGCGATGGTGCAGGCGGCCAACGAAAACCGAAACGGCTCCGATGCAACCCTGCTTTCGCACGGCATGCCGAGCGGACGGATGATATTTTAACTTCCCGTTTGTGAAAGCTGTTGCAAATATGAACAGCAATTCCCACCGAGGACAGCTTCCGTGGATTCGGCGTGATTTCCGGCTTCAAACGCAGGAGTCGGGAGGATGCGGGCAAGGTGGACCCTCCGGCGGGTTGCCGGATCGGCGGTTGGCTGCGTATATCCTGAAGAACCGGCCGGTCACACATTCGGTCACGGCGACCGCATCAGGACGTGTCGAAGGGCACCAGACCGTGCTCGCAGTATCCGAAGGCGAGGGACTTATACAGCGTCTGCCAGTCCCCGGACGTGGAATCCCAGGAACAGCACGCGCAGCTGCTCCCACAGGGCTTTCGAGCCGCCCGCTTCCGCCCGCGCGGCCTGGAACAGCGAGCAGCACCGCTGCTGCACCTGATCGATGAGAAACGCCAGCATCGTCAGGTGGGCGAACACCGTCGCCAGATGCTGTCGGCCGTGGCCGAAATTGTGTTCAAAGCCGTAGCCTTGGTTCTTCAGGGTGTTGAAGGTCTCGTTCTCAATGCGCCAGCGGGCCCGGCCCGCCCGCATCAGCTCGTCGGCGTTGGCTGCCGTGACCTCCAGGTCCGTGACCCAGGAGAAATGCAGCGTCTGACCGTCCGCGCGGGTCTCCCAGCACTCCAGGAAGTTCACCTCCAGGTCGAAGTTCGCCTCATTCAGCGGCACGCCGTTCAGGAAGCGGAAGTGAAACCGGCTGCCATCCCGGTCCAGCTCCACGGTTCGGGTCGCCGCCGTGACATCGACCCAGTGGAACAGTTCCCCATGGTCGCCCGGCTTCACCCCCAGCACATAACGCAGGTTCAGTTCCCGTAGCAGCCGGATGTGCGGACCGTTCGAGGCCAGCGCATCCGGCGCCAGCGGAAACACTTCCCGGTGCTCCGGGTGCACCAGCACCGCACCCAGCATCTGGTGGTACCAGGTGGTGCTGCCATCCCGATGATGCTTCTCACAGCAGTGCTCGCAATGCACCTTCTTCGAGGAGAAATGACCCGTGCCGTCCACCGACAGCAGATGGTGGTCCAGCCAGGTGAAACCATCCAGACCCTTGCCCCGCTGCAGGGCGGCGAACACCTTCTTGAAGACCCCGCGCACCGCCCGCGGATCCACCTGGTCCAGACACTCGCGCAGGGCCGTATCCGATGGCGCACGGAGCACCCCGTACAGATTCCTGAGGTTCGACCGCACCCTGTTCTCGTCCCGCGCATCCTGATCGAAGTTCAACAGCGACGGGTACTTCAGGCTGAACATCGTCAGGGCCGACATCAGACCGTCCGTCTGGCACAGACCACGGCTGGCCACGGCGTCCTTGATGCGGTCGAATTCGGCACGCACCAACCGAAGCAGACCCGGTGCGCTGAGGGTCTTGCGAAACATGGTCTTGGATATGATTGATCATCCAGTCGGGTAAAAAACAGCCCTATCATACCACTTTTCAATGAAAAGTCCGCGAACAGTAATTTTTCAGCCCCCCCTGAAACCTCCGTATTTAGTGTCTGCAAGAAAACTCGAAAAAGTGAGATAATTATCTGATATCATGTGAATAATATCGTATAATTGTGAACGAAGAATTGGCCTTTTGCCCTGAAAAAGGGGCGATTTCAGCCGATTCGCCGACTTTTCACCCAATCTTCGCCAGGCAGACAGGCAATGAGAAACATCATCAACCCGAATCACGAACTGGGCGGCATTGACATCACGGCCATTGAGATCGACCACCACTCGAGAGACGACATGCCGGCGGTGCTGCTGGGCCTGCAGACGCTGTATCGCGACCCGCAGGTGAGAGAGCGGCTGTTCGCGCTGCTGGAGACGGAGGCGCTGCCGGGGGTGGACCTGAACAACGGTCGCCCGGGCATGGCGCTGTGGCCGGGACTGGTGATGGCGGTGGTCAAGCAGGCGTTGAACTGCGATTTCGATCGCCTGCATGATCAGGTGCGAAACCATGTGGACCTGCAGCGGATGATGGGTCATGGTTCATTGATGAAGCCGCCGTACACGCTGCAGCAGGTGGTGGACAATGTGAATCTGTTCAGTGCGGAACTGCTGGACAAGGTGTCGGCGCTGGTGGTGGAGGCGGCGCACCGGCGTGCGGGTCATCAGCCGGGCGAGGCGTTGAAAGGACGCTGCGATTCATTCGTGGCGCAGACGGACGTGCATTATCCGACCGACACCGGGCTGCTGAATGATGCGGCGCGCCGGCTGCTGGGTCTGATGCATCAGGCGCAGGCGTGTCATCAGGTGTCCGGGTGGCGGCAGTACCGACATCTGCAGCGAAAGCTGCGCGGTCTGTACAACGGCATCCGCCAGGCGAAGCAGGCGAAGGCGGACCCGGCGGCTTTGAAAGAATATCTGAGTTGGTGCGACGGGGTGGTGTCACGGGTCTGCGAGACGCGGGATCAGCTGATGCGGCAGGGGGTGTCGGGTGCGCTGCTGGACGAGGTGGTCACGTTCCTCGGCTACGCCGAGAAGCTGTCGGCTCAGGTGGTGCGGCGATTGCTGCGCGGCGAGCAGATTGTGCACTCGGAGAAGATCTTTTCGGTGTTCGAGCCGCACACTCGGTGGATCGTCAAGGGCAAAGCGGGGGTGGCGGTGGAGTTGGGGGTGCCGGTGTGCATCGTCGAAGATCAGCATCAGCTGATCCTGTGTCAGAAGGTGATGTGGGAGGGCGGTGATGTGGACCATGCGGTGCCGGTGATCAAGGAGACGCTGCGGCGTCATCCGCAGTTGGAGAAGTGCAGTTTCGACCGCGGCTTTCACAGTCCGGCGGTGCAGCGGCAGTTGCAGGAGCTGCTGACTTACTGCGTGCTGCCGGTCAAGGGACGGCGCTCGCAGGCGGTGCGGGAGCGGGAGGGGCAGGCGTGGTTCCGCGAGGCGCGTCGTCAGCATCCGGCGGTGGAGTCGGCGATCAACAGTCTGCGGCATCGGGGTCTGGTGCGGGTGCGCAGTCATGGTGCGGCGGGCTTTGCGCGCACGGTGGCGCGGTCGGTGCTGGCTTACAACGTGCATCGGTATGGGGTGATGGTGCGCGACGAGTTGCGGGAGCGGGAGCGGCGGAAGCGGGCCGCCTGACGGCGGCGGTTGGTCAAAAGGGGTGTTGAACCGGTCCCGCCAGGGGACTGGATGGAGACCTATGGGCCGAATTCGGCATTCGCCGCCCGACTGACGAAAAAAGCGTGCCAATCGGCGCAAAACGGCCGAATGTTCAGAAATCTTCTCTCCCCGAACCCTCAGCCATCCATTTTCTTCTCGTTTCGAGGCTTCATAAAATCAACATCGCCGGACATTTCATGCGAAAATGGGGGTTTTCTGGCAGACACTATTTACTGACCCGGCAGGCTTGGCGGGAATTGCTGTGCACAGATCGTCGGCCGCATCAAGGCTACGGTCCTCGATGCGGGTGCCGGTCTTGAGCACCCGGAAGTACTCCTCAATGCTCCAGCGGACTTGATACCAACCTTGGATGCGCCGCGCCCACGCGGCCGTGGCCTCGCCCTCGGAACACAGCAGCAGCCAGTGCAGCGGCGGGCGGCCTCGTCCGGCGTCGTCGCGTCGCTAACCCGCACCGTCATCCCCTGATGACCCTCCAGTACATCGGCCGAACTGACCCGGGCATTGGACAGCAGCCGATAGGCCTCCCGCTGACCCGCCTCGTCTGGAAAAATCTCCGACACCGGCGACCGCGGCCGCTGCTGCCAGCACCGACACATCTCGATCAGCCGCTGCCGCAGACGACCATCCGACAGACCGTTCCCACCTAACTCCCGAGTCGCCCACCGCCGCGCGCACCGCCCCCACCGGCAACGCCTACAGCGCCGCCCGCCAACCCGCCACCAGCGGCTTCACCCACACCGCTCGACTCAACCCCTCGCCACCACTCGGCGGGCGACCCGACGTCTGCCCCACAGACGACCACCCCGCCGCCACAAAACCGATGCCACCCAGCACCCCATGACGTTCGCTGTGGATCAGCCAGCACACCTGTTTGTCCGGCTACCGCGGCTCCCCCTCCGGATTATGCCAAGCCATCATCGCCCGAAACTGCCGCCCAGCCTGCTCATCGGCCACCAGCACCAGGGGCACCGCCCCCAAATCCGCCAGCGTCCCCGATACGTATACCGCCGCCGGCTCCGGCAACCCGGCCGTCGAACGCACCGGCTCCGGTCGCGCAGCTGCGACGTCAACTGCGTGCGCGTGGTCCCGCCACCTGCCGGAACTAGTCCACCGTCTCCCGATCATATTGTCGCATGCCGATTTGAATGCCACATAATTTAGCAGATTATTGTCTTCGTGTTAAGAGTGTCGAAGTGACAGGTCCCGGACCGCTCTGCTTTCGAATGCCGCACCCTTCCCGTCTCTGACCCCTGCTTTAATGACTCTCCAATCGCTTTCCAATGGCTCAAAATGGAGACAGCGAAATTGCCTCAGCATATAATGAGGTCCACAAACAATAAAATTTTGACTTGATCACGCAACGTTAAATGTCTCGATTTGATTATTACAGAAGCAGGGGTGGAAGGATTGAATGATGTCTCAAACAGTCACCAGTCGGTCGTTGGCATGAATACCGCGACATTTGATACATACGCGGCCGCGAGTGAGCTGCAGGCGCACGGCTTCACCGAAGACCAGGCTGTTGCGACTGTTTCAATGGTTCGCAGCGCCATGAACGAAAGCGTCGCTACGAAAGCTGATATTGCACAGCTTGAAAGTAGCATGAAGGCTGACTACGCGCAGCTTGAAAGTAGCATGAAGGCTGACTACGCGCAGCTTGAAAGTAGCATGAAGGCTGATATTGCACAGCTTGAAAGTAGCATGAAGGCTGATATTGCACAGCTTGAAAGTAGCATGAAGGCTGACTACGCGCAGCTCGAAAGTCACATTCAGACGTACAGTGCGCAGCTGGAAAGTCGGATGGAGACTCTGGAAAGTCGGATGAAGGCTGACAATGCACAGCTTAAAAGTGACATGAAGGCTGACAGTGCTCGTCTTGAATATCGGATGGAGACTCTGGAAAATCGGATGAAGGCTGACAATGCTGAGCTTGATAGCCGCTCGACCAAACGGTTGTACGTTGCTGCATTTGGTATCGTCGCAATCACAGTTGGATTGCTGAAGCTCCTTGACTGACCGCCCGAATCCCCGCCTCAGCGAACGGTGGGCAAAGCCGCGGAATGTCTGTATTCAATGCCGGTCGAGTTTTTCCCAAGAGCATCTTTAGACTGGATTCGGGTTGCCTGATCTTCTCACCCATTGATTGACCGTCACACCGGTTCGTTCTACCGTTCCAGACGCCACTGAATGACGGACATCAGACTGTCATTGACGCGTTGAAAATCCACTTCAGGTCCAAATCGGCTCGAAAAATTCGTGAGAATCATGGGGAAGGGGATAAAAAACTTGGACCGGCATGTGCGAAGTCACGACGGAAGCGATTGGTGGAGGCCAGTGCGGTGCGAGTCGTATCAGAAATGGCATCCGGTTGCCCACCTACTCTGAAAGGAGAACGTAAGGGTCGGTTGGCCATTAAGTTGGATAAAAAGAATCGACTGTCTCAAGCAGGGCAATTCAAAAGTCAGAAGGGACCAATCCTACCGCGATTCAGAGTGTCACAGGAGCCGTTGTCGACCGGTTCGCCGTCTGATACAAAAAATCGCGTCCAGCTCTGGACAAACAAAAGTCAATCTGAGATAATGGGCGCCGTCATGAGATCTGAAGACGAGAACGGGGCGGATGGATCTGCGCGCCATTGAGGTGCGGCCGGTGTGCACGCCGGCCGAGCGTCGGCGCTGGGACGAGCTGGTCGCCCGCCATCACTATCTGCCTTACCAGGGGCTGTTCGGGCGCGCCCTGCGCCATGTGGCGGTGCTGGGTGAGACTTGGCTGGCGCTGGTGGGCTGGCAGGGCGGAGCCTTCAAGGTTGGCGTGCGCGACCGCTGGGTCGGCTGGACGCGCGACCAGCAGTATGCGCGCCTGCATCTGTTGGCCCACAATGCGCGGTACGTGGTGCTGCCGGCGGCACGGTCGAAGAATCTGGCCTCGCGCGGGTGCTGAGTCTGCGGCGGCTGTGCGATGACATGCAGGAGATACACGGGTATCCGGTCTGGCTGGCCGAGACGTTCGTCGATCCGTCGCGTTTCGCCGGCACCTGCTACCGGGCTTCGAACTGGCACTCGCTCGGCCGGACGCGGGGCTATGGACGGGTGCCGGGGGCGACGCCAAACTGGCATTACCATGGTCAACCGAAGGAGGTTTATGTGTATTCACTGACAGACGACTGTCGAGATCAGCTGTGTGGCACGGCGGTGCCTGGATCGGGACGGTTCGAACGGCCGGCCGCTGATGAGTGGCCGTCAACTGAGGAGCTGGAAAGCCTGCACGACCATCTGTCGGGCATGGAGGATTTCCGCCACGCCCGCGGGCAGCGCTACCCGTTGCCCTGTCTGGTCACGCTGATGGTGGCGGCCCGCTTGGCGGGCTACCGCGGCATCACCGCGTTCGGTCAGTATGCGGCCCTGCTGTCGCAGGAACAGCTGGCGGCGGTGGGCGCTTTCTGGAGTCCGAGCAAGGCGCGCTACACCGCCCCGGTCACCTCGACGTTCCACTAAATATTGGCGCAGATGCCGCCCAAGTTCCTGGATGAAGCGGTCAATGCATGGGTGCAGGCGAACAGTTCGGCCGACGGGGCGACGGCCATTGACGGCAAGGTGGTGCGTGGCGCGGCCAAGGCGCGCGGGAAAGCGCGTTGCACGCTGGTGGCGGCGCTGGAGCATGGCACGGGTCTGGTGTTGGGACAGACCGAGGTGGCGGAGGGAAGCAATGAGATTCCGGCGGTGAAGGAGAATCAGGCGACGATGCGGGCGGACCTGCAGTCCATTGACTGGACCAAGGCGGAACGGTTCGAGCAGGACGTGGAACTGGGACATGGTCGTCTGGAGCATCGCCGCTGTGAGGTGGTTGACCTGAGCAGTGCCGAATGGGACGGGTACTGTGCGCTGCACGGCCGCCGCCAGGCGTTTCGCATCGAACGGTGCCGCGAGCTCATCAAGCGTGGGACCGTCGAACGGGAGACCGTCTATGGTCTGACTTCGCTGCCGGCCGAACAGGCCGGGCGCAACGGATCGCCACCCTGGTGCGGGGACACTGGGAGATCGAGAACCGGCTACACGACACCCGGGACTTCAGTTATGACGAGGACCGTTGCCGGGCGCATGTGCGCAACGTGCCGCGCAACCTCGCCACCCTGAGCAACACGGCCATCTCCCTGATCCGTCTGGACTACCGGTTCGATTACATCCCGCAGGCGCACCGCCATTTCGCCGCCCGCCCCGATGAGGCGCTTGATGCGGTCTTGAAGTGACCGCATCATAGCCACCGACCTAAGCGACGGCCACACGCACCGAGGGGGTGCGAGGGGCCGCTCTGTCTGCAGAACGCCCGCAGGGGTGCCTTCACACCGCCGCACCGGCGCGGACCTGTCAACAAACCACACTTAACACGAAGAAAATAATTTGCTAAATTATGTGGCATGCAAATCGGCATGCGACAATATGACAAAGAGACGGTAGCTTGGTTCCGGCAGGCGGTGGTCGGGGGCGAGACCTCGCGGACGCAGTTGGCGTCGCAGCTGTGTGAACGGCTGGACTGGCGCAATGCGAAGGGCGAGCTGTGTGAGGCGTCGGCCCGAAAGGTGCTGCCGACGCTGGCGTTGCGGCTGGACGTCAAGCTGCCGGCGCCGGTGCGGCCGGCACCGTTGCGTTCGGCGGCCGGGTTGCCAGCGCCGCCGGTGGTCTGCGTGTCGGGGTCGCTGGCGGATTTGGGGGCGGTGACTTTGGTGCCGGTGGTCGATGAGGCAACCAGCGTGCCGTTTCGGGCGCTGATGGCCTGGCATCATCCGGAGGGGGAGCCGCGGCATCCGGGCAAGCAGCTGTGCTGGCTGATTCACAGCGAACGTCATGGGGTGTTGGGTGGCATCGGATTTGTGGCGGCGGGGTGGCATCAGCAGGCGCGCGACCGGTTCATCGGCTGGGGTGCGCGGGCGCGGGTGGCGAACCTTCATCAGGTGGTGAACCATCATCGTTTTTTACTGTTGCCAGGGGTGCGGGTGGCGAATCTGGCGTCGCATGTGCTGGGTCAGGCGGTGGCGGCGTTGCCGGCGGCCTGGTGGCGGCGTCATCGGGAGACGGTGGTGCTGACGTATACGTATGTGGGCCCGGCGCATGCGGGGACCTGTTATCGGGCGGCGGGATGGTCGTGTGCCGGACAGACGTCGGGTCGCTCGCCGAGTGGTGGCGAGGGGGTGCGGCGGACGGTGTGGATGAGGCCGCTGGTGGCGGGGTGGCAGGCGACGCTGCAGGCGGCGCCGGTGCGGACGTTGCCGGTGGGTCCGGCGCGGCATGCGGCGGGCGACTGGGCGACCCGGGAGTTCGGTGGGAACGGTCTGACGGATGGTCGTCTGCGGCAGCGTCTGATCGAGATGGGTCGGTGCTGGCAGCAGCGGCCGGGGGCGCCAGTGGCGGAGATTTTTCCGGAACCGGCGGATCAGCGGGCGGCCTATCGGCTGCTGTCCAATGCCCGGGTCAGTTCGGCCGATGTGCTGGAGAGTCATCAGGCGATGACGGTGCAGCGGGTGGGCGAGGCGGACGGGACGGTGCTGGTGGTGCAGGACACCACGGTGCTGAACTACCAGACGCTGCGCGACTCGACCGCCGGTCTGGTGGCGATTGGTGGCGGCGGTTCGGGCAGTGTGGGGGTGGTGGCCCATGTGCTGCTGGTGCTGACGCAGACGGGTCAGCCGTTGGGGGTGTTGGATGTGGAAGCGGATTTTCGGGCGCCGGGGCCAAAGACCGCGCGGCGGGCGGCGGCCGGCGCCAAGAAGGAAAGTGGTCGGTGGCTGCGCGGCTTCGAGCGCACGGCGGAGCTGGGGCGGGCCGATGGCGACAGGCGGGTGGTGACGGTGGGCGACCGCGAGGCGGACCTGTGGGCGCTGTATGCGCGCCAGGCGGTGGAACCGACCGCCGGTCTGTTGGTGCGGGTGGCCGCGGGGAATCGGCGGCGGGTGCAGGTCGGCGATGAGACGCCACTGCTGGAAGACTACCTGGCCTCACTGGCGCCGTGCGCCACGACCGAGGTGGCGGTTCAGGCCCGTGGCGGGGCGCACGCCCGCGGCCATCGGACCGTGTCGGTGAACCTACAGATCGCGCGGGTGCGCGTGTGTGCGCCGCGCGGCGAGCAGCCGTCCCACCTGACGCTGACGGCGGTGCGGGTGAGCGACGCGGCACCGGAAGACGGCCGCCCGCCGCTGCACTGGCTGCTGCTGTGTTCCGAAGGCGAGGCCACGGCCGAGTGGGCGCAACGCATCCAAGGTTGGTATCAGCGCCGCTGGAGCATTGAGGAGTACTTTCGGGTGCTCAAGACTGGCACCCGCATCGAGGATCGGCAGCTTGATGCGGCCGAAGACCTGTGCAAGTGTCTGTGCTTCGATGCCATTGCCGCCTGGCAGGTGTTCGCCCTGCAGCGGGCCGCCCGCCATCAGCCGGAGTGCCCGGCCGAGCAGTTCGTCACCGGCGAGCAGATCGAGGTGCTCTATGCCTGTCTGCGCCGGGTGCGCATCCGACATCCGCGCGGCCCGCCCAAGGGCGCGCTTGACATCCGCACCTTTGTCATTGATGCGGCCCGCTTCGCCGGCTTCCGACCGTCGCGTCGGCAACCGCTGCCGGGGGCACAGAAACTGTGGAGCGGTCTGCGCTATCTGCAGTGGGCCCTGCTCGGCTATCAGGCCGCCGTTGAAGACGAGTCCCGGCCGCGTCGAAGACGACCGAGCCGGCGTTCTTGACGCCGGCCGCGCGGCCGGCACCAACCGGCCGCCAACCGCTCTCGGTCCGACCGGCCGAGACGGCCGCGCGGGCCGAAAACCCCCTCATCCGACCCGGCGCACCACCCGCGGCACCCGCCACCGACTCCCCACGGCCCGCACCGTCCCCTCACCGCCAAGCCACTACGAAAAACAGACCTGAAAGGGCCGATCCCTTGCCTTCCGATTGCAAAGGCGCGACATCACTGTGTTACGTGTGACTTCGTGACAGGGCGCGGACGCCGCCGACCGCAGGGTTGAGGCACCGAAACCGTGCAAAACTCACCGCAGACGGCGTCTGCTCTCAGCCTGGTCCCTGCCATCGGCATTCGATCGCCTTCCAAACTGTCCGCTATCAACCCATGACCCTAGGCTGACTTACGACTTTTGAATTGTCCTGGATGGCCTATCAACCTTGTTTGCGATTAATGGAAGGAGTGATAAAATGTAGACAAAATTCTACATTTATTGATTATTAATTTAATGGCATTGAATATTCGTAACTACGAGGTTGAAGAGCTGGCAAAAGCGGTTTCTGAACTTACGGGTGAAACTAAAACACAGGCAGTCAAGGTTGCATTAAAACAGCGCCTGCATCAGATTAAACTCCGACGATTCAGTAAATTCAGAATCAAGGAACTCATGGAGATCGCAAAACATTGCGGCTCCTTGCAAATGTTGGATGACAGAAGCGATGAGGAAATACTCGGCTATGACGACAAAGGACTGCCAGGCTGATGGTAGTTGATACATCCGCGATCATCGCCATTCTCGGAAATGAACCCGAGCAACAGAGTTTCATTGAAGCAATTGAACAAAGTGATGTCCGTCTGATTTCCTCCGCATCATTTCTGGAAGCGTCCATCGTGATTCTCCACCGCTTTGGTGAAGAAGGGTTGAAAGACTTGGATGTGTTTGTCATGGCGGCAAAAATTGAAATTGAACCGGTTGATTCTGACCAAGCTCATATCGCGCGGCGGGCCTATCTGGAATTCGGAAAAAACAGACATCCAGCGAATCTGAATTTTGGCGACTGTTTCGCGTATGCCTTATCTAAATTGACTGACGAACCCCTATTATTCAAAGGGGATGATTTTTCCAAGACAGATATTTCCATGCTGTAAAAGCCATCTGACCCGGGTATCTTCCGTAATGAATTACTATACGCCGTATCTTTCACGCGATCTACGGCAATTCCCGTCAAACCTGCCGGGTCAGTAAATTCAGACTTCCTGACATGGTAACCGACATCAGCGGTGGTTCACTGATGGACAGGTCTGTCAAATCAGTGGTTTAACCCGAAGTTCTGGAAGTAAATAGACGATAGGTGTTTGTTATTTTTGTGAATTATTGACCATCCAATGATCAGTTTCTGACTACGTTTAGATTTTTACGTAAAGCAGGTCAAAGGCGGTTCGCTGCAGCTCGGTCGGTTCCGTCAACTGACTGAAACGCCGCTGAAACTGTTCGATGACAACAGTGTTGCGACACAAAGTGCCCAAGTGTCCGAGCAGGCCGCGGAAGTGATGGGGCGGATGACCGTGTACCGTGCGCCGCGTCGTCGCTTTACGCCGGGCACTTGTAGAAGGAACGCTGGGCCGCACCGGCGAGCCGCGCCGCGCCTCCTGGCGGTTATCCTCCGCCAACAGCATTGGCGCCCAGGCCGGTCTTATATGCCACTCCACGTGATAGGCAGGCAGGCACAGGAAGACGTGGGAGCGAACCTGTTCAGTCAACCGATGATGGATCGGACGCGCCTGCAGATCAATCGTTTTCAGACAGCGGAACGCTTACTCCAGACGGGCCAGGCTCTTGTAGGCGCCGCACGGCGGCACTCGCCTCCAGTCTGGATTCGGACACCGAGGTGCGAACCACATAGATAGTGTCTGCAAGAAAACTCGAAAAAGTGAGATAATTATCTGATATCATGTGAATAATATCGTATAATTGTGAACGAAGAATTGGCCTTTTGCCCTGAAAAAGGGGCGATTTCAGCCGATTCGCCGACTTTTCACCCAATCTTCGCCAGGCAGACAAGCAATGAGAGACATCATCAACCCGAATCTCGAACTGGGTGGCGTCGACATCATGGCCATTGAGATCGACCACCACTCGAGAGACGACATGCCGGCGGTGCTGCTGGGCCTGCAGGCGCTGTACAGTGACCCGCAGGTGAGAAAGCGGCTGTTCGCGCGGCTGGAGACGGAGGCGCTGCCGGGGGTGGATCTGAACAACGGCCGCCCGGGCATGGCGCTGTGGTCGGGACTGGTGATGGCGATGGTCAAGCAGGCGTTGAACTGCGATTTTGATCGTTTGCATGATCTGGTGGCCAACCATAATAAACTGCAGCTGATGCTGGGTCATGGTACATGGATGGAGCCGCCGTACACGCTGCAGCAGGTGATCGACAACGTAAATCTGTTCCGCGCGGAACTGCTGGACAAGGTGTCGGCGCTGGTGGTGGAGGCGGCGCACCGGCGAGCGGGTCATCAGCCGGGCGAGGCGTTGAAAGGACGCTGCGATTCATTCGTGGCGCAGACGGACGTGCATTATCCGACCGACACCGGGCTGCTGAATGATGCGGCGCGCCGGCTGCTGGGTCTGATGCATCAGGCGCAGGCGTGTCATCAGGTGTCCGGGTGGCGGCAGTACCGACATCTGCAGCGAAAGCTGCGCGGTCTGTACAACGGCATCCGCCAGGCGAAGCAGGCGAAGGCGGACCCGGCGGCTTTGAAAGAATATCTGAGTTGGTGCGACGGGGTGGTGTCACGGGTCTGCGAGACGCGGGATCAGCTGATGCGGCAGGGGGTGTCGGGTGCGCTGCTGGACGAGGTGGTCACGTTCCTCGGCTACGCCGAGAAGCTGTCGGGTCAGGTGGTGCGGCGGCTGCAGCGCGGCGAGCAGATTCCGCACTCGGAGAAGATCTTTTCGGTGTTCGAGCCGCACACTCGGTGGATCGTCAAGGGCAAAGCGGGGGTGGCGGTGGAGTTGGGGGTGCCGGTGTGCATCGTCGAAGATCAGCATCAGCTGATCCTGTGTCAGAAGGTGATGTGGGAGGGCAGTGATGTGGACCATGCGGTGCCGGTGATCAAGGAGACGCTGCGGCGTCATCCGGATCTGAACCGATGCAGTTTCGACCGCGGCTTTCACAGTCCGGCGGTGCAGCGGCAGTTGCAGGAGCTGCTGACTTACTGCGTGCTGCCGGTCAAGGGACGGCGTTCGCAGGCGGTGCGGGAGCGGGAGGAGCAGGCGTGGTTCCGCGAGTCGCGTCGTCAGCATCCGGCGGTGGAGTCGGCGATCAACAGTCTGCGGCATCGGGGTCTGGTGCGGGTGCGCAGTCATGGTGCGGCGGGCTTTGCGCGCACGGTGGCGCTGTCGGTGCTGGCTTACAACGTGCATCGGTATGGGGTGATGGTGCGCGACGAGTTGCGGGCGCGGGAGCGGCGGAAGCTGAAGCGGGCCGCCTGACGGCGGCGGTTGGCCAAAAGGGGTGTTGAACCGGTCCCGCCAGGGGACTGGATGGAGTCCTATGGGCCGAATTCGGCATTCGCCGCCCGACTGACGAAAAAAGCGTGCCAATCGGCGCAAAACGACCGAATGTTCAGAAATCTTCTCGCCCCGAACCCTCAGCCATCCATTTTCTTCTCGATTCGAGGCTTCAGAAAATCAACATCGCCGGACATTTCATGCGAAAATGGGGGTTTTCTGGCAGACACTAGATACCGTCCAGCCGTGCTTCTCGGGGGATAGAATCGGTGTTGCGGGCGTAGTCAAAGGTGGTGTCGGTAATCCCGGTGTCGAAATGCTTGGCCACCTTGAATCGGTCCTTGACCCGACCCAGGCGCAGGACGATGGTCTGACAGATTCAGACCGGAACTGACAAGGCCCGACGCATCAGCTCCTTTCCGTCCTCCAATCGCCGCATCTGACCGACCGTTTTCTCAATCCCAGCGATGAGGTTCCGCCGACCCACGAAATGGAGTGCCTCTTCCCTGTCGGAGCACTCTGAAAACTCCACCAGACTCTTTTGCTTTTCCTCATCCTGTATGGCTTCCATGATGCATCGGGTCAGTTGCATCGACTGCATTGACCGGCACAAAGCGACCGTCGAAACCTGACTGCGGTTCTGGTTTTCTCAGGCCTGCTGGCGGCCCCGGCCGCGGTGTTCGCGGAAGCGTCCTGGTACGGCTCGCTGCGCGGCGGCGTCCTGCTCGACAAGGGCAAAGATGCCAGGTTCTACGACGGCTACTCGCGCTGGGGCATCAAAGGCTCGAACGAGATATCGGAAGGGCTGTCCGCAGTCTACCGCTTCGAGCACAAGTTCAGCACCGAGGACGCCGGCCAGGCCGGCGGCCGGCTGGCCTACGTGGGCCTGTCCGGTGGTTTTGGCTCGCTGACGCTGGGACAGATCTGGAGCGCCAGCTACAACCACGCCGGCGTCATCCGCGACATCGGCAATTATTACAGCAGTGGCGACACCAGTGGCCGGATCGGCAACACCCTGTCCTACGCCTATTCGAACGACGCCTTCAGCGTGCAGTTCGACGCCATCATGGACGGTAAGAAGGACTCCGGCAACGCCATCGATCAGTGGGAACTCGGGGCGACGGTGAACATCGGCGATATCGGCAAAGTCGCCTTCGCCCATGTGAAGAAGGAAGACGTCAAAACGGGCAATAAAATGGTGAGGGTGACCAAGTGGTCCGGCGGCGGCCAGTGGCTCTACAGCCCGAAACTATGGTCGAAAAACGCGGAAAGCACCTGGTCCATCAGTAAAAAAGGAACGGACAACACTCTAACTGCTGGTACTGGCGAGTTTCAGGAAGAATTTGAAAAAGGAAAGGAGATGAGAGTCGTTGTTCAACCAATAACCGTTTATGTCAAGCTGCCAAACACCAATTATGACGCGGATAAAAAACAATTGAAAGATGCGGTGGCGGGTACCCTTCATGGCCATCCCAGTTTTCAACGAATCACAGGAAGTGGTGGTGATTCGAATGTCAAACTTAATCCCAAGGTTTCTTTTCGGTATGGTGCTGCGTGTGATCCCACCACCCCACCAAGAGACGAGACTAAATGTGTAAAGACTACCGCCTATCAGGCTGAATTGAAACATAATGCAATAGTCGACAACGGCGTATTCTTTTTCGCTCCCGGTCATGTTGAGGATGAGATGGACTATGGCGAGAAGTCAAGCCACGTGTCGGCATCGTTTGACCTCGGTGCGGTGACCCTGGGTCTGGGCCATTCGACGACGAAGTTCATGGATCCGATGAAGACGAAGAAGGCGAAGACGAACTACATCGGCGTCAACGGTGCCATTGGCGACACCGGGCTGGACTGGCGGGCCTGGTATCGGACCAAGGAGGAGGTGAAGGACAACAACATGACGGTGAAGTCGAAGCCCTGGGGCATCGGTTTGGGCAAGAAACTCGGCGGTGGCGCTTTGGCCTATGTCGAGCATTGGAACGATGGCGCGAAAGGCGCAAAGAAATCCGGCACGGTGGTCGGCCTGCGCGTCGATTTCTAGCGACCGGCTCTTTCACATTGGGAGAATGGAACGGGGTGCGAAAGCACCCCGTTTCGTCGTACCATGGATTTGAAGATCATCTGAGACGGGGTGCGGTTTCAAGCCGCAGCCCTGAAACATACCGGCGGCTCAATCCACCTCAGACCGGTTCGGAGACGTTGCAAAGTGATCTTCTGCCAACATCGCCGAACAAGGTACCGGGCGGTGAATCTCAGATTTCTGTCTTTCATCCGCGTTTCAGGCGGAACCAAAAAAACGGGGTGCAATAGCACCCCGTTCCATTCTCATCAATGTGAACTCGGTCGCTAGAAACTCACGCCCAGTCCGACCACCGTGCCACTGGATTTCTTTGCTCCTTTCACACCGTCATTCCAATGCTCGACATAAGCCCAGGCGCCACCGCCCAGATCCTTGCCCAACCCGATGCCCCAGGGCTTCGTCTTCGTGCCGTCGGCATGCTCCTTGGTCCGATACCAGGCCCGCCAGTCCAGCCCGGTGTCGTCAATGCCACCGTTAACGCCGATGTAATTCGTCTTCGTCTTCATGGCTCCCGCCTTGTTCGACTTCATCGTCGAATGACCCAGTCCCAAGGTGACCGCACCGATTTCAAACGATGCCGATATGTGATTCGACTTGCTGCCCGGCTCGCTGATAACTCTTTTGGTGACTGATTGCGTGCTGGCCGGTGTCAAGACTTGACTCGGCAAATAGTAGAACGCCTGTATCTCGTCACTAACCTTTTTTGCGCCGGCCGATGTTCCCCCTGGAGTTTCGGTCGTGCCGAAATGTGCATAGGCGTCTATTTTCACACACGCATCGGAAATACCATCATCAGTGTTTTTTTTGTCTATACATTCATATTTACCACTAGCCTTTTCGGTCTCAATAACGAACCAATAACTGTCGGGGTCGCCAACGGGATGATTGCCTTTACGAAGGGCCGTTATTTGAAGGTTGTATAGAGTGATTTGCTGAGTGTCCTTGCTGAGATCTGGAGCGTCAAAAGCCCCGCCTTTCTTCACATAGACCTTGATTTTCTTGACCTCTCTGAATTCAACAGCACCGGTGTTAGCAACAACTAGATAATTAGTGTCTGCAAGAAAACTCGAAAAAGTGAGATAATTATCTGATATCATGTGAATAATATCGTATAATTGTGAACGAAGAATTGGCCTTTTGCCCTGAAAAAGGGGCGATTTCAGCCGATTCGCCGACTTTTCACCCAATCTTCGCCAGGCAGACAGGCAATGAGAAACATCATCAACCCGAATCACGAACTGGGCGGCATTGACATCACGGCCATTGAGATCGACCACCACTCGAGAGACGACATGCCGGCGGTGCTGCTGGGCCTGCAGACGCTGTATCGCGACCCGCAGGTGAGAGAGCGGCTGTTCGCGCGGCTGGAGACGGAGGCGCTGCCGGGGGTGGACCTGAACAACGGTCGCCCGGGCATGGCGCTGTGGCCGGGACTGGTGATGGCGGTGGTCAAGCAGGCGTTGAACTGCGATTTCGATCGCCTGCATGATCAGGTGCGAAACCATGTGGACCTGCAGCGGATGATGGGTCATGGTTCATTGATGAAGCCGCCGTACACGCTGCAGCAGGTGGTGGACAATGTGAATCTGTTCAGTGCGGAACTGCTGGACAAGGTGTCGGCGCTGGTGGTGGAGGCGGCGCACCGGCGTGCGGGTCATCAGCCGGGCGAGGCGTTGAAAGGACGCTGCGATTCATTCGTGGCGCAGACGGACGTGCATTATCCGACCGACACCTCACAAGGGCCCACACTTGATTCTCAGAACATAATGTGATAAAACAGGGCCTACCATGAAAGTAGGCCTGCATCAGTTTCACGCCCAGACCATCGACTGGTTTCAGAAGGCGGTGTCGACGCCGGGTGTGTCGCGCAACGCCCTGGCCCGCGGGCTGTGCGAGCGCGACGAGTGGACCGGTCCGACGGGTGAGTTGTGTGTGGCGGCGGCCCGCAAGGCGCTGCCGGTGCTGGCTGGGCGGCTGGGCGTGGCATTGCCGGCGCCGCACCCGGCATTCGGTTCGGGCGGCCGTGAGGCGCCGCCTGAGGCGGCTTATCCGGACCGCGCGCTGCGTGGCCCGCTGTCAGCGCTGGGTGAGGTGACGGTCGAGCCGGTGTCGGGCGATGAGGAACGGCGGCTGTGGGAGTCGATGATGCGCACGCATCATCCGCAGGGCTGGGCTCAGGCGCCGGGTGGCCAGCTGCGCTACTGGGTGTGTTCTTCGCGCTACGGTCGTCTGGGCGGGCTGAACTTCTGTGCGGCGAGCTGGCACCAGCAGGTGCGCGATGCGTTCATCGGCTGGTCGGGTGAGGCGCGGGTGTCGAATCTGAGTCGGGTGCTGAACAACCAGCGGCTGCTGATTCTGCCGGGGGTGCGGGTTCACGGTCTGGCCTCTCGGGTGCTGGAGCTGGCGTGTGCGCAGGTGGTTGAGGACTGGGAGGCGAAATACAATGTACGACCGGTGCTGGCGTACACGTATGTGGCGCCCGAGCATCCGGGGACCAGCTACCGGGCGGCGGGTTGGCAGTGCGGTGCGGGCGGCACCTCGGGTCTCACAACATCCCACAGTTGAATCTATTCATTCTGGATCATGCCTCGCCTTCTGAGCGAGCGATAGGTAAAGACCGCCTCCCGCAGCAGCACATATCCCTGCCACAGTTTCATGACGCCCGGCAGCGGCTGACTGCGGCGCGGATGAAAACCCGCCAGCCGCGCCACATCGACGACGAAACTGCGGATGTCTGGCGCCTCGCCCGGTGGCGGCTGCGGCCGGCGGATGCCATAATCGTCCAGTCGGGTGTTCAGCACCAGCAGGTCATCTTCACTCACCACCTCGTCGGCCGGCGTCTGCGGGCGGTCGCGCGCCATCCGATCGAGGCTGAACACCTCACAGGCGGTGATGGCATCGAACGTCAGGCACTTGCGCAGGTCATCGGCATGGTCCAGCTGCCGCGCCTCTATGCCGGCGCCAGTCTTCAGGGTGCGGAAGTACTCCTCAATGGTCCAGCGCAGCTCATAGTGCCGCAGGGCGGTGCTGGCGCCGTCGGCATCGGCCTGCCCCTCGGTGGTCAGCAGCAGCCAGTGCAGCGGCTGCTCACCGGCCGGCGGGTCCGCTTCAATCGCACTGACCGCCAGCATCTCAATCGGCGCCGTATCCGCCCCCGAGGGCGGTCGCCGCGGTGGCGCCAGCCGCACCCGCGCCGCCCGCAACGCCAGCCGCACCTCGCGCCCCGCACGCTTCCGGCCACCCCCGCAGGCCACCACCTGCACGGTCTTCTCCGCCAGCGACGGCAACCTCTCCATGTGCGCCCACAGACACTCGCGCTTCCCGCCTGCCAACAGCACCTCGCGGCGACTCCCGCGCCGCACCCGAACCAGCAGCCCGGCCGACTGCGCGCGCGCCTGATCCAGCAGCCCCCACAGGTCGCCCTCCCGATCGCATACCGTCACCACCCGCGTCCGCGCACAGGCCCGCTCCAGCTCACAGGCCCGTGCCAGACCTTCGCCCCAGCGCTCGCTTTCCAGCTCCAGCCGATCCGCATAGTCCGCATCCAGCGCATACACCCCCAGCGGTCGCCCCGCCTCGTTCACCGCCAGACCCACATGCGCCTTCAGACCCTGCACGCCCGACCCACCGCCACCAATGTTCACCAGCCCCGCCGTCGCCGGCCGACTCGCATAGTTCAGCGCCGTCGTGTCCTGCAGCGCCAGCACCACCGGCTCCAGCCGACAGCGATCCACCATCGCCGCCCAGTGCGGCTCCAAGATGTGTTCCATTGTCACTCGCTCATTTGACAACAGCCGGTAAGCCGCACGCAAGTCCGCCCGCCGGGGAAAGATCTGCGGCAGCGATGCCCCCGGCCGCTCCAGCCACGCCCGACCCATGCGCAAGATCCGCGCGCACACCCGACCGTCCGGATGCCGGCTGCGGCCATATTCCACAACCGCCCAATCCGTCTTCTCATCCATGTGCAGCGCCGGCGCCGCCTGAATCTGCCGCACCGGCTCGGCGCACAGCACCGTCCGCCAGCCGCGCACCAGCGGTTTCAGCCACACTGCCCGCACCACCGTGCCACCACTCGGCGAGCGACCCGAGGTGCCGCCCGCACCGCACTGCCAACCCGCCGCCCGGTAGCTGGTCCCCGGATGCTCGGGCGCCACATACGTGTACGCCAGCACCGGTCGTACATTGTATTTCGCCTCCCAGTCCTCAACCACCTGCGCACACGCCAGCTCCAGCACCCGAGAGGCCAGACCGTGAACCCGCACCCCCGGCAGAATCAGCAGCCGCTGGTTGTTCAGCACCCGACTCAGATTCGACACCCGCGCCTCACCCGACCAGCCGATGAACGCATCGCGCACCTGCTGGTGCCAGCTCGCCGCACAGAAGTTCAGCCCGCCCAGACGACCGTAGCGCGAAGAACACACCCAGTAGCGCAGCTGGCCACCCGGCGCCTGAGCCCAGCCCTGCGGATGATGCGTGCGCATCATCGACTCCCACAGCCGCCGTTCCTCATCGCCCGACACCGGCTCGACCGTCACCTCACCCAGCGCTGACAGCGGGCCACGCAGCGCGCGGTCCGGATAAGCCGCCTCAGGCGGCGCCTCACGGCCGCCCGAACCGAATGCCGGGTGCGGCGCCGGCAATGCCACGCCCAGCCGCCCAGCCAGCACCGGCAGCGCCTTGCGGGCCGCCGCCACACACAACTCACCCGTCGGACCGGTCCACTCGTCGCGCTCGCACAGCCCGCGGGCCAGGGCGTTGCGCGACACACCCGGCGTCGACACCGCCTTCTGAAACCAGTCGATGGTCTGGGCGTGAAACTGATGCAGGCCTACTTTCATGGTAGGCCCTGTTTTATCACATTATGTTCTGAGAATCAAGTGTGGGCCCTTGTGAGACCTCGGGTCGCTCGCCGAGTGGTGGCACGGTGGTGCGGGCAGTGTGGCTGAAACCGCTGGTGCGCGGCTGGCGGACGGTGCTGTGCGCCGAGCCGGTGCGGCAGATTCAGGCGGCGCCGGCGCTGCACATGGATGAGAAGACGGATTGGGCGGCTGTGGAATATGGCCGCAGCCGGCATCCGGACGGTCGGGTGTGCGCGCGGATCTTGCGCATGGGTCGGGCGTGGCTGGAGCGGCCGGGGGCATCGCTGCCGCAGATCTTTCCCCGGCGGGCGGACTTGCGTGCGGCTTACCGGCTGTTGTCAAATGAGCGAGTGACAATGGAACACATCTTGGAGCCGCACTGGGCGGCGATGGTGGATCGCTGTCGGCTGGAGCCGGTGGTGCTGGCGCTGCAGGACACGACGGCGCTGAACTATGCGAGTCGGCCGGCGACGGCGGGGCTGGTGAACATTGGTGGCGGTGGGTCGGGCGTGCAGGGTCTGAAGGCGCATGTGGGTCTGGCGGTGAACGAGGCGGGGCGACCGCTGGGGGTGTATGCGCTGGATGCGGACTATGCGGATCGGCTGGAGCTGGAAAGCGAGCGCTGGGGCGAAGGTCTGGCACGGGCCTGTGAGCTGGAGCGGGCCTGTGCGCGGACGCGGGTGGTGACGGTATGCGATCGGGAGGGCGACCTGTGGGGGCTGCTGGATCAGGCGCGCGCGCAGTCGGCCGGGCTGCTGGTTCGGGTGCGGCGCGGGAGTCGCCGCGAGGTGCTGTTGGCAGGCGGGAAGCGCGAGTGTCTGTGGGCGCACATGGAGAGGTTGCCGTCGCTGGCGGAGAAGACCGTGCAGGTGGTGGCCTGCGGGGGTGGCCGGAAGCGTGCGGGGCGCGAGGTGCGGCTGGCGTTGCGGGCGGCGCGGGTGCGGCTGGCGCCACCGCGGCGACCGCCCTCGGGGGCGGATACGGCGCCGATTGAGATGCTGGCGGTCAGTGCGATTGAAGCGGACCCGCCGGCCGGTGAGCAGCCGCTGCACTGGCTGCTGCTGACCACCGAGGGGCAGGCCGATGCCGACGGCGCCAGCACCGCCCTGCGGCACTATGAGCTGCGCTGGACCATTGAGGAGTACTTCCGCACCCTGAAGACTGGCGCCGGCATAGAGGCGCGGCAGCTGGACCATGCCGATGACCTGCGCAAGTGCCTGACGTTCGATGCCATCACCGCCTGTGAGGTGTTCAGCCTCGATCGGATGGCGCGCGACCGCCCGCAGACGCCGGCCGACGAGGTGGTGAGTGAAGATGACCTGCTGGTGCTGAACACCCGACTGGACGATTATGGCATCCGCCGGCCGCAGCCGCCACCGGGCGAGGCGCCAGACATCCGCAGTTTCGTCGTCGATGTGGCGCGGCTGGCGGGTTTTCATCCGCGCCGCAGTCAGCCGCTGCCGGGCGTCATGAAACTGTGGCAGGGATATGTGCTGCTGCGGGAGGCGGTCTTTACCTATCGCTCGCTCAGAAGGCGAGGCATGATCCAGAATGAATAGATTCAACTGTGGGATGTTGTGAGGACCGACACCGGGCTGCTGAATGATGCGGCGCGCCGGCTGCTGGGTCTGATGCATCAGGCGCAGGCGTGTCATCAGGTGTCCGGGTGGCGGCAGTACCGACATCTGCAGCGAAAGCTGCGCGGTCTGTACAACGGCATCCGCCAGGCGAAGCAGGCGAAGGCGGACCCGGCGGCTTTGAAAGAATATCTGAGTTGGTGCGACGGGGTGGTGTCACGGGTCTGCGAGACGCGGGATCAGCTGATGCGGCAGGGGGTGTCGGGTGCGCTGCTGGACGAGGTGGTCACGTTCCTCGGCTACGCCGAGAAGCTGTCGGCTCAGGTGGTGCGGCGATTGCTGCGCGGCGAGCAGATTGTGCACTCGGAGAAGATCTTTTCGGTGTTCGAGCCGCACACTCGGTGGATCGTCAAGGGCAAAGCGGGGGTGGCGGTGGAGTTGGGGGTGCCGGTGTGCATCGTCGAAGATCAGCATCAGCTGATCCTGTGTCAGAAGGTGATGTGGGAGGGCGGTGATGTGGACCATGCGGTGCCGGTGATCAAGGAGACGCTGCGGCGTCATCCGCAGTTGGAGAAGTGCAGTTTCGACCGCGGCTTTCACAGTCCGGCGGTGCAGCGGCAGTTGCAGGAGCTGCTGACTTACTGCGTGCTGCCGGTCAAGGGACGGCGCTCGCAGGCGGTGCGGGAGCGGGAGGGGCAGGCGTGGTTCCGCGAGGCGCGTCGTCAGCATCCGGCGGTGGAGTCGGCGATCAACAGTCTGCGGCATCGGGGTCTGGTGCGGGTGCGCAGTCATGGTGCGGCGGGCTTTGCGCGCACGGTGGCGCTGTCGGTGCTGGCTTACAACGTGCATCGGTATGGGGTGATGGTGCGCGACGAGTTGCGGGAGCGGGAGCGGCGGAAGCGGGCCGCCTGACGGCGGCGGTTGGTCAAAAGGGGTGTTGAACCGGTCCCGCCAGGGGACTGGATGGAGACCTATGGGCCGAATTCGGCATTCGCCGCCCGACTGACGGAAAAAGCGTGCCAATCGGCGCAAAACGGCCGAATGTTCAGAAATCTTCTCTCCCCGAACCCTCAGCCATCCATTTTCTTCTCGTTTCGAGGCTTCATAAAATCAACATCGCCGGACATTTCATGCGAAAATGGGGGTTTTCTGGCAGACACTAATTATTAAGTGAACCTATTCCGACTTTGGGTGGTGTCATCGTGACCGTCGTCTGATTTTCCATCTGATCTTCCATACTCACATGGGCGAAAGCGACTTTGCCGATGTCGCCGATGTTGACCGTTGCCCCGAGTTCCCACTGATCGACGGCCTTGCCGGTGTCTTTCCCGCCTTCCATGATGGCATCGAACTGCACGCTGAAAACGTCGTTCGAATAGGCGTAGGACAGCGCGTTGCCAATCCGGAAGCTGGTGTCCGAATCGCTGTAATAATTGCCGATGTCGCGGATGACGCCGGCGTGGTTGTAACTGGCGCTCCAGATCTGTCCCAGCGTCAGCTTGCCGAAACCGCCGTCCAGGCCCACGTAGGCCAGCCGGCCTTTGGTCGCTTTCCTGGCCAGACCGGCATCCGTGGTGCTGATGGCGTGCTCGAAGCGGTAGACTGCGGACAGGCCTTCCGAGATCTCGTTCGAGCCCTTGATGCCCCAGCGCGAGTAGCCGTCGTAGAACTCGGCGTCCTCGCCCTTTTTCAGCTCGACGCCGCCGCGCAGCGAGCCGTACCAGGACGCTTCCGCGAACACCGCGGCCGGCGCCGCCAGCAGGCCTGAGAAAACCAGAACCGCAGTCAGGTTTTGACGGTCGCTTTGTACAGGTGAATTCAACTGATGCAACTGAACTGGTGCATCATGGAAGCCATGTGGAATGAGGAAAAGGAAAGGGGTCTGACGGAGTTTTCAGAACGGTCCGACAGGGAAGAGGCACTCTATTTCGTGGGTCGGCCAGACCTCATCGCTGGGATTGAGAAAACGGTCGGTCAGATGTGGCGGCTGGTGGCCGGAAAGGAGGTGTCGGACCTTGTCAGTTCCGGTCTGAATCTGTCAGACCGGCCCCCTGGCTGGTGCGGGATGCAAATTAAATGTTCAATTCAACATTTATTCGCCGAACACATGAATCGGACAAAATACACTACACAAAATCGGGCCGTCATCTTCTGAAACTCGATAAATTTCAGACTTCCTGACATGGTCAGCGACTTCAGCGGTGATTCACGGATGGACAGGTCTGTCAAATCAGTGGTTTAACGTTCTCCAGCTGCGGCTTTCTCCCGATCGGGCCGTCCCATATGGCCAGCTGCAAAAATCTCTCGCCACAGATTCGATCATGATACCATCAGTGCCCGTCGGCCGGGGGTTGACATCACCGGATGACACCCTGGCTGTCGCCCGCTCGCCGGCGGCATCTGGAAGATCCCATCCCTCCGGTGGTCGGCCGTTGTCGGTCGTCGGTGCGGTTGAAAAAGAGTGCAGAAAAAGTGAAAAAAGTCCGCCGCATCGGCGCACTGCAGTATAATTAAGAACAGCATTATACAATCATCACAACAGGATTCCGACAGGCTTTACAAAGACGCCATCCAGAAGCCCCTGGAACCGATTCCCGCGCAGGCGACGCACATCTGCGGACCGTTCTCCTTCGTGGTCGACTGGGGCCTGACCTACTACTACAACTACCTGTCGCCGTTCGACTGCCATCCGGGCGATGACCACCCGGCCATGCAGCTGCGCATCGGCCGCCTGTGAAGGATCTGATGAGTGCCTTCGAGGTGCCGCGGGCGACGCTTAGGTCAGGAAGTCTGAGTCCATTGCGACTCGCCCATGGTTGTACCAACCCACCCAAATTCTGCTAAACTGCAGTCCGTGAATCCACAAACAGAAATGCTTCTCTGTATGAGAAACTAAACCCATTATGGAAAAATCATCGCGCATTACCATACCGAGAGTGGCCATTGGTGGATTGTGGCACGAAACCAACACTTTCGCCCCCGGCATCACGCGTCTCGAAGATTTCGTCGCCTATCAATATGCGCGGAATAATGAACTGCTCGAAAAGTACACCGGTACCAACACCGAGCTGGGTGGTATGATCCGAGGATCAACCAATATCGAGCTGATACCCACTCTCTTTGCGGCGGCGGTACCATCCGCAACGATTGAATATCAGTCGTTTATCGAGCTGGTTGATGATCTGATCGAACGAATGCAAAAAGCGATGCCTTTGGACGGTGTTGTTCTTTCATTACATGGTGCCGCGGTGGCCGACAACATTGACGATGCCGATGCCTGCATTCTCGAACGCGTCCGACAGGCGGTCGGGGACGCGGTGCCGATCATCGCAACATTCGATTATCACGCCAATCTGAGCGACAGCATGATACGAACCGCATCGGTACTGATCGGCTACAATACATTTCCGCATACTGACATGGCCGAGCGGGGCGAAGAGGCGGTTGTCGTGATGAAGCGGCTCCTCACAGAAAATATCAAATTGCATTGCATCCATCGCAAACTTCCACTTCTCACTTCACCTCTGGAACAGCAGACTGATGAATCTCCCATGCAGGAAATATTGCAAAAGCTTGAAGATCTTGAATCAGGTCCAGCGATTATCAGTGGTTCAGTTGCTATGGGATATCCGTACAGTGATGTCGCTCATCTCGGCGCGTCGGTCGTCGTTTACGGCAGTTGTTCAGAACGGGCCGAAAACGCGGCCAATATCATCGCATCAGCATTATGGAATGCGAAAGAGAAATTTCAGACGCAACTATTGCCAGTTGACACGTGTGTTGACATTGCTGTCAACAGCTCCCAATTCCCAGTCGTAATCGTCGAACCGGCCGACAATGTAGGCGGTGGCGGTGCTGGTGACGGAACGGCTGTCCTGCAGGCGTTACTGAACGCCAGAGCAGATCGATCAGTCATTGTCATATTCGATCCGGCCGCTGTCGAAGAGGCCCAAAAGATCGGTGTCGGCAACAGGTGTACGCTTCGCATCGGTGGAAAAACCGATGACAAGCACGGCCAGCCGGTGGCAGCTGAGGTAGTGGTGAATCGAATAACACCGGGCGAATATGTTCACAAGGGTTCTTACATGACGGGTTATGTCACTTCAATGGGGCAGACTGCATTGGTTGAATCCCAAGGCGTACAGATCGTACTGACATCCAGGCGCAGTATGCCTTTTGACGCCGAACAGCTGCGTTCACTGAGAATCGAACCTGCAGAACAGAAGATTATCGTTGTAAAATCTGCGATCGGCTGGAAGGCGGCTTACGGTGATGTCGCAAAGCTGGTGCTGGTTGCCGACACACCCGGCGTCTGTGCGGCTGACCTCACCCGATTGAACTACCATAAATGTGCAGACTCCCTGTACCCAATCAGGCAATCAACAACATTTTCCGTTGGATCTGATCAATGACCATTCCCCGAGAAGCGGTTTTTCCACAGGAAGAATTTGAGACGCGGCTGCACAACACCCGACAGGCAATGGTGGCACGCAATATGGACGTGCTGATTCTGCATTCAGCGTCCAACATTTACTACCTTTGCGGACATCACACGCTGAATTTATGGGACTATCAATGTCTGATCGTGCCACTGGAGCAGCCGCCGATTATGGTTCTCTGGCAGTTTGAGCGTGGACGGTTCGAAGCATCGGCATACATCGCCGAACTGGATCTTTATGAAACCCATGCCAATCCAGTTCAGGCGACCAAAACATCGCTTTCGAGACGAGGACTGCTGAAAGGTACGATTGGCGTTGAAGAAAAGAGCCGGTATCTGGTCCCAATATTGCGCGCTGAACTGGTGGACGCCCTGGAAGGAGCGAGTGTGGTGAATGGTTCAGGATTGGTCGACAACGTCAGAAACATAAAATCTGCATCAGAATTGAAAATTATCGATGAGGCCGCGCAACTGACCGATCGGGCAATTCGCGCGGGATATCAATCCATCGGCCGGGGAAACACCGATTCCGCGGTCGCCGCGCGCGTTGCCTCGGTGCTGATTGAGCATGGCAGTCTTGGGTTTTCGGTCTATCCGATCATTTCAGCTGGATATCGGGCCGGGATTCCACACAATAGCAACAGCGGGTATGTCATTCAGAATGAAGATGCCGTATTCATCGAGTGTTCACCGAGTCATCATTGGTACCACGCACCGCTCATGCGTACCGCGATCGTCGGTACAGCCAGCCCAAAGATCAGGCAGTTCGCCGAACTTGAAAAAGAAGCCGTCGATGCGATGCTGGATATCGCAAAGCCTGGCACGCTCGCTTCGGATGTTGCCAAAGTCGCTGAATCCCTAATCGCAACCATTCGAAGCGAGGTTCTGTTTCATGAAGTTTACGGTTATCCCGTCGGTATTGGATTTCCGCCCACCTGGGGTGAAGAGTCAGGGTTTGCCATCATTACAAACAACCACCGCCCACTGCAGGCTGGCATGGTATTTCACATTCCCATGACGCTCCGAGTCAATGGAGAATTTGGTGTCGGACTCAGTGAAACATTCATCGTAACCGAGCGAGGTGCGCCTAGGACATTGAGTACCATTCCAAGAGAGCTGCATCAAATTGTCGAATGAACCTGAATTACGATCAATCGAAAAAACTGTATTCAGCCGCAGGCAACTGCCTGGCCGGTGGAGTCAGCAGCAATTTTCGTTACTTGGGGTACGGCGAAAGTCCGTGTCCGCTTTTTTATTCGGGTGGAAACGGTTCTAGAATTAACGATGTGGACGGCAACGTCTATATCGATTACGCACTGGCCAATGGACCGATCATCTTGGGGCACGCGCCCGAAGTGGTGCTTGATGAGGTGAAAGCCACCCTTTCCATGGGACAGCTTTTTGCCGGTCAGACCGAGTACGAGCTGGAGTTGGCGCAAAAACTCGTTGAGATCATTCCATGTGCTGAACTGGTACGTTTCGCCTCGAGTGGAACCGAAGCCATTCAGGCCGCGGTCAGATTGGCGAGGGCGGCAACTGAGCGAATGAAAATCATCAAATTTGAAGGCCATTATCACGGCTGGACAGACAATGTGTTCATCAGCGTCAATCCACCCCTAAAGGACGCCGGTCCGGAGTTTCAGCCCATCAGTGTCGCTCAGACCCCCGGCCAATCCATTGGCGCGCTGGATGACATCATTACCCTGCCCTGGAATGATCTTGATCGACTTGCCCAGGTACTGCGAGAGCGTTCGTCAGAAATTGCCGGTGTCGTCATGGAGCCAATCAACTGCAATACTGGAGCAATCCTGCCGCTGCCCGGCTATCTGGAAGGTGTACGAGAGCTGACCGAACGGTACAATGTCGTTCTTATTTTCGATGAAGTCATTACTGGGTTTCGTGTCGCACTGAACGGAGCACAGGGTTTACTTGGCGTTTCACCCGATCTCGCGATATTCGCCAAAGCGCTGGCGGCGGGATTCCCACTTGCCGCGCTCACCGGAAAAAAGGAGATCATGGAGCTCTTACATACGCGCTCAGTCATGCACGGCGGAACATACAATGCCAATGTCATGTCAGTTGTTGCAGGACTCAAGACCATTGAATCCCTGCAGGCTGACGGCGGCGCGGTCTACCGACAGATGGAAGCAGTGGGTGGCCAATTGATGAATGGGTTACAGTCTCTCGCCGGGAAATATGGAGAACCAATGACGGTTCAGGGTTTGGGATCGGTGTTCCACCCGATTTTTGGTGACCTCGGCCGACCCGTCACACGCTACAGAGACTATCTGAATACGGATGGTGAGCGAAAAAACAGGTTTTATGCGAAACTGCACGGTGCCGGTTCTAGAGTTACCGCTCGCGGCACCTGGTTTCTGTCTACGGCACATAGTACCGATGACATTGAAGAAACACTGGAACATGCGGAATGGGCACTGAACAGGCTGACCGATGAATGACGATCAGCCAGTGCGTATCGGATTCGTTTGGCCGGGTGGCGGCGCGGAACATGATTTTTATCAGTTCTTTGAGGAATCGGGCGACCGGGTAAAACTCTTCATTACCTGCACGCGGGTCGGCGGCGACGGAGACAACGATCACGATATTGATGCCCTAGAGCAGACCTCCCGCCTTGACTGGCTGGTTGAAGCGGCACTCAGACTTGTGCCACTGAATGTGGATTGTGTCTACTGGCCCTGCACCAGTGGCAGCTTCGTCCGCGGACGGGCGCATGCAGAAGAGCAGCTACGTACCCTTACTGAGACAGTCGGTGTTCCGTCTGGCAGCACCTCCATTGCGTTTATCGAGGCCCTTTGTCATAAAGGAGTTCAGCGCGTCAGCGTTCTGTCAACTTATCCGGAACCTGCGTCAAGAGCCTTTGAGTCCTTTCTCAGAGAATTCGATATTGAAGTGCTGAGTATGAAGTGGCTGAACGCACCATCGGGTTGGGATGCCGCCCTGCTTCAACCCGAGTTCATCATCGGACAGATTCCGCAGGCGGTACACCCGGAGGCGGAAGTGTTACTGATTCCGGATACGGCCATGCCGTCCATTTTCTCCATCAATGCTTTTGAAGCGTGTGCCGGAATACCCGTTTTCACCGCGAACGGGGTTACCGTATGGAATGCCATGAAACTGGCGGGGCGGAAATTGTCCGATTCAAGATTCGGATCTCTGATTGCAGGCTGATGAACCCTGTTTTCGACGAGTATGAGTTGAACGGCTTTTGGTGAGCGCGAGCGTGGGTGACAGGCGATTTGAGATAAGAAAGTCGTGATGTTAAGGTCACCTGAGCCGATCTCCTATGGTGTGACGGGCAATTGTGTTCGTCGGGTGAATTTCCTGCATTTGGCAGCGAGCACCCCGAAACATTCCACTTGAAAACCGACTCTGTGTAATAAAATTTTCCATACCAATGCAAATCGGCATTTTTTAGCTTGGCTAAGGAAACAATTCAACCTGAATGATCAGTTCACCGTCATCTGCATGCCACGAAATTCATCATTCACATGCATGCCACGAACCGATGAGTGGCCGGCTCGCTTTCCACTGCGAGCCGAGCTGAATCCGTACGCCGGACCCGATGCTTCGTAGTCCTCTTCACGACCTGCACATTGAGCTCGGTGCAAAAATGGGGCCATTCGCAGGTTATGAAATGCCACTTTGGTACCCTGAAAAAATCGTTGCCGAACATAAGCACACCCGCGCCCAAGCCAGTCTGTTCGATATCTCACATATGGGACAGGCTAGCATTGTCGGTGAAAACTCGGCCACTGAACTGGAACGTCTCATTCCAACCGATCTCGAAGCGCTGCCGCGTCACAAAATGCACTACTGCTGCTTTACAGGCGATAACGGCGGCATCCTTGACGACTTGGTCATCGCCTGTCTTGGGCAGGACTATTTTGTTGTGATGAACGCAGCCCGAAAAGAGCACGATCTCAATCATCTGCGTACAAACATCACCCAATCCGCCGTTTTGGAACACACTGAAAACGCACTGATCGCAGTTCAGGGACCAAAAGCCACAGATGTTCTGCGGCGTCTGACACCGGCGATCTGTGGTCTGGAGTTCATGTCGATGGGAGACTTCTCAATCCGCGGCGTACCGTGCATCGTCAGCCGCTCGGGTTACACCGGTGAGGATGGTTTTGAAATTTCAATGGCGGCTGAAACGGCGATGAAACTCGCTAGAGACCTGCTCGCTGAACCCGAAGTCATGCCCGCTGGATTGGGAGCCAGAGACTCTCTCAGACTGGAGGCCGGCTTACGACTCTATGGTCAGGACATGGACACCACAACAACACCGGTTGAGGCCGGCATTCATTGGACCATTTCCAAATCCAGACGTGCAGGCGGTGTGCGCGCGGGTGGATTTCCAGGTGCTGACGTTATCTTCAAGCAGTTGGCGAATGGCGCCGAGCGCCGTTTTGTCGGCATCCTTCCCGAAGGGCGGTCTCCGGCCCGCACCGACACCCCCATCTGTCTTGATGATGGTGAAGTCATTGGCCGGGTTACCAGCGGCCTGTTCGCACCATCGGTTGAGGCGCCCATCGCGATGGGATACATCCAACGAGAACATGCCATTCAGGGCGGTAGCGTCAATTTACTGGTACGCGGCAGACAGATACCCGCGAAGATCATACGGCTGCCTTTCGTCAGGCATCGTTACCTTAACACTGTAAAAATTCAATCAGCTTCCAATGGAGGAACATCCAATGTCTAACACCCGTTATAGCGCCGAACACGAATGGGCTCGTTCCGATGACGGGCGGACCGCAACGATCGGAATCACAGATTATGCTCAAGAGCAGCTGGGCGATATCGTTTTTGTTGAATTGCCCAATGTGGGAGACGCGTTCGCCGCCGGGGACGAAATCGCGGTGATTGAATCTGTGAAAGCCGCGGACGGGCTCAAGACCCCCGTATCCGGCACCGTTATTGAAATAAACCAGGACCTTGTGGACACCCCTGAAACAGTCAACGAAAGCCCGATTGATAATGGCTGGTTCTGTAAACTTGAACTGACTGACGCGGCCGAGCTGGAGGGATTGATGGATCACGAACAGTACAGAGAATACACTTCCAATCTTGAATAATACGTTTCCCGATATTCGAAATCATGCCTGAAGAAAAACACCCACAAAGCCTCGATGAACTGGAGTCCATCAACGACTTCGTCAGAAGGCACATCGGACCTGGTCCCACCCAAGTTCAGGCGATGCTGGACGAACTCGGCGTCGACACTCTTAATACACTGATTGAACAGACGGTACCCAAACAGCTGCTCAGTAATAAAGCGTTGAATCTGAGTGTTCCCGTTGGTGAGAATGAAACCATCAGCTATATCCGCCGAATGCGCGAACGAAATCAGGTTTTCACCTCCATGATCGGCATGGGATACCATCCGACGATTCTGCCGGGTGTGATCCGACGCAACATTTTTGAAGACCCAGGCTGGTATACCGCGTATACGCCTTATCAGGCTGAAGTCAGTCAAGGGCGTCTTGAGGCACTGCTGGTGTTTCAGGAAATGTTGATTGATCTGACGGCCATGGAACTCGCCAACGCTTCCCTGCTGGATGAGGCCACAGCCGCCGCCGAAGCGATGTCCATGGCGAAACGCGTAACCAAATCCAACGCCAACCGCTTTCTGGTATCGGATGACTGCCACCCACAGACCATTGCAGTTGTGCAGACGCGGGCGAGATCGCTTGGACTTGAAGTCATATTGGGTAGTATTGATCAACTGATCGATCAAGAGGATGATTTCTTCGGCATCCTCATCCAGTACCCTGGTTCAAGCGGCCGAATTTCAGATATTGGATCCATCATTGCAACCGCACACTCAAAGAAAGCGATTGTCACCGTTGCAACCGACCTGTTGTCTCTGTGCCTGATCAAGCCACCGGGTGAATTTGATGCCGATATCGTAGTCGGCAACTCACAGCGGTTCGGAGTGCCCATGGCTTATGGCGGCCCGCACGCAGCATTTCTCGCTACGCGGTATGAATATCGGCGCACCATCCCGGGACGATTGATCGGAGTTTCCATTGACTCGCGCGGCAGGCCAGCTCTGCGCATGGCGCTGCAGACGCGCGAACAGCACATCCGCCGCGACAAGGCAACGAGCAACATTTGTACCGCCCAAGTCTTATTGGCGATCGTAGCCGCGTTCTATGCCATGTACCATGGGCCGCAAGGACTGCGGGATATCGCAGCCAGGGTTAACCGCTATGCACAGATTACCGCGGAAGGGTTGCGCCGACTGGGTTACAGCATCGTTCATGACACCTATTTTGATACCCTGACGGTCAACGCGCACGGACAGGCGCGCCGCATCGCGGCCAGGGCAAGGGAGATCCGCATCAATCTTCGCGTTGTCGATGCAGATCATCTCGGCATATCGCTGGATGAAACGACCAAACGCGTTCATCTTGAGAGGCTCTGGTCAATTTTCGACACCAATGCAAATTCAAAAATTTCAATCGATCAGATCGACGCCCAGATCAGCGGCTGCATACCAGAGACGCTGAGACGCACCTCGGAGTACCTGACTCACCCCACGTTTAACCTGTATCAATCAGAAACACTCATGCTACGATACATCCGACATCTTGGGCAAAAAGACATTGCGCTGAACCGGTCGATGATACCCCTCGGTTCCTGCACCATGAAGCTCAATTCTACGACTGAAATGACACCCGTAACCTTTCACAAGTTCAGTGCCATTCATCCGTTCGCACCATTGGACCAAACCCAGGGCTATCATCAGTTGGTTGAAGAACTTGAAACCATGCTGTGCGAGATTACCGGATTTGATGCCATTTCGTTTCAACCCAACGCCGGCTCACAAGGCGAGTATGCGGGGCTTCTGTGCATCAAGCGCTATTTTGAAGTTTGCGGCCAAAGTCACCGGGACATCTGTCTCATTCCACAATCGGCGCACGGCACCAACCCTGCCAGTGCCGCCTTGGCGGGCCTGCGGGTGGTCGTCGTCAAGTGCGATGACAGCGGAAACGTTGATGTCGAGGACTTGAAGGCGAAACTGGAGAAGTACGCCGAACATATCGCAGCACTGATGATCACCTATCCGTCGACACATGGCGTATTCGAAGAAGCCATCGTTGAAATCTGCAACCTGATGCACGATTGTGGTGCACAGGTCTATTTGGATGGCGCCAACATGAACGCGATGGTGGGACTGTGTAAACCAGCCGAGATCGGTGCAGATGTCTGTCATCTCAACCTGCACAAAACTTTCTGCATTCCACATGGTGGAGGTGGTCCCGGTATGGGTCCGATAGGCGTCAAATCGCACCTTGCGCCTTACCTTCCCGACCACACGGTCGTCGAAGGTGTCAATCCCTATGCCGGTAAACAGCCAACGGTCGGAGCCATTTCGGCCGCACCTTGGGGTTCCGCTGGAATACTGCCAATATCTTGGGCCTATATTTCGCTGATGGGCGGAGATGGCCTGCGCCATGCAACCGAAATTGCAATTTTGAATGCGAACTATATGGCGAAAAAACTGGAGTCGCATTTTCCAATTCTCTACAAAGGGAAATACGGCCGCGTCGCTCATGAATGTATCGTTGACATGAGAGAAATTCGCAAAAGCAGTGGCGTTACAGTCGAAGATGTCGCAAAACGTCTGATGGACTTCGGATTTCATGCGCCGACCATTTCGTTTCCAGTTGCCGATACGATGATGATTGAGCCCACTGAGAGTGAGGCCAAACGAGAAATTGATCGATATTGCGATGCAATGGCCGCCATTCGTCAGGAGATTGCCGATATCGAATCCGGTCAATCAGATCCAGATAACAACCCGCTCAAAAATGCGCCGCACACCTTCGATCAGCTGATTGCTGATGACTGGAATCTGCCATATTCGAGGCAGCAGGCATTTTTTCCACTGGATTGGGTGTGGCAGGACAAGTATTGGCCACCGGTTGGCAGGATCGACAATGTCTACGGCGACCGACACGTTGTCTGCAGTTGTCCACCGATGTCCGAATGGATAGAAGCAGATGAACATTAGGGTGTAGATTTTGATGGTGTGCCGGACTTTAGGCACTGAGACGAGCCACGGTGATGCGACGATGTCCGGCTGCTAATTTCCGCTCCTTTAAGTCGAAGTTCTGGAAGTAAATAGACGATAGGTGTTTGTTATTTTGGTGATATGACGACTATCCAATGCTCAATTTCTAACCAATTTTAATTTTTACGTGAAGACACAAGGTGCCTAGGTGTCCGTGCAGGCCGCGGAAGTGATGGGTCGGATGACCATCTACCGTGCGCCGCGTCGCCGCTTTGTGGTGGGCACTGGCAGAAAGAACGCTGGGACGCACCGGTGAGCCTGGCCTCCTCCTGGGCGGTCATCGTCCGCGAACAGCAGTGGTGCCATGCCTGTCTTAGGGGCCACTCAACGTGATCGGCGAGCAGGCACAGGAAGATGGAAAAGGGGGGGGGCGCGAACTCGTTCAGTCAGCCGATGATGGATCGGACGTACCTGCAGATCAATCGTTTTCAGACAGCGGAACGCCCGTTACACGCTGGCCAGGCTATTGTAGGGGCGCACGGCGGCACTCGGCTCCCAGTCTGGATTCGGACACCGAGATGCGAACCACATAGATGCCGTCCAGCCGTGCTTCTCAGGCGATGCCCTTGACCCGACCTAGGCGCAGGGTGATGGTCTGACAGATTCAGACCGGAACCGACAAGGTTCGACACCTCCTTTCCGGGCGCCAGCCGTCGCATCTGACCGATCATATTCACAATGCTGCCGATGAGGTCGCGCCGACCCACGAAATAGATTGCCTCTTCCCTGTCGGAGCACTCTGAAAACTCCGTCAGACCCCTTTCCTTTTCCTCATTCCACATGGCTTCCATGATGCATCAGATCAACTGTATTCACCGGCGCAAAGCGACCGTCAAAACCTGACTGCGGTTCTGGTTTTCTCAGGCCTGCTGGCGGCGCCGGCCGCGGTTTTCGCGGAGGCGTCCTGGTACGGCTCGCTGCGCGGCGGCGTCATGCTCGACAAGGGCCAGGACACCGAGTTCTACGACGGTGGCTCGCGCTGGGGCATCAAAGGCGCCAACGAGATTTCGGAAGGCCTGACCGCGGTCTACAACTTCGAGCACGAGATCAGCACCGCGGATGCCGGTCAGGCCAAAGGCCGGCTGGCCTACGTGGGCCTGTCCGGCGGCTTCGGCTCGCTGACGCTGGGACAGATCTGGAGCGCCAGCTACAACCACACCGGCGTCATCCGCGACATCAGCAACTGGCACAGCGCCCACGAATCCAGTGGCCGGGTCGGCAGCGCCCTGTCCTATGCCTATACGGGTGACGCTTTCAGCGTGCAGTTCGACGCCATCATGGCCGGTGGGAAAGACACCGGCAAGGCCGTCGATCAGTGGGAACTCGGCGCGACGGTGAACATCGGCGATATCGGCAAGGTCGCCTTCGCCCATGTGAAGAAGGAAGACCAGATGATGGACATGATGACGCCAGCTACAATCTCTTATAATGTTGTCAATAATGTCGTTCAGGCGGCAGCAGACGGCAAGACAACAATAATGCCAAAGAAAGTCAAAGTCTACGTGAAAGCGAAAGTAGGAGGGACAGGAGCAGATAAAGATAATAAGGGGAAATTCAACGATGCGGACCTCGACAGTGCCAACGACCGAGCGAATCTTCGCAGTGGTATTACCATAACAGCCCTTCGCAAGGGCAATAAACCCGTAGGCGATCCCGACAATTATTGGTTCTTCGTTGATGACGCCAGCGAAAAGACAGGCGCTGCTTATGATTGCCTGACTGCTGACAGCAAGATTTCCGACGATTGTGTCGGAATAGATATCTATGCACAATTCTATACGACATCCTCTAACCTGGACGAAAAGCTTTACTTTCTGCCGACCGAACCAGGCGTGACGGCGGCCGGCACGAAAAAAGTCATCAGCGAGTATGGTAGCAAGTCGAGTCACGTGTCGGCATCGTTTGAGATTGGTGCGGTGACCTTGGGTCTGGGCCATTCGACGACGAAATCCATGGATCCGACGAATACGATGAAGGCGAAGACGAACTACATCGGTGCTTCGGGTGGGATTGGCGATACCGGACTGAGCTGGAACGCTTGGTATCGGAACAATAAGGATTTCAAAGGCGTGAAGACGAAGCCTTGGACCATCGGCCTGAAAAAGACCCTGGGCGGTGGCGCCTGGGCCTATGTCGAGCATGGGAACGATGGCAAAAAGGGTAAGGATAAATCCAGCAGCACGGTGGTCGGACTGGGGGTGAATTTCTAGAGATTGACTTTCAGTCGATGAGAATGGAACGGGGTGCGATAGCACCCCGTTTCTTTTGAACTCCACATGAAACGCTGAGGAAAGACAGGCATCTCAGATTCACCGTTCGGCACTTGTTCGGCGATGTTGGTAGAAATTCACTTTGCGGCGTCCCCGAACCGGCCTGAGTCCGATTGAATCGACGGTCATGTTCAGGGTTGGGGCTACAACCGAAGCCTCAGGTGACCTTCACATCCAGAGTGCGCGAAACGGACTTCCGCGATAATGAGATCGGGTGCAGAAGCGGTCTGCGGGAACCTCGAGCGAATGGTGGACTGAGATCCTGTCTGTCAGGAAAGGTCATATACGGCACACGGTAAACATGATGATCTGAAGCGGAAACGAAACGGGGTGCGAGAGCACCCCGTTCCATTCTCACCGACGTGAAAGAGCCGGTCGCTAGAAATTCACGCCCAGGCCGACCACCGTGTTGCCGCCTTTCTCTTTGCCTTTCTTGCCGTTGTTCCCGTGCTCGACATAGGCCCAGGCACCACCGCCCAGGGTCTTTTTCAGGCCGATGGTCCAGGGCTTCGTCTTCTCCATCATGCCAGAATCGGCATCATATGCCTCCTTGGTCCGATACCAAGCGTTCCAGCTCAGTCCGGTATCGCCAATCCCACCCGAAGCACCGATGTAGTTCGTCTTCGCCTTCTTCGTCTTCATCGGATCCATGGACTTCGTCGTCGAATGGCCCAGACCCAAGGTCACCGCACCGACATCAAAAGACGCCGACACATGACTCGACTTCTCACCATAGTCCATCTCATCCTCAACATGCTCGGGAGCGAAATAGAATGTTTCTTCATCTATTTCATTCTTTTTCAATGTGGCCTTATAGCCCGTAGTCTCTGCACAAAGTGCATCAGTAACAGCAGCAGTTGGTTTTGTTGTTGGATTAGGTGCGAGTGCCTTCTTACAAGTATCTATAGTACCATACACAAAAGCATCATTTTGTTTGGTAAATTTATTTTCGGCGGCGGCGGTACCAGAAGTTTCAAGCTTCATAACGCCAAAATCAGCATCACTCGCCACCGATTTATTTGTCGTATGTTTAATTCGTTCATTGTCCTTGTCATAATTGGTGCCATCCTTCTTGACATAAACGGTGAGTGATTGAACAGGGATTCTCATCACCTTTCCTTCTCCTTTATTGGTCAGGAATAGCGAACCGCTCGGCGCCGTCCATAGCATCGGACTGTACCGCCATCGGGGATTATTGGAGACGGATTTGTCGGTCCACTTTGTCACTCTCACCATTTTATTGCCCGTTTTGGCATCTTCCTTCTTCACATGGGCGAAGGCGACTTTGCCGATGTCGCCGATGTTCACCGTCGCTCCGAGTTCCCACTGATCGATGGCCTTGCCGGAGTCTTTCTTACCGTCCATGATGGCGTCGAACTGCACACTGAAGGCGTCGCCGACAAACGAATACGACAGGGCGTTGCCGACCCGGACGCTGGTGTCGCTGGCGCTGTGCCAGTTGGCGATGTCGCGGATGACGCCGGCGTGGTTATAGCTGGCGCTCCAGATCTGTCCCGCCGTCAGCGTGCCGAAGCCACCGGACAGCCCCACGTAGGCCAGCCGGCCGCCGGGCTGACCGGCGTCCGCGGTGCTGATCTTGTGCTCGAAGTTGTAGACCGCGGACAGGCCTTCCGACACCTCGTTGGAGCCTTTGATGCCCCAGCGCGAGCCGCCGTCGTAGAACTGGGCGTCTTTGCCCTTGTCCAGCATGACGCCACCGCGCAGCGAGCCGTACCAGGATGCTTCGGCGAACACTGCGGCCGGCGCCGCCAGCAGGCCTGAGAAAACCAGAACCGCAGTCAGGTTTTGACGGTCGCTTTGCGCCGGTCAATGCAACTGACACCCGATGCATCATGGAAGCCATGTGGAATGAGGAAAAGTAAGGGGTCTGACGGAGTTTTCAGAACGTTCTGACAGGGAAGAGGCACTCTATTTCGTGGGTTGACGGGACCTCATCGCCGGGATGGAGAAAACGGTCGGTCAGATGCGGCGATGGGAGGACGGAAAGGAGTTGATGCGTCGAACCTTGTCGGTTCTGGTCTGAATCTTTCAGACCAGCGCCCTGCGCCTGGGTCGGGTCAAGTGCCGATTCAAGGTGGCCAAGCATTTCGACACCGTGATCACCGACACCACCTTTCACTACGCCCGCAACAACGATTCGATCGCCCGAGAATTACGGCTGGACGGCATCTATGTGGTTCGCACCTCGGTGTCCGAATCCAGACTGGAGGCGAGTGCCGACGTGCGGCGCCTACAAGAGCCTGGCACGTCCGGAGACACAACATCCCACACATAAGTCTTTCCATTCTGGGCCATGCTCCGCCTTCTGAGCGCCCGATAGGTGAAGACCGACTCCCGCAGTAGCACATACCCCTGCCACAGTTTCATGATGCCCGGCAGCGGCTGACTGCGACGCGGATGAAAACCCGCCAGCCGCGCCACATCGACGACGAAACTGCGGATGTCCGTCGCCTCGCCGGGCGGCGGCTTTGGTCGGCGGATGCCATAATCATCCAGGCGGGCGTTCAGCACCAGCAGGTCATCTTCACTCACCACCTCGTCGGCCGGCGTCTGCTGGCGGTCGCCGCGGCGCCAGCCGCACCCGCGCTGCCCACAACTCCAGCCGCACCTCGCGTCCCGCACGCTTCCGCCTCCCCCCGCAGGCCACCACCTGCACGGTCTTTTCCGCCAGCTGCGCCCACAGACACTCGCGCTCCCCCCCCCCTGCCAACAGCACCTCGCGGCGACTCCCGCGCCGCACCCGAACCAGCAACCCGGCCGACTGCGAACGCGCCTGATCCAGCAGCCCCCACAGGTCGCCCTCCCGATCGCATACCGTCACCACCCGCGTCCGCGCACAGGGCCGCTCCAGACCCTCGCCCCAGCGCTCGCTTTCCAGCTCCAGCCGATCCGCATAGTCCGCATCCAGCGCATACACCCCCAAGGGACGACCCGCCTCGTTCACCGCTAGACCAACATGCGCCTTCAGACCCTGCACGCCCGACCCACCGCCACCAATGTTCACCAGCCCCGATGTCGCCGGCCGACTCGCATAGTTCAGCGCCGTCGTGTCCTGCAGCGCCAGCACCACCGGCTCCAGCCGACAGCGATCCACCATCGCCGCCCAGTGCGGCTACGAGATGTGTTCCATTGTCACTCGCTCATTTGATAACAGCCGGTAAGCCGCACGCAAGTCCGCCCGCCGTGGAAAGATCTGCGGCAGCGACGCCCCCGGCCTGTCAACAAACCACACTTGACACGAAGAAAATAATTTGCTAAATTATGTGGCATGCAAATCGGCATGCGACAATATGACAAAGAGACGGTAGCTTGGTTCCGGCAGGCGGTGGTCGGGGGCGAGACCTCGCGGACGCAGTTGGCGTCGCAGCTGTGTGAACGGCTGGACTGGCGCAATGCGAAGGGCGAGCTGTGTGAGTCGTCAGCCCGAAAGGTGTTGCCGACGCTGGCGTTGCGGCTGGACGTCAAGCTGCCGGCGCCGGTGCGGTCGGCACCGTTGCGTTCGGCGGCCGGGTTGCCAGCGCCGCCGGTGGTCTGCGTGTCGGGGTCGCTGGCGGATTTGGGGGCGGTGACTTTGGTGCCGGTGGTCGATGAGGCAACCAGCGTGCCGTTTCGGGCGCTGATGGCCTGGCATCATCCGGAGGGGGAGCCGCGGCATCCGGGCAAGCAGCTGTGCTGGCTGATTCACAGCGAACGTCATGGGGTGTTGGGTGGCATCGGATTTGTGGCGGCGGGGTGGCATCAGCAGGCGCGCGACCGGTTCATCGGCTGGGGTGCGCGGGCGCGGGTGGCGAACCTTCATCAGGTGGTGAACCATCATCGTTTTTTACTGTTGCCAGGGGTGCGGGTGGCGAATCTGGCGTCGCATGTGCTGGGTCAGGCGGTGGCGGCGTTGCCGGCGGCCTGGTGGCGGCGTCATCGGGAGACGGTGGTGCTGACGTATACGTATGTGGGCCCGGCGCATGCGGGGACCTGTTATCGGGCGGCGGGATGGTCGTGTGCCGGACAGACGTCGGGTCGCTCGCCGAGTGGTGGCGAGGGGGTGCGGCGGACGGTGTGGATGAGGCCGCTGGTGGCGGGGTGGCAGGCGACGCTGCAGGCGGCGCCGGTGCGGACGTTGCCGGTGGGTCCGGCGCGGCATGCGGCGGGCGACTGGGCGACCCGGGAGTTCGGTGGGAACGGTCTGACGGATGGTCGTCTGCGGCAGCGTCTGATCGAGATGGGTCGGTGCTGGCAGCAGCGGCCGGGGGCACCAGTGGCGGAGATTTTTCCGGAACCGGCGGATCAGCGGGCGGCCTATCGGCTGCTGTCCAATGCCCGGGTCAGTTCGGCCGATGTGCTGGAGAGTCATCAGGCGATGACGGTGCAGCGGGTGGGCGAGGCGGACGGGACGGTGCTGGTGGTGCAGGACACCACGGTGCTGAACTACCAGACGCTGCGCGACTCGACCGCCGGTCTGGTGGCGATTGGTGGCGGCGGTTCGGGCAGTGTGGGGGTGGTGGCCCATGTGCTGCTGGTGCTGACGCAGACGGGTCAGCCGTTGGGGGTGTTGGATGTGGAAGCGGATTTTCGGGCGCCGGGGCCAAAGACCGCGCGGCGGGCGGCGGCCGGCGCCAAGAAGGAAAGTGGTCGGTGGCTGCGCGGCTTCGAGCGCACGGCGGAGCTGGGGCGGGCCGATGGCGACAGGCGGGTGGTGACGGTGGGCGACCGCGAGGCGGACCTGTGGGCGCTGTATGCGCGCCAGGCGGTGGAACCGACCGCCGGTCTGTTGGTGCGGGTGGCCGCGGGGAATCGGCGGCGGGTGCAGGTCGGCGATGAGACGCCACTGCTGGAAGACTACCTGGCCTCACTGGCGCCGTGCGCCACGACCGAGGTGGCGGTTCAGGCCCGTGGCGGGGCGCACGCCCGCGGCCATCGGACCGTGTCGGTGAACCTACAGATCGCGCGGGTGCGCGTGTGTGCGCCGCGCGGCGAGCAGCCGTCCCACCTGACGCTGACGGCGGTGCGGGTGAGCGACGCGGCACCGGAAGACGGCCGCCCGCCGCTGCACTGGCTGCTGCTGTGTTCCGAAGGCGAGGCCACGGCCGAGTGGGCGCAACGCATCCAAGGTTGGTATCAGCGCCGCTGGAGCATTGAGGAGTACTTTCGGGTGCTCAAGACTGGCACCCGCATCGAGGATCGGCAGCTTGATGCGGCCGAAGACCTGTGCAAGTGTCTGTGCTTCGATGCCATTGCCGCCTGGCAGGTGTTCGCCCTGCAGCGGGCCGCCCGCCATCAGCCGGAGTGCCCGGCCGAGCAGTTCGTCACCGGCGAGCAGATCGAGGTGCTCTATGCCTGTCTGCGCCGGGTGCGCATCCGACATCCGCGCGGCCCGCCCAAGGGCGCGCTTGACATCCGCACCTTTGTCATTGATGCGGCCCGCTTCGCCGGCTTCCGACCGTCGCGTCGGCAACCGCTGCCGGGGGCACAGAAACTGTGGAGCGGTCTGCGCTATCTGCAGTGGGCCCTGCTCGGCTATCAGGCCGCCGTTGAAGACGAGTCCCGGCCGCGTCGAAGACGACCGAGCCGGCGTTCTTGACGCCGGCCGCGCGGCCGGCACCAACCGGCCGCCAACCGCTCTCGGTCCGACCGGCCGAGACGGCCGCGCGGGCCGAAAAAAACCTCATCCGACTCTGCGCACCACCCGCGACAACCGCCACCGACTCCCCACGGCCCGCACCGTCCCCTCACCGCTAAGCCACTACGAAAAACAGGCCTGAAAGGACCGATCCCTTGCCTTCCGATTGCAAAGGCGCGACATCACTGTGTTACGTGTGACTTCGTGACAGGCCCCCGGCCGCTCCAGCCACGCCCGACCCATGCGCAAGATCCGCGCACAGCACCGACCGCTAGCCGCACACCAGCGGTTTCAGCCACACCGACCGCATCACCGTGCCGCCGCTCGGCGAACAACCCGACGTGCCGCCCTCACCGCAACGCCAACCCGCCGCACGGTAGCTCAGCCCCGTATGCTCGGGCTCCACATACGTGTACGCCAGCACCGGTCGTACATTGTATTTCGTCTCCCAATCCTCAGCCACCTGTGCGCACGCCAGCTCCAGCACCCGACTCAGATTAGCCACCCGCGCCTCACCCGACCAGCCGATGAACGCATCGCGCACCTGCTGTTGCCGCCCAGCACCCCATGACGTTCGCTGTGGACCAGCCAGCATAGCTGTTTGCCCGGATGCCGCGGCTCCCCCTCCGGATGATGCCAGGCCATCAGCGCCCGAAACTGTACGCTGGTTGCCTCATCGACCACCGGCACCAAAGTCACCGCCCCCAGCTCCGCCAGCGTCCCCGACACGCAGACCGCCGCCGGTTCTGGCAACCCGGCCGTCGAACGCACCGGCAGCACCTTGCGGACCGACGACTCGCACAGCTCCCCCTTCGCATTGCGCCAGTCCAGCCGTTCGCTCAGCTGCGACGCCAACTGCGTGCGCGTGGTCCCACCACCTACCGGAACTAGTCCACCGTCTCCTGATCATATTGTCGCATGCCGATTTGCATGCCACATAATTTAGCAGATTATTTTCTTCGTGTTAAGAGTGTCGAAGTGACAGGCCCCGGACCGCTCTGCTTTCGAATGCCGCACCCTTCCCGTCTCTAACCCCTGCTTTAATGACTCTCCAATCGCTTTCCAATGGCTCAAAATGGAGACAGCGAAATTGCCTCAGCATATAATGAGGTCCACAAACAATAAAATTTTGACTTGATCACGCAACGTTAAATGTCTCGATTTGATTATTACAGAAGCAGGGGTGGAAGGATTGAATGATGTCTCAAACAGTCAACAGTCGGTCGTTGGCATGAATACCGCGACATTTGATACATACGCGGCCGCGAGTGAGCTGCAGGCGCACGGTTTCACCGAAGACCAGGCTGTTGCGACTGTTTCAATGGTTCGCAGTGCAATGAACGAAAGCGTCGCTACGAAAGCTGATATTGCGCAGCTTGAAAGTAGCATGAAGGCTGATATTACACAGCTTGAAAGTAGCATGAAGGCTGATATTGCACAGCTTGAAAGTGGCATGAAGGCTGACTACGCGCAGCTTGAAAGTGGCATGAAGGCTGATATTGCACAGCTTGAAAGTGGCATGAAGGCTGACTACGCGCAGCTTGAAAGTGGCATGAAGGCTGATATTGCACAGCTCGAAAGTCACATTCAGACGTACAGTGCACAGCTTGAAAGTCGGATGGAGACTCTGGAAAGTCGGATGAAGGCTGACAATGCACAGCTTAAAAGTGACATGAAGGCTGACAGTGCTCGGCTTGAATATCGGATGGAGACTCTGGAAAATCGGATGAAGGCTGACAATGCTGAGCTTGATAGCCGCTCGACCAAACGGTTGTACGTTGCTGCATTTGGTATCGTCGCAATCACAGTTGGATTGCTGAAGCTCCTTGACTGACCGCCCGAATCCCCGCCTCAGCGAACGGTGGGCAAAGCCGCGGAATGTCTGTATTCAATGCCGGCCGAGTTTTTCCCAAGAGCATCTTTAGACTGGATTCGGGTTGCCTGATCTTCTCATCCATTGATTGACCGTCACACCGGTTCGTTCTACCGTTCCAGACGCCACTGAATGACGGACATCAGACTGTTATTGACGCGTTGAAAATCCACTTCAGGTCCAAATCGGCTCGAAAAATTTGTGAGAATCATGGTGAAGGGGATAAGAAACTTGGACCGGCATGTGCAAAGTCACGGCGTAGACGATTGGCGGAGATCAGTACGGCGCAAGTCGTATCAGAACTGGCGGCCGGTTGCCCACCTACTCTGAAAGGAGAACGTAAGGGTCGGTTGGCCATCAGCAATTCCCGCCAAGGACATCGCCCGTGGATTCGGCGTGATTTCCGGCTTCAAATGCAAGAGTCGGGAGGATGCGGGCAAGGTGGACCCTCCGGCGGGTTGCCGGATCGGCGGTTGGCCACGTGATACCCTGAAGAACCGGCCGGTCACACATTCGGTCACGGCGACCGGGTCAGGACGTGTCGAAAGGCACCAGGTCGGGCTTGCGGTGCCCGAAGGCGATGGCCTTATACAGCATCTCCCAGTTCTGGATGTGGAACTCCAGAAACGAGGTGTTTCCGCTGGCGCCGGAGCCGATCCTGCGGGCGGACGGTGCCAGGAAGAACGACTGCGAGCGCAATGCGGCCAAGCGGCTGCTGGGGGACGTGCGGCGGGAGCATCCGCATCTGAAACTGCTGGTGGAGGATGCGCTGGACTCGAACGGTCCCGCACATCCGGCTGCTGCAGGAACTGAACCTGCGCCATGTGCTGGGGGTGAAGCCGGGCGACCAAGGGGAACTGTTCCACTGGGTCAAGGTTACGGCGGCGACCCGAATCGTGGAGATGGATCGGGACGACAGCCGGTTTTGCTTCCGGTTCCTGAACGGCGTGCCGCTGAATGAGGCGAACTTCGACCTGGAGGTGAACTTCCTGGAGTGCTGGGAGACTCGCCCGAACGGTCGGACGCTTCACTTCTCCTGGGTCACGGACCTGGAGGTCACGGCAGCCAACGCCTACGAGCTGATGCGGGCGGTACGGCCCCGCTGGCGCATCGAGAACGAGACCTTCAACACCCTGAAGAACCAAGGCGACGGCTTTGAACACAATTTCGGCCACGGCCGACGGCATCTGGCGACGGTGTTCGCCCACCTGACGATGCTGGCGTTTCTCATCGATCAGGTGCAGCAGCGGTGCTGCGCGCTGTTCCAGGCCGCGCGGGCGGAAGCGGGCGGCTCGAGTGCCCTGTGGAGGCGGCAGCTCGGACTGTTTCTGGAGTTCCACATCCAGAACTGGGGGAGGCTGTATAAGGCCATCGCCTTCGGGCACCGCAAGCCCGACCTGGTGCCTTTCGACACGTCCTGACCCGGTCGCCGTGACCGAATGCGTGACCGGCCGGTTCTTCAGAATATCACGTGGCCAACCCGCCGGAGGGTCCACCTTGCCCTCATCCTCCCGACTCCTGCATTTGAAGCCGGAAATCACGCCGAATCCACGGGAGATGTCCTTGGCGGGAATTGCTGTCCCGGAATTGAGCCCCACATGAAACTGGGCCGGTTGCCGGTAGCGGCTTGAGGATGGAAGATGTACGAGTCAGTGGAAAACCTGCCACTGCGACTCGCCCGCCGCACCATTCCTGGCCGCCACATTTGAGAAAGATGGCGTGCAGTATGCCTGCTTACCAGGAAAGTCAGAGTCAGTCGTTCAGTCTGCTTTCAATCAGGTGCTGGCGGAAAGACGGAATCGGGATGATGATGCGGCGCTTTTCTTTATGGATGATACCGGCTCGGATCATTTCACCGACGAACTCCTGCGGTTCCATACTTCTTGGCATGCAGTCCGCCGATTTTTGCTTTTCTTTCCAAACCCGTTCACCAAGCAGGTCCAACAGCTCCGACTCACTGCAGCCACCCTCACCGATCATTTCGGCGACATCGGCCAGCAGGTTGACGCAGGCTGTGATGCTGGAACTGATCAGACGCCGCGCATAGTAGTCCTTTCTCATCCGGTTCCCTTCTGCACGAAGCCTGTTCTCATCCACTGCGGCAAGGTCGCCTTTCCCGTCTCTCAGCTCCGTCGCCAGCACGCGCATGTAATTGTGCAGATGCTGCGGCCAGCCGTTGGACCACGCCGCAATCTTCCCCGCAATGGCGGCATCCCCAGAGCCCTCAATCTCATATTTCTCCAGCAGTAGACGCACCGCCTCGGCCGCCTCGGCCGCCTCGGCCCCGGCCAGCGTCCGCAGCGTCCGCACATGCCCCTGACTCAGTCTTGAGATCCCCGCCTCCGCCAGACGCGTCTGCGACCAGGCCAGACCCGCCAGCACCGCCACAATCGGCAGTCCATGCCTGCCAAGATGTATTCGCAGCAGCAGCTTCTCACCTTCAGGTCCCAGCTTCTGTACCTCATCCACCATCAGCACCACCGGCCGCAGCGCCGACACCCCAGACCTGATCTTCTTCGGCAGATGGTCCCGTATCGCATCCGACAGCCGCCTGTCATACAGCCGCCACAGATCTCTGAGCGTCAATGCGCCCTGCCGTTCCGTCTCGGCAGTCCTGACGTCAAATCCACCGCCCCAGAAATTCAGTCCGCCCACCAGCTCCCGCGTCCGGACTCGTTTGAGAATCTCACCCCCGTCGCTCCTGATCCGGTTCGCAATGACATGGGTCAGCTCGGACTCGTCTTCCAGATCCAGAGGATCCAAACTGACCGATACCGGCCCGTCCTTCCGCCGCTCCCAGATCTGCCGAAGATGGCTCAGCAGGGCCGTCTTGCCCGCCCCCGGCGCACCCTGAACCAGCCAGGTGCGCTGGTCTGACAGATTCAGACCGCAACCGACAAGGTTCGACGCCGCCCTGCCGGCCATCAGCCGCCGCATCTGATCGACCGTGTCCTCAATGCCCGAAATGACATCCCGCCGTCCCACGAAATAAAGCGCATATTCCTTGTCGGAACGCTTCGAGAACTCCGTCAGTCCTCTTTCTTTTTCTTCATTCCACATGGCTATCATCACACCTCCATACGGGTCCACGCATTGACTTGCCCCGCTTGGACTCCAGTATACACCCGAACGGGGGAGGGGCTGGACTGGAAACTCCTGATGGCCATTCTGGTTTTCTCGGGCGCCATGGCCGCCTCGGCGGCCGTCCTCGCCGAGGCGGTCTGGTACGGGTCGCTGCGCGGCGACGTCATGCTGGACAAAGGCATGGACGCGAAGTTCTACGGCGGCTGCTCGCGCTGGTGCATCAAAGGCTCGAACGAGGTGGTGGAGGAACTGTCCGCGGTCTGCCGCTTCGAGCACAGGTTCTGCACCGAGGACGCCGGTCAGGCCGGTGTCATCCGCGACATCGGCCACTGGTACGGCGGTCCGAACGCCAGCGGCCGGGTCGGAAAGGTCCTGTCTTATGCTTATTCGAACGACGCCTTCGGTCTGCAGGTCGATGCCATCATGGACGGTAAGAAAGACTCCGGCAGGGCCATCGATCAGTTGGCACTCGGGGCGACGGTGAACATCGGCGACCTCGGTCGGGTCGCCTTTGCCCATGTGAGGAAGGAAGATGTCAAAACGGTGTGCAAAGTGGCGAAAGTGGCCAAGTGGGCCAGCGGCTCCACAGTCCGAAAAATTGGTCAGATGGTGCGGAGGACTCCTGGCAAATCAAAACAGCTGATAATGGTGACACTCAGCTCAAGGAAGAATTTGCCAGGGGAATGGAGATGACGATTGTTGCTCTGCCAGGTACCGTTTGTGTGCAAAAGAGTCACGCTGATTATGACGCGGCGAAAAACCAGTTGAAAGATGTGGCGGCAGGTGGAATGTATTCGCTGAGGTTCACATCATAAAATGTTAAAAAATGTGTAAAAAAACGGAGGTGACTCAAGATGTTGAAGAAACGGTATTCGGAAGAATTCAAACAGATGGTTTGTGAAAAGATGCGGCAGGGGGTGGCGCCCTCGCAGTTGGCCCGCGAGTATGAGCCGCGGCTGCAGACGCTGTATCGGTGGAAGCGGGCGATGCTGCACGAAGGGCCGGACGCGGTGGCGGAAAGTGCGGCGAGGATAAGACAGTTGGAAAAGCAGGTTCGCCAGTTGGAGGAGGATAGGGAAATATTGGAAAAAGCGGCGACCTGGTTCGCAAAGGCACAAGGACCAGGGCTGAGCAGGTAAGCGTGTATCAGTTCATGTTGGCGAATCAGGTCTGTCATACGGTGGTGGCGATGTGTCGGGTGCTGCGCGTGTGTCGGCGCTCGTATTACAAATGGAGGCGTGCGGGGACGTCGGTGCGGGAGCGGCAGGATGACGGTCTGCGGCTGCGGATGCGCACCGTTCATGCCGGGGCCAAGGGCAGTTATGGGGTGCGTCGGATGGCGATGGAGCTGCGCAAGCAGGAATGGCCGCTGTTGGGCTGTCGGCGGGTGCATCGGCTGATGCGTGCGGACGGACTGGTGGGTCGCACCTGGAAGAAGAAGGTGTTCACCACCACCCCTGCGGGTGATGGGGTGGCGGTGCCGGCCGATCTGGTGGGCCGACAGTTCGCCCGCGGGCGGCTCAATGAGCTGTGGGTGGCGGACTCGACTTACATCCGCGTGCGGGAGGGCTTCGGCTATCTGGCGCTGGTGACGGACGCCTGTTCGCGGCGCATCATCGGCCGTCAGTTCGGTCTGTGCCATGATACCGAGCTGATGCTGGGTGCGCTGGGTCAGGCGGTGTGCAGTCGGCCGTGCGACGGCGTGATTCATCATTCGGACCGCGGGGTGCAGTATCTGAGCGAGCGGTATCGGTCGTTCTGTGCGCGTCACGGGGTGGTGCAGTCGGTGGGTCGGATTGGCAACAGTTATGACCATGCGATGGCTGAATCGGTGTTTGCGACGCTCAAGCGGGAGTTGCTGATGGAGGATGACGGTGGTCTGGGAATTGAGGACATGCGGCGGTGGCTGTATGACTACATCGATGGCTTTTACAACGCCGAGCGTATGCATTCGAAGTTGGGGTGGAAGAGCCCGGTCGAGTATGAGCGGGACATTTTGGCACTCGGCATTTCGTGACCTGTCACGAAATGCCGAGTGATCCAGTGACCGGGATCTGGTAAGGGGTAGCGACTAACATAAGTAACTGTGACCGAAACCGAATACAGTACATAATGTCAGAAACTAATTTACGCCGCCTCAAATTTAACTTGCCGTTACTTTTTTCAATAATCTCGGCAGGATACGCAAAGTGATCATCTCAATCTAAAGATTTTTCTATCCAACATTAGAAGTGCGGTGAGATGCTAGTCTGACTCTGAAGTAAAGATTTATCGTATTCCTTCAATTGCTCAATAAGGAGGTCCGCAGCCGACGGACTCCCAAAAATTGGCCATCCAGACCAGTAAGATTTGCCAGACATCTTTTCGTAGGCAATTTGCCCTGAATCAATGACGCCCAAACTACCCTCTTTTTCATCTTCCACCTCCACTTTTACAAATTCATTCTCTAAAGACTTACATATTTCAGGGGAGGCGTCGTTATTGAAAAAACAGTCAATGAGTTTTTGGTATTCATTACCGAATGATGTTGCTGGCCACGCTAACACTGCTATTATTATGACTGTGGCCAACTTAGCATAAATTCTCAATATTGGAAAATTTGTCATAGTGCATACTCCAAATTACATCGCGTAGATAGAAAGATACTATAAGGCATTCCGTTGAATTCCGAGGCAATTTCGCTGGCTTCATTTGCTGTGCAACTTCTCTGGATTATCGGTGCGCGGAACCGTCGGAACAACGAGGGTCGGAAATCATAATCAACAGCTCCGGTCGCAGCCTGAAGAGGATTGGAGGGTGTTCCCGTTAATCTGACCCCATCTCTTCATCGGCTGCGAGGTCAGGCGGTCGGTCAGTGAAGGGCGCGGTTGGCGTGTTTTGAAAGCGCGCTTGAGAGCGGCAGAAAAATGTCCTCGAGCCAGCTTCCGTTGTGGATCATATTCGTCGAGATGCTGAGAAAAGCAGTTGCCCGCGGGCAACTTGTTGTGAAGTTACATTCAAATGGGATGGATTGACCCGCAAATCATGTGTGTTTGAAAAGAGCCTAAATTTATCAAGTTTCAGAAGGTGACGGCACAATTTTGTGGAATGTATTCAGTCCGATTCATGTGTTCGGCGCATTAATGTTGAATTGAACATTAATTTGCACTCCGCATCAGCCAAGTGTGCTGGTCTGACAGATTCAGACCAGAACCGACAAGGTCCGAAACCGCCTTTCCGGCCGCCAGCCGCCGCATCTGACCGATCGTTTTTCCAATCTCGGCGATGAGGGTGCGCCGACCCACGAAATAGAGCGCAGCTTCCCTGTCGGAACGTTCTGAAAACTCCGTTAGACCCCTTTCCTTTTCCTCATCCCGTATGGCCTCCATGATGCATCAGGTCAGCTGCATCGACTGCATTCACCGGCGTGAAGCGACCGTCAAAACCTGACTGCGGTTCTGGTTTTCTCAGGCCTGCTGGCGGCCCCGGCCGCGGTGTTCGCGGAGGCGTCCTGGTACGGCTCGCTGCGCGGCGGCGTCATGCTCGACAAAGGGCAGGACGCCAAATTCTACGACGGCGCCTCGCGCTGGGGCATCAGGGGCTCCAACGAGATCTCGGAAGGCCTGTCCTCGGTCTACCGCTTCGAGCACAAGTTCAGCACCGAGGATGCCGGCCAGGCCGGCGGCCGGCTGGCCTACGTGGGCCTGTCCGGCGGTTTCGGCTCGCTGACGCTGGGACAGATCTGGAGCGCCAGCTACAACCACGCCGGCGTCATCCGCGACATCGGCAACTGGTACAGCAGTCCGGACACCAGCGCCCGGATCGGCAACACCCTGTCCTACGCCTATTCGAACGACGCCTTCAGCGTGCAGTTCGACGCCATCATGGATGGTAAGAAGGACACTGGCAAGGCCGTCGATCAGTGGGAACTCGGCGCGACAGTGAACATCGGCGACATCGGCAAGGTCGCTTTCGCCCATGTGAAGATGGAAAACGAAATGGAAATGGGCATGGACCGCATGACGCCCGAAGTATACATCTCCGGTACCGCCATCCCTTTTGCGCCCAAAAAAACAGGCATCGGTGAGGGTGAGAGGCCGGTCCGGGTGATAGAGCTTGAGATTTGGATCAACGATAAGTACAAGGCGGATTATGTGAAAGACGGCTGGCTGGTGAACAAGGTTGACGGAACAACCGTTAGTCTGGCCCGCGACCTGTACGACGGCACCTGGACTGATGCGACTGATTCATTCGATTGGTCGACTCAGGGGCAGATTCGGGATGATGTGAAGGACCATTTGCCCTTTATCGCGCCTTTGGTTCATATCAGTGGCAATGCATACAAAGGCGGCGTCAAGATTGGTCCGTGCCGCAATGCCAGTGGGGATACCAATGTGGACAAGTGCACGAAGGTGAAGGCCTACTACGGCATCCTGTGGAAAGATGAGTCCGGCATCACCTTCCAAGAGCCCAACTCCAAGGCCATCAACAAGGGAGTGGTCAGCGTCGGTCACATTTTGCCCTATTTCAGTCTGTATTCAAGGGACGATGTCTTTTTGCCCCAGCCCGTTCGGAAGGTAAAGAATTACGGCAGCAAGTCGAATCACCTGTCGGCGTCCTTTGAGGTCGGAGGGGTGACCCTGGGCCTGGGTCATTCGACGATGAAATCGAAAGACCCGATGAAGACGATGAAGGAGAAGACGAACTACGTCGGCGCTTCGGGTGGGATTGGCGACACCGGGCTGGACTGGCGGGCCTGGTATCGGAACAAGAAGGATGCCGATGGCAAGACGACGAAACCCTGGGGCATCGGCCTGGGCAAGGATCTGGGCGGTGGTGCCTGGGCCTATGTCGAGCATTGGAACGATGGCGTGAAGGGCACCAAGAAGTCCAGTGGCACGGTGGTCGGCCTGGGGGTGAATTTCTAGCGACCGGCTCTTTCACATTGATGAGAATGGAACGGGGTGCGAAAGCACCCCGTTTCTTTTGAACTTCGCATAAAACGCTGAGGAAAGACAGGCATCTCAGATTCACCTTCCGGCACCTGTTCGGCGATGTTGGCAGAATTTCACTCTGCGACGTCCCCAAACCGGCCTGAGTCCGATTGAATCGACGGTCATGTTCAGGGTTGGGGCTACAACCGAAGCCTCAGGTGACCTTCAGATCCAGAGTGCGCGAAACGGACTTCCGAGATAATGAGATCGGGTGCAGAAGCGGTCTGCGGGAAATTCATACGAATGGTGAACTGAGAACCTTCTTTCAGGAAAGGTCGTATACGGCACACGGTAAATAGTGTCTGCAAGAAAACTCGAAAAAGTGAGATAATTATCTGATATCATGTGAATAATATCGTATAATTGTGAACGAAGAATTGGCCTTTTGCCCTGAAAAAGGGGCGATTTCAGCCGATTCGCCGACTTTTCACCCAATCTTCGCCAGGCAGACAGGCAATGAGAAACATCATCAACCCGAATCTCGAACTGGGCGGCATTGACATCACGGCCATTGAGATCGACCACCACTCGAGAGACGACATGCCGGCGGTGCTGCTGGGCCTGCAGACGCTGTATCGCGACCCGCAGGTGAGAGAGCGGCTGTTCGCGCTGCTGGAGACGGAGGCGCTGCCGGGGGTGGACCTGAACAACGGTCGCCCGGGCATGGCGCTGTGGCCGGGACTGGTGATGGCGGTGGTCAAGCAGGCGTTGAACTGCGATTTCGATCGCCTGCATGATCAGGTGCGAAACCATGTGGACCTGCAGCGGATGATGGGTCATGGTTCATTGATGAAGCCGCCGTACACGCTGCAGCAGGTGGTGGACAATGTGAATCTGTTCAGTGCGGAACTGCTGGACAAGGTGTCGGCGCTGGTGGTGGAGGCGGCGCACCGGCGTGCGGGTCATCAGCCGGGCGAGGCGTTGAAAGGACGCTGCGATTCATTCGTGGCGCAGACGGACGTGCATTATCCGACCGACACCGGGCTGCTGAATGATGCGGCGCGCCGGCTGCTGGGTCTGATGCATCAGGCGCAGGCGTGTCATCAGGTGTCCGGGTGGCGGCAGTACCGACATCTGCAGCGAAAGCTGCGCGGTCTGTACAACGGCATCCGCCAGGCGAAGCAGGCGAAGGCGGACCCGGCGGCTTTGAAAGAATATCTGAGTTGGTGCGACGGGGTGGTGTCACGGGTCTGCGAGACGCGGGATCAGCTGATGCGGCAGGGGGTGTCGGGTGCGCTGCTGGACGAGGTGGTCACGTTCCTCGGCTACGCCGAGAAGCTGTCGGCTCAGGTGGTGCGGCGATTGCTGCGCGGCGAGCAGATTGTGCACTCGGAGAAGATCTTTTCGGTGTTCGAGCCGCACACTCGGTGGATCGTCAAGGGCAAAGCGGGGGTGGCGGTGGAGTTGGGGGTGCCGGTGTGCATCGTCGAAGATCAGCATCAGCTGATCCTGTGTCAGAAGGTGATGTGGGAGGGCGGTGATGTGGACCATGCGGTGCCGGTGATCAAGGAGACGCTGCGGCGTCATCCGGATCTGAACCGATGCAGTTTCGACCGCGGCTTTCACAGTCCGGCGGTGCAGCGGCAGTTGCAGAAGCTGCTGACTTACTGCGTGCTGCCGGTCAAGGGACGGCGCTCGCAGGCGGTGCGGGAGCGGGAGGGGCAGGCGTGGTTCCGCGAGGCGCGTCGTCAGCATCCGGCGGTGGAGTCGGCGATCAACAGTCTGCGGCATCGGGGTCTGGTGCGGGTGCGCAGTCATGGTGCGGCGGGCTTTGCGCGCACGGTGGCGCTGTCGGTGCTGGCTTACAACGTGCATCGGTATGGGGTGATGGTGCGCGACGAGTTGCGGGAGCGGGAGCGGCGGAAGCGTGCCGCCTGACGGCGGCGGTTGGTCAAAAGGGGTGTTGAACCGGTCCCGCCAGGGGACTGGATGGAGACCTATGGGCCGAATTCGGCATTCGCCGCCCGACTGACGAAAAAAGCGTGCCAATCGGCGCAAAACGGCCGAATGTTCAGAAATCTTCTCTCCCCGAACCCTCAGCCATCCATTTTCTTCTCGTTTCGAGGCTTCATAAAATCAACATCGCCGGACATTTCATGCGAAAATGGGGGTTTTCTGGCAGACACTAAATATGATGATCTGAGGCGGATTCATTTTCACCCGAATCGGAAACGAAACGGGGTGCTTTCGCACCCCGTTCCATTCTCACCGAAATGAAAGCCGATCGCGCTAGAAAGCTACAACCATTCCGATCACCGTGCCGCTGGATTTATCTTTACCATTTTTGCCATTGTTATTGTGCTCAATATAGGCCGAGGCTCCTCCACCCAGGGACTTGCCCAAACCGATGGTCCACGGCTTCGACTTCACCATCATCATGCTATCGGCATCATATGCCTCCTTGGTCCGATACCAGACCCGCCAGTCCAGCCCGGTGTCGCCTATGGCGCCGTTGACGCCGATGTAGTTCGTCTTCGCCTTCTTCGTCTTCATCGGATCCATGGACTTCGTCGTCGAATGACCCAGACCCAGGGTCACCGCACCGAGGTCAAACGATGCCGACACGTGGCTTGACTTCTCGCCATAGTCCATCTCATCCTCTACATGACCGGGAGCGAAATAGAATGTCTCATCCTCTATTTCATTCTTTTTCAATACGGCCTTATACGCGGTAGTCTTTGCACAATTATCAGTAGCTGCAGCTGGTTTTGTTGCTGGTTTTGGTGAGGGTGCTACAGTACACGTAGAAGCCTTATCACCATACAGAAAAGAACCATCACCGAGATCACTGAGTTCGGAAAGCTTTCCGGCTCCGGCAGTACCAAACGGTATACGGCCATATTGATCATCATCACCCGCCACCGAATCTTTCAATGGGATTCTTGCGTCCTTGTCATAATTGGTGGTGTCAGTCTTAATGATGTAAACGGTGATTGGTTTAATTGAGATTCTCATCTCCGTTCCTTCTCCATATTCTTCCTTCCACTGATTGGCAGATGTCCCCGCTGTATTGATTCGCGAGGTGGTCGGCGCCTTCCAAAGTTTCGGACTGTACCACCATCGGGTGCCGTCGGACCACTTTGTCACTCTGATCACTTTATTGCCCGTTTTGGCATCTTCCTTCTTCACATGGGCGAAGGCGACTTTGCCGATGTCGCCGATGTTCACCGTCGCGCCGAGTTCCCACTGATCGACGGCCTTGCCGGTGTCCTTCTTACCATCCATGATGGCGTCGAACTGCACGCTGAAGGCGTCGCCGACAAACGAATAAGACAGGGCGTTGCCGATCCGACTGCCGGTGTCGCCACTGCTGTACCAGTTGCCGATGTCGCGGATGGCGCCGGCGTGGGTGTAGCTGGCGCTATTGAGCTGTCCCAGTGTCAGCGAGCCGAAGCCGCCGGACAGGCCCACGTAGGCCAGCCGGCCGGTGACTCCGCCGCTGTTCAGACCGGCATCCTCGGTACTGATGGCGTGCTCGAAGTTGTAGACTGCGGACAGGCCTTCCGAAATCTCGTTCGAACCTTTGATGCCAATTCGCGAGCCGCCATCGTAGAACTTCGCGTCCTTGCCCTTATCCAGCATGATGCCGCCGTGCAGCTTGCCGTACCACAACGGCCCGGCGGGGACCGCGGCTGGCGCCACCGGCTCGGCAGGCTCGGTGGACTCGGCAGGTTCGGCGGACTGCGCGAACACTGCGGCCGGGGCCGCCAGCAGGCCTGAGAAAACCAGAACCGCAGTCAGGTTTTGACGGTCGCTTTGCGCCGTTTGGCCTGGGCTTTGAAACTACGCATCACGAAGGTTTCATCCGTCTCGACGAGACCGTTCAGAAGACCGGAAAACTGATGTACAGTCCGCACAAACCGATGCCGCCAGCTGAGTGTGGTGGGGCCGAGAGGTCGTAGTGTTTCGCTGACGACTGGATCGTCTCGCCGCGCGACAGCGAGCCGGCGAAATCCAGCCACCGCTCCTTGCGATACAGTCCCTGCAGGGGCGTGCCGGTGGCGGCGTTGAAGATTCGTTCACACACCTTGCACCCGTAGCACTGAAGACCGCGGTTATCGCCCCGCTTGACCGCACCCGGGCTATTACAGTGAGGGCAGGTCGGTCCCTGTCAATCTCCATCTCGATCGCCGACAGCGATGCTTGCGCGTTATGCTGGCTGGTCAGCATAACGATAGCTTGGTGTTTCTGTGACGGCGTCAACTCATCGAACTGGGAGATCAGATACCAAAATTTCCCATGTTTCTTTAATTTCATGATTGTGATTGATGATGTCTCTCATCATGTGCCGGCCTTGCGAAGATAGGTGAAATTTCGGTGAATTTGCTGAAAATCCTCCATTTTCAGGTGGAAATACAAATTATTCGCCCACAATCATACGAAATTATTCATTTAATATCATATATATCTCACTTTTTCGAGTTTTCTGGCAAACATTATATAATCACCTTCGTTTTACTTGGTTTAGGCGTTGCGAATCAATCTGATTTTGGCAACCCAACCCGACAGCTGACAGGATTGATTCCCATTTAGAAGCCTGAAATGCCCTCCTTTGTCGTCAAATATGTCCGTTTAGTGGATTACCTATCCACACGCTTTGGCCGTATTGCGATGTATCTGATCTTCCTTATGATTGGTACGCTGCTGTTGGATGCTGTTACCCGCAATGTAGTGAATATTCCGTTGTTTTGGTGTGTGGAGCTGGCTCAGTTTACCCTGGCGGCCTATTACATCATGGGAGGAGCCTACTCCATGCAACTTGAAACCCATGTTCGTATGGATCTGGTCTATGACCGGTTATCCGACCGGAATAAGGCGCGAATGGACAGTTTCACTGCGATATTTCTGTTGATATATCTGGTCGTACTACTGATTGGTTCCATATCCAGTACCATCTATGCGATTGAAACCAATCAGAGACTGTTTTCCATGTGGAATCCGTCGGTGATACCGATTAAGGTCATCATGGTGCTGGGAATCCTACTAATGCTGTTACAGACGCTGTCCACTTTTTTCAAGGATCTGGCGAAGGCGCGCGGAGTGAAATTGGTATGAGTTACGAAGCCATCGCCATCATCATGTTCGGTTCCATGCTCCTGATGTTGCTGACCGGCCAACGGGTGTTTGCCGCCATTGGCGTTGTTTCCACTGTGGCCGCACTGCTGCTGTGGGGGGAAGGGGGTGTGGAAATGCCATTTACGGCGGCCTTCAAGCTGTTCAAATGGTATCCGTTGCTGACCCTGCCACTATTCATCTATATGGGTTACATCCTGTCCGAATCGGGTATTGCCGATGATCTTTACCGGATGTTCCATGTCTGGTTCGGTGGTCTCAAAGGCGGTCTGGCGGTGGGCACCATCGGTCTGATGGTGGTGATCTCAGCCATGAATGGACTCAGTGTGGCCGGCATGGCGATTGGTGCTACGATTGCTCTGCCCGAAATGCTACGGCGGAACTATGACAAAATCATGATTACTGGCGTGGTGCAGGCGGGCAGTTCGTTGGGGATTCTTGTGCCACCGAGTGTGGTACTGGTACTTTATGGCATGATTGCACGTGAATCCGTAGGTAAACTCTGGCTGGCAGGAGCTTTGCCTGGCCTGATGATGGCAGTGCTATTCATCATCTATATCATCATTCGATGCCGTCTGCAGCCTCACCTTGGGCCGACGGTCAGTCAGGTGGAGAGAGACATGCCGATGAAGGAAAAACTCAGACTGCTTCGGGCCGGTATCATTCCATTTCTCATATTCTTTTTTATGACTGGGCTCTTCGTCATGGGTATCACGAGCCTGGTGGAAAGTTCCGCCGTAGGCGCCACGGCAGCTACTCTGGCTGCACTTGTCAAGCGTCGTCTCAATCGCCGGGTGATGGAAGAGACGGTTCGCAAGACTTTGGGAATCTCCTGCATGTTCATGTGGATCATCTTGGCGGCACTGTGCTTCGGTGCCGTGTTTGACGGAATCGGTGCGGCACGGGCGATTGAATCGCTGTTTATTACGAACTGGAATCTGTCGCCTTGGGAAGTGCTGATCATGATGCAGCTCTCCTATCTGTTCATGGGCATGTTTCTTGATGATACGGCGATGCTTGTGATCGTCGCACCACTGTATGTTCCGCTAGTGAAAATACTGGGATTTGATCCGATATGGTATGGTGTGCTCTATACCATCACTTGTCAGATTGCCTACATGACCCCGCCATTTGGCTATAATTTATTTCTGATGCGTGCCATGGCACCGCCAGAAATCTCTCTGACAGATATTTATCGATCCATCTTTCCATTCGTATTGGTTATGATGGTGGCATTGATTCTAGTGATGGCTTTTCCACAGATTGCGCTGTGGTTACCAGATCAGATTTACACTCGGTGATCGCTAAGGCCTTTCGGCTGATCACCATCAAATCAACTTGGAGGAAAACCATGTTCAAAAAAGACAAACTTAACAAACCGGTAAGCGGTGAACGCCGCGACTTCGTTAAGAAGTTCGGTACCGGTACTGCAGGAATTCTTGCAGCAGGTGCCGCACCTTATGCGTTCTCACAAAGCAATCCAATCAAGTGGCGTCTGCAGTCGTATTCCGGTGCCCCGCTTGGTGCGCATGTGGTGTTGCCACAGATCGAAGCGTTCAACAAGATTGCCCATGGTCAAATGGAGATTGAACTGTATTATGCCGACCAATTGGTGCCCACCGATGAACTTTTCCGGGCGATGCAGTCTGGTGCCCTAGATGCGGTTCAAAGCGATGATGCCACCATGGCATCTCCGGTGGACATCAGTGTCTTCGGTGGATATTTCCCATTCTCCACTCGTTACAGTCTGGATTTACCGGTACTGTTCAAGTATTACGGGTTGGATGAAATCTGGGCAGAAGCATACGGTGAGGTGGAAGGCGTTGAGTGGATCAGTGCTGGTGCATGGGACCCGCTCCATATCTTCACTAGGGATCCGATCCGTTCGCTGGCCGATATGAAGGGCAAGCGCGTGTTTGGCGTACCGACCGCGGGTCGATTTCTTTCACGTTATGGACTGATTCCGGTAACCCTGCCATGGGATGACATTGAGGTCGCCATCGGTACTGGTGAACTGGACGGAGTTGCCTGGTGCGGCTTCACTGAGGCTTATGAGGTGGGTTGGGCAGATGTGTGCGATTATGCCCTGCTCAACAATGTTACCGGTGCTTGGTGCGGTTCCTACTTCGCCAATACCAAGAGTTGGAATGCCCTCACTCCGCAACTTCAGGAACTGTTCCGAATGTCCTGCAATGATTCGCATTACTATCGTCAGGTGTGGTACTGGGGCGGTGAGGCCAAGCTCAGAGTGGAAGGTGAGAAAATGGAGCTCACCACAATTCCCGCAGAGGAGTGGGATCAGGTTGTCGCTGATTCCAAGGAATTCTGGGAGGATTTGGCTTCAATCAGTCCGCGGACCAGGAAGGTGGTGGATGCATTCCGCCTGTATTCTGAGGTGATGGAAAAGGTAGGTGTTCCCTATCGATACAGCTGATTTTCAATCTATACCCATTCACTGCCCTAGAGACCGGTGAACTTTCTCCAGGGCAGTGAAGGTGGCAACCCTAGTTCATGACTGTCAGTCGCCGAGCGACGCATCACCGATCACGCTGCCAGCAGAGCGGTCACCTTCGGAAGAGGTGGGTTACCACTTGGAACGGCCAATACTTTGCTGGATATGATGCCGTAGCCATTGAATCTTCGATCAGATTGTTGAATTGCTACGAAGCGGTGTTTGTTGGTGACTGGAAAAAGGTAAATTCAGACTTCTTGATCTTGTGCAACTATCTGAAGTGATTGACCCGACGGCGGAGGCTGATCATCCAAACCCTTCGGCCGACGACGAATCGGACGGTTGCGTTGGACGAATTCTCATGTGGGGCTGAGCTTCAGCAGATTGATCCATCTGCCACGCGGTGAATGGGCAATGGTGGTCTCGCCCTTCGCCTCCACACAGGCTGGTACTGTCCCACTTTCTGATCGCGTGCCGACATCTCGCCTCAAAACCGTCCTACCTCGAATGGAACGGGTACTGTGCGCTGTATGCGTATCGCATCAAACGGTGCCGCGAGATCATCAGGAGCGGGAAAGTCGAACGGGAGATCGCCTATGGCTTGACTGCTGTCGCACTGCGAATGTCATTTAACTAGTGTCTGCAAGAAAACTCGAAAAAGTGAGATAATTATCTGATATCATGTGAATAATATCGTATAATTGTGAACGAAGAATTGGCCTTTCACCCTGAAAAAGGGGCGATTTCAGCCGATTTGCCGACTTTTCACCCAATCTTCGCCAGGCAGACAGGCAATGAGAAACATCATCAACCCGAATCACGAACTGGGCGGCATTGACATCACGGCCATTGAGATCGACCACCACTCGAGAGACGACATGCCGGCGGCGCTGCTGGGCCTGCAGACGCTGTATCGCGACCCGCAGGTGAGAGAGCGGCTGTTCGCGCTGCTGGAGACGGAGGCGCTGCCGGGGGTGGACCTGAACAACGGTCGCCCGGGCATGGCGCTGTGGTCGGGACTGGTGATGGCGGTGGTCAAGCAGGCGTTGAACTGCGATTTCGATCGCCTGCATGATCAGGTGCGAAACCATGTGGACCTGCAGCGGATGATGGGTCATGGTTCATGGATGAAGCCGCCGTACACGCTGCAGCAGGTGGTGGACAATGTGAATCTGTTCAGTGCGGAACTGCTGGACAAGATGTCGCAGCTGGTGGTGGAGGCGGCGCATCGGCGTGTGGGTCATCAGCCGGGCGAGGCGTTGAAAGGCCGCTGCGATTCGTTCGTGGCGCAGACGGACGTGCATTACCCGACCGACACCGGGCTGCTGAATGATACGACGCGCCGGCTGCTGGGTCTGATGCATCAGGCGCAGGCGTGTCATCAGGTGTCCGGGTGGCGGCAGTACCGACATCTGCAGCGAAATCTGCGCGGTCTGTACAACGGCATCTGTAAGGCGAAGCAGGCGAAGGCGGACCCGGCGGCTTTGGAAGCGTATCTGAGTTGGTGCGACGGGGTGGTGGCAAGGGTGTGCGAGACGCGGGATCAGCTGATGCGGCAGGGGGTGTCGGGTGCGCTGCTGGACGAGGTGGTCACCTTCATCGGCGACGCCGAGAAGCTGTCGGAGCAGGTGGTGCGGCTGCTGTTGCGCGGCGAGCAGATTCCGCATTCGGAGAAGATCTTTTCGGTGTTCGAGCCGCACACCCGATGGGTCGTCAAGGGCAAAGCGGGGGTGGCGGTGGAGTTGGGGGTGCCGGTGTGCATCGTCGAGGATCAGCATCAGCTGATCCTGTCTCAGAAGGTGATGTGGGAGGGCAGTGATGTGGATCATGCGGTGCCGGTGATCAAGGAGACGCGGCGGCGTCATCCGCAGTTGGAGAAGTGCAGTTTCGACCGCGGCTTTCACAGTCCGGCGGTGCAGCGGCAGTTGCAGAAGCTGCTGACTTACTGCGTGCTGCCGGTCAAGGGACGGCGCTCGCAGGCGGTGCGGGAGCGGGAGGAGCAGGCGTGGTTCCGCGAGGCGCGTCGTCAGCATCCGGCGGTGGAGTCGGCGATCAACAGTCTGCGGCATCGGGGTCTGGTGCGGGTGCGCAGTCATGGTGCGGCGGGCTTTGCGCGCACGGTGGCGCGGTCGGTGCTGGCTTACAACGTGCATCGGTATGGGGTGATGGTGCGCGACGAGTTGCGGGCGCGGGAGCGGCGGAAGCGTGCCGCCTGACGGCGGCGGTTGGTCAAAAGGGGTGTTGAACCGGTCCCGCCAGGGGACTGGATGGAGACCTATGGGCCGAATTCGGCATTCGCCGCCCGACTGACGAAAAAAGCGTGCCAATCGGCGCAAAACGGCCGAATGTTCAGAAATCTTCTCTCCCCGAACCCTCAGCCATCCATTTTCTTCTCGTTTCGAGGCTTCATAAAATCAACATCGCCGGACATTTCATGCGAAAATGGGGGTTTTCTGGCAGACACTAACTAGTGTCTGCAAGAAAACTCGAAAAAGTGAGATAATTATCTGATATCATGTGAATAATATCGTATAATTATGAACGAAGAATTAGCCTTTTGCCCTGAAAAAGGGGCGATTTCAGCCGATTCGCCGACTTTTCACCCAATCTTCGCCAGGCAGACAAGCAATGAGAGACATCATCAACCCGAATCTCGAACTGGGTGGCATCGACATCATGGCCATTGAGATCGATCACAACTCGCGCGACGACATGCCGGCGGCGCTGCTGGGTCTGCAGGCGCTGTACAGCGACCCGCAGGTGAGAGAGCGGCTGTTCGCGCTGCTGGAGACGGAGGCGCTGCCGGGGGTGGACCTGAACAACGGCCGCCCGGGCATGGCGCTGTGGTCGGGACTGGTGATGGCGATGGTCAAGCAGGCGTTGAACTGCGATTTTGATCGTCTGCATGATCTGGTGGCCAACCATAATAAACTGCAGCTGATGATGGGTCATGGCTCATGGATGGAGCCGCCGTACACGCTGCAGCAGGTGATGGACAATGTGAATCTGTTCAGTGCGGAACTGCTGGACCAGGTGTCGCAGCTGGTGGTGGAGGCGGCGCACCGGCGAGCGGGTCATCAGCCGGGCGAGGCGTTGGAAGGACGCTGCGATTCATTCGTGGCGCAGACGGACGTGCATTACCCGACCGACACCGGGCTGCTGAGTGATGCGGTGCGCCGGCTGCTGGGTCTGATGCATCAGGCGCAGGCGTGTCATCAGGTGTCCGGGTGGCGGCAGTACGAACATCTGCAGCGAAAGCTGCGCGGGCTGTACAACGGCATCCGTAAGGCGAAGCAGGCGAAGGCGGACCCGGCAGCTTTGGAAAAGTATCTGAGGTGGTGCGACGGGGTGGTGGCGCGGGTGTGTGAGACGCGGGACCAGCTGATGCGGCAGGGGGTGTCGGGTGGGCTGCTGGACGAGGTGGTCACCTTCATCGGCTACGCCGAGAAGCTGTCGGATCAGGTGGTGCGGCGATTGCTGCGCGGCGAGCAGATTCCGCACTCGGAGAAGATCTTTTCGGTGTTCGAGCCGCACACTCGGTGGATCGTCAAGGGCAAAGCGGGGGTGGCGGTGGAGTTGGGGGTGCCGGTGTGCATCGTCGAGGATCAGCATCAGCTGATCCTGTCTCAGAAGGTGATGTGGGAGGGCAGTGATGTGGACCATGCGGTGCCGGTGATCAAGGAGACGCTGCGGCGTCATCCGCAGTTGGAGCAGTGCAGTTTCGACCGCGGCTTTCACAGTCCGGCGGTGCAGCGGCAGTTGCAGGAGCTGCTGACTTACTGCGTGCTGCCGGTTAAGGGACGGCGTTCGCAGGCGGTGCGGGAGCGGGAGGAGCAGGAGTGGTTCCGCGAGTCGCGTCGTCAGCATCCGGCGGTGGAGTCGGCGATCAACAGTCTGCGGCATCGGGGTCTGGTGCGGGTGCGCAGTCATGGTGCGGCGGGCTTTGCGCGCACGGTGGCGCGGTCGGTGCTGGCTTACAACGTGCATCGGTATGGGGTGATGGTGCGCGACGAGTTGCGGGAGCGGCGGAAGCTGAAGCGTGCCGCCTGACGGCGGCGGCTGGTCAAAAGAGGTGTTGAACCGGTCTCGCCAGAGGGACTGGATGGAGACCTATGGGCCGAATTCGGCATTCGCCGCCCGACTGACGGAAAAAGCGTGCCAATCGGTGCAAAACGGCCGAATGTTCAGAAATCTTCTCTCCCCAAACCCTCAGCCATCCATTTTCTTCTCGATTCGAGGCTTCAGAAAATCAACATCACCGGACATTTCATGCGAAAATGGGGGTTTTCTGGCAGACACTATCTAACCGGGTAACAAATACCGACTCCCGACATACCAGAAGTCGAACTGAATAATGATTGAGTGAATTCAGCGACCGCCGTCGAAATTACCCGAGCTGTTTCAGCACCGCTTCGGTAATGGAGAGTGTTTTGTCAATATCGGCTTCGCTATGTGCGAACGAAATACTACCCTGTTTGGTGGTTACCGGGAAGTGAAAGACGCCGTTCTCAATAAGTGCCCTGCGATAACGAACATCCCTTTTGGCATCATTGTGGCGGGCGATATCTGCCCAGCAGGTCGGTTCGTGGTCCATGAAGTAAACAACGAACGCGGACCCGGCTCGCACAATTGTGGTGGGATAGCCTCTGCTGGCAAAAAGATTACAAAGACCTGATTCCATTTGTGCTCCCAAATTCTCAAGATGGGAATAGATTTCCTCGCCGCGAGATTTCAATTTACGAATCGTCGCAATGGCAGCGGCAACCACAAATGGATGTGCATTATAAGTTCCGGCGATCAAGACCCTTCTCGCAGGATCATCATGGCAGCAGAATCCCATGTATTCAGCCTTGCCGCCAATAACACCGAGCGGATATCCGTTTGCTGCCGCCTTGCCGAATACGCTGAGATCTGGACCGACCTTACAAATGGACTGATAGCCGCCCAATGCGTGTCGAAACCCTGTCTTCACTTCATCAAAGATAAGCAAAGTACCATGCTTGGTACACAGCTGCCGTAAAAATTCCAAGTATCCCGATAGCGGCTTGATGATGCCAATGTTCTGTAGAATGGGTTCGACGATGACCGCCGCAATTTTTCCAGTTTCCACCAATGTCTGTACCGCTCTCCGGTCGTTGAATTCGACTGCATGAGCGCCTTGAGGAGTGGCCTGGTGCATACCGGCGGAAATTGGTCTCAGTTCATGTTCTTCACCTTCCTTGTGGCTTCTGAATGTCGATGCCGGGTCCATCAGATTGAACGCGACGGAATCCATCCAGCCATTGTAGCCACCCTGCATGAAGACGATATCGTTTCGCTGCGTTGCGGCTCGCGCCAGTCGTATTGCAAAGGCAACAGCCTCAGTTCCACTGTTGGTTAACTGAACCTGTTCGAGGTAAGGTACGGATTCAACCAACAGGTTGGCAATTTCGCGCTCCCACGGCGTCGTTCCAGCACCCATCAATGATTCATCGCGGCGAATGGAATCAATGACCGCTTGGTTAACATCTTCATCTCCATGCCCTAGAAGATAAGGTGCGAAAGCGGCGTGATAATCGATGTATTGCTTCCCAGCGTCGTCCCACATGTAAGCGCCCGATGCGCGCACAAAGACGCGCATCGGGTCAATCATTCGATTGAGCGACATGACGCCGCCAGCGATCGACTCAGTGCCTGCTGAGCTCTTTTCTACCGGATTGTTCATACCGTTACCGCATAACGCAAGTTGAACCGTATCCGTTTACGGGACGAGAATTGAGATCATTCAGCAGTGATCATTGCGTACCATTGATCTTTCAGTCCCTGCTGTTCAATGGTTTCCAACCAGACATTGATAAAATTGACAAAGTGATATTCACCCGGCAGGACCGCGTAAGCATAGCCCTGAGGATTCAGGGGGGCATCGTCAATCAGGCGCAGGTTCATACCCGGATTCTCTTTGATGAAATTTCTGAGTGAGGAACTGTCAGTCAATACCGCATCAGCCCGCTTACTGGCAACCTCAAGAAAATAGGTTGACAATTTATCGCTGACCAGGGGTTTGACCGTCGCGCTCTTGAAAAAACGATTGGCAAACGCTTCATCCGCCGTACCCGAACCAACGGCAATAATCATCCCATCCTGATCCAGATCCTTGTGACTCATGGCCTCGGAATCCATGTGTACTGCGGTACCTTGAGTTTCATACCCGGAAGGATTGGAAAACAGCACTCGCATCGCACGTTCAGCCGTTCGAAACATCGGCGACATGACGATATCGCACTTGCCGGTTTCCAAGCTCGGAATCAGAGTCCCCCACTGGGAATCAACGTGCTTGTACTCAACACCCATGATGCCGGCCAGATGTCTGGCCGCCTCAATATCGGTGCCAACCCATTCTCCAGTCTTGGGATCCTTGGCACCCCAAGGCAGAGCCTCGGCGTGACAGACCAGCAGTTCGCCACGATCTTTAATCATCGTGATTCGATCATCCGCACCAAGTGCTGAACCCATACCGAAGATGAGCAGACTGATGACAGTGCCGAGTTTTGTAAACACTTTGTTGATACGCATAGTCATTCTCTCCATTTATTGATTTGAACAATAGGCAATCAGCCACAGTCTCTGAATGACTGATCTGAACTCAATTGCCTGTTTCAGCACTCCATTATCAAATGGAGCTGCAAATGAATTTTATAGCATTGAATCGATGATCACACCCGGCGATTCTGTATCCATGGGAAGCGAATTGGCCAATCGATGAGTTGGCTGTGCGATCAAAGAATATTGGACAGAAATCCAGTCAACTCCGGATTCGAATTCCCGTCGAAAAACCCGTCTTTGGCCTCATCCACAAGGAATTTTCCCTCTGCCATGAACAACATGCGGCTCGCCGCTTCTTTAGCGAATCCCATCTCGTGAGTGACGATGATCATGGTCATTCCAGAGTGCGCCAGCTCCTTCATCACATCCAGTACTTCGATCACCATTTCGGGATCGAGAGCGGAGGTTGGCTCATCAAAAAGCATCGCCTGCGGCTTCATGGCAAGCGCTCTAGCTATGGCCACCCTCTGCTGCTGCCCGCCAGACAGATGATTTGGAAACTTTTCAATCTGTTCAACAATGCCGACTCGCCTCAGCAGGTTTTCAGCAAACGCATCCACCTCGCGCGGATCGATGCGACGCGAAACCTTGGGAGCGAAAGTAACGTTTTCACGAATCGACAGGTGCTCAAACAGATTGAACTGCTGAAAAACCATGCCAACTTCCCGGCGAATCTCTTCCACTTCGCGTCGGCTGCCTGGCAGGTGAATATCGTTGACGACGATTTCACCCTCATCGATTGTTTCGAGAGCATTCAGCGTTCGCAGAAAGGTCGATTTACCACCGCCTGATGGTCCGACAATACAGACGACCTCTCCTTTCCCAATATCAATGGTAACGTCATCTAGTGCTTTGAAACCTCCGAAGGACTTCGAAACGTTTCGGCACGAAATGAAAAGCTCAGTTTCAGTCTGCTTCATTTGCGCATCAGAACTGGCTTCTGATCAGTGTCCCGTTTTCTGTACAAGTTTTCGCTCCGAGTGCCGCGCCAGCAGGCTGAACGGGAATATCAATACAAAATACAGGACCGCAATCGCACTCAGGAATTCAAAATAACTCAAGGTCTGAGCGCCGAGGATGCTGGCGGTATAAGCCATTTCTCCCACTGCGATGGCGGACAGCAGACTGGTGGCTTTCAGCAGTTCAGTCAGAAAGTTGACGAATGCCGGCATCATTCGGCGAACGGCTGGCGGAATGATGATTTTTCTCCATATGTGATGCTGCGGAATGGCAAGTGCATGCGCGGCGTCCACCTGCCCCTTTGGAACTGCCAGAATCCCGGCGCGGAATATCTCAGCCAGGTAGGCCGCGCTGAACAGGGAAAGGGCGATTACACCACACGCCTCACTTGAAATTCGAATTGACAGCAGCAGCGGCAAGCAGGAGTAAACCCAGAATATGAGCACCACTTCGGGAATGGTTCTGAAAAAATCAATGAAACCGTTTGCCAGTCTGAACGCTAGGCCGCGCTCCTGCAGCTTACCCAGACAGGCGATCATTCCGACGGCAATGCCGATAGCCAGCGATATTGCAGAAATCCATATGGTTACACCGAAGGCCTGCAGCAGATCAGGACTGTAACGGATGAGCTGGTCCCAGTCGAATCTCATCAGCGTTCTCGTTTTCTCAGAAAATACTCCAGTCTCAGAGTTCCTTTACTCATCAGAATGCCGACGATGAAGTAGAGTATGGCTATTGAACTGAACAGTTCTACGGGCTTGAACGTTACATTGCTGATCCGATTGGTTACCGTCATCAGCTCGCTAACGTGCAAGATTGACAGAATCGCTGTTCCTTTGAAAAAACTGATGGTGAGATTGACCAATGGTGGAATCATCGTTCTTATGGCTGGTGGCAATATGATGCGGGTCCAGCGGACCCAGGACGGCAGTGCCAGCGAATAAGCGGCTTCCCACTGTCCTTTCGGTACCGACTCGATTCCGGCTCTTACGATTTCCGTGAAATACGCGGCGGCCTGTAGCGAAATGCCAATCACACCGCTTTCAAGAGCAGTCGTGTTGATCCCCGTTACCAGCGGTAGAGCGAAGTGTATCCAGATCAGCTGCACCAGAAGCGGTGTGTTGCGCCAGATTTCTACGAAAGTGAAAACCAGCCAGCGAAGCGGTGCATAACTGGACTGACTGGCGATTGCGAGAACTGTTCCACACACCAGTCCCGAGACCGCGGCGCAGACTGTGAGTCCCAGTGTAACCAGCAGCCCCCTGAGCAGTACTTCTCGATATTCCCAGACGACGGAAAAGTCCAGCGAGAGCAGTAGATTCCAGTTCAGAAAGTAAGCCACCACTCCCATTCCAAGCAGCAGAACGACCGGAAATGCATACTTTGCTAACATGGGATACCCAAGATGGCTGATGGCAGTAGAATTTACCCGCCTAGGAATCGTTCGAGAACGTTCTGCGTCAGTTTGGAAATATTGTTGTCGAATCCATTCCAGGGTAGACTACCGCAGTACGTGATGGAACCGACTGAGAAGACGTACCCGTTCTGTGGCGTTTCGAAGATGACCATATCGGCACGGATCAGTTTTTCAACGGGGTCGCCAGTACGCGTTCTCTGGTGTGACAGAATTTCTTCAGGAACCAGAATGAAGTGGTCTGGGTAGCTTTCTGAGCTTGCCAAAACGACGGTATTGGGCGGTGACCCCAAGCCAAAGTCGACCCGGTCAAGTTCAAATCCCGCCGCACCGCCACCGCTTAATCCAAAATCACCCAATATCTCATCCTCGATACCATCAAAGACCCAGTCATACTCAGCCGGCAACTCTGCATTCTTACGGTAGTAAGTGCCTTCAAAGTCACCCTGCCCGGTAAACCCAACCCCCGCCAACTGCTGCGGTGGCCGACCGTTTCTGAGCCACATACCCCCATATTCACCATCCAATGCGTTGTAGTATTCGCCCGGTTCCGCGCCCCAGGTCCGAATTCCACCTTCGCCTCTTCGTATCTCAATCATTCCCGGCAGATCATCGCGGATGCCAATTTTCCAGTAGAAACCGTTACCTCCCATATACATCAGTCGGCCGCCGGTTCTGGAGTATTCGTAAATGGCATCAAGTGTGTTGGACGTGTGATATTCGGGGTGGCTCATTGTCATTACGACGCGATAGGGCTTGAGGATCGCAGCGCCTTCCTGGTGAAGATCGTCGTCCGTAATCAGATCATAATCGTAGTCAAGATGCTCAAGCCATGCCAGAAGATGGGTATCGGCAGGCAAGTGCCGCATGCCTGATTCGGCAAATGGTCGAAAAATGGTCATATAACGCGGACGCATCGTCAACGATGGTCTCAGCCTGGACGACAGACAGATGCCGCTGCCATCAGTGTGCTGGTTATAAGTTGACAGTCCAAAATCGCGTACTTCATCGGGTGTCCAGCGCCGATTGCCCATTTTTTTGACCAAGGCATCGTATTCGGGGCCTGCGGTTGAACGGGCCTGATTACTGTAGACCGTGTAAGTGAAAGTGGGAACGATAACGCAGATTTTAGCCTGGGGCTGTCCAGATTTAGGGCGTACGTAAAATGGGATGTCCTCATACTCGTTCTGACACTGAATTCGCATGGAATACATGGCGCTTGCAAAATTCTCCGGCACGGTAAACGTAAAATCAGTTTCCCAATTGCAGTCGTATATGTCGTCGTCATGAAAGTGAATGGCGCCGTATTCTTCAGGCGCGTGTCGCCATGCCATCTCTCGTCCACTCCAGTTTGAACCGCGCATGGCTCGGGTTGGACAGTTGATCAGTACACCATGCATTTGGTGCGGGCCGATGTCTTTAATCGACTGGCTGCTGATGCCGCGCGAAAAATCCCACTTTGCAACCACGGAGGTGTTTTCGTGCTGTCGATTTGTCGCAATGAAATCGACCCCCTGATTGACCTGCAGCAGACGGCTCGTGATGCCCGGCAGTTCGATTTTGCCGTTGTAATGGTGCGTATTGACGCCACTGCCAGACGATGCGATGAATACCTCTCGTATTTCAGTCAATATGGGAACATTTTCGAACGGGCGGGAGCTGCCGGTGGGTTGAATGCCGTCGCTGCGTAATCCGCAGGGAGACTGACCGACGATGATCTGATTCGTGGTTCGATCAACCGAACACCAAACGAAGTACCAAACCCGTTCCAACAGTTTTTCCGCAACGCGCAGCTCATTTCCTTCGTTCAAGCACATACCCAAATGGCCTGATTCCAGAAACAGTTCCAGCAGTTTATCACCGCCGCCGTTCCGTAGACAAATGATTGTCTGTCGGTCCGAATTCGGCAAGGTCGGCCAAATGTTGGCCACAATCGAGTACTGTTGCTCGGACGGCAGTGGTTTCTCAATCGGTACCCAGGCATGTGAACCCAATTTGGCCCGTTGCATTCTGGAGGGAAACTCGCCGGAGAAGACTGAACTCAAATCGTACTCGATGATACCTGGACCCGTTGGATTGGGGTCCGCACACGAGATGCGTACGAGTCTGACTGAGTAAGCCTCACTGAACTTACTGCTGACTTTAAACTGAATGGTCTGGTTTTGTCCGACGCACCATTGATCCGCATAACCTGCAATTGGAATCATGTCCCACCCCTGAATGATTCGATTTGATTGAACTTATTTTAATCAGTGTGGGTAATGATCGGATGGTTTCGTAGTACGGTTATGCACCGACGGGTGTCCGGTCTCAGCTGATCTTCCGTTTCGACGATGAAATGGACTGATGTACCCATTGACGGATTGGAACGGGCGTCTGCCCATGGAAGTGATCGAATCGTCAACCCGAATCATGTCCGCCACTCCATATAGGTCTGCAGTTCAGTTTCTTCAATTAACGTAAATTGACTCGTGCCGCATCCGACAATTGAAATACTGTGCCAAATGGACATCAATAATCGCAGGCCGCTTTGGATTTCAGATCAGCAACCAGGTGGGCGCCTCGCCGGTGAAGTCTCATCATGCAATCACGGCAACCCCAAAACACTGTAATTACCGTCCAAAATGAGTCGAATGGAGATGTATAGACCTAGCAATGAATTGAGCACCCAGAACGAATTGAGCAGAAATATATGAAGATACAGCTGCAGGCGACCGATATCCGAATGCCGTTTACCGAGGAAAAAACTGACCCAGTAGAGTCCAGTTACGTAAACCCATTGCCAGAACATCATGACACCGAGAATTCCAGGCAACACAGAGGGCAGGAATTCAACGGTAAAAGCCGCAAACAGGGTCAGCGTCGGAATTGGTGTCACGAATCCGTTTCCGACATCCGCGCTGTATCCAAATGTTCGTTTGTCTGCGTAAGAATCGTCATATTGGGAATAAGTCGCCCAAACGTCCGCCCAGAAAGCGGTGGAGATCAGTTGTTTGACTGGAACCGGTTTGAAAAAGAACTCAATGGCAGGATTCCGACCGGTTTCATGCGACCAGTTCTGCCAGAAATCAGTTCGCTGAGTGATCCGTTCACTATGAACGAGCAGGCAGAACTCCCAATAACAGATCAGCAGGTTGGTGGAAAAATACAGGCAGAGGAGAGCATGGAAAATGTTCAAACCACCATTCAGCGCATAGCGTGTACCAATGCCAAGAGAAGTAAGCAGTCCGATAAACAGAATGACAAATAGGATGGCCGGCGCGGCTAAACTGGCTTTATGCTTCCTTTTATCGTTCACAGTTCGAAATCGTCTCAGGCAGACAGCCGTCATCATCCATTACAATGGCTTCAAAGTTCAACTGATTTTTAGACATCTCAGATAGATATATGATTTGTATGACACAAAACTGATTTTTTTATCAGCGAAACGATGTATTATACGAAAGAGCGGATGGACTGATATATGCTGCGACGAAAATTAAGGTCTGCGAAATGCTGTCTGCAGTTGACATTGAAGTCGTTGCATCGCGCGACGCTTGGGATTCCGACCCCAAGATCACTTGGTATCCAATCCTGCAGGGAGTGAGGTCTGTGCCTGCCAAGAAATCGCCGACTGCTGGTGAGGAGTGTCGACTCATTTGATTTCGAGTACAGGTGAGAAGCGACACGGATGTTGCCGAAAAGCCCCGCCGATATCAGCAGATTTTTGAACTCAGGGTTCGATGCGTTTGTGGAAAGCGATGGAGCCAGAAATCATTCACACTGATGACTTTACTTTCCTGCGCGTCAGTCCTTGAGTTCGGAAGCCTAAAACCGATTCAATCTGCGTTATGCGGCATTGGCCATGATGTTCGCTGTTGAATCCGCCAGCATTTGCCGCGTCTTTTGCCTTTTCTCATAAAGACCCAGCGCATAAAGAGGGAAATACTGTCGATACAAAACGTAGTCCAGCAGCGCAGTACGGAAGAAGACGCCAGCCATGTCCTGTTTCGGCCAGGTGCCATCCGGGTTTTGTGTGCCAAGTAGGAAATCGACACCCCTTGAAATCGCAGTCCAGTTCGAATCGCCCGCCTCGAGAAGTGCGATGAGAGCCCACGCTGTCTGGATGATCTGACTATCCTCATGCTCGACGTACTTGCCACTCAGGCTACCGCTGTGATGCTCACCCCAGCCACCGTCGGAATGCTGCCGGGCCAGCAGCCACTGGCACGCTAGACGCAACGCTGGGTCACCGGGCGTCGCCTTTGCAGCCAGCAGGCCCCGGATGCCAAACAGTGTGCCATAGATGTACTGAATGCCCCAGACGCCACGCCATGAACCGTCGCTCAACTGTGCTCGACGAAGCCAGGCTTCAGCTTTTGATATGGAACTCACCATTGACTCATCGATTGTCTGCGGAAAGCGCTCCTGACAGGCAGTCAGCGCAGAAAGGCACGATGCAGTGCATTCGACAAAAGATTGCTCAGTCATTGATTCACCAAACATCTCGGCCGGATTCAACCACTCCAGATCAAGACGGGAGCGGCGCGATTCATAGCTGCCAAATCCACCATCCCGATTCTGACCCCGCATCATGAATTCGACTGCCCGGTGCAGCACTGTTGGATTAACAGCCCCGCGTTCAGCGCAGATGATACCCAGCACCGCTTCCGCGGTGCAGTCGGTTACGGGCCAACCATGCCAACCACCCGCGAAGCACCAACCGCCCTTCGGGTCGTTTCGGTAGGCTTCGCGGAAACCGGAAAAGCTCTGACCAATCTGCTGCCGCAACAAAAACTCAGCACCTCGATGAAGCGCGCGCGCCACACCGTGATACTCGGACACCGTCGCCAGCGCCTGCAGACAGAACCCTCCATCCCACGACGCGCTTCTCGCTCCGGTAACCCGTGTGCCATTTTCCTCATCTTCCCAAATCCAGCCATCCATTTTTGCGAGTGCCGCCTTATAGTCGAAGTCATTGGGGTCGGCTAGCCAGACGGCGATGATGTTGAGGATGCCACTGACTGGAGAAATGCTGGTATGGTTTGTGGTCTGAAGTTCCCATTTGATCCGCTTGATCAGATTCTGCGTGCACCGATGACGCAGTTTTTTGAAGTGGAATCGGTCAATCAACCTGACGAAGGCATAGCAAACTCGCAGCCACCTGCTGGGGCGTGCGAAGAGGTCGGCGGCGCGCAGGTAATGTCGATATTTTGAGAAATTGACGTTTGTGATACCCTGAGGATAAAGCTCCGTTCGCAGAGCTTCAATCGTGGGAGTAACCGGTGCCTGATACCGAGTCGGATAAATGGTCGCCATTGCCATGTATATCAGTCGGGTGTGGCAGTACCAATTCGATGGATGCAGTACGACCCAATGCGGTATGCTCCAGATTTCGGGAACGATGGCATTGACGCCCTGCCATTCATAGAGATTCAGCAGCGCCAGCCAAAATTTACCCCAGCTTGGGATTGCGCGGACATCTTCAGCCTGTATGAACCGACGGGCCGAACGAACGAGAGGATCATCGGGCTCAATGCCCAAAATCCGTGCGGCGACATAAACCAGAGTGGTAACGAACAGGTTGGCGGCGGAGTGCTCGTGCAGCCCCCACAGTCCGCCTTCAAGACGGGTTACACTAAAATTGTGCAGAACAAGCCGCCGTCGTTCCGCCGAAAGTGGTTGACCGATAATATGATGCAACAGTACGTATTGTGCGGTGAGCATTGGACACCAGACCATCTCACCCTCCCATGATCCATCTTCAGCCTGCAGACTTAACAGGTGTTGGGTTGCATTTTTTATGGCCGACCTGACATCAGTCAAATCAACATCCTGCGATGATTTTCGGGTGGTGGAATGCATCGTTGGTGGCATGGAAACATAAAATGCATTGGCCAACAGTTCGCGCGATCGGGCGTCTTTGAATCCATTGGTTTTTCTCAACCTGTTCTGTTCCAGAGCGCCACGCACCAACCAGGTCAGGCGATTCCTGAGGGCGACGGCTATGTCGCGGAACTGGCGCCGATTGTATTTATCGAATGGGCGCAACAGATACCTGCCAATAACTTTCAGCAGGATGATGGAAAATGTGAAACTCAGATGGATGACTGAGGTGTCCTCACAGGCAAGCAGACGGACCGTCCGGTCGCGGGCCGTTGGATTCGTTCTCCAGATCTTATAGATCTCCTGTCTGAGCGCCACCGATTCGATCCGGTAATCGGCGAACACCTCATACAGACCCATGGCGAGAAACTCCGGCGCCCGAGTCTGCAGGAAACGATCTGTCTTGAATTCATCAAAACTCCGATCTTCAGTCAGCGACAGTGCGTCTCCAAAGCCAAGAGTCATGCCAACTGCCGTCATGGGATGGTAGTGACCGGCCGCATCACCGATCAGAATTCGATTGTCTCTTCCGTAGTTGTTTCGCGGTTTGAGCTCGTTTGCGGCGACATGGAAGTTCCCCTCCCGTAGTGATTCAACAAACTTGGCGCGAATGTTCTCGGGTAAAAGTCCAGCATAAGATTCCGCTATCAGTCCGATTCGGTCGCGGGGCACCCAGTGATTCAGCGGCACATCAACGATGATTCGGATTCGCCGATCGGCCAATTGATACATGAGAATCGGGCCGGGGCCACCCAGCATCAGATGCCCATAGCCCTCAAGTGGCAGATTCGCGCCTTCAACGATGGTTCCCACCATCCGCGAACAGGTCTCCAGATTGGTTGACAGTCCCAGAGATTTTCGGACGACAGAGGAGCGTCCATCTGCACCTACGACTCGGTCCGCGGTTACCGAATATTCAGATCGGTCAACGGTATAGATGACTTTGTCATCCTCAATTGCACACGCCCGCGCGGGAATGAAAAAGTCAATGTTTGGTTCGCTGTTGATCATTTCATGAAGACGCGAAACCAACATCGAATGCTCCAACGCCAATCCCCGCGATCCGTTCAGATAGGGAAGCATCAATGGTTCCGAACGATCTTCCGGCATCACCACGAAGCCTTTGCCCGCCATACAGTTATGACCGGTATCGAATTCGATCCCCAGATTGCGCAGAATTCGGACGGCAGGTGGGTGCAGCCACTCGCCCGCCAATCGGTTGGCGGCTTTTGGGTTCGCTTCTAGCAGAGCTACTCGGGCGCCTTTTCTCGCATGGGCGATGGCACACACGCTTCCCACTGGACCACTGCCCACGATGGCTAAGTCGTAGCGGCTGGCATTGGCGTTTCTCATTGGAAAATGCTGGGTTGTGAGCGGCGCCGGTACCGCACTTGACAGGGACCTCGAGGCCCCGTCACCCAGCTTCGGTAGTTGGGGTCAGGTATTCGTCCGTCAACCTCGAATTCAAAGCGATCAAGCAGTACGGTCCAGATCACTTTCAGTTGCATATAAGCGAAAGGCTTGCCCATGCACATGTGCTTGCCGCCGCCAAATCCAATCAATGAGTAGCGATGCCGTTTGTCTTCGCTGGCGGGTGGTGCAAACCGATTTGGATTGAATTCATCTGGATTGGCAAACAGTTGCGGAACCTTGTGTGCAACGGCCGGTGAGACGATCGCCAGAGTCCCTGCAGGGATGACTTGGTCGCGAAACCTTAAAGCATTGAGCACTTTGCGCACCAGAATGATCAACGGTGGATGAAGCCGTTCATTTTCGCGTATGACGTGTTCCAGTGCGACCTGTCGCTTGAGTGAATCAAGGTCCATCACCCCGGACCCGCGGTAGACCGATTCCATTTCATCCCTCACCTGCTGCAGAAAAAATGGCGCGTTGATCAGTTCAAGACCGGTCCAGGTTGCGAGAATCGCACTGGTGTGTTGGCCCGCAAACAACGCCGCCAGCAGAATGCCGGTAATTTCATTGTCGCTCAATGCTCGGCCATCCTGGTAACGGGCATCCATAAGCGTCTGCAGAAAATCGTCGGGGCGACTTCCCGTTCGCCGGCGTTCCGCCATCACTTTTTCAAAAATCCCCACCAGTTTTTTTCGCGCATGATCGCGTCTTCGATGTGCCGCAATGGGTAGATTTGGCAAGAAAAACCCCACGACATTGATTCCGTTCTGCAGTTCGTGATAGGCTTCAGCGAATCCCGTGTCCACTTGGCTTCGGACTTCTTCACCAATAAGACAGCGACTGGCTATTTTAACTGTCAGCTCGTTCAATTCGTGCGGCAGATCGATCTCGCCGCCGTCTCCCATTTCGTCGGCGAACTGACTGACTTCTGCAAACATCAGCTGGGCGAACCGACGCATCGAGGCATCGCGCATCGCTGGAAACAGAAACCCCAGCTGCTCGGCAAATATTTCGGGAGTGACATCATAGGCCACACCGCGTCCGAAAATGGGGGCGGTGAATTGATAGACGGCTTTGGCATTCAGGTCATCCTCGGGTGCCCGAAAGTAAAAGTCATGCGCTTCGGGGCCAGTGAACAGCACCACACTGCGGGTACCGAGACGAAAGCGGACGAGTTCGCCGTGTTCGCGCCAACCGCGACTCAGCATGGCAACGGGATTCTTAAAAAACTCCAGCAGGTGTCCGAGCAGTGGCCGGCCACCTGTCATCTCCGGGACGAATCGCTCAGATTGCCGCGGGGGAGTGGCAACCGCCTGATCCGCTTGACTGTGATGTTGTCGGGCAGTCTTCACTTTAATAGACAAAGGGTAGCATCGAATAACGAACGCGTTGCGTATAGCGCTCCCACAGTTCACCATACTTCGCGCGGCATCGGTGCTCGTCGCGTATGGATCGATGGCCTAACAGACATGCCAGCCATGCAGGCAGCAGATAAGGCAGCCAGGATTGAAAACCCGCGGTCAGTGCGAACGAAAGGTAAATGCAGATCTCACCCGAATAATTGAGGTGTCGTCCCATCCCCCAGAATCCCGAGATTAGCAGACGTCCGTCCAATGTCTGTGCGGGGCGGCCCCAAATCTTAATTTCAGGGTCGCGTTTGAATCGGTGTTTCTGCTGGTTGGCACCGCGGAACAGCCAAAAGCCAAAAATGAACAGCAGCGCCAGCAACGCAGCAGTGGTGAGTGATAGGGGTTCCATAGCGTGAACCAGCCACCAGCCGACAATGGAATAGAAAAATGGCACCAGAACATAATCTCCCCAAACCAACATCCACCCGAAGCGCTCGCTGACCATGTCCCAAGTGTGGATCATGCCGTATTCAAACTGAAAATAATTCAACACGTACAGGAATGTGAATGCTTGGTAGAGTAACATGGCGATGGTCAGTGTTCCATAGGTTTCATACTGCACGACGGCAAAGGATGCATTGAACAGAGCGAGACCGATGAGAGAAGGACGATAGCTGAAGAATTTCAGATCCACTCCAAACCAGGCTGGACTGGCATCCACTCCGTAAAAATAACCACGCAGAAAGCCGGATGATGATCCTCTCTTATTGATGCCGCTGACATATAGCCAACCCGATAATGCAAAAGCGAAGATGTTTGCCAGCACGAACAGAGCGGCAAAGTGAGTGTAGAGGACGGACAGTGAAAACCAGCCAAGCATCTGGGCAGCGGCAACCGCTATCGCGGTTGTTAGAAACAGAGCCAAGCCATTCAGCTTGTAAGTGCGCGTATTCCCTTCCGCATCCGACCCTGAAATGTGGCGCCCAGGCGTACCCATGGATCCCAGAAAAAGGACCGCGACATATGCCAGCAGCATGATGGCTGCTTCAGCGAGGAAGTCGACCGACAGCAGAGTGAAATTATTCTGCAGATCTGGTACGATGACGGGTGTCATGGTACTCTCCGTTGCCGCGTGCAAGATGCTCTTCCCATTTACGTACGGTTACCTTTTGAAAATACCGTACGGCTGGGTTGAACTCAATGGGAGGTGCATCCCAATGCGCTTCGTAGGCCAACTGCTCCGCTTCAACTGCAAATTGGTCCTGCATCAGCAGCGGAATGATGTGCAGACGATTCGACAGTTTCATGATCGCGGTCATCGCAAAGTTGGGGATGCGTATTGGAAGCATTGGAAAATTCAGCGATTTGAAGTAGAACAGGAAAAACACCCGCGTGGTTCGTTCGTTGATGGGCAGAACAAACAGCCAGTGTTTGAATTTGTCATTCATGTTTGACCATTGGTAGGGGTATTCATAGCACAGATCCATATGATTAGTGTCAATTCGTTTATGGTCGACGAACCGTCCAGCTATGTTGCTGCGTCCAATCGGTGTTTCATAAGAAAGATGGACACTGTCACCGATGATTTCGCATTGAGTGGGTAACGCCTCGTTGAACGGACGGTATTTGCGGTGCAGATAGGCATGTGTGAAGTCGCTGACATTGTCTATCACCATTGAGTGGTGAGCCTGCCAGGTAAAGGTGAGTGGTGAGCAGGCCCATTGATCAGTGCCTTCGAGTTCGGGAATGTCGGGGATCTTTCGTTGTTCCGCCAATTGTGGGTCGCCGGGAAACAGCCAGACCAACCCATAACGCACTTTCACTGGATAGGCTCGAATGGAAGGCTTGAGAAGCGGATTTCGTAATGCGACATGCTGCGGTGCATTGGCTCGACGTCCATTCTGATCAAATGCCCAGCCATGATAGGGACATACCAAGTTGCAGCCCTGTACATCTCCGAGAGAGAGTTTGATCTGACGATGGGCACAGCGGTTTTCCAGTGCGTACAGCGAACCGTCCGCGGCACGGTAAAGGGCAATGGATTTCTTCCAAAAAATAACTTCGATTACCTCTTCCTTTTTGATTCGGTTTTCCTCCTCAACTGCATACCAGTAATTGGGGTCCAAACCGGTTGCGCGGACCTGTTGTCGCAAGTTACCAGCTTGCTCAAAGCACGGAGGGTTGTACTCATGAATCATTTTTATCCTCCTTCGGATGTGGTCTGTACGCGCTGGTCTGCAACGGGTCCTGCTGACTGGAATCCGCGCGCGGGTGTTTTGCATCGGGGTTCTTGATGGCGTTGCGCCTGTGGTAATGAAAGGCATATGCCTCATGGAAAGCATCGCGAATGCTTGTCGGCCGAAAGCCAAGTTCCTGTCTGGCTTTCTCCGTATTGGCATGACGGCATTGTTTTAGCAGACGAATGGCACCGGGAGTGAAGCGTTGGGGGAAATTCGGATGACATCGGCTGAGATAATAGCTCGCCACCTCGGAAAAAACGTACATCAGAGGTGTTGGAATTCGTCGCGCCGGCGATTTGACACCAGAGACTTCCTCATAAAACCCCACAATTTCAGAGATGGTTCTGTATTCGCTGGCGAAAATGTATTTTTCTCCAGATCGTCCATGGTGCATGCACAGAATGTGTCCTTCGACGATGTCACGCGCGGCGACAAACTCGAATCCGCCTTCGATATAGGCGCGGAGTTTGCCGTTCGAGTAGTCACACAGGCTTCTTCCGAGGCGCGAGGGAAGATAATCATGGCCGCCGACCATTGCACAACAGGTTGCCACCACCACTTCCTGTCCGGCTGCCGCCGCATGCCAGCACTCGAGCTCAACCAGTGACTTGCTGCGCTCATACGGCATCGTCCGTTCCATAGGATAGAATTGCATGGATTCATTACTAGGTGTGGACGGGTCGTCCAAATTGTAACCGACTGCACTGAACGAACCCGTAACGACGACTCGGCCAGCTTCAACTTCCCGCGCCGCCTGTAGGACATTACGGGTACCGATGACATTGCACTCGTAAATTTCACGACGATGGGCGAGATTGCCTTCGATGGTCGAGATTTTAGCGGCGACATGATACACCCCCTGGCACCCTTCGATCGCCCGACGGGTGGCGTTCAAATCCCGAAGGTCGCCATACACGCGTTCAACATCCAGGCCATCCACGGCGACATTATTATCCTCGTGTCTAAGTAACACTCGAACTCGAATGCCGTCGTCCAGTAGGCGATGCAACAGATTGGCGCCAACGTGTCCGGCTGCACCGGTCAGAAATACAGGTGAGGTGGATGAGGTTGAAGACATGGGCTGACCAGTGATTACAACGAACGGTTACTCGTGAAACCCTCTGCAGGTCCACTCGTATGATGAGCAACGGCGTATGATATGGTGGTTTTCATAGAGATCTGTGATAATGGTTGATGGTTAGTTTCTTCTATTGATTGTTTGTGGTTCCTTTCTCTCGCATCAGACATGGACTGAAACTGACTGGCAGTCTTCTGGCAATGCCATCGTCAACACCACTGCCCACTTGATGAAGTGTCGTCTGAGATGATGTATTGAAATCTTGTAAAATCATACTTTCCATGCGTTTGTTAAAGTGAATTATATCAAATTGAATTGAATTGAGATAGGAATTTAAAAAAAATATTCAGCTGTCAAATCGTCGCCCGTAGGCTGAATTTGGCTTGGATGTGGCCAAGTGGTCAATTGAATTCAGTCCAGGACAGACTGCCCGATGGCCTGCTGGTGGCGCAGGTTGTGATGCGCCTGACTGTTCTGTACGCCGTTGAATTAGGACAGTGGTGCAGGTGCTTTTGCTTTTCTGAAGCGTCGTCCGTACATCAGGCGACCGTAAAAATTAAACCACTTTCGAGCGTTATCGTCTTGAAACGGGTAGTCGGCACCCAATTGACAGGCGGTTGCCAAACCCGTAATGAAACATGTTTCCTGGCTGTTGATCAGCGTATGTGCGCCACAATGCCAACTTCGTCTCTTGCCCTGCAGGAAGCGAAACATCTGCACTAGAACGGTGGTGTGTCGTACATCGTGAACGACATGCTGAAACCACCATTTTTTGATGATTTTATCGGGATTGATATGACTGATTGGATTGTAAGTTACCAGACACGGTTTGTCTGACCGGTTTGCCCAAGGCTGCTGGTTGTGCATGATGTAGGTGATTTCATAATTGTCGGGTCGGGCGCCGTATTGCTCGATATGATTGCTTCGCGTGGTGAGTGGTTTGACCTCGTTCTGTGGTAGAACCGACTCGTCTGAATGAATGATTGTGTGGTTATGCAGTTCACTCTCATAGCGGATTGAGGAAAGAAGCCAGGCCTCGAAGCGGGTCGGTTGGTCAAGCATCATCAGAGTCTGGTTCGCGTTACAGGCGAATACGACTTCGTCAAACGTCTCCGCCGTACCGTTGTGATCGACTACGACGACTTCTGATGGATGGCGATGTACTTTTCGAACAGATCGGTCAAGGTAGATTCTATCCTGAAAATCAGCTGACATTTTTTCATAGACGCGACGTGTTCCCTGATCCCAGGTCTGCATCGGTGTCGCCGTTTCAATGTCAAAAAACTCCAGATATCGGGAAAACAGAGATGCCGGCATGTCAAACACATTCGTTGCCATCAGAAAATTGACAAACATGGGTTTGAGAATCTTGTATCGAAAATCCCCGGAGAACTTACCCCAGTTGAGGACCGTTCCCATACTGATGTAGTTGAATGGATTGATTGCATTCAGCAGCTGGGAGCGGGTGCGATTCAGCCGGCCGATGGAGTTCAGGCGGCGCAGTAATTTTTGGAAATTTGCAATTTCCTGATGCAGTTCTTTCCTGATTTCACCATCAAAATCGTGTGCATAGACCTGACCGTCATACTTCACACTGTAATTGAATTGAGTATCAAGCAGATCAATGCCATGCTCCCGCATGAATAGAATGATGTGATGATAGACCGATGGAATGCACGCGGTGACGGATATGTCAAACGGAATCAGAGTGCCATCATTCTGCGGCATGTCTACCGTTATGGCATTGCCGCCAATCTGGGATTGTGCTTCGAAGATTCTGAAATCGAAACGATCGGGATGTTTATTGAGTGTCCAAGCCACTGCTAGCCCGGATATTCCGCCGCCGACGATCGCAATTTTTTTTGTCACTTTTCGGCCCTGATCAATGTGATGTAAGTCAATGTCCTTGATTCAATCTCAATATCCTTGCGAATATCGAATGTGATTCCAGTCAGTATGCCGATTCTCCAGTCCAGATTGTGGTTCAAAAATATATATGAATCGGTGAGCGGTAGCGCAGCTTAATTTCAGAGTTCCTGACCTAATCCGATTATTATGATAAATATTTCACTTGTGGAGCAGGCGGACGCGTCCATCAAACGGCAGATCTCAGTTGGCTGGTGTCCACCTCGCCGATTATTCCATTTTCCGTCTTCTGTCCATTCGGGACGGGCCCAATCGTCGGCTGGAAAACATCAACACACTGATTTGACAGGCCGGCCCATCAGTGAACGACTGTTGATATCGACTGCCATGTCAGGAAGTCAGAAGCTGTATTCAACTCAGCTCAATGGAGACCGGAAGAGGACTTTGGAAACGATTGTTTACCAAAATCCACTGGAAACGGCACAGAATGCGAAAGAGCGGCTTTCAGAAAATGGGAGATCCGTTTGATCTGAACTTTCAGCGATGGCGCCCTGGCGGTTGATTTTCTCTTCCCCCTATTTTTCCGTCTAGTCATTCGGGACGGCCGGGTCGGACTCAATCGGCAGTTGGAGAACGCTTACCCACTGATTTGAAAAGCCGGTCCATCAGTGAACAACTGTTAAAATCGACTGCTATGTCAGGAAGTCTGAATTTATGAGATTTGATATTGGAATCTATTGATGATTTCATATCTGTGGCTATTTCACAATTTTGATCAATCGACTTCAATTTGCATACTACGATTGCAAAAAAAAGAAATTCAACCTCCCAAATTCCCACGAAATGATGCACCAGTTCAGTTGCATCAATTGCATTCACCTGCACAAAGCGACCGTCAAAACCTGACTGCGGTTCTGGTTTTCTCAGGCCTGCTGGCGGCCCCGGCCGCGGTGTTCGCGGAGGCGTCCTGGTACGGCTCGCTGCGCGGCGGGGTGGAGCTGGAAAAAGGCCAGGACGCCGAATACTACGACGGCGGTTCGCGCTGGGGCATCAAAGGCGCCAACGAGATTTCGGAAGGCCTGACCGCGGTCTACAACTTCGAGCACGAGATCAGCACCGCGGATGCCGGTCAGGCCAAAGGCCGGCTGGCCTACGTGGGCCTGTCCGGCGGTTTCGGCGCGCTGACGCTGGGACAGGTCTGGAGCGCCAGCTACAACCACACCGGCGTCATCCGCGACATCAGCAACTGGCACAGCGCCCACGAATCCAGTGGCCGGGTCGGCAGCGCCCTGTCCTATGCCTATACGGGTGACGCTTTCAGCGTGCAGTTCGATGCCATCATGGCCGGTGGGAAAGACACCGGCAAGGCCGTCGATCAGTGGGAACTCGGCGCGACGGTGAACATCGGCGATATCGGCAAAGTCGCCTTCGCCCATGTGCGGAAGGAAAATGTCCCGGGAGAGTTCAAGATGACGAGCAGAAAAATAGTGAAAGTGACCAAGTGGACCCCCGACAACGGGCAATTTTACTACAGCCCGATATTGTGGTCGGACGCGCAGGAAGACTCGCATGCCATCAATCAGGCGGATGGAGTGGATGATGAGGGAAATAGAAAAACTCCAACAGCTGGCAAGTTGAAGGATGAATTTGATTTGGGAGAGAAGATGACGGTCGTTGTTCAGCCAATGACCGTTTACGTGACAAAGCCAACGGAAGGCAGCCCCGTCGCGGGTTATGACGCGGCGAAAAACCAGATAACACTTACGTCGGATAACAATATCTATGGTCATTTACACGGTGGGGTTGATGAAGGTGTGGATTACACTAAAGCATATCCTGTGTATCCTAAATCCGCGACCGTTTGTAAAGCCGCACACACCAACCCAGTACTGCTGGCTGACAAGTGTGTAAAAACCACCGTCTATAGAGCCGTTCTTAAGAATAGAGAAACTGTCGATGCTGGTTTCACTTTCTTCCCGGAGCATGTCGAGGATGAGACAGTAACAGAAACAGTCCGTAAAACAGTATATGGTGAGAAGTCAAGCCATGTGTCGGCATCGTTTGATGTCGGTGCGGTCACCTTGGGTCTGGGCCATTCGACGACGAAATCCATGGATCCGACGAACACGATGAAGGCGAAGACGAACTACATCGGTGCTTCGGGTGGGATTGGCGATACCGGACTGAGCTGGAACGCTTGGTATCGGAACAATAAGGATTTCAAAGGCGTGAAGACGAAGCCTTGGACCATCGGCCTGAAAAAGACCCTGGGCGGTGGCGCCTGGGCCTATGTCGAGCATGGGAACGATGGCAAAAAGGGTAAGGATAAATCCAGCAGCACGGTGGTCGGCCTGGGCGTGAATTTCTAGCGACCGACTCTTTCACATCGGTGAGAATGGAACGGGGTGCGATAGCACCCCGTTTCGTTTGGATTCAACCTGAAACGCGGAGGAAAGAAAGGAATCTGAGATTCACCGTCCGACACCTGTTCAGCGATATCGACAGAAGATTACTTTGCGGCATACTACCCGGACCGATCTGAGACGGATTGAGCCGACGGTCATGTTTGAGGGCAGGGTTGCGGTTTGCAACGCACCTTCTTAGACGACCTTCACATCCCATGGTGCGACGAAACAAGTGTTCCGCGATGACGAGGTCGGGTGCAGAGGTGGTCTGCGGGAACTTCATGCGAATGGTGGACAGAGACCCCGCCTATCTCCGGAAAACTTATGCGGCACACGGTCAACGTGATGATCTGAGGCGGATTCATTTTCACCCGGTGCGGAAACGAAACGGGGTGCGAAAGCACCCCGTTCCATTCTCCCAATGTGAAAGAGCCGGTCGCTAGAAATCGACGCGCAGGCCGACCACCGTGCCGGATTTCTTTGCGCCTTTCGCGCCATCGTTCCAATGCTCGACATAGGCCAAAGCGCCACCGCCGAGTTTCTTGCCCAGACCGATGCCCCAGGGCTTCGACTTCACCGTCATGTTGTTGTCCTTCACCTCCTCCTTGGTCCGATACCAGGCCCGCCAGTCCAGCCCGGTGTCGCCAATGGCACCGTTGACGCCGATGTAGTTCGTCTTCGCCTTCTTCGTCTTCATCGGATCCATGAACTTCGTCGTCGAATGGCCCAGACCCAGGGTCACCGCACCGAGGTCAAACGACGCCGACACGTGGCTTGACTTCTCACCATATACTGTTTTACGGACTGTTTCCGTTACTGTTTCATCCTCAACATGCTCCGGGAAGAAAAGAAAAATACCATTTCGCGTTTCGGTCGCCTTAACATCACGAACGGCATAGATGGTGGTTTTTACACAATCGGTCAGCAGTTCTGGGTTTTTGCCTGCTGCTCCAGCACAATTGTTGCTTTTAGGATACAGAGGATATGTTTTCCAATCCAAATCCGGATGACCAAAGGCAACGAGAGTATTCGCCGCCGTAGCTTTCAACTGCTTTTTCTCCGTGTCATAGTCGGCGTTACCCTTTTTCACATAAATGGTGACTGGTTGAACAACGAACTTATCATCCGTGCCTTCTTCAAATTCATCCATTAACTTGTCGGCACCATCCCCCTTTGCTTTGAGTGATGCTGGTCTCTGATCGGCCTTCCATAGTTTCGGACTGTAGTACCATTGGAGGCCGTTGGTCCACTTGGTCACTTTCACTATTTTTCTGCTCGTCATCTTGAACTCTCCCGGGACATTTTCCTTCCGCACATGGGCGAAGGCGACTTTGCCGATGTCGCCGATGTTCACCGTCGCGCCGAGTTCCCACTGGTCGATGGCCTTGCCGGTGTCTTTCCCACCGGCCATGATGGCGTCGAACTGCACGCTGAAGGCGTCGCCCGAAAACGCATACGACAGGGCGCTGCCGACCCGGCCGCTGGTGTCGCCACTGCTGTACCAGTTGCCGATGTCGCGGATGACGCCGGCGTGATTGTAGCTGGCGCTCCAGACCTGTCCCAGCGTCAGCGCGCCGAAGCCGCCGGACAGGCCCACGTAAGCCAGCCGGCCTTTGGTCCCGCCGCTGTCCAGACCGGCATCCTCGGTGCTGAAGGCGTGCTCGAAGTTGTAGACCGCGGTCAGGCCCTCCGAAATCTCATTCGAGCCCTTGATGCCCCAGCGCGAGGCGCCGTCGTAGTATTTGGCGTCCTTGCCCTTTTCAAACATGACCCCGCCGCGCAGCGAGCCGTACCAGGACGCTTCCGCGAACACCGCGGCCGGGGCCGCCAGCAGGCCTGAGAAAACCAGAACCGCAGTCAGATTTCAATGGCCGCTTTATACCGATGGATGCAATTGACCCAGTTGATCTGGTGTATCATGGAATCCATGTGGAATGAGGAAAAAGAAAGGGGTCTGACGGAGTTTTCAGAGCGCTCCGACAAGGAAGAGGCGCTCTATTTCGTAGGTCGTCGCGGCCTCATCACTGGAATTGAGAAAACGGTCGGTCAGATGCGGCGGCTGGTGGCCGGAAAGGAGGTGTCGGACCTTGTCAGTTCCGGTCTGAATCTGTCAGACCAGCGCACCTGGCTGGTGCAGGGTGCGCCAGGGGCAGGCAAGTCGGCGCTACTCAGCAATCTTCAACGAATCTGGGCTGAGCAGAAAGACGGACCGGTTTCGGTCAGGGTGGATTATTTGGAGTTGGAGAACGAATCTGAGCTCATCAAAACGATTGCCAATGCCATCCGGAGTGATGGGGCTGCAATTCTCAACAGTTTCCAGACGCGTGAGTTGGAGGGAGGACTGAAGTTCTGGGGCAGTGGAGTTGGGGTAAAAGCCACCGAGACCAAGAAGTCGGAGAGTCTGACATTCCGACACCTGTGGCGTCTGTATGATAAAAGGCTGCCGGATTTCATTTGGAAACGTTTGCCCGCTAGGTTCAAGCCTAAGGTTTCGACACTGCAGTTGGTGGTGCTGACCATTGATGAGATTCAGAACCTGACATCACAGGGTGAGAAACTGCTGTCGCGCATCCATCTTGGTGAGCACGGATTTCCGATCGTAGCGGTGCTGGCAGGCCTAGCATGGTCGCGGTCGCGCCTGAATGACGCCGGGATATCAAGATTGAGCAAAGGGCATGTAAGGACACTGGAGCCGCTGTCTGAGGCGGAGGCGGCCGAGGCGGTGCGTCTCCTGCTTGAACAATATGAGATCGAAGGATTTCAGGATGCCCCCGTTGCGAGAAAGATTGCCATGTGGTCCGACGGCTGGCCGCAGCATCTTCACAACTATATGTGTGTGCTGGCGACGGAGCTGGTAAACAGGAAAGGTGACCTCGCAGCAGTGGATGAGAAAAGAATACGCGAAGAAGGGTCCCGGATGCGAAATGATTACTATATGGAGCGCCTGGACGATTCCCGCATCAGAGCTTGCGTCAACCTGCTGGCCGATATTGCTGAGATGATTGGAAACGACGGCTGCGATGAATCGGTTTTACTGAGGTTTCTTCGTAGCAGACCTTGGGATGATGAGCGAGACCCAGCCGACAGTATGCCACAGGACATGAAACCGCAGGGATTCATTAACGAAATGACCAGAACCGGCATCATACACAGTGAAGATGATCGCATCAGAATACCAATCCCGTCTTTCCGGCAACATCTGATTAATCGCAGATTCAATCAAAAATTTGTATCGGAAGTCTAAATTCAGAGATTCTGACTCAATCCAATCATCATAATAAATATTCCACCTTGGAGGAGACTGACGCGCCCATCATACAGGCAGATTTTCAACCGCCGTTTCGCGTCCTTGACTTGAACTTTCAACGGTGGCGGATGATGCTTCGGTACACAGTGCACCGACCTCCGTCGGTCCGTCTCACCGATTGGCGATGGCGGCCGGGCGAGGTGCCTCACAACATCCTACAGTTGAATCTATTCATTCTGGATCATGCCTCGCCTTCTGAGCGAGCGATAGGTAAAGACCGCCTCCCGCAGCAGCACATATCCCTGCCACAGTTTCATGACGCCCGGCAGCGGCTGACTGCGGCGCGGATGAAAACCCGCCAGCCGCGCCACATCGACGACGAAACTGCGGATGTCTGGCGCCTCGCCCGGTGGCGGCTGCGGCCGGCGGATGCCATAATCGTCCAGTCGGGTGTTCAGCACCAGCAGGTCATCTTCACTCACCACCTCGTCGGCCGGCGTCTGCGGGCGGTCGCGCGCCATCCGATCGAGGCTGAACACCTCACAGGCGGTGATGGCATCGAACGTCAGGCACTTGCGCAGGTCATCGGCATGGTCCAGCTGCCGCGCCTCTATGCCGGCGCCAGTCTTCAGGGTGCGGAAGTACTCCTCAATGGTCCAGCGCAGCTCATAGTGCCGCAGGGCGGTGCTGGCGCCGTCGGCATCGGCCTGCCCCTCGGTGGTCAGCAGCAGCCAGTGCAGCGGCTGCTCACCGGCCGGCGGGTCCGCTTCAATCGCACTGACCGCCAGCATCTCAATCGGCGCCGTATCCGCCCCCGAGGGCGGTCGCCGCGGTGGCGCCAGCCGCACCCGCGCCGCCCGCAACGCCAGCCGCACCTCGCGCCCCGCACGCTTCCGGCCACCCCCGCAGGCCACCACCTGCACGGTCTTCTCCGCCAGCGACGGCAACCTCTCCATGTGCGCCCACAGACACTCGCGCTTCCCGCCTGCCAACAGCACCTCGCGGCGACTCCCGCGCCGCACCCGAACCAGCAGCCCGGCCGACTGCGCGCGCGCCTGATCCAGCAGCCCCCACAGGTCGCCCTCCCGATCGCATACCGTCACCACCCGCGTCCGCGCACAGGCCCGCTCCAGCTCACAGGCCCGTGCCAGACCTTCGCCCCAGCGCTCGCTTTCCAGCTCCAGCCGATCCGCATAGTCCGCATCCAGCGCATACACCCCCAGCGGCCGCCCCGCCTCGTTCACCGCCAGACCCACATGCGCCTTCAGACCCTGCACGCCCGACCCACCGCCACCAATGTTCACCAGCCCCGCCGTCGCCGGCCGACTCGCATAGTTCAGCGCCGTCGTGTCCTGCAGCGCCAGCACCACCGGCTCCAGCCGACAGCGATCCACCATCGCCGCCCAGTGCGGCTCCAAGATGTGTTCCATTGTCACTCGCTCATTTGATAACAGCCGGTAAGCCGCACGCAAGTCCGCCCGCCGCGGAAAGATCTGCGGCAGCGACGCCCCCGGCCGCTCCAGCCACGCCCGACCCATGCGCAAGATCCGCGCGCACACCCGACCGTCCGGATGCCGGCTGCGGCCATATTCCACAGCCGCCCAATCCGTCTTCTCATCCATGTGCAGCGCCGGCGCCGCCTGAATCTGCCGCACCGGCTCGGCGCACAGCACCGTCCGCCAGCCGCGCACCAGCGGTTTCAGCCACACCGCCCGCACCACCGTGCCACCACTCGGCGAGCGACCCGAGGTGCCGCCCGCACCGCAACGCCAACCCGCCGCCCGGTAGCTGGTCCCCGGATGCTCGGGCGCCACATACGTGTACGCCAGCACCGGTCGTACATTGTATTTCGTCTCCCAGTCCTCAACCACCTGCGCACACGCCAGCTCCAGCACCCGAGAAGCCAGACCGTGAACCCGCACCCCCGGCAGAATCAGCAGCCGCTGGTTGTTCAGCACCCGACTCAGATTCGACACCCGCGCCTCACCCGACCAGCCGATGAACGCATCGCGCACCTGCTGGTGCCAGCTCGCCGCACAGAAGTTCAGCCCGCCCAGACGACCGTAGCGCGAAGAACACACCCAGTAGCGCAGCTGTCCACCCGGCGCCTGAGCCAGCCCTGCGGGTGATGCGTGCGCATCATCGACTCCCACTGCCGCCGTTCCTCGTCGCCCGACACCGGCTCGACCGTCACCTCACCCAGTGCCGACAGCGGGCCACGCAGCGCACGATCTGGATAAGCCACCTCGGGGGGCACCTCACCACCGCCCGAACCGAATGCCGGGTGCGGCGCCGGCAACGCCACGCCCAGCCGCGCGGCCAGCACCGGCAGCGCCTTGCGGGCCGCCGCCACACACAACTCACCCGTCGGACCGGTCCACTCGTCGCGCTCGCACAGCCCGCGGGCCAGGGCGTTGCGCGACACACCCGGCGTCGACACCGCCTTCTGAAACCAGTCGATGGTCTGGGCGTGAAACTGATGCAGGCCTACTTTCATGGTAGGCCCTGTTTTATCACATTATGTTCTGAGAATCAAGTGTGGGCCCTTGTGAGGCGAGGTGCGGGTGATTTTTCGTCACGCCTTTCGGGGCGACTGAATTAAGCTTGGGCGACGCTTGGAAAACGGCAACTCACTGATTTGACAGATCTATCCATTAGTAGACGATTGTTGAAATCGATCGCTGTTGGCCGCTTGCAGAGCATTACTTCTCGAAATCAATGTCACAAGAAATTGGAGCCAGTCAAGGACTGAAAATAAGAATCAAATGTCATCAGGCCAGTGGGATGGTTGAAGATGCCTTCTGTGATGCAAGCGTACGGATTGGTTACTGCATGGCGGAAGGTGGCAATGAAATACTATAATATGAACCTCAAAATAATCGATTTCGCCGCCCGATAATTTTTCTCATGTTTACTGATCTCGTAACCACGTTGTTGATCGCCATAAAATATAGAGACAGATTGAATTGATTTGAAATGCCGGTTAACTTGTAAAGAAATGAAACCACAAATCATTTTTTCTACGTGGTGCAGTATAACGGCAATCGGATTTCCGAATTGTAAACAATGCCAATTACAAAACTCGAGTATTATTGATCATTATCTACTTGAGCTCAATGTTTCAGATACAGAATATGCTACCACGATCAGCACAATTGATAGAGAACGAATTGCCATTGATCAGTTCTGACACGCAGTTACAGGATTCCAAACCCGAATTAAAGAAACCACGTCTATATAAGGTAATCCTGTTGAATGACGACTACACGCCGATGGAATTTGTTGTGAACATACTGTGTACATATTTCAGCATGCCAGAGGAGTTGGCCGTAACTCTAATGATAAAGGTGCATCAGTCTGGTAGCGGGGTTTGCGGTCGATTTACGAGGGAGATTGCCGAAATGAAAGTCCGAGATGTGCTTGATTTCGCGAGAGTGCACCAACACCCTCTTCAATGTACGATGGAACCGGAATAGCTTTGTTTTCTGAAGATCTAGAAAATTCACTGAACCGCGCTCTTGCCAACGCAACAGAAGCACGACACGAATTCGTTACAGTGGAACATCTGCTACTGTCCATATTGGACGATGATGCTGTACAGACGATTCTCACCGCCTGCGACGCCGATCTTAACGAGCTCCGAAAAGAGCTTGGAAGTCATTTGGATACAAGCGTTCCAACCGTAAAGAAAGATGTAATTTATGAACCGCGGGCGACGCATGGTTTTCGGCGAGTGTTTCAACGCGCCATGTTGCACGTGCAGAGTTCCGGTGAGAAGCAAGTCGGTTGCAAAAATATTCTTATCGCCATCTATGGAGAAAACGATTCACCGGCGGTCTACTTGTTACACGAACAGGGCATTCATCGCTATGACATTGTACGCTATGTCTCCCATGGCATTGGGAAAGGCGAATCCGAAAATTCGGATGACCTGTTTGATGAAGCAGCGGATAAAGAGCAGGACAACAAACGGAACCCACTTTCTCTTTATGCTCAGAATCTAAATAAACGAGCTAGTCAGGGAAAGATTGATCCGTTAATCGGTAGGATTCAGGAAATCGAAAGAACGGTACAGGTCCTGTGCCGTCGGCGAAAAAACAACCCGCTGTTGGTTGGCGATGCCGGGGTGGGTAAAACTGCAATCGCCGAAGGGCTGGCCAAACGCATCGTCGATAACGAAATTCCACAGCCGCTCGTTGGATGCACCATTTACACATTGGATATGGGCTCATTGCTGGCGGGCACCAAATATCGCGGTGATTTCGAGCTAAGGCTAAAAGCGGTAATCCATCAATTGAAGAAGGAGGAAAATGTAATTCTGTTTATTGATGAGATCCACACGGTCATCGGTGCCGGTGCTGCATCCGGTAGCGCCATGGATGCATCCAGTATACTGAAACCACTTCTCGTAACCGGTGATCTTCGGTGTATGGGATCAACCACCTATCAAGAATACCGGGGAATTTTTGAAAAGGACCGTGCGCTTTCGAGACGCTTTCAGAAAATTGACATCGTTGAACCAAGCGTTAATGAAACCATCAAAATCTTGCGCGGCCTCAAGTCGCAATTCGAAAGCCATCACTCGGTTCGGATTACCAACCCGGCAATTAACGCAGCGGCCGAATTGTCTGCCCGCTATATCACTGATCGAAAGCTGCCCGACAAGGCCATTGATGTCATTGATGAAGCAGGTGCTCGATCAAGGCTCTTGCCACCATCCAAGAGAAAAAACTCCATTGGCGTTAAAGAAATTGAACATATCGTTTCCAGCATCGCCCGTGTGCCACCACGTACCGTATCTACAAACGATATCAGGTTGCTAAAGAACATTGAGCGCGACCTAAGGCTTGTCGTTTTTGGTCAGGACGAGGCGATTGGCGCTCTAGCTGATGCGATCAAACTGTCGCGGTCTGGACTCGGTAATCCGGACAGGCCAATATCATCATTTCTGTTCTGTGGGCCGACAGGGGTTGGAAAGACGGAAGTAACAAAGCAACTAGCTATGACTCTGGGAATTGAACTGGTTCGTTACGATATGTCTGAATACATGGAAAGGCATACCGTATCGCGACTCATTGGCGCTCCACCTGGCTATGTTGGTTTTGATCAGGGTGGGCTTCTAACGGAAGCCATCAATAAGACTCCCCATGCAGTACTACTGCTGGATGAGATTGAAAAAGCGCATCCTGACGTATTCAATATTCTGTTGCAGATCATGGACTACGGCACCCTGACGGACAATAATGGCCGCAAAACGGATTTTCGAAATGTAATTCTCATCATGACTACCAATGCGGGTGCAGTAGAGATCTCACGTTCATCAATTGGATTTACTGAGCAGGACCACTCGCAGGATGATTTGGAAGTCATTCGAAAGTTATTTACACCGGAATTTCGCAATCGACTCGATTCAATCATTCGATTTCAATCGCTGAATCAAGATGTCATTATGCAGGTGGTTGAAAAATTCCTAATCGAACTGCAGGAACAGCTGAGACTGAAAAACATTGAACTTAAGGCCGACAGACGCGCAAAAGTCTGGCTGAGTGAAAAAGGATTTGATAAGTTGATGGGTGCGCGCCCTATGATACGGATCATTCAGGAACATATTAAACGCCCATTGGCAAATGAGCTGCTGTTCGGATCTTTAACTGGAGGCGGAATGGTTGAACTTTCTGTCAAATCCAACCAGCTGAAACTCAAGTTTCACAGTGCTGAAGAAACGGTTGTGAATCGTCAGTAAGCAATAAGAGCATCCCCTTGTCAACCGAAAACTGAGTGTGAGTGTTCCCACTTTCAATAAAATCAGTTGCCGGCAGAAACGAATTCCCGAAAGTCTCTGATCGTTAGACTTAAATTGTCTGAGCCTTTATATCTGTCCAATCTGGCTAACAGGTTGTGGCGTTCTGACAGAATCCAAACTGTATAACCACGTAAATGATCATTGACCGCCTGCAGCTTGTATCGCATTGTAGAAACCTCATTCATGGTTAATGTCAAAACGTCTTCTTGTATTTCATCAATTACATAAATCCTCAGTCGGTTGGCGCGTTCCAATAGTGCGATTACATCACCGACTTTCTGTCGCTGTGGAAGCACCATCAGCGACATGATCAATGATTCCAAATCATGCACCTCTCGTTTTGGCATCGGGAGTGTACTACCATTTGACTGCTTGATTACGCGATCCTTCCATTTGAAATCTATAACATATGAATTTTCAGCCCCCTTCCCTTCCCGCTGAGTCTCAATGGGTCGAAAAGGAATCATGCTGAGATCGATCTGTGTCGTATCAACATAGGCTTTTTCACCCAACAGTGCTGCCAGACCCTGCGGAGTGAAAACATGGCGAGATACTGCAAGTCCCTCTTCCGTGATGGAAACGGTTCGTTTACTTGTTCCCACCTCAATGCCATTGAACTCAACGACATAGGTGGCTTCATAAACTGGGCGTTCCGACGAGGCGGCACTGATCATCGCATTCTGCAGGCATCCAATTGTAATGCCTGCTACTGCGACAGTTACTCTAAAACACTGGTAAACTACCGAGCGAATGCCGAATCTTTGGTCATTCGTCTGATATTGATCGCAAATCAGCTGAGAGAGCTGCAATTGACTCTGCATATTTATTTCAATCATTGGAACCAGACAGCAGGCCATCCGCAAACATCTGAATCGCCTGTGGATAAATTGTGTGTTCAATTTCGTGAACTCGCCGCTCCATTTCCTTAATAGAGTATTGCTTGCAAATCTTAAACCGCTTTTGCAAAATAATCGGTCCCGCATCCAATTCAGGAGTTACGAAGTGAACGGTCGCTCCGTGATATTCATCCCCTTCTCTTAACACGCGCCTGTGTGTATTGAGCCCTTTATGCTTTGGAAGCAGTGAAGGATGAATGTTAATTATGCAACCCCGGTATTGGTTGACAAATTCCGCCGTCAGAATTCTCATGAATCCAGCCAGTACAATCAGATCAAAATGGAAACGATTCAGAATTTTCTGAAGCGCATCATCAAAAGACCTCCGATCGAGATAGTGCGCGGCATTAACAATAACTGCTGGAATGTTCTGCTGTCTTGCTCGAACCAGCGCGTAAGCATCTGCCTGATCGCTGATGACGGCCGCCAACGTTGCAGCCAACCGGTTTGAATTGATGGCATCAATGATGGCTTGTAAATTTGAGCCATATCCAGATGCCAGCACCACGATACTTATCAATGGTACATCCGCATTTATTCCATCACAACTTTTCGATAATCCAGCGCCTTAACAATCGTACCAATTGTTTCGGTTGCAATACCATTGGATTCAACAATAGAACGAATTATGGGCACTGAGTCTTTAGGAACGATCGCAACCATGCCCATTCCACAATTGAAAGTTTCGAGCATTTCCAGATCACTCAGGGAACCGATGCGCTGAATCCAGTCGAATACTGGATTCCGTGCCCAGGAATGGGCATACACTTTGGCAGACAACTTGTCTGGAATGACTCGCGCCAAATTACCTACGATTCCGCCGCCTGTGATATGAGCGAGCGCGTGGATTGGAATACTAGAGATCACGTTTAATATCGTCTTAACGTAAATCACTGTGGGTGCCATCAGAAGATCACTCAGACTTTGACCTGCGACTTCGGCTGTCAGTGGCAATTGGTGATCGGAGATGATTTTTCGAATCAGCGAATAGCCATTGGCATGGAACCCACTCGAAGCCAGTCCGACAATGGAGTCCCCTTCGGTTACCTGAGAGCCATCTAGTATGGCACTCTTTTCGACAATTCCGACACAGAATCCCGCCAAGTCATATTCGCCGTTGACATACATTCCTGGCATTTCAGCAGTTTCACCGCCAATAAGATCAGTATGAGCCAACTCACATCCCGTTACGATCCCATCAATGATCTGATTCGAAATGTGAGGGTCAAGTTTTCCACCTGCATAGTAGTCCAAGAAATAGAGCGGTTCCGCACCGCAGGTGATTACGTCATTGACACACATGGCAACGAGGTCAATGCCAATCGTATGGTGATGATTTAGTTCACTGGCCAGCTTCAACTTCGTTCCAACACCATCTGTACTGCTGACTAAAACTGGTATGTCATAGCCCTTTGGTACTTCGAACAGCCCACTGAACCCCATAGGCAGATTAATTCGTTCCTTACGCGCGGTACGATTGAACTTTGTCTGCCAGGAACGAATCATGCGATCAGCCAGTTCGACGTTCACCCCGGCCCTCTGATACGAAGTGATTTTTGATTCTGAGTTTATGTGGTTCATTTAGTCTAGCGAATCCAATCCCCTTCCTGCGTCTCAGAATATGTTTTATTCGGAGTTTTGATACTTAAAGCGAGTTCCAGCACCTGATTTCAATGATTGCTTTTGGTTTTTCTGAATCGTAAACATCTCTGAATTATCGCACATAATATAAAGCAATTCCGATACTCAAGCTTGGCATTCTTCTTTTCTTTAATCGTCTGTCCAAGTGATTGAATATAAATATTGTTTATGAATAATCAAGTCTCGACCGTTCTCGCTCAGATCCCCAATATTCTGACTCTATCAAGAATCGCCGCAGCACCTGTGCTGATTCTGCTATTGCGAGTTGAGAATTATGAACTGGCCGTTGTACTGTTCATTTTAGCAGGGATAACCGATGGACTTGACGGTTGGATAGCCAAACGGTTCAACTGCACTTCGCAGCTTGGAGCCAGACTTGACCCCCTGGCGGACAAGATCATCATCGTCTCTGCCTACATCATGCTCGTCCTACTCGGAAATCTGCCATTTTGGTTGGTAATGCTTGTCATTTTCAGAGACCTGATCATTGTTGGCGGCTATCTGGTGTTATCAACTCTTGATGGCGATGTTCAGATGCAACCTACAATGACCAGTAAAACAAACACAGTCGCACAGATCTCATTGGTCATCGCAGTATTGCTTGAAAACACCATGTGGTCGTTTGTACCAGCAGTCAGTTTCTTGTTGGTTTATGTTGTAGTGGTGTTAACGATAGCAAGTGGGGCACAGTATGTCTGGGTGTGGGCCATTCGAAGATACCTGTAGAAACGGCTTGATCTTCGGAAATGATCAATTCACTCAGGCGACCATTTCGGTTGATGAGAGAAATCCTGCCAGTTTTGAAAATTTTTTCACGGATAACAATCAACCCGCCTTAACGTTGTTACGAGAGTTTATAGCCGATGACACATTAAATACGAGCTGCTACCTTTGGGGCAAACGTGGAACTGGCAAAACACACCTACTCTACGCAGCGTGCAGATGCGTATCGCCCAGCTTCTACATTCCCATTCTAGATCTGCATGTGCAACCTGAAGATATCACGCGGCTAGAAAGTAATCGCTTGATCTGTGTTGACGATATTCAGTCAATTACAGGCCAACCGAGTTGGGAAAAACGTCTGCTTGTATTATTGGATAATCTTGAAACAACCGGAAATCTGCTCCTGCTGGCTGGAGACCGAGCTCCTGTTGATCTTGATTTTGATCTGAAAGATATTGTCAATCGATTGAAAGGCCGTCAGGTTCTCAGACTCTCCCCATCAGCTGACGAAACCAAAATAAAAATCCTGATTGACAGAGCTACCGAACGTGGTCTATCAATTGATGCATCTGTCGTTCAGTTCATTCTCAACCACTATTCTCGTGATATGCACTCACTGCTTCGATTGCTTGATAGAATTGCGCTGTCTTCTTTGAAATATCATCGCAGGGTTACTATTCCTTTTCTACGTGAAATGGATGAGTTTCACGATTAATTCTTAACATGGGGCGTGTTCGGCGAAACAATGTTGAACTCAACATTAATTCGCACCCCGTATCAGCCAGGTGCACTGGTCTGACAGATTCAGACCGGAACTGACAAGGTCCGACATCTCCTTTCCGACCTCCAGCCGCCGCATCTGACCGATCGTTTTTCCAATCTCGGCGATGAGGGTGCGCCGACCCACGAAATAGAGCGCAGCTTCCCTGTCGGAACGTTCTGGAAACTCCGTCAGACCCCTTGCTTTTTCCTCATCCCGCATGGCTTCCATGATGCACCAGTTCAGTTGCATCAGTTGAATTCACCTGTACAAAGCGACCGTCAAAACCTGACTGCGGTTCTGGTTTTCTCAGGCCTGCTGGCGGCCCCGGCCGCAGTTTTCGCGGAAGCGTCCTGGTACGGCTCGCTGCGCGGCGGCGTCATGTTGGACAAAGGCAAGGACGCCAAATACTACGATGGCGGCTCGCGCTGGGGCATCAAGGGCTCGAACGAGATTTCGGAAGGCCTGACCGCGGTCTACAACTTCGAGCACGCCTTCAGCACCGAGGACGCCGGTCTGGACAGCGGCGGGACCAAAGGTCGGCTGGCTTACGTGGGCCTGTCCGGCGGCTTCGGCGCGTTGACGCTGGGACAGATCTGGAGCGCCAGCTACAACCACACCGGCGTCATCCGCGACATCAGCAACTGGCACAGCGCCCACGAATCCAGTGGCCGGGTCGGCAACGCCCTGTCCTATGCCTATACGGGTGACGCTTTCAGCGTGCAGTTCGACGCCATCATGGCCGGTGGGAAAGACACCGGCAAGGCCGTCGATCAGTGGGAACTCGGCGCGACGGTGAACATCGGCGATATCGGCAAGGTCGCCTTCGCCCATGTGAAGAAGGAAGACCAGATGATGGACATGATGACGCCCGCTACAGTCACTATCAATGTTGTCAGCAACGCTGTTCAGGCAGCAGAAAACGGCAAGACAACACTATTTCCAAAGAAAGTCAAAGTCTGGGTGAAAGCGAAAGTAGGAGGGACAGGAGCAGACAAAGATAATAAGGGGAAATTCAACGATGCGGACCTCGACAGTGCCAACGACAGAAAGAACTTGCGTGCCGATAGCACAAAAAGTTTGTCCGCTATTAACATACACGCCCTTCGCATGGCCAATAAGCCCATTGGCGACCCCGACAATTATTGGTTCTTCGTTAATGACGCCAGCGAAAAGACAGGCGTTGCTTATGATTGCCTGACTGCTGACAGCAAGATTTCCGACAAGTGTGTGGGAATAGACATTTATGCACAATTCACTGGTGATCCTACTAACGCGGGCAAGAATTACTTTCTGCCGAACGAACCAGGCGTGACGGCGGCCGGCACGAAAAAAGTCATCAGCGAGTATGGTGGCAAGTCGAGTCACGTGTCGGCATCGTTTGATGTCGGTGCGGTGACCTTGGGACTAGGCCATTCGACGACGAAATCCATGGATCCGATGAAGACGAAGAAATCGAAGACGAACTACATCGGCGCTTCGGGTGGGATTGGCGATACCGGACTGAGCTGGAACGCTTGGTATCGGACCAAGGAGGCATATGATGCCGATTCTGGCAAGATGGAGAAGACGAAGCCCTGGACCATCGGCCTGAAAAAGACCCTGGGCGGTGGTGCCTGGGCCTATGTCGAGCATGGGAACAACGGCAAGAAAGGTACAGAGAAAAAAGGCAACACGGTGGTCGGCCTGGGGGTGAATTTCTAGCGGTTGGCTTTTACCTCAGTAAGAATGGAACGGGGTGCGCAAGCACCCCGTTTCGTTTGGGTTCCGCCTGAAACGCGGAGGAAAGAAAGGAATCTGAGATTCACCGCCCGACACCGATTCAGCAGTATCGGTAGACAATCACTTTGCGATGCGCTGCACGAACCGAATTGAGTCGGATTGAGCTGACGGTCATGTTCAGGGTTGGGGCTACAACCGAAGCCTCGGGTAACCTTCACATCCATGGTGCGCGAAACGGACTTCCGCTATAATGAGATCGGGTGCAGAGGTGGTCTGCGGGAAGTTCATGCGAATGGTGGGCTGAGATCCTGTCTGTCAGGAAAGTCCATACGCGGCACACGGTAAACGTGAGGATCTGAGGCGGATTCATATTCACCCGAATCGAAAACGAAACGAGGTGCTTTCGCACCCCGTTCCATTCTCACCGACGTGAAAGCCAGCCTCTAGAAATCGACGCGCAGGCCGACCACCGTGCCGGATTTCTTTGCGCCTTTCGCGCCATCGTTCCAATGCTCGACATAGGCCGTGGCGCCACCACCCAAGGACTTGCCCAGACCGATGCCCCAGGGCTTCGACTTCTCCATCATGTCATCGTCATTATATGCCTCCATGGTCCGATACCAGGCCCGCCAGTCCAGCCCGGTGTCGCCGATGCCACCAGAGACACCGATGTAGTTCGTCTTCGCCTTCTTCGTCTTCATCGGATCCATGGATTTCGTCGTCGAATGACCCAGACCCAAGGTGACCGCACCGAGCTCAAACGACGCCGACACGTGGCTTGACTTCTCACCATAGTCCATCTCATCCTCAACATGCCCGGGAACGAAATAGAATGCCTCATTCTTTATTGTATTCTTTTTCAATACAGCCTTATAGGCGGTAGTCTCTGCACATTTTTCTTTATCTATCGGTGGGGTGGTGGCACACTGAACATTACCCAACTGAAAAGTGGCGGGAGGACCATCACCGACTTTCATAAGTTGTTTGTCGGTGGCACTAGACCCTACTAACTTCACATTGCCATCAGCATCATCCGCCACCTTATCTGCCAATTGTTTGTTTTCCGCGTCATAATTGGCTTTTATTCCCGCGTTTTCTAAATTGACATATACGGTAATTGGTTGAACAACGACTCTCATCACCTTTCCGTTTTTAAATGCGGTACTTTCTCGGGTTGTTTTCCGAGCTTCGTCATCCGACCATTTTTTCGGACTGTATGTCCATTCGCTACTGTTTATCCACCTTGTCACTCTCACCATTTTATTGCCCGTTTTGACGTCTTCCTTCTTCACATGGGCGAAGGCGACTTTGCCGATATCGCCGATGTTCACCGTCGCCCCGAGTTCCCACTGGTCGATGGCGTTGCCGGAGTCCTTCCCGCCTTCCATGATGGTGTCGAACTGCACGCTGAAAACGTCGTTCGAATAGGCGTAGGACAGCGCGTTGCCAATCCGGAAGCTGGTGTCCGAATCGCTGTAATAATTGCCGATGTCGCGGATGACGCCGGCGTGGTTGTAACTGGCGCTCCAGATCTGCCCCAGCGTCAGCTTGCCGAAGCCGCCGTCCAGGCCCACGAAGGCCAGCCGGCCGCCGGCCTGGCCGGCGTCCTCAGTGCTGAACTTGTGCTCGAAGCGGTAGACTGCGGACAGCCCTTCCGAAATCTCATTCGAGCCCTTGATGCCCCATCGCGAGTAGCCGTCGTAGAACTTGGCGTCCTGGCCTTTGTCCAGCATGACGCCGCCGCGCAGCGAGCCGTACCAGGACGCTTCGGCGAAAACTGCGGCCGGGGCCGCCAGCAGGCCTGAGAAAACCAGAACCGCAGTCAGGTTTTAATTGCCGCTTTAAATCGATGAATGCAATTGATTCCCAGTTCAAATTTCGAGAAATAATGTAACGTAATCCCCTGCCGAAGATCGTATATCTCGTTACAAGTGTGTGTGAAATATTCTGGAATTAATCCAGAGTTATGTAGTCGGCGGGTGCTGGCTATTGGTGCTACTCTGAACAATGGTAGCGTTTAAATCCACTATGATGTGATTCTGGCTCCTGACTTTGACGGTTTATGGCTGAAGGTACCGAAATCCTCTCAACAAAAACCTTGTAAATCAAGCCTTTCACCCCCGCCAACCTTGACAACGCCTTTGTAGTGCCTTGGGCGCAATAAAAATCAGCATTTGTTCCTTGACTTGATATAATAAGATCCATGTTCGTACGCGTCAAACAATCACCCGGCAGCCCGCGCCAAGCCGTCCAGCTGGTCGAGTCGATCCGCCACGGCCACACCGTGCGACAGAAAATCATCCGTCACATCGGCATCGCCCGGGACGATGACGAACTGGTTCGGCTCAAGGACCTCGGCGAATACATCAAAGCCAAGCTGGAAGCCGAGACGCAGCCGCAGCTGTTCCCGCCCGAACAGGTCGCCGCCCAGGTCATCGAGTGCCGTCGGCGACGCGACGACGAGCCGCTGCCGGTGGATCTGAAGCAACTGCGAGAAACGGCGCGCATCATCACTGGCGTGCATGATGTATACGGCGCCCTGTTCCACCAGCTGGGGCTGTCCCAGCTGCTGTCCGCCCGCCGCTATCGGGTGTCCCACCAAGTGCTGTATCACTGCGTCATGGCGCGGCTGGCCAACCCGCAGAGCAAACGCGCCAGCGTGCAGGCGCGGGCGGAGAATTTCGGCGTGCGGCTGCCCCTGCAGAAGGTTTACCGCATGATGGACCGGCTGGATGACCGAATCATCGCCCGACTCAATGCGTTGGCCGGCGAGCAGGCTAAATCCCTGTTCGGCGGGACGCTGCGGGTGGTGCTGTTCGACTGCACCACCCTTTATTTCGAATCGTTCCGCGACGACGAGCTGAAACAGCCCGGCTACAGCAAGGACGGCAAGCACCGCGAGTGCCAGGTGATTGTGGCGCTGGCGGTGACCGAGACCGGCCTGCCGGTGCATCATCTGGTGCTGCCGGGCGCCACGTTCGAGGGTCACAGTCTGATTCCGGTGATCAAAGCCCTGCAGCAGCGGCATCAGGCGAAGGAAGTCATCGTGGTGGCCGATCGGGGGATGATGAATGAGGACAATCTGATCGCGCTGCGCGAGGCGGAGATGTCCTACATCATCGGTGCCAAACTGAAGGCGCTGCCCAAGGCCACCCGCAGCGTGGTGCTGGACCGGAGCCGATACCGGCCGTTGGGTGATCAGGGTGTTGTCGTGCAGTCGGTGCCGCATCCGAAGGCGCCCCATGACCGACTGGTGATCAGTCATTGTCCGGTGCGGGCGCGCAAGGATGGCCGGGACCGGGAGCGGGCGGTGGCCAAACTGCTCAAGAAGCTGGCCCGCAGCGACCGTCCCAAAGAGTTGCTGAACGCGCGGGGCTACGGGCGATTCTTGCGACTGGAAGGCGAGGCGACCCTGTCCGTTGATGCGGCGCGGGTGGTCGAAGCAGCGAAGTGGGACGGGCTGCACGGCGTCATCACCAATCTGCCGGAGTCGACCCAGGCGGCCACCATTCTGCGACAGTATCGGGGGCTCTGGCAGGTGGAGGAAACCTTCCGCGTGAGCAAACATGATCTGAAGGTTCGGCCGATTTACCACTGGACGGCGAGGCGCATTCATGCCCACATCGCCATCGCCTTCATGAGTCTGATGTGCGTGCGTCATCTGCAGTATCGCATGGCGCTGCAGCAGGGTCAGACGGTGTCGGCGGCGGTGATGGCCAATGCGCTGACGCAGGTCCAGCACAGCGTGCTGGAAGACCAGGGCAGCCGGCGGCGCTATGCGCTGCCGTCGACCAACAGTGAGGTGGGTCGAAAACTGTATCGGGTGATGGGGGTGGTCCACGATCTGGAACCGTTCGAGCTGAAGTGACAGGTCCGTGGATGGAGGTCTGGAAGAGGGCAAAATGTAGTGCCTTGGTGTCAGTTCGCCTTTAATAAAAACAACAGTTTAGCGAAATGAACCGTCGAAGTCAGGAAGTGTGTGTGAAATATTCTGGAATTAATCCAGATCCAGAGTTATGTAGTCGGCGGGTGCTGGCTATTGGTGCTACTCTGAACAATGGTAGCGTTTAAATCCACTATGATGTGATTCTGGCTATTTGGGAGGTTGGATTTCTTTATTTGCAATCGTAGTATGCAAATTCAAGTCGATTGATCAAAACTGTCAAATATCTATGGGCATGAACTCATCAAACTGTGCAGCGTCTAAAAATGCTTTGGACACAATAACCAATAAATCCTCCATTCAATTTCAACGATCAAGTAGTAAAATATTATCTGAATCTTGGCACAAATTCAAGAATTCAGTCAATAAAGATTCCCTCGTAGTGCAGGCAAAATTTCGAACTGCTGCTCCACAATGTGGAAGTCGGCATCAATCTAAAATAGACAAAGGGAAACGACACAAATGAATGACGGTCAATTTGTCAAAGCATTTTCAAAGTTAATTGCCTTTTTGGTGGCTCTGACCATCATATTGATCATACTTGGTGTGGTTGTAGGTGGCTCCCTTGACGACAAGCTAAGGGCGCAGTCTGAAATGTATACGCAAATCGTTATTGCAAATCGTACGGAGCCGGTCGGTAAGCTGAATGTTGGTGAAATTCTGGAACCAATGGTCGCTGTTGAATCTCAACAAACTGTCCAGGTTGCGGCGATTGCAGAAGATGTCGGTAAGTCAGTTTACGATAAAGCCTGTTATATCTGCCACGCGACTGGTGTCACTGGAGCACCCAAACCGGGTGATGCTACCAATTGGAATCCAAGAATAAAGAAAGGCATTGAATTGCTATACGCGAATGCAATTAATGGATTCCAAGGCGAGTCTGGTGTCATGCCTCCCAAGGGCGGCAATCTGCTGTTATCAGACGATGAAGTTAAATCTGCCGTTGATTACTTGGTTAAACTGGTCGAATGATCTGAATTTTTCGAGCTCAACGAATTATCTTATCAGGTTGCGCCGCCGTAATGCAAAGTAAATAATAGGTCTATTCGCTTAAGTCCAGATTAAATACGTCCGATATTTAGATGGCATCTAAATATCGGATTTGCTGTCCAAAACATTCGTGTAAGATGAGTTGATTGATCTTTACGAGTTGAAAAGAAAAAGAAGTTTTGACTCATTACTAAAGCAACTGCTTTATTCACTGTCAAATGGCGGATTTGGCCCTAAATTTTCGTGTGAGTGGTTAAATTTCCCACCTTGTTGATAATGAATATAAACCAATGGCATGCAACGTAATTCAGTTGCAGAAAAGAATTAGCTTCAACAGTTTTTTTGTGTGCAATTCTTTTGCTGATTGAATGGTAGATACCGTCTGAACATCTTTCATTCTACCCCATGTTAAATAATCCAGATCTCGCCTAATGAGCCTGTCCAAAACTGATGTAAAAACCATTGCTTCACTTGCTCAACTCCATTTTGACGATGAGTTGCTAGGTGACTACACAAAAGAACTATCCAAAATTATGGAAATGATTCGTGAATTACAGAAAGTGAACACGGATGCCGTTGAACCCATGTCACACCCTCAGGATATCGAATTGCGCCTTAGAAAGGATGAGGTAACGGAAGTTGAACAACGAGAAGAATTGCTGAATATAGCACCGCAAACTTCGGATGGGTTTTATCTAGTACCAAAAGTCCTGCACTAAGAACTGTTGCCGAATTCGGTCGGGATTTTCATAAGTTTTGCAGCGTATTCGTCAGCATCTTTTTTCACTGACCTTTATTCGCACTTTCCTGACGTATAGTGGCGTAGCACCAAATTCGGTAATCGAAAACACATCGCGGACAAACATTTGTGATAACGATTTTTGGCTCTGAAGCGACATGACTACTGACAAGTCAGACATATCCCAACTCAGCCGTGCACTTGAATTGGGTGATATTTCCTCAGTTGAATTGTGTAAGGAATATTTTCAGCGGATAGAAGACTGGAATGAGCTTAATGCATTCATTACACTTGATGAAGAAGGAGCGATTGAGCAAGCTAAAAAAATTGATCAAAATCGTTCCAGTTCAATACTTAACCCATTGGAAGGCATTCCGATAGCGCACAAAGATATCTTTTGTACAAACGGATTGTTGACAACATGTGGCTCAAAAATGTTGGCAAATTTCGTTGCTCCGTATGATGCAACACTGGTAGCCACACTCAAAGTGAAAAATACGATTTTGCTTGGCAAAACGAATATGGATGAATTTGCAATGGGGTCATCAAGCGAACACTCCTATTTCAAACCTGTAAGGAATCCTTGGGACACGGCACTTGTACCCGGCGGGAGTTCTGGTGGTTCAGCAGCGGCCGTTGCTGCGAATCTGGTCGTGGCGGCAACAGGAACGGATACAGGCGGTTCAATTCGCCAACCTGCCGCACTCTGCGGCATCACGGGCATCAAGCCAAGTTATGGGCGAGTGTCAAGATTCGGAATGATTGCTTTTGCGTCGTCGCTTGATCAGGCCGGGGTTCTGGCTAGAAGCGCGAAAGATGCAGCGATCTTGCTTGATGCCATTTGTGGGTTTGATCCGAGGGACTCTACATCACTTGATGTTGACCCACCGCAATGCGTGCGTAATATTGACGAACCGCCGCGGCAGCTGACCATCGGTGTGCCGGAAGAGTATTTTTCGCAAGGTCTGGATTCTTCGGTTGGCGAAGTCGTTGAGTCAGCTCTATCTGAGTTTGAGACCCTTGGCGCACGCTTGGTTCGATTGACAATGCCAAATAGCAAATCGGCGATTCCCTGTTATTATGTTATTGCGCCGGCAGAAGCTTCGTCTAATCTTTCAAGATTTGATGGCGTTCGTTACGGTTATCGGAGTGAATCCAGTGACGACCTTTGGGAAATGTATGGTAAAACTCGTAGCGAAGGATTCGGTGCCGAGGTACAAAGGCGAATAATGACTGGCACTTACGTGCTTTCGCATGGTTATTACGATGCCTACTATATCAAGGCTCAGCAAGTGCGGCGACTGATAGCAGAAGACTATAGTCAAGCGTTTGAAGTGTGCGACCTGATTATGGGCCCGACAACGCCAACTACAGCGTTCAAAATTGGAGCAAAAATGGATGATCCGGTTCTCATGTATCTCAACGATATCTATACGGCGGCGGTGAATTTGGCTGGGCTTCCTGCGATGTCAATTCCTGCCGGTTTTGACAGTGCGGGATTACCGGTTGGTTTACACATCGTTGCACCTTATCTGCAGGAGGCCAAATTGCTAAAGGCCGCACATCTCTTTCAACAACACACAGACCATCATCTCAACACTCCTGTAAAAGATTCATGACTCAGTGGGAATGTGTAATCGGTCTTGAGGTCCATATCCAGCTGCAGACAAAGAGCAAGATCTTTTCGGGTGCTTCAACTCAGTTCGGTTTCAGTCCAAACATTCAGACCTGTCGTATTGATGCCGCACTTCCCGGCGTATTGCCCGTCTGCAACCGTGAGGCAGTGCGAATGGCAGTGATGTTTGGCCTGGCGGTGGGCGCAACGATTAACCGCAAATCAATTTTTGAAAGGAAAAATTATTTCTATCCAGATTTACCAAAAGGTTATCAAATCAGCCAATATGAAATTCCGATCGTGTCTGGTGGTTCGCTAGAGACGGAAGTTGATGGTCAAGTTTGCGTGGTTGGTCTTACACGCGCGCACCTTGAAGAAGATGCCGGAAAGTCGTTGCATGATCAGTTTGAAGACGCAACAGCAATCGATTTAAATCGCGCCGGCACGCCACTTTTGGAGATCGTGTCTGAACCTGAAATTCGTTCTTCGGTTCAAGCGGCTGACTACATGCGCAAACTGCACAATCTTGTTACGTATCTCGGCATTTGCGACGGGAATATGCAGGAAGGCTCATTTCGCTGCGACGCCAATGTTTCCGTACGGCCAATGGGACAGAAAGAATTGGGCACACGAACTGAGCTCAAAAACATCAACTCGTTCCGATTTGTAGAAAAAGGCATCAAAGTCGAAGTCAGTCGACAGATTGAAATCTTGGAGTCTGGTGGTACGGTGGTCCAGGAGACACGTCTCTATGATTCCAAAAGCAATACCACCCGTTCCATGCGCAGTAAGGAGGATGCTCAAGACTATCGATACTTTCCAGATCCTGATTTGCCGCCGCTGATAGTCACGGAAGAATACATCAATGAGGTGCGAGCGGAGTTGCCGGAGCTGCCGAATCAGAAAAAACAGCGTTTTATGAAACAGTTTGGCTTAAAGAAATCGGATGCGGAGCAACTCACACAAACTCGTCAATCAGCTGATTATTTTGAAGCGGCACTACAGTTGTCGCCGGAAAATGCAAGAATCATTGCGAATTGGATTAATGTTGAACTCGCAAGTTACCTGAACAAATCCGGTTTGAATATACAAAATTCAAGGGTTGATGCTGAAACACTCGGAGAACTTGTATCTAAAATCACCGATGGAACAATATCAGGTGTGGGCGGAAAGACACTATTACAAGAATTGTGGGAACAACCGCAGCAATCGATCGATTCGGTTATTGAGAATAAAGGTTTAAGAAAGATGGACGAATTGGTGGAACTTGAGAAATTAGTTTGCCAGGTGATTGAAGAAAATTCAGAGCAAGTTCAGAAAATATTAGCAGGCAATCACAAGATTCTTGGCTTTCTCGTGGGTCAGGTCATAAAGCGGTCGGATGGCAAGGCAGATCCAAAATCTGTCAGCCAGCTGCTTAAACGCGAACTGAAGATCTGACTGAAAGGAGCATCGTAAGCATGAGGACAGATTTCCAGACAAATGGCGGTGGTTTGTTTACGCGGATTGCAGAAATTCAAACTGCGCTATTACGTGAGTTGATACACAAGTAGGTACGGATAAATCGATTTCAATGATCAGGGCACTCTCAGAAAGGCTCAATTATCAAACGAGAGCTAAAACTATAAGCTGTATATGACAGATGATGGCAAACGAAATGGGTGATGCATCTTTGACTCATTCCAATCCAGCAGATATGGGGCATGAGTCGACTTATGCGGGAGCACTTAGCTTTCTTCGTCGTCCCTATTCTAGGGATATCAGTGCTTCTGATGTGATTATTAGTGGCGTGCCCTACGATCTTGCGGTAACCAATCGGCCCGGAGCTCGCTTCGGTCCACGCGGAATTAGAACTGCATCCGTACAACTTGCTTGGGATGGTAGCAATTGGCCGTGGAACAGTCGAATTTTTAGCCACATTAAAGTGAGCGATTACGGAGACTGTGCACTTGATCATGGATATCCAGACAAAATTCCAGAGCAGATTGAAGCACATGCACGATGCCTGCTGGCTGAGGGTGCAAAGATAATTACCATGGGTGGCGATCATTTCATAACGTATCCGATACTCAAAGCCGTACGTGAAGTATATGGTCCCGTATCACTGATTCATTTTGATGCGCACTCAGATACTTGGGAAGAACCGGATGAGCGAATCGATCACGGCACAATGTTCTTTCATGCAGCTCGTCAAGGTCTGGTTGTTCCCGAACGATCAGTACAAATCGGCCTGCGTACCTGGAATACCGACTCGCATGGTTTCAACATCATGGATGCAGATTTCGTTCACCGTAATGGAGTTGATGCGGTCATTGAAGAAACGTTGCATACTGTAGGGACCAATAAGGCTTACCTGACTTTTGACATTGATTGTCTGGATCCCTCCTTTGCTCCCGGCACTGGAACTCCTGTTGTTGGCGGTCTATCAACCTGGCAGGCTCAGACGATTATCCGTGGATTTGGAAATATTGATTTCGTCGGCATGGACCTCGTTGAAGTCGCTCCAGCCTACGATATCGGAGAAATAACATCACTTGCAGGCGCAAGTATAATTTTGGACTTCATTAGTTTACTTGCCGAACAATTTGAAAAATGAGAACCCGCCGCTTTGCATGTTTCAAATTAAGGTAGTTGTCAGCAATTCAATGTAAATTGGAAATGTTAAGAATGCGCTGGTTTACGCACGTAAGTTGAAATCAATACTAGCGAGAGCAGATTATTACGCGCCCGTAGCTCAGTTGGATTAGAGTACCAGGCTTCGAACCTGGGTGTCGGGGGTTCGAGTCCCTCCGGGCGTGCCAATATTTTCCTCAATATTCCTAGCCATTCATTACAGACCACATCCCACTACCATACTTCTGTACCATCATATCCAAAGGATTCAAGTAATTGTTACAGAAATTCAGTCCATGTTCAGCAACTCACCATAAACTCTGTTCGGGTTCCATCTCAAAAAAGAAGGTTGGTTGAAAATCTCCGATGGAAACGATGTGGTGCCGAGGAGAGGACTTGAACCTCCACGGGGTTACCCCCACTAGCACCTGAAGCTAGCGCGTCTGCCAATTTCGCCACCTCGGCCCCTAGTGCATAACAAATTATATGTAATGGATTCCTAATTTATTGGTTATGGATTTCGAAATTGTGTGACTGCAAAAGTAATCTGCAACGCTCTAGAATTGAATCTACGAATCTACTGAAAATGAAAACTACCCACGTTCAGACGGCCCGTACCGAAGAAATCTGTGAGTTCCGGTTAACGGCATTCCAAATCACTTGCCGACTGCCGAATACTAACCTGCATATTCCATTGATTGAAATTACCTGTGCCAAGTGTCAATTTAACCGATCGGTCACCGAAACCGGCACCATCCAATAAAACCGTTGACGACGGTACAGTTGAACACCTACCTGTAATGCCCTGTTGTGCTGGATCGATCGGTTCCGGCATCGTCAGGACGAATGCCACCCTCGCCTCTGCTTCTGACGGCGATAGGAACCTGTATCCCTGTGTACGGTCCAAATTAAACTCAGCGCAGGTCAGGTGGCTTCCACAATGGCAGACGGTTTAAACTGTCAGTACCTAGACGACGAACACCTCGGCAGACGGATAAGATGCCGATATCAACAGCCACACCCGTCGAGTGGGCACTTGGGTGCGCACGATGACCTTGATAAATTTCAGGCTCATCATGCCGAATTGCGTACGCGTCAGTCTGGTGCGCCTTTGGTATATTGGCAGACAAACACACCGGTAAGCATGTAAGTGCCAGCGAGGCGAAGTCAAGAAACAACTGATTGGTCACTAGTCTGTGCGATCGGCGATCAGATCCAATAGCTGTTCTCTGATACGATTCTCCCTCTCGCCACGGGCACAGTATTTCTGTTCATAAAAGCACTGAGCATCCACTTCGTCCGCTGTCAGACAGGACACCACAAAGCGCGGGTTGGCACCTCGAAACTTATGTTCGGTCTAGCCGACCACCCGCCGCGCCTGCCACCACGACTGTTTGGTGTGAGAACTAAACTCATCGCACCGACGCATCGGTGCATTTATGCTACTAGGTGGACCGCCTCCATCTCTGCCGCTAGCAACGCCACTGAATGCGTGTTGCGCGCCACACCGATGGCGGACTTCACCTCGTAGTCCCCACACAACCTCTGAATCTGTCCACGGGAACATCCCGAAACGGCACGATTTTAACTAGACACATCATTCCATTCCGCCGTGCGAAGCCGACTGCATAGCAACTGCCCATCACGGAAGATGCATGGCGGCAGCCGTCATAACAGTTGTGAAGGTAACGACCTCCCTGACTGCCATAAAACGGGGTATCGGTCGTAGCCAAGTCCCCCACAGCGTTCCATCGGCAACTGTTCGAAGGAGATGCCATGAACAGGTACGAACAGTCGATCAATCACCTCGTCCGGGTGCACCAACTCCATGCGCTTCACAGTGCTCAGGCTTGCCAGCACCTGCAATCTGCTGGATCTATTCTAGCATCACATCATATGCGGCCAGCACTTAAGGCATCTGCAAGTTCTGATTTATGACAATCCAAATTACTTGTTAACCGCCGAATATTGATACCTTCAGTTTAGGTACTTTGCATCAAGATGAAGAATTCCGCATTGTGCATTTACGGAAATCAATTGATTGGAAAACACGGAGTCGGGTCTAAATTGTTGCAGATGCGCAACATAAAATCCGTAAGTTTATAGGATTTACATCTAATTTAGGTAACTGGAGTTAGGGTCAAAGAAAGACTCGTTGATAATTTTTTACCGAGCAATAAAGCGAAATTATTTTCGTTTACTTTTAAACTACGGAGAATAGATATGAAGATTATAAGAAACCTGACTGCGGTTCTGGTTTTCTCAGGCCTGCTGGCGGCCCCGGCCGCGGTGTTCGCGGAGGCGTCCTGGTACGGCTCGCTGCGCGGCGGCGTCATGCTCGACAAAGGGCAGGACGCCAAATTCTACGACGGCGCCTCGCGCTGGGGCATCAGGGGCTCCAACGAGATCTCGGAAGGCCTGTCCTCGGTCTACCGCTTCGAGCACAAGTTCAGCACCGAGGACGCCGGCCAGGCCGGCGGCCGGCTGGCCTACGTGGGCCTGTCCGGCGGTTTCGGCTCGCTGACGCTGGGACAGATCTGGAGCGCCAGCTACAACCACGCCGGCGTCATCCGCGACATCGGCAACTGGTACAGCAGTCCGGACACCAGCGCCCGGATCGGCAACACCCTGTCCTACGCCTATTCGAACGACGCCTTCAGCGTGCAGTTCGACGCCATCATGGACGGTAAAAAGGACTCCGGCAACGCCATCGATCAGTGGGAACTCGGGGCGACGGTGAACATCGGCGAGATCGGCAAAGTCGCCTTCGCCCATGTGAAGAAGGAAGACGTCAAGACGGGCAATAAAATAGTGAAAGTGACCAAATGGACCAACGGCGCCCAATGGTACTACACCCCGAAACTGTGGTCGGAAGCGGCAGAGCAGAAGAAGGCAGCCGCACCAATCAGAACGGCGGGGACTGGTAACAACCAGTTTAAAGAAGAATTTGAAGCCGGAACGGAGATGACGATCGTTGTTCAGCCAATAACCATTTATGTGAAAAAGGGTCACGCTGATTATGACGCGGCGAAAAACCAGTTGAAAGCTACGGCGACTAATAATGCCCAGGGTCATGTAAGTGCGAGTTACACTAGAACATATCCTACGTATCCCAGCGACGACAACACGTGTACCACCGCACACAGAAACCCAGCACAACTGACCAATTGTGTAAAAACCACCATCTATGCAGCTAATCTTAAGAAGAGAGAAGATAATATTGGTGGTGCTGCTTTCACTTTCTTCCCGGAGCATGTAGAGGATGAGATGGACTATGGCGAGAAGTCGAATCACGTGTCGGCGGCGTTTGAGCTCGGGGCGGTGACCTTGGGACTGGGTCATTCGACGATGGAGTCCATGGACCCGATGACGACGATGAAGGCGAAGACGAACTACATCGGCGTCAACGGTGCCATCGGCGACACCGGGCTGGACTGGCGGGCCTGGTATCGGAACAAGAAGGATGTCGACGGCATGAAAACGAAGCCCTGGGGCATTGGTCTGGGCAAGGATCTGGGCGGTGGCGCCTGGGCGTATGTCGAACATTGGAACGATGGTGTGAAGGGCGCCAAGAAATCCAGTGGCACGGTGGTCGGCCTAGGGGTGAATTTCTAGCGACCGACTTTCACAGCGGTGAGAATGGAACGGGGTGCGAAAGCACCCCGTTTCTTTTGAGCTCCGCCTAAAACGCGGAGGAAAGACAGGCATCTGAGATTCACCGTCCGACACCGATTCAGCAGTATCGGTAGACGACCACTTTGCGATGCACTGCACGAACCGACCTGAGACGGAGTGAGCCGACGGTCATATTTCAGGACTGCGGTTTGCAACCGCACCGTCTTCTCACATCCATGGTGCGGCGAAACAAATGTTCCGCGATGACGAGGTCGGGTGCAGAGGTGGCCTGCGGAAGTTACATGTGAAAGGTGGACTCAAACCCGTCTGCCAAGAAAGATCATAAACGGTAAATCTGATGATCTGAGGCGGATTCATATTCACCCGAATCGAAAACGAAACGGGGTGCTATCGCACCCCGTTCCATTCTCACCGATGTGAAAGCCGGTCGCTAGAAATTCACCCCCAGGCCGACCACCGTGCTGCTGGATTTATCGTTACCCTTCTTGCCATCGTTTGAATGCTCGACATAGGCCCAGGCGCCACCGCCCAGGTCCTTGCCCAGACCGAGACCCCAGGGCTTCGACTTCGCACCGCTGAAATCTTTCTTGGTCCGATACCAGGCCCGCCAGTTCAGCCCGCTGTCACCGATGTCACCCTTGACGCCAATGTAGTTCGTCCTCATCTTCTTCGTCTTCGTCGGGTCCATGGATGTCGCCGTCGAATGGCCCAGTCCCAGGGTCACCGCCCCGATCTCAAACGATGCCGACATATGACTCGACTTCTCGCCATAGTCGAAGGTGTCCACTTCTGTTTCCGTTGTTGTTGTTCTGGTTTCCATTTCATCCTCAACATGCCCCGGGGCGAACCAAAAAATGCCCGTTTCCACTGCATTATGTTGCAACTGGGCCTGATACATGGTAGTCTTTGCACATTTAGTCTCGTCTCTTGGTGGGGTGATGGGATCACACGCAACACCATGCCGAAAAGTCAAGCCAGGATCAACTAGGACACTCTTACTAGGAGCATCATCAATAGTACCCTTGATTACGGTAGGAGGAGTCGGATGACCATGAACTTCACCCGCCACCGAATCTTTCAGTTGTTTTTTCGCCGCGTCATAATCGGTGTTTGGCAATTTGACATAAACGGTTGCTGGGTGAACATAGACCGTCATCTCCGTGCCTGCTTCAAATTCTTCCTTAAACTGGCCATTAGCATCCAGAGCGTTGTTAGTCCCAGCTTTTTTGATGGCCCAAGTGCTTTTCGCGCCGTCCGACCATTTTTTCGGACTGTACAGCCATTGGTTGGCGCTGTTGCCGGTGTTCGTCCACTTGGTCACTCTCACGAATTTGCGCCCCGTCGCCACGGTCTCGGTCCCTGTCGTCGTCACCGTTTTCGTGCCCGTCCTGACGTCTTCCTTCCTCACATGGGCGAAGGCGACTTTGCCGATGTCGCCGATGTTCACCGTCGCCCCGAGTTCCCACTGGTCGAGGGCCTTGCCGGTGTTTTTGTCACCGTCCATGATGGCGTCGAACTGCAGACTGAAGGCGTCGCCCGAAAACGCATACGACAGGGCGCTGCCGACCCGGCCGCTGGTATCCGAACTGCTTAACCAGTTGCCGATGTCGCGGATGCCGCCGGTGTGGTTGTAGCTGGCGCTCCAGATCTGTCCCAGCGTCAGCTTGCCGAAGCCGCCGGACAGGCCCACGTAGGCCAGCCGGCCGCCGGGCTGACCGGCGTCCGCGGTGCTGATCTTGTGCTCGAAGTTGTAGACTGCGGACAGGCCTTCCGAAATCTCGTTGGCGCCTTTGATGCCCCAGCGCGAGCCGCCGTCGTAGTATTTGGCGTCCATGCCCTTGTCCAGCTGGACGCCGCCGCGCAGCGAGCCGTACCAGGACGCTTCCGCGAACACTGCGGCCGGGGCCGCCAGCAGGCCTGAGAAAACCAGAACCGCAGTCAGGTTTTGACGGTCGCTTCACACCGGTGAATGCAGTCGATGCGACTGACCTGTTGCATCATGGAAGCCATGCGGTGTGAGGAAAAAGAAAGGGGTCTGACGGAGTTTTCAGAGTGCTCCGACAGGGAAGAGGCGCTTTATTTCGTGAGTCTATGGAACATCCTTTGCAACCGTTTTCTCAACTGGAAAATTCAAAACCATCCATTCGCTCAGTACCCCGTTCGGAATGCAGGATTACATCGGAACCATCGTAATTTTCGTTGACTGCTTACAGCAGTTCTTCCTGGAATCGTAATGTCACATAAAATCGGAATCGACCAGAGTGGTGCCGGCAAAACCTTGAGGATGAAACATGAAGAGGTTAGTGGAAAACCTGCTGCTATGATCTATTCGCTATGCTTCTCTTGGCTGCTACATCCGAAAAGGGTGAGCGTGCGATATGCCGGCTCACCAAAATATTCAGAGTTAATTGCTCAGTCTGCGATCAATCAGGTGTTGCTGGAAAGACGGGATTGGCATGATGACGCGGTCATTTTCCCTGTGAATAATGCCGGCTCTGATCATTTCACCAATGAACTCCTGTGGTTTCATGTCCTGTGACATGGTTTCGGCTGGGTCTCGCTCCTCATCCCAAGGCCTTTTACGAAGTAACTTCAGTATCATCGACTCGTCACAGCCATCTTTTCCTATTACCTCAGCAATATCGGCCAGTAAATTGGCACAGGCTGTAATGCGGGAACTAATCAGACGATTCACATAGTGGTTCTTTCTCATCAGGTCACCCGCACCACGCACTCTCGCTTCGTCAACCCTAATCAGATTACAGTCATTATCCCTCAGCTCCTGCGCCAGCACGCACATGTAGTTGTGAAGGTGCTGCGGCCAGCCATTAGACCACGCCGCAATCTTTCCGGCAATGGCGGCATCCTCAAACCCCTTAATCTGATGTGCCTCCAGCAGGTGACGCACCGACTCGGCCGCCTCCGACTCAGACAGCGGAGCCAGAGTCCTCATCTGCCCTTCGCTCAATCTCGATATTCCCGCCTCCGCCAGACGCGATTGCGACCAAGCCAAACCTGCCAGCACCATCATGATCGGCAGCCCGTGCTCACCCAGATGCAGATACGACAACAACTCCTCACCCTCTGGCCGTAGATTCTGAATCTCATCAATCGTCAGCACCACCGGCCGAAGCACCGGCAACGCGGACCTATACCGTTCCGGCAGATGGTCCCGAACCGTTTCCATCAGACTCCTATCATATAGACGCCACAGATGCCTCAGCGTCAGAGCGCCGCGCGGCTTTGTCTCGGCGTTCCTGATGTTGACCCCGATGACTCCCAAATCCGGACCGCCCTCCATCTCAAGGTTCTTAATACGGTTGAGATAATCTGCGCCGCCGCTCCTGATGTAGTCCGCAATCACAGCGGTCAGACCCGCCTCGTCCTTCAGATCCTTGGTGCTTACTCTAATTGAAATCGGTCCGGCCGATCGCTGTGCCCAACTCTGCCGAAGATGGCTGAGCAGGGCCGATTTGCCAGCCCCCGGCGCGCCTTGCACCAGCCAAGTTAACTCGTCCGACAGGTTCGTTCGGGATCTGATGATGTCGGACATCTCCCTGCCGTCGATCAACCGCCGCATCTCACCAACCGTGTCCTCAATGCCTGTCAGAATGTCTCGCCGACCCACGAAATAAAGTGCCGGCTGCTTGTCCGTACGCTTCGAGAACCGGTCCAGACTCAGTTTTTTCTGCTCCACCGACATGGTTTCCATGATGCACCTCATACAGGATTTCGTTCGTCTTCCTGATGGATTTCAGTATACATCCGAACGGGAACGGAATTCGGGCACCTGATGACAGTTCTGGTTTTCTCGGATCTCCCTGGCGGTGCCGGACCCGGTTCTCGCCGAGGTATCCTGGTACAGATCGCTGCGCTACGAACGCAGGATGGACAAAATCATGGACGCGAAATTCTACGATGGCACTGAGGTATCAGGGGTTCAAACGAGGTCCCAGAAGGACTCTGGGCAGCTTCGGCTCCCTGCTGTTGGGGCAGATCTTGAACGCTTGCAACAACCACACCGACGACTTCGGCAGGACCGCCTGCGGCCATGTGAATATGGAAGATGTGATGGAGACGACCATAACGCGCACCTTTATTCATATTAGAAGGGGTACAACTTCTTAGATTTGCTGTATCCCATCAAAATGAATTTCAAGGTCTTAAATCTGATGCAGACACTCTTTCAATAAGATCTTAACTGACTGGTTATCGAATTTATCCATCAGCCTAGCATGAATTCCGCCTGCCATTCAGCCTCTACATCACCAATAATCCATGCCCCCATTCATGCATTTTCAACCCCTTGCTTCCCGAATCACAAGCTAGAATCTATCCAAGTCAGTGAGGCAAACGTATGAATTCTCAACGCGGTGATCTTTTATCGAATTCGACGATCTTTTGAGATATCAATATCAACCGAGATTCAATTGGTTTCGATCCGCGTCCACCAGAAAATCAATCGCCAAAAGCTCATGTAGTACCGCTTCATCGAGCAATGAACCATCAATGACGATGCCATCTTCCACCCTAAAGAAAACACATCGATCAGTCAGATCCATATCGCAGTATTTGAACCGATTCATCCAAGTACGCCTGAACTCATCCACACCCCTTGACCCGACTGACTGATCATCCGAATGATGCCACAACCGAGTCAGCGAGCCGTTGCCAATGACCAACAGATCGGGCCGCCGGTCATCAACCCCGACTGCCCCATTCCGCATTCTGAAACTCACAAATCCATTTCTTGGAACAGACGATACGTCTTGCATCATGAACCTAGTACAGCAGACCCCGGGCGAGGCGAGTAAGACATGGCTGTCAGCGATGAATCGCGAACCTAAATTGAGCGCCCGTTCGATGCTACTGTCAGCCTCAAGTAACAGGTAAGATATTTCCACACCAACCGAGCCTCCGTCCCCCAGCAGCGAATGCAGGACCGCCACATTTTCCGGAGTGGCACCGATGATCGCCTGACGCACTCCTGCCTGAACCAATACAGCCAGTGTGAAGCGGATTTTGGGAGTTTCAGCCAACGTTGAATCCAATCCAAAAACCCCTTTGATCGGCCGGTGCGAGTCTGCCTGCGTTCCCGCCGCGAATATCAACCCTTTACAAGCCATATCGACCTGTTTCAATCGTCCGAATGAGATGGGCAGCGGTTACCGAAATCCCATATAAACGAATACCGGCCGTTCCTCAGACAATCCTTCAAAATCAACCCGCAGTCGCGTCAGATGCTCGACACCGTAGCCGTCGGTCAGTGTGCCGATCGCTAAAATATCACCTTTTGCAAGCTGGATGCCCCGCTTAAGCAGCGCATCGCGGGTGGCAAGCACCGCATCCAGAGGATGTACCGACATTGAAGCCCGGCTTACCCCAACCTGTTTTTTATTTTGGTCCGACATCACAACTGAGAAATTCGCCAGCCTTTCAATCCAGGACGCATCACCGTCCAGTTCAAGTGCACCTCCCAGCACGCACATTCGCACTTCCAGATTGGCCGCCGACAGCAGAGGCGCGTCCAATGATGCGGCCACCTTCCCAAACCGAGCATCAGACAGGCGCACGCCTGGAATGATCGAATGCAACGCCATCAGTGCCTCTTCGCGACCATGCGCCGAGTTTAGATGGCCGGATTTCACCCGAAAAAACAACTCCGCCGCCGCCTGCATGTCGATCCCAAGCGATCGGTCAATAATGGCCCTCGTGCCGGTAAACATATTTTCCAGCAAAACACCTGTTGGCGGATCAAATGCACTGTTTTCGACATCGGTCGCCAGCGCCGAGTAGCCGACATCCATACCCCAGGTCGGTCTCAGCAGCGCAATATAGAAATCCTGCACGGCAATGGCAGAAGTGGAATCAATGTCCAGGTGTTGATCAATCGAATTGTTTTTGGTAAACGACTTGAACAGCGTACTGGCAGTCTGTTCGATATCAACGGCACCTGCATCTGGGACAGTGCATAGAATACAGACTGTCAGAACCAACAGCTGTTTCTGAAACAGTCGAAAGGGATGAAGAAATAGTGCGTACAACTTATAATGCCGACTTCATGTCGTTCTCAAATTGAGTGAGCATTCACTGGAATTGATTGGCAATATTGTAGTTCAGGTTCAGGTATCTTTCTCCGTGTTTCGGAGTGCGTCTGATGCAGGCAATATGGCCATACGACCGCCGCTCACCAGATAACAGATTTCCCTTTGATTCGAGTTAGGTCTCAGGCAACTTGAAATATCGTCTCCTATCCATCCTGCTGCTTCCTGCACTGTTTGCTGGCTGTGCAAAGAACCACCAGCCCGAGGCCTGTGACGCACTCGACCCGGAACTGTACGTCGAAACCAAAGATCCATTTGAATCCTACAACCGCGCGATGTTCAATTTCAACGTTGCGTTTGACCGGAATATAACTGCGCCAACCGCCTATCTCTACCGAAATCGAACCAGCAGGGAATTTCAGCGCGCCGTTGCCAACTTTTTTAACAATCTCAAGGAACCCCGAAATATCGTCGCTGCGATCATGATGGGCAACGCCCGCGGCGCCGCCCAGTCGACGGCACGATTTGCCATGAACTCAACGCTGGGTCTAGCCGGCTTCATCGACATTGGAGGAGCGGCCGAACTGCAATACGTCGATTACGAATTCGGTCAGGCCTTCGGCTACTGGGGAATCGGAAGCGGACCCTATATCGTGCTTCCCATCGTCGGACCATCCACACCGAGATCCATCACCGGTTCCGTGCTCCACAGCCGACACACTTACCTTATCTCGCGAATAAAGAAATCCGAAGAACAGCTGTTCGTGCAGAATGCGCAGTGGGTCAGTCGTCGAGCTCAGCTCATCCCTTTCACAGAAATTCTAGCCGAGCAGCCTGACCCGTACATCTTCGCGCGAGAAAGCTACCTGCAGACCCGTTTGAACAAAGTCTGCTCTCCTTAAATTCATCTTGTTCAGACCGACCGGGTGAAGTGACCGTGGCAACATATGCGATTGGCGACGTGCAGGGCTGTTACCAGCCATTTCTAAAACTCCTCAATAAAATTAAATTCAACCCCAGCTGCGATCGACTGATTCTGGTGGGCGATCTGGTGAACCGTGGACCTCGTTCTCTGGATGTCGTGCGCTATGCAATGAGATATGAATCTTCGGTAGATATCGTCCTGGGCAATCACGAACTGCATCTGCTGGCCATACTCGAAGGCACCAAAACGGCGCGGGAGTCCGATCGTTTTGATGATTTGATCGAGGCGCCGGACCGCCAACACATCTGCGACTGGCTCTGCACCCGACCGCTGGCCATTCACGACCCGACGTTAAACATCCTCGCTACTCACGCTGGCGTACACCCCGATTGGACTCTTGGAGACTGCCTGCGCCACGCGCGACTGATTGAGAAGATGCTGCGGAGTTCGCAACGCTTTGAATTGCTCAGTAACATGTTTGGCAACCAACCGCGGAGCTGGCGCGAATCTCACACAGATTGGAACAGGACCCGATTCATCATCAATGCACTGACTCGTATGCGGTATATCACCACAAGCGGAAAAATGGATTTTGCTGAAGTTCGTTCACCCACTCGACAGCAATCCGGACTGATTCCCTGGTTTGAGTATCCAACCCGCAGGCCCATTGATGCGACAATCGTGTTCGGGCATTGGTCGTCTCTAGGCGTGCATCAGCAGCCCGGTATCCTCGCGCTTGATTCCGGATGCTGCTGGGGACGGCGTTTAAGCGCCGCACGACTGGACTGCAGTCCATTTGAAATGTTTTCCGTTCAATGTAAGAAAAACTGAGCCGCAATCAGACGGTAAAATTTCGGCTATGGAAATCAGGCGGAACCGGGGCGGCTGATTGATCAGCCCACGGCCCGCTCCCGCTGCCGCACCTGATGCAATGACTCGTTACTTTACAGTACTGCTAAAACACAACCATTCAATTGTTTCTGTTGATCCCGCCTCCCGCCGAGCGAGCATTCGGATTCAATTGGTAACACGCATTCAACACCAATGAAGTACGATAACATTCTCGAGACGATTGGCGGAACACCCGTCATTCGCCTGAACAGATCCAAGGCCCCGCCAGATGTCAGCGTCTGGGTCAAGCTTGAAAGTTTCAATCCAGCTGGCTCAGTCAAAGACCGGCCGGCATTGAACATGATCGTCGACGCGGAACGGCGCGGACTGCTGCAGCCCGGCGATACGATCATTGAACCGACCAGCGGCAATACCGGCATCGGCCTGGCGATGGTGGCGGCGTACAAAGGCTATCGTGCGGCGTTCACCATGGCCGAAGACATGAGCGAGGAACGTAAAAAAATTCTGCGGGCGTACGGTGCCGAAATCATATTGACGCCGGCCGCACTCGGCACCAAAGGCGCGATCGACCGGGCGCGCCAGCTGGAGAAAGAAAAAGGGTACTTCTTCGTCGGCCAGCACTTCAACCCCGCCAATCCGCAATCCCACAAAAAGACGGCCGATGAGATCTGGGACGACTTTGGCGCCGGTCTTGACATTCTGATCTGTACAACGGGAACGGGGGGAACGATTACCGGCCTGCATCAGTACCTGAAAGATCGTCATCCGCATCTCACCATCGTCGCCACAGAACCGGCTGACTCGCCGATTCTGTCCACTGGCATTGCCCGCAAGCATAAAATAATGGGTACCGCACCAGGGTTCATCCCTGAGATTCTTAACACCGGCTCTTACGACGAGATCATACCGATCACGACGGAAGAAGCCTACGAAGCGACCCGCTACCTCGCCAAGGACGAAGGAATTTTTGCCGGCATCTCCTGCGGCGCGGCGACCAGCGGAATGCTGAAAATCGCCAGGCGACCGGAATCGCAGGGTAAAACTCTGCTGGCGATTCTGCCCGATACGGGCGAGCGTTATCTCAGTACCGATGTCTGGGATTAGTACACATGAGCTTACTGCTGATACAATGACAGTGCATACGCAACCAACAGATCCGAACACGTATCGAGCATCCAGCTGGGGATGACCGTTGTCGCAGTGAACAGAAAACTCTACATCAAAACCTTTGGCTGTCAGATGAACGAGTATGACTCGGACCGACTGGCCGAGTCACTGGTCGACTCACACGGGTTTCAGACCATTGACAATCCCGAAGAGGCCGACGTGCTGCTGCTCAACACCTGTTCCGTGCGCGAAAAAGCCGAGGCGAAGCTGTATTCCCAGTTGGGACGATGGCGACCATGGAAAGACATGAATCCGGACCTGTTGATCGGGGTCGGTGGCTGTGTTGCCAGCCAGGAGGGCGAAGCCATCCTGAAAAAAGCGCCATATGTGGATTTCATTTTCGGCCCGCAGACCTACCACCGAGTCAGCGAACTGATCGAACAGACCATCTCGACTCGACAGTCATGCATTGACATCTCGTTTCCGGAGATTGAAAAATTCGACTGCCTGCCACCGAGACAGGTTCGCGGCCCGCGCGCGTTCGTCTCGATTATGGAAGGATGCAGCAAGTACTGCAGTTTCTGCGTCGTCCCATACACTCGCGGGGGCGAGTACAGTCGCCCCTTTGACAGCGTGATCACTGAGCTTTACGAGCTTGCTGAGCAGGGGGTGCGCGAGGTCACCCTGCTCGGCCAGAACGTCAACGCTTACCGCACGGTCAATCATCAGGGTAAAACCGTTGATTTCGCGTCGCTGCTCAGCTATGTCAGCGAAATGGAAGGCATCGGTCGCATTCGATACACCACCTCGCATCCGCTGGAATTCACCAATCAGCTGGCACAGGCACACGGTGCATTACCGAACCTGGCGAAACACCTCCACCTGCCCGTACAGAGTGGTTCAGATAAGATACTGGCGCGCATGAAAAGACGTTACACGCGTCGCGATTATCTGCAGATTATTGAAAACGTTCGCTCGCATTGTCCCGATATCTCCATTTCATCGGATTTCATCGTCGGTTTTCCAGGTGAGACCGAGCATGATTTCAGGCAGACGATGGACCTGATAGAAGAGGTTGGATTCGATCACTCATTCAGTTTCCTGTATAGTAAGAGGCAGGGAACGCCGGCGGCGGCACTGCAGGACAACACCAGTGAAACGGAAAAGAAGGCAAGACTCTACGCCCTACAGGCGCGCATCAACTCACTTGCGGCGACCATCAGCGAGTCAATGATTGGTTCGGTGCAGACCATTCTCGTCGATGGCGCGTCGCGACGGGGCGGCCAGATCTGTGGCCGTACTGAAAACAACAGAGTGGTCAATTTCAATGGCCCGCAATCCTGGCAGGGCCAATTCGTCGACGTGCTGATTACGGACGCCATGCCCAATTCCCTGCGCGCAGTCACTCACAATCACCAAACCCAGGTCCCCGCGGCTGTCTGAATTGGCCGATACCGATCAAACGAACACCGCCCGCACCGCCAATGTATTCGCAATGGCACCGGCCAACAGCAGACGGCTCGCACAACTGTGCGGTCAGTTCAACTCAAACATTAAGTCAATTGAACGCCACTTTGGCGTGCGCGTATCCAACCGCGGCAATCTGTTTCAGATTGATGGCGATGCGGTCGCCGCACAGGAAGTCGAGACGCTGCTGCGAGAGCTGTACGAATTGAGCGAACACAGCGAGGTGATCGGACCGCAGGACATTCAGAGCGCCATCGCCGGGCTGAATTTTGATGAGCGTGTCGAGGATTCAGTCACCCTCAAAATCCGCAAGACGACCATTCGGCCACGCTCCAGAACTCAGCACGCTTACCTCAGCAGCATTGCGAACCGATCCGTTACCATCGGCATCGGGCCGGCCGGTACGGGAAAGACCTATCTGGCGGTCGCCAGTGCCGCGCACGCACTGGCAAATGACTGGGTCAGTCGCATCGTTTTGGTTCGACCGGTCGTCGAAGCAGGTGAGCGCATCGGTTTTCTGCCCGGTGATATCGAGAAGAAAGTCAACCCGTATCTGCGTCCTCTGTACGATGCGCTTTACGAAATGTTCGGCTTTGACCGCGTCGGCCGGCTCCTGGACCGCGGCACGATCGAACTGGCGCCGCTGGCGTTCATGCGGGGACGAACGCTGAACGACGCGTTCATCATTCTTGATGAGGCGCAGAACACGACCGTCGAGCAGATGAAGATGTTTCTCACGCGCATCGGCTACAACTCCCGTACCGTCATTGCGGGCGACATCACGCAGATCGACCTGCCGCGGCAACTGCCATCCGGATTGAAACACGCGGTACGCATCCTAGACGATATCAACGACATCGGCATTGTCAGGTTCCAAAAAAAGGACATCGTACGTCATCCCCTGATTCAGGCCATCGTCGACGCCTACGAAAAGGATGCGCAGACACCAGCGGATGAACGGCCGTGAAGATCGCAGCTGAGATTCAGGTGGCAAGTTCCTGCCGCGAACTGCCGAGTGATTCTGACATTGAAGACTGGATACGCGAGACACTCCGGGAGAGCGGTCGCCACCGCGCCGAGTTGACCCTCCGCATCGTCGACGAAGCTGAGATCACCGCCCTGAACCATCGCTACCGTCGACGCAACGCCCCAACCGATGTACTGGCGTTTGCGCATCGGTTGCCGCGCGAAGTCGAGAGCGATTCAATCGGCGATGTGATCGTCTGTGCGGACATCATCAATCGGCAGGCCGATCGGTTTCACGCGGACCGGCAGGCTCACTGGGCGCGAATTGTCGCTCATGGCATTCTGCATCTGCTCGGTTACGACCATGACCGACCACGGTCAACACGGACCATGGAAGGGGCGGAAGCAGCGATCCTGCGCCGTCTCGGTCTGCATCATCCACAGCTTCATGGGCACCCATCATGAAACTGGCTGACGCTCTGCCCAAAACCTGGGTGCGCCATTTACGCGACTACACCACCCGATCACTGCTGCCGGCACTGGAGTCGACGGAAGACCTGATCAAGGTACTGCGCGCGGCGAAAGAACACGGCATCATCCGCGGTGAGGAACTGGACATTGTCGAACGCGTGCTACGTGCGACCAAACTCAAGGTCAGAGACGTCATGATTCCACGCGCAAAAATGGTTACCATCGACCATGAATCGACGCTGGAGGAGATTCTGCAGTGCGTAACCGAATCAGGACACTCAAGATTCCCGGTCATCAATGAAAATGCGGAAAACGAGGTACGCGGGATCCTGCTGGCCAAGGACATACTCCACCATCACAACGACAACGGCACTCAGGAATTCAGCCTGTTCGATTCCATTAGGGATCCCATGTTCGTCGCAGAAAGCATGCGCCTGCATTCTCTGCTCAGAAGATTTCAGGAACGGCGAAGTCACATGGCGATCGTCGTCAACGAATACAAAGGCATTGCCGGGCTGATTACGATTGAGGACGTGCTGGAACAGATGGTCGGTGAAATTGAAGACGAGTCGGACATTGAAACGGACGACATGATTACGGAGCCCACAAGCAACCTGTTCAGCGTCAATGCGCAGACCGAAATTGAAGAGTTCAATGAACGGTTTGCCGCGAATATTCAGGAGGACGTCGACACCATTGGCGGCGTCATTCTGAAACTGGCCGGGAGAGTGCCCGACATTGGCGATGAATTCGATTATCTCGGCTTCAGTTTTAAGGTGACCAAAGCCGACCGCAGGCGCATTCTACTCCTTCAGGTTACGCCGCCCAAACCCATCCCGACTGACTCAGAGAAACAGTAACACTTTGCTATCGGCACGTTTTCCGATCAACAACGGCGCGGCGGTTCAGACCTCGCTGGCCCTCGCCTCAGGTCTGCTCACCAATCTCGCATTCGAGCCGTTTGGCTACGCCGCTGTCTGTTTTCTGACGCTGGCGCTGTTGTTTCGCCTGTGGGATGCCGCTTCGGCACGCCGCGCCGCCTGGCTTGGCTTCGCTTTCGGTGTTGGATTTTATGGCGTCGGCGTCAATTGGATCTACATCAGTGTGCACGACTTCGGCTCCGCCTCACCCATACTGGCCGCCGCCGCACTGGTGCTGCTGACCTGCCTGATGTCGTCATTCGCCGCCCTCAGCGGCTATCTGCAGGCGATCATTCGCACCCCACTGAGATGGCGGTATCTGGCGCTGATACCATCGTTGTGGACCCTGACGGAATGGCTTCGAGGCTGGCTTTTTACTGGCTTTCCCTGGCTTTACATCGGTTATAGCCAGACGGATACCTGGCTGGTGGGCTGGGTACCGCTGAGCGGAGTGCTCGGCGCCAGTTTCACCGTCTGCATCATCGCCGGCGCGCTCGCGGCGCTGAGCTGTGGCGGGCGGCTGATTCCAATCGGGACGGCCGCGCTGGTGCTGGCGATAGGATTCGCTGGCAGCCGAATCGACTGGACCGAGCGGCAGCATTCACCAATTGGAGTCGCAGTGCTGCAGGGCGATGTGAGCGTCATTCACAAATGGAACCGACGTTATGCGGCGCATCTATTGAATTTCTTTGTGACCGCAAGTCAGATGAATTCGGACGCGGACCTGATCATCTGGCCGGAAATCGCGCTGCCCCATCCGGATACCCATCTCGAAAAAATCAAACTCTGGGACCTGCTGGGTCAGCACAATGCTGATTTTCTGGTGGGTACGCTCGAAAAATGGGACGAGGGCAATGGCCCCCAATATTACAACAGCGCTTTTGCCATCTCAGGCGACGACATACGGAAATATCGAAAAAGTCAACTGGTACCATTTGGTGAATATACACCGTTTCGACGCTGGCTTGACTGGCTGAATAAGTTCGTCGTTCTGCCCGCATCCGATATGACGGCATTCGCCGGGCCGCAGTCGCCGCTTCTGCTGGCCGGCCAGCCGGCAGGGATAACGATCTGCTATGAGGATGCCTTTTCCAGTGAGGTGATGAAGATGCTTCCCACTGCGACGTTTCTCGTCAACATCAGTGAGGACGCCTGGTTCGGCCACCGGCTCGCTCCCCATCAGCGCCTGCAGATGTCAAGAATGCGGGCCATCGAAACCGCGCGGCCGGTGGTGCGCGCCGCCAACAAGGGAATTTCTGCATCAATCGATCATCGCGGGCGGGTGATTGACAGCCTGCATCAGCGCGAGGGTAAAGTGCTCAGAACGAAAATCGTACCAACGGTTGGAACAACACCTTTTTCCCGCTATGAATTTCTGCCGCTGGTCGTACTGTGTACGGTGCTGATTGCACTTTCGGTCATATCACACTGCCGACGCGCGGGTCAATCAGACCAACACCAGCGCGGCGATGCCTAGAATCGCCAGAAATCCAACGACATCGGTAACGGTGGTGAGCGACACGCCGCCCGCCAGCGCCGGGTCGATGCCAACCTTCTGCAGCAGCACGGGTAACAACACGCCGGCCAGTGCTGAAACGACGATATTTACCAGCATGGCGGCGGCGACGATACCTGCCAACAGGTAGTTCTCATACCACACAATCGAGACAACCGCCACAACCGTTGCCCAGATCAGCCCGTTCAAACTGCCAACGAGCAGTTCCTTCTTCAGCACGTCAAACGCGTTAGCCATCGAAATGGTGCCGATGCCCAGACCGCGAATCACGATGGTCAGCGTCTGTGTACCCGCGTTACCGCCCATGCTGGCAATAATTGGCATCAGCACGGCCAGGGCGATCAGTTTCTCGATCGTGGCTTCGAACAGGCCAATCACAATGGATGCGATGACTGCGGTGATGAGATTGATCCCCAGCCAAAGCGCTCTACGCCGGGCCGTGTAAAGCACCGGTGCAAAAATGTCATCTTCATCATCCAGACCGGCAGGCGCCAAAAGGTTTTTCGCGGCGGTGTCTTTCATCAGATCCACCACATCATCAATCGTAATTCTGCCGAGCAGTCGTCCGTCCTCGTCAACAACGGGCGCCGATGTCAGATCATAGCGTTCAAATGCCTGTGCCACCTGTTCCGCGGAGTCATCGGGTGAGAAGCGGAACAGACCTTCATCGATACACTGATCGATCCTGGACTCGAGGCTTGAGGTTACCAGATGGCGCAGCAGCACCGCGCCGCGCAACATGCCGCGGCTGTCAAGCACATAAATCTTATCCGTATACTCGGGCAGTCTGCCAAGAACTCTGAGATAGCGCATGATCACTGCGACGCTGACGCCCTCGCGCACGACGGGTGCGTCCACATTCATCAGCCGGCCGGCGGTGTCCTCTCTATAGGACAGCACGGTGTCCAGTCCCTGACGTCGCCGCTCATCCAGTGTGACCAGCACGTTTGCGGCAACCTGCGGTGGCAGCCGCGGCATGATTTCGGCAATCTCGTCAATGTCCAGCGTCTGTAGAACGCGGACCAGCATCCGCGAGTCCATTTCGCCGATCAGACTTTCCTGCACCTGGTCGGACAGTTCGGTCAGCATCTCGCCCATGTCGGCTTCCGCGACTTCGTACCAGATCAGACAGCGCGGCTCCGGTGGTAGGCTTTCAAGCACTGCGGCCAAGTCGGCGCCATGAATGTCATGGATATACTCGCGCAGTTCACTGGTCGTCCCGTGCTCGAGAAGTTCCAACACGGTCTTGCGAATGTCAGTGTGCTCAGACATCACCATAAATTGATCCTGTTGAATAGATGACGGTTGGAAATTTACCGTCCTATAAATCCAATTGGAATTATACGGAAACGATACGCGGCAACCGTAGGGGTTGCGATGAATCGCAGCAGACAAGTTCTTTCCTACCCAAGTAAGAAAGCGACGAAATCGCGAAGTATCAGCCGCTAGAATTCCCTATCAGATCATCCCACGGCGTAAAGTCGACTTCGCAAAGGTTTGCACGTGTCTGACTCCGTATGCATTTCGATCTCATTAGGTGAGCGTGTTCAAACCGAAATCGGACCTGAAAAACATCCATCGCCTGAACGAGACTGAACCACGTGGCATTCTAACTGCGGTTGCCGCGTTGACATTGTCACTCGAAAACAAAGCGGCTGGCATCGCGTTCAGTGGATGGTCGAAGTACTGAGGACGCAGACCACACACCGGAATGTACATGAAAATCCGCACTTCTGATGCCACTGCAGACAAAATTCATCATTGGTTCGCGGGTGCAGACGGCAATGGAAAAGGTGAAAGGAACCGATAGCGGTCATCAAACGAATCCCTTGACTGAATGGATGCAGATGGTGGAGGTTAAGATTGTCGGGCGAGTCCGTACCATGCAGTTCTCAGAGAGATCGACTCAAATGGTAATGGACTGTTTTATTGGCGTCAATCGGGGGTTCTGATCCATCTAATTTCAATGGCTTGCTGAACCCCTTTCACCTGTTCAGGCCCGCTCCGCCCGAAGCGCCGCCAGATTGCGATTCTTCCGACTGAACACCACCGCCAGCAGATGCACCTTGCGACCGCGGCTCTGATGCGGCAGCGCATAATTCTTCCCGCGCATCTGCGCCATAGCCTCCATCACCTTCGACTCCACCTGCTTACCCTTCGCCGCCACCTTGAACTCCAGCACGAACGTCTCACCGCCCGTGTGCACCACCAGGTCCGCCCGCCCCTCAGCCGACGACTGCTCCGCACTCACCTCCACACCGTTGGCGATGAAACAGGCGAACAGCAGACTGGCGTAAAACGCCTCATAGCGGGACACCTCGCTGCTCGAATACCACTCGTTCGGCACGTTCGCATAAAACGACCGCATCTCCACCGCGAAACCATCGAAGTCATTGACCTGCAGCAGCCGGATCAGCTCTTCACCCCGGTCCGACGCCTCCGTCAGCTTCTCGGTGACCGCCCTCACCAGTTCCTCGTTCAGACTCAGGCGCACCTCGTGGTTCGGATATTTCAGAGGGTAGTAGACCCTGGAACCCCGAACCTGCCGGTCGGCGATGGTCAGATAGCCACACTGGAACAGCAGCGCATTGATGTTGATGCTTTCGACATCGAAATTTGACAGCTCCGTGTCATACAGGCCCAGGTCCTCCAGGTCCAGGGTGTTCAGCCCGCCCCTGGCCAGCCGGTCATGCAGATAACTCGGCGTGCCGGTTTTATACCAGTAGGACTCGAACTGCCTTTTTTGGAACAGCAGCAGCACGTCGAAGGGATTGTAGACATCTTCCTCGCCGAGCCAGCTGTAGCCGTTGTACCACTTCCTGATGGCCTTTCGGCTCAGCTTCGGCAGTTCCGGTGCGAACACCGCGTCGAGGTCCGCATCCGTATAGCCACAGATGGTGCCATACTTCGGATCCAGACTGATGTCGTAAAGATTGTTCAGCCCCGAGAACAGACTCACCTTCGAATACATGCTGATGCCGGTCACGAACACGAAACGGACGTATCGGGCGCAGCCCTTGATGACGCCGTACAGACCGCGCAGGTAATCGCGGTTGGCTCTGACCAGGGTCTTGGTCTCCAGCGTATCCAGAATCGGCTTGTCGTATTCGTCCACCAGAACCACCACCTGACGGCCAGTCTGATGATGCAGAGCCAAGATGAGATTGTACAGTCGGTCCGGTCCGTACGGCGTCGGCGAAGTCGGTTCGAGACCTGAGTATTTTTCAATGGCGGCCAACTGGTTGCTGACACTGTCTTCCAGTCGGCCCGGGGCGCCATAGTTGAAATCGAAGCTCAGCCGCACCACCGGATGGCGGACGGACCAGTCCCAGTGGTCGTGGATGTGTAGCCCCCGGAACAGCTCCTCACTGCCCTCGAACAGCTCCTGCATCGTGTCCACCAGCAGCGTCTTCCCGAACCGCCGCGGCCGCGACAGAAAATAGTACTTCGATCCCTCGACCAGATTCCGGATGTGAGGCGTCTTGTCCACATAGTAACAGCCACCTTCCCGGAGGCTGCGAAAGTGTGGATCCCCGATTGGCAGTATGAGCTTGTTCATTTCCATTCAATTCAACGATCCGTCTGCTGATATTGTAGTTGAATAATGGCCCCGATTCCACAAGTCGGTCCATTCCACAACAGTTCGCAGAGCCTCAGCGTGAGGGCGGTGGACTCCGGCCAGACCCTATTGGAATCCGACTGATCGGTCCGAAGACGGATCGCGTATACCCTGCGGCTTCGTTTTCAAATTCGTCGCAGAACGTATCGAAACGGACCGAAGCGACATCATTTACCGCCGTGATCGGTATGTCTGGAGCACTTGACAACGTCAGCTGGATAAGTTCAGCGTTCCTCCCCCCCCCCTATCCAATTGTTGTGCGAACCATTCCACCTGTGGAGAAGACTGATGCGTCCATTAGCCGGCCGGTTATCAACTGCCGTTCCGCGTCCTTGACCGGAACTTTCCGCGGTGGCGGATAACAGGCCCGATACTACGGTACCACCGACTGGGACCAACTCACCGATTGGCTGTGGCAACCCGGTGAGGCGGCGGTTAATTCTTCCGTATTTCCGTCTGGCCATTCGGGACGGGTTCAGTCGGCAGCTGGAGAACATCAAACCACAGATTTGACCGGCCGGACCATCAGTGAACGACCGTTGATATCGACTGCCACGTCCTGATGTCTGAGCCTGCATCCACTTGAACGAGCATTGACATTGTCCAACCCGCGCCAACTTAAAATCGCGGCACCTCCAGATGCTCTGCCGCACCTTGACCTGAATCTCTACAGCCACGTTCCGGCGGCTTCTGTCAGAGATCGTCGCGAGTGCTTGGGATGCGGATGCTGAACGAGTTAAGAAATTTCTTGACAGAATGAATGATTGCTCAGTGATCGAAAACGATGGTACCGACAGGATCTGGGATGATGTCATCAATCGAATTTTGCTGCGCGGCTGTCTGTAACGGACGCAACGACCCGAATCGACAGCGAAAAGTCGTTTGTCCATAAGCCATAAGGAAATCGGTCAGCCCTCGCTGGTCTCAATGACCAACCCAATCACCATCGGTCCGAGCGGCCGAGTGATTTCAGATTATTTTCCGGTAAAGTGTGCCGAATGCCGCCGGTATGTGGATTGATGACCCAGCGTTCAAACGAACTGGTAACTCTCGCCGTTCAGCGCATCAAGCAAACTGATCCGACGGGATGAATCCAGGCAGCTCATAATGCCTTCAATATGCAGGAGAGTACCCGCGACATTGGTTTGCCGGACAATCTGCTTTATTTCAGGTATGGCGCCTGGGTCCATGCTGAAAACTCTTAATCCCATACCGAGCAGAAGTCGGGTGTACCGGCCATCACTCGCCATTTCCCCGCACAGCGAAACCGACTTACCGCTGTTCCTGCCGGCGTCGAGAACATTCTTGATCAGCCGCAGGATTGAAACATGCAGCGGGTCGTAGAGATAGTTGACTTCATCGTCAACCCGGTCGATGGCCAGCGTGTACTGAATCAGATCATTGGTGCCAACAGACAGAAAGTCCAGCACCGTTGCAAATTGATCCGCCGTGATGGCCGCCGCCGGCACTTCAATCATGCCGCCAATCTGCACCGTCGGATCGTAGACGACGTTTTCGTGATCGAGCTCCCGTTTGATCTCATCAATGAGCGCCGTCACCTGTTTCATTTCTTCAAGATTTGACAGCATCGGAATCATGCATTTCACCTCACCGAATGCTGACGCACGATAAATCGCCCGCAGCTGGGAGCGAAAGATATCGAGCGACCGCAGACAAAAACGCACCGCGCGCAGTCCAAGTGCGGGATTGATGGCAACCTTCCCTTGTTTTCGACCGCCATCAACCTGTTTGTCGGCACCAAGATCAAGCGTTCGGATGGTTACCCGGCCCAAAGATTTGACGACATGGGCATAGGCCTGAAACTGCTCTTCTTCCGTCGGCAGATGCATGCGGTTCATGAACAGATATTCAGTTCGGTACAGACCAACGCCCATGGCGCCGTAATTGAGCGCATGTCCGACATCTTCCGGCAGTTCGACATTCGCAAGCAACGCGATCTGTTCACCATCCAGGGTCACCGCATCCAAGTCTTTCTGTGCCAGCAGCGCGTACTGATGCCGTTCATGTTCGGCGCTCCGAGCATAGAGATCTGCCAGCGTTTCCGGATCCGGATCAACGATAACGCTGCCGGTACTCGAATCCACTGCAATCGTCGTACCGTGTGTAATGTGCCGCACCGCACCATGCAGACCAACCACGGCGGGAATTTTGAGACTTCCAGCCAGAATCGCAACATGAGATATGGGACTGCCGAGATTGGTCACGAAAGCGCTCATTTTCATTTTCATGAATTGGACGGTGTCTGCGGGTGTCAGATCATGCGCCACCAGAATGCAGCCTTCCAGCGTATGATCGGTGTGTTCATGCCGCCGGTTTTCACTCATCAGCAGCTGATGGTGTATCTGTTGAATGACCTGATCGACATCGTCTTTCTTGCTGCGCAGGTAGTCGTCTTCCATGTTCTCAAACACGGCCACCAGCTGATTGCGATGCATGGTCAGTGCCGACTCGGCTGAGAACTGATGATCTTTGATGATGCTCACAGTCGATTCAAGCAGTGTGGGATCGTTCACCATCAAGATGTGTGCGTCCAAAAATGAGGCGATTTCCCTCGACGCATTCTTCGGCACCTCAGCGCGCTTCGCCTTGAGGTTTTCGGAGGTACTCTCCAGCGCTTTCACCAGGCGCGATATTTCCTGATCGATCTGATCTTTCTCGACCCGTCTGACCGCCGAACCAACGACCGACTGCTGAATGACATAGGCAGTGCCGATCGCGATACCAGAACCGACACCCACTCCTTCCAGGTTAAACAATTACTCCTCCTCACCAAAACGCTGGCTGAAGACTTCCTCAATGGCATGGAATGCTTCTTTGGCGTCCGCCCCTTCCACCCGCAGATCAAGAACGGTTCCTCTTGTAGCCGCCAGCATCATCACCCCCATAATGCTCTTTGCCTTGACTTCACGGTCGCCGTTGCTGAGAAAGATATCACTCTCAAAGCCGGCGGCAGTCCGCACCACCAGCGCGGCGGCCCGGGCATGCAGACCCAGTTTGTTTGCAACTGTCAGCTTACCGGTAATCAACGTCAGGCAATCTCGTTGTGCCGTTTCTGCACGGCAATGCCACGCGCGGCAAACCTTTCCTCCAGCTTTTCGACGACATAGACAGAACGGTGTCGCCCACCCGTGCAACCGACCGCCACGATCAGATAGGAACGACCGTTCGCATGAAACATGGAGAGCCATTCACTGATGAACCGATCGATCTGCTCAATCATCCGCTGTACTTCAGATTTAGTGGAGAAATAGTTCTGCACCGGCGCCTGCGTTCCGTTAAGCTGTTTGAGCTCCGCAACCCAATAAGGATTCGGGAGACAGCGCACATCAAACACGTAATCGGCATCCAGTGGCGCTCCGTACTTGTAGGCGAACGACTTGAGCAGCAGCACTTCCCGACCTATATGAAATTCCGCGGCATCTTCCTGAATCAATGAACGCAGGTCATGCGGAGTCAGGTTCGTGGTGTCCAAGTGTCTGGTGGCGCGTTCGGACAGCGGCGCCAGCATCTGCCGCTCAAGCTTGATGGCATCCACCAAAGAAACCGTATGACTCATCAATGGATGCATGCGCCGCGTCTCACTGTAGCGCTTAAGCAGCATCGCCTCTTCCGCTTCCAGGAACATGAACTCAACTTGGACCCCCTGCTGTACCACGGCTTTCAGAACATCATTCAGGTTACCCAGAAACTCTTGGTTTCGCGAATCGATGCTGACCGCCGCCATACTGATGGACGTTTCCTCTGAAATCAGTACGTCCCGCGTAAAAACACTCAGCAGTGGAATTGGCAGGTTGTCCATGCAATGGAAGCCGAAATCTTCCAGCGCACGCAAGGCGACTGACTTGCCAGATCCCGAAAGACCACTGATGATCTTCAGATATCCAGTATTGTCTGCGTTTGAACTAATTTGAAACCTCCGCAAAAGATCTGATATGAATCAAGTGCACCTGGATGTGAATCCGCGCGACGTCCAGACGATTGAGTGATTAACGCTGCGTATCGCTTTCGAATGCCATCAGTTGATGAAATATCTCCATTTCATCCGGCGATTGACTGAGCTGCTGATGAAGATTTCGGCTGTCGAACCCCGCCGCCAGCCGCGCCAGAATCCGGATGTGCAGATCTGAACACTCCGCCGGCACCAGCAGTCCGCAGGCAAGAAAGACAGGCACCTCGTCGTCCGCTTCCAAGTGCAGCGGCGTCGCCAGGTGAACGACGGCGCCGAGCGGAGACGCCAATCCGTGCAATCGGCTGTGCGGAATCATCACACCCTTGCCGACGCAGGTACTGCCAAGTCGCTCACGCTCCAGCAGGGAACGAAATACGGTGTCCTTGTTCATGGCATGCGGCCTGCCGGTGATGAAGAGTTTGGCGATTATTTCAAACAGACGACGCTTGCTGGTTACCTCGATGTTGGTTCGGATGCGGTCGCAGGAGAAAACATCTTTGAGCCGTACGTCCATCGGTGCACGCACGACTGATGAATAATGGTTGGGCACATCACTCATGCTCAATACCGAATGATCGGTTCACCGCGTCCATTGATGCCATGATTGGTCCGCCGCTCTTTGTATTTGACAACCTGACGGTCAAGTTTATTCGACAGGGTGTCAATCGCTCGAAACATGTCCGTGGAATGTGAATGGGCATGAATTGATAGTTTTTTTCCATGCAGCGTCGCCTCGAGTTGAAAAGAATCGTGTTCCTTGTGCAGAACGATTTCGACATTGGTCGGCTGATGAAAGTGATTCTCAATCTTTTTCAGACGCTTGTTTATGTACCTGCGAACCGAATCCGTAACATGAACATGGTGGCCGGTTATCGATATATTCATCACACTACCTCTTTGTACTTGTTGATTGATTTTTTGTCCGTTGCAGAATGCGGATTGACATGCTGCGTTCAGATCGAAATTTCGCAACGGCGCATCTGGATCATTCTGCACCACTGTCCAATAACCGTTCGAAATCTGCCGATCGCTAAGGGGGAGTTCATGCTTTCCTGCTCAATGGGACGGGCGATTCCGTACTTGACCGTCTGTGTCGACCGCTCAGTTCCGAAACGATTCGGGATTCGCACGGAAAACAATCGCTTCAATTCATAAGTGCCGCTGGGCATCATCGCATATTTGTGCGCGCAGGCTCGGCTGACCGTTGATTCATGCTGGTTCAATGAATCGAAAACATCGCTGATTTTCAGATGTTTCATACCGGCTTCGCCGATTTCCAAGAACAGATGTTGATGTCTGACAATCTTATTCGCCATCCTGCGCACGATTTTGTGCCGTCTGCTTACATTATCCAAAAATGATATCGCTGGAGCAAGGTTCTTTCTAAGGGAATCATGCCCCACATCGCGATCAGGACCATCAGTCATGTTCTGATGATTCGAACGGTTTCCAGCTGCTGAACTTTGTCAGCCGCAGTCAGATACGTCATATTCTTCAGCAGAAATCGGCCGCTGCAGAAGCTGAATGGTGGCACGAAACCGCGTAATTGACTCATGCTTCTGACGCCGCCACAATTCGGTCGGCCAACTCACCGGTGACCTCCAGCCGCCGAACGGGCGCTTATAATCTGAATGTCTTACCAAAATAGATCCTCTTCGCCTCGTCGTCATTCATAATCTCCTCAGCAGTCCCTGATACGAAGATTTTGCCTTGATTCATAATGTGTGCTCGAGTACAGATCCTCAGTGTTTCACGGACATTGTGATCGGTGATCAGCACGCCAACCCGCCAACTTGACAGCATATGAATCAGCGAGATGACATCGTCGACCGCGATCGGGTCAACACCTGCAAATGGCTCATCAAGTAATATGAAGCGCGGCTGCAGAGCAACGGCACGTGCGATCTCGACCCGCCGCCGCTCACCACCCGACAGCGTCGTCCCCAACTGGCTGCGGATCCCCTGAATCTGAAATGTCTCCAGCAGCTTCTCCAGCAGTGCGCGCTGCTCGTTTGCATTCAGCTTCTTTTGGGTCTGCAGGACTGCGCGAATGTTGTCTTCGACATTGAGCCGACGAAAAATGGAGGGCTCCTGCGGTAGATAACCGAGGCCAAGTTTGGCCCGGGAGTAAATCGGCAGGTTGGTGATATCTTTATCGTTAATGAGGACCTGACCGCTGTCGCACGTCTCCAGTCCGACGATCATACTGAAGCAGGTTGTTTTACCGGCGCCGTTCGGTCCAAGCAGGCCGATAATTTCACCGCTGTTGACGTGGAAACCGACCTTGTCGACAATCTGTCTGGAAGCGAATGACTTGCTGATTTCGACAATGTCCAAACGGGAGGGTTGGGCAGGTGACCGATTGAAGTCAACCGTTCCCAGCTGATGAAAGTCAGGATGGAGTGCGCCGGATTTCAAATCAGTTGTCATCAATCACGATGGTCGTCTTCTGCCTGCTTCCCTCCGAGTCCGAAGAATTTTTTTCATTGAATGTTCTCCTTTCACCCGTCTGCAGGTTGAAACTCAAACCATGAGCACGCAATGTTGTCTGTTCGTAACTGATTACCGCGCCACCGATCATTCGAATCTCCTCATCATCAAGGTAGAACACCGCCCGATCTGCCGATCCCCGTGTCATCGAACCGCCTTCGGGCGGTTGGTAGGTGAACTGAACCGGCTGACCGTTGGCGGTTATGAATCCACTATCCTGATCATTTTTGGTGTGTTCAACGGTATCGGCCTTGATTTCCAACCCCGACCGAGTAATCAGAACATCCCCCTCAAATATGCTGCTGCCGGTTTCGGAATCGTAGCGGATGGTGTCCGCTTCAATGGTCAAACGGTCGTTTTCCGCATTGGCGGCGGAGCACAGAAGGAACAGACCTAGCACCAGGAAATATGGTGAAATTATTTGATTGTTCATTCTTTTCTTACCAAGTGGTTGGCGCATCAATGCATCCGATCAGAAAGTTACGGTGAGTTTCTCGGCAGTCATTCTGACCGTCTCGTTCTGCTCTGGACTTCTTTTTTCGACGATTTCGACATCACCATCAAATTCAATGACATGGTCGTTTTTCATAATGACGCCCGTACGAGCGGTGGTAACGCGAATGGTGCCGTCCACATGTTGCTCAGTCAATACGGGTGCAACCAATTCACTCCATTCCCGTTCTGGATACTGCGTCAGTCTTTGTGTTTCAATCGTATAATTTATATGCAATTCTGGTACAGTTCTGGTAATTTTCACGTTTTCCATAATCTGTTGACGCTCTTCCAGCTCCGAGCTCGAAAAAGACTGTCTTTCTTTCTCACTTTTGGCACCGCCAATCAGTGCGATGGTGCAGATTGCCATTACCGCGCCTGTCAATCCCAATGCAATTAGGATCTGCGGGTCCGGATTGACCAAGCGCTTTATGATTCGAATGATGTTCATCATCTGGTTCACTCAATGCCCGGGAACCAACAGTCTGTTGTAACCATTGAAGCGGTAGATTTCAATTTTGGCCGGAAGAAGATTCTCGCCAATATTACCATAGAAATCCCCGTCGGTGGCATCAGCGTCATTATGGGGCCCAGCGGCTGCGGAAAATCCACGCTGCTCAATCTGATTTCGGGGCGTTACAGACCGGCCCGCGGAAGAATTCGCGTATTGGGCGATGAGGTCAATACCCTTGTGGAGCCAGAACTGTTTCGTCTGCGCCGGCGCATAGGAATGATGTTTCAGTCCAGTGCGCTTCTGACCGATCTCAGTGTCTTCGAGAATGTCGCATTTCCGATTCGTGAAAATACCGATCTGCCTGAACCGCTAATCCGTAAACTGGTGCTCATGAAACTTGAACAGGTGGGTCTGCGCGGCACTCAGGAGCTGTCGCCTTCCGAGCTGTCCGGTGGCATGGCAAGAAGAGTGGCATTGGCCAGAGCGACTGTAATGGATCCTGATTTACTGCTGTTTGATGAACCTTTTACTGGCTTGGACCCCATTTCTCTGGGGGTCATAACGAAACTGGTACATGAGCTGACCGATGCGATACGCGCCAGCTCCATTGTGGTTACTCACGATGTGGAAGAAGGCCTGAGCATCGCCGACCGGGTCTTTCTGCTCGGTCGCGGAACCGTTCTCGCCAGTGGGTCGCCAAAGGAGTTACTTGACAGCACTCAGCCCGAAGTGCGGCAGTTTCTGCACGGACTGCCCGACGGACCCGTTCCATATCATTATCCGGCCAGTGACTACAGAGGATCGATTCTTGAGCGCGGTTAACCCGGCAGTCTGGGTACGGCGCATTGGCGCTGAGACAATCGAATTAATTGAACGGCTCGGTCAGGCGACTCTGTTCTTTCTGAAGTCGGTCGGACATTTTGTCAGCCTCTTCCGTCGACCGTCGCTCGTCATTCGTCAACTTCACTCGGTTGGGGTGCTGACCGTGTCGATAATTGTGGTGGCTGGCGCCTTTGTTGGCATGGTGCTGGGATTTCAGGGATATTACACACTGGTTGATTTTGGTGCGGAAAGTTCTCTGGGTCTGCTAGTCGCTCTCAGTCTCACTCGGGAGTTGGGACCGGTTCTGTCAGCTCTGCTCTACACGGGTCGCGCCGGTTCGGCGCTGACTGCGGAAATCGGGTTGATGAAGACGACGGATCAACTTGCCGCATTGGAGATGATGGCGGTGAATCCGATTCAAAGAGTGATATCGCCGAGACTGTTGGCTGGTATCATTGCAGTGCCGCTGTTGTGTGGTCTGTTCTCCTTCGTCGGCATCTGGGGCGGGTACTTCGCTGGGGTCATACAACTCGGCGTCGATGCCGGCGTTTACTGGTCGGCGATTGCAGATGGTGTCGATCTGAAGTTGGACGTTCTGAATGGATTGATCAAGAGCGTGGTGTTTGGAATCGTTGTGACGTGGATCGCCGTATTTGAGGGTTATGACACTTACCCCTCTGCCGAAGGCATCAGCCGCGCAACGACGCGTACGGTTGTTCTGGCCTCGCTGGCCATTTTGGGATTCGATTACATTTTGACTGCTTTAATGTTTCGCGGCTGACGCAAAGATCATCTGAATCGACTGTTGCAGCGCGTCCACATCGCCTTGGAACAGCGCAGTCAAACGATGGATTCAATGCCTGAAACGTCAGACAGATCAAAAGGCGCAAAACTGATACCAGCGTCTGCAGCCAGGCTGTGTAAACGCGGTTCAATCATTGCCAGAACCAGCTCAGACCGTGCAGGTCGTAAACTCTGGAACCTGTTGGGAACCAATGGGCTGCATACTCTGAACGAGTTGATCAGCTGCGAACCGGCCACGCGGATCATCGCGGTCCTGGTCAAGTACGATTCACTGATCAATCTGCTGATGGCACGGCACGGCTTCAGAAGAACCACCGTGATATTACGGGCGATCTACCACACATTCAAGAACAGCGAGTGTCGTCAAAACCTGTAGGTTGACTACGAAGCCATGACGGTCAGACACAACACTTCCAACTGGATCAGAATACTCAAAGGGTACAGCAAACCATAGCAGGTCGAACTCGTACCGATGACCCAACTGCCTTCACCTGAACGACACGCGTCCAAATCAACTCTCGGGAAGACATCCCAGTATGGTAGCAAATCGGGACCTGGGAAAAGACTGGCAGGTTGTCCTTAAGTATGACCCACACTGAGGAACAAGATGTGAAATCGCTTCTCCAGCGTTTTCGATCGGAGGGTTGCATATGCCTATAATCTGGGGTGATTGACGGCCAAAAAGAGATTCCGCAAGCTGTCTGAACGGATGGATATTCAATGGCGGAATTACAGGATAAATACCGGTATCAGATTTAGGCGGCAGATTGAATCGAGCAGAGCCATGGAAATTGAAAATTACAAACGGCTGTACTTACAAATTCCAAACCTGGACGATCAGCCAGAAGTTCACATATCGGAATTAGTCAATTACGTCAATCGAAAATTCGCGGAAAACGAGTTGCGATTGATATCCAACGGCAACTCGATTGAACTTTGGGTCCGCGAAGTGTCCATGAAGCAGTTGGACGATGTATCAGATGATCTCCAGGCTGAAGTCAATGGGCCTGATTGCGACAAGATATTTCAACAGAATTTTGCAACCGCTTTACAAAGTGCGGTTCGGGGCATAGGCAGTTATGGTCTGTATGGTGACAGACGGTTATTTGTCGGTTACAACAGGGAAAGGAAGGTGTCTGATCGAAAGACAAAGGAACTGCGTCGGGGAAAGCACTTCTATGCCAACGATCACAGTTTCGAGAAATTCAACAATGTGGTACCGACAGAATATGAAAACCGGGTTGTTTTAGGGGATAGTGAAGAGGTACTGAAAAGACTGCCGAATAACTGTATCGATCTGATGTTTACTTCACCTCCATATAACTTCGGACTGGAGTATGATGGCACCGATGATGCGATTGATTGGGATGGTTACTTTAAGAAACTGTTCAAAGTATTGGATGAGTGTATTAGAGTACTAAAATTCGGCGGCCGCTTAATCATCAATGTTCAACCATTATTTTCAGATTACATTCCGAGTCATCACATCATTTCCAATTATCTTATGGATAAACGATTGATTTGGAAAGGTGAGATTCTTTGGGAAAAGAACAATTACAACTGCAAATATACGGCGTGGGGAAGCTGGAAAAGTCCTTCTAGTCCGTATTTGAAATACACGTGGGAATTTGTAGAGGTATTTTGTAAAGGTGATCTCAAGAAAAGTGGCCACAATAAAAATGCTGATATAACAACCGAACAGTTCAAAAAGTACGTGATGGGAAAATGGTCGATTGCACCAGAACGAAAAATGAAGCACTACAGTCATCCGGCTATGTTCCCGAAGGAACTTGCGAACAGGGTGCTGCTGCTGTTCAGTTTCAGAGGTGATATGGTGTTGGACCCATTTGTAGGTGCTGGAACGACTTGTGTCGCTGCAAAAGAACTCGGACGGAAATACTTGGGTATTGACGTTTCTGAAGAATATGTGAATACGGTAGAAGCCAGATTATCTGAATTTCTGATCTGATGGGAATTATTCCCTGTATTCCCAAATTCATTTCCACTCTGTATCTCCTCCTTTCAAAGCTGCCACCGGCCTAAAATGCGTTCGTGCGCTGATTCCACCGCTATATTTCGACGATCTGTGACTGGATTACTTTATTGAGCATATTGTCCAAACAAAAAAGCCCTGCTCGCGCAGGGCTTTTTCGTAACCGTAGAGAGGCTGAAGATGATTACATCATGCCGCCCATGTCCGGTGGTGCCGGCATGGCCGGCTTTTCTTCTGGAATTTCCGTAACCATGGCTTCCGTCGTGACCATCAGACCAGCGATGGATGCCGCGTTCTGCAGTGCCGCACGCGTTACCTTGGTCGGGTCAAGAATTCCCATTTTCATCATGTCACCATACTCGCCCGTCGTCGCGTTGTAACCGTTGTTACCTTTGCTTTCAGCAACTTTGTTGAGTACAACAGACGCATCCTCGCCAGCATTTGCGACGATCTGGCGCAGCGGCTCTTCAAGCGAACGCCGCACGATTCTGATGCCGACATCCTGATCATCGTTATCGCCTTTGAGTTTGTCAACCTTATCGACTGAACGAACCAGTGCGACACCACCACCCGGTACGACACCTTCCTCAACGGCGGCGCGGGTTGCATGCAGTGCGTCTTCAACTCGGGCTTTCTTCTCTTTCATTTCGACTTCAGTCGCCGCACCAACTTTGATGACCGCAACCCCACCGGCAAGTTTCGCAACGCGTTCCTGCATTTTCTCGCGGTCATAATCCGATGTCGCTTCTTCAATCTGAGCGCGAATCTGATTGACCCGAGCGGTGATGTCCGCTTTCTTGCCTGCGCCATCAATCACCGTGGTATTTTCCTTGGTGATCTGGACGCGCTTGGCAGAACCGAGATCATCAATTTTGGTGTTTTCAAGGCTCATGCCCACCTCTTCCGATATCACCTGACCCGCGGTCAGAATCGCAATATCCTGCAGCATGGCCTTTCGGCGGTCTCCAAAGCCTGGCGCTTTCACACCGCAGACCTTGACGATGCCGCGAATGTTGTTGACGACCAGTGTGGCCAACGCTTCGCCTTCAATGTCTTCGGCAATGACCAGCAGCGGTCGCCCGGCTTTGGCAACTGCCTCCAGGAGTGGCAGAAGTTCACGAATGTTTGACACTTTCTTGTCGTGAACAAGAATCAGCGGATTTTCCAACTCAACGGACATGCTGTCCTGATTGTTGATGAAGTAAGGCGACAGGTAGCCGCGATCAAACTGCATACCTTCAACAATATCAAGCTCATTTTCAAGCGTTGAGCCTTCCTCGACAGTGATCACGCCTTCTTTGCCAACCGTCTCCATGGCTTTGGCAATGATGCTGCCAACCGCTTCATCCGCATTGGCGGACACGGTGCCGACCTGAGCAATTTCAGTGTGGTCCGAACACGGTTTTGACAGTTTGTGCAGACTGTCAACCGCAGCGGCGACTCCTTTGTCGATGCCGCGCTTCAGATCCATTGGGTTCATGCCAGCCGCAACAGCTTTCAGACCCTCACGAAGCATGGCCTGTGCCAGCACTGTCGCCGTCGTCGTACCATCGCCCGCCACATCCGATGTCTTGGAAGCAACTTCCTTGACCATCTGAGCGCCGATGTTCTGAAACTTATCCTTGAGTTCGATTTCCTTGGCGACAGAAACACCGTCTTTGGTAACCGTTGGCGCACCGAAAGACTTTTCCAGTACGACATTTCGCCCTTTCGGGCCCAAGGTTACTTTCACCGCATCGGCAAGCAGGTTGACGCCTTTGAGCATACTGCTACGTGCAGCCTCACCGAATTTAACTTCTTTTGCAGCCATAAATTTTTCTCCAGTTACCTATTGCTTGCTGTTAAATCTAAACTATTCAATGATCGCCATGATGTCGTCTTCCCGCATCATGAGGACCTCTTCACCGTCTTGACGGAATTCGGTTCCGGCATATTTGCCAAAAAGAACCTTGTCACCGACTTTGACTTCCAACGGGCGGCGGCTGCCACCTTCTTCAAGCTTACCCTGACCGACGGCAAGCACTTCACCCTGCATGGGCTTTTCAGCCGCGGAGTCGGGAATGACAATACCGCCAGGACTTTTACGTTCGTCTTCAAGCCTACGAACGACAACTCGATCATGAAGTGGACGAATGTTCACGCATACCTCCAATATACGAATTTCAGAGAAATAAGGAAATCGCGCAGTCGAAACCGTACGCCTTTCCAATCCAAACCAATTTTCGATATCAGTTTCCGCATTTCATTCAAACACAAATAAAACAAATGTTTGAACACTTGACTGAATATCTGAATTGACAATAGTTAGCACTCACCAGCAGTGAGTGCTAACAGAATTATAAGGACTGGTTTCTGAAATTCAACTGAAAAATTGAACTTTTTTACTGAAGTCTTTGAACATTTGAATTGGCATCGCTTCATGTTCAGTTTTTGAGTGCTGAAATCAAGACAGGCACTCGTTCAGTTCGCGCATGATGTTTCGCATGATTTCGAAATATGAATTCGGTCCTGGTTCGACGTCGGCCCCAAGTGGATCAAGCACACCGATTTTAAGATCAGAATCTTCCTGCAAAATACGTAGAATCCCCGGATTGAACTGAGGTTCAGCAAATGCGCAACGGGCGCCGGTGCGGTGAACGACTTCTCTTATTTCTTTGATCTGGCGCACACCTGGCATGATTTCGGGGTTTAGGGTTACCGCCGCAACACTATCCAGATTCAGCCATCTTTCCAGGTACTGATAGGCATCATGAAACACGACATAGGGTTTGTCAGCAAGCCCTTTGGCCTGGAGTTCCAGTTCATCTTCCAGTGCATGGAGATTTTTCAGCAGCTCGCTCAGATTTGAATGAATTTTCGATTCAGACTGTGGATAGATTTTGGCCAGCTCTCCCGCAATCGCTTTTGACATCAGTTTAGCGTTTCTTACATCTAGCCATATATGCATATCTAATGCGTAGTGATCATCATGCCCATCTTCGTGCGCCATGTCATCACTGTGTCCCTCGTCATGGTCATCATCGTGCTCGTGGTCGCCATGGCCGTCGTCATCCCGGTGATCATCCTCATGGTTGCCATCGTGCCCGTGATCGTCATCCCGGTGACGGTCGTTGCGATCGTCATCATGCCCGTGATCGTCATGATCATCGTCATCCCGGTGGCCGTGGTCATTATGGTCGTGAATATGAGAAGACCGAAATTTGTACTGTGTTAAGCCATCAATCTCGGATAACTCAAGGCTTGTTCCATGCTTCTGCAGACTGAAGATCGCCGCGCTGATGGTGGTTTCGAGTCCCGGTCCGACCCATACAATAAAATCCGCATCTTCAATCATTTGTGCATCGGACGGCTTCAACGGATAGTCATGTACAGACTCATAGCCCTTAACAATCAGCGATGATTGTCCAATTCCATCCATGATCGATGCCACCAGACCGTGAATTGGCTTAATGCTTGTTACCACTCGGGTTTCCGCTTGTACAACCTGTGGGAGCAAAATGATGAATAACGTAAAAGCCGTGCATATCGCAACGAAAACCTTCCTTATCATTTGATATAAACCTTGTTGATGTTAAAATTGAAAAAATAGAAGTTATGTTATAATATAACATATTACTAACATCTAATGTAAAATATGTATCAAACGTGGTACTGAATTGAAGCAGTTGACATCTAAACAGCAGTCGGTTTACGACTGCGTTAACAACTCACTGACCCCAATGGGTGCTTATGAAATTTTGGACCGGCTGCGACCCGAAGGGTTCAAGGCACCTGCCCAAGTGTACCGGGCATTAAACCAGTTGCTTGATATCGGACTGATCCACAAAGTCGAGTCGATCAATGCTTTTGTTGCCTGTAACCAGCATCATCAAGATGGCTCTTCGATATTGGCGATTTGTGATAGCTGTGGTGCTGTTAAAGAAATCGCTTCGATGGAGTTTGTAGAGAAAATCAAGGATTTTGGGAACAGAAACAACTTTCATTCCAGAGAATTGGCCATAGAACTCAAGGGGCGCTGCTCACATTGCATGTAACCTTTGGAGATACTGACCGATTCATGCTCAATATTTCATGCTACCCTGCGACTTTACTTCCGACCGATCAAAACCGAATACACTTCACCATTGCAATGACTGTCATTATGAAGTCGACGAAAAAGTAAACGATCTACGAATGAACACAACAGCAATATATGTTGCATTGAACACAAAAAGGTAATATTTACATGTCCGTATCTTCGCCCTCTGCAGCATTATTTCTTGCGGACTTGTTAGATTGGTCAAGATCCAATCTCGAACTTCAAAAGATTCTATATATTGCCCACATGCTTCATTTGGGCCAACAGAACGCTCCTTTGGTCGAAGGTAATTTTCAAGCATGGTACCTTGGCCCGGTACATCCAAAGTTGTACCATAAATTTAAAATCTTTGGTGCTAAACCCGTTCGAAATATTTTCTCTACAGTAGAAGATATAGATGAATATAGTTCGGAAGCAAATACTTTGTTAAAAACATACGACATCGTCAAGAGCTTTTCAGGGCCCAGATTAATAGGAATTACTCATTGGGACCATGGCGCGTGGGCTAAAAATTATGAGCCCAAAACTCGGAATATCATCATTCCGAACAAGGACATCCTTGATGAATATTACAAGCGCGTAAAAGAAGCAGCTGACCATTCAAATCGATCCCCAAAGAACGAATAAATAGTGGAAAATGACAGTCATGAACGTCCTTTGTTCTGGAAAGAAGAGAGGTCCAAACTAGTCACGGAAGTACAAGAACTAGGGGAGCGTCTTGAAAAAGAAAAAGACAATCGTAAAGAAGAGAGATTTATTTGGCTTCTAGTTTCTGTCACTCTGCTTAATGTGTTTATATTCCAAAATATGGAATCATTTTTAGGTCCCCTTATAATAGGAGTCTTTGAAGCAGTCGCACTTATCGTGCTCGCCAAAATCTTAGGTCTAGAGGAGATTGTACGATTGATTGATAGGCTGATGGTTACAGCCAGCGGCTCTAAAGGGAGTGGTTAGTCCCAGACCATTTCCACAACAAAATCGTTCGATTTGTGGTGCAAATGAACGGCCATTGCCTGATTCATCAGCTATTCTAGGGTGTTGCATAATGATGTTCAGATGCATTGGCATCTTATCCTTACTGGCTGAGTTTTCCGCGGTGGATATGAATCATCTCACATCAATAGGACCTTAACTCCTGTCAGCCGACCAAAATTGAAGTGGCAGTGACAAAATCACTTCTAGTCCTCTACTACAGCCGCGATGGTAGCGTCCTGCAGCTCGCCAAATTAATTTCTCGCGGCATCAACAAGGTGAATGGATGTGAATCCAAAATTCGACGCGTGCCTCCCGTTTCGGCAACCACAGAGGCGATAGACGATGAAATACCACCAGCCGGATACCCCTATGCTACGCTCGACGACCTTGAATTTTGCGATGGTCTGGCACTCGGCAGTCCAACGCGTTTTGGCAATATGGCCGCTCCACTCAAGTATTTTCTCGATTCGACCAGTTCCCTGTGGATGTCAGGCCGACTTGCCGGCAAACCTGCCTGTGTCTTTACTTCCACATCATCCATGCACGGCGGTCAGGAATCAACCCTGCTTTCGATGATGATACCGCTATTGCACCACGGAATGCTGATCACCGGAATTCCATACACGGAATCTAGTCTCATCAGCACGGTCACAGGGGGAACGCCTTATGGAGTTTCGCATTTTGCTGGTTTTAACGGTGACACGACATTAAGCAGGGATGAAGAGAAACTGTGCCTGGCACTGGGAGAACGGCTGGCCCACCTTGCACTTAAACTCGGTTAGCTCTAAATCTGCGATACAAACAAGGAAAATTCAAAAGTCGTCGGACAGCATGGAGTCATGGACTGATGGCGGACAGCTCGGAAAGCGATTGAATGCCGGTGGCAAGGGATAGGCAAATCAGGGAGATGGCCGTGTTGCTCAGGGGGAGATGGCGCGGCACGTTGCACACATGGGCTCGGCATCGGCCCTCTTCACAACTGAAGTCTCGGATGTAGTGAAGCCGGTTTTCGATCTCCCAGTGCCCCCTGCACCAAGACGGCGATCCGTTCCACCCCAGCCTGCTCGGCCGACAGGAAAGTCAGTCTATTAGCGGTCTCCTGTTCGACTTTACCACTCTTTATCTCTTTATGATCTCGCAGCACCGTTCGATACGAAACGCCTGGCGGCCGCCAGGCAGCGTTCAGTACCCGTCCCATTCGGCACCGCTCAGGTCAACCACCCCACAGCGGCGGTGCTCCAGACAACCATACCTCAGGTTCCACCCCCTGTTCGAACCGTTCAGCCTTCGTCCATTCAATGGCCTGCAGGACCGCCGTCATCACATAGTCGGCACCACACTCGGCCATTCAACGGGTCGCCTCCTGCTGCGCATGCATCGCTTCGACGGTGACTGTTCGCCCCTACAGGCCGAGTTCGCGGATCAGCTGTCGCACCGCCGTAATCTCATGGCTTCCATCCGCCACCTGGGTCTGTCCCAACACCTGACCCGTGCCATGCTCCAGAGCCGCCGCCAGCGTGCAACGGTCTTCCACGCACACCTTGGAGCCATCGCGGATCACCTGGCCGTCAATGGCGATCGCACCCCTTACCCGTCCGAACTGTTCGCCTGCACCCACGCACTGACCGCTTCATCCAGGAACTTGGGTGGCATCTGCGCCAGAACGTAGTGGAACGACGAAGCGGCCGGGGCGGTGTACCGTACCTTCTTCGGACTCCAGAAAGCACCTGCCGCCGCCAGTTGCTCCTGCGACAGCAGCGCTACATACTGACCGAATGCGGTGATGCCACGGTAGCCCGCCAGGCGGGCGGCCATCATCAGCGTGAAATAGCAGGCCAGTGAGTAGCGCTGTCCGCGGGCGCGGCGGAAATCCTTCATGCCCGACAGATGAGCGTGCAGACTTTCCAACTCCTCAGTTGATGGACCCTCATCATCGTCCGTCCGCTCGAACCGCCCGCATCCGGGCACCTTCGTGCCACACAGCTGATCCCGACAGTCGTTTGTCAGAGAATATACATAAACCTCCTTCGGTTGACCATGGTAAAGCCAATTTGGCGACGCACCCGGCACCCGCCCATATCCCCGCGTCAGGCCGAGTGAGCGCCAGTTCGATGCCCGATAGCAGGTGCCGGCGAAACGCGACGGATCGACGAACGTCTCGGCCAGCCAGACCGGATACCCGTGTATCTCCTGCATGTCATCGCACAGCCGGCGCAGACTCAGACCCAGCACCCGAGAGGCCAGATTCTTCGGCCGTTCCGACGGCAACACTACGTACCGCGCATTGTGAGCCAACAGATGAAGGCGAGCGTACTGCTGGTCGCGCGTCCAGCCGATCCAGCGGTCGCGCACGCCAACCTTGAAGGCTCCGCCCTGCCAGCCCACCAGCGCCAGCCAAGTCTCACCCAGCACCGCCACATGGCGCAGGGCGCGTCCGAACAACCCATGGTAAGGCAGATAGTGATGGCGGGCGACCAGCTCGTCCCAGCGCCGACGTTCGGCCGGCGTGTGCACCGGCCGCACCTCAATGGCGCGCAGATCCATCCCCACCGTTCTCGTATTCAGATCTCATGACGGCACCAATTATCTCAGATTGATTTTTGTTTGTCCAGAGCTGGACGCGATTTTTTTACCTCAGACGACGGACCGGTCGAAAACGGCTCCTGTAACACTCTGAATTGCGTTCGGATTGATCTTCGCTGACTTTTGAATTGTTTTGGCTGAATGGGTCGGCTCGTGGAATCGGTGGTATTATTCAGCTCAAATATCAACAGACGGTTCGTTAAATTAATGGAAATGAACAAGATCAGACTGCCAATCGGGTATTCATCCTTTCGTAGCATTTCGGGAAGATGGCTGTTACTATGTGCAAAAGACGCTTCATATCCGGAATCTGGCCGAGGGGTCCAAATACCATTCCCTGTCCAAGCCGCGGCGGTTCGGGAAGACGTTGCTGGTGGACCTGGAAACGCCGACCGGGCTGGTCAGCGGCAAATACGCGCCGCCGCGGCATTCGAGTATCGGTTCAACCGCCGGTTTAAACTGCCCGATCTGATTCCTCGGTTGGCTTATGTGGTACTCAGAACACCACCTATGCCCGACAGAATGTCAAGTTCAGGCTTAATATAAACGGTCATTGGGAACACTTATCGTCTATTTACATCCAGAACTTCGGTTTAACCGACCACCATTCGTCTGCCGCTGATGAGAATTTTGAAGTCTTCCTGTTCTCGACGCGGGCATGACCCTTCCATATGGCATCAATGCTGACTTCGACCGCATCAGGCATTCCGGTTGCCGTTTACCTGGTAAACACCCCAAAATCGTCCGCTCATCGTCCCATATCTGCAGGTGAACGGAGCCATGACAAGATGGCCTGAATCTGATGCGACGGCGATCAATTCAGTCGCTCTCTGGCATGCGAGGATGGTTTGATCAGCTTGACTTCCAGAGCATGAGTGCTTATTAATAATTGATAATAATAGAATATTTTGATTTTTCGACGGTCCACTACTGGACACACTCCACGCGCACCCCCAACAGTCTGAACGCTTCCTTCTGCCACCGCGTCGGATGCGTCGTCACCCACACCTCATCAGTCATGCCCGGCAGTTCCAAATGCACCAGCTGACGCTGCAAGGTGCCCAGGGTGCCCAGCAGACCCGACCAGCTCTGCACGTCATAGTCCTGACTGTTTTTCTTCCGCGACGCCGCCGATGCCGACACCTTGGCCGCCACCACCGAGTCCTGTTGCGGCTCACCCTCGTCCTCGAACAGCAATGGCGCCAACCGCCGCCGCATGTGCCATTCGACGTGGTACGCCAGCACGCACAGGAACACGTGGGCGCGCACCCGCGCCTCGGTGGCGTGATACACCGGCCGCACCTTCAGGTCCACCGTCTTCAGGCAGCGGAAGGCGCGCTCGACGCGGCTCAGGCTCTTGTAAGAGCACACCAGGCCTTCGGCATCCAGCTGCTCGTCCGGCACACGGGCGCGCACCACATACAGGCCATCCAGCGCCGCCTCTGCGGCAATGCCCGCCGCATCGCGCCGCCAGGCGAAGTGATCGTCGCCGATGTCCAGCTCGAAGTGCTTCTCCATCCGATGTCGGCCAATCACCTTGCCCACTCGAAGCGCAATCCGGGCCGCACCCCGAAGCCGCCGCTTCGGCCGCTGCACCGCCGCCACCACCTGCTCCAGCTCCCGCTCGGTCGCCTGCAGCAGCGCTTCGCGCTTTCTTTCCAGCCGCGCCGCCTGCAGCGGGTTGCGACAGACCACCAGCCGCTCGCCCGGATAGGCGGTGCTCTCGACTTCCAGCAGATCGGTCTCATCGAACAGCGACGGCTGGATGGCGCCCTGTTCCACCAGCGTGCGGATCGCCGGCCCGCGCAGGGCGCTGATCCAGTCGAACCCCGCCGGCGCCACGTCCTCGCGCAGGCGCGCCTCGGTCAGCATGCCCCGGTCGCCCACCAGCACCACCCGCTTTAAACCGAACGAATCCCGCAACCGCTCGATCTGCGAGCCGACCGTGCTCGGGTCGGCCACATTGCCGGCGAACACTTCCACCGCCACCGGACAGCCGTCACCACTGCATAACAACCCTACCTGGATCTGCTTTTTGCCGCGCCGCCCCTCGCGCGAATGACCATACTCGGACAGTGGACAGCAGTGCCCTTCCATATGGATGGAGGTGACATCGTAAAGCACCAGCGAGCCTTCGCTCAGATGGCGTTTGGCCAGCCGCCGTTCAATGCCGGCCTGCCGTTCGCCGAGCCAGTCCATGGCGGCGTCGAGCTGGTTTTCGGTGACCTCGGTCAGGTTCAGGGTCTGGGCCAGGGAATGTCGGGCGGTGGCGGCGTTCAGGCCACAGGCGGTGGCCAGTTTGGAACGCGGTTCGAGGAGGCGGGCGATCAGCAGGGCGATGACGAGATTACGCGCCGGGCTGGGCTGTCGGTCGATGAACCGCGGCAGGCCGAGTTGTCGGATGGTGCCGAGGATGGCGGCGACGTGGCCGTGCGGCAGCGAGCGGCGCACTTCGGGCTTGGGCATGGAGTCGATCACATAGCCGCCTTTGAAGAGGGCTTTGAGCTGGGGGATGTATTGGGGTGGGACTTTGGAGAAGTTGCCGAGGGTGCGTTTTCTGACTTTGCCGTTCTCGCGGTAGGATTCGCGCAGCAGCACGGTGGGCGGGTAATGTCGATTGGGAACCACGTCTATGAACATGGACACCATTATAGCATAAGAAAAAAATTATATCAAGTTATTATTACAGATGAAATGGGTATTATTCATGGATACGTAGTTCACTTGATTGGATGGTGATTTGTATCGTATCAATATGATTGTAAATGATAAATTAAAAATATTTCTGACTTTTTGTCTCGAAGATAGGGCTAAGAGACTTCGACAACGGCCCGGCCATCATTATCTGCCAGCCGGCCGATCCGTGCGGAGCATTCTTCCCCGAAAACAAACACGAGGGAAGAATGAAAAGGTCCTCACCCGCGGCTGAATCAAAGACCACTGTTCATCAGCTTCACAATCTCCTCACAGGTGGAATATCGATCATAATATTTGGACTAATCAGGATTTCTGATGTTAAAAAACTGAAATGACTCAGATGTTGAAGAATCGATATTCGGAAAAGTTGAAACAGATGATTTATGAGAAGATGCGGCAGGGGGTGTCGCGGTTGGCCCGCGGGTATGAGCCAAGGCTAAAGACGCTACTTCGTGACATGTCACGAAGTGTTGGTTGTTATAGTGACTGGGATCCAGTCAGTAGTAGTGATTAACTTCCAGTCAATCTTACTCTCAACGCGGCTTCCATCAGTCTGTCAAGCCACCACTTCGAACTTACCTGCATCGCAGTTCAATGGGACCGGCGCGATCAACCTCTCTGGGAGTCCTTATATGAGACCTCAATCAGACCCTCCCTCTCTTATTCGTCTAAGTCACCACACAACGCTTCACAGTCACCTTCGAACGCATCGTATAAGTTCGTGCACATATACATTACGACATGAGCTTGGTAATCTAACGTCATAAGCGAAATCATTGAAACATAAAGAAACAGTTGTGGTCGGCATGTCGGGCGGTGTCGATTCATCGGTAACCGCAGCCCTTCTTCTGGAACGCGGATTTCAGGTAACCGGTCTATTTATGAAGAACTGGGAAGAGGACGACGAAGATGAATGCCATGCCGCTCAGGATCTGGAGGATGCTGGGGAAGTTTGCAGAACGCTGGACATTCCCCTGAAAACCGTCAATTTCTCCTATGAATACTGGGAACGGGTCTTTGTGGGCTTTCTGCAGGACCTGAAAGCCGGCCGCACACCAAACCCGGACATTATCTGCAACGTGGAGATCAAGTTTCGAGAATTTCCCGACTGGGCCAGAAAACTTGGGGCGAACTACGCGGCGACCGGTCACTATGCGCGCATCCACCGGAATGACCGCGTCACACGTTTACTGAAGGGTGTCGATGCAAAAAAAGACCAGTCTTACTTTCTCCACGGTGTGGATGGTACCGCCTTGAATCAGGCGATTTTCCCACTTGGCAACATGACCAAAACAGAAGTTCGGCAGAAGGCGAAACAGCTGGGACTCCAGAATCACGATAAAAAAGGCAGTGCCGGCATCTGTTTTATTGGCAGACGAAACTTCAGTTCCTTCATTCGGCGCTACCTCCCTTCCGCAGAGGGACTCATTACCAACGAATGTGGTACAGTTCTAGGCAGGCACCAAGGCGCTTTTCTATACACCATCGGCCAAAGAACCGGCTTGGGAATTGGCGGGCCGGGGGACGCCTGGTATGTGGCTGGCAAAGACATCGCATCAAATACCGTCATTGCGGTACAGGGCCATGACCACCCGCTGCTCTACAGTCGCTCTGCGACCGTTTCCAGCATCAACTGGATATCCGGCTCCCCCAGATTACCGCTCGAAGCCATAGCAAAAATCCGCTACCAGGGCGCCGATCAGCAATGCCTCGTCACAACAGCCAAAGAGAACCATTTTCAGGTCGAGTTTGCAATCCCCGTGAGAGCTGTCACGCCAGGGCAGTCAATCGTCTTCTATCACGGTGACATCTGCCTGGGCGGCGGAGCCATTGACAGTGCATTGCGTTGCGTTGACGCACGGGTAACGGACTCGTGTTGACAGTCGGTCTGACCGGTGGCATTGGCAGTGGCAAGAGTTGCGCCGCCGAACATTTTCAGAAACTGGGTGTGCCGATAATTGACGCCGACATCATTGCCAGAAAGATTGTCGGACCCGGTCAACATGCACTGGATGAGATCATCGCCGCTTTCGGCGGCCAGATCATCGGGGTTGACGGCAGTTTGGACCGCACCACGCTGCGGAAAATCATTTTTACAGATAAGAACCGCAGAATAGAACTCGAAAACATTCTGCACCCGCGCATCCATGATGAGATACTGCGACAGATCGAAAATTTGGCAGCACCCTATTGCATAGCTGTCATCCCACTGCTTGCTGAAAGCGGACGTCATTACCCACTTGACCGAATCTTGGTTATTGATTTGCCTGAGGCGCGGCAGATTGAGCGCACGGTCACCCGCGATCAGCAGTCAGCGGAGGAGATCGACCGGATCATCCAGTCGCAGGCGACGAGAAAATTACGGCTGAAACTGGCGGATGATATCATTGATAATTCGGGTACGCCTGAAGCACTCATCAGGCAAGTCGACGCACTGCACCTGAAGTATATGGAACTCGCAGAGAACTCTCATAAATCCGCGTGAAGTTCGAGTGCATCACATAGGCATGTCAGCCTCTGATTTTCAGCAGAGTTTTTGTGCGTACGCCGCCCGCGAGTTGGTGGAGCGAATCATGCTGGTCCGACCTGAAATATCTGCCATCGCCGTACTGGACTGTCAAAATGGCTTCCTTACCGAACTGCTTCGTCAGGGATTATCCCAAAGCCATATTCACCCTGTCAATCATCCATACGGCGAACCAGCTGAACCGACTGAGGATCAAAAAACCGATGGTGCCACCCGCGTCCCATCATTCAGTCTGCCATTTGAGGCAAACTCGGTCGAACTAGTTGTTTCAAACCTGGCCGTTACTTTCTTTCCCCTGCAGGCATTTGCGTCTGAATGCTTGCGCATTCTTCGCGACGATGGAATCCTGCTGACTTCGGGGTTCGGTCCGGGTTCATTCCGGGAACTGAAGAAGGCTTGCGCGGAACCGGAGACGCTGACATTCAAAGCCGATTTCATCGATATGCACGATTTCGCAGATCTGCTGCTCGCAACCGGATTTACCGACCCGGTGACCGATGCCGAACGCCAACAGTATGGCTATGCCGATTTCAACGCGCTGATCGGTGAAATAAATAATGCTGGATTTGGAAACCAGTTGTTTGAACATTCAGATGCGCTGCAGGACGACGGGTTGGTAACCCGGCTGCTGCACCGTTATCCAGCCGTTCAGGAGAATACCGGCAAATTTCTGTTAAGCGTCGAGCTCTTTTTTGGAATTGCCTGGAAGAAAAGGCCCGGACCGATGTCTAAAGCGGTGCCGTTTCATACCGCTTGATCAACCGAAATTTCATGGCGCCAACATGAGCGAACAGCGACTGAATGGGCAATTGAAAGCAGGGCGGGGGTGGCATGGTTCCATTCACACTCCTGAACCAAAGAACGCTTACAGGATCCGCACTCCAGGCCGAAGTCGCGGCAGGAGATCTGGTGACAATCGGCAGGGATTGAATCCGGGTGATTCAATCAGGATGATCGGGTCGGCAATCGGTTCAAAATCGGCTCTGAAATGCACCGTGCTCTTGATCGCCAGTATCGATTTGGCTGCCGGATCGATTCCGAGATGCGTGAAAAGCGCGCGGTCCAGGCACTGAATTCGTTCGCTGGTTACCACGATCGCAATTTCAGCACTACCATCCACCGTTTCCAATGCGGCGGTCGGACCGATGTTCGCAGTAACGCCACGCATCATTTCACCTTGAAATTCGAAGTGACCATCACTGAGTGCCATCACTCTGAACCTTCCCTGATAGGGCGGCAGAAAGCCTGTTCCTCTAGAGCCACCTCCCAACTGACAGCTGATTTCTTGACCGCCGCCTGCCTGGTGGGCCCGTTCTACGGCAGCCGCGTCATGCATGGCGCCCAGCGCGCAGTTTTTCACTTCGTGTCCAACCAGTGAATGCAGCAGGCCGGTCGTATCGGATGTCGCGCCAGCACCAGAATTGTCCTGAATATCCGCCAGTAAAACCGGTCGGTCAGAACACATGCTCGAAAGCGCCAGCCTGATGCCATCATCTTCCCGATAAAGCGGTTGGGAGAAGCGGTACTCACGGTCCAGAAACGACCGTTCGATCTGATTGGCGATTTCGTTTGCCGCTGAATCGGAAAAACTGTGGGCGACGATGCCCGGCCCACCATCGGCAATGTCAGATGGCGGAAAACCCATGGCGATGTCGGCGTGAACGCCGTTCAGCGAATTCGCACCGACCAGCTGCCGATAGATTGAATGAGTCGGTTCCAGTTCCGTACACTGCGACTGCAGCGGGATCAGCAGTGGCAGCTTCCGATAGGCACAATAGGGCTTTCGGCGACGGGTCAGCATCTCATCAAGCAGTTCTCCCGCCCGATATCCAGTTTCCGCCATATCAAGGTGAGGATAGGTTCTGAAAATGGTCAGCACATCCGCCTGAGTCGTCATCTGGGAGGTGAGGTTGGCGTGCAGATCAAGACTGACTGCGACGGGCAGCTCCATGCCAAATCGCGATCTCAGCCGGGTCAGCAGTTCCCCGTCTCCATCTTCGAAAGTCTCTGTTACCATGGCGCCATGCAGATCAAGATAAACACCGTCAATCGGTAGTACCGCTTCAATCGCATCAAGAATGCGCCTGCAGATCTCATCGAAAGCCGCATCTTCAACCAGTCCTCCAGGCTCCGCGCTGGCCCACAGAATCGGCACGATTTCATAGCGCGTTTCGGCGAATTTCAGGAATCCACCCAATGGGATGTTCATCTTGGGAAACACGCGTTGAAGATCGTTTCCCGCGGTCAATCCCGGCCAACCGTCCTCTCGTTCGAAGTCGGCCAGAGTGGTCGGATAAGGGCAGAAACGATTGGTCTCATGCTGAAAGCCAGCCACTGCGATTTTCATCAATGTTCTACACTCTGTTGTGATGATGGTAGGGAAAGAAAAGGCATCCGCTCAGTGTTCAACCTGCATGTGCAGCGGGATGAATTCAAGCAGTATCAAGGTGCCGATTACACACAATATGCCACCGGCGGTCTGCTTCAGCCAGACGATTTGACCGAGCTTTTCCAACGGACCGGTCAATGCGCCCATCGCCAACAGCATCGGCAACGTACCCATGCCAAATGCGGCCATGGTCAGTCCACCACCAATCGGGTCAGCTGTGGTCGCGGCCAGCACCAGCGTCGAATAAACCAATCCACACGGAATCCAGCCCCATAAAAGCCCGCCGATGACCGCATGGCGAATCATTCTTGGTGGAATCACCCTGCCAAAAATCGGTACGATTCTCTCCCAGACGCGCCCGCCAGCCATCTCAACTCTGGTGAGCAGATCCCACCATCGGGCAACGTGCCCACCGAGAATGATCAAAAACAAGCCTGCAATGAATGAGCCGACGGTATGGGAGCGATGAATGGGGAACAGGCCGCTCACCGCGCCGCCGATCGCACCGACGATCACCCCCGCAATGGTATAGCTGATGATGCGCCCAATGTGATACCCACCCCAATAAACGACTGCGCGCCGCATCGATATCTTCATGGAGGCGGCAACGACACCGACCAGACCGCCGCACATGACGACACAGTGTACCGACCCGGCGAATCCTGCGGTAAAACCGGCAACCACGGTTAACTCACTGAACGGCATTGACGGACCGAACCGGATGCAGGGAGAACCCGTCGTCATCGGGATGGTAGACGGTTCCCTGCAGCCTCCAGCTCTCGGTTCCCGTAATGACGTTCCATTTGCCGGCTCGAAGATTGGCAAGCGTCGCTGAGTAGCCACCATCATGCTGATGTTCCAGTTTCACGACCACGTCGCGATTTGCAACCGTTGGATGATAAAAGAACAACTCCAGAAACATCGGCCAGACTGTACCGTCATCACCACTGAACTGGACCTGCAGGCGGCGGCCATCAATCGACACGGCGGCCTGTAGATTGAGTTCATTTGCGTATCGGTCGCGCGCAAGGTCGCGATTGATCTCCATTCCCCTGCGATAGTAGTCATCCACAACCACACCATCAAACGTTCGAATCGAAATCCAGACGATCAACAGCGTCGAGATGACTGAAAAAAGCGGAATCCCGATGACCATCCAGACCATTGGAATCTGGTACCAACGAGGGCCAACCTCCACATCAGCATTTTTCAACATTTCATCAACCGGCGCTTTGCCTGTTTGCGCAACGCTCATTCGCGGTCATTGTCTATGGTGCATAAAAGATGGATGCCTTCTCAGAACTGATGCTTGGATCATCGGTCGCCAAAACGCGCATCCGTATCTCCCGACTGCCTTTGAACGCCACATTGGCGCGGACCGTCAGCGCGACATCCGCAACGGTCCCCGATGCCACCACCAGCTGTCTGGCATCAAACAGCAGTTCCGGATCGCGCAGACCTTCGACTGAAAATTCGAACCCATGGTCGTGCTGATCCTTGTTGAGAATACGCACCGTATAAATGTTCTCAACACCATCCGCAACCTCCCGATACAGCACGTTGCGATCCCGTTCGACATCCACTTCAACCAGATTCCGGCTCGCGATCCCGTAGACCATGCCAGCGATCAGCGCCACTAACACCAGGCCGTAGGCCAGGCTGCGCGGACGCAGGATCCGCGATGCCTGATTGTTCAGCAGGTTTTCAGTCGTATAGCGAATCAATCCCTTGGGATAATTCATCTTTTCCATAACGTCATCACAGGCATCGATACATGCCGCACACCCGATGCACTCATATTGCAGTCCATTTCGAATATCAATGCCCGTCGGGCAGGCCTGAACACACATTCTGCAGTTGATGCAGTCGCCCAATCCCTTTGCGCGATGATCGACGCCCCGTTGCCGCCCGCCACGCGGTTCACCGCGGGCTGAATCATAAGAAATAATCAACGTGTCCGGGTCAAACATGGCGCTCTGAAATCGGGCATACGGACACATGTAGAGGCAGATCTGCTCGCGCATCCAGCCGGCATTCACATAAGTCGCGACCGTAAAAAAGAAAACCCAGAACAGCGGCCAGGGATGCAGGCTGAATGCCAGCAGTTCGTACCACAGCTGGTCAATCGGTTTGAAATAACCGACGAAAGTTACCGCGGTAATAAAGGACACGGCCAACCAACCGATGTGTTTGACCGACTTTCGCAGAATCTTGTCTGCTGAGAGCCCGGCGCGGTCCAGTTTCATCTGTCGCTGCCGGTCCCCTTCGGCTTTTCGTTCAATCCACAGAAACACCTCGGTCCAAACCGTCTGCGGGCAGGAATAACCACACCATAGACGGCCGGCCAGGGCGGTAAACAGAAACAGCGCAACCCCGAGGATAACCAGCAGAGCCGCCAGAAAATACAGTTCCTGCGGCCAGACCACCAGCTCAAATATGAAAAATTTCCTAGCCGGCAGATCGAACAGCACCGCCTGCCTGCCGTTCCATTCCAACCAGGGGATCAGATAGTAAAGCCCAAGAAGAACGACCACGCCGGTAATGCGAAAGAAGGCGAACTTACCGTGTACTTCGCGCGGGTAGATCTTCTCGCGATGAGCATAGAGCTGGCTTTCGGATTCCGCCACAGACGACCTTCGCAACGCTAGAGACTCAGGATGGCGGCAGAGCCGAGATGGAGTCCCTTTGATTCGGCAGGGCGGCGACGATGAATATCAGTCTGAGAAGCTGAGCACGTAACCGGCGAGCAGTTTAGCCTTCGTTTCACCAAGCGTGTCCTTATGCGGTGGCATTTGGTTGGTTACACCATGTGCGATGACATCGACGATCTGTGCAAAAGAACTGCCATGCAGCCAGATTCGATCGGTCAGATTCATTCCACCGAGCATCTGATTGCCCCTGCCATCGGCGCCGTGACAGGCGGCACAGACCGTCTGAAACTTCTCTTTGCCGCGCTTTGCGCTCTCGGCATGAACCACTTCACCGCTCAGCTGCAATACATAATTGGCGACATCTTCAGTGGCCTCGCGGCCACCGAGTACCGTTTCCCAACCCGGCATCACACCCGTTCGACCGTCAAGGATGGTGGCTAGAATCGTCTCAGGTGAACCACCATAGATCCAGTCATCATCCCGTAGATTGGGAATGCCTGGCGCGCCGCGGGCGTCCGCTCCGTGACAGAGTGCGCAATTCTGTAAGAATAAGCGTGCCGCAGTTTTCATCGCCTGAACGTCATTCTGCAGCTCAGTCGGCGTCGCCTGCGCATAGGCCTGCATGGTTTCCGCATAGGCTAGGTCTGCGGCCGACACTTCCGCTTCGTACTGCTCGATCTGCGTCCACTTCAGCAATCCACCGTTTGGCAGCATGCCGGGATACAGGATCAGATAAACCACACCGAATGCGATCGTCAGATACAGCAGGTACAACCACCACATTGGCAGTGGATTGTCATATTCTGTCAGATCTTCATCCCAGACGTGCCCGGTCGTCTGATTGGCGCCGAACGTGGTATGGATGTTCCGATACGCAAGCACCACCACGAACAGCAGGCTCAGAACCGTCAATATCAGGATAAAGAAGACCCAGAACTGACTCGTAAAATCCATCGCCATGTCACCGCTTACCGCAGGTTCTGCCGATCATCCCGGAGAGGAATCTGTGCCGCATCCTGAAAGCGCGCTTTCTGTCTGCCACTCCAGGCCCACATGATGATGGCAACAAATGCTGTCAGCAGCAGAATCGTCCAGATGATATGAACCCAGACCATGACTACGGACGCGCACTCAGGAGAATGCCGAGACTCTGCAGATAGGCGATCATCGCATCCATTTCGGTTCTGTTCTCAAGCTGTGCCGGAGCCTGCTCGAGGTCCGCGTCGCTATAGGGGTGGCCGAGTTTTCTCAGCGTCTGCATGTTCGCGACGGTTGACTCGACATTCACCGCCCGCTCAGCCAGCCAGGGGTAACCCGGCATGACGGATTCAGGAACGACGGTGCGCGGATCGATCAGGTGCAGGCGATGCCACTCGTCGCTGTACCGGCCACCCACTCGGGCAAGGTCCGGTCCGGTACGTTTCGAACCCCACTGAAACGGGCGTTCGTAAACCGACTCGCCGGCAACGGAGTAATGTCCATAGCGTTCGGTTTCAGCCCGCAGCGGCCGAATCATCTGCGAGTGACAGGAGACGCACTGTTCCCGGAGGTAAATGTCGCGGCCCGCAAGCACCAGTGCGGCATGCGGTTTAAGACCCTCGATCGGCGCGGTGGTGGAAACCTGAAAATAAAGTGGCACAATCTGAATGATTCCTCCCACACTCGCTAGGGCGAGTATGAACACGATCATCAGGCCGATGTTTTTTTCACTCTTTGAAAGCATGACCTTACACTTTCACCGCAGTCGGTTTCGGAATGGGCGCTTCGACCGCGCTGCCCGACTGGATGGTTTTCCACAGATTGTACGCCATCAGCAGCATGCCGGATAAAAACACGCCACCGCCAACGAACCGGATGAAGTAAAACGGTGCCATTGCCTGAACGCTTTCAACAAAACTGTAGGTCAGCGTACCATCCTGATTGACCGCTCGCCACATCAGCCCCTGCGTGATGCCGGACACCCACATGGATGTCGCGTACAGCAAGATCCCGAGACAGGCAATCCAAAAATGCATCTCGGCCAGTTTCACGCTATGCAGGGTGCGGCCATAAAGCCGCGGAATCAGGTAATACAGCGCGCCGATCGAAATCAGAGCGACCCATCCCAAGGCGCCGGCATGCACATGTCCAATGGTCCAGTCCGTATAATGGGAAAGAGAATTGACGGTTTTAATCGACATCATCGGTCCTTCGAAGGTCGCCATTCCATAAAATGAAATGGACACGATCAGGAATTTGAGAATGGGATCGGAACGAAGTTTTTCCCAGGCGCCGGACAGCGTCATGATGCCGTTGATCATGCCACCCCAGGAGGGTGCCAGCAGTATCAGTGAGAAGACCATACCAAGCGACTGCGCCCAGTCCGGCAGCGCCGTGTAGTGCAGGTGATGCGGCCCCGCCCAAATGTAGGTGAAAGTCAACGCCCAGAAGTGCACCACCGACAGCCGGTAAGAGTAGATGGGCCGATTCGCCTGTTTGGGGACGAAGTAGTACATGATGCCGAGAAATCCCGCAGTCAGGAAGAATCCCACAGCATTGTGCCCATACCACCACTGCACCATGGCATCCTGCACGCCGGCATAGACCGAATAGGACTTCAGAAACGATGCGGGCAACGCCGCACTATTGACGACATGCAGCATGGCAACGACCAGAATGAACGCCCCAAAGAACCAATTGGCAACGTAGATGTGCTGAATTCTGCGACGCATGATGGTACCAAAAAACACAATGGCGTACGCCACCCATACCACCGTAATCAGAATATCGATCGGCCACTCGAGCTCGGCGTATTCTTTGGTGGTGGTGATACCAAGCGGCAGTGTGACGGCGGCTAGCACAATGACTGCCTGCCAGCCCCAGAAGGTAAACGCGGCCAGGCGGTCACTGAGCAGTCGAACGTGACAGGTTCTCTGCACCACATAGTAGGACGTGGCAAAAAGCGCACAGCCGCCAAAGGCGAAGATCACCGCGTTCGTATGCAGCGGCCTGAGCCGGCCATAAGTCAGCCAGGGCGTGTCGAAATTCAGTGCCGGCCAAACCAGCTGGGCGGCGATGAGGACGCCGACCAGCATGCCAACAATACCCCAGACAACCGTCATAATCGCGAACTGCCGCACGACTCGGTAGTTGTAGGTCATCTGTTCAGCTGCCATCGCGTCATCCGAAGCCGATCAGATTGAGAATCCCGGACCCAATCCGATACCCCATAGCGTCACCGTGGCGGCCAACACGCCAATCAGTGCGACCAGACAGACTGCGAGTATCGCACTGGCCATCAGGAAAGCGCGCTCGCGCGGCAGTTCCATCACAATTTCCGTGCCCAGGTAAAGCAGATAGATTGAATAGGCAAGGGCCGGTAAACCGATGAGATAGTTCAACCACAGAGCGGGGTACAACTGTACCAGACCAACCAGCAGCAGCGGGGTTGCCGGATAGGCCGCCAGACCGATACACCGGGCGAGTGAACGGTCGGCACCGTAGGTAAGATTCATCCAGTGAATCAAACGACCGAGGGTAAATATGCTGATCAGTATAACCAGATAGTAGATGATCGAAATCGGTAGTGCACTGCTCGCCGTGAGCCGCACGGGGTCGGAATAACCGATCGTCCAGCCCACCTGAGTCGTGCCGAAATAGGCGCAGACCGGTGGAATCAGACCAAGAATCGCAGTGTGTTCGAGGAGAACTCTGACCGTTCCTCGGTCATCTTCCCTGATCTCCTGCCAGGTTGACTTAGGACTGACTAACAGTCTCAAACTTCGGTTCAGCGACATTGTGCAACAAGAAATTCGAAATGTGTCGGTGGTTTACCATTATGATACAGGAAATGTTTATGAGACTGGAGTTTTACCAGCCGGCGACCAAGTCGACTGAGGGCACATCATCCGCCGATCAAGATGACCGCTGAGGCAAATCGATTGGGCGTGATGGACTGTTATCACTGCGGCAGCTCGATCAGCCGCGGCCGAGAAGTGGTTCGAGAAATCAATGGCGCCGACCACTTGATGTGCTGCGAGGGATGTGCGACGGTCGCCGCAGTGATTCACGAAAGTGGACTTGAAGTCTACTACCGGAAACGTACGTCGCTACCCCTTCCGATTGACGAGTCGATTCAGTCCCTGCCACAGACATTCGCAGAAATCTTTGATGATGCGACCATCCATCAGCAGTTCGTTGACAGCAGTGGCGACTGCCGCACGACCCATTTCATCGTCCACAACATGCATTGTCCGACCTGCGTCTGGCTCATTGAAACGCGTCTGAACTCGCTGCCTGGAATACGCCAGGCCAGCATCAACTACCGCACTCAGAGACTCAAGGTTGCGTGGAGTCCTGAGCAGGTGCACCTGTCTGACATCGTTCGCTGCGTGCAGAACCTCGGTTACGGACTGGTACCCTACAGCAGCACCGCCCTGTCTGAAACGATCCGAGCGCAGTATCAGCAACTGCTCAAGCGGCTCGGCGTCGCCGGAATATTCGGCATGCAGATCATGGTCATCGCCGTCGCACTTTATGCCAGTGCATGGAGCTCGATCGATCTGGCATACGAAGAGCTGTTCCGGCGCCTGAGCCTGCTGTTTGTCCTGCCCATCATGTTCTACGCGGCGGCGCCAATATTTTCCGGCGCCTGGCGCGACCTGCAGCAGCGCGCGGCAACCATGGACGTCCCCATCGCACTCGGCCTGCTGGCCGCATTCAGTGCAAGTCTCGTCGCCACCGTGTCCGGGACGGGAGAAATTTACTACGACAGCATCGCCATGTTCGTTTTTCTGCAGTTGATCGCACGTTTTTTGGAAAAAAGCGCCTATCGCCGCATGACCGACCGTATCGCCAGCCTGAGCGCATCGTCTCCGAGTTACGCCAATTTACTCACCAGCGAGCACGAAATGTATTCGCCTCAGGTCATTCCGGCCCTGCGGCTGGCGGTCGGTGATTGGGTGCTGATAAAACCGGGCGAAGCGGTACCGGCTGATGCAAGAGTTGTTTCAGGTTCGACGAAAATCGACGAATCACTGCTGACCGGAGAGTCCAATCCCATCCAGCGCAACATCGGTGACGCGCTATTTGGCGGATCAATCAATATCAGCGACACCATTGTGGCGCAGGTAACCCAGCCGAGCACAAACTCGGCCTTGGCCGCCATCGTGCAGCTGCTGGAGGATTCACTTTCTGAAAAGCCTGCAGGCAGACGGCTGACCGATCGCATCGCCGGTTATTTCGTTTTGGCAGTGCTATTGATCGCCGGCTGTGTTGCGGGGTTCTGGTATGGGTCGGGTGCCGCCGACTGGATTTCTTATCCGATTTCGGTGTTGATTGTTGCCTGTCCCTGTGCCTTGGCCCTGGCCGTTCCGACTGCGTTGACCGCCGCCATCAATGCGGCCGCCAAACGCAACATCCTGATCGCTCATCCGAACGCGGTTCAGGAGCTCGCCAGAGCCGATACTTTCCTGTTTGATAAAACAGGGACACTGACTCAATCCCACTCGGTTCTCAAGCAGATTGAAACCTACCGTGACATGGATCGGGCGGAAGCGCTTCACATAGCCGCCGCACTTGCCGATCATTCCGATCACACAATCTGCCGTGCACTGACCCGCGCCAGACAACGTGTGGAGTCCGGTGCCGACAAAGTCGTAATGAAACATGGTGGCGGCATCCGAGGACAGCTCGATGGTAAAGATTATTGCCTGGGGTCGCGGGCCTTTGTCCATTCACACGCGCCTGGCGGATTCAAGGTCCTGGAACCAAAGGAACAGGCGGGATTGGTGGCTTACCTGGGTGATGAGTCCGGCGTTTTGGCGAGATTTCAATTTCACAATCCCCTGCGAGATGATGCAGGACGACTGATCGATCAACTGAAATCCCTGCCCGTACATCTCGCGCTGGTAACCGGTGATCGGCGTAGCGAAGCGGATCAGGTCGCCGCCGAGTTGGGAATTGACGACATTCACTGGGAATGTTCACCCGAAGACAAACTGAACATCATACGCGGACGCCAGAACCACAGCAAATGTGTGGCAATGGTCGGCGACGGAATCAATGACGCACCCACTCTGGCGGTGGCGAACGTATCCGTCACGCCGGCCCGCTCCCAGCATATTGCGAAAACGCATGCCGATATCCTGCTGCTTGATGACCGTCTGGAATTGCTGTTGACCGCCCGAAACCTGGCTGAATTTACCGTAACAACGATGCGATACAACACCGTCTGGGCAATCGCCTACAATTTAATCGGCATATCGCTGGCGGCCGCCGGCTATGTTCCACCACTTGCGGCTGCCATCGGCATGTCGGTCAGTTCGGTTCTGGTGGTCGGAAACTCGCTGAGAATCATGTCTTACAAACAGGATACGGCATAACAGAGCAATGGAAATTCTATACCTTCTGCTACCGATCGCCATGGTCGTATCAATCGTCATCGCGGTCTTTTTCCTGTGGTCGGTCCAGAGCGGTCAATATGAGGACCTTGACGGCGAGGCGCACCGCGTACTGATGGATGACGATCAGACTGATTCGTCGGTCACAAGAAAGGCGGATTCATGAAGCGGATGACCGCTCAGGAATATTGCGAGTCGCTACGCGAATATAAACCTGCCGTCTATGTGCGCGGCGAGCGGGTTGAAAACGTCGTTGATCACCCGCAACTGGCGCCTGGCGTCAACGCCCTTGGCCTGTGTTACGATTTCGCGCATCAGGCCGAACACCGCGAATATGCACTCGCCACTCAGCACACCTCCGGTCAGACGGTCAATCGTTTCGTTCATATCAACCGAGACGCTGAGGATCTTCTGTGTAAACTCGAATATGTCCGCGCTTTGTGTCAGCTCACCGGCTGCGCGATGCGCTACCTGACCATGGACGGTCTGAATGCGCTCTATCAGTCCGCTTATCGAATCGACGCCACCCACAACACAGATTACGGTCCGCGGCTGCTGGAGCAGATGCACCGAATCCAGAACCAGGATCTCACGGTCGGCATCGCCATGACCGACGCCAAGGGCGACCGTTCCCTGCGACCTTATGAGCAGCCAAAGCCAGACAGCCATGTCCGAATTGTTGCCCGCCGACCCGACGGCATCGAAATTTCCGGTGTTAAAGCCATCGTTACCGCCGCACCTTATGTACACGAACTGTTCGTGCTGCCAGGGCGCAGCATGGAACGCGAAGATAAAGACTTTGCGGTCGCCTGCCAAGTCCCCATCGATGCAGAGGGGCTGACCATAATTGCGCGGCCAGCGGGTCGGCCTGGCGATGACTCCGCTCGGTTTTCGAGGCACTTCGGACAATCGACCGGTGTCTGCGTTTTCGAGAAAGTTTTTGTCCCTTATGATCGGGTTTACATGTGTGGCGAATGGGAACATTCAGAGCATCTCACCAAGACCTATGCCAACCATCACCGACATACGTGTATTGGAGCTCGTGCGGGGTTTGGCGATCTGCTCATCGGTGCATCCGCCATGATGATCGAGACCAATGGACTTGATGTGCGGGCCGAGCCGCATTTGCGCGAATCAATGGTTGACCTGATCAAAACGGTGGAAAGTTTCTATGCCTGCGGCGTCTCCGCTTCGGTATATGGACTCACAAGGGCCCACACTTGAATCTCAGAACATAATGTGATAAAACAGGGCCTACCATGAAAGTAGGCCTGCATCAGTTTCACGCCCAGACCATCGACTGGTTTCAGAAGGCGGTGTCGACACCGGGTGTGTCGCGCAACGCCCTGGCCCGCGGGCTGTGCGAGCGCGACCAGTGGACCGGTCCGACGGGTGAGCTGTGTGTGGCGGCGGCCCGCAAGGCGCTGCCGGTGCTGGCTGCGCGGCTGGGCGTGGCATTGCCGGCGCCGCACCCGGCATTCGGTTCGGGCGGTGGTGAGGCGCCCCCCGAGGTGGCTTACCCAGATCGTGCGCTGCGTTACCCGCTGTCGGCACTGGGTGAGGTGACGGTCGAGCCGGTGTCGGGCGACGAGGAACGGCGGCAGTGGGAGTCGATGATGCGCACGCATCACCCGCAGGGCTGGCGTCAGGCGCCGGGTGGCCAGCTGCGCTACTGGGTGTGTTCTTCGCGCTACGATCGTCTGGGCGGGCTGAACTTCTGTGCGGCGAGCTGGCACCAGCAGGTGCGCGATGCGTTCATCGGCTGGTCGGTGGAGGCGCGGGTGTCGAATCTGAGTCGGGTGCTGAACAACCAGCGGCTGCTGATTCTGCCGGGGGTGCGGGTTCACGGTCTGGCCTCTCGGGTGCTGGAGCTGGCGTGTGCGCAGGTGGTTGAGGACTGGGAGGTGAAGTACAATGTACGACCGGTACTGGCGTACACGTATGTGGCGCCCGAGCATCCGGGGACGAGCTACCGGGCGGCGGGTTGGCGTTGCGGTGAGGGCGGCACCTCGGGTCGCTCGCCGAGCGGAGGCACGGTGGTGCGGGCGGTGTGGCTGAAACCGCTGGTGCGCGGCTGGCGGACGGTGCTGTGCGCCGAGCCGGTGCGGCAGATTCAGGCGGCGCCTGAGCTGCACATGGATGAGAAGACGGATTGGGCGGATGTGGAATATGGCCGCAGCCGGCATCCGGACGGTCGGGTGTGCGCGCGGATCTTGCGCATGGGTCGGGCGTGGCTGGAGCGGCCGGGGGCGTCGCTGCCGCAGATCTTTCCGCGGCGGGCGGAGTTGCGTGCGGCTTACCGGCTGTTATCGAACGGGAGGGTGACAATGGAGCACATCTTGGAGCCGCACTGGGCGGCGATGGTGGATCGCTGTCGGCTGGAGCCGGTGGTGCTGGCGCTGCAGGACACGACGGCGCTGAACTATGCGAGTCGGCCGGCGACGGCGGGGCTGGTGAACATTGGTGGCGGTGGGTCGGGCGTGCAGGGTCTGAAGGCGCATGTGGGTCTGGCGGTGAATGAGGCGGGGCGACCGCTGGGGGTGTATGCGCTGGATGCGGACTATGCGGATCGGCTGGAGCTGGAAAGCGATCGCTGGGGCGAGGGTCTGGCGCGGGCCTGTGAGCTGGAGCGGGCCTGTGCGCGGACGCGGGTGGTGACGGTATGCGATCGGGAGGGCGACCTGTGGGGGCTGCTGGATCAGGCGCGTTCGCAGTCGGCCGGGCTGCTGGTTCGGGTGCGGCGCGGGAGTCGCCGCGAGGTGCTGTTGGCAGGCGGGAAGCGTGAGTGTCTGCGGGCGCACATGGAGAGGTTGCCGTCGCTGGCGGAGAAGACCGTGCAGGTGGTGGCCTGCGGGGGTGGCCGGAAGCGTGCGGGGCGCGAGGTGCGGCTGGCGTTGCGGGCGGCGCGGGTGCGGCTGGCGGCGCCGCGGCGACCGCCCTCGGGGGCGGATACGGCGCCGATTGAGATGCTGGCGGTCAGTGCGATTGAAGCGGACCCGCCCGCCGGCGAGCAGCCGCTGCACTGGCTGCTGCTGACCACCGAGGGGCAGGCCGATGCCGACGGCGCCAGCACCGCCCTGCGGCACTATGAGCTGCGCTGGACCATTGAGGAGTACTTCCGCACCCTGAAGACCGGCGCCGGCATCGAGAAGCGGCAGCTGGACCATGCCGATGACCTGCGCAAGTGCCTGACGTTCGATGCCATCACCGCCTGTGAGGTGTTCAGCCTCGATCGGATGGCGCGCGACAGCCCGCAGACGCCGGCCGACGAGGTGGTGAGTGAAGATGACCTGCTGGTGCTGAATACCCGCCTGGATGATTATGGCATCCGCCGGCCGCAGCCGCCACCCGGCGAGGCGCCGGACATCCGCAGTTTCGTCGTCGATGTGGCGCGGCTGGCGGGTTTTCATCCGCGTCGCAGTCAGCCGCTGCCGGGCGTCATGAAACTGTGGCAGGGCTATGTGCTGCTGCGGGAGGCGGTCTTCACCTATCGCTCGCTCAGAAGGCGAGGCATGATCCAGAATGAATAGAATCAACTGTGGGATGTTGTGAGGTATATGGACGATCGACCGAGGCAGGAAACTTCGAACCGGAACCCGTGTATTCGAACCTTGGGAAACTGCTGTTGGCACACTCCATTTATGACATGCACCGTATCGCCCATTCTGTTTCCGGCGGGCTGATCGTTACACTGCCGCATCCTGATGAAGACCATAACCCAGACATCATGGACAAACTGGACTCACTGATGTCTGCGAGCCCAGACGTTCCGCCTCATCGTCGAGCCGCGGTGGCGCGGCTGATTGAGGATCTCACCGCCTCGCAATCGGGTGCCTGGTATTCCGTCATCAGCGTACACGGCGGCGGCTCCCCCGAAGCGTTGAAACGGGAAATTTTTCGCAACTATCCGGTTGCAGAAAAAACGGAACTGATCAAGCGGCTGATCGAACGGGGATTGCACTCTGAAGCGGCCAGCGCGGCCATTCAGCCTGGCCAATGCTGCGATACCGGCTGTCTGCCGCCTGAAGAGGTCACCGTACCAAAACGCGACCGCACTGCCCGCTCACCCACTGCCGGCTCAAATTGAAGGTACGCAAATTTCAAACGATCCAAGCCGTCTTGCCAAAATCAACTGAACGGAGTATTGATTCATCAAAACCTGAAACCTGATCCTTCATTTCAACCTGCGCGATCGAATTTTTTACAGATCAGTCGGCCTTTCTCAGCAAAAAAGTTCAGTGATTCCCGGTGCTGGAACCTGCCCCAACTCCTTCGGTTCCAGCTTGTACAGTCCGCCACCGTAGACGCGACCTTCGCGTAACATCGTCTGAGGGCAAATTTGATTCAGGAGCTCCCAGACCTGCCGTTTCGTCTCAGGCTCATTCTGCAGGATATCTTTGATCGACTCTTTCGGGTACAGCATCAGATACACGTTCGCGGCGGTTGCTCCTGAATGATTCAATATAAAGCGAAACGGTCTACTGTTCTTTTTATCGTTTCGACCAAGATAAGGACACACGAAAGGTGCCGGTGGCCGTTTTTACTGCAGATACCATGGCGTTCGATGCCGACAGAGATAACGGTCAGCAACGCCGTCTAACTTACCATTTTCCAGATAGTTCCACAGTTTCGGATGGTTTTCCCTGATTTCGCATTCCGTCCATGGCGGATCAAGAAGGAACAATTGCCGTTCCAGCATGGGATTGCCATTATGGTCAACCTTAATCTCGTTACCTGGCACATCACGCGGGCTCGGTATGATTGGTTTGAACGATTCCCTCGGTAGCCCGCACCGTTCCATCTCCTGTTTCGATAAGATAAAATATTTGTTGTTGCCAGTGGCAATACCTCGTTTGATCTCAAAATAATCACTCAGCACCGGCCCCTTGTCCGCATCATATCTATCTTTCATTGGGTAGTGTGTCCACTTTGAGTCACTGCGTAAGATCTCAACTGACACCATCCGTTCAAGTTTTGGCTGTCCCAACGTTCCACCGTAGGTAAATCGCACCTCATGTTTCTTTTGAGGAAGCTCGTTGCGGAACCACACGACGGCCGAGGAAACAAGTGCATCACCAAATTGGATGTCATTCGGGTCGAAACGATGTATGTGCAAAAGCGTGACCTTATTCAACAGGTATTGTTTCATCGAAGTACCGTAGTTGATATCCATAAACTCACTTGGAATCAACCACCCAGCTAAACCACCGTCAGTCATCCACCCATGGCACAAACCCAGGAAGTAACAATACAACCCAGCCAATCCATTAACTTTCATCCCACAGTCCAGTTTAACTACGGAGTTGCCGTTATTCATCCACTACAGCCCAAGCTTTGCAAAATCGTTGATTCGGTGCTCCCAGATCCAGTCGATCCCCTCCGCCGCTTCATAATCAAGGTAGTTACTACCAAAATATCCGCAAAGAAATAGAATGTAGCAAAGATTTTGTCCTCAGGTTCGTCTCAATCATTCACTGAACTCTGATCATTCAGTTCAGTAAACTGCTCCCGTATTTCACGGCGTAACAGTTCTGAGACCTGCAGTTCCCCGAACCCCCGCGTACTGGCTTCCTGAAAAAGATTCAGAGCCGCATCACTCAGCGCAGGCAACGCACATTGCTGACTGAGTTCCTTGATATAACTGAGGTCCTTGCACGCATTATCCACACTGAACACGTAGCCGCCATAGTTCTCATCTTCCAGAATACAACCGATCATTCGTTTTAACGCGCCAGAATTTGAAGACCCACAACGGATGATTTCATAAAAATTTCTCCAGTCGACATTCAACTCGTCGGCCGTATGAAACGTCTCAATGATCAGTCTGACCATGCCCAGCACCAGATAGTTGCTGATCAGTTTTGCACGACTGCCGTAACCAACCGGGCCAAAATATTTCACCGTCGCACAAAAGTGGTCAAGCAGAGGCCGTACTCGCACAAAGGCCTCTTCAGCACCACCAACAAATGCCCCCAACTCAGCCGCCGCGGCCTGCGCCTTGCCACCGGCAACAGGAGATTCGACAAACGGTACGCCGCGCGAAGCAAGCTTTTCGGCCAGCTGCATGGCGCGGACCGAGGATGATGTTCCAGTATCGACGACCAGGTGTCGGTCATCCAGTACATCCCAGATTTCGTCAATCGCAGCTGCCACAACATCTGAGTTCGGCAGGCACAAAAAAACGATATCACTTGCTTCAGCTGCCTCAGACTTCGAATCATAAATCGTCGCGCCAACGTCAGCCAGTCGATCGATGGGCTTCTGATTTTTATGCACCGTAATGTTCATCGGGCGCCCCGCCCGCAACAGATTTGTAGCAATGCCTTCACCCATCGCGCCGAGCCCAAAGAAAGCGATTCTTTCCATTTTCATGCCAAAATCGCCTCAGATGGTCCAGCCGCCGTCAACTACGAAAAACTGCCCCGTGGCCATTTTGGACTCGTCGGACGCCAGATAAACGATGATCGGCGCAATATCCTCCGGCTGAGCGATTTCCCCGCTTGGCTGGCGTCTCAATATGTTCTGATAGGCTTTATCGTAGTCTCCCTGAGCGTGCAGCCGATCTTTCAGCGACGGCGTCAGTACCGTACCCGGACACACGGCGTTGCAACGGATTCCCTGCTTTACATAATCTCGCGCAATGGCTTTGGTCAATCCCATCACCGCCCCCTTGGTCGCACTGTAAACGCAACGGTCCGCAGCGCCCGTAATTGCTGAAGCGACGCTTGCCATGTTGATGATTGAACCACCCCCGTTTTCGATCATCAATGGCAGGAACGTCTCGATCACGCGGGCATGGCTTCGGACGTTGATCTCGAATGAACGAGCCCAAACTTCGTCATCAGCTTCCATAACCGTTCCATGGTGGACGTATCCGGCACAATTGAACAGAACATCCGGCAGCGGAACGCGCTCAGGCATTTTCCGAATCGCTTCTGCGTCTGTAACGTCCAGCTGCAGTGTAATGATGTTGCTGTTTTCGGCGGCTAGGCTCTGCAAGGACGGAAGGTGAATGTCAGAGGCATAGACGCGCGCACCTTCGTTGGCCATCGCAATTGCGCTGGCTCGTCCAATACCCATGCCGGCCGCCGTCATGAACACCGTCTTATTTCTTAATCGCGCCATTATGCAAATCAATCATCCACTGATTTGTTCCATATTTAACACCAAATCGACCGTCATCAATGATATTTACGGGATTCGTCATCGCATAAAATTGATCGGAGAACGCCATCTATTGTTCATTCAACGCCAAAGTTCTCATCTTTCCCTACTTCATCGCTGAATCAAAAAATGCGCTGGTCAAAAACTGTCACCATGGTCGAAGCTCACGCTGAAGGCGAAGTCGGCCGCGTGGTAACCGGCGGTATTTTAGATGTTCCCGGTGCGACCATGATCGACAAACTCCGCTACATGAACAGTGATGGTGATGCGCTGCGAAGATTTCTGGTGTTTGAACCGCGCGGCTATGCACAAATGAGTACGGTGTTGTTTCTGCCGCCAACGATACCCGAAGCTCACGCTGGAATGATTGTGCTGCAGGGTGACAAAGCTCACGCGATGTCTGGGTCGAATGCCATCTGCCTGGTAACCGTTCTGCTTGAGACCGGTGTGATACAGATTCAGGAACCTGAGACGACGGTGGTGCTTGACACACCGTCGGGACTCGTAACCGCAGTGGCGCAGTGTGCGGATGGAAAATGTGTCAGTGTCGAAATTGAAATGACGCCCTGTTATGTCGATGCGCTTGAAACGGCCGTGGAAGTCCCGGGAATCGGCAGGGTGAATCTGAGCATCGCGTTCGGTGGAATTTTCTATGCACTGATTGATCCGACTCAGTTTGGCGTGATGATTGAGGCAGACTCAGCTAGAGCGCTGGTTGACGCGGGTTGTCGTATCCATCGTGCGGTAAATCGGCAGCTGCAGATTACGCATCCCGAACATCCGGAACTGAATGGACTTTCGTATGTGATGTTCATGTCCAGCACCGAGAACGGCCAACTGAGAGGGGCAACGATTATGCCACCGGGACGAGTGGACCGATCGCCGTGTGGTACCGGCAGTTCAGCACGCCTCGCTCTCATGCACGCCCGCGGCGAGGTACGACCAAGTGACACTTTCCACGCACTGTCCATCATTGACAGCCGTTTCGAGGTAAGACTGCTGAGAACAACCGAATTCTACGGTCGACCCGCCGTTGTTCCAGCCATCAAGGGCAGGGGATGGATACATGGCATTCATCAGATTGGACTCGACCCATCCGATCCTTATCCCAAGGGCTACTGCGTTGCAGACTGTTGGGGTGAGGGTTCGGATCTTCTGAATCCGTAAAGATACTGCAGTGTCGCAGCCGTTGCAATTGCGCTGCGGGTGGTGGAAAGATAATTCTCAGCCGGTCGGATCCAACTCAGGTTCGTCGTCTTCCTCTTTTTTAGCCTGCTTTTTTCTGTAAGTCAGTTTCGAAAAATAAAGTCCTATCTCAAACAGCAGCCAGACTGGAATCGCCAGCATGGTCTGGGAAAACACATCGGGTGGCGTAAGAAACATACCGACCACGAATGCACCGACGATGATGTATGGCCGTTTTCTGCTGAGACTGGCGGGAGTCGTAACACCGGCCTTGACCAGCAGAACGGTGGCAATGGGCACCTCGAATGCGATACCGAATGCAAAAAACAGCTTCAATACGAAGCTCAGATAGGAGTTGATGTCGGTCATGACCTCAACACCCTCCGGTGCAGTACCGGTAAAGAAAGCAAAAACAATCGGAAACACAATAAAGTAGGCAAACGCGACACCGAGATAAAACAGGACACTGCTTGACACCAGTAACGGTAAAACGGCCTTCTTCTCGTGCCTGTAGAGTCCGGGGGCAACGAATGCCCACAGCTGATAAAGCAGAAACGGTATTGTTACACCGAAGGCGAAGGCGAAGGCAAACTTGAACGGTACGAAAAATGGCCCGTGCGGCTCCGTCGAAATCATGCTGTTACCTTCCGGCAGTGCCGCCATCAGTGGCGCTGCGAGCTGTTCGTACAGCGTGTTGGCGAAAGGTGCGCAGATGATGAAGACGCCCAGCACCGCGAAGACACAGCGCATCAGCCGCTGACGCAACTCCACCAGATGTGAGATGAACGTTGTTCCCGTCGCGTTTGGGTCGTTCGAGTCTTGATTGTCCTTTGCCATGAACTATGCGACGGTTTTGGATTCTTCAGCCACGGGTGCTTTATCCTGAACACCGGGCATTGGTTTTTCAGCTTTTGGAACCTTGTCGACCGTTTCGCCTGCGGGCTGATCGGTGATTTTCTCATTCAATGTGGTGGCCGTCTCCTCAATGGCGGCCTTCGCCTCGTCGAGACCCTGCACAACCGAAGCTTCCTGGAACATTTTCTTAGATTCCTGAACAGTATCCTGTACGGTATCCTTCACTTCATTCTTCAATTCCTGAATTCTTTTCAGATCGCTCGCATCAAGTTCCCGATCAATGTCGCGTTTGACTTCGGCTAGCATACGTCGAGCCTTACGCACCCAAAGGCCCAGCGATCTCGCTGCCCGCGGCAACCGCTCCGGGCCCAAGATAAGCAGAGCAATCAGGCTGATGACTGCAATTTCCCAAAAACCAATGTCAAACATGCGACTGCATACCCGATTCAACCCGAGTCAATGATCATGCCTTATTTTTTTCAGCCTCGGATTCGGTTTTGCTGGTCATCTGTTCAACATCTTCCTCGGCTGCTTCGGTCGTTTCTTCCTTTTCCGATTCGTCTTTTACGGACTTTCTAAAACTCTTGATTGCGGCACCGAGATCACCTCCCATCCCACGAATCTTCTTGGTGCCAAACAGCAGCACCACGATGACGAGTATGATCAACAACTGCCAAATGCTAATTCCACCAGGACCAAACATCCTTCCTCCTCTTAATCTTTCGCTGTGATTGTATGTTCAATAAATTAATTCATCCACCGTCCGGCTTGAAACGGTCAACGCGAATTTTTCTCCGCGAGGCCCGAAACACCAAACCGACTGTTCAGTTCCTTCAGCACATCAGTGTGACTGCAATCGAAATAGGCGAGCAGCACCAGACTGTGAAACCAAAGATCTGCAGTTTCATATATTACTTGATTAACGTCGCCAGAACAGGCCGCCTCAGTCGTTTCACCCGCCTCTTCCATCACTTTATCTGCAATGCCAGCCACCCCATGCTCAAGCAGCCGCGCAACATAGGAGTCGTCTCGACTCGCCTGCTTTCGCTGTCTGATGACTTCATCAAGCGCTGAAAGAATATCTGATTCGGTCTGCATGTCCTGGTACATCTTTATGATTCATAAATCTCTGCTGGCGATTTCAGCACGGGTTCCACTTCCTGCCATACACCGTTGATCAACCTCCGGTAAAAACATGAGCGGTGACCGGTGTGGCACGCGATGCCGCCCCGCTGTTCAACCTGCAATACGATTGTATCGGAATCGCAATCGACCCACACTGCACGCACAATCTGCACATGGCCCGATTCCTCACCCTTGGTCCACAGCTTCCGCCGCGATCGCGACCAATACACGGCGCGACCGGCTTCCACGGTTGCGCGCAACGCATCCAAATTCATCCAAGCCACCATCAGGACGGCACCCGAATCCGCGTCTTGCGCGACAGCTGGCAACAGCCCGTCAGCCGGCCATTTCAATTCCCGTAGCCAGTCAGTGTGCACTTTTCCACACGCTCAGATTATCTCGCAAACTTCGATTCCACGACTTTTCATATGCTCTTTCGCCTGCGCGATTGTATATTCACCAAAGTGAAAAATACTGGCCGCAAGCACGGCATCGGCATGGCCGAATTCAATGCCATCCGCCAGATGCGACAGCTGTCCCACGCCGCCCGATGCGATAACCGGAACTGGGACCGCCGATGACACCGCACGGGTGAGCTCCAAATCGAAACCAAGCTTGGTACCATCCCGGTCCATACTGGTCAGCAGTATTTCACCGGCACCGGCATCGCACATTCGCCGGCACCATTCAACAGCATGCAGACCGCGCGGCTTTCGGCCGCCATGGGTATGAACCTCCCAGACTGGCGGGTCAGAGTCGGCCACTCGACGCGCATCCACTGCAACAACAATACACTGTGAACCAAATCGACCGGCCGCCTTTTCAATGAAACCAGGATTTTCAACTGCCGCCGTATTGATCGAAATCTTGTCTGCACCGACATTCAACAGGTGCCGAATATTCTCAATGCTACGGACTCCACCGCCAACTGTCAGAGGAATAAATACCTGACTGGCTACCGCTTCGACGATGTGCAGAATGGTCTCCCGATTGCTGGAACTTGCAGTTATATCCAAAAACGCCAGTTCATCCGCACCCTGATGATCATACATCTGGGCGACTTCAACCGGATCGCCAGCATCTCTTATATCAACAAACCGCACGCCTTTTACCACGCGTCCCTCATCGACATCCAGGCAGGGGATGATTCTCTTTGCAAGCGGCATGGGTCAACTGCTCAGTGTTTTTTTTCACGCAGATAGTCGTCAATCACCTGTATCGCAGAAGAATAATCCAACGATCCTTCATAGAGCGACTTACCGGCGATCGCACCCATAATTCCGGTCGCATCCGCTTCAAGCAATCTGCGTATGTCGGCCAGGTCTCGGATGCCACCCGAAGCGATCACCGGAATATCGATGGCTCTTGCCAGTTCAACCGTGGCATCAACGTTGACACCGCTCATCATGCCATCACGCTCAATATCGGTATAGACAATGGCCGATGCCCCCGCTTTCACAAGCGTGTCTGCAAGCAGTCTGACGTCGGTCTGTTCTGAGGCAGCCCAGCCTTCGGTGGCAACGGCCGACCCGCGTACATCAATGCCCGCCATCACTCGCCCAGGAAATTGACCGGCGATTTCGGTAATGAACTCCGGATTATGGACCGCACGGGTACCGATTATGACCGAGTTCACACCTTCGTTGAGGTAGCGTTCAACCGTTTCAATGCTACGGATGCCGCCACCGACCTGAATTTCTATGTGAGGATGCAGGCTGGCAATGCGTCCGACGACATCTGCATTGACCGGTTTGCCATCAACCGCACCATTGAGGTCGACCACATGGATTCTTCGAGCGCCCGCTTCCACCCACACGGCCGCCTGACTGACCGGGTCTTGAGAATAAACCGTCGCTTGGTTCAGATCGCCCTGAACCAGGCGAACACAGTGTCCGTCTTTGATGTCAATTGCAGGGATGAGCAGCACGGAATTCGTCTTTCATGGAAAAGAAACAATGGATTATAAGTCTGATTCACCGCGGCTCAGCAGCTCGTGAAACCTGCGCCCGTCAGGCCTCACCATCCCACTCAAGGAAATTGGCCAGTAATCTCAATCCTTGGTGTCGACTCTTTTCTGGATGAAACTGCACCGCGAAAATATTCTCTCTGGCAGCCGCGCAGGTGAACTCCAACCCGTATTCAGCAACAGCCGCAACTTCAGACGGAGCTGCCGAGCGAACAAAATAACTGTGCACAAAATAAAAACGGGTGTCCTGCAGAATGCCTGACCATAACCGATGACTGCGACTCTGGTGGACTCTGCTCCATCCCATATGCGGAATCTTGATGGGCCGGTCCGCATCAGACAGCCGATCATCAAATCTCTCCACCTGGCCTGCGAGCACGCCCAGACACCTGACACCCCCATCTTCCTCACTGTACCGATAAAGCGCCTGCAGTCCCAGACAGATGCCGAGAACCGGTTTGGTTCGCAATGCCTCATCAACCGCCTGCCGAACGTCATCTTCCTGCAGTTCCGCCATCCAGGTACCGATCGCCCCCTGACCCGGTAGAATCAAACGGTCAGCCATGCGAATTTTTTTCGCAGACCGAGACGCGATGACCTTCGATTGGCGACTGACCTTTTCAATGGCCGTAATCACTGAATGAAGGTTGCCAGTTCCAAAATCTGCAATCAGTACTTGGGTCATCGCTGGAAGCCAGCCGGCTCAGATGCGGCTGAAGAAATGAAACTAAAGGCTTCCTTTTGTGGATGGAATCGCACCGGCAGAGCGGTGATCAATTGCAGACGCCATGCGCAGCGCGCGGCCGAATGACTTGAAAACCGTTTCTGCCATATGGTGAGCATTTCGGCCACTGAGGTTGGTAATGTGCAACGTGATGCCCGCATGATTGCAAAGCCCCTGAAAAAATTCGCGCAGCAGGTCCACGTCAAACTCCCCAATACGCGCTCTCGGATACTGCACGGCATATTCCAATGTGGGACGCCCGGAAAAATCGATGACCGTACGGGACAGCGCCTCGTCCAGCGGAACATAAGAATGTCCGTATCGAACGATTCCCGATTTGTCGCCGATCGCTTTCGCGAGGGCCTGTCCGAAAGTAATGCCAACATCCTCCACCGTATGGTGCGCGTCAATGTGCAGGTCGCCTTTGGCTGTAATCTCAAGATCGATCATACCGTGCCGCGCGATCTGCTCCAGCATGTGCTCGAAAAAGGGCAGTCCCGTATCAAGGTTGGCCACTCCACTGCCATCAAGATTCAAACTGACCTGTATGTCGGTTTCCTTGGTGGTTCTCTGTATGTTGGCTATTCTTTCAGTCATACTGTATCGTTCATTCAGGCGAGTCTGAATTTTTGAGACGATAGGTCAAATTCGGGAACGTCCCTACACTCGCTTCAAAGATTCAACCAGTCCAATTGTCGGTTTTGCGGCGGAATAACTGAGGGCCCGAGTTTTCTTCCGAGTCGTCTCAAACACTGATTGAGAAAGAAACCTGCGTTCGCATCACACCACGGAAAGAATAACTGGCTCCAAGGATCCATTGGGTCTTATCTGGCCGGAGTATTCGGGTACTTTGTACTCAGGATGATTTTATTTTAGAATCAATTCGTAAACAATCATAAATGATCCCCATCAACAATCCGTTCCACCTCCTTTCTAGTTTCCTCGTCTGGATTATCGACTATGGACATTACCGCCGAAATCTGCTGCGCCCTTCGCTCTTCAGGTGATCGCTTCTGCCTTGCCGCTTCGTGTAAAAGTTTAACTAGTTCATCATCTTTCATTTGTTGGATTAATTCAAACTGCTTCATCGATTATTCTCCTCGCGTTCAGTCTCGGGGAATTGACTGTTTTTTTAATCAATTCTTCAATGAGACTATCCTTCATTCACTCTAAAACAAATTTCTCAGCATGCCGTTCGCAATGTTTCACATTTCAACTATGCCTGCACGCACTGAAAATCTTTCTGTTCCCTTATCAATCATGGTGCTAGAAGTCTTTTCCTTACCCGAAACCAAAGGCATTTGTACACTTGGGACTTGATGCTTCGTTTGGATATTGCCTTCCTTTCGGATCTTTTCTTGCGATTTCAGTCGGGAATCAATGCTTAAGTTCGTCATCGCATATCTCGACACAGGTTCTTTTCACTATCTTTCCAGTTGAAATTCCGCCCGCCGGCCATTTTCTCGCATCTAGAATCCAATCATGCAGCCAACACTTCGTGTAGTACCGAGACCAGTACATCATTTTCATGCGGTACGCCAATGGAAATCCTGAGACACTGCTCCAGCATGGGATGCATGCCGGCGAGTTTTCTGATCAATAGGCCCCTTTGCCGCAGGTCTTCAAATACCTGTGCTGCATCTTTCTCAATCACGCGCACCATGATGAAGTTCGTTTCGGATGGAAAGACCTGAAGTCCATTCAGCGCGCTCAGTGCGGTACGGAGTCTTTGCCGTTCAGCCAAAACGCGCCCGATACTCTGGCTGATCTCGTCCCAGTGCTTCAGTGCAAATGATGCGCAGGTCTGATTGAGAGCGCCCACATTGTATGGCAGTCTGAGCTTTTCAAACTCTGCCGCCCACTGAGGGTGACTGACGAGATAACCAAGCCGAACACCAGCGAGACCACTTTTTGACAAGGTACGAACGACAGCAAGATTGTCATGCCGCTCCATTGAACTCAACATGCTTCGTCCAGAGTAGGCGAAGTAAGCCTCATCTGAAACCACCAGCCCAGCAGTCCGGCTGGCGGTTTTTTCAATCAAGGTCGCATCGAAAAAATTGCCGGTCGGGTTGTTCGGGTGAGCAAAAAACACACACGATGGCTGATGCACTTCTAGCGCTTCAAGCCACCTTTGTTCATTCAGCTGACAGTTCGCCTCCAAATCAATGCCGACAAACTGCGCGCGGGTGTATCGGGCAATGATCTCGTACATCGAAAACGAGGGCTGCGGCGCCAATATCGTTCTCCCGTAACCCCCAACCGCGAGTTGAATCAACTGCAGCAGTTCATCCGATCCATTGCCCAGCGTCAGTTCATAGGTCGCTGGGATGTCAAATGTGTTCCGCAGCTGCCGTTTGAGTTCCGAGGCCCTGGCATCTGGATACCGATTGACCTCAACATCCTCAAGCTGGGCCTGCAGTTCGACGTGCAGTGATGCGGGGATCCCATAGGGGCACTCCATGGCATCAAGTTTTATCGGCCCGTCAAATGGGACGGTCTGATAGGCGCTCAGCTCGCGAATCTGCTGATGAATCAGATCGGTCATCGTTTTCTACGTCTGGCTGGTCTGGTCCTGCGACAGTCTGCGGCGCGGGCATGCGCCATCAACTGTTCTTCTCTTGCCAGCTCTCCAGCAACCGGCGCCAGTCCGCGTGCGGCTTCCGCTGAGCAGTTGACGAATGATGTGAACTTAATAAAATCATAAACGCCAAGCGGGGATGTAAACCTTGCCGTACCCGAAGTCGGGAGCACGTGACTCGGGCCGGCGCAATAATCGCCAAATACTTCCGCGCTGTAAGGCCCGATGAACACGGCACCAGCATGTCTTATGGAAATAGCTAAGTTTTCGGCATCTTCGGTCAACAGGCCGACGTGCTCCGGTGCAATCTGATTGATTACATCAACCAGTTCCTTTCGATCTCGAACGCAGATCATGGCCCCCCGCTGGGACAGTGAACGGGCAATGATGTCCTTGCGTTCCATCTCAGGTAGCAAGCTGGCCATCGTGTCTCGCACCTCATCCATCTTGTTCCGTCCAACTGAAAGCAGGATTGATTGTGCCAATTCATCGTGCTCCGCCTGTGCGAACATATCCATGGCCGCCCACTCGGCATTGGTACTGGCATCACAGACCACCACCACTTCTGAAGGTCCGGCAATCATATCAATACCAACATACCCAAACACCTGACGCTTTGCAGAGGTTACCCAAGCATTGCCGGGGCCGACGATTTTGTCTACCTTTGGTACCGTTTCGGTGCCAAATGCCAGTGCCGCGATCGCCTGTGCGCCGCCAATGGCATAGACCTTGTCAAGGCAACACAAATCCGCAGCCGCCAGTACCGAGTCTTTGATCTTCCCTTCAATTGCGGGCACCACCATGACGATTTCTTCGACACCGGCGGCTAAGACTGGGTTAGCCGCCATCAATACGGACGACGGGTAAGCTGCCCGACCACCGGGTACATAAATGCCCACCCGATCAATGGGCGTCGGTTCATATTCAAAAGTTGACCCATATCCATCATCAACTCGCCATGGCCGATAACACCAGTCAGACTGTTTGTGGTGAAAATCTTCAATTCTGTTATTAGCTCTATCCAACGCATCTTTGAGTGCCGGAGACAACCGATCGTAAGCCTGCTCCAGCTCATCGGCGTTCACGATCAATTGATCTGCAGTCGCAATTGGATTTCTATCGAATTGTCGCGTAAACTCCACCAGCGCCTCATCGCCTCGTTCCCGAACGGCTTTGATGATTTCTGCCACTGCCGCGTCTATTTTGGGGTCGAATTCCGACCCGCGCTGCAGGAGATTCTTCAGTTCCTGCTGAAAATTCGAGTCCGTTGTCGATAGTTCGCGAATTTCAAGTTTCATTGATATGCTCCCTGGCAGCCACTTCTAAACGATGTGCAATAGTTTTCACGGCCTTCTCCTTCAGCCGCATGGACGCCTTATTCGCGATCAGGCGCGCGCTGATGGAAGCGATGGTTTCAACCTTCTTCAGTCCATTGCTGGTCAGCGTCTCTCCCGTCTGAGACAGATCAACGATTCGGTCAGCCAGATCATATAACGGCGCCAGTTCAACGGAACCACTCAGCTCCATGACTTCAACATGAATGCCCTTAGCAGAGAAATGTCGTCGGGTGGAGTTCGCATACTTGGTCGCAACGCGGGCTCTGCGCTCCACATCAGGCGATCGATCGTCCATCTGCTTTTTTTCAGCCAACACCAGTTCGCAGCGCGAAACACCGAGGTCAAGCAGTTCATAGTAACCCTCGCCATCCAGTTCAAGTAGCACATCTTTGCCAACAACGCCAAGGTCGGCACCGCCCAGACGAACGTATGTGGGAACGTCCACACTTCTCACAACCATAATCTCAACATTGGGGGTACGGGTCTCAAACACAAGTTTTCTTGATTTATACATGTCGGCGAGCGGGCCTATTCCCGCCGCCTCCAGCAGCGGTTGGACGGACCGGGTGATGCGACCTTTCGAAATCGCAATCGCGAGCCGATCATTGACAACCTCACTGTTGTCCTGCCGACTCTCGGAATCCGGCGCGTATATGACAATCTTCTCCAGTCCATCAATATCTGTCAGTGTCTTTACAATGAGTGGGCGCACCTGTTCCCATTCAAGACCACCAAGCCCGCAACCGAGTGCGGGAATCGCGATCGAGCGAATTTTGTGCTTGACTATTTTGCTTCCGAGGTCCTTGAGACTGGCCTCGATATCTTCAAGTCGACTGCGGTTGCGCCAATGCTTTTTTGTCGGAAAGTTAAAGATATAACGAGGATAGTTGGACGGCGGGGGAACCAGTCCGCCAAATTCCTTCTCCCTATCAAACACATATATGCGTCCGATCTCAACTTCCTTTTTCTTACATGCATTGGCATAAACTTTGAAATTCTCTGGGAATGCCTTCTTGAACTGAAGGGCTACTCCACGTCCCATGACACCAACACAGTTCACTGTGTTGACCAGAGCTTCAGCGGGTTCGGTGAGAATATCGCCTGTCGTCTTGTATTGAAATCGGTCCATTAACGGTGACTCGAAAATTTCAATAATACCAATCCTGGATGGGCAGCACACAGGGATTATGAATGGATTTCCGGAAGATTTGACACACTCGTTCGCGCATGTCGATACCATAAACACCCACACGTCGAATCAGATTACAGGGAAACCAGGTTTCAAGTAGAAACTCAGCTTGCTTTTCATCTTTACACCAATATTGGGCTCGAACGGCATCCCAATTGATCTTGTTCAGGTCCTTCATCTCACAGTAATCTTGAAAATGATCCACCTTGGTAACCCAGCCACCAATTGTTTTTGTGAATCAAATAGAGCATAACTGACCGTGGGCAGAAATAAAAAGGGACGCAACTGCCGACATGCAATCCTGGACGGCTACTGAGAGGCATGAACAGCCTTCGAGCCTTAATAGGCGCTAAACCAATTGTTGTACCACCCAAGTTACATATCCGCACAATTGCATCGCTGAATATGAAGCCACAGGAAACATTGGATTCCAATCGGTGCAAATGAACGATGTGATAAATTCTTGGATTCTTGGGCTGCGGCATCATGCCACCTTACGTTTAACCGCGATTGTTCATCGCCCGGCAGTTGGAAAAGTCCTAGGAAAATTGCAATGCGCCTTCGCCTGGAAAGTGGTATAAATGATTGATTAAATATAGCATTTAAACTCAAGCTGATTGGGTTTCGACAGCTTTCCTTAATCGATTGCCGTTGTCGCGTATGCGCCTGATATTCGCCCCTAGTTGGGAGAGCTTCTCCTCAATACAGTTATAGCCACGGTCGATATGATGGATTTTCTCGATAATCGTCTCCGATTCAGCAACCAGACCCGCAATCGCCAGACAGGCCGACGCCCGAAGGTCCGTCGCGGTAACCCGGGCGCCTTGGAGCGAATCAACGCCGGTTACGAATGCAGTGCTGCCATTCATCGAAATGGCGGCGCCCATGCGCTTTAGCTCCTGAACATGCTGAAAACGATTTTCGAAGATTGTTTCAGTAATCGACCCGCTGCCACTTGCAACGCAGTTCAGCATCAGCATCTGAGCCTGCATATCGGTTGGAAAACCCGGGAAAGGCGCCGTTCGGACATTGACGCTTTTGGGTCGGCGGTCTTTCATTTCAAGGCGCACCCAGTTTGAACCCACACTGATCTCTGCGCCTGCATCGTTCAACTTCTCCAGTACGGCAACCATGTTCTCAGGCTGCACATCACATACTTTAACGTCACCACCGGTTACTGCGCCCGCAACCAGAAATGTTCCAGCCTCAATGCGGTCGGCAATTATTTTGTGGTGGTGCACATCCATTCGGTCCACACCGTCAATGATGATCTTACTGGTGCCGGCACCCTCAATACACCCACCCATGCCATTCAGGCAATCGGCGAGATCGACGACTTCCGGTTCCTGGGCGGCATTTTCGATGACTGTCGTGCCCTTCGCCAGAGTAGCGGCCATCATCAGGTTCTCAGTGCCGGTTACAGAAACCGTGTCCATAAATATGTGCGCACCATGCAACCTGTCAGCAGTGGCCTGAATATAACCATCTTTCATATTGATCCGCGCGCCGAGCGCTTTCAGCCCTTCGATGTGCAGATCAATGGGACGCGAGCCGATCGCACATCCACCGGGCATGGATACCTGAGCCCGACCAAAACGAGTCAGCAGCGGACCCAAGACCAGAATTGAGGCGCGCATTGTCCGCACCAGTTCGTAGGTCGCACAAAATTGATCGACATCGCGGGTGTTGACTTCAACCGTCATGGTCTCATCCAATTCCACGGACGCGCCCAGACGGCACAGCAGCTCCAGAGCAGTCGTTACATCCTGCAGGTGGGGAATATTGCTGACGCGCAATGGCTGCTCGGAAAGCAGCGAGGCAATGAGAATGGGTAGTCCGGAGTTCTTCGCACCAGAGATCCGAACATCGCCCTGAAGAGGGGATCCGCCCTTGACGACCAACTGATCCAAACTTTACCCGTCAGACAGCGGTTGAAGCCAAGGCATTACCTAACGTTTAACGTAAATTCAACTGCCTGATCAATTCGGCAGTCTGAGCTTACTCTGCAGCTCCCCGTTCTGGTACATGGACAATAGAATATCGCTGCCGCCCACAAACTCTCCATCGATATAAACCTGAGGGACCGTCGGCCAGTTGGAGTACTTTTTGATGCCTTCTCGGATATCAAGATCGCTCAGAACATTGACTGATTCAAAATCAGTTCCACAAGCTTCCAGGATCTGAACGGCCCGGCTCGAAAAACCGCACTGTGGAAACTGCGGAGTACCTTTCATAAACAGGACAACTCGGTTATTCTCAACTGTGTTTTTGATGCGTTCTTCAGTAGTCATTTATTGCTGTCTCCATTGTCAGCCAGGGTTCAATTCAAATATTAGAATGTGTCTAAGTGCCATCCGACCATTGTTCCGGGGTATAGGTCTTGAGCGACAGCGCATGAATGACATCCATCTTGTCGCCAAGACCGGAATACACCATACGGTGCTGTTCAAGCATCATTTTACCGCTGAATTCAGGGCTGATTACAACCGCCTCAAAGTGCCGGCCATCGCCAACGACTTCAGCTGATGCACCATTCAATCCCTCTTCAATCCAGCATTTGACTTCTTCAGGTGTTGGCATACTTTCCTATCGGTGGAGTTTAATCAGATGAGTAAAATTTTAACATATTCAGAAGGCTGCCTACGCTTGAAAATCAAAGCTTCAAGCGGAATGCCATGCCAAAATCACGGCCCATCAGGCAACGATTCATCAAAATAATCAAATCAATCACCAACGTAGTCTCAGCTTGCATCGGACTCGGCGAACAGATCTTCCACCTGATTTAAACTCGCCAGGCGCCGCAGCTGCTCAGGCACGCCTCGAAAAACAATTGCAACAGAGCGGCTGTTCGCCAGACTGATCCACTCCAGACAGAGCGCTAGACCCGCACTGTCAACGCTGTCAATTCCACTCAGATCAATTCGAATGGCCGGATCCGCCAGATCATCGAAGTTTACGCGTTCAAACAGCGATGCAACGGCATCAAATTCCAATGCACCCTGCAGCATGACCGTGCCATCGCTTTTTTGGTTGATGACTGCGCAAACCATCAAACGCTACTCTTCGGCACCCTGGCGCACTAGGAAACCACCCACCAGGTCCTCGAATCCGAGTGCCGACTGGGTGTACTCGATCAAATCGCCGCTTTTCAGAAAAACATCCTCACCACCCTGTTCAAGACCGATGTATTGTGCACCAAGAAGGCCAGCGGTTAGAATCCGCGCACTGGTGTCGGTTGGAATATTGTTAAATTCTTCAGCTATTTCAAGCTCCACCTGAGCGCTGAAATCATCCATATTGACTGAGATGGCAACGACCCGCCCCACCGTCACGCCGGCAATGGTCACAGGGGCCTTAACGCTCAAGCCGCCAATATTGTCAAAATTGGCGTAGACCCGATAGTTTCGTTCCATCATGAACACACCGGCACCATCTACGCGAAAGGCCAGCAGAGCAATCGCGAGAACTCCGCCGAGGACAAAAAGCCCAACCCAGAACTCAATTAGTGATCTTGCCATCTCCTCAGTGGTCTTTTTCCAGTGATTCGGCTACGTCTCGGGTCCTATCAGTGAACAATCCGATGCAAGCTGTGAAATTCAGCGGCTTGCTTCAATCGCAGGCTCAGCCCGCCCCGGCGCCAATTACCAATTACTGAATCAATCATTATATTTGGTAACCCAATCAAACTGCCTGTGTGTATCGCAGCAAATCATGACCGTAGCCAAAGCCCGGCGTTACATATAGATACATAGCGGTCTGCCATCCTTCGCGCCCGTCCATTCAGAACCGCCGCTGCCAACCTGCCTTTACTGCCCAGGCGACGGACTCACTCATTGCGCAGATAGTACAGAGGACGGTGCTGCAGCGCGCGCCAGATGCCAAGCATGCCCAGGCCCAAAGCGATGGCCAAGCCAAAGACCGCCGTATTGACTGCTGACAGCGGAATGAATGACCATTCCCAACCCATCAGCCTGGCAATGATCGCCCAAGATGTCAGCGATCCGAGCAATGTCGCGGCCAGTGCCGCGACCGTACCCTGCATCAGATATTCAAGCGAAAACGTGGTGAGAATATAGCGGCGCGACGCACCAATCGTCTTGAGCAGGACACTCTCATAAGCGCGACGGCGATTTTCAGATACGACGATCCCAGCCAACACCAGAATGCCGGCGGCGACGGTTACCACACTGACCGACTGCGCCACCGCTCTCGCCCGTTCAATCAAAGATCCGACCCGATCAAGCGCCTCCTTTACCCGAATGACTGTCACATTTGGCATCTCGCTCGCGATCAGATCCTGCACTGCGAATTCGACTTCATCCAAAACATGCGCGGTGGCCACGTTCGAGTGCGGCACCGAACGGAGCGGTTCCGGTGATAGCGTAATCGCAAAATTCAATTGCATCGAACGCCATTCAAGGTCGCGGATATTGTGAACGCGCCCGGTAATCTCCCGCCCTAGAATATTCATCGTGATTTCGTCGCCGATCGCCAAGGCAAAGCTGTCCGCAACTTCTTTGTGGATGGAAAGAAGCGGCTCGCCGCGGTAATCGATCGGCCACCACTCTCCCGCCACCATCCGTACATTGTCAAGCGGCTCCGCCGTATAGGAAAATGAACGCTCACCACCATCATCAATCAGCCATTCACCTGACTCGTCGACCAACGCCTCATACGGATCGAGTCCTTTGACTCTTATGATTCGACCGGGAATATAAGGCATGGCAGTGAACTGTGTCACCCCACCTGATTCATCCAACAGCTTTCTAAACTCATCCATCTGTCCCGACTGAACGCCAATGAAGAAAAACTCCGGCGCCTGCTCTGGAATCATCTCCGAAATCTGCTGATCCAGATTGGCAGATACCATTGCCGTTGCGATCAGCACCGACAGACCCAGGCCAATGGCCAAAACCGTATCCGCCGTTGCCGCGCCGGGACGGTGAAGATTGGTCAGAGCGAGCTGAACAACCGATGGAAACCGTCCATTGGCGAGTTTTGCCAATCTCATGACCAAAACGCTGATCACACGAAAAGCGACCCACGCGACGGTTACCCCGATGACGAACCAGACTGCGAATGACTTCTGATGCGCGGTGACGATCACAATCCCAGCCAGCAGCACAGCGATGGCGGCGGTAATCGCCGCAATCTTCCACGAAGCGCGCTGCCGCTGTGCTGAGATGGCGTTTCGAAACAGAGCTGCCGGGGTGGTATTCAAAGCGCAGGCCAGCGGCCACAGCGTGAACAGCATCGCGGTCAATAGGCCGTAGGCGACGACGGTTGCCAAAAGAAGCGGGCTCAGCGAGATTTCAAGAGGAACTGACAGCAGCCGTTCAATTGCGGCCGAGGCAAACACGGCAATTGCGGTACCGACGGCTATGCCAATCGCAACCCCAATAGCTGACAGCAGAAATACTTGGAACAGGAACGTGCGGAACACGAAACCACTACGTCCGCCCAGGCACTTTAGAATTGCGACTGTCGCCAGCCGCGTATCCATGTAAGCCCGCACCGCATTGCTGACGCCGACACCACCGACCAGCAGTGTCGTCAGTCCGGCCAATGAAAGCAGAACACCGATTCGTCTGACAACTTCAGAAAGATTGGGGGAGGCATTCTGGAAGTCGCGCACCTGCAGGTTTGGAAACTGCCGCTGATACTCCGCGACGACATCAGCACTGTCAAGCCCGTCCTTCAGCATCGCACGATACTCGAAATTGCTACGGCTGCCAAACCCCATCAGTCCGGAATTTTCAAGCGAATCGCGGTGCACGATCACCCGCGGCCAAAACGCGAATCGTCCTGAGCTGGCAATGCGATCGGGTTCATCTTCGATGACTCCCGCCACCGTGAATGTATTGGCACCGAACTCAATCAGATCGCCAATCTCGGCACGCCCAGACTCGACGAGAAAAGGATCGACCAGCGCACCCCATGCCGAACTGTTCCAGGCAATGGACTGTGCCAGCGTCCCCCCACCCCGAATTTTGACCTCACCGTAGAGTGGATAGGTACTGTCAACCGCCTTAAGCGAAACCAGAATACTGTTCTTCGCATCTGCCGTGCGGAAAAGCGTGCTCAACTCAACAAATTCCGCCACTTCGCTGGCATCACTGACCAACTGCTCAAGCTGTTCTTCAGTTAAGCCGCGAAACTGCTGCTGAACCGCGATGTCGCCGCCGAGAATGAGCCGGCCGTCCCTTTCAATCCCTTTCACCAAACTGGATGAGAGGACGGTCACAATGGTAATTGCGGCAACGCCCAATGCCAGGCAGCTGAAAAAAATCCAGAATCCACGATATCCATGCCGCAGGTCGCGCAGCGCAATTCTTACAGCCGTCATGTCCCTGGCTCGCCAATGACACTGGCTGAGTCGACGATTTCACCATCCGACATCGTCACAATTTTTCCACAGCGTTTCGCCAAATCGCTTTGGTGCGTGATCAGAATCAGAGTTGCACCACTGTCGCCGCACAACTGAAACAGCAGATCCATCAGTTTGATGCTGTTGACGGCGTCCAGATTGCCAGTCGGCTCATCGGCGAGAATCAGATCCGGGCGAGCGATCAGCGCGCGTACAATCGCCACCCGCTGCTGTTCACCACCAGACAGCTGGCTTGGATAGTGATGCCAGCGTTTTTCCAGACCCACGTCAACCAAAGCCTGCCGGGCTCTTTCCGCCGCCTCAGGCTGGCCGGCCAGTTCCAGTGGCAGAGCGGCGTTTTCCAGCGCAGTCATCGTTGGAATCAAATGAAATGACTGAAAAACGATGCCGATTCGATCGCGTCGGAATTTTGCAAGCGCATCCTCATTCAACCGCCGCAGATCATGACCGGAGACGATAATTTCGCCGCGGGTAGCCTGCTCCATACCGCCAATGATCATCATCAGGCTTGTTTTTCCAGCTCCCGAACGTCCGGAAATGCAGACGCTGTCTCCGCTGTCGATCTGCAGATCGACACCACGCAGAATTTCAACCGGTCCTGCCTGACTTTCAAGTACCAGCCAGATCTGTGTCAGCGATACGATATTTTTCTTAGCATTCTGCATTAATGACGATCCATCTTTCACTGACAACGGTTGGTGACATCGCTGATTTCGATGCGAACATTCGGCACGGCGTCGAGTCGGTGCGCTATTACACAGCCAAAAAGCTGTTTTTTTACCATATATGCGGATGTAACAGTAGTTTCACAAGCATAATCTGCTATAAAGAAGCACATAAAAATCCAATGCGCCCGGTTTTTTCTTGAAATTTCAGTTTTTTCATGCCTTACTGTCGCATACCGTCGGCATTGAGTCAACGATTTCAGCGGGCGAGATTGACCAACAAATGTTATCTAACCAATGAGAATAGGGGGTAAATATGTGGCTATTTCCACTTAAAATTCCCCGATGCCGATTTATGATTCCTACGGCCATCATCCTGTTGTCCGTCGGGTCTGTAAATTCTGCATTGGCACATTCCAGTCTCTACGAAACGACACTCAACGTGGCCAGTTATGGCGGAGACTATACACGAAGTCAGATGCTGGCTTACGTCAGACCTTGGGAAGCGAGCAGCGGCAAGGTGGTCAACATGATTGACTACGGTGGCGGGCTTGACGAAATCAAAGCTCAGGTCAGCTCCGCGAATGTCAGATGGGACGTGGTTGACATGGAGCTGTCGAATCTGATTTCCGCCTGCAAGGCCGGCCTGCTTGAGCCGACCGATGCCTCACTCATCGACGATGGCGCGGACGGCACGCCGGCGGGTGACGACATTCCTCAGGAATACCAGAGCGACTGCGGTTACCCGAGTGTCATCTGGTCCACTGTGATCGCTTATAACGAAACCGCCTTTGAAGGCGGTGAGAAACCAACAAGCATCCGCGACTTCTTTGACATTGAGAAGTTTCCAGGCAACCGCGGATTGCGGCGAACGCCAGCCGGGCTGCTGGAATGGGCGCTGATTGCCGAAGGGGTTGCGCCGCAGGACGTCTATTCGGTCTTATCGACACCACACGGGGTTGAAATGGCGTTCAACGCCGCCGCCGCCATCAAATCGCACATCGTGTGGTGGACCGGGGGAAACGAGCCGGTGGAAATGCTGACCTCTGGACAGGCATCGATGAGCACGGCATGGAACGGCCGTCTTTACTCACCCATTGTCGATGAGGGCAGACCACTCAGCATCATCTGGGACGGACACATGGTCGAAGTCGAATACTGGGCGATCCTTCAGGGTTCACCGCGTCTGGAAAATGCCAGGAGTTTCATTCAGTTCGCAATGCAGACTGAAAATATGGCCAATCAAGCCAAATACATTCCTTACGGACCCGTCCGAAAATCCGCGCAGATGCTGACGGACGAATCCATCAAACCATTCCTGCCCACGTCGAATCTCGACACCGCTTTTCAGGTCGACTCTGAATGGTGGGCACAGAACATGGAGCACATCAGCGTCAGTTTTGAAGAATGGCTCAAACCGAAAGCAGACGAACTCGAGCGACAGGTTCGCTTCTAACAATACGAGGTAATACCAATGAATGGACCACAAATTGATAAAACAATATTCTGGGTTTCACTAATCGTCATTGGAGGACTCGTCATTCCTTTGATTATGGCGCCGGAAGCCGGCCAGCAGTTCCTGGGCAACCTGTTAAGTATTGCCACGGGTAAGTTCGGCTGGGCGTATCTCTGGTTCACCATCGGCGCCTTTGGCATCCTGGTGTACTTTGCGATGGGTCGGTTCGCGCACGTTAAGTTCGGCGGGCCGGATGCAGAACCGGAATTTGCCCTGCCCAGTTGGATTGCAATGCTGTTCTGCGCCGGCATCGGTGCCGCAGTACTGTACTGGGGAACGATCGAGTGGGCCTACTACTACTCGGGACCACCCCTGGGCATCGAAGAAAAAACGACGAAAGCGGCTGAATTCGCAGCCATGTACGGCATGTTCCACTGGGGTTTTACCGCCTGGGCGGTCTACTGCATTCCAACTCTACCACTAGCTTACCTGTTGTGGAATCGGAAGCGGTCGGTATTGCGTCTGTCCGCCGCCTGTGAAGGACTGATTGGCAAGCGCGCCGCGAATGGTCTGATCGGAAAAATAATTGACATCCTGTTCATGTTTGGTCTGATTGGTGGCGTCGGCACCTCTATGGGTCTTGGCACACCCATGCTCTCAGCAGGTATTGCGGAACTGTTCAATGTCGAGCGAACCTTCATGATCGATGTCATCGTCGTCATCATCTGGGCCATCATTTTTGGCGCCAGTGTTTACTCCGGACTCGAGAAGGGCATCAAACGCCTCAGTGACCTGAATCTGATTCTGATCATTGCCGTGCTTGGGTTCACCTTTATATTCGGTCCGACCATATTCATGATCAGCTCGTTCACGAACAGCGTCGGACTGCTGGTGCAGAATTTCGTCTACATGAGCTTCTGGATGGACCCGGTCGAAAAAGGCGGATTCCCGGAGGGCTGGACGATCTTCTATTGGGCGTGGTGGATTGCGTACGCACCGTTCATGGGGCTTTTCGTCGCCCGCATATCAAGGGGGCGAACCATTCGCCAGCTCATCGTCGCCGAAGTGGTTGGTGGCACGATGGGGTGCTGGATATTTTTCGCCATTCTGGGGAACACCAGCATGTACTTCGATCTCAACGGAATTGTACCGATTTCGGATATCCTCGCCAATGTGGGCGCGCCCGAAGCGATCATCGCAACGATCATGGCACTGCCAATTGGTATTGTCGTGCTGGTCGTGTTCATCGTACTTGCGTTCATATTCGGCGCAACCACGCTTGACTCGTCGGCATTCACCCTGGCCTCGGTCGCGACCGAGGAGCAGGAGGGTGAAATGCAGGAACCCGCTCGCTGGCACCGACTATTCTGGGCATTCATCCTGGCGGGCGTGTCGCTCAGTCTGATGTATCTAGGCGGTCTCAAACCACTGCAGACGGCATCTATTGTTGTTGCACTGCCACTGATGGGCGTGTTGATCGTCATGGTGCTGTCGTTCAAGAACTGGCTTGCGGAAGACTACGGCGATGGTAGCGCCCGCAAGTCCACCATTGTGGTCGACGAGTCCGAATGATGGCATCACACCGGTGGTTGGGTTCGCACAATTCGCTGACGGACCTTCAATCGGTCTGATTTGAATTTGCGGGTGACCCCGGGACTCGACTCGGCATCGTCGGTTCGACGGCGATGCCGAGTTCGCATCCTGCACCTTTTCAGCAGATGACATGATGGAGTACAAGTAGATTGAGACCGCTCAACGTGTTCTTTGCATTCAGAGGCGGCAGTCGGCTTTCTTCGCTACCGTATAAGTTCTGCAAAACGACGGTTGCCGCAGCTGTGCTGCTGACGCTTCTTTCTTCACCTGTCTGCTTTGGCGAGACCATTCGACTGGTTGCCATCGGTGACAGTCTGATCGCCGGATACGGCCTTCCCGCTGAAGATGGATTCGTCTCACAACTGGAGAATGCGCTGATTGAGAAATCGTACGATGTGCGCTTAGTCAATGCCGGGGTATCTGGAGACACGACGAACGGCGCGCTGGCGCGAATTGACTGGGTGCTCGCCGAGCCTTATTCAGCTGTTATCCTGCATGTTGGATACAATGATGCATTTCGCGGCATACCAACCGGACAGGTGCATCAGAATCTTGAGCGGCTGCTTGCAAAAATTGACCAGCGCGGGTTGCCGACGCTCTTGGCCGGCGCGATGGCACCCAGAAACCTGGGGGCCGATTACTACCTTGCATTTGATGCGATATTTCCACAGCTGTCAAACCAATACGACCTTGTTCACTACCCGTTTTTTCTAGAAGGTGTGGCAACTGAACCAACCCTCAATCAAGCCGATGGCATTCACCCGAACAAGGACGGTGTATCGCTAATCGTGCGACAGATGCTCCCATATGTGGAACAGCTCATCGAACGGCTGATGGAATAATCGGCTGACGGAAACCGAACATATCGCAAGTTTAACGATTCAATTCCTATATAATTCACACTCAATATCACGTCATTCAATGGATTTTATCCACCACATCCGGTTCAGATTAACAATGCAATTTTCGTCTGCTCGTATTCAACCATCCGTTTACATTTTGATTGCGGCACTAAGCGGTCTTTTGATTTTGGCGACCGGCTGCGGTACTCAGAAGTCCGATACACCACCAGGTCCTCCAATTCCAGAATCACAACGGGCCTATACGGGTCCTGGAACACCGATAAGATTTCTTGGCATGGGCGGCAATCGGTTTCGACCGGGTGCCGACGACCCGGAGTATCAGGAATATCTACTCTGGAAAGAATGGAAAGAGTATCAGCGTTATCGCGAGTTTCAACAGTCTCGCAATCCCGATATGCAGGAAACGGAAAGCGACGGAAATCAGTGACCGCGCGATGCTGAGTGCCTTCGATATTTCCAACCGGCACCCCGCATCACTTTCACAGTAAGTACCGCTTCGCCACACCAGTGCAGTGCTCCGCTAGCGCGGATTCAATCTATGGCGAAAGTCCGGTTGCCGCAGAGCGGCGGCTTTGCGTGCCTTACATAGACCGCTCTGCTGATATTTCATCGCTGAACTGAATGTTTCTACAGCCCACCTGGCGTGTCATCCAATCCGTGTCCGCGAACCGGCTAAGCAGGCAGTCGTTCGTAGAGGATCTGCAGAACATTCTGCTCAGCCGCGGGGTCATAATTCCCACCTGACCTGTCGCCCGCAAACAACACTGAAACTTCCGTATTTTCACCCTGCTGCCTGACAATCACCTGATAGTCGTGCTGTTCTGGAATTTGAACTGCCTTGGGCCGCCAAAACTGCCAGCGAAATCTTCTATTTTTCTTCTTTTTGGCATCTTCGCTTTGTCCAAATCTGACGTAGTAGATTCCTTCGCTGCGATTCATATCCTGTATCCCGGCACCTGCGCCCTGCAGGGTTCGACCAACCTTGATCCAGACCGTTTCGAAACTCTCAGCCACAACGATCGACCGCTGTCCATCATCACCGGTAATCAGCTGCTTGTTGGGCACATACTCATCACCGCTTTTGGCATATGACTCATCTTGAATATCGTAGCGTGCAAGCAGGAAAAATCGCAGCCGTTCAAAAAACTCGCGTCCCACTTTCGGATTGACCAGAACATTCGTGTCGGTCAGTCCGATTACCTCAGTCTTATTGCCATCAATCGCACGAACCTGCAATATGTCAATGCTGCCGGAATATTCTTTCAGCCTAATTCGCTGCAACACGGTGAACTTCTGTTTCTCTCCCGTATTGCCAACGAGCATCGTCCGCTCGTCGTTGTTGATGCGCGACACATAGACGGACATATCAGCCAACACCGACGGCAACATCTGCCAAACGGCATCCACATTGTCGTGTACCAGCAGTCGAATGGTCTGTGCTTCCTGATCGGTGGCTGTGGAAACTTTGAAGAGTCCCTCACCCATCATTTTGGCCGCCTGGAACTCGACAGGTGTCTGCCCCACACCGCTCATTCGATCCTGATATTTCTTGAATTGTTCAAACTCCTGCCAAATCTTATACGCTCGCAACTGTTCCGGTCCAAGTTCAGGCGGCCCCGAATCATCGGCTTCCAGCTGGCCGGGAACGACGAACTGCTCGGGTTCCGGCAAAGGTGACATGCCGGGTGGAACCTCAAGTGGGTCCGTCAGTTTCGTTCTGGGTATGAGCGAAACGCCCCTATCTCCAATCTGAGCACATCCCGTTACCAGCAATGAACCGATGATGACAGCCACAATTATTTGATACAGCGATGTTTTATGTGTGTTTGATTTATTCATTACAGTGATCTACCGTTGTTCCATGATTCAGTTGTTGTTTTGATGCGTCCTTTTAACCGATGCGTTCAAGAACGCCCTCCAGTTCATCCAGGCTCTGATAGTTGATTTTGATGTGACCGCTACCGTTTCGGTCGTGAATGGTAACTTTTGCAGTAAGACGGTCTGACAGCTTTCGTTCCAGCCGCACAATATCGGTATTGAAGTTTTTAGTGGCCTGACTGCGGTCGGAACGACTGCGCTGCTGCCAGTTTCGCACCAACGCCTCGGTCTTGCGTACCGACAGCGATCTAGCGACCACGATGCCGGCAGCCTCAATCTGGTCTTCGCCGGTCAATGCCAGCAGAACTTTCGCGTGACCTGCTTCAAGCTGATTTTGTGCCAACATGTCAAACACCGGTTCGGCGAGACTCAGCAACCGAAGCAAATTGGTCACCGATGCGCGCGAAAGACCGACGCTGGCGGCAATTTCAGCATGAGTCATCGCAAATTCATCGATCAGACGTTTCAGCAGTCTGGCCACTTCGGTAACATTCAGATCTTCGCGCTGAATGTTTTCGATCAACGCCAAGGCCATCGCATCCTGATCAGATACCGATCGAACAATGACCGGTACTTCGTATTGCCCAGCCAGCTGCGCCGCGCGCCAGCGCCGTTCTCCCGTGATGATTTCATAACGGCCATCGGCGTTGGCGCGAACGACGATGGGCTGAATGATGCCATGAGCTTCTATCGAGTCCGCCAGTTCCCTGATCGACGTCTCACTGAACTGGGTACGCGGCTGAAAAGGACCGGGCTGCATGTTTTCAATGCCAATGCTACGGATACTGCCGGATTCAGAATCAGTACGTTCGATATCCAGCGTGCCGAGCAGTGCGTCCAGCCCGCGGCCCAACTTTTCAGGACGGTTCATGCGTTTGTCTCCTGATTCAGCAATTCACCGACAAATGCCATATAAGCGATTGATCCAATGCAATTTCTGTCATAGTCATAAATCGTTTTACCGTGACTGGGCGCCTCAGCGAGGCGCACATTCCGAGGTATGATCGTGTGAAACAATCGGTTACCTAAATACTCGTTCAACTGATCCGAGACTTCCTTACTCAGTCGGTTTCTTTTATCGTACATGGTACGCAAAATGCCCTCGTATTTCAGCCCGGGATTGAAATTCCGCCGTACTTTGCGGACGGTATCAAACAGTTCGACCAATCCCTGCATGGCGAAATACTCACACTGGGTCGGAATAATCACGCTATCGGCCGCAGTCAGTGCATTGATGACCATGATACTGAGCGATGGCGGACAATCCAGCAGTATCCAATTATATTCTTTACGCACGCGTTGCAACGCCTCCTTAAGTTGATATTCGCGCCGCTTGATATCCAGCAGCTCCACCTGGGCGCCAGACAGGTTGCGATTGGCCGGTACGACGTCAAAGCCCGCATCGTTGGTGACGGATACATCGTCCAATTTCGCGGAACCCAGCAGTACATCGTATATTCCTCGTTGGTCCACTGCAGGGGTGATGCCGACGCCCGAGGTCAGATTGGACTGAGGATCAAGATCAATCACCAGCACCTTACGTTTGGCTCGGGACAGGTAGGCGGCCACATTTATGGTGGTCGTCGTTTTCCCGACGCCACCCTTCTGACTGGCAAATGCGACGATGCGGGTCACCTCACCACCATCGACCCCGCAGCGGGATGTCTCAATATGACCGCATGACGTACGGCGTCCAGGCAGGGCACCTCAAGTTTTCGGACGGTAATCTCACAGGGGGTCTGCAGCGCGGCAAGTTCCCGTCTGGGGAATCGGCCTTTCATCGCAATCACACACCCTGTCGCACCAACGATGGGTAACGCAAATTCGGCAATCGAGGCGATCGACCCCAGGCTTCTGACCAGTGCGGTATCAAAACTCCCCTGCGGCTTCAGCTCCTGAATCCGCTGATGGACAACCTGAACGTTATCAAATTTCAGCCTGGCGGTGGCATGACGCAGAAACTGCACCTTTTTTGCCACCGCCTCAATCAACACCACCTCAATTTCCGGCCTCGCCAGCGCAACGGCTATTCCAGGAAACCCGGAACCACTACCTATATCAATGATGCGCCGCCCCCGTACCAGACTGACAACCGATAGTGAATCCAAAATGTGTTTAACAACAATGTCTTCCATGGTTCGTATCGCGGTCAGATTGAAGCTTCGATTCCATTTGAGCAGGAGCTCCGCATAGGTGATCGCCCGTTCCAGCTGGCTGTCGCTCAGGTTGATCATCATTGCAGTCGAGGCCAATTGAAGGCGCGCCATCTGTTCCGTTCGCAACACATCCGCGCGGTCATGTTTTGATGCCTGCCGCTTGGACTGCTGGGAATCAGCGGCCGTGTCGCAGGTCGAGGCCGGGCGGGTTATGTCTGCAGAGGCCACTAACCGGACCGTGGGGTACTATCGACGGTGTGTTTTTTCAGATGCGCCGCCAGCGCAGACACCGCAGCCGGCGTAACGCCCGGAATCCGTGATGCCATTCCTAGAGTTTTCGGACGGTGGCGGCGCAGTTTCTGACGCGCTTCATTCGACAGGCCGTGTACACCATCATAGTTAATATTCGAAGATAATTCAACAGTTTCCAGCTTTAGAGCCTTGCTCAACGCCGACTTCTGCCGCCGAATATAACCTTCGTAACGCGCCTCAATCTCAAGCTGTTCGCGCACCGTCTGGTCCGCGACGGGGTTGCCCGCGTCAGGGAATCGCATAATCGCATCATAGCTAACTTCAGGATTCCGCAGCAGATCGAACAGAGTCGTTTCCTGCGCCAGTGGGCGGCCCATGATCTGCTCACTGATCACCTGCGTTTCGGCTTTTGGAGTGACTTTGACCGTTTCAAGACGCTCGCGTTCCCGCTCGACCGCCTCGCGTTTGGTACGGAACAGCTCCCAGCGGTGATCGCACACCAAACCCAACCGTCGGCCAATTTCAGTCAGTCGCAGGTCCGCATTGTCCTCCCGCAGCAACAAGCGATTTTCCGCACGCGACGTAAACATGCGATAAGGCTCATCGGCCCCTTTGGTCACCAAATCATCAATCAGCACACCGATGTATGCCTGATCGCGCCGCGGCCACCACGGCTCCAGACCCTGCACGCGTCGCGAAGCATTGAGTCCTGCGACCAATCCCTGTCCCGCGGCCTCTTCATAACCTGTGGTACCATTGATCTGGCCGGCAAAAAACAGACCGTATAATTTCTTTGTCTCCAGGCTCGGATGCAGGTCGCGCGGATCTAGGAAGTCATACTCGATTGCATAACCCGGCCGCGTAATCACCGCATTTTCAAACCCTTCGATGGAATTAACCAATTCACACTGCACATCGTATGGTAGACTGGTTGAGATACCGTTCGGATAAATCTCGCAGGAGTCCAATCCCTCGGGTTCAACGAAGATCTGATGTTCGGTGCGGTCGGCGAATCGAACCACTTTGTCTTCCACAGATGGACAGTAACGCGGTCCGACGGAATCAATCCCACCACCGTACATCGCCGACTCATGCAGATGTCGACGAATGATGTCATGGGTCTTTTCATTGGTTCTCGCGATATGGCAGGACACCTGACGCGGGTGTTCAGCCGCTGAACCGATGAAGGAGAACACTAGGACAGGCCGGTCGCCTGGCTGTTCAATCAGACGGGTGTAGTCGATGGTTCGCCCATCAATGCGGGGCGGCGTGCCAGTTTTAAGACGTTCCACGTGGAACATCATGTCCCGAAGTCTTGCCGCCAGGCGATTGGCAGGCGCATCGCCGGCCCGGCCACCGTTTCGCTGCTGCAGACCGATGTGCAGCACACCGCCGAGAAAGGTGCCGGTCGCCAGGACCACGTTCGGTGCATGAATACGAACGCCAAACCGCGTCATCACTCCTGCAACTTGTTCACCCTCCACCAGCAGGTCTTCCACTTCCTGTTGAAAAATGGTCAGATTCACCTGCTCCTCCAGCATTTTTCGCACCGCCGTTCGGTATAGCGAACGGTCCGTCTGGGCTCGGGTTGCACGCACCGCCGCGCCTTTGCGCACATTCAGTCGTCGAAACTGAATGCCGCTGCGGTCGGTGGCGTGCGCCATCAGGCCTCCCAGCGCATCGATTTCTCGAACAATGTGCCCTTTACCAATACCACCGATGGCCGGGTTGCAGGACATTTGACCGATGGTGTCGATGTTCTGAGTCAGAAGAAGCGTACGACTGCCGGTTCGAGCCGCCGCCCGCGCCGCTTCGGCACCGGCGTGACCACCGCCGACAACAATCACATCATAGTTCATCATCGGTAACGAGTTTCCCAGCTGTTACGTGAAAACCGAGCATCAGCATGCGCGCCGGCGTTCTGGAGCGCAGAATCGATCGATTAAGAATGCAGATGCGTCATTCGTCGGCAGACTGTTGGTGGAAGTGAGCATACTTGTCGGTCAGGCTTTGTGCGGTTCTATTGACGGGCCAAAATTTCAATGGTCAATTCTGGAATACGCATTATCGGTTATTGTTCAGGCATTTTGAACGGTAAAACTGCTCGGTTCTGACGAATTTCACAATAATGGGTTCGAAATTTGCAGCCGTCAACCTGAAGCGAACGGGAAAACTGTATGAGAGAACCGAATCCAATGGCTCGAAGAACGTTCAGTACCTCAACTATTGATTGTGATAGTAGTCGAAACTTGACTGGATATGCTGCGTGAACTCCCAAGCCTCACCGAATGTCAGCTGATTTTCATCGGGAAAAATCACTTTGGTATAAAGACCTTCTGAATGCTCGTCTTTCAGGTTGCCAAGCAGCACTTCAAGCTCTGCCCGCGGAATCTCGGTCGGCGAGTCCTGATCGGGCAGCCGATACTGATAGACCGGAGCCCCTGATGGCGATTTGCTGAAATAGACTTCAACAAGATAACGGTTGACTGGGCTTCGCGCCGGCCGCAGCATGAGCTGGCGTTCTTCCTTGAGTTCGACGATTTCACTCTGCAGCAGCTCCACCTCGTCGCTTCTTGATGCAAGGGTGGAATAGAGACTGTTGAGTTCAGCCAGCCGTTGCTGATAAGCCTCCCGTAATTCAGCCAACTGCTGGCCGCCGCGTACACCTGATTCGAACAGCCGTTGCTTTTCAGCCTGCAGTCCCTCAAGTCGCTCATCGCGCACTTTCAGGTCATCGCTCAGCTGCGCCATTATCTTCTGCATGGATTCGAGCTGGTTCTGTCGGTCAGTCTGCAATCGTCGACTGTATTCGAGTTCGCGCTTCAGTTCGTCATTTTCGATCTCCGCTTTCCGTATGTTCTGCTCAGACTGCGTTAGTTGCATCTGCTGCTCTTCTATCTGATTCTGCGCCAGTATTTTTTCAGCATGTAACTGTATTACCGTCATTTTCAATTCATCTTCAGACATCTGAAGAATACCGACCTCATCCCCAAGTGCGGTAATCTGGGTATTGAGAGAGACAATGTCAGTGTCCCGCTGCCGCAGAGTCTGCCGAAATGATTCAACCAGACCGGCCGTCGCGGCCAGCTGTTCCTGCAGGTGCGTCAGTTCGCGTTCTCGGCTGACGAATTCCGCCTCGACTCGGTTGAGGTCCGCCAACCGCTGTTCATACTGCATTCGCAGTGAATTCAGTTCCTGTCGCTGATTTGCGATGGTCAGTTCACTCTGGGTCTGAGACTCAGTCAGTCTTGATATGTCCGCCAGCTGGGCTTCACTGGTGTGGGCGCTGGTAATCCGCACCTGTCGCAACTCATTCAGAATACTGTCCAGGCGCGCCTGAGTCTGTGCCAATTCCTGCCTGCGCTCAGCAAAATCCGCCTGCAGTGCCCTGATTTCGGCAAGCCGCGCCTCGTATCGCGCAGACAGCGCGGTCAGTTCCTGCTGCTGAGCCGCAATCTTCCGGTTGCTTTCGTCTTCGTCGACCCGCATGGCCTCAAGCTGCGACTCCAAGTCGCGCTGTGTTTCGTTCAGTTGCGCAATCTGAGCGGACCGGTTGGTCAACTGGTGCTGAAGCTCCCGCATCTCAGCATCATTGCGGGTTATCGCCTCACGAAGCTGTACCTCAATGTCCGCCTGCTGTTCAATGGTCTGCAGCTGTTCGCTTCTCACCGTCTGCAGCTGTTCGACCGCGCCCCGCAACTGAGCGCTGGTTAGTTTCAGTTCTTCGATTTGTGCATCTCGCCCCGCCAATTCAACTCGCAGCGCCTCAATGGATGCCAAACTCTCCCGACGGGACGATTCCAAGGATGTCAGCTCGTTCTGCTGCGCGACCAGTTGCGAACGCTGCTGCTGATTGGATGCCGATAATCTGACAATCTGCTCGTTTTGCAGATTGGACTCGGCAACCAAGTCCTGCATCGTGAGTTTGATGTCCGCCCGGTCTTTTTCAAGCAGGGCGATCTGCACGCGCTGATCTGATTCCAGTGCCTGAAGATCGGTCAGCGTGGCCTGCAGCTGATCCAGTTCAGTGTTGCGTGCCGCCATCTTTTCTTCGACCGATCGCAGTGCGTTCTGTTTTTCGATGAAACTGGCCTGCAGATGGTTCAGTTCATCATTTCTTTTGTCGATCAGTGCATTTAACTCACCGATGGTGAGATTCATCGAACTCATGCGCTGGGTCAATACATCCCGTTGGTCGCGCATTTCCTTGAGATTCTGCGTCAGTCTGGTTACTTCCAGACCCAGCTGCTGTTGCGTTTGATAGAGATCTGCCGTTTTGATCTCAAGTTCGGAAATGCGCACGCCACGCGCTGCTGACAGTGTCTCCAGTTCCGATTTCTGTTGTTCGGTAAGGTTCAGTCGTTCTTTTGTCTGTGCAACAATATCAGATAGATATGTGTTTCTTTCGCGCAGCGACTGGGTTTCCGCAAGAGCCTGCCGCTCGGCTTGAGAAGCCTGCAGAATGTCTTCACCAAGCTGAACATTTCGAAGCATGAAGATAACCGCAGCCATGAGAAAAATCATCACGACGACCATCATGATGTCAGTGAACGACGGCCAGATGCTGTCATCGGAATGACTGCTTTCGGTGGCGCGGTGAACGCGCAGGTCAACGAAGCCACCTGTGTTTACCGTCATTCTGGCTTAGCCCCGTAATTTATTCTCTGTTCGAATCGTCCCGCAACCGGAATCCTTCTCGCAAAATGGTGCGGATGTCACTCAGCATCCGCATATTCTGTTCGGTTAGCTGTTCGAAGTTCTCCAGCACCTGATTCTGGACCGAGCCGATTGATTGAATCTGATTGACGAATATGCTGAACTTCTCAACAGTCTCGGTCATGCGGGTCAGCATTTCGTTCAATGCCTGTTCGGGCGAACGGGTGGCGATCTGGTAGCGTGGAATCAGCTGTGTCGCCGTTTCATGCTCAACGCGTCCCAATATGTAGGATTGAGTATCAAGCAGTTTCAGATAGAAATACCCAAACATGAAATACGCCACAATGGCCGTCATGGTCGTCGATAGCGCCGTCGACATGCCGTGAATGACGACATCAATGCCGCGCATACTGTCCGTTATAGACATGGCTGACGAGGCGCCCAGAAGGGCGACCGTCAACGACACGATGGTTCCAAAAACACCTGTGAGAATGAGGATGTTATTGATAAATTTAGGAAAACTGGTTTTGCTGGTTTCCTGTGCCAGCAAAGTTGCAGCCAGTGCATTGTGGTTGATTTCAGTGCGCGCTTTGAAGAATCCGGCAATGGTCCGGTAACGTTCGCCGATGATCGAGTGCGTTGACAGAGCATTACCAATCTTGCTGTCGTCACCAGTCGATATGGCATCCGCGAACTGGTTCAGCGCCTGCTCCTCTTTCCGGTATTGTACGAAAAGCTGCATCATGCGCCCCATGCCCAGCATGAACAGCAGCAGGATCGCACCGTTGATCGCCCAGCCGACTCGGGTTAACTGATTGCGAAGATACAGTTCAATTAAGTACTCGTGCTGCCAAGCCGCAACAAGCAGAATAATTCCCAGAACGACTGCCGCCTGGATCAGAATTCGTTCGGATTGATTTTTCTGCATGATGTCATAAGCCTGTTGGATGATAACTCGCAAGTCAACTGAATAGTTTACTCCCAATCGTCTAGAATCACACTATTTCCCGATGCAGAAATTAGCGAATATTTCACCCAGCAGCTGGTCCGGCGTCATGGTGCCGACGAGCTTGCCAAGTTCATCCATCGCATCTCTCAAATCCTGAGCTATCAGTTCTCCGGACCGGCCAGCACCGAGCGATGAGTAAGCCTGATCAACGTAAGTCAGCGACCGCTCCAGTGCTTCGAGGTGGCGTTGGCGGGCAAGAAAAAGCCCCTCCTCCGTCGCCGTCATCCCACCGATTCGTCGAATGTGTCGGTGAATCGCATCCAGTCCGACTGCATGTTTGGCTGAAATTGACACCTGTTCGAATCCACATTCCGACGGAGCCAGATCCGTGCATTCTTTAATATCATTTTTATTCCATACAATCAATATGTTAGGAACTTCTAACCTGGCCAGATTCGAATGGTCAGTTGAGCTGATACCTTGGGTAAGATCAATCACATAGAGGACCAGATCGGCCTCGACGACACTTTGCCAGGCGCGTTCGACGCCCTGCTGTTCAGCGACATCCGAACTCAGCCGAAGTCCTGCCGTATCAGTAACGCGAACTGCCATTCCATCCACATCAATCACGCAGTCAACCGTATCCCTAGTGGTGCCGGGCTGCGGCGTTACGATTGAGCGCTCAAGGCCTGCGAGCCGGTTCAGGAGACTGGACTTTCCGGCATTGGGCAGTCCGGCTATGACGACTTCCAGACCCTCCCGTAGAACTCGCCCGCTCCCGGCGATTTTGAGTATTCCACGCAGTTCACTGCGAATGTCAGCGACTGACGACACCAGCTGCTGATCATCAAGAAAATCGATCTCTTCTTCGGGAAAATCGATGGCCGCTTCGACGAAAACGCGCAACTGCAGCAGTCTATCCAGCAGGTGATTGATTTGGCGGGAGAATTCACCTTTGAGCGATCGCAGCGCACAGCGCGCCGCGGTTTCAGTCGAACTGTTGATGAGATCGACGACCGCCTCGGCCTGAGCAAGATCCATTTTACCGTTCAGAAACGCCCGTCGGGTGAACTCACCCGGTTCGGCCGTCCGCGCGCCCTGTCTCAGCAGCCTCGCCAGTAGCATACTGAGCGTCATCGGGCTGCCGTGACACTGGAATTCGACAACATCCTCACCCGTATAGGAGTGAGGTGCAGGAAAGTAGAGCAGGATGCCCTGATCGATCTCAGTGCCATCCAGGTCGGCAAAGGTACGGTAGCCGGCCATTCTAGGCGCCGGAACCGGGCCGGCCAGCCGCGTCGCTATGGCCGCTGCGTTGATACCCGACAGACGAACGATACCAATGCCACCCACCCCGGCAGGCGTCGAAATGGCAGCGATCGTATCCGTGTCACTGACATTTACTCCGCCACCAGCTTGCGCGTGATATACCATTGTTGTGCGATCGAGAGTATGTTGTTGACGAGCCAGTAGAGCACGAGTCCAGAAGGAAACCACAGAAAAAATACGGTGAAAACGACGGGTAATGCCATCATGATGTTTTTCTGCATGGCATCCAGCGGGGTTGGATTCAGGAACTGCTGAGCGAACATGGAAGCGCCCATGAGTACCGGGAGTACATAATAGGGGTCCGCCCGCGATAGGTCTGTCAGCCAGAAAATAAAGGATGCCTGGCGCAGTTCGACACTCTCCAGCAGTACCCAATATAGGGCGATGAACACGGGAATCTGGATCAGAATCGGCAGACAGCCACCCAACGGATTGATCTTTTCTTTCTTATAGATCTGCATCATTTCCTGATTCATTTTCTGTTTGTCATCGCCGTATCGTTCTTTCAGCGTTTTCAGGCGCGGCTGCAGTTTTTTCATTTTCGCCATCGACTTGTAGCTGGCCGCAGACAGCGGGTAGAAAACGATTTTCACCAGCAGCGTCAGAATGATGATTGACCAGCCCCAGTTCTTAACGAAGTCATTGATCTTCTCCAGAATCCAGAATAACGGCGAAGAAACCGGCGTCAGCCAGCCGTAATCGACGGTCAGTATCAGACCTTCGGCCGGTTCCCTGATCCGGTCCTGTTCCTTCGGACCGACATAGATTCGAGTTCGCAGAGTTCCCGTCGAACCATCGGCAACCGCAGCCGGACTGCTTGATACATACCCGACCTGATATCGCATATTCACATCCTCGAGAGGACGGGTATAGAATCGATACGGTGCATTTTCGTCGGGCAACCAGGCCGTAACGAAGTAGTGCTGCAACATCGCCACCCACCCGGAATCCGTCGTGAATTCGGGCCGCTCGGAACGAATTTCACCGAAGTCTATTTTGTCGTACTTGTTTTCCGATGTGTAAACCGCCGCCCCCTGATAGCTCGGCAGGGCGCGAAGAAAAAGAAAACCCTCCCCTTCGACATTCTGCTCGGTGGCTGCAAACTGACCGTACTGATGCCCCTGCCACATTCGGCCACTGCGATTGACGACCCGATGTTCGATGTCAATCAGATAACTGTCGCGGTGAAAAATGAATACTTTTGCGTAATCAACGCCATCAGGTGCGCGCCAATACAATGGGATCTCAATTGACCGTTCGGTTGCATCAAGCACATACGATTGCGCTTCCGCCTGATACTGTGTCTTGTGATTGGGAAACTGAAATCCGTTACCAACCAAACCCGACTGAGCGATCAAGATGTCCGGTGGCTCGTACTTCAGCAGTTGGAATGGGACATCGGGCTGCTCGACTTCGACCGGATACCGTATCAGCTGCGAATCTTTGAGCTGACCGCCCAACGGATCGATTTTGACGCGCAGCAGATCGGTCTCGACTGTAATCAAACCATCGGACTTCGGTGGCGCGGCAGCGGATGATGAATCCGCTGCAGGCGGCAGGTCCGAGGACGTAGTGGGCATTGCCGGCACATTGGGTATGTCGGCCTGTGGTGGCGCTGTGGGAGCCTGTGGCAGGTCCAAATCGGCGCGCTGTTCGGTGGAGCCGTTGCCGGCTTCCCAGCTGTTCTCGAATTCGACCCAGGCCTGCCAGATCAACAGTAGAATCAGACCTAGCGAAACGGCCAGCATCGCACGGCGAAAATCCATCATTTCGGTTCAGCCACGTCTGGAACAGGATCATAGCCACCGGGATTCCACGGGTGACAGCGTCCAATTCGGCGAATCGCGTACCAGCTGCCTTTGAACGCACCATGCTTCTCGATCGCCTCAAGCGCATAACTCGAACAGCTGGGATAAAACCGACAGGCGGGCGCCATCATCGGACTAATCGCATAACGATAACATCTGACAGCACAAATCAGCAGTCTTTTCATCGTTCCAGCTTCTTCAGTAAGTTGACAATATGACCGTAGAGCGCGCCTTTGGGTGCTGATTCACAGACTTTGTGAGCGATGACAACGATGTCCATATTGTTCAGTTTCCGCCGATTCTGTCTGAATGCTTCTCGCACTTGGCGTTTGATGCGATTTCGGTTTACGGCCTTGCGCGATACTCGCCGGGAGACGATGATTCCGATGCGCGGATCAGGCTGGCCGTCTCTGTGATGAACCAGTATGCGAAAATAGCGGTTTGAATATTTCTTATGCTGACCGAAGACCGCCAGAAACTGCGCGGTATCTGTCAATCTGCCCGTTTTGGGCAGCTGGAATGCGGTCTGATGATTCTTGACATCATGCACTTAAACGCGAACGACCCTTGGCCCGACGCGAGTTGATCACGGCACGTCCCCCGCGGGTACGCATGCGGGCTCTGAACCCGTGCTTACGTTTTCGTTTCAGATTGCTTGGTTGAAAGGTGCGTTTCATAAAAATAATCCAGATCAGATGTATATTGGGGTGACTGAAAGATTGTCAACCAAAGTGGGAATGGCGGTTTCAATCATCGGTACAATCGGATTGAACATTATAGCAGACAAAAAAATCGTAAATTGGGTGAAAATTATCGAAATTGCCGTTGCCTTAATGTTGTAAGATAGATTCGGTCACGAACCGTCGCCAGAACCGTCAGTTCACAAACCCACCAAATTACGGATCGGCGATCAGCACAGCAGTTTGAATCAGTGGTTTTTTTTGAGTCGTTAACCAATGTTAACTTTGAATCTATGGGATCAGATCCTGGGACAGCTTGAACGGGAGAGCAGTGATCGGGACCTGCATGCGTGGTTGAACACGCTGAGCGTCGACTCGGAAAATGGTGCATTGGTACTGAGAGCACCGAACTCGTATGTGAAAAATGGCGTTGAGCGCAAGCTGCTGGAACGAATTACGGAACTGGCCTGCGCTTACCAGGGAGACCGCGTCGCTGTTAAAATCGAGGTGGAAACCGTCGACTGCAACGCCATTCAGCCAAAACGCGGCAAAACCGACTCTTCACTGAACAGAACGCAAACCCATAGAACCAGTTCCAAGATGCAGTTCGGCTTCAGTCGACTGAACCCGGAGTTCACATTCGAACAGCATATCGTCGGCGAGTCAAACGAGCTGGCCCGATATGCGGCCGAAGCGGCCAGTAAGAACCCCGGTCAACGGGACTATAACCCACTGTTCATTTATGGTAGCGTCGGCATTGGCAAAACACACCTGATGCAGGCCGCCGGACATGCGATGAAAGCAAAAAATTCCAAGGTAAAGGTCGGTTATGTCAATGCGCAGAATTTCGTACAACACTTCATCAACGCCATGCTGAACCGGAACAACGCGGTAACGGAACTGATGAAGAGTACTTACCGGGAACTGGACGCGTTGCTGATTGATGACATTCACCTTTTTTCCGGCAAGGAGGCCTCGCAGGCAGAATTTCTGCAGACCTTCAACATGCTACTCGAGGGTGGCAAGCAGATCATCATCACCAGCGATCGTTTTGCGAAAGAAATAGATAAAGTTGAAGACCGCATAAAGTCCCGACTCAGTCAGGGTCTGACCGTTCGCATCCGACGACCGGAACTTGAAACGCGGCTGGCAATTCTGGAGACCAAAGCGAAACTTCGAGACATGCATCTGAGACCAGAGGTGCTGCGGTACCTGGCAGAGAATATAACCGCCAGCGTGAGAGAACTGGAGGGCGCGCTCAACAAACTGTCGGCCTTCCACCGTCTGACTGGCAAAGCGATCACGATTGGATTCGTTAAGGAACAGTTGGTGGATTACCTGGAATCCGATTCGCGACCGATTACGATTGAACTGATACAGTACGCCGCGTGTCGTTTTTATGGAATACGACTGACAGATATGCTGTCAAAGAGCAAACGGGCTGATCTGGTGCTGGCGCGTCATGTTGCCATGAGCCTAGCAAGAGAGTTCACCAACAGGAGCTTGCCCGACATTGGCAAGGAGTTTGGTGGAAGGAATCATGCGACGGTCATGCATGCACAGAAAAAGGTAAAAGAACGCATGGCGAAAGACAAACGGTTCCGAGACGAATATAAAATTCTGCAGGACGATTTAGAACGCTAGCGGACGTTTTGCCGCTTTGATTGTCCTCCGACACCTGTTTGTTAATTTCGGTTTTGTTTCACGTCCAAAAATCAATTGGTATCAATCAGAAACACCGAAATTGACAACCCTTCAGTGTATAATTCATAAAATTGTGTGAATAACTGCAGTCAGGTATTGTCCAAGTTTGATCCCATCAACACATTTCCAGTCTCACCTCACAGATTATTCGACAGAATCGAATGATTCAACCATCTGATAACATTCAGAAATAGAGAATTATTGACACTGTCTACAGCCCTAATATCCATATCAAAAGGTATTAATACATTAGTTGAATCATCATGCAATTTCTGATAGAAAAAGAAGCGATCATTGATCCTTTGAGTCGCGTATCGTCGGTCATTGATACCGGCCCAACGATTCCCATTCTGTCGCAGGTTCTGATCGAATCAATTCCTGACGGCATTCGCCTATGGGGTTCGAACATTGACATGGAAGCCAGTGAGAAGATTGACGATGTAACGATCAGCGAGGAAGGCCGATTGGTCTGTCATGCACAGACACTGCTTGAATACTGCCGCAGTCAGCGCAACGGCAGTCGACTGAAATTCGAACAGGGCGAGCGCGACCTTATTGTTGAGAACATTGATGCGAAATCGAATGAACATCATAACTCAATGACCGAGACGGTGCTTGATGCGGAAGATTTTCCCTATCTCAAGGTCAGTGAAGAAGAATGGGTCCTGCAGTTTTCCATGGATCGATTTGCGTTGCGAGACATCCTCAAGCGTACCGAGCATGCGATGGGGCATAATGAACCGCGCATGTATCTGAATGCGACCCTTCTCGAGATCACCAATGATTCGGTCAGAGCGGTCGCCACTGATGGGCATCGCATGGCAGTGAGCGAAACATCATTGGATTCTAAAATTGGTGATGAAGATATGCGACACCGCGCCGTATTACCGAGAAAAACGGCATTGGAACTCAGCAAGGTTTTAGGCACTCTAGCTTCTCGAGTTACCGTAAAGATCAAGAACACGCACATTCAGATATCGTCTCCGCATTACTCGTTCACCTCGAAACTGCTGGAAGGCTCATTTCCCGATTGGCGCGCCGCCATACCTGGCAACCTTGAGCTCGGCTTCCGCGCCGATCGCAACGAGTTTGTGAAAGGCTTTAAGTTGGTCGGTATTCTGGGGATGTCGCACAAGGATTCAAGTAAAGGCCGAGGTGCGATCGCCACTAACGTGGTGGTTGAAGATGGTCGGCTGGACATGCGAGCGGACATCGTACAGAAAAAAGTCGAACACATGATGGATGTGGAAGAGAATCAGCAACAGCATAAGTTCCAGGTCAATTATCGATACTTTCTCGAAGCCTTGGAAGCCATGCCGCATTGCGAGAATGCGGACATTTATCTTCGGGACTCACACTCCGCCTGCCAGATCAAATTTCCCGATGATGAATCGACGAGCTTCCTGATTATGCTGCTGCAGCATAAATAGCCAACAGCCGCCACCGATTCACTTTGCGCGCCAGAGATTGGGGCAACGTGCCAAGCCTGACTGACCCACACTGTTAAATCAGCATGAATGAAAACAAAACCAAAGCAGAATCATCATACGACGCAGAAGACATAAAGGTTCTCAAAGGACTTGAGGCGGTACGCAAACGGCCTGGCATGTACATCGGCGATACCGACGATGGCTCTGGTCTGCACCACATGATCAATGAGGTGGTTGACAATTCAATTGATGAGATCGCTCAAGGAGAAGGCGAACGTATCAATGTAACCATTCATTCGGACGGTTCCGTTACGGTTGAGGACGACGGACGCGGCATACCAACCGGCATAATGAAAGATGTCGGTCCGGATGGCGAAGATATGCCGGCCGCGACTGTCGTTATGACCGTTCTGCACGCCGGCGGCAAATTTGACAATGAATCCTATGCCGCATCAGGTGGCCTGCATGGTGTGGGCGTATCGGTCGTTAACGCACTGTCGGAATACCTTCACATGACGATCCATCGGGATGGGCAGGTTCATTACCAGGAATTCGCCGATGGGGAACCGACGACCCCCTTTCAACAGCTCGGTGATTCCGACCGTACGGGCACCACCATACGATTCAAACCCTCGGGCAACATTTTCAGCGATACCGAGTTTAATTTCCATTTGGTTCATAAACGGCTCATGGAGCAGGCGTATCTCAATCCGGGGTCGCATATCGAACTCCTCGATGAGCGCGAAGGTCGGCAGGAAGTGATGAAATACGAAGGTGGTATTCGCGAATATGTCGCTTATCTCAATCGTCAGCGCGAACATCCCATCAATCAGGAGGTGATTTCGATCAACGGGCAGATGGACATTTCAGCCGCCAACGAGGTGCCAGACATTGTAGTCGTCAATGCTGCTCTGCAGTGGTGCGACAACTCTTATCAGGAAGATACCCGAAGTTATACGAATAATATCCAGCAGCGCGACGGTGGTACCCATCTGACCGGATTCCGCCGGGCCCTCACCACGACGATCACCGCCTATATGAATGAATTAAGCCCCATCAAAAAGAATTCGTCGATCAATGGTGAAGATGTCCGCGAAGGACTGACGGCGATTCTTTCGGTCAAAGTAAAGGATCCCAAATTCTCTTCACAGACAAAGGACAAACTTGTTTCTTCGAATGTTGAAAAAGTCGTTAATTCTGTGGTGTCCAAAGGAATCAGGGAGTTTCTCGATGAAAATCCCAAAATTGCCCGTCCGATCTGCGAGAAGATCAAACATGCGGCGACCGTGCGCGAGCGCGCAAGGCAGACGAGGGATGCGGCTCGCAAGAGTCAGACGACCGCATTGCCAGGTAAATTGGCCGACTGCCAGGAACAGGAGCCCGAAAAAAGAGAAATATTCCTAGTTGAGGGCGAATCGGCGGGCGGTTCAGCCAAGCAGGCGCGCGATCGCAAATATCAGGCGATTCTACCGCTCAAGGGTAAGATTCTGAACGTACACAAGGCTACGGATGAAAAAATTGTCGCTTCAGAAGAAATTCAGACCCTGATCACCGCACTCGGTACGGGTGCCAAACCCGATTTTGACCTCAGCAAGCTGCGTTACCATCGCATCATAATCATGACCGACGCAGATGTCGACGGTGCGCACATTCGCACGCTGCTACTGACATTTTTTTACAGATCAATGCCGGAACTCATTGAGAATGGCTACCTGTATATCGCTCAGCCACCGTTGTACAAGGCGAAGTTCAAGAAATCCGAACGATACCTCAACAATGATGACGAACTTAATGCCTACGTGCTGGAGAAAGCGATTTCGAGCGCAAGATTTGAACTGAAAAACGGTGTTGACAGCGACGCGATCGTACTCAAGGATGATGCGCTCATGAGACTGTGCGAACGGCGTATTGAGGCCCGTCGCGCCGCGGAAAAACTGTCGGACCGAATCGATCCATCGGTCATTTCAGTGTTAAGCGGACTGGAGTTGCTGGATGCAACGCGGTTTGACGACCGCGACTACCTCAGATCTTTCGCCGAACAGCTGGCTGCGGAACTGAGCGGCGAGGTGGGCGAATATGTCGTCGAGATCGTCGAAAATAGCAAGGACGGAGAGCCCGCGGGCTATGCCATCAAAGTCAGCAAAGAACACATGGGCAACTCCATCGTTTCTGTGCTGGATGAAGTGATTGTAGGTTCCAAATCCTACCGATCGATCACTGCTTTGGCGGACGAAATGCGTCAGCAGAAGGTGTCAGCGGTTGCCGTTCAACGCGGTTCAAAAACCGCTGAATGTGATGATCTCAGCGGTGCCGTCGATTGGTTGATGCAGGACACGCGCAAAGGCATGACCATACAGCGCTACAAAGGTCTCGGTGAGATGAATGCCGATCAGTTGCGTGAAACGACCATGGATATGAACGAACGCATGCTGAGACGGGTGAGGATTGAAGATGCATCCGAAACTGTTGACACCTTTGAAACGCTTATGGGTGATAAGGTACCACCCCGCCGAGTCTTCATCGAAAAAAACGCGCTCGCCGCAAAAAACATTGACGTTTAGTCGTCGATTTCAGTGCAACGTTCGCTTTGCGGACAGTACGAACCGCGGAATTTCCGCGTCAAACTTTGTACCGTCGTCGGCGATCATCTGGTAACTGCCCTCCATCGTACCGACTGGCGTTTCCAATACCGTACCACTCGTATACTGGTATGACTCGCCTGGCAACAGGTAGGGCTGCTGGCCTACGACGCCCTCGCCGCGTACTTCCTGAATGCTGTTGTCGCTGTCTGTTACGATCCAGTGGCGGGTCAGCAGCTGAGCGCCAATCATACCGTGGTTGGTGATTGTGATGGTATAAGCGAATACGAAACGTTCATCGCTCGGGTTCGAGCGTTCATCCAGGTAGTACGTTTCGACGCTGACGTGAATGTCGTAGTTTTCTCCCATTGCAATTGACTCATTGATCCTTGCGTATTACGCGTATTGAAAAATATCCGGGAGTCAGCCGCCCGCAGTCCGCAGCCGCAGAGTTCGATAGCGGGCGCGGTGGTAATCGGCATTGCCAAACAGCATGTTCAGTGTAAACACTCTTTTCAGATAGTGCCCAACTGGCATTTCGTCCATCATCCCCATTGCACCATGAAGCTGAATCGCTTCTTCGGCGTTGAGCAGCGCGGCGCGCGCAATTTCGCACTTGGCGGCGGAAACCGTCATCTCGCGCGCGGTTTCGTTGGTTGATTCAAATGCACATGCTGCCTCTCTACGCATTGACTCTGCCAGCTGACAGCGCATGAACATATCAACTGCGCGATGCTGAAGTGCTTGAAAGGAAGCGAGTTTTCGACCGAATTGGCTGCGCGTCCTAAGATATTCAAGAGTCATTTCGAGCGTCGCCTCCATTCCACCGACCAGTTCGGCACACAGCAGCGCATTGGCCGCACTGATGGTGCGCCGTATGACGGGCAAGACGGACTGATCATCCAACAGAACCCGCGACCTGTGCAACCGAACGCGATTGAGTTTCATATCAGTGAGGCGACCGCCATCGTGGGTTCGGTAATGCGTCATGGATACGCCATCCTGGTCGGATGGCATCAGGCACAGCAGGTGCCGATGCGTTTGATCATCCCTCGCCTTGATGCGCGCCAGCACCAGAAACTGAGCGGCGACATTTCCATAGAGCACTGCGCACTTATGACCATTCAGCACAAGTTCACCATGATTTTCGGATGCCGTTGTTGCAATGTTTTCCAGTTCATAACGAGACTGTGGTTCATAAATCGCGGGTGATACGATGGTATCGTCAGCACTCATTGCGCGCAGAATTTCCGTTCGAAGCGACTCGTTTCGGGTTCGTTCGATGATCAGTGTGGCGATGACGGCGCTTGAAAGGAATGGACTGACATGCAGTGAGCGCCCCAATTCCTTGTGGAGCGTCGACAACAGCTTGATATCGCCTCCCAAGCCGCCGAGTTCAGACGACAGGGGCAGCAGCATCCAGCCAAGTTCGGCCATCTCCCGCCATTGACTGGCTGAGTAACCCGGCTCTTCGGCTATGATCTTACATCGTTCTTCAAAGGTATGGTTTGCGGTCAGAAATCGCCGCGCACTGTCTTTGATCAGTCGTTCTTCGTGCATTGAATCGTCAGTCATTATGACAGCCCCAGCTGAGCTTTAGCGATGATGTTGCGCTGAATTTCGTTCGAACCCGAGTAGATCGGCGTTTTTCGATAATTGAAGTAATTTCTTGCGGCATCGGTAGGCTGATTGGGGTTGCCAGGATCGAATTCAATCAAACCGCGTGGTACATCGATCGCCGCATAATGCGCATAAGCTTCGGCTGTCAGGCGAAAGACGTCCGATTGAATCTCGGTGCCACAGACTTTCAGCAGCGACGCACCGGTTTCAGACGATTGATCGCGTTGGTCACCCAGCAGCAGGCGTCTTTCGGTCATTTCGAGAGCGTAAAGTGAACGTTCAATCCCGCAGAAGCGTTCAGCAAAGTCCAGGCAGTCAATCAATCTCGTTCCATCCTCGAGCGGAGAAAAAGCCAATTGCATCAGGCGGTTCAGACTCGCTTTCGTTCGCGACACCTCAGCGGTTCCGAATCGCTCGAGGCTTAGCAGATATTTGCCAATTTCCCAACCCTGACCCACTTCGCCGATCAAATTCTCTTTCGGCACCCGTACGCCGTCGAAAAACACTTGGTTCACCTCGTGCGTACCTTCAAATATCTTCAGGGGACGAATCAGGATTCCAGGTGAGGCAAGGTCGATCATCAGGAAAGAAATGCCCAGCTGCTTCCGCTCACCGACGCTGGAGCGAAACAGTCCAAAGATCCAGTCCGCAAGATGCGCCTCACTGGTCCAAATCTTCGAGCCGTTGATCACATACGCATCGCCAACATCTTGCATTCGGCACTGCAGAGAGGCAAGGTCCGAGCCGGACTCGGGTTCTGAGAACCCCTGACACCAGAAACAGTCGGCATCCAATATTTCCGGCAGGAATCGCTGCAGCTGCTGTTCGGAACCGTATTTGAAAAGAGTGGGGCCCAGCATGCCAACACCATAGATCATGAGTCGCGGTGCATCATTCAGCGCCAGTTCCTGCTCAAAAATATACTGCTGTGCGTCGTTCCACTCCGGGCCGCCGTAGCGGTTTGGCCACGAAGGACAGCACCAGCCGCCGTTGTCGCGCAGTATCCGGTGCCAGCGCACCTGCGCTTCGCGCGGAATATCCATACGTTCACAGGCTACCATCCGTCGAATGTCTGCTGGCAGATTCTGCTGAATAAACCGACGCACGGTCAACCGAAACTGTTCAAGTTCCAAATCAAACGGAGGCGCGTTGAGCATGAAAGTCTGTCCGAATACCGTTGCTGCGTGTGTACTGCATCAGAATCGTAAATTTTATTACAGCGAAGCAGTCGTTTTGCCAACCGACTGCAGTTTCCGTACGAGATCGCGGATTCGCTCACAGGAAAGCTGCAGGTTGTGGTCTGATTCACCGACGCAGATTCTGAGAATCCCTTCGCCACTCGCGCCGAAAGCGGTGCACGGCAGCACTGAGACGGCGTATTCATTCAATAGACGCCATGCAAATTCGTTGGCATCAATGGGCAGGTTGCGGATATCGAAGGTTACGAACATGCCAACCTGTGACCCGCGCACTGTGACTTCTGACAGCTCACTTAAGAGAGAAATGACCAGAGTGCGCTTGCGGTCAATATCGCTTCGTACCATGGTTTCGATCTGCGTCGAGTTGGCAAGCGCCACAAGAGCGGCGTCCTGGGTCACCATTGGCAGTCCATAACTCATGCAGAGTGACAGATTGAACAGCCGATCGATCAGTTCTTCATTCGCAATCACCCAGCCCACCCGCCAGCCGGTCATGCGGTGCGATTTCGAAACGCCGGACACCGTGATGCAATGTTCAAGTGCGCCTGGCAGTGATGCCGGGGAACAGAATGCATCCGCGTCGGCAAAGAAGGCGTACACCTCATCACTGATCAACCAGATGTTTTTGGCCCTGCAAAGGCCAACCATCTCGGTCATGAATTCGGTGGAGTAAACCATGCCGGAAGGGTTATGGGGCGAATTGATCACAATGGCGCGCGTACGATCCGTCAGTTTTCTCTCAATGTCATCCATAGCCGGTAAAAAATCAAGCTCCGGGCGGGTTGATACGGCAACGACCGAGGCTCCGCCGACTGAGAATGTCGCTGGATAGGTTGCATAATGGGGTTCAATGATGATGACTTCGTCACCCCAATCCAGGATACATAATGAGGCTGCGAAAAGTGCGTTCTGGGCGCCCGACATGACCGAGACGTTGGATGCCGATAGGGCTCGCTGCCATTTTTCCGAATAGTGATCTGCTATGGCTTCGCGCAGATTTTTCTCACCACCGATTTCACTATAGTGGTGGCGACCGCTTTCCAGACTCTCAGCCGCCGCGTCAAGAATTACAGCCGGCGTTCGCTCAAGCATTTCCTGCCCGATTGATAGAATGATGACGTCGTCACCCCGACGCTGTCGTTCGACGGCGGCATAGTGAACTTCCCAGGCGTCGGCACCGGAGCCGCCAACGCGGTCGGTAAGGCTTGCATACTTCATATTGACGGTTGATTCCTTGGAATTCTGAGCGATGACTCGCAAACGAGAAAAAGCCGGATGTGCTTCCTCAGACAAATTACATAGAATACACTGCATTGTTTGCAATGATTGGACACAGTTGACATGATTTTTGAACCTTTGATTCGACCGGTTGCGGGATTTAAAGACGTCTGTCGCGACGTGGGTGGCGTTTATCTTGGTACCGCGCTGGTTGCGTTTGTGTTCTCCTGCACCGGGCCGGTTGCGATCATCATTTCAGTGGGTTTGGGAGGCGGACTGACGGAGACACAGATTGGTTCATGGATCCTATCGGGTTGTGTCGTCAGCGGTCTGATCACCATTGGTTTTTCGCTCGCCTATCGGCAGCCGCTCAGCTTTGCCTGGACGATCCCGGGAACGGTGCTGCTCGCATCCGCGTTCGAGCAGCTGAGTTTTGCAGAGGTCATCGGCGCTTATTGGGCGACTGCACTGCTACTCGCGGTAATCGGCTTGTCCGGGGGTGTTCGTACGGCTTTTCGCTACGTGCCGATGCCCATCGTGCTGGCAATGGTTGCGGGTATTTTCATGCAGTTCGGAATTGATCTGGTGTTGGCGTTCGAGCATGAGTTACTGCTGTCCTCAGCGATGGTGTTGACCTATTTTGGTACGATGCTGTTACCGGGTCTGGCGGCGCGCGTTCCGCCGGTTGTGACAACATTGATCGTAGGTGTACTCGTCGTTCTCGCGACCGGCAATATCAGCCGGGAGCAGGAGATGATTCAGTGGGTTGCCTGGCCAGTTATGCAACTGCCCAAGTTCAGTCAGCAGTCGCTGTTCGAGCTGGTCGTACCACTGGCGGTGACCGTGCTGGTCGCGCAGAATGCCCAGGGCTTTGCCGTGCTGATGAGTGGTGGGCACAAACCGCCCGTCAACAATATGACCCTCGCCTGTGGTGTGGGTTCTGCGTGCAATGCGATATTTGGCGCCGTGTCCACGTGTGTGACCGGGCCGGCCAATGCAGTGCTGGTCAGCGCCGGTGAAGCGGACCGGCAGTACACGGCGGCGGTGCTATTTGGTGTGATGACGATTGTGTTTGGCGCATTCGCGTTCACTGCCACATGGCTGATTCTGAAACTGCCGCCAGAGTTCATCGCGGTGGTGGCCGGGTTGGCGTTACTGCCGGTTTTGCTGAGGGCGTTCGTCACCGCATTTTCGAGCGGATTTCAAATGAGCGCCCTGGTAACTTTATTGGTTACCGTTTCGGAAATTTCGATTTGGAACATTGGCGCGCCATTTTGGGGCCTGGTCATTGGGATGAGTGTTGCGGCATTAATCGAACGGGAAGACTGGCGTGAACACGTCAGCCAAGGCTCAAGTCGTTAACAGTTCGAAGCAGTAAAAATCAACGGGCACGCACCGTAGATGCGGCGGTTGAAAGGCGAAGTGGTGGCTATGGGTGGGCTCGAACCACCGACTTCGGCATTATGAGTGCCGCGCTCTAACCGACTGAGCTACATAGCCACGTAGGATGACCATCGTTCGCCTTGCTTGTTCCAGTAAGAAAATCAGAACCGGGTTGAATGGATAAGTCAAAAATCAACAACGATTTGTCTCATGCAGACAGGATGTTAAATTTTATTCAATTGGTGTGAGAGGCGGTGGTTAAAAATTGCATCTGAAAAGCATGTCGATTGCCAAATGATTTTTTTGTAAACCGGCAGTTAAAGATTCAGGAATGTGATGCCACAGCCTTTCAAAGGCTGTACCACACTCGCCACCGAACGGAAGCCATCCGATAACCCTCCTATGTCAGTTTGTCAGAGGTCACACTCAATAAAACAAGGGCTCCATGAAGCACAACGGTTATACGACCGATTAATTTTTAATCAAGAAGTCTTGTTTTCAGTATCCTATCGTATCTCTTTATTTTGCCTTCTGATAGCGCACCGGCCTTGACAGTTTGTTGATTCGGTTTTCCTGCACTGCTCTTTTTAACCATTTCCTAAGTTGTCCAATGTTCAAATCTAGACTTTGGGCAATTTCCTTGTCTTCAGTTATCCTCACTGCCTGATGGTAACTGATCATCAGAGCCATAATTCATGTGTGTTTGAACAGAGTGACTATAAATTTTTTCGTGTTGGCTTTCGTGGATCCTAGTTGCTAGGTTCTTTAGTTGTTGCTTGAAACTATCAACCGAATATGTCCACGGTATTGCACCAAGCTTCTGGAGTTCATGATTACCCTGTGGCACATCATTACCAATTCGAACAAAGACGGGTTTGGAATTTTCTCGTTTAAGCTCCTCTGCTGCACCGTTCCAAGTGCCACCTTTTCTGTCTTCAGCACTGACAACCATCCCATAGTCAGCCATGGCATAGATCAGTTTATTTCTACTCATTGCATTTCCCACGTTAAACCGAGCATTGGGATGGTATGGCGAAAGCAGTAGAAGGCGTCCATCGGCAATTGCTTGACGATTCTTACGTACTACAATTTTCTTCAAAAGGCTTTCTGCGAGAATACCTATGGCTTGGCCACCAGCTTCAAGCACAGCTTCCATGGAAATTTGATCAACGCCTCTAGCACCGCCTGAAACTACTCGCATGTTATTACTGGCACAGAGTTTTGCGATTTTACGAGAGAAAATTTCACCGGACTGATCGACATTGCGAGAGCCAACAATTCCAAGCCCACCACCACTGAGTAGGGAGCGATTTCCCGTACCGAACAATAACGGAGGGGCCATGTTTTTAAGATGTTTCTTGTAATAGCTTGGGTAATCATGATCGCTCCGGCTAATGATCCAGATGCCATTGCGATGCCATTTTTCCACAGCCATCGCGAGTGGAACGCCTCTACCGAGCAGTGCTTCAAGCCGCTGTCTGTCAATGCCCGTCCCATTAGAGGCTTCGACAACATTTTTCTTGTGCAACAGATCACCGGGGCACATTTTCGCCTTCCTAAGCCAGTGTACAAGCTTTGTATATTGTTTCAATGAAAGCGGCTTTTCGAGGCGGCTTTCCCCGAAAACACCACAGAGCAAGATGATTGCAGTTTTATTATCTGTAAATAAATTTTCCACAGTCAGTCCATCCTCGTTGAATTTAAAGCCAATGCCATCGGGTATACAGCAGGACATCCCGCCTGACGCAACAAGGCTGATGCTACGGTAAATGTCCACTTGGACATGGCAATGTCGTCAACCAACAGGCATTCTTCATTTCGACATTGATCAGAAATAGTAAACACACCATCGAGATTTCTGACTTGTTGATAGTTGTTTTCCATCTCTTTCTGTTGTCTGTTTGTACGCATTTTGTGAATGCAGGGGATAAAGGACAGTCCGAGCGCGCTGGCTAGTCGAGCTGCAAAATCCGGCACCAAATCAGTGTGAATTAGTGATGGTATACAGGTAACCCACTTTGGATCAATGTCCCATATTCGTAGCATTTCTACGCAGGCATTTACCAGTTTTTCATCAAATTTATTGGTTTGGTACTTTCCCTGTTTTACAAGATTTCCCCAACCGACTTCATAATAGATACTCAATGCACGACCTTCCTCAGCCTGAAGTGTTTCCGGAATTCTAAATCCTTCAAGAGGAGAAAGTCTGAACATATCCTTGGCTGGCCATTGTCTTCTTGGTGGAATTGGATGATAATTTCTACGAATAAAGATTCCAGCTTGATTTGCGAGTTCTGTGCTATAAGTATCTTTTACTAGGAAATTTGGGTTGCAGTTTTTGCATTGTCCACACGCCATAGGCGAAGGATCATCCAAGGTCGTCTGTATAAAAGCCATCAGACATCCAGAATGTGCCATGTAACTGTGCATCTGTTTCTGTTCGATCCGCCTTATCGTTTTGATGTCATTGATATATTCTTCATCAATCTTATAAGATGCGGCAGCTGGCATTGCATACCATTTCTTTCCTTCTTTTGTGACCGGTGCGGGAGACTCAACGGTCAGAAACTTCAGTGTTTTCTCGATTTGGCTTTTTCGCAGATTGAGAGCACGCTGCATTTCCATCTCAGAAAGCCCATTTTCGGATTCAGCCAAGGCATTCAACACTTCTGAAACATGTTGTTGTGGTGGGAAAGCTTCGCGAATGAAGTAATCTGCAATATGATCGTCTTCTTCACCACAAAGCAGGATACCATAGGCTTCATCCACAGCTCGTCCGGCCCTACCAACTTGCTGGTAATAATGTACAACAGATGCTGGTCGTTGATAGTGAATGACAAATCCTAGGTCAGGCTTATCAAACCCCATTCCAAGCGCCACAGTCGAAACCAGCACTTTTATTTCATTGGTCAGAAGTTCTTTTTCCAACTGTTCTCGAGAAAAGACGTCTGCATGATAAGTTTTTGCATCAATGTGATTCGTCATAAGCCATTCCGTTACACGTTCAGCGTCACGTTGGGTAAGCGTATACACGATTCCGCTTCCAGGGAGCTGGGGGATGGTCTGTACGAGCCAAGCCATTCGGGTGGTCGGACTAGGCATATTAATATTCTGGAGTTTTAAGTTTCTTCGGGCTAATGCACCTCTCCGCAGAATGATGCTCTGTCCAAGCTGTGATTTTACATCGTTTACAACACGGTCATTTGCTGTCGCTGTGGTTGCCAGAACCGGCACATTAGATGGTATGGCTTTAATAATACGCAAAATACGACGGTAATCCGGTCGGAAATCATGACCCCAATCTGAAATGCAATGAGCCTCATCAACAACAAACAACCCAATGTTGTTGACGATATTCGCCAGAATGTTCTGTTGAAATTCATCATTTGCCAGTCGCTCCGGTGAAATTAAAAGGACATCCACTCGGTCCGAGATTAACTCTTCTTTGATATCTTCCCAATCCTCACTATTAGTGCTGTTAATGCTACGACAAATTACCGAAGTTCGCTCAGCGGCCTCGATCTGATTTCGTATTAATGACAGCAGGGGAGAGATCAATAGTGTCGGACCAGCACCTCGTTGGCGCAATAACCTTGTGGCAAGGAAATAGACCATGCTCTTTCCCCAGCCAGTACGTTGCACAAGCAAAATACGGTTTCCATACATTAGCTGCTCTATGCTTTCCCATTGGTCATCATGAAATGAAGCGTTTGGGTTGTTCAGAGCCTTTCTCAGGTAATCCAGTGCCTGTTGTCTCATGCTCTTTCTTGATTTCGTTTGTGGCCGGTTCTGTATTAGCTAGCTTGGCTTGTTTCCTTATTTCAATATTTTCCGATTCTCAAATACGGTTCAAAATTATACTAACCGAAGTTCGTGTTGTCGTGAACGGGTCGGTGTGCCTTCAATTATGACGAATCATCGCACTTAGTGACGTTCAGACACAGACATTACTTTTGGGTGCGATTTGACGATAAGTGCGGTTGAGTCCTATCAAGGTGTTAACTGGTAAATCTCAGAGAACAGCTTTCAAATAATGATTCAGCCCATCCATTATTTCAGTATCAATTTTTCAGTCCGTGGTGAGGTGCATATTGATGTCAGTCCGTAACTTTTTCACTGTCGCTTTATTGCTGAGCCTAACTTTGCCGTGTACTATTCAGGCTCAATCAACGGAAGCGATGTCTTCCCCAGAAGAGTCAGAGACGACAATCGAAGCTCTGAGAGATGACGCGGAGCAGGGTGATAGTTGGGCGCAATATCAGCTCGGACAGGCCTATGACTATGGTAAAGGCATTCCCGAAGATGATGCCGAAGCCGTACGCTGGTACAGAAAGGCCGCTGAACAGGGGGTTGGGCTGGCAAGAATTCGACTTGAGGTTATGGATGCATTAGAGGAGGGCGTTCCCAATTACATCCACATATACCAGGCGGTTGTTGAACAGAAGACGGCGGCCGATGCCAGTTACAATCTTGGTGCCATGAAATTCTACGGCCATCCCGCTCCTGAACAGGTGCGCAAGAACAAAGAGCGCGCGGAAGAGGGGGAGGCTGGGGCGCAACACATGCTTGGGTTATGGTATGCCTACGGCGAAATAGCACCTCAATATGATGCCGCAGCCGTAGAACTGTATGAGATGGCCGCGGAGCAAGGCCATGCATGGGCGCAAACCAGACTTGGATATGCTTATTTTTTGGGGTACGAAAGCATTTCCAAAGACCATGAGCAAGCCGCGCACTGGCTTAGAAAGGCCGCTGAGCAAGGCGATGTATTGGCTCAATACCTTCTTGGAACCATGTATCTTTTGGGTCTGGGCGTCTCTCAGAATACTGCCGAGGCCGTGCGCTGGTATAAAGAACCCGCCGAGCAGGGTTGGGATGAGGCACAATTCAATCTTGGCGTTTGGTATGGCAATAGCAACGGTGGTCCCGAAGACGACGCCAAGGCCGTACACTGGTACAGAAAGGCTGCCGAACAGGGGCATGCCGCGGCACAGGTTAATCTTGCGGTCCATTATCGTCGCGGGCTGGGTACTGCTCAAGATATTATCCAGGCCTATGCTTGGAATCATCTCGTAGCCTCACAGAATATTGAAAATCATCTGGTCGAAGTTGCTGTACAAAATAGAGAAAGGTTTGTGGAAAAAATGACAGATACTGAGATTGCTGAAGCGCGGAGATTGGCTCAGGAATATCAGGATTCCTATGGATCAAAGATAGGTGGCTTCCTAACAGCAGAGCAATTCCATGAAAATTGATGAAAAAAAGTATCCAAACTGCTGTTTTTGTAATGAGTGTGCCTGATGGTAATATCAGGCATTCAGCAAGACTTAAATCCAGTGATGGATCGGCAGATGGCTGTCGTAATATGAATGGCCGCAGGTCGGCCTTTTTGAAGTTGCAGATTTTCAATGGGACATCTCATCGTTCGATTGGTCGAATGCCTGCAGGTTGTATACGATGCGTAATTTGATCAGTCACGCTTAGCGAAAACCAGTGATTTTGTCGACGTGGAATGTGAACTCGTTGAGAGTTCGTCTGGAGCAGGTGAAAACCTGGGCGCGGCAACAGACGCCCGATGTGATCTGCATTCAGGAAACCAAGACTACGGACGAGCAGTTTCCAGTCGATGAGTTGCGCGATTCCGGATTCAACGCCATTTTCTTCGGCCAGAAAACATACAACGGCGTTGCCATTCTCGCCAACAGCGCATTTGAAGATGTCGTGCAAGGCATTCCCGGTTATGAAGACCCTCAGCGGCGGGTGCTGACCGCGACGGTTGGCGGCATTCGCATCATCAATGTCTATGTCCCGAACGGCCAGGCGGTCGGTGCTGAAAAATACCTCTACAAGCTGGATTGGTGCGGTTACCTGAACGAGTTTGTCGCCGCCGAACTATCCCGTCACAATAAACTTGTAATTGTCGGTGATTTCAATATCGCACCTGAAGATATCGACGTTCACGATCCCGAAATCTGGCGGGGGAAGATTCTCTGCAGCGATTCTGAACGCGAGCAGTTTCAGAATCTCATCGCGCTGGGATTGAATGATGCCTTTCGCCTGTTCGAGCAGCCGGCGGAGAGTTTTTCCTGGTGGGATTATCGGGCGGCAGGCTTTCGTCGCAATCTGGGCCTTCGCATCGATCACATTCTGATTAGCGATGCACTGCGCCCGCACTGCATTCGCTGTGTCATAGACAGGGAACCTCGAAAATGGGAGCGCCCTTCGGACCACACGCCGGTTATGGTTGAATTTGCAGATTGACTGTCGTCGAAGCCTGCGCCTGTTCAGTTTTACAGCCTTCGGTTACTCGGTCAAGTCCGGCAAGATCGGTAAATGTCCGGCACTCTTCCAACTGCGCGTTTCTGAACAGTCTGCGTACCGCTCGTCCTTGGTTGTACCCGTGTTCGACAATCAGCCAGCCGCCGAGCTTCAGATGTTTCCCGGCGTTGAGAACGATGTTTCGAATCGCTTCGAGACCATCGCTTCCTCCTTCTAACGCCAATCTTGGTTCAAAGCGCATCAATCGATCCTCGAGACAGGGATCATCGTCAGCGATATAGGGTGGATTGGCTGCGATGATGTCAAACTGTCGGTTCGGTAGCGCATTCACCCAGTCACCCTGACGAAACCGGATGTTGTCAAGTTTCTGAGCTTTACTATTCTGTTCAGCCACTTGAAGGGCGTCTGCAGATAGATCCGTTGCAACAATACTGGCCTCAGCACGTTCCGTCGCAAGTGCGATGGCTATGCAGCCTGACCCAGTTCCCAGATCAGCGATGACAGGACGAATGCGAGACCTGCAGTGATGGAGCGTGCGCTCGACGACGAGCTCGGTTTCAGGCCGCGGTACCAAGGTCTGCGGCGTTACCTGAACTTCAATGGTCCAGAAAGCTTTCGACCGCGTGATATACGCGATTGGCTCACCGGCCATTCGCCGCTCCAGCAGTCGCTTGAAATGAGCTTCCTGCTCGAGGTTCAACTCGACTGCTTCAAGAATGTCAAGTGTGCTGTAGTTGAGTGAAAGCGCTTCCACCAGCAGTAAATCCGTATCCATTGCCGCGGTGTCGGATACTCTGCTCAGTGCCAGTCGGGCCGCCCGCCGCACGCTGCCGATGTTGGTCGTCGATTGCAAGGTTACTGGAATGCGCTTCTGTCGGCCATCAGACTGGCCTGATGTTCTGCAGTCAGCGGTTCGATAATGAGCTGAAGATTGCCTGCCATCAACTCATCCAGCCGGTAAAGAGTCAGGTTGATTCGATGATCGGTCACCCGATTCTGTGGAAAGTTATAGGTGCGAATGCGCTCTGAGCGATCGCCACTGCCCACCATCAGCCGGCGCGCTTGGCTTTGCTCGTTATGCTGCTTTTGGTTTTCAGCGTGCAGGAGCCGCGCTCGCAGCACGGCCATCGCCTGCGCTCGATTCTTGTGCTGTGAACGATCATCCTGACACTCGACGACGATTCCTGACGGCAGGTGAGTAATGCGTACTGCAGAGTCCGTTCGGTTGACATGCTGCCCACCGGCGCCGGATGCGCGAAAAGTGTCCACCCGCAGATCTTTGCCGTCAATCTCGACATCATGGATCTTGTCCGCTTCCGGGAGAATGGCAACCGTACACGCGGAGGTATGAATACGACCCTGCGCTTCCGTTTTAGGCACCCGTTGAACCCGATGCGTACCCGATTCGAATTTGAGATTCGAATAGGCGCCTTTACCTACAATACGCAGAATGAGTTTGTTGTATCCACCATGTTCGCCTTCGTGCTGGCTGACCGTTTCACTGCGCCAGCCCTGAAATTGTACATGCAGCTTGTACATGCGCGCCAGATCGCCTGCGAATAGCGCGGCTTCGCTGCCACCGGTGCCGGCGCGGATTTCGAGAAATACATTTCGACTGTCATTTGGGTCGCTGGGTAGAAGAAGTTTCTGCAGTTCATTGAGAGCCGTCTCAATGCGCATTTCGATGCTGGACGCTTCTTCCTGCGCGGCGACCTGCATAAGCGGGTCGTCATCGTCAAGCAGCGATTTCACCTCATCAAGTTCCGTTGCCAGGGTTCGATAATTTTCGAAAATCTGTACGATGCTGGAAATTTCCGCCTGTTCTATCGACAGCTCGCGAAAACGATTTGGTTGCTGAAAAATACCAGGATCCGAAAGTTCTTGGTTAAGTTCCTCGTGTCTTTCGACGAGTGCTTCAAGTTTCTCTCTCAGTGAATCTTTCATTTGGACGCGATTGGTAGCCAGGCAATATGAAGTGAATGATGGAACATTTCCGAATCCAACCTCAGTCGCGACCTGCAGTCTGCTGCTGTCAGATCGCTCGAGCTCCGCCGTCTCCACTACCGATGAAACATCATCATGAATCGGTCTGTATCTCGTCAATTCAATGTGGTAAGTCAGGATTTCTGTTCCCAAAACCGCCGCTGAGTGGACCATTTCTTCCGAACTCATTGCCGTCCACTGCGTCTAAACACTCACAATGTTCATTATAATGTTGTTAATGTTTACAATCACGAATGCCAAGGTTTCTGTCAGTGTTTTCAGACCGGCTGGAGGAGGATTTTGCCAGGAAATGACGGCCGGTACTCAGATTTCATTACCGAATGGGCTGCAGTGCCATTCACACGCATAAAGTAGCGATACAATACCATCTTTCCGCTGCGCTTACTATGACCGCTCCAATATTGATGAATCTGTCTCATTCGGTGCTACGACTCGCGCCGATGCTGCTCTTTTCGAGTGCATTGCTATTGAACGGTTGCGCACCGGCGCAGTCAGTGGATCCAGCATCGGCGGATGTTGAAGTCCCTTCCCCACAGGAAGATCAGGCGGTCGATCTGCCCAAGGTGGAGTTGACGGCAGAGGTATTGCATCAGCTGCTGACCGCGGAACTGGCATTCTACAGAAACGACATCTTAACTTCGATTGAAATTCTGGAGAAACTCGCCTTCGAAACCAGCGACCCACGCATCGTTGAAGCCGTTTCTCTGCGCGCAATCAGTCAGAATCAGTTTGATGTCGCCTCTAATACCTCTGATCTCTGGGTAACACTGCAGCCTGAGTCTGCCGCGGCCTGGTTCGCCAATGCCGTGTCGATGTTTGCTACGCAGAAGTACGACCGGGCGGTTGAGGGGTTTCAGCGGATGCTGCAGCTGTCCAAAGAGTCCGAACAGAATGACATGCAGAGAATCGGTCGAACGTTGAGTAGCGGTGTGGACCCCGAACTGGCCTATGATCTGTTCGCAAGGGTCATTGCAGATCGTCCAGACAGCCTGCCAGGCAGACTGCTGTTGATTGAACTCGCGGTGAACGCCGAAAAAAATGATGCGCTGATTGAAGAGCTGATCGCCGATGGATTGGCAATGAATCCGCAGTCCGATGAGTTCGCGACGTCAGCTTTCATCGTGAAGTTGCATCAGGGCAATGTGACCGAAGCACTGGAATTTGCGAACGATTTTCTCTCCCGCTACCCACAGTCTCGGAAACTGCGGCACAGTTTGGCGCGTCATCTGGCCGATGAGGGGCTATATCAGGAGGCGATCGCACAGTACGAAGAAATCGGCGATGCTGAATCAGAATATATGCAGGGCACACTGTATGAACGGGCGAACCATCTGGACGTCGCACGCGAAAAATTCCTGCTCTATCACGATCTGCAACCGGAAAATCAACAGGTTTTCATCAGCCTTGCAGAAATCGCCCTGAAACGGAAAAACTATGATGAGGCCGGCAATTGGATAAGCCTCATTACCAACCGCAATCTGATTTTCAGTCGAAATTTACTGCTCGCCAAATATGTCGCCGGTACGCAGGATATAGAAGAGGCGGTGGTGATGCTGGCGGAACACCCGGTCGAATCTCAGCAGCAGCGCATTCGAATCATCCTCGTCATGGAAGGGCTTTATCGAGAAGCCGGTCTGCTCGAACAGGCGATGTCCGTGCTTGATGCTGGACTTGAGGAGTTTCCCGGCAACTCCACCCTGCTGATCGCAAAAAGCTATACTGCCGCCGAACTGAAGTACGTGGATCAGGTTGAAGACGTGGTCAACGAGATTCTTGCGCAGCAGCCTGAAAACGCGCTCGCGCTCAATGCACTGGGGTACACGCTGATCGATCTGACTGATCGGCTGGAAGAAGGCACTCGATACATTGAAAGGGCGCTGGCGCTGAGGCCCAATGACCCTTACATATTGGACAGCATGGGCTGGGCGCATTACAAGCTGGGCAACTACAGGTCCGCCGTTGAGTTCTTGGAAAAAGCAATTGCGCGGCGCGATGATCCAGTGATGGCGGCTCACTTGGGTGAGGTTTACTGGACGTTGGGTAAAACCAGAAAAGCCAGACGCATCTGGAATCAGGCGCGCGAAAAATCGCCAGACAATGAAATCCTTATTGAGACAATCGAACGATTGACCGGTCAATGATTCCGCGGTTGGTGCTGGCCGCCGTTCTTTTGCTTTTGGCGGCTGGATGCTCGATACAGCAGAAAGTGATCCAGTCTTTCGATGCCGAAGTGCTTGCTGCCCATCTTCGCTCGCTCGAGTCGATTGACAGTTGGAATATCAGAGGACGGCTGGGCGTGCGTACGGATCAGGGCGGTTACATAGGACGATTGGTGTGGATGCGAACCGGCAATGCGCATCAGATTGATCTTTATGGAAGTCTGGGCTCCGCACATGTTCGCATTTCAATAGGCCCCGCCAAGGTCGAACTGATCGATTCGGAAGGCACGACGCTGGTGAGGCCGACGGTGCAGGAGGTGTTTGAGGCTTACATGGGTTGGCATTTCCCGATGACTGAACTGGAGAGTTGGATCATCGGCGCCGTGCGGTCGGATTCGGCGACGCTGCAGGAGTGGGATGCGCGAGGACGCCTGAGCCTGATTGAGCAGTCCGGCTGGCGGGTACGACTGTCGAATTACGACGATGTCAACGGCTACGAGCTGCCCACGCGGCTGCACATGACTGCGACTGATGAGATGCGGCGGAAAATGGCTGAGCAGAACCCCGGCGGCAAACGTCCATTGCAGATCAGACTGGTCGTGAACCGTTGGACGGCGCATTGATTCGGCAGAGGTCTGATTCGTGCTGACCTGGAAAGCGCCCGCCAAAATCAATCTCTTCCTGCACGTCGTCGGGCAATACGAAGATGGCTATCACGAACTGCAGACTGCCTATCAGATGCTTGACTGGCACGATGAGCTCGAGTTTGAATCGACGCGCGATGGTCGCATTCGCCGTCGCCGGCCAATTCAGGGGATTGCAGAATCGGAGGATATTACAATCCGCACCGCACACTGCCTGCGAAGGCTTTTCCCAGGTGCCGAGGGCGTCATCATCCGCTGCCAAAAGAAATTGCCGATCGGGGCGGGTCTGGGCGGCGGCAGTTCCGATGCGGCGGCGACGCTGCTGGCGTTGAATGAGCTGTGGAACCTGCGCGTGAACGAAGAGCGGCTGGCTGAGGTCGGTGCACTGATCGGCGCTGACGTACCGGTATTCGTCCATGGTAGGAACGCGTGGGCGGAGGGCCGGGGAGAGGTGCTTTCCAACCTTTCGATCCCGGAACGGATGTACCTGGTCGTTTACCCGAATCGGCTGGCGTCGACTGAACGGGTGTTTCGGGAATTCAGGGGTACGCCATTTCGCGAGAGGATTCCAAAGGAAGCGTTTGATGGTCAGCTGCTGGGCAATGACCTTGAGGCGGTAACGTGCCGACTGTATCCCGAAGTACGTACCCTGATCGAACATCTGAAACAATGGGGAAAACCGCGCATGACCGGATCTGGCAGTGCCGTCTATCTGCCGATCGAGAGTCGCGCAATGGGTGAATCCATCCGCTTGGAACTGCCTGCCGAGTGCCTCAGCCGAGTCTGCGTCGGTCAGGCGAGCTGAACGTCAACCTGTCGCTTTCAGGCGGTTGGTGGCGAATGAACCGAGCCGTTGAGCCACAGTCGTTTGGTGATGATGAAGTACGGCAGAATCAGAAACAGCGCGCAGACCAGTTTCACCGCATAGTCTCCCAATGACCAGGTGATCCAAGGCAGACCTGTACCGGCGAACGCGATGCCATAGAAGATGATGGTGTCAATGGTTGAGGCGATGCTTGACGAGATGAGCGGTGCGTGCCACCAGTTTCTGTGGCGCAGCCGGTCAAAGATCTCGATGTTGGTCAGCTGGCCGATGATGAATGCACTGCCCGAGGCCAATGCAATGCGCGGTGTCGCCAGCCAGAATGACAGTAAGACCGCGACTGCAAAACCGACATAGACAACCGTCCGCGCACGCGCTGCGCCAAGCCTTCGATTGGTGAGGTCAGCGACCAAGAAGGTGACGGGGAAACTGAAGTGCCCCCAAGTAAGCCAATTATTGATCGGATAGCCAACTAGAATGTTCGAGACCGTGATGACCACCGCCATTGCGATAATCCCCGGCATCAATGAGCGGACTCTTGCTGACTTTTTCAGAATTGATCGCGCGGTGGATGGGGTTACTCGGGTGCGGGCATTTCGCCGGCGATCAGCTGCGGGTCCAGGCGCGCAGAAAACAGATTGATGCGCCAGTCAAGGTGCGGACCGGTACTTCGACCCGATGATCCGACGGTGGCTATCACGTCGTTCTTTCTCACATAATCACCTTCCTTGACCAGAATTTCATGCAGATGAAGAAAAGCTGACGACAGCCCATGCCCGTGATCAAGGATCATGGTGGCACCCGAAAAAAACATATCCGGGTGCGCGACCGTAACAACGCCACTGGCCGGTGCGCGGACCAAAGTACCGACGGGTGCATGGATGTCAATTCCATAATGCGGCTGGCGCGGCTCACCGTTCAAGATGCGCTGACTGCCATAGACACCGGTTATGATGCCAGCGATCGGCCAGTCGAATTTTTCTAGAAAATCAAGTCTGTCGGCATCAATTGTGCGAGCCCTTCGAATGATCTTAACATCATTGCGTATGCGCCTGAGATTTTCCTCAGAGGGTGTTACCTGGCTCGGTGGAAGTCCATCAATTCGTTGAATGTCGTATTCCCGCGCACTCAAGCTGATGGTGCTGGCGTACGAAATGCCGTCCGGATGATCGACGACCAGCTGCCAGTTGAGTTTGGCGTCGCGTCCGAACCCCAGTACGAAATCTCCGAACTTGGAAACTCGAACTGGACGGCCGTCGACAGAAACCTTCGCACCGGCAACGGTGGAGCCACGCAGCAGGCCGCCCTGAGTGAAACTGCCATTCAGGATGGCGCCGTGCTCTGAGTTCGAGATCGAATCTGCGCTTACCGCCGAACCTGCAGCCAAGAACAGCAGTCCAGCCGCCGCTTGGGCCAGCAGAGATTTTTTGATCGGTGGCATCAGTCTGTGAGGATGATTGTTTTCAGTTGGTCCGGGTCGCTGGAGATGCGACGATAGCGTTCAGGCAGGTCGGCGATTTCTCTCAGCGGTCTGGGCATCGGTACTTCGACTTTCAATGTGCGTTTGATGGTTTCTGGGAACTTTGCCGGATGCGCGGTGGCGACAACCACCGTTGGTGATGCTGGATTGAGGTTTCGCCGATCGACCGCGCTCAGGGCGACAGCGGTGTGTGGATCGATTATCTCGCCGGTTGCCGCATGGTGGCGGGAGATGGTGTCGCAGGTTTCGGCATCATCGACCCGGCGGGCGCTGAAATGTCGGAGAGATTCGCGCAGTTTGGCAGTTTCAATTTTGAAACTGCCAAACTGCCTCAGATCTTCCATCAGTCCGGTGATCTGACTGCCATCGCGGTCGAGGAGTTCAAACAGATACCGTTCAAAATTACTGGATACTTCTATGTCCATGCTCGGTGTAACGGTCTGTCTGACGCCGTTTTTTTTCATCTCTCCATTTTCAAAAAAACGAGTCAGAATGTCATTCGCATTGGAACAGACGGTCAGCTGCCCTATGGGCAACCCCATTTGGGCGGCCGTCCAGGCGGCATAGACATTACCGAAATTACCCGTTGGCACCGCAAAGCTGACGCTGGCATCGGGTGCTCCCAGCTTGAGCGCGGCATAGAAATAGTAGACCACCTGAGCCGATATCCGCCCCCAGTTGATGGAATTCACAGCCCCCATTACGTGCTTGCGCCGCACTTCTCGGTCACCGAGGATGGCTTTGACAATGGCTTGGCAGTCATCGAAATTACCGTCCACGGCGTAGTTGTAAATGTTCCAATCCTGGTTGGTCGTCATCTGCCGGCGCTGCATCTCGGATATGCGCCGAAAGGGGTGCAGCATATATAAGTCGATCGCGCGGCGACCGGCGACTGCACTGATGGCAGCCGATCCGGTATCGCCCGAAGTGGCGCCGACGACGGTGAGGTGCTTGTTCCGCCGGCTGAGACTCCAATCCATGAGTCGGCCAAGAAACTGCAGCGCATAGTCTTTGAATGAGAGAGTGGGGCCATGGTAGAGTTCAAGCAGGAACAGACCGGGTTCAATCTCGCGAAGTGGTGCGATTTCGGGATGATCAAAATTGGCGTAGGCATCGATGACGGTCTGGCGCAGCTGATCGCCCGGCACGCTGTCACCGGCGAATTTCTGCAGTACCGCCTGCGCCACCTCGCAATAGGACTGACCGATGAGTGACTGCAGTTCACTGTGGCTGAACGGCTGCCGCTTGACCGGCACGTAAAGTCCGCCATCGGGAGCCAACCCACACGTGGCCGCCTGTTCGAAATCAATTTCAGGACTACCGCCGCGCGTGCTGATGTATTTCATCGTGCTGAAGTTCAGTCGGGTGAAGGGTTGATTTGATATCCGCGAGATGTGACTGGACGCATCCCGTTCGAGTCGCTTCTGCGCCGCGAAGAAATTTTATAGTATTGGCAGATCGAAAACAGCTGAGCTGAGCGGACGGCCGAAAGGCAGTCTGTTGGCTGTGGCAGTGCGCCTGCCATCCAAACCAATGACGATTCTCGGACCAATCGGCTGTCGGCGGGTGATCCAAAATCCGAGTGGATATCAGCCTGGCTCGCAGTGTGCGACCTGAGCAGTACGGGCTTGGGCGGTAGAAATGGGTAGACACATGGTCCGATTGGATGACAATTGCACCGATTTTGAAATAAAATGCGGAAAATTAATGATCTGGAGTCATTTGACGTGAATTGAATCAGGCCACGTTGAATGCTCAATTGAGAGGAGGACTTATATGGGATTTTTAGATCAACTGAACTCGATCATCAACTCAATCAATTCTTTTGCCTGGGGACCGCCGATGTTGGGAATGTTGGGGGTTACCGGAGTATTGCTGACGCTGGGGCTGGTCTTCATGCCGTGGCGCAAAGTGATTTTCGGCTTTAAGCTGCTATTCGCTAAGGATTCGGCTGAAGGTGAAGGTGAAGTCAAACCGTTCAATGCCCTGATGACCGCACTTTCAGCAACGGTCGGTACGGGTAACATCGCCGGTGTCGCAACCGCAATTGCGCTGGGTGGGCCTGGTGCGATCTTCTACATGTGGTTGATTGCATTGTTTGGTATGGCTACGAAATACGCAGAAGCCGTCTGCGCCGTGAAGTACCGGGAAGTCGACAAGGACGGCAAATATGTGGGCGGGCCGATGTATTACCTCAAGAATGGCGTCGGTCAGTTCGCGCCTGAGCTGGGTAAATATCTGGGGCTGGCATTCGCCATTTTTGGCGCCGTGGCCGCCTTCGGTATCGGCAATGCCGTGCAGGTGAATTCAATGGCCGCGGCACTGGGTTCAAGTTTCAGTGTGCCAACCTGGATTACCGGCATCATCGTTGCCGCATTGGTTGGTTTCGTCATTCTTGGCGGCATTCGTCGCATTGGTGATGTTGCGGGTAAACTGGTTCCGGCGATGATTGTGCTTTATGTTGGGGCGTCGATCATCATCATTCTGCTGAATATCACAAAAGTGCCGGAAGCCATTGGCATGATCTTCACCTACGCCTTTAATCCCGCCGCGGCTACCGGTGGATTTGCCGGCGCGGCCGTTGCCGCCGCCATTCGATTTGGCGTGGCCCGCGGGGTGTTTTCGAATGAATCAGGACTCGGATCTGCGGCAATTGCACACGCCGCCGCACAGACGAACAATCCGGTCAGGCAGGGCATCATCGCCATGCTGGGCACATTCATCGATACGCTGATTGTCTGCACCATGACCGCCTTGGTCATTCTCACTTCTGGCGCCTGGACGCTGATTGCTCCGGATGGCGGTGGTTACACCGGTGCGGTCCTCACATCGCAGGCTTTTGATGCCAGCATCGGCGGCGGGCAATACATCGTCACCATCGCATTGGTAGTCTTCGCGTTTACGACCATTCTTGGGTGGTCCTACTATGGAGAGCGGTGCTGGCAGTATCTGTTCAGTGAAAAGAGTGTGATGATTTACCGCGCGTTCTGGGTCTTGGCGGCGTTGTCTTTTGCCAACGTTAAGGTGGACTTCGTGTGGAATCTATCCGATACGCTGAACGGTCTGATGGCCGTGCCGAATCTGATTGGACTGCTGTTGCTGGCGCCCATGGTGTTCAAAGTTACGCGGGAATATTTTGAAGAACTTGGTTCGCCTCTGAGTCGGGCCAAACTTCCGAGCATTTGATTTAAATTCACTCCAGCCGGCTCAGGTGGCGCATCGCATCATGCGTCGCCTGGGCTGATTGCGGCCCGTCGATTCGCTGGGCCGGGCAGCTTTGACTGAGACAGGCGTTCATGCCCGTTAATCGGTGGCTTCGCTTTTGCGTTAACCACCCAAGAAAAGTTGGCCGACTTTCGGGTTGGAAAGCAGGTCTGCGCCTTTGCCTGCAATGGCCAGATGTCCCGAGACCAGCACATAGCCGATATCTGCGAACTCAAGTCCTTTTTTGGCATTCTGTTCGACCATGATGATGGTTTTGCCATCTTTGTGCTGCAGCTCATCTAGAATCTCGAAAACCATATCGATGTATCGCGGTTCCAAGCCAATTGAAGGTTCATCAACCAGCAGTACCGATGGCTCCATGACGAGCGCTCTTGAAATTTCCAACAGCCGCCGTTCACCACCCGACAGTACCTTGGCCTGATGCCGGCGTCTTGCAGCAAGCCTGGGGTAGCGGTCAAAGATTTTCTCGGCACTCTGTTTAGCCTGTCGCGGGTCGTCTTTCAGAAATCCACCCATCCACAAATTCTCTTCTACGGTCATGCCCGGAAAAATGGATTTGTCCTGCAGTATGTAGGCGATGCCGGCCGCTGACAGTTTCTGATTCGGTGTGAATTGGGTTACATCCATTGGCGCATCGGGCGGCCCGATGGTAATCTGTCCGGAATAGATTCGTGTAAAGCCGAATATCGAGTGCAGGATGGTGGATTTGCCCGCGCCGTTGGGGCCGATCAGACAGAGTGACTGCCGACGACCCACACGGAGGCTGAAGTCATGCAGGATTTCCATTTTCCCGTACCCTGCACTGAGATGATCAATGGTTACGAAAGGTTCACCGTCAACCAGGCGGTCAAGTTCGCCGATGTTGACATCTTCGGCAATCTGCGCAACCTGGCGGGTAACCTCCTCAACCGAAATGACTGAATCGACATCACCGCTGCCATAACCTCTGATGTTCTCATTGTTATGCGCGTTCATGAATCGACCTCAATCCGTCCTGCCGACCGCTATGTTCAGTGGGCGCCAAGATAAGTGTCAATGACGCGTTGGTCGCGTTGAATTTCATCAGGCCTGCCGGCGGCCAGCAGCTCTCCGTGTGCGAGGCAGTAAATCTTGCTCGCCAGGTTCATAATCACCCGCATATTGTGTTCGATGACGAACAGGGTGATGCCGAACTCGCGATTGGCGCGCTTCAGGCGCTCAATCAATCCGTTGATCAGCGTCGGATTGATGCCTGCGGTTGGTTCGTCCAGTAACAGCACCGTCGGTTCATTCATGAGGGCCATGGCGAATTCCAGCAGTTTCTGCTGACCGAATGATAACGACCCGGCGGTCAGATATCGCTTTTCGTAGAGACCCACAAAAGTGAGTAGATGATCGGCCTTGTCGTAGTCTTCTCGGGTATTCCGTCCCAAGGATTCAAAAAAACTCATTTTCCGATGCGGCAGCGAGATGAGCATGTTCTGTACGCAGGTCATCTTACCGTAAATGCGCGTCTGCTGAAAAGTTCGGATGAGTCCCAGGCGGGCGATATCCTGGACTGATCGTCGAGAAATCTCCTGACCCTCAAAGCGGATGGAGCCTGAATCAATCGGGTGGTAGCCGACGATGGAGTTGAATAGCGTGGTTTTTCCGGAGCCGTTCGGACCAATCAGTCCGGTGATTTCACCTTTTTCCACCTGCATGGTGATTTCTTTGTTGGCAATGACGCCACCATAGGCTTTGGAGACGCTTTCAAGTTCGATGATTCGATTCATCAAGACACTTCCTGTTGCTTTGTATCCACTCGGATGCCGAACCATTCAGGCCTGACCTGCATCAGCCATCCCATGAAGCCGTCCTTGAAATAAACGACGGTTACAACAATCAGCATACCGAGTGCGACCCATTGCCAGCCGAGGAAATAGTTCCAGGTCACTTCCTTGAACAGGTGAAATGCGACGGCACCGACGACCGGGCCCCAAAGCGTCCCCTTACCGCCCAGCAGTACGCACACGACCATGAAAATGCCGAGGTTGATCGTTTGATAGGCCGTTTCAAGCGGTTCGAAATGAATCAGCTGAAACGCGGATATTCCGCCGGCGATGCCAACAAAGAATGCCGATAGAGACCAGGCGGTGAGTTTGTATCGCATGGTGTGAATGCCCATGGCTTCGGCCTTCTCCTCATCATCGCGAATGGCGTTGATGGCGGCGCCGAAACGGGTGCCGTAAAGCCACCTGGCAAAGATAAAGGTGAAGATCCCCGTACCGGCAAACAGAAAATAGAAAAACACTTTGCCGATTTCCAGATCATAGGGGAAGACGGGCAGCGAGATGCCCTGTCCGCCACCGACCCAGTCCCAATTGGAAACCAGTTCACCGGCCGCGATCGCGACGCCCAAAGTGCCGATGGCAAAGTATGGACCGCGCAGGCCGAAGGTGATGTAACCAATGACGAGGGCGCAGAGCGCGCAGAAAACACCGGCACACAGGGTGCCCAGCAGCGCGCCCAGGAAGTACTGGGCAGGTGTGAATTGATAAATTGTGTCGTCGAACGCATTGGTGTAATCACCGACCTCAAATGGAATGGCGATGGCCACCACTGCGGCGACATACATGCCGGTTCCATAGAAGAAAATGTTGCCCAGTGAGTTGTACCCCATCTGACCGCCGGTCATGTCCCACGTGATGGCAACGATGATCATCAGCCACAGGGTGGCCAGCTGGGTTTTGAAGTCCGGCAGCAGAAACGGCGCCAGGATCGAAAACGCGATCAGGACCGAATAAAGGATGAATCGTTTTGTCTGCACCATACTGTCTTTCTCAGATTGTTACTGCAGGCTTTTGCGAACCCGTTTCTGCTGCAGCAGACGAATCAGCAGTACCATCAGCAGGAGCAGCACGGCAACCGCCTGCTGGTAACCGATGCCGAAAATGTGCGCACCATACTGTTCGAGCGCACCGATGCCGAGACCGGCTGCGATCACACCGGGCAGGTTGCCAAGGCCAGCTGCGGTTACGATGACGAATGCGCGGATTGAATGGGTGATCCCATAGAATGGCTGGATGACCCAAACCATCACGACGATGGCTCCCGCCGCACCGCAGATCGCGGCATTGAGCGAGAACGTGAACGCGTAAACCTTTTCGGTGTTGATGCCGAGCACGCGGGCGGCTCTTGCATCCTGGGCCGTTGCGCGGATCGCCTGTCCCATACGGCTGAATTTCATAAATAGGACCACGCCGGCGGCCAGTGCCGATGCCATCAGTACGCCAAGCAGCTTGGCGATGGGTACGTCAATGAAACCGTCCATGAAATAAAGCGTGTCATATTTCAGCGAAATGCTCTGAGTATCCGACCCGAACAATAGATTCAGTATTTGAGCAATGATGATTGCGAGGCCGAAGGTGGCAAGCAGCGAGGTAAATAGATCGCGCTCAATGACCCGCGTGATGACCAGTCTGTATGTTATCCAGCCCAGAATCCACAGTACCACAAAGGCGCTGGGCACCCCGAGCAGCGGATGCACGCCGTGTTTGGACAGCCACCAGGCGACATAGCCGCCGGTGATGACGAAATCACCCTGTGCGAGATTTTTGACATTCATCACGCCCCAGACCAACGCCAGTCCATAGGCGGCGAGTGCAAACAGCGCACCTATCATCACGCCATCAATGATGATTTTCAGATTGACGACCGGAAATTCAAACAGAAGCGAGAGATTGCTCAGAATCTGTTCCATGGAGGTGCTGCTTATTCGGTGTCCAGCCTGATCTGAGAAAGGATGAGGCGTTACAAAAGAGTGAGGCGATCGATCGGCCGCCTGACGCGGCCGATCGTATGCGCTCCATTTTCCAGAATTAGTTTCTCGGCCAGTTCAGAGCGTGCGAAGCGAATGCGGACGGGGCGACAACGTTGTACTGGCCATCCTGAATCTGCCGCAGCACCATGGGTTTGGCGATGTTGTTGCCAGCTTCGGAAAACTTGATCTGACCATAAAACGTAGACAGGTCGGTAGCGGACAACGCATCCCGGACCGCTTCCTTATCAAGCGTGCCCGCGCGTTCGAAAGCATCTTTGAATACGTAAACCGCCGCCGAAGCCTGCGCCGTTTGGTACGGAACCGTCTTATTGGCATATTCTGGAAACGCCGCCTTGAACTCCTGCTCATAATTGGCGGCCGTGCCGAAAATCTCATCACTGTAAGTCAGCGTTTCCGCCCACTGCGTCGAGCACAGGATGTCGTTGGCCGCCGCACCAAAGTTGCCGACTACGTCAGCCGCTTCGCAATGCGTAATCGCAATCATGGGCACCTTCACATTCTGTTCTTCAATCTGCCGTACCGCGGTGGCCGCCCCTTTGGAGTGGCCACTGACGACCAGCAGATCGGGTTTCAGCAGCTTGACCTTGGTCAGAATGGCGCTCATGTCAGACAGATCGCGCGGCAATTTCTCATCGATCACGATGTTCATGTCATGCTTGGCTGAATCTTCGAGTACTCCGGCGCGAATATCGAGGGAAAAAGGATCGTTTTCCACGGCCACCGCAACCTTGACGTCGCTCGGAGACATGCCGGATTCACTGGCCTTTTCTGCCGCCAGCGTGATCGCAGATGCCAGATACTGCTCGGATGTTGAAAGGACGGCAAACAGGTATTTATAGCCTTTGTTGAACAGCGAGCGACTCGCGCCTTCGGCTTCGACCATTGGGATTTGGTATTTCTCCGTTACCGGTGCGATCGCTTTGGTGAGACCCGACGAATAAGGGCCAAGCATGTATTGAACTTTGTCTTGGTTGATCAGCCGCTCGGCGAGAGTGGCACCGCGGTCCCCCTTGGATTCATCATCGTAGTAAATGACGCTGAAGTTGTAGCAGCTGTCGCCAATTTTTATGCCACCGGCTTCTTTGATCTTCTGAATGGCGAATTCGTAGCCATTCTTTGCATGTACGCCATTGGTGGCATACTTGCCAGTGAGAGATATCGCCGAACCAAGTACAAGATCCTTACAGTCGGCCTGTACCGTGGGATGTGCGAATATCAATATGACGCTGGCCGCAAACAGGCTCAGCATTCTTTTCAATTTCATTGTTTCTTCCTCCAGAAATCTATCTATCGGCAGGCTATGAAGCCTGTTCACATTCAAAAGGGCGTTAATCATTTTCAGTATAGCACCTAAGGGCTATGAGAGGGAGCCTGTGGCAGGGTTGTTTGCCGAATTTCCGTCGGTTTTATTGACCGGTCAGGGACACGCGTCTTCCGATCCAATCGGGGTGCGTGTTGATTTTCGCATCCTGCAGCAGAGCTTGCGCAGATTCAGGCATCGGCGACGCACGGGAGTCCCGCGTGCTGTAGTGCAGCATGACCATTTCGGCTGTGGCGCAGCAGTGTCCATTGACCATCAGCATGTGGGCACACCAGATTTTTTTGGGGTCAATGCCGAGGATGACTGTGTCGACATTGAGATCAGCGGGGCTTCTCACTTCCTTGACGTACCGAACATGGGTTTCCAGGGTATATAGCGCGCAGCCCGTCTGTTCGAAGTAGGTTAAGCCAATTGCAAAATGTTCCTGCATCGCCCAATTGGCATTGGTAAACGGCACAAGATAGTAGGCTTCATTCAGGTGACCGTAGGCATCCAACCATTCATCCTGCAGCGGCTCTGAGTGAAAATTGAAGGATTTCATCCGCCTATCTCTACGGGGTTCATCGGCCATCCATTTGGTAAAGGTCTGTTCATAATGCCTATTGTAGTCGGAATGCTGAGTAACGCGTAATCGCAGGGCAAGGTCGAAATGATGTGTTTCAGCATGAATTCCGCATTGAAGTTGACAGTATACCATCTATTAGCGGCAATGGCTTCCAGCCACATCGAACGATCACCGATCAGTTCTCGACGAATCGTTTCTCACCAATGGGCATCTGTCCCACCCGCATCACCAGATCCGAACACCCTTGGCCGACGACACCTCCGCCCGCAAGTCAGGGTCGTCGTCGGCGAAGCCGGCACACAGCAGACTGGCGTAAAACGCCTCATAGCAGTCGACTTCACTGGTGTTATACCACTACTACTGATGCGGAATGACGGCATAAAACGAAGGCAGCGCCACTCTGAACCCTTCAAAGTCATTGTCGCCGAGTAGCCGGGACGGCTGGCTACCCAAGTCCAGCGACTCACTCAGATCCCCGCTCACCATGCCGAGCAGTGCCCGATTCAGGCTCTGACGCACCTCCTGGTTGGGATAGTCCAGGATGTAGTAAGTGTTGCCGTCGTCGCGCATGTCACTGCTCTTGATGGTCAGGTAACCGCACTGGAACAGCAGTGCATTAATGCGAATCCTGCCCACCTCGAACGTCGACAGATTCTCCAGCTCCAGAGTGCTGAGCTAACCCTTCGCCATCAGATGGTACAGAAATCTAGGCGTACCGGTTCTGTATCAATGAGGCTTGAACTTTCGTCCACGGAACAGCGGCAGAATGTCGAAAGGATTGTAAACCTTCCCGCCGCCGAGCGAGTCCCAGCTGTGGCCGTTGAACCACCGGCACATGAGCTTTCGGTCCAGCACAAACACCGCATCGAGGGCGCATCCGCATAGCCGCATATGAAGCCGTACTCCGGGTACAGACTGATGTCCTCGAGACAGTTCAGCTCCGAGAACAGCCCCGCCTTCGAAAACATGCTGATGCCGGTCACGAAGACGAAACGAACATGCCAGGCGCAGCCCTTGATGACGCCATAAAAACCGCGCAGGTAATCCCCGTTGGCCGTCGCCCGTTCTGTACTCTCAAGCAGGTCCGGAATCGGCTTGTCGTATTCGTCAACCAGAATCACCACCTGCCGTACGGTTTTCTGATGGAGACTCAAAATAAGGCTTGTCAGGCGACCCGGTCCCAATCAAATTGACCAATACGGAACAACTGCTTTCACATAAAATACGCTCTTGATCCAAAGCAAATTTAGGGATAAGTGTACTCAGGAACATTCAAAGGTCATATGATCGTATGAAATTCAGATCGACAGTGCTTTCTGAGAGTAAATCCTGCTTGAATGTTCATTCCATGGCGGATGAACCGGACGATACCTGCTGAGGTCAGGATGTCGCTGCGGACCTGATCAGATGATGTGCGGCCCGGTTCAAGTGCCGGCCGTGCCATTTTTTTAGATCCGAGAAAGTCAGGGTTGCGCTATGAAAGCGCTTGTGGCGACCTTTGGATAGTCGTGTAAACGTGTAAATTTACCGTGTGGGTTCAGGGTATGCTTCCCCATTTTCCAACAGTATGGAGGGAGAAAGAAATGAAACTCAAGTGGAAGAAGGTGTCGATTGACCGTCGGCGTTTTTTGCAGTCGGTAACCGCTATGGGGGCAATGGCGACCGGACCGAGTATTTTTGCGTCCAAAGCCTTTGCAGCCAGTGACGGAACGTTGCGTATTCGTCTGCATGGCGATATGACTACCATGGATCCGGCGCATAGTATCGGCATTGTGGATGAAACCGTACAGGCGCCGGTATACAACAAGTTGATCCAATACAAACCGGGACGCGAATGGGAATGGCAGTTGGACGCGGCCGAGATGATTGAACAGTCAGACGCTACCCATATCAAGTTTGCACTGAGAAACGACATCGGATTTACCAACGGATTTGGGCCGATGACTGCTGACGACGTTAAATTTTCGTTTGAACGCATTATTGACCCAGCGACAGAATCAGCGAATGTGGGAGATATGGGATCACTCAGCCACGTGGAAGTCACAGGCGAGCGCGAAGGCACGATCGTACTCAAGGAGCCCTTTGCTCCACTTTGGTCGATCGCACTGCCTTATTCCACCGGCAACATTGTCTCCCGTAAGGCTGTCGAGGCGGCGGGTGGGCGCATCGGAACTGATCCAGTGGCCGAATCCGGTCCTTATCTCCGAGAAAGCTGGCGCCCAAAAGAAAAGACGGTTCTGGTACGAAATCCCGATTGGAAAGGGGAAGCACCGGCGTGGGATAAAGTCGAAATCTATCCTATCGATGATGAAAACACCGCCGAGATCGCATTTGAGGCTGGGGAACTTGACTATACGATCCTCCCTCTCAGCTCGGTTGACCGCTATCGCCAGGCAGTGCCCAACGATGGATTGCTTTTGGAGTATCCGTCGCTGTTTTATGTCTGGCTGGGAATGAATGTTGAGCATCCTAAGCTTCAGAATCTGAAACTGCGGCAGGCCATTCAGCATGCGATTGATGTTCCTTCGATCCTGGACGCGGCGTATTTCGGCGCGGCGGAACCAGCAACGGGTATTATTGCTCCCGGCCTGCTGGGGAACCGAGCGCAAAGTACCGTCCCTGCACAGGCTGATTTTGCCAAGGCTGCTGAACTGCTTGCGGAGTCGGGAGAAAGAGACGTTTCACTGACCCTGGACATTCTCAACAAAACCGCATTTGTCAGCACTGCTCAGGTCATTCAGGCGACTCTTGCTCAAATTGGAATTGAGGTTGAAATCAATTTGCTTGAATCTGGCACGTTTTGGTCCTCAGGCGATAACAAAGATCTTCAGTTGGTGTTGAACCGATATTCGATGACACCGGACCCGTATTATGCCACCGCCTGGTTTACGACCGAACAGGTCGGCATTTGGAACTGGGAACGCTTTAGCAATCCGGAATTTGATGAGTTGCACAAAGCCGCTGCCGCCGAAGCCGACATGGCAAAACGGGCCGCAATGTATCAGCGTGCTCAGGAACTGATGGAAGAAAGTGGCGCTTATCGCTTTATTACTCACGAAGCCACACCCATCGCTCTTTCCGGCGGCGTGGAGCCAGGACTCAGACCTGATGGAATCCCGTTGGTTCGATATTTCGGCAAGTCTTGATGAATAGTGCCGCACTAGTCAAATTCGCGATCAGGCGGTTTGCTCTTGCGGCACTCATTCTAATTGTTGCGGTTACGCTTGTATTTCTAATGATCCGCGCGGTGCCGGGTGACCCGGTGTCGATCATGCTTGGCCCGCGCGCATCTCCGGAACTCAAGGCATCGCTCATTCAGCAGATGAGACTGGAACAGCCGATCGGAAAGCAGCTTGTCGCATTCTTTGGCGGACTGCTGCGGGGCAATATGGGGGTTGATGTTTTTTCGGGCCGCTCAGTTGTCGATATTGTGTTTCAGCAGCTTCCTTTCACGCTGGAATTGATATTTGCCGCGGTAACAAGTTCTGCCGTACTCGGAATATTGCTTGGGGCCTATGCCGCAGTTTATCCCGGTTCCTGGTTTGACCGGTTTGTGGCCGTTGCATCAGTCAGCTTCGTCGCCGCCCCTGCTTTTGTGGTTGCTTTGCTCGCATTGCTTGCCTTCGCAGTCGATCTTAGGTGGTTTCCCGCTATGGGAGCTGGTGAAGGACTTTGGAGCCGACTTTATCATCTGGTTCTACCTGCTCTTTCGATTGGGCTGGCATGGGTTGGTTACATCGCCCGTCTGGTGCGTGCCTCAATGCTGGAGGTGTTGGGGGAAGGACATATCAGAACAGCGCAGGCTTTTGGGATCAGCAACCGTCGTATCGTGATGGTTTATGCCCTTCGCATTGCCATACTTCCAGTTGTTACTGTCATTGGCGTCGGCATGGGGTTTTTATTGTCATCGGCGGTTTTTACAGAAATCGTATTTGCCCGTCCCGGTCTGGGAAAACTGATCATCGACAGCATTACAACCCGCAATTACCCCGTTGTGATGGGTGCGGTCTTTGTCTCGACTGGACTGTTCGTCATTTCAACAGCTATTGCCGACCTGGTGAATGCAATTCTAGACCCGCGCCTGCGTACGAACTAGTGCGCTCGCACTGTTGTGATGCGCATGGGGCATGCTGGTGAAATGGATGTTTTCAAGGCATGGAGCTCATGCAGCCACTATACGAACAGAATGTCCATCTGCTCCCTCTGGCGACTTTTCTTGGTTGCCTTAACCCTTAACGGTGTGATTTCGCGTCGCCGTACGCAAGGGCTTGAGGTACAGTTTAACGTTCCACTGCGGGGGAGAAATGTTATCAGCTATAGAAAACACGCCTAAAGATCAGCCTGAATTGTCGGTTATCCTCACCGGCGTCCTCAAGGATCCCTTGGGTTTAGTGGGGTTCTCATTCGTCTGTATAATCATAATTGGCGCTCTTTTTGCAGAGTGGATCGTACCCTATGATCCAAATGCGCTGAATATTCCCAATAAACTGCAAAGTCCTTCACTGTCGCATTTTCTTGGCACAGACCAACTGGGTCGGGACACGTTTTCGCGTGTCGTCATGGGCGGGCGGGTCGCCTTGAAAGTCGCGCTCCCCGCGGTTTTTGGAGCATTGGCGATTGGCCTGACCCTCGGTATGATCGCAGGCTACGGGCCAAAGTGGCTTGACAACTTTCTGATGCTGATCTTTGATACGATAAGGTCCTTTCCTACGGTCATTTTCGCCCTTGCAGTGGTCGCTCTGGTGGGCCCCAGCCTGGAAACGGTTGTATTCATCGTAATGATCACCTCGGCGCCAACCTATGCCCGGGTTGCTCGTACGCAGACCCTGGCTTTGCGAAATTCTGAATTCATACTAGCCGAGCGTTCTATGGGCGCATCCATGAAACGTATTCTCAGTATTCACATGTTCCCCAATATCTTTGGAGTTCTGGCAGTCCTGGCTGCAATGGATATTCCGACGGTGATTGCTTTGGAGGCGGGACTGTCATTTCTTGGTCTGGGCGTAAAGCCGCCAACCCCCAGCTGGGGGTCATTATTGAAAGACGGGTATGCGCTGATCCGGCAGACGCCTTGGCTGATCATTGGAGGTGGATTGCCAATTATTCTGGCGACGCTGGGCTTTACATTTCTCGGCGAGGTATTGCGTGATGTCGTGGATCCAAAGTTAAGGAAGCAGCGATGAAAAATACACTGCTTGAAATCAATGACCTTTCAGTCGATTATGAAACGCAGCGCGGCAATCTTCACGCTCTGCGCAATATACGGTTTGATCTCAAACCTGGCGAAATTGTTGGAATCGTCGGCGAAAGCGGATGTGGAAAGTCAACGCTTATCTCGTCGATTCTCAGATTAACGGCTCCGAATTTCAAATTTAGAAAAGGTGAGATCCGTTTCAAGGGAAAGAACATTCTTAAGAATTCAGATGCTGAAATGCGTCGTCTGCGTGGTTCAGAGATATCCGTAGTCTTTCAGGATCCGATGCAAACTCACAATCCGGTGATCAGCATCGGGCAGCAAATGGTGGATATCCAGCATCGCCTTCCGCTTGGCAGGGCAGAGAAACGCAGACGTGCCGCTGAATTGCTCGGCGCTGTCGGTATTCCAGATCCAATTGCGCGGCTGTCGCAGTATCCACATGAATTTTCTGGCGGCATGCGTCAGCGGATCGCCATCGCCATGGCGTTGATGTCCGAACCTGATCTGCTGATCGCAGACGAGCCGACCACCGCATTGGATGCGACACTTGAAGTTCAGGTCATCAAGCTATTGAAGGATCTGCAGCAGAAGTACGGCTGTGCCATTCTGTTTATTTCGCACCATTTGGGGGTGATCGCCGAATTGTGCGAACGCGTGGTGGTAATGTATGTGGGGACCGTTATAGAACGCGGCGATGTGCGCGCGATTTTTCACAATCCAAAACACCCATATACCAGGCGATTGATTGAATGCGACCCCGGTCACTCTAAAAAGCGCCTGCATGTTCTGCCGACAATTCCAGGTGAGGTTCCAAATATCGCGAATTTGCCACCATATTGCGTATTCCGTGAACGCTGCGACAGCGTCATGACACAATGCGAGATCGCGCCCGAGCTGTCTAGCGTCGGTACTGACCATTATGCAGCCTGCTGGCTGAACCAATTCAAGGTGGCAGAGTGAAAAATCTGCTTGAAGTTCGTGATCTGCAATGTTCCTATGGTCCTGTCAATGTGCTGGCTGAAATCGGTTTTGAAGTCGCCGAGGGAGAAACTTATGCACTGATCGGAGAATCGGGGTCAGGAAAGACCACAGTGCTGCTGGCGATTGCGGGATTGATTCCAGTGCAGGCAGGATCAATCAGGTTCAACGGTCAGGAAATTTGTGGAGCATCAGAACGGATCATGCGACCGCTTCGTAAAAATATTTCAATGATGTTTCAGGATCCTATCGGGTCGTTGTCACCGCGGCTGACGGTTCGCAGTCTGATCACGGAGCCCTATCGTATCCATGGCATGAGCAAGCGTGATCTTGACGCCGAAGCGAATAGACTGTTGCAGCTGGTTAGACTGCCTGCGGACATAGCCAATCGCTATCCCTATCAGCTCTCCGGCGGACAAGCCCGTCGGGTCGGCGTGGCCCGCGCGTTGGCTCTGGAACCAAAATTAATTCTGGCCGATGAGCCAACCGCTGGTCTGGATGTATCAGTACAGAACGAAATGTTGAATTTACTGAATGATTTACGCAAAAAATTCGGGCTCTCGATGGTGATTATCACCCATAATCTCAACGTGGTACGCCATATCGCTGACCGAATGGGCATTCTTTATTTAGGACGGCTCGTTGAAGAAGGAACATCGGAAAAAATCTTTGCAGACCGGGGTCACCCCTATACCCACTGCCTGCTTTCGGCGAACCCTGAACCCGACCCTGATGCAGTGATCAATCGGATCGCTTTGAACGGGGAGCCACCGAGTCTGGTTTCCCGGCCACAGGGGTGTGAATTTCGGGATCGTTGTCCAATTGCAAGCGAAGTTTGTAAACAAACCCCTCAGTGGATCGTGAAAGATGGTCATGGCTTACGTTGTTTTACGCCCATGTAACTAGTGCTTGCAAGAAAACTGGAAAAAGTGAGATAAATATCTGATATCATGTGAATAATATCGTATAGTTATGAATGAAGAATTGGCCTTTATCCCTGAAAAAGGTGCTTTTTCAGCCGATTCGCCGACTTTTCACCCAATCTTCGCCAGGCAGCCAATGAGAGACATCATCAACCCGAACCACGAACTGGGCGGCATTGACATCATGGCCATTGAGATCGATCACAACTCGCGCGACGACATGCCGGCGGCACTGCTGGGCTGGCAGACGCTTTATGGTGGTCCGCAGGTAAGGAAGCGGCTGTTCGCGCGGCTGGAGACAGAGGCGCTGCCGGGGGTGGACCTGAACAACGGCCGACCGGGCATGGCCGCTGTGGGCGGTGCTGGTGATGGCGTTGGTCAAGCAGGCGTTGAACTGCGAATTTGACCGGCTGCATGATCTGATGGCCAACCATAATGCTTTCCCTGCTTAACGGAAACCGTACGTGAAAAGTAAGCGACCGAATATCATTCTCATTTTGGTTGACAATCAACCTGCCAAAATGCTGGGATGTGCCGGGAATGATGAAATATCGACTCCCAATCTGGATAGGCTTGCAGCTCGGTCGGCACGTTTCACCGAAGCCTACTGCCCCAATGCGATGTGTTCGCCATGCCGTGCATCCGTACTGACTGGGTTGATGCCGTCGCAGCACGGCGTTCATACATGGATTGATGACAGCTATTCAGACACATGGCCCGATCAATGGAATTCAATTGCAGAGTTCGACACAATTCCTGAGATTCTGAGCGAGAACGGGTATGATACGGCACTGATCGGAAAGTACCACCTGGGCATCGCCGATCATCCGCAGAATGGATTTGGTCACTGGATTACGTTCCAGATTGGTCATATCCAGTCCTTCTACAATTACGAGATCATCGAAAATGGAAACAGAATGGTCTATCCGGGGCACATTGTTGATTTTCTGTCCGCCAGGGCAACGGATTACATCAATCGACACAGAGGCGAGAATCGCAATCCGTTTTTTCTGTTTCTGACTTATCCCGCTCCTTACGGTCACTGGCCCGCGATCAGAGGGGAGCCGGTCAATCCGTTTGCGTTACTTTACCGTGACACCGTGTTTAACTCTGTGCCTCGGGAAGGCATTAGTGACGAGCTGATTGATTGGGTTCTATTGCGAAATGAAAAGCAGCCAGATCATGATTTTCAAGGATACCGCGACTTGCTGCGAATGCCCAATGACTTGCCTACATTGAGAAATTACTATTCTCAAATGAGTGTTGTCGACAACGGAGTCGGGCAGGTACTTGAGACTGTTGATCAGGATGGCTTGAGCGAAGATACCCTTATCATATACACCTCCGATCACGGCATGTCGTTGGGAGAACACGGATTCTGGGGCCATGGCGAGGACACTTGGCCAGCAAACACCCATCGCGAAGCCAATAATGTGCCACTTATTGTTCGCCCGCCCGGCGGCCAGCAGACATCAAGCAGATTTGATCAACTAGTGGGAACCGTAGACATTTTTTCTACCATCCTTGATTACGCCGACGTGTCGGCCGGCGCCTTCCCAAATAGCCCTTCGCGCAGCATCAGATCTCTGATCGAATCTGGTGAATTTCCCCAGGATGATGGCATATTTATGGAGCAGGAGGAAACGCGCGCAGTAAGAACCCGTGATTGGCTGCTCATGCATCGCTTCAGCTCGAAATCATACGATTTCGGCGATCAGCTTTATGATCTTGTCAATGATCCTGATGAGCGCGAAAATCTTGCCGAAAAACCTGAATACGCTGATGTCAAGATGTTTCTCGAAGCGAAGTTGAACGCATACTTCTCCCAATACTCCAATGCAAAGTGGGACCTGTGGCAAGGTGGCAGCGTAAAGTCAAATTCCAGCCGACCATTTCTCTGGAAAGAGGTCTGGGGAGAAAATTGGCATCCAATGTTCTAAAGAATCTTGGACAACGATAGAAATCAATGCTGAATGAAGGTTTCATCGAACGGTTGACAATGAGACGGCTTCCATTCACAGACTCTGGCTTCTAAGCACACCTGTCTCGCGGGCGGGGCTGAATTTTTGATTTGCGTCAAGACGTTAAATTAAATCATTGAACTGAGTAGTGTCCTCCCTGCACACAACGATGGGAAAGTATAGGTGAATCAGGCCTGATCTCTGCGGGTATTCGACTGCGGCACAAAGGTTCATGAATGACTGGAACGGCCAACTGAGACCTGCTCGAACATCTGGCAACCATGAATGCACGCAGGCACCGAATCAAATCCGCCGGCATCAGGCTGAATGCGCCAGCGGCAGATAAAATGGCTGTTTGGAAAAAGATGACGCTACCTTGTGGGACATACGGTCTCAATCGTTCCGAAATATTCTGGTACCGTCACGACGAAATATTTTGAAAAGTAACAAGAAGTCTGATAAATGACCCTGGTAAACGGTATCGGATGCGAGTGAGAACCGAATCAAGGAGTATCGCAGTGATCGCGCCGCTGTCCGTCTGGCCAGTAGCGACTTTCATGCGAATGCCGCTTATTTCAAGATAAGTGATACCGGATCGGGTGTTCAGTCGGTCGGCATCCGCCTGGTTGTGCGTGACGATTCAGGACATGGCCGCCGGCTATCTGATCTCCATCGAGTCCAATTTATGGCGGCTGATGAGCGCGGCTTGGGGTGACTGTGACACATTCCCTGCTGCTGTCTGATGGCAAGAGTACCGCCATGCGGCGGTGGCCGCACACATTGAGTGTTCCGCGAGCCGGTAGGTCCCCCGATCGGCGAGCGGGAGCCAGGTGTGTTGCTAGTTCAGATGACCAACGCTGATACGGTGGATCTGTTACAAATGTCATACGCAACACAGTGATGTCGCGCCTTTGCAATCGGAAGCCAAGGGATCGGTTCTTTCAGGCCTGGTTTCGTATTGGTGGAGCGGTGAGAGGACGCACGGTTCAACCGTTGGGAGTCGGATGAGGGATTCTTCGGCCCGCGCGTCCGGTAGGGCCGAGATCTCTTGGCGGTCCGGTTGGTGCCGGTTGCGCGGCCGGCTTCAAGGACGACGAATCGATCGTCTTCAATGTGGCTCACAGGACTCATCTTCAACGGCGGCCTGATAGCCGATCAGGGCCCACTGCAGATAACGCAGACCGCTCCACAGTTTCTGCGCACCCGGCAGCGGTTGCCCACGCGACGGGTGGAAGCCGGCAAAGCGGGCCGCATCAATGACAAAGGTACGGATGTCAAGCGGCCTTTCGCGCGGCGGTTGGATGCGCACTCGCACCTGGCGCAGACTGGCATAGAGCGCCTCGATCTGCTCACCGGTGACGAACTGCTCGGCCGGCTGCTCCGGCTGGAGACGAGCGGCCCGCTGCAGGGTGAACACCTGCCAGGCGGCAATGGCATCCAGGACCAGATACTTGCGCAGATCGTCGGTCGCATCGAGGTAGCGGTCCTCCTCAATGCGGATGCCGGTCTTGAGCACCCGGAAGTACTCCTCAACGCTCCAGCGGTTTTGATACCAACCTTGGATGCGCCGCGCCCATTCGGCCGTGGTTTCGCCCTCGGAACACAGTAGCAGCCAGTGCAGCGGCTGGTGGCTCTTGCCCGGCGGCGTCGCTTCACTCACTCGAACCGCCGTCAGTACCAGGTGGGCTGGCTCCTCACCGCGCGGTGCACAAACCCGCACCCGTGCGATCTGCAGGTTCACCGATACGGTTCGGTGGCCTCGGACATGTGCGCCGCCGCTGGCCTGAACCGCCACCGTGGTCGTGGCGCACGGCGGCAGCGAGGCCATGTAATCTTCCAGCAGCGGCGTCTCATCACCGACCTGTACTCGGCGCCGGCTCCCCACCCGCACCAGCAGGCCGGCGGCTGGCTCCGCCGCCTGCCGCACATACAATGCCCACAGGTCCGCTTCGCGGTCACACACCGTCACCACTCGCTTCTCGACACCGGCACGCCCCAGCTCCGCCGTGCGCTCGAAGCCGCGCAGCCAGCGGCCACTTTCTTTCTTCACGCCCGCCGCTCGCCGACCGGTCTTCTTCCCCGGCGCCCGAAAATCAGCTTCCAGATCCAACAACCCCAACGGCTGACCGGTCTCCGTCAGCGCCAGCAGCACATGCGCCACCACCCCGACACTGCCTGAACCGCCTCGGCGCCGGCCAATCAACATCAGACCGTCGGTCGAATCCTGCAGCGTCTGGTAGTTCAACACCGTGGTGTCCTGCACCACCAGCACCGTCTCGTCCGCCTCGCGCGCCCGCTGCACCGTCATCCCCTGATGACCCGCCAGCATATCGGCCATGCTGACCCGAGCATTGGGTAGCAGCTGATCGGCCGCCCGCTGACCCGTCCTGTCCGCAAAGATCTCCGCCCCCGCACGCCGCTTCCAGCACCGACCCTTTTCGATCAGACGCTGCCGCAGACGATCATCCGTCAGTCCGTTCCCACCGAACTCCCGAGTCGTCCAGTCGCCCAACGCAGAAGGCACCGCCCCCATCGGCAGTACCTTTCGGGCCGACGACTCACACAGCTCCCCCTTCGCATTGCGCCAGTCCAGCCGTTCGCACAGCTGCGACGCCAACTGCGTGCGCGTGGTCTCGCCACGAGCCACCACCTGCCGGAACCAGTCCACTGTCTCCTGATCATATTGTCGCATGCCGATTTGCATACCACATAATTTAGCAGATTATTTGCTTCGTTTCAAAAGTAGCGCAGTTACAGACGGTGGGTTCATGTTCCTCTAGACGTGTTCCTCTAGAGTTATGGGTCTCATTGAATCAAATAATTTTCGGTGGTTAATTCAAATGTAAGATGGCCTCGTTGTTAATCGATCAGATATACCAACTCGGCAGCCGCAGCTGGTTATTGAGATTGAATGCCGTTTTTTGCCGTCAATGTGCTTAGAGAATCACCGTGAATTGATCGGCGGTCTGTCAACTACAATAAGGCTCTGACTGATTTCGATCCGCGCAAGGGAGGCAGTGAGAAAGTCGTGCGTGCTCTGCGATGTCCCTGATCGGTTGCGAATCCGAAGGAGATGAGAATTTGTATGACAGAAGAGGAGTGGTGAGTGACGACATTCAGAGTAATCGTTTTCCAACATATTGCGTGTGAACATCCTGGCATTTTTCGTCAGTTCATGGAGACAGATGGAATCAAGTGGGACGCTGTCGAACTGGATGAGGGTGAATCAATTCCCAACCTTGCTCCTTATGATGCGATGATTTCCATGGGTGGGCCGATGGATGTCTGGCAGGAGGAGGAATTTCCGTGGCTGGCACACGAGAAGGAAGCCATTCATGAAATGGTCCGAGTGCGGAATCTGCCTTTTCTAGGTGTCTGCCTGGGGCATCAGCTGCTGGCTGAAGCGGTTGGCGGGTCCGTCGGTAGAGCCAGTGTGCCGGAAGTTGGAATGCTAGATGTCGAACTAACCTTGGATGCAGCCGATCATCCACTTATGCAGAACATGCCAGACCGATTCAAGACGCTGCAGTGGCATGGTGCGGAAGTCAAATCGGTACCGGAAGACGCCACGGTACTGATGACATCGCCAGTCTGCGCAGTCCAGTCTTTCGTCGTGGGCGACTGCGCACTTGGCATCCAGTTCCATGTTGAAACCGGGCCGCAGACGATTGACGAGTGGAATGAAGTGCCAGAGTACGAAACGGCTCTGCGGCATGCTTTTGGTGATCACGGTGCAGTGGAACTGAAGGCGCTGGCGCAGAACTACGAATCTGAATTGTTGTCAACTGCTGGCATATTGTATGGAAATTGGGTTAAAAAGCTATAAAAAGTGGATAAATAATCCATTCGGCAGAGCTTGCGCCTGATGGATTGTTGGCTACTCTTCATTTTTTATTTTTCTAATGACGATTTTTGCGAACCGGCGTTTGCCAACCTGAAAGACGTGTGATGCGCCTGCGGCGATCGATTTCCTCGAATCGCTGATGCGTTCACCATCGATTCTCACTGCACCCTGACTGATCATCCGGTACGCTTCTGAAGTCGAACTGACGAGCCTGGCGGACTTCAGCAGGTTTACGAGCGCTATGGACTGCTGGTCGCAATCCACGATCACCTCGTCGATGTCTGCCGGTCGTCTGCCTTGCTGAAATTGGGCGACGAAGTCCTGATGGGCGCGCTTGGCGGCCATGGTGGAGTGGAATCTCGTCACCATTTCTTCAGCCAGAAGAAATTTTATATCGCGGGGATTCAGTCCGTCTGCGACCTGATTTCTGAATGAATCAATCTCTGAACTGGAACGCACACTGACGAGTTCAAAGTAACGCCACATCAGCTCGTCTGATAGTGACATGATTTTGCCGAACATCTCGTTGGCCGGTTCGTTGATGCCGATGTAATTGTTGAGTGACTTGGACATTTTTTTGACCCCGTCCAGACCTTCCAGAATCGGCACTGTAATGACGATCTGCGGCGGTTGTGCGTAATTTTTCTGTAGTTCTCTACCGACCAGCAGGTTGAACTTCTGGTCGGTACCACCGAGTTCCACATCGGCGCGAAGAGCAACTGAGTCATAGCCCTGTACAAGCGGATAGAGAAATTCGTGGATCGCAATTGACTGCTGACTGTTGAAGCGCGTTCTGAAGTCGTCCCGCTCCAGCATTCTGGCAACGGTGTGCTGCGCCGCGAGTTCAACCATCATACCGGCGCTCTGCTTCTCAAACCACTCTGAGTTGAATCTGACGATGGTTCTGTCGGCGTCAAGAACTTTAAAGACCTGTTCCCTGTATGTTGTGGCATTGGCAGCGATCTGTTCATCGGTCATCGGTGGACGGGTGGCGGTTTTGCCGGAAGGATCGCCGATTCTGCCGGTAAAATCGCCGATCAGAAACGTCACTTCGTGTCCAAGCAGCTGAAACTGGCGCATCTTTTCGAGCAGCACGACGTGTCCGAGATGCAGATCTGGTGCAGTGGGGTCGAAACCCGCTTTAACCCGCAGCGGCCTCTCGAGTTCAAGTCTTTCTTCAAGCTCAGTCTTGAGCAGAATTTCGTCGGCTCCGCGACTGATCAAACTGATTTGGTCTTCAAGAGAAACGGACAATGGGACACCATTAAATGATTGTGGTCCTGCCATTCAAAACATTGTTGGTACAAAAGTAGAATTTTATTTCTTATTTGACTGAATCTGAAAAAACGTTCTACCAGGCAGAAATTCTTCAGCATTCGTGGCAAATTCTTAATTGGATGTCATCAATATTTATGAAATATTGATTACTCTAGTGAGGCACTAAACATTTAAAATATTAAAGATATTTTTTATTTCAAAAATTTCTTTCCTGTAACAGACAAATTCGTATTTTTTTGAGGGCATTGAGTTTAGCTTATGAACGGCGAGTTTGACGACACTGTCCATTCAGTCAGCCGGGTGGGTGGCAGATGGCTTGTGTGTGCAAGCGGGTACGCAGTGAGGCTCGGCTGTCTGATGTTCGCCTCCCGAAAAGGCCGAGCATTGACCATGGCGAGTGCCATTCTGTCCACGATACTGCTGCTGTTGGGGTCATTTCTGCACTTTGGAAACAGCGAATCTGTAAATGACGGTTCACTGCAGCAATCTTCATCAGTCGCACGCAAAGCCATCGATGATCAGTCGTCATCGACCGATTCAAGCGGTGGCATTCTGCCCCGGCTTACTTTGCCAATTGCCGACGCAAATGCGGAAAATTCGTTGATTGCATCGGAAGAGGCTGATCGCATTCAATCCAAGCCCGATGCACAGGGGTTGGGCGGCCCGATCAATGATTACGAGCAGGCTCTGCAGGTGGACAGCGTGCCTGATACGAAAGAACGGCCGAAGGTTTCGGTGCTGGCACCCATAATGGGCGAGGAAACCTTGGTACCGACAAGGGATGTCAATCGTATTGTCCTACAGTCAACGGATGTGAGGTCTTTGGCTGACTCGCCTATCGTGCTGACCAAATCAAGCGTCGGTGTCGGGGATTCTCTCAGCCTCATTTTCAAACGCAACAATCTGATTACAAAATACGCCTTCGAACTGCTCAATACACCAGGGGCTGAGGCGGTTTCCGTGCTGTATCCTGGCGATCTGTTCAAGTTCATCTGGAGCGACGATAGATTACTGGGCATTGAGCTGCGCCGCCGAGGCAGGATCGGGTTGATGGCAACGTTTGATGGTGCTCACTTCAGCATTGTCAGTCAGAATGTCATGCAACGCGCAGGCTCTCTGGTTAAGTTGCTGGAGCGGGAGATTGAAGCCGCCGATCAGTCGTATCTGGTCAAGTTTGAGAAAAAATACGCCGCAATTAAGAATTCCAGTCTGACCTGGCATAACAATACCGTTGAACCCGGCGGCTCGTTAAGCGAAATTTTCCAAGGGATTGGGCTCACCGCCAAGAATGCGGTAAAAATTGCCACGTATCCCGGCAACGAATGGCTTGCAACCGGTTTGAAGCCCGGCCAGCAGATCAATATCGCCATTTCTGAGGACGGTGAGTTCGCAATCCTGGAGTCTCCCGAAAACGCGACGGCGAAAGTCCGTCTTGTGTTTCCGACCGATGACGGATACTTCGTCGGCTTCAAAAAGTTGAAAACTGAACGTCAGGTACACCAGGCCTGTGCCGAAGTCGAACACAGTCTGTTCGCCGCCGGCCTGGCTGTTAACATTCCCAAGGATGTGCTGAATAAGTTCGTCGGTCTATTCGATTCGCGGATCGACTTCAGTCGGCAGCTGCGTCCAGGTGATCGATTCTGCGTCATCTATGAGCGCAGTTACGTCAAAGGTAAACCGCTTGACGACATCGGCATCAAAGCGGCATCCCTCATCCAGAGCAGTCACGAACTGCGCGCATTTGAACATGTTGACGACGATGGTCAGATCGCCTACTATGACAGCGAAGGGATCAGCATGAAGGGGCATTTCCTGAGGTCACCGATTAAATATGCAAGAGTGTCTTCGACTTACAGCATGAGACGCTTCCATCCCATCCTGAAAATTCATCGCCCGCATCTCGGGGTTGATTATGGGGCGAAAACCGGCACTCCGATTCATGCGACAGCAACGGGTAAGGTGATCAAACGCGCCTACTACAGAGGCTACGGCAAAATGATCGTGCTGCAGCATGGCAGTCAATACCGCACCCTTTATGCGCATATGTCGCGCTTCGCTGAAGGTACGCGCAAGGGCAGTTTTATCAAACAGGGCCAGGTGATTGGCTATGTCGGTTCAACCGGCATGTCAACAGGCCCACACCTGCACTATGAATTCCATGTGAATGGCAAACATCGGGACCCACTGACCTATGACATGCCAAAAGGCGAGCCCATCTCGGATGAGTATCGGGATACCTTTATGGGTGTGGTCGATGAATTCAGTCAGCGGCTCGCAAGTATTGGTGTACCGCAGGTCGAGTATCGGCCACCACCTGTCCGAACGGCCAGCAGTCAATAGACCGATGCCTGAATCGTACGACTGTTGCGATTCGGTAGTCTGCAGGTGAGCAGATGTTTTGTCGGACTGATGTCCGGAACCAGTCTGGATGGGATTGACGCGGTTCTCGCTTCATTTGACGGCATTGAGCGCGTCAACATCATCCGTTCTGAGTTCACTCCGTATCCGACTGCAGTTCGTTCGCGGCTCGCGCAGTTGATTGAAAACCCGCATCGCGAACGCGCCTTCATTCAAGCGGCTGATGCTGAATTGGCCAAACTCTATGCGAGTGCTGTTCTGCAGCTGCTCGCTGGCTTTCCCAAACACAAGGTACAGGCGATCGGCTGCCATGGCCAGACGGTGCTGCACCAGCCCGATTCAACACCACCCTGCAGCTGGCAGCTGGGTGATGCCGCAACGCTCGCAGGACAGACTGGCATTCCGGTAGTCAATGATTTCCGTAGCCCAGATATGCTACATGGTGGGCAGGGTGCGCCACTGGCTCCAGCATTTCATCAATACGCTTTCAGTGGTGATTCGGCTATTGCAGTCGTTAACATCGGCGGGATCGCCAACGTAACATTTCTGCCGGCGGACCATTCGGATGCGATAATTGGGTTCGACACTGGTCCCGGCAATGCTCTATCCGACCGATGGATGCAACAGAGCAAAGGTGAACCTTATGATAAAGATGGTGCGTGGGCCGGTTCTGCGGCACCCGATGAATCACTGCTGGCGTCCTTTATGCAGGATGCTTACTTTCGCGTGCCGCCACCCAAGAGTCTGGATACTCGCTACTTCAATATGAAATGGTTGGGTAAGAAACTTGATTCGCTGCAGACGGACCTTGATGTGGCAGTCATTCAGAGTACGATCGCCGCTTTCACTGCGGATTCTATTTGGCTTGGCATTTCAGAGTGGATGCCGCGGCTGCAGCAGATCATCGTCTGTGGTGGCGGTGCGCACAACAATGCAATTCTTAACCGACTGAAGCGGTCATCGGGTTTAACGGTGACCACGACGATGGATTTCGGAATCGCACCGGATGATGTCGAGGCTTGTGCGTTCGCTTGGCTGGCGAAGTGCCGGGTCGACGAAGTGCCGGGCAACCTGCCATCTGTGACTGGGGCGTCCAGGCAGGTGTTGCTGGGCACCATCACTTACCCGCAATAAATGCGCCAACTGCCGTTTTGGACCGCAGTTGACGCGGGCGATCATGAATGACGGAAGGGTTGGCTGACTTTGTTCAGCAGTCCAACGTATTGTTCCGTTCCCAATTGGAAACCTCAGCGCAGTATTGATTCCAATTCTGCAGTTTCAACTTGCAGTAGCTGTCAATATTTGCCGCTCCCATCGCATTTCTGAGCACGTCGTTGGACTCGGTCAGACGTATGGCATCAAGCAGGTTGAGGGGCAGCTTCTTGACGTCGCCGGCCAGCTCCGGGTTGGCATACATGTCGATATCCAGACGTTCGCCTGGGTCGCGGTCATTCTGAATTCCATCCAGACCGGCGGCGGCAATACCCGCCTGCAGCAGATAGGGATTCGCCGAACCGTCCATCAGACGCAACTCGAAACGACCGGCATCAGGTATTCGAATCATATGCGTTCGGTTATTGCCAGTATAGGTTACCGAGTTGGGTGACCAAGATGCCCCCGAGCGGGTACGCGCCGCATTGATCCGCTTATAGCTGTTGACGGTTGGATTGAAGATCGAACATAGCGCTTCCGCACTGTGAATGATGCCACCTAAGAACTGGTAAGCCAGTGCGGATAGCCCCATCTGTTCAGACTCGTCGAGAAACTGATTCCTGTTCCCGTCGATATTCCAGAGTGACACATGGGCGTGACAACCATTGCCGGTGAGATCGGTAAAGGGTTTCGGCATGAACGTGGCGCGCTCACCGTGTCGTTCTGCGATGGTCTTCACCATGAATTTAAAAAATGTATGTCGGTCGGCCGTGGTCAGCGCGTCGCTGTAATCCCAGTTCATCTCAAACTGACCGTTGGCGTCTTCGTGATCATTCTGATAGGGACCCCAATCCAATGCGACCATCGCATCGCATATTTCACCAACAATATGATATTTTCTGAGTAGCGATGACTGATCGTAGCAGGGTTTTTCCTGCGCGTCGAGTGCGTCGTTGATATTTCCGCCACTGACATCAAGCAGCATGAATTCGCATTCCACCCCGGTTTTCATAACATGACCCAAATCTCGAAGGCGGGCGAGCTGACGTTTCAGCATTACGCGCGGACACTGTTCCACTTCCTTGCCATTCATCCATAAGTCTGCCGCCAACCAGCCGATTTCAGGATTCCATGGCAATTGGATGAGGCTTTCAGGGTCTGGAATGGCAAGCATATCCGAGTCCGCCGGTGTCATGTCAAGCCAAGTCGCAAAACCTGCAAAACCTGCACCATTTTCCTGCATATCGCTGATGGCGCGGGCCGGCACCAGTTTTGCTCGGAGTACGCCGAACAGGTCAACAAAACTGATCAAAAAGTACTTGATTGATCGTTCGTCTGCAACCTTCGCGAGATCAATAGTCATCGTTTATCCTCCTATTAAAGTGATTGGGTTTCGTAAGTTCGATGAGCCGGCCATACCAGTCCATCAATTTTGCTCATTTGCATCTGAATGCACGGTTTAGGAAGCCGCGCCGCCTGGAATCCAGTTGGTTCCCGCAAGCGGCACCTGTGCCATTGCCGCTGCTTCGACGGTGAGCGCAACCATGTCCTGCGGTTCCAAATTGAGGACATGGCTCTTGCCGCAGGCTCTTGCTAGGGTCTGCAGTTCAAGCACCATCGTGGTCAGGTAATTTCTCAGCCACCTGGCACCCTGAGCTGGTAGAAGGCGCGCTTCGAGCTCTGCGTCCTGGGTGGTTATTCCAACCGGGCAACGGCCGGTATGGCAATGGTGGCAGAACCCAGGCGCGGTGCCGATTTTTTCGTAATCTTCCGTGTATATGGGACGATTGCAGCCCAGCGCAACCATCGCCGCACTGCCGATCGAAACCGCATCTGCGCCGAGTGCCAAAGCCTTTGCCACATCCGCGCCGCTTCGAATACCGCCAGAAACGATCAGTTGAACCCGACGGTGCATGTCCAGTTCGACCAGTGTTTGAACTGCCTGCCGCACCGCCGGCAGCGTCGGTATTCCAACGTGCTCGATGAATACATCCTGGGTCGCCGCGGTCCCACCCTGCATTCCGTCCAGTACGATGGCATCGGCTCCTGATTTGATCGCCAGTGCGACATCATACTGGACGCGGGTGGCGCCGATTTTAATCAGAATCGGTATCTTCCAGTCCGTAATTTCACGAAGTTCCTGAATCTTGATTTCAAGATCGTCAGGACCGGTCCAATCGGGGTGTCGGCAAGCGCTTCTCTGATCAATGCCAACTGGCAGATTGCGCATTCCTGCGACGCGTTCGGTGATTTTTTGGCCAAGCAGCATGCCCCCGCCGCCAGGTTTTGCGCCCTGCCCGACCACCACTTCAAGCGCATCAGCCCGTCGTACATCGTCTGGATTCAGGCCATACCGAGATGGGAGAATCTGATAAATCAGCGTTTCCGAAGATCGACGCTCTTCATCGGTCATGCCACCATCCCCGGTGGTGGTACTCGTTCCCATCTCAGAAGCGGCCAAACCGATGGATTCTTTCGCATTGGCCCCCAGAGCACCGAAGCTCATTCCAGCGATGGTAATCGGAATTTTGAGATTCAGTGGCCGTTCGGCGAACCGGTTGCCGATGACGACATCCGTATCGCAACGTTCGCGATATCCTTCGAGCGGATATCGCGACATGGAGGCGCCGAGAAACAATAAATCATCAAACGTGGGAAGGGATCGCTTGGCGCCAAAGCCTCGAATCTCATAGACACCCTGATCGGCCGCTCGGTGAATTTCCGCCAGCACATGTTCGGGGAATGTTGCGGAGGCGCGCTGTGTCCGCGGATCAAAATTCGTCTGATGCTTATCAGATGGCATCGGCGTTGTCTATCTGGAAGTTATAGAGTTGACGCGCTGAACCGTAGCGTCGAAAATCTGAAACTGGATAATTGAGGGCTGCGAGTCTAAGCAATTCAGTCAGTTTTCCCGTATGTTCCGACCGCATTTCTTTTTCGATGCAATCGGACCCGAGGCTGTCCAGCTCACCTCGAACAAAGATTTGAGCTTCGTAGATGGAATCGCCAAGGTTTCCACCGCAGTCACCGCAGACGACGAGTCGACCCGACTGTGCCATGAACGCTCCGAAGTGACCAATTGAGCCGCCAACAACAATATCTATGCCCTTCATTGATATGCCACAACGCGAACTCGTACTGCCCTTGATGACCAGTAGGCCACCATGCCCCGAAGCTCCCGCGTATTGGGAGGCGTTGCCTTCAACAAAGACGCTCCCTGACATCATGTTTTCAGCCAAACCAGGTCCGGCGTTGCCCGCGATGTGGATATTGGCTTTCTTGTTCATACCGGCGCAATAGTAGCCGACGTGTCCCTCAATGACGACATCAATGGGAACGGTCAGGCCGACGGCAATCGAATGAATGCCTTTGGGATGCTCAATCACATATTTTGTCTCCTGACTGCTATCGGCGCCATGCAGGGCTTCGTTAATATTCCGAAGCGTCTCAGTTGCAAGATCAAATCGCCTGTTCGCTTGTTTAACCGGTTCCATTTCGCTCCCAGGCATAGATCTGCGCCGGCGCCGGTTCCCAAATATTGGAGTGTTTGGCATCTGGCAGGCGGGCGATTGCGCGGTATTCGGATGACATGGCGACCCAGTCATCGTTTTCAGCGAGAACTGCGGGCTTGCAGGCGATCGGATCGCGTAAGACGGAAAACCCGTCGTGGGTGCCAACTGCAAAAGTATAGAATCCGTCCAGGTTGCGGATGGCTGACTGCAGGGCATCAACGACCGAATCTCCGAGAGACAGCCTCCAGGTCAGGTATCCGGCCGCCACTTCACTGTCATTGTCGGTCTGAAACTGGCCGCCCTGGCGGGTCAGGTATTCTCTTAGACGGTTATGATTGGACAGCGAACCGTTGTGTACCAGACATAGGTCGAGTCCGGTTGAGAAAGGATGGGAGTGTTCGGTGGTTACAGCGCTTTCCGTTGCCATGCGAGTGTGGGCGACGGCATGCGTGCCGGAAAATTGATTGAATTTAAACCGCTTCACCACTTCTTTTGGATGTCCCTTTTCCTTATAGATTTCGATTGAAGAGCCGATGCTCATGATTCTGAGCTCCGGCCAGTTATCGCGAATCCAGCGATCGACTTCATCAATCGCAGCTGCGCTGCTCAGGATGGCGTGGCTGGCGTGAACTTCAAGGTTGAATTCAAGGTCGAAGTGCTGACCGATCCGCTCGCAGCGCGCATGCCAGTTTTCAGCTGAATCGCCGCTGAACAGCGAAACCTTGGAACCACCCGCGGGTGCTGGATTTCGATAGACTGCGACACCAGCACTATCGGGTCCACGGTCACCCATTTCCTCAAGCATGGCCGAGACGAACTCACCGAGGCGGGGTTCGAGTTCGGTATTTTTGAGATAGAGTCCGACGATTCCACACATAAATTAACCAAATGCGGTGCTGATTTGAACTGATCGGTCGGCCGGGGCCAGAACCACAGACTAAAGAGTGTTTAATTCTATAACAATTTTGTTTGCAATAGATTGATTGCTAAATCACCAATTTGATCTTCTGGAAACTCATATTGCATCTAACTGTTACAAGTCTTCCATTAGAACTGTCGTACCTGTGTTCTGCATGTCTGGATTTGGAGTTTGATCATAGATGGTTATCAATTGAAATCAATATCCATTATGGTTGTAACTAAAAATATTCACATCATATGTAGTAGTTGAGAAAACTGGAGAAATAATGTCTCGAAATTGTTCCCAAGAGTAAAAATATCGGATTCTGAAAGAGTATCGGAATGGCAGTTTGCCTCGTTGGTAGAATGAGGAGACGGAGTTGCGTCGCTACATTGATGGCTTTTACAATGCCAAATGCCTACATTCGACTTTGGGTGAAGTGAGTCCCAACGAGAATAGGGCGAAATTTCGAGAAAGTATTTTCATTGGAGTATGCTCCAATGAAAACAATCAACTGACCACGATACTGATGTGTGAACCTTTTTGATCATCGTTTACTGCGTTTTTAATATGATGATGCTTGAATCTCATTTACCATGAAATTATAAATTGCGTTATATTGATGATTCGCAGTCAAATCTATTTGATTTGTCTGCCCATAAATAGACTGCGACTCAAGCCAATATCTGTTGGCAATAACAACAATATCTGCATTCTGCTTTAACAACACAAAATGAAGCTTTACAGTATTATTCGAAGAACTTGAGCTGCTAACCAAAGATAGGGCTATCGCTGCGGAAACATCATCAGTTTTTTTCCAACAGATAATACTACTTGATCCCTGCTCTTCTATCTGCAAACCGGCTGAAATACAGTTCCGTATAATTTTCGTTTTAGCATCCTCCATTGAAGTATTGCGAAGCGTTACTTCAGGCAAACCACTTGACGTAGTGTACTCCAGCGGCACCTGATTCGTAGCACATCCGGACACCATAAGTACTGAGGTAATTCCCACAGCCAAAATTAGTTTCATATCATTTACCTCGATTTGTGAAACAAAATAAGTAGAAGTTAGAGAGTTATTGAGATGAGAAATGAGCAAACGGCATAGTATACATATCATTGTCTAATATCCACTAAAGCGACACAGCAAAGTGCCCCATCACCTTCTGCAAAACATTAAACCACTATGAATTTTATTAACAAAAATATCGAAGCGTACGCTCAGACACATTCGGAACGCACATCCACCCGTGTGTCAGAAATTTACGACTGGACCGTTGAAAATTCTGAAGAATCAAGAATGCTGTCGGGTGAACTACAGGTCGCAGTGCTCAGGCTGCTGGCGCGTAGTATCAACGCAAAACGCGCGCTCGAAATTGGTATGTATACCGGCTATTCGGCATTGGCGGTCGCTGAGGTACTGCCGGATGATGGTGAATTAATCACACTTGATATTGAGCCAGAGCGTGAAATCATTGCCCGCGAATTCTTTAAGCACAGTGACCATGGCGGCAAGATCAAAATCATAATCGGACCTGCATTGGATATCATCCCCAGTCTGAACGGCACGTTCGACATGGTCTACATTGATGCTGACAAGGAAAACTACATCCTATATTATGAGTCGGTTCTGCCACTCGTCTCAGGTGGTGGTTTGATTATCGGGGACAACGTGCTATGGAGTGGTGAGGTGCTGAGCCCCAGGAGCCAATCAGCCATCGCATTGGATGCGTTCAATAAACATGTTCAGAATGACGTGCGAGTGACCAATTTACTGCTGCCGATTCGCGATGGTCTGATGGTCGCACGCAAGGCCTGATTCGAATGCACGACTGCCGAGCGGTCGGTTATCAGTTTTCATTCATTGTTCAGTAAAATTTTTTCTCCAGGCGTTGCCGGCGCGAGGCAAGACAGGCGCTACGCATTGCGCCGTCTGAAATTTCTGCATCCAGGCGGTCGTATTCGGTTCTCGCCCAGTCGATGTCATTGAAATACAGCACAATGCCTTCCGTCCAGCGAAGTCGCTCAAGAACATCAGTTAACTTGTCGCCGCCTGTTTCATAGATTACTTTTCTTTGTTTTCGACCCGCTTCACTGGATTGCAGGCGGCTCATCAATCTGTCAAAATCAGACGCATTCTGACAACTGTCAGCGGCTGTCAGATAGAATTCTTCAGCTTTGTTCTGATCGTCAATGTGGTTGGCAATCTCAGCCAGTTCAATCAACTGCAGCAGGGTCGGCTCCGTCGCATCAATCGAGTCCAGAATGTTACCGACCTTTTCCCGATTGCCAGTCGTGATCAACAATGACTTGGCCAGTTTGATTGATTCGGCTACTGTGGAGAGCCGAACCTCCCAGTCGGAAAAAATCTGATTGATAATTACAGCGCGGTCGGGCTCTTTGAGCAGTTTGTTCAGTTTCTGCACCAGCATGTATGCGCTTGAGAAGTGCGTGCAGGCGGTTGCCGCCATCATCGCGTATTTATGAATCAGTTCAATATCTTCCAGGTGAATTACTGTGATTTCTATGACTGTAAGCCAAAGCGAAATGTCAAATTCTTGGTCAGTCATTCCAGCTAGTGCCTCATCAAGTAGATTTCGGGCATAGGCATGATCGTCAAGTTCAGTCACCGCCCGCTTCGCGAGTCGCATAAATGAAAGCGGTGAGTCCGCTTTTTTCTGCTGGGCTTCAATGTCAGCATATTTGGCCTGATTCGCCTGTCGGCGCGTCAATTTGTCCGCTAGATTCGATAGCCATGCCTCGTCATCCGGAACAAACGACTGGACTGCTGCGATGACAGATTCCAAATCAGCAGGGCTCGCACAAAAATCCTCAGCCGACGAAAGTAGGGTGTGGCAAAATTCAGTTTTCTGCGCACTGTCGCGGGCGAGGTAAAACGCACTGATGAGTTCTTTACAGTTGCTGGCCAGCGACTTCATGCGAGTGAGCAGCTCCAGTGTCAGCTCTGCATCATCAACGCTTTCGCACTGGCTCTTCAGGATACGTTCCAAGCCGGAAAAGCTGTCCACCAGCGATCCGGCATCGCGATAGATCGAGCGAACCAAATCTTGATCGTTCAGTGTCTGAATCACGGATTCCGCCAGTGCGACAAGGTCATTGGCATTTGCCATTTTCGCCTTGGCGGCGGCAAATTTCTGTTTTGTGTATTCTGGGTCCTGCAGTGTGTTCCAACTGTCGACTGCCAGTTTGACCAGATCGCCCGCTCCTGTCAATTTTGCCGCGATCCTTTCATAGCACTCCCGTGCGAATTCCTGGTTGCCCAATTGGGTCGCGGAAGTTCTGGCAATCTCCTGCAATACGCCGCGGTCGCTGATATCCGGCAGAGCCTGCCTGAAATGCGAAAGAGCGGTTTCCCCGTCGTCCTTCAGCACCATGTAACCGTATGCAACATCCAGAAATTCCTCACCTTCCATTGCGAGGTCGGCCGCCTGTGCCAGTAGCTCATCCACCTTATCTTCTGCGTTCAGAATTTCTACAAAACCCTTTGCGAGTGTCGTGTAGTCGGCAGGGAACTGGCAGTCCAGCTCGGCATTTTCGAGCAGTTCCCGCGCTCGGTCCTTGGATTCAGACAGTTCCACGGAAGTTGCCGCCAGTTGGACCGTATCCGCAACAGTCTGCACATGGCGCTCCCCTGATTTGAGAACTCTCTGTGCCGCTTCATTGTTGCCGGAACCAGCTAAACTGCGCGCCAGCTCCAAATATTGACCAAGTTCCTTCAGATCGCTGGTCGCTTGGCTGAGCAGTGAAGTGGCTAGTTCACCATCTCCCGCTCTTTCTGCATAGTCCGCCAGTTGGACCAAGCCGCTTCCCGATGCTGACTCCGCGGCTTCGCGAATCAGGCTGATTCCTTTGTCAGCGTTCGGAGTCAGAGTTGCGTAAGCACAGCCGACTTCGGCATACTCCATTGACTCAAAACAGGCGTCTTCCGCCTGTTCAAGCAACTCTCCCACATAGTCGTCAATACCCAGCTCCTGCTTATAGAATTGAGCCAACTTGACATAGTCAGCCGGATCTTGACAGTCCATTTCAGCATTGCTGGCAACTGTTGCAGCATATTCCCGGTCAGCCGGTTCTTCCAGTGCCCGTCGCGCCAGGTTGATCCAGTCGCTGACAGCCGCGCACTCAGATTCCAAGTGCTGTAATTCTGATTTATCCGTCATTGATGTGATTGTGGTGTTCGTTAAAAAATATGATTATGCTTTGACATTAATGTCTCTGAAAATCCAATACTTGACGTCGAATCAATGACGTCAGAAACTTCGCGTTGTACGATTGCCGCCTCCGTAGCCACACTCAACCGGTGTGAATGCCGGCTGGACGCAGCTCTGAGATGGTGATGACCGTGCCGCTCCTGAAAGCCTGAGTGTGCCCCCAATTCGGTTGACCTTGCATCAGCCCACAGCGGTTGAGAATCAAATACGGTCGCAGATTAACGATTGAATGTGAAGGCGGTCCTTTCGACATCCCATCCACCTTTCCTACGCCGTCAATCGGCGCGCCAGCGTCAGCGAACACCAAATGATCAAGACCATGCGTCTGAAATGCAGTTTGGTATCGTGAAAATGAGACAGCGAAAATGCCTCACAGGATTTGAATATGCGATGCTGTTCCATTGAAGAAAAATTTCGGCTGATTGGAAAAATTAAGTTTTTAATACTACTCAATAGGAATTCGGGAATATGGTTTTTTTAGAGGAAGTCGTGTCAGCAGAAAATAAAAATTCAGCGAGCTTTGCGGTTGCCTTTACATTGACAGAAACTGCCACAAGACTGCTGAAGAAAAGTATTATGATTTCATTATACGGAAACCTTTCCTTACAAAATTCCGATTCGGACCGAATCAGTTTTCCAATCGTCTTTTCTGACCGCTTTGCAAGATAATCATGCGGTCGTTAAATTTTTCAATTACTTGGCTCGTGAGGTGAATCGAATGAAAATCTGTATTGTTGGCGCGGGTTCCATGGGTGGCCTGATGGGCGTGAAACTTCACAATCTGGGTGAGGAAGTCACACTGATCGCGCGAGGTGCCCACCTCGCCGCAATCCAGGCGAATAACGGTATCAGACTGGTCATGAATGATGGGACTGAAGAGTTTGCCGAAGGGATTGCTGTCACCGATGACATTCAATCAGTCGGGCCGCAGGACTTGGTGATTCTAGCCGTCAAGGGCCACCAGATCGCTCCAATAGTCGATGATGTGAATTCCATATTGGGTGAGGACGGCATCTTGCTGACCATTCAAAACGGCATTCTCTGGTGGTATTTTCAGTTACATGGCGGTAAGTATGATAACTGCGTGCTAAAGACGGTTGACCCGCGTGGAAAACTGAGTTCAACAATTGATCCGAGAAAAATCATCGGTTCGATTTCGTATCCAGCCGCGATTGTCAGTGCGCCGGGTGAAATTACCCACATCGAAGGTTGGCGCATGCCGATTGGAGAGATTGATGGGGTTGAAAAGGAACGGACAAGAGTATTGTCGGATCTCCTGAATCGAGCAGGTTTCAAATCGCCGATACTGGAAGACATTCGTGCGGAAACCTGGCTCAAAGTGTTGGGTAATCTGAGCTTCAATCCAGTCAGTGCCTTAACCCATGCGACACTTGAAGATATCTGCCGTTATTCACCTTCGCGCGAGCTGATTGACAGGATGATGACGGAGTGTCGGGAAGTTGCCAGACGGCTGGGTGTCGAGATACGGCTGACGAATGAGCGGCGCATCGCTGGTGCGGAGCGAGTGGGTAAGCACAAGACCTCCATGCTGCAGGATATTGAAGTCGGTAAAGAGCTGGAGCTTGAAGGATTGATCGCAGTGGTGATTGAGATGGCACGGCTGACCAATGCGGCCGTTCCCTGCATCGAAGTGGTCCATATACTGATCAGACTGTTAGACCACACGGTACAGACTGAGAGAGTGTTCATTAAGGCGAAGCCCATTGAATAGTGCGGTACCGGTCGAGTTGAAAAATCAGACGCTCTGACATCATCCAATGTCATTGGCAAATCGTTGTGAGGGATTTCTTCAAAGATACCAAGTAGCTGCAGGTCGACCTCGATTGTCAGCGGCACCAAAGCCGACAGGGCGTCTATGTGAAAAAAGTCGATTGCCGAAGCGATGGCATTTTCAATCAACATGCGTCGGGCATAGCGGTCCACCAGCCGCACCGCACTCTTGGCGTCCTGATTGGTGATCAGCAGGATGGGTCTGTCGTGCACCCGGTCCATGATCGCCAACTGGCGAAGGTCGTCTGGATAGCCGCGTAGCCGCCATGTAGGTTGCCTTCGTGGCCACATCGTGCTGCAGCTGAACACCTTCCAGAACATGATCGTCGCCCTGCGTTGCAACCTGCAGCTGATTCGCCTGGGCGGGTTCGACATCACCCGCAGGTCGTGCAACACCGCCGCCCGGTGCCTGTCGACTGCGGCTGGGCGATGAGCGAGCAGATCATTCGCTGGCGCTGTCCGACCATCGTCTTCTACCGCTTCCAGAAACTGCTGGCGGCCCTGTAAACGCAGACCGTACTGGTCAGCGCCATTCAGGGTGAGCTGGTCACCCAGCTGATGGCGCAATGCCCCGATTTCGGCCAGGCCCTCGGCTTCGATGGCAAACGGATCGCCATCCGGCGAACGGCCGAGCGCGGGACGGGCGGGGCGACAAAGACCGCTCGCCGGAAGCCGATACGCAACCACCCAAGGCCGATTCGGCGACGCGCAGCTCAGCACGCACCGGTGATCCAGATGCCGCCTGGGGAGCCAAGGCGACTTATGTCAAAGAGCGGAAAAAGTGCAAGCACAAAACCTGTTTCAGCTTCGCCATGATGGTGTTTTCGGAGGTCAACTTCGAGGTGCCGCTGTTCAACTTCACCACCCCGGCGTCAAGCAGTGAGATCAAAACGCTCGAACACCTGTTGCCGCAGCTGTTCGACCGGCATCCGCAACTGGTGCAACGGGCCCAGCCGTACGTGGCCGACCGCGGCCTGAATATCGCCCGGTACGCCTGGCGGCACCGCCGGCCGTGCCATCGGCACCACCAACACCGCCCTGAACCCCGCTGATTGCGAGTCTCAAAACCCTGCACCTCTCTTATTTCGAATGCCGCACCATTCCCGTCTCTGACCGATGCTTCAATTGATTTCCAATCGCTCTCTGACTGCTCAAAATGAAGACAGCGAAAATGCCTCATATTAAAACAAAGGTTGGCGTATTTGGCCGTCGAAGTCGGGTGCTCTGCACACATCCAGGATAGGATTAATTGTGTAACGCAGTCATCCCCCCCCTGCCTCAACTGGAAAGCACCGGTGCGAGGCGAACAACGAATGACGAACTCAAGCCGATGCGTCATCCGGCACCCGATTCTTCCCTCAATTGATTGATGTCCGCTGGCGACAGATTCGTATATCGCTGTATTTCCTCGTTCGACCAGCCCTCTGCAATGAATCGTTTTGCAACGTCCTGAACACCCTCTTTCCGACCTAGGTTCCGAATCTCTCCCACCGACACCGACATCAGGTCTTCCATCTGAGCATGAATCTCCTGCATGATCTCATCTCCCGGCTCATTCGCCTCAAGTTCCTTCTGCAACCTCTCCATTTTAACCTCTTCACATACATTCAGAAAGTAAAAATACACGCTGTTCAGCAGCTGACGCCGCAGTCGCCTCGGCAGCGCATGAACCAGCTCCAGCCAACCGATGAACGCCCGCTCGTCCGCCTCCCAGATGTTGGCCATCGCATGCAGCACCAGCCGTAGCGGCGCCGATGCGTGACGCAGCCGCTCGCGCACCGCCGGCTCCCTGAGACTGACGAACACCGCCTGGAAATCAATCAGATGAATGCCGAACTCATCCAAAAACTCATCCGACAGCTGCGAGTGCTCAAAAGCGCGGAACGACTTCTCCTGCCGCCACTTCGCAACACCGTGATAAATGATGATCGGCAGCACCGCATCCACATCTTCCTCGTACAGGGTTGACATGTACCGCAGCAGCTGGCGCATCACATCGGCATCCGGACCGCTCTTGTGTTCCACCAGAATGCTGATCACCACCTTCGTGTGATCTTTCAGCTGCACCTTGACCAGCAGGTCCGAATACAGGGCCTTCAGATCCTGTGTGCTGGTCAGGACGTTGGAGGCGACCACCAGCGTGTCAAGATTGAACAGCGCCAGCTGCGACGGCGTCAGGACAAACGACAGAAGATCGCGCACCCAGTCGATGTGCCTCAGGTGTGAAGTGAAAAAATTGTTGTGCCACTTGGCGCCCTTGCCGGAACGCTCCTGATCACTGCGGTTCTCAGGCATGGCGGTATACCTGTGGCTGACGACTCTTCGGGCGGCGGGACTGTTTCATCGGGGCAACTCCATCAGACACACCGTCGGCCTGAGTTGGGGGTGGATCGAAAAATCACATTGTAAATGACCTCGAATGGAAAATTTCATTCATCGGATTGGCATGCGGCCTGTGTCAGTTTCCATCGGGACTTCTGTTGGTCCACACTTACTTTCTAAAACTATCACAGTTGTGTGATCGAATTGTAAAATCTGATTCCAAGTCATGTAAACTTACAATACTCATGGGCCGCCCATCATCTTACAGTCCGAATGCTATGTCAATGAAAGTTCTCCAACTACGTGCTCAAATGGCAATTATGATAGGTTGTGTGAGCATCTTCCCAACTTACGCACTGGGTGGTGAATTGAACGATTGCGTCGGTACCATTGATACTCGGGTGGGAGAAAATCTCACCGAAAAGGAAGAACTTGATTTGTTGAATCAGCGTTTTTTCGATGCACTGGTACGTTTTGAAGAGTGCCTCAAACCGAACAGTAGTTCAGTCGACGGTCAGACGACTCAGAGCACGGGTGGCGGGGCTGCCTCGGCGGCGGTTGAGTCTGCATCTGCAGCTGATGTGCAAGCTGTGGAACGACCGGAACCCGAAACGCCGGCCGATGAGGATATTGATGATCTTACACTTGGTATGACACCTGAGGAAATTGAAGCCGCAGACAACGAAATCATATTGATTCAGCAGATACACCGTGCGGCGACCATTGAGCAAGACCCAATCCAAAAGGAGAAGTTGTGGCAGGAATACAGAAAGAGAAAATCGGCTCTGAAAGGGTCAGATCGCGGTTCGCAATCACCTGATTCGAATCAGGTGCAATCCTTTGCCAATGCGTTGCCTGATAAACCTGATGTGACCAAATTGGATTTTTCAGTTGCGGCCGTTTCACCCACCTCGGATTTCAGAAAACAAGGCAGCGGCTTCGTGGTTGCGCCAGGCAGACTGATCACCAATGCACATGTTGTAGGTGGTTCATCGACTGCATGGCTATGGTTTAGGGACGAGAGGCGGCCAATTGAGGCCCGAGTCTTGCGTATCAATAAGACAAGGGATGTCGCACTGCTTCAGTTCGATCAGAGTTACAATCGGCCTGCTCTGTCCATTCGAGAAGAACCCATAGAGCGAGGTGATGAAGTATGGTCTTTCGGTGCGCCTCATGGAATGCTGGGTACTATTCAACAGGGATTCGTCAGTTATACTAACCAATTCGCCAACGGATTGGATTACATCCTGAGTTCTGCCGTCATCAATCCAGGCAGTTCGGGAGGACCGCTGGTTGATCGGAACACCTCTGTGGTGGGCATAGCAGTAATGGGTCCTACGTCTCAACTACATGAAGGACAATACTTCTTCATTCCAATCGAAGATGGTCTGCGGGCAGCCGGCATGTGAAGCAGGAGTGACTTGTCAACTGAATATCATACATCTATCATATCCATCGCATATCAATTTGAACTTCAGCAGACAGATGCCCGTCATCGGTCGCCGGTGATTTGAACGCGAAAGCAGGAGAGTGGCAATTATGACATTTAATCAAACAATACTAACGGCATTTCTAGTAGCCGTTTCGACGATTCTTCTCATAGGTTGTGGTGGCGGTGCGGTCAGCAATTCACCCTCCTTAGCGGAAACGCCTTACGGCATCAGCCTTGAAGAATCAGCCAGCGGCCAAGATGCGAGAGTACGATATAGCGGCGTGCGGCTGGACGTGATCGTTCCAGTGTTTGACCCCAATATCCCTGAGGATCCAGATGATTACGAAAAATTGAGCGTCTGGCCCGAACTTCGTCGTACCGAAGCCATTCGTTTTGCAATGGCGCTCAAGGATGAGATTCAGAATACGAACGTGTTCGGCAGCGTGCGCGCGACTCCTGATATCAAAGTCAGTGGAGACCTGTTCGTCAGTGGTAAGATTTTGACATCCAACGGCGAAGATGTGAAAATTGAAGTTCAAGTCAATGACATCAGCGGCGCGCGCTGGATGAAGAAAACATATTCCCACCGCGTCAAAGAATACCACTGGCAGGATATTAGGCAGAGCGGAAATGACCCCTACCGACCGGTATTCCGGCAGGCCGCTACCGATATTGCAAAACTGCTAAAGAAGAAATCGTCTGAAGATCTGCTAAACCTTCGCGCCATATCTGAAATTCAGTTTGCCAGCGCCTTCTCAGAAGCCGATTTCAGTCATCACCTGGAAGTCAAGAACAAGCGGGTAACACTCGCTTCTCTGCCCGCTGAGGACGATCCCAAATTGATTCGAACCCGAGCGATTCGCGTGGCTGACGGTCTGTTCATGGACAAAATGCAGTCGCATTACACTGAGTTTGTTAACACGACCAATGATAGTTACGTTTCTTGGCAGGAGTATAGTATGGAGTCTGCAAAAGCCCAGCGCGAAGCCAAATCAAAGGCCTCGATCCAGGCGCTCGGTGGCATTCTGCTGTTAATTGGCGCGGCAGCCGCCGCGGACAACTCCTCATTCGATGACGATGTCACAACCGCTGCCATTGCGGCTGCCGCGGTTGGTGGCATGGTAATGATGAAGAAGAGTTTTGCAACGAGCAGAGAAGGAAAGTTTCACCTTGACAACTTGCGAGAACATGGCAGTTCGCTGAATCTCGAAATCGCCCCTCAAGTCATTAAACTCGAGGAAACAACTTATACGTTGCAGGGTGATACCAAATCCCAGTATCGGCAGTGGCAGAAATTTCTTAAGGAAGAGATGTATGAGAGAGAAAATACCCCCGCCGTCCAACTTTAGCACTGCTTAGCGTAAACTGTGCGTAATGCTGACCGCAGCGAATCGGCGGCGAGAGCGCGGACACCGTCACTTGAAGTCGGCCGTACTTCTAAGTGTATTTTTTGGAGTTGCCGTATGGCATGGTGAAACTCCGGCTGACAAAGGAGTTCAAGTTGACGCTCGGCCCGCGCCACTGACAGAAGAGCTCCTTCAATCGAAACCTTTCCTCCTGGATTCTCAAGGGAAGGTTTTTGGGATCACCAATGGCGATGCGGCGGTGCTTGGGTTCGTTGCACAGGTATCCGCCGACAATCGTTCGGTGGTCGTTGCCGCTTACGAGGATGCGCTATCGCGCGTTGATGAAGCCGTGGAAGCGTGGATCGTCAGACGCTCAAAAGTGCCTGACTTCGATCAAAGTCAGGATCTGATATTGGCCAGTCGGCGCCTGGCGGTTGAAGCGTACTTTGATGCCGATTACAGTGAAGCGCTTCGCCTGATTCGTCAGGCGCTTGCGGAAGTTGAACAGGTGTTCGTCAAGGAGCAGGAATACTTTGATATCAACTTGAAAATCGCAATAAGCGCTTATGAGACTGAAGACGTCCAACGGGCACAGGATGCCATTGCCTTTGCCCTTGCCTTACGTCCGAGCAGTGAGGAGGCAACATACTGGCAGCAGCAAATTGACCGGCTGCCAGCTCTGGTTGCTGCAAGGCAGGATGCGCTTGCGGCTAGAAATGCTGACCATCCACATGATGAGATTATTGCGCTGCAGCGCGTGTTGAAAATACGTCCCGACGATGTGCAGGCCGAGGCTCGCATCGAGTCGGTGTTCCGCCTGCTGCAGGAACGTGAATTCAACCGTTCGGTTAAAGCCGGATATCGGGCTCTCGAAGACAAGGACATACCGAAAGCCAACGAAGCGCTGAGTCAGGCAAAAAAACTCAGACCCACCCATGCGGAGATTGCGAGATTGAGTGGAAAAATCGCTCAGGTTGAACGCGGGATCAAGGTGGCTGAACTGCTGACAGAGGCCGAACAGAATGCGCTTGAGGACGATTGGAACAGTGCCCGGCAGGCGCTTGATCAGATTCTGCAGCTGGATCCGAATATCAATGATGCGATCAAAGGACGCGAGTTTGCGGAACGGATGATTTTAGCGCAGCGCAATTTAGATGATTTTCTTGCGAGACCTGAGCGCCTGAGTTCACAGAATATCGTCACCGCCGCCCGTAGGGAACTTGAACGCGCGCAGCCGCTTGTCGAATTCAGCCCGCATATGCAATCAACAGTGACGGAACTCAAATCTGAAATTTCCAAATGGCAGGAATCCATTCCGGTACGCGTGCTTTCTGATGGTTATACACACATTGAAGTGCGCGGGGTTGGAATTGTCGGAGTGGTTACCGATCGATTGGTGATGCTTAAACCCGGCGCCTATCAGTTCGAAGGCGAAAGAAAGGGGTACCGAAACAAGCTGGTGAATGTAAAAGTTTCACCGTCTCAGTCCGAAATCATTGAAGTGACGATCATTTGCGATGAACAGACTTGAAGAACGGCTTTCCGAGGCTCAGCAGACTCGTCGACGACGACGGGGACGGGCGGTCAGCATTGCCACCCTGATATTATTCGCCGCCATATCAACCTATCTGATCGTCACGTATATTCGTTGGACGGAAGTGGTCATCGCGCCGGCTGATGCCGTTGCTACTGCACAAATTAATGTTGTTGAAGGGCGCGCGGTGGTACTCGGGAAGAATGTCATCGCGATCAAGGGGCTGATGAAATTTACCGTCTCCGCCGCCGGGTATCAATCGGAATCCCTGTCCGTGACCGATTCCACCTGGCGTCGCAAAAAAATCAATGTCGTTCTGAAACCACTGCCTGCCAAGCTGACTGCTAAAACCATCCCTGTACAGCCGGATATCAATTGGTACCTGAACGATACGCTGATCGCTGCGGCGGAAGTTCTGAGCATTGAACTGAATCCTGGCACATATTCGCTGAGTGCGAGGCATCCTCACTTCGAGGCCAGCGATAAGGTATTGTCGCTTGGGCGGGACGAGTCGCGCCAGGTTACTCTTAATCTGGAACCATTACGAGGCAGACTCGAAGTCACCTCAACACCAAGTGGTGCAAACGTAACACTCAATTCACAGTCAGTCGGTGAAACACCGCTCCAGCTGGAAGTTGAGGGTGGGGAGTACGATATGGCCGTCTCACTCCAGCACCATCGCACACATACCGACCGAGTTGTGATCAAGGCAGACAGTCCGCTAGTCAGCCGGCACTATGCGCTTGATAAAGCCACTCGAAAGGTCAGGTTTTCACTCCTGCCGGATGATGGGCTTTTGACCGTCAATTCAATCGCCATCTCTACCCGACCTGCAGCCATTTCACTGCCTGTCAACTCCCGACACGTCGCTGAATATGTAAAACCTGGATTTCAGACTCAGGCGGTGGAATTTACCGTGCGGCCGGATTCGGATAACCAAATCGATTTGGAACTGCTGCCGATTTTCGGCTTGGTTGAAGTGGTGTCAGAGCCCATAGGCGAAGTGTCGGTCAATGGAAAAGTGATCGGAAAGACACCAATCAAGCGTCAACTGCAGGCGGTTCCGCAGACCATTGCCGTCAGCCGGGAAGGTTATCTGCCGCAGTCGTTTACGATCACCCCCAATGCAGGCATAACTGAAGTGGTCTCCGTAAAACTGGTAACTGAGCAGGCTCACCGGCTGGCAACTTCACCTGAAGAATACGAGAACAGCATTGGGATGGCATTCAAACTGTTCAAACAGCCGGATTCATTCAGTATGGGTTCGCTACCAGGCGAAGCGAACAGTCGGGTGAATGAATTTAATCGACGAGTACAATTGAAAAGACCGTTTTATGCTGGCGTGCACGAAGTAACGGTAGAGCAGTACGCGCAGTTCAAGATTCCAGATGCGGCCTTGCCCAGTCAATTGCCAGTGACTGAAATCAGCTGGACAGATGCGGCCAGGTTCTGCAATTGGATGAGCGACCGAGAAGGCTACAGGCCCGTTTACCGATTTTCAGGAACTGAGGTGGTCGGCAGCGACGTGACTGCGGACGGATATCGAATGCTGACCGAAGCCGAATGGGAATGGTTGGTGCGGAAGGCTGGTCGTACCCAGCAAGTGGTATATTCCTGGGGAAATGAGTCCTCCATCCCGATCAATTCAGGCAACCTTGCCGACGAATCGGCCAAAGGAATCATAGCGCCTTACATTCAGCAGTACGACGACGGTTACCCTAGACTCAGTCCCGTCGGCACTTACCCGCCCAATGCGGCCGGCATCCACGATCTGACCGGCAATGTCAGCGAGTGGACGCATGATTCTTACAGTCATGTGCAACCGCCGGCTGAAGTCGAGATTGATCCATTTGAAACCTCACCTGGAAATTTCCATACCATCAAAGGATCGAATTGGCGATCGGCGGGGTTGAGTGAGATTCGAGCCGCGTTCAGAAGAGGCGCTTCCTCTGGTGACGATACAACCGGATTTCGGGTTGCGCGCTACCTGTATTAGACCATTGCGTTGATGGGCGGTAAAATGAGGCGTATGGAATCATCGTTACCCGCTCGCTTTGACGATAATTGAAGACGGGCGGAATAGGGAGAGAATAAGGATGGAAAGGCACCGTATGGCGAAAAAGTATTTCAGATTGGTACTGCTGATCGCGGTCGCGGTTTCGATGACCGTGCTCGTTTTCGGGCAGCACAGGACTGGTACGGCACAGAATAATCCGCCTCAGCTCAGTCTCAATTCACCGGTCAGTTTTCCGGGGGATATTTGATTGAAAGATACTTTTCGCAGTGTGGCGATCCTTGCAGTTGCCGCGGTGGGGGTGCACACCCTTTATGTTCAGTATATTCGCCCCAAAGCGGAAATGCTGGTTGCGGCGGCGTGGGAAGCCGGCTTGTACGCGCCGCGCGACTGGGTGGTCATACTGAAAGACTGGGAACAGGAAATCTGTCTGGTTCTGGCGATCTACTGTGTGGTGCAAATCTCGATTCGACTGTACGGACTCTCGAGAGATCAGTATCTTTTCGACGTTGATTTCCTCAGCCAAATCCAGCACGGCGATGCCGGGTTTACTCAAACTCTGGAAGAGCTTGAATCCCTGCCGGACGTCGTCACCCGGTCTCAGCTGGTGGAGACGCTCAAGGCGTCCATCCGCAGGTACCGCATTACGACCGATGTGCAGAATACGTCAGATGCCATTCAGACGAGCGTTGATGCCCTTGCCATGCGGCTTGAAGCGGACAACACCATGCTGCGTTACCTGATCTGGGCGATTCCATCAATTGGATTTATCGGCACCGTGCGCGGCATCGGGCAGGCTCTATCTCAAGCCGACCAGGCATTGTCCGGCGATATTTCAGAAATGACAGCCAGTCTTGGCATCGCTTTCAATTCCACTTTCGTCGCGCTGGTGATCAGCATTTTTCTGATGCTTCTGCTTCACTCGCTGCAGAAGGCGCAGGATCAGAGACTGGTTGACATTCAAGGCTACTGCGAAGAGTTCCTGCTGAAACGAATCAGTCAGTAATGAGAGCGCTGCACCATGAAGCGGAAACGGCGTGACCTCGGTACCAACATTGCATTTCTTGATGTGATGTCCTGCGGATTGGGCGCGGCGGTTTTCCTGTTTCTGATTGTCAAACATCACACCGGATCGCAGCCCATTATCGAAAAAGCAGTCTCTCACGATGGAGAAGTCGTGACGATGCTTGAACAGGCGGAAGCGACACTGACCGATCAGATCAATGCGGTTGCCGAGCAGATTACGACCAGAGAAGCCGCAACAGAGTCCAACCAGCAGCTGATCGAAGATCACAGGGCGAAGCAGACGGAATTGGCGCAGCTGAAAATTCAGCTCATGGAGGAGGAGGTTAGAAATTCCGCTCTGCAGAAAGAAGTGGTCAATATTCGTTCGCAACAGACCGCGGACATCATTGAAGACCAGAACATCGGTGAGGAAGAGTACCTGATTGGCATGACAGTGGAAGGTCGGCGAATTGCCATCCTGCTTGATCGCAGCGCATCCATGACTGATGCCAAGCTGATTGATATCATCGTGCGGAAACTCAAGCCCGATGCCAGCAAACGGAACGGGCCGAAATGGCTTCGTGCGGTTCGGGTACTCAGATGGCTGCTGGCTAGGCTTCCAGAATCCAGCCAAGTTGCTGTGGTGATCTTCAATGATAAGGCGGAAATTCTGAATCAGGGCGCTTGGGCTGACAGTCGAAACGCCCAGCAGATCGGCGCGATGATTGCAGAAATTGCAAATTCCGTTCCAACCGGCGCAACCAATTTGGAAGTCGCTCTGCGGGCGATGGCGCGGATGAGGCCGGCCCCAACTGATGTTTATATCGTAACGGATGGACTCCCGACGCAGAGCGCGTCAATGCCCGATCTCAAATCGCTTTGTCGAAAAAGTGCGAAGAATGTCAGTGGACGCTGTCGTAAGGAGTTGTTTTTCACCAGTCTTGACAACTCGACATGGATTAACAAAAAAATCAATGTGATTCTGTTGCCGATTGAAGGTGACCCTGAAGCCGCGCCATTATTTTGGAACTGGACCGCTTACACCGGTGGTCTGCTGCTGGTTCCTGCGGTGGGATGGCCATGAGGAGACGGCGTCATTCGGGTGCCAGCGACAGCCTGGCGTATCTTGACATCATCACTTGTGGCTTTGGCGCGATCATCATGCTGCTGATCATTATCAAACCCATACCCGATCAAACGGACTTCATCGAGCAGCAACAGGACCTGAGTGCGGTCATTGAGAATATTGCGGCCAGAGTTTCAGCGTTGCGGAACAGGTTGTGGGAGCTCAAGACAGCGCTGTCAGCCATTCCAGACCCTGCAGAACAGACCGTTGACCCGCAGCAGCTTGACCAGTCCATAGCAGAAGCGCAGACCTCTCTGCAGGAACTGAAGAGCAGCAATCAGGCTTTGGAAGTGGTCAAACAAACGCTGCTTGAAACCAATATCACTCAGACGACGGAACCGCGTCAGCGCGATATCGAGGTGGGAGGCATTCCGGTTGACAGTGAGTATGTGATTTTTATCGTCGACACTTCGGGCAGTATGCAGGAGGTCTGGAGTCAAGTCGTCGATGTGATGGGCCGTATCCTCGACATTCATCCCAAGGTGAGAGGATTCCAGGTGATGAATGATAACGGTAACTATCTATTAGAGTCGACCAAACGCAAATGGCTGTCGGACAGTCCCAGATCACGGCAGAATGTCAAAGACGCACTGCTGAACTGGTTGAGTTTCTCCAGTAGCAGTCCCGTCGAGGGGCTTGAAGTTGCGCTTCGCACCTATAAGGGTCGAAACGATGATATTGCGATATATATTTTGGGTGATGAATTTACCGGTTCGTCTTATGACGCAGTCATTTCCACTCTGGAGCAGTTGAATTTGAACACTGCAACAGGCCAGCCGGAAGTACGGGTGCACAGCATCGGCTTTCCAACCCAATATGCCGGGTCCGAGCGTTATGCCGTGCTGATGAGAAATGTGGTGGAACGAAACCGCGGCGCGTTTCTTGGATTGCCAAAATAACTCACCAACGCGAGTCATCACTCATCAACAGATTTTCTCTGATCGTTTTTATGGCCGTTCAAGTATCATTTTCACTACGTCATAACTAATGAATCTGACAGTGAACAATTATCAAAATCTTTCGCGGCAGCTGCAGACACATCTTGGGCTGGTGCATGCTCCCATCGCCATCACATTTTTTGATTCGGAACCAACGGGTGTCGAAGAATTTGGTGCTGAATATCCACCCCGGACCACCGACGGACGAACGGGTGCGGTTGCGGCAGGATGCGTTTTTTGGACCAAGGCGAGCGAGAGAACTTTCATGACCAAACCTGCCGATCATGGAAACTGCAGTGTCGGCAGCCTGACCCATGGTCTGATTTCTCTGGAAGAGGCGGCCGGCCGCGCCGATGTGAAAGCCATCTGTGAGGCGAAATGGGTTACCCCAGAAATATTCCCCCATATTCCCACTGTACAGAAACGTGCAGAGGCCATTGTCTACGGACCACTTGCAGATGCGGTCTCAGACCCGGATATTGTGCTGTTGCGACTGGTCGCCAAACAGGCCATGCAGATGCATGCGGCAGTACCAACGATGCGATTCGAAGGCAAACCGCAATGTCATATCATTCCGATTGCGCATGAACAGAATAATCCGGCAATCAGCGTGGGCTGCATGCTGAGCCGCGTTCGCACCGGTATGACCAACAGTGAGATGACCTGTACCATTCCGTTCAGTCAGCTGGCGGCAATTGTCGACGATCTGGCCAAGGTGTGCGAAGCGGACCGACTCGTAGCCACCTATGCCAGTCAGGATAAAGCGAGATTCAACTGATAACCGCGCGATGCTTCGAATGGCGGCCTTATTTCCCAACATCAGCCACTGACGTACCATAAAGTCGAGCAGACCGCGCGCCCCGGAAAGGTTCGCATCTATTGAAGTGATTCATCTGTGTCTCAAATGTCTGACATAAGAGAAATTCTGCAGCAGGACTGGGGACTGTCTCCTGCTAGGGTTCATCACAATCTCAGCAAGTCCGAACTGTTTCGCGCCGCGCTGGCGCATGATGTCGGCCGTATTGTTCGAGGTGGCGGTCACCGCGACCGCAAGGCTTATGCGACCGAACTTGGCGAAAAGGGTCCGCTGGTGTTCCTGACGGACCCGGACTGCACGGGCCGCCCCGTTAACGACACTTACGCAGTCGCCTGGTCCGAGGTTGAATCGGATATCTGGTGGAAAAGCAGCCTGCAGAAATACGACCCCGATCAGTATGAAAAACTGCTGCGGCGGGTGATCGAGCACCTGAACCAGCACGACGGCCATCTTTTCATTCAGGACGTTCGGGTCGGCCACGATGCTGACTATTCGATTCGATACCGCGTCATCAGCCAGTACGCCACTCATGCCTATTTTGCACGCAACATGTTCGTACCGTCGAACGGCGCTGCCGATGGCTACGACCGTACCCAGTGCTGGACCATGCTCAATGTTCAGTCATTTCGATGCGCCCCTGAGCGCGACAGCTGCCGTTCTGAGCGCGTGGCGGTACTGGACTTTCGCCACCGCATCTGTCTGGTCGCTGGACCTGCTGACTACTGCGGACTGATTAAGAAATCGATATTTACCGTGATGAATTTTCTGCTGCCAAAACAGGAAGTACTGTCAATGCACTGTTCAGCCAACGTTGGCGTGGGCGGCGATACCAGCATTCTGTTCGGACTGTCGGGAACTGGCAAAACGACGCTCTCCGCCGATGCCAGCCGCAAACTGATTGGCGACGACGAAAATGGGTGGTCTGAGGCCGGCGTGTACAATCTCGAAAACGGGTGTTATGCCAAGCTCATCGATCTCGACAAACAGGCGGAACCCGTTATCGCCGCCACCCTGTCAGAGCCGGGTACGCTGATTGAGAACGTTCCTGCATTGGAAGGCCGCTCCTACGAGACGACGCACCCGCAGGAGCTGGATCTTTTCGATCGGCGGATTACCGAAAACACCCGTTTCTCCTACCCGCTTGACTGCAATCCTAATGTCGCGGATGGGGCGCGCGGCGGTCCGCCGGCGACAATCATCCTATTGACCGCAGACGCATTTGGCGTGCTGCCGCCAATATCGGTACTGGATGAAGAAGAGGTGATGTATCACTTCGTACAGGGGTTTACCGCACGAGTCGCGGGAACCGAAGTCGGCATCAAGTCGCCCGAAGCGACATTCAGCGCCTGCTTCGGCGCCCCGTTCATGGCGCGGCATCCGATTGTTTATGCCACGCTGCTTCGGGAGAAAATGCGGGCCGCCAAAGCGCGTTGCGTTCTTCTGAATACTGGCTGGATCGGTGGACCGGCGGGCACCGTCCCACGCATTTCGCTTTCGGCAACGCGTCTGCTGCTCGAGGCGGCGATGCAGGGTATTCTGCATGATCCGGCCTCCGGCATTGACTTTGATACGCATCCCGTCCTCGGGTTGCGTTATCCGACGTCATGCCCCGGCGTGGATTCAACGATACTGGACCCTGCCGACAGTTGGGGAGACAGTTCGGCTTATGTGGCCGCCGCAATCCGGCTGCGCGACATGTTTCGACAGAATTATGAAGTCAATGGCTTCAGAGATGATGGAATATCACCCACCATCTGAAATGAAACCGCTCACATGGTATAAATGACGGTTGGCAGATTGATTCCCATACTTCATTTAATTGGCAATGGTTGACGAACCGACTAAAGAGCGTCCATATGCGGACCTGCGCAGGGCCATGGTACGGGTCATTGCGGCACACGCGGCGGATTGCGGCGAGAAAACTGGCCGGCCTGTTCTCTCAGAGTCGGTGATGCGGGCCATGTATGAAACGCCGAGACATCGCTTCATCGAGGATGAATACCTGCTCTATGCTTATGAAGACTGTCCACTTCCCATCGGCTGTGACAAGACCATATCCCAGCCGTTCATCGTTGCGCTGATGATTGATCTGCTGGATGTTCAGTCCGACGACCGGGTTCTGGAAGTCGGCACCGGACTGGGTTACCAGGCTGCGGTCCTGAGTCATCTCGTCGCCCAGGTGTACACCATCGATATCATTGAAGAGTTGGCCAGTCAGGCAAAGAACATCCTGGCTCAGCTCAAATATGAAAATGTGCAGGTGAGAATTTCAAATGGAGCTTATGGCTGGACCGAGCAGGCCCCGTTTGACAAAATCATCGTTGCCGCATCAGCCGACGATGTACCGTCCGCGCTCATTGATCAACTGGCTTCAGGCGGGCGGCTGATCATGCCCGTCGGGCCGGCTGACAGTCAGAATCTGGTTCTGGTTCAGAAGGGTGACAGTGCCGCATTCACTGACGAAATTCTACCGGTCCGCTTCTCCCGTCTGGTTGTCGCGCACTGAATCGGATTGGGGGCGCGTGCAGTCCGCTACGGGTCAACTCTCCAGTGCTTCTCGATCTGTCCTGCGAGCCGCAGGGTGTGGTTGCGAACGAGAGTTTCCGCGGCCTCGGCGTCGCGCGCCTCAAGTGCTTCAATAATGTGAATGTGATCAATGATGGAATGCTCGGCGCGTTCTGGATCCGTGATGCTTCGCAGGCGGATGGTTTTCAGGTGTAAAAACAGATTCTCCGCAATTTCTATGAGTGGCTGACAGCGGCTCATTTCGATGATGGAGCGATGGAACTCGATGTTGGTTTCAGAATATTCGTTGATTTTCGCCTGTGATTTGGAGCCTTCATAGGTTGAGAACAGTTCTCTCAGTTTGCCGATGTTCTCATCGCTGGCGCGAACGGTCAGCAGTCTCGCAGCCATCGATTCGAGTGCCGCCCAGACATGCACCATATCGATGATCTGCGCCAGTGATTTGCGCACGACGAATGCGCCCTTATGAGGAATGGTCTTCACGAAGCCTTCATTTTCCAGGCGAACCAGGCTTTCGCGGATCGGCGTTCGACTGACGCCGAGCTGTTCGGCCAGCGAACGCTCGTCCAAGCGCAGATCAACGCCCGGCTCATAAACATCCAAGGAGGATATTGCGTCGCGTAAAGACCGATAGGCGCGATCTTTGAGTACTTCTGAATTCTTTAACCGATCAACAGCCAGCATCATCTGAAAAGATACCCTGTTTCAAAAAAAGATGGGTAAAATGAATGGGTCCGGTTCACTCAATTCTCTGTGACCAACCGGCGCGAAGCCTATTGCTTCACGATACAAAATATTTATTATATTCGATTCGAACGGTCTCAGTATTGATCTAGAAGGCCAGCCATCGCCGAGCAGACATTCCTGCCGAAAATTCGAGCCGTCTATCTTTTGTCTGATATTTCACTGATCTGTCCGAGAACGCTTATACCCAATGGGCAAAAAGAAGGATAAATCGTTCGGCCGTTACTTCAAAGGTCTGCTGGAACGGTATTTTAATGACCTAGGCGGAACGGAACCCACACAGTTGTACCCTCAGTTGATTGAAGAAATGGAACGGCATTTATTCGAATTCGTCATCATGCATACGGATGGAAACATATCGCGGGCGGCAAAAATACTGGGCATTTCACGCTCGACGCTGAGAAAGAAAATCGATCAATACGATATTGCCTGAATCATTCAGATCGTGTTGCCGCCTGCAACTGCATTCACATCCAGCATGAAAAATACGGCTGACATTCGACCCCAACGCGCGCTCATCAGCGTCTCAGACAAGCGGGGGATCGTCGAATTTGTCCGCGCGCTGGCGGCATTTGACATCCAGTTTCTGTCAACCGGCGGCACTGCCCGAATACTTGCCGAGAATGGCATTGACGTTGTTTCGGTTGCCGATTACACTGGTTTTCCAGAACTGATGGACGGCCGGCTTAAGACACTGCATCCGAAAATTCACGGTGGGATACTGGCGCGGCCACCTTTGGACCGTGAGGAAATGGTGGCCAATGACATTCAGTCGATCGATCTCATCGTCGTCAATCTGTATCCCTTTGAACGCGTCGCGGCCGATCCGGCTGCATCGCTGGAATCTGCGATTGAGAACATTGACATTGGCGGACCGGCGATGATTCGCGCCGCCGCCAAGAATCACGGGCATACCGTCGTCGTCGTTGATCCGGCCGATTATCCGGTCCTGCTGGAAGAACTGGAGCGGCACGGTGGGATTCGCTGGGAAACTCGTACCCGGTTGGCGCTTAAGGCATTTCAGCGAACCTCTCAGTACGACGCCGCCATTTCCAACTATATGACTGGCACAGAGTATGCCGGTGAAGCCCATCCAGATTCGCTCAATCTTTCATTTGCGAAGAAACGCGATTTACGCTATGGCGAGAACCCGCATCAGTCGGCCGCGTTTTACCTTGCGAGTAATGACGACCACAGCTGGTTCGGTCAGATGGTGATCCATCAGGAGGGCAAATCGCTGTCATTCAACAACATCGTCGATATTGATGCGGCGTACAATGCGGTTGCGGAATTTACTGAACCCGCCTGTGTCATCGTCAAACACTCGACACCTTGCGGTGTCGCGACTGCAGCTGAGACCTCCCGCGCCTATGAGCTGGCCCATCAAACCGATCCGACTTCGGCTTTCGGCGGAATCATTGCCATGAATCGTCCATTGAACGGACCGACCGCCAGGCTGATTTTGGACAATCAGTTCGTTGAGGCGATTTACGCACCTGAAATAGAATCCCAAGCTTTGGGCATCCTGATTGAAAAACGAAACGTCATCGTGCTGGAGCAGCGCGATCCGTCCGTTCGGCCGCCGCCGATGCGTTTGACCACGGCTTGTGGTGGACTGCTCGTACAATCACCCGACACCGCCCTGCTGGCCGGTGAGGAACCGGAGGTTGTAACGCGCAGAGCGCCCACAGCCGATGAGCGACGCGATCTTCTGTTTGCCTGGAAAGTCGCCAAACATGTCAAGTCAAACGCGATTGTCTATGCGAAAGACCAGCGGACCGTTGGCATTGGAGCCGGACAGATGAGCCGCGTGGATTCGGCAAAAATTGCCGCGCTGAAGGCTAAGGACGCCGGCTTGAACCTGACGGGTGCCGTTATGGCGTCGGATGCATTTTTTCCATTCAGGGATGGCATTGATGCGGCGAATGCGGCTGGCATTACCGCGGTCATTCAGCCAGGTGGGTCGGTGCGCGATGCCGATGTCATCAACGCGGCCGATGAACTGGGCCTGTCGATGATGTTTACTGGCATGCGGCACTTTCGTCACTGAGCCAGGGTATGGCGATGAAGGCGCTAATCGTTGGTGGCGGCGGCAGGGAGCACGCGCTGGCGTGGAAGATGGCCCGCTCACCAAGGGTTGCGGAGGTGTACGTTGCCCCCGGTAATGCGGGTACGGCCGAGGAGCCGAAGGTGACGAACATCGCCATTGGTGCCGAGAATGTTGACGCGCTGCTGGAGTTCGCCCAGCGAGAGCGCATGGATTTGACGATCGTGGGACCTGAGGTGCCGCTGGTGCGGGGTATTGCTGATCGGTTCACCGCATGCGGATTGCCCTGTTTCGGTCCGTCTCAGGTCGCTGCCCAGCTCGAAGGGTCGAAAGACTTTACCAAGCAGTTCCTGGCGCGGCACGACATTCCAACTGCTCGCCACCGAACCTTTGACAGCGTTGCAGCCGCCCATGGCTACCTAGACGAAATGGGCGCGCCCATTGTGGTCAAGGCTGATGGGTTGGCCGCCGGCAAGGGAGTAACAGTGGCCGAGACTGTGCAGCAGGCCAGACGGGCTGTCGATGATATGCTGCGCCGGCAACATTTTGGAACCGCGGGACATCGGGTGGTGATTGAGGACTACCTTGAAGGCGAGGAGGTGAGTTTCATCTGCATTGCTGATGGAGAAAAGGTACGGGCGCTGGCGACTTCGCAGGATCACAAACGCGCATGGGATGGCGACATGGGACCGAATACGGGTGGCATGGGCGCTTATTCACCGGCACCGATTGTCGATGCTAAGATGCAGAACCTCATCATGGATCAGATCATTCACCCCACCCTGCGCGGTCTTAAGCAGGAAGGTATTCACTATACCGGATTTTTGTATGCGGGCCTTATGATTGATCCGCAGGGCGAGCCCCATGTTCTGGAGTTCAACTGCCGGATGGGCGATCCGGAAACGCAACCGATTCTGATGCGCCTTCAGTCAGATCTTGTTGACCTGGTGGAAGCCACCCTGCATGGAAAACTGGACTCGGCAGGTGTGCATTGGGATGCCCGCACTGCGCTCGGCGTCGTGGCCGCCGGCGGTGGATATCCCGGGGAATGTGAAACCGGGTTGCCAATCTTTGGTTTGGATCAGGCAGATTCCGAACAAATTAAGGTGTTTCATGCCGGAACGGCAGTTGGAAAGGATGGTGGGACCGTGGTGAGCGGCGGACGGGTGCTGTGCGTAACTGCATTGGCTGATGGCATCGCCGCGGCGCGCAGTGCCGCCTACGCATCAATGGAGACCATTCATTTCAGTGGGATGCACTATCGCCGGGATATCGGCGAACGTGCTTTGCATTACACTTAAACCACTCAGTAAAAAAGGAGAAACGCATTGAATGAGAAGTTTGTTGCAGTCATGCTGGGATCGGACTCCGATCTCAAGGTCATGCAGTCGACGCTTGACACGCTTGACAGTCTTGGTGTACATTGGGAGCTGCGCATACTCTCAGCGCACCGCACACCGGACGAGGTGCGCGAGTACCTCGAAGAATCAACGGCTCGGGGCTGCGAACTGTATATTGCCGCGGCGGGACTTGCCGCGCACCTAGCGGGCGCCGTTGCCGCGCACACACTCAAACCGGTGATTGGTGTGCCGTTGGATGCCGGTACCCTAGGTGGCATGGATGCGCTGCTGTCAACCGTTCAGATGCCGGGAGGCGTTCCTGTTGCCTGTGTTGCGGTAGGCAGCGCCGGCGCCAAGAACGCGGCCTTCTTAGCGGCGCGGATTCTAGCACTGAGCGACAGCCGTATTGCAGCGGCTCTCGCCGACTATCGGGTGTCGAATCGACAGGCAGTGCTGACGAAGAATCAGAGCATCCGCCAGTCAAGCAGGGACTGAAGCCGCACAAATTGAATCTACAGGATGTCGCTACTGGGGCCAAACTCATTGTCAGGGGTGCGGTCATCGCCTATCCGACGGAGGCCTGCTTTGGAATTGGCTGTGACCCGTTCAATGAAGCGGCGGTCCGACGTGTGGTGAGGATCAAGAATCGTCCACGGGGTATGGGGCTGATTCTGATCGCCGACTGTGTCGAAAAACTGCTGCCATTCATTGATTTCAGGCAGAATGGCATTCTGGATCAGGCTGCGGCCAGCTGGCCGGGCCCCTATACTTGGATACTTCCGTCCAGCAGGCACATGCCAATCGCCCTGCAGACGCCGAATCACACCGTTGCGGTGCGCGTAACCGCACACTCAGGAGCGGCACAGCTGAGTCGACTGTCCGGCTCGGCGATCGTATCAACGAGCGCCAACCGGCATGGTCAAGCCCCCATCCGCGACTATCTTACAGTTTGTCGTCGCCTGGGTGACTCTCTGGATTTTGTCGTGCGCGGACCGTTGGGTAAGCAGAAACAGCCCACGCGTATCACCGACGCGGCGAGTGGTCGGGTGCTGCGGTCGGGTTGAATGGAGGCGGTTGAATGAAAGAAAAAGAACTACCGAACGCGGTTGATGCGGCCCGCGTGGAAACTTACCTGCGAGCACTGCAGCAGGACCTCTGTCAGACGCTTGAATCACTCAGCCCCTCCGACCGCTTCGTTGAGGATCAGTGGAATTATGCAGCGGGCGGAGGCGGCGTCAGTCGGGTACTCGAAGGTGGTGAGGTATTCGAGAAGGCCGGGGTCAATTTTTCATCCATCCAGGGTGTCAGACTGCCACCCGCCGCCACTTTGCAACGCACCAGCCTTGAAAATCAGTCGTTTTCAGCCATGGGCGTCTCACTGGTCATTCATCCGTTGAATCCTTACGTCCCCACCACGCACATGAATGTCCGATTCATTCACGTCGACGGTCAGACATGGTGGTTCGGTGGCGGCTTTGATTTGACGCCCTACTATGGGTTTACTGAAGATGCGGTGCACTGGCATCAAGTGGCGGCGCGCGCATGTGAAGGCTTCGGAGAGGGTTTGTACCTGAAACTGAAAAAATGGTGTGATGAGTATTTTTTCCTCAAACATCGAGGTGAGGCGCGTGGTATCGGTGGGATCTTTTTTGACGACTACACGGAAGGTGGCTTTGAGGAGAGCTTCCGCTTCATGCAGAGTGTCGGCGATCATTTTCCAACCGCCTATCTACCCATTGTTGAGCGGCGACGTAACCAGCCGTATGGTGATCGGGAACGGGAATTCCAGTGCCTGCGACGAGGACGATACGTGGAATTCAATCTGGTCTACGACCGTGGAACGCTGTTCGGACTGCAGTCCGCCGGGCGGACCGAGTCCATTCTGATGTCGCTGCCACCTACGGTCAGCTGGCGATACGACTGGCAGGCGGAACCTGGCACCGATGAGCATCGGCTGACAGAAGAATTTCTGATGCCGCGCGACTGGATCTCATTCCAGAATGGGCAGTAATGCGCCCGATTTCTCTCTACCTTTACCGGATCGTCAGTTATCTGCTGGTGCCGGTGGCACTGGTGCGGTTCCTGATTCGAAGTCTGACTCGGCGTGAGTATCGTTGCCGTCTGAGTGAACGGGTCGGGGTTGTTCCTTCGCATGTGCAGGCCGGTTCAATATGGGTACATGCAGTATCGGTTGGGGAAGTCAATGCGGTCAGACCCCTGGTGGAACACCTGCTTGATGCCCATCATGTGCCAGTGCTTCTGAGTTGTGTGACCCCGACCGGGTCGGCACAGATTCAGCGACTGTTCGGGAACCGCGTTTCTCAGATCTATGCGCCCATTGATGCTGGATTCATTGTCGATCGGACCTTGCGATTGGTGAAACCATGTCTGCTGCTCATCGCTGAAACCGAGCTTTGGCCCAATCTGCTGCACATCTCGTATGCGAGAAACGTTCCCGTTGCATTCGTTAATCTGAGGCTATCGGATCGAACTTTCAGAAGGGCGCAGTATTTTCGGTCTTTATGCCAGTATTCTCTTAAGGAAGTCTCGTCGTTTTGTGTGCAGACGTCAACGGACGCTGAGCGAATCATCGCGCTTGGCGCGCCACGGGAAAGGGTTCATGTTACGGGTAATCTGAAGTTTGACGTTTCACCGCCAGAAAATATTCAGGAGGTGGCAGCGGCCCTGAGAAATCGGTGGGGTGGCGCGGCATGTCCGACCATTGTGCTCGGAAGTTCTCACGAAGGTGAAGAAGTCCCGTTCATTAAGGTGGTGTTGGAATTGCGGGTGAATTTTCCTAAACTGATTTCACTGATTGTACCGCGGCACCCAGAACGCTTCGATCGGGTATTTCAGCAGATCTCGGGTTGCGGACTGACCGTCATTCGCTACAGTCAGTGGCAAGCCGGTGAGGCGAGTGCAGTTGACGTGATTCTGGTTGACTCCATGGGGCAGCTGCTTGAATTTTATGCGGCATCTGATGTGGCAGTTGTCGGCGGCAGTTTTACCACTGTTGGCGGGCATAACATTTTGGAACCGATAATGGTTGGAACGCCAGCGGTTTTTGGGCCGGACATGGCGAATTTTCGTGAGATATCCCGATTGGTGCTTGAATCCGCTGCGGGTGAGATGGTGGAGAATTTCGATGAGTTGAAGGATACGCTGTCAAGGTATCTGGTAGATCTGGAAATTAAGCAGATGCGCGTGCGTAATGGTGAACGTTTGTTAAAGAGAAATCGCGGTGCTCTGTTGCGAACCGTCGATGCATTGAAGCGGGTCCCTGAGTGGCAGGGTACGTTCAACCCGAAGTCCAGTGAGTGTAGCCTTTAATGTATATTATGTTATTGATGTTTTCTGATGCATTGATTGGACAACTGATACAACCTCACGGTTGGCGTGCAGAGTCAACGACATGGTGAAAATTGGGTGCAAAGAACTCGACCCATTCGGTAAGTTGCTGTGATCGAATAAAAATGCAACTAAGGAAGAGGTTATGTTATTGATTAATTGCGATGAAATTGCCAGCGAAAGTATGCTGGTTGATGGAGCGGTTTGTTTATTTAAAACTGGGAGAAAAAAGAAAAAGGTGAAATGAATGAAAAATCAGGAGTACAAATACGATGAAAATGCTCGTGCGGAGCTGATTCGTCAATTGCAGGAAGAAAATAAGGAGCCAATGTCTCCTGCGGAAATTAGAGAGCAAATGGCTTCATATATTGCCTCTAATATGGATGGATACCCACGAGAGAAAATTGATGAATATCTGAATGAAAATTATGGGGAGATTCCGACGGCGTGATACTATTTGAGCTTTTTGGAGATGAATCCAATGAAATTTATCAATATTTAGAAAAATCAAATTTAGAGAGGCAATATCTGTTTCTGAGATCAATGGCAAAAGTAGCTATCAATGCCGATCGTCCTTTTTTATCTCAGACTGTAGTTAAAGCCATCAATTTCCATTCAATTGCATGTCTTCATGTAAACGCCGGAGAATATCGACCGTGCGAGGTGGGCGTTGGCGAGGATTTTCGACCACCAGAGCATTACAGAGTAAACGCGTTAATGGATGATTTCGTCAATTCAGTTAATCGGTATTGGCAAGAATGGGATGCGATACAACTTTCCGCATATGTTCTTTGGAGGATAAACTGGATTCATCCGTTCATAAACGGAAACGGCCGCACCGCTCGGGCAGCGTCGTTTTTCGTGCTATGTGTGAAAATTGGAGTGTGGGTAGGCAGGAGATCTTTTCTTCCAGAAATGTTGCGTCAAAATAGGGACCAATATGTGGAAAGCCTTATACAGGCGGATGCTATAGCATGGGAAAGTGGAGATACTGCACAAATCATTGCTCCGGTTGCTAATGTCATTACTCAGCTACTAACTAATGCCCATCAGGGAAATTCATAATCTCTTATGCAATAATTCTGGTTTTCCGTCCAAACGGAATTGGTGTTGATTAGGTTTTGTTGCCAGATTTTTTGAAGTAGTAGTATGATGCATTGAATTGATCAAGAATTTCTTTTTATGCTACTCAAATAGATTTCAGTTTACAAAATCAATATATTTGAGTTGAAATTAATTGAATCGAAAGAAACTGCGGGAAATGGATGTTGGCCATAACATTCTGGAACCGATATGGACTGGAACGCCCTGCGGTTTTCTAGCCCGACATGTCGTGTTTTAATGATGATAACCTGATTGGGATTTGAAACCGTTGTGATGAGAGGGTTGTACTGTATTCGGTTTCGGTCACAGTTACTTATGTTAGTCGCTACCCCTTACCAGATCCCGGTCACTGGATCACTCGGCATTTCGTGACATGTCACGAAATGCCGAGTGCCAAAATTTCACGCTCATACTCGATCGGGCTCTTCCACCCCAACTTCGAATGCATACGCTCGGCGTTGTAAAAGCCATCGATGTAGTCATACAGCCACCGCCGCATGTCCTCAAAACCCAGACCACCGTCATCCTCCATCAGCAACTCCCGCTTGAGCGTCGCAAACACCGATTCAGCCATCGCATTGTCATAACTGTTGCCAATCCGACCCACCGACTGCACCACCCCGTGCCGCGCACAGAACGACCGATACCGCTCGCTCAGATACTGCACCCCGCGGTCCGAATGATGAATCACGCCGTCGCACGGCCGACTGCACACCGCCTGACCCAGCGCACCCAGCATCAGCTCGGTATCATGGCACAGACCGAACTGACGGCCGATGATGCGCCGAGAGCAGGCGTCCGTCACCAGCGCCAGATAGCCAAAACCCTCCCGCACGCGGATGTAAGTCGAGTCCGCCACCCACAGCTCATTGAGCCGCCCGCGGGCGAACTGTCGGCCCACCAGATCGGCCGGCACCGCCACCCCATCACCCGCACGGGTGGTGGTGAACACCTTCTTCTTCCAGGTGCGACCCACCAGTCCGTCCGCACGCATCAGCCGATGCACCCGCCGACAGCCCAACAGCGGCCATTCCTGCTTGCGCAGCTCCATCGCCATCCGACGCACCCCATAACTGCCTTTGGCACCCGCATGAACGGTGCGCATCCGCAGCCGCAGACCGTCATCCTGCCGCTCCCGCACCGACATCCCCTTTCCGCCTCCATTTGTAATACGAGCGCCGACACACGCGCAGCACCCGACACATCGCCACCACCGTATGACAGACCTGATTCGCCAACATGAACTGATACACGCTTACCTGCTCAGTCCTGGTCCGTGTGCCTTGGCGAACCAGGTCGCCGCTTTTTCCAATATTTCCCTATCCTCCTTCAACTGGCGAACCTGCTTTTCCAACTGTCGTATCTTCGCCGCACTTTCCGCCACCGCGTCCGGCCCTTCATGCAGCATCGCCCGCTTCCACCGATACAGCGTCTGTAGCCGCGGCTCATACTCGCGGGCCAACTGCGAGGGCGCCACCCCCTGTCGCATCTTTTCACAAACCATCTGTTTGAATTCTTCCGAATACCGTTTCTTCAACATCTTGAGTCACCTCCGTTTTTTTACACATTTTTAACATTTTATGATGTGACTCTCAGCGAATACATTCCAGTTCGAATTTTTGTGTGATCAATGCCATTACAGTGAAGTGAAAACTCAGGGATTCCAAGAAGAGACCGAAGTGCGTCGGAAGAACTTGTAGAATACGGAATTCGCAAAGACTGACTGACCCAAAATCGTTTTGCGGCTATAGCTAACCCACTCGCACTGAGAACTTACTGCAGAACTCCATTCAGCACAACCATGTCCGATACTTCAAGTGTTCCCGCACTGTGCTTAAGGGCGATTAGATTTCGAATATAGTCATAGCGCGCTTTGAACAGATCGCGCCGTGCCTTGGACAGATCATGTTGCGCGTCGATCACTTCGAGTGACGTAACGACGCCAACATTGTAATTGGATCGAGTTAAAGCAAGTGAACTCTCGTTGGCGACCACTGCGACCTCAAACGCATTCATCTGGTCAATCAGACTGATCAGATTGCGATAGGTGCTGGATACGAGCGTTTTGGTTCGAGCTTTCACGCCCTGAAGTTTCTGCAGTTCCGCCTGGTACTGCAGATTGGCCTGGCGTTTCTGTTTGGTTGCCAACCCCCCAGTAGAGAACGATTTTGAGAGGGTCAGCTCAGCAGAGACATGATTCGCCACCGTATCGGAACCGCTAAACTTATCATCGATTCGAACTCTCAAATCGGATGTAAAAGTTGACTCCGCCGCCGCTAGGTCTATCGCCAAACTGGCAATGGCAACTGAAACCTGCTGGATTGCAATGTCAACATTGCTGTCAAGCGCAACACCAATCCAATGTTCGATCTGCTTGGGCTGCAGCAATGGGGTGGGCGCTCCCTCGTTCAGTTTCTGAATCTCATCCGAATAATCGCCAATCAGTTCCATCAGTGTCAGTTTGGCGCTTTCATAAGCGCTGTCTGCGACAAGTACCGCCGCCTTAGCCAGTGCCAGCTGCGCTTCAGCAATTCGTACGTCGGTTTCCGTACCAAGGCCAGCGTCATAGCGCACGACCGCGTTGCTGAGAATTTGCTCAATGGAGGCGATTTCTTTTCGTGCGATCTCAAGTGAGTCCAGAGTGGCAAGGACGCCGAAATAGGCGTTGACGACCTGCATGATAAGGTCCGTTTGCGCTTTCTGGTAGCGCAGACCGGCCAGCACTTCCTGCTGTTCTGCAGTTTTCAGACCGGACTTCAGCGTGCCTCTCCAGAGGGGCTGGGAGATGATCACGCTACCGCTGCTGAGATCTCTGCTGGGACCCAGATATTTGTTTTTGTATTGAGCTGAGGCACCAAGGGAAACAGTTGGATAGATTTTTGAAACCGCAATATCGTAGCTGAGCTCGCCTGCTTCGGCCGTCGATTTTGCCGCGGCCAAGTTGGAGCTGTTTTCGATTGCAAGTCGGTAACTATCAAGAAGATCAATCGGATAGGCGGCTGTGGACACTAAGGCGGCAAATGCCAGTACCGACAGGCAAAGTCGTTTGTTAGTCTGGGTCATGTGGATTCCAGAAACTCAGAACTCGAAACGGTCGGGCTGCTGGATGTTGTCAAGTGGAGGCAGCAGCGTTTCAAATAGATACTCGGTCTTCCAGTCGGTCGCATCAACCCGTGTCACCACAATCGCATTCATCACCGGTCGGTCACCCGTTACCGCGACCAGACGTCCACCAACGCTCAGCAGCTCGAGATGACTCTGCGACAGTTGAATCAATGATCCCGAAATAAAAACGGTCTGATAGTGGACATCCGAATGCCAGCCCTGCCCGGCATCGCCATAAATGACTTCAACATTATCGATACCGTTGGTCTCGAGGTTGGCATTGGCAAGTTCAACAAACCGTCTGCGGCAATCGACGGTGTGAACCACTTTGGCCGATCTTGCGAGAAGTGCGGCTACGAATCCGGTGCCGGCACCGATCTCGAGTGCATGCTCACCCTCGACCGGTGCGAGCGCCTGTAGCAGTCTTGCCTCCACTTTCGGTTGCATCATGACTTGGCCATCGCCAATTGGAATCTGCATATCAGCGAACGCCAGATGACGATACGCGTCGGGAACGAATTTCTCGCGCGGCACGGCTGCTATGGTTTCAAGAACCCGCGGACTCAATACATTCCAAGGTCGAATCTGCTGTTCAACCATATTGAATTTAGCAAGTTCCAAATCCATTTGCGTGATTCCGGAAAAGGTGGGTGTTTCTCGAATTATAAAGAGTGACCGCGGAACAATGATTGTGCATAATCAACCGATCCAATTCTCTATCATCAATAATGGCAGTCAAGTGGCCAGGCTTGGTCTGCGTCTATGGACGGCAGCTCATCGACGTGACGAAACCTGTCTGACACACAGCGCCTGTCAATGCAATTTGAGAATGATCAGAAAGTGCCGAATCAGTGGAGGCGGTGCGAGTGTATGGTGTAATCGCCATCCTGCAGTTCGCCAAAAATCTCGTCCAGTGCCGGATGATCGACCGGCCCGCTGATTGCATCTGGAACAAGATTCTGCTCGGATACGTAAGCGATATAACTGTTTCGTTCATTATCCGCCAGTAAGTGGTAGAAGGGCTGATCCTTGCGCGGCCGCATTTCCAGTGGAATGGATTCATACCATTCCTCGGTGTTGTTGAATTGGGGATCAACGTCAAAAACGACGCCACGAAAGGAAAAGTGGCGGTGCCGTACGATTTGACCGATTTTATATTTTGCTATTATCACCATCGGACTATGCGTTTACCCGATAATAAATACCTTGGCAGTTTTAGAATGATGGGGAGAGACCGTTACCGTTTGCCGTTTTCTCATGATTGCGAATTGATTATAGACTGTGGAGCAGTTCCAATTTGAACGATATTTCCGAACGAATTTCAAAATTAAACCCTCAGCAGCGTGAAGCGGTGACTGCGCCCGATGGCCCCTTGCTGGTGACCGCGGGTGCGGGTAGCGGAAAAACCGCAGTATTGGTCAATCGAATTGCGTGGTTGATGGCACACAGAAACATACCGGCTAAACGCATCTTAGCGGTGACTTTCACCAACAAGGCGGCGCGGGAAATGAAACATCGCGTACACGATTTACTCAGGGGAGAATCGGTCAGCCCTATTGTTGGTACGTTCCATGGTCTGTGCAATCAGTTCCTACGCATACGGTTCAAGGAAGCCGGCCTGAGCCAAGACTTTCGAATTATGGACCAGAACGATCAGATCGCATTGATTTCGACTCTGATGAAAGACCGGAACCTGAGAGTCGGGGAACTGACCGCGAAAAATGTCGCATACTACATCAACCAATGCAAGGAATCCAAATTGCGCGCGGGGGAAAACGAGACCTACAGTCCCAGATATGAACTGCTCGAAATGTTATATGAGCACTACGAGAAGGCTTGTGAAGATCAGGGACGTATTGATTTTGCAGAACTGATGCTTCGAACTGTGGAAGTCATGGAACGCAATGTGCAGGTCAGGGAGAATATTCAGGAACGATATCTGCATGTTCTGATCGACGAATTTCAGGATACCAATGAACTGCAGTTTCGGTGGATGGAACTGTTTGGAAACAGGCACCGCAACATTACTGTGGTTGGTGATGAAGACCAGTCGATCTACAGCTGGCGGGGCGCGCTTTCCGGCAACCTGCGGCGTTTCGAGAAACAATACCGCGACGCTCTGGTCATTCGACTCGAGCAGAATTACCGCTCGACCAAATCAATCCTTGAGGCCGCCAACGCGCTGATCAGGAACAACAGCAAACGCTACGAAAAAAAACTTTGGACGCAGAAGCCGGGCGGCAACCGAATCAAATATTTCAGTGCTGAAGACAGCAATGAAGAAGCTAGGTATGTTGTCAATCAGATCAAAGATCTGTCAGCTTCTGGACGCTCATGGTCGCAGTTCGCGGTGCTCTATCGGACCAATGCTCAATCGCGGAATTTTGAAGAATGCCTGGGTCGGGAGGGAATCGATTTTCGCGTTTTTGGTGGCGTGCGTTTCTATCAGCGGAAGGAGGTCAGAGAAGTTCTGAGCTATCTGTTGCTGATCGCCAATCCAAATGCCAATGAAGCGCTGGAACGGGCCATCAATCGCCCACCGCGCGGCATTGGTGAGGCAGCGAAACAGGCCATTGCGGAAAAAGCCGCCGCACAGCATGTTTCGCATTGGGAAGCGGCCCGTGAACTCGCGCAGACTGGCGGCAGGAACCGATTACAGCCGTTTGTGAATCTGATCGACCATCTCAGGCAGGTCGGCGAAACGCATTCTCTGAGCCAGTTGATCAGTGCGACGATCGGTTTGAGTGGTCTGCGGGAGTACTATGAACAGAACAGAGATCCCACTGAAAGGGAACGGATCGTGAATCTGGATGAGTTGATCAGTGCTGCCGCCACCTATGAGCAGGGACGCGAAAACAGCAGCGGCAGTGATATTCTGGGTGAGTATCTCGATTCCGTGGTCTTGGATGCCGGCGATGCGCACATCGAAGATTCTGCAGGCAGGGTGCAGCTGATGACCCTGCATTCCGCCAAAGGTCTGGAATTTCCGATTGTGTTCCTGACCGGACTTGATGAATCCATTCTGCCACATTTCTATTCGACGATGGGGCAAAAACGATCCGCCAAATCATCGGCAAAGGACCGGGAGGCGCTGGAGGAAGAGCGGCGGCTGTGTTATGTTGGGATTACGCGCGCGCAGGAGCGGCTTTATCTGACGCGTGCCAACCGTCGGATGGTGCGTGGTAGCTGGGAGTCATGCACTCGATCCAGGTTTTTGGGCGAGATTCCGAATCAGTTTCTGGAAGACGCCCGTCTTGAACACCGGTCAGCGCAGACCGCATCCAATCATGCGAAGAATGGCGCCACCGGGAACTGGGATTGGCTGGGCAAGTCCGTTCAACACAGAAAATTCGGCAGTGGCGTGGTAACCGAAGTCGAACGGAATCGAAGTGAGCTCTATTTGACCGTCGAGTTTGAATCCTTCGGTCGCAAAGTCGTGCTGGCTGAGTTCATCAACGCCGAGAGTGGGATTTGAGGACATCTGACCGGCGCTCCGAGCATGAGATCCCTTCTTTTCGTCAATTCGGCATGAAGGTTGCCGTCTTGTGCGTTAACATATGCGTTTTCCAGATCAATCAGATGATATCAGTTCCAAATGGAATTTACCGATGAGCAGGACCAAGAAGACAGTTGATTTCGTGCAGATGAAGGATGGCACTTTTGAGGACTATCAGCTGCTGCAGGAACATGAACAGGCGTTTATTTCCGCGACAGCTGACCGGGTTCTTGAACATCTGCTCAGTTTGGAAAACAGCATGAGTGGGTATCAGGTTACGCGCCTTGAGCACGCTCTGCAGTGCGCGACGCGGGCCTGGCGGGATGATGCGGGCGAGGAGATGACGGTTGCCGCACTGCTGCACGATATCGGCGATTGCCTGGCACCGGAAAACCATGGCGAACTGGCGGCCGCAATTCTACGTCCCTATGTCGGTGAAGAAACTTACTGGGTGCTCAAGCATCACGGAATCTTTCAGGGGTATTACTTTTTTCACCACATCGGCGGCGATCGCAACGCCCGCGATCAGTACCGGCATTCACCCCACTATCAGGCCTGCGTCGATTTCTGCGAAAAATGGGACCAGTCTGCTTTTGATCCGGACTATGAATCCCTGCCGCTTGATTTTTTTGAACCGATGGTTCGACGAGTTTTCGCCCGTCAGCCATTCGGTTCTCATGCATCATAAAACACCACGGCCGACGCAGCGCCTGGTTGACCCCATCCATCTCAATCAACAATAGTTCGAAATCATGACACAATCCTTCAGCGACCGAGACGGCTTTATCTGGAATGACGGTGAAATGGTGCCATGGCGGGAGGCGACCGTCCATGTACTGACCCATTCGCTGCACTATGGACTGGCGGCGTTTGAAGGCGTCCGCGCTTACCGAACCGCGAAGGGTACGGCCGTGTTCAGGCTTGAAGATCACACCAACCGACTCTTTGAATCGGCTCATATTCTGCGCATGAACATCGAATTCGACCGGCCCACCATCAATCAGGCGCAGTGTGAGGTTTTACGTGCCAACCGGCTTGAAAATGGTTACATTCGACCGATTGTTTTCTATGGTTCGGAAGGAATGGGACTGCGGGCTGACAACCTATCCACGCATGTGATGATTGCCGCCTGGGACTGGGGCGCCTATCTGGGCGCCGACGGGATCAAGAACGGAATCCGAGTCAAGACATCATCATTCGCCCGCCACCACGTCAATGTGTCCATGTGCCGCGCCAAAGCCTGCGGTCACTACATCAATTCCATACTGGCACTGCGAGAAGCACTGGACAATGGTGCGGATGAGGCGCTGCTACTGGACACGAATGGCTACGTGATGGAGGGTTCGGGTGAGAATGTTTTCGTCGTCCAGGATGGCAGTGTGATTACGCCGAATCTGACATCGGCGCTGGATGGCATCACGCGGCGTACCGTTTTCGAACTGCTTGGGGACATGGGACTGGAGGTCCGGGAGAGAATGATTACCCGCGATGAGATCTATATTGCGGATGAGGCGTTTTTCACGGGCACGGCTGCCGAAGTTACACCCATTCGGGAATTGGATAGTCGCCGGATCGGTGATGGTACGCCCGGGCCGATTACTCGAGAGCTGCAGGCTAGATACTTCGATGCGGTTGAAGGACGGTCGGAAGCGCATCTTGATTGGCTGACCTTTGTCTGATCACACTTCATGAAAGAGACGTTTTACCAACCGAAAGCAGGCGATACACCCAACGATCAGGCGCATCTCGAAGTAACTCGAAGCGACCTGCCTTTGCATTGTCCACTGGATCGGATGCGGCTCTGGGATTCTCACCCCCGAGTCTACCTACCGCTGGAAAAAAATGGCACCGCCATGTGCCCCTACTGCGGAACCCGCTTTATGCTTGTCGACAGTCCATCGGTCGATTGACTCAGGCTGAACAGTTCGAGCGCCTGCTCATCGCCCGCCGAGTCGGACCTCGACTGATAGAAAATGACTTCGGTCTGTGGGCCGAGGTCAACGTGGCGACGGTACTTGGCGAGCACTGCTTTGATTGGCTTCGAACACCATTGCCGCCCCCGGCCGTACTCGGCCGTCAAATACCCTCCGATATCAGGACGCTGGTACTTGTCGGGATGGGTGGTGCCGTTCTGTCCGCCATCGCTTACCAGTGTGTTGCCCGACGTTCACTCAAGGTCGCTTTTCGCGCATTGAACAGTACATCGCCGGATGCCCTGACCTGCATACTGGGTGAGCCCCCTCAAGTGGGATGCCATTACGTGATTGCGAGTAAATCGGGAGAAACGCGCGAGACGCTGTACATCGCCCAGGCATTATTCGAACACATTCACCAGCCTCGATCCTTTACCGTGATAACGGATGCGGGTGCGAGTTCCCTTCGCAGTTGGGCTGTACCGCGCGGGATCAGCATCTTCACCTCGGATCGACATGTACCCGGCCGATTTTCCAGCCTAGGTCGTCTGTCCCTGATTCCCGCGGCAATCTCAGGCATTGATGTCGCTTTGCTGCGAGCGGTTCGAGAGGAATTCATCCGTTCGGTCAGCGGCACGGCGACCGATCCCGTTCATCGGCTGGCTGCCGAGCTGGCGAGTGCGTCCATGGATGGTGGCGAGCTGGTGATTGATACATCATCTGACCTTCTGCCGGTGGCTGGCTGGCTCGAGCAGCTCGTTGCCGAAAGCCTCGGCAAGAATGGACTTGGCGTACTGCCTGTCATTCGGAAGCCGACGGACCGTTTCGACCCAGCTGGTGCGGTGCGAGTTCGCGTTACTCACAGTCAAGGGGGTCCCGGCTTCGGCTGGCAACAGGCGGTTACGGACGTCAGGTCACTGGCCGTACTGTTTCTCACCTGGCAGACCGCCGTTTCCATGGCCGCCTACCTGCTGGGCATCGATCCATACAGTCAGCCGGAGGTGGAACGCGCCAAGCGGGCGGACCTGGTGCCTTCGAATCATGGCAGGGATCGTATGATGGGCTCAGCCGACATGCCATACCGATACGTCATCGAAATCCATTCAGCCGGATGGGCTGAAAGAACGGCCACCTGGATCCATCACCTCAGCGAGTCGCTCCGTCAGAATGACTACATCGCACTATTGGGGTATCTCAATCCAAGTCCTGAAATCGAGGCGGAACTGACCAATCTGGCAGCCGTGCTCGAAACGGGACTCAGCGAACGCCGGGTTCGCACCGTGCACAGTTTCGGTCCTCAATACCTGCACTCAGTCGGACAGTTTTACAAGACGACGGCAAGGGATGGAGCGTTAAGGACCGGGCACTTTCTGTTCATCGATGCCGATGCGGAAAACGACTTCAATATCCCTGCACTCGAATATTCTTTTGGCTGGCTGATCAGACGTCAGGCACACCTGGATGCTCAGTATCACGCCACTTTGGCTCAATCCTCGTCATCCACCCTTAGTCTTGTCCGATGCGGTACGGATGTCGCCGCCAGTCTGCGGCAACTTGCAAGTGTGATTCAACGAGTCGTTCACGCGGGCGAGCCAATCTAATCAAGCCCCTGCATATACAGAGCGATGTCTTCGATCTGCTGAGCAGACAGTCGAAAAGCGATGGCGTTCATTTCCTCGTTGACCCGCTTACCGGTTTTGAACTCCGTCAGCGTGGTCACAAGATATTCCTTGAACTGACCGGAAACCTTTGGATAACGCGATGGAATTCCATCGCCCGCCGGTCCGTGACAGGCCATACAGGCCGGTATTGAATACTGGCTTGACCCCAGACGGTATATTTCTCGGCCGCGCTCCGCCGCCGCGACGTCGGCTTCCGAAATGCTAGCCTTACGGGTGGTAAACTGCGCATAGTAGGCGTCGATATCCTGCCTATCCTGCTCAGACAGCGTCACCACCAAAGCCTTCATGACCGCATTATCGCGCTCGCCTGACTGGTAGGCGGCCAGCTGAGCGGCGACGTAACCGGGAATCTGGCCGGCGATTTTTGGGAACTCGGAAGAGACGCTGTTCCCATCGGGTGCATGACAGGTGGCACAGACGGCGGCTTTGGACTCGCCAGCCGCCGCGTCTCCCTCACTGAACGCTGGCGCGCTCAGCAATGCGATGCAAAGACCCAAAAGAGGGCCAAGAATGATTGAATTACGAACGGTCGAATCGCACATTGTCCTGTATCCAGATGAACAGCAGATATTATGGTTGATGGTCGGAATTAAAATGACCGATTGGGTCGAAAAACGCTAATATACCAGATTTGGAGCGCGCCATCTGAATTCAGTTGAAACTGCAGGCCATCGATCCGTTACCGGTTTTTTACACATGACAATTATAAAATTCAAATGTGAATCAGTGAAATATAGATTGTACGACCGGTCGCTTCGGTCCGGATGACTGATTGCTGATGCGGGAGGGCTGTTCTGACGATGGTGGCTGAGGAACATCGCCCTGTCGGTAACGCGCTTTGTCATATTTCTGAGTGTCTGTATGGAGGAACGGTTGGATGAACATTCAGCTCAACCGCGCAAAATTCGTCGTCGCGGCTCACAAATCAACGCAGTGGATGCCTGACCGGGGTGGTGAAATCGCGTTTGCAGGCCGGTCGAACAGTGGTAAATCCAGTGCCATAAACGCCATTACGGGGCGCAAAGGACTGGCAATGGCCAGCAGGACTCCGGGTCGTACGCAGCAGATCATTTTTTTTGAGATAACACCGGATATCAGGTTGGTCGATCTGCCGGGCTATGGATATTCAAAGGTACCGCAGCAACTGCGAACCCATTGGTCGGCTGCCATTGAGCGGTATTTTCAGAATCGCAGCTGTCTACGGGCGTTGTTTGTAATGATGGATATCCGTCATCCACTGAAGTCGCTTGATTATCAGTTGCTGAATTGGTGTGAAAACACGCGTGTGCATGTTCTGCTGACCAAAGCGGACAAACTGTCGAAATCAAGAGCTCAGCAGACGCTGGTTCAGGTCGAGGCGGAGCTCGCCGATCGCGAGCACCTGTCGGTGCAGACTTTTTCGGCCTACTCAGGACTGGGCGTACCGGCGGCTCGCCAACGCATCCACAGCCTGCTGAGTTAGCCGTGCGCCAGCGCCCAGTTGGCACCGGTTGCGGCATCGGCAACCAGTGGCACCTGCAGACTGGCGGCGTTTTCCATGAGCGCCTTGACGTTTTCGAGAACGCGTTCCGTTTCCGCGAGCGGCACTTCCAGTATCAGTTCGTCGTGCACCTGTAGAATCATCAGTGCTCCACCGCCCGAAGACTTCAGCCACGCATCAACTTCAATCATTGCCAGTTTCATAATATCGGCGGCCGACCCCTGCAGCGGCGCATTGATGGCGGCGCGCTCGGCATGCTGTCGTTGGCCACGGTGATTGGATTGGATGTCGGGCAGATAAACCCGACGGCCGAAGAGGGTATCGACGTACCGGCGATCGCGCGCCTGCTGCCGGGCCTCCTCCATGAACTGCTGAACTTTGGGATAACGCGCAAAATACTGCTCGATATAAGCTCGCGCCTGGGGCACTTCAATCTGCAGCGTGCGCGCCAGCCCATAGGCGGACATGCCGTACATCAAACCGAAATTGATCGCCTTGGCATGCCGCCGCTGATCCGCGGTGACCTTGTCAGGCTGGCAGCCAAACACCTCTGCCGCGGTGGTCCGATGTACGTCATCGCCTCTTGCGAATGCTTCGAGGAGTCCCGCGTCGCCTGACAGATGAGCCATCAGACGAAGCTCAATCTGTGAATAATCGATCGAAATCAGGGTTGCTCCGGCAGCGGCGACGAATGCCTCGCGGATTCTTTTCCCGTCCGCCGTGCGGATGGGAATGTTCTGCAGGTTGGGATCCGTCGAAGACAGTCGGCCGGTTGAAGCAACGGCCTGGTTGAACGAGGTGTGGACGCGGCCAGTTGTGCGATTGATCAGTTTTGGCAGCTTGTCGGTGTAGGTGGATTTGAGTTTGAACAGGCTTCGATGTTCCAGCAGGAGTCGAGGTACTTCGTGAGTTTCAGCCAGTTCCATCAGTACGGACTCGGACGTGGACATCTCGCCTGAGGTGGTTTTCCTGGATGTCTCAAGGCCAAGTTGATCGAAGAGCACGGCGCGAATCTGCTTTGGTGAAGAAAGATTGAACCGCTGTCCAGCGTGCTGGTAGATCGCCTCTTCAATGGTCTGAATGCGGTTCTGCAGATCGGCGCTCTGCCGCTGCAGTGAGCTTTGGTCCAGCCGTACGCCATTATTTTCAACCCGCATCAGTACGGGGACCAGCGGCATGTCAAGGTCCCTGAACACGTCCAGCAGCTGTTGTTGCGGTTCAATTCTTGGCCACAGAACGTTATGCAGGCGCAACGCGATATCTGCGTCTTCGGCCGCGTAGGCGGTTGCATTTTCTATCTCAATCAGATCAAAGGTGAGCTGGTTTTTTCCTTTACCAACCACCTCTTCGTATTTGATGGGTGTCGTATTGAGATATTTCTGAGCCAATTTTTCGAGATTGTGCTGTGAGACAGCCGAGCTGTTCAGCACATAAGACTCAAGCATGGTGTCATACAGCGGGCCAGAAACGGTGATTCCCCGTTCGGACAGCACGCTCGCATCGAATTTTAGATTGTGTGCGATCTTCACCAGCTCGGGATCTTCCAATAAAGGCTTCAGTCGGTCGAGAACCCAATCCAGATCCAACTGCTCAGGCACACCCATATATCGATGCGCCAGTGGAATATAGAACGCCTCCTTTTCTCTGCAGCTCAGTGAAATGCCCACCAGACGGTCATTTCGAGTGTCAAGGCCGGTGGTCTCGGTATCGAAGGCGACGCAGCCACAGGCGCGAATCCGTTCGATCAGATCATCCAGCGCGGATGGGTCGAGGATGGTCGAATACTTCGGCGGCTCGTTTTCCGACTCAGATGCGGTGTCGTCCAGCGCGCTGAGCCAGCTGGTGAACTCCAGCCGCGTATAGAGTTCGCGCAGCTCTTCCAGCTGGGGCTGGGCCCGTACGAATGACTGCAGGTCGAGTTCAACGTCGACATCCAATTTCAGAGAGACCAGGGTTTTTGCCAGCTGCAGCTGGCCGATGGAGCTGCGAAGATTCTCGCCTGCCTTACCGGGCAGGGTGTGAGCGTTTTCGATGATGCGTTCGATCGTACCATGTTCGGTCAGCCATTTGACGGCGGTTTTCGGACCGACCAGAGCGACGCCGGGAATGTTGTCGGAGCTGTCACCGACCAGGGACAGATAATCGATGATCTGATCCGGTCGGACACCGAACTTTTCCTCAACCTGAGCCGGCCCTATCTGCGTACCTTTCATATCGTCGATGATCGTAATCCGTTCGTTCACCAGTTGGGTCAGATCCTTGTCACTGCTTGAGATGAAAGTGTTCAGTCCCGCATGGGAAGCCGCCATCGCGAGCGTACCAATGACATCATCGGCTTCAACACCGGGGATGGAAATGGATTTCAAGCCCATCGCGACAACCATCTGCCTGATCAGGTCGTATTGACTTCTCAGATCATCCGGCATGGGTGGACGGTTGGCTTTATATTCAGCATACCATTCATGTCGAAAGGTTTTGCCTCTGGCATCGAAAACCACCACCAGATAGTCGGGTGAGTGCTGTCTGATGATTCGTCTGAACATGTTGCCAACCCCAAACACCGCGCCAGTGGGTTCACCGCGCGAAGTCGACAGACTGCTGCCGTGATAGGCGCGGTAAACGTAAGATGTACCGTCGATCAGGAAAAGTTTTCCGTTGTTATCGCTCATTGATGTTGGGGCGCCAGTTGCATTCGATTTCGCCAATAGAAAATTCTATCTGTAATTCGACTGTAAAATGAGACTCATTCAACCAGCTCTTCCGATCCGAATCGACAGACCAGTTCATGATTGAAGTCTCACATCTCAGCAAGCGTTTCGGCGATACTGTGGCGGTCCGCGATCTTTCGTTCCGCGTCAGGCGGGGGGAAGTATTGGGGTTTCTCGGTCCGAATGGCGCCGGTAAGTCGACCACCATGAAAATCATATCCGGATTTCTGGCGCCAGACCGTGGCTCGGTCGCGATTGATGGCATCGACATCGACAGTGATTCCAGGGCGGCGAAATCCCGCCTCGGCTATCTGTCTGAGGGAATGCCGCTTTACGCGGACATGCCAGTGCACGTTTTGCTGGAATTCGTCGGCCGAATTCGCGGCATTCGGGCTGCGGAACTGGCCGAGAGAATGGCGGCCGTGGTCGCCGACGTGCGGCTGCAGGAGGTACTGACCGCATCGATTGGCAGTCTCTCAAAGGGATACAGGCGGCGCGTCGGTATGGCGCAGGCGCTACTGCATGATCCGCCGGCGCTGGTGCTTGATGAACCCACCGATGGCCTTGACCCCAATCAAAAAGACCAGGTGCGTTACCTGATCGAGAAAATCTCCCGCGACAAGGCGATCGTTCTGTCGACACATATCCTGGATGAGGTGCAGGCGGTATGTTCCCGAGTCATCATTCTCAACCGCGGAGAGATCGTTGTCGACTGCGACCCGAGCTCACTCGCGACGCTCTCGCATCGACACAATACGGTTCAGCTGCGACTGATCGGCATCCACCCTGAAATCGTCCGCGAACAACTTTCTACAATCGACGGCGTTCAAAGCATAAAATATAGGCAACTTGATGAGATTTTTGAGATCATACCGGTGAAAGGTCGGAAGATCATTCACTCGGTATGGGAGAAGGTGAATTCGCATGACTGGAAAGTTCATACCATTACAGAAAAGAGCGGCCGTCTTGATGAAGTGTTTCGACAGCTCACACAAAGTGAAAATTAGGACCGGATTGATTTTATCGGGCCGGCAGATTCCGGCAGTCGCCTATCTGGCGCTGCTGCTGGTTGCTGCTGACGCCCATTCGCAGGCGATCGTGGATGAAGTCGAACTGCCCAAAGCCGTGATTCTGCAGTCAGGCGTGCCGATTCCGAATCTCAAGGACGCCGCCCGGCAGGCGATCACCTCTGATTCCGCACGCCAGTCAGAACAGCAGACTGATGCGCAGTTACGCGAGTATAGGCTCGGTGCCAATACGATCAGAGAGTATCGGGTTGGCAGGCATCTGCAGCATATCGAAGTGATCAGTGATTCCGGACTGACCTACATCGTCGAAAACGATCGCCCACACAGGGTCGAAGAGCGCCGGCCCAGCTCCGGCATTAAGATCTCGGGCTGGTAGTCCCATGCATCAGTGCCCTTCGGGCGTTGGCGTTTACATCGGCGATGGGCTGCGCCGATATGGTTTTGGCGACGGCCACCCGTTCGGAACAGACCGGCTGGATGCGTTTTGGAACGAGGCGGTTGCAACGGATCTGGCAAAACAGGTACAGGTGCTGAACCCGGTCAGCTGCGATGACCGCGACCTTGCGCGATTTCATGATATCGATTACATCGAGTTTCTGAAGGAGAAGTCGCAAGCCGGTACCGGATTTCTGGATGCGGGAGACACACCCGCCGTTCCCGGGATCTATGAAGCGTCTTCATTCGTAGTGGGCTCCGACCTTGATGCACTTGATCGAATATTCCAAGGTGAACTGAGTCGGATTTTCATTCCCATCGCCGGTCTCCACCATGCCGCGCGGCAGCGCGCTGCCGGCTTCTGCGCCATCAGCGACCTTGGCATTCTGATTGAAACGGTGCGACAGAAATATGGCGCCAAGCGGGTTGCCTATATCGATATTGATGCCCATCATGGAGATGGCGTTTTTTATGATTTTGAGGATGATCCGAATGTCATTGTCGCGGATGTTCATGAAGATGGTCGGTTTCTCTACCCGGGCACCGGCTTCGCGTATGAGACGGGAAAGGGCAGGGCCAAGGGTACGAAGCTCAACATTCCGGTTCCTCCTGAAAGCGGGGACGATGTTTTTTTCGCCGCCTGGGGTCAAGTCGAAGAATTCATTCGCTCATTTGCGCCGGAAATGATCATCCTACAGGCGGGTGCCGACAGCATTGACGGGGACCCCATCACCCATATGCGATTCACACCGAAAGCGCACGGGCATGCGGCGATGCAGCTCTGCAGAATTGCCGAAGAGTTCTGTGATGGTCGGTTCATCGCAACCGGAGGTGGAGGTTACAACCGCAGGAATATCGCGCTTGGCTGGTGTGAAGTGCTGAAAGCGATGATCGAAACCGTCTGAGAAGAATCGACCGATTTTGACTGAGCTGTTGCTGATTCGACAATTGGAACCGACCTGATTCCATGTATGCGATTACGTGTTCTTTCGCCATCAGAGAGTTCGGGCTCCCTTGCAAAATGTTCTTCACCCATCGTTGTTTACAGCTGTGACGTCTGCGCCGCAGTCGTCGATTCACTGCCCCATACTACGCCCTGACTGGTGCGGTGCGTCTGAACGAGTAAAGTATCGTTTCATTTTGGTTCTGATCAATACGCGGTGGAGTTGCTCGGATGACCATCCAATTGAGCTGCAAATTGAAAATGAGAAGCCTGATAATCGATTGAACAGTTGGCCATGTATTGGCTGAATTGCGGCTTCGTACTCAATTTGTCTGAAGTTTTGATCGATTATTCTGTATTATCTGATTGTTGAATACTTTGATACTGATGGCAGTGTCAGAGGAATTGTAACTTTCACTTCATAGGATGGAGGACGGTTTCACTATGAAACGTAGACAATTTTTAAAGGCGGGTGCAGTTGGTACTGCGACAGCGGCGACAACATTGGCGGCACCGGCGATTTCACAGGGCATGAGGGAACTCAAAATGGTAACCTCATGGCCCAAAAACTTTCCCGGCCTGGGCACCGCAGCGGCACGATTCGGCGAGCGTATCACGCAGATGTCGGACGGGCGCCTGACGGTGAGACTGTTCGGTGGTGGTGAACTGGTTCATCCTCTCAAATGTCATGATGCCGTGCAGGAAGGTACCGCCGACCTGTATCACTCTGCCGAATACTACTATCTGGGTAAGGCGGTTGGTTATGCTTTTTTCTCCGCGGTGCCGATGGGACTCACAGCGAACGAATTGGATGCCTGGATTCATCATGCCGGTGGGCAGAAGCTATGGGATGATCTGAGCGCTCAATTTGGCGTCAAGGCATTTCCCTGCGGTAACACCGGTTCTCAGATGGGTGGTTGGTTCGCCAATCCGATGCGTTCACTGGACGATTTCAAGGGTTTGAAAATGCGCATTCCGGGATTGGGTGGCCGAGTGATTGAAGCCTTGGGTGGATCATCCGTAACCCTGGCTGGCGGAGAAATCATGCCAGCCCTGCAGAACGGTACGATTGATGCGACGGAGTGGGTCGGTCCATGGAACGATCTGGCTTTTGGTTTCTACAAAGTCGTCAAACACTATCACCATCCCGGCTTCCATGAGCCAGGTACGCTGCTGAGCTGCGGCATCAACAAAGGTGTTTGGGACGGATTGAGTTCCAGTGATCAGGCCATTATCGCCAATGCCGCCGCTGCCGAAAATAATTTCGGGTTAGCGGAATTCAATGCCAATAACGCCGCGGCGCTGGATACGCTGCTCACTGAGCACGGTGTGCAGCTGGTTGAGTTCAGTGATGAGATATTCTCCGCTGCGGCCGAAGCGGCAAAGGATGTTCTGGCGGATGTTGGCAATGGTGACGCCGAATCAAAGAAAATTTACGACAGCTTCATGTCCTTCAGAAAAGATGTAACCGGTTGGGTGAAACTGTCTGACCAAGGTTATATGAACAAGCGCAACCTGGTGGACTTTCACAGCTGATTGAAAGCCGCCCTTTACATGGGTGGGAATAGGATGATGGTTTCGCCAGCGGCATCACGGGCGAAACCATCCTGTTTCATCGCCGCCCCGCGAAGATTCTGCTCCGCTGTCGGTCGGCAGTCGATTGGTTGCAGGTGGTGCTTTGCATCGGGCGGCCCTACACTGTAGGGAAACCACGGCGGTCACCTTGTGAACGTTGACTTCATTGAGCTCTGGCATGCTCTCGAGCGGTTGCCATTTCTGTTCAGCATCACTGTATATGGTGTGGTCTTGCTGACCGTGGTGGCTTTTTTCGTGCTACCGGTCGTGTTGCTGATTACCGCTGAACCGCGGCAGATTTTAAGCTCTGCACGCGGTCGGATTGCAGACGCATCCGGCGGGTCAGGCTGGCGAAAACAGCTGCATCTCATCGCCAGCTGGCTGACGGTGTTCAATACCGTGATCGGTCGCCTGGTGGCATGGCTGGTACTGTTCATGACGCTGATGCAGTTCGTCGTGGTGATCATGCGCTATGTCTTTTCCTATGGCTCGATTCAGATGCAGGAATCCATCTGGTATATGCACGGTCTGCTGTTTATGTTCGGCGCCGGTTACACGCTGGTCAAGGATGGACATGTCAGGTTGGATGTGTTCTACCGCGAGGCATCCGAGCGGACCAGGGCTTGGGTCAACCTGTTGGGCGTGTTGGTGTTTTTACTGCCGTTCTGCATGGTCAATTTTGATTTCGCCTGGTCGCTGGTGCTGCATTCATGGGCCGTGCGGGAGGGTTCAACTGAGACGACGGGCCTGCCTTATATCTATCTTTTCAAGACGGTCATTCTGGTGTTTTCGGTACTCGTCGCGATGGAGGGTGTGGCACTGGCGATCCGCAGCCTACTGAAATTGACCGAACGCACCCCTTCAGGCGCAACCGCCGAAGGCTGAATTAATGGAATTTTTTGCCACGCCAGAATTTCTTTGCGGCGCGCTGTTTCTGAGTGTCGTCGCACTCCTGATGTTTGGTTTTCCGGTCGCATTCACACTGGCTGGAAGCTCACTGGTATTCGCGTTCATAGCCAGCGCATTCGGTCTCTTTGATGTCGCCTTTCTGTCGGCTTTACCGCAGCGCATCTTTTCCATCATGCGCAATGAAGTGCTGATCGCCGTACCACTTTTCGTGTTTATGGGCGTAACGCTGGAGCGCTCAAAGATCGCCGAAGAACTGCTTGACAACATGGGCAAGCTGTTTGGCCGAATTCGTGGTGGCCTGGGTTACTCGGTATGTATCGTTGGCGCACTGCTGGCGGCCTCGACGGGAATAGTGGGCGCGACCGTCGTAACGATGGGACTCTTGTCGCTGCCGACGATGCTGCGGCGCGGCTACCGCCCATCACTGGCGTGTGGATCAATCTGTGCGTCGGGTACGCTAGGGCAGGTTATTCCACCATCCATCGTATTGGTGCTTTTGGGCGATCAGATGTCAACTGCGTTTCAGCAGGCCCAGTTTGCGATGGGTAATTTTTCGCCGGATGCGGTGTCAGTCAACGATCTTTTCGCCGGTGCGCTGATCCCTGGGCTGGTACTGGTCGGACTGTATATTCTTTATCAGATCGGTGTTGCGATCTTTCAGCCCAAGGCGAGTCCCGCCATACCGAAGGACGACATTGCGCTGGATGGGAATCAGTGTTCATTCGCCTGGACCATGGTAGCCACTCTGTTTGCACCACTTGCGCTGATCGTCGCAGTGCTTGGCTCAATACTGGCGGGGTTGGCTTCGCCGACTGAATCGGCAGCAATGGGTGGCACCGGTGCCCTGATGATGGCGGGCTACCGCGCGGATCCCAAACGCGGCGGTGCGATTGTGATCGGTCTTGTGTGTCTCGTCATCATGCTGTTCGTTACGGCTTTGTTTGATCTTCGCATGCAGCGGGAGGAGATTGCGGCTGTGGAATGGGCGGCCATATTTCTTACGCTGGTCTGTACGATCGGTCTGATTTATGGCGTCGCGACGGCCATCTTCAGGGTCTATTCCACGCGCGATGACCGCGGCGAATCGATTCTGCCACAGATCATGCGGCAGACGCTGCTGGTGTCGACGATGGTTTTTGTGATCCTGATCGGCGCATCCATGTTTTCACTGGTATTTCGCGGACTGAATGGCGACGCGGTGGTCGAGAACGTGCTCCACAATCTGCCCGGTGGTACGCTGACCGTTCTGCTGTTGATTATGCTGGTGATGTTTCTACTGGGATTCATCCTTGATTTCCTGGAAATTATTTTCATCGTGGTTCCCATCGTTGGCCCAATACTGCTACAGTTGGAAATTGCCCCAGGGGTACCCATGAGTCCGGTGTGGCTTGGAGTCATGATGGCGGTGAATCTGCAGACTTCGTTTCTGACCCCGCCTTTCGGATTCTCGCTGTTCTATCTGCGCGGGGTCGCTCCGAAATCAATTCGCACCGTTGACATCTACAAGGGCGTCATTCCTTTCGTGTGCATTCAGCTGCTGATGCTGGTTGTGCTTTGGTTTGTTCCAGAACTCGCAACTTGGCTGCCAGCGGCGATTTACGGGCCTTGAAAACTGTTGCGACGGTAGAGAAAATCAATCCAGACATCAGTTACACGGCCGTATTCCCGTCGGCCGCACCGGCAGTCTGTTCAAACCTCACCTGCGACCGAATCGCACTACAGGCGCTTCACAGAATTTCAGCCTTGGCCGGAACTCAATCTGAGAATGTTCAAAATAGCGGTGCGTGTGTGGCAACCAACGCAACCTGAATTTCCCGAATCATTTTGGTCGTTGCCTGGCCGATCAGATCCAGTCTTGACACATCCGATATTCTGGAGCGCATCCGATTCAGTTCAACCGGACCGAGCAGCGTGCGGAACATGTCACAGGCATCCATCAGGCAGAAAATGACGACATCCCGCTGATCGGGAATTTCATCGCTGTACAGAATGTTCATGATTCTGAGTTTGACTTCCCTTTCGACGGAACCATCGATCATGGGATAGGCGCGCGTTTTCATCACCCAAAGAAAACGCTTTTCCGATTCACCTAGAACGCCTCGCTCGACCAGACGACTGAAGCCGAGATCAACCAAGCTGGCACCGTCATCTGCAATCGCGTTGATCCAGAATTTGACGTCTTTGTGCGTTGGATCGGCGCAGATTTTGCTGAGGCATTGGTCCAGAATCGGGTCATTGAGCGGTTCGTCGTTGATGATCTCGAGCGTATCGATGTGGTTGTCAATTCGGTTGCTGATGGCCAGTTCCATCAGCACGCCGCCCGCCAGCACCAAATGCAGCGTCAGCTGAGGCACCGGTGGCAAAGTTCCCTTTTCGTCATCCAACAGGAGCAGCAGTATCTCTTCAACAAGTGTTAAACTCATGTTTTAATGGTATATTGGTTCTGACTATCAACAATCATTTTATGATCATCCCCGTCATATTTGCAAATTAAGTTCTGAATCAGCACATAACATACAAACAGTCAGGTCGTGTGAACATGCTGTCTGACTTCCAATTATAGTCTTTTCCAGTCGTACAAACCGTTCAAGTGGCTTTGGTCTCGTCCGCCAGCGGCACCATGCGTTCCCTACAGGAATTTCAGGTGGATCCTTTCGCTGAGACAGGATTCCACCTGTAACATCCTGAGCGGATCCGACACGTATCATTAGCAACGTCTTCGGGCCCATCGAATCGGTTGTTGAGAGTCAATGGGAGGGGTGGCCCGGTAACAGTATGGTGGTTTGAGGTGGATTTGCGTGTAGCTGTGGAATCTGGACAGTCGCCTCCTTCATTTGATTTAATAAGTGGCATGCATTCAACATGCGAACGATATGAGATCATTTTATTGAGTGTGATGGCAACCGTGATGTTGGCGGGATTTTTCATGATTTTTGTTGTTGGATCGGCACCGATCTGGGTCAGTGCCGATGACCTGCCACTGCAGCGGCATGAAGTGATCGGTTGGGAAAGACCAGCTGTGCGACACCACCTGTCGATTCAATCTGACGCCCGATACAACACCAGGCCAGTGGCAAAAACTACTGCTGCGATACGGGCGATGGCGGTGCCTGAATCATCTGGTTCGCACATCAATCATACCGCTGGAAAGGTGGTTTCCGGAGACGGCCTCGAAGTCATTCGCCAGTACGCTCAGTCAACTGTGCAGACGAATGGTGGTTTGACGGATGCCGACCGCGAGGATTTTACTGCGCTACACGACGAAGAGTTTCGCACGATCCTACTCCATGCCGAACGGGGCGATGCGGAATTTCAGTATGTAGCGGGCGGAATATACGAATCAGGTCTTGGCGTCGATGAGAACCTATTCGAAGCGATGCGCTGGTATCGCAGAGCGGCGGCGCAGGGGCACGCGCTGGCTCAGCTTAAACTCGGAGAGATGCATGAATACGGATTGGGTGTCGTTGAGAACGCCGCCCGAGCGGCACACTGGTACCGCCGGGCGGCGACTGAGGGCAATGCGACCGCTCAATACAGATTGGGTGTGATGTATGAAAACGGAACGGGTGTCATTGAGAACAAGGCGGAAGCATGGCGATGGCATCGCCAGGCGGCGGCGCAGGGCCACGCGGAAGCTCAGATCAATCTCGGCATGATGTATACATATGGAGAGGGTGTTGCCGCCGACGCCGCCGAAGCGGCGCACTGGATTCGTCTGGCGGCGGAGCAGGGACATGCGATGGCGCAGACCATGCTTGGGTTGGCTCATGTTCACGGAGCGGGTGTGGAGGCGGACATTGCCGAAGCCGTACGCTGGTATCGCCGGGCCGCGGCTCAGGGCTATGCGATGGCTCAATTCCTGCTGGGCTCGCTGTATCACATTGGGCATGGTGTCGTTAAGGATGCCGCCGAAGCGGCGCGCTGGCATCTGCAGGCTGCGGAGCAGGGTCACGCCGAAGCTCAGATCGCGCTCGGCCAAATGTATGCTGCTGGAGATGGTGTGGCCGCGGATGCCGCCGAAGCGGCACGCTGGTATCGCCGGGCCGCGGAACAGGATTATGTACAGGCTCAATTCCCGCTGGGACTGATGTATGATGGCGGATTCGGTGTGACCGAGGACAAAGCTGAGGCGAGACGTTGGTTCCATCGGGCGGCGGAACTTGACCATGCGCCGGCTCAGTATATGCTCGGTCTGATCCATGATCGTGGCTTGGGTGTGACTGAGGACAATGTCAAGGCCGAATACTGGTACCGCCGGGCAGCGGTATTCGACCATGCGCCAGCGCTATTCCGGCTGGGCCTCATGTACGCGCAGGGAGATGGTGTTGCCGTGAACGCTGCCGAAGCGAAGCGCTGGTTCCGTCGGGCCGCGCAGCTCGGCGATGAATCGGCTCGCCAGGCACTCAGTCTCTTTGATGAAAATGCGGAAGATGGGGTGGCGGAATCTGCCGATGTGGCGCACTGACATCGCCTCGACCATGTGACCGAGCTGACAGAAGATGATACTCATCCAGGTGCGGCGACTGATCGCGAATCCAGCGCATTGCAATGATGACCGACAGTCGCGGCTTAACACGCCCCCAATTCATGTTACATGTTACTGCCGCGCGGCATCGTATCCCCTCATTGGTGAATAGTCAGTCCCAGCGATGTGAACTCAACGCAATCTTTCCCGTTGACACCGAGCGGGGCAGATTGTCGGGCGATGGAAACTGACATCGTCATGTCGTACAGAAAGTCAGGTATCCTTTGCACATCTCCAATCATGGAACGATGGGTCGAATTTCGGTTGTCGACCGATGGTCAGCGGCGGCACCCTCCGCCACCAGCCTGGTGTCGCGCTGCGTAGCTCAATTGATTCTTTCGTTCATTCTGGAATCCATCGCCCGATTGCTGTAGCAATCAACCTGCGAATGAAGACTCTACTGCAGTGTCTTATTGATTGAATTTGGTTAAAATGTGAGAGATTCAGGCTTTTATGTTTGGTGAACATTGATATGCGTAGAGCCGAGCCGGGTAAAGAGGTCATAAAAAATGGTACCGTATCCGTTTTCAACGGTGAAAAGCGAATTCACTACTATGGCTACTGGATTCGTTACTATGAGCCTCCGGCAGAAACGCTGACAGCGAAAAAGAACCTGATTGCCGGGCTGACCCGCCGAACCTTTCACCATACCGAGTCGGGCATCAACACACCGGGCGAAAATCTTGATCTGGCGCGCATGAGTTATCAGCAGGCGGCCAATGAGCAGGAAAAGAGAGTATGTGGCGCCATGCTTGCTGGTGCCCTGTTCAACCGCGCGACTGATATATTTACAACCATCGTGGAACTTGAAGCCAAGGGCGTTCATATCAGCGTGGAAAACGAACTGATGAAAGAGTGCAGTGAGTGTCTCGAAGAGGCCATGGAACTGGGCAAACTAGTGCGCCACGTAAGCGGCGTGGAAGGCATTGATGAGCTGTGGGGTGAACCGCTTAAGGCTTTCTCAATGCCGTTGAAGGAATTTTATGTAACCCGATATGTCAAAATCAGCCTGACCATGCGGGATATAGACCATATCGTCTCGGTTCTGCAAACCAACCTGTCTGCGTACCCTGAGTTTGGTCCGCTATGGCCGGCTCTAGATCAGTTTTCACACTACGCAAAACTCAACTGTGAAACCAACAAACGGGACAACTGCTGGTTTGGTATCTGGCCCAAGTTCGTTACCTACTCAGAAAAGATCGAACTGTTGGTCAGTCAGGTACGGGCGCGTACCAATATGATTTCCCATCCACAGATATTCGAGGGCTGTCATTTGATCGAAGAAGGCAAAAGCCTGGTAACCTACATCTCCGGGGCAAGGGTACCAATGCCCGACACGACGAATCGTTTTATGAATGAATGTAAAAAGTTCAATACGTCTTTCAGAATTAAGGGTGAAAACGGTAATGACGCGTAATAAAGAACGAAGTGACGCAGTCAAGGGTGCGGTTGAGACCATTCGAAGAATACAGAAGGCGCGCGGCGAAACCATAGAAGCGCTGGACGAGATCAAAGCGCAGTTGATTGACCTCGCCGCCCATGTCGATTGGTTTACGGAGGCTGAATTTCCCGCGCCTGAAAAAACATCGGATGACTCTTCCCGTGTCTATCGCCTGTCTCAGGACGCGGCGGATAATCGGTTCGCACTCTACCTGCAGTCTGCCCGCTCGCCGACCAACGCACCGCCGCACAATCACGATACATGGGCCGTCATCGCCGGCATACGCGGCGCCGAACTGAATCGTTTCTATCGGCGGACTGCAGACGGCGTCGAGGAAACGGGGTCACAGGTCGTTCAACTGGGTACCGGTGTAACTTTGCTACCCGATGATCTGCACTCCATTCACATTACCGATGAAAGTGCAGTCATCAGTTTTCATATGTACGGCCGCGCGCTGGAATGTCTGACGGAGCGGGTTTATTTTGATCGCAAATGCGGCGACTGGAAAAAATTTCACTCCAACACTCCTATCGTCGATGCGACGTACGTCATTCAATGAACCGCGAGATCAGTGCCGCTGAGCTGAAAAAACTGATACTTTCGCAGCGGGAACATGCCATACTTGATGTCCGCGAGCAGGGCATCTACTTTGAAAATCACCTGCTGTGGGCGACCAACCTTCCCGCCAGCCAGCTTGAACTGCAGGTCGATGCGCTGCTGCCTCGCCGCGATGTACCGATCATTGTTTGTGACAGCGGCCCCGTCGGTCAGGAATTCGTGGCGCGCAGGGCGCAGCGGCGACTGCAGGAGTTGGGGTACACCGCAGTTGCTGTTCTGATCGGTGGTACGGCAGGCTGGAAAGATGCCGGTTTTGAACTGTTTTCAGGACTGAATGTACCAAGCAAGACTTTTGGCGAGTATCTGCTTCAGCATCGCAAGCCACCGCAGATTCTGGCGCGCGACCTGCATGCCCGCCTGCAGCGTGGGGACGACCTGGTGGTACTGGACAGTCGGCCGATGGATGAGTACAGTGTGATGTGCATACCGGGTGCAATCAATGTACCCGGTGCGGAGTTGGTGTACCGGGTGTTTGAACTGGCGCCTGACCCGCAGACCGACATCGTCGTCAACTGCGCCGGCAGAACGCGCAGCATTGTTGGTGCCATGTCCCTGATCAATGCTGAAATTTCCAACCGCGTCATGCTGCTCAAAGATGGCACCATGGGGTGGCACCTGGCCGGGCTGGAGTTGGAACGCGATCGGACCGAAGGTACACCCGAGCCTGCACTGGACAATGTCCAAAAAGCCTTTGCAGCAGCTGGGCGGGTTGCGGACAAATTCGCCGTACCAACCCTTGAATGCGCGACGCTTTCAGAATGGAGAAAGAGTGATTGCCACACCCTGTATCTGTTTGATGTGCGCACTCCGGAGGAATTTGAACGCGCCCATCTGTCCGGTTCCCGCCACGCCCCTGGCGGCCAGCTGGTACAGACGGTCGACGAATTCGTTGCGGTTCGCAGCGCGCGCATCGTGCTGGTGGACGACCACATGGTGCGCGCCACCATGACCGCATCTTGGCTGCTGCAGATGGGATATCCCCACGTTTATGTGCTGAAGAGTCCATTCCGTGGCTTAGAATTGGCATCCGGTACCGAACCGCGCACGATCCTTGGATTCAGAAAGCAGGAGACGGTTACCGCTGGTGAGCTCAGGGCGGCTCTGCAGTCAGGAGAACCGATGAAGCTGGTTGATCTGTCGTCGAGTCGCAATTTTGGCGCCGCTCACATTGATTCTGCGATCTGGTGTATCCGGCAGCGGCTTGAAGCGGCCCTGACCATGCACCAGCCCGTGGGACTGCTGATATTGACTTCAGAAGATGGCGTTCTCGCACACCTCGCAGCTGAAGATCTGATAAAGCGGGATGCCCGCCAGCTGGTGCGCGTGCTGGATGGTGGAAACCGAGCGTGGCGGTCCGCTGATTATCCCATGGTGGGTGGTATGGAACCACGCTGGAGTGAAGTGGATGATATCTGGGAGCGTCCTTATGATCGTGAGCTCGGTCAGGAACAGAGAATGAAAAACTATCTGGCATGGGAAGTTCAGCTGATGGATCAGGCGGCTCGGGATGGAACAGTCGATTTTCGCTCCTGACCGTCCATCCGGTAGTCGCGAGATTTTTCAGAAGCGCCCCGCCACTCATCAGGACCAGGCCGGTGCCGAATGCCTTGCGTGGCAGATAAATTAGGCAGCAATGCTCATATAATCAGTTGAAGCAGACTTCAAGCGAAATTAACCCTTTTCAAATTAGGCAAATATCAATGAAACTACCAGTCGCATCATGGTTTTCGGCTGTCCTGGTCGCCCTTGTTCTTTCCATTGCGCTGCTGACGCTAAACTCGACAGCACTCGCCCAAAGCACCGCATTGCCGCTGAGTCAAATCGCGACGTTTGCCAAAGTGTTTGAAACGATTAAGAATAATTACGTCGAAGACATTACCGATGAGGAACTTCTACAAAGTGCGGTACGCGGCATGCTGGCCGGGCTTGACCCACATTCAGCGATGTTGGACAGCGGTGATGCCGATGAGTTCAGAATCGACACTTCAGGCCGATATGGAGGGTTGGGAATTGAATTGACGAAGGATAACGTCGGTCTGCGAGTCATTTCTCCCATTGATGATACACCAGCCCAGGCTGCAGGGATATTACCCGGCGATTTGATCGTGCGAATCGATGACCGACCGGTCAATCGTATGACGCTTACTGAAGCGGTAAACATAATGCGCGGAGAACCGGGTACGGATATCAAACTGACCATTCTTCGGCAAGGCGTCGACGTACCACTGCAGATTGTCCTCACCCGAGCGGTCATCAACATCAGAAGTGTCAGAAGTTTCTTTCTCGACCCGAATATCGGGTACCTGCGAGTTACACAGTTTCAGACCCCAACTCCGAAATTGGCGCGCGAACAGCTTAAGGGTCTGTTTGACAAATCTGATTCGCTGAATGGGCTGGTTCTGGATCTGCGTAACAATCCAGGTGGCGAGCTTGGCAGTGCCATCGGCGTTTCGGACATCTTCATCGACCAGGGTGTTATCGTTAAAACCAGGGCTCGAAATGATTCCAATGAAGAAGTGTTTCGCGCGACGCCAGGCGATGCGGCAGATGGAGTGCCTATCGTTGTGCTCGTCAATGAAGGCTCGGCGTCCGCTTCGGAAATCGTTGCGGGCGCGTTACAGGATCATCGACGCGCGATCATCATGGGTACCGAGACGTTCGGTAAGGGTTCCGTACAGACAATATGGCAGCTGGATGAGGAAACGACGTTGAAACTGACGACACATCGCTATTTCACGCCATCGGATCGATCCATACAGGCTTTGGGAATCGTTCCCGATATCATCATCGAAAGAATTGAACTACCGGTTGCTGAGGGCGATGAAAATGAGATCGAACGCCTGCGGGAAGCCGACCTTGAGGGTTCATTGAACAATCAGGAAGATGGCTTGCAGGGGGAGACGGAATTCTACTTAAATCCAGCGGTCAAACAGGATTATCAGCTCCGGGAAGCGTTGAACCTGCTGCGGGGACTGAAAATCGTCCAGCAATTCGCGGGCTAGGCGTGGTGCGGAATTTAATCTGTGACGAACCGCCACCTGGACACTGGCCGCATGCCACTGAATGGCACAGGATTGCAGGATGATGGTCAGCAGATACCACCTTGGTGGTCGGCTGGCATAACATCGGGCCGCTCATACTGATTGATACGTCGTACGACGACTTGGTGAAAGCTGTCAAGAAATAGGAATTGGCAACGGCTTACCGCATCCGTTTCATCAACGGCGGCCGGTAGAGAAGTCACCGGTTGACAGTCTGGGACAGCTTGGGTTGCCCGGTTCTCACCATGAGTATTCAAGCCACTTGACAGTGGCGAGCTGCCAAAGTAAACGATAAATCTGACACAGCTGGGAGCAGCACAGTGAATGTGGATTGGTACTTCAGACCAAAGGATAGAAAATGTAAATATTACTCCCAGTGTCAACTAATGCAAATTACATGCGGAGTAAAAACAAATCAGGCGGTCAATATGCAAGTGACCGCCTGATTTGGAAAATGTTAAATTTGGATTGACACTTACCTTCTAATTCAACACACCCACATGGTGGAAATGATTTGAATACACACTTGATTCTACGATATGCATAAATCAGACGGGGAGTTCATTTTCAGAACTCCACCATTCATTCAAGCTTTATCATAATCATGCAAGATTTTCAGTATTTCGTCTACTTTATCCTCCAATTGGTTAATGGCCATCCCGTTTTTTTCGATGGCTGTCCTGTTTTTTTCAATGGCCATCCCGTTTTTTTCAATGAGCACCCCATTTTTTTCAATGACTAGCCTGTTACTATGAATGTCCTGAACATGTGTATGAGTCGTAAAGATAACCCAGGACATCACGGCTAATAGCCCTGCAAAACCCGTGTAAATCATTGCTTTAATAATGTGTTCGTTGATTATCTGATCCATTTGTCGATCATCCACTTGAAAAGATAAGTCAATTTATATTGCTATGATATATTTCTGGACTTTGCCTTGTCAACGGCATTGTACTGTTTTCGGGTTTTGTACTGTATTCGGTTTCGGTCACAGTTATTAATGTTAGTTAGTCACTCACTACTCCTGACTGAATCCAAGTCACTGGATCAATCAACACTTCGTGACATGCCTAATCCATGATCGAAAAGTCCAAACTTTGGCACCATGTCAGGACGACTGTTATCACTGACTTGCGCTGTGGTGCAGGGAGTTTCGCTAAAAATCGCCATTGAAATTCACCTGAAATTCACCTGCACTGAGTTCGTCAAATCTAGAATGAATCTGCGCCAGAGCTGTCAAACCGATCATCACTCAGGTAACCATATGCTACCACTTGAATTAATGAGAAATGACGGCTGACGAACGGTCGCTCCTACCGACATTCACACCATCGGCAATGCTGCAGCTGTGATTTTGGATTGCTGGAGAGCTGTTGGTTCCGCACAGCAGTACCAAGGCTCTGACATTTGCGGAACGTGGGGTTGATCTGCGTGTTCCAATAATGCAGGTACGTCCACTCCCTTCATTTGATGAGCCCGTTGCCAAATCCCTTCAAAAATGGCCACCCGATCAAGACCGGTCTGCTCAGCATCCATAACCCACTGTTGTATGCTTGACTGCAGATCGTCAAGCAGAGGATTCGGATGCGACCACTGGTATCCCAGTCTGGCTGAATCAAATTCGTGCAACCATTCGTTGTCTGAGTCATCAGGATTCAGTAGCCGCGACCCGCGCGGCAACAGCAGTCGAATACTCAGCTGAACCGGCGCGACGCTGTTGATCAGTCGCAACCGGGCAATTTCTTTCAGCAGGTTGACATAGCCGTCAAGCGTACTCCAGGGAGTGAACGGTACGAACGTGGGTAGCATTGTGATGCCGAGTGTTCGCAAATATTTCAGGGCCTGATAGAAATCGTCCGCCGTGTGGCCCTTTTTCAGTTTATCGAGCACGGAGTTTTCGATCGATTCGACCGCGCTTGTGATGAAAAGGCAATGGTTCTCCGCAAAATACTCGATGTGTTTCCTATGTTTCAGCAGATGTTCCACCTTGATGGTTGCATCCCAGGTTGTGCCTGGAAATTCATCCTGAAATTGATTGATGATGCGTTGCGCGTGCCTCGGTCCATTTAGAAAGTCGGGATCACCGAATGAGATATGATGTGCACCCGATGCCATCTGCTGACGAATGTCCTCCAATACCACATCCGTTGGCACGATGCGAAACACACCGGAATAAACCGGCACGATTGGACAGTGGCGGCAAAGATGTTTGCAGCCACGGCTGGCTTCGACAAAACCAACCGTTCTTGCTGTTCCGTCAGGCATGAGTAACGATGAATACCGGTCTAGTGCCGGTAGGCCGGCACGGTCCGGTGTTATAAACTTCAGTTTGTCGAGCGAGTTTCGCGTCGTCCGATAGTCGTCGGTACCCGCTTCGTCACGCAGCGCGCGGCACAGCGACAGAAGGTCTGCTTCCGATTCTCCGCCAAAAACGAACTCACAGCCAAGGGCGCGGAAGTATGCATCATTGACCGGCGCATAAAGTCCATAAACACAGACCGACGCATTGGGAAATGTCGATACGATGTGTGGAATGATATCGGCTGCCAGACGCGCGCCAGCATGCATGATGAGGTGTATCGCGATCAATCGCGCGCCGGAAAACTGCGATTCGTTGAACGGTTGATTGGCCAGATCAATGCATTCTACATTAAAACCATCACCTTTCAGCCAAGCCGCGGGTTCAGCCAATGCAAAAGGTTGGCGCCCGATCTCATAGGGGCTGACCAAGACGACCTTCAAAGCTGCAGGGCGTGGTGAAGGATTTATAGAAGCCCCAGACTCAGCAGGGCGTCTTCAGTCATGCGCTCTTTTGTCCAAGGCGGGTCCCACACCAGTTCGACATGAACGTCTTCGACGCCATCAACGCACTTGACGGCGCATTCGACCGTGCCGGGAAACGTCTGCGCCACCGGGCAGCCGGGGGTGGTCAGCGTCATTTCAATGTTGACTGACCGATTGGGATCGATGTCAACCGAATAAATCAGTCCCAAGTCATAAATGTTGATTGGGATTTCAGGATCGTAGACATTTCGGAGCGCGTCGATGATCTGCTGCTCCAGCACCATGTCGGTAATGGAATTGTGCCGCTTGGGATCGTTCTGCTTTTCCATATCGGAACCGATCTCATCAGGCTTGAAGAAATCCATGAAGAACTCATCAGCTGAGGTTTCAGTTTCATTGCTCGGATTGTCACCGATCATTGTCTTTACTCGGTTGTTACTTTCTTTTCGCTGCGATTGATGGCCGCCAGCGCCGTATGCCAGGCGAGCGTGGCGCACTTTACGCGGGTTGGAAAAGCGCGCACGCCGCTTAACACCTCAAGCTTACCAAGGTCCGCATCATTGGATGGGTCACCGGTAACCCGCGCCCTGAACCGTTCAAATAGAGCCTCCGCTTCCACTCTTGTCGCATCTTTGAGCATCTCCGTCATGATGGAGGCCGAGGCGATGGAAATGGCGCACCCCTGCCCGTCAAATCGGACTTCCCGAATGACTTCGTCGTCATCTATGTAGCACTCGAAAATGAGCTCATCTCCACACAGTGGATTGATGCCTTCCGCTGAACGGTTGGCCGTCTCAAGCGAGCCGAAGTTTCGCGGATTGCGGCTGTGATCGATGATCACTTCCTGGTACAGTGCGGATAAGTCGTCCATCATCTACCGAATATGTTTCGAACGTCATTGAGTGATGCGAACATGCGGTCAATCTCGTCAGGCGTATTGTAGACCGCAAATGTAGCCCGCGCAGTCGCCGCCACATTGAAGTGTCGCATGACTGGCATCGCACAGTGGTGGCCAACTCTGATGGCAACACCTCTGCGGTCGAGAATGGTTCCGAGATCGTGCGCATGTACATGATCCAGTGCGAAAGCGAATACACCCGTTTTGTGTTTTGCCTGGCCATACACGATCAGATCGTTCATTTGATCCGCCTTCATCTGCGTATGGTCAAGGAGGTCCTGTTCATGCGCCGCAATAGACTCCATGCCGATGTCCCACATGAACTCACAGGCGGCGCCAAAGCCGACTGCATCGGCTATGTTCGGCGTTCCGGCTTCAAATTTGTGTGGAATGTCGGCATAGGTTGAGCCTTCAAACGACACGCGTCGAATCATTTCTCCGCCGCCTTGATACGGCGGCATTGCTTCAAGAAGTTCTTCCTTTCCATACAGCAGGCCAATACCGGTCGGCGCGTACATTTTGTGTCCCGAAAGCGCCAGGAAGTCGCAGTCAAGCTCGACGACATCAATGGTGAGGTGAGGTGCGGCCTGGGCGGCATCGACCACCACCACGGCACCGACGTCGTGAGCCATCTGGGTCATCTCCCTGATCGGGTTGACCGTACCGAGGGAATTGGCGACATATGTGATGGCGACGATGCGGGTCGAGTCAGTCAACATGCTTCGATACTGATCCATGATGATTTCACCACGGTCATCCATGGGGATCATCTTGACGACGCTGCCGGTACGTTCCGAAATGAGCTGCCAGGGTACGATATTGGAATGATGCTCCATTTCGCTGACTAAAATTTCATCACCGGGCCGCAGTCTGTAGCGGCCGTATGATTCGGCGACCAGATTCAGTCCTTCAGTCGTTCCGCGAACGAAAATGATTTCCTCGGGACGTTTCGCATTGACGAATTGACGGGCCGTGCCGCGCGCCTTTTCATAGGCTTCGGTGGCCCGATCGCTGAGCGCATGCACCCCGCGATGGACGTTGGCGTGCTGAGAAGCATAGTACTGCCGCAGTGTTTCAGTTACCTTGAGCGGCTTTTGGGAGCTGGCGCCATTATCCAGATAGACGAGATCTTGACCATAGATTTTTTCCTGCAGAATTGGAAATTGGGCGCGAATGGAATCAATATCCAGTCGGTTGCCGACCTGGTTTTCAAAGGTGTCAAGTGCTGCGTTGCTCATGCCGCCTCCTTGAGAGCGTGAACACGACCGGCCAGTTTGTCGTGAACCCGTTCAAGCAGATGCTCCCGCACCGGCGCCAGATCGATATCTTCCAATATTTCCACTGCAAAAGCTTCGGTCAGCATGGTCCGCGCTTCAGTCTCGCCCAAACCGCGGCTTCGCAGATAAAAGACCGCATCGTTTTCGAGGTGTCCGACTGTTGCGCCATGCGAACACTTGACATCATCCGCGTAAATCTCGAGCTGTGGTTTCGTATCCGCCTCAGCGTCGGGTGAAAGCAGTAGATTTCGATTCTGCTGCTGGGCATCGGTATGCTGGGCATCGGGATTGACGCGGATTCTGCCATGAAATACGGCTCGGGCGCGGTCATCCAGAATCCCCTTGTAATACTCCTGACTGCTGGCATCAGGTGATGCGTGTACCACAGTTGTATGGTTGTCTATCTGCTGTTTTCCGCAACCGATGTACAGACCTTTCATTTCGCCATGCGCCGCACCGCCTTCAAGTTGCATCCTGACTTCATGACGATCAAGCAGCGAACCCAGTGAAATGGAAAAGATTCGGTGGCGACTGCTCGGATTCAGTCTGACTGATGCGTAGCCGATGTGGAACGCCGCGCCATTTTCATTCTGAATACGGTAGTGACTGAACTCGGCGGAATCCGCGAGATCAATATGCACGGAAGAGTTTGTCATATGCGCCCCATCGGTTACTGAGACATAGCGCTCGACAACATCAAGTCGGGCATCCGCCTCCAGCGATACAAAATGGTTGATATTGTTCAGTCCGTCCTCGTTCTGGGCGATGTGCAGAATTTCCAGAGGTTTATCAAGCCGTATACCGGCTTTCACGCGCAGCACCACACCATCGGCAGCCAGTGCCGCATTCAGCGCTTCAAGCCCATGTTCAGCTGCGGTGGCCTTGGTGCTGAGCTGCTGCAGTGCGCTCGATTCGATATCGCCGTCAAGTACATTTTTAAGTGATTCGCACTCGACCCCATCGGGTAGCTGATCCAGCATGCTGTGGGACTCACTCAGCCAACCGTCCAGCAAAACAATGCAGTACCGATCCAATGATTGAATTTTCAGTGCCTCGAGATCCTGAACGGACAGCTTCGATGCCGCTTTCGCCGCGGGTCTGAACGATTTTTTTTCAAAGGTCCGAAGATTGGTATAGCGCCATGCTTCATCGGTGATTTTCGGCAGTCCGAGATCGGTCAGCCGACCGACTGCGAGTTGACGCATGTCGGCAACCAGCCTGCTTTTATTGCCGGGGAGGTGCTGGATGGAGGATGCGGCCAGCTCAGTCAGATGACCGGTCAGGTGACTTTCTCTCATGCAACCGCCTGTGCTGAATCGTTCGATTGTTCCATCACCCAGGTATATCCGTATTTCTCCAGATCATGCGCGGTCGCTTTATCACCGGAGTGGACGATTTTTCCGTTCAGAAGCACGTGAACTCGGTCGGGAACGATGTATTCGAGAACTCGAGGGAAATGGGTGATGATGATGATTGACCGACCGGCGCTGGCTAGGGAGTTGACGCCTCGCGAAACAATTTTCAGCGCATCAATATCCAAGCCGGAGTCCGTTTCGTCCAGCAGTGTCAGCTGTGGTTCCAGCATCAGCATCTGAAGAATCTCATTTCTTTTTTTCTCACCGCCTGAAAACCCGTCATTGACCGATCGGTATAGAAATGATTCGTTGATTTCGAGCAGTTTCATTTTTTCCCGCACCAGCTTCAGGAAATCAAAGGCGTCGACCTCCGGTTGTCCGCGGTGCCTGCGACGTGCGTTGACCGCGGCCTTGATGAGATAGATGTTGTTCACACCAGGAATTTCAATGGGATGTTGGAAGGCGAGAAAGATGCCTTCGCGTGCTCGGGTTTCCGGATCCATGTCCAGCAGGTCTTTGCCTTGATACTCGACTGAGCCAGAAACGTCCTCGGTCAATTTGCCTGTAATAACGTTGGCCAGCGTACTTTTGCCGGATCCATTGGGGCCCATAATGGCGTGTATCTCACCTGAATTGACGGAAAGATCGATTCCGTTCAGGATTTTTTTGTTTCTGATTTCAACCACCAGATTTTGTATTGACAGCATTCTTGTCTGGCCTCGCGTCTGTTTGATGGGTTACTAAGTGAACGGTGACTTTACCGGTCAGCCGACCGCGCCTTCCAGACTGATGCCCAGAAGTTTCTGTGCTTCGACTGCGAACTCCATGGGCAGTTCCTTAAAGACTTCCTTGCAGAAACCGTTCACGATCATTGAAACCGAATCTTCTTTGGAAAGGCCTCGCTGCTTGCAATAAAAAAGCTGATCCTCACTGATACGCGACGTCGTGGCTTCATGCTCCACTTTGGCGCTCGGATTTTTGACTTCAATGTAGGGAAACGTGTGGGCGCCACATTTATCGCCCATCAGCAGAGAATCGCACTGTGAATGGTTGCGGGCATTCTGCGCGCTTTTCAGCATGCGTACAAGGCCACGATAAGAATTCTGACCTCTGCCAGCTGAGACGCCTTTTGAAACGATCGTGCTTGAGGTGTCTTTACCGATGTGTACCATCTTGGTACCGGTGTCCGCCTGCTGACAGTTGTTGGTCAGGGCGACCGAGTAGAACTCACCGATCGAGCGGTCTCCTTCGAGGATGACGCTTGGGTACTTCCAGGTTATCGCGGATCCGGTTTCTACCTGGGTCCAGGATATTTTGGCATTGTCGCCACGACAGGCGCCGCGCTTGGTCACAAAGTTGTAAATGCCGCCACGGCCTTCTTCGTCACCGGGGTACCAGTTCTGGACGGTCGAGTACTTGATTTCGGCATCCTTCATGGCCACCAGCTCGACCACCGCCGCATGCAGTTGATTTTCATCGCGCATCGGTGCCGTACAGCCTTCCAGGTAACTGACATAACTGCCTTCTTCAGCCACGATGAGAGTTCTTTCGAATTGACCGGTGTTCATCGCGTTGATGCGAAAATAAGTGGACAGTTCCATCGGGCAACGCACGCCTTTGGGAACGTACACAAATGATCCATCGCTGAATACGGCCGAGTTCAGGGCGGCAAAGAAATTGTCGCCGGACGGTACGACGGTACCCAGATATTTCTTTACCAGTTCCGGATGTTCCATAACCGCTTCCGAAAATGAACAGAATACGACGCCGGCATCGGCCAGTGTTTTTTTGAATGTGGTGGCGACTGAAACGCTGTCAAAAACTGCATCGACCGCGACACCCGCCAGCATTTTCTGCTCCGATAGCGGGATACCGAGCTTTTCGTAGGTTTCTAGCAGTTTCGGATCCACCTCATCAAGACTCTTCGGCCGGTCGGCATCGGATTTTGGGGCCGAATAGTAGCTGATGGCCTGATAATCAATAGGTGTGTAGTGGACATGCGCCCAGGCCGGTTCGCGCATTTTTTTCCAGCGCGCGTAAGCTTTCAGCCGCCAGTCTCTCATGAATTGAGGTTCGTTTTTCTTTTCAGACAGTGCGACGACGACGTCTTCGTCAAGGCCCGGTGGAAAGGTGTCGGATTCGATATCCGTTGTAAAGCCTTCCTTGTATTCGCGGCCGACGAAGTCACTGATATCCTGTGCTGTTGAGGTACTCATGGTGCAGTCCTTAAGAAACGGAAGATGGGCTAAGAAAATGATACGCGTTGAACTTTCGATGCTTCAGCACAGCGCATGGACTGGCGTTCAGCAACTTTACGCACGCGCGGTTTCTGGACGATATCTCCGAGTTTCAGTTGATCCAGAAAGGAGGATATCTGTTGGCTCAGGTCACTCCACAACTCATGAGTCAGGCAGATCTTGCCGTCCTGACAGTCCTCTCTGCCATGGCAGCGGGTAATGTCAATGGGTTCGTTGACCGCTTCAATGATGTCGAATATCGAGATATCCGCGGCTGGCCGCGCAAGCCGGTATCCGCCCTTTGGTCCGCGCGAGCCAATGACAAGTCCACTCGACTTGAGCTTGGAAAAAATCTGTTCCAGATAGGCAACTGAAATTTCCTGATGATGGGCGATGGATTTTAGCGAGACGCGCCGGCTTTCGGTCTGATGTAAAGCCAGATCCATCATTGCAGTTACCGCGTAACGGCCTTTGGTTGTCAGTTTCATATTTAGCAGCTCAACAAAATTTTATTTCCGACTATTTTACTTGGTAATTATGAAAATTTCAAGAATTTTTTCCAATCAATCCAATCGGTATAAAAAATCAAGTGGATGAAAATGCCTGCCATTCGGTATTGATTGCTTCGGAATGAGCAATCCGAGTATTGAATGAAACCTCAATTGCTTGATTCAATCGATGGTTGATTCTGGATGACTTCCAGCGACTGGGCGCAGCGGTCGCTGGCATGTGCGGCAGATTAGCCAGATTCAGGTGGTGCGCCGCCGGGAAGTTTGAGCGTGCAAATGTGAACGCGGTTCGAGACGGTTGAATTACGTCTCGAATACGATCACCGATCGAGCGATTTCGCCTCGTTTCATGTCTTCAAAACCATCATTGACATCTTCCAGGCGAATGCGCCTGGAAATCAACTCATCAAGTTTCAGCTGTCCTCGCAGATAAAATTCCACCAAGCGGGGCATATCCACTCGAAAGCGATTGGACCCCATGTTCGAGCCCTGCAGACGTCTGTCGTTGATCAGTTCAGCCGCCTCAATTTCGATCATCTGTCCCTCAGGCACCATGCCGATGATCGTTGCCACACCAGATTGACGCAGCATCTGAAATGCCTGTTCGCTGGTTTCTTTTTTCCCCAGCGCTTCGAACGAATACTCCACCCCACCCGAAGTCAGCTCACGCACCCTTTCCACCGCATCGTCCACGCTGCTGTCTATCGTGTCCGTCGCACCAAACTGCTTGGCCAGTTCCAGTTTCGATGCCATCATGTCAATGGCGATGATCCGCCCGGCGCCTGCAATCGCCGCGCCATTGATGGCGGAAAGTCCGACTCCACCACAGCCGATGACTGCAACACTCGCACCAAATTCCACATCTGCCGTATGGACAACGGCTCCCACACCGGTTGTAACTGCACAGCCAATCAATGCGGCCCGGTCAAGCGGCATGTCTTTTTTAACCCTGACCAGCGCGTGTTCATGAATCAGCATCATTTCCGCAAACGATGAAAGGTCGTAGAACTGATGGATGATCTGATGGTTCTGCGACAGTCGCGGTGGTTCGCTTTCTGCCCGCGCAGTTTCAGGACTGGTGCAACTAAAGGGTCGGCCGGTCAGGCAGAATTCACAATGCCCGCAGAACATGGAAAGACAGGTGATGACGTGGTCGCCAGGTCTGACGTACGTTACGTCGGGTCCGACTTTTTCCACGATGCCTGAAGATTCATGCCCGAGGACCGTCGGCATCGGTGTTGCGTAAAGCCCCTCAATGTAGTGCAGGTCTGAATGACAGATTCCTACAGCAGCAGTACGAACCAGAACTTCTCCCGCTCTCGGATCTGCAATGTCAACCTCTTCAATTGCAAGGGGTTGGTGTGGATTTCTCAATACTGCCGCTTTCACTTTGAGAACTGGATCATCGAATTGACACTCAATCTGGAATGTATTTGCTGAGAGTTACATCATAATATGTAAAGAAAACGGAGGTGGCTGAGATGCTGAAGAATCGTTATTTGGAAGAGTTCATACAGATGCTTTGTGAGACGATGCGGCAGGGGGGGGTGTTGTTGTTGCCGTTGGCCTGCCAGTTTGCGCGCGAGTGGCTCAATGAGCTGTAGGTGACGGACTCGACTGACATCCGCGTGCGTGCAGGCCTTGGCTATCTGGCGGTGGTGACGGATGCCTGTTCTCGACGGACCATCTGTCGGTACTTCAGACGCGGTTATGATGCCGAGCTGATGTTGGATGCGCTTCGTCTGTGTGCCGGCGTGATTTATCACTCGGACCGCGGGTGCGGTATCTGAGCGAGCGGCACGGGATCGTGCAGTCAGTGGGTTGGATTGGCAACAGCTATGACAATACGACGGTCCAGTCAGTGTTTGCGATGCTGAAGTGGGAGTCGCCAATGTCAGACGATCGAATGGCCTTCCAGGAGATGCGGGTGCGGTTGTATGAGTGCATTGATGACTTTTACAACGGAGCCGGTCAAGTAGGAGCAGGAAATATTGGCAGGAAACGTTTCGTGACATGTCACGAAGTGTTGACTGGTCAAGTGACAGGGATTCAGTCAGGAGTAGTGACTAACATTAGTAACTGTGACAGAAACCGAATACAGTACAAAGAATGAACCAAGACAAATTTAACGCACAGCAAGAATGACCGGCAAAGAACAAGGAATTGGGATAGATGAATTGGTAGTTGCCAAAAACAGGATTACAACGTGTGATGCGATTGAACTAATGCTGAATTTTCCTGATAATCATATCGACTTACTACTGACAGATATACCCTATGCCCGTGTAAATAAGAGATCAAACGGACTTCGCACCATAGATAAGAAAGATGCAAATAAGGTTACGTTTAATCTTAATGATTTTGCAAGTGAAGCGTTTCGAATAACAAAAGGCAGTGTAGTTATTTTTTGTGGTAAGGAGCAATTCAGTTCGCTCTATGAATATTTCGATGATCAAGGTGTGACTACACGCATGATAGTATGGGAAAAAACCAATCCTATGCCCATGAATGGGCGTTATATTTTTTTGTCGGGTGTTGAATGTGCGGTTCATTTTCGAAAGCCTGGCGCGACATTTAACGCACATTGCCTTAACACTGTGTTTCGATATCCAAATGGAAGTAGCAGACGCCATCCAACCGAGAAACCACTTATAATGTTCAAGAAGTTCATTGAGATACTGAGTAATCCTGGCGATTTGGTGTGTGACCCGTTTATGGGGTCTGGAACGACTGCTATTGCATGCCACCAATTAGAACGCTACTATATCTGCGGCGATATTAACCCCGGCAATGTGAAAATAGCAAATGAAAGGTTGCTAAACGGCACCTAGGTAATAAGAAGTTAGGTTATGGCGGCAACGGGAGAACGTTTTGGCATTTACCAAAGCAGAGAAAAATATGTATTCTCTCGGTTTCTTGAAAACTTTGACCAGAAGCCTAGCTTTGCAGGCATCAAAGAAGCACTGAGCCTATTTCAGGCTCACCCAGAAGGTACTGAAGATTACGACATTAGATGTAAGACAAAATATGGCTATTTAACATTCGACGTACAAGAATCTAATGATTTCTCTAAGTATGGAGACATACGAATTGATTATGTATCTTCTTTTTTCCCTGCAAGTTATAAGACTGACAGTCTTGAACAATTCAAAAAAGATAGTGACAAAGAAAAAGTGAAAGTTGAAAAATGGGGAAAGGTAGTATTACCAACAGCAGAATTTCTCGTATACGAATACCACAATGGTAAAACATGGTGGCAGATATACGATCTAAAATTACTAAACGAATTGCTTCCCGAAATAGAAAAAATTGGATATTTCAAGATTAATAAAAAATTTGGGGAGGCTTGGGGGTCAGCGTTTATAGCCGTAAATGAGGGACATAAGATTATAAATAGTGTAAAACCAAAAAATTTAGAACAGATATTAAAACGATCAAGGGAGTTGGATTAAGTTAAATTCAATTCATGATCAAAAAGTTTCACACTTTAGTATTATGGTGAGTTGACTGGTTTATGGGATATGCTCCGTCTAAAACAGTTTTTCGAAATTTCGCCCCATACTCGTTGGGATTCACATAACCCAACGTTGAATGTAGGAGCTTGGTATTATAAGAGCCATCAATGTAAGGCTGTAAATCTGCATACAATTCCTCCACCTAGACAACCCCCGACACCGTAGCTATTCACAATTCAGCGTGGTGAAAAAGAAACAGCCATAACATAGTCATAGCAGTCACCTATCAAACCTATGGACTGACTGATGCCATGTAGCAGATAGCTGTAAAAAGGCTGACTGGGATACTGCGGTCCTTGGTCGGAATGGTGCACCAAACTGTGACAGTCGCCCTAGCGAATGACCTGTTGCAGTGCCTGAATCATCAGCACATCACTTTGCGCGAGTACTGATCTATCATCATCGCAAGACACGTGAATCTGCCGATTTGCATATGAATCGCCGACCACCAGCTGATGGTGTCTGTAGGCCCAAATGTTTCGCCGCAGCTGACCCGCAATGCCATGCGGACAAGACCCTCCGACCGTACAGTCTACCGTTGCCGGACGACGCCTGCAATGTCATTGGCCTCATCAGTTGTGCCACGCGCCACAGAGATACTTTCGCGTCACAGAATTTGACGTAAACCATCATTCGCTCCACGCCACAGGTATGTGTATCCATATCAATAGTGTGGATTTTGCACAACATCCGCTAATCATCCGCTCCCGTACTCGGGTCGCCACCTTAAGATATAGCCAGCGGTAATTACTCTCTCGCAACACGCTGAATACACGATACATGTTGGTCACGCGGAAATCCTAGGTGACGCTATGCGTCCAGATAAAACGATAGACCGCCATCATTTGGTAACACGTCCGTGTGGCCGGCTCGGAAACTAGGTCGCCACTTTCTAATGATGTCCTCCTGCTGGCAACAATTCTTTCGTTTCATCCGCTGAAAATTTTCAGTATCGCTTTCGCTAAACAGTTCCGGTACCACACCCGCACGTTGGACCCAACTACGAGCGTCATCTCATGCGGTTCGTAATCGTTCGCTAACGCGCGGACCGGAAGGCCATTCAAATACCCTTTCAGGGTCTGATCTTTAGAAACAAATTCCAAGCATTTTCTCTCCGTTTTTCTCAGTTACAATTATGTGAATATTTTGGTCATACACCAGCTTCATTTCGCCATCAATAGTTACAGTCATTGGACCGTATGATCCATTCCTTTCGCTGAGTGCGGCGAACGCGGTTTTGTTTTTTCCTTTGAACGGTGCCCATTCCCACGCAGAGTGGATTGCACAACTTGATTTGTCCATTTGAACCTGATTCTGCCTTGTTCTGAACCGACTGCAATCCTAGAATGGTCTTTGAATTGTCTCCTTGGGTCATCGCCTGGTGCGCACTTGCCATGGTGTGCGGCGGATTGATAAAAGGTCTGCTTGGAATTGGCACTCCCCTTTTGACTGTACCGATGCTGGCGATGGTTCTACCCGTTCATCAGGCAGTCGTGATCATGGCCATCCCGGTGATTGTTGCCAATCTTTGGCAGGTTTATGAAGCCGGACAGCCGCTATTGACGGTGAAGCGCTTCTGGCCAGCTTTTGTCGCCCTGCTGGTGGGAACCTGGATTGGTGTCAATATTCTCACTGGAATTGATGAGAGAACCTTGCTTTGGGTGGTCGGGCTACTTGTAATCTGCTTTACCATTGTGCAGGGATCGTCGCGAAAAATAACCATTCCACCAGTGATGGAAAAACCGGCAGGAGCGGCGCTCTGTGGCAGTGCCGGAGTTGTCGGTGGTTTGTCGTCCATGTTCGGTCCGTTGATCATTCTCTATCTCGTATCGTTACCGACGCTCGAAAAGAACCGCTTCGTCAATACAATCAGCTTTCTTTATGTCGGCGCCGTGGTGCCCTGGGTCATCATTCTAGTCATCGTCGGCATTTTGGATGCTCCGCTCACCACGATGTCTGCATTGGCGGTGATTCCGCTGGCTGTCGGACTGGTTGCCGGCAGAGCGATTCGAGAACGTGTTGAAGATAAGCTCTTTTATCGATTGATTTTGGGTGTTTTGGTTTTCTCAGGAACCAGCATGATCTGGCGCGCCTGGCAATATGGCACAACCGCTACAGGAACCGGTTGACACGCGCAAGCTGATGGTAACCTGACTGTTCCACCGCTCCGGTCCGATCGTTTCAGTTGCGCGCCGATTTGTCTCGTTGAACCAGAATTGACAATAGCGCGAGAAGTCCCGATCCAGCCATCAGAAAGAATGACACCGCATTCAACACTGGTGTCGACCCCACTTTGTGCACCCGATCGAACATGGTGATGGTGAGCGGCGATTCGGAGCCAACCAGAAACAGCGTGGTATTGAAGTTTTCAAACGACACCAGGAATGCAACGATTCCCGCGGCGATCATCGCCGAGCGAAGAAAGGGTAGCGTGATGGTTCGCAGGACGCGCATCGAACTCCCACCCAGATTGAGCGCAGCCTCTTCCATCGTGACATCAAACTTTTTCAGCTTCGCCGCAATGACCAGCGACGTAATGGTCGTGGTAAATGAAATCTGTCCGAGAACGACCAGAAATATGCCGGGCCTCAATAATTCGAGTTCAAACTCGAATTGATTTTCCAGCCCATTGGCGACTGAACTCGCCAGCACCAGAATTGAGATGCCAAGAATGACACCTGGAATCACCAACGGTACAATCATCAGAATGTAGAAGAAATTCTTACCTGGAAAATCCTTGCGTACAAAAAGAAATGCATTGCAGGTGCCGATAAATACGGTCAGAAGCGAAACCATGGTGGCGATGATGAAGGAGTAGTAAAGTCCACTCAATAGACGTCGGTCATGAAACATGCCGAGCTTGGGTTCCGTGTCACCAAAGAACCAGTTCAGCGTGAAACCCTGCCAAGGCAACGCTGGAAAAAGGGAGTCATTAAAGGCGAAGGTGCCCGCAGCAATCAGCGGGGCGGCCAGAAAAATAAAAAATGCCAGCACATAGGCTCGATAGCCCCAAAGCGCCCGGTCAAATTTCTGCGTCCGTACCAGCATCGGCAGTTAGGTTTTGGTAACGGTGTTGGCCAGTGTCTGACCGGTCAGCCTGAGACCAAGCCAAACTACGATTGAGGTGAATGCGAGCAGCAGCATGCCGAACGCCGCCCCCGATTCCCAGTTGTAACGGGTGATGAACTGGTCATAGATCTGTTCAGTAAACCAGCTTGAATTTTTTCCACCCAGCAGGATTGGCGTCAGATAGCTGCCGGCAGTCAGCATGAAAACGATGATGCAGCCAGAGGCAATTCCAGGCATGGCGTACGGAATGATGATGCGTCTGAGCACCGTAATCCCCCGACCGCCAAGATTGTAGCCTGCCTCAACCATCGCATTGTCCATGCCGTCCAGGGTTGACGCCAAGGGGACGATCATGAACAGAATCACCGTATAGATCAGACCAATGATGACCGTCACATCGTTATAGAGCATTTCTATCGGTGCGCCCGCAATTCCGGTCCACTGCAGCACGCTGGAGACCACCCCGGTTTCCCGAAGTAGCAGAATCCAACCAAACGCACGAATCAGATCACTCACCCAAAGTGGGATCAGACAAAGGAGAAACAGTGCTCCGCGCAGTCTGGGGCCGGCGATTTTAGCGATATAGTAAGCAACGGGGAAGCCGATAATCAGTGCGAGCACCGTTACCAGCAGGGACATCGATCCAGTTCGGATCAGGGTGTTCCAGTAGATGGGCTCATTGAAAAATTCAATGTAGTTCGCGAATCCGTACTCGTAGACCCGCGGTGCAACCTTCTCCCGAAGCGACAGAATGATCATGCCGACATGAGGCAGCAGAATCAGAAGGGTAATCCATAAAGCAAACGGCGCGAATAACAGAATCAGCGACAGACGCCTGATGTCTTTGTTCATTCGTGATAAGCGCTAAGCTGTAAAGCACATGGTCTGTTCCGGAGGCCAGGTCAATTGTACGGTCTCGCCCGGCCGCAGGTCATTACTGCCACCGGTGAGCACGATATCCGCTTCAATCAGCTGATCGGCGCTACTGCACACCAGAGCTCGGCTGTTCGCACCATTGAACAGTAGGCTGTCTATCACGCCCTGCAGGCTATTCGTTCCAGGTCGCATGGGTTGTGAAGCGCCGCTGAATCGCTCGACGTGGATGAACTCCGGTCGAATAAAGATGCTCACGGATTGTGAGTGATCGGTGGTTCGAACGTCATAAGGAGTAGCCAGCAGTTCCATGCCGTCATTGGTTTTAACCCGAATCGCCTGCCCTGCAGCTTCGATTGTAGTTCCCGACCAGCGGTTGCTGTCACCGACAAATCCGGCGACGAACGCTGACTTCGGATTGTGATACAGTTCCTGTGGTGTCCCAACCTGTTCAAACCGGCCTTGATTCATGATGGCCACACGGTCCGACATGACCAGCGCTTCGGACTGATCGTGCGTGATATAGATGAATGTGGTATCGAACTGATGCTGGAGCAGTTTCAGTTCGATCTTCATCGCTTCACGAAGTTTCAGATCAAGTGCTCCAAGCGGCTCATCCAGCAATAGGACATCCGGGTCCAGCACCATGCACCTTGCAACTGCGATCCGCTGTTTCTGTCCGCCGGACAGTTGGTGAATTTCACGCTCGCCGACATCGGGCAGTGCGATCCGCTGCAGCACGCTGTTCACGCGTTCGTCGATTTCCTGTTTGGCAACGCCACTGCAACGAAGACCATAGGCGATGTTCTCGTAAACATTCATCATTGGAAACAGTGCCAGATGCTGAAAGACCATCTTGACATTGCGTCTGTTGGGTGGAGTGTTGAGTACCGAAAGCCCCTTGATCCGGATATCGCCGGAATCGGGCTGTTCGAACCCCGCGATCATCCGAATGAGCGTTGTCTTACCACAGCCGGAGGGTCCAAGAATCGAAAAAAAACTGCCACTGGGAATGTCGAAAGACACATCATCTACAGCAGGCACCTTACCGAATGACTTGGAAATATTGATGCATTCCAGGTCGATGGCGACTGACTGAGACATGCGACGTCTACCTGCCATTCAGCAAAGGGGAGAAGACGCGTTGTCCCTGCGAGCGATGCATCGGCACAACGCGTCCATAAGGTGAATTGAGTATCGCTAACCGCCGGTGGCCGCTTTGATCTTCTCCAGAGCCTTGCCTTCCATATCCTCTATGCCGGGAGGAATGTTGGCGAAGAACTGCAGGTTGGCGACGTCTTCGGCAGTGAATGCCGCGTTGACGGCCGCCTTCTTGTCCGCTGGCAGCAGGTCCTGACCATTCTTAACTGCCGCTATCGCACCCGTACTGGCAGACATGATGGTTACGTTTTCCGGTCGCAGAACAAAATTGATCCACTTGTAGGCGGCGTCATCCGCTTTGCCTTTGCGAGGTAACGTAAAGGTATCGATCCATGTCAGTGCGCCGGTCGACGGTGGTACAAAAACGATGTTTGGATTTTCAGCATAGATTCTGTATGCCGTCGAGTCCCAAGTTTCGGACGCGACAATTTCTCCCGACAGCATCAGTGCGGCAAGATCGTCACCACCTTTCCAATAAGCCTTGATGTTGTCTTTGCAGGCGATCAGCACATCCACTACTTCATCAAGTATTTTTTGGTACTCATCAAGGTCGGCATAGGCGGCAAATGGATCATAGCCAAGGGAGAACGCGGTGCCGAGCAGAATCGTTCGTTTCAGTCGCATTGACGTTTTGCCCTTATACATCGGGTCGCAGAGATCGGACCAGTGTCTGAAGTCGGGGGCTCTGGATTTGTCCGCCATCAGACCGGAAGTTCCCCACTGATGTGGTACGGAATAAACCTCGCCGTCAATGGTAGTATTGGCCTTGACACCCTCCAGGTGGACTTCCGACATCACCGATGTATCGATCTGCGATAGGTCCATTGGCTTGTATATGTTGTATTCCAATTGGGCCGCATGAATTCGATCATGGCTGGGTTGTGCGAGGTCAAATCCGGCACCACCCGTGGCGCGCAGTTTGGCAATCATTTCCTCATTGTTCGAGAATGTTACCTCGACCTTGATGTCGGGATATTCAGCCTCGAATTTCTGCACCAGCTCGTCGGGGGCATAGGAGCCCCAAGTCAGCAGCCGCAGTGTTGATTCAGCCTGAGCGACTGACACCGCGCCAAGCGCGAATGCGGCCACTAAGCCAATGAGTGTTGTTTTAATTTTCATTGTCATCCTCCTGTTTGGAAAATTATTTTTTTGTTTTGATGAGATTCAACCGGATCGACGCATAACCATTCGGTTGTTCCGTCCACGGAAATGGACAGCAGATGCGATTTGGTGAACCACCACTGAGGTTCGTGGACGAATGAATTTTAGCACGATTGAATTTTCTGTGACCGATCACAGCTTCAGAATTGTTGGTTCAGACCTTTCAATGAATTTCGTTTCGAAGTGGGATCGCTTCCATCAGTTGGAGATCTCACGGCCGATCAGTAATGATCGAAATTAACCGATGTCAATGGTAGCGTCTGTCTATGAAGTCCAGCCAGTTGTGCTGAAAACCGGCAAGAGAATTGAACTTGAACGGTATTGCCACCCTACAGCTGATGCGGCCTGCATGTCGCTTTTTTATAGCGACCTGAATGGTTTCTATGTCTGCCTAGCCGCTATCGTCCACCACAAGGCTGACAATGTGATTTCGATCTTGGGCTAGGTAAAGCTCTTACCACGGAGCGGGCAGAAGAATCTGTATGGCACGGACAACTGTCCTCGTGATTAACTGGCCCGTGGTGTGAAGAAAAAAACACCCAAAACGAATCGTATATCAAATTTTCCTAGGGGCGATAATACAAAAAACTCCATAAACTATATAAGACAATGATAATATTGATTTATATCTGAATAATGAACTGAATTTATCTAGGAATACGTTTTTTCTTTATATCCTTGTTAAGGATCATACGTCCCATTGACATTAGAAAATTCTGGAATGCACCGTCGCTCGGTGATAGAGACATAATTGTGCAGGTCTCATTTTTCCGGAATATCACACTGGTGGCAAATGCGTGTATCGGTTTCCTGCCGACTTTGTTCAATTGTGAAATCGCACCGCGAGACTCGAGACCGAGATAAATGCCTGCCCTCCAACGCTTCAATTAGAGTCAGAAACTCTTCTTTGCAGAAGGCCTAGCACAACAGAACTGTGAATCAGGACAAATTTCAACCAACCGCGTTGTGCCGCGGCGAATGCAGTCATCATGCCAGTGTGTCGCGACAATTAGGCGATATTTTGATCTGAATTGACGACAATTCTCTTCAGTTAGCGGATAGCAATAGGATATCCATCTGAATCAATACACAAGTTAACAATGATCCATGTACCATGGCCGACATGCAAGACCGTACTTTCGCCGTAACCGGGTCCTATGACAGTAAGTTGAAATTCCCATACTCTTGGTGGATGCGTTTCATTCGTCATAAATTGAAAGCCGATAAAATCTTTTTGGCCCATTCTCTGCCGGCTCGCAAGTCGTCTTCAGTTATCCTCGGAAGGTCAAGAAATACAAATCGCGACACCCTCTTGCGTGTACCCTGTGGTGACCGCTCATGCCCTATCACCCAGCGAAAGATGCTGCCGAGCTCCATATTGGAAGCATCGTGCTCGGAAATTTCGTTCAGTGGAATAATGGCATCCTCACTTTCGTAAGAGTTACCAGCTGTTATATCAATCAGACAGGCCTCAAAACTATCCTCATCAATGCTGACCACATAACCTTCCCACTCCTGTAAGGCATGAAATGTAGACATTGACGGCAACGTAATCTTTGGCGGAGGGAGATTTATTGAAGTCGCGGTAACAATTCTGTTTTCAGTGCTATGGTTGGATGATCTCGAATAATTCTTGATTGCTGTCGGCTCGGAAGTTGGTTCAATTGAATTTACCATTGTCAATGCGTGCTCAACGGCAGATTTTGCGCTCGAGAGGAGGTATTGCGAAGGAATTTCTATTTCAGTAGTGTCGCATCCGGCCGATGTGCTAGAACTCAGATCATTGATGGTTTGGATTGCTTCCGCCATAATTCTTGATCCTCTATCTCGCTACAAACTCATGATGTGATTGATGATTTCGTCGCTACGCTGAATTGATTTCTCAAAGCGCTCTTCTAAAACGCCCATCAATTGCCGGCGTCCTTCGATGTCATTACTACCGATTGCGTAATGATCATTAACTCTGACATAAATTCCAGATTGAACGTCGGAAATTCGCATTGATGGTTCAATGGTTACATTCACTGCACCGCCTGCCGGACGGTCAGAAGGACATTTCTGCACCATGGTCAGTGAAGCCATTCCGCCGTTTTCATTATCCAATTCTAATTCGTTCTTCCACTTTCCCCATACGTCCAGCGGTGCCAGTTGAGGACCAATTTTGTCCCGTTCTTTTTGGTTTTTAACTCGAAAGTGAACGTCACGATTAATTCCGACCGCCGTGAGTGGAGTATGGTTCAGATGTTCTTTGAACACGCGAACTAGTAGGTTGCGTAGACGAACATACGGGGCGCTTTGGGTACGTGCCTCAAAGCGTTCTTTCGTAATCTGCAGACCAAGCCATTCCGTTGAAAATATTGACAGGTCTGGATGGATGATAGTCAGCTCCGCATTGTCGGCGGTTTGTTTCGGTAGCAGTTCATGAAGTGCAAACCAAGCCGGTGTAAAAATCACCGGATTGAAGTTTCCCGACATCACAACGCTGACACCGCTAATTTCAGGTTCTCTAAGCATCCTGAGTGTCCATTTAATTCTTCGGCAACGTCAACAGACTGGAGTGTATTTGGATTAGGTCACAATTACTAAAGTTAATCGCTACTGCCGACTGGGCCACAGTCACTGGGTCAACCAACAGTTCGCGACCTGTCACGAAGTGTTGACCGCCAAAAAATTGCAGATTCTACATTTTTCTCCCCTAGTATCATATTACAGATTTACAATTGAAACAGGCCCGCAGCGATGCTGGGCGATTCCAGAACTGATACTCGAAGCGCAAACCATCCACAAGTTCTCCATCACGGCTTGTGGTGTGTGCGGACGGGTCCTGACTATGTTCGAAGACAGGAAAGAGCCCCACATCCATCTGAATCATCGCCTCAGTCGAATCTGAAAATCTACAATGGAAAATTCAGCAGCTGAAATCAAGTCCGCATCACAGGTTGACGATCCTGTGTGCGGGATGCGCGTGACTCCCGAAAAGTCTCGACATCACTGTATTGTTGATGGTGAAACGTATTGGTTCTGCTGCAGTGGGTGTCTGAACAAATTTCAGTCAGACCCGCAGAAGTATTTGAATCCTGAAATTGGCGCGGCGGCAGATTCGACCGAATGGTCGGCGGACACTCAGTTTACGTGTCCCATGCACCCTGAAGTCACTCAGATCGGGGCCGGTGAGTGCCCCTCCTGCGGTATGGCGCTGCAGCCGATGAATCCGATGCAGTCAGCAGACGTACCGAATCTAGAACTCATTGATTTTCTCAAACGTTTCAAAGTCGGTCTGGTGCTGGGATTGCCGGTCTTACTGCTCGCCATGTCCCCCCATCTTGGCATTCCGATTGACCGCATCGTCAGCGAGAGCATTTCCAACTGGTTGCAGCTCCTGCTTTCCACACCGATTGTGCTTTGGTGCGGTTGGCCGTTCCTACAGCGGGGCCTGAAATCAATAAAGAGCCGTGCTTTGAATATGTTCAGCCTAATTGCGCTGGGTACCAGCACGGCCTACCTTTTCAGTGTTGCATTGGTGCTGTTTCCCAGTTGGTCGGAGCAGGTGTTTGGCAATGCTGCGACCGGCTCCGGCGTATATTTCGAAGTGTCGTCGGTGATTATTGTTTTAGTGCTCATTGGACAGATTCTGGAACTCAAGGGACGCGAACGAACAGGCAGGGCGATTCGTTCACTGATGAAGCTCATGCCGCGGACCGCGATGAAGCTTACAGAATCTGGAAAACTGGAGGAGGCTGAACTCGACGAGATTCTGGCCGGTGACCGCTTGCGAGTGAGACCCGGTGAAAGCGTTCCTCTAGATGGTACGGTCGTCAGCGGCACCTCCGATGTGAATGAATCGCTGTTGACCGGGGAAGCGTTGCCGATACAAAAGTCGGTCGGTGATGCAGTGTCGGCCGGAACGTTGAATGGAAGTGGAACCTTCGATATGGAAGTTGAAAGAGTCGCGTCGCAGACCACTCTGTCACAGATCATTCATATGGTTGGTAAAGCGCAGCTGAGCCGCGCACCGATTCAGCGGACTGCCGATGCCGTCGCCGCATGGTTTGTCCCCATTGTGATTGCGGTTGCGTTTTTCGCCCTGCTGAGTTGGCTGATCTGGGCGCCACCGGGTAATGCCAATTTGGCGTTGCTTGCATTCGTGTCGGTATTGATCATCGCCTGTCCCTGCGCGCTTGGTCTGGCGACGCCCATGTCAATTACCGTTGGCGTCGGACAGGCCGTTCTGTCGGGTGTGTTGGTTAAAGAGGCCGAGGCGCTCGAAACGCTGCCAAAGATTGATACGCTGATCATTGACAAGACCGGTACGCTGACGACTGGAAATCCAGTGGTAACTCGCGTTAGGTGTCAGAACATGCCGCAGAAAACGGCACTTGCGTATGCCGCGGCCATTGCGCGTTTCAGTGAACATCCGCTTTCCGCGGCGATTGTCAGCGAGTCGGAAAAACAAGATGCACCGGTACTGACGGCAACCGAATTTGAGGCGGTAACTGGCAGGGGTGTGATGGGAATGGTCAACGGCTGGCGGGTGGCGGCCGGCAACCTGAGTTTTATGGAGTCACTTGAGATACGGAATTTACAGGACGCACAACAGTCCGAGAAGGTGCCGCAGACATTGAGCACTGTGGTTTATCTGGCGCTGGACGGTCGATATGCGGCTGCCATCGAGGTCTCCGACAACATCAAGCCTTCCAGCCCGGCCACTGTCGACAGTTTGAAAAAACGTGGCATTCGAATCGTGATGGCAACAGGCGATCGCGAAGACACGGCGAAAGCCATCGCTGAGAGATGCGGCATATCACGAATTTATGCCGAACTGTCGCCTCTGGATAAACTGGAACTGGTGCAAGAACTGCAGCTGAAGGGTGGCATTGTTGCGATGGCCGGTGATGGCATCAATGACGCGCCCGCATTGGCACAGGCTGATGTGGGCATCGCCATGGGAAGTGGCGCGGATGTGGCGATGGAATGTGCTGGCATAACGATTCTGAGTGAAGATCTCGAAGCCATTGTCCGCGCCCACTCGGTAGCCCGAGCGACGATGGCCAATGTCCGACAGAATCTTTTCTTTGCTTTCTGTTACAACGCAGTCGGTATACCGGTGGCCGCCGGTGTGCTGTATCCAACGTTTGGGATACTGATGTCGCCGATGTTTGCAGCGGCCGCCATGAGTCTTTCTTCCGTATCAGTCATCGGCAACGCCCTTCGTCTTCGACGATTCAGTGTCGAGTGAGTCCGCTAGTGATCATCGCGCGGCCAGGCTTTTCCCATCGAGACGATGCCGACGACGATGAGCAGAATGCTCAGAAGACCGAATCCGCTCAACTGCCATCCGATCAGCACCGTCATCAGCGAAGCAATGCCCAGTGCCAAAAAAAACAGTTTCCGGTAGGACCGGTCTCGATCGTTGGCGACCTTGGTCCTCATATCTCGCATCTGCTGGTGTCGCAGATTGCTGAGCACCTGATGAATCAGTTTGGGCAGTTCTGGACTGTCGGTGATCCAATGTGGGAATTCGGATTTCAATTTGTCACCGACGCTGCGCAGTGAGTATTTCTCCCGCACCCAGTTGTTCAGTATGGGTCGCACCGTATCGGGAATGTTCACTTCTGGATTCAGCATCCGCGTCAGACCTTCCAGACTCAGATAGGTTTTTTGAAACAGCAGCAGCTGCGGCTGAATGATGATGTTGAATTCCCGCGTCATCAGGAACAGCCGCCCCATCAGCTTGCCGAACGACAGCTCACCTACCGGTTGGTCATTAAACGGTTCGCAGATCGTTCGAATCGCAACTTCAAAGCGTTCCGGCGAAATGTCCGGCGGCGCCCAGCCTGAGCGGATGTGGGCGTCGACCACCTCTCTGTAGTCGCGATTCAAAATGGCAGTAATGTTATCCACCAGATAATTTCGGTCCACATCCGAGAGGCTTCCGGTAATGCCAAAATCCACGATGTTGAGTACCCCGGATTCGGAAACGAACATATTGCCAGGGTGAAGGTCGCCATGAAAAAAACCGTCGTCGAACACCTGCATAAAAAACATTCTGATCAGATTATCAGACAGTTTCTGCAGATCGACGCCGGCTTCTTTCAGCGCGCCCACTTCGCGGATCGGAATGCCAGCCACCCGTTCCATCACCATGATCTCAGAACGACTGTATTTCCAGTAAACGCGCGGCACATTCAGAAACGGATCATTGCGGTACTGCATTCTGAATCGGTTGCAGCTGGCGGCTTCAACCATGAAATCAAGACTGCTCGTTATGGTTTTCGCATAACTCTGAATCACTTCAACCGGGTTGTAGTTTTTGGCCTTTGGCCAGCACATCCTGAACAGCCTCGCAAATGTCAGCATGACCTGGATGTCACCGCGCACCTGTTTCTCAATTCCTGGACGCAATACCTTGACGACTACATCCTCACCTGATTTCAGCACTGCAAAGTGCACCTGCGCAACGGATGCTGAAGCAATCGGTATGTCATCAAAATGACTGAAAATTTCGGTGATCGGCTGGCCAAGCGCTTTTTCAATGCGAGATCGCGCGGCCTCACTGGAAAACGGTTCCACCCGATCCTGCAGTGGGCTCAGTTCCTTGACGATGTGTTCAGGAAATACGTCCGGTCGCATCGACATGATCTGTCCAAATTTGATGAATATGGGACCGAGGTCCTGCAGCGCATCGCGCAGACGGGAGCCATAGGACTTGTCGAGATCATATTGAGGCGCGCCGAAAATGAGTTTAATCGCGTACTTGACAAGGTCAAACTTCAGATAAGGTTCGAGGTCCTCATCAAGCCCATGTCGGCGGGCGGTCCTGACAATCTGCCAGAGGCGTTTAGAACGGGCGAATAGGTTCATTGCCTGAGTTGACGCTCCAGACGGCCGACGCGCTGGTCCAGTCGGTCGGTGTCGGCCTGCAGGGTGTCCACATCATTCAGAAACTTTTCCACCCTGCTTTTTTCCGGCACCAGGTACTGTTCATCGACAAGTGTGTGGCGAACACTGTCGCGGATCGACTCGCGCGCAGCTTCAGCCTGGCGCCTGCCCCAGCGGACCAAGTTGCCCAGCCGGCGCGCAGGAATATCTCCAATCCGCTGAGACAGTTCGTCTTCCCAGTCAAATTCAAGATGAATGAAAACCCGATGCAGCTGATGCATCAGATTCACGTCACCGTTAATTTCGATACCTTTCAAGCTGTCGGCCCCAGAATTCCCAGATGCGATGAGCGCCATCATTTTCGGCAAAGTCGTACGCATGACCACATCTGCCGAAACGTTGGAAGCGCTGTCGATCTGAACGGTACGGTCGACGACGCTGACTGTGAACCGATAGTTGATATCGGTCAGCTGAAAGTGGATGGACTTATTTTCCATGACATGAATCAGTTCGCGAATCTGGGAGGATGAGCGCGCGGCGCGGTTGATCGATTTACTCAACGCGTCAGTCAGTTCAGCATTGAAATAGCTGAGGTATGGGTTTCGGCCCATCAGATGATTCCTTACAGTTTCCAGCCCAGATGCAAAGCCACGATACCGCCTGTCAAGTTGAAATATTCAACGCGTTCAAACCCCACCTGCGCCATCATGTCCGCCAGTACCTCCTGATTGGGGTGCTGACGGATTGATTCAACCAGGTACTGGTAACTGGCGCGGTCGCGGGCCACAAATTCCCCCATCGCCGGAATGACCTTGAACGAATAACCGCTGTAAATCTTATCCAGAAGCGGGAGCACGGGCTGGGAAAATTCCAGTACCAGCAATTTACCGCCAACCTGCAGGACGCGGTGCATTGATTTCAGCGCCTGCTCAATCCGGGTAACGTTGCGAAGTCCGAATGCAATGACGATGCGGTCAAAAGTGTCCTCCGCGAACGCCAGGTGCTCCGCGTCGGACTGAACGTAACTGAACTGCGAAAGATGACCGCGATCGATCATTCGATTCCGTCCGAGCCGCAGCATGGATGGGTTGATGTCGGTCAGTACAAGGCTGCCATTCGGCCCCAGTTTTTTGGCTATCGCCAGACTCAGGTCGGCAGTGCCGCAGGCCACATCCAAAACCGTACTGTCGCGGCGTACACCAAGCTGCGCGACAGCCAGTCGTTTCCATATCCGGTGTATACCGAACGACATCAGGTCATTCATCAGGTCATAGTTCTGCGCAACCGAACTGAAAACCTGTTCGACAAGCCGATCTTTTTCAGACTCGGTAACCCGGTGGGTGCCGAATTGAGTCGACGCATTCCGTTGATCGTTACCTGTCACGTTTGATATCAGTACGCAATTTCCTGGCGTTGATAACCCACTTCCTGGAGTCGATCAAGGTAGGCCTGCCAGTACCGATCTTGATTCGCGCCGAGCTCGTACAACAGATCCCAGGAGTAAATGCCCGTGTCGTGATTGTCGTCAAATTTGAACACTACCGCATAATTTCCAACCGGTTCAATCGCCCAGATGTTGACCCGTTCTTTGCCATACTGAAGTACTTCCTGGCCAGGTCCGTGTCCCTGCACTTCAGCGGACGGAGAGTAGACTCGCAGATATTCGTAGCCAAGTTTAAAGGTCTTGCCATCATCGAATGAGATTTCGACCATGCGCGAGTGCTTGTGAAGTTTGATTTCGGTGGGTCTGGTGCGTCTGAGCATGGCAGATCTAGAAGTGCTCCGTCGGCGTTATGACAGCCACTCGGCGACGCGTTCCGAGAAATAACTCAGCACGCCATCCGCACCGGCCCGTTTGAAGCCGATCAGCGATTCCATAATGACGGCCCTTTCGCTGAGCCAATTGTTTTCAATTGCGGCCATCAGCATGGCGTATTCGCCGCTCACCTGATAAACATAGGTCGGCATGGAGAACTCAGTCCTGACCCTCTGAACGATGTCCAGATAAGGCATGCCAGGCTTGACCATGATCATATCGGCTCCTTCGGTGATGTCAAGCGCCACTTCGCGCAGAGCTTCGTCGCTGTTTGCCGGATCCATCTGATAGCTTCGTTTGTCGCGCCCCGCCAGTTCCGATGCCGACCCCACCGCATCTCGAAACGGGCCGTAGAATGAAGATGCATACTTGGCCGCGTAAGACATGATCAGAACATCTTGATAACCTTCAGCTTCAAGCGCCTGCCTGATGATCCCGATGCGTCCATCCATCATCTCAGAAGGCGCTACGATCGACACGCCACTGCGTGCCTGCGAGAGTGCCTGTCTGACGACTACGTCAAGAGTTCTGTCATTGACCACGTAACCGGAATCGTCTGCGATTCCGTCATGACCGTCCAGGGTGAACGGGTCAAGCGCCACATCCGCCATTACGCCGAGTTCCGGCAGTGCCTCGCGCAATGTGGCGATGGCCCGTTGGACCAGGCCGTTGGGGTTGTACGCCTCAGCGGCGTCCACCGACTTTTTTTCTTTGGGTACAACAGGAAAAACGGCCAGGGCGGGAATGCCCAGATCCTGAAGACGCTTGCCTTTCGCAACCAAGAGATCGATGCTGAGCCGTTCAATGCCTGGCATCGATGCGACGGATTCCCTGTAATTGGAGCCTTCACAAACGAACACCGGCTGAATCAGGTCCGCCGGAGTCAGCTGCGACTCACGCATCATTGAGCGGCTGAATTCGTGCTTACGCATTCGCCGCATCCGCGTCTTTGGAAAATTTTGAATTGGCATATCGATTGGCTTCGGTCAAAGCACCTCTTCAGTCTTCAGCCGCGTGATGCATTATGACCGGCTGAGTTCCAGCTGAACGATGCGATTCACTGCTTTGGCGACATCCTCAGCACCCCCCGAAGCATCAACCGTTCGCAACAGACTGGCGTTTTCATAAAACTCGAGCAGCGGCTGAGTTTCGGATTCATAAACACTCAAGCGGTGCTGTATCGACTGTTCGTTGTCATCGGCTCGCCGGATCAACGTCCCTGCGGTACCACAGACATCACACTGATCTTCAATCTGCGGCGGATCAAAATAAACATTATAGATGCGTCCGCAGTTCGAGCAGTTTCGCCGACCTGACAGTCGCCTGACGACGGCCTCCCGCTCAATATGCAGATGCAGCACGAATGACAGGGGCACGTTTCGTTTTGCGAGGATGGCTTCCAGCCGCTCGGCCTGATTCAGGCTTCTGGGAAATCCATCAAACAGAAATCCAGTTGACAGATCGCATGAATCGAGATACTCTGAAATCAGCTGCAGCACGATCTGATCAGGGACTAGGCTTCCCTGCTGCATGATGTCGGTAATCTGAGTGCCCAGACCGGATTCCTCGCGGACCGCAGTTCGCAGCAGTTCGCCTGTTGATATATGGTCGATGCCGTAACGCTCGACGACAAATTTTGCCTGACTGCCTTTACCTGACCCAGGCGGCCCCAGAAATACCAATCGCAACATACGTATGATTCACATTGTATTCAGCACAATGCCTAGCATTTTATTCGGAATGTATGGGTCATACGAAGAATTGAGAGACGCGTCTCAAGCTGGGATGGTGATTCCCGCCAGATCTCAGTGACGACGGCGGAATGAATCCCTCCAACTGCAGTTGACCGCGTCGCTGACGAATTTATAATTTCCTACCATCATGCTAGATTACACGGACGGGGAGTTGGAAGCGGTTGAACGGGTTTTGACTGAGCGGTACAGAAATCCCATTGACATTCACTTGGCAGACTGCGAAGTTCAGCTCGACATGGAGAAAGATGAACGGGTTGAACGGCCGGCGATTTTCTGGAATGCCTTGGATTGTAATTTTGTACTGATCAAGATGGGCGAGGACGAATTTCGGGGGTTCTTTTTCTATCAGCCAGACGAACAGTTTTCTGGCGCGCAGCAAACTTACACCAACGTGGTAAACTGTGTGACCGCACTGCTGCAGTCTCAGGCGGACCAGTTCGGTCAGTCGCAGGGCTATGTGCCGGGGGCTACGGCCGCCGACCTTGATTGACGAGCCTCACTTTTTATCGGCAACCAGCAAATGACAGTTAGAGGAAACCTGCTTTATGCTCAGTCAGGCGGCGTAACATCGGTTATCAACGTCAGCGCGGCGGCGGTCATTGACGCGTGCGCCGAGCATCGCGAGGCCATTGACAGGGTTTATGCGGCAAAAAACGGAATTCTCGGTGTGCTCAACGAGGAGCTGATCGATGTCGGTCTGGAAGCTCCTGACGCCATTCGCGCGCTCCGGCATACGCCATCTGGCGCATTCGGCTCCTGTCGCTACAGATTGCAGGATCCCGACCGTCAGCACCGGGAATTCGAACGCATATTCGAGGTTTTCAACCAGCACGACATCCGACATTTTCTATATAACGGTGGTGGTGATTCAGCCGACACCTGTCTCAAGCTGGCCCTGCAGGCCGAAACTCGAAATCGAGACATGACCGTCAATCATATTCCCAAAACGGTTGACAACGACCTGCCGATCACCGATTGCTGTCCCGGCTTTGGGTCCGTGGCCAAGTACATCGCCGTTTCAACCCGGGAGGCGAGTTTTGATGTCGCATCCATGGCGTCTACGTCGACCAAGGTGTTCATCATTGAAGTGATGGGGCGCCATGCTGGCTGGATTGCGGCTGCTGGGGGTCTTGCATCCGACGCTGACACCGACATTCCGATCGTCATTCTGTTCCCGGAAATTCCATTTGATCGGCACCGATTCATGCAACGGGTCAGACAATGCGTTGAATCGGCGGGATATGTTTCAGTGGTGGCATCCGAAGGCGCACGATATTCTGATGGGTCTTTTCTGGCTGAACAGGGCACCCGCGATGCGTTTGGACACGCTCAGCTCGGCGGTGTCGGACCGCTCATCGCGCATATGATTCGAGAGGACCTGGGTTACAAATTTCACTATGCGATTGCCGACTATCTGCAGCGCTCGGCACGGCATATTGCTTCGAAAACGGATTTCGAGCAGACGTATGCATTGGGCAGGCGCGCAGTTGAGTATGCGGCGGAGGGAAAGACGACCCGGATGCCGGCGGTACGCAGACTTGCCGATGACCCGTATGAATGGGAGATTGTGCCGGCAGATCTGGCGCAGGTTGCCAATGTGGAAAAGTTCCTTCCGCGCGATTTCATCACGGAAGACGGATACGGTATCACTCAGAAGGCGCGCAGCTATCTGTTACCGCTGATTGAGGGGGAAGAATATCCGCCGTATGCCAAAGGGATGCCACAATATGTCAGACTCAGAAATGAGCTGGTGGAAAAGAAACTGCCACGGAACTGGAAAGATTAGGATTAACGGACATGACGATGACCATCGATCGGGCCAGAGAGCTGCTGCAGGTTCAGGTCAAATTCGGCGGCTACTACAACCGCAATTCGGCGCGGATGATTTTGGCCGACGTGCAGCGGGAGCATGGCATTCCTGCCGCGGATGCACTGATTGCAGAACTCAATCTTGAAAACATCTTTCAGATCGAACCCGGTAAGCCGCTGAGTACGCCGGGAAACGACTGATGGGCCAGACTGGCCGAGGCCCTTCGTGGGCGTCTGCCAGTCTGATCAGATTGGTCGCTTAGAGCAGCGGAGCAATGACGAGGCTGACGATGGCCATGACATTGATCAGGATGTTCATTGAAGGTCCCGAAGTGTCCTTGAAGGGATCACCGACCGTATCGCCGACGACTGTTGCCTTGTGAACATCGGAGCCTTTTCCGCCCAGATTGCCTTTTTCAACATGTTTTTTCGCATTGTCCCATGCTCCCCCTGCGTTTGCCATGGTGAGAGCGAGGAGTACACAGCCGATTAGCGCGCCGCCCAGCATGCCGCCGAGCGCTTCGGCACCCAGCGGAGAAAAGCCGACGACCACTGGTGCCGCGACCGCCAACACCCCCGGAGGCACCATTCTTTTAAGTGCGGCACGGGTGGCGATATCGATGCAACGTTCGGTATCGGGTTCCGCCTTTCCTTCAAGCAGACCATCAATTTCCCGGAACTGCCGGCGAATTTCCTTGATCATGTCAAACGCGGCGTCACCGACTGCAGTCATGGTCATGCTGCTGACCAAAAAGGGAAAAATGCCGCCAAGAAACATACCTGCCAAAACCACGGGATTGTTGATCTGGAGGGAGAAGTCGGGATTGTTGTGGGCGACCGTTTCGATGAATGCCGTAATGATCGCCAGTGCGGCCAATGCCGCCGCGCCAATTGCGAATCCTTTACCGATTGCTGCGGTTGTGTTGCCTAGGGCATCCAGCGAATCGGTAATTTCTCTGGTCTCATCCCCGAGGCCCGCCATTTCGGCGATGCCCCCGGCATTGTCCGCCACCGGGCCATAAGCATCGATTGCCATGGTCATTCCGACCGTCGCCAGCATACCGACGGCGGCGATGCCGACGCCGTAGAGTCCGGCCAGTGAGCTGGCGACGTAAATGATGACGCAGAGCACCAGCAGGGGTACGGTAACAGACTGCATGCCAATGGACAGGCCGTTGATCATGACGGTGGCCGGTCCCGTCTCGCCTCCTTCGGCTATTTTTCGGATCGGTTTGCCAGCGGTGTAGTATTCGGTAACCAGACCAATAACAATGCCACCCACGGCGCCAACGAGAACCGAACCCCAAACTGCGAGGCTGACATCCACCCAGGAAATCACGGCGGCTGCGGCGGCGATGAATATAATTGACGCGCCGACCGTGCCGATCCTGAGCGCGACTTCGGCCGATCTGCTGGTGAAGACTCTAACCAGAACAATACCAAGCAATGAGCAGACGATCCCCGTCGATGCCAGCGCAAGCGGTAGAAACATCAGGACGTGTTGTGTGCCGATTTCTGAGTCACTCAAGGTTGCGGCAATCGCGATTGTGGCGATCATGGAGCCACAGTATGATTCGAAAATGTCGGAGCCCATCCCGGCAACATCACCCACGTTGTCGCCGACATTGTCAGCGATGACGCCTGGATTGCGCGGATCATCTTCCGGAATTCCCGCTTCAATTTTACCGACCAGATCGGCGCCGACATCTGCGCTCTTGGTGAATATGCCGCCACCCACTCGTGAAAACAGGGCGACTGAGGAAGCGCCCATTCCAAAGCCGTGTATGGCATGTGCGGCTTCCGGGTCGCCACCGAAGTACAGGTAGAGCAGTCCCAATCCAAACAGTCCCATGGCGGCGATGGTGAGCCCCATGATTGAACCACCGTAAAAGGCGACGGTCAGCGCATCCGAAGCGCCTTTCGTGTTGGCCGCGGTGGTGGTTCTGACATTGGCCTTGGTGGCGGTGTACATACCAATGTAGCCAGCGCTGCCGGAGCAGAATGCACCTAACAGAAATGCGTACATGGTATTGAGGCCGAGATCGGATAGAGCGATCAGCACGGCTACGACGACGATGAATATCGCGAGAATCGTGTATTCCCGGCGCATGAAGACCATGGCGCCTTTGTGAATTGCGTCGGAAATCTCGACGACTTTGCCTTCTCCAACGGGGTAGCGTTTTACAACATTGAAGATGATGAACGCGGATATCAATCCCAAAATTCCGAGTGTAACAGGAATCCAACTCCCTGCAGTCATGTTAGTCTCCCCAGCGTGTGTTATAGAAAAATCTGTTCAGTCCGTCGCACGGAAAAAGTGAATCGTACCGAATATGATCACCAGTTGGCGGTTGAGGGAATCAAGTCCTGCCAGTTTGGTTATGGTGTGATAAGTACGATCAGCTCGGCCCATACGAATTGGCACGATTGGCGCGATGGTCATTTCCAAGTGCGATATTTTACAATGAGATAGATTTAATGCTTCGTTGCAATAGTCAATGTGACTTAACGAAATGGTAAATCATTGCCGATTTCAGGCCGGTTGCCGACCGTCCGCTGTCAGGAATGCAGATTGTGTTCGTTATCTTTTCCGACAACTTGGAATTTTCCAATGTTGATCTGCTGGTAGTGAAATTTATGGACTCCTAAGATAACTGATGTCAACACGGCACAGTCCAAGCGAAAAAATTCGTCCGACATTCCAAGTCCGTACCGGCGAAATGGGGTTCAGGAGGGATGCAAAGCAGCGAATTTGTATGCTTTTACCCAACATCTGGGCATTTGTGCCAATGAATTCTTCCATTATTATCCGTAAATTCAATCACTTCAGATGATATTCACCTAAATCGAGTATTGCATGATAAAGATTAAATCCATCAATGAAGGCTACTATGCGAAACTTTTATCCTGTATTGTTTTTCATTGTCAGATATTATGTATAATTATGATTTATAAAACTTTTATCATCCCGGTGGAATTTTTTCACCGCCTACCACGGGCCACGGCTCGTGGCTTTTTATTTCCATGGTCGCACTATTGACCTCAATCATCCAAAATTATCCCAAAGCAAATTGATGAGCTGCAAACTGTTCACGATTGGCCATTCGACTCACACTGTTGAACGTTTCATCAATTTACTTCAAACTCACGATGTTTCAACTGTCTTTGATGTGCGTTCCATGCCATATAGCCGGTACAACCCGCAGTTCAATCGCGAGTCGTTGAAGAGGTCACTTCAGGAGCAAGATATTTCTTATGTTTTTCTGGGAAATGAGCTTGGTGCACGAAGTAAGAATCCAGATGACTACAGAGACGGAAAGGTGCAATACGAGCGTCTTGCTCGGGGACAACTTTTCAAGGATGGCATTTATCAGCTGAAAAAAGAGATGGAAAACAATCAAGTCGCACTTATGTGTGCCGAAAAAGATCCCCTTACCTGCCATCGAACCATTCTCATTTGCAAAGAACTAAGAGATCATGAACTCGATATTTTTCATATTCTTGATGACGGAGGATTGGAATCAAATTCCGCAGCCGAAAAAAGACTGATGAAAATGTTCAGTATTGAACCTGACTTAATTCGTGCTGAGCAGGATTGCATTGAGGAGGCTTACTGTCGACAAGAAAACAATATAGCGTACGAAGCGAGCGGGACTAATGCCTAAAATCGAGCTGTTAACCATTGGATTCACTAAGAAGAAGGCAAATGAGTTTTTTCCTCTATTGGAGAAAGCAGGTGTACAGCGTGTTGTTGATATTCGGCTGAACAACGTTTCACAGTTGGCAGGATTTTCCAAAAGAGACGATCTGGAATACTTTCTTAAAGAAATAAAGCAGATCGACTACATTCACCGGCCAGAGCTGGCGCCAACGCCAGAAATTCTCAACAACTATAAGAAACGCAAAGGTGACTGGAAAGAGTACGAGGCGTTTACGATGTTTATAAGTAATTGATATTGTATGCATTAATTCCACCCTGAAAAAATCGTTTCTCCCAACCCGACCTCCTATTATCAGACACTTACGTTTTCCAACCTGATCCACAACCACCAAAACTCTCCCAGTTAAATAAATGAATGAAATAAACAATTCATCACATTCTTTTCATTATCATATCATATAATATTTCATTCTTTATTCCACAACCCCATCCAGATCCCCCATCATGACGCAAAAACAGACCAACCTGTTCGACGAAACCGACTCTCTGCGCCGTCAAGACGATGAACAGTTCGCTCACCACGGCCTCGCCAACCTCCAGCAGGTGCTCAACGTCCTGCCGCTTCAACCGATCATCGACGCCCTGCGGCACCAGCGCGGCCACGGCCGCAACGACTACCCGCCCGCCGCCATGCTGGCCGCCTTCGTGGCCCGCATCGTGCTGCAGCTGGGCACCGTTCAGAACCTGGTCGCCGCCCTGCGCTGCAACCCGCAGCTGATGCGTCTGTGCGGCTTTGACATCACCCCGCAGGTCGTGCGACACAGCCGTCCGGTGCGCACCGCAGACGGCTGGACGATGAGCGAGCCGATCACCCGCTGGCGCTGCCCGACCGCCGCCGCCTTCTGTCGCTTCCAGAAACAGCTGGCGGCCCTGGAAACGCAGACCGGGCTGGTCAGCGACATGCAGCATGAGCTGGTCACCCAGCTGATGGCGCAGTGTCCCGATTTCGGTCAGGCCCTCGGCTTCGATGGCAAATGGATCGCCAGCTGGGCGAACGGCCGCTCGCTGGACGGTCCGGACGACAAAGACCGCACCCCGGATGCCGACACACCGCCACCCGACACTGATCCGGCTCCGCGCCGCACGGCACGCACCGGGGATCCGGACGCCACCTGGGGCGCCAAGACGACTTATGTCAAAGGGCGGAAGAAGTGCAAGAAAAACACCTGTTTCGGCTACGCCATCATGGTGTTTTCGGATGTCAACTTAGAGGTGCCGGTGTTCAGCTTCACCACCCCGGCGTCAAGCAGTGAGGTCAAAACGCTTGACCGACTGCTGCCACAGCTGTTCGACCGGCATCCGCAACTGGCGCAGCGGGCCCAGTCGTTCGTCGCCGACCGCGGCCTGGACAGCGGGCCCCTGAAGGCGACACTGTGGGACCGCTGGCAGATCCGACCGATCATTGACAATCGGCAGCTGTGGACGGTCGACCGCCAACAGCCGGATGTGCGGCAGGGGCTGTCGCACACCAAGACCCTGGAGCCTTACACCAATGTCAGTTATGATGAGCACGGGGCGCTGCACTGCTACTGTCCGCACACCGCTGAGCGGCGGGCGATGACGCTGGTCGGTTATGAGCGAGACCGCGGCACGCTGCGCTTCCGCTGTCCGGCCAAACAGACCTGCATCGGTTTCGATGAATGCCTGCAGGACAATGGCAGCCAGGCCCGGCGGCAGGGGCTGTCGGTGCGGGTGCCGCTGCAGTTCGACCGACGGCTGTTCACGCCCACCCCGCGCTGCTCGTCCACCTGGCGCCGGTGGTATGCCCGCCGCTCGGCGACCGAGCGCATCAATGCCCGTCTCGGCGGCATCTGTGGCCTGGACCGGCGCCACACGCGGGGCCTGGCGCAGACCGCCCTGCAGGTGCTGCTGGCCACCGTCATCCAACAGGCGGTCGCCCTCAGTGCGTTCCGCCATGGCCAGCCGAGGCGCACCCGCTCGCTGAGACATCTGGCCCTGCCACAGGCCGCTTAGCTCCCCGACCGACGGCACTCGGTGCGCCAGCAGCCGGCGGCTGAGGGGCCGGCGCGCCTGAACTTCGCCTCGCACGCCTGGCGGCACCGCCGACCGTGCCATCGGCACCACCAACACCGTCCCAAAACGCGCTGATTTCGAATCGCACCACCCTGCACCTCGCTGATTTCCAATGCCGCACCATTCCCGTCTCTGACCGATGCTTCAATTGCTTTACAATCACTCCCTCTGACCGCTCAAAATGAAGACAGCGAAATTGCCTCTCAAATGCAGTGCATCGCTTCTGACCGATGTTGTATAAACATTCAGGGATGTTGAACATTGTTGATCAGGTCAACACCCCCGAGAAACTTTAACATCGCTTCACATTTTGATTTAGAGGTCATCGACGGTCAGGGCAAATCACAGTCGCGGCTCCCGATGCGGGCCAGTGCAGGCGTTGCGGAACCAACCCGGTAGGACAGGCCTATTGGAATGGTGGAAGAGGAAACTGACTGCCAGCGGCAGGTGCTTAAGTCTATCGTCGCCATCTGGTGAAAAGACCGGCGACATGGTGGGGTCTGATGAGTGGCACGGCGCAGGCGACCGTCGCCGTCAACGGTGGCGTCAAGGCATGTAGCGGCACGATTCATTGATCAATCTGATAAAATGGAATGTTCAGTCAATTGTCAATTGAGATGTGGGGCTTGTAAATCAATTCGCCAAACCACATTTATTCTGTTAGATGGGATGGACGGAAGTTTTCGATTTCACTTTCAGGCCGAAATTCGTTGAAACGGGCATCGATAAATTAAACAGGACAGATATCTTGGGAATCACAAAAAATCTCCTACTGTGGGTTGTCATCGCGATGGTGCTGATGGCAATTTTCAAAAACTTTGCGCCGACCGACTCCACGCCGCGCAAGGAGATTGAGTATTCGACTTTCTTGTCTGACGTAAAGCAGGGGCGTGTCGAAAAAGTCGTTATAGACGGGCGCACCGTCGTCGGAGTTTTTTCGACTGGCGACCCTTTTGTAACGTATGCGCCAGACGATCCAAAACTGGTTGACGATTTGGTGAATGCGGGTGTAACCATTGTGGCGCAGAAGGAGGAATCTCCTTCACTGCTGATGCAGCTGTTTATCAGTTGGTTTCCGCTCCTGCTGCTGATTGGCGTATGGATATTTTTCATGCGGCAGATGCAGGGTGGTGGAGGCCGCGGGGCCCTGAGTTTTGGCAAGAGTCGCGCTCGACTGCTGACGGAAGACAAGAACCGGGTAACGTTCGCCGACGTGGCTGGCATCGAGGAGGCGAAGGAAGAGGTCAGCGAGCTGGTTGATTTTCTCAGCGCGCCAAGCAAATTCAATGCGCTGGGTGGACGGATTCCTCGCGGTGTGCTGATGACTGGCAATCCCGGTACGGGGAAAACACTGCTGGCACGGGCAATAGCTGGCGAGGCCAAGGTGCCCTTTTTCTCCATCTCTGGATCGGATTTTGTCGAGATGTTTGTCGGTGTCGGCGCGTCAAGAGTGCGAGATATGTTCGAGCAGGCCAAGAAAAACGCATCATGCATCATATTCATCGATGAAATCGATGCTGTCGGCCGTCAACGCGGTGCCGGACTCGGTGGTGGACACGATGAGCGCGAGCAGACTTTGAATCAACTGCTTGTTGAAATGGATGGTTTTGAGGGCAACGAAGGCGTCATCGTCATCGCCGCGACCAACCGGCCCGATGTTCTTGATCCCGCATTGCTGCGTCCGGGACGGTTTGACCGACAGGTACATGTCCCATTGCCCGATATTCGCGGCCGCGAGCAGATTCTTAAGGTTCACATGAAGAAAGTGTCGATCGACCCTGACGTCGATGCCAGTATCATTGCACGGGGGACCCCCGGTTTCTCGGGTGCGGATTTGGCGAATCTGGTCAACGAAGCGGCGCTTTTTGCGGCCAGAGCCAATCGTGAGACCGTTACGATGGAGCAGTTCGAGATGGCGAAAGACAAAGTGCTGATGGGTGTTGAGCGACGTTCGATCGTTATGCCTGAAGAAGAACTGTTGAATACCGCTTACCATGAATCGGGCCATACCGTTGTCGCGAAAGTGCTGGATCACACCGACCCCGTACACAAAGTTACGATCATTCCGCGCGGGCGCGCACTCGGGGTTACGATGCAGTTGCCGGAGGAGGACCGTTACAGTCACAATCGAGAATACCTGCTGGCCCGCATCGCCGTGCTGATGGGGGGTAGGATCGCCGAAGAGCTGTTTATGAACCAGATGACGACTGGTGCCTCGAACGACTTTGAGCAGGCGACCGATATCGCACAGAAAATGGTATCCCGCTGGGGCATGAGCGATCAGCTGGGTACGCGGGTATACGGCGACAATCAATCCGAGGTTTTTCTGGGCCGCGATGTGTCCACCCACCAGAATCTGAGCAATGCCGTTGCAGAGCAGGTTGATCTGGAAGTCACGCGGATTGTCGATGATCAGTACGCACGGGCGCGAGAAATCATCGAAAAGAATCGAAAAAAAGTCGAAACGATGGCCAAGGCGTTGATGGATTGGGAAACATTGGAAGCCGATCAGATAGACGATATCATGGCTGGAAAAAAACCGCGGTCACCGGCATCCAAATATGAAGATTCGTCATCATCGGACGATACGGAAGATTACAGCGGCAAAAAGAAAAAAAAGCGCGTAGTCAAACCTCGTATGGATCATCCTGCGAGTGGTGAAGCATAGAACGTCCTTGACCCGGTCAGTCAATTATCCGCGATCGATAGCCAAGTTTCGATTCCCACTTCATTGCGCCATTCTGTTTCCAATCGGTGCCAATCGTCGTGAGGTTGTTTGGTACGGATGGAATTCGGGGTCGGTTCGGCAGCGAACCGATCACCCCACAGACCCTGCTGAAACTTGGCTGGTGCATCGGGTGTGTTCTCAATGAGCAGAAGGCTCATTCTTCAGAAGTTGTAATCGGCAAAGATACCCGGATTTCCGGTTGTATCATTGAAACGGCTATTGCGAGTGGGCTGCTGTCAGCTGGATTCAATGTTTCATTTCTAGGCTGCATGCCGACTCCGGGGGTGTCGTTTTTCTGCCGGGCTGCTGATGCCGCGGCTGGAATCGTCATCAGTGCGTCTCACAACCCAGCTCACGATAATGGAATAAAACTGCTCTGTTCATCAGGCGGAAAATTCTCCAGTACCAGTCAGTGTTCAATCGAAGAAAAGATGTCACTGCCAATCAGGGTGAACGGGGCGGCGGACCTTGGCCGTTATTCCGTCGTCAGCGATGCGGTCGAGCGTTATTCCGACTACCTTTGTTCCACTTTCCAGTCCGCGCTTGATGGATTGCGAGTCGCGGTCGATTGTGCGAATGGAGCCAGTTATCGGATCGCACCCAAAGTTCTAACGCAATTGGGGGCCGATGTCATTGCAGTCGGCAACCGTCCCGATGGATATAACATCAATCATCAGTGTGGCTGCACTTCAGGTAAGTTCATTCGAGCCCAGACTTTGCAACACAATGCCGATGTCGGTATTGCTTTGGATGGCGACGGTGATCGAGTCCTTATGGTTGATGAAGCTGGCAATCTGATCAATGGTGACCAGCTGCTGTTTGTCATTGCAATGGCGCGCAGGCGCGACAGCCGTTTGGATGGCGGAGTCGTTGGAACTCTGATGAGCAACATTGGTCTGGAACGCGCGTTTGCTGATATTGGCATTCCTTTTGAGCGGACGGAAGTTGGCGACCGACATATTGCTGAACGCCTCCTGCAGCTTGGATGGAGTCTCGGTGGAGAAGAGTGTGGGCACATATTGAATGGTGACACCGGCATGCCCGGCGACGGGCTGGCAGCCGCGCTGGAGATTCTTGCCGAGATGAAAAACACCGGCTTGAGCCTGAATGAACTGGTTGACGGTATGAAACTCGTGCCACAGGTCAAAGTCAACGTACGTTTGCGTAATCGCACCACTCCGCTGGCGCAGATGGATTTAAAGCACTGGCCGAAAGTGGAAAGCCAATTGCGGGCGGCTGAATCGAAACTGAGTGGCCGCGGACGCGTATTATTGCGAGCATCCGGCACAGAACCCGTCATACGGGTTTTCGTCGAGGGAGACAACAGTCGACAGATCGAACAGATCGCCCACACCCTCGCGGAAGCGGTGCGTGAGGAATCTGCGCTTGGCGCTCCGTAGCAGTAGGCTGCTACATGACTATGACGTTGCGCAGGCCGACACCGGCGCGGGTGGCATCAATTGCATCGTTGATTCTCTCAAGCGGGTAGGTTGAAGAAACGAGCGCATCTAGTTCCAACTTGCCGGTTTTATGAAGGTTCAGTAGTTTCGTCATATCTGACTGCAGATTGGAACTGCCCATTTTGCTTCCGAGGATTGATTGGTTGGCATCGATGAACTCGACCGTTTCGAAGGAAAAGAAAACGTTGTTGGGCGGCATGCCAACCAACACGAGTTTCCCGCCCGGGCGGAGCAGACGCAGTACGTTCTTCGTCGCCGCGGGGTGACCGGTTGCAATGAATACGGAATCAGCCCCCCGTTGCTGCGTTAATTCAGATATGATTTCAATTGGGTCCGTATGCGTTGAATTGACCGCGTGAGTGGCACCCAGTCGTTTTGCGTAGTTCAACTTGTCATCACTGATATCAACCGCAGTGACTGTTGCGGCTGAACGCCAATGAGCGGCTTGAATGCAGTTGATGCCAACGCCGCCAGCACCAATCACGACAACGTGATCATCGGTGTTGACGGATGCCGTGTTTACGACTGCTCCGAAACCTGTAATCACGCCGCATGTCAGCAGCGAAGCGCTGGTCAGGTTCATGCTGTCTGGAATTCGTACCACCTGCGATCTGTGCAATATCGCATACTCGGCAAAACACCCGGTGCCGAGTCCCCGATTGACCGACGTTCCATCGGTCAGCCGCAGTCTGTTTGGTTCATCAGTTGAATATGCATGCTCACACTGACTCCACTGCTGCCGACTGCAGTAAAAGCACTGCCCGCAGGATCTGAGCAGCGACACCACCACTCGATCGCCGGGTTTGACATGGTCGACACCAGCGCCGCAGGATTCAACGATTCCCGCGGCTTCGTGTCCGAACAGGTTCGGCAGTTTGCCGCCCCAGCCGCCGTCCATATAAACGATATCGCTATGACAGATCCCACAGGCTGAAATTTTAATTTTCACTTCATCGCGTCGAGGATCATCAATCAATATGTGATCAATAATCAAGGGTTTTCCGAATTCGAGGCAGAGAGCCGATTTCATTTTTGTGGCCATTAGCTTTACTCTGTCAATTACGACTTGATTAATGGAATTGTTGGGAGTTCTGGAATATCGCGGAACACTGACCGGTTCGCGGAATTCCGGTGGCATCGGGTATTGAACGAGCGGCCGACTGTGGGAAGCCGTCAGAATTCGCGGTTAGATTGCCCGATAAGGCCTCACTTGGCAACCGTCTGATATTATGAATACATACGTTATAGATGGCTTGTGGTCCGATCATATGAACCATCGAAGTGGTTTGCCTTTCTATCTCCATGAGCGCTCGCATGATTTCGCTTCTTGATTTCGAGTTCCATCAAGTCAGTCATCTGAATCGGTGAACGCTGATTTGGCGGCCAATTATACGAACATGCAATGAATGAGAGGATTAAGTGTACGTCAGTTCACCCGATTCGGTTGATGGACCGCAGAACGACTATTGTGGCGATGTTAATCGGATGATCGAAATTTGGTACATTCCGTTCCCATACCAGGTTTTCATGGATGGTCGGCTGTCAGTTTCACTGTTACACAATTTCTCATCGTCCTCGTTCCGCTTGACCTAGACGATTGGGTCTGGGAAAGGCTCGTTCAGTTCATTCTCAGCATACGCACAGCGGGTTTTGATCTGAAGATGCGAAGGTTAACCATCGCTCGCTAACGGGCAGTCGAGGCTGCTAGAACTTTATTTTAGAAAATCGGTTGTATAGGTGAGATTATGGATTACGTTCTGAAGATTGATGTCTGTCTTAGATTTGCCGCACCTCCATTTGAAAGTTAAAATTTAAACGATTGCAAGGCTGATGATTCGAGATTGGAGAGTGTACTGGAGTCAGGTGTGAAGGTCGCAGTTTCAATTCAATCCATACTGACCCATCGCTTACACGAGTTAGAACATGAAACAAACTGAATCCGCAATTCTGCGCGGAATTGGAGACATCATTGGTGAGACGAACCTCCTGCTGGGAGAGCGGATCACTGAAGAGTATCTTAAAGAACGGCGCGGACGATTTAGCAGTCAGACCATGGCTGTCGCGATTCCGGGAACGGTTGAGGAAGTCTCTGAGTTGGTGAACTTCTGTCGAAATAATTCGTTGCCAATGGTTCCACAGGGTGGCAATACGGGCGTTTGCGGTGGCGCAGTCAGCACCCGTGACAGTGTGATCGTCAACTTGGCGCGTCTCAATCAAATTCGAAGGGTCGACGCAACCGGTTTCACCATGGAAGCCGAAGCGGGATGCATTCTAGCCAACCTGCAGGCGGCGGCAACTGATGAACAGCTCTACCTGCCACTCAGCCTGGGCGCAGAAGGCTCCTGTCAGATCGGTGGAAATCTTGCGACCAATGCCGGTGGCGTCAATGTGTTGCGCTATGGCAACGCCAGAGATCTCGTTCTGGGTCTTGAAGTGGTCTTGCCAGATGGGCAGATCTGGAACGGACTCAATGCGCTTCGCAAGAACAATACGGGCTACGACCTTAAAAATGTGTTTATCGGTGCCGAAGGGACACTCGGCATCATAACTGCTGTCGTGTTGAAGCTCTTTCCGCTTCCGGTACATCGGTCGACCTTACTGATCGCTGTGAATTCGGTTGATGATGCAGTAGCACTATTTACCCGCGTCCGAAACGAAACTTCCGATTTCGCATCTTCCTTTGAATTAATGTCGCGGGTCTGTGTGGAATCCGCAATACGGCACATTGCGGAATGCCGTGATTTTTTCAGTCAGCCCCATCCTTGGTACGTGCTGATGGAACTCGGAGACAGCTCGCGTGAGAATGTCTCCAGGCGGCTCAGCGAGAACTTTCTTGAAAACGCATTTGATGATGGAATATTGGTTGATGCGGTGATGGCCACCAGCGAGAAGCAGTCGCAGGAAATGTGGCGTCTGCGAGAAGCGATTGTCGAAGCGCAACTATACGAAGGCAAGAGCATCAAGAATGATGTCAGTGTGCCACTTGACCATATTGCGGCGTTTATCGAGCGATCAATCAACGCGCTTGAAAAACGGATTCCAGGTATTCGTCCGTTCGCGTATGGTCATATTGGAGACGGTAACATTCATTTGAATCTGAGTCAGCCGAGGGATATGGATGGTGCGGAATTCTTCAGTCGCTGGCACGAAATTACGGATATCGTCCACGAGATTACAGACGACCTGGAGGGATCATTCAGTGCGGAACATGGAATCGGACTGCTTAAGCTCCGCGAAATGATGCACTATAAATCGCCCGTTGAACTCGCATTGATGCGTTCGATCAAAGCGGCATTCGATCCAGACAACATCATGAATCCTGGCAAGGTGCTTCCAAGTGAAAGTGAGGACCGGTGATTTGTGCGCGTGGCGGCCCCGATGATCAGAAATAGGTGCGCAGCGCGCGTCGCTTTAGACCGGCGATTGAACCGGATGGGTCCAGTTCTTTGGGGCAATGGCGGGTACAGGATTGGGTTGTGTGACAGCCGAGACAGCCGGTGTCGGACGTTACATTCCGCAGCAGCTGATCTCTCGACTGCTGGCGCTCGTCGTTGTAGAGCGTCCATATCCGGTTGAGGGCGGCGGGTCCGATGTAATCGGGCGACCACTTGACGACATCGCACGCCGCATTGCAGACACCGCAGCCGATGCACTCGATGGCCCGATTGGCCGCCTGACGCTCAACACTGTCAGGTCGAGTCCGAAAAAAGTTGGTCGCATTTGGGTTGATCGAACGAAACGCACCACCGGCTGAATTGGATTTATCAAAAAACGGCTCCATGTCTACGACAAGGTCTTTGATGACGGGGAAGTTGCCCAACGGTTCAATTCGAATGCGATTGACTGAGTCGAAGATCGCAGCCTGTGTTCTGCAGGTCCATCGGGGCACACCGTTGACGGTCATCGCGCAGGTGCCGCACATGCCAACCCGGCAGGAGTAGCGGTAGGACAAAGAGTTATCCAGCTTTCGCTGAATGTAGGTAACGAGATCTAGGACGGTCTGTCTGTTCAGACGCGGAACCTGATAGCTGGCGAACACGCCGTTGTCAGCGCTCCTCCAGACTTCGACATTCAGCAGGTCATTTTTCATTGCGGTAATTGCTCAGCCGACTCGGCAGACGTATGTGACAAAAATTACATGGAATGGCAGATTCTGACTGCAGGGTAACACTTGGGAAATTTTATGCCACACTTACGGCAATTTTTTCAGAGTATCATTTTGTGAACAGTCGAATTGCAATGTTAGGCTGTCTACTCATTATGAAACAGGGGATGTGCTTGAATGCATATTGAAAACATAGAGATTACGCGGCATCGGTTGGATATCGACCCGGTTTTTCCGTCGTCCTGGGATCCTAGGCCGCTTCGTACTTTCGAGACAACCATCGTTCGAGTCACTGCGGACAATGGTACAGTTGGCATCGCATCGGGCGACGCCATGATTGGCTTCGAACGTTTCAAGGATCTGTTTATCGGCGAAGGCGTGTTTAACTTTGAACGTCACAATCGCGTGCTTGACAGTATTTCACTCTTCGCGTCGCGGTGTTGGCCGTTGGACCTGGCTTTGTGGGATTTGCGGGGTAAAGTCGAAAATAAACCCGTCTATGAACTTTTGGGTGGGGAATCCGGCCGGCTGAGACTGTATGCATCAACGGGTTGCGTACGGCCGGCCGATGAGTTGGCGGAGCAGGCGATCATACTCAAGGAAATGGGATTCGATGCGATCAAGTTTCGAATTGGGCGAAGAGCCCCCCACGAAGATGCCAAAGCGCTTCGCACCGTACGTCAGGCGGTTGGCGACGGTCTGCATATGATGGTGGATGCCAATCAGGCTTGGCGAATGCCGTGGGACATTTCCCCTTGGTGGACCTATGACGATGCGCGGCAAATGATTGAAAGGACTCGTGAGATCAACCTTTACTGGCTGGAGGAACCGCTGCATCGCGGGGATTTCGAGGGGCTTCGGCGGTTGCGGGAAATTCCAGGCGCGCCATTGATTGCGAGTGGTGAGATGAATTCGGAGTATCACGAACTTCGGCACCTGATGGCAGCGGGCTGCGTGGACGTGCTGCAGACCGACTGTGTGTATTTTGGGGGAATTACGGGTTTATCACATACCGCGCGCGAAGCTCGTGATCTTGGTGTCACTTTCAGCCCCCACACCTGGGGGAATGGAATAGGGTTCCTAGCCAATGCCCATCTCGCTGCTGGAACGGGTGCGCCGCCTTATCTTGAATACGCAATTGATCCACCCGAGTGGCCATTGGAAGTTCGTGACCACATGCTCGAAAAGATTGTCATGCACGACGGTACAGGGCATCTGGATCTCGGCCATGCGCCGGGGTTCGGTTTTGAACTTGATGAGGAAATCCTAGAGCACACGCGGTTTGCATAGCAGTTGAAATGCCCAATTACTGTGTTAGGAATATCGAATGGGTTCTCAGGCAAGTTTAAGCCCAGGTGACTTTTCGTCCCATTTTCCATTGAAATTCAATCAGGAACGATCGCATTCGAAGCCGCTGGTTACAGCTTGCCACCGCAATTGGGTTGATTGGCTGAGACTTGGTCCGATTGCGATCAGGCCGCTTCCGATTTTTTATTCGACGGCAAAATCTTGGGACTTCCGGTCCGGTTTACCGGGCTCGCGACCAAAATACAGTGCGTTCATTCGACCTGTGGAATGTAACGGAAATGAAGGCGGTATCTGATGTTATTGATGACTGCAGGTATGCCATCAATCATTCGCCACAGAAGCAGTGAGACTTAGTGTTATGGCTGTAGATTGGTTTCATGCTACGGCAGATCATCTCCTGATTGCGACAATGGCACTTGAAGTTTGAGATTGATCACTGCAGTCGTCATGCAGCCAGATCATTTCCATTCCGCCAAACAGCGTCTGTAGTTCCCCGGTTGTAAGAACATATTTCGGATTGAAATGTGGGTTGGTGCGCAGATAATTGCGATTGAAGGTTTTCAGCAGCAGATAACCGCCTGGCTTCAGTGATTCGCAGATATTTTCAGACAGTTCGCGGTTCAGATAGTTAAAACAAATGATTGCATCAAGACTTTTGGGTGGAAACCGATAGTCGGTTAAATCGGCTACTATCGGATGCACAGTGAGGCCTTGGGAATTTGCCTCGCAGCGGCACTGCTCCAGTGCCACCCGACTGCAATCCAACGCAATTACGAAACAGCCGCGAGCGGCAAGAAGCAAGGCATGACGACCGCGGCCGCTAGCCAGATCAACAACGCGATGCTGCGCATGGAAAAGTTCCAAGTATTGAACGAGGAGCGGGTCTGGACGAGGTAACCCAGTGTGTTTTCGCTGTCGGTACTTTTCGTCCCAGCGGGTTGCGTCATCGTACATCGAATCCGACCTTTACAATGGATAAAAAATGTGCAGGAGAACACCAAACCTTCAACTCGGGTAGGATGAGAATGAAACGGGAGTGAAATTGGGAAATTTCATTTTTAACCGAATGTATTAGTATTCTTTGGTATGTTAGGCTTGTGTTTAGTCAGTCATCAGGTCACTTATTTGTTAGTAATGGACTGAATATTTTGTTTACAAATTCCTCGTCCTTACATTTGTCTAAAACGTTCCATTTGTTTTTAACTACCTGTTTGATTTTGTTTGTTGAAATTGATTTTTTGTTTAGTTTCTGAATAAAAAGAGTTGGAATGAAATAGAAATTAATTCTCTTGTCTCCGTTTTTTGTGTGCTTTCCACACCAACCACGATATAAGATGTCTTTGTACTTTGCACATATGTTTTCACATCGGTTTTGTATTCTCTGTGTACTGTATTCGGTTTCGGTCACAGTTAATAATGTTAGTCACTACCACTAACTGGATCCCAGTCACTGGATCACTCACCATTTCGTGCCCTGTCACGAAATGGTGAGTGCCAAAATGTCCCGCTCATACTTGACCGTGCTCTTCTGCCTCAACTTCGAATGCACACGCCTAGCGTTGTAAAAGCCATCGATGTAGTCATACAGCCACTGCCACATGTCCCGAAACCCAGGCCACCGTCGTCCCCCAGCAGCAACTCCCGCTTGCGCGTCGCCAACACCGATTCAGCCATCGCCTTGTCATAATTGTTGCCAATCCGACCCACCGATTGCATCACCCCATGCCGAGCACAGAAAGACCTATAACACTCGCGCAAATACTGCCCCCCGAGTTCCGAGTGATGAAATCACGCCGTCACACGACCGACTGCACACCGCCTGACCCAGCGCACCCAGCATCAGCTTGGTGTTAGGACCTCAGACTGAACTGACGACCGATGGGTCGCCGCGAACAAGCATCCATTACCACCGCCAGATAGCCGAAGCCCCCACCCCGACACGTGGATGTAAGTCGAGTCCGCCACCCACAGCTCGTTGAGCCGCGCGTGTAAACCGTCGGGCCACCTGATCGGCGGGCACCGTTGCGCCACCACCCGCCCGGGTGGTGAACACCTTATTCGACCAGGTGTGACCTGCCAGTCCTGCCGCCCGCATCAGCCGACACACCCGCCGACACCCCACCTGCGGCCACTCCTGCTTTCGCAGCTCCGCCGTCACCCGACACACCCCATAACAGCCCTTGGCTTCTACATGAACGGCGCACCCGACTCATCGCCACCACCGAATGATCCACCTGATTCGCCAACATGAACTGATACACGCTCACCTGCTCAGTCTTTGTTCGTGTGCCCTTGAGAACTAGGTCGCCTTCGTGTCCATCCCTTCGTGCAGCATCGCCCGCTTCCACCGATAGTGTGTCTGCAACAGGGGCTCCTACTCGCGGGCTAACTGCGACAGCGTTACCCCCTCCCTGCCGCATCTTTTCATAAATCACTTGATTGAACTTTTCCGAATAAAGTTCCTTCAATATCTGAGCCATCTCCGAATTTTTACGTATTATGGTGAAACTCTCAGCGAATACATTCCAATTCGATGCCAAAAGGTTGAACGGTAACGGTTGACCCCACCGGGAGATTACCACACTCGAGTGGCAAAACGATGTAGCAGTTCGCTTTAGTCATGGATGTAAGCACGCCGGAACTTTGATTGCCAGTTGATTCGACCACCATATCTCCGTTCCTATCATAAGAAAGTACACCGCGCTGAAATTCTAGGCGTCCGGGTGATTTGCGAATCGGGGTGGTGCAGCGGGCGGACAGCTCCAGGTGTTTGATCGGGTTTTCTCCTCTTAACTTCCGCAGTGCCGGTTTAACGAATTTGTCGAAGGTTACCACCACAGATACTGGGTTACCAGGCAACCCAAAGAACCAGCAGCTGTTGATTCTGCCAAAAGCCAGCGGTCGACCGGGCTTCATGGCAATCCTCCAAAGCTTCAGTTCACCCAATGACTCCAGAGCCAGTCTGACGAAATCCGAATCACCCACTGACGCACCAGCTGACGTAATCACGACATCGGCTTGCTGGGCGGCCGCGGACAATGTTTCAATGGTATCGTCGAGATTATCGCGCACGACTCCGAGATCAATCGGCTGAACGTATGTCTGCTGTAGCAGAGCGTATAGCGTATAGCGATTGCTATCGTAGACGTCACCCATACCCAAGGACTCACCAACTCCGCGAAGCTCATCACCGGTAGAGAAAAATGCGACTTTTGGCGTCGCCCGCACCAACAGGCTTTCGCATCCGATGGAGGCCAGCAGGCCGAATTCTGCCATACCGATGGAGCGGCCCCGCGCAACCGCTATTTCACCTGCTTCAATATCTTCACCCGCATTCCGAATATGCTGGCCTTTTTTGTGATTCCTGAAGGAGACGACGCATCCATCTTCAAGTTCACAGTCCTCCTGCATGATCACCGTATCAAGTTGTTCAGGGACGACGCCGCCAGTGAGAATTCGAATGCATTCGCCTGATTTGAGCTTGCCGAGATAAGGGGCGCCGGCCGCAGAAGTACCGATCAACTTCAATCGCGATTTTCTGCCGTTGGTTTGAAGATCGGCGAATTGGCAGGCATATCCGTCCATCGCCGAGTTTCGACTGCCTGGAACGTCTGCCTTTGTAAAAATGTCTTCGGCGGCAACTCTGTGAAGCGAGTCGCGCAGAGGTACTTTTTCAGTTTCGCTGACGGGCTGAATGTTGGACAGAATTTCTGCCAACGCGGTGGCATAGGGTGTCGATGGCCTATCGCATGCATCAACCGCTGGCAAAGCTTGTTTAGTGCTTGTCTGGGTCACGTTTCCAATGCCCGGATCGTCCGCCAGATTTTTCCACAAGTTGAACTTTTTCGATGATCATTCCTCGATCAGCGGCCTTACACATGTCGTAGACGGTCAACAGTGCCACTTGTACCGCGGTGAGAGCTTCCATCTCGACACCCGTCCGGTCTTTTGTTTTGACCGTCGCGCGGCAGTAAACCGATTGGCTTTCAGGTTGTTTTTCAAGTGTTACGGAGACGTGAGTCAACGATAGGGGGTGACACAGCGGCACTAGGTCTGCTGTGCGCTTGGCGGCCATGATGCCAGCAAGCTGTGCCACTGAAAGCACATCGCCTTTTTTGTTTTGGTTGGCGACGATTCCGTCAATCGTTGATGCGGACATGCGGATGAACCCCTCTGCAGTCGCCAATCTTTCGGATTCTCGTTTTTCGCCCACATCAACCATGTGGGCGTCGCCCTGTTCATTGAAATGAGTGAACTCGTTCAAAAATGCTGCCGAACCTCAAACGTAGTGATGGTAGATGACTGCCACTAATGATATAACTTTATCGTATGGACGACTCCACACTATTGCGTTATAACCGACAAATCATGATGCCGGCCCTCGGTATTGAGGGCCAGGCTAAGATAATGGAATCCACCGTGTTGATTGTCGGGCTCGGAGGACTCGGCTCGCCGGTCGCGATGTACCTGGCATCCAGTGGCATCGGCAATCTGGTACTCAACGATTTTGATGATGTGGACCTGTCCAATCTGCAGAGACAGATTGTCCACACGACGGAGTCGGTCGGTCAGCCAAAAGTGAAGTCGGCGATGGCAACGCTGAAAGCGCTCAATCCACAAATCAAGCTGTTGGGCATTCATCGCAAACTCAGTCGAGAGGAACTGATTGAACAGGTTTCAGGCGCTGATGTCGTAGTCGATGCGACCGATAATTTTGGCATTCGCTTTTTGATCAATGAGGCCTGCGTACGGACCCGCACCCCCCTGGTATCGGGTGCGGCGATTCGCACGGAGGGCCATCTGATTGTTTATCGGGCGGACCTGGATGACAGTGCCTGTTTTCGGTGCTTGTACAGTCCTGATGACGAGCCAGAGGAAAGATGTAGTGAAACCGGCGTTCTCGGCTCGCTCTGTGGAACAATCGGCTCGCTGCAGGCTACCGAGGTACTGAAAATCATTGCCCAATTCGGCCCAAGCATGTATGGTAGACTGGTACTGTTTGATGCGGCGCGGACGGAATGGCAGGAAGTACGGGTACACAAGGATCCGTCCTGTCCCGTTTGCGGTGTCGAAACAGTTTATTCTAATCACAACAAGTGATGTTTAATTCAAAGTTAAGACACTCTAGTGGAACTATGTGGTGGTTTGCCGGGTGTCACAATGTCCGGGAGCTTGACACCATCGCGCAGATGGGTGCGGTCGTTGTCGGTAGGGTCGGCAAGCGGCTCATATATCGGCATCTTATCGCCAACAATGGACTGACAAGCGGAGCGCGTTCGTAATGCCTGAATTGGGGTTCAATCCAATCTGGATTGTCGTTGCATTGAGTGTGGGCGGAGCTCTTCTCGCGTTGGGCCGATGGATGGGTGCTGTCAACAGTGACCGTAAATCATTCAAAAAGTTCATGAAACGTATCGGAAACGATATTCGTGAGCTTCGACAGGACATCAAAAGCCTGTTGCGCTGGCAGGATTCCACAACAATTGCAAGAAACAGCCCCTGGCGACTGAGCGAAACTGGACCGAGAGTCTCGGCAGATTTGGACCTGCCTGGCATGGCAAAGACGACTGCCGCTAGGATTAAAGCATAAGGAAGCGGATATAAGCTAGTCAACAGCGAAGTAAATGGGAGGTCTCAAAGCATATGGTTCACAAATTTAGATCACAAGAAGCGGCATGAAGAGTTGATTTGTATCGCCGATACACGACAGAAGATTATCCGCATTATGATTAACTTACTAACTGTGACCTAAGCCTTATACACTCCATTTTTCTCAGCTACTTTTTAGTTGTTTTTCGTCAGTGAATTGCCAAACTCGTTCCACACTAGAGTAGTGGGATCCCTGTTTTGTTCGTACTGTTGATCGCTATGCCATGATATTTAATTTACTTCTAAATTATTGTTTTCTAACATTGGATGAAAATATTCTAATGCTAGTGGAAACATATTCTCAAATCAACCAGCCTTTAGATTAACCAATGCCCGCTGTAGAATCGAGAATGATTGAATTGGGGACGATCGCCCCAGAGTTCTCACTGCCGAATACCAACCCGAACTTTCCTGCTGACACCGTTTCGCTTGCAGACTTTGCCGATTCCAAGGGCATTGTGGTGGCATTCATCTGCAATCATTGTCCCTATGTCGTGCACATCAAGTCTGGTTTTGCGGATTTCGCGGACAGCTATCAGCAAAAAGGCGTTGCAGTGGTTGCAATCAGTGCAAATGATGCTGCAACCCACCCTGCAGACGGTCCGGACCGAATGGCGGCTGATGCCAGGCAGCACGGTTACAGTTTTCCCTATCTCTATGATGAATCGCAAAAAACCGCTGCTGCTTATGATGCGCAGTGCACACCTGATTTTTATCTGTTTGATGCCAACCGAAAGCTGATCTATCGGGGACAGTTTGACGGTAGCCGTCCCGGAAACGGAGTCGATATCACCGGTGCGGATTTAAGTGCCGCAGCCGATGCGCTACTGGCGGGCATAGCTGTGTGTCCAGATCAGAAACCGAGTCTCGGATGTAGCATCAAATGGAAAATGGGGCATCGTTAGATCCTTGAATGGCTTGGCGTCAAGCTGACCATCATCGCATACGAATTCCAGCACGCAGCAATATAGACCGGTTAAGACAATGGAGGGGGGAGCGGCATCGCAGACGGTATTTATTGAATACTCGTTGATGCTCATTTACTGCGGGGCGGCGATTCTGGGTACCCTCGCGCTGTTTGCCCGACAGGTTTTACCCGTATTCTACATCGTATTGGGTGCGTTGATCGGTCCGGGAGGTTTCCAACTTATTTCAGATTTGGCTGTGGTTGATGAGTTGGCCAGTATCGGCATCGTTTTTCTGTTGTTTTTATTGGGCATGGACCTGTATCCGCAGAAACTTTTCAAAATTTTTCAGTCTGTAGCGCTGGTAACGGTTGCCACGTCAATCATATTCTTCATACTTGGATTCTCGGTCGCGTATTTCTTTGGATTTACCACCACTGAGTCGGTTGTAACCGGTATTGCGACCGGGTTCTCCAGCACGATCATTGGCATCAAATTATTGCCCACAACGGTTCTGCATCACCGGCATATCGGTGAGCTCATGATTGGCGTTCTGTTGTTGCAGGATCTGCTGGCGATTCTGGCACTGATCGCATTGGAAGAAGTTGGTAGAAGTTCAGAACTGGGGTTCGCAACACTTCTGCCAATCGTTACTCTGCCTGTTTATGTTTGGCTGGTATTTCTTACTGAGAGATTCGTGGTCAGAAAGCTGTTGCAGAAATTTGATCAGATTCATGAGTATCTATTTCTGATGACGATCGCGTGGTGCTTGGGTATGGGGCACGTGGCCACACTGTTCCAGCTGTCGCACGAGATTGGTGCTTTCGTCGCTGGTGTCGCTCTTGCTTCATCGCCAATTGCCAGATTTATTGCCGACCGACTGCATGCGATTCGGGATTTTTTTCTGGTACTGTTTTTCGTTGCGGTCGGTGCACATTTTGATAGTGGCGCGTTTTCAGAGGTTATTGTTCCCGCTTTAGTATTGGCAATATTGGTATTAACGGTCAAACCCATTGCTTACCGAGTATTTTTCGGCCATATCGGAGAAAAAAGTCAGACGGGATGGGAGTGCGGATTCCGGCTTGGTCAATTGAGTGAATTTTCAATACTGATTGTCTTCGTTGCCATCGCTTCCAGTGTAATCAGCGATGTGGCTGCCAATTTCCTGTTAGTCGCAACGGTGCTTACCCTTGTCGGTTCTTCCTATCTCATCGTTTTTCGTTATCCGACGCCAGTTGCAGTTTCAGACCGATTAAGACGCGACTGAGCGCAAGTCCATCTATGACTCACCAATCACATCCGATCAAATCCATCGTCGTTGCCGGTGCCGGCTACACTGGTCAAAGACTTCTCCTCGCACTCAAGGGTCAGGTAGACCATCTCATCGCGCTGTCGAAGTCAACACCCATCGAAATTCCTGGTGTCGAATCGATTCAACTGGATTTAGATGCCAACGAACCGAATCGACTCGAGGTCGGAGAACATTCGCGGGTCTGTTTTTTGGTTCCACCGGGTGGTGATGATGAGCCTGAATCGAGATTTCACCATTTGGTCAATCAGGCGATGGACGCAGTGCCTGCAAGGGTTCTTCTGATTAGTACGACCGGGGTGTATGGCGACTGTCAAGGGGAGTGGGTTGATGAGACAAGGCACCTGAATCCCCAAACCGATCGGGCGAGACGCCGGGTCAGGGTTGAAGAGTATTGCCGTAGCTGGGCTGAGAAAAATGGCGTGAGTCTGGCAATCTTTCGCGTTGCGGGAATCTATGGACCGGGTCGCATTCCAGTTGAACGGGTGCGGCAGGGAAGGGTGCCACCAAAAGGTCAGCCCGGGGGCTTCTCTAACCGAATCCATGTTGATGATCTGGTGAATGCCTGCATTGCCGGATTACTAGGTACCGCCACCGGTGTGTTCAATGTTTCGGATGGTTGGCCGACGCAATACCGCGACTATTTCAATCTAGTGGCAGAGATCTGGGGTCTGTCGGGTGTAATTGAAGAGGATGACGCCACCCGTCGTCCAGTCAGCCCTGCCATGCGGTCCTATCTTCGCGAATCCAGAAAGATCAGAAATAAAAAGCTGCTTGAGACATTTTCAATTGAACTGCATTATCCAAACCCGAGGCGAGGTTTGCTAGCCTGCCGCCAATTGGATTCCGTTTAGTTGACAACAGTTCGTTGCGCATGGATTGGCGAGCATTTGTCATGCTTGAACTGTCGCGTTGACGTCATCAATGATTCCCGGTAGATAAATTGAAGTACCTGCAATCTCCATACTTCATCCAGTAGGGCGCCCTGCGGAAATTGAGCCAGGAAAACTTGATGGTCTTATAGCAAATCCCCTTGTATCAATGGCCACCAGCAATTTCTAAGGGTGATTGAGGAGTAGGCTGCGCACCACGCTGTTTTACTACATTGCCGGATTCCTGTCCGTGTGATGGCCAGCCAAGACTATGTTACCCAAATCAATATTGCGGCTAGGTCACATTGAATGCAAAAAACGGGATGATTTTAATATATGACGTTGAATAAAAGTGACAATCGGTTGAGAGTGATTTCAGCTGGCAGAATGTGTCAGCTGAGCAATTCTCCAACTTTGACTGCCGCCTCATAACCGGATGCGTGAGCACCCGCTACGGTAGCCCACATTGAAGGGTGGCAGGCTTCGCCAGCGAAAAAAATTCTGTCCCCAATCGGTTCCCGTAGGATTTTCCGCATGTGAAATGCGCCGGGTTTGGCACTCGCGTAGGAGCCCATGGTGTAAGGATGGGTCAGCCAGGCCGATGAAGCGCTTCTGATCGTGTGTTTTTTGATCGCCGTTCCAAACAGCTGGCTCAATTCCTGCAGAGCATAATCGATGCAGGCGGATTCACCGAGCCGCATCAACTCCCGGGCGACGTTTCCGCCGACATCACAAAAGATGAGTCCTGATCCGCTGATATTGGTGAGTGCACCAAATCCGGCACGGTTGCCGTCAGGCGCGCGGATGATGTAACTGTCCGGCTCAAAATAGGGTACCCCATCAGACAACTGCAGGACGATGTGTTCATAGCAACCCATCGAAACCGCCGCAAACGATTCGCGTTTCTCAATTGGCAGGGATGGTTTGAAACCAATGCTGTCATTGGCAAGAACACCCGTTGAAACGGTCAGAATGACCGCGCGGGCCGGAATTTTACCTTGCTTGGTCTGAACATTGACGCACTTGCCTGACCAGTCAATGGCCGTAACTTCAGTCTGCAGGGAAATTGGCAATCCCTGTCCGTAACGGGCGACGATCGCGCCGAATCCCTGCCGGCAGAACCAATCAGCACCATCGACTCCACTCGAATATTCAAATACGGAAAACTCCTCCGTTTCCTTCCCCATGATCCACGGTCCGTAGATAAAATCGGCAAGATCTCTGTCGGACAGTCGGCCGGTCGCCTCCGCAACCGAAATATCGAGATTGTTGTCGATGGCTTTCTGAATGGCGGTCCAAAATCTGTCATCTGCCATATGAATCAGTTGCGAACCATTTGGTCGCCGCAGATTTTTCTCGTAGAGTTCGTACTTTTGGGTGTCGCGATAAACTTGAAACCCGTTGTCTCTGCCATAAGAAAGGTAAAAGTTCTGATCCCCATAATGAAGCCAGTGCGCGCCCACGTCATATGGAACACCAAATGCCGCCGAATCGGTCCAGCAGCGACCGCCGATCCGGGCGGCGGCCTCAACCGTGGTAACGCTGAGTCCGAGCGACAGCAGGGTGTGGGTGGCGGAAATACCCGCCGCACCGGCTCCAACAACGACTACGTCAGGACATTCCTGCACGGCTTGAAATCGGTGGTGGAAATGTCAGGAGAACCGCATCAACCGGTTTCAATCGCCAGCGAGGACTAAACTTTGGCGGCACTTTGGTGCGTGACTTCAGAAACCGCCTGGTCCAGAACGTCCGGATCGGCCAGATAAAAATGTTCGACGGGCTTCAGTTTCTCATCCAGACGGTAGACTAGCGGAATGCCGGTTGGAATGTTCAACGAAGTAATGGCGTCGTCAGATACGTCATCAAGATATTTGACTAGTGCCCGCAGGCTGTTGCCATGCGCGACGATCAGCAGCTGACTGCCATTCTGCACCAATGGGCGCACGACAGTCTGCCAGTAATCGGCGACTCTTCTGAACGTGTCCTGGAGGGATTCCGCGGCTGGCACCTCATCCAGGGCCTGGTACTTCGGATCGGCGCGTAGCCGCGCAATCTGCTCAGCTTCCATATCGGGAGGTCGCACCGCATAACCGCGTCGCCATCGATGAACCTGTTCCGCGCCATGCAGGCGGGTCATTTCACTCTTGTTGAGTCCCTGCAGCGAACCATAGTGACGCTCGTTCAGTCGCCAGTCTTTCTGTACCGGCAACCAGACCTGATCCAGTTCGCTGAGCACGACCCACAAGGTGTGAATGGATCGTTTGAGTAGGGAAGTGAGTGCGATATCAAAATGATAACCGTTTTCAGCCAACGACTTTCCAGCCCTTCGGGCCTCGTCAATGCCACGCTCGGAAAGATCGACATCAACCCAGCCGGTGAAACGGTTCTCCAGATTCCACTGACTTTGCCCGTGACGCAGCAGCACCAGGTTCAGGTTATGAGGCATCGGTTTCCACCAGAATCAGGAGCTGTTGAACGAGACTTCGCAGTGCTTTGCCCCGATGACTGATCTCGTTTTTTGTTTCGGGCGAAAGTTCAGCCAACGTACATTGTCGTTCCTCCAGCCACACGATCGGATCATAACCGAAGCCAAACTTCCCCTGAGGGGCATGGTGGACTAAACCGTCCAGCGTGCCTTGGGCGATGACCGGCGCCGGGTCCAGGTCGTGTCTCAGATAGACCATCGTGCATCGAAATCGGCAGCTGCGGTCGCGCCCTCTGACACCTTCGAGCCGGTTCAACAGTTTGTTGATATTTTTCTCATCCGTCGCATCGTCTCCCGAATATCGGGCCGAGATCACGCCTGGCTCACCGCCCAGCGCATCCACTTCGAGTCCGGAGTCGTCGGCAATGGCCGGCAGACCGCAGTTGGCCGTCGCATGGCGGGCTTTGATCAGTGCATTCTCAACAAAGGTCGGCCTGTCTTCAGCAATGGTTTGAATGCCAAATTCGGATTGGGCGAGCATCTGAATTGACGAGTCTTCCAGCATGCGGCTGATTTCATCAATCTTGCCCACGTTGTTGCTGGCGAGGACGATCTTCTTCTTCATTGTGTGAGCGCCTGTTTCTGCAGGTCAACGAGCTGTTGGGTGCCGTACTGTGCGATTTTGGCCATTTCATTCAGTTCTTCGATGGTAAAGACCTGCGCTTCCGCCGTGCCCTGAACTTCGATGATTTCTCCGTTTTCGGTCATTACGAAATTCATGTCCGTTTCAGCCCACTGATCTTCGCCGTAGTCGAGATCCAGACAGATCTCACCGTTCACAATACCAACTGAAACGGCGGTGACATGACCGAACATGGGATTGCATGGAATTTCCTTTTGATTGATCAGTTTGCCGACTGCGTCGACCAATGCGACATAACCGCCGGTGATCGAAGCGCATCGGGTGCCGCCATCGGCCTGCAGCACATCACAGTCGATCGTGATGGTACGTTCTCCGATTCGATCAAGTGCAATGCAGGATCGGAGACTGCGGCCGATCAAGCGCTGGATTTCGAGAGTGCGGCCGCCCTGACGCCCTCTGGCCGCCTCGCGGGACGTTCGAACTTTCGTCGCTCCCGGAAGCATGCTGTATTCGCCCGTTACCCACCCTTTGCCGGTGCCGCGAATATGAAATGGCACTCTGTTTTCGGCACTCGCCGTGCATAGAACGATTGTGTTGCCCGCTTCCATCAAAACCGATCCAAGCGCATTTCTGGTGTAGTTTCGCGTGATGCGGGCCGCGCGAAGTTCGTTCTTCTGTCGTCCGTCTGAACGAGTCATATTTACCGTATGCAAAGCAGAAAAATGGGAAGGTTCAGTAGTAAAATCGTATTTTACTTTGGTGGATCATTTCGATAGGCTCAATGTCGACGAATTTCATCACCATTTTCATCTCAGATATTGGAGGGTATTGTGACAACTAGAAGGAGTGCACTCAAAGTCATAGGTGGCGTTCCATTGACCGTTGCGACGCTCGGCGATGTTTCGGTCAGCAGTGCCAATCAGGACAACGTCGAAGTCGAAACATGGACTTCGGATGAACCGATCACCGGTTATTTCATGGCGCCTGAAAACACGCCAGCGGGTGCGGTACTGCTGATCCACGAGTGGTGGGGTCTAAACGATCAGATTCGTAGCATGGTGCCCCGGTTCGCGCAGGCCGGGTATCTTTCACTGGCGGTCGATCTGTATCAGCGGCAGGTTGCCGAATCACCTGAAAAAGCAAGACAGCTGATGCAGGCCGTTCAGCCGGATGTGGCGACAGATGCCTTGGTTACCTGGATTGAATGGTTGCGCGGGCATCCCGAATCGAATGGAAAAGTTGGCACCGTCGGCTGGTGTTTCGGTGGCGGCTGGTCATTGAACGCGTCGCTTGCGACGCCAGTGGATGCAACGGTGATCTACTATGGTCGCTGTGAGAAAGGTGCGGAAGAGGTGGCCGGCCTGAAAGGTCCCGTTTTGGGTCACTTCGCGACTCGAGACCAGTTCATCAATCGGGATATGGTGTCAGCGTTTGAACGATCGATGAATGCGGCAGGCAAATCCTATGTCAATCACTGGTATGAGGCGGACCATGGATTTGCCAATCCGACAACCACTAGACACGATGCGGAAGATGCGGCGCTTGCATGGTCGCGGACGCTAGAATTTTTTCATCAGCATTTGACCTAGTCTGGAGACGTTCTCAACGGTATTGGTATGCGAATCGGAGTGGAAGACACGGCTTGGAAAACTGAATCCTCAGCATCATCAACCGGGCGGCTTCGTGAGCTGCCGGCGCGACTGGCACAGCAGATCGTCGGTCAGTCGGAACTGATCGATCGATTGGTGATTGCGCTTGTGTGTGGTGGGCATCTGCTGCTTGAGGGATTTCCAGGTCTCGCAAAAACCCGTTCTGTCAAAGCTCTGGCCAATCTGGTCGCCGGGGAGTTTCATCGCATTCAGTTCACGCCAGACCTGTTGCCGGCGGATCTGACCGGCACCGAGATTTATCGCCCGGAGAAAGGCACGTTCGAATTCCGGCGCGGGCCGCTGTTTCACGAGATCATTCTTGCCGATGAGATCAATCGGGCGCCCGCCAAAGTTCAGTCGGCACTTCTCGAGGCCATGGAAGAGCGCCAGATTACCGTCGGCAGCAGAACCTACCCGCTACCCGAACTGTTTATGGTGATGGCCACTCAGAATCCAATCGAGCACGAAGGGACTTATCCCCTGCCGGAAGCGCAGCGAGATCGATTTCTGATGCATGTTCGGGTTTCGTACCCGGAAAAATCACAGGAACATGAAATATTGAAAATCGTCCGCGCCGAAGCGACCCAGTCGGCAGCCAGAACCGAATCGGACTCCTCGCAGATAACCTACGACAGCATTATCGCCGCCCGCCGGGAGATTTTCGCTATCCACATGGCACCAAAAGTCGAACAATACATCATTGAACTGATTGACGCGTCGCGCAACAGCGGCCGCTACTCTACACAGCTCGGTAGCTGGATTGCGATCGGCGCCAGCCCCCGGGGCACCATCGCCTTGGATATCTGCGCCCGCGCCCGCGCCTGGATGGAAGAGCGGGATTACGTTTCGCCGGAAGACGTACAGCAGGTTGCGCTAGATACGCTGCGCCATCGGCTGCTTCTGACCTATGAGGCGGATGCTGAGGGTATCAACGTGGACGATGTGATCGGCGAGCTGATATCGACTGTAGCCGTTCCCTGAGCAGGGTTGCGCGCGATGCTGCGAGGTGCCTACGTTTCGACTCAGGACCTGGTGCGACTGCGTGGTCGGACCGAGGGTCTGGTATTACCCAACAATCCGGCCGTCTATCGGACCGGTGGATTTCGGTCGCGCATTCTCGGACGCGGCATGGAGTACGAAAAGTCCCGCAAATACGAGCCGGGAGATGACGTGCGCATGATTGACTGGCGGGTAACCGCGCGCACCGGCTCCGTGCACACCAAGGTTTTTCAGGAAGACCGACAGAAATCGGTCTACCTGATCGTCGATCTGACTTCATCGATGCGATTCGGCACCCGGGTCGCATTCAAATCCGTCGTTGCGGTGGAAGCGGCCGCCCTGCTCGCGTGGTCGGCGCATGCTCAGGGCGATTTGATCGGTATGGTCGGTGTAACCGACGGCGGCGTCTGGCGAAGCGAGCTGGCTTCGAGTTCCGGGCGGCTCATTCGGCAGTTGGAATCACTGTCGAATTTGAGTCAGTCTTCACCGACCGCGAGAGACCTGCCGCAGTCACTGCCAGAAGCGCTGTCCGTCATCGCCGGGAAGGTGCGCACCGGCGACTTGACGATTGTGCTGAGTGACTGTACCGATCTGACTGATGTCAGCCTGAACGCATTGAAATTCTTGAGCCGTCGCCAGTCGCTGATCGTCTGCTGGATTCAGGACCCAATCGAGCGGCAGGCGTTACCCGTCGGACAGTATCCAATAACCGATGGCAGTCAGTATCTGACACTCCATGTCTCGTCTTCCGAACGCCAGAAGAAGCTTCAGCGGCTGTTGGATCAGCGCAATCAGGCCATCAATGATAGGTTGAGGGATCTTGATGCGGTCAAAGTACGGCTGACCTGTGGCGACGAAGTTGCCAAAGTGCTGCACCGATCCTTTCATCGCCGCGTCAACCGGGTGGTGAACGGTGGCTCGTTCCGAAGGTCGTTCAGGGCGTCTGCCAGTCCGCGCCGCGCTTCCTAGATAGAAAGAGACGGCGATTTCATGCAGCCCGACCCACTGTTACAGCTTCGCGATGTCATGCTGCCGCCGGCGCCGGCCTTCTGGCCACCGGCCGTTGGCTGGTGGGTGCTGATGGTTTTGATCATCATCGGACTGGGTGTGATTGTTTACCTGTCCGGTCTGATTTATCGTCGGTACCGACGGCAGCCGCTGGTTGCCCAGCTTGACGCGCTGACTCGACTGCAGCCGCAGCAGTCGGTTGTCGAACTGTCGATTCTGATGCGGCGGATTGCCATGACCCAATTTCAGCGCCGTTCGGTGGCCGGCCTGAGTGGCGCGGCGTGGCTGCAGTTTCTTGATGAAAGCGGTGGCACCAATCAATTTACCTGCGGTCCGGGTCAGGTATTGGCGAGCGCACCTTATGCGGCCGTACCGCCTGCACAGATTGAGCCGCTGTTCGACGTCTGTCGCAGCTGGGTCATTAATGTGACCGGATAAGGCGTAACGATGTTTGAATTTCAGTGGCCGCTGGTATTTCTAGCCTTACCTTTGCCTTATGTGATTCGAAGACTCGTGCCCAAACGCGAGTCAAAGCCACCTTCACTCAAGGTGCCTTTTTTTGCCGCCGTCAGCCGGGCGGAGATGTCAATCGGTATACCGCCGAAAACGATCATGGCAGTGGCGGCCCTGGCTTGGTTCGCGCTGATCTGCGCCGCGTCCAGGCCGGTTTGGATTGAGGAACGCGTTCAGGTACCGATTACCGGTCGAGATCTTCTCATCGCACTGGATATTTCCGGAAGCATGCAGCGGCAGGATTTTTCGGCGGGCTACCGCTCGCGTTTCATGGCGGTGCGGGAGATGGCCGGTGAGTTTGTCGCTCGCAGAGTTGGCGATCGCGTGGGTCTGATTCTGTTTGGCAGTCAGCCGTATCTATACACCCCACTGACATTCGACTTGAATTCGGTGGTGGAATTCTTGAATCACGCCAGAGTTGGATTTGCCGGTCAGCAGACGGCCATCGGTGACACCATCGGTCTTGCCGTAAAAGTGCTGCGCGAGCGCCCGGCGGAGAACAGAATTCTGATTCTTCTCACCGATGGCGACAACTCCGCCGGATCGATTGAACCGCTTGAAGGCATGCGGCTGGCGGTTGAACACGGCGTTCGAATCTTCGTTATCGGCATTGGCATCGATCACACCGCGGCTCGCGTTGCCGATCATCGGGGGTCGAATGATCTGCCGCGCATCGCACAAGCAACCGGTGGCGTCTATTTTCATGCATCCAACGCCGCCGCGCTCGAAGAAATTTATGCGGCGATAGATGCGTTTGAACCCATTGACGCGGGGCAAGATTCGCAGCTCCTGACCACCGAGCTTTATCCATGGCCTTTGGCTGTGGCGATGGTTCTGGCGATCATTCCATTCACCCATCGCAGATTTGCGAATTTCGGCACGCGTCTGCGCGGCCTAAGAGAGGAAGATGCAGATGCCGTCTGAGTTCATCTTTCTGAGACCTTGGTGGCTGCTGCTGATTCCTGTCGGAATTCTGCTGGCATATGCGGCCGCGCGTACCGGTCGAGACAACTGGAGACAGGTGTGCGACCGAGCCCTGCTACCGGAATTGACGGTGATTGGTGACCGCGTGTCAACGCGACTCGTATGGTTTCTGGTTCTCATCGGCTGGCTGCTGGCCACCATTGCGCTGGCGGGCCCGGCTTGGGAACGGCACCAATCTGCGCGTTATGACCGCGTCGATGCCATGGTCATCGTTTTTGACCTGTCTCGGTCGATGGGTTCATCCGATATCCAGCCCTCCAGGCTCGAACGCGCCCGTTATAAGGCATTGGAAGTCGTTGAGGCACTGCAGGGCAAGTCGGTCGGTCTCGTTGCGTTTGCAGGCGACGCGTTTGATGTGGCACCCATTTCAGACGATATTGGAACGATCGTCCATCTGCTTCAGTCTCTGCAGATTCGCATGATGCCGGTGCAGGGCAGTCAGGCGAGCCTGGGTTTGAGAAAGGCGCAGCAGCTGCTTGAGAACTCCGAGCACCAAAGAGGTTCGATCGTGCTGTTGACCGATGGGGTCGACGAGTCTGCGAGTTCGGCCGCCATTGATTTAAGGGAAAAGGGTTACCGTCTGTCGGTGATCGCCGTGGGTACGCAGGCTGGATCACCCATCAATTTGGAAGATGGTGACTTCCTAAAAAATGCCGCTGGCGAATTTGTCGTGTCGCCGGTTGACTATGGCGCCTTGGCTGAGTTGGCTGAACTCGGTGGCGGATTATTTTCACTGGTGTCCGAACCCTTTTCTGAATCGATACTGCAGTCGATTCATTTTGGCGATGGTTCTCTGCAATTGGCCGAGGAGGACCGATTCAGAGCGGACTGGAATGATCACGGTCCCTGGTTTCTCCTGGCGCTGTTGCCGCTGGTTGCGCTGTGCTTCAGACGCGGCTGGATTCTTGCTCTGATCGTACTGCTGCCGCTGGGCGCTCAGGAGGCCCGCGCGCTGGAGTGGCAGGACCTGTGGCAGCGCGCCGATCAGCGGGCTGCCGCCGCGGTTCAAAGGCAGGATTATGATGATACCCGTCTGCGGGATCATCCCGAGTGGAATGGCATTGCACTTTACCGGCAGGATAAGTTTGAAGAAGCGGCGTTAGCGTTCAGTTATGCGGATGATCAGTTTGCAAAATTCAATACGGGCAATGCGTTGGCCAGAAGCGGGAACCTGCAGAGCGCGATCGAGCAGTATGAGGCCGCGCTGCAGATTGATCCCGAATTCGAAGATGCGAAATTCAATCTGGATTTGGTGAGAAAAGCCCTACGGCAGCAGCCGCGACAGTCCGCGCGAGGTGATTCTTCGAATGACTCGGAAGACCGTTCCGACGGTGACGTTCAGCAGGCGGCTGAACCGGAGCGCATGGCGCCGGACGGGGAACGCAGTGAGAGCGGGGAGGGTGACCAGAAAGATGAACCACGGGATGAAGACAATCAGCTGGCAAGATCTGAATCAGACGCCGAAGCAGAACAGAAACAGTTGATGGAACAGTGGTTGCGGGTGATTCCAGATGACCCGGCAGGTCTGCTGCGTCGCAGGTTCTACTATGAATACCGAGAACGGGACCCGGTGCAGCGCCAGTCGACGGTGGCTTGGTGAGCGTGTGAGGATGAAAGCGTTCGCCTGCCGGATCAGGCTCTTTCTTTTTCTGCACCTGATTGGTCTCGGGCTGTTTCAGCCGATCGCGGGTGCGGTCGAATTGACGGCCAGCGTCGATCGCAACATACTCTATCTTGATGAATCTTTCAATCTGGTGCTGACTGTGGAAGATGATTCGACAAACATTCCGACTCCGAACCTTGAGCCGTTATTACAGGACTTCGAGATTCTGAATCAATCCACGCAGACCAACATCAACATTACCAACAATACACCACATATCTCACAAAGCTGGATGATTGAGCTCCAGCCGAAGCGGCTGGGTGAGATAGAAGTTCCTTCGCTCACTGTGGCCGGTCAGTCAACCGCGCCGATTCAGCTGCTGGTTCAGGAGTTTACGGGCAATGTTGCGACAGAGGGGGAAGAAATATTTCTTGAAGTGGACGTTTCAACCCACAACCCTTACGTTCAGTCGCAGATGAATTTCACCACCCGGCTCTTTTACTCGATTCCGATCACCCAAGGTACGCTGTCCGAACCCAATGTTCCGTTCGCGACGCAGGAAGGCTCGCCGCAGGAAAAACGCTACCGCGCCAGACGGGCGGGAATCGATTATCGAGTGATCGAAAGGCGGTACGCGATTTTTCCAGATCAAAGCGGATCATTCACCATTGCACCCATTGAATTTACCAGTGTCATTGAACGCACCCATCCGGATACGAACCTGAGAAACCATTTCAGAGAACGCTACAGTTCCAATCCGGTAGACATTGAAGTTCGCCCCATCCCACAGACTTTTTCCGGCTCAACCTGGTTGCCCGCGCACGAGCTGCGCCTGCTTGATTCCTGGGGTGGTCGGATACCTGCTCTCAAATCTGGCACGCCTGAATCCAGAGAGATTTCAATTGACGCGGTCGGATTACGGGCTGAGCAGCTTCCATTGGTGCATTTTGAGGAGAACGATACGGTGAGAATCTATGGCAGCAGAAGTTCCGATGTCAAATCTTCGCAGACTTACGATCAGGTGATATCGCAGCGCAGTGATGAATTCGCGATCATTCCTCAGCATGGTTCAACGGTTGAAATACCAAAATTTGAGGTGATATGGTGGGATATTGACGAAGACCGTGAGAAGGTGGCTCGGTTACCTGCAATTTCCGCGCCAATCGAGCCATCGGTCAATCGCGGCTCGGCGGGAGACGCGGTAGGGGAAACCCATTCTGCTGTCAATGTCCTGTCGGATCTGGCGGTCGTTTCATCAATTGGAGATCAGTATTGGAAACTGCTCAGTCTGGCGCTGTTTGGGGTGTGGGTGCTGACTTTGTTTCTATGGTATCTGAGTCGTCGCTTCAGACGGAATCCGACGGGCCCAGCCGATCGGATACAAGAGCAGAAAGTTGAATCGGAACGCCGGTCGTTCCGAAAAGTCAGACAGGCTTGTGAGAATGGTGGGATGGCTGATATCAACAGGGAGCTGCTTGATTGGGCGTCGATTTACTGGCCGGATCGGCCGCCGAGAAATCTGTTTGAGCTGGGCCGCCGATTGGGTGATGGCGGACTTTTGAATCTGCTTGAGAAATTGGATCGGGCAAACTATGCTGAAGATGAAACGGCCAGTGATGGACGGGTGCTGTGGCAGGCCTTCATCAGGGCGGTGACTTCACAGCCGCAGCCTGAAAAGAAAAAGAGACGGTTGCTGTGGTTTACCAGGAGCGAAGAACCGCTCACAGATTTATGGCCGGAACACATTTCCTCCTGAATTGGCGGCTCGCAGGTACTGCCTGTTCACCTGATCCAACGTTGACCGGTGGAGTGGATCAGTGGTCAGATCATCCGCATCTGCATTGCAAGGTGCGGCATAATTACCGTCTAATTCTTCGGGAGATTGACTGATGCAGAAAAAGCCGGAAAAAGCCATTGAATCAGCCTACTTGGCGGTAATGACCAATTTTGAGAAGTGCCTGCATGTTCAGGGCACAACCCCAAATACTTGGCGAGTGATTGAGACGCTTCACGAGAACTCCGGACTGACGCTGAAAGAATTATCCAAACGAACTGACATTAAGATTCCGGCACTGTCAAAATTGATTGATCGTATGGTGCGCGACGCTTTGGTCCATCGTATACAGAGCAGTACTGACCGCCGCAGCATTCAACTGTTCATCTCCGATCACGGCCGAGAGACCTTTCACAAGTGTCTGCCGGAAGTGCGGGCATTCCGCAGCCATCTTGCAGAAGTCCTGGATTCACACACACATCTGGCACTGACGAAATTGGAACGAATGGATCAGAAAACCACGGCAGTTTCCATCTCTTCACCGGAAGAGATGCATTGACGCCAATCGGTACCGGCGAAAAGAACGGAACAGTTGTAGGTACATGAGATCGCGTCGAAACCTTTCCGGCAGGGCTGGTATTCTGACCGGCCAACAGTTTTTCCTGCCGGCTGAGCGAAATTTCTTCGGCCTTGGATTGTTCATTCCTCAAAGCGGTCCCGCGGGTATCTGGGGACCGTCCTGCCGGGCCTGTGGAGAGTTGGCCGTGCAGGAGATTAATTTTGCCGGTGGGATTCTGGATATGGAAGTCGTGCCTTATATCATTGATTCTGGTGGGAGCCCTGGAGAAACGGCAAAGGTTGCCAAGGTACTCGCGAATGCTGGTATCATTGACGCGATTGTCGGCATGCATACATCGGACGTTCGAGAAGCGATCGCGCAGAGTCTAAAAGGTCAGATTCCATACATCTATACGCCGTTATATGAAGGAGGTGAGGCATCCGCGCATGTCTGCTGTATTGGAGAAACGCCACAGACGCAGCTGTTCCCGGCAGTCTCATGGTTTGTCAAACAGCATCAATCTCGTCGCTGGGCGTTGGTTGGAAACGATTACGTCTGGCCACATCGCAGTCATAGACTGACCCATCGGCTGCTAAGCGAGTTTGGAGCTAGTGTCAGCTTCGAGTCTTATCATGCCTTTGGTACCACAAATTTTGATGAATCACTGCAGGCGATCGAGCATCATCGTCCGGATGTCGTACTTCTGTCACTTGTCGGGGACGACAGCGTGAGATTCAATCGAGAGTTTTCGCGCACCGGGCTCGCCCAGCATACGATTCGTCTATCGTGTGCGATTGAAGAGAACATGCTGCTCGGAATCGGTGCTGATCATACCGAGCGGCTGTACTGCTCATCGGGTTATTTCAATCAGATATCGACGACCGCAAACGGTTTGTTCAAGGAGTCCTATCATCAGCTGTTTGGAGAATCGGCACCGACTCTCAATGCACTTGCGGAATCTGTTTATGAGGGCGTACATTTTCTGGCCAAATGCCTCCGCGGCGACCGACTCGATAAGTGCGACCCGATTGCTTCGGCGGCTGATTCAGATTCGGAAACGGAACTTTCAGTGCCGGGTCCGAGAAAGGCTAAGTGGCAGAGGCTGGCACGGTCTGTAACCTGCCCCGTCTACCTTGCGGAGGCGAACGGCCATGAATTTACGATTCGGTGCACGCTGAGTCGTTGAGAATGTTTTAGGTTTCTGATACCAACGGTTTCATTTCGACCGGCATCACTGTCAGTATTCTGCATTGATGGTCGGGAAAATACAAAATTGAGCTGCGCGAATGCTACTGAGACCGCGGACCGAAGTAATCCAGAAAACCAGAAAAAAATTCCCCAACGGTCTTTTCAAGACCGTATACAACACCGCTCAATATAGTCCCTCAGCTCAGACAGGGTGCAGTTGGTGGTCTGGGGTGTTACAAACCGTGGTACCAGTCGCGCAGTGTCGGGAGCACACGGCCATCCGTGTCACCACCATCCGGCAGCTGGAGGATGACTGCATGTTCCATGATTGATGGTCGTCTCGGGCCGAATCGGATTGCCGGTGGTAACACTGCTCACCAAATGTGCGCGACTTTCGGCCACTACCGGTGGCAGCCAGATGCTCGCGTAATTGTCGAAAGCAATCCACTCATCAAGATTCAAACGGTTCGAGGCGATTGACTGCGATGGTCCTCAAGCGAATCATACGGAAGCGCGATAGACTGCTATTGGATCAAGGTCTGTCGCGCGCCAGGGTTGATGAATCGTTGAGGTGCTGACTGCGGGAGTCTGCAGCAGTATATCCCAATGTATATGATGAAATATTGAGCTTGACATTACTTCATGACCTGCATCAGTATGTATTTCATATGCCAAACCGCGTCGTCGATAATCCCCAGATCGCAATGCAACCGCATCGCTGAGATTCCTTTTTTGCCCTGTACCATCAGGAACATGTCCGGAAACCACACCGGCAGTGGCGGCTTGGTGGAATGGCAGACGCTACCCGCGGTGATGGAGGTCTGGCGGCCACAGTTCGGATCGCGCGAACCCTTCGGTCTCCGGCAGTTGAACAGCACCTCGAAACTCTGCCCTAGTACAGACAGTCTTAAAACTCTTTGCCGCTCATTCCTTTCGGAAACTCAATCAGGCTGCTTCGCACCATTGAACTGCCTCGTTCATTAACCCGAGTTTAACAACTAAAAATAAAAAGCGTTTAAAAATAGAAGTTTAGAAGAATAAAAAAATCCAAGTGGCACTACATTTCCGCACCACCGGGAAATATCTCGTGAACGAATCGGTGTCTATACGATCGTCTTGCGGGTGCCGCCGGGCGCCTCATCGGCGCCCGAGAAAACCAGAACGGCCATCAGGAGTTTCCAGTCCAGCCCCCCCCCCGCTCGGGTGTATACTGGAGTCCAAGCGGGGCAAGTCAATGCGTGGACCCGTATGGAGGTGTGATGATAGCCATGTGGAATGAAGAAAAAGAAAGAGGACTAACGGAGTTCTCGAAGCGTTCCGACAAGGAATATGCGCTTTATTTCGTGGGACGGCGGGATGTCATTTCGGGCATTGAGGACACGGTCGATCAGATGCGGCGGCTGATGGCCGGCAGGGCGGCGTCGAACCTTGTCGGTTGCGGTCTGAATCTGTCAGACCAGCGCACCTGGCTGGTTCAGGGTGCGCCGGGGGCGGGCAAGACGGCCCTGCTGAGCCATCTTCGGCAGATCTGGGAGCGGCGGAAGGACGGGCCGGTATCGGTCAGTTTGGATCCTCTGGATCTGGAAGACGAGTCCGAGCTGACCCATGTCATTGCGAACCGGATCAGGAGCGACGGGGGTGAGATTCTCAAACGAGTCCGGACGCGGGAGCTGGCGGGCGGACTGAATTTCTGGGGCGGTGGATTTGACTTCAGGACTGCCGAGACGGAACGGCAGGGCGCATTGACGCTCAGAGATCTGTGGCGGCTGTATGACAGGCGGCTGTCAGATGTAATACGGGACCATCTGCCGAAGAAGATCAGGTCTGGGGTGTCGGCGCTACGGCCGGTGGTGCTGATGGTGGATGAGGTACAGAAGCTGGGACCTGAAGGTGAGAAGCTGTTGCTGCGAATACATCTTGGCAGGCATGGGCTGCCGATTGTGGCGGTGCTGGCGGGTCTGGCCTGGTCGCAGACGCGTCTGGCGGAGGCGGGGATCTCAAGACTAAGTCAGGGGCATGTGCGGACGCTGCGGACGCTGGCCGGGGCCGAGGCGGCCGAGGCGGTGCGTCTACTGCTGGAGAAATATGAGATTGAGGGCTCTGGGGATGCCGCCATTGCGGGGAAGATTGCGGCGTGGTCCAACGGCTGGCCGCAGCATCTGCACAATTACATGCGCGTGCTGGCGACGGAGCTGAGAGACGGGAAAGGCGACCTTGCCGCAGTGGATGAGAACAGGCTTCGTGCAGAAGGAAACCGGATGAGAAAGGACTACTATGCGCGGCGTCTGATCAGTTCCAGCATCACAGCCTGCGTCAACCTGCTGGCCGATGTCGCCGAAATGATCGGTGAGGGTGGCTGCAGTGAGCCGGAGCTGTTGGACCTGCTTGGTGAACGGGTTTGGAAAGAAAAGCAAAAATCGGCGGACTGCATGCCAAGAAGTATGGAACCGCAGGAGTTCGTCGGTGAAATGATCCGAGCCGGCATCATCCATAAAGAAAAGCGCCGCATCATCATCCCGATTCCGTCTTTCCGCCAGCACCTGATTGAAAGCAGACTGAACGACTGACTCTGACTTTCCTGGTGAGCAGGCATACTGCACGCCATCTTTCTCAAATGTGGCAGCCAGGAATGGTGCGGCGGGCGAGTCGCAGTGGCATGTTTTCCACTGACTCGTACATCTTCCATCCTCAAGCCGCTACCGGCAACCGCCCCAGTTTCATGTGAAGCTCAATTCCGGGATGCGATGGTGCAGGCGGCCAACGAAAACCGAAACGGCTCCGATGCAGCACTGCTTTCGCACGGCATGCCGAGCGGACGGATGATATTTTAGCCCGAGTTTAACAAGGTCAGGCCTGAAAATCATCAATTCAAGCCATTTTTCGCATTTCACAAAACGTCAACCTTCTGTTTTCATTACTTTCATCAAACCATGAAGCCAAATGTAGTGCCACTTTATCGATGATACGGGTTGACATTCCATGAAAAATGACATATTTGCTCCCACCATGTATGTCAGACGCACCACCCAGAAAAATCAGTACACCTTCCGACTGGTGCGCGCCGAACGAAGCGGCCAAAAAGTCAGCCAACGAACCCTGCTCAACCTCGGCGCACATTTCGATCTGGAACGCACCCACTGGCCCCAGCTGTGCCGGCGGATCCAGGAGATCCTCGACGGCCAGCTCAACCTGCTTGAACCAGTTCCGCGCGACCTCGAATCCCACGCCCAGCGCATCGCCGCGCAACTGCTGGCCAAGGGAAGAATCGGATGCGTCGAGCCGGCCTCCGAAAACCGGGAACCGAACTTACAGATGTATGATGCGGACTCGGTGCGGATGACCCGGCCGCGCTCGGTCGGGGTCGAGAACGTGGCTCTGTGGGCGATGGACCAGATGCGACTGCGTCAACTGTTCGAAGTACTGGGATTCAGCGCCTCGCTGTGCGACGCCGCAGTGGGCTCCATCATCGCACGCATGGCGAAACCGCGGCCTCAGAGCTGGCCACTCACCGGTGGCTGGCCGAGCGCAGCGCCCTGGGCGAGCAGGCCATGGGACTGTTTGACCTTCGACCCACGGTCACGCTCTATGATCTCACCAATACGTACTTTGAAGGCGTCGTGGATGGCATCGGCAAAACCGCACACGGTCACGCCAAGGAGCGGCGCAGCGACTGTCGCCTGCTGACGGTGGGCCTGGTGCTGGACGGCAGCGGGTTCGTGCGTCGCTTCCAGGTCTTCTCGGGCAGCGTGCGCGAGCATCACACGCTGGCGCAGATGCTCGAACGGCTGGAGGCGCCGGCGGACGCGCTGGTGGTGATGGATCGGGGCGTGGCCACCGAGGACCGAGTGGCGTGGCTACGCGGGCAGGGCTGGCGTTATGTGGTGGCCAGCCGGGAACTGAACCGGCAGTTCGACCCCGAACAGACGGTGTGTCATGAGATCCGCTCCGGTCGTCAGGTTCAGCTGCAGAAGGCAGTCTCGGCGGACGTTCAGGAGGTGCGTCTTTACTGTTTTTCCGCGGCCCGGGCGACCAAGGAACAGGCCCTCAGCGAACGGTTCGCCACCCGCTTCGAAAAGGTGCTTGACGAGCTGTCGCAGGGGCTGTCAAGGCCGCGCACCGTCAAGCGGGTGGAGCGGATCCAGCAGCGCATCGGTCGCCTTAAAGAGCAGGCCCACGGGGCCGCCCGACACTACCAGGTGGCGGTGCAGACCGATGCCAGCGGCCGGCGGGCCACCGCTGTTCACTTCACCCGACTGCCGGTCGAGGGCACCATACTCACCCAGCCCGGCGTGTATGCGTTGCGCAGCAGCGAGACCGACTGGGACGAGACCACCCTGTGGCAGACCTACTTCAGGCTCGGCGACATCGAGACGGTGTTCCGCTCCTTGAAATCGGAATTGGGCCTGCGCCCGATCTTCCATCGCCAATCGATTCGCGCGGAGGGCCATCTGTTCATCACGGTGATGGCCTATCAGCTGGTCCAGGTGATCCGCGGTCGGCTGCGCCGGAGCGGCGATCATTCGAGCTGGAACACGCTGCGCGACGTGCTTGATGGACAGCGGCGCACGACAGCGGTGTTCAGGCGCGGCGACGGGCGGACGCTGCACATTCGCAGGGCGACGGATGCCGAGCCCGCGCAGCAGGCCATTCTGGAGGTGCTGGGTGCCGATGAGGCGCCCGGCGGCACTCGCAAGACGGTCGTGTAGACATTGATTCGTTCCTGCGATATTTCCCGGTGGTGCGGAAATGAAGTGCCACTTGGATTTTTTTATTCTTCTAAACTTCTATTTTTAAACGCTTTTATTTTTAGTTGTTAAACTCGGGTTAACAGATTGGGTGGTAAATTCAGTCTGAGCGCCGCTAATCAGATTTTTTTACCCCGGTCATGTTTTAACCCCAGCTGTTGCGTATCAATTCGCTTCGCAACAGTGTTGCGGCCATTACTCTAAACCACCGGAATCGTTGGCACCCCTCCGCCGGTGAAAAATGTAGTGAAGTTCCTGCACTTCCGAATTAAAATAGTTGCAAAAGAAAATATATACTAAACAATTAAATTCTCGTATGTGAGAATCGCGATCATTTTCATATTCCAACAGGCCGGTGAAATGGTTGTCAGTGATTCATGTGGGTGAGTTCATAAAGGTGAAAGGAGGACATTTATGGCGTGGTTCATTACGATCATTCTAACGATACTCTTTGTTGTGATTGCGATAGTGGTACTGAACCGGTTCTATCACAAGGGTTCTCGCGATCGGGCATTGATTCGAACGGGTGCTGGTGGCCAGAAGATTGTGATGGATGCGGGATGCCTGGTTCTGCCGTTTCTCCATCAGGTGGAAGAGGTGGACATGCGCACATTTTATGTCGACGCGACCCGACGCGGTGAGCAGTCTTTATTGACTGGTGATCGCCTAAGAGTAGACGTAAGCGTTTCATTTCACGTCCGAGTGGTTCCCACAATCGAGGGAATAGCCACAGCCGCTCAAACCATTGGAGCCCGGTCGCTGTCGTCCGACAGTCTTGCAGATTTTCTGTGCGGAAGATTTTTTGATGCGATGCAGGCGGTTGCGGCAACGATGACAATGGATGAGATGCACGAAAATCGTTCTTCATTCGCAAAAAATGTGGCTGAAATGCTGAAATCCGGGCTGGAAAATTTGGGCCTGCACCTCGAATCGACCGCCATAACACAACTTGACCAAACACCTTTTTCGGCTCTTGACGAGAACAATGTTTTCAATGCGGTAGGCATGCGGCGTCTGACCGAAATCATCACCACCAATCGTCGTAAACGCAAAGAAATCGAAGCCAGCGCGGAGACCGCCATCCACCGTACCGAACTGGAAAACATCAAAAGTCGGCTCGCTCTGGATCTGGAACGCGAACAGGCGGAATCGGAAAAATCCATCAGATCCGAGCAGCTCAGTTCCGAGAATACGTACCGCACCGCGGAAGAGCGGGAGCATGCACAGTCAGCAGCCGGACTAGCCCGCCTGGCTAGAGAATCCGAATTGCGCCGCGCCGAAATCGAACGCGACCGCGAATTGAGAAGAGAGGAAATATTGGCACTGCAGACCATCGAAGAAGCCCGAATCAAGAGTCAGATTGAGTTGGCCGCCCGTCGCAGTCAGGAATCAGAGGCGACTGTTCATTTCGAACGCAGCAGAAAGGCGGTCGTTGTCGCAGAGGAGGAAATTAAGCGTGAGAAGCAGCGTTTGGCCACCGAAAGTGAGGGACTGATTGCCGAAATGAAGGTCAAGCAGAATTCCGCCGTCGAATTGGCGCGGGCCACGGGCACCGCTCAGGCAGCGATGGTTGCGGCGCAGAATGAAGAACAGATGGCGGATATGAAAAATGAGAGAAGGCGAAAAGAAGCTCAGATCGAGATCGAGAAGCGCAGTGCCATGATTGCTGCAGAAAATGGAATCAGCGCGCCGCTGCAGGCGATGAAGTTGGAAGAACAGCGGCTCAAGATCCTGCCAGAAATGGCCGCGAAGATGGCACAGCCGCTGGAAAAAATCGGGAGAATCAACATCAGCCATGTTTCTGGACTGCACCGGAATGCCAAAGGTGGTCAGCGCGCCGGCGGACTTGGTTCAGCCGTCGACGATGTTCTGGATCTCGCATTTCGCCTGCCCGCGGTTCGTAAACTCGGAGATGCGGTTGGCGCAGAAATTTCGCCTGAATCGACCAATGGACGCAAAACGAAAAAGAAAACTCAATCCTGATTTCATTTAACCAATCATTGACACCTTTTGGAGGGATTATGAATACCAATCGACGCAAATTCTTAATCGGTGCTGGTTCAGCAGCAGGTGCGCTAATGGCCACTCCCTATGTTTCTCAGGCACAATCCAAGCCGATCAGGCTCGGAATGCTGCTTGATGCTTCCGGGCCGTTCAGCGCCTACGGGATTCCCATGGAAAAAGCTTCAAGACTGGCTGTTGAATTGATCAATGACAGCGGCGGACTGCTTGGGCGGGAAATTGAGATCGATTTCCGCGACACTCAATCGGATATGGCCAACTACACGACCTTCGCCAATCAAATGGTCAGACAGGGGCTTGATGTCTTTCATGGTGGCATTCTGTCGTCCTCACGAGAGGCGATTCGACAACCACTTCGGGATCGACAGATCCCCTACTTCTATAACGTTCTCTATGAGGGCGGCGTCTGCGATCGAAACGCCTTTATGACCGGCACCACCCCAGCCCAGCAGGTTGAAGCCTTGATTCCCTATGCCATGAACGCTTATGCGGCCAAGAAACTCTACATATTGGCGGCCAATTACAACTATGGGCAAATCACTGCCGCCTGGGTGAAACAATATGCGGAACAGAATGGCGCAAGTGAAGTTCAAGCGGAGTTTTTTGATCTGAGCGATGGTGATTTTGCGCCGGGGGTCATTGCAAAAATTCAGGAAGCGGGCAGCGATCTGGTCGTCTCCGTTCTTGTCGGTGGCGCCCATCTCAGCTTTTACAGCGAGTGGTATGGTTCCGGTATGTCTGCGAATTCGAATGTTCGTCTGATATCGACGACATTCGGGGTTGGAAACGAGCACAAAGCGCTGCCTGCCGAACAAAGTGATGGCATGCTCGTCGCCAACAACTGGGCGCCTCAGAACGACTCGGCTGAGAACCGTATGTTTCTGGATGCCTGGACTGCAAAATACGGCAATACGGATGACATACATGAAATCGCCGTTTCTCAGTATCAGGGAATTCTGCTTTGGGCGCATGCAGTCAGAGAAGCCGAATCGGTTGATCGCGCGGCCATAACCAGAGTTCTGGAAAGTGGGGCGTACATCAACGGGCCCTCTGGACGGGTGGAAATGGATCCGGTAACGCATCACTGCAAATTGGATATTCACATCATGGAAATACGCAATCAGCAGATGAATATCGTCAAGAGTTTTGTGCAGAGAGAACCACTAGATACGCAACGCGTATGTAATCTGACTGAGAACCCCGATTCAAATATTCAATACGAAATCACACTGTAGCACGGTTCAGTCAGCTGCGGGATGGCCGCCGCGCCACCGTTCGATTGCCGGCGTAGCGCGAGGGTCATCTCAATGGGTCAACATGGTTCGCCTGCAGGTTTTGTAGTCAAGCACATGGTCCGCGCCATTGATCACGATTCGCGGCGCTTGAAACCTTCGTGCGGCTGACTGGGTCGAGGCGGATCATTCTGATTGTTTGGGTATGGACAGTGGATATCGCGCTAATATTTTTCATTCAGATCATCTACGCAATAGCCGTACTGATCATGATATCCTTGGGGCTTGCACTGGTGTTCGGAATGATGCGCATCATCAATCTGGCTCATGGCGAGTTCATAACGCTGGGCGGATATGCGACGATTGTCGCCACCAAAGCGGGGTTGAACATATGGGTCGCCATGCTGCTGGTCTCGCCAGTCGTGGTGGGCCTGTGGAGTCTGCTGATCGAACGGCTGATCATCCGCTTTCTGTATGGAAGGCTGATCTATACCATGCTGGCGACATGGGGTCTGAGTCTGGCGATGGCGGGTGGACTGACGATGATTCTGGGCAATACGACCGAGGGTGTGGCACTTAGCATCGGCTCCATTCCCATCGGCGTCTATCAGGTCAATGGCTATAACCTTTTCGTCATTCTCACAGCGGTAACCATTTCGATGCTGCTCGCGTGGGTCCTCTACGGCACCGTTTATGGTCGCATTGCGCGCGCGGCGATGCAGAATCGAGAGATGACCCAGGCGTTTGGATATCCGGTCAATCGCATCTATATGCTGACATTCGTCGGTGGCGGTGCGCTCGCCGGATTGGCAGGTGGCGTGCTGGCGCCGACCACAAGCATTTCACCGTTCAGCGGCGTTACCTGGATTGCCGACGCGTTCATTACGGTGATTACCGGTGGCAGTGCGCCGCTGCTGGGTACGTTGGCTAGCGCTGGAATTCTTGGCCTGGCATCGACTTCGACCGTTTTCGTCTTCAGTTCCGCGTCTGGCGGCATCGCCCTGCTGATTACCGCCCTCATTCTGCTGCGGCTGTTTCCACTGGGAATTTCGAGTCTATGGCGGCGGAGTGGAAAGTGATGACGCGGCGGGCTGGCAACATCACCCACATCATGCTCATCCCGTTGGCATGCGTCGCGCCGTTATTGCTGCTCGCACCGGTATTTGTCAGTACCTACACGCTTTCACTGTTTTGCATCTATGCCCTGCTCGCATTGAGTTTGGGATTGATCTGGGGTTTTGGTGGCATACTCTGCTTTGGTCAGGGTGCCTTTTTCGGACTCGGTGCGTACGGCTACGTGATTTTCGCAATCAACCTGGAGCAGACTTGGCTTTCCTTAGTGCTGGCAATCGGACTGACAGTGGCCGTCGCCGCCTGCTTTGGAGCGGCTTTGTTCTATGGTCGGTTGGGAGATGTATATCTGGCAGTGGTAACGCTCGTATTCACACTGATTCTCAGCCGATTTCTGAACGCTACGGCGGGTCCGGAGTATCAGATCGGGTCAGCGCGGCTGGGTGGATTCAATGGCATTCCTGGATTCCCAACGCTGCGCCCACCATGGAGTGATTTATCGTATCTTTCCGATTCGGTGTTCTATTGCTTGTGTGGTACCGTCTTATTGCTGTCATGGATGCTCTGTCGTTGGCTTCTGCAGGCACACTTCGGGCATGTACTGGTTGCCATTCGAGAGAATGAACAGCGGGTGGAATTCGCCGGCTATGACGTTCGGCTTTACAAAACTACAGCCTTCTCGATTTCAGGTGGTTTGGCCGCCTGCGCGGGTGCGCTCTACGCCAACTGGACTGGCATCGTCACTCCGGCGTTGTTCAGTCTGACTCAATCTGCTGAAATTATCATATGGACTGTTGTCGGTGGTCTCGGCACGCTGCTTGGTCCCATGCTTGGTTCGACCGTACTGACCGCTTTGAAAATTGGATTGGGGCATCAGAGTCTTGTTGACAATTTTTTTGTCATGGGAGTCTTGCTGATCGTCGTCGTGCTGGCGTTTCCAAAAGGGCTAGCGGGCGTTTATTCAGGGTTTGGCGTTTCATTTCTGAGTTCCAGACGCAAGGGTCGGTGGCAGACGCGGTTCAATCGTCAGCCGGAGACAACGGACTCCGACTGACAGATTCAAGACTCTGATGGCGGCACAGACGGTACTTTCAGTCCAGGGACTCAGCGTTCGGTTCGGTGGTGTGCTGGCTGTCGACAATATAAATTTCGTGGTCAGACGGCACGATCTGCACTGTCTGATCGGTCCCAATGGCGCCGGCAAGAGTACGTTTTTTAAGGCTGTTTCCGGTGTTATCCGTCCATCATCCGGGAGAATCTGGATCGACGGCCAGGAATCAACCCGATTGTCTGCGCATCGCGTCGCCCGTCTCGGCGTCGGCATCAAAATGCAGGTGCCAAGTCTCCTTGAACAGCTGAGCGTGGAAGAGAATTTGTGGATTGCCGCCCGTTGCCGCCATTCGGTGCAGGAGGCGTCGGAAATCGTCGACTCATTGATTGAACGGGTTGGCATGGACAGGTTCCGATCGTTTCAGGTGGCGGACCTGGCGCATGGACATCGACAGCATGTTGAGCTTGCGTCTGCGTTGGCGACGAAGCCTTCCATCGTGTTACTCGACGAACCGGCTGCCGGACTGTCAGAAACTGAGGTGAAGCATCTTGGTTCGCTGTTACTCCAGCTGAAATCTGAAACGGCCCTTCTAGTTGTCGAGCACAACACGCGTTTTGTACGAATGATCGCTGAGACGGTAACGGTTTTCCACAAGGGACGGGTTCTCGCCACTGGTACGCCCCCTCAGGTATTTGCCGACGAGAGAGTTAGGGCTGTCTATATTGGCCGCAGCATAGTCGCGTGAATCTACCGTCCAGCCAACCCATTCTGTCGGTTCAGGGAATCAGAGCCGGTTATCACGGTGTGCCGGTCCTGCAGGATGTCAGTCTTGAAATCAGGGAAGGCACCTGCCTTGGCATTCTAGGTCACAACGGTATGGGTAAGACCACACTTTTGCGCGCAATAATGGGGTACGTTCCAGTCTTCAGTGGTACCGTCCGCTTTGATGGCAGGGACATTACCGATCTTGAACCGTGGAAGAGGGCGCGTATGGGAATGGGGTATTTGCCTCAGGGAAGGGGGATTTTTGGCGATCTCACAGTACGGGACAACTTATGCATGGCGTATAACCCCGATACATCCGATCGCAGTGAGCAGATCGCCGTGAACAGCGCTTTGTCGCGGTTTCCAGTTCTACGGCCATTACTGAAGAGTTTCGGCGGGACGCTAAGCGGCGGTGAACAGCAGATTCTGGCATTGGCTCGGGCGCTGATTGCCGAGCCGGTGCTGCTGTTGCTGGATGAACCGACGGAAGGCGTCCAACCTTCAATCGTCTCAGAAATGTCCGACATTCTTCGCCAGATTCGTACCGATGCCGGACTGACCATCGTTCTTGTTGAACAGAATTCTGAATTTGTTCATTCAATGTCCGACGAGATCATGCGGATTGAAAATGGCGATATCGTTCCTGATGGCGGCAACAGTGCCGATTGGTTCAGCCAGTCCGATTCGAAACCCCGCATTTTGAGTTCGCAGACGGCAGGACATGCGCCTGTCAAAACAGATACACATCACACCGGCGCGCATCATCTAGTGCCCAAGGAGAAATCCATGACTGTAAAACGCCCGACTTTTCACCAAATCGCATCCATTGCGAACGATCTTCATCTGCATATGGATGATGGCGAAATCAACGAATATCTCAATCTGATGCAGGGAACGCTGGATGCCTATGATGTGGTTGATTCATTGCCGGATGAACTGCCTGCTGTGCAATACCCGCGCACGGCAGGTTACCAGCCTGAGGCGGCGGACAACCCACTGAACGCCTGGTACATGAAATGTGAGGTGCGAGGCGCGCCTGATGGAATGCTGAAAGGCAAGCGGGTCGTACTTAAGGATACGATCTGTCTGGCGGGAGTGCGAATGATGAATGGGACTGCCATTCTTGATGGATACGTTCCCGATGTGGATGCGACCGTCGTTTCAAGGATTCTGAACGCGGGTGGCACGATCGTTGGCAAGGCGCATTGTGAAAGTCTCTGCCTGTCTGGCGGAAGCCATACCAATTCAACCGGACCGGTGCGCAACCCATGGAAACCGACGCACTCATCCGGTGGTTCTTCATCCGGCTGTGGGGCGCTGGTTGGCGCAGGAGAAGTGCAGATGGCGATCGGCGGTGATCAGGGCGGGTCGATACGCATCCCCTCCTCCTGGTCAGGGTGTTACGGCATGAAACCGACACACGGTCTGGTTTCGTATGCGGGAGTGATGTCGATTGAAGCCACCATCGACACCATCGGGCCGATGACGGCGACCGTTTACGATAACGCGCTGCTGCTTGAAGCGATTGCAGGCGAAGATGATACACTTGATCCCCGTCAATACGCGCCACGTACCGACAGCTATACTGGCAAGATATCGCGCGGGGTTGCCGATCTGCGAATTGGCGTCGTCTCGGAAGCTTTCAATTGGCCGGCCAGTGAGCGCGACGTCGGTGATGCCGTGCACACCGCCGTCAATTCATTCGCGGAACTGGGTGCGCAGGTGCATGAGGTGTCGATTCCACTGCACCGACAGGGTGCCGCCGTCTGGACACCGATCGCACTGGAAGGGTTGACCGATTTCATGATGCACGGCAACTCCTTCGGCACCAACCACCGCGGACTGTTTCTCACCAGTCTGATGGATTTTTATGGCAACTGGCGGTCTCGGGCGGATGAGTTGTCTCCGAGCCTGAAGATCTGCATGCTGCTTGGCGAGTATTTTCAGCGACACTACCGAGGTCGGTATTATGGAAAGGCACAGAATATTTCCCGTAGACTAAAATCTGCTTATGATCGGGAACTGGAACGTTATGATATGCTTGTCATGCCAACACTACCCATGAAGGCAACCGAACTACCGCCATCAGATGCACCGCTTGATCTTTATGTTCAGCGGGCGTTCGAAATGATTCAGAATACATCGCCTTTCAACTGCACTGGGCATCCGGCAATGAGCGTACCCTGTGCGCTGCGAGATGGCCTGCCGGTTGGCATGATGCTGGTGGGTCGTCACTACGACGAGTCGACCCTGTATCGCGCCGCTTACGCCTTCGAGCAGCAGCAGGACTGGCGAGAACGGTAAAATTGATTGAGGGAGCGGGAGACATGAACATACTCAACAGACCCATTACAGATCTATCGCGGTCGCTGCTGGACACTGAGTCTGGAATCAGCCTCGATCTGAATGCATCTGGAAGCGGGCAGTCGACTGATCGACATTTCGCAGCACCGGGGCTCTCCCATGTAATGGGCGACAGGCGGCAGCCATTGATCGAATCCACGATTCCCGCTTTTTTTGCCGATATTGCTGACCGGCATCCAAGTCTCGACGCCCTAGTGATACACGACCGGAACATCAGCTGGAGCTGGAAGACTTTATCGGAAAAGATCGATGCGCTGGCGGCCGGGTTTCTGGCACTGGGTCTGAAACGGGGAGACCGCGTCGGGATCTGGTCGCCAAACCGATCGGAATGGGTGCTCAGTCAATTCGCCACCGCGCGGATCGGCGTCATTCTGGTGACCATCAATCCCGCCTATAGAGTCTTGGAACTGGAACACGTACTGAACTCATCGGGCTGTGCCGCTCTGATCACCGCACCACACTTCAAATCCAGCAATTATCTGGAGATGGTGCTCGAACTGATTAGCGACGGCAGAGGATCAGACAGCTTGCACCTTCGCTCCAAACGGGTACCCGCATTAAAAATGGTGATCTGCATGGCCGATGAATCCAATGCGCCCATTCCGTCTCAACTGTTGGATTTCGCTCAGCTGTCGTCTTTGGCCGGTCCTGCGCATAGCAGTCGTCTTGATGCCATCAGTGCTGGATTGGACATGGACGATGCCATCAACATTCAATTCACAAGCGGTACGACCGGTGCGCCGAAAGGCGCTACCCTGACCCACAGGAACATTCTGAACAATGCGAACTTCGTTACCGCAACAATGAATTTTTCACATCTGGATCGACTGTGCATTCCGGTACCACTCTATCATTGTTTTGGTATGGTTATGGGGACGCTGGGCTGTCTGACGAAGGCGGCGACCATGGTATTCCCGGGTGAGGGATTTGATCCGATTCAGACGCTGACCGCAATTGAAAAAGAGCGATGCACGGCGGTTTATGGCGTACCGACCATGTTTAACGCGATGTTGGCGGACAAGCGGTTTTCGGAATTCAACCTGTCGTCGCTGCGCACGGGTGTGATGGCGGGTGCGCCCTGTCCCGTTGAAACGATGAATCGCGTCGTCAGCGACATGCATATGAAGCAGGTGACGATCGCTTACGGGATGACTGAAACGAGTCCGGTGTCATTTCAGAGCAACGTCGATGATCCGATCGAAAAAAGGGTGGCCACGGTGGGACGGGTTCATCCTCACGTGGAGTGCAGCATTCGAAACAGTCAAGGTGAAATCGTACCCGTAGGGGAAACCGGTGAGCTGTGTACGCGCGGTTACTCAGTGATGAAAGGTTACTGGGGAGACGAAGAGCGGACCACCGAATCGATTGATGCCGATGGCTGGATGCACTCAGGTGATTTGGCCGTACTCGATGATGATGGCTACTGCAACGTGGTCGGACGGGTCAAGGATATGGTGATTCGGGGTGGTGAGAACGTCTATCCGAAAGAGATTGAGGATTTTCTTTATCGCAACACTAAGGTTAAAGATGTACAGGTGTTTGGAGTTCCAGACAGAAAATATGGCGAGGAGATCTGCGCCTGGGTTGTCCCCAAAGAAGAGGGCAGTTTAACCGAAGAGGAACTCAGAAAATTTTGCCAGGGGCAGATTGCGCATTACAAGATTCCTCGTTTCATTCGCATCAAAAGCGAGTTGCCGATGACGGCATCCGGTAAGGCGCAGAAGTTTAAGATGCGCGAAGAAATGATGAAGGAACTGAATATTGAGGAAATTGCTACAGCCTGACAATCGGTTTCAACTGCCAGAGCGGTCAATCCAGCAGAACAGCCACCGTCCGTAAGAATGCGTTCTCAATGGCTGCCAATGCAGATGGGAATGAAATCGGGAAATGACCATTGTTTTCATGGCGAATCCGCTGGCTGTCATTTTGACCGTGTTTCGCCGCCTTTTGATTGGCGTTGGAAAAATTCGGCCGGATGGATCTTACCGAATGGCTGAGATGTGGCCGCCCGCGGTTTCCACATGACTTCCACACCCAATTCCGCTTACAGAGGTATTTTCAGGCATTTCCGTCAAGCCAGCAATGGCATGAGTCGGTTGGTCATCGTTCAATTCAGTTTTGTTCTCATTATCTGTAGCAGTGCGGCCATTCCGAACAATGCGAATGCTACGAGTACCCAAGCTGGAATGCTCAAGCCCAAAAACGTCCACAGCACTTCTCCACACTCTCCAGTTCCACCAATAACGATCGCAAAGGCGTCGAATAGGGAATTGTGTTCAAAAATCGCCCCAAGTCCAGGAAAACACTCTGGAATTTTGTCCGTCGGTGTATTCTGCAGCCAGACGTGTCGGCCAGCGGCTGCGGCGCCAATGGTACAGAAGGTCAACTGAATGATTGAATAAGACATTCTCCCGCGACACCGCGGATTGTGGAGTGCCGCGGCCAGACAGGTAACACCCGTCAGAAAAACCGCAATTCTCTGCACCATACACAAAGGGCACGGATCCAGATACAGCACATATTCCATGTAGTATGCGGTTGCGATGAGCCCGGCACAGGCTAGAAATATGATGGTGTTTGTCGTACGAAAATTTAGCATCGGAATTAATGTTTCGGCTCATGCCGACCACTGCGTTGACGATCTTGTCAGGTTCCGAACAGGCGCCGATTGCTGGTGCGAATAAAACATGAATCCCTCAACTTCGAGTCGCCGCCGGGCGCGCATCGGTTCTCAATGCGTCAATGGCTGAATATCTTTCCACAGCCTGCCGCCTAGGCGAGATTTGTTCCGACAGGACGCGACCATCTAAAATATTAAATTTTGACGGGTGAGTCATTCAAGTTCTTATACTGTGTTCTGATTCGATATGGTTTCCAGCAGTACCAACGGCCGCATATTGGTTAGAAATCTCCCTGATTTCGATGCGGCCAGACGACGTACTGGAAACCGCTGGAAGAATCACCGTTTTGGATGCATCGCCGATGCAGATGGTTCCAGTGTCTCGGTCTCGGTCGAAGGATTCGTTCATTTGTGAATATTATGTACCCGATTGATTGACTTAAGAATGAAAATCCGTACAGATGTGAGACGATGATGTTGTTCTGCAATTGAATGAGACTTCTACTGATTAATCCCAACACCAGTCAATTTGTGACGACGAAGGCAGTCGAGGTGGCTCGAGCTTTTGCATCTTCTGGCACCGTTGTTCAGGGTGTAACCGGTGCCTTCGGCGCACCGATCATCAACAGTGAGGCCGACCTTGCGGTCGGCGCTTACAGTGCGCTGGAACTCGCGGCCAGACACGGTTCTGAATTCGACGCAGTGGGTCTCGCCGTTTCTTTCGACTGTGGACTGCAGGCGGTTCGTGAAATTCTGGATGTGCCGGTAGTTGGTCTGGCAGAAGCCTCCGTCCGAGACGCCTTGCAATTCGGCGATCGATTTTCAGTCGTGTCTTTCGCAGAGCGCACGCGGCCTCTCTATACCAGACTGATACGGCAGTATGCCGACGCGACACAGCTGAGGAAAATCACCTGCATCTCCAGTCTGACCGTTGAGGTCCTCAAGGATGCAGACCAGCTCAGACGGCGGGCTGAAGAGGCGGTCGCCGATATGGTTCAGCACACGCGGTGCAGTTCTGTCATTCTTCTCGCGACGGCATTTGCCGGCTTGCGGCTTGACCCTGCCATCGGAACGCCCGTGGTGGACTGCGTGGCCGCACTAGTCAAATGTCTGGAAGAATGCGTTTCCAATCCCAACGTCGGCGAATTGTTCAGGAGTCCCGTTTTTCCTGAACGAAAGCTGATGCCAGGCGTATCCGACGAGCTCGCGGACTGCTATCGACATTTTCCTCAGCACTGATTTTTTGTTGATACTTGAAATCTTACATCGTATCAATTTGCTATAATTTCCCGCCGTGTTGTCTGAATGATGTCAGACGGTCGACACATTGCCTGCAAATTCATTCCGTAATGATTTTGGTAATTTTGATTTCAGGACAGCTAGAGGAAAATAATGGCTGACGAACAAGTCGATAAAACTCGCAGAAAATTTCTAACCGGTGTTACCTCCGGTGTTGGGGCGGTTGGTGCCGTCCTCGCCACAGTGCCCTTCGTGGCCAGTATGACACCGACGGCGAAAGCCCGCGCCGCAGGAGCCCCAGTTCAGGTTGATATCAGCAGTCTGGAAGCGGGCAAACTACTGAAATTCGAATGGCGCGGCAAACCCATCTGGATCATCAAGCGAACGGGCGAAATGCTACAGTCGCTGTCAAAACTTACCGCGCAATTGGCCGACCCCAATTCTGAAAAGCCTCAGCAGCCTGCTTATGCGCAGAACGAGGCCCGCTCCATCAATCCCGACGTAGTGGTTCTGGTTGGACTCTGTACTCATTTGGGTTGTTCACCGCTGGAAAAGCTGGCGCCGGGTTCGTTGGACTCGCAATGGGAAGGTGGTTTTTTCTGTCCCTGCCACGGTTCCAAGTTCGATTTGGCAGGTCGAGTCTATAAGGGGGTTCCGGCACCAACCAATCTCGAAGTCCCACCGCACCGATTCCTTTCGGAAAACATCGTCGAAATTGGTGTTGACACTGACCCGGAAGAATTGGCGTAATGAACAGAATACTAAAATGGGTTGATGCCCGATACCCAGTCCTGTCGTTCTGGGAAGAGCACCTGTCGAAGTACTACGCGCCCAAAAATTTTAATTTCTGGTATTTCTTTGGTTCGCTTGCGCTCCTGGTGCTGGTCATCCAGATTGTTACCGGCATTTTCCTAACGATGCACTACAAACCCGACACCGGCCTGGCATTCGATTCGGTTGAACACATCATGCGGGACGTATCCTGGGGCTGGATGATGCGTTATCTGCACTCGACCGGCGCCTCACTGTTCTTTGTCGTCATCTATCTGCATATGTTCCGTGCATTGCTTTACGGTTCCTACAAGGAGCCGAGAGAGTTGATCTGGATCATTGGCATGGTCATTTATCTCACACTGATGGCGGAAGCGTTTTTTGGCTATCTGCTGCCGTGGGGGAATATGTCGTATTGGGGTGCCCAGGTGATCATCTCACTGTTCGGCGCAATTCCGTTCATCGGTGAGGGACTGACACAGTGGATACGGGGTGATTTTGTGGTTTCCGATGCGACTTTAACGCGATTTTTCGCTTTTCATGTCATTTTGGTACCATTGATGCTCTGTGGTCTCGTGTTCATTCATATGGTCGCCCTGCACAAAACGGGATCCAACAATCCGGATGGTGTGGAAATCAAGAAAAACAAAGACGACGCCGGCAATCCCAAAGACGGCATCCCATTTCATCCATATTACACGGTGAAGGACCTGTTTGGTGTCGGCGTTTTCCTTTTCGTATTCTTCGGGATTACGTTCATCGTTCCAGACCTGTGGGGCTGGTTCCTGGAGCGGGCGAATTTCGAGCCGGCCAATGCACTGCAGACGCCACCGGACATCATTCCACTCTGGTACCTGACGCCTTATTATTCGATTTTACGTGCTGTGACTTACCCACTGTTCGGGGTAGATGCCAAATTGTGGGGGGTCGTTTCCATGGGATTGGCGATTTTTCTGCTGTTTCTGCTGCCATGGCTCGACCGTTCACCCGTTAAGTCAATCCGCTATCGCGGCTGGATGTTCAAATCGGCATTGGCGATATTTGTAATTTCTTTCGTGCTGCTGGGCTACCTGGGAACCAAGAATCCTCAATCCATCGATCTTTTCTGGTTTACCAATGTCAGGTGGGCGCAGATCTGCTACTTTCTTTACTTTGCGTTCTTTTTGCTGATGCCAATCTACTCGCGGCTTGACCCCGTAAAACCGGTACCCGATCGGGTGACGACGAAATGACTGCCAGATTGATGCTTTTCCTGCTGCTGATGGTGGTCGTCGGCAGTGTGTCTGCCGCCGGCGGTGGTGGCGAAAATTTGGATTCGGTTCATATCAATCTGAGCGACCGGGAGTCGCTGCAGAAGGGTGCCGCAACTTTTGCCAACTACTGCCTGTCGTGCCATGGCATCAAGTATATGAGGTATAACCGTATGGCATCCGATCTTGGCATCGGCGACGAGGTGTTGCGTAGAAATTTTCTCCAGCCTTCCCAGAAACCAAGTGATGAGATGGGTGTCAACATGGCTGAAGAAGATGCGAAGCGGTGGTTTGGAAAGGCGCCGCCGGATTTGAGTCTGATTACCCGATCCCGAAGTCCGGACTGGGTCTATACCTTTCTCAGAAGTTTCAGGACCGATGCAGACTCAGCGACGGGTTGGGACAATGATCTGTTTGCGGACGTCGCAATGCCGCATGTGCTTTACAGGGTGCAGGAGAGTTCGACGCGCGATGAGTATGACCGCACCATTAGAGACTTGACAAATTTCCTGGTTTATGTTGCGGAGCCGGCTCAACTGGTTCGCTATGGCATTGGCATCTGGGTGTTGATATTCACGGGGATATTCACCATCTGCGCTTACTTTCTGAAAAAGGAATATTGGAAAGACATCCACTGACACTTGAAAAGACCGTTCAAGCCCCCACATTCTGATACTACCAATAGAGCCAACACAGTACACCGTACCTGACGAGGGTGCCAAATGAATGATGCCTTTCAGACGCGCCGGGCGGGAATGACGCTTTATTCGACGCTCTCATGCATTGAAGGTCACGCCTGTCGCATGGTTTTACATGAGAAAGAAGTTGAATGCGATGTGGAGTATGTCAATCTGTCATCCAATCCCAACTGGATTACTGAAAACAATCCCTATGGTGAAAGTCCGACGCTGATCGATCGCGACATAGTGCTCTACGGTTCGCACATCATTGCAGAATATTTGGATGATCGTCTCCCGCATCCGCCGCTGATGCCACCGGACCCGGCAAACCGAAGCAAGGTGCGTATGATGATTTATCGGGCGCAGCGAGATTGGTTGGAAGAGTTGCGGCTTTTCGAGAAGAAAAAACAGAAACCGCACAAGCCATTGCGCGACAAAATCGTTCGCGATCTGAGTGTTATGGCCCAATTTTTCAATTCACAGCAATTTTGGCTGGAGGACGAGTTCACACTAGTTGATTGTTTTCTAGCCCCTCTGCTTTGGCGTCTGCCTTATTTCGGCATCGACATTCCGCCACCTGCCCGTGTGCTTCACACCTATGCGAACAGACTTTTCAAACGGGCGTCTTTTGCCAATAGTCTCAGTCCGTTCGAACGGGAACTGCAGCATGGCTGAACCACTCGTCAAATCGAAAATCCCTTACCTGACCGATGCCATCCGGTTTTGGGCGACTGATTCCGGCATGACTCCGCAGCTGCTGGTCAATGTGAGACACCCCAGTGTGAAGCTGCCCTTTCATCTGCTGAAACAGAAAGCTGACAAGGAACTGATTCTCAATGTGCATGAGCGGGCGGTGGTTGGGTTTCGATACGAAGAAGAGTACGTTCTGTTCGAGACGCGGTTTTCCGGTCAGTCTTTTCAGGTTTCGATTCCATTCGGGGCGCTGATCGCGATATTTACCCGCGAAACTCAGGAAGGGTTCTATCTCTTGGGACTCGCGCATGAAGAAGATTCGAAAGAAGCGACGGCTGCTGAGAGTGAACAAAAATTTATACGCGGAAAGCCAAATCTGACGCTGGTCAAGTAATTGAATATCATCCAGTCGAACAACTCGAGAATTGAGCGCTCCCGTATTCGAAGCACCACCATCTTGTCCGTTCGACGGAACGGTCGCGTAGTATTGGGTGGTGACGGTCAGGTGTCAATGGGTGACACCGTCATAAAGTCAAACGCCAGAAAAGTGCGTCGGCTCTACAACGACCGCGTTCTCGCAGGATTCGCCGGCAGTACCGCAGATGCATTTACACTGTTTGAACGGTTCGAAGGCAAGCTCCAGGAACGTTCAGGCAACCTGATGCGTTCGGCAATCGAATTGGCAAAGGACTGGCGAACCGATCGATTTCTACGCAGATTGGAAGCCCTATTGGTCGTCTGCGACCGCCAGGCATCGCTGATCATTTCTGGAACCGGCGATGTCATTGAGCCGGAAGACGGTCTGATGGCCATTGGCTCCGGTGGAAATTATGCCAAGGCGGCGGCACAGGCGCTGCTGCAGGCAACAGAGCTCAGTGCCTGCGAGATCGTTGAAAAGAGTCTGGCAATCGCTGGCAATATTTGTGTCTACACCAACCATCACTTTACAGTCGAACAATTGGAGGAGTAAACTTTTGTCTGATATGACTATGACCCCCAGGGAAATAGTGCAGGAGCTCGATAAGCACATTATTGGTCAGCTTGATGCCAAGCGTGCGGTCGCCAACGCGCTTCGCAATCGCTGGCGTAGAATGAACGTGCCTGATGATGATCTGAGAAACGAAATTACGCCGAAAAACATTCTTATGATCGGTCCGACAGGCGTTGGCAAGACGGAAATCGCCCGCCGCCTGGCCCGCTTGGCAAATGCGCCATTTATCAAAGTTGAAGCCTCCAAATTTACAGAAGTCGGCTATGTCGGGCGCGAAGTCGATTCGATAATCAGGGACCTGCTTGACATGTCAATCAAATTGGTGCGCGAAAATTGTATTGAGAAAGTCAGGATGCAGGCAGAATCAGCGGCGGAAGACCGCGTTTTGGATGCGTTGATCGCACCGCCCAGAAAAATGTCTGACGATTCCGACGATGAAGATCTGGAAATCAAGGCGGAAGGCCCAGGGCGCAGGAGGTGCCGTGAAATGCTCCAAGACGGAAAATTTGACGATGAGGAAATCGATATTGACGTCAATTCAACTGTCGGCGTCGAAATTTTCGGCCCACCTGGCCTTGAGGAGATGACCAACCAACTACAGAGCATGATGCAGAACTTGGGCACTCAGAAAAGCCGCACGCGTAGAGTATCGGTCAGACAGGCGATGAAACTGCTGATCGATGAAGAGGCGGACCGACTGATCAATGAAGAAGATATAAAATTGGATGCGATTCGGATGGTTGAAGAAAACGGTATCGTATTTCTAGACGAATTAGATAAAATCGTCGGCCGCTCTCACAGCCATGGGCCGGACGTATCTCGAGAAGGCGTGCAACGCGATCTCCTGCCATTGATTGAGGGGTCAACCGTATCGACCCGGCACGGTATGGTCAAATCGGATCACATTCTGTTTATCGCATCCGGTGCTTTTCAAGTCTCGAAACCGTCCGATCTCATTCCCGAACTTCAGGGCCGGTTGCCGATTCGAGTGGAACTTGATGCGCTGACCACAGAAGACTTTGTCTGCATTCTGACAGAGACCGACAGTTCACTCACCGAACAGTACACCGAACTGATGAAAACTGAAGGTTTAAACCTCCACTTTGATCAGTCTGGAGTGAACACAATCGCCGAGTATTCATGGCGGGTCAACGAATCAACTGAAAATATTGGCGCCCGACGGTTGCACACGGTGATGGAACGGCTGCTTGAGAATATATCTTTCGAAGCGGCGGACCGAAGCGGCGATACTGTGACTGTAGACAAGAAGTTTGTCGATCAGGAACTCAAAGGTCTGGTGGAGGACGAAGAACTGTCCCGCTATATTCTCTGATCGGAAATGAAGCCATTCATCCATTCCGTTGTGATGCGGTGTTCTGAGTCGGACACCCCGCCGGTTGAGAGCGACTCCGATGATGGCTTGAGAATTGGAAGCCAAGAGTGGCGGCAGGAACTACGCGGTCTCTGATAAATCCGGTAGTCTGCTTACGGGTGCATGGCGATGTTCGAGGACATCCGAATTTACATCAGTTCTTCACCGATGTTTTACGGGGGTTTGATCATTGCGGCCTGAGACCGCAATTTACGATTTCTGTATTGATTCATCATTCACTTTTCACACTCACCTCGGTGCAATATGATTCAATAATTTCTCCGTCTCATGCCGCAGGCGATGTATAACTGTAGGCATGGATCATCCGATAGGCCAAAGCCGGCACCTGAACGGATGGTGGCGATTTGTCCCACCACCTAGCCGAAAGCGTCAGCATCGGTGGCACATCTCAGTAGCGAACGCTGCTCAATCTGGGTGCCAATCACTTCATTGAGAAAGATGGTAGCTCTGGCCGCGTATAGCGGGGTCAGGCATCTGTTTATTCCCATCATCAGGAAACACGTTGCCTCTGACACTGCTCAATCCAGGTGAGAGATTGAAGTCCACCATATCGCCGATCCGATGAATGCCGAGGTACCTGAAAGTACCACATGTTATTGACCCAGCAACCTCTTTTAGATTCTCCTACCGTTTTCAGCAGATCTGAGTTTACGTGACGGCAGTTCTTTCCAGCAGTTTGGTTTCGACGCATGATTCCCATAGCGAACGAGCCATCCTGGTTCGACAGGAATCAGGTCAAATTTCCAACGAGCTGGATCTTTTTGAGGAGATTCAGCTGCTTACTCAATCCGCCGGTGCCGATGTGGCAGGAGTGATTCTTTCCAGGCGTCGGACACCAAGCAGTGCGACGTTTATCGGTTCCGGTAAAGTTGAGGAGTTGAAACAGATGGTTGCGAGCACTGGTGCGACGCTTGTTATCGTCGATCATGCCATATCACCCATTCAGGAACGAAATCTTGAACGCGCCATCGAGTGCCGGGTTGTTGATAGAACGCGGCTCATACTTGACATTTTTGCGGGCCGCGCGTCAAGTAAGGAAGGTAAACTCCAGGTGGAGCTCGCACAGTTGAGACACTTGTCCACGCGTCTCGTACGGGGTTGGACACATTTGGAACGCCAAAAGGGTGGGATTGGATTACGAGGTCCCGGTGAAACGCAGCTGGAGACGGACCGACGATTGATCGGTCGGCGAATAAAGACACTGGAGAAGCGTCTGCTTAAAGTCTCCACACAACGCGAACTTCGTCGGCAAAGACGAAAAAAAGTTCCAATATCGACCGTCGCATTGGTCGGCTATACCAATGCTGGGAAGTCCACGTTGTTCAATCGATTAAGTGGCGCAGATGTTTTGTCACAGAATGCATTATTCTCAACGCTGGACACAACCATGCGACAGATTGATCTGCCGGGCTATGGGTCGGTGATTCTGTCCGACACGGTTGGGTTCATTCGCGAGTTGCCTCATGGACTCGTTTCGTCGTTTCACGCGACGCTTGAAGAGGTTGCTGGCGCGTCCTTGCTACTGCACGTGATCGACGCTTCAAGCGAGGAAACGGATCAACGGATCAACGATGTTGAGTCGGTGCTTGAAGAAATCAACGCCGCCGATATTCCTCGAATGTCGGTCTATAACAAAATTGATCTGCTTGACGACACCGTTGCGAGGAAAAGCGTTGATGCATCAGGTAATGTTCGGAAAGTATGGCTTTCCTCGAAAACTGGCGAGGGGATCGATCTTCTGATTGATGCGCTGAGCCTGGTTTTTCGCAAGGACTATGTTCACGCTCGTATTCGCCTGCCGGTTGACGCTGGCAAACTGCGAGCATCAGTCTACACGAAGACCCGCGTTAAACATGAGGAAGTGCTTGATTCGGGTGAAACTGTACTGGACATCGAGATGCGTACCGCCGACGTCAACTGGTTAACGGCGTATCAAGATTTTAAGGACGAATACTGGCAAATCAAACCTGAGGTTTCGTAATTTATTGAAAATGGAACCGTTCCAGCAGGTGTCAATCCAGTTGATCTGTTAGGAGCCGTCCATTCAGAGACCAGAAGACGTCATCCAGCGGCCCATTTGATCACTGAATCTAAAGATCTGCTCAACCTATTTTTGAAATTCGCGCTTTGAACCTCAACACATCAGCCAGTAGGAAATTTGCTAAAATGGATGATTGCCCTCCATCTGCCGACTGGTGATAGCCATTTCAGTCGGCGGTATACATATTTCAGTAAATGCGATCCCAATCAATCGTTACAAAGTGATGAGTAAGCAGTCAGCTCTGCATATTGATCCGCGTGCCGTTTCAATCAATAGCAGGGCATTGCCCATTCACACTCTCAGATGGTTTGTCAATGGCAGATTGGGAGAATATGAAATGGAGAATTTAGAAAATGAACGTGACATTTTCCTGGTATGTGCAGGAGTCATTGATCAACTCGGCAATAAAAGATCATTTGGTTTATCTGGCGGCGTTGCTCTGTCCTGACGGCAATGCGGAAACGTTTGCAGACATCGCCGAAGTTGCGGGTAAACTGCTTCCGGCGCATAGCAAGCAGGATTTTCTCAGGAACACTGCGATATTCTACTGTGGCGTTCACTCGGAATTGACAATAGGCCTACTGAATGAATCAGTGCAGAAAAATCTGCAGGGTGATGAAGACATGGCGGAAATCGCGAAAGAGTGGGAACAGATAGAAAATGAATCCGAAACTATAATGTCGGAATTGATTCAAGAAGGTAAAAAGCTTAACGTCAAAAACGTGTCCTTTAAATTGATAACGCAGCTGAGTCTGACCGATGTCACTCTAACGGTTGGTGACATTTGCTATTATTCAGATTTACTGATTACTAAGTGGGAACTGATTGAAAACTGAGTGATGAATCACGTTTAATGCACTGTTCACATCAACGCGTTTACTGACAGCTGAATAAAGTGCATCGAGCCAGTCGAACCTGACCATGAATGAAGATTACACAATCGATCGGAACTGGAAAACCGCTTACCGATCGTTTTATTACGCCAATGCGGAAGAACCTGAAGACATCCGGCTGAATCCAGCGACAACAGCCCTGCTGATCATTGATGTACAAAACATCTATCTGCTGCCGAAGGAGACGACTATTGAAAATCAGCGCTGGCAGCCGTTTTACGACCGCATGAACAATGTTGTTATTCCCAACATTGCACGGCTGATCGCGGAGTGTAGAAACCGGAAAGTTGAAGTAATTTTCGCCCGTATTGCATGCCACAAAATCGACGGTCGAGATCGCTCGCTGAGTCAGAAAAAACCCGGTTTCAACTATCTTTTAATCCCGAAAAATTCCGAAGAAGGGCAGTTTGTTCGAAAATTGACACCTATTGGTGATGAAATCGTCGTCATTAAGACGACCGATAGTGCGTTGACTGGCACCAATCTGCGGCTGATGCTGCGAAACATGGAAATAACCGATGTCATTGTAACCGGAATTTTTACCGATCAGTGCGTCTCATCGACAGTCCGCAGCCTAGCCGACGAGAGTTTTAATGTGGTGGTGGCTGAAGACTGCTGTGCGGCGGCAACCGATGAGATCCATCAAAATGAACTTAAAACCATCAACATGATTTATTGTCATGTCGTACAGATGAAGGAACTGATGACGTTCTTCTGCAGCGATTGAGAATCTGTTGTCTAATTGTCGTCAACTCTTTCAAGAACCTGAACAACGTTGGTTGTTGCAATCCCGGAGTGGGTGTCAGCGACAGCCCTGTGTAGTCTTCGCGTCGGCTGCAGTTCACTGAAATAATTACCAAAAAGTAATCGATATAGGGTGATCACCTGTGCGATTCCCGTCGCCCCCGGTGCACCGCCTTGCCCGATTAGACCACCTGAGAGGTTGACGGGAATACTGCCACTCGCAGTAAACATGCCCGCATTCAGTTCTTTTCCCGCTTGACCCGGCTCGCACAGACCGAGTGCTTCAATCGCTTGGAGTTCGGTGCCGCTGAACGCATCATAGACTTCGGCGACATCGATCTCACCTGTCGCATAGCCGATACCTGCCATTGAATAAGCTTGTCGGGCAGCTTTTTCCTTAGCAGTGAACCTGTGAGGGCGACGGCGGTCTCCCAGTCTTACATAGTCGGTGCTGCACGCTGATCCGGTAATCAGAACTTTTGGATTTTGACGAGGTCGATATTCTGGGTTGGAAAGCACCACCGCGGCTGAACCGTCACTTATCATTGAACAATCCAGCAATCGGTAGGGTTCGCTGACCAGGTCGGATGCCATGACATCCGCCACCGAAATGGCCATCGGTTTGTGGGCGAGTGGATTGTGCATGGCATTGCCATGATTTTTGACGGATACAGATGCGGCGAGGATAGGGTCGCAATCGTATTCCTGACAGTAAGCTTGGTACGAAAGTGCGTAAAGTTGCGCGGTACTGATATTCGCCCAACCTTCAATATCGGCGTCAAATGAAAGACTGTAAACCTGCTGAACTCCCACTCTGCCAAGGCGACTGGCGGTTTGTTCGAATCCCACAATCAGAACATTTTGCGCCAAACCTGAAGCGATGAGAACAAATCCCTGATGCAATGCGGCGGCACCGCTCGCTCCTCCTGCCTCCACATGTATGGCTGAAACATACTGTAGCCCGATTTCGTCTGCGACCAAAGCGGCTGGGCTTATCTGAAGCGACAGCATATCACTTTCGTTCGCTACGATAACGGCATCGATCTCACTGTTATCAAGACCAGCCTGTAATATAGCTTCACTCCCAGCCACTCTCACCCAATCGCGAAAATTGGATCCGTCCCGATAGTGACGAAACGGAATCATTGAAGCCCCTGTGATGAGAGGCCTGCAACGGATGTCGTCCGAAGGCAAACCAAGATTCAATTTCTTAGCATTCATACCGCAGATTGGAGAAACACCATCTGAAGTGGCGAAATGTCAAACCGGATGAGCGACAGAATATCGGAATGATCCTGTGAGATTCCGCTTTCTTCTCAATCGTGCTCGTCACGGTGGTTTTACCTCTATCTGACCGCCCGTGTTAATCAGCTCTACATGCAGACTGTTCGTCTCATCAAGGTAATGACCCAGGCGCGGATCATTCATTGCGTAAGCAGGAGCAACACATCTAGGTTTATCGGCAACCGGTGTGGACCAACAGGTCTCCTTTCTTGTTTTTCAATGTCACCGAAATCGATGATTTGCGCGCCAACCGGATTACTCATTATCGGCAAATTAACTTGGTCTGGTATTGCGGAAATTTTGCCCCTTTCAGGCTTTCTCGAAGAAATTTGTAATGAAGAGCTGAATCCCAGCTCGTTTCAAATGCTGTTTCTCTTGAATCAGGTCAGCACGGGTGAGGGGATGTTGATTGAGCCAGCCTGGAGGAAACTCAATATGAAGGCTCTTTTTTTGAGCTCTGCAGCTGACGGACAGGCCATGTCGAGCTGTACGAGGGCGGTGGAGGAGAACAGCGAGCCGCAGTAGTACGCAGAGTCTGCGCATGACGCCCTTGGGAAGTTGCGTGCGATACGAGTCAAATGCACTCTTTGAAAAGCTGCGGCGATGCCAACGAACAAGCGCGCCGAGTGCGCTCTGTTCTGACCGAGAGAATCCAGCCATATCCGAAAATTCCAATAGATAAGCTCCGTGTTCGTGATATTTTGCATGTGCAATTGAAAGTCCTATCTCGTGAACCAGTGCCGCCCAACTGAGCAAATTTTCGGTTTGCGGATATTCTTCGAACCATTCGGTCTGAACTTGATAAAACATGCTCAGCGCGCTGTTCTGTACCCGGTGCGCATGCGATAGATCTACCGACCACTGTTTCGCCAGAGCTCGAACCGTACGCTCTCTGGCATCATCATTGCGAAGACGTCCCAATAAGTCATACATGACACCTTCGCGCAGAGCGGAATCTGATATGTGCATTGTTTCAATTTTCAGTAGTTTAAACAATGCATTGACGATTGCGAATCCTCCTGGTAAAACTTGGCAGCGTTCAGCATCAAATCCCAGTTCAACTAAATTCGAAGTATGTTTTCGAATGTAGATTTCTTTCCGCAGCTGCTGCAACGACTGCTTTGTGATCACTCCGTTTCCGCGGCTAAAGTACTCAGTGGCGTCTCCAATGGCGCGGATCGTGCCGGAACAGCCCCAGGCTCTTTCCCAGCCATGGTCCCGATACTTCTTATGAATTGCCCTGATTTCCAGTTGCGCGGCCTGTTCCGCTCGGTCCAGTCTATCCTCACTGATTCGTCCATTGCGGAAATAAGCTTTCGATAAACTGACGCATCCGATATAGAGGCTTTCCACTAGATGCGGAGAATGTCCACTGCCAGCAATTATTTCGGTGCTGCCGCCGCCGATGTCAATTACCAGCTGATTTTCGATATTTTCCGCTGAAAGTCCATAACAGACCGAATCATAAATTAACCGGGCTTCTTCGCGGCCTGTGATCACCTCAATGGTATGTCCGAGTGCTTTTTCCGCTTCCGGAAGAAATTTCTGAATATTCTTAGCCTTTCGAAAGGTGTTGGTTCCCACCGCTCTAATATTCGTTCTGGGTATATCGCGCAGTCTTTCACCGAATCGGCGCAGACAGTCAAGTGCGCGTTTCTGGGCTTGCACTGTCAGATTGGAGGTGGGACCCAGCCCACCTCCCAGACGCACGATCTCCCGAATTCGATCAACGACGATCAGTCTACCATTTTCCAGTGTAGCGATAACTAGATGAAAACTGTTTGAGCCAAGATCGACAGCGGCAATGAACTCAACGTCGTCGGTCGTCTCAATGCGATTGACGACTGAAGTCACTGACTGCCTAATTTATGAAGAATAGATGGACTCAGGAACCATTGCAGAACACCCATTGAATTGTTCGGGTGGTCTTCAAAAGAGATCAGGCAGGCACCTGACTTACCGAACTTTACCCGTTGCGACTGCGCACCGCAAAATTCTTGCATCAGCCAACTCATATCGGGCTCATGGCCGACTAGAACGACGGTACCGGATTCACCATTCAACCAGCGCTTGATCGTATGAAAACTGCAGCCAGGCGTCAACAGGTCCGATACTTCGAGTTGTGGGCGTTTGTTTTCGGGAATGACCTCTAGAAGCGATTGGGCGGTTTGAACCGCGCGAGTGTAAGGACTGCTCACAATTCTCTGAATGTCACCATCTAGTACCTTATACAAACCGTCTCCTATAAATTTCATCCGCTCCATACCAGCGCTGGAAAGGGGACGTTTTGAATCTGGTGCACCGTCGCTGGTCATGTGAAAAACGTAACGGTCTTCGGCCGCACCATGCCTCAGTAATACGAGTCTCATCGTCGTTTCACAAAGCCGAATAATTGAATAAAGTATGCGAGAGAACGCGACAGAGAATGATGAATCAGTATAAATGAAATGGTTCTGTGACGTACTTGATTCCAACCTTACCCGATCAGTCAAAATCTCTCTTAATCACCGTTGATTCGGCTGAAAATGAAAGATGGTGTACTGATGGGGTGAGGTGCTTTGTGGCAGGCAGGATAAATATGATGACAAGTTGTCATCTGCAACCAAATTAACGGGCGGTAATATTGAAAATTTTTGCAATATATTCAATAAAATGATATAATATAATCGCTGTCCTAAAATAAAAATATTTAATAATATCAAACACTTTCAGATCAAGCAAATGTTCAATAAAATTTGAGTCCCAATCAGTTTTTCGGTTGCGGTAATGTCATTTCTATGATTATATCATTGATAAATTTTAGAGTAATCATATTTTACTCAATTATTCATGTTTTTTCAGAAAATCGGTAAATATTGCGGTGTCAAGAGTGAAATATCGGAAAAATGATGAGATTCAGTCCGTCAGATTTGGCTCGAGATCCGAATGTTCATTGATCCGGATATTCATTTCAGGTTACCGATTGAATGATTTCCAACACTGTTTTGTAATAGTGGCACAGAACATCTACTCGGTAACAGCTGCGGCCGGCACCGCACCCCGAGCGCCCGCATCAGATGCCCATCGGCACCCGCCGCGCCCCGGTTCCACCCGCTCGACGATACACTTGCCATGACTTCTGTACCATTTCCATCGCCGCCGTCCAGCACCCAGCTCACCGACCGCCGCGGCCGAAAATACCTCACCGCCCAGGAACGGCGCGCTTTTCTGCATGCCGCCCGACTGGCCGAACGTCCCGAGGTACAGACGCTGGCTCTTACCCTGACTTTCAGCGGCTGTCGCATCTCGGAGGCCCTGGCACTCAGAATCGCCGATGTCGATCTCGAACAGTCGCTGCTGCGCATCCGTACCCTCAAACGCCGCACCGACAGCTGGCGCGAAGTGCCGGTACCTCATGAACTGATTCGCAGCCTCGAGCTCGTCCACCGCCTCAGAACGCTGCAGGCCGGCGCCCAGACAGCCAAGCGGCGACTGTGGCCCATGTCGCGTACCAGCGCCTCGCGCCACATGCGCCGGCTCATGCAGGAGGCCAGCATCAGCGGCCCTCAGGCCTGCCCCAAGGGACTTCGCCACGGCTACGGCATCGCGGCCGTCGCCGCCGGCGTCCCCCTGACTACCTTGGCCGCCGTGCTGGGTCACTCCTCCATCACGTCCACCGCCATTTACGCCACCGCCGCCGGCAACGAAGCGCGCCAGCAGCTGGAAGGCCTGTGGCAGTCACTGCAGTAATGGGCTCAGGCATCAAGATCGCTCAGATTCTCGGCCATCAATCGCAGCTGATCGATCTTCGGATGCACATAACGCATCGTCGTCTGGATGTCAGTATGCCCCAGAAGACTCTGCAGCTCTCGGTAAAGACCCAGCCGCGCAAGATCGGTCGCCATCGTGTGACGCAGCATGTGTGCCGAAACCCCGATTCCGGTGGCATGCCGCACGCGGGAGAAGAAATTGGAAATCGACTGCGTCGTCATTTTGCCACCCTGGCAGGAACGATACTGAGTCGAAAAAAGCGAAATGTCAAACACATGACGCGCCTGTATGTCAGTGTCCTCGCCGACGGCCGCCAGCGTACGCTCCCGCAGCTCCAGCAGCGATGGCATCAGCAGCTCAACGATCGGAACGATCCAGCCGCGGCGGGTCTTGCTTGACATCGCCCGCAGCCGGATCGTCGCGTTTTTGAAATCCACGTCGCTCCACCGCAGTTCGGTGAGCTGCAGGCGGCGCATGCCGGTGTAATACAGCGTGCGAAAAAGAATCGCCCAGTACCAGCGCGGCCGAGTCGCCGAGTGACCACTTGACACATACGTCATCACTTTTTTCAGATCCTCGGCGCAGACGGTCTTCGGCCGCTCCATATGCGCCCGCACCGCCAGGTCGCTGATGTCTCGAGTATCCGGCGACAGCATCTGCCGTCCCGCCGCAAACCCCAGCAGTGCCCGCATATGTCTGAGATAGTTGTTCCAGGTCGCCCCGCTGACACCGCGCGCCAGCGTCGCGGCACGCCAGTCAAGCAGCACCTCGCGGGTAACCTCGGACACCTCCCTGATGCCCATGTCGCGGACGAAAATTTCCGCCACATATCCATAATGGACGACCGAGGCCGCGGCCAGCGCGCGCTGGCGGACATACTCGCGTGATAGTTCAATGATGTTCATTATCTATTTCCTCCTTTTCCTCCTGCGGCGCAGCGTCCTGCCGCCACCGCGCAATCGTTTTCAATAACCGCTGTGCGAGGCTTCGTCAGTCAGATATTTAAAAAATGGGACAGTCAAGCCCGTTCCATGCACTCGGATTCAACATCTGAATTTATTAAATTTCCTGCAAAAAAACAGAACTATTTGACATATATGCGAAAAGAACATGAAGAATAAGCCGTTATTGGACTATTTCATTTCATATTTGCAACATTTTCCCTGTTATACGTGGTTTCTCGATCACAGTCGCCGGCCCTGAAGCATGTCTCTGAAACGGTTCGCCGCGCCGCCCGCACTGTGATCCAGCCGACCGCTCAGCTGGCTCCAGCCACCGGCCAGAGCCGCCATGGAGCGGGAACTCAGCGCACCGATGAGCAGAAACCACGCCAGTGGCAGTGTCAGGTAAGCTGTCAGTGTGATCAGGCCCAGAACCACATCGGCCACGGTGCCGCTGCCACCGAACTCCAGCAGCCGGGCGTCCGGATACATCGTTCGCAGCAGACGCTCATCCAAATACTCCGCCACCGCCCAGAGCGCCGACACGAAGCGAAGCGAAAACAGCAGCAGCGCCGCGCGTAGAATGATCCCCGGCTGCAGTACCGCGTAAGGTGCCACCAGCGGCAGTGCGATGTACATCAGCATCAGCATCAGAGCCTGCAGCATTGGCAGTCCGACGACGACCAGTTCCATGATGATGTGCATCAGCGCCGACAGCAGCAGTGCGCCGATGCTCGCCACCAGCTGCTGCAGGCCATTGATCGAAAACCAGCCCAGTGAATTGAAGAAAATACCCTTCTCGCGGTCGGCCCGTTCGACCATTATCCGCGGCACCTGGTTCAACATGCGGCGCAGCGCCCGATCCTCAAATCGGCGCACTAGATCCAATGGCCGGCCCCGGTGCCCATCCTTCATGCTGTCAGCCACCCGCTCTATGTCGCGTCTGAACGACGGCGACTGCTCCTGAAGGTTGGCGAGAATCCGAATTCTAAGTCCCAGCCGGTCATGGTCCCACCAGACGTCGCAGCGTGGTTGGTGCGGTTTCGGATCCACCCCCGCGCGCAGCGGCCATCCCGGCACCGGCACCTTTGCCTGGTATCCGGTACCGCACTGCCGAATGTCCGGGCAGGCCCGGTAGTACCCTGGCGTGCGTATGAACAAATGCGAACCGAGCCAGTCGACCGCCGCAAAATCATTGGTGGCCTCGGGTGGATTGGCGGTGCGTTGATACTTGGCGAGCGCCGGATCGTAGCAGTCGCGCCGAAACTGACCGATTTCCGCGATCAGTCCTTCGTCCGTAATCGACAGCTGTGCGATTCTGAGCAGACTGGCGCGTAACACGGCAGGATCACCAAGACCGTCGATGATGCTCACCGTTCGATCCGTCAGCAGCGTCGAGACCTGATATACCAACCACCAGAAAATCGGCACCCGAATACCGGCAACCGCGTCGTTCCGTGCGCCATAAGGCACATTCGGCTGCTGAGCGCTGGTCGGCGTTTCCGTATACGGGCCGACGAAGCGTATCTCATCGCGGCTGACCGGTACCGCTGGCAAAAAAGTAAATACGAGAACCGCCGTCGCCACCAGCGCGTCAAGTTCCATTCGCCGCAGCGAAACCGCTGCCGAATTGCGCATCGACTGACTGCGCATGGGATCTGACCAGTTGCGCCAGACCAGCAGTACCAGGGGTAGCAGGATCAGGCCGCTCGCCACCAGCAGATCGGCGATGCCATTGGCAATGTGCCAACCCATCAGTGTAGTTGCCAACTCAAAATAAGAGTGAACGTTCACAGCGGGAACGGTCCGTCATCTGAGCAGCCACTCTGGGGAACTGCGTTGGGGCTGCATTGGTGTCGACAGCGCCTGATGGGCGGCCAGCACATCAAGTACGGTGGCTGACACCGCCCGTCGCCGCGCCTGCATTTCCCAGCTGGCGCGATCAATTTCCCGTTCCAATACGGTGATCTGCCGCGCGACGGTGTCGGCAACCCCACCGCCGCGCTGAACATGAGGTTCCATCAGTCCACTCAGCAGGATTCGTCGCGCGAGAAATGCCTGCTCGAGCGTCTCAGCCAGTGCGGCTTCATTGGCCAGCCGTCCGATCAGAAAGTCCCGGTCCGGCAGATCGCGCAGCGCGGCGATGACGGAAGCCGACAGTATTACATCCGCCCCTTCGAACTCAAGCTCCGATGCCTCGCCCTGCAGGTCGGCCGCATACACGCGCGCCGCGAGCGTCTCGGCAAGACTCTCCGTGAGCCGATCGATCTGCGGCAGAAGTCCCTCACCGGTGACCGTTTCAACCGCCGTCCCAGCCTGAATGCGGAAGTCTCCAAGTACCCTGACCACCCAGCTGCCAGCCGACTGCGGCGTCGGCCAGAAGCGATTGAGTGGCGGCCGGCGGGCGTTGCCGTGCGCCGGTTCCGCCTCTCGGCAGTTTCCCGGTCGTTCCAGAAGCAGGCACCAGCCAGCCTGTGCGGTATCGCGCAGTAGCCAAATCGCCGGCGAACCCTGACAGCCGGCTCTCTCACCACCCACCCAGGTAACGCACCCGTCACTGGCATCCGCCTTACGCTTGGCCACTGCCACACTCGAACCGCGGTCGGCCTCGGTTTCCCACACTTCGGTACGGGACGCATCAAGCAGATCCTGATGCGGCGCGTCCGTTCGGGCCGCCGCATCGAAGTCTTGGCGGCACTCATCAACCGACAAGTTCCAGCGGTTCTCAGCCCGCACCATATAGTGCTGAAGCAACTGGCATGCGCCAGGTTTGGCGCGGCATAGAATCGATCCCGGCAAAGCGATTGACACGCTCTGTGGTACGGCAAGCAGAGAAGTCAGCGAGTCTTCAAGTCGAGCCGACAGCATGTCAAGCACGTCCTCCGCGCGACTGAATCCGCTGCAGGCCGAACCAATCGGCGCGCGGGGTCCCCTTAAAGATGAGATGCCGCTGCGCTGTGAGGCCGCCGCGGCGGTCGCCCGTCCGCCACCAAGCAGGTAATACAGCGCATCGTTGCGCACGCCAGTCTCCGCCGCATACGTACAGTCGGCCAACCCGAAACCCAGTATCACCAAAACGGTGATTACCCCAATCCGAAAGCCGGCCGCATTCAACAGAAATTTGAAAATTCGATACATCTTGTGTCTCCTGAAGCTATTTCCGTGAGCCTATCACACCTGAGCGCGTCGACGCAGGAAAAACTGAAAATCAACCGCCGTACAATTTCTGAATCCCGACTCCTTCCGCTTCAGTCGAAGGCGGTTTATAATGGACGGGTTTCTCAGACCTCAATCTACGAGTGAGCAATTTCCCTTGTCAACTGACTGCGCCACCACCGAACTTGCCGTCCAGCTGATTCGCATGGCTTCCGTCACACCGTGCGACGGCGGCTGTCAGGCCTTGATCGCCGAGCGACTTGAAAGGCTTGGCTTCACCATCGAAGCGCTCAACTTTGGTGAGGTATCGAATCTATTCGCCCGCCGCGGCCGCGGCCAACCCCATCTCGCGTTTATCGGGCACACCGACGTCGTACCAGCCGGAGAGCCGGCCGACTGGCGTTTTCCACCATTTTCCGCAGCCGTCGCCGATGGATTCGTTCACGGGCGTGGGGCGGCCGATATGAAAGGCTCCATCGCCGCCATGATTACCGCCTGTGAGCGAGCATTTGCACCAACGGGCGGTGATTTCAGCGGCAGCCTGTCTTTTTTACTGACCAGTGATGAGGAAGGTGCGGCGGTTGATGGTACGCGGTACGTCCTTGAACGGCTCGTCGCCCGCGGGGAATGTCCTCGGTATTGCCTGGTGGGTGAGCCAACATCGGAAATGACCCTTGGCGACACCATCAAAATCGGTCGCCGAGGTTCTCTGACCGGGTGGCTGACGATCCGCGGCAGGCAGGGGCATGTCGCCTACCCGCAGCTCGCTGATAACCCCGTGCATCACTCAGGTGCGCTCATCAGCGCATTGGCGGACTGTGAGTGGCGCGACGGCGACGATGCGTTTCCTGACACCACACTGCAGATCGCCAACGTCAAAGCCGGCGTCGGCGCTGAAAACGTCATCCCTGGTGAAATGCTGCTGAATTTCAACATCCGCTTTTCTCCCGTGCAGACCGTAACAGCTCTGAAAAGCAGGATTGAAAATCTATGTCAGGACTTGGGGCTCGATTTCGACATCAGGTGGAACCCAGCCTCCGACCCCTACCGAAGCGCGGGTGATCATCTGGCGGAGCTGGCTGCAGCGGCGATTGCGGATGTGCTTGACATCAAACCCAAACGGTCAACGAGCGGTGGTACGTCAGACGGCCGGTTTGCCGCCGCCTACGGGGCCGAAGTCGTCGAACTCGGACCGCTGAATGCAACCATTCATCAGACCAACGAGCGCGTGAGCATCCAAGATCTGGGACGGTTGTCTCAAATTTACCAGCGGCTGCTGGAACGTTTTTCCGCGGCTGCGGCCAAGGTTCCATGAGCGAGCGGTGTGATCAGGCGCAGCTGATTGAACGTGGCCACCGGTCCTATGCGCCGAATTATCGACCGCGCGACGTCGTGTTCGAATCCGCCCGGGGCTGCGAGCTGACCGATGCTGCCGGGAAAACCTATCTTGATTTCGGCTCCGGCATCGGTGTCAACTGCCTGGGTCATGGGCATCCACTGATCGTCGGCGCGCTGCGGCGGCAGACGGAGCTGCTTTGGCACTCAAGCAACGTTTACTTCAATCGGCCGGCCATTCAGCTCGCCGAGCAGCTGATTGAGCTGACGCCCGCAGCCCGCGTATTCTTCTGCAACTCAGGTGCGGAAGCCAACGAAGCGGCAATCAAGGTGGCCCGTCGTTACGGCTGCCAGCGCGCGGGTGCCCGGAAAAACGTCATCATCACGCTGACGGGATCCTTTCATGGCCGCACCTTGGCGGCCTTAACCGCAACCGCGCAACCGAAATATCACGAAGGCTTCGGCCCGCTGCCGGCGGGTTTTCGCTACTGCGATTTCAATGATCTCGACCACCTGCGCTCGCTTTTCACCGACGACGTCTGCGCCCTGATGTTGGAACCCGTTCAGGGCGAAAGCGGTGTGCGGTCGGTATCCGCCGAGTTTATGACGGTGGCCGCTGAACTGTGTGCGGAGAATGACGCGCTTTTGATCGTCGACGAGGTTCAGTGTGGCATGGGTCGGACTGGCAGGCTGTTCGCTTATGAATGGACGCCTGGCATCGTGCCAGATGTGGTGACGACGGCCAAGGCGCTCGGTGCCGGACTGCCGATCGGTGCCACGCTGCTCAGCGCAAAAACGGCTGAGACGCTGCGTCCCGGCAGCCATGGTTCAACTTTCGGCGGCAATCCAATCGCCTGCGCAGTGGCAAAGGCGGTGCTGGAGACGCTTCACGCCCCGGGTATGTTTGATGAGATCACCAACCGGGGCCAATGGTTTGAAGATGGGCTGGCCGCCATCAACCACCGCACCCAGGCATTCAGTGAAATCCGGGTGCGTGGAATGATGATCGGTGCTGAACTGTCACAGTCATATGCTGGAATGGCGGCCAATGTACTCAAAGCCTGTCTGGATGTCGGTCTGCTGGTGCTGCAGTCAGGCGATGACGTCATACGCCTGCTGCCGGCATACACGATCAGCCGTTCACAGATCAGGACGGGACTGAATCGTCTTGAGCGGGCCCTGGGACACAGCCTGTCCGACGGACAGACCTGAACCGCAGCGACCGTTCAGCTGAGTGGATCGAGTGCCCGACAGTCCTCACTTTGCCAGCCAACCGAAATGGACTGCCCGTATTCCAGGTTGACGTGTCCACTGGCATTGGGAATTTTGATGATGAACTCCTCATGTCCGCAGAGACTGACGCGGGTGCGCACGTGATCGCCGAGGTAAATCACCTCTTCCACATTCGCTTTGACATTATTGGCACAGCTGCCGGGTTCGGGATTGACGGTGATTCTTTCCGGGCGCAGTGACAGCGTGGTCGCCGCACCCACCCCTTCTATATTCACCGCCTTGGCTGTTACCATCTCATTATTGGGCATCTGAACATCGCAGGTGCCGTTGGCGACGTGAGCGATCTTGCCCTGCAGTACGTTGTTTTCACCAATGAACTGAGCGACGAAAGAATTCTCGGGCTGTTCGTACAAGACGCCGGGTGAGGCCAGCTGCTGTATGATGCCATCGTTGAAAACCGCAATTCGATTCGACATGGTCAGTGCTTCGCTCTGATCGTGTGTTACATAAATGACCGTTACATTCAGGTTTTCGTGAATGTGTTTGATTTCGTACTGCATCTGCTCCCTCAGCTGCTTGTCCAACGCACCCAGCGGTTCGTCCATGAGCACCAGTTTCGGTTGGAACACCAGAGCCCGCGCGACCGCGACCCGCTGCTGCTGCCCGCCGGACAGTTGACCGGGCAGCCGATTGCCAAAATCAGCCAGCTGCACCATGGCCAGAACCTGTTCGACGCGTTCTTCAACTTCAGAGCTCGGCAATTTACGAACCCGTAGTGGAAAAGCCAGGTTTTCTTTTACCGTCATATGCGGGAACAATGCATAGTTCTGAAAAACCATGCCAATATCACGCTTGTGTGGAGAGACATTGTTGATCGGAACACCGTCGAGAAAAATCTCACCATGGGTGGCCGTCTCGAATCCGGCCAGCATCATCAGGCAGGTGGTTTTTCCCGACCCGGAGGGGCCGAGCAGGGTAACGAATTCTCCCTGTTCTACGGATAAATTCAGATTCTTGACGACCAGTGTTTCACCATCATAACTCTTTTGTACGTCACTAAACTGAACGTAGGAATTTACAGTGTCGATATCAACCGCACTCTTGTCTGTATCCATATCAACCGCACTCTTGTCTGTATCCATATCAACCGCACTCTTGTCTGTAGCTGTTTATTCGATGAATTTATTCCAGTATAGACCAAATGATCGCCTCAGGTCAATAAAAATGACAGCTGAACGGTCCAGACAGCTTCGGCGACCGAATCTGATATTCTATACGATGGGGAGGAGCTGCTGATTTGATCCGTCAAATTTTTGATTTTCTGTACCTGACAGTAATATGAATCGCTGGCCCCGCAGCGTGAGTAAAAATTTACTTAAACCGAGTTTTTCACTGGGCGCCATTCTGCCGATTCGGCATGCGGATGCCGCCCACTCAGAGATCGGCGGAATTGATGCCCGCATTTCACACCGAGTGATGATTGGTGCACGACGGTCCTGCAGATTGTTTCCAGCATCTACAATGAACGATGTCGTTGGCATGGCCGCTGACGGTCACGCTCTTGGCGCTCACACTGAACGAAGCCGTATCATGTCAGTGGGAACGCCGGTCTGGAAATTTTTCAAGTTCTGGGGTACGTCGCACCGCAGTTCTCATGGAACTGATTTAACTGTCATATTCTGTGAAGTTGAGTTCGATCGGAATGAGCAGGTGGCGGAGTTTCAGTAGGAAGACACAGATGGAACGTCGTCTCAGTACATTCATATGTTCCTTAAACTAAGAACCGCTGAACCAATTCGTTACCCCCTTCCCACAGCATCATTAACGCGACGGCAAATATGGTTAGCAGGCCCGCGTAACCTATCCATCGATATCTGTTGAGGAGGTTGGCGATTAGCGTAGCCCCGACCACCATCAATATGACTGACAGCAACAGCCCAAACACCAATATCCACAGATGATGTCGGGCGATGCCTGCTACTGCGAGCACATTGTCCAGCGACATTGTTACGTCTGCCACCAGAATCTGAAATATTGCCTGTCGAAAGGTGAGTTCATTCCTCTTCGATTTCACATCTGTTTCGATATCTGCAGATTGCCGATGCTGCTGGCGCATATCTTTCCACAATCGCCAACAAACCCAAAGCAGCAGTATTCCACCAATCACCAGCAAACCCGGAATCTTGAGAAGTTGCACCGTCAACACTGCAAAAGTGATTCTAGCCACAACAGCTAGTGCGGTTCCCACCACGATCGCATTTCTGCGTTGTTCTGGTGGCAGGCTGGCGGCAACCAAACCGATGGCTATGGCATTGTCACCTGCAAACAACAGGTCGACGAGTATCACTTGCACAAGGGCCCCGAATTCGCTCATGGATTTATTTTCTGCAAACGGTGCGGAAACGGCGAGGTCAAAAGCGCAAAGTATAGCGTATGTGGATTTGCAGAACGATTGCCCTGTCCATAATTTATCGATCCTGAACTAGTGTGCGGTTTCTGTAGAGATCAAGCTGGCGCGCAGTTGATGGTATTCTGCGAATCTGCTGTACGCGACTAGAAATCGAAGTGTTTTAGAAGTACGCCACCTGCCTTGACGCAGCATTTATACCGCGCCCAATAGTTCCAAATGTAGCGGCCGCTTTTGGAGATGCTCGGATGTGGCCATTCGGGTCTCCTTCCAAAAGTTTCGCACCGTCTGCTGTGATGTGGCAACAGCATCTGCCATCGGTCAGTCCTTTCGTTCTCAACGGGCAGCCACTGGTGCCACTCCTGTCGAACGCAGCTGGCCTGCTCGTTGAATGGTGGCTCTCGCTGCCATTTTCCACCGCTCCTTTGACACTCACTGGGGCTCCGGGCCGTCGGATTCCCACGGATGGCCCGCGTTTCTCTTTTTAAGTTGAATGGTTCGGTTATGTGTCCGCTGCTGTCTCGCAGTACGATGTCAATCGCTCGTTGGCTAGCCACTGCCGCAGCCTTGCCCGCATGCGTCTGCATAATGAAGCCTGAGCGCGGATAGATGGACCCCCAGGAAAAATCGGGCCAGTATCCGATCTCACGAACTCCTGGCTGTCGCGCTTCGCGCCGATTCGCATCGGGTAGCCCGCTTCGCCAGGCGGTTGCATCGCGTACAGTGGAATAATAGGTAAACAGTGGCTGTGTGGCGCGCTTACACAGATAACGTGCCACATTCGGCAGCTGGGTCACGGGACTGCCATCTATATCCACTTCGTAGAATTTGAGATCGTCCTGTAGCAGATGAGAGGCGCCGACCCCGGTGATACCACCACCCGAAAGCGATGCCTCCAAGCTGCTCCGACTGCTGACCATCTGCTGGGCTCTATCCGACCATGGTGAATCACCGGTGTGTGGATAAGCCGCGACTACAAAATCTGGCAGACGATGTGAAATTTTCGGTGTCGTTACGACGCGGCATCCCAATATGGAACATCGCAGCCAGATGCAGGCGCCGACGATTTTCCACTCCAGGCAATCGGTACTGACCGAACGATCGACAATCTGCGCGGTCGATAAGGAATCACTATGACAATTGAGCGGTAGAGCGCCGGCCAGTATCGCTAACAGCGCAATCGTTCGGCTCACCGGGATGCACGCCAAGCTGAAATCACCTCATCAATGTCAATAATGCCGTAGAACGTAACATTCTCATTGACTACGGCGGCAGGAAATCTGTTGATGCCAAATCGTTCCAAAAGCAGTCGAATTTCAACTTCTGTCTTCAATGCCGTCCTGATGGCATTTAGATTCCGTTCTATTCGCGAGTCAGCCTGCCGTCTGGCAATCGAATTCTGACTCGCAAGATGTCGGCTGAGAAACCGGTCGGTGGCTCCCAGATCCTGCACATTGTGTACCCAGGTCTCGATGTGCGGGTGCTGAAGCGACGGGTGTTCACCAATGATAAAGAAGTGAATGCTGTGCGGGTATTCCGCTCCCAGGCAAACTGCTGGCGACCATCCGAACATCAGCACCAGTACGAAGGCGAGGTGCGTTTTTCTCACGTCGCATCCTCACCCATTCTTTGTGTCCGTACGGATTCCGCAAGCAGATAAGCGGCCTCTATTTCCGAAATGTTTCGTAGTTTCATCAATTTCGCCCGCGCCGCTTTTTCATTTTTTTCCGTCTGACTGAGTGCCAGTGCCAAGGCGGGCGGAACATTTCTGAACAGCGTTATCAGACGTGGTGATATCAGCGTCCCTTCTGTGTACTGACCGGGCGCCTTGCGGGCCTGCCGCAACAGATCGCGTTGCGGGTCGGATAGGGATTTGAATCGTTCGATCTGGGCGATTTCATCTTCATCCATCGACAGGCAATACCACCATTCGGGTTGATTGAGCAGTTCCTTTGCACTGTCCGGAAACTGACGGATACTCTGAGTGGCGATCCACAGCCAAGCGCCAAACGTACGCCACATTGCGCTGATGCGGTTGATGTAGGGTGAAATCAAAGGATTCTGCAGCAGGATGTGGGCTTCATCGATCACCACAATCGTCTGTCTGGCTTCGTACTGATTGCGTTCAATTCGATTGTTGATTGATGCGATGAGTCCAGTCAATGCGACAGCCAGCCGATCTTCATAACCCCGTCTGGCCAGCAGATCCAGCTCGACGACCGTTACGTCGGCGTCAGGCCACGATTCACCTTCAGAATCGAATAGTTTCCCATTCAGTCCAGTACAGAAGACATTGCACGCGCTGGCCATCTGTGCGGCGCGCTGTCGTTGATGTTTGGACAAGCTGTGCTGACCAATCACCCCGCTGGATGATGCGTCATAGAGCGCCTCGACCAGATCTGAGGTCAGGGTCTGTCGCCGCCCGGCAAGTTTCGAGCGGCGGGCGGCGTCAAACAGTGTATTGCGAATTAAATCGATGTCGTCCCTTCTAAGACCGTTCTCTTCATTCGGCTGGCCACCGGTGATCATCAGCCGCGCCTGAATTTCCATCTCACCGAGAAGATCTCGATAGTTGCCTGAGGTGGCTTCCTGTTGGTTGAATTCCTGAGTCAGAAGATCCTGTGCCTGGCGAAACGGAGGAATGGCGGAGTTGCGCTGGCCGTCAACTCGGAAATAATGAACGCTGAGTCCCTGAAGGCGGCAGTGCTCGGCGAACAGACCAAATGTCGATAGTGCTGATATCAATACGACTCGCGGGCGATGAACCGCAAGCGCGTGTAGCATCAGATAGATCACGAACGCGGTTTTACCTGAACCCGTCGGACCCAGCACTAACGAATGCGCATTCTTATCTCGTCCATTCGGAGCCAATGGATCAAACATGAGTGGTTCCGCACCTCGATTGAAGAGTATGCAGCCTGGCACGCCGGACCCAGTGGACGGCCCAAAGACGGGCGCGACTCTTGCAATATGACTGGAATACCATAGCCGCGCCCGGCGCGCGTTGGGCTTAGCGTCTTGATAGGGATCGAATCCGAAAGGCAGCGCGCGGACATAACTGTCAAGCGCGATTGGGTCGTAGCGGGGTACAATCGGCCGAAGAGCGTGCAAAGACAGAAGATTCAGCAACCGATCAGTTTTTCGATTGAGTTCCTTCAGGTTGGAACCGAACACAAAAACACCGGCAAACACCCGGTAAATCGGGTTGCCTCGAACGATTTCGCTCAGTGCGCAATCGGCCAGACTGCGTCGCTCTGTAGCGGCCGCATCATCACCGACTGAATTGGCTTTGACTCTGGCAATCTTTTCTTCAATCTGTTCCTGTGGTGAGTAGACGACGCTCATCGACCAGATAGAGCCTTCCGGAACCTGATCCCAGAGGGTGGCGACGGTGTTGCCAAACCGTCGTTCGATGGTCAGGTGTCCAATTTTTGGCTCGGCACTCAGCTCATCAATTGTGATGAATCGACTCGGTTGGCTTCTGAACCACCAGATGCCAGGTCGTTTCCAAGTCCATGGCGCCGCACCATGCAGAGCCGCCCGACCGATATCCGCACTTGCGGAACCCGAATAAAGTGCCATCGATCGAGATTTTCGATCGTTGTTCCATGGCCGAGCGTCAAGCAGTTCGAACGTATCCTTGAATCCAGTGTATTGGTCAGGTCTGGGGACGAACCAATAGGTCAACCACTCGTATAGATCCTCGGCGTTGGCCGGCAGCAGGTGGATTTCCGATTCCGCCAGAGACTGCTGCAGCCGCAAACACAGCTGTTCAATAGTGGTGTCATCATCACTCTGCTTCGGGTTGCTCTTTCTCCAGATGCACAAGCGAATGCGGCGCAGTTTCCCTCGCCAGCCGATTGCGTTTGCCGCACCTTGCCGATAGAGGCCTCCAGGTCGGGTGAGGTCTCGAAAATGCTCTTCGATCGTGCGAAACCAGTGCTGGGTATAACGACTTTTCTGTAGCGTTTTTTCAGTATGCTCCGCCAGTCGACTTGAAACCAGACGCGTCAGTCCGTCACTGTCATCCTGCACAAACCACTGTGTCAGCCATGGCTGAGAGTGGTGTTGTGGAAAAGTATCAGAAAGGGCGAGTTGCACTTTTTCCTGCATGCGTAACAATGTCGCCTCATTCTTGGCTTCCAGGTTCCCACAGGTAACCTCGAACATGCGACCGACGCTGGTTAGGTCCTGCAGTCCAATATTGCCGTTGCCAAGATCGACTCGCGGCGCCAGCAGATCAGAAAATGAAAGTGTGTTTTTCACCACCTTTCGATATTCTGGATCGGGATGCAGCAGTGGTTCCAGGTACTCGCTGACGGTCAGCGGCGTACAGTCCCGGCCGTCCCATTCGACTCGCGGCGTTTCCTGGCGGTCGGCCATCTTGGATTGATTCTCATGCGTAGCGGACCGAGTGCCGAGCGCGAGAATTTTTGACCAGATGTTCATGGTTGAACTATTTCTCCTGGCAGTGCGTATTCAGCTGATTCGTACATTGGGAATGTTGTGGAATATCCGGGCACCGGCGCTCCTTCGAGTGAAAGATGGGGGAATACATACAGAATAATTGTTGGATTTGGCAGGCGCTGAAAATGCAGTGACAGCTCATTATTCACGTCTCTGGTATACCCACCCAATTGGGTTGCGCGATCAGGGAGATGACGTAGACGTCGGAGTACCGGATCTGACGCGGCCTGATGTTGACTATAGATCTGTTCAATGGTCATCGCATTCTCAGAATGCAGTCTTTGCGAATCAAAAGGACTCGAGCAGGCGACGAGACTGGCTACCAGACTAATCAATCCAACCCTGAGAAGCATGAAAATCATAATTGGCGGTTGAATATGAAACATGGATTTTACGGGCCGCAGGATCTTGGTCGATGGCAATCGTCTCTTCGATATGAACCGCAACGCTTTGACCTGCTGGAACGTAAATCGCATCAAATGAGTTGAGCTGTCGATCATTCAGCCACTCCGCGACCGTGGATAGAGACTCCTCTGTAGCGTACCCCACGACGTATCGGTCAAGATCACCGACCAGCGACGTCCTTGTTTCTCCGGTTCCCGGTACGGTCGCAGTTTCCGTTTGGGCATTGGCGATCGCTTCGGCTGTGGCCTGGGCGGTATTGACAAGCGTTGCCTGTGTCAGGTATTGCAGCGCATTTGATTTCAGTTCTCCTGAGATGCATGGATTGCCGAACTCGTCCGATATCCAACCCAATCCGGTGTATGCGTTTGCCGGATCAGAAAATTTACGAGTGGTCTGAATGGTACCGTCGGCAAAGATGAACGTTGCGGTATCGATGTTGCCCGACACACAGGAAAGCGACAGGTCGCCCCGCGCGGTTCCGGCCAGCAGCATTCCTGCGAGGCGCGGAATTCGATGTCCGTTTGAGGCGATGTTCTGCGCTCCGACCAAGACTTTGAATCGCCATGGATCTTCCAGTTGGCCGCGTATCGGAATCCGACCGACCAATGCGGTTAATGCGGTTGCATCCAACAGTGTCGTCGTGGCGGGAATGGTGTAATAGGGGAACTGACGTGGCCCGCTTTCGGACTGTAGCAGCTCAGTGTCCATCAGTTCGCCACCGGTAGGAGAAAGATCGCGCTGCAGAGTCTCGTAGGTGGAATCAAACCAGTCAGAATCTACCGATGAAATCCAGTGGATCTGTGCGTCTTCAAATGGAGCTGTCGCTGATTCGTCGGCGGGTGGTAAACGCTTGTCTTCAAGACTTGACAGGCGCATCTCAAGATCATTCAAGCTGTCGGCGAGTTGTGCCATTGATGATGCCGGTGAATTGTGCTCGATTGTCGCGACGACGTTTTCAATTTCACGCTGCATGGATCTGCGCAGTCGCTCGCGCTCTGTGCGGTTGATTTCGGTTTGGTTCTCAATCACCTGTTCAATGTTGGAAATTCGGGTGGCAACCGCGCGCACCTCCTCCGCCGCATTGTCGCGGTCGGTTGATTTTGCGCCGTAACCGGCGTCGTCGCCTGAATACGGTGAGGAAGGCTCTGAGTCCATGACTGCATCCAGCCCACCTTCTTTGCCGATGATTGTCCACAGCGCCAATGCGCACAGCGCTAGGACGCTGAACCAGAATAAAGGATGGGTTCCGAGTATTCGCATCTCAAAAATTGGCTGTTTCGAATGGAAGGTCGGAAATCAATATCAGTAAAGTGGTATCCCCAGGATGCCCTTTGGCATGCAGTTGGGTGTGAACGAAAGCCGCACTTCGCCAATTGCCCCGCAGTTCCCTTGGATCGAGAATGAGCTGTTGGGTGAGATTGTTGCTGATTTTAATCGTCGTAATGAAATGGTGTGGTGACTGCCAGCTGGACATGGGAGTTGATGTAACCGCGCCGGCGCAGGGGGTTGGAATTCGCAGTGCGCATCGAAATATTTCAAGTGGATTCGGATCAACCGACAGTCGCTGAACACCGGGTAGCTCATGCAGCAGTCTTTTCGGTGCATAGTGCTGCTGCACCACCCAGCGGGTCAGCTGCACGAAACCGTATTTTGTCTGCGCGAAGGGTTTTTCACGCCGGGTCTCAGCCGATTCAGCCAGAATCACCATGGGTTGATTGAAGCGTTCCGAGTGTTGTGCCCTGACCTCTAGAATAATCCGCCCTGTGGGATTGGCCATCACTACCAGCCTGGTCGTAGATAGCGTGTCGACGGCTTTCAACCACAAGTGATTGCCGATGATTTCGACCTGCAGTTTAGATTTGACGGTCGGCGGAATGCCCAATCGCAGTGTCGTCGCACTAGGAATTGATATGTGCTGTTCTTCACCCACTGCGAGGTCGATTTGAAGCGGTGTCTTCGGCCAATAGTAGGTGGTTTCGGAAGCGCAGGCGACGTTCACAGCCAAGAGCTGCCATAGGAAGCATGCAAAAAATCGTGTGTTTCGACCGGAGGATGGCATCATGATTTGTCAGTGAACAGCCTTTCCGGCGATTTCTGCATGGTGTCAAGCAGTAGACCCCATGGATTGAACTCTGGATCTATGGCCTTTGAAATGACCCGCAGGTGATAGCGAATCTTGGTGTCTTTGACCGATACGCCGTCGATGTTTTCCTTGAGCTCAACATCCAGTATGACGGTCCATCGCCCCGAACCATCCAGAATGACCGTGTTACGGAAGTCGGTGTTTCCAATGGGTAGGAGAAAACGGGTACGACCCAGCATCTCAGAAGTTCGTTTTTCGCCGTCGCGTCTCAGCCAGGCTTTGAACTGCGGCGTAAGAAATTCAGTCAGCCGCTCAAGATTTTTGGGGTAGTCATCAATGCAGTTGCGCGGGCAGCGGTTCAGCTGCTGCCAGATGTAGCCGGCGAAGTTGTAGACCTCCCAGGGATGAATGGTGTTGAGTGAGATTTGGCCACCGTATCTCAGATCCGGTGGAATGCTGATGCGCTGCACTTTCGCCGCGTGCAGCCAGCCATACAGTGAGCCCACAAGACAGAGGCCGAGAAAAATCGAAACCGCCCGAAGCGTTCGGATATGACTGTACAGATTGGCGTCTGCGTGCAGATAACGGGGCATCGCGTCATTCCTCCCGGACGGTTGACCAGCGTCCGGATTTGTAGACCATACCGCTGTCAAGTAGCGGGTGAAACTGGCAGTAGAACTTGCGCAGATACCAGCCATCGGGTTTGCCCTGCTTGATGGTCTTGAGAAGATTGGCAATACCAGCCACGATGATCAGCAGACCACCTAAGAACAATGCAAACCCGAGAAAAATGGCATGCAGTCCATCCAGAACCAAAAAACCAATGACAGATGCCAAAGGCAACCAAACGCATCCGGTCAGTACTGTAATGGACAGGAGTTCGCTCGCGCTGCAGCCTTTATAGAGCCGGGTTTCGTAGTCCAGTGCCGCGCAGGGAATCAGCATGACTAGATGTTCAGTATGCCGCTCAATCTTTCCGATCCCCACCAGGCGCCGAAAATGACGACCAGTATGACCAGCAGACCTGCACCGAAATAGATGCTGAATCGACCCCATTCCCCTTTTTGCCTTGCATCGTTCACCTCCGAAATCAATCCGCTTGAGAAGCCGATCAGGGCGAAGACCACGATGATGGTCAGACCGAGAAATATGATGTAGCGAATGCTCGCCACAACGTACCCGATGGGGTCATTTTCGCTGAATGTCGCAGTCCCAATTTTGGGTGGAGCCGGCAGAGCGTTCTGCGCTTCGCAGGCACTGGCAAACAACCACAGCGCGGCCGCCAGCATCGTGACCAAAAATCGCCAGCCGCGATATTTTTCATGTTTTGATGATCTGTTCATACTATAGAAAAGCAATTAGTGTCAGAAAAATCAGTACCACGCAAAGCGATCGAAGACATTCGAAAAGTAATTCGACGAACCCCGTCTGATGGCTTCGTAACTTTTCGAGAGAGCCATATACGATCCAAATCCACCACGCGATGGAAGTGGATGCAAGTACACTTGCGATGATGATTTTGAGAATCTCAAAATTGACATCGGGATTGACGCCCAGACCGATCGATTCATCTTCCATAATTTCCTACGATTGGGTCCAGATTTCTTGGTGAATAGACGGGCGTTTGAATATGTGCATGAATACCCTGCAGTATCGATAGGATGTCAGTGCGCAGCTGATAGTAGTCAAAGCGAATGCGCGCATCAGGATCCGCGCTGGATTCAGCCTCTCGAATCAGCGCTTCCAATTCTTCAATCGTTCTTGCCAGTCTGGTGAGAACCTGTAGTTCCGATGAACCGGTGCGCAGAACGACGATCGGCTGATGGGTGTGAGATTCAGTCTCGAAAGTTGCCGGTGCATCTAGGTTCGTCTTGATGGGTGAATCCTCCTTTGCTGCGCAGGCGTTGAGACTGACGACTGCAGTCAGCAGCATGATTTTTAAGATTGATTTGATTGTTAATGGCATCATAGGCACGAACCGACTGCTCAGTCCAGTCGAAATAGAAAGTTCATCTGACCACATTTTTTTACCTGTTGCTGTGTGTCGTTCTTTCGAGTCATTCATTTCACTCGATAAATTCCGGGTTTAACATCAACCATTCGCCCTTTGGCCTGTCTGATGGTGATTCTGTCATGTCGAAGATCCCTGAGCGGAATTTGGTTGGCAATGGCCCAGGATTTCAAATCCGCAACATCAAATTCGTTCTGAACATAGATGTCCAGCGAGCCTCCGTGCCGGACATGTTTCAGTCCATCGCGCAGCTGATCCGTACACGTCGAATCGGTGCAGAGAAAAGAGGTGATCAGTAGGAGACGATCGCTTTGCTGTGTTGTCTGTTGCGTTTCGGCGGTCAACTCTGCGATCGCATTCGCATAGGCCGTTTCAAATTGAAGTATGGCCATCGTTGTGTGGAGTTGTCGTTGCGCGAACAGCCTGGCATAGTGGTTGCGCCGTTCGTCGCTGATTGCGAAAATTCCCAACCACTCGAGCGGGGTAATCGCCGGCGATAGTAAGCCTTGATACTCCGTTTTAAGATGTTTGATCTGCAGGTATTCGTCGGCAGACAGGTTCCAGGCTTTTACGGTTTCGAGTTCTGACTCTGTCAGTTCCGTATTGACGCCGACGGAATGTTTTATGGTGGTCGTTTCGATCGCGGTAGACAAAGACGGAGATATCGCAGTCAAAACGGCGAATAGGATCATCGCGGTCAATCTGCGGGTCATCGTTTCCATCCTGAGGGACTGTTCATTCATATCAATCGGGTAAACCGACTCCTGATTCTAACCAGACACCTTGATCCGTACTTTTCTGCCTGATCTCGCCTGAAAGAGTGCGGAACGATTGTCGGGATCAACTTCGAGTAGCAGCCATCCTGCACGAGAAAGGTGTGGGCCGATCATGGATATTTTTCCATCAAGTTCAATGACTGCATTCCATTCATTGTTCCAGCGGTCAATGGCGATGAGACGGAAAGGAGGAACGCCATCGGCGGAATCAGCAGATGATTCGGGTCTGTCCAGCGTTGCGGCGAGCTGCAGGACCTGCCCCTCAAGGTTAAGCATCCGCTCATCCAGTCGTTTCGCCACCGCTGACTGCAGAGCGATGACCGACTCGAGTTTCGGCAGGATCGCGTCGATCGGCTGCAGGCGCTCATCGAAATAAAGGCACGAGTCGTTTTGCTGTTTCAGTCCGATCTTGATTTCCTCCAGCAGGGATACGATTTTGGGTTCCGCTGCCACCGATTCCTTAGGTGTCGGGTCCAGCGTGGGATCGGTGGTTTCTGCAGTTTCGGAGGCGGTAACATCGGAGTGAGCGATCCCGTCAGCTGGCTCCAGGGTTTGGGCATCTACGATTTCCTGAATCGAGGCCGGAGGTGAGCTGTCGCTTCGAGCATTCGAACGGGAAAACCACTGTACCCACAAGATCGAACCGACCAGAATGACAGTTGTGACCGAGATGATCAACCTGCGAGACATATTTTTTGAAAAATTCACGATTGTTCTCTCCCCTTTTTGTTTTCAGTTCAATCTTATGAACGCCATCATGGCGGAGCTGTTCAACGGTTCTAGGTTCATCGTTCCGCCTGCTGAGTGAGACTACCGACCACAAGCGCCATTTCCGGCCATTCCAACTGATGCTGGTTCAGCAGGTATTCAGAACCGATGCTGGGAAGGACCAGTGTACGGAAAGAATCTGACGGGACTGAGAGCATCATTTGATCAGCTGTGTGCCGTAAATCCCTGCGGCGGTCAATCCCAGCCCCACGCCGAATGGTTTCTCCTCCCTTCGCAGATAGACGGTCAGCATCAGCACCGACGCACCGACCAGGAGAAAAGGAATTGACCGGTGTCCCAGCCAAGCGCCCAGGGCACCGAGAAATTTGGCATCACCGAATCCAATCCCTGCCGTTCCATATCTTTTCGTCTGCCAGATTCGTAGTACCTGAATGCTGAAGAAACCGGTTACCAATCCCAATATTGCGGAATTGAAGGGAACGATCAGATTGAAACAATTGATGGTGATGCCACTGACGGTCAGTGGCACGACGATGCGATCGGGCAGCTGATTCCACCGATGATCTTCAACCGCTAAGACTGTGACAGCCAGACAGAAAACGAGATACAGAAGGGGCTGAATCACTGCTGCGAACATGGGTATGATCCGTTGGTTTCGAGCAGGACCCAAGTCATCATCAGCTGCCGTTCGAATTCAACCGTCATTGCAGAATGCAAGCAACAAATAGGATGGGTGAATGGACGGTCAGCATGCATTGCTGGCATTACCGCCACAAATCCCGCCGTCGCAATTTCCATTGGCGTCAAAGCAGCAGGAGGAATAAATTCTGATTGAATGATTGCTGCAGCTAAGGTCATCGCTATTTCTCGTCTGATAAGAATATGTATTTGATATTCCGATGTAGCGGCCGCAGCCTGATGAGCAGATGCCGGAACAGCTGGTTCGCCTGCCATACGTTGAAAGCACCGATTCTCTGGACGGTGTGCAGTTTTGAATGGAGCTTCCTGAGATGTTGAGTATGCTATGAGCATTCTGATCAATCAACTTGCGGTTGGCTGCAATATTGTCTGTGTTGTTGTCCACCCGATCATTCAGGCCGTCGATATCAGCTGTATTTTTTACAATTTCCCGTCGATTTGCTGAGATGGCATCGGCATTCGTCTGGATTCCCCGTTCATTGACGGTTACCCGGGAAGTCAGGGTGTTGATTTCCGAGTCTATTCTTGTGATGTCGGGCGCCTGATCGAAGCGATCGAAACCGGTTCCCGTAACACCGTCTGTCGGATCAACATTGAGTGCATCAAAATCACCCGACGAAGCCTGCAGCGTATTCGCGTCGATGTTTCCGGTGACGACAAGATCGCCGGAAGTCGTGTTTATTTCAACGTTTCCCGTTCCCTCCAACTGCAGTCCGGCGGTGGACATATTGATCTGCATGCCGTTTTCAAAATTCAACCCGCCGGTCATTTTGTTACCACCGTCGATGCGGAGAAATGGTGTTTCACCCGTACCCAGTACGCCAACCCTCGCCTGCAGGCGGGCGAGGTTTTCCACCTTATCAAAATCATAGTTGGGATTGTTCGGATCGAAAATCACGGCTGACGCATCGGCCTCGGCGAATGTCAATTCGAAAAAATCCATAACACCCGCTCCGGTTTCTTCAGTCGCGGTCTGAAATGCGGCGGCCGCCAGGTCCGCACGCGAATCCGGCAGTCCATCGCCATTGGCATCAGCTCCACTTCGAAATACACCAAAGTCGACGAACCCAAGTGTACCACTCGGACCGAGGGTAACATCAATCTCAAGATCGCCAAAGGTCATCGGATCGCCCGAATCCGTATACAGATAAGAAATCTGTGTGGCGGCGCCATAAGTACAGGACAGAAACCGTCGGCCATTCGGAGCACCACAGTCCTGCAGTTCATTGACCCTGTAAATGCCATTTGCAGTGGGTGGTGATTCGGCCAGCCAGGTGGCCGCGGCGCGCGCATAGGTTGCAATGGCGCGCCCGGCATTTCGTGCACTGTCAATTTCCATCTGACTCAGTCTAGACTGAGCCCATAGTGCAATCACAACAATCCCGACGCTCAGGACAATCAAGGTCTCCGCCATTGAAATCGCCCCTTTCTGAGAGCGTCGAATCGGCTGACTGTTCGGATGATGAAGCATCGGTTCGCCTCTAACCTCGGAACGTCCACTCGACATCATTGGGAGGAGTAGTGGCACAGAGTCCGGCGATGTCCGCTGCGGATGAATCTTCCTGATCGGCCGCGCTTAGATCAAGTTCCGTGCCGCCGATGTCGACTGACTCCGCCATCTCCGCGGTCGTCGCCACGAGCGACGAGCAGGCCGCATCGGGCAAATCTTCGAATACAACGGAGAACGACTGTCCATCTCCGGTAATTTCCACATTGCCGTTCCAGGGATGCTGGGGAGATGTACTTCCGGCCACGATGAAATGGCGGGGAAACCCCGCCAAACTACTGGCGAGTGTCGTATTCAAACCTTCAAAATTGTTTCGTATGCCAAAAGTCATGCGCACGGTTGACACGATCTGCGTCAGCCCATTCATGCCGGTTGATGCGTTTCGCGCGGCCACGAGCGCTGGAATTCCAGCAAATACGACCGCGAGCACGGTTGCGCCGACGCCAAGAGCGATCAGTGTTTCGGCAACGGTGATTGCACCTTTTTCCCGTTCGCTCGGTGGTTTCGCGCGAAAAAAGTGGGATATGAAGTGATGTATTTTCATGTTTGTACTCCAAGTAATGGTCAATGGTGATGATTTAAAAAGTTGAGTTCTGAAGGGAAAACACCACCCGTGCAATGCCGATGTAAATCCAGATTGAGATGGCGCCAATGCAGAGCAGCAGTATTGATGAGAGGGATTTGGTCGTGCGTTCGAGTCGGCGTAGCGCCAGTTCCAGTTCTTCTTCGGCGATGCGTTCCGCATGCGTGGTGAAATCACCGATCCGTTCGTAAATTCGCAACGTATCCAGAGTTTCAGCGGAAAAAAGACCAGTGTCAAGCGCCTGATCGACGCTGTGACCGCGGTACAGGTTGGAACGCATCATCCGAACGTGGGATGCCAGGTAGACAGGCAGCCCACTTTCCAGCTGACTGAGCGCCTTGAATCTCTGCACACCGGCTTGCATCAGTGCCAGCAGGGCATTGAAGATCTCAGGACCGGTAAACTGCCGATACAGCGCAAAGGGTGGAAACCAGTCCAATCGTTGGCGAAGGGGGCCGGTCCAGCGGGGTGCAGCCCAGATGGAGAGGCCGAATATTAATCCGATGAATGTTGCCAGCAACAAACCCCAATTGGAGAGAAACTCCGAGAATGCCAAGACGCTGAGCGATACTTTCGGCCATTTTGATTCGTCGAGAATTGAGGTCATGGCGGATAACGCCTGACCGGGTAGCAGCGAGATGATCAGTCCGCCGCCGAACAGCAGAATGATCGGGTAGGTCAATCCTGAGACCAGGGTCGTTCGAAGTTTACGTCGGACCGTCGCGATTCGCGCGGCCTGTTCAAAACCGTCTGCGATTCTTCCCTCCTGAGTAATTTGAATGATCACCAGCTCTTCCTGTGGTACCCATCCGTCTGCGGCCGCCGCAAACCCGCCGTAGCGGATTGCAGTTCGCTGATGTTGGGCAAAGTGCATGGATACCGAATTCTCGACTTTACTCTCGCATAGAAAGTCAATCGCCGCGGTAATGGGTACGCCGGAACGGCTGAGCGAGGCGAGCCGCATCCACAATCGGGCGCGAGTGGATGCGGACTGCCGGAATCGCTGCCGGTAGATGAAGTTCTTGGCACGTTCGATCCAAATCGGCGTCAACATGGGTTCATTCGTTCCGCATCGGGTGTTTGTCTGAGTTCAGGCAACTTTGGCTTTTCCTGCCCGGTTCAATTCCGTTTCCAGCGTACCGATCTGCCATTCGACATCGGTCGGTGACACCAGACCTTTGGCGATCAGCTCGATCCCCTGCCGATTTACCGGACGACCGTTGAGGTCATTGAGCCAGTGTTGGCGGGCGCTGTGGTAGTCGCCTTTACTGAGTCTGAAAATCATCTCCTCATCAGGTACCACTATTTCGGCCATGACCGTGCGGCCAATGACACCGCTCCCACCGCAGCTTTCGCAGTGGCCATCACCCCGGTAACAGATTCTGGCGCTCTCCAGGCCGTGTGCTTCAACGACCGACTGCGCTCGCCGCATGCTGTTCAGGCGCCGATGATCACTGTCGCGGCGATTCCGGATCCATGCATCCGCGCGAACTTTGCAGTCGGGACACAGTTTCGGAACGAGAGCCTGAAATATCAGTCCTTTCAGTACGTCAGGCGTACACAGCAGCTTGGCGTTGATTCCAAGTCCCGTGAGGCGACCGACGATCCCGAGCGCGGTGGAAGCATGCACCGTGGTATAGACTCGGTGCCCAGACTGAGCGAATTTAATCGTCAGCAGTCCCGACTGCAGGTCGCGAACCTCACCGACCATCAGCGTATCGGGGTCGCAGCGCAGTGCTCCACGAATCGCAAAGCTGAACTCGTCGCCGTCGATGCGTCCAATTTTCCTTATTACAGGCACCTGCGTCGCACCCGGAATGAGCCGCTCCGGCGGGTCTTCAACGGTGATGATTCGGAGCCGAAACTGATGCATTTCGAGTTCCTCGCACAACATGCTGACAATTGATGTGCTTTTTCCACTGCCGACACCACCTGCAATGACCAAGAGACCCGATGAGCGCTGTACGATGGTTCGAATGGCCTGAATTTGGTCCTGTTCATATCCCAATTCTTCAAGAAGCATAATGTCTTCACTGCTCGGCAACAATCGCAGCACCATGTCATAACCGTCGGGTGATGCGGGAATCGTTCCAACCCGAACGCGGACTCGTCGCCCGTTTGCGAGAATGGTGTCGGCCACCGCATCCTGAGGTTCGTGGCGGTTCCAGGTAACCGCCTGATCATGCCCCATCACCTCATAGATGAACCGGCAGGTCTGATCGGCCGTCAACTCGGTCCATTCGGCATAGCGGACAATCTGACCGCTGATTCGGAAACTGACTTTAGCGGTTACTCGGCGGCGCACGATGTGAATGTCAGATGCTTTTTCCGCCACTGCTTTGGCTAGTAGCACGCGCACGATGTCCTGTCCTCTCTCATAATCCAGATCGGCTGTGCTTGGGTTGGCTATCTTTTCCGCATCGGCGTAGACATCTTCCAAATCACTCGGTGCCACTTCTATCTGATCGATCACCTGTACGTTGCGTCTTTTGAGATTCTCCCGAAGCTGAGCCTTCAGTCGCGCCGGGTACTGGAGGGTCGTGAACAGAATGTAAGCGGCCGTCGGTGGCTCATCTTCCGAAACTGCAGCATAAAACATACGTTCTGACTGGTCTATCGGTACCCAGGACCCCGGGCCACCAGTCAGTACCAACTTGTATGACGGTAGATTCGTACTCATTTCGATTCCGTTCCTTTCTGCTGTATTGAATGGGGAAGTCCGGATAGCCCGACTGAAATGTGATGTCCGGAAACGAGCAGATGAATGCCCCGAGGATGAACTTCGGTAACCTGCGCCAGACGGATTGAATCGCCGGCCTGCAGTCTGTATTCCCGTCCATCTAGGCGCGCGTAAGCGATCAGCGCATCCTGAGTACCGGCAATCGCATAAACTTTCAGGTTCTGATCAAACCAGTTGACGCGATCCATGCCAGGTTCCGGATCATCGGCCGATTCATCGTCAAGCACCTGTGGGGGCGGACTGTTATGGTTCAGATTCAGTTCAGAAATTTTGGCGGCCAGCTGTTGGTATTCAAGCACGCGCTGAAGTATGTCTTTTTGATTGTGAAGACAGTCCAGGAGAGCAACCGTGCCTGAGCTGTCACTGCAGGCCTGTGGGATGCCTGGGAACTGCTGGGCATGCACCGGAGGAGACGCAATGAACGCCAGGACGACGATCATTCTATTCAGCATGTGCAAAGTAGTCTGCCTCCACTTCCCAATTGAATGAATCGGCCAGTGACACCTTGACTCTGGACACGTGCAGAGGCAGATCCTGCAGACCGACTGCACTGGTGATGAGCTGATGCAGCTGACCGCCGCTCCCGCTCAGTTGCGAGCGCGTAACAGGGTATTGTTTCCCAGTAATTTTCGCCGGCTCCAGCTCCCATCGCCCGGGTAAACGGGTAAGCCGGTCCATCAGTTCAATGCGATCGTCTTTCTCATCGAGCCGCGGTTCGTATGTACTGTCATCCGGACGCACCGCCGCCATGAATGGTATTTTTTCAACGACGGCATTGGCGTGCTGGTTGAATTCGATCTGATGCCGGTCAAGATGCATCGAAATATCATTGATGCTTCCGTGTTCGCGGTGCCAGGTGACGGAAATGACATCTTTCTGCCATTCGTATGAATGAGCTTTCCAGCCACCGGCCCGCAGCGGTCGATCGTAAATGGTATCCGCCAGTGTGGCCATCAGCGCCGGGGCATGCTGGCTGATCGTCTGCTGAACTGCGATTTTCTCCTGTTCAAAGACCTGTCTGGATGCCTGCTGGCGCAGTCGCTGTTGGCTGTTGGTGTCGGCCAGGTGGTCATAAAACAGCCAACCGCCGATGGCAACGGCCGCCAGCAGAACTGCAGACACAATGCTCTGCACCGGTTTCCTGAATTTCTGTTTACGCAGTGGCTGGCAGATGACTTCCGCAGCTGGAGTTGCCGGGCCGATCAGGTCAGCAAAATCAAGCTGCAGCGCGCCTTCAATCTGGAACACTCCGGATTTATCGTAGAACGGTATTGTTTTCCCGGCGATATCAATTCGGATTTCCACCAATCGTTCTTCGATCCGTTCCTTACTGCCAATCAGATCGCCAGCAGGGAAAACTGCGCCATCCTCTATCGTGCAGAGCCAATACAGCTCATCGGTCAACCGTTCAATCAGTATGGCCGAGCGTTGGGCTTGGGCGAGTTGCGCGGCCCCGCTTTTGTGCCCCAGATCTTCCTTTTCAGTGGTGGCCCCCAGCTGATAGCCGGCTGGAGTCTCCAATTCGAAGTAGCCGACGACTTCCTTTTCGATGGACAGAAGTTCGCGGTTTTTCCGTCGCTCGCGACCGGCCGGTGGCCACCATACGGGAGCCAGCCACATCAGTCCAATCACGGTATCTTCATTACATAATCGATGAATCGCCACTGTTTCTCCTCCATTGTCTACGTCCGGAAAAATCGATGCTCGGACGAATGATGTACGGTGTTATGAGCAGTATCAAACTGGTGCGCGTCGCGGTTATCTTGGACTCGGAGCCCAAGATCTCCTTAGCTCGGGAATCATCTGTTCGAAAGGTGTCAAGTCCTGCGACGAACAGCAGTTCTCCTGAATTCAGGACCACCGGCAACAGGGCCGATCGAGATTCCAAATTGGGCAGCTGAATCACCGGATCATTGGGTCCGGCATCCTTTGGGAAACGGCTGATTTCCTTGATTCTGCTCGTTCTTACTGTCAGATTCAACATGATTCGATTGCTGTCTGGCAAGATGCGCGGCAGGACATTGATGGCGATGCCATCTTGGATTTTGCCAGGTAACAGACGCACCGCCGTCGATCCCTCCCGATTGACCACTTCCCGTCTTTCGAGATAGGAGGTCTCATCACCGAAAAACACGGGTACCGGCATCCCATTCAGTCCTCGAATGACAGTCGACGTGAGTTTCGCGACTCGGCTTTCACCGGCTGACTGGCGTAGAATGAATTCAATATCACTGGTATCCGACTGCTGCGTCGGTGAATGCGTCAGTTGAAAGCCGAGCAGGCTGCCTGCATCGTCACTGCCAAATTTGATTCGGGCCGCGCTTTTTCCGAATGCTTTTTGCATGAAACCCGTCATGTTGAAACCCGCCGTCGCGTTTTCGCCCTGGTGAATCTCGTACAGATCCACATTGATGAGAACCTGGCTTGTCAGAGTCTGATTCTTGACCGCAACCCACTCGGCAATCCGCTGCAGCGCCATCGGTATATCAATCACGGTCAGTTCGCCTGAAAGACGGTTGATCGAAAATTTCCCAACTTTTGACAGGAGACCGCTCAGTGACGCCTCTATCTGCTCCCAATAATCTGAAGTGTCCAAAGACACGGCGACTTGGTCCTGGGCGCGCAGGTCGGAACCACCGGAACTGCTCTGAGATGACCCTGAGAGGCCAATCGAAGCCTGCCACTTCGTATCGATTGACGGAACAAAAAGGGTCCACATACCGAGTTCAGTATGAAAAATCTCAACCTGATCGCGGCGAACACGCCAGCTGTAGCCCAATCGATCCGTAATGTGGCTCAGTGCGCCTTTAGCTGTACCATTCCAGTCGACTGTCGGCAGTTCGATGACCTGAAGTTCTGTGGGAATGGTAATGGGCACGTCAATCTGACGGGCGATCTGACGCGTCAGTTCCAGCAGTGAAACCGGTTCAATGAAAGTGAGTTTGATCACATCGGACAGTGCCGCTGGCTCGGGGTCGGGTGAATCGACGACTTGAATCGGCGCTTGTGGACCGAGCCATGCCTGTGAATATTCCTGTACCAGATTGGCGGCAGGTATGCTGCTTTGAGTCTGGGTCGTTTGGATGACTTCGGTTTGTACTTCATCGATGAACTCTTCGGTCACCGCACTGATGCCGTGAGGGAGACGGCAGGCGGCAACCAGCACTGCAGAGGCCAAAATCATCATCGTATTGAAAATGCGGCTGATCATTTTTCGGTCGGTCCCTGATCTGGCAGGCCTGGTTCAATAACGAGAACGGAGTTGCTGCTGTAGAACTTGGCGATTAATGGGATGGGAGCGCTTCGATAGTGCTTGAGCAGTGCGCCAACTGCGTCTACCAGTGTGCCGGCAAACGATGCAGGATGGGTGATGGCATAGTCGTGTCGAGTGCGCCATTCCAATGACCAGTCAGCTGACCGGGCCCAGTTATCCAGATTTTCCCTTAGCGTCAGAGATTTCTGTAGGGTCCATGTCGTCGGACTCGTTACGGTGGAGTCGGCGATGACTGGATCCGGGATTTCCGCGCTGTCTGATGACCCGATCAGGTCGCGGCTGATCTGAGGCTCCGGTATACCTGCCGAACTTTCAGTCGGGTGGACCGATTCAGTACCCGCGCGCTGGAACCACAGAATGCGTTGACCTGGGTCTTCGTACAGCTGCCAGGGCTGTCCGACGATCGTTTCTATGGCGGTTTTTATATCCAGCGGTCCGATGGCGCGATGTGTCTGCGGAAGTGGCAGATTGAGAGTTGGCTGAATTTCTGCGGTCGCAACATGCCGATACCCGGAGCGATGCAGAATGTAGTCAATCGCGGCTCCCACCGTTTCGACGTGAGAAGGAAAACGGGTGTCAATGACCGCGGACAGCAGTTTCATCTGGCTGGAATCGGCGGCCAGCGAATGTAGAGAATAACGATTGACTCGCTGTACATCTTTACCAGAGGCGATTTGCGAGTGGGCGATCAGAGCGATCGCGGCGACTGCGCCACCGCAGAATGTGAATCTCAATAATTTCATTTGAGGGAGTATGTACCAAGCTGAAGAAAAAACAACCGTTTAATTGAAAACCCGCCGAAATCAATTAAATTTCTAGATTTCATCGGTATCGAATCGTTCCGAATCACTGCCATCCGATTGATCTACGAAATAATTCTCCAGGAGATAGTTTCGCGCCTTCCAGGCCGCGGCACTCGAAGCAAAGATCGCTTTATGGTCGTTCTCCAGGATATTTACCCAATCAAGGACGTAGGATTCATGGTGCAGTTCGCCGAGTATGTGAAAGTCCGCACACAGAAACGCCGAGCCAATTTCAGCGATCAGTTCTTCCCGGGCGTAGCCAGCCGATCGAAAGGGATAGGGTTCGACGATGCCGATACGGTTCAATCTGTTCTTGTGGCCAGTCCAGTGAGTCAGTTCATGCATCAGTGTGCTGTAGTATCCACCGGTTGAATCGAAGGCGGCTTTGGGTGGCATGCAGATGACATCCGATTCAGGGAAGTAAGTGGCCGCTGAGCCAGTATGGCGGATTTTCGCACCGCAGCATCTGATCAGTTCGTCAGCGCGGCGATGGGATTGCCAGTCGTGTTTCCGCGTCTGTACAGGATGCTCGCCTGTAACAATCCTGTTCGGCAGTCCGGTGCACTGATGAACATTGAATAGAGTGAATGCGCGGGCGATCTTGTAGGTCTGGCAAAAGGGTTGGTTGTCCTCGTCGCCAGCTTCATTGGAGGTTGATTGACGGGTGACGTCGATTTTCTTGAACAGGACCGCAATGGTCCCCTTTTCTCCTTTGCGAACCGTGCCGCCAAGTTTTTTGGCCTGTCGGAATGACAGCCAGCGATCGTATTCGTAGCCGTGGGTGATGGCGGCCGCCCAGAGAATCGTTACATTGACTCCGGTATACCGACGCTCAGTACCGGCGTTGACTGGAAAGCCCGGTGTGAGTGAACTTTCCGACCAGGGTTTTCGCCAGGGTGGCGCACCATTGTTCAGTGCGTCGATAAAAACTTTGGTAACTTTGGTAAATACGCTTTGGGAATGGGTAGAAGTCATTTCATATTTTCCGTTCGATGGTTGAATTTGCGATCAAAAAATAATTTGATCTGCAACCAATTCGGTCAAAAAACTGAAAATCGGTTTGGTGGTCATTTCGTCGACCCGGCGACTCAATGACTCGGTCGCGGCGACCGGTGGGAAGTTTTGCCGCGCTGGCGGCTGGGATTCGAACTATAGAAAGCAGAACATTGGCATCAGCTGCTGTTCTTCATTGCGCGCTCCAATGTTCGCTGCTCATATCTTCGTCGAACTTCGTCGAGCAGTTCTCGGTTGGTTTCGCCCTCGGTCCGCTGCTCGTATACAAGTTCCGCATTTTCGATTTGAAACTGTCCATTCTCTTTCAGCCCGATTCCGTTCTCTATGAGTCGTTTACAGTAGGTTGACATCAGTGAGACCGGATTCCAGACTGGCGTGCACTTCTTGGCCAATCCCGCTTTGATTCGACCGTCAAGTTCATCTAGGAGAAGTTGGTGCCAGGATTGCCATGGCTTTGGAACTTCCGGCAGATGATCGGGTAGGCGTTTCAGGTTGAGTTCAATCAGCTGCTTCTGGTTCTCCGTTACCGAATCCGGAAACACCAGATGAACGTCAGGCTTTGAATTTTCCTGACCGTTCATTTTGTGGTAGTGGTTATTTTTTACTACTTCCTTACTACTACTAGTATTACTTGACAGGTGGTCAGTGCGAACTGGGCTGGCAGTCTGATCTTCATCCAGGTTATTGATATTGCCGTAGTTCATCTCGTGAACTACGGTGTTTTTCAACGAACTGCCGTGGCATAGACCGTCTGCATTGCCATATTGAGATTCGGCGTCTGCGAGATTGGGATAGCTGCCGAAGAAACTGTTTTCGGTATCGCCACTGACAGCCATCCAGGCTTCCGCCCGTCTTTCAAATGGGTGTTTGTGCTCCATGACATTCTGCCCCAATTCGATTTCGTGGCGCAGTGAGCTCAGGATCAGCTCGGCTATTTTCCGTACGTCTGAATTCCGGTGTTTTCGGCAGTCGTTCACATATCCCATGTAATTGGTGTCCAACGCGAACGTATCTGTCAAATTCAAAGGTTCGCCATGCACCATATAGATGTTGCCGTCGCGAACAAATTGGCCGGATTCATCGCGTTCCCGTTCCCGAGACAGCAGCGTTATCCAGCGTGTCATGCGCAGTTTTGCTATGGAACTGGAAACGGTTCCCCGCGAAATGCTGAGCAGCGACTGAATTTCGCTGTAGCTGGGAAAGGAAGCCATTGACATATCCGGCGTACAACGGGATCGAATGGCGAGCCAGACCAGTTTGTCATAGGGGTTGAGTACCGGGTCAAAAATCAGAAGACGAGGATGGGAATCGTACCAGTTGTCCGTAAAGACCATGCCGGTCGAGGTGGAATCAATCTGGCGAAAGTTCTTCGCGGCGGAAAGAATTCTAGACAGATCGAGATCAATCGATTTGGATTCAGGTTTGTTCATCATGGACTTCGCATCAGGTCAATCAATATTCGGAGTCGCGTTCGCTCACAGCCGCCGCCGCCGAAGGGTATGGACGATTGTGGGAGATAGATCGGACTCGGCACTGAGAAATTGGCTGCTATTTGAGTGAGCCATCACTTTCCCACTCTTGGATCAGGATCCAGATCGTTCGAAGCGAAACCTCACGCTTTAGCGAATTGAAGATATCCAGAAATTCTTGGGGTCCAAGGCTGGTCGAGTTCTGTAAGGTTTTTTCTACTGCTTTCCAGACGGTTTTCTCAACTTCTACAGTCGGTTGGGGAGGGCGGCCTGAAGGTATGGCAAGAGCCGGCAACCCCATTTGTATTCGCTTGATTCTGAATTGTTTGTTGCTGATGCCGGCGAGCGAATACATCAGTTTTGGTGGCGCATCACATCTGATCAGTTCATTGATCACTCCTTCCTTTGCCCTTTCCTTGAGAATGTAGTCAATCATCCGCCAGTAAATCTTGCAATTCAGTTTGATGGTCAGGAAGTGCGATTTCATTGATGCCAGACGTAATGTGTCGGCGGATGAGAGTGAGCTCAGGGCGCGAATCTCGCTTGGACCAAACCCCATTTCATAGAGTGCGTCGTAATCGCCTTCTTCCTCGCAGCGGTGGAAGAAAACCACAATTGATTTGATCAGTTCAGCTTCTTTGTTTAGGGACATTTGATTTTCCTCTTCTGTTGGGCGGTTGAAAAATATGTACATTGTTTTCTGTCGCCAGTTGATGAATACTGTGATAGGTGTCTATCAGATCAAGCAAGCTGTTCCGGGTGTCATTGTCCAACTGTCTGAGACAGAAGCTGAACAATCTCAGATGTGGAACGTTGCATTTCATCTTTCCTTTCGCATGGAAAGACAGTGATTTAATATCACCCGATTTAATGAAATGGATCAGACCCGTGTTACCGATCAGTTTCGCGGTGAATGGACGGGCGCATTCGACCGCCCATTGCAGATCAGAGAATTCCAGTAGCAGCCACCATAGCGCGTCGCGGGTCGCAATCACACTGGGTGCCACGCGCTCGACGGGTGGTGGGTAGTCAGCAACAAGATAACCCATACCCCAATCACCGGTATTCAATACAATCCTTCGCTTCGTTTCAGGACTGTTCAGGAATCTGTAGTTTTTTGCGATTCGCGATGCGGCCTTAAAGGCCGTCGTCTTCAGCTCTTTGAACCGCAGGTCCAGTGCAGTCTGCTGAGATGACAGGGCAGCTGTTGCGGGTGATGGCTTATCAGGCCGTGGCCGATTGCTCTGATTCTCCCGCGTTGATGGTACATCTTGAGACTCTTCTGTTATTCCGGTCGACCGTTTGTCATCATGAATTGGAACGTTAGTCTCAGTTGATATATTGTCTGATGCAGTGTCGACTTCGGGCTTAACTTCGACAGGCCCGGGATGAAGAAGCTGATGCTGTTCGAGCTTGACCAATTCGGGATAGATTCTGTCGAAAGATTCCTCTAGCGGAACAGGCGACAGATTGAGATATCCATCCAGTCGCAGTGAGACATCCTGAATTGAAGCTGTAACTTCGGCGGTCAGGTTCGCTTCCAATGAACGGCGGAACGTTTTGTAATTCCATTCTGATTCTGGGAAATCGATTAGGGACTGCTTGAACAGTTGGTTGGCTTCGTTTTCTGATTTGTCGAATTCCTTACACACACTGGTAAACGCCTTTTGGATTTTGCGCAGATTCTGAATGGGTCTGCGTCCCATCGTTTCACAGGCATCTGATGACAGGTAGGGCTCCACCATGTCGGAAGCATAAAGCATGATGGAAAGTGAACTCAGCGTCAGACTGTAACCTTTTGCGATGAGCCTTGTGTGACATTCGCGGATTGACAATTCCTCATTTTCTTCTGACTCAATCTGTAGCAGGTCGATAGCGGACTTTATTCCAGCAGATTTATCAATGAAACACAATGATTTTCGCATCTCGTTTTCCTGTAGATGACCAATGACGGCATCGGACTCATTACCGGACCAGGGAATAAAGGAACACTCAACGAATCTGAATCTGTGATCTCCGGTTTCAGCAAACAGTTCTTTAATCGCTTTCAATCTTGTATTGCCTCCTTTGTAGACAATGAAATCGTCTTTATCAGGACGACGGGTCACAACGAGTGGCTGATTGAGCCCATCTTTGAAGATTGATTCTTTAATCTTGCCATAGTTAGGATTGTTGCGCCTGCGCGGATTGTTTTCGTATGGCTGAACGCGGGATATCGGAAGATAAACCAATGCCCGCTCGTTCAGTGAGTTCAGAGCTGTCGCATTGCGCGAAGTTTTGGTGCCAAGGCTGGTTGACCGTATTGGATTGACTTTTTCGGCTAACGAATGGTCTTGCAAAGTTACACCTATTGCTGGATGAATGAAATAAGAAAAGAGATGATCCTACATCAAACAATTCGATTTGGTACCGCAGACTTTGATTTTTCGTCCGTATTTACAACCATCTGCACGGTTTTCAGTACGTCGTTGCAACTCATAAAACAGCGCGGCCCATTTGGTGGGAATTGGATTGTGGCTAGCATGTCGCGTGTACCAGACCGAATCCATGAGTCTGCCGAAAAATTGGTGTTTACCAGGTAAACACTGCAGAAATGCCTGTATTCCGAGGCGGGCTGACTCATTGGTTGGAGTGAAAATGGGGTGTTTACCAGGTAAACACTCAGGAAAAGTCTGATATTTGTGTTGGCGGATGGTCCGCGGCTCAGGTCGATCGCTCCTACAGACAGGTCTACAGCTGCGGATGCCATTGTCAGTAGTAAGTCTCGAATATTTAGGAATAAGTGATGATGATGCCGTATCCCACCGCCACCGACCGACCATTCAGGCCGAGGTTGACAGTGATCGAAAGCAGTCCCAATTTGGACATCAGAAGCTAATGGTGGACCGGGTGGAATGATGGTGCATGTTGAAATGTCGCGTGTTTCAGATCGAATCTTTGAATTTTCAGAAAAATGGGTGTTTACCAGGTAAACACTGCAGAAATGCCTGTATTCCGCGCCGGGCAGACTCATTGATCGGTGTGAAAATGGAGTGTTTACCAGGTAAACACTCAGGACAAGCCCGGTATTTGTGTTGGTGGATGGCCCCTGGCTCGGGCTTGTCGGTCCTGTTGATCGGTCTCCAGCTGCGGATGCCAATGTCGGCGGCAAGTCTCGAATATTTAGGAATAAGTGGTGATGATGTCGTGTCCCACCGCCACCGATCGACCGTTCAGGAAGAGGCTGACACCGGTCGAAAGCAGTCCCTATTTGGACATCAGAAGCCAATGGTGGGCCGGGTGGAATGATGGTGCATGTTGAAATGTCGCGTGTGCCAGACCGAATCCCTGAGTTTTCAGAAAAACGGGTGTTTACCAGGTAAACACTGCAGAAAGGCCTGTATTCCGCGCCGCGCAGACTCATTGATCGGTGTGAAAATGGAGTGTTTACCAGGTAAACACTCAGGAAAAGCCCGGTATTTGTGTTGATGGATGGCCCGCGGCTCGGGCTCGTCGGTCCTGTTGACCGGTCTCCAGCTGCGGATGCCAATATCGGCAGTAAGTCTCGAATATTTAGGAATAAGTGGTGATGATGTCGTATCCCACCGCCACCGATCGACCGTTCAGGCAGAGGCTGACACCGGTCGAAAGCAGTCCCTATTTGGACATCAGAAGCCAATGGTGGGCCGGGTGGAATGATGATGTATGTTGAAATGTCGCGTGTGCCAGATCGAATCTCTGAATTTTCAGAAAAACGGGTGTTTACCAGGTAAACACCCCTGCAATGACTGAATTTGGCACACGCGATCCCTCCAACATTCCAATTGAATGGTTGATTTGAACCGTAGTCAATTGTTAGACTCGCCTTAGCAGAATCAGTGGATTTCCCGTGCAGGATTTGAGCCATCGGCAGTAAACCTTGCCGTCGGGTCTTTGAAATTTGCTCAGGACTTATTTCTGGATGATGAAACAGGAAGATTAGAATCAATGGTCTGAGCACACCGGTGCATTGAGGATGGAAGTCAATCTCAATGAAACGAACTGAAGTTGAATTTGGTGTGGAACTCAAGATTTTGCCGTGTTTTTTATTAAGTTCTAAGAATGTCCGAGTGCACACATACCTGTCAGTTAAACGTTGATCCCGTTTGCTTTCTAGCAGGTGGACAGGCAGGTTGATACCGATTCGATCTGGCGAGTGGAAACAAAGATAGCGTTTGGTTGTGAAATGTATGCGTACAACGAAAATGGAACAGTATTTCTGTTCTGTCCCAAAAATGTAGAATCTGACCGGTGCATGGAGATTCAACAGCACAATGTACTCATTCAGTCTGTACTCAGCAGAGCGGATGACGGCAGAGTCGGCGAATGAGACTTCTGTCTCAAATTCACGGTTGGTGGATATAATTACCATTGACATTAATTAATTTGTTGATCCAGATTGATGTCGATTTGTAGTCAAACAGAGAAAATTTGAGTCCCAATCAGTTTTTCTGAGACATCTTTTGCCAATTCTTGACTGTTCAAGAGTGGTTCTGCGGCTGGCATGAAAGGACTCGGTCAGGTGTCGCGAGACAACAGAAATTGGTGATTGACCCCTCCTTTCTGCCGGTTGCTATTTCCGTTTATTGTCGGGATGGTGGTGAAGGAATACGCTTAAGCAGGAATCTTCCGAAAGCGTCATTTTGATTTTCAGCTTGCCGGCGCGAAAATCGGCTAAAGCGAATGCTATTCGGTTTGCCGGTTGTAGTGCGCGGCTAGATATTCAGTATGAAAAATTTCCGGCAAAAAACTAAGGCGGTGAGAGTTGGGCAAGTTCGAACTGCTGAAAGGGAGCACAGCGACCCAATTTTCGCAACCTCAAGTTTCGTATTTGACAGTGCCGAGCACGCCGCGCAGATGTTCGCCGAACAAAGTTCCGGCAATATTTATTCCAGATTCACCAATCCTACGACACGTGCGTTTGAGGAACGTCTCGCCAGCCTTGAGAATGCGCGTTTCTGTAGTGCAACGGCATCGGGAATGTCAGCAATCCTAGCTCTCTGCATGAGCACTCTTCACGCCGGTGATCGGATTGCCGCGACCAGGGGGCTGTTCGGTTCTACAGTTAATTTGTTTTCCAATGTCCTGACGCGGTTCGCAGTTGCGACGAGCTTCTATTCGCCAAGCGAAATCTGTTCCACCCAGCTTGACCCCGCAACGCGTATTATTTTTATTGAAACTCCATCGAACCCAATCTGTGAAATTGTTGATATCGCCCGATTGGGGAAAATTGCCAAAGCACTTCCCAACTGCATTTTGGTCGTTGATAACTGCGCCTGTACGCCCATCTTACAACAGCCACTGATGCTCGGTGCCGATGTTGTCATTCATTCGTCGACCAAATATCTGGACGGTCAGGGTCGGGCGGTCGGTGGTGCAGTGGTCACCGATAATGCTGAGCTGGCGAAAGCAGTGCATGGCTTTCTGCGTACCGCGGGTCCTTCGATGAGTCCATTCAACGCATGGATTTTTCACAAAGGTCTCGAGACCCTGTCGGTTCGGATGAAGGAGTCCTGTTTAAACGCGACGAAAATTGCCAGCTGGCTGAAAGTTCAGCCAAGTGTAAACCGGGTGTACTATCCCGGATTGGAAGATCATCCCGGACACGAACTTGCCAGCCACCAGCAGAATGACTTCGGAGCACTGCTGTCTTTTGAATTGCAGGGTGGTAAAACAGCTGCGTGGAAATTTATTGATGGAGTACGTGTTTTTTCAGTTACCGGCAATTTGGGAGATGTGAAAAGCACCATTACGCATCCTGCATCAACGACCCATTCGAGAGTGCAGGGGTCCGACCGAAAGCGGATGGGAATCAGTGATGGTCTGATTCGGCTTTCGATTGGCCTGGAAGACATTGATGATCTGATCGACGACCTGCAGTCTGCCATGGACTCCATCTGATGACACTTGCAGGTTTTCATCTATATTAAACAGACAAATAATTAATATTCATAATATCAATGCCATAAGGGAATAACTAATGTCAATTATGGCACCATTTAATGTACCGCAGGTGGCACTATTTCAGTTCATTTGACAATTATTGTAAAGTGCACGAACTATCGCTACATTGTCATTCGCAGATAATTTTGTCAATTTCCAATGACATTTTAGGCTGTTTCTTTTGGTTTCGAAATTTTGGTTATTGATGAGGTGCAAAATGATGCTAATCCGCTATATTTCCCTTACCTTGCTAATGATACTGGTATCAATTCGTATCATCCAAGCTCAAGAGACGGAGTCGATATCTACCTCGGTATGGTTGGAAAGTATGCAGACGGCTGCAGAGCAGGGCGATGCCGAAGTGCAGTTCGGCCTTGGAATGATGTATCGCTCTGGCGAGGGCGCCATACCCTCCATCCAAGATGATGTTGAAGCCGCGCGCTGGTTTCAGAAGGCTGCGGAGCAGGGCCATGTCGAGGCTCAGTTCAACCTTGCATTGATGTATGACTTAGGTGAAGGCGTGCCGGAAGACGATGTGGAAGCTGTGCACTGGTATCGGAAGGCGGCGGAGCAGGGTTATGTCGAGGCTCAGTTCAAGCTAGGACTGATGTATGGCTTAGGTGAAGGCGTACCGGAAGACGATGTCGAAGCCGTGCGCTGGTTCCGGAAGGCGGCGGAGCAGGGTCATGGCAATGCTCAGTTCAACCTTGGCGCGATTTATGACTTAGGTGAAGGCATGCCGGAAGACGATGTCGAAGCCGTGCACTGGTATCGGAAGGCGGCGGAGCAGGGTCATGACAAGGCGCAGTACAACCTTGGCGCGATGTATGACTTTGGTGAAGGTGTGCCGGAAGACGATGTGGAAGCTGCGCACTGGTATCGGAAGGCGGCGGAGCAGGGTCATGACAAGGCGCAGTACAACCTTGGCGCGATGTATGACTTTGGTGAAGGCGTGCCGGAAGACGATGTCGAAGCCGTGCGCTGGTACCGGATGGCCGCAGAACAGGGAGATGCCGATGTACAGTTCAACCTTGGCGCGATGTATGACTCTGATGAAGGTGCACTTCAAGACGATGTGGAAGCCGTGCACTGGTATCGGAAGGCGGCGGAGCAGGGTCATGACAAGGCGCAGTACAACCTTGGAGTGATGTATGACTTTGGTGAAGGTGTCCTCGAAGACGATGTCGAAGCCGTGCGCTGGTACCGGATGGCCGCAGAACAGGGGGTTGCCCGTGCACAATTCAGCCTTGGCATGAAGTATAGCTTCGGTGAAGGTGTGTCTGAAGATGATGTCGAAGCAGAACACTGGATTCGGAAGGCCGCAGAGCAAGGTCATGCCCATGCGCCGCTCTTCCTTGAAATGATGTTGATGGATGACTAATGTCAGAAATCCCGACACAATCCAATCATTATGATCAATATTCCAACTGTGGAGCAACCGGACGCGTCCATCGCTTGGCAGATTTTCAGCGGCCGTTCCGCTTCCTTTGTCTGAACTTTCAGCTATGATGGCCCGACGGTCAATTGTTCCATTTTTACGACCGTCCATTAACCCACTGATTTGACAAACCTATCAGTGAACGACTGTTGATATCGACTGCCTTGGTTAGGAAGTCTGAGTGTAAGTGTGTACCTGATGACAATGTCGAAGTCGAAGCCGTACGCTGGCATCGCAAGGCCGCGGAGCAGGGAGACGCCTATCTGCCCATATTGCGTAGACTGTTCAAGTTCATATTGGGAAAATCTAAATTCAACCATTAATTGTTCTGAATTTAAATCGAGTCGGAATTCGTTCTATCCATTAAACAATTGAAAATGATAGCGAAATGACATGTTTTTACATTCTGCCAAGTTATCCTTATATACTTGTGAGCGATACACGAATCCGCTGTCTTCCAGTACCAGCTTGAGTAACCGCGCATCCCAGCGGCGTTCCTTGGAGCGTCCGTGGTTGGACTTGGTTTAACCTCGATCTGACCCTTGAAGAAAGTGCTCGTCAGATCGAACAGACGGTCCATGCCCAGTCGGCTGTCCGCCCACAGGCCGACATGTTCGATGCCGACCGCATGGGGCGGCGGTTCTCAATCTGCTTCAGGCTGAACCTCCGGTTGCACTGGTAAGTCTGATCGCTGGAACCGTCTTTTCGGGTGCTGGTTTTGGTCTGTCGAATATACATAGCGTCAATAGACACCAAATGTGGGTTGCGATGGATCGAATATTGAATATGATGGCACTATATTCGGCAGGACAAAATCGAAGACGAAGATGTCTGAATACAGTGGCACTGAGATGGACGAGAATAATGAAAGCGGTGGGTTTCAGCCTGAAGTCGCCGAAATCTTGTTAAACGCGGGTTCGGCACATGACTGCGGCCTGCATCCACGGTTGTTCAGTGTGTAACAGAATCCAAAAGCGCATTGGCTACGCGAGACATGGGACGCCGATTGAAATGCGAGCAAATGAACGCCGACACTCTGAGCAGGTCATCCAGTCCCACGCCCGTGTTTAGACCCATTCCGTTCAGCATATAGATAACGTCCTCCGTCGCAACGTTGCCACTGGCTCCTGGCGCATAAGGACATCCGCCCAATCCACCGATTGAACTGTCTATGACGCGGATGCCGCGGTCCAAGGCGACCGTGATGTTGGGAAGGGCTTGACCGTATGTGTCATGAAAGTGAACGGCAATCGATTCCGACGCGACGGAACCGGCGAGTGTGCGCAGCAGGTCGCGGGTGGTGTTGATGGTTCCAACGCCAATCGTATCGCCAAGAGAAACTTCATAACAGCCCAGTTCAATCAGCCGCTCAACGACTGTTACCACACTGCCACAGTCAATTTTTCCCTCATAGGGGCAACCAAGTACACAGGAAACATAACCGCGAACAGGGATGCCGAGTTCCTGCGCTTTGGCGACGACCGGTCGGAATCTCTCAAACGACTCATCGATACTGCAGTTGATGTTCTTTTGTGAGAAAGATTCAGAGGCCGCTGAAAAGACCGCGATCTGGTCGACCCGGGCGGCAATCGCATCGGTCATTCCGGTCATGTTTGGAACCAGCGCCAGCAGGGATACATCACCCAGACGTTTGACTTTTTCCAGCACCTGTGCGGTGTTGGCCATCGTCGGTACCCATTTGGCCGATACGAAACTACCCACTTCAATGGTCTTTAGGCCGCAGGTGGACAATTGATTGATAAGTTCAGAGCGGAAATCCTCCGAAGTGCACTCCGGTTCATTCTGAAGTCCGTCACGAGGTCCGACCTCCACAATTCGGACGAAATCAGGTGGACTCGTACTCATCATGAAGCTTTCCTTCTGACCCGTCTGCAGGCTCGACAACAATACAGCCCACTCCTTCTTCCACTAGATCATTTTCACTAAATGGAATTGATGTTACCACACCATTGATCGGACTGGCGATCGGGTGTTCCATCTTCATCGCTTCGATAACAATCAGAAGTTGTCCAGTCGACACCATGTCACCCTTGTTAACCAATACGCGGGCGATTCTACCCGGAAGTGGGGCCGTCAGCGATCCTGCGTCTGAACTTGAGGGGTCCGCTTTCGAAAGCTGTTCCGATAGAAGTAGCTCGTATCGCCTGCAGTTCGCAAACAGGTAGATCGTATCGTCCTGCAGTGCCACCGCAACTGACCAGTTCTTATCGTCAATCGTAAATGTCACCTGATTTTCGGTCATGTGAAAATTCGTGCAAGTCAGTTTATGATCTTTGCTTTTTACATTGATCTCCCGCTTGCCAAACGATGCCAGGACATTGTAAACGCGGTGCCCATCATCGAAACTGCAGGCGAACTCTCTCCGTGAATTGAGTCGCCAGCCGCCACTCCTGCGCCATGGCGAATGAAGATCGTCACTGTCGACGAAATCGGTCGTTTTTTCTTTCGCCGACCGTGCGGCGAGATAGAGCAGTGCCGCCACCAGCATCTCAAAAGGCAGCGCCGTTTCTGCATAGGTCAGATGCTGCAGATGATTTTCGACGAACTTGATGTCAATCGCATCTTTCTGGAATGCAGAATCTTCCAGCAGCTTCGATAGAAACTCGATATTGGTGTCAACCCCTCCCACATGCAGATCGTTCAATCCCTGCCGCAATCGTTCAATGGCGTTCTTTCGGTCTTTGTCGTGGACTACGATTTTTGCAATCAAGGAGTCATAATGCACATCGACCAAGTCACCCTGCCGCACCCCTATGTGCATCTGTAGGCGATCTGATTCGACCGGCAGGTGCAGATATCTTATGTGCCCGGGCGACGGCAGAAAATCCTTTGCCGGATTTTCTGCATAGATGCGCGCCTGAATGGAGTGTCCGGTCGGTTTTTTCGGCACATGGATTTGCGAAATCGATTCACCGGCGGCAATTCTGAGTTGCCACTCGACCAAATCAACTCCGGCTATCCGCTCGGTTACCGGGTGTTCAACCTGTAGCCTGGTGTTCATTTCCATGAAGTAAAACTGATCATTCGCCAGCAGAAACTCTACGGTCCCCACGTTGTGATAGTTCAGAGCCTTGGTGAGAGATGTCGCAGCATCGTACATTTGTTGCCGAATTTTTTCGGAGATTGAAGGTGAACGCGCCTCTTCCACGATTTTTTGATACCGCCGCTGTGCGGAACAGTCGCGGTCGAACAGATGGATGACATGGCCGCGTTTGTCAGCCGCAATCTGAACTTCGACATGTCTGGCTGGCGAAAGATACTTTTCGACGATCATCAGGTCATCGCCGAAGAATTCGCGGGCCTGTGCTCTGACAGCCTGCAGGCACTTGGCAAACTCTTTTTCCGAGTGTACGATGCTCATGCCTCGGCCACCGCCGCCGAAAGCCGCTTTGATGAGCACCGGGAAGCCGATTTCGCGTACCCGCTCAAGCATTTTGGCGCCATGCTGCTCCGATTCGCGAAATCCGGGTAAGACCGGGATGCCTGCCTGGATTGCGATTTCAGCCGCTTTCAGCTTGGAAGCCATACATTGGATGGCGATCGAAGGCGGACCGATGAACTCGATGCCGGTATCTTCACATGCCTGACTCAAGATGCCACTTTCGGACAGAAAGCCGTACCCTGGATGAAGTGAATCGGCACCGACCTGTCTCGCAGCCTGCATGATTCGTTCAACATTCAGGTAACTCTCGGACGGGCGCGAAGCACCGATATAAATTGACTCGTCGGCCAGCGTCGTGTGCAGAGCGTGACGGTCGGCATCGGAATACACGGTGGCGACTGGGATTTGGAGACGGCGCGCGGTTCGAATGATCCGGCAGGCGATTTCCCCGCGGTTGGCGATCAGCAGTTTACGGAACAATATTGAATTCCTGTCAGGAATGACGCCAGTTGGGACGTCGCTTGGCAAGAAAGGCGCCAACACCTTCACGACCCTCATCGGATGCTCTGATCTCAGCAATCAACTCGGCCGTATGGGTTCGAATATCGCCGTCCATTGCCGGTGATAAGGCACCTGCGATAAGGCCTTTAGCCGCTTTCTGCGCCTGGGGAGCGGCCGCGAGCAGTTCACGGAGCATGCGGGCTTCAGCCGCCGGCAGTTCATCTTTGTGAATCGTTTCGTGAATCAGATTTGAACGATGGGCTGCCGCCGCATCAAACCTTTCGCCGGTCAGAATATAACGTCTGCCAGTTCGAGGGCCCATTGCGTTTACTACATACGGGCCAATGACGGCTGGAATCAAACCGAGTTTGACTTCCGACAGGCTGAAAATCGACGCACTCTCCGCAATGACGACATCACAACAGGCAACGAGCCCGACGCCACCGCCGAAAATTGAACCATGAACCACTCCCAAAGTAGGTCGTGAGAAACTGTATAACGCATACATCATGTCCGCCATCCGCAGTGCATCGCGGTAGTTTTCATCCGCCGCACGGTCGGCACTGCGCTTCATCCAATTCAGATCTGCGCCAGCGCAGAAACTCGTCCCCGCGCCTTTAACGCACAGTACCCGAATCGTATCATCCGCCTGCAGCTGCTGCAGCGCGTTCGTGATCTCTTCAATCATCATTTCATCGAACGCATTGTGAACCTCCGGGCGATTCAACAGCAGTGTGCAGACTCCTGCAGAGTTCACATCAATTCGGATGGTATGGTAACCGTCAGACGACATGAAGACTACTACATTCTGAAAATGCCGAACCGAGTCGGTTCAGTTGGTGCGTTGTAGGCGACTGACAGCCCCAGCCCCAGTACGGTCCGCGTATCTAGTGGATCGATGATGCCGTCATCCCATAGTCTGGCACTTGAATAGTATGGGACGCCCTCGGATTCATACTGCTCCAGGATCGCACGTTTGAATTCGCGCTGTTCCGACTCAGGCCATGATCCGTTCTTCATTCCGTCGGCCCGTACCTGTGTAAGCACGTTGCCGGCCTGTTCACCACCCATTACGGAGATTCTCGCATTTGGCCACATCCACAGAAACCTGGGTGAATAGGCGCGCCCACACATGGCATAGTTTCCAGCACCAAAACTGCCACCAATGATGACTGTAAATTTGGGCACCTGCGCACAGGCAACAGCGGTTACCATCTTCGCACCATCCTTGGCTATACCGCCTGCTTCATACTTTTTTCCAACCATGAATCCAGAGATGTTCTGCAGAAAAATCAGCGGAATATTTCTCTGGCAGCACAGCTCGATGAAGTGCGTCGCTTTAAGTGCCGATTCAGAGTAGAGAATCCCCCGGTTGGCGATCATTCCAACGGGATAGCCCATCAGGTGGGCAAATCCACACACTAGGGTATCGGCATACAGTCGTTTGAATTCATGAAATTCACTGCCGTCGACGATGCGTGCGATGACTTCTCTTACATCGTATGACTGTCTGAGATCCGTGGGTACGATGCCATAAATGTCACTTGCCTCATACAGAGGTGCCCGCGGTTCTCGCACTTCAATATTCAAGCGCTTCGGTCGATTCAGGGTTGCAACGATGTCGCGGATCATGGTCAGCGCGTGCTCATCGCTGTCGGCGCGATGATCGGTAATTCCAGATTGCTTTGAGTGAACATCTGCGCCGCCCAGCTCTTCGGCCGAGACATCTTCACCCGTCGCCGCCTTCACCAGTGGCGGTCCTCCCAGAAATATGGTGCCTTGGCCCTGAACGATGATGGACTCGTCGCACATCGACGGCACATAAGCGCCGCCCGCGGTACAGGATCCCATGACTGCGGCGATTTGAGGTATGCCGGCGGCTGACATGGTCGCCTGATTGAAAAAAATCCGTCCAAAGTGATCCCGATCTGGAAACACCTCATCCTGTTTGGGAAGAAAGGCGCCACCTGAATCAACCAGATAGATGCAGGGCAGGTGATTTTGAGACGCTATTTCCTGGGCGCGCAGATGTTTTTTGACCGTTATCGGGAAATAGGTGCCACCCTTGACCGTCGCATCGTTGGCAAAAACCATGCACTCCCGTCCCTGGATCGATCCGATGCCAGTTACAATGCCGGCGGCCGGTACGTCTTCGTCGTACAACTTATAAGCGGCATAAGGTGCGATTTCCAGAAACGGTGATCCTCGGTCAAGCAGCAGATTGATGCGGTCCCGCGCGTGCAGCTTGCCCCTCGATTCATGCTTTCTGCGCGCCAGAGAATCCGTTCCTTCCTGAATGTCTCTGAGTGTTTCATTGAGCGTGTCAACCAGACCTGACATGGCTTTGGCACGCGCGATGAACTCGGGGCTCCGGCAGTTGATGCTAGACGGAATAACTGGCATTAAATGATCGGAATGACTGAACGGGTGATGCGCTTACCAGCCACCGGAAGTAATCCACGACTCGACGTGATTGAGACGGTCGTGTCCCCAGAATGGTTCATCGTCGACAATAAAAAATGGCGATCCGAATACGTGTCGCGCGATGGCCTTATCGGTCTCCTCCCGCACCTTGACTTTGATATCCTCGTTCTGCAATGCGGCCGTCACTTTTTTGCCATCATATCCGCATTGTGTGGCGATTTCGATCATGGCGGATGCTTCGGCAATGTTCACGTCATCAATGAAATAGGCTCGAAAAATGGCCTTGGCCAGCCTGCTGGCCGGATCGTCGCCATACCTCTCTCTCACCCAATAGAACGTTCGGTTCGCAGTTACGCTGGAGACCGGAAACAGACTGGGAATATTGAATTCAATGTCATGGAATCGGGCGACCCGCGCCAAATCGCGGGCGCTGTAGTCGTTAATCATCGGAATCTGAACCAGCGGTTGACGGCCGGTTACTTTCATAACCGCCCCCATGACATAGGGGCGCCAGTTGATCCTGCAGTCACAGCGCTGGGCGAAGTCGTCCATCATCTCACTTGAAAAATAGCCGTACGGCGATGAAAAATCAAAGTAAAAATCGACAATTCGGTCCATGACTGATACTTTCACTGAGCAGGATTGATGACCTCAGCGCCGAATGACGCCGATAGCGGTGGCTTCGCCACCGCCGATGCACAATGAGGCGACTCCGCGCCTGCAGTCATAACGTTCCATCGCCGAGATCAGGGTAACCAGTATCCGCGTTCCCGATGCACCGACCGGATGGCCGAGCGCGCAGGCTCCGCCATGCACGTTGACTCGTTCATGTGGAATATTCAGACTGTGCATGGCGGCCATGGTGACGACCGCGAATGCCTCATTGATTTCAAATAGATCGACATCATCGACAGACCACTTGAGCTGTTCCAGCAGCTTCTTGATTGCACCAATGGGTGCGGTCGGAAAAAGATTGGGTTCGGCGGCATGGGTTGCATGGCCGACAAGGTGCGCGCGAGTCTTTTTTCCCCGCCGCTCCGCTTCGGCCTCGGCCATTAAGATCATGGTCGCACCACCATCGGAAATCGAACTCGAATTCGCCGCCGTAACGCTGCCATCCCGTCGAAAAGCCGGCTTGAGAAAAGGAATTTTTTCTGAATTGGTGGTTTCCGGCTGCTCATCGGTCGCAACTTCACAGGTATTTTTTCTCGTTGGCACCTGTACGGGAGTGATTTCATTTTTGAAGGTGCCGTTCTCGGTTGCTTTCTGCGCTCTAGTGAGAGATTCAATGGCGAATTCGTCCTGCGCCTGCCGGCTGAACCGATAAGCTTGCGCACAATCTTCCGCAAACTGTCCCATCAGCGTTCCTTTCTGGTAGGCGTCTTCAAGTCCGTCTGCAAACATGTGATCAATCATCTGACAGTGCCCCATGCGCAGGCCCTGTCTGGCTTTCGGCAGAAGATATGGTGCATTGCTCATGCTCTCCAGGCCACCGGCCGCAACCACGGAATTGGTACCTGCGACGATGGAATCAAATCCGAGCATGACCGTTTTCATACCGGAACCGCACATCTTGTTCACGGTTGTGCAACCGACCGATTGTGGAACGCCGGCTGCCAGCGCGGCCTGTCGGGCCGGTGCCTGGCCGATACCCGCTGGCAGTACGCATCCCATCAGTACTTCATCAACATCCGCGCCCGATATGCCAGAATCCTCAAGGGCGGCCTTAATGGATGCAGCTCCCAATGCTGGTGCCGAGAGTGGTGAAAGACGGCCTTGAAAACCGCCTATCGGTGTGCGCGCCAGTCCTGTAACGACAACGGCTAAATGTTTCATTGGATTGGTTCTGCCATCGATCATAGGTCCATCAAGATGTTTCGGCGAACAGTTCCCGGCCGATCAGCATGCGTCGAATTTCGCTGGTGCCGGCACCGATTTCATAAAGTTTGGCATCCCGCAGCAGGCGGCCGGTCGGCATATCGTTAATGTAGCCCATCGCACCGAGCGTCTGAATGGCTTCGAGCGCACACTCAGTGGCTTTTTCCGCGGTAAATAGAATCACCGCCGCGGCGTCTTTACGCGTTGTTTCATTTCTGTCGCAGGCTCTGGCAACGGTGTACGCGTATGCGCGCGACGCATTCAATGCCGCATACATGTCCGCTAGTTTTCCCTGAATAAACTGAAACTCACCGATTTTTTTACCAAACTGCCGGCGCTCATGAATGTATGGCAGGACAACATCAAAGCAGGCCTGCATGATGCCAAGCGGGCCGCCTGCCAGCACCACTCTTTCGTAATCGAGGCCGCTCATCAGCACCTGAACACCACCACCGATTTCGCCAAGCACGTTTTCTTCCGGCACGCGGCAGTCACGAAAAATCAGCTCACAGGTGTTGGACCCACGCATACCCAGTTTGTCAAGTTTCTGAGCGGTCGAAAAGCCCTCGAATTCCCGCTCAATCAGGAATGCAGTAATACCGCGGCTACCCGCGCGCGGGTCGGTTTTTGCATAAACCACAAGCACGTCGGCATCAGGGCCATTGGTGATCCACATTTTATTCCCGTTCAATACGAAGTGATCGTCTTCCGCTATCGCCTCCAGGCGCATGCTGACGACATCGGAACCGGAATTTGGCTCTGTCATTGCGAGTGCCCCGACATGTTCGCCACTGATCAGTTTAGGCAGATACTGCTGCTTCTGCTGATCGGTACCATTGCGATAGATCTGGTTGACTGCGAGATTCGAGTGTGCGCCATAAGACAGACCAACTGAGGCCGAGGCGCGGCTGATTTCTTCCATGGCGACGACATGTTCCAGATACCCCATGCCGGAACCGCCATACTGTTCGCTGACTGTGATTCCCAACAGACCGATCTCACCCATCGCCTGCCACAGGTGAAGGGGAAACTCGTTGCGCTGATCGATTTCCGCCGCCAGTGGCGCGATCTGTCGCTGTGCGAATTCCTGGACACTTGACCGTAGCAGGTCCACCGTATTCCCCAATCCAAAATTCAGTGTGGCGTGTTGTAAGCCCATCAATCCCCACTGGCTGCCGTAGTCCCGTAAAGCGTCATCAGATTAAATTCGCAGTCGCGTGGGAATTGGAGAACGCCGCGATCATTGCGACGATTTCATGTAACTGACCACACATGAATTCCAGATTCCCATTCATTCAGTTCTCCAATATTTCGATGTGCGTATGGCAGAACATTATAGATGCTGGACCGGCTCCGTTGATTTAACAAATTCGCATATCGGTGGTTCATCGATTCACCTCCGTTGTAGTCGTTCGGCAGATACCAGCAGGCAGGTAAATTCTGAGATTGAGAATGTGGAGCGAGTCGGTCCGTCTGCAGACTCAACTACGAATTGACACGGTGAAGGATAATGACGTAACCTGCGCGGGGAGTAATCGTGATGGAGATTTCTGGGTCGGATTCGTCTGCGGGCCCGGTGTTCAGATCACTTTCAATCGTTGAATTGACTTGGCTGAAGTCAGGCGAAGATTGCTAAACGCGGCGACGGGCAATCGAAGTCGCTCAGACCCCATGCAGACGAAAATCGCCTCAGGAAAACTCCCAGCTCATCATCGGTGTCGGCACGCTGGCCGGTAAGATGTCGATACATCCATTGGCATCTTCACGGTCTTGGACTATTCATGGTGATTGCACACCAGAGTCGGTCCGCGGATTCTCAATTTGATACCTGCGCCTGAATTTGGCAGACCATGGGCTCTCCAAGCAATGGTTGACATGTTCGAAAATTCAGACCGGTATTCTTGAATTAATCAAGGTGATGGAGTCTCTGCTTCTGACTATCGGCGCACAGTAATGTCACGAATTGATGAGGTGGTTATTGGGCACCATAAAATTGGAACTCGAACTGAAGAAATCAACTTTCCGCTGTGTGGTAATGATGGCGGGGAAATTTCATCTGTGTGGGGTGTACGCGTCCACAATTCGTAGGTGTCTGCGATGAACGATTGATCCAGCCATCCAATCGAATGGATATCTCTAACGATCAGTCGTAAGACAATGCGGTGTCAATCGCTTTGTGAGCGGATGCAGATCGTGGTCTGCTGAACAATCGCACAGAGCGTGGGCTGACCACCGTTTAGGCAATTCACCTCAACGGTTGCGACAGTCAGGGTTTTACCAGCCTTGACAACTGATGCTTCAGCTGAAAGAAGGTCTCCACTTGCCGGTGACAGTAGATTGATCTTGAATTCGACTGTCAGTATGCGGCTGCCCGCTGGCATAAGAGAATAAGCAGCATAACCACCCGCAGAATCCGCAATCGTGCTGGTCGCACCGGCATGAAAATAGCCATCCTGCTGTGTCAGTTGCGATTTAAACGGCAACTCGATTACGCAGAACCCGGGTTTGATGGTTCGCATCGATGCGCCTAGCAGATGCATGATGCCCTGGCTTTTGAAACTGGATCTCGCATCCACCTCATAGTTTGAATGGATTGGGGTAAACGGGAGTTTGGGTGTAGGTTTCATGGTGATGTTCGTCGTCTGGTATGTAACTGCCGTCAGTGGCCATCTGAGGCGCGGATCAGACCATATCGTCGCAATAATCTGAAAACGTCAGGCGGCCGACAATTAAAATCTCATTCATGTGTTCCGCGACAATTATCCAACAATCCGCGCCAAGTTTTATGGAAGCCGTTGCCGGGCGTCATCCCATAGACGTCCGACCAGGTCGCCAGCCGGTTCCGAACGCGCCAGATAGCCGGACTGCCCACTCCATGCCTGCATTCCCGCCAGCGTGTTCCCGCGTCGCGATTCGGCTGTCATGATGGCCGTCAGTTGACGCTGAATGGGATAGGGTGCTGGCTCCGGTGCATCGGCTGATACGGCGGCCTTGGCGTACTCGGTGACGAGCGAGCGGCCCAACCGTCCCGTAAACGCCCGCGTGAGGATCGTCTGGCTTGGAACTGCCGTGCTGAGAGCCGCGGACCACGCAGATGGGATGGCCGCTTCAGGCGTTCGCAGAAACCCTGTTCCGATCTGTACGGCAGACGCCCCAAGCGTAATCGCGGCGGCGATGCCACGGCCGTCTGCAATGCCGCCGGTGGCTACCACAGGAACATCCACCGCGTCGACGATTGCCGGCAAAAGGGAGATCAGACCCGCTGCAGATCGCTCGGCTTCCTCAGCGGCAAACGTACCCCGATGTCCCCCAGCTTCAGTCCCCTGTGCAACAATGACATCGGCACCCTGATGAACAGCCAGCTTCGCTTCATCAACGGTAGTTGCGGTTGCGAGCCATGGGATGCTGGCGGATTTCATACGATTGATGGCTGTTTCCGTGTAAACGCCCATGATCGAAGATATGGCAGTCGGCTGAACTTCAAGCATCGCTTCAAACTGCGCTTCAAAGTCGGGCGAACGGGTTGCCTTCTCAATGGGACTGCTGTCAGCTCGCCAACGGGCAATGAAATTCCGTATTTCACTTTCATGTTTTTCATTGCGAACTGGCGCCGGATCAGGTATCCAGTTGTTCATCTGGAAGGCGCCGTTGGACTGCGATCGAAACTCGGATGCCCATTTGATGATGTCAGGCGGCTGCATCAGCAATATGCCGCAGGCACCCAGACCTCCCTCATTCGCGATGGCACTTGACAGGGAAACAGGACAGGCACCGGCCATTGGTGCCAGGAGGATGGGAATCGAAAGATCCAGGCGATCGCAGATTCGATCGATTCTGTCCTTCCACGACTGATTGGTTGGCATGTTCAACTATTTCGATTTTGTTGGTTCGAGTTCAAGATTATCTTTCTTTCTGTAGTTCCGATGGCGAATAACTGAACTATCAATTCTCAAAAAATCGCATCTTCCAACCTGACATCATATTATCAGACACTTACGTTTTCCAACCCAGTGAAAATCGATCCAAGCCTCCCATTTAAATCAATAAATGAAATATTGGCCCGCGGCCCGTTGCGCTTCCGTTATTCGACCAAAAATTCGTGTGTCGGTTTCGGTGAGTGTCCAGCAGACAATTTCAGTCCCCACCCCCGTCGGTACCAGATCCATCGCCCTGAACCGCTCTGATTTCGAGAACCACACCATTGTCGTTTCTCATCCATACTATAGTGGCTTTTCAATCAATTTCCAATTGCTCAAAATGGTGACAGAGAAATTGCCTCAGACTTCGCGTTGATGGGATTCAGAAAATTTCGATCGTATAATGGACAATTGCAGAATTGGCAATGGTTGATTGTAAGGTGGCGGGGAGGTGTTCCCCAATATTACGAACCTGCGGTATCGGAAGTCAAATCAGCCAGTGGTGAACATTGGGACTGATGTGATTCAAAGAACATGACATGAAGACATTAGTTGAACGATCGACGGCGAGCGTTTTGGAGTCGCCATAACCGCTTACCGATGCCGAATGGAGGATACGAAAGATGAACGCAGACATTGATACAGTCGGTATGGAACACAATCCATTCCGCCCCGGAACCGGCGTCGCCCCGCCGTTGCTGGTCGGTCGTGAGGACCTCAAACGCAGGGCGTTGAGCCTGCTGACCGACATCGCCGCCGGGCGATGCAACCCGACGGCACTGCAGCTCGAGGGGCCCCGCGGCTGTGGCAAGACAGTCATGCTTGACTGGATGGAGAAAGAGGCACAGAAGAAGGAGCTTTCCATCATCGCGTTGCCCAAGCAGGCGTTTGGTAGTGACGACACGCTGGCTGGCGTGTTGCGCTGGCTGCGGGAGAGCCTGTCCCGCATGGGTCGGGTGAACCTGCACCTAAATGGTGAGGTGGACATCGCCGGCATCAAGGCGTCCGCCGGTGTGGGCGACAAGAATGATTCGGGTGCGTCGCGGTCGACCGTCATTTCGGAGTTGAGTGCGCTGGCCCGCCAGCGGGCGCTGTTGATCGTTGACGAGGCGCATGGTCTGCCGGCCGATGTTGCCGGGCGCTGGTATGACACCTATCAGCTGGTGGCGCGACGACATCCGCTTTTGCTGGTGATTGCCGGCACACCGGACCTGACCCGGGCGCTCGGCCGGTCGGGGTCGTCGTTTACTGAACGGTTCGACATCTGGCTGGTTGGTCGGCTCAGCCGCGAGGAGTCGCAGCGGGCGTTGACCGAGCCGTTCGCTGATCGGGTGCGTTTTGAGGCTGATGCTCTGTCGGCGGTGCTTGATGAGGCGCAGGATTATCCCTATTTCATCCAGGTGTGGGGACGGGCGCTGTGGGATGTGGTGGCCGCCTCCGGCAGGGCCGTGATCGGTCGGTCGGAGGTGGCGTTGGCGGCGACGGCGGCGACGCAGGCGCGGCAGGCACTCTATCGACGGCGGGTGGATGAGATTAAGCTGGGAGGCATGCAGACCGCCATTGCCGAGATGGTGTTCGAGATTGAGAGAGATGGTGGTGCCGACAACTTGAGCCTGCCGACGGCGGCGGGGAGAATCGTTGCCAGATCGGGTGGTAACGCGGTGACGGTTGAGGAGCGGCTGTTGCATACGGGATTTTTGTGGGAAGCGGACTTCGGCGAGTGGGAGTATGGCATACCGAGCCTTGCCGACCATGTTCGCAGAATGGCGGTGCAGGACACCGTCAAGGCCGTTGCCAGGTCTGGTGTCAGTGCTGAATTGGAGAAGTTGTTGGAGATTCTACCCAACCCGCAGTTTGCCACTGAGACCGAGTTACTGGAGGATCTTGCGATGAATGGGCAAAGCGAACGAGACGCGAAAGCTGCATTGAACGAGTTACAGAATATCGGGCTCTTGCTTCCAGTGGGGGACCGGGAGGGCAATTTCAAAGTCTACGCTCCGTTGCTGTCCCGGCGGGTGCTGGTAGAGATGGAGAAGATGAAAATCACTGATGGTCATCACCGGGCGACGCCCAATCTGCATGGCACTACTTAAAGCTTTCATTGGATGCTATATTTGGAAGTGACAATTTTCGGATCGAAATTATCTGGTGCTATAGCCAATCTTCCGCGCCCAACAAAAATGGTTGTCTCGCGTGCGTGATACAGTTTTTGGTATTCAGTTGGAAACTCATGGATGTTATGTTCTCGATACCATTCGCCAACCATATGCTGAATCCAGCCGCAGATGTGAAGAATATTCAGTCGCGGCATCGAAAATTGCTGCAGGAACTGTACAGCCTGGTTCGAAGGGGATGTTTCCAGAGAGCTGGTTTATTGTGACTGCGATCACCATGAAAATCATTCGGGAATATAGTAACGGCGCAACGAACTGAGCACAGCCGCGCATATCCATATAGTTTCGAAGCGACGACGTCGCAATCAGGGTGAGCAGGACCCATTCGCGAAGATCAGGCGACTCGCAGACCAGCAAGTGCCGGTGGCGACCTGCCCAGTCCCAATATGACTGAAAAATACAGGACGATCGTACCCTCACTTTCGGTTGTTGACAGCTGCATATCCGTGATCAGAGCAGCGAAAAGGCCATATTTCAATGGGAAAATTGGTAATAGCTCTGCAGTCTGTTAAAATAAGCAGGCTCAGAAACCACTTTCATGGATCATCTACATACTATTTGTGGTTTCAGCGTCGGTTACTTCAATTAGAAAATATCAGCCATGGCGACAGCTGTCGAAAATCTAAGCATCCCCCACAATCAGCCGGTTGATGGTCGTCCTTTGCGATTTCTGACCGCGACCAGTCTGTTCGACGGTCATGATGCGGCGATCAATGTAATGCGACGAATTCTGCAGAGTTCCGGTGCTGAGGTCATTCACCTGGGACACAACCGATCGGTGCGTGAAGTGGTGCGAGCCGCAGTCCATGAAGATGTGGATGGTATTGCCGTGAGTTCCTATCAGGGTGGCCACATTGAATATTTCAGGTACATTCTGGATATGCTTGAGCAATACGGCCGCCGCGATATTCGCGTTTTTGGAGGAGGAGGTGGTGTCATTGTTGAGCACGAGATCAAGCAGTTGCATCAGTATGGTGTGGCGCGGATATTCTCACCGGCAGATGGGCAGCAGATCGGTCTACAGGGAATGATTGATGTGATGCTCGATAGCTGTCGCACAAAGCCGCGAGCGGACAGACGGTCTGCGCCTAGTGCTCTTTGCATTGACGATTTCGTTGATCTGGGGATGCTTATCAGTGGGCTTGAATCGGGTGCGTCAGTGAGCGTCGAATTTGTGCGCCAACACGCAGGTAAGAAGAACTCCACGCCGGTACTTGGCATCACCGGTACGGGCGGGTCCGGTAAATCTTCGTTGACCGATGAGCTAGTGCGAAGAATCAGACTCTATGGTGCGGCCGACACCCGCGTCGGCATTCTTGCGGTTGATCCAACGAGGAAGAAAACGGGTGGCGCGCTACTGGGCGATCGAATTCGCATGAATGCCGCTGATTCGGATCAGATTTACTTTCGTTCCATTGCAACCCGAAACGCAAGCGGGATACCGACCTGCCTGAACGATGTCGTCAACGCCTGCAAATTATGGGGATTCGATCTGATCATTATTGAGACTCCTGGTATTGGACAGGGCGATACGGGGATCGTTCCGTATGTGGACCATACCGTTTATGTGATGACGCCGGAATACGGGTCGGCCAGTCAGCTGGAGAAAATTGACATGTTCGACTATGCGGATCTGGTGGCCATCAACAAATTTGACTCCAGAGGTGCGGAAGACGCCTATCGCGAAGTGTGCAAGCAGGTGCAGAGAAATCAAGAAGCGTTCGATTCAGATTTCAGGGACATGCCGGTCTACGGAACCATTTCCGCCCGATTCAATGACGATGGCGTAACGGCACTCTATCAGGCTGTTGTTGAACTTCTGGGTGTGCCGGAGAAGAATGAACGATACCCCGCGCCGGCGACGTCCAAGCTGCCATCCGAACGTACAAGCGTCATTCCCAGCGAACGCATCGGGTATTTGGCGGAAATCTCCTCAACCATCAGACACTATCGAGACCATGTCGAACTTCAGGCGCAGCTGGCGAGGGAGGTACAGCGGCTGAGCACGGCATTGGACATTGTCGAGGAATCTGGCGGTGACCAGAACGTGGCATTGCGGGAGGCGCTGGACGTCAGGCGATTGGCCATGGACGAATCCGCAGTTGAACTGCTTGCCGCATGGCCCGAACGGGTGAAGGCTTATCAGTCGGGTAACGAAGTGGATTCGACGGCCATGTATTCAGAGACCATATCGGGCACCAGGGTGGCGAAAATAGCCCTGCCGCGCTATTCCGATCACGGTGATCTCCTACAGTGGCTGCTACTGGAAAACCTGCCTGGCCATTTTCCCTTTACAGGTGGTGTATTTGCTTTCAAGCGCGAGGACGAAGACCCCACCCGAATGTTTGCCGGGGAAGGAGGTCCGACCAAGACCAACCGCCGCTTCAAGCTGCTGTCCAGTCACTCCGAAGCCAAGCGTCTGTCCACCGCTTTCGATTCGGTTTCGCTCTACGGCTATGATCCCGATGAGCGGCCTGACATTTACGGGAAAATTGGTAATTCAGGGGTTTCCATTGCCACACTGGATGACATGAAAGATCTCTATAGTGGGTTCGACCTGTGCAGTCCTCGAACTTCAGTGTCAATGACCATCAACGGTCCCGCGCCGACGTACCTGGCGATGCTGCTCAATACCGCGATTGATCAGCAGTTGGATGCGTTCTCGAACGAGTACGGTCGCGCACCAAGTGCGGAGGAAGCCGATGAGGTCAGAGCCCACACGCTGCGCAATGTGCGCGGAACGGTTCAGGCCGACATTCTAAAGGAAGATCAGGGACAGAACACCTGTATCTTTTCGACCGAATTCAGCCTGCGGCTGATGGGAGACATACAGGAATATTTCATCCGCCACGGGGTGCGGAAATTTTATTCGGTTTCCATATCGGGCTATCACATCGCCGAAGCCGGTGCGAATCCAATCTCTCAGCTTGCGTTTACGCTGGCGAACGCATTCACGTATGTGGAAATGTATCTTGCAAGAGGCATGAATATCGATGATTTCGCGTCCAATCTGTCGTTTTTCTTTTCCAATGGACTGGACGCCGAGTATACGGTCATGGGACGCGTTGCCAGGCGAATTTGGGCCGTCGCGCTGAAAGAACGATATGGTGCCAGTTCCAGAAGTCAGCGTCTGAAGTATCACATTCAGACGTCCGGTCGCTCGCTGCATGCGCAGGAGATTGATTTCAACGATATTCGCACCACGCTGCAGGCGCTGATCGCCGTCTATGATAACTGTAACAGTCTGCATACGAACGCTTTCGACGAAGCCATTACCACGCCGACGGAAGAATCCGTGCGACGGGCGGTGGCCATCCAGCTGATCGTGAACAAAGAGTGGGGTCTGTCGCGCAACGACAATCCCAACCAAGGCAGTTTCATCCTGGAAGAATTGACGGATCTGGTTGAAGAGGCGGTGTTGTGCGAGTTTGAAGCCATCTCCAGACGGGGTGGTGTACTCGGCGCGATGGAATCGGGCTATCAACGCGGCTGCATTCAGGATCAATCGCTTTACTATGAGCGTCTTAAACACGATGGTACACTGCCAATCGTGGGTGTGAATACCTTTTTGAATCCGCATGCATCGGAGGAGACGGCGACGATTGAACTGGTGCGGTCGACTGAAGCCGAAAAACGGTCACAACTCAGACGACTGCACAAATTCCACGACCGCAACCGAGCCGAGGCGCCGGCGGCACTGAACGATCTGAGACTGGCTGTGCTGGAGGGGCGAAATGTGTTTGCGTCCCTAATGGTGGCTGTGCGCCATTGTTCTGTCGGTCAAATTACATCGGCTCTTTTCGAGGTTGGGGGGCAATACCGTCGCAACATGTAGAGATGATCGACTGACCACTGATCGAATTGTCAGCGATTATTATCTTGTTGTTCAGGAACCGCTCATGTCAATCCATCGATAGAGATTCGGTCGTTGCGCTCGCTTTTTGACCTGCAGGGCCAAGTTGTGGCAATCGCCGGTGCGGCCGGTGCCTTCGGTTCCGTCATCGCCGACGAACTGGCGGCCAGAGGATGCCGGCTTTCATTGCTTGACATCAATGCGGCTGGCCTTGAGAAGCTGTCCCATGACCTTGCATCGGTGCCGTCGGCTCACACTGTGGTGTTCGACGCCGCCCGGGAAAGCGAATGTGAGTCAGCTCTTAACGCATGTGCCGCGTATTGGGGCCGTATCGATGCATTTGTCAACTGCGTCGGTCTGTTTGAGATTGTGCGGGCGACGGATATGACGCGCGAGGTTTTTTCTCGAGTGATTGAAACGAATGTTAGCGCCGCACTGTCAATGAGTCGGTTTGCCGCCAAGCACATGATCCCCAACAGCTGTGGCACAATCGTCAACATCTCGTCAGTATCGGATGTGGTTGCCAATCCCGGCTACGCCGCCTACGCCGCCAGTAAATCAGCACTGACCCATCTGACTCGAGTGATGGCTGTTGACTGGGCTCCTTACTCGATCACCGTCAATGCCGTCAGCCCAGCCATGTGTGAGACATCGCTGACCGCCTCATTTCTTGCGCAGGATGGCAACCGGGAGCGCGTTCAGTCACAGATTCTGCTGAATCGGCTGCTAGAGCCTAAAGACATACTGGGTGCTGTTATTCTGCTGCTGTCTCCAGGCGGCAGCTTTATCACCGGACAGGCCATTCATGTTGACGGCGGCAGAACGATCGCATGAACCGGACCGATGAAATCATGCCGGGAATGCGACGGAATGTGCTGATTCTGTCACTATGCCAGGCATGCATGTATTCGTCAAACGCCGTATTGATCGCCTCGGCCGCACTTGTCGGCATGGTTTTGGCACCGAATCCGCTCTATGCGACCGTGCCGATTGGCGCGGTATTCCTGTTTGGAATGGGATTCGCTCTGCCAGCCTCTCTGTTGATGAGATGGATGGGTCGACGGCGCGGATTTCAGCTCGGTCTTCTGTCTTCAATTCTTGGGGCCTTGGTTTCAGGCTATGCAGTGGTACAGCACAGTTTCATCCTGTTCTGTTTCGGCATCGCAATGATTGGAATCGGCAATGCATTTGGCGGATTTTACCGGTTCGCGGCCGCCGACGTAGCAACGGTAAGTTATCGCAGCCGGGCGATCTCATACGTTCTGGCAGGTAGCGTCGCCGCCGCTTTCATCGGTCCGAACCTAGTCACTCTGACCAAGAACTCGTTGGCTGGAGCGGCTTTCGCCGGCTCGTACTTTGCCCTGGCTGGGGTTTATGCCCTATCCTTGATTCTGGTTTCATTTCTACGCGTACCACAGGCGACCGAATCTGAACTTGACCACAAGAAGCGTCCCCTTTCCGTCATTGCCAAACAGCCTGAATTTCTACTCGCAGTAATCAGTGCAACTGTCGGGTACGGCGTGATGAATCTTCTGATGACATCAACTCCGCTTGCCATGGATATGCGCGGTCTGAGTTTCGGGCAGACCGCGCTGGTTATTCAATGGCATATATTCTCAATGTTCGCTCCCTCTTTTTTCACCGGTCATCTAATCAGAATATTTGGCGACCTACGCGTGATCGCTATGGGATTGATGGCCCTGTTTCTGTCCATATCGGTAACCTTCGTCGTTGGAGACAGTTTTGCCGCTTTCTGCCTTGCTCTGATGCTCTTGGGACTTGGTTGGAATTTCACCTTCCTCGGTGGGACAACGCTCCTGACCAAAGTTTATCATCCGAGTGAGAAGGCAGTCGTTCAGGGCTTGAATGATCTTTGTGTTTTTTCCGTTGTAACGCTGACCGCGGTCATGTCAGGTGTGTTGCACCATGTCTGGGGCTGGCATGTGTTGAATGCTGGTGCCGCATTTCCGCTCTTATTGGTTGTTCTGATGTTGGTTTGGGTGAGAAGGACGCGCATTTCGGTGCCGGCGACATAGTGCTTCAGTCATCAATTCGAGTACAAGTGGAACAGCGCGCTGTGATCAAGTCCGCCATGACCCGACTGGATCAGTTCTTCATAGCGATTGCGGCACAGTTGGGTAGATGGTAAGTCAATGCCAATGGCCGATGCATACTCGAGAGCCTGGTCCAAATCTTTTTTCTGAGTATCGGCTGTTCCGCCGGGCCGAAAATTGCGATCAATCATGCGTTTTCCGTGAAGTTCCAATACTCTCGAGCCGGCGAACCCACTTTCCAAAGCCTGCCAAACCCGATTCAGGTCCGCACCACCGGCTTTTGCAACAGCAAAGGCTTCGGCCACCGCGCTGATGGTCAATCCGACGATAATCTGATTGGCCGTTTTCGCTATCTGTCCGCAGCCGACGTTACCGATATGGGTTACCTGTCTGCCAAGTACCTGCAGAACTGGCAGTACGCGCCGCAGACTCGTTGCCGATGCACCGACCATGATTGAGAGTGTCCCTTCAATTGCGCCGACTTCCCCGCCTGATACGGGAGCATCGACGAATTCCACTGCGCGCGCGGTGAATCGCCGGGCGAAAATTCGGGTTGCCTGAACTTCGGTCGTGCCCATATCGATGACGACTGAACCGGTCCGGATGCCATGTACAACCCCCGAATCGCCGAACAGAACGGACTCCACCGCCGACGTGTCTGACACCATACAAATCACAGAGTCTGCATCTTCTGCCGCCGAGGCTGGAGATCTGGCCACTGAAAAGCCTTCTTTTTCCAGTTCTTCCATTGCTGGTTCACTGCGATTGAAAACGGTTACCTCAGCACCGGCATATTTCAGATTGCGAGCCATCGGTCTGCCCATCAGACCCAGTCCGATGAAACCGATTTTGGTATTGTGCAGGTGGGGCATTAGATTTCTCCATTGACTGACTGTGGTTCAAGATAGTTTACGTTCTCTACAGGATAATATCCCGGAGTTTATCTCACTCACGAAAGTGAATATTCAATGTTGAACTTTACAAGATTGGTCAATCAGGGTAACGCCCGGTGTGGCCAGATTCAGTTAAAGCACAGCCGCTTGGAGACACCGGCGTTCATGCCGGTTGGAACGGCAGGCGCAGTCAAGGCCATCGAACCTCGCGATCTGGAGCGATTGGACGCGAGAATCATACTTGGTAACACCTTTCATCTGATGCTTCGCCCCGGAATGGATATCATTCGGCAGCATGGCGGTTTGCATCAGTTCATGGGCTGGGACCGATCAATTCTGACTGATTCTGGTGGATTTCAGGTTTTCAGTCTTGAAAAACTCAGGAAAATTGAAGATCGCGGTGTAACATTTCGCTCTCCGATTGACGGTTCAAAATTCTTTATGGGGCCGGAAGAGTCGATGCATATGCAAAGAGTGATCAATTCCGATATCGCAATGGTATTTGATGACTGTACACCTTATCCGACGACTGAAAAGGCAGCCAACGATTCAATGCTTCGATCGATGGATTGGGCGAAGCGCTCCAAGCAGGCGTTTGCAGGTTCGGACAGCGCATTATTCGGCATCGTTCAGGGTGGAATGTTCGAAAGTCTGCGCACTGAGTCACTAGACCGGTTAACACGGATCGGTTTCGACGGGTATGCGATCGGTGGATTATCGGTGGGTGAGCCAAAACAGGAGATGTATGCGATGCTCCAATTCATCGTGCCAAAACTGCCAGATCAGCAGCCGCGCTACCTGATGGGCGTCGGTACACCTCAGGATATCATTTATGGCGTCGGCTGTGGCGTGGACATGTTTGATTGTGTACTGCCGACCCGCAATGCCCGGAATGGTTGGTTGTTCACCTCAGAGGGTGTGGTGAAAATTAGAAATTCCAAATATCAGGACGATGTAAGACCTGTGGATGAGAATTGCAACTGTCCATGCTGTAGCAGATTTTCGCGCGCTTATCTGCGTCATCTGCATCAGCTCAATGAGCCGCTGTATGCGCGTCTGGCAACGTTGCACAATCTCGAATTCTATCTCGAGTTGATGAAGAAAATTCGAACTGCCATCAAAACTCAGAAATTTGCAACGTTGTGTAAGGAATACGGCGTCAGTTTCTAATACCGGAATCCGGATGGCTCGTTGGTAACGACACAAAGGTTGACAAAGTTTAGCCACTCACGATTAATGGTTCTGCACCCAGAAGGTTCGAACAGATGTCCACGGTCGACTTACCTGTCACATTGTCGCATGCCGAATTGCATGCTCATCATTCAACAGATCACTTTCTTCGTTTGAAGTGTGACGTAGTGACAGGGCGGTGGTAGCCGTCCGGCTGAGTTTAGGACCTCCTATACCAATCGGGGCCAATGGCGGACCCGCCCCAGGAAGTGTGCGGTCCCCGAAGCGGATCTGCCATCAATCAGTGCGTTGACTCAGAATCTGAAAGCCAGCGCCACACCCCCGCTGAGCGAACTGTTGCCACGACCGGCCGTGGTGTGGTAAATGGCGCCGGACAAAGTCGACCGACCTTCATTCCAGCTCTTCGAGCCACCGAATCCAAGACGGATCGAGGTCGGTCGGGTCTCGGTGCTGACCGTGTCCGATCTCAGGTCGCTGGACACCGAGATGCTGCGCTTGGCATTGAAATCATGCATCAGACCCAGCGAACCGAACAGACTGCAGCAGTCGCCTCCGTCCGCACCATACTGGGTGTCGATCCGGACCTCGTAGCCGCCCTGCAGCCCGGACCCATCTTTCATGGCCACGGTCTCTTCCAGGGTCGCCGTTATTGCATTCTTAAATGCGTTGCCGGCGGTATTTGCTCGGTGCGTGTATGTGGTCCTGAAATCCTTCATTGACACCGACGTCCAGGCCAGCGAGCCGCGCTGCGTCACCGTCGCGTTGCCGAGTACCAGTTCCATGGCGGCGCCGATGCCCAAAGCATAACTGGTGCCCTTGGTTTTGGCATTCACCGTAAACGGTGTCGCCTGTCCCGCGATCGTTTCCGAGGACTGCACCTTGATGTCATCATACTGGGTCACCCCCAGCCAGCCGTCCAGCACCCAGCCGCCAGCCTGGCGCTTCGCCACGCCGAAGCCGGCACCGATACCCGATGCCTCGACCTGACCGCCACCGGTCACCTTGGCCCGACCCTGCCGATGATGGAGACCGGCCCGGTAGGAGAGGCCATTGTCACCGGGCAGGTCGGCGCCCACCGCAAAGCCGGCTGATGACAGCCGGTAGGAAACCGCCTCGCCCAGCGACTTTTTCAGCCGCCGATCACCACTGCCACCTTCCACGCGCACCCAGCCGGCGTTGCCGCCGCCTGCCCCTGCACCACCGTCAGCAGAAAACTGCATCGCTTCACCGTCCGGCTCAACCGAGGCATCGGGCGCCGACGGCACATAACGCTCCATCCCACCGCTCAGGTCCCACAGCACCGACGGCAGGGACTGATAGACATTGCCTCGCTTGGAAACCTGACGTTGCCCGGTGGGCGCAGTCAGCTCGGTTGCCAGCTGACTCGTGAAATCCAGCGAGAAGACGCCGGCACTGCCCGGAACATCCGTGATTTGAGGCGTCAGTTCCAACTGGCGTTGCCAGTCGTTGTAAAATCCGCTCGGCACGTTTTCCAGCGTCAGCAACGGAATCTTGGTGCCATGCGTTAGGGATTTATAAGTTGTCTCGCCAACCAGTTTGTATCGGAATTTGGTCTTGGCCTTGTTGCTCTCGATCTTCTGAATGCCCCGGAAATTTCCGTTCAGTAGAATCAGCAGATCCGTGGTCTGCGTGTCGTCCTGTTGGGAGATTTTCACCGACCGGCTATTCGTCCCTTCGGCGTGTGGCACCAGCCGGCCTTTGGCGTCAAGCCTGATCGTGCCGCCGCCCATCATATGCACCGCCGCACCGTTCTTACCGCCCCGGACCTCACCTTCGACAATGACCTGCTGATGGTACATACCGGCGATCGCCGCCTTCTTATCAATCAAATCCTTATCTTTAATGGCGTCAAAGGTTGTTGGTAGGGCGATGGTTTTGGGGGTGACATCGTCTAGGTTCCCAGCAGTCGTCAGCGGATTCGGATATTGATGCGTGCTGATGAAAATGCCGTGTTTGCCTTCGCCGGCCACCACCAGACCACCCGCCGCAACCGTTACCGCCACCTTGCCACTCCGGCCGCCGTCATAGACACCATCCACATCTTTTAGATACTCAGCATAAGTACGTCCTTCACTTAAGTTTGTATGTTCATCTTCTGTTAATTCCCCAAGTTTGTAATCTGACCACCGATGATCCACCCAGATGCCGTGCCCGTCCGCATGCAGCTGGCCGGCATGCGTCACATTGATATCGCGGATAGTCGATTTCCCGGCGCCTTCAAGCATCACGAAAACACCATCCTTCTTCACCGGCTTATCATCGGTGCCAATGCGCGCGCCAGCCTTGATATCCAATGTAACCCCTCCTTCGTAAGCCGCTTCCGAATTCTGACTGTGGATTTTAACACCGTGGCCAATGTCGCCACCGATCTGAGTCTCGCCATTCAACGTCATATCGATGCTGCCTCCATCTTTGGAATTCTCATAAATTTCAATGCCGTTCCGGTTCACATTCAAACCTTTCACCTGTCCGTTGAAATCGATTATGATATCGCTCTCGTTGTCTTCTGAACTGACCTTGACAGCAGCTCCAGAACCGGTCGTGCCTTTCATTGTGAATACACCTTTCGGTATGTTCAGGATGATCGGAACTTTTTGAGGACCTACACCGGCTTGCTTTACGACTTGAGCAAGGATGCCATTGAGTAAGGCGGTATAATCGCCACTCGAGGTGATTTCAACCTTACTGTCTCCTGCCAGCTTTCCTTTCGCCTCCACCAGCAACCCGTAAGAAAATTCTTTATCAAGGTCGACCCCTTCCTGAACCGTCAGTTTCAAACCCTTGGTTTGATGGTTGACGGTATATTTAATTTCGGCGTTGTTAGCTCTATTACCTGCAGTAATAGAACCAGGGGCGCAGGTTACCGTCGGCGGTGTTACGGTTCGGTCCACTGGACCACACTCGTTCGCCGATGCCGTCGGCGGAGTCAGGATTAGAGTGGCCGCGAAGACGGCCGCGAAGTGGATAAGATTCGGGCGAGAGTGTTCACCCCCCCCCCTTTTCGAAATCAACCGATGCGGAACCGTTCCGTCGAATCCCCTTCCCAGTCCAGCACCAAGTGAATAATTTTGCCATATCAATCATTGAATTTCCTCCGTCATCCATTAACGTATTGGCAGCTTACATGAAAAACTCAAAATAAGCTCAGAATCAAACCCCGCATTTTACTTGATTCAACTTTGTGTGAGGTAAAAATTACGAAAGGTAATTACATTGTCACCCATTTATCCATTCTGAGCAATTCAACTAGAGAACAATATAATTGCATGGATTAAAGATGGGAATGGGCGTTTTTCAGACGCACCGGCTGTCGGTGGCGGAACACACTGTGGGTGACGGTCGAAGGCGATATCATTGGGTCCAGGTTGTCAGGCACCGCGGGGTGGGTGTGAACAGTCGTCGGTCGAGCCGCTACTGAACTTTATGAATGCTGTGGCAGGGGCATGTTCCGTTGCGGGAATTGATTCTTATCAATTGTCGCTCAGAAGCCACAGCATGATCCAGAATGAATAGATTTAAGTGCGGTATGTTGTGAGGCCCCGGGATGGTGGCGAGGTGCGGTTGCTCATCAGGCGCGGAAGTTTCTTTGACCGTAGACTAGTGCGCCAGTTGCTTCGGCAGATGGCGAACCTGTGGGACGATGAAATTAAGAACGTCGTTCCGATGAAGGTTGGCGCGGCTGGACGGGCGCGAAGACGTATTTGGCCTTTCAGTAGGCAGGTATGTCTGCAGGGTACTGGCGTGTTTTCAGTTTCATCCACCATGATTTCGGCGCGGTATTCGTGATTCTGCGCCATGACGGGGGTCGCGCGTGCCGGACCGGTCTGCCGCCAATTGATTGACGCGCCGGCACATCAACATTAGATAACGTTACGGTCTACGGTATGCAGTGGATTCACGGCTGATTTCGCCTGTCAAAGGGAGCCAATCGAATTTGACTAGGCGACCGGTCATAATTTTTCGAACACAAAAGCGTGAAAACTTGGCATTGATTCAGATTCGCACAGATGACAGTGAGACTGCGAATTTAAAAAAATTACTTTAAACTCAAGGTGAGAAACGGCGATAAAAGTGTTAAAATTTTACGCTTGTATCCAAATATGCAATGGGTGAAAACCAATGAATTTTTTCATATCAGACGCGTTGGCGCAATCGGGTGGTGAAGCGGGTGGATTTCTGAGCCTCGTGCCGCTGATCCTAATTTTTGTTCTGTTTTATTTTCTGTTGATTCGTCCGCAGCAGAAACGTGCAAAAAAACACAAGCAGCTGGTCGCTTCGTTAAAGGTTGGCGATGAAGTGGTGACCAGTGGTGGACTGGTCGGCAGGATTACCGTCCTGCAGGGAACGGAGGAAAAAGAATCAGCCGGACAGGTTGTCAACTATGTTGGGATTGAACCGCAGCCCGGTTCACTGATGTTCGTGCAGCGCGATGCGGTTACGCATCTTCTGCCAGCTGATACGATTAAGGAGTTTGAAGCCTGGGCCACCCGAAAGAAATCCAAAGGCAAACGCAAAAAAAAGCCGATCGCAGAAATTGAGGTTGCCACTGGTGAAGACTAAACCGCATTCCATTCAGACATAGATGAATCAAAATTCCTGGTGGCGCTATCTGCTGATCGCCGCGGTCTTGATCCCTGGTATTTTTTATGCCCTGCCCAATCTGTTCGGCGATGATCCTGGGCTGCAGGTCAGGGTGGCGCGGACAACAGGGGCCGACCCCATGCTGTTGGGTCGAATCGAAACCATTCTGCAGCAGGAACAGATCCAGCCACTGGGTCTGATTTCTGATGATACCGGAGTGCGCGTTCGATTTCAGGATGCCGAACAGCAGCTGCGAGCCCGCGACCGACTGCAGGAACTGCTGGGGAATCGCTACACCATCGCGCTGACTCTGGTACCGTCGGCACCGTCATGGATGAGTTCTCTCGGCTTGAATCCGATGTATCTCGGCCTGGATCTGAGAGGGGGTGTGCACTTCCTGATGGAGGTGGACCTGGACAGTGCGATCGATAGGGCCGAAGACCGCTATGTGGAGTCGATTCGCAGAACTCTGCGCGAGAATGCCGTCCGATATGCATCCGCTCGCCGTTCGAGTTTCGAAAGTGGTGTTGAGATTAAGTTCCGCGATGCAGATGCGCGGTCTGCGGCATCCGATGTCATTGAAGATGAGTTTCCCGAACTGCAGGTGCGAGAGTTTCAACGTGAAGGCGAGATCTATCTCGCAGTCGAACTCAATGAAGCTGAGATTGATGAACTGAAAGCTTTTGCCATCGAACAGAATATTGTCGCGCTACGAAACCGTATCGATGAGCTTGGCGTCGCCGAGCCGGTGGTGCAAAGACAGGGAGAAAATCGCATCGTCATTCAGCTGCCCGGCGTGCAGGATACCGCCCGCGCGAAACGCATACTTGGCCGCACCGCGACATTGGAAATCCGATTGGTTGATGAGGAGCATGACCTGACCGCGGCGCTGCAGGGATCCGTACCACTGGGCTCGGCATTGTATGAAATGCGCGATGGTTCTCAGATCTTACTCAAGAAACCTGTCATTTATTCGGGTGACAACATTGTCGATGCCGCGGCCAGTCTGGACACACAGACCGGCGGGCCCATTGTCAGCATTACGCTTGATTCCCGAGGAGCGTCCATCAATCAGAAAGTTACCGGCGAAAACATCGGCCGGCGAATGGCGGTGGTCTATATCGAATCGCGCTCGGAACCCAAGCGAGATGCCGCCGGTCAACTGGTGTTTGATGATGAAGGCAATCCAGTACGGGTCAAAGAACGGCTGGAGGAGGTGATCACCGCACCGGTTATCCGCGATCAACTTGGCCGCCGCTTTCAGATTGAGGGTCTTGACAGTGTTACGGAAGCAAGAGATCTGTCTCTGCTGCTGCGGGCTGGCGCCCTGGCGGCTCCGGTTGATATTATTGAGGAGCGCACGGTCGGTCCCAGTCTCGGAGAGCAGAACATACTGCAGGGGCTGCAGTCCGTCACCGTTGGATTTGTATTGGTTTTGATCTTCATGATCGTCTACTACCGATTGTTTGGACTGGTGGCCAATCTGGCGCTGGCGCTCAATTTGGTATTGATTGTCGCAGTGCTGTCCGCCATTCAGGCGACGCTGACCCTGCCAGGAGTGGCTGGCATCGTATTGACGGTCGGAATCGCGGTGGATGCCAATGTGCTCATTTTCGAGAGAATACGCGAAGAACTGAGAAACAGAAACACACCCCAGAACAGCATTCGAGTGGGTTATGAACGCGCCTTTTCCACCATTGTCGATGCCAATATCACCACGCTGATCGCGGCGATCGTATTGTTCAATTTTGGCACCGGACCCATCAAGGGTTTTGCCGTAACCCTGAGCATCGGCATCGTCACATCGATGTTTACTGCGATACTCGGTACTCGAACGGTGATCAACCTGATCTACGGTCGGCGGCGGCGCCTGACCGCGTTGGCGATCTAGACGGTGTATATTGGTATGGAGTTTCTCAAGAAAGACCTCGCACTTGATTTTCTCGGTCACAGGCGTATTGCGGCCATCGTCTCTGGCGTGTTGATTGTGGTCTGCCTGGCATCCATTGTGTTTCGAGGCATCAATTTCGGACTGGACTTTACCGGTGGCACGCTTGTTGAAATTCGATTCGAGGAACAGGTGAGTGTTGACGATGTGCGCGAACAGTTGGCGGCGGTGGGCATTGAAGATACGACGGTTCAATATTTCGGTACCAGTCGCGACATCATGATCAGACTGCCATCTCGAGAACAGGTCGGCAGTGCCGCTGAACAGAGCACCAAGATCATTGAAACTCTGCGCGCTCCTTATGGTGAGAATCTGGTCGAATCGCTGGCCGGTGGTCTGCAGTCGTGTAGCAAGAGCGATGGGGTGATTGGCGATTGTTTCGTACAGATGCGTCGGGTTGAATTTGTCGGGCCGAAAGTTGGACAGGAGCTCACTGACCAGGGCGGGTTGGCCATGATCTATGCTCTGATCGGCATTCTGATTTACGTAGCATGGCGGTTCGAGTGGCGGTTTTCAGTGGGTGCGGTCGCCGCACTCGTGCACGATGTGTTGATCACTGTGGGTATGTTTTCAATTTTTCAGATTGATTTCTCACTGGCCGTGATGGCGGCCGTCCTCGCCGTCATTGGATATTCTCTTAACGATACGATTGTCGTGTTCGATCGGAGCCGGGAAAATTTCAGGAAAAGCCGCAGTGGAACGGCACTTGAAATTATGAACCGCTCCATCAATCAGACATTGCGGCGCACCATTCTGACTTCCACGACAACGCTTCTGGTGGTGCTGACCCTGCTTCTGTTCGGTGGCGAGGTGATCTGGGGGTTCGCGTTCGCACTGCTGGTTGGCGTGCTGGTTGGTACTTATTCATCAATCTTCATTGCCAGTCCAGTCGTACTGGCGCTGCGGATATCGCGGGAAGATATGGAAGTGGAGGAAAAGACTGGCTAGAATCTTCGGCGCGTCAAGCCGGCGAGTCAGTTCGGAGATCGGTGACTTCGTCGCGATGAATCAGGATCGCAAGCAACGGAAAAAAGAAATCGCGATGGCAGACTGTTCCGATGCTTTCTATATGAGACGAGCCATTGAACTGGCTGGTCGACCCGTTTCAGCACCTCACCCCAACCCGCGCGTCGGCTGTGTGATTGTAAAGGATGGGCGCATCGTTGCGGAGGGTTTTCACCGGGCGTCCGGCACTGCTCATGCGGAAATCGCGGCGCTGGACGCCGCGCCGGATGTTGAAGGAGGTACCCTTTATGTTACGCTTGAACCCTGCGCGACCCATGGTCGGACGCCACCCTGCGTCGAGCGCCTACTGAGTGCTGGAATCAGACGGGCGGTCATCGCCGATTCCGACCCCAATTCTGTCAATCGGGGATTGGGCATCTGCCGATTGCGTGAAGCGGGGATTCAGACGGACGTCGGTACGCTCGCCGTGCCGGCGCGGGCGCTGAACCGCGGCTTCTATGCGCGGCATCAGCGAGGCATGCCATGGGTGACTGCGAAGATAGCCGCCACACTGGATGGACGCATTGCGACCGCTAAAGGTGAGAGTCAATGGATAAGCGGGGAAGCCGCCCGCGCCGACGTTCAAAGACTGCGGGCGCAGTCTGCCGCGGTTATGACCGGAGTGGGTACGGTGCTTTTTGACAATCCCAGACTCAGCTGTCGTCTTGATGATGTACGAGTTCAGCCTCTGCGCGTGATTGCCGACAGTGAGCTGCGGATGCCTGCTGATGCAAGACTGTTCGCTGAGCCGGGCGACATACTGATTGCAGTCAGTCGGGATGTCTCTCCGCAGCGTCGCCAGATTTTCTCAGCCCGGGCGAGCATCGTCTCATTCAAAGCGGCCGACGGACGGGTGGACTGCGAGAAACTGCTAGCCTTTCTGGCGCAGCAGGAGATCAATGAAGTACTGGTCGAAGCGGGGCCGACGCTGTTGGGAAGACTTCTGCAGGCGCAGCTGATTGATGAAATCGTCGTTTATCTGGCACCGGCGATATTGGGAGATTCGGCAATGGGGATGTTACGAGTGCCCCCGATTGAAGCGCTCAGCGATCGATATGGCGGGCGCTTTACGGACCTTCGGCTGATCGGTGATGATGTCTGTCTGCGCATGGAGTTCGGTCGGTCATCCGCTGGATGAATCGGCAGTTGGTATGTTTACAGGAATCATTGAATCAGTCGGTAGCATCAGGCGTCTGGAGCAGTCGGCTGCGGGCCTTCAACTCAGTGTTGCGCCTGGTGCCGTGGAACCAGCGAGCCTGAATATCGGCGACAGCGTTGCAGTGAGCGGTGTCTGCCTTACCGTAGCGGGCATTCGGGAACAAATGGTTGATTTTCATGTGTCAAATGAAACGGTTTCGCGCACGCGATTCGCTCAATGTTCGTTGGGTCAGCGGGTGAACATCGAACGGTCGCTGACGCTTGCCGTGCCGCTCGGCGGACACTTGGTTTCGGGGCATGTTGACGGAATGGCGCGCTGTAGTGCAAAAACACCCGATGGCGCTTCCTGTCGGCTCGAATTTGAGGTGGCAGGCGATGCACTGGGTCAGTTTATGGTTGAGAAGGGTTCGGTGGCGATAGATGGCGTCAGCATGACCATTAATTCCGTCGTTGACCGGGCGGACTTGACCTGTTTTACGGTCAACGTGATTCCGCACACTTCAGTTGCGACAACTTTGGGAGAACTCGAGGTGGGCCAGCAGGTTCATATTGAAATTGACATGCTGGCCCGTTACGCATACCGAATGATGGAATATGCGGGTTTGGTACATCGTGACCGCGGGATGTAGATCGACATGCTTTGCAGTCTCGTTATTGATGCGGTTGGAAACGGAATGAGTGATCCTCTGAACTTTTCGAGATCGAAATGGACGTTTGGAAATCTCGCAATTGATCATCGGCCCCGTTCAAGCACTAAAATATGGAAACTGTTCGGTATCCGTCAATAGGAGATGCAGCATGGCAACCGCACCCAATCCGACCCCGCTGACTGGTAATGCCGCGTCGGGCATCAGCCCGATGGAGTCCATTCTGCAGGATTTCGCCGCCGGCAAGATGGTTATTCTGGTTGATGACGAGGCGCGGGAAAACGAAGGTGATCTTTTGCTCGCGGCAGAATGTGTGTCCGCCGAGCACATCAACTTCATGGCGACTCATGGCCGCGGTCTGATCTGCCTGTCACTGACCAAGGAACGCTGCAGAACGCTACAGCTGCCGCTGATGGTCAGAGAAAACACCTCTCCGTACGCGACGGCGTTTACGGTTTCCATTGAAGCGGCCAAGGGTGTGTCGACTGGCATTTCCGCCGCCGATCGGGCGACCACCGTTCAGGCTGCGGTCCGTCGGTCCGCGAAACCGTCGGATCTGGTTACTCCGGGTCATATTTTTCCAGTCATTGCGGAGCCAGGAGGCGTTCTGATTCGTGCTGGACATACGGAGGCAGGAAGTGATCTTGCGAGACTTTGTGGGTTGGAGCCGGCGAGCGTGCTGTGCGAGATTCTGAATGCCGACGGTACCATGGCCAGGCTGGGTGATCTCATTGAATTCAGTAAGACTCACCACATCAAAATCGGTACGATCGCTGATTTGATCCGCTATCGGCTGGCAACCGAGTCAACGGTTGAACGGGAGCACGAGACCGATCTGCAGACCGATTATGGGGAAGTGCGAGCCATCACTTTTCGCGACAAGGTGAGTGGCAAGTCGCATCTGGCGTTGGTCAGAGGTGAAATTGTGGCCGCTCGACCAACAATATTACGCGTGCATGCGTTCACCGGTCTGTCGGAAGTGCTTGACGCGATGACGCCAGGGGGTCATTCGTATACGGTACGAAGCGCAATGCGGCGCATTATGCGTGAAGATTCGGGAGCCGTCGTCGTACTGAATTATCAGCGCGACTTCAGTGGCCAGCAGATGTCTGGTATTGAGGATGACACGCAGTTGGGAGACGGTGCTGGTACGCATGATGTTCGAATGATCGGTATTGGCAGTCAGATCGCGGCCAATCTGGGGTTTGGCAAGTTGAAGGTGTTGGGTCATCCGCTCAGAATGCATGGCCTGTCCGGTTTTGGCTTGACGGTTGTCGAATATCTCCCGCCGGAGGACTGAGTTGGTGCTGACGGATCAAAGCGACGGGCAGAAGTCGCTCAATGGCGATATCAGTTTGGGTCTGGTCGTCAGCGATTATTATCGCGATATCGCACAGGGTCTGCTGAGCGGTGTGATGAGTGTGTTGGACGAGCACTCAGAAGTTCGCCATGAAATCGTCCGGGTCAGTGGGGCATGGGAAATCCCGCTGATCGGTCATGTGATGGCGCAGTCCAAACGCTTTCAGGCGCTGATTGCCATTGGTTGCATCATTCGCGGCGAGACATCGCACTTTGATCATCTCTGCCAACAGTGCGCCCGGGCATTGATGACATTGAGCATGGACTACACCATTCCAGTCGGATTTGGTGTACTGACCGTTGACGACCATATTCAGGCGCAGCAGCGGTCAAGCGTTGAGGATCTGAAGAAAAACAAAGGCTGCGAAGCGGCTGTGAGCGTACTGCGCTCCATCTATGCCATCGATGAAATTCGTCGGAATTATTAGTTCAGTTCGCCATGAAAGTATCAGCAAGGCACTATGCGAGACTCGGTGCCGTTCAATATCTTTACTTTCTGCATGCACAAAGCCACTCATTTGATCGTTCCGACGATCAGATTCTGCTTGATGCGGATGTTCTGCTCAATGGCGATCTGAGTTACTTTCAGAAACTGCTCCGAGCCATTCCGCCAAGAATTCCCGAAATCGACGAATTGCTGTCAACGGTCATTCATCGCGGGATTGATGCGATTGATGCTGTGGAACTCGCCATTCTACGGCTTGGGGTGTATGAACTGATTGCAGAATACGATGTACCCCTGAAAGTGATTGCGAATGAGTGCATTGAACTGTCTCGAGAGTTTGGCAATCCGGACAGTTACAAGTTTATCAATGGTACGCTAGACAAACTGGCATTCGGTAGCCAGGCTCGCCTGCACCAGCAGATGGGTCGGAGTAACGGAACTGGTGGCAGCCGCGAGTTCGATATCATTCGACGGTACTTCGCCAACCGGCAGAACGGTGACGCAGGCATAGTGACAGGGATTGGCGATGATTGTGCAATCGTTCATATGCCAGCGGCACAGCAGCTGCTGGTGACGACGGATACGTTGATTGAGAATGTTCATTTTCCAGCGTCGACCGGTGCCAGACAGATCGGATACAAGGCACTGGCCGTTTCATTGAGCGATTTGGCCGCCAAGGGAGCGAAACCGGTTTACGCACTGTTAAATCTATCTCTACCGGACTATGATCCTGAATGGTTGGCTCAGTTCAGCCGCGGATTATTTGATCTGGCTTCCCAGTATGATGTCCATTTGATTGGTGGAGATACCGTGTGCGGACCGCTTGCGGTCGGCCTGACCGTTTTTGGCTTGGCGAGTTCAGACCGATGTCCGCTCCGCAGCGGCGCACAGCCCGGGGATGCGATCTACGTAACTGGAACACTGGGTGATGCCGCGCTTGGTCTCGTTTCCTCGCGCCTCGGCTCAGTGCTTGATCAACGGGAGACCGCGTATCTCCAGCAGCGTTTGGAGACTCCGGAGCCGCGCGTAGCCGCCGGGCGCGTTATCGCCCATCATGCGACCGCGTCAATTGATCTGTCCGATGGATTGATTGCTGATCTCGGTCACATTTTGGCGGCGAGTGGCGTCGGTGCATCGATTGAACTTGAACGGGTTCCCCTTTCGGCTGTCTATCGGAAACTTCTTCCTGATGTTGGCTGGGATTACGCGTTGACGCGTGGCGACGACTACGAGATCTGTTTTACCGCCGGCGAGGAACTGCCGCCGGGTGTATATGAAGAAATTGCGGTTCCCCTCTGTTGCATTGGCACCATCCGCGAAGGCCAGGGTTTGGAAATTAAACGCGCGGATGGTCAGCTGTATGAAACGGACGGGGCTGGTTATTCTCATTTCTGAAGCGTCTGCTTGGCCGGTGTGACTCAACAACAGCGACGACAGGTTGGTTTCAGGCCGGCGCTTTGGTTTGCGTTTGGGCTCGGTACGGGATATGTGCCCAAAGCACCTGGAACGGCGGGAACTCTGGCGGCCGTCCCGCTGGTCGTTTTCATCGTTCAGGTGCATGCTGCGCTGCAGTTGGTGATCTGGGTGACGCTTTTCGCTTTAGGGTGCTGGATGTGTCAGATCGCGGCGGACTGGCTGGAGGAGCGGGACCCAGGCGCGATCGTCTGGGATGAGATCGTCGGTTTTTGTATTGCCATGGCTTTCGTGCCGGTAACGCTGACAACTCTGGCAGTGGGTTTTGTTCTGTTCAGGTTCGCCGACATATTCAAACCCTGGCCCATTTCATGGTTGGAAAAACGGGTTGCCGGGGGTCTGGGAATCATGTTGGATGATTTTCTGGCTGGGGTGATGACCAATGTCATTCTGCAGTTTCTCATTTATTGGGGACTGATTGCGCGCTGAGCGGAATTTGCTGAGGGATGGAAATAGCCTTTCGAAGGGGATGCATAAGCATTAAAATTGACAGTTTCAACACCCCAATTGAACGTGACCTACAATGAAAATCGGATACAGACAGTTACTTGATAGAGCGATGGAAGAGGTGGAGACCATCTCGGTTTCGCAGGCCGTTGCCATGCACGGCGATGAAGATGTGCAATTCATCGATTTAAGGGATGTTCGCGAACTGAAGCAGGAAGGGAAAGTGGCGGGTACTTTCCATATGCCCCGCGGTATGCTTGAGTTCTGGATCGATCCGGACAGTCCGTATTTCAAATCGGTTTTCGCACAGAATCGAAAGTTTGTTTTCTACTGCAAGTCTGGGTGGCGTTCTGCGCTCGCCACCCAGACGGCACAGAACATGGGACTGACGAATGTCTGTCACATCAACGGTGGTTTCGACGCGTGGAAAAAAGCCGGCGGTGCGGTGGAGGAGCTGGATTAGAGTGAAATTTCAGGCCCGTTCGGTACGAAATTCAATGCCTGATTTCGGGTTTGAGTTATTTTTCAATAGGTGAAGGTTATGAATTACGCAGCAATTGTACTGGTATTGCTGGTTGGCCTGATGTCCGGCAGTATGGTATGGGCGGACGGCAGTCGAGACAGAGTCAAGGCGGCAATCGAATCGCTGACTGGCAGTCAGCTGTCGGAAGAAGCGATTGAACGGTCGACGGTCGACGGCATTTTCGTTGTCAACATTAATGGTGACGTCTATCACGCGACGATGAGCGGCGACGTATTGCTGGTCGGCGAGGCCTTTGATATCGCACGGGGAGTAAGTCTGAACGACGAAATCAGTAACCGCGCGATCAGTGCGGCGGTAAGCGGTTTTTCACCTGCCGACATGATCATGTTTACCGCCAGCGATAAACAGCGGCATGTTACGGTGTTTACTGATATCGACTGTGGGTATTGCAGAAGGTTTCACCAGGAAGTTCCGGAATTGACCGCAGCTGGTCTGGAAGTCCGTTATGTGGCGTTTCCCCGCTCTGGAATCGGTACTGCAAGTTATGACAAGATCGTAACGGTCTGGTGCTCAGATGATCCACAGGATGCGATGACCCAGGCGAAAGCTGGCCGTTCGCTGAGTCCTCTGTCCTGTGAGAATCCGGTGGCGGAACAGTATCAGGCGGGTGTGGCAGGTGGCGTACGGGGAACGCCCACGCTGGTGTTGGATGATGGGACGGTTATCGGCGGTTATCTGCCGGCAGAGGAACTGCTCGCCCGCATTGGATTGACCGACAGTTAAATTGATTCCGCCGCGGATTCAGTTTTCTGCTGATGGGCCCAAGAGTCGGTTGTAAATTGGTGCCGATCATTCTTTTTTTGGTCAGTCTGGCTGTGTTCGGCAGCCAAATCACAAAAGTACAAAATGGTATGGATTAAATGGACAGTAGCAAACAGAAAATATTGGAAGCGACGCTGGGACAGATAAAGCGGCAGTTCGGACAGGGTTCGATTATGAGGCTGGGCGATGAAGATGTCGATCAGAGCGTTTCGGTCATTCCCACCGGTTCGCTTGGACTGGATCTGATACTGGGTGTCGGTGGGCTTCCGCGCGGGCGCGTGGTGGAGATTTACGGACCCGAGGCATCTGGCAAAACAACGATGACTTTGTCAGTGGTTGCTCAGGCACAGAAATTGGGAGGAACGGCAGCCTTCATCGACGCTGAGCATGCGCTGAATACGGCGCACGCGGCCGTTTTGGGTGTGAATGTCGACGATCTTCTGGTTTCGCAGCCCAACAACGGTGAGGAAGCACTGGAAATTGCGGATCAACTGGTTCGCTCCGCCGCCATTGATGTCGTCATCGTGGATTCAGTCGCCGCGCTGACGCCGCGCGCGGAAATTGACGGTGAAATGGGCGACTCATATATGGGATTGCATGCCAGACTGATGTCGCAGGCCCTCAGAAAATTGACCGGCAGCATCAACAAATCGAAAACCCTGGTAATATTCATCAATCAGATTCGCATGAAGATCGGGCAGGTCTATGGCAGTCCGGAGGTTACGACCGGTGGCAATGCGCTGAAATTTTATGCCTCGATTCGGCTTGATATTCGAAGAATCGGTAAGATATCGAAGAGGGAAGACGTGATTGGCAATCAAACCAGGGTCAAGGTGGTGAAAAATAAAGTCGCACCCCCATTCAAGCAGTGTGAGTTTGATTTAATTTTCAGCCATGGCATTTCCCGCGAGGGTGAATTGATTGATCTGGGCGTGAAACACGGTATTGTTGAACGAGCGGGGGCGTGGTACAGTTTTGGCGACACTCGCATTGGTCAGGGACGGGACAATGCGCGGATATTTCTTGCGGAAAACCCCGACATCGCGGCGGATATCGAATCTGGAATTCGCGATCATGTTGGTGCGGCTTTAAAGGCGGAGGCAGCGGGCAATTCAACTTGAGCGATGAATGACTTGGAGGAACTACACAAAAGAGCAGTGGGACTCCTGTCGCGGCGTGAATATTGTCAGCAGGAGATGGTGCGGAAGTTGATCAGCAAGGGTGCTGATCGAGTGTCGGCGGAAACGGTTGCCGAACGGTTGAGTCGCAGCGGATGGATTTCAGACGAGAGGTTCGCGAGGGAGTTGATTCGGGTTCGCGTGGGCCGAGGCTACGGTCCGGTTCGCATCGAAAATGAGTTGGTTCAGCGCGGCGTAGATGAGCATCTCGCCTCGGCGTGCCTGACGGAATGTGACATCGACTGGGGTGAACAGATCGTGCGGCTGGTTGAACGCAAGTACCGGAACGTTGCGGCTGAAAACTACAATGCATGGGCGAAACGAGCGGCATTTCTGCGAACCCGGGGGTTTACCGCTGAGCAGATCGGTGAATCTTTGGGGCGATATTCCAATTCCTGATAGTCTGAATAGATGAAAGCGGCGCAGACTAGATCGATATTCCTGCAGTATTTTGCCGATTTGGGGCACGAAGTGGTGCCAAGCAGCCCTCTGGTGCCTGGCAATGATCCGACTTTGCTGTTTACCAACTCGGGAATGGTACAGTTCAAAGATGTTTTTTTGGGCGCTGAAAAGCGACCTTATTCTCGGGCCGCAACCGCCCAGCGATGCGTGCGTGCGGGTGGCAAACACAACGATCTTGAAAATGTCGGTTACACCGCGCGGCATCATACTTTTTTTGAGATGCTGGGAAACTTCAGCTTCGGCGATTACTTCAAGCGCGAGGCGATTCATTTCGCTTGGAATCTACTGACTCGCAGTTTGAATCTGGCTGAAGACCGATTGTGGGTTACCGTCTACTCCGAAGACGATGAAGCAGCTGACGTCTGGCTCAATGAGATCGGCATTCCGAATGATCAGTTTGCAAGAATCGCCACTTCTGATAATTTCTGGACGATGGGCGACACCGGTCCCTGTGGGCCGTGTTCGGAGATATTTTACGATCATGGGCCGGAGGTTGAAGGCGGTCCGCCAGGAACGGCAGATGAGGATGGCGACCGTTATGTGGAATTGTGGAATCTTGTTTTCATGCAGTACGAGAGATTTGCCGACGGAAATCTGATACCGTTGCCAAAACCATCCGTCGACACCGGCATGGGACTAGAGCGAATATCAACGGTCCTGCAGAATGTATATAGCAATTACGACATTGATCTTTTCCGCGCATTAATACGGGACGCGGCATCTGCCGTCAACTGTAAAAATCACGACAGCAAAGGATTGAAAGTGATTGCAGATCACATCCGTTCGGCGGCATTTCTGATTACGGATGGAGTAACGCCATCCAACGAAGGTCGCGGTTATGTCCTACGTCGAATTGTTAGACGAGCGGTTCGTCATGGTTGCCAATTGGGGTGCAGGGAACCCTTTTTCCATCAGTTGACGGATTCGCTGGTCGAGCAGATGGGTGATGCTTATCCGGAGCTGAGGAATGCGCGGCAGAAGGTCAAACGAGTATTGGAAAAAGAAGAAGTGCGATTCGCCCGAACACTGGACCAAGGGCTTAAGATTCTCAACCGGGAGGTTGCTAGTCTCAGGGGTGATGTGCTGCCGGGCGACGTCGCCTTTCGACTTTATGACACCTATGGATTTCCCTTGGATCTGACCGCCGATTTTCTGCGCGAACTGAACCTCAAGGTGGATCTTGATGGATTTGAGGCGTGCATGCAGGAACAGCGCGAGCGAGCCAAACAGTCAAGCAGATTCGAGGTGGAAAATACGGTTGCAGCCAATATCGATCTCGAGGTCAGCTTCAGCGGTTATCAGGTGCTGAGTGAAGACAGTCGGGTCACCGCGATCATCGTCGATCGTGAACGGCAGGATTCAGTTGCCGAGGGTGAGCAGGCCACGCTGATTCTTGAATCCACTCCGTTTTACGCCGAGAGTGGCGGTCAGGTTGGCGACAGAGGGACGATTGTCGGGATGGACAGTCAATTTCTGGTTGAAGATACACAGTATGTCTCCACCAAAGTGATAGGGCATCGGGGCAGAGTCGTCAAAGGAGGATTTCGGGTTGAGGATCGCGTTTCATCACAGGTTGATGCGACCAGGCGGCGCGCAACGATGAACAATCACTCGGCAACTCATCTGATGCACGCCGCATTGATGAATAATCTAGGATCGCATGTACAGCAGAAAGGCTCATTGGTAGCGCCAGATCGACTGCGTTTTGATTTTGCGCACGACTCGGCACTCACTACTGAGGAGCTTGAGAAGATTGAGACTGAGGTCAATGACGCCATTCGGAAGAATTGGCCGGTTGTGAGTGAATGGATGAACCTGGAGGAAGCCAAAGCCAAAGGTGCCGCGGCACTATTTGGCGAGAAGTATGAATCAACGGTTCGAGTGATCAGAATGGGTGAGTACTCGTTCGAATTGTGCGGTGGTACGCATGTTGATCGCACAGGTGACATCGGTCTGTTCAAAATCCTGGATGAGTCCAGCATCGCCTCTGGGATTCGGCGAATTGAGGCTCTGACCGGCGCGCGGGCGATTGAACAGATGCAGTCCGAGTCGAGCATTGTTTCCGACATTGCCCGATTGCTGCATATCGGGGCTGACAGTCTGCACGATTCGGTGGCGCAGATCATGAAGATTAATCGAGACTACGAACGGCAGATTGCCGATCTCAAAACGCAATTGGCCACCGCGGGGGACGGCCGCGGCACACCGGACATGAAAATGATTGGAGATATTTCACTCTACGTTTCTCGATACGATGGCATCGAAGTACGAGATTTGCGAAACATTTTAGCGGCGCTGCGGCAGAAACTCGAATCGGGCATTATTGTGTTGGGCTCGGTTCATAAAGGCAAGGCGACGCTCATCTGTTCCGTTTCCGACAACTTGCTGGACAGACTTCATGCAGGTCGGATTATTGCTGAGATCTCACCAATCGTTGGTGGAAAAGGTGGCGGGAAAGCCCATCTCGCCCAAGGTGGAGGAGCGGACGGAAGCAGACTCGATGCGGCACTTGATGCCGTCGCTTCCGTCATCGCCTGATTTCATCTACAGAGATGCTCTGACACTCTCCTTATTTCAGTCCATTCAACCAATCCTATTCGAGACTGCCGGTATGGCTATTGTGGTGGAGAAATTCGGTGGCACATCGGTCAGCGATGTTGAAAGAATCAATCGAGTTGCACAGCGGGTTATTCGAACTGTCGGCGACGGGTTTCAGGTCGTTGTCGTGCTATCTGCGATGGCGGGAGAGACCAATCGTCTGATACGGCTGGCGCATGAGATTTCGCCCAACCCGTCGCCCCGCGAATTGGATGTCATTATGAGCACTGGTGAACAGGTGTCGATTGCTCTGCTTTGTATGGCACTGGAACGCGAGGGCTATGCGGCAAAATCTTACATCGGCCTGCAGGTGCCGATACTGACCAGTTCCGTTCACAAAAAGGCACGCGTCGAACACATTGATACGCAACGGCTCCAAAATGATCTGGAGTCGGGAAAAATCGTAGTGGTTGCTGGATTTCAAGGTGTCGACGACAACGGTGACATCACGACGCTGGGTCGCGGTGGTTCAGATACCACTGCCGTCGCGCTGGCCGCGGCGCTGTCGGCAGCAGTCTGTAGAATTTACACGGATGTGGACGGAGTTATGACCGCCGATCCGCGGATCGTTGCAGACGCACAGGTTCTTGAGCGAATTACGGCGGAGGAAATGCTCGAACTGTCGAGTTTGGGAGCGAAAATCCTACAGATTCGAGCGATGGAATTCGCCCACAAATATGCGGTTCCTGTTCATGTTCTGTCATCATTTCGGGACGTGCCGGGAACCATCATCACCTCAGAGGAGTCGAATATGGAGCAGCCGAAAATTACGGGTATTGCCTACAACGTAAATGAGGCCAAATTAACCATACGAGGCGTGCCGGACCGGCCTGGAATCGCCTCCAGGGTGTTCGGTCCGATTGCCGATGCGCAGATTAATGTTGACATGATTATTCAGAATGTTGGTACGGACAACAACACCGATCTGACATTTACAGTTGATCGAAGTGAATATCGAAACAGTCTGCAGCTGCTGCAGGATATTGTTCCTGAAATCGGTGCGAGTGATGTCGTCTCGACGGACGATATCGCCAAAATTTCGCTAGTTGGAGTCGGAATGCGGTCGCATTCAGGAATTGCAACTACGATGTTCAGCGTTTTGGCTCAGGAAGGGATCAATATTCAGATGATTTCCACTTCCGAAATTAAAATTTCAGTGATTGTCGAGGAGAAGTATGTGGAGTTGGGTGTCAGGGCGCTTCATAACGCGTTCGGATTGGGTGGTGATTGCCGGCCAACAGAAGAATCCGGGCCACAGAGCCAAATTCAATCTGAAAAGTCGTGAGGGATTCCAGTGCATATGATCGATGATTATTTTGGCCTGAGTTTCCATTAGTGGGCGAAATTGACCTTAAGTGCGTATCGCCTGACATAGCATTCGCGATTGTCGCTGTTTATGCGAATAAGATCTGACCTTAGCTGGCAAAGGATGAAACGCCGGCTACCTTCATCAACCGAAAAAATACACCTGAGCTTTCCGGCAAGTTTGTGACGCGCTACAGAAATCGGTTGTGATTAATTTCAGCGCTCTGCTCTGAGCATAGGCCGATGGTGTAACGGGCGTTCGCTAATAGTTTGATACCGATGAATGTCGACGCAGTCTGTGCTCCGAAGCGGCATTCAGACGGTGGCGTCCATTTCGCTGTTCAGATACAGTTCGTGGTGAGACGCGTCGTCCACTTTTCTTTCGTCTGATCAGCCGCGGAAAGCCGCCACCACCATCTCAGGAAAATTGATGCGGGCGGATTTTCAATTAAATGTTGAAAAAATTCGGAGATCTGTGAAAATGCCATCCGATGTCGCCGGTCCTGCTGAGGTTGATGGCGAGAGGATTTGGATTTCAGCGTTTATGCGGAGGTGCGGAACATGGGTAAAGATGGATTGATATCGGAAGCGGGAAGTTCGCGTCCGTTGCACGATCGGTTCTTCAAAAAGAACTTTCGGCACGCGCGGCAGGTCTGCTCACTGTTGCAGGTATCTCTGACCGAGTCGCAGCTCGCGGTGTTGGACCTGCACACCATCAGGATCCGTTCGGGACGCGTGTTTGATGAGGAGAAACTGGACGAGTATGTTTCAGACCTGATCGTCGATGTCGGGCTCCGAGAAGGTGGTGGAGTGCGCGTATGTCTGCTAATCGAACACAAGAGTTTCGTTGATCGCGGCTTGATGCGTCAGTTGCTTCGGTATATGGCGAACCTGTGGGACGATGAAATTGAGGATGTCGTTCCAATCACGGTCTATCATGGTCGGCGCGGCTGGGTGGGCGAGAAGAGGTATTCGACCTTTCATTATGCGGGTCTGCCGGAAGGGTACCGGCGAGCGTTCGATTCCATCCGGCTTGATTTTGGCACGGTATTCGTAAATCTGCGTGATGACGAGGTTCGGATGCGGCTGGCGGGTTTGCCGCTGAAGGAGCATCTGGTGCTGGATGTGATGTCAAGAGTGTGGGAGGTTGATGAGGTGCACTATGTGGAATGGCTGGAACAGGCCAGGGAATTGAGCGAGTACGAGCGGCGGTCATTCATCGCCAGTGTCGCGGAATATTTGCCATTTGTAAATCCGTCAATTACAATGAAAGGGATGGAAGAATTGTTGCAGGCGACAAGAAGAGGAGACAGAGCGATGCAGCAGGTGATAAGGGAGTGGAAGAAATATCAGCCGGATTCGGTCAATGAGGCGATCCGGATGGGCAAGGAGATGGGTCTGAAAGAAGGCATCCACCAAGGTATCCGTCAGGGCATCCGTCAGGGCATCCGTCAGGGCCGGGACGAAGGTGCCCTTGAGAATAGTTGCGAGATTGCCGAGCGGATGATCCGCGACGGAATGTCGGATCGAGACATCGGGCGGCTGACGCGGCTCACCATGGAGGACATTGCGAGGTTGAGGAACGGCGCGCGCTGATTCAGAGGTCGGTGGGGGATTTGGGTGATCTTTCCATTGGAAACTTGAGTTCCGGAAAGCATGTTTCAAATCAGATATTGTCGGCCGCTACCCTGCGCGTCGTTGACTGCTGACGGTTGATTGGCCGTCAGCTGTGCCAATGGTTTGGCTTGGTACGTGAAAAGTCAGTAGGAAGCCCAGTCCTGATTCAGTATTGTTGAATCAGTCGGCCATTGGACGCATCAAGTTCAGCGGTACAGAATCGATTGTTCAATCCCACGGCACCGGCAGTGAAAGGCCGATGACGTACCTGTGGTCGTCGCCAGCATCAGGTGCCACCAGATAGGAATGTTTGTGCGATCAGGAGTCCGTACGCCGCGCTCGGACGTTTGATGCTCAGAAAATGATCGCATCAGGATCCATGGGCGAAAGGACCCAGGGCGTCTGGAATATTGTTCTATTCTGTTTCGTTCCACGATCATTCGCCAGTTTCATTACGTTCCATTGGACGGAATAACGGAACGAATATTGGGTGTTTACCTGGTAAACAGTACCCGATGCCGAAAGTGCTGCAGTTGAATTGACACTTTGAAGAATCCGTCAATTACAATGAAAGGGATGGAAGAATTGTTGCAGGCAACAGGAAGAGGAGACAGAGCGATGCAGCAGGTGATAAGGGAGTGGAAGAAATATCAGCCGGATTCGGTCAATGAGGCGATCCGGATGGGCAAGGAGATGGGTCTGAAAGAAGGCATCCACCAAGGTATCCGTCAGGGCCGGGACGAGACTAGTTGCGAGATTGCCGAGCGGATGATCCGCGACGGAATGTCGGATCGAGACATCGGGCGGCTGACGCGGCTCACCATGGAGGACATTGCGAGGTTGAGGAACGGCGCGCGCTGATTCAGAGGTCGGTGGGGGATTTGGGTGATCTTTCCATTGGAAACTTGAGTTCCGGAAAGCATGTTTCAAATCAGATATTGTCGGCCGCTACCCTGCGCGTCGTTGACTGCTGACGGTTGATTGGCCGTCAGCTGTGCCAATGGTTTGGCTTGGTACGTGAAAAGTCAACAGGAAGCCGAGCTCTGATACAGCATTGTTGAATCAGCCGGCCATTGGCCGCATCAAGTTCAGCGGTGCAGAATCGATTGTTCATTCCCACGGCACCTGCAGTGAAAGGCCGATGACGTACCTGTGTTCGTCTCCAGCATCAGGAGTCGGTACGCAGCATGCGGACGATTGATGCTCAGAAAATGATCGTATCAGGTTCCCTGGGTGCAAGGACCCAGGGCGTCTGGAATATTGTTCTATTCTGTTTCGTTCCACGATCATTCGCCAGTTTCACTACGTTCCATTGGACGGAATAACGGAACGAATATTGGGTGTTTACCTGGTAAACAGTACCCGATGCCGAAAGTGCCGCAGTTGAATTGGCACTTCGAAAACAGGTTGCATTTGTGACAGGATTCGACAGTCAAGCTGGCTCTTAGCAGTGAACGGGCATAAGGCGGGAATGGAGATTTGCAACTGAAGTGATACCTTTCCGAATTTGCATCAATATCTGTACCGATCGCGAGTTTGAGGTTATGCAATTGCAACATTCACAACCTATAATCTGAGAATGCCGAAACTGAAGCATTACGTTTGTCTGGCTGAATAACTCAGCCCAGTAAAATGATGGTTTGTTGATTGTTTTCGCGGGAGATACAGGTGCGGTCGTACAAATACGACTGTTGTGTTTGGAGGATAAATACCAGTGTTGATACTAACAAGAAGGATCGGAGAATCCGTAATCATAGATGAAAACATAACCGTTACGGTTTTAAGTGCGAAAGGAAATCAGGTCCGTATTGGATTTGATGCGCCCAAGGAAATAAGTGTATGCCGCGAAGAGATTTACGAACGCATGCAACGGGAAAAAGGGCAGGAAAACAAATGAGTTCCGATAAATTTACCCTGTCAAGGCGTAACTGAGCTTCATTCAGTGATTAGTCTCCAGGTTGGTTTTCGGAGAGGTGGCCGAGCGGCTGAAGGCGCTCCCCTGCTAAGGGAGTATGGGCAACCCCCATCGTGGGTTCGAATCCCACCCTCTCCGCCAAGGTGGAATTCTAAGATTGATTCCGGTAAATCTATGCGCCCGTAGCTCAGCTGGATTAGAGTACCAGACTACGAATCTGGGAGTCGGGGGTTCGAATCCCTCCGGGCGCGCCACCCCATAACTAAAAAGTTGCCATCATGTGTGGTCGTTTCAACATTCTGACGGATATCGATGCATTAATGACCACTTTTGACATTCTTAAGGAGAATTCTCAGCTTGAATCATTCTCAAAGCGCTACAACATCAGTCCTTCGGGGAAAAACACTGCGATTGGCTCTAGTGCGGATGAGCGGCTGACAAGTATTCCAATCGTTCGTCTGGGTGCGAATAATCAGCGATTGTTACGAAATGCAATCTGGCCGTTGGTCCCCAATTGGAGTGGTTCCACTGTTCCCAAATACTCGACTGCCAATGCACGCTGTGAGTCGATGCATTCGAAAGTCAGTTTCCGGAATGCCTGGCAGAAGGCGCGAAGATGTCTCATTCCAGCAACTGGATTTTATGAATGGCAGAATGTAGCAAACCAAAGGACAAAGCAACCATGGCACATATTTCACCGAGATCAGTCAGTGATGGCATTTGCCGGTCTGTGGGAACAGAACTGGGATTCCGAGGGTGCGGCATTTGAGTCGTGTTCGATTGTGACCACTCAGGCAAATCAATTAATGGCAGAAATTCACAATTCAAAATTCAGAATGCCTGTCATCATTGACTCGGAAAATTGGGACATCTGGCTCGGTGGCGATCATGAAGTGGCACTACGGCTGACTGTTCCATATGCAGAGGGACGGTTGACGGCTAACCCAATTGCAACCCACATAAACAACCCGAAATACAACGAGTCCGATTGTCTCAATCCGATCGAAATGGTCGGTTGATCTCCAGTTCAGATCTCAATCGCTTACCGACTGCCACGCCGTTGTGTACGGAAAGCTGCTGATGAAAAAACGCCGAATCAAACATTCAAGGATCAAACGACGATCAGAGCTGATGACAGCGACGGTTGATTATGTCAGCCTGCGAACCGTACGACTGCGAGCCGAGAATGGAGAGATTTTTACTTTTTCAGCAAAACACTGTCCTGGATTACTGCCAGGCGATCAGGTTGAAGGTGAAGTTGGAAAACTGCAGGGGCGAAAGCATCTCAAGACCGAAACTTTGAGTATCAAGCCTCGTCGCCAGTTTCAGGCGGTCTTGCAGGTTGAGTATGAGAAGAGTACCTATCAATCAGTTCCTTTATTGGCTTCGGTTGGTCTCTCACTACCTGGTGTCATTGCGCCTCCTGACAAAAGATTTGAACTGAAACGTAACCAGTATGTGGTGGCAACCCTAAGCAGAAATAACCGAACTCACAAGCACGTCATCTGGAAAATTCTCTCTATTGATCGGTATTTGCTGAATCAGTGTGAGTTGGCCGCAGCCGTCGCTATGTCAAGATTCGGAGTGAAAGACAATTGGACCGTGCCGGTTTTGAGTGAAATTGAAGCGAACGCCCAACCCGGAGTCTCGATGGAAATGAACGGACGCAGAGATCTACGAAATCTGTCCTTTGTAACCATAGATCCAGTGATGGCACAAGATCATGATGATGCGGTGTACTGTGAAAGGATGGACCACGGAAAATTCCGTCTGTTCGTCGCGATTGCTGATGTTGCCCACTATGTCAGGCCCGGTTCGACGATTGATGCCATCGCTGGAGACCGAGGCGCATCAATCTATTTTCCCTGTGAATCAGTGCCCATGCTTCCACTTGAACTGTCCAACGACATCTGTTCTCTTAAACCCGAAGTGGACCGCTTGGCGATGATTTGTGAAATGGTAGTGGCGGCGAATGGAACAGTTGCTTCCTATGAGTTTTACGAAGCGGTGATCCGTTCCCGCGCCCGGCTGACCTATGAAGCTGTGCAGGACATAGGTTGGGGTAGCAATTGGCATCCGGATATTGTTGCCAGTTTACATCATCTACATGAACTGCGTGACGCGCTTATGAAGGCTAGAGAAGCTAGGGGTGCCCTGACTCTGGATATACCAGAGGCAAGCTATGGTTTTGATTCCGAGGGTGAGGTCTCATCAGTCAGACAGGCTCCAAAATTCTTATCACACAGTCTGATTGAGGAGACGATGCTTGTTACCAATGTCTGTGCGGCTCAGTTTATTGCCAAACACTATAAGGTCGCAGGACTGTATCGGATTCATGACTCCCCAACACCATTAAATCTGTCATTCATCAATCAAATGTTGAATGATATAGGTGTACAGTCAAAGTTGACGGGCAACTCAACGCTTGATGAATATCAGATCATTTTTGATAAGCTGAAGGTTCGTGATCCATCGCTGTTCTCTGCGCTACAGCTTCATCTGTTGCGAAGCTTCGAAATGGCCGTATACTCGCCGAAAAAAAGCCCTCACTTCGCATTGAATTTTCCCGAGTATACGCATTTCACCTCGCCGATTCGACGCTATCCGGATTTGATCGTTCATCGGTTGATCAAAAACATCTTGAATGGTACTGGAGATACCCATGAAGCTCTGAACCTGCCACTCCTCGCGCAGAGATGTTCCATCTCAGAAAGACGGGCGGAGAGCTGCGCAAGAGATGCCGAACGGTGGCTTAAGGCGGCGTTTATGCGAGCCCATATAGGAGAGACATTTGATGGTGTCATTGTCGATACCAAGAAATTCGGTGTGTTTGTTCAGTTGGCGATGCCGTATGTCAGTGGGATGGTGCCGGTGTCCAAATTGAGCAATGAGTACTTCCATTACAACGAGACCTTGAGAAACCTGGTTGGCAGCCGTAGTGGTAAACGCTTCGGCATCGGCGATTGCCTTAGGGTGAGGGTAACTGACACCGATCCCGAATTTGGCTATATTGATTTTGAACTGGCATAAACTGAAATCAATGGGAGATCGCGTATACTCAAAAATGAAGAAACATTTTGGCGTTCACGTCGCAAAGGCGATGCTTCAGTATCGAACCGATGAAATCGCATCAGTTCTTCTGAGCGATAAACGTCATGATCGACGATTGCTGGAAATAGCACACTTGGCAAAGGTCAGTAACATCGAAGTCAGTCGGTTACCACCCGCTGAGTTGACCGAGCTCAGCGAGGGCAACAAACATCAAGGTGTCATTGTGCTGAGTCATGCGCGCCGGCGTGGAATTCGCCCGCCAAATCTTGCAACATGGCTTGACGGTCTCTCGAAACGCGATTTAATTATCGCACTGGAAGGCATCGAGGATCCGCGCAATCTGGGTGCCTGTCTGCGAAGTGCCAATGCTGCTGGCACCAGCGGTGTAATATTGCCTCGTCATCGCGGCTGCGCCATTACGCCGACAGTTTCTCGGACTGCTGCGGGCGCGGTCGAAACGACTCCACTCTATCTTGCATCCAACTTGGCCAGATCACTTGACGAGTTGAAAGCACACAATTACTTTATCGTCGGACTTGATGAATCGGCGATCGAATCGATTTATGACGTTGATTTCACAGATTCCAGCGTACTGGTGTTCGGTGCCGAAGAGTGTGGATTGCGGGCAGGGACTCAAAAAAAGTGCGATCAATTGGCGCGCATCCCGACGCCCGGCAGAATTTCAAGTCTTAACGTGTCGGTCGCGGTTGGAGTGGTTGCGCTCGAAGTGGCGAGGCGGCGATCAGGTGTTCACGCTTAGGTGAGCGAACCACCGCAGCTGCTACCTGATCCCGCAGTGCATCCAAAACAATGCGAATCAGTTGCGATTGGCTGACCGATCATCTGTTGAACATTCTGATCCCATAAAAATCTTGCCGGCCGCCAACCAGCGGGCATCTCCAGCATCTGGTTGAAATCGCAATCATAAATACGCCCCAACCAGTCCACGCTGACAATGTGTTGACACATAAGTTCAGGCACGGTATGTGGATTGAATTGCGCCTGTAGCATAGTCATGTAGCGATCGTATTCGCCGGTTCGCTCCAGGTAGTGCCGAAAGCGGCTGATCGGTAGGTTGGTCAACGTATACAGGTGGTTGAAATGGATGTCGAAATCAGCGGCCAGTCGTGTTTTGTATGTCGTTTCAAGTTCATCCTGAGCGGGGGGAAGAAAGGCGCCACTGGGGTTGTAGACAAGGTCCAACTGCAGCTCTGGCTGTCTGCCGTATCCGAGTTCATTGAGCATCTGCAGCGCCCGTATGCTTTGATCGAAGACGCCCTTACCGCGCTGCTGTTCGAGATTTCCCCGGGTGTAGCATGGGAGCGAGCAGATCAGTTTTATTCGCCGCTCCGCATACCAGGTGGCGAGGTCCTCCTGACCCTTGGTCAGCAGCACAGTCAGATTGCAGCGCGATGTGATCGCTGAGCCATTTTTTAGATGGGCGTCAATAAACCGTCTGAAATTTGGATTCAGTTCAGGTGCTCCGCCAGTAACATCCAATGAGTCCAATCGATTTTCGGCACACCAGCGGATGATTTTTTCCATTGTCTGCCAAGACATGATTTCCGTTCGATTGGGTCCGGCGTCAACATGACAGTGGTTGCAGGCCTGGTTGCAGAGTTTACCCAAATTGACCTGAATCTCGCGGATTTGGATGCGCCTGAGTTTCTTTATGCCGTTTTCATACAGAGTAAGGGGGAAATTCCAGCACGTGCTCAAATGCTCACGTTTGACCGTCAGGTCATCAACTGCTGATCCGGTGGTGAGGGTTGGCATGTCGAATGTGATCACTGAATTTCTGCGTTATTTTGGGAGTCGTTTGTGAATGAAATGATCCAGCGATATCGCCCCCGCGCCGTGAAACAGTGGAATGAGCAGCATGATTCCCCAAGCCTGATGTTGCACGATACCTGCAGGATTCAGCGTCGGGTAAGAGATGACGGCCATGAAATTGAATAAGAACAGCGTACCGGCGGAAATCCGCGTTGCAAGTCCGAGCACCAATAGAACTGGAAAAACCAATTCCGCAAATATGGCCATGTAGGCGGCTAGCTCGTAAGGAATGAACGGCACTGCATATTCGTATTGAAAAAGGTAGAGAGTCGAACTCATATTGGCGATTTTAGTCAGTCCGGCTTTCCAGAATATGTTTGCGATCCAAAGCCGCAGAAGCAGGTCTCCTATTGGCGCACAACAATTCAGCAGGCAGATGGCCTGGCGATAGTACTGAACAATGACAGAGTCTTTTAACATGGTTTGCAATCGCAGGGTGAAGAGTAGAAATATTAGTTTTGTTGGCGTCGGTCGACTGTAATCAGGGAAATGGCATTGAACGTGAACAGCTGATACAAGCCCTGCTGTAGATTGTAATTTGGATTCGATTTCAGTATTGATGGAAATATCTTGCCCAGCGTCTGCCGTTCGCCGATGCGTTCGAATATTTTGAACAGGTCGATATCAATATTGGCGACTCTGACCAAGCCTTCTTTCCGGTAAACCAGTACCTGCTGGCTACCGGATCTGGTGTCGGGTATGGATGAGTTCTGGTCATCTGAGGTGGCAAATTTCCAAATATCATAAATGGGAAACTCAGAGCAGATCGCTTGGACTGCGGGATGGAGTGTGAACAGCAGATGCTCATAATCGTCGACTGAACAGTGGTTCAGGCTGTCGATGCCCAGTTCGGGAAGTGAGGCGGCATGATAGGCGATGTGGCAGGCCCAGTCGATTTCAGCGATGGTTGGCAGGAAGGGCAGATCTGCAAGTTCTGGCATGTTTCGCATGAATGCCGGCAGGCGTGTGCCATAGTCATGCAGATTTCCACTCGCCGAAGGGTGACTGCGATTGTACCTAGATGCCATCGATCTGAAAAAATCACCGCCAACCATTGCGCAACTCACGGGGTAAATGTCTGCCAGTGTATCGGCTAGCGTCGAACTGATGTTGTTTCGGTAGATATTGATACGTTGGGCGGGCTGAAAGCCGTGCGGTTCGATCACACCTTCAACATCGGTGTGTCGCTTGCTGAGAAGCTGCTCGCAGAACTGATTCTGCAGATCAAGCAGTTGCACGGTGACCTTCCTGCTGGTAGATTCGGGCAAGGTTCGCCTCATCCATCAGAACAGTAAATTCTGGCAGGTTTTTATCCCATTCAATCAATGTCGGAGCCGCGCCGAAGCGGTTGACCGCAGACTCATACAGATTCCAAACCTCGTCACAGACTCTGTTATCGTGGGTGTCAATACGGATCTTGCCTTGCGGCCACTGCTTGACCGAATGTCCGGATAGATGAATTTCCTGAACGATATCTGCGGACAGGTGTGTGAGCAGTTCAGTTGGACTGAATTGATGATTGCAGGAATTGACGTAGACGTTGTTGACGTCAAGCAGCAGCCCACAACCACTCAGTCGGCAGATTTCGTTGATGAATTCCCATTCGGGCATCTCGGAATGGGAAAACTCGAGGTATGTCGAAGCGTTTTCGACCAGGATGGTACGACGCAGATATTCCTGAACCTGTTCGATTCGATCCGCAAGGTGTGAAACGGTTTCTTTGGTAAACGGCAGGGGTAGCAGATCATGAAGATGGACCCCGTTGACTGAACTCCAGGACAGATGGTCAGAAACCAGGGCCGGGTCATAGATTTCTATCAGTTCTCTGAGCCTTTGCAGATGGATGGAATTGAGGGGATCAGTCGAGCCGAGCGAAAGCCCCACGCCATGAAAACTGAGGTTTGCGTTCTGACGAATCTGTCGCAGCCAGATGTGTGGGGCACCACCTTGACCGAAATAGTTCTCACTGTGAATTTCGTACCAGTCGACCGCAGGATTTTCTGTTGCGACATACTCGCAGTGTTCGCTACGCAACCCGATTCCAACAGATTCTGCTGGAATCAGGTGCGAAGCCATTAAACAACACGCAGTTGAAAAGAGACAGTCTGTATTACGACATGGGCTCCAGAGTGCCGCCTGTGAGTTTTGCGCACAGTCCTTTCGGTACGGCTACAAATGCATCACCCTGGGAGTCCATGGTTGATGTGCCGGCACAGGAACTGTTGGCCGTCTGACAGTCATTGTGTCCGGCTTTGGCAACGCCGTAGCATCTTTCCATGTCATCCGCAGAAACAGCGGTCGTCAGGGCCATTGAACCAAGGGCGAGTGCGCCACTGATGGCTGATGCAATTAGAACTTTCTGTGATTTCATATATTTGTCCTCCAAATGAACATGAAAATAAAAATATGTTTTCCAGTGCCACAATGGCTGGTTGCTGTGAATCTGACTTGAATCGATTCGCAATTGTTTCAATAATAATTCAGATTTTTATTGGAATGTGCGCATATTCGAACGTCCGATCTGCAGGCCTCACAAGACGGCACCTCCCACACCATTGGTTCACTTCACACAAAATCGGCGCTGAGACTTCAGTAGGGTGCCAGATCATACCGCAGGCAAATCTGAGTTCCCCATCGAAATTGAGGTTTATGTTCCCCGTTCATTGAATCGGTCTCGAAGTTCTGCCATGAACTCATCTGTGTCCGGCGCTTCCGCTTCGTTTTCGGAATGGGCGATCCACCAGCCGAATAGGGCTTCCATCAGGTCGTGCTGAGCTCGGTGCCTATCTTTCGTCTGGTTAACGCGCTGATCATAAATTGAACGAAATCCGCTCGGCGAGTCACTGTTGATCATTTCCATTACAACGGCATGCAGACCAAGGTGGGCGAATACATCCATTTCCTTGTGGCTGAACTCGCGGTCTGCGAAAACTTCGGGCTGCGACAGTAGACCATGCGATTGTGGGTGCATGGCAATGACTTTACTGACCAATTTTTCAAAGCCGTCCATTTTTTGCTTCCTCTGCATTTTTTTCCATATATCAAACAGAACATTCCGTTCGTTCCGCTCACCTGACATCGAGGTCTCCCCGCGTTTCGGGTTCAGCAAATGCCATTTTGTCGGAATATTCGCACAGATCAAAAATAATGCACGTATGACAGCGCGGTTTTTTTGCAGTGCAGGTATACCTGCCGTGCAGAATCAGCCAGTGATGGGCGTTGAGCAGAAATTCTTTCGGCACTCGCCGCAGCAGATTCTGCTCGACCTGTGCGACGTTCTTACCCGGTGCGAGACCCATTCGGTTTGAAATTCGAAAAATGTGCGTATCAACTGCGATGGTCGGTTGCTCGAACGCGGTGTTCAGGATGACGTTCGCAGTCTTCCGTCCGACTCCGGGCAGAGACTCCAGCTGCTGTCGGTCCGAAGGGATGTCGCCATCGTACCGTTCTATCAGAATCCTGCATAGCTGTATGATATGGTTCGCCTTGCTGTTGAACAGACCGATCGATTTGATCTCCTCGCGTAATTCATCGACACCCAGTTCCAGCATTGATTGAGGGTCTGGTGCTCTGGCAAACAGCCTGGTCGTAATTTGATTGACCGCCCGGTCGGTGGATTGGGCTGAAAGAACGACTGCGATCAGCAGTTCGAAGTGAGTTCGATGGTTCAACTCGGTCGTTGGACTGGGATTTGCGTCGCGCAGCCGGGAGAATGCTTCATATCTTTTTTCCGCATTCATTGAATTGGACTTCGAGATTCTGTCACCCGCGCGGCGCGCGCCACCCTTTTCCATCGATTGGTGCGTTCCCGATTCACGGCGCGTCGAATTTCCTGCCGTATGTCATCGCGTTCAGCGGTCGCCTCCGGCATTGTATTTTTCTGCAGGCGCTGGCGGCGCCGGTTGACCAGGTATCGCCATCGACTGACTTCGGAATCTAGGAATTCCGGCCAAGTTTCACCTTTTCGCTCATATGGAGCGTCGGTCATTTCGATGCAGTCTACCGGGCAGACACTGATGCACAGATTACAGCCCGTGCACTCTTCAGTCAGAACACTGTGCATCTGTCGCGCGGCGCCAACAATCGCATCGACCGGGCAGGGACCGATGCACAGAGTGCAGCCGATGCATTGAGACTCGATGATCGTCGCCACCTGACGACCTGCAAAAGGTTGACAGTCGTCCGCCAGCGATTGATCTGAATGATCTAGAAGACGATTGAGCGCAGACCGCGTGACGGCCCCGCCCGGCGGGCAGCGATTGCCAGACGCCCTGCCCGAGAACAGCGCTTCTGCGTAGGCCTGACAATCCGCAAAGCCGCACGCCGTACACTGTGTCTGCGGAAGATGCCGATCGATTTCGGCGACGGACGCTGCTGTTCGAAGCTGTGTGTTCAACTCACCCGCGCACCCAGTTCAACTTCGTCGCCGGGATTGATCAGCGACAGACTGTCCGCATTTCCCGCCGCTAGAACCATCCCTTCGGACGTACCGAATTTCATTTTTCGAGGTTTGAGATTCTTCACGATGACGACATTGCGGCCGATCAGATCTTCGGGTTTGTGAAAGCCTTTGATGCCCGCGAAGATCTGTCGCGTTTCGTCGCCCAGATCAACTTCAAGCCGAAGCAGTTTGTCTGAATTTTCCACATCCGCCGCGTGGATTATTTTGGCGGTGCGGAGATCAATTCTGGCAAAATCCTCAATTGAAATGTCCTCGACTTCGACGGTTTCATTTTTTTCTTCTTTGTCTCTGGAGGCTTCGATAATGGCGTTCACATCTTTCTGCTGAATCCGCGTCATCAGATGAACATAAGGAGAAATCGAGTGATCAAGCAAAGGAGTGTCGACGTCGCTCAGCTGAGTGATGGAGTCGTTCAGGAAGCTGGAACTGCGCTTCGCCAGCTCAGGCACGACGGGAGCCAGGAAATGCATCAGCACTCGGAACATGTTGAGACCCTGTGTACACACGCTTTGCAGCCGGTGCAGCTGATTGGGATCTTTGGCGATGACCCAAGGCTGCGCATCATTGACATATTGGTTGGCCTTATCAGCCAATAGCATGATCTCGCGCATGGCCCGGCTGTAGGAACGTTTCTCATAGGCCTCAGAGATGGAATCTCGCGCCTGCGCCAGTTGCTGATAGAGTCCCACGTCATCAAGTGCCGCACTCAGTCGGCCGTCAAATCGATGGGAGATGAACTTCGCGCAGCGGCTGGCAATATTGACGACTTTACCAATCAGGTCTGAATTGATGCGCTGGATGAAATCCTGCAGATTCAGGTCGATGTCTTCAATCTTCTCATTTAGCTTGCAGGCGTAGTAGTATCGCAGATACTCGGGATCCAGCTGATCCAGATAGGTGCGCGCCATGATGAAAGTTCCTCGTGATTTTGACATTTTCTTCCCGTTTACAGTCAGGAAGCCGTGCGTATAGACATCGGTCGGCCTGCGAAATCCGGCGGCGTATAACATGGCCGGCCAGAAGAGCGTGTGAAAGTAAAGAATGTCTTTACCGATGAAGTTGTAGAGTTCCGTCTGCTCCTCATCTTTCCAGAACGCATCAAAGTCGATATTCTCTCGCTCGCACAGATTCTTGAAGCTGGCAATATAACCAATTGGAGCATCAAGCCAGACGTAGAAATATTTGTTTTGCTCTCCGGGTATCTGAAATCCGAAATAAGGCGCGTCTCGAGAAATATCCCAATCGGTAAGCCCCACGTCGAACCATTCCTGCAGTTTGTTGCGGGCCTCGCTCTGGGAAAGCTTGCTGCCAACCCAATGTTTGAGCATGTCGGCAAAATCGCTCAGGCGAACGAACAGGTGCTCCGATTCGCGCTGTTCCGGTGGTAGACCGGACAGCACGGAGACCGGGTTCTTCAGCTCTGACGGGGTGTAGGTCGCACCGCATTTCTCGCAGCTGTCTCCGTATTGATCTTCGGCATCACAGCGAGGGCAGCTGCCGCTGACGAAACGGTCGGGCAGAAACATTTTTTCACTGGGGTCATAGGCCTGATTGATCACCCTGCGGTGAATGTGACCGCCTTTTTTCAGCTCAAGGTAAATGAATTCGGCCAGTTCTCGGTTTTCCGACGAGTGAGTTGAGTGGTAATTGTCGAAAGAGATGTTGAAATCCGCAAAGTCTTTTTCATGTTCATCCCTGTATCGTTGAATCAACTGTTCCGGTGTGATATTCTCACGACGGGCGCGGATCATGATTGGTGAGCCGTGGGCGTCGTCAGCACAGACGAAATAACACTGATTGCCGTTCATTCTCTGAAAGCGAACCCAGATGTCCGTCTGCACATATTCCACCATGTGTCCCAGGTGTAGTGGGCCGTTGGCATACGGTAGGGCGCTTGTTACAAGAATTTTCCTCTGCATTGCTGATGCCTTGTCTGGTTTTGGAGCCGCATCGGTTCACTGCCAGATTCGTAGAACGTCTGGCAATCAGCCGCGCCGTCAGCACTCAGCAACCGATCTGCCGTGTGCTAAAATATCAGCAGCCGGCCAGAAGTTGCGATAATTGGAATGCCGGTGAGGCCTATTGCGTTTATTTTTCGTATTTTAATTCTTGTTTACTCAGCACGTCGGTGAATTCATCCGCTGGGTAGCAATCAAAACCAACTGGATGATGATTAAACCATATGACAACTGTTACCAAATCCGATATTGAATCGGTATTGAGACCGATTAAGGATCCGCATTCTGAAACCTCATTCATCGATGATCGAAAGATAAAGGACATATCGGTTGAAGATCAGCTGGTGCGTGTCAGAATTGAGTTGGGATATCCAGCCAAAAGTTATCTGCCTGAGCTGCAGTCGCAGGTCGAGAGGCGCGTCATGGAGCTTGAGGGTATCTCTGAGATCGAAGTATCGGTCAGTAACAAGGTTTTTTCTCATTCGGTGCAGAAGGGTGTTACACCCATAGGTAATGTTAAGAATATGATCGCGGTGGCATCTGGCAAGGGCGGTGTCGGTAAATCGACGGTGTCGGCGAATCTGGCGCTGGCGCTGTCAGCGGAAGGGGCGCAGGTTGGCATTCTGGATGCGGATATCTACGGCCCGAGTCAGCCTAGAATGCTTGGTGTGCGGGGGAAGCCGCAGTCAAAAGACGGAAAATCAATGCAGCCGGTTTTCAGTTATCACCTGCAGACCATGTCCATCGGTTTTTTAATCGAGGAGGAAACGCCAATGATATGGCGGGGGCCGATGGTTACGCAGGCGCTGGAACAGCTGCTGAATCAGACCGCCTGGACCGATCTGGATTATTTGGTGATTGATCTGCCTCCAGGCACGGGCGACACGCAGCTGACGCTGGCGCAGCGAGTTCCGGTCAGTGGTGCGATAATTGTTACCACACCCCAGGATATAGCACTGCTGGATGCGAGAAAGGCTTATCGGATGTTTGAAAAAGTTGAAATCGAAGTGCTTGGTGTGGTTGAAAACATGAGCATGCACATTTGCGGCAACTGTGGACATCAGGAGCATATTTTTGGTGAGGGTGGGGGTCAGCGCATGGCTGAGGAATATGGTGTATCCTATCTTGGCGGCATTCCGCTTGACACGCGGATTCGCCGGGACGCGGACCGCGGTCGGCCGACGGTGATCGATGATCCAGATGGCGAGATTGCGAAAATTTACCGCACCATAGCCCGTACCGCAGCTGCTCGGCTGTCGCGCCGCAAAAAAGACTTCCGCGGTGATTTTCCGTCCATCGTGATACAGAACACCTGAGGGTCAGGATAAGTCATGTCGATCAGATCAGATCAGTGGATTCGCAGGATGGCGGAGGAATATGGCATGATTGAGCCGTTTGAGCCGCAGCAGATCAATCGGCTGGATGGTAACCCGGTGATTTCATATGGCACCTCCAGTTATGGTTATGACATCCGCTGTTCCCGAGAATTCAAGATATTCACCAACATCAATACTGCAATCGTTGATCCAAAAGCTTTTTCCGGCGATAGTTTCGTCGATTTCTGCGGCGACGTCTGCATTGTGCCGCCGAACTCCTTCGCCTTGGCCAGGACCGTTGAATTTTTCAGAATTCCACGCAATGTGCTGACCGTATGTCTGGGAAAGTCGACTTATGCGCGCTGTGGGATCATCGTCAACGTTACGCCATTTGAACCCGAGTGGGAAGGCTACGCGACGCTTGAATTTTCCAATACCACACCGCTTCCGGCAAGAATTTATGCGAATGAAGGTGTCGCGCAGGTGATATTCCTGGAGGCATCTGAACCGTGCGAAACATCATACAAGGACCGAAAGGGCAAGTATCAGGGACAGGTTGGTGTAACCCTTCCCATCACCTGAAGGGAGCTGACCGTTGAATCCGCTGAGATCGGTTGCGCAGCTTAAAGATGCAGTCGGGCAGGCGATTTTCGAGTTTGAGGAGCTCTCACTGTGTGTTCAGGAAGATCTGGATGATGAACTTTATGATTACTCGGGCACATTCCAGGCGATGGCGGCGGAACTCTCGCGGCTGCTCGAGGAACTGAATGAATGTGATGAATATTCGGATCGGGAAGGGTTGGGCATCATGCCTAGAGTAACTCAGCTGCGTTCGATCATTCCGTTTTATGCGCTGGTTCGGTCCATTGATTCAGCCTGTCGTCTGGGCGTGCGGAATATCTGACCCATGTCAGGAAATACCTTCGGGAAACTGTTTACGCTGACGTCTTTCGGGGAGAGTCACGGGCTGGCGATCGGTTGTGTGGTTGATGGTTGTCCACCTGGAATGGCGTTGACGACCAGCGATATACAAACGGAGCTTGATCGCCGCCGGCCGGGAACTTCGCGTTATACGACGCAGCGACGCGAGTCTGATCGGGTGGAGATTCTATCTGGGGTGTTTGAGGGTCGCACCACTGGTACACCGATTGGCCTGCTGATTCGAAATACCGAACAGCGCTCCCGGGATTACTCGAAAATTGCCGACCGGTTTCGTCCCGGTCATGCCGATTACACTTACCTGCAGAAGTATGGAATCCGAGACCATCGGGGTGGTGGACGTTCATCCGCGCGCGAGACGGCGCTGCGCGTTGCCGCGGGTGCCATTGCCAAAAAATATCTGCGCGAGCGATACCGCGTTGCGATACGAGGATTTGTTTCACAGATTGGAAGTCTGAAACCGACATCACACCGTTGGGAGGCGGTTGACCAGAATCCGTTTTTCTGGCCGAATCTGGAAGATGTCGGCCGCTTGAGCGACTATATCAACGAGCTGCGTCGTGCGGGAGATTCCATCGGCGCCGCTGTGACCGTGGAAGCGAACAGTGTACCGGTGGGTTGGGGAGAGCCGGTGTACTCCCGACTCGATGCGGATATTGCAACCGCAATGATGGGCATCAATGCGGTAAAGGGTGTCGAGATAGGCGCCGGATTTCAAAGCGTCCGGATGAAAGGTTCAGAATTTCGAGACGAAATGACTGCTGGTGGATTTGCATCCAATCATGCCGGCGGTGTTTTGGGTGGCATTTCGACGGGTCAGCCGATCGTCGCCCGCGTCGCATTCAAACCGACTTCAAGCATCGTTCTGCCTGGCATGACGGTTGATGTGGAAGGCCAGCCGGTGAAAATTTCGGTTGCCGGGCGCCACGACCCCTGTGTTGGTCTGCGGGCCACTCCAATTGTCGAAGCGATGCTGGCATTGGTGTTGATGGATCATGCGCTCAGACATCGCGGACAGAACGCCGACGTAACGCCTCCAGCTCCACTTATTCCAGGTGTGGCCGATGGTAAGTCAGTGGAGGGTGATGATGCCGAATTGGCGAGTGATGCGTTTGAAGCGACGGGAGAAGACTAGCCGGTGTGATCACAGACCCTGTCAGCAGATGTTTTGAATTTGGCGTGAGATTCAGCACCTGTCTCATTTTCGCAGCTTAGGTCGGCTCAAATAGCGCCCAAGTAACTATACTGACTGGGGGATAAAGGTGTGACCGTGGTTTTTCTATCAAGTGACCACAACAATACTCTCGAAAACTGAACCGTCAGAGTGTGAGCGACAGTTTTATGAATCCCGCCAAAAAGCATGTTCCGCAGCAAGATTGAACGTCTTGGTCTGAGTCAATGCGAACGTGTTTCCCCGTTGGTGAGAAGGCGAATCATCCCAGGCGGGTAACTGAAGAAGGGTGCGCCTCAAAGGTTGGCATGGGTGGGCAGGAGTTGTGAGTCTCGAAAAAATTCCGGGTGAATTCTCCAATGCTGTATAGCAATCCAATTTGGTCGACATCCGATTTTTCGGAGTCAATGAGTTCTGCATGTATTCTTCCCAACACATCAAAAGTGGTATGGCAGTCGATGGGTGCGTTGAGATGATAACAGTGATTGGCGCGATAAATGTCGCGAAAAATTTTCTTTACCAGTTCATAATGAACAGCTTCGGATGAGATCAGCGTGTCCGGATGCATGGCGTCTAGCACCACTGAAATCTGGTGCTGTCCGATCGATTCGGAAAGTGAGACTACTAAATTTCTGAAGTTGGCAGAAGTGGTGTCTACGCGGGATCTTTTTTTGCGCTTCATATTCACGATTCAAGTTCCATAACAATCGCCCATTTTAGCAGAATTGTACAGAAGGTCGCATCGTAAGGCGCCCTTGTGCGAATTGAGCTTTCACGAGCATTTTTCTTAACAGCGGTAAATAAATGTCAACGAACCTATTGATTATTCCCGGTGACGGGATCGGTCCCGAAATTGTTACTCAGGCGGTGCGCGTGATAGACCTTTTGCGCGAGGCGCAGGCCTTAGACGTTAACTTGGAGTACGCGGACCTGGGTGGTGCGGCGCATGACAAAACTGGTCATTCGCTTCCCGAATCAACACTGTCCATGGCAAAATCCTGTGATGCAATTTTATTTGGTGCCGCCGGTGGACCCAAATGGGATGCACTGCCAAGAGCGGAGCGACCTGAAACCGCACTGCTGCGGTTGCGTCGGGAATTGGACCTGTTCGCCAATCTGCGGCCGGCGATCCTTTTCCCGTCGCTTGCTTCCGCCTCCTCACTCAAAGACGAGATCATCGCGGGATTGAACATATTGATCATTCGGGAACTTACGGGTGGGATTTATTTCGGAGAGCCACGAGGAGTGGAAACCCTTCAGTCAGGTCGCCGCCGCGGGATCAATACCCTTGTTTATCATGATGACGAGGTTTCAAGAATCGCCCATGTCGCATTCCAGATTGCTCGGCAGCGTGACCGTCGGGTCTGTTCCATTGACAAAGCCAATGTGCTGGAGACAACCGAATTCTGGCGGGAAGTGGTAACCGAAGTCGGCGCGGAGTACCCAGATGTTGAATTGACGCATATGTTGGTCGATAATGCCGCGATGCAGCTGGTGCGAGATCCAAAGCAGTTTGATGTGATTGTTACCACAAACATGTTCGGTGACATTCTCTCGGATATTTCGGCGATGCTGACCGGTTCAATCGGTATGCTGCCATCGGCCTCACTCGACAGCAGACAGAAGGGATTGTATGAACCGGTTCACGGAACAGCACCGGATATTGCTGGCAAGGACCTGGCGAATCCGATGGCGGCGATTCTGTCACTCGCCATGCTGCTGCGGTATACGATGAAAATGGACGAAGTGGCCGACATCGTGGAGCAATCCGTCGAACGGGTGATTGAAAAAGGTCTGCGGACGCCTGACATATACTTTGAAGGCGCTGAAGCGGTGGGCACCGAGCGGATGGGATCAGAGGTCCTGAATGAGATCGGACGGCGCTTGAATTGATGGTCGGATTAACTGGAACAGGTGGATTCAGGAATGCAGGAATCATATGACGTAGCAGTTGTTGGCGCTTCGGGCATGATTGGCGAGGCGATGATGTCGATACTGGAAGAACGCAAATTTCCAGTCGGCAAAATTTTTCCGCTCGGTAGTGAGCGCTCAGCGGGGTCGGCACTGCAATTTCGAGATCAGACCGTTCGTGTCGGATTGCTGTCAGAGTTTGACTTTTCATGCGTACAGTTTGGACTGTTTTCCGCCGGCGCCGGCGTTTCCGATATCTATGTGCCCAAAGCTGTCGCCGAGGGTTGCACGGTCATTGACAACACCTCCCGATTTCGATACGATCCCGATGTTCCTCTGGTGATACCCGAAGTGAATGGTGATACGCTGCAGGAAGATGATCGGCTGATTGCGAATCCAAACTGCTCGACGATTCAGATGGTCGTCGCGCTGAAGCCAATTTACGATGCCGTAGGTATTGACAGAATCAATGTGTGTACCTACCAATCCGTTTCTGGCGCCGGGCGGACGGCAGTGCGCGAACTGGCTGACCAGTCAGCCGCACTGCTGAACGGTCACCCAGTTGAGATCACAGTCGCTCCGAAACAGATTGCCTTCAACGCGATCCCACAGATTGATGTGTTTCAGGAGAATGGTTACACCAAGGAAGAAATGAAAATGGTGTGGGAGACACAGAAAATTCTGAATGATGATACGATCCGAGTTAATCCAACAACTGTCAGAGTGCCGGTGTTTTTCGGTCATTCAGAAGCGGTACACATCGAAACTCGGCAAAAACTGACGGCAGATGACGCACGCGATCTGCTTCGGCAAACCGACGGTGTAACGGTCGTTGATGATCCCGATGCCCTGCGGTACCCAACTGCGGTAACTGAGGCGGCCAATCGGGATGATGTTTTTGTTGGCCGAATTCGCGAAGACCTCTCCCACGAATTGGGTCTGAACATGTGGATCGTGTCTGACAATGTCAGGAAAGGCGGCGCCTTAAACAGCATTCAGATCGCTGAATACCTGATAGATGATGGTGGTGTCCGCGAACGATAGGTGGCGTACCTTTCCTGTGAAGCCTTGCGCGGGTAAGGCGGCAATAGATGACCTATCTCACATTCCCCAGTCGGCGACGTACCGATGGTTTCTTTTTGATTTATGGGTTGGTAAAGTTTTCGACGAATCTTGAGTTCAGACCGGAACATGGAAAGTGAGCTGATCGTAATCGTCGACGAACTGCACAGAACATTTGTATATCTGTGGCGGGAAATAAGCCAGATTGAGGGGAACAGTCTGAAAGATCTTTGGGCTGGAGCAACACAGCGAATCAATGAGAATCTGTCCTCCCGCGTCTTATGGATTCTGATTGCAGCGCTGTTTTTTTCCAGTCTGATGTTCGTAATTTGTGTAGGACTGGTATTGGCTGACCTGGCTGTTCATTCGCAAAAAAAATCAAAGACGACCTCAGGTCCGCGCATCAAACCGCGTTCGGATGATGGGGATGCGACGGCTGCGGATCATGAGTTGGCTAAGATTCTGGCCTGGGCTGATCGCGTAGCACCGCGCAATGTCATCGAAACCCTGCGTGCCGGCGACATAGATGGAGCAGAAAAGGCACTCCTTATCGAACACAGGAAGCAGCCTGAAAATGTCGGACTGATGATGTATCTATTGGCCTGCTGCGCGTTGCGGAATGATTCAGCAGCTTATGACAGACTGGTCCGCGCCATCTTTCCAGATGGTCTCAACGCCGATGAGGAAATCTGTCGCCATGCGGCGGAAATCGGACGATTGATCTCACCCGACCGATATCCAGAGGACGCGATTCCTCGCCCCAATTCGGTTTTTGAAATTGAATCCGAATTGATCGAGAATATGTTGGGTCCAATTTCGGAGTTGAGTAATGTGAAAACTCTACTTGATCTGGTGCGGATGGATTTTGAAATGGGCAATACCGACCACATCTGGCACCTGCTGGTAGAAATTGTTGTCTGTGGCACGCAGAATGAAAGAAAGGTGGCTTTGAACTACAGTCGGCGGATCAACCAAAAGAGCAGCGCCTGAATTGTTTGCAGTCCGTTTTAGAAAGCCCCCCCCCCCCGGTTTCAATGGACATTTTTTCTCAGCCGCTGTCCAAAAGCCCGAATCACTGCTCAACACATGATTCTGTCATCAACTTTAATCGTACCTGACAGGCCGGCCTGAACCTCACCCTGTTTCGCCACATAGCACTTTCTTGCAGAAGTCTGCTGAAATTTGGGGCTGAAAGACCCCGTCAGCACTTTGGGGGTGATGAAGGATTACGTGTTGTGAGCTCAACCCCTTTTCTCCACGCGGGTTCGATGTCGCCGCGATCGACTTGGTTCTTGTACACGACCAGCACGGATGCGATCATGACCAACCGCGCCGACTGATGCCAACCGTAGACCGTTCTTAAATGCGTCGAAAACGCACTTTTCCCGTTTGAGATTTCGTATCATTCAAATTGAAACAATACGGTTTGAAAGTTCGCTGAACAAAGGATAATTGAATGAACCCAAGTAACTGGGTGAGTTCAGGCGGCCGCCACGCCCATCGCTATTTCCTGCACAAAATCCTGAACCCTCTCGACGAGATTTTCATTCGGCCTGCCATCCGCATTCAGGTTGGCCCTGACCATCTCGACAATGGCTGAACCAACGACCACTCCGTCGGCATGTTCAGCGACCGACTTGGCATTTTCTGGTGATTTGATGCCAAAACCGACTGCAATTGGCAGTTGAGTGTGAGTCCGCAGACGCTTCACCGCGACGCTGACCTGATCCGCCAGGGCGCTACGGGTGCCCGTAACACCCAAAACGGAAATATAGTAGACAAATCCACTGACATTGTGCAATACGGCGGTGATTCGGCTGTCATCGGTTGAAGGAGTCACCAGGCGAATCCAATGCAGTCCGGCAGTCAGTGCCGGCTCACACAGTTCCTTGTCTTCCTCCGGTGGCAGGTCAACGATGATCAGTCCATCAACTCCAATTTCAGCGCACTTTAAGACAAACTGATGCGCTCCGTACCGATAAATGGGATTGTAATATCCCATCAGCACGATTGGAGTGATATCGTCAAGTTTCCGAAACTCCTGTACCAGTTCAAGCGACTTGTTCAGTGTCATGCCGTTTTTGAGCGCACGTTGGCTGGACGCCTGAATGGCAGGCCCGTCAGCCATCGGATCGGAAAAAGGAATGCCAATTTCAATCAGATCCACCCCAGCCGCCGGCAACCTCGAAATCAGCTGTCTACTGGTTTCGTAGTCTGGGTCGCCACCGGTCAGAAAGGCGACGAACGCCTTACGGTTCTCGTGTGAAAGCCTTTCGAAACAGCGCGTGATTCGAGTGTCACTGAGCGTTTCGACACTCACAGCTGATGTCCCAATGCTTCAGCAACGGAAAAGACGTCTTTGTCGCCTCGCCCGCACATATTCATGACGAGAATCTGATTGGAGTCGAACTCTTTTGCGATTTTCATCACATGCGCCAGTGCATGTGCGGGTTCCAAGGCTGGAATGATGCCTTCGGTCTCACAGCAGAGTTGAAACGCTTCCAGTGCCTGCCGATCAGTAATTGACACGTACTCGACCCGCCCGGTTTCGTGTAACCAGGAATGTTCCGGACCGATTCCCGGATAATCAAGCCCAGCCGAAATTGAGTGTGCATCAATGATCTGACCATCATCGGTCTGTAGCAGGAAAGTTCGGTTTCCATGTAAAACGCCCGGTTGGCCGCCGGAGATCGAGGCGGCGTGTTTGCCCGTTTCGATTCCTAGTCCAGCCGCTTCCACGCCGATGATTCGGATGTCGGCGTGATCCAGAAACGGATGAAAAAGCCCCATCGCATTTGAGCCGCCGCCGATGCAGGCGACCAGACAGTCCGGCAACCGGTTTTCGGCCGCTAGAATCTGCTCTCTAGTTTCATTGCCGATCACGCTTTGAAAGTTCCGCACCATTTCCGGGTAGGGGTGCGGCCCGGCAACGGTGCCAATGATGTAGAAAGTCGAATCGACGTGCGCCACCCAATCTCGCAGCGCTTCATTCATCGCATCTTTGAGGGTGCCGGTTCCAGATGTAACCGGGACAACTTCCGCACCGAGCAGTTTCATGCGAAACACATTCGGTGCCTGCCGTTCAATATCGGTTTCACCCATGTAGACGACACAGGGCAGATTGAACAGCGCACAGACCGTCGCCGTGGCGACGCCGTGTTGACCGGCGCCGGTTTCGGCGATGATCCGCGTTTTCTTCATTCGCCGCGCCAGCAGAATCTGTCCCAGCGTGTTGTTGATTTTGTGTGCGCCAGTGTGATTTAATTCATCGCGTTTGAAGTAAATTTTGGGACCTTCGAGATGCGCGCTCAGTCGGGCGGCGTGGTAGAGCGGACTGGGTCGGCCGATGTAGTGCTTTGCATAGTAATCGAATTCGCGCTGAAAATCGAGGTCGCCGCTGGCGGAACGATAGGCTTTTTCGACGCTGAGTATTAGAGGCATCAGCGTTTCTGCGACAAATCGGCCGCCGTAGATGCCAAAATGACCCGTTTCATCGGGTCCCGACCGGAAGGAGTCGGTTTCCGGTTTGAAATTTAAACTCAAAGTCAGCTCCGCAGTTCATGGTTAAAGTGTCAACGATTATACTTGATGAAAACGCCTTCGCATCGCTCGTAGATACCTATGAAAATTGCCGCCTGTTTCGAATATGACGGATCAAGATTCCGCGGCTGGCAGATTCAGGCCGGTCAGCCGACCGTTCAGGCGGCGGTTGAAACGGCACTGTCGAAAATAGCCAACCACCCGGTACGCGTGCATTGTGCGGGCCGAACGGACACCGGCGTTCATGCTTCGGGGCAGATTGTGCATTTCGAGTCGGCCAGCAGACGGAGTGATTGGTCCTGGGTGATGGGGACCAACTCAGAACTGCCGAACGCCGTCAGTCTGCTTTGGGTGCGTGAGATGGAACCGTCGTTTCATGCGCGATTCAGCGCGCTCAGCCGCCGCTATCGCTACGTCATACTGAATCGCCGGGTGCGGCCGAGTTATCTCGCTCGGCGAGTCGGCTGGTATCCTCGCGACCTGGATGCCGGTCGCATGCGAACGGCGGCTGCGTCGCTGATTGGCAGGCATGACTTCAGTGCTTTTCGCTCAGCCCGATGCGGCAGCACAGTTCCTATGAAAACGGTTTCAGCCCTTGATGTCGGGCACAAAGGAGCATGGTTCTGGGTGGATATTGAAGCGAATGGTTTCTTGCACCATATGGTGAGAAACATCATCGGCGTACTGCTGATGATTGGCTGTGGGGACCGGGATGCCGACTGGGCGCGAGAAGTCCTGGAGGCCGGAGACCGAACGCTGGCCGGTGCGACGGCGGTCGCTGACGGACTTTATTTCGTGTCAGCGACTTACGCGGATCAATATCGACTGCCGGATATGCCGCCGCCGTGCAATTATTGGTAAATCCCCGATGCGGCCGGGCCGCCGGCGTGCATTTCCGCTGCCGCGCGGCTTTTCAATATTTTCGCCTTTCCTTAATTTCGTCAAGCGTTTTACAATCTAGGCACAGGGTCGCAGTGGGTCGAGCTTCCAGTCGACCCAGTCCAATCTCGATGCCGCAGCTTTCACAGTAACCGTAATCACCCGCTTCCAGTCTGGTAATGGAATCATCTATTTTTCGAATCAGTCGACGTTCCCGATCCCGATTGCGCAGTTCAATTGACATTTCCGCTTCCTGACTGGCCCGATCGGTGGGGTCCGGGTGGTTGATTGTTTCATCCTGCAGCGTACTGACCGTGCGATTCGACTCATCCAGCAGTACCTGACGCCAGCCCGTCAGAATCCCCATGAAGTGTTCCTGCTGCTTGGCATTCATGTACTTTTCGTTTTTCTCAAGCACATACGGAACGAAATCCAGCGCACCGGCATCGGGTTCCAGGTTTGATAAATTTCCAGCCATTATGGTATTCGTTGATGTAAAATGAATTGACCCAAAAAGTCGTGTCGTGTCATCATATCACTGCGAGTTAGGAAAACGGCTTTTGTACCACATTTGCCCAACAATTTCAAGTTTAGATTGGCGGCCGTCAATCAAGGGCTACCCTTCACTTCATTTTAAGAGAGTATGTAATGCTTCAATTGCGTTATTCAACCACATCACCGTTCGTTCGAAAAGTTTCCGCAACCATCATTGAATGCGGTCTGGACAACCAGGTGCAAAACGTGCTGACCAATCCCTGGGCGCCTGATACGGATCTCGGCCAGGACAATCCGCTTGGAAAAGTGCCCGCTCTGATGCTTGAGAATGGGACGGTGCTGTTCGACTCACCCTTAATCTGCGAATACTTGGATAGTCTGGGTTCCACACCGAGACTGTTTCCACCGCAGGGCTTGGCGCGTTGGACCGCTTTGCGTCTGCAGGCGCTCGGAGACGGTATCCTGGATGCGGCCATCGGTCGACTGCTTGAAGGTCGTAGACCGGAGGAACAGCGTTCTGACGCTTCTGTCAACCGATACATGGCGGCAGTCGAACGTGCATTGAATGTTCTGGAAAACGAATCAGGGCGATTGGCCGATGACTTTTCGATTGGACCGCTGACAGTTGCCTGTGCGCTTGAGTATCTGGATTTTCGGTTCAGTTCGGACAACTGGCGGGAAGGTCGGCGAAATCTGGCGTCGTGGCATGAGTCGGTCAGCGGCCGACCTTCTTTGCGGCAGACTGTTCCGCACGAATAACCGTCTGGTGGATGTTGATTGAATCACCTGGAAATGGGATGGTAGCTGAGGGTCTTTAATCGGTGCACCTCATTAACATCAAAATTGCGGGTTTCAAATCTTTTGCTGAGCCGGTTACGATTTCAGTGCCGCAGACTCTGTGCGGCATCGTCGGCCCCAATGGTTCAGGCAAATCCAATGTCATCGATGCAATGCGTTGGGTTGTTGGTGAGTCGTCGGCCAAGAGTCTGCGCGGTGGGACTTTGGATGATGTCATTTTCAATGGCTCGGGGCAGCGAAGACCTGCTGGACAGGCCAGCGTTGAACTGCTGTTCGACAATTCCCTGGCCCGCTGTGGCGGCCAGTGGGAAAAATTCGCGGAGATATCGATTAGACGAACCGTCACCCGCGACGGCATTTCCGAATACTTCATCAACGGCACGCGCGCGCGCCGTCGGGATGTAAAAGAGCTGTTCCTGGGTACCGGTTTCGGACCGCGGTCTTATTCGATCATCGAACAGGGTATGATCAGCCGCATCGTCGACGGCCGGCCGGAAGATCTGAGTGCGTTCATTGAGGAAGCTTCGGGGGTCTCCCGCTTCCGCGAGAAACGGCATGAGACACTGCTCAAGCTGCAGCAGGTTGAGACGAACCTTGCACGGCTTGATGATATGCGAGGCGAGATCGACAAACGCCTCAGACAACTGAAGTATCAGGCTGAGCAGGCGCGCCGCTATCGCCGGCAGAAAGAACGGCTGCGCGCGCTACGCATTCAACTGTTGGCTTATTCGTGGCGGCAGCTGGAACGGCAGGTTGCCGCGCAACAGGCGCTAAAGTCTGAACTTGAGATGGAATTCGAGAAACGCAAGGTCAGTGTCAGGGCGGTGGAGGCAGACCTTGAGGTGGCGCGCGAGCATCGGCTCGAAATGGAGACTCAGCTGACCGATGTACAGATGGAACTGTTCCGCATCAATGCCGAAATTTCGGATTGTGATCGACGCATCGAGCAGCATGCCGAGGATTTGGAACGAACGCGCAACGAAATACAGGCCCGAACGGCGCGACTTGAGGAAACGGAACAGTTGATCATCAGGCAGCGAGACAAGGTGGAAACGGCCGGTGCCGAACATAAGCGGGTTCAGGTCATGTTGGCCGCCGCCACCACCGAGATGGAAGACCACAAAGCGCAATTGGTGAGGGAGGAGACGCGGCACAGTTCGATTCAGAACGAATCCGAACGGATCAATCAGCTCCTGATTGAAGCGGTGCGGCGACGAGAGTTGGCTTTTGCGGCGCTCGCACAGAACCAGCAGGGATTGGCGGCAACTGTTGAAGCGCTCGATTCAGCAACGGCGCAGATCGCGAGGTTGGAGACGGAATCTGCTGGCAGCGTTTCTGATCATTCAAACCAGCCTATTCAGCGTATTGAGCGTGACTGCGACCGATTGCGTGCTGAAATTGAGGGGCTCGAAACGAGTCTGGTCGAGAACAGAACCTTGGTCGACCGTCATGCGGTCGAGCTGGATGTTCTCAGAGACGACGTACGAGAAACGCGGGTCCAGTTGGGCGCGCTCGAACGAAGCCTGGGCGCGGCGCTCACTGAGGCGGAAGATGAGGAGTTTTTGAATTGGCTGGCCGAAAATGGGCTGACCGATGCCAGGGAATTGTACGAATCCGTTGTGGTTTCCGATGGTTGGGAACGGGCTGTGGACCGCGTGCTTGGAGAAAAACTGACGGCGCTCTGCGTCGATGACATTCGATCGATTGTACGCGCCGCTGAGGGTCGCCGCTTTTCGACACCACGATTTTTCATCAACGGTTCTGCGGAAAATGATTCAGCTGGTTGCGACACCGGCCTGGCGCGCTTCGTAGACAGTCCAAATCAGCGGGCCGAAAGAATGTTGGAAGGGGTTTATACCGCAGACTCACTGGCTTCGGCCATGGCCATGCAGGAGCGGCTGACTGGCAATGAGTGCGTCGTTACGGCGGATGGTTCAATGGTCGGGAGCAACTGGTATGCACCCGCGGTGAGCGCTGAACAGTCGACAGGCTGGCTTGAGACCTCGAATCTGGTACGCGAACTGCGTCAGAAAGTTGTCGAGACGGATGCGGTCGAGGAAGATAAAAAGCGCCAGATTGGTGAGTTGCGCGGCCAGGTTGCCCGACAGGAACAGGAGATGATCGAAAAACGCCGCCAGCTGGCGACCCTGATTGGAGATCTTGAACAAATCCGCGCAGAGCAGAAAGAATCTGAATTGCAGCATCTGCAGACTGTCACAAAGTTGAATGAGCTCATCGATCAGGAGCGGAACTTGCGCGATAACCGATCGCGACTAGAGGCGGGTCAGACGCGGCTGAAGCAGGAACTAGCGACGGAAAATGATGCTTTGGCTGTCGTTGAGCAGCGAAGACAGACGCAACTGATGCGTGCTGAGAAACAGACGCTGAAGCTGAAAGATCTGCAGGAAACACTGAGTGGCGCGATTCAGAACGGCTACCAGTTGGAACTTGAGGCGCAGCGATTCGAATCGGACCGAAAGCTCGCTGAATCATCGCTGAGCGAGCTTCTACAGCGCAAATCCAGCATCCGTTCTGAAAAAGAGGCGTATGAAAACAAGCTGTCGACGGCAGATGATCCGACGCATGCGCTGCGCGACGGGCTGAACGAATTGATTGCGGTGAGAAAAGCGACGGAAAGCAGATTGAGTGAGTTGAGAAATCGGATTGAAGGGGCGGAAAAACACCGCAGACGATTGGATGAAACGCGTCTTCAGAATCAGCATGGCATTGAAGAAATCAACCGAGCATTGCAGGAACACAACGTTGAAGTTGGTCGACTGAGTGCACAGTGCGAAGAAGTCAGACAGAAGATTTCAGAACATGGTGCGGATGCGCAGAGCGCGGCCGAGGGGTTGGGCGAGCCATTTGATCATGAGGAAATTACGGCGAAGTACGAGCAGCTTGAGAAACGGATTGATGGCATTGGCTCAGTCAATCTGGTCGCGGTCGAGCAGTATGAACAGGAACTTGAACGTAAATCCTATCTGGATGAACAGTATGATGACCTGATGCGCGCCATGGAAACCCTGCAGCGGACCATCAGAAAAATCGACAAGGAGGCGCGCAACCGCTACAACGAAACGTATGGCTCCATCAACTCCGAATTTCAGCGACTGTTGCCCAAACTGTTTGGTGGCGGCAGCGGACACCTTGAACTTATTGGCGAATATCCCGACAATATCGGACTCAGGATCTACGCCCGTCCCAAAGGCAAGCGCATTCATAATATTCAGGCGCTGTCAGGTGGCGAGAAGGCTCTCACTGCGGTGGCGCTGATTCTGTCCATGTTTCAGTTGAATCCTTCCCCGGTGTGTCTGCTTGATGAAATCGATGCCCCACTGGACGATGAAAATGTCTATAGGCTGTGCGACAGTCTGCATGAGCTAGCCGATTCGACTCAGATGATACTGATCACCCATAACAAGATTACGATGGAGGCGGTCGATACGCTCATCGGCGTAACGATGCCCGAACCGAATGTTTCGAAAGTTCTTTCGGTTGATCTGCTGGAAGCGCAGGAGTTCGTTGCCTGATGAATGTTTTCTTAATTACAGGGCTAGTTTTTCTTTTATTGATACTGATCTGCTGGCTGGTTTATCGACGCGCGCAGACTGAATCACCACCCCGGCCAACGATGTCGAATCTGTCCGCCGCGAACTTCGGACCTGAGGTGCGGCCCTTTGAAGATGATGTCGAACTTGGCCCGATAATGCGGATCCATGCGGATGCCGCCGGTAATCATGACCGGTCTGAGGGCGCATCGGAAACTTCTGATTATTGGGAGTGGCGGGATGATTTCGCGTACGGAGGTGACGACTCGACTGATCGGGCGGTCCGCGCGGATTGGGTCGCCGATCAGTCAGCCGAAGGTGAGGATGAAAATTGGGTTGACAGTCAGTCGGCAGAAGCCGACGATCAGGTATGGAATGACGGAGATGCCGTGCAGACAGATGCCGAACCGGTGGAAGAATGGGCGGACCAACCGCCGACCAGCGAAACTGCCGTATTCGTTGATGAATCCGTGGCCGAGTACGAAAATGAGGCATACGAAGAGGGTGTGAATAACGGTTTGGATGTCGTCGAACCATCGCCGGTGACCGATCCTCAATTTGGAGTGCAGACGAATTTACCTTTGCGCACGACCGAAAACAACCCATCCATCAACGGTGAGGATGCGACGATGATCGAGCGCATCAGAGTCGATGAAACCATTCAGTTTCCCAATTTCAGCAACTCGAACCGCAAGGCTGTAGATATGCTGGGTTGGATACCCAGTGATGGAACAACGGTATCACGCACCCAGCTGCTGGCATTCGTTCGTGACTTCGGCGAGAACATCAAGTTGCCGGTCTCCATATTCGCCCAACTGGTTGACAGCGAGGTCTGGGTCAATCTGAAGGACGAGAATGTAGCCGCCCGTTTCGAAGACCTGATCTTAACTATGCAGTTGACTCACTTCGGCGAATCCGTTGATGAGCAGACCTGGTGGCATTTTTATAACATGGGGGAAACGATTGCGAACACCCTGTCGCGATCATTCTATCCATCCCTCTCGCTTGAATCGGCACTGCTCAAATCTCGAGAGCTGACCGAGCAGGTTGACAATCTGAATATTCAGGCGATTATGATTCTGCAGTCGAAGAATAGCAGAGAACTGTCGGCCACGACGTTGGATTACCTGGCACGCGAATACAAGCTGGTCAAGCGTGGCGATGGACTGTTTGAGAAAATGGATCTGTTGCCGACCAGCTCGCTGCCGCTTTATACAATGACGACAGATCTACCTGCCAATCCAGATGGTGATGAGTCGGATGAGGAAATCGGATTGGCCTTATACAGCAACCTGCCCTGTGTCAGAGATCCAATGGACGCGTTTGATCAGATGGTCAGTCTCGCAAGGAATCTTGAAAGCCGTTTTGCATGGGTTCTGGTCGGCGAAGATCGACAGCGGATATTACCTGCTGAAATCGATGTGATTCGCAAGCATATCCAAACCTTTGTCGATGACATGAATTACTGTGAAATCGTTCCGGGCGGCGAAACAGCCATACGGCTGTTCCATGTTCCCGACGCTGAAGATCAAAATTCCAGACTGTCTGATTTCACCCCGGAACGGTAGCCATGCACTCTCAGCAGGCGGTTGCCGAGCGCATCGAAGCGCTTCGCGGCCTGATTCGTCATCACAGTCATGCTTACTATATACTTGACGATCCCACTATCACCGACCACGATTACGATCAGCTGTATCGGGAACTGATCGAACTGGAAGAGCAGTTCCCGCAGTTGCGCTCTGACAGCTCACCGACACAAAGAGTCGGCAGTCGGCTGAGTGGCGGTTTTGCTGAAATACGCCACGTCGTACCAATGCTGTCTCTCAACAATGTTTTCAGTGAGCAGGATGCCCGCGAGTTTGATCGTCGAATTAGGGAAATGACCGGAACGGATTCAGTCGAGTACTTCGTCGAACCGAAAATCGACGGTTTGGCTGTCAGTCTGGTCTATGATGAGGGCAAGCTTGCACAGGGCGCCACTCGGGGGGATGGCGAGTTGGGCGAGGATGTTACCCGCAATGTTCGCACGATCCGTAGCATCCCACTGGAGCTGCAATCGCAGACCATGCCAACGCTGCTCGAAGTCAGGGGAGAGGTCTTTATGAGCCGCAGTGGGTTCGAACGGCTGAACAGTCAATTGATTCGGGAAGAGGCGGAGCGGCAGCGGCTGAAAGCGGCGGCGCTGGCGCAAAAAAAGAAGCGGCCGACGGCCGATGCCCAGTCCAATACCACCGAAGTGGCTGTCAAATACGACGAGCGGCTCGAACCCGACGCCGATTCAGCACCCGCGGACGTCGATGTGGTGGGTACGAGTTCAGCCAAAAGAGTCAGTTACATGAACCCGCGAAACGCGGCCGCTGGCAGTCTGAGGCAGCTTGACCCGCAGATAACCAATGAGCGGCCACTTGATGCGATGTTTTACTCGATTGCGCGCCTCGAGGGCATTGAGTTTCCTGATTCACAATCGGAGCAGATTGAGCTGCTGAAAAGACTTGGCTTCAAGGTTTCGCCTGAAGCCCAACGAGCGCAGGGAATCGAGCAGTGTCTGGCGTTCCATCAACATCTCCTGAATCATCGCGAACGCATCGACTATGACATCGATGGTGTCGTCTACAAAGTGAACAGTCGGGTTGAACAGAAGCAGTTGGGGTACATCACGCGTGCGCCCCGCTGGGCTGCGGCGCATAAATTTCCCGCTCAGGAGCGAACCACCACGGTGTTGGGAATTGATGTTCAGATCGGTCGAACGGGCGCGGCATCGCCGGTCGCACGCCTGAAGCCAGTCGAAGTTGCCGGCGCGGTCGTATCCAATGCGACCTTACACAACAAGGATGAAATTGAGCGTCTTGATGTTAGGATTGGCGATACGGTCATCATTCGCCGAGCGGGTGACGTGATACCACAGGTTGTTGAAGTGGTTCTGGAGCATCGCCCGGAAGGAACGGAGGCTTATGAATTTCCCGACAGGTGCCCGGTCTGCGGTTCGCCAATCGTGCGTGATGTCGACGGCGCCATATCGAGGTGTACAGGTCAACTGATCTGTGCCGCACAGCTGAAGCAGGGGATCAATTATTTTGTGTCAAGAGGTGCGATGGATATTGAAGGGCTTGGTCCTGCCGTGGTCAGTGACTTGGTTGACAGTGGGATGGTCGCATCGGTTGCCGATCTTTACCGCCTGACGGCGGACGATCTTCTGAAGCTGGAACGGAAGGCTGAGAAATCAGCGCAGAACCTTCTGGCTGGCATCGAAAACAGCAAGCAGGTAACGTTGGCCAAATTCCTCGTTGCACTTGGCATTCCGCATGTTGGAGAATCAACGGCGGTTCTGCTGACTGAGCGCTATGCCACATTGGAAGAATTGATGGCTGTGGATGAAGAAGAGGAACTCGCTGGAATTCACGGTATCGGACCGATCGTCGCCGGTGGAATTTTTCGATTTTTCTCAGAAGAAAGAAACCGTCAGACCATTGAGGCACTTCTGGCTCATGGAGTGAAGATCATTTCGGTGCAGAAGGGTCAGCATGAAGAGCGCAGATTGCAGGGGCAAAAATTCGTTTTGACCGGTACGCTCAGTCAAATGTCGAGAGCGGAGGCGAAGAAACGCCTTGAGTCGCATGGCGCAAGTGTTCATTCAGCCATCTCAAAGAACACAAGTTTCGCCGTCGTGGGGGACAATCCGGGATCCAAGCTAAATAAGGCACGCGAGCTTGACGTAAAAATTCTGAACGAAGATGAATTCATGTCATTGCTCACTTCGGTCAGCGATGCATAGTGGCGCTCCGCAGTCAGTCACACTGCCGAACCATCTTTGAGGGTGACCAGGGTTCAGGATAATTTGACGTTGGTGATGGTGCGATTGAGATCTGCACCTTTCATGCGCGGTCGAATCAGGTCGGCACGCTCCGATATCATCAGGGCGAGCCTGTCACTCGTCCCTGCCGCAGTCGGCGATCTGACCGGCGATTCATTCCAGCTCCGCGGCCCTGCCAGACGTAACATCCCGACCCGTCGTGCGAAGCCGACTGCAGAGTCGCAGATAGGCACCGAAGATGTATGGCGGCAGAAGTGGTTGACATGTCATAACAGTTGTGAAAGTTAACATGTCTTCCGACAGCAATGCAACAGATCATTGGTCGCATCCAGGTGCCGCCATGGTTCCGGCGCGGTTGCTTGAAGGAAGCCATGAACAGCGGATCAATCGCTTCGATTTTGGCGATGATACGCCAGTAGCGATCAGTCGACGCTTCGTCCGAGCGCCCAAATTGCATACGGTTCAGATTGCTCCAGACTGGCCACACTGCCCGCCGCTGACCATCTGATTGATCTGATCTAGCATCCAGCCCACCGCCCGGTCGCCGGGTCAGACCGATCCGCTGATCGAACTCGCGTAGCAGTTGACCACCTTCATTGGAACGGAGCTGTCCGCGATCGTATCTGTCAGTTACGGCACGCCCTCCCTTGGATAGGTATTTCAACTGAGTCAGTCAGCAAACCGTTTTCCTGGCTGAGTACTCTATGAATGCCTTAACCCATATTTAACAGAAAAATAAAAATAATTCATAATATCAGTATCATAGGGGAGAACAGATGTCAATTATGGCACTATTTAAAGTGCCGAAGGCGACTCAGACAGTCAGTCGGTGACCTTTGCCAGCGGTCGGTGACAGGCCCAGCGCATCGTAAATCGCCCGCTGCCCGGGTTCAGCCCGCGAACATTGTCGCAGGTGCACCGTCCGACCATCCTGCTGCTGCAGGACGGTGGTGATGCGTTGATGCCTTTCCAGGACCGCCCGCAGCGTGCGCCAGCTGCGCCGGTCGCCGGCCTGGCGCAGTGTCAGACGAATGACCTGCACCAGCTGATAGGCGATGACGGTGATGAACAGATGACCTTCGGCCCGCGCCGGCTTGTGATGATAGATCGGTCGCAGTCCCAGTTCGGACTTCAGCGAGCGGAAGACGGCTTCCAGGTCGGTGAGCATGGTGTAAGTGCGCCACAGCGTCTGCTCGTCCCAGTCGGTGAGGTTCGAGCGCAGGGCATACACGCCGGGCTGTGTTGCCAGGGTGCCCTCGACCGGCTGGCGTCGCCAGGTCACGGCGGTGGCCCGGCTGGGGTCGCGGTGATCGGGGGTGACATCGACGACATAGTGTTGCGACTGACCGTGGCTGTGCTCCTGCAGCCGGCCGATGCGCCGCCACAGGTCTGACACCCGGCGGCGGGCGCGCGGCTTGGCCAGGCCATCATGCAGACTGTTCAGGGCTGTCTCATAGCGGCTGGCGAAGCGCTGGGCGATGGCCTGTTCCTGTTGACTTTTGGCCGCCGACCGGCAGCCGATGATGAGCTCGCCGGTCTTCGGGTCCAGCTGCCGGCACAGTTCCACCTCTGCCCCGCTTCGGCCCCGCACCCGGGTGGCTCGCCGGGCATCGAAGCAGTCCCGCCGCCGGCGGGCGACCACGATGTATCGGTAACGCTCCTGGCGCAGCCAGCTGAGATTGTCTTCGGTGGCCAGTCCCGCATCCATCACCACCAGGGCCTGGGCTGGCGCCTGCAGGCCATCCAGCATGGTCTGCAGGGTGGAACATTCCGCCACGTTGCCTTCAAACACCTGCGAGCGACGCGCGAAGCCGCTGCCGTCGAGCACCAGGGCCAGCGTCAGCAGCCGCGCATCCGAGCGACGTTCCTTGGAGCGGCCATGTTGGGCTTTGGGCTGACCCCGAACCTGGCCTTCGAAAAAGGTGTTCGTCAGATCGAACAGGGTGACGGTCGGGGTGACCGAGAACAGGTCGGTGGCGCGGGTGAACAGATGATCTTCAATGCGTTGGCGATGGGCGAACAGGGCGTCGGAGGCCCGATACAGACGCATGATGCTCAGGCGGTGGAAATCGACTTCGAGCAGTTCACCGATGGCGCTGTGTTCGCACAGCCACTGCCAGGTGGCATGTTCCGAAGCGGGTCGGGCCAGGCGGGCGACGATGGTGGCCAGGGCGCAGGCTCGGGTGCGGCGGTCGAAGCCGAGTTCATCGAACAGGCGGTCGAGGCCGAGCTGGTTGGCCGCCCACAGGCCGACGTGTTCGACGCCGACCGAACGGGGACGGCAGTTCTCCACCTGCTGCAGGTTGACCGGCTGGACCTCCGGCGTGGCCGGCGGCGCGGCGGCCCGGAGGGTGAGCTGTTCGGCGAGGCGGTGCGCTTCGGTTTCCACCAGGCGGGGCAGTTTCAGCGGCAGCAGGGTCTGCTGCTGCGGGTTGAGCAGCTGTTCGACGCGCTGGCACAGCAGTGGCCAGTGTTGCCGGTCGATGGGATAGGTGGCGCCGAGATTGAGCAGGGTGCGCTGTCGGACCTGACCGGCGATGTTCACCGATTCGACGAGGCGGTGGGTGTGATAGCTGGCACCGTCTTTTCGGGTGCCGGTTTTGGTCTGTCGGATGTACATGGAATGTCAATATTCACCGTATTTGAGTTGCGTTGCGGCGAATGTTAAAGATTATGGCACTATGATCGGCATGAACGAATTGAAGATGTTTGAATACAGTGGGATAGATGGATGGGGATGATGAAAACAGTGGCTTCAGCCTGAAATCGCCGAAGTCTTGTTAAATGTGGGTTAATACACTGATTCATTTGTCATTATCACAGACATTTTCTATTTTCATGACGAACGGCGAAAGATTCGGCTCAGACATTGGAAATGGATTGGATCGAGATTTTTGTCAGACACGTCAACTGTCAATTCGCTTATAATGGCACTGGAAATCGCTCGCTTTTTTCAGCTTTTCAGCAACCGAGCTGATCGGACTACGAGCGCACTATTCTTTTCATTGCACACCAGAGACTCTGGTGAGGAGATGTAAACATGGTTCACAAAATTGCATCGCCGTTTGGTGGATACTACATTTACCCGGACGATCCGGAAAATCTATTCCAGCAGATGTTGGGTGCCAAACGACCATCCGTTCAGGAGACCAGTCATGAACTGACGCCCGCCGTTGATATCTATGAGGATAATTCCGCTTACCATGTCAACGTGGAAATGCCGGGAGTGGACAAAGATGCGGTCAACATTTCTTGTTCGGGTGGCACCGTTACGATAAACGCCGATATTGATCGCATCAAACATGAGGGCGGACATTGGGTTCAGCATGAGCGCAGAGTCGGTACGTATCTTCGGAGCATCAAGTTTCGGGCGGGCATTCAGCCAGACAAAATCACCGCGTCTTATAGAGATGGCATTCTGCAGCTGACCATCCCTAAGAAATCAGATAAGGAAAAATCAATCTCTATCAGCGTTGAATAGTCCACTGACGGAACCCAATCCAGCTGCCGCATTCCGTTCGGGGACAGAATGCGGCATTCTCGAAATTCCCGAATCAGCTTTGACCGAGGTGCCGGCGCCGATGGCTCTCTCTTTCATTGACTGTAGGTTTGCCACTCACTGTTTCGCAATGGATGCGAAAAACCGATGTTGAACACATTTGAAACTCGAGACACCCTGACAGTTAACAGGCGGGACTACGAAATTTATTCCTTGGCGCGGCTGGCACCGGAGTTTGACATTCACTCTTTGCCATATTCGCTGAAAATTCTGCTTGAAAATCTGTTGCGGCATGAAAATGGTGTCGATGTCACAGCGGAGCAGATTCGAACGATTGCTCAGTGGGATGAGAATAATCCGCCGGATACGGAGATTGGTTTCTCACCCGCCAGAGTGCTGATGCAGGACTTTACCGGGGTGCCGGCGGTCGTCGATCTGGCATCCATGCGAGATGCATTGGCCGCCATGGGTTATGATCCCAAAGCGGTCAATCCGGTGATTCGAACGGATATGGTGATTGATCACTCGGTGATGGTCGATCACTTCGGATCCAGCAACGCGGTCAGTCTGAACGCCATTCTGGAATACCAGCGAAACACCGAACGCTATACTTTTCTGCGCTGGGGGCAGAACTCGTTCGCCCAGTTCAGTGTTGTTCCGCCATCGACCGGAATCGTGCATCAGGTCAATCTCGAGTACCTGGCGACCGTGGTGGCTGATAAATCGATTGATGGATCCCTGCAGGCGTTCCCCGATACGGTTGTGGGTACCGACTCTCACACCACCATGATCAACGGCATTGGCGTATTGGGTTGGGGGGTCGGCGGAATTGAAGCGGAAGCGGCGATGCTCGGCGAGTCCATTGCAATGCTGTTGCCGCGGGTGGTTGGCTGCAGACTGCACGGTTCCCTGCCGGAAGGTGCGACTGCAACCGATTTGGTGCTGACCGTCGTGCAGATGCTGCGAGAACATGGCGTGGTTGGCAAGTTTGTCGAGTTTTTCGGCGACGGACTGGATCACCTGTCCGTTTCGGATCAGGCGACCATTTCCAACATGGCGCCGGAGTATGGCGCAACCTGTGGCATCTTTCCAATTGACTCCAGCACGCTTGACTATCTGCGACTGACTGGCCGTTCCGCAAGGTCGGTTGCACTGGTTGAAGCCTACGCACGACATCAGGGGATGTACCGGCAACCGGGGGATAAAGGCGACCATGTCCGTTTCAATGAAGTGGTTGAACTTGATCTGGCCGACGTTGAACCGAGCCTTGCCGGTCCCAAACGCCCGCAGGACCGACTGCTGCTGAAAAATGCCAAGAACCAGGTGGCGAAACATATCACTGAACTTCGCGGCATTGACGCAGGTGCTAGATCGGTTGCTGTTGAATTGAATTCAAAACAGCTGCGCCTGTCAGATGGAGACATTGTTGTGGCGGCGATTACGAGTTGTACCAATACCTCCAATCCGGCTGTGATCGTGGCTGCCGGTCTGCTGGCGCAGAAGGCGGCTGAAAGAGGATTGAAGTCCCAACCCTGGGTGAAAACCTCATTGGCCCCCGGGTCACAGGTGGTGACGGAATATCTCAGATGCGCTGGCCTGCTGACGCATTTGGAACAGCTCGGTTTTGCAGTCGTCGGTTATGGCTGTACCACCTGTATTGGGAACAGCGGACCGTTGCCGGAGCCCGTTGCCGCGGGCATCAAAGAAGGTGAATTGATTGTGAGTTCGGTGCTGTCAGGTAATCGAAATTTTGAAGGCCGGGTACATGCCGCCGTGAAAATGAATTTCCTCGCCTCGCCGCCGCTGGTAGTCGCCTATGCGCTGGCGGGGTCCATGCGCATCGATCTTTACCGCGATCCAATTGGAACCGGAAACGACGGCAAAGAGGTTTACCTGCGCGACATATGGCCGAGCGCGGCTGAAATCAACCGCGTGATCGATGAGTTTGTAACCAGTGACGTGTTTCAGTCGAAATATGTCGATGTGTTCAAAGGGGATGAGCAGTGGGCGCGCATTCCGGTTGAACATTCCAGTCAGTACGGCTGGAATCCGTCATCCACCTACATTCGCAAAGCTCCTTATTTCGACGACATGGCGAAGCCATCTCAGAATCGGCCGATCGGCGAAATTGAGGGGGCCAGGGCTCTCGCCCTGCTTGGGGACAGCATCACCACCGATCATATCTCACCAGCAGGCGCGATCATGCCCGACAGTCCCGCCGGGCGATACCTGATCGAAAGAGATGTGCGAGTCTCAGACTTCAATTCCTATGGCTCCAGGCGCGGCAATCACGAAGTCATGATGCGTGGTACGTTCGCCAATGTTCGTCTGCGCAACGAGCTTGTACCTGGAACCGAAGGTGGTTGGACGCGCCATCTGCCATCTGGAGAGACAATGTCGATTTTCGATGCCGCCGAGCGGTATCGCTCAGAGCGCGTTCCACTCATCGTGATCGCCGGTAAGGAGTATGGTTCGGGTTCGTCCCGCGACTGGGCTGCGAAAGGACCACTACTGCTTGGCGTGCAGGCGGTCATTGTGGAAAGTTATGAGAGAATACACCGCTCCAATCTAGTCGGCATGGGCATATTGCCGTTACAGTTCAGGCATGGGGAATCCCGTCGCACATGCGGATTGACAGGTGAGGAGGTTTTTCACATCAGAGGCTTGAAAAAAGATGTGGATTGCGTCGACATCATCGCCCTGAGAATCGATGGCTCCCAGCAGGTCTTTCAGGCGCTCGTTCGTATTGACACGCCTAGGGAATGGGAGTATTTCGAGAGCAGGGGCATTCTGCGATACGTTCTGAACAATCTGGCCTACCGACCCGCGGTCAGCTCGACTAGCTGATCGTCGCCAGCCAACGACCGGGTACCGGCGAACTGAATCAGTATCATCGGTGTCGGGTGCCATCCATAGGCGACGATGGAAGCGGACGACGACTTTCCCATCACTCCAGCCCCTCGCGTTCTGCCGTTCGAGACAGCTGCAGATAAATCAGAATGAACTGAATGATCATGAATACGAATGTCAGAATCATGACGCCAAAGACTTTGAAATTCACCCAGTGCTCCTCGCGTACGGCTTCGTCGAGATGAAGCCCGTAAAAGAACGCGACATAGATGTTCAAAGCGCCGACAAACAGAAAGAAAAGCCCCCAGTTCAGATTGAACAGGCGCCACGCTTTACGCGGCAGTTTGATTTTCGCTTTCTCACCGAACAGCACTTCCGATACGGAGCGCTTGGTGAAAAACTGCGAGTACAGGATGATGGCGGCGAAAATCCAGTTGACAATGGTCGTCTTCCATTTGATGAATACTGCATCGCGCAGCAGCAGCGTCATGCCACCGAAAACCACCAGCACGACAAGTGTGATGACATGCATGGATTCGAATTTTCGATTCTTCAGCCAAAACGCCGAGATCTGAACGAACGATGCGGCGATTGCCACACCCGTCGCGACGAAAATGTCATACATTTTGTACGCGGCGAAGAATAGAATCAGCGGCAGCAGGTCAAATAAGAATTTCATACCGAATCACAAATGAGAATGGTGCCGGGAGAGAGACTCGAACTCTCACGGTGTCTCCACCACCGGATTTTGAGTCCGGCGCGTCTGCCAATTTCGCCATCCCGGCAAGATAGATTTTTGGCGCTGGTTCATTTTACAGTAGCATCGTTGGTGTCACTTCGCAAGTGGCGCGAAAAACATCCCAACTTCGCGTGCGCGTCAATTGACTGAGCGGCTATTGGATTTCCGATCAAACCGCAGATTGCACCGGCAGGTGCTCAATCTGACGTGGCCGGTGATTATCGCAAATTTGAGTCTGCCGCTCGCTGGCGCGGTGGACACGGCGGTCGTCGGGCACCTGCCGGACCCCGTCTATATCGGTGCGGTCGCACTGGGCGCTTTGATTTTCAGCACCATGTACTGGCTGGTTGGATTCTTACGCATGGGCACCACCGGACTGGTCGCGCAGAGCTACGGTGCGGATGATCACCTGGAAGTGAGTGCGACGTTTCTCCGCGGTCTGGTGATTGCGGCCGCTTTTGGTGGCACCATGATTCTACTGCAGAAACCCGTTGGTGGCGTCATTTTCTGGTTTTTTGAAGCATCTGAAACGGTCGAAACTCACGCCCTTGAGTATTACCAGATACGCATCTGGAGTGCCGTCTTTGCCATGTTCAACCTGGTTATGCTGGGTACGTTCTTCGGCCTGCAGCGCATGCGAACCGCACTGGTTCTGCAGCTGCTTCTGAATGGTATGAACATCGTTCTGGATTTACTGTTCGTCATGGTGTTTGGCTGGGGTGTGACTGGCGTTGCCGCGGCCACGGTCATCAGTGAGATAGCAACGGCGACAGTGGGCTTGATCATCTGCTGGAAGCTGTTGCGAGGCTCGTTTCAGAAACTGTCGGATCTCAATATATTTCACCGGGATAAGCTGGTGCGGCTGATTCAGGTCAACGTGAACATCCTGATTCGTACACTGTGTCTGGAAGTGGTGTTCATCTATGTCATGTGGGCGAGCGCCAGACAGGGAGATGTCGTCTTGGCGGCCAATACGGTACTGCTGCATCTGCTGCACTTTCTTGCCTTTGGCCTGGACGGGTTCGCTCACGCCGCCGAAGCGCTGGCGGGAAATGCGTATGGTGCCAGAGATCGTCTGCGGCTGCACCGTACGGTAGTTGTCACACTGATGTGGTCCTGTATCGTTGCCATCGGTTTTTCCCTTCTGTATGTCGTGTTTGGCGATCTGATCATCGGCCTGATGACTGGTATTGACAGTGTTCGGGCAACCGCGGATGATTACCTGATCTGGATGATGGCCGCGCCGCTGTTCTGCGTCTGGCCGTTTCTGTTTGACGGGGTTTACATTGGAATGACCCGTACGGCCGAAATGAGAAACTGTCTGATGATCGCGATGGTGCTGTTTTTTCTCGTCGCACTGCCCGCCGCGCATTTCATTGGCAATCACGGTCTGTGGCTGGGAATCATGGCGTTCATGTTAACCCGTGGGTTGATCCTGGCCGTCTGGTACCCAAAAATCGAAACGCAGTTCACCAGCACGGCATAATAATGCTACAATCAACTTGACCGATATCGAGGAGTCGCCATGTTTTCCGAACCGCTCATTTCAGCTGCAGATGCGTGTGCGCTGCTTGACGAGCCTGACGTTCGTTTCATCGATGCGACTTGGTACATGCCCAACGTACCAAGCGATGCGTATGGTGCGTATCTACAGGAACGGATTCCGGGGGCCGTTTATTTCGACATTGATCAAATTGCCGATGCGTCGGTTGAGCTGCCCCACGTTTTTCCATCGCTGGCCACTTTCGAGCAGTCAGTGGGTCAGCTCGGCCTGTCGGCGGACAGCCGGATCATCGTCTACGATCGCGGTAGTTTTGTCGCATCCGCCCGCGTGTGGTGGATGTTTCGGGCCTTCGGGCACCCGCGGGTCAGCGCGCTTGACGGCGGTCTCGAGGCGTGGAAAAGGGCGGGTGGCAAACTGACTGCCAGTGGTGAACGGCAGGTAACGCCGCAGAAGTACATCGGGCGCCTGCAGGACAATGCCGTCATCATGCGGGAGGAGGTGGCCGCCAGTCTTTCAGACCGTTCCGTGGCCCTGATCGACGCCCGCTCGCCCGGGCGGTTCAACGCCACTGAACCGGAACCCCGTCCCGGGCTGAGAGGAGGACATATTCCGGGTAGCGTAAACCTATACTATGGCGATTTACTGAATGAGGACGGTACGATGAAGAGTTCGGATTCGATATCGGCCCTGCTCAGCTCACTGTCAGTTCGTGCGGACCAACAGATCGTAACCACCTGCGGATCCGGTGTGACGGCGGCAATTCTGCTATTGGGCATCTTCCAGCTGCGCCAGAGCGGCCTGCGTCTCTATGATGGCTCTTGGACCGAATGGGCGCTTCATCCGGACAGTCCCATAACGTGTTGACCGCGCACCGGGAAACTCTGACTGACGGTTCGGATATCAGTCAGTTTGATTATCACCTGCCTGACGAGCTGATCGCGCAATACCCGGCAACCGAGAGAGGCGAGAGTCGACTGCTGGTTGTTCCGAACCGCCATGCGCAGTTGACGGAGCGCCGGTTTGCACAGCTCGGTGAGTTGCTGAATCCAGGCGATGTTCTGATCTGCAACGACAGTCGGGTGATTCCAGCACGTCTGGAGGCGTACAGGCCAACAGGTGGCCGCGTCGAGATTCTGGTCGAGAGGCTGGAGGGTGACAATCAGCTGCGAGCGCAGCTCAGAGCCAACCGACCGATCAGGATCGATGATTCGATCTTCGTCGAGCGTCGGTTTCGGCTGACGGTAACCGATCGCAGACGGGACCTGTATGTGCTGCGGTCGGATCCGGAAGTCAGCGTCCGGTCCATGGTCGATTCATGTGGCAGGGTGCCGCTGCCGCCCTATATCAACCGACCGCTCAGGCACGATGACCGGAGTCGTTATCAGACGGTTTATGCGCGCCATGACGGTTCGGTAGCGGCGCCAACGGCTGGGCTTCATTTCAGTGCAGAGCAGATTCGGGAACTCGTTGCGGCGGGAATCGGGATCGAATATGTAACGCTGCATGTTGGTGCGGGGACTTTCGCTCCGGTGCGCGCGGCTGAGGTTCTGCGGCACCGGCTGCACAGCGAGCGATGCCACCTGCCACGATCGGTCTGTGAGGCGGTTGCGGGTGCCAAATCTCGGAGTTCGCGGGTGATCGCGGTTGGAACGACGACGGTTCGGGTGCTTGAAACCGCCGCGCTCAGCGGCCGACTGCGGCCTTTTTCAGGCGAAACTGATTTATTCATCCGCCCGGGCTTCCAGTTCGCAGTGGTTGACGGAATGATTACCAATTTTCATCTGCCGCGCTCTACATTGCTGATGCTGGTATGCGCGTTCGGCGGATGGAAGCGCGTGATGACCGCCTATCAATATGCAGTCAAGCGGGGATTTAGGTTTTATAGTTACGGTGATGCCATGTTTATCGATAAGTGCCCGGAGGGGTGAAAAAGCAGTAGCTGACCTGAGAAGCGATGAGAACTGATCCCAACTGTATTTTCTGCCGGATCGTGGCCTCAGAAATGGAAAAAATTGCGGTTTATGAAGATGCCGACACATTGGCATTCATGGACATCAATCCAGTCGCCCGCGGTCATACACTGGTCATACCCAAGCGGCACTGGCCGGATCTCTATGCGATGCCGCCTGCGCAGTTGGGTCCTGTCATGGCCACGGCCAGGCGAGTTGCGACGGCGGTCAGGGAAGCTCTGGCGCCGGATGGCGTCAGTCTGGTCCAGGCCAATGGTAAGGGAGCCGCGCAGTCCGTTCTGCATTTTCACATGCACATTGTGCCAAGGACGCTGGGCGATGAACTGAAGATCAATTGGAAGCTGAAGCCGGGTGATCGGGACGATCTGCAAATGGTCGCGCAATGTCTGATCCGCGGGTTGAGAGGGTCATGAGGACGATGGGGCTTGGCATGCGGCGGTCGGCCGCGGTTGGACTCCCGAGGTCGGAAATGCCACGGTCCAACTATGCAGATTGGAGAGATTTCAGAATTGAAACGGTGCAGGCCGATCTCCAGCGGCGACTGAAATTTACTTGAAAAATTATTGATATCGAATAAACTAATAGACTTTATGAATCATCAAAGGCGAATCGATTGGGAAATCGCATCCGCCATTTACGCAGTCTGAATGTGAAATTAGAAGCGAATTTAGATACTTTTCCAAAGCTCCTGCTCAACCGAAAATCATTGACGCCTGACCGCCCGGCCATACGCGAGAAAGATTTCGGCATCTGGCAGACCTGGACTTGGGCGCAGGTTGCCGATGAGGTCAGGAGCCTGACCTGTGGACTCGCCGCGCTGGGATTTCAACGCGGTGACAAGCTCGCGATCATTGGTGACAACCGCCCTCGCCTCTACTGGGGCATGGCTGCCGCACAGTCGCTCGGTGGCATTCCGGTGCCGCTGTATCAGGATTCCGTCGCCCAGGAGATGGAATACGTGATCAATCACGCGGATGTACGGTTCGCGCTGGTGGAAGATCAGGAACAGGTTGACAAACTGCTGGAGATTTCAGACCGCTGTCCTCAACTGGAACACATTATCTATGATGACTCCAGGGGCATGCGACATTATTCAGTCGACCATCTGGAAAGTTATCAACGGCTGATTGAGTCGGGTCGAGGCTTTGATGAGCAGAATCCGGATTACTTTGAGACGGAAGTGAACAAAGGCGCCGGCGGCGACATTTCGGTGATTCTTTATACGTCGGGTACGACCGGGTTTCCCAAGGGAGTGATGCTGACGTACGAGAACATACTGGTTACCGTCGTCAATTCGCTTGCCTTTGATCACCTGACGGAGAAAGAGGAATGCATGGCTTACCTGCCCATGGCCTGGGTGGGTGATCACATCTTTTCCTATGCGCAGTCTTATGTGGCCGGTTTCTGCGTCAGCTGTCCGGAAAATGGTGCGACCGTCATGCACGACATGCAGGAGATTGGTCCGACGTATTTCTTCAGCCCGCCGCGGATATTCGAGAATATTCTGACGACGGTACTGGTGCGGATGGAAGATTCGAGCTGGATCAAGCGCAAGATGTTTGACTACTTCATCAGTGTGGCCAAACGTTGCGGCATTCGCATTATGCAGCGCGAATCGGTCGGGCTCATCGATCGGATTCTCTATGCGATTGGCGGCATTTTGGTCTATGGGCCGCTGAAAAACACCATGGGATTCACCCGCATTCGCATCGCCTATACGGCGGGCGAAGCCATCGGGCCGGAAATCTTTGAGTTTTTCCGTTCTCTTGGGATCAACGTCAAACAGCTGTATGGTCAGACCGAAGCGTCGGTCTATATCACGGTCCAGGCGGACAATGATGTCAAGCCCGACACCTGTGGCATTCCGTTTCCAGATGTGGAAGTGAAGATCTCCGAATCGGGTGAGGTTCGATATAAGAGCCCCGGGGTATTTCAGGGTTACTATAAGGATGAGGAAGCGACGCGCGCCACGCGTTCGGACGATGGTTGGGTGTCGACCGGTGATGCGGGGTACTTCGATGATTCGGGACACCTGAAGATCATCGACCGGGTGAAAGATGTGGGGCAGTTGAACGACGGCACGTTGTTCGCCCCCAAATTTCTGGAGAACAAGCTCAAGTTTTTTCCCCAGATCAGGGAGGCGGTTACCTTTGGCGATGCCCGCGATTATGTCAGTGCGTTCATCAACATCGATCTGGATGCGGTCAGCAGTTGGGCTGAACGCAATAATGTCTCTTACGCCAGTTACCAGGAACTGGCCGCCGATGGGCAGGTTTACCAAATGATCAGGAACTGTATTGAACAGACCAATGCGGACCTGGCCAAGGACCGCGAGATCGCCGGCTCGCAGATCAGGCGATTCCTCATTCTGCACAAGGAACTTGATGCGGATGACGGTGAGTTGACCCGCACCCGAAAGGTGCGTCGGCGAATTGTATCGGAAAGATACGGCAGTCTGATCGATGCGCTTTATGCCGATGTCAGTCGCGGTCATATTGAAAATGAGGTGACCTTTGAAGACGGCCGCAAAGGCATGATGGTGGCGGATCTTGAAATTCAGGACGCGCAGGTTTTCAGTCACATGGAGATGACGGGGTAATGGTGCGATGAACTCAGGCACGGCGACGGTACATGAAACCCAAATGCGTCGGGAGTTCAAGAAATTCATTCTCGAAGTCGACGCAGTCTATGTCAACTTCGGCGGCGTCAAGGCGTTGCAGAATGTTGGCTTTTCCGTATATGAAGGTGAGATATTTTCGATTATCGGTCCGAATGGCGCCGGCAAGACTTCGATGCTGAACGTGATCAGCGGGTTCTACAAAGCGAGTTCAGGCAACATTCGGTTTGACGGCATGGACCGAACGGCGGCCTCGCCGGAACAGGTCGCCCGAATGGGGTTTGCCCGCACCTTTCAGAATATCGCACTGTTCAAGGGCATGTCGACGCTTGACAATATCATGACTGGCAGAATCGTCAAAGTAAAGAGCAACTTTCTGAGCGAAGCGCTTTATTTTCCCGCTCGAGATCAGGAAATGGCGCAGCGGGAATTCGTTGAGGGAATCATCGATTTTCTCGAAATTCAGAGCATTCGTAAAACACCGGTCGGCAAGCTGCCTTATGGGCTGCAGAAAAGAGTCGAGCTCGGTCGGGCATTGGCGATGGAGCCGAAAATTCTGCTGCTTGATGAACCGATGGCCGGCATGAATCTCGAAGAAAAAGAAGACATGGCCCGCTTCGTGCTCGATGTCAATGATGAGTTTGGAACGACGGTCGTGCTGATCGAGCACGACATGGGGGTGGTCATGGATATTTCCGATCACGTGGTGGTCCTTGACCATGGTGAGAGAATCGCTTACGGTGTACCCGATGAGGTGCGCACGAACGAAGACGTGATTCGCGCATATTTGGGTGAACACTGAAGACTGAAACTGGATCAGACAGGATATGGAAGACTTTTTATTTTTTATTGAAGTATTGGTCGGCGGACTGCTGTCGGGCATCATGTATTCCTTGGTGGCGCTGGGTCTGGTACTGATATTCAAGGCTTCCTCGATTTTCAATTTCGCCCAGGGAGCGCTGGTATTGTTTGGGGCGCTGACTTTTGTTCTGCTGACCGAGGTGGCCGGTGACTTCTGGATGTGGACCGGCTGGCTGGCGATTGGATTGGCCGGTGTTGCCGCGGTGATGCTGTTTCTGCATCACTCTCAATCGTCCGGCGGCGGTACGGTCAAACAGTTTGCAGATCGGTATCTCAGGCGGGTGCCGCTGTTTGTGACGGCGGTCATCCTACTCGTACTGGCCCTTTTCGTCGACGGTGGACAGAATATGTGGCGCGCCGTATTTGTTACGATGCTCGTCTTCCTGATGCTGACGACCGCCGTCCAATCACCAAAGTGGGCGGTTGGCGTGCTGCTGGGGCTGGCCGTGGTCGCCCTGGTTACCGATGGTGGTATCACCTACCGGGCTTTCGCGGTAACATTGGTAATTGTCATCGGCATGGCCATCGCGATCGAACGAATCGTTCTTCGTCCCATGGTCAATCAGGAGCCGATCATTCTCTTCATGGCGACCATTGGACTGAATTATGTCATTGAAGGCGTGGCGCAGGGCGTGTGGGACGCCGATGTTCACGCACTGGACATCGGCATACCGGACATTCCATTCAATATCGGCGGCGTGTATCTCAGTCAGTTTGACCTCTATGCGGCGCTCATCGCGGCGATTCTGGTAACGGCGCTGGCCATCTTTTTTCAGAAAACCCGCGTCGGCCGGGCGCTGAGAGCGGTGGCCGATGATCACCAGGCGGCACTGAGCGTGGGCATTCCGCTGAAGAACATCTGGGCGGTGGTATGGGCCGCGGCCGGCATCGTCGCACTGGTCGCTGGACTGATGTGGGGTTCAAAACTGGGCGTGCAGTTCAGTATTTCCCTGTTGGCATTCAAAGCCCTGCCAGTCATCATCATTGGTGGATTCACGTCGATTCCGGGTGCGATTATCGGTGGACTGATCGTTGGCGCGACCGAGAAATTATTCGAGGTGTTCGTCGGACTTCCCTATTTTGGCGGCGGAACGGAAAACTGGACGCCCTACATGCTGGGGATGATTTTCCTGATGTTTCGTCCTCAGGGTCTGTTCGGCGAGAAAATTATTGAACGGGTTTAAAATTCGGAGATATAGCAGATGATTTATCGGGAAGTCGGACAGTACAAGTCCAGTTATCCAGCCGATCAGGCCATTTTCCCGCTGACGAATGACAGAATCGGCGTCATCATCATCCTGCTGATCGCCTTCATCTGGCCGCCGCTGTCCGGCAGTCAGTATCTGATGGGGCCGATTCTGACGCAGCTGCTGGTGTTCGGTCTGGCGGCGCTGGGGCTGAATCTGCTGACGGGCTATGCCGGTCAGGTGTCGCTGGGTACCGGTGGGTTCATGGCGGTGGGTGCGTTTGGCTGTTACAATCTGGTGCTGCGTCTGCCTGAGATTCCACTGGTGATCGATTTCATTCTGGCTGGGCTCATGGCGGCGGTTGTGGGCGTTCTGTTTGGCATCCCTTCCCTTCGAATCAAGGGATTTTATCTGGCGGTGGCAACCTTGGCCTCGCAGTTTTTTCTCCTTTGGATTTTTGATCATGTCGGCTGGTTCACCAATTATGATCCGGCTGGCGTCGCCTCAGCACCGACGCAGACGCTATTTGGCGCCCTGGCGCATGAGGGCCGAGCGCTTGATTTTCTGGCGCCGATTGATGTCATCGTCTCAGGGCCGAATGCCACGCCGGAGGCAAAGTACATTCTGACACTGGCTGTTGTGGTTGTGATGGCGCTGCTGGCCAAGAACCTGGTGCGCGGGATGACGGGTCGGGCGTGGATGGCCATCCGGGACTTCGATATTGCGGCCGAAATCATCGGCATACGCCCGCTCAGGACGAAACTTCTCGCCTTTGCGATCAGTTCATTCTACTGTGGTGTCGCCGGCGCTCTGTACGTGTTTACCTACGTGGGCAATGCCGATACCGAAGCATTCGATCTCATTCGCTCGTTCACCATTCTGTTCATGATCATCATTGGGGGATTGGGCTCCATTATGGGATCGTTTCTGGGTGCGGCATTCATCGTTCTGCTGCCGCCGTTTTTGAATATAGTGGCTTCCAACTTGGGCGAAGGGACCCTGTCGGGGGCCGCGCTGGCGAATCTGGAATTGATCGTTTATGGCGGAACAATCGTTTTTTTCCTGGCAGTTGAGCCGCTCGGGTTTGCGCGAATGTGGCAGATTGTCAAGGAAAAACTTCGTCAGTGGCCCTTTCCGTACTGATGCTCAAGGGCTAAAGGATCATTTGGACGCCAAATCACTTCATTTTCTCAAGGTGGCAGTGTTAATATATCCGTTTCAACCCTTATTATTCTTTTGTTCCACAAGTGTGGGAGGTAAATAGTATGAAATTTAAAACCACTGTACTGTCGCTGATGGCGACGGTTATGTCCATATTGCCATTTTCCGTGTCACAGGCTCAGGATATGGAGCAGTTCATTCCTGCGCTCGTCTACCGAACGGGGCCTTATGCTGCGGGCGGTTCCGGTTTTTTTGGTGGATTTGAAGACTACATGGCGCTTCTGAACCTGCGTGATGGTGGCATCAACGGCGTCAAACTGGTTTGGGAAGAGTGTGAAACCGCCTATAACTCCGACCGGGGAGTTGAGTGCTACGAGCGCCTGAAAAACAAGGGCGAGCATGGAGCAACGGTCGTGCATCCACTCAGCACGGGCATCACGTACCGCCTCATTGAACGAGCAACGGCAGATAAAATTCCGCTGATTTCAATGGGATATGGGCGAACCGATGCATCGAACGGCAAGGTTTTTCCATGGGTGTTCCCGGTCATTACCAACTACTGGAGCCAAAATACTGCGAAGATCAAGTACATTGGCATGCAGGAAGGTGGGATGGGAAATCTGCAGGGTAAGAAAATTGCCAATCTCCATCATGAAAGCAGCTACGGCAAGGAAACCGTCCCGGTGCTGGAAGTTCAGGCCGAAAAATATGGCTTTGAGATCAAACACTATCCGGTTGCACACCCTGGCCTGGATCAGAAAGCGGCATGGCTTGACATTGCGCGTCGCTATAAACCCGACTGGGTGATACTGAGAGGTTGGGGCGTCATGAATCCAACCGCTTTGAAAGAGGCGGCGCGGGTTGGTTTCCCAGCCGACAGGATTCTTGGCGTCTGGTGGAGCGGCGCTGAGGAAGATGTGATTCCAGCCGGCGATGCCGCAGTTGGCTATGTTGCCGCTGGATTTCATCCGTCCGGCGCGGACTTCCCAGTTGTCAAAGAGGCCCTAGATGTCGTTCATGGTGCGGGACAGGGCAACATTTCTCCACAGCGCGTCGGTACGATCTATTACAACCGCGGAGTGGTGGCTGGCATTGTAACCACCGAGGCCATCCGGACGGCGCAGACTAAGTATGGTACGAAAGTGCTCTCAGGTGAAGAGATGCGCTGGGGACTTGAAAATCTCAACATCACCGCCGAGCGCATCGTCGAATTGGGTGCGGAAGGTTTGATGGCGCCGCTGCAGATTACCTGTGCGGACCACGAGGGTGGCGGCCCCGTTAAGTTCAGCCGTTGGGACGGATCGAAATGGGTTGAGGTAACAGACTGGATCGCAACCGACAAGTCCATTGTGGACCCGATGATCATGGAAAGTTCCATGAAGTATGCTGCGGAAAAGAACATCACACCGCGCAGCGGCATGGATATGGGTTCAGACTGCGGTTAAAACCTGATCATCGGTCCATTCAAGTCCAATCATGAACGAGTCCACCCCAGCCGCCGTCGCGAATGGCGAGGCGATTATCAGTGTCAATAACATTGAAGTGATTTATGATCGGGTCATTCTCGTTCTGAAAGGTGTTTCGTTGGAGGTTCCCGAGAAGGGCATCATTGCTCTTCTCGGGGCCAATGGTGCGGGTAAGACAACCACGCTCAAAGCGATATCGAATCTGCTGCGCGCAGAGCGCGGCGAGGTGACCAAGGGCTCGATCATTTACCGCGGCGAGCGGGTGGATGCTCTGACACCATCAGACCTGGTGGTGCGAGGGGTAACGCAGGTTATGGAAGGTCGGCATTGTTTTGAGCATCTGACGGTGGAGGAGAATTTACTGACGGGCGCCTACACCCGACGAGATGGGCGGGCGGCCATTCAGGCTGACCTTGAACTGGTATACAGTTATTTTCCGCGGCTGAAGGAGCGGCGCAATGGCGTGGCTGGATATATTTCCGGCGGAGAACAGCAGATGACTGCGGTGGGCCGGGCGCTGATGGCGAAGCCGTCCGTCATTCTGCTTGATGAGCCTTCGATGGGGCTGGCGCCGACTTTGGTTGAGGAAATATTCGAGATCATCAAAAAACTCAATGAGAATGAACACGTAACCATTCTGCTTGCCGAGCAGAATACCAACATGGCGCTTCGGTATTCCCAGTATGGCTACATTCTGGAAAACGGCCGGGTGGTGATGGATGGTGATGCATCGGATCTGCTGCAGAATGAAGATGTCAAAGAGTTTTATCTGGGCGTCAGTGGTGAAAATCGGAAAAGTTTTCGCAATGTCAAACATTACCGACGGCGCAAACGCTGGCTGACATAGCGTGCCGCGAGCCGGGTGTCGGTATCAGCAGCGATCGTTTCTGAGCACTACGGGATGGCACCAACCTCCCTCGCCTGAATTTCTCCCGTTGAGACTCCAGTATGGCAACTGAATACTTTGACTCACTGGAAATTCGAGATCCAGAAGTGCGCGAACGAGAACTGTTCGCCGCACTGCCGGAACACCTGAAGCACGCCGCGTCCAGGGCATCCTATTTTGGTAAGCAGTTGGCAGATGTTGAATTGGACTCCGTCAATTCCCGGGAAGCGCTGGCCGCGCTGCCGTTGGTACGAAAGTCCGAGCTGAGTGCGCTGCAGAAGAGCGAGCCACCATTTGGTGGTTTGGCCGCGTTCGACCCGGACGACCTGTTACGGATTTTCGCTTCGCCGGGACCGATTTACGAGCCGCAGACCAACCGCGAGGATGGGTGGCGATTGTCGCGGGCGCTCTTTGCGGCCGGAATACGGAAGGGAATGCTGGTTCACAACACCTTTTCTTATCACTTTTCGCCGGCCGGCATGATGCTCGAAAGTGCGATCACTCAGCTGGGCTGTGCCGTATTTCCGGCCGGAGTCGGGCAGACTGAACTGCAGGTGCATGCCATTGAAACGCTTCGCCCGCAGGCGTACACCGGGACTCCTTCTTTTCTGAAAATTATTTTGGATGCCGGTGTGCAGTCGGGTGCTGACCTTTCTTCGCTGAGAAGGGGTCTGGTGTCAGGTGAGGCTCTGCCATCGACCCTTCGAAACGAGATCAGCGAGCATGGAATTCAATTGAAACAGGCGTATGCGACTGCGGATATTGGGTTGATTGCTTATGAATCCGATGCCATGGAAGGCTTGATCCTTGATGAAGGCGTCATTGTCGAAATCGTTCGGCCGGGAACTAGTGATCCGGTGGAAATGGGAGAGGTTGGCGAGATCGTCGTTACGGTATTCAATCCCGACTATCCGCTGGTTCGATTTGCAACGGGAGACCTGTCGATGGTGATGGAGGGACAAAGTCCCTGCGGTCGCACCAACATGCGAATCAAGGGCTGGATGGGTCGCGCGGACCAGACGACCAAGGTACGCGGCATGTTTGTTCAACCTTCACAGATTGCCGAGATTGTCAGACGGTTTCCTGAAGTTTCGAGAGCCAGACTGATCGTGAGCAGCGAAAACCACCGGGATCAAATGCTGCTGCGATGTGAATCTACTGATCGGTCAGAGACGCTTAAGGAAGGTATTGCCAAGACGTCGCGCGAAGTCTGTAAGTTGCGGGCGGATGTCAGACTGGAAGCACCTGGTACGTTGCCTCTTGATGGGGTTGTGATTGAGGATGCCAGGACTTATGATTGATGGCGATGAATTTAGCAGTACGGTTTGCTCCCCGAGCTTGATTCCTGTCGCACTGAGTTGCGTTCAATAAGGCCGAACCCCCATATTGGGTTGTCACATTCTTTCATGTTGCAGTCTGACAGACCAGACTGATTTGAATTGGTTGTAAAACGATTCGTTCAACTGTCAGAAGCCATGTCAAAGAAATTCACACCGAAAATTCTTCCCATTCCCTGCCGTCGACGGACAGGACCGAATTGTATTGGATCGTACCTGACCTCTCAGGCCGCAAAATTTACAAAGCGAATTACGGCGACAGAGTTTCCGAATTGGTGTAAAAACGACACTGACTTTCAACCCTTGAGCTTTCAATTGTTACAGAATTTGAGTGGAAACTCATATTCTTCAAACCAAGTTCAAAAGTCCTTTATCCGTCCATTAATTGAACGGCTCTTTGGAATCAGTGCATTTCGATTTGGGTACCATCCCATCTACAAAAGCCATTTGAATGAATGGGTACAGCTGGATAACAACTACTGGGAATAAGCAATGACAGCATTGGAGAGGCTTCTGGAAGCCTACCGGAAGGATACTGCTAGCGAGCGGGATAAGGGCACAGCCTTTGAGAAGCTGGTGGCGGCATGGCTGGTGACCGATCCAGTCCAGGCGCAACGATTTGAGAAGGTGAGCATGTGGTCGGATTGGGCGCGAGAGCAGGGGCAGGACCGCAGCGATGTAGGTATTGATCTTGTCGGTCGCTTGCGCGGTGGCGGACACGCGGCGATCCAGTGCAAGTTGTATGCCCCTGATCGGGCTATCCATAAACGGGATATAGACAGTTTCCTGGCCGCTTCCGGTAAACGAGGGTTTGATGAGCGGGTGATTGTGGAAACAACGGACGGGACTTGGAGTGAGAAGGCGGAGGAAATGTTGCGCGATCAGAAGGTACCGGTTACTCGGATCGGGTTGCAGCAGTTGCGAGAGAGTTCGGTTGACTGGTCGGTGTTTACCGGTACTGGTAAGATTGCGGCACCGAAGCCCAAGACCTTGCGGGATGATCAGCAGGTGGCTCTGGAGAAAGTAAGACAGCATATGGCCAGTGCTGAACGCGGCAAGTTGATCATGGCCTGTGGAACGGGAAAGACACTCTTGGGGTTGCGGGTGGCCGAAGAACTAGCCCAAAATTCTAGGGGGGGGGGATTTAGGTCAGGTCCTACTGCTGGTGCCATCATTGGCACTGATGGCGCAGTCGGTTCGCGAATGGTGTGCCGATGCAATCAAACCCATGACCGCCTTTGCGGTCTGTTCAGACACCCAAGTCGGTAAACGGCGCAAAAGTACAGACGACATCGCCGAGATCGAAGTAACCGACTTGGCATTTCCAGCCACGACGGATCCCAATGAATTGGTGAGCGCAGTGTCCGCCGCCGACTGCCAGACCATGCGAGTGGTCTTTGCGACTTACCAGTCCATTTCAGTCATCAGCAAAGCGCAGAAAGATAAAGGCCTGCCCGACTTTGACTTAATTCTCTGTGATGAAGCCCATCGTACCACGGGTGCCACTCTTGCGGGGGAGGATTCGTCAAATTTCGTCAAGGTCCATGACAATGCGGAAATCAGGGGAAACAAACGAATCTACATGACCGCCACCCCTCGCATCTATGGTGAGTATGCCAAGTCAAAGGCAAAGGATGTAGATGCGATACTGGCATCGATGGATGATGAGAAATTGTACGGTGAGGTGATGTATCACCACAGTTTTGCTCAGGCGGTTGAACGAGGCATTCTGACGGATTACCGCGTGATCGTTCTAGCGATGGACGAGGGACAGGTGAGTACATCCGTTCTGAGGCGATTGTCCGATGGGGACAGTGCCCTGGTCTTGGATGATGCGACAAAAATCTTGGGGTGCTGGAAGGCTCTGGCGAAGGACGGATTGTCGAAGGGCTTAATTGACGATCCAGATCCCATGCGGCGGGCTTTGGCGTTCTGTGGGAGCATCAGGAGTTCCAAGTTGATCAAGCAGGAATTTGTGAAGGTTGTTGATGAATTCCGAGAGCAGAGTAATGGTGCGGTTTTTCCACTTCGATGTGAGGTCGAGCATGTAGACGGCAGCTTCAAGGCTCGGGAACGGGGTAAATTACTTGACTGGTTGAAAGAGGACCCCGGTGGGGATGTCTGTCGGGTGCTGAGCAATGCGAGGTGCCTAATTGAGGGTGTGGATTTACCGGCGTTGGATGCAATCATGTTCCTGCACCCGAGGAACAGCCAGATTGATGTGGTGCAGTCAGTGGGTCGGGTGATGCGCAAGGCACCGGGCAAGCGAATGGGCTATGTGATTTTGCCTGTGGGAATCCCACCGGGGGTGAAAGCAGATCAGGCATTGAATGACAACAAACGCTATCGCGTAGTGTGGCAGATTTTGAATGCTTTACGGGCACATGATGAACGACTGGACGCGGTGATTAACCAAGGACGTTTGGGGCAGGATATTAGTGACCGCATTGCAATCATTGATAGTCGAAGCAGGTCTGAAGCAGAACTCAGGGAGGTTTCCGCTGTGGTTCAGGACTTTCGAGCCAATAAGCGTAGCACACCAATATTTGAGGAGGGGGCTAAGGGCTCAACGGATTACCCCGAAGGTGTGCAACAGACTTTGGATTTGGTGGTTGACGATTTTTCGCGGGCCATAATGGCGAAAATCGTCGAGAAGTGTGGCACGCGGGAGTATTGGGAGGATTGGGCGACGAATGTGGCGGAAATTGCTGAGCGCCATGTTACCCGTCTGACCAGCCTTGTCCATGAACCGGGCAGCGATGCGGAGCAGTTCTTTCAGGATTTCCTGCAGGAAATTCGCGATGATCTCAACGAGGCGGTCACCGAGCAGGATGCGATTGAGATGCTGGCACAGCATTTGATCACGCGCCCAGTATTCGACGCGTTGTTCGAGGGGCACGATTTCGTGGAAAGGAATCCAGTATCGGTTGCAATGTCTGAGGTGCTGTCGGTGATTGACAGTCGTGACATCGGCCGCGAGGCAGATCAACTGGAAGGATTTTATGCTTCGGTTCGTCAGAGGGCGAAAGGCATAACGGACCTGCGTGCCAAGCAGAACCTAATTGTCGAATTGTATGATAAGTTCTTCCGAGGTGCTTTTCCACGGACAGTGGAAATGCTTGGGATTGTCTACACACCAGTGGAAATTGTAGACTTCATCATCAAATCGGTAGACGAGGCTTTGTGGTCGGAGTTCGGGCAGACGCTCAGTTCGGAGGGTGTGCACATCCTAGATCCGTTTACCGGGACTGGAACATTCATCACTCGACTGTTGCAATTGGGTCTGATTGAACCTCAGGATCTGGAACGTAAATATCGGGAGGAAATACACGCCAATGAATTGGTATTATTGGCTTACTACATTGCGGCAATCAATATTGAGACCACATTCCATGCACTTTCTAAGCGCGGGGACTATCTACCGTTTAACAAAATCTGTCTGACTGACACCTTTGCAATGCATGAGGGTGATAATGAGCTGTCATTCTATATGAGAGATAACTCGGATCGCCGAGAGCGGCAGAAGAAACAGAAAATTCGCGTTATCCTTGGCAATCCACCGTACTCAGCTGGCCAACGAAGCGAGAATGAAAATGCACAAAATGTTGCCTACGCCGGATTGGATAATCGAATAAAAAATACCTATGTAGCTTTGTCCTCAGCCACCACAGTGCGTCATCTATACGACAGTTACATCCGGGCGATTCGATGGGGTAGTGACCGTCTCGGTGAAGCTGGCGTAATAGGTTTCATTACCAACGCCGGTTGGCTTGATAGTAACGCAATGGATGGAATGCGCAAATGTCTGGCAGAGGAATTCTCAAGCATCCATGTGTTTCATTTACGGGGTAATGCGAGGACATCGGGCGATCAACGCAAAAAGGAAAGCGGAAATGTATTTGGAGAAGGAAGCCGCGCTCCAACTGCGATAACGGTGCTCGTGAAGAATCCAGATTCGCAAGCACAAGGGCAGATATTCTTCCATGATATTGGGGATTACCTGAGCAGGAAAGAGAAACTTGATCTGATTCGTGGGTTTGGTAGCATGGGTGGTATCAATACCGCTGACAGATGGAAAATGATTACGCCTGACAGGCACGGTGACTGGCTGAATCAGAGAAATGACAAGCTTGACGATTTCATCAAGATCGGAGACAAACAAGACAAAATCGGACCTACATTGTTTGGAAATTACTCCCTCGGTGTGGCAACCAACAGAGATGCTTGGTGTATTAATTCTTCTCGTGAAAGATTGGAGCGGTACATCGAATCAACCATCAATTTCTACAACAGTGAGGTTGATCGTTGGAAGGATGAGAAAATGCATGCAAGTCACGATAGTACTGGCGAACTCAATGTGAGCAACTTTGTTGATTCGGATTCCAGAAAAATCAGCTGGAGTTATGGCTTAAAACGAGATTTAGAGAAGGGTAAATATTTGCATCTCAATGACGGACAGATTGTCCTTTCCATATATCGCCCTTTTACGAAACAGTGGCAGTTTTTTAGTTCTCGTTTAAATGAGAGGCTATATCAAATGCCTCGGATATTTCCCAATGCTGAATTGCCAAACCGAGTAATTTCAGTGACTGGCCGTGGGAGTCAGACTGGTTTTTCAGCATTTATGGTGGATTCACTATTTGATAATGGAACGATAGATAAAGGTCAGTCTTTTCCAATTTGGCTGTATGAAAAATTCTTCGATGAATTAACGTTTGGGTCTGACAATGAACTAGGTGGGTATCATCGAATCGAAGCGATAACCGAGAGAGGCTTAGAACATTTTCAAATGGCTTATCCCGGAGAGGACATTACCCGAGAAGACATTTTCTACTATGTCTATGGCCTTTTGCACTCCAATGACTACAGAAGTCGATTCCATACCAACCTTCGAAAAGAATTACCTCAAATTCCATGCGTCAGAACTTTCCAAGATTTTCAGGCCTTTCGCAATGCCGGGGAGCGTCTCGGTGAGTTGCATGTCGGTTATGAATCTGTCAAGCCATATCCTGCTTTAGTTGACCTGAATCAGAATCTAGTTGATACCAATCCAGAGTCTGCTTATCGGGTTACGAAGATGCGTCACCCCGGTAGCGGCAAGAACAAAGACCGTTCCACAATAATCTATAATCATCATATCACTGTTAGTGAAATACCGAATAAGGCTTGGGAGTACGTTGTCAACGGTAAGTCAGCACTTGCCTGGGTTATGGAACGACAATGCGTAAAGACTGATAAAGCAAGCGGCATTGTGAACGATGCGAATCTGTATGCAACTGAGACAGTTGGGGACCCTCGTTATCCACTTGATCTTCTTCTACGCGTGATGACCGTCAGCATTGAGACTGTAAATATCGTTAACTCACTGCCTGAACTTGATATTGAATGACCACGGATGTGCGAAACAAACTCCATCAATTTCTTGATCAAATGTAGACGGGCACCGTCTTTTGAATACTGGAAGCGTGGCTTCAGTATTTCTATCTTGATTGGCGTTTGATTATGCGAAATTTTAATTGATCGGGTTTGATCTACCAAGATCTCGGTCCAGAAGCGACACAATTCGTTCATCACCCGACGCAGTTGCATGGTCTCTAGCGGTTTGGCCTGAATTGTCTCTATGTTCCACGGTACGTTGCATCGTCTGCAATCGACTCTCCACTTGCAACAGGCATTCAACCATTGACACCATGCCAAGTTCGGCCGCAAGGACCAGTGGCGTTCGTCCACGTATGTCGGTGGCTTGAAGTAAATTACCCCGTTCCTCGTCATCCCGACACCATTTCATAGCTTGGCTAATTTCCTCGGGGCTCGCCGCCAGTACCGCTTCATGTAGTGGGCTGGGTGGAAATGTTGCCTTGGCGGCAAAATAGTTGGCGAGCGACGGAATAGGACAGACAAATTTTCCATTACCGAGCTTCTGAATGATCCCGACATGCAGCATCACGTCGAATACTTGTTCAGCTGTCAGCCCTTCGGGTACGGCACTCCAGCCGAAGGCTCCGGGTGAACTGTTCTGATGAGCTTTTTCGATCAGTTCGACAATCTGTCCGCGCATTTTCGGGATACCTCGCTGCATCGCTTCTAGTACTTTTGATACCAATATATACCGGTCTTCCAGAGCACCCTGCATGCGGTGTGAATAATAAATGAAGCGTAACTGTTGCGCACTTGCGCGGACTGTGGAAAGATCGACCATATCAGGTCGCCAGTCCTTCGCCTGAATCTCCTCAGACAGTCTAATCAAAAAATTTCGACAATGCATCGGCCAGCCTTGGCTGTCCCGATTTAACGCCGCCCCACAGCGATTGAGGGTGGATTGTGTTGGTCTTGCCGATGACAGATTCTGTTTGAAGAATCGTTTTATGAGTTCGTCCATCTCGTCATCACTGAACCTTGATAGCGTCAGTTCCGAACTGGAGGTAAGGCGCGTCAGGCCGGCGATGCGCAGTAAGTCCGCGCTGTTGGCAAGACCGCTGTATACCGGAAATAACGGTGCATTGTGCCCGCCAGTGTGGAGCAGCCTCAAATTCTTGGTCAGGTGTTCACGTGACTGATTCGAAGTATTGTCAGTCAGCTCAGTCTGTATCTCGTCAAACAGCACGATGACCGGCACCGGTGGTTTTCTAGAGGATTTGGAAGAGTCATCTTTGATTTCAACACTGACCGTGTCGGTTACGCTGACTGACATTGAACTGACGAAATTTCGCAAAATTCGCAAAATTTCTGGTATCTGTCTTACTTTGGACGCAATGGTGTTCAGGAAAATCGGCATCGGTAGTTTGAGCATTCCTGGATCAAGACTGATCGCAACCGGTTGTCCTTTACTACTTCCACTTAATGGCCATTCGTCCCTGATCCTTGCCATGAGGGCTGATTTACCGGCACCAGGAGCACCTTGAATGACCGTTGTTAGGTCGGCACCGGGTGCGTGCTGATTTTGGCGTTCAATGAGCGATTTAAGTCGGTTCCGGATGACCGACAGCTCCGCTTTCCGTCCGACAAAAATGTCGGCCCGACCTCTATCACCTTCTATGACAAACTTCTGTAGAGCGGTGCGCTGTTCATCATTCAGCTGTCCGCAATCGTCTTCCATTGCTTCAGTTTACCTCGCCTGACTCCATTTCGCAGTCCCAGTCTGTCACTTCAATCCATTATTCGACCAAATCCCATATCAGGAGAAGTAGTGGACGCTACTCAAGTGTCGCTTGAACTTCATTGAATCTACTCCAAGATATTCTACTATGTCACTACCAAAGCGACTTATTTGGTGGTTGATTGAATATGAATTTGATCTGGTATGGTTTTGGTAGTGCGGTAACAATTATGTACCTATACCAATTCCGAAAGGCCCGACACATATCAACTGGGAAAATTTAGGGCAAGCAAATTGCAACAATCAGAATCTGAATTGCATTATCAGTATAAACCAGTCTCTCACTAAGACATTATTGACACCAAAACAAAGCGCAGCGACATGACGACTGCCGTGCGATGCTTATGTTGACTTTTTGGTTCTGCATAGAAGGAAACACTCCCTAAATCGTCTGCAGAGCAGGCGGATTGGAATCAGTTGTGGTTTACTCGCGGAAGTTGCATGGATCGTCAAGCGTGACGAGCTTCGCGTCAGTTATTTGTTTGATCTACTAAACGACCGAGAATGGTTGAAAGACATAGACTGTCAATCAATCATACCAAAATACCAAAGATCAGGAATGTCAGTGGATTTTCTGATGTGGTAGTGTGAGCCGGCATAGTTCATAACGTAGCGGATTCATCATTCACTCCAATTTCATGATTTCAGCAGTTCCTGATGGACCGAGACGGGAAATTGGTTGATAAACACGTGCGCGTGCAGATTGATTTTGGAAATCTCGAATAAGTCTCATCTCTAAGCTGTACGAATAACACATGAGCTGAACTGAAACCAAGAATTTTCAGTTAGTGGCATAATTGTACGAAAGCGTGCGATTCTGCTTAAAGTATCAAAGGATTTTCAAATTCACATTTTTCGCAAGCACCACATTCGAAACTCCATATTCTTCGAATCTCTGCTGTTAGGAGAAGACAATTGTTATTTTCAAAAATAAACAATTTTCGCACCAGATACGCAAGTGCAATGGACAAGGTATTGCGCGAGGATGCCGAACAGGGAGACTTCGCAGCACAATTCGACCTTGCTGTCAGATACGATCACGAAGGTGATTATTCCGAAGCATTGCGATGGTATAGCAAGGCGGCGGAACAGGGGCTGGCCGAAGCTCAGTTCAATGTTGGTCTAATGTATGCAAAAGGTAGGGGTGTTGGTGAGGATATCGACGAAGCGATCCGATGGTACCGCAATGCAGCGGAGCAGGGGCTGGCTGAGGCGCAATGCAATCTCGGTCTGATTCTCACCAAAGTTGAGAATTCCGCTGAGAACGCTCCCGAAGCGTTACTGTGGTTGCACAGGGCGGCGGAGCAGGGAAATGCATTGGCTCAATACAATCTTGGTATGATGTATGACGACTCTGTGGGGATACCTCAGAACACAGCTGAAGCGGCGCGATGGTTACGCAGGGCGGCGGAGCAGGGGCTGGCTGAAGCTCAGTTTGTGCTCGGTCTGATGTATACCAATGGAGAGGGTGTTGCTGAGGATAATGACGAAGCGATACGCTGGCACGAAATGGCTGCGAAGCGAGGTCATGCTTCCGCTCAATTCGCACTTGGAATACTCCACTTTCATGTCCATGGAGATTGTGTTCAGGCCTATGCCTGGACCAGTTTGGCCATTGCACAAGGCTGCGAACCAGTTGATGAAACCCTGCGGCTTCAAGAGACGATCGCTGAGGAAATAACCGACAATGAACTGGCGAAAGCCAAACGGTTGTCAGAAAAATACTGGAACGCGTATGTCGTTCCCTTCACTGAGCAATGAATTGGCCACAGATCGTTGGAATAGCCGCACAGTGCGGTCGCATGCCTGAATCTGACAACCGATGCTTCTAGACCAATTCAATTCGAACAGATACTGCCAGTTGTCTGATACGGAACACGTCTGATCAACGATTGGTGCGTTCGTCTCAATTGAACGATTTGCAACACTTTGAACCCTCATACCCTCAATCCCAATGACGTGTCGCTCAGAACGCTGGCGATGCCTGCCAACGCGAATCCGAGCGGCGATATTTTCGGCGGCTGGATCATGTCGCAGATGGATATTGCCGGTGGCATTCATGCTTATGAAGTCGCGCAGGGAAGAGTCGCCACGATTGCGGTTGATGCAATGACATTTCACCTGCCGGTTTATGTCGGAGATGTAGTCAGCTGCTACTGTTCGACGGTTAAGATCGGCACGACTTCGATTGCCGTGCTGGTCGAGACTTGGGTTACTCGTCGTTCAAGCGGTGAGATTGAGAAAGTTACCGAAGGTCGGTTTACGTTTGTGGCGATTGATCAGACCGGCCGTCCCAGACCTGTCCCGCAGGAAGACCATGCGTGAACCGACTCCGGATCCGATGAGTCTGGCGGCACAGATCTCGCAGAAGGGACTGCCACCGGTCCACCTCTGGAATCCAGATTTCTGCGGCGATATCGATATAAGAATCGCCCGCGACGGGACGTGGTTTTACATGGGATCGCCGATTGGCCGACGACGGTTGGTACGACTGTTTTCAACCGTGCTGAGAAAAGATAAGGACGGTGATCACTATCTGGTAACGCCAGTGGAAAAGTTACGTATTGAGGTCGAAGATGCGCCATTCCTGATCGTGCAGGTTGACGAGCAGGGACAGGGTGAGCATCAGCGCCTTTACTTTCGAACGCTTACGGATGATATCGTTCTGGCTGATGCCGAGCACCGGATCTGGGTTGAGTTTTCCGCCGCCGGCGAACCTTCCCCTTACATTGAGGTGAGAGATGGGCTGCGCGGCCTCATCGCCCGGAATGTTTACTATCAGCTGGTCCAACTTGGGACGGAACGCAGAAGCGAATCGGGTCAGCAGTTCGGTGTATGGAGTGCAGGTGAATTTTTTGTCCTGGGGGTAATCGAGTGATCGCTGACGATATAAAGTCGCTCAGACGAATTCTGCAGGAAAACCGCACCATTGCGATGGTCGGACTGTCTGAACGTTGGCATAGACCGAGTCATTTTGCCGCCAAATATCTTCAGCAGCACGGTTACCGGGTGATTCCAGTCAATCCCAGATATGAATCCATACTCGGCGAAAAATGCTATGCGAGGCTTGAAGACATCGCTGAACCCATTGATGTCGTGAATGTTTTTCAGCGGGCCGAAGCCGTATTGCCGATCGCTCAGTCGGCGGTTGCTACGGGTGCCCGAGTTTTTTGGCTGCAGCTTGGCATCATCAATGACAAGGCGACGGAATTGGCACAGCAGGCCGGTTTGGATGTCGTCGTCAACCGCTGCATGAAAATCGAACATGCCAGGCTGTTCGGCGGACTGAACTTCATTGGAGTGGACACCAAGGTCATCTCCTCAACCCGGTCCACATGGGTTCATTAGGAACGCGGCAGATGTCCGATCGCGAATTTGGCATCGAAACGCTCTGTCTGCACGCGGGGCAGCTGCCGGATCCCGCGACCGGTTCGCGCGCCGCGCCGATCTACCAGACGGCGGCTTATGTTTTTGATTCAGCCGATCACGCGGCCAGTCTGTTTAATCTGCAGACTTTTGGCAACATTTACACCCGCATCATGAATCCGACGAATGCGGTGTTTGAACAGCGGATGGCGGCGCTGGAAAGTGGCCGCGCCGCCGTCGCCGTGTCATCGGGCATGGCCGCCCAGCTGGTGGCGCTCCTGACCATTCTTCAGGCGGGTGATGAGATTGTGTCGGCCAAGACGCTATATGGTGGAACCCACACTCAGTTCAGCTTTAATTTCAGAAAATTAGGTATTGATGCCACCTTTGTGGACAGCGATGTGCCGGACAATTTTGCGGCCGCGATCACACCTCGGACCAAATGTCTTTATGTTGAATCGATTGGCAACCCGGCCAGCAACATCGTTGATCTTGATGCGGTATCTGAGATTGCCCGCCATCATGGCATTCCACTGGTCGTTGACAACACCTTTGCGACTCCTTATCTGTGCCGACCGTTTGAGTTTGGAGCGGACATTGTGGTGCACTCGGCGACCAAATTCATCTGCGGACACGGCACATCGATCGGCGGCATTCTGATTGAATCAGGCCGCTTTCCGTGGGACAACGGAAATTTCCCTACCATGATGGAACCTTCGGAAGGATATCACGGCATACGGTTTTACGAGACCTTCGGGGATTTTGGCTACACGATGAAGGCGCGCTGTGAGATACTGAGGACATTTGGACCGACGCTCAGCCCGTTCAACGCATTTTTATTTCTGCAGGGCTTGGAAACGCTGCCGGTACGCATGGACCGTCATGTGGAAAACGCGATGGCGGTGGCGCATTTTCTGGAACAGCATGCGGCGGTTGAATGGGTCAGTTACCCCGGGCTCAGCTCCAGCCGTTATTATGATCTGGGGCGGAAGTATTTCCCGAAGGGCGCCAGTGCGATTATGAGTTTTGGAATTCGCGGTGGGATGGGAGCTTGTGTCCAGTTCATCGAATCGGTACAGTTCTTAAGCCACCTGGTCAACCTGGGTGATGCGAAAACATTGGTGGTTCACCCCGCGTCCACGACGCATCGTCAGATGGATGAGGCGGCGCAGATTGAGGCGGGCGTTCAGCCCAACATGGTTCGCTTGTCCGTGGGTCTGGAAACGATTGATGACATTCTCTGGGATCTTGATCAGGCGTTGGCCGCGTCTCAGAAGATCTGATATCTGTGCGAACCGTTTGAAGATTGCATAAATGAGCTGCTGTCATCATTATCAGTTCACTTCCGGACAGGAGTCCATCTTTATGGTCGAGTTCAGTTCAATCAAGTATGGTCCGGGTGCGCTTGACGAACTGTCTTTTGATGTCAGAGAACTCGGAATGAAGCGCGTCGCACTGTTTACCGATCCGGTAGTCCGCAGCCTTGAAACCGTTCAGCGCGCGATGCGGCATCTTGATCAGACCGGCATCGATTACGAGATCTACGACGCAGTCAGCATTGAGCCCACAGATGCGTCGTTTATGGCGGCGGCGCAGTTTGCGACTGAGGGAAAATTTGATGGTTACTTATCCATCGGCGGTGGATCGGTCATCGACACCTGCAAGGCGGCCAATCTCTATAGCACGCATCCTGCTGATTTTCTCGACTATGTGAATGCGCCGGTTGGCGAAGGCGTTCCTGTACCGGGCAACCTGGCGCCGCACATTGCCTGTCCAACCACCTGTGGAACGGGTAGCGAGTGTACGGGAATTGCCGTTTTCGACTATCTCAGACAACGCGTCAAGACTGGTATCGCTTCCGCCAAACTCAAACCCAGCAGAGCGGTCGTCGATCCGAACACGACTGCCACGCTACCGAGTAACGTTGTTGCCGCAAGTGGATTTGATGTGCTGTGCCATGCATTGGAATCCTACACGGCGAGGCCGTACACGGCACGACCGCGGCCCAAAGATGGTACCCGTCCATTGAGCCAGGGGTCGAATCCATACAGCGATATGGGATGTCGGCAGGCACTGTGGCTGACGGGAAAATTTCTCGAACGCGCAGTTGCCGATGCCAGCGACAGCGAAGCGCGACATGGAATGATGTTGGCTGCGACACTGGCAGGAGTCGCATTTGGCAACAGTGGTGTGCATATCCCACATGGCATGTCGTATTCGGTTGCGGGACTGGTTCGAGATTACCGTCCTGAAGGCTATCCGGTCGATCACCCACTGATACCACATGGCATCTCTGTTGTTGTCAATGCGCCGGCCGCCTTTCGGTTTACCGCCTCAGCCGGTCCCTGGCGGCATTTGGAAGGTGCGAAATTACTGTCTGCCGATACTTCGGATGTCACTGCGGCGGAGGCCGGCGAAGCGCTCGCCGAACACCTGCAGAAGATGATGAGGTCAACCGGCATTCCGAACGGCATTTCCGGCGTGGGCTATTTCGAGCGGGACATTGATCGATTGGCTCGGGGAGCGAATATGCAGCAGCGTCTGTTGGCGAATGCACCATGCGAAGTGACGGAAGATGATCTCGGAAAGCTGTATGGTGATGCCATTCGGTATTGGTGATGAGGAACGATAACCTAAGATTGATCAAACCGCAGTGGGGCGATTGGGATGCCATTTATAAGCGGTTTCAGTGGCACATCCCGCCATACTTCAATATTGCCGAAGTCGCCTGCGACCGGCACGCTGAGCGGTCTGTCGAAGCGGTTGCCATTTATTGTGAGAATGCGGCCGGTAACACCAGTCGCTACACATTTGCGGACCTTAGGCGGTTTTCGAATCAGCTCGCCAATGTGCTGCGACACCATGGCGTCGGGAAAGGCGATCGGGTGGGTATCATTCTCCCACAGCGGGCGGAAACCGTCATCAGTCACTTTGCCATCTATAAACTTGGGGCGATTGCTCTGCCACTGTCCGTTTTGTTCGGTCCGCAGGCGGTTGGTTATCGTTTGAATGACAGTGGTACAAAGGTTGTGATCACGGACCATGCGCATGTCGAGATGCTTGATTCCATGCGCGACGAACTGCCCGGTCTGGAGACAGTTATCGACTGTGATTGCGATGGCGGGTTTTGGGACTTGCTGAGGCAGGCGAATGATGCGTTTGAACGGGTGCGGACGTTGGCTGAAGATCCGGCTTATCTGGTTTACACTTCGGGTACCACTGGGCCGCCGAAAGGTGCGCTGGCACCTCATCGGTGCCTGATTGGTAATCTGACCGGATTTGAGCTGTCGCATAACTTTTTTCCGCAGGAAGGTGATCTATTCTGGACGCCCGCCGATTGGGCATGGACCGGCGGTCTACTGGATGCGCTGATTCCGTCGCTCTACTATGGCGTACCGGTGCTCGGATATGATGGTGGCAAGTTTGATCCCCAGCGCACCATTCATCTACTGGAAAAGTATCGCGTACGAAACAGTTTCATACCGCCGACGGCGCTGAAAATGCTGCGCCAGGATGGAAAGCTGGAAAAGTGTCATAACGTTCATATGCGCAGCATCATGTCGGCCGGAGAGTCTCTGGGTTCCGAACTCTATTTTTGGGGGAAAGAGGCATTCGGAATTGAGATCAATGAAATGTGGGCACAGACCGAGTTCAATTACATTTGTGGCAACTGTTCGCAGGTGATGGAGATTCGACCCGGTTCGATTGGTAAGAGCTACCCAGGGCATCGGGTTGAGGCGGTGGATGAAGATGGAAACGTCTTACCGGTGGGTGAGGTGGGGGAGCTCGGTGCCGACCGGGATGATCCGGTCATGGTTGCCGGTTATTGGAACAATGAAAAGGCGACGCGCGAGAAGTTCATTGGTCGATGGTGGGCGACCGGTGATATGGGGTTCAAGGATGATGAGGGGTACATCTGGTTTGTGGGGCGAAAAGATGATGTCATCTCAAGTGCCGGCTATCGGATCGGACCGGGTGAGATTGAGGACTGTCTGATCAAGCATCCGGCAATTGCTCAGGTGGCTGTCGTCGGGGTACCCGATGAGTTGCGCGGTGAAGCGATCAAAGCGTATATCGTGTTGAAAGCGGGTGAACGGGCGTCGGATTTGCTTACCGAGAATATACGGAATTCAGTGAAACAGCAGTTGGCGGCTTACGAGTATCCGCGCATCATCGAGTACATTGATGAGCTGCCACTGACAACGACGGGAAAAATCAGGCGCAACGAACTGCGCGCCCGTCATCAGCAAGAGGGTAGGTAATCAACTTCTTACCTGCCGCTGGCTGATTTGACCCGTTGACGTCGGGCATCCTGAGGTGACTGCTGAAGGGGACGGTAGATTTCAACTCGATCCTGATCGGTAAGCAGATAATCGTCAGGGACCTTGCGGCCGAATACTCCGAGCGGTGCCGAATCGAAGTCAAACTGTGGAAACTCCAATGCCAGATTGGAGATTTGAACGGCTTGCCTCGCGGTTGAATTGATCGGCAGTTTGAGCTGAATGATCTTCTGTCTGGTTTCTGTTGCGAAAGCGACTTCAATGCTGATGTCGGTTCCTGTCGTATTCTGAGTATCTGAATAAGTCATTGGGAGCGGATGAATTCTGCAGCAGATTCAGCGATGAGAGAATTGTCGTCTGGCTTCGCTGCAAAAACTCTCGATCATCAATTTGGGTAGGGTTCTGAAGAATGGGTGCAAACCAGCTGCAGTCAGTCGAGACGAAAACTCATAATCGATTTCCAATTTGACGCGGCATTTCGTTGCTGAGATTTTATCGAATGACCACCTGCCATCCAACCGATTGAATGGCCCGGATATGAGTTTCATTTTGATTTCTGAATGAGGCGTGACGACATTTCGAGTCGTAAATGATTTGCTGAAATGTCCGATCTGAAATTGCAGAGTCGCGTCATATCCATTGTCATAAAGATTCTCCAGTCGTGCATCGCGACAGAACTTGACGTATTTGGGATAGGATTCGATGTCGTTGACGAGTTGGAAAATCTGTTCGCGAGAATAATCAACGATGGTTGAGGCGCTATAGATCATGTTTGACTGATCGTCGGAATGGTAAAGCCCAATCAGGAGCCACCGCAGTCTGCTAAGACAGCCAGTCGAACCGAGTCGGGAATACCGTTTTTCAGAAGTTCATCAAGTTCGTGCCAGAAAAAGTCGGCGCCAGGATAGCCGGTGATGCGCCCGACTTCCTGTTGGTTATAGAGCAGCACGAAAGTTGGGGTGTAGATGACAGGTTCGGCAATCGCCACCAATGCGGGATATTCTCCGCGGTCGAAATCAAAACGCTGCAGAGGAGCCTGGCAACCCTCCGTAGTCAGATGATAGATTCCACCGATCTCCTCCTCCCACATCTGACACCAAGTACAATATTCGGAGTCGAACATGATGAGACTGGTCGTTCCAATTGCGCGCGTTGGCAGCAGAAACAACAGCAGCACACCGGTTGAGAATAACAGTTTCGATGTCATGAATCAGAATGGTGGCTAAAATAATCGTACCTTCAGGAAATGTATCCGAGAGACTAAAGCTCGAGTTTTTTCAATTCGGACCGACTGACTGAATGATGGTCTTGCTGAAGTAGGGTGTGATTGCGTAATCCAATTGCCAGTGTCGATATTTTCGAGCATAATCCTGCCCATCAATTGAACGGTCAGATTGAATTGATTGGATCTAATTTACATTGTAGTCTGGAGACGCACATCTTGTGAGTCAATCTTTATTAACTGAACTGGGTGGCAAAGACTGTCTGTTGCTGGATGGTGCGACGGGTACCAATCTGTTTGATATGGGGTTGGTCTCGGGCGATGCTCCTGAGCTGTGGAATGCCGATTTTCCTGAGCGGGTGCTGGAACTCAATCGCGGATTTGTTGAATCTGGGTCCGATATTATTCTGACCAACAGTTTTGGTGCCAATGCCATGCGATTGAAATTGCATGGTAGCGAACATCGGGTGGCGGAGCTGAATGAGCGAGCGGCCGGAATTGCCAGGAATGCGGCGGAACAGTCTGACCATCGGGTGTTTGTTGCCGGATCCATGGGGCCGTTGGGGGAATTGATTGCGCCGGTCGGAACACTCGAACTGCAGACTGCCATTGATGCCTTCACGGAACAGGCGTTAGCCCTTGAACGCGGCGGCTGTGATGCGCTGTGGATTGAAACCATCTCATCCCGGGAAGAACTGATCGCCGCGGCTATGGGTGCGGCGGCGACGAGTCTGCCATTTTCGGCCTGCGGCAGTTTTGATACCAATGGACGAACCATGATGGGAATCAGTCCGGCTGAGTTTGTTGAAATCTGCCTGGAGATGGACGATCAACCTTTTGCAGTTGGTTCCAACTGTGGAGTCGGTCCTGCTCAGACGGTTGCGGCGGCGCTGGAAATGTCCAATGCATATCCGAATCTGTTCCATTATGTTGCAAAGGCTAACTGCGGTGTGCCAGTATGGGAGGGAACGGCAATCCGATATACTGCCACGCCCGAGCAGATGGATGCCTATGCCCAAATCGCCCGCAGTGCCGGAGCGGCGATCATTGGAGGCTGTTGTGGAACGAGATTTGATCACGTAGAAAGAATGCGGACGGCGCTGGACCAATATCGGCCGATGCGTAAACCGACGACTGCTGATATCGTGGCTTCCCTAGGCGAGGTATTTGATTCAACCCCACACGAGTCCGGTCGCCGGCGCATTTCCAGACGCCGAACGAAGTCAGTTTCGGACCAGTGAAAAAGAAAAAACAACAGTCCAGCCGCGCCATAGCCACCAACAGAAAGGCATTTCATGACTATCACCTGGAGGAGCGATATGAAGCCGGACTTGTTTTGCACGGATGGGAAGTCAAGAGTATGCGCGCCCATCGGGCCAATCTCAAGGAGAGTTATATTGGGCCGACCAACGGTGAGCTGTTTCTGATCGGGGCACATGTGTCGCCTGATGCGGCCACATCTACGCATGTTGCCGTCCATCCAACGCGCAGTCGCAAATTGCTGCTGCACAGAATCGAAATCAATCGGTTGATCGGTGCTGTTGAACGCAAGGGATATTCGCTGATTCCGACGCAGCTTTATTGGAAAGAGGGTAAAGTCAAGTTGGAATTCGCACTTGCCAGGGGCAAGAAGCAATACGATAAACGTGCGGCGATTAAAGCGAGAGATATTGAACGGGACCGGGAGCGAGATTTTTCTCGCATGAACTGAGCCTGCGCTGCAGGACTGCTGTTTCATGGTAGAAGCGCGTTCACGTCGCATTTCCACAAAATTCGCTTTATTTTTCTTCATTTGGTCTTATACTGTTATACTGAGCGCAAAACATGGGGGTGATCTTGGTTTCGACGAGGGTCACAAAACCGTTGGAGCATGTCGAGGTGCAGGTGCCTCGTTAAACTGTCTGCAAAAAATTAGTTGCCAACGACGACAACTACGCCTTAGCGGCTTAACCGCTAAGCCTCGTAATTACCATGTCTGAATGGTATGAATCGGGGTCACATAATTTCAGACTAGTTGGCAGGGATTGTTTCGTACGCCTGTCGGCGAATGGTTGCTTCGGCAAACGAGACCGCCACGTTCAGGACTGTCTGCCCGGACAGAGCATGGCTGAATTAATGGGTAGACTAAGCATGTAGTTGCCAGCGCGCAGAGGGCTCACGGACGCGGGTTCAATTCCCGCCACCTCCACCAAAGCAATGTGTTCGAACCGCAATCCGTGTCTTTTTTGAGGACATATTTCTGAGAAGGGCAATCGTATTGATTGAGCTTTTAGTCTTCACTTTCAGAGCATGAGTTATTATTACTGATTGATAATAATAGGTATTTTTGAAATATTGACGATTCACTACTCGACACACTCCACTCGCACTCCCAACAGCCTGAACGCTTCCTTCTGCCACCGCGTCGGACTCGTCGTCATCCAGATCTCATCCGTCATGCCCGGCAGATCGAAATGAATCAGCTGACGCTGCAAAGTGCCCAGGGTGCCCAGCAGACCCGACCAGCTCTGCACGCCATAGTCCTGACTGTTTTTCTTCCGCGAGGCCGATGCCGACACCTTGGTTGCCGCGGCTCACCCTCGTCCTCGAACAGTAGTGGCGCCAGCCGCCGACGCATATGCCATTCGACATGGTACGCCAGCAAACACAGGAACACGTGTGCGCGCACCCGCGCCTCGGTGTAGTGATACACCGGCCGAACCTTCAGGTCCACCGTCTTCAGGCAACGGCAGGCGCGCACGACGCGGCTCAGTCTCTTGTACGAGCGCACCAGGCCTTGCGCATCCAGCTACCCGGCCGGCACATGGGCGCGCACCACATTCCACTAGTTGATGTCAATCATAGGCTGTAATCGTGAACATTGACGAGCAAGCGAAGTTAGAACACCTGAAATTGACTCAAGGCGTCATTTCACGTATGGCGAGCAACAGTATGCAAATGAAAACGTGGGCTGTGTCCTTAGTCACAGCTGTATTTATGTTTTCGGGATTATCAGATGATCCTCATTGGTTAATTGTGTTGGGAGGATGTGTCCCTGTGATCGCCTTTTGGATAATGGACGCTAGATATCTTCACCTAGAGAAATGCTACATTGCACTTTACTCTGCAGTGTTGGAAGAAAATGGGGTCAAGATATTTGATCTTGATTATCGACCTTATAACACAAATGGTAACTCGGTATGGGATATCGCGTGGTCATGGTCAGTTGGTAGATTTTTCGGGGCACTATTACTAGTTCTTCTTGTCCTATTAGGAATTCTAACAATGTAGAGGTGCCCAATGGCGCGAAGAGTATTTTACAGCTTTCATTATGATCCAGATAATTGGCGAGCGAGTCAAGTGCGCAATATAGGTGTTATAGAAGGCAATCGTCCGGCAACGGACAACGACTGGGAGAGCATAACGAAAGGCGGCGAAAAAGCGATCAAGAGGTGGATTGCTGATCAAATGCGTGAGCGATCTTGTACTGTGGTTTTGGTGGGTACTAATACCGCTGGGAGGAAATGGATAATCTACGAGATCATCAAATCTTGGAATGATTCGAAAGGCGTTGTTGGCGTTTATATCCATGGACTAAAAGACCAAGACGGAAACACATCGGGGAAAGGAAAGAATCCATTCGATGACATTTGTTATGGAAATACTGGGAAGAAATTATCGTCTATTGTGAAATGTTACGACCCCAGAGGTAATAATAGTCGAGAACGATACGATTGGATTCGAACTCATTTATCAAATGCTGTCGAAGAGGCTGTTGCCATACGAAAAGAGCATTGATTTACAGTGGATTTGGGATAGTTTGGAGCAGATTGGGCACTACTGTGCTTGTGCACTAGTGATCAATTGATGTTGGTTGGTGGTAAATTAGGGCGAGTTCCTGAAATAGATTTCAGCATTCGGTAGTCGGATGATCCGATGTGCTACTTCGTATCGGACAAATCTACCGGGCGCTTAGTACGATCTTCTACGACAGAGATATTCAAATGGTGATAAAAAACAGCGATATAGTCAAAGTCATTTTTGAGACCTGAGTCGATATGAGGCAGACGTTCCGCCAGTTCAATTGTAGCGCCGCCAGTGGAAACGACAGGAACTATATCAGTATCAGGTTGTAATCGGTGCAATATGTCAAATTCTTCAAGGATGCCTTCCATTCCGCCGATGAACACAGCAGCCGCGAAACGATAGTCGGAAAGCATCCGCTCCCTCATGAAATTCAAGCTCTTGTTGCGGTCATTCTCAATATTTTCAGTATACGTAACATTTTGAAAGCGTTCATTATCTTCGGGAAATTGATCAGAGAAAAATTTGGATTGATAGAGGCGGACCCAGCTTCCGTAATCAACTCCGATGTTTTCCGCGACAAGACAAATCATTGGTGTAATTACGGGATGTCCTCCCCATACAAGTATACGGCGTCCCAGAGTTACGTGAACCAATGCAGATACTGCCGATGCAATTGCGACTGGATCGGCAGTCGCTGCATATTGGGGAGCGCGTTTTGGGTCGGGAACGCTGGCTGAGAGAAAAATCGCTTCTGCCATTTAACCCTCCCAAGCGGCAAGTACCCATGCAACATCAGAAACCTTAATCATCTGAACTAATTTGATGTTCTCATTAAGCCATTCGAGATGAATGTTCCAGCTACTTCGGATGCCAAGATGGTCATAGAGGAGTACTGGCAACTCACTTTGCCTCGCGTTAAGAGCCGCCTTATCTGCAATGTCGTTCAGATTCTCTGCTGTAGGAATGCCGACGACTGGGTAAACCCATATTTGACGATGATCAGGTAGACGGACTACGATCGCACGGTGAGCTCCTATGCCTTCAACCTTAGCACCGAACCTTTCTACGTCAGCGCGAAGGCGGCCTGTGATTGACATGTAGCGAGAAGCAATGCTGCGACCGCGAAGACGCTCAACTGAAAGAGCGATTTTGTCAGCCATATTATTGCGTATTGGACCGCATGCGCCTACTAGATCATTGGAGTCCAGATAAATTGTTTTGGCGAATTCTGTCAGTTTGCTTGGCTGATGTCCCGGCCAAACCACACGAAGAACATGAACTTCTTTCACTAAAGCACGCGCAAATTCTTGCCGGGTCCACTTGTTATCCAAATAAGTTGGAGTATCCAGCATAATCATAACATCTGAATCACAAAGACGGTGCCACAAGATGTCTTGGAAAGCGTCCCCTGGCCTAATATCGTGAGTGTCCAGAAAGACATCAAAGCCTCGTGCGGTGAGCAAGTCATGAAGTTGCGCTGCCGCAGTTTGGGATTCAACACGGCGATAGCTAATGAAGGCCCGTCGTTGTCGGCGTAGCAATCCCACGGCTTCGAGCATGGCAGAAGTTAGCTCGGTCATGGATAGGTCGTTCTGTCTAAGACGATGTGCGTTCAGAACTTGCAAAAAGTCGGGAATATGCGTTTTGAAGTCGTCAGCAAGACCCACGGTAGGAATAATTGGGGCGCTTTCCTGTACAAGTTGCTGCAATATGTCTGTATCAATATGATCGGTATTTCCAAAATAGGTAGCCACGAATGCGGCAGATTTGTCGCGTTCTTGGATGCTTTCGGCATTGTGGACCGTCACGTCCTGACCAATATAGAGATCGAATTCAGCCACAGCTTCTTCAATAGTCCGAACGAGTGTTGCGCGCTGAGGCGGTGAGATTGAACCAAGAATAGCGAACTCATATATACTCAAAATTGTGCCCTCACAATGGAGCAGATTCATTCACAACACGGAAGGATTCAGGTACTGATTTTACGAGCGATTTAGAAAATAGAAGATAGTCGAATAATTCTAGATTATGACCGATTACATGAAAGTCACTACCTTTGCTTGACAAGATCAAATTCATCAGAATTTTCTGACTTCCGATAGGCACTTTCAATATATTTCTTAGGATCATCGAGAAAATCATCCTGGTCGATCAGAGAGATGTACGAGCCTTCCAGCTGGTCGTGTGACTTGCAGGTATTGCAGGTATATCCGCGGCCTTGACGTTTATAGCGATTGTTTTTTATGATCGGAAACAGTTTTGAATCGTCAATCCTTCGTAAGGTGCACCCGTCCGGTTGTACTGACTTAGTTACCAACCAATCATAACCGCCACTGTATTTTTGAATAACTCCTACGACACCATTCGTCTTCGAAGTGCGCCCTTTTCGACTATATTCTTTCAGACAGTATTCTATCTCCCAGTCAATCCATTTACTCCTCATAAAATTGGGGGAAGCAATGACTATCGTCACTGATGTGTCGTACATCATATCAGTGAGATTCTTCTTTATGAGCTCAGTAGATTCGTCGGTTAGGTCTGGTGAGTCGGAGGTTTCGCCCTGATAGTAAGTGGCATCTGACTTAAGGACGTCAATGATGTCATCCCGTAGGTCCCGAGCTTCGCTATGCTTATAGGAAATAAATGTCTTTCTGGCCATGTATGGCCTTCCCTTTGGTTCAAATAGTAGTCAAAAACATGTCGCGAGCAGATAGATTATGGAAACTCATATTGTAGTAGGCGTTAATCGCTTATCTTTAATACTTTAGCAAAACTTGCGGCAACTTCTGTTGATGGATTGAACACGTGCATGATTTCAAGTTGTTCCGTTTTCCACATGGTTTGGTGTGATTCTCAGAACATAGAATCAGGATAGTAGAATGAATTTATTGTCTTTTTCCCCATCGAATTGCCTTGGATACTGTCTTTTCGCCAACATTGCACTTTTTGGCAACTGTTCTTAAACTTAATACGAGCCAGTGCGGTTAGATTGATTTTGCAGCAATTTCTTGGTAGAGAAGCTGAGCTGACGAATCCAATATAGCGAACTGGCAATGCAGTACGGACATGGTTCGAATACATTGCGGCCACGTCCACCGCACCTGAGAATTCCGCACGATGGGGTTCCGACAATTTATTGTCAAGGGCTGTGTAAACAGATCAACAAAAATGGTATTACCGCACCGCTAGGTTGTTTAAGAAAAGGTCGTTTTCGCTACAGTACAAAGCGAAAACGGCATTCATCCAAATGCAGACGGCGGTTTCTGAAATTCAGCAGCCTACGCCTTGATTTTCTTCCATAAATCGCACGCAGTTCCAGGCTATTCAAATACCTGCATGTATGGATTCTCCGTACTGCGATCAACCACTTTGATGAATCCATGATCGGTTACCAAGTGACAGGAATTGCATGCGGTAACCAATCGGCCATAGGCTTCCAATGCGCCATCCATATCCCCATCATCGATGTTCGATTCCACGTTTTCCACTTCTGGTGTCAAATACTGAATAGCCAGGGCACCGACGGGATGTCCGTCATACTCTTCAATTTTTTCGACCGCTTCCAGATTTTCCTCGATTTCGTGCATATAGAAGTCCGCCAACTCTCCATTTCCAGCGCGAATCGAAAGACCCACCTTGTGTGCAAAATACTGAAAATTACCCATCAGGTCAATCAGCCCCACGTCCCCATCAGAGTGTGTCGTTGTCGAACCCATTAGAAAGCAACTGGCCAATAAAAATGATGAAACAAGTTTAGTCAATTTCATATCAGATTCCTCCATGAAATTCCAATCCAATTGAATTTACAGTGATGGAAAACATGATAAATCGAATTCAGTGCTCCTGTCAAATTACCTTCTGATTGTTCGGTTCGAACTGAATCATCATTGGAATGATCATCGTGCCGAACCAACAGAGCAAGTTTTCGACCAGCCATCGATTACCGGACTAAGCACAGCTGTTCTCCATTGTGAAGACTCTGGTTTTATTTTGGTCTACTTGCGGAATGATGTCACTTCACTTTGATTTTACGGATAAGTGGACCCAATCGTCTGAAAGAGCTGGTCTTCGGTAGTTGCGGTTACGTAATAAAGAGTCCGTTTGGGAAGATGCCAATCTACGGTCGCAGATAAACCGGCATAATCCAGAGGTTGCCTTTCCCCGCAAAGAGGATTGGAATGAATAATACGTCAATTGACTGGTTTCTGATTCACACCGGGTCGCAGTTTGTAATTTGAGACTTCCTGACATGGTGGTCCATTTCAACAATTGCTTACTGATGGACCGGCTTTTCAAATCAGTGGTTTGACGTTCTCCAACCGCCAATCAGGCACGATCAGATCGTTCCGAAAGACCAGACGGAAAATTGGAAAAATCGACCGATGCCTCACCGGACCGCCACGGCCAATCGACGAGGTTGACCTCGGCCGATGCCAGGCTTATCATCCGTCACCGCTGAAAGCTCAGGCCAAGGACGCGGAACGGCCGTTGAAAATCGGCCGTTCGATGGATGCGTCAGTTTACTCCGCAGGTGAAATATTCATCATAACAATTGGCTTAGGTCAGGAAGTCTGAATGTGATTCAGCGCGGCGAGACGCAAGGACGACTATTCCATGGATAATCGGTGAACAGGTTGCTGATTGTGCCAGCCGGCATTTCACTGTTGCTCGGAATGGTATGCTTCAATTGCGGCTTTATCGATTTCATCGGCCCGCGACAGCCACTCCAGCATCATGGTTTTTCCGATGCTCACCAAATCCGCTTTCAACCTGTCACTCGCAGGCAGCACCGCCATGCCGTTGGCGACTAAATTTGCTTTGTACCATTCCGACAGTTCCTGTGCGGTTGCCCAACCTGCGGTTTCAGCGGCAAGCGCCGCATCTAGAATTGTTGCCCGAGTATCAGCGTCGAGACGGTTCCAAGCCTCCCTGTTAGCGAAAACCATATTCTTTGGAATCCATGCGTGAACGTCATACCAGTGGGAAACATACTCCCAGATTTTTCGATCATATCCGGTCGCACTTGATGAGATCATGCTTTCAGCCATGCCTGATGCGAACGCTTCTGATATTCCCACTTCCTCAATGTTGGTGGGCATGGCACCCATTAGCACTGCGAGCCTTGATGTCGAATCGTTATAGGCCCGAAACAACGTACCTTTCATATCATCAACACCATTGATCGGCTGCTTGGTATAGAGTCCCTGTGGTGGCCAAGGCACTGCGTAAAGAAGAATCAATCCCGACTGTTCCAGTCTACTTTCAATAATTGACCGAGTTACGGAATAGAGTTTCCTCGCATCGTCAAAATCGTCGACCAAGAAGGGCAGCACATCAATTTCGAAAATTGGATGTACCGCTCCCAATGCGGAAATGAGGCGCTCGCCAATTGGTGCTTTGCCAGTTTGAACCGCCTCGTAAATTTCGCTGCCCTTGTAGAGTGAGCCGTTGGGATGGGTCACAATTTCCAATTCACCCTGAGTTGCTTCGGTAACCGCTGCTGCGAACTCGGCGGCTATCTGAGTGTGATAATTGGATGCTGAATAGGCGAGCGGCATATCCCATTTCTCCGCCCCGGCTAAATTCATGGCGAACAGGGAGCAGGAAATAAACATTCCAAATGCTGTTTTTGTTTTCATTTCAAGTATCATCCTTTCTTGATGTAAAAATTGGTAGTTTTCAATTGTAAATTCATCCCTGTCACATAATTGAGGGCGGTGGCATTGTAACGGTCCATATTGAGGTGACCGGCTCGTAGTTCGATTGGCTGAATGACAGTTGCAAAGAATGATTCAGCAACGGGCGTTGGTCAGATTCGCAGGAAAAAGACGGAGTCGAGTCCATCGCCGGCTGACCGTCCATTCTCGCAATGAATACATCGGTCTGCTCTCAGTGTTGACTTGCATTATTCAAGTTATCATATCAGTATTGTAGTGTGACATAAAGATTTGATTGTGTGATGTGAGCAGTTTTAATCTTCTTAAATTCAAAAGTTCGAGTCTGCAGTTAAGAGAATACTTTAAGAAAAAATCCAGCAGACCGGATCCATCAAGGCGGAGTTCGCCATAATCCTGCACTTCAACCTTGAGTCTTTCCAAAAGGACAGTATTTTCAGCCAGCATATGAAAATCGGAATTTTAGGAGCGGGACCTGCTGGACTGTATGCCGCCATATTGATCCGACGCTGCTGCCCCGAAGCAGCGATTGAAATAATTGAACAGAACGCGCAGGATTCAACATGGGGGTTCGGTGTGGTCTTTTCCGACCAGGCTTTTAAATTTCTCAGAAAGGATGACTCCGAAACGGCCGATCTGATTGAACCGCACATGGAAACATGGTCTGAAATTCGCGTCGCTCACCCGCATGAAACGATTGTGATTGATGGCGTCGGGTTCAGTTCAATTGGCCGTCTGCAGCTTCTGAAACTCTTGCGGGAGCGGGCTGCCGAGTATGATGTTCATCCGATCTACAGTCATAAAGTCAGTGATCTAAATGCGTTTGATGACTGCGATCTGATCATCGGCGCCGATGGTGTGAATTCAGTCGTTCGATCCGCTACACCACAACTATTCGGTGAGAACATTGATTTCAGTAGCAATTGGTTCTGCTGGTACGGCACCAATCGGTCGTTCGACTGTCTGACGCAGACGTTTGTCGAAACCGAGCGCGGGTACTTCAATGCCCATCATTATCGGTACGCACCCGGTTTGAGTACCTTCATAGTCGAGTGTGATGAAGATACCTTCGCAGAGGCGCAATTTTCACAGCTGTCTGAACCGGACTGCCGAGCGATATGCGAATCCATTTTCGAATCGACTCTGGAAGGTGCGCAGCTAATCGCGAACCATTCAGTCTGGCGCCGGTTTCCAGTGCTCAGCAATCGAACCTGGTACAACGGCAACCGCGTTTTGATAGGAGATGCTCTGCATACGGCGCATTACTCAATTGGTTCGGGAACCCGGCTCGCATTGGAAGATGCGACTGCGCTGGTTAAGTCCCTGACGTCGACGGATTTTGACTTGGCGGCGGCATTACCGAAGTATCAGGCAGGAAGGCGGACGACATTGGAGAAAATGACGCAAGCCGCGCTCAATTCGGCAAAGTGGTATGAACGGTTCACCGAACACATGGCTTTGCCGGCGTGGGAATTTGCACTGAGTTACGTCAGACGTTCGGGACGCGTTTCAGCTGCAAAATTGCGCGAAACGTCACCCAAATTTACGTCTGAACTGGAGATGCGGGGCATCAGCATCGAATAGACGGATGAATGTCAAGTCAGGGGATGATGATTTCACCCAATTGTCGAAGTGAACTGGATTGGAAATTGTGAGTGAGCCCACTCTTCAGCAACTGGCCGATGGCGTAGGCTTCAAACTGCCTGCGGACTACAATTGTGCGCGACTGCTATGGGACAGTTTACCCGCGTTCGCCGATCGGCCGGCGGTGATACACGATTCAGGCGTGCTGACTTATGGGGCATTGGTGTGCGAGGCGGCCAGAATCGGCAATCTGCTGAAGCGGCTCTGCACGCCGGGCGATCGTATTCTGCTGTTATTGGACGACGAGCCAACCTATCCGGCGGCCATTATGGGGAGTATGCGAGCCGGTTTTGTGCCGGTTCTCATCAACACGCTGTCACCACCCGACCTGATCAATTATTTCCTTCTGGACAGTGGTGCGAAGGCGGCGATTTATTCGGATGACTTCGAGTGTCTGCTGAATGATGAAGTGATCGCTGGTACGCCGTGCCAAGTGGCATTCAATTCCAGCCGGCGGGCTTGGGATACCGAGTCCTGTGAACTGCCCGAACACACGACCGCGCGTCGCGACCCGGCGTTTTGGATGTACTCATCCGGTTCGACCGGTCAGCCGAAGGGAATTGTTCACCGGCATGAAGATGCGCCTTATACAGCTGAAACCTACGGTGCGAATCTGCTGCAGCTGCAGGCTGATGACATTTGCTTTTCCGTTCCAAAAATCTTCTTTGCTTATGGCTTTGGGAACTCTGTTTCATTTCCCATGAGCCGCGGTGCGGCGACGGTACTGCTTTCAGGTCGCCCCACACCGGAACGAATTTTCGAGCAGATTGTAAAATACCGTCCGACTGTATTTTTTGGTCTGCCCACTCTATATACGGCATTGATGCACCACCCGGCGGCGCATGACGCGGACCTGAGTTCAGTTCGTCTTTGCATTTCGGCAGCGGAAATTCTGTCAGCAGAATTGGCGGCAGACTGGAAGTCGCTTTTTGGTCTGGATATTATCGAAGGGTTGGGTTCAACGGAAATGCTGCACATCTATCTGTCGAACGATGTCAAGCGGCGAAAACCCGGCTCTGCCGGATGCGTCGTGCCAGGCTATGCAGTTCGGTTGCTCGGTCCGGATGGCCGCGCAGTCAAGCCGGGTGAGGAGGGTGTGATGCACGTGCGCGGCCTGTCGGCCGCAGAGTCTTACTGGAATCAACCCGATAAGACTGCCGAGACGATGCGCGACGGTTGGATTGTCACCGGCGACTGTTTTGTCAGGGATGATGATGGGTTCTATTTCCTGAAGGGTCGTGCCGACGACTTGGTTAAGGTGTCCGGTCAGTGGGTTTATCCGATGGAAATTGAAACGAAGTTGAATGAGCATCCAAAAATCAGGGAGAGTTGTGTTCAGGCGATTCAGCTGGAAGACAGACGGTTTACGATTCACGCATGGGTTGTTCTCGTGGAGGGGATAGAGGCCGATGAATCCTTGACTCAGGAATTGCAGGAATATACCAAGATGAAGTTACTGCCACACCAGTATCCTCGCGAGATCATTTTTATGGACTCGCTGCCGAAGACAGGAACAGACAAAATTGATCGGCAGGCGGTGAAAAAAATGAGCGGACTCTGAAGCGTTCTCGAATTGAACGATTGACGGCACTCAGCACCTGCTGCAGATCAGCTGGGCGGTCATCAGATCAAGATGTCCGCCACCACCGTTCTTGAACAGGGTGATTTCGTTGTCGGTACTTCGACCTTTGACCGTGCCTGAACACAGCTGATATAAGTCCGCCAACACATCGGATTTTTTTATGACGCCCGTATTGATGGGAATGGTAATTTCGCCGATTTCACCGATGGTGGTGTGTCTGGAGTCAACAAAAACCCGGGCGCGGCGGATGGCTTCATCATCGACTTCTCGCATGTCCGGTGTAAAGGCACCGATCAAATCGAGATGAGTGCCGTCTGCCAGCCACTCGCCGCGAATAATCGGCTCCGTGGTCATGGTCGCTGAACTGACGAGATCGGCCGATCGCACGGCAGACTCCAAGTCATCCGTCGCGCGTATTTCGACTGCCGGCAGGTTCATAGCATCCGCAAGTTCTAGAGCTCTCGACGGTGATCGGTTCCAGATTTCAACGACACGAATGGTCTGCTGTATCTCACAGTGCGCTCTGATCAGGTGAGGAGCCATGGCTCCGGCACCAACCATCGTCATGTGGGTGATGCCTTTTCTAGCCAGATATTTCGCGCCGAGTGCAGAGTCGCCAGCGGTCTTATAGTAGGTTAGAACCGTACCGTCAATGGTGGCGACCGGTACGCCGATCTGACCGTCAAACAGCGTATAGGTGGCATGTATGGCAGGTAGTGAGGTATGGTTTCTATTGGCCGGAAATACGGTAGCCGCCTTCAGACCCAATGCTTTGCCTGGGCTCCAGGCGGCTCGAATCAGCAAATGATTGTCTGGATCAGGTTCGGGTTGGACGCTTGACAGCAGCAGATCTCTGAGGTCCGCAGGCGGTTGTTTATGGAATTCCTCCAATGCGCTTACGAGATCGGGATATTGACAGATTTGATGGATCTGTTCAGCAGTGATCAGTTTCATTGAAGATTGGACGGAGTTGTAAAGTGGTACATGTTCGGTTTAGAGTCCAACGGTACATCAGGTGCGATGTTCGGTCATACCCGTGCCTGAGTATAGAATTTTCAGATAGTTTTCGTTCGTCTGGCGATGAAACGAAACGGCTACGGGATCAAAGTCTTCCTTCGGTTTCGGTTCGTGGACAAAATTGCCGAACCGATTCTCACCTCGAATCAGGGTTGCGCTATCCCAGTCTGACTTTACCTGCTTTGCGTTTGGTGCAATATAACGAATGGCGATTCCAATTCGTCTATCGCGGCTGCGGTTGGGATGCGAAGCATGGGCAATGCGGTAGGTGAAATAGACCGCCTCGCCGGTATCCACTTCAATATTGACTGCTCTGCTCTCGTTGATGGATTCTGAAATGGTCTGCCCGCGCGTTAGCATATTATCCGCATGGAAAGTATCTTCATGTTCCATGGCATCGGCTAGATGACTGCCGGGGAGCATGCGCATGCAGCCACTGTCAACCGAAGCTGGAGACAGTGCAATCCATGCGGTCAGCAGGTCTCCGTCAATTCCCCAGTAATGGCTGTCCTGGTGCCAGGAGACGAACTGGTCCTTCACCCATAGGTCGGTTCCCCAGCACAGGATGTTGGGACCGAGCAGTTCTTCCACCGGATCGACTATGGCGGGTGAATGGATCAGATCGGACACCCATCTGTAGAGCATGTGGCACTTCAGACGATACCCGCCTTTCAATTGACCGACGACCGCTTCAATGGCCTGCAGTCGGATTCGAAATTCGACCGCTTCCTTGGGCTTCATGACTCGAATGGCGGGTGTGAAACCGTCCGCTCTGAATTGTGCGATGGCCGAGTGGGGCAATCTATTGGGCATGGGTGAACGAACCTGGACAGAAATCGATGCTAGATTATTGAGCCGAAAATAAGTGATATCTAGGAGATTGGAAATTTCTTGATCAATCCACTATGGATGTTTTACGATGGGATTGGGTGCAAAAAATGCCTTCAAGTTGTGCTTTGGAAATGATATCCTGTGTGAATATGACCTTTTCCTAGGGACAATTAAAGCAATGCTGGTGAAGTAGCAGTGCGATGAGATGACTGCGGTGCAGATGGTCTCACCAACAGGTTCCATTCGTCCGCGAGCAGAATCTCGCAGTTCAATTCACTTACCGCGCAATTGACATCGCGCCGATGGTGTTCAGTTTCTCTGGACCGGAAGAGTTCGGTGGATTCCTGACACTCGAGTGCCAGCTTCTCAGCCATCTGAAACCTTTCCGAAGCTTGACCTGCCGTTATCAGGGAGTCGTGTTTTTCCATCATATAATGAACCAATGTATACTTGGCAATGGTTGATTGAAGGCGCCAGATGATGCTCAGAATCTCACTACCTGCTGTTTCGTAAGATGGAATAGTCCGTTCAGACGTCAGGGAGTGAGATGACACAATTGAATTCAAGTGATATGAGGTTCGCAAATGGTTGAATTGATGGTGAGCATTTGGATTCGCCTTAGTCGTCATATATGACCCTTCGCTGATTCTGAACGGAGGATGTGAAAGATGAGCGAAAAATTAGATACGGACGAGATGGAACACAACCCGTTCCGACCCGGTACCGGCGTCGCGCCGCCGGTGCTGGTCGGTCGTGAGGCACTCAAACGCAGGGCTTTGAGCCAGCTGACGGATATCGCCGCCAGGCGATGCAACCCGACAGCGCTTCAGCTCGAGGGGCCCCGCGGCTGCGGCAAGACCGTGATGCTTGACTGGATGGAGAAAGAGGCGCAGAAGCTGGACCTTTCCATCATTGCTTTGCCCAAACAGGCGTTTGACAGCGACGACACGCTGGCTGACGTGTTGCGCTGGCTACGGGAGAGCCTGTCGCGCATGGGGCGGGTGAATCTGCACCTGAACGCTTCGGTGGACATCGCTGGAATCAAGGCGTCCGCCGGTGTGGGTGATAAGGGTGAGCCGGGTGCGTCGCGGTCAACCGTCATCGCGGAGTTGGGTGCGCTGGCCCGCCAGCGGACGCTTTTGATCATCGACGAGGCACATGGTCTACCGGCCGATGTTGCCGGGCGCTGGTATGACACCTATCAGCTGGTGGCACGGCGGCATCCGCTGCTGCTGGTGATTGCCGGCACTCCAGATCTGACCAGGGCGCTTGGTCGGTCGGGGTCATCGTTTACCGAACGGTTCGACATCTGGCTGGTCGGTCGGCTCAGCCGCGAGGAGTCGAGGCGGGCGCTGACCGAGCCGTTCGCTGACCGGGTGCGTTTTGAGGCTGGAGCCCTGTCGGCGGTGCTTGATCAGGCACAGGATTATCCCTATTTTATCCAGGTGTGGGGACGGGCGCTGTGGGATGTGGTGGCCGCCTCCGGCAGGGCCGTGATCGGTCGGTCGGAGGTGGCGCTGGCGGCGACGGCAGCGGAGCAGGTTCGACAGTCACTCTATCGGCGCCGGATGGACGAGATCAAGCTGGGTGGCATGCAGACCGCCATTGCCGAGATGGTGTTTGAGATTGAGAGAAATGGCGGTGCTGACGGGTTGCGGCTGGGTAAGGCGGCGGAGAGGATCGCTGCCAGATCGGGTGGTGACGCGGTGACGATTGAGGAGCGGCTGTTACATACGGGTTTTTTATGGGAGGCGGATTTCGGCGAGTGGGAGTATGGCATACCGAGTCTGGCCGACCATGCTCGCAAAATGGCGATGAAGAACATCGTCGCAGCCATTGCTGAATCCAGTGTTGATGCGGTATTGGTGAAGTTAATGGAAATTTTACCCGGAAGGCGTCGAGCCACTGAGGAACAGTTGAAAAAGGCACTTGCAGTGGATGTTCGAAACGATGAGGAAGTGGACATTGCACTGGAAGAGCTACAGAGTCTCGGGCTTCTGATTCCGTCTCCAAAAGCGGGCCATCTCCAGATTGGCGCTCCGCTGCTGGTTGAGCGGGTGCTGGCGGAGATGGGGATGGTGAGAGATACTGACACTGGAGGTCAACACAGGATGGTTCTCTGAACTGGCATAGAACGGGCGGGAAAGACCGATTTAATGAGCGAGACCGCGGTACGTTACTACTAAGAGAAAGAATTACATGATTTTAGTTTCTCGAAAGCCTGTAACCCATCATCGCGCACCGGACGGTGGTGTTCATTAACCTCTTAAGTAACCAATCAAAAAGAGTTTCAATGGATAAGACGACTTTTTAAGTCGCGAGGATTGATAATCACCCGAGTAGTGATAGGCAAATTGGTGATTAAACAAAAAATGGATCTGAAACCTAGCCATCAATATTATTTGATGTTTGATGTGTCTGGTAGCAGGGCGATGGACGGAACCGGTGATCACTCAATTGCTAATTTCGTTCCGCAATTTAGATGGAGATTAGCATTTAAGCCAATACAATTGAATGGAGCATTCAAATCACATCACCGATCCAATAATATTGACATTATTCGCATCATGCAGAGGTATGTCTTGCTTTGAATAACACCATTTATAGGGATTCTGGTCAGATCCGGATCCGATTGAAAACCGCGTTGAAGAAAGAGTGGGAAAAGTATCGGGCGATGCCAGTGAAGGCGGATATGGTTCCAGATCATGAAAGTGCACAGGCATGGGGATACGTTGTTGTCGGTTATTTCCTGATTGAACTGAGTCTCAAGGCAGTTCTTAACCTGCGCACCGTTTGTCCACCGAAAACACATGTATTAATTGATCTTTTTACTAAACTTCCGTTGAATGATCAGGATGTGCTTCGCGAATATTATAATGACTTCCTGCACAATTTTTCCGGCATGAGTTCATTCAAATATTCAACGCTTGATGGATTTTTGTCGAATTTAGATGGTTCACAAAATAACTCAAAAATGGGAATTGGATCATTTGACTGGCGATACTTTCTAATTGAACGGGGAAGCGGAGAATCGATGCCGCTAGTAAGCATCAACTTGATCCATGAGATCGTGTATGGGTGTATAGAGTTGATTAGATTGATTCGTATAGGAAGTGAAAATCAAGTACGTAGAAGTACTTACAGTTGGCGGCTCTATTGGGTAAGAAAAAGATTTCAGATAGAGTGGTTGAATGTAAGGTTGAACTCTCCAGAATGGGGTGGGGGAGAAGACCGGATCGAGATTACGTTTGGGCCTTCGTATGGCAATCGGTATGACTATTTCATCTTTAAGGGTGAAAGTATTCAGCCGTACTTCGCTCCACTTCCAGACAAAGAGCAAATTAAGTTCCCGATCTTGGACAAGCGCTCTGAATTGGCGTTATTCAATCCAGAGGAGCCAATTCAAGGACTTAGCGTTCGCAGAAGTAATGTGGAGAAAATTTCGAAAATGGATTCCGTTCACGTAATGTTTTAATGCATCCGCTATGAAATGCTGTATTCATGGTCTCATTCGAAGGTAGCAGTTTCCTGTCAAACGTTGGTATCGGATAAATGTTGTGATCCCCGATGTTCTTGATTTGGTGTGGAACAATATCCAATTGCACGTAACAGTGCTTAGCTACAGACGCTCGCCTCACTAATATTTTTCCAGTCTGATTTACCAATAATTACGAAGAAATTGATGGAAAAGGCAATACAAATTCTAAGTAGTGGAGACCCAAGCAGTAGTTCTGGAAGGCAGATCGTCCCTGAAATTACAGATTTCTTTACTGTGGTTAAATGTCGACACTCAGCTGCATAGATCCAACAAATTGACAGCTTGACGGAATGAACCTGTTAAGTGTGCCTAGGTTTTCAAGGCGATGAAGGAATCGGTAGAACCAGCCGTAAATCGACAGGCTTTTGACTGACATGGATAAACTAACTCTCTCCGAACGCGACATTTGTACCAAGTTCATTATCCCTGCATTACATCAGGCGGGGTGGGACAAGATGTCACAAATTCGTGAAGAGGTGGGTTTCACCCAAGGTCGCATCACCGTACGGGGGAAAGTGGTTACGCGTGGAAAAGCAAAGCGTGCTGACTACGTTCTATCTTTCAAACCAAATATCCCATTAGCAGTCATCGAAGCAAAAGATAATTCTCACAGTGTTGGTGATGGCATACAGCAGGCGCTTAACTACGCTGAGACATTGAATGTTCCTTTTGCTTTCTCCTCAAACGGCGATGGTTTCGTGTTTCATGATCGAACGGGTGCCAGCATTACGCGTGAGACGAACTTGGCTCTACATGAATTTCCATCACCTGCGGATCTTTGGGCTCGGTACTTAAATTGGAAAGGACTGACACCGGAAGACGACAAAGTCGTCCTACAAGACTATCACGATGATGGAAGCGGTAGGTGTCCGCGCTACTATCAGGCTAGCGCCGTTAATGCTACAGTTGAGGCTATCGCAAAGGGACAGAAGCGTATTCTACTTGTTATGGCCACTGGTACGGGTAAAACTTACACCGCTTTCCAAATAATTTGGCGATTATGGAAAGCGGGACAAAAGAAACGCATCCTGTTTCTAGCTGATCGTAATATATTGGTTGATCAGACGATGGTGAACGATTTTCGTCCTTTCGGCGGAGCGATGGCCAAGCTGTCTAAGCAGACCAACACTATACAGCAAGATGCCGAGGGCGTTCTGCACATTGATACCGCCTATGAGGTATATCTGAGTCTTTATCAGGCGATTACCGGACCCAAGGAACACAATAAAATCTTTCGCAGGTTTTCTCCTGGATTTTTCGATCTGATTGTCGTCGACGAATGCCATCGTGGCAGTTCAGCTGATGACTCGGCCTGGCGTGAGATTCTTGAGTATTTTTCTTCCGCCACACAGATAGGGCTAACTGCCACACCGAAGGAGACGGAATACGCATCCAACATTACCTACTTTGGTGATCCGGTGTTCTGTTACTCCCTAAAACAAGGCATTCAAGACGGCTTTCTCGCTCCTTACAAAGTGGTGAAGGTTCATATTGATCGTGATGTAGAGGGTTATAGACCACAAATAAACCAGCTTGATCGCGATGGTGCGCGGGTAGATGACCGAATCTATGATGCTAGTGATTTCGATCACACATTGGTTCTTGATGGACGAACTACTTTAGTGGCGCAAAAAGTTACTCAATTTTTAAAAGAAAATGGCGATCGCTTTCAGAAGTCAATCATCTTTTGTGTTGATCAGGAACATGCCGCACGTATGCGTCAGGCGCTAGTCAATGAGAATGCGGAGATGCTGAATGACTGTCCGCATTACGTAATGCGCATCACAGGAGACGACAAGGACGGTATAGATAAACTTGACAGTTTCATTGATCCAGAATCTAAGTTTCCCGTCCTCGTTACCACTTCAAGATTGCTATCCACAGGCGTAGACGTACAGACATGTCGGTTGATCGTACTTGATCGCAAAGTCCGTTCAATGATCGAGTTCAAGCAGATCGTCGGACGCGGTACCCGAGTACATGAGAATTTGGGTAAATTCTATTTCACGTTGATTGATTTCCGCGGTGCAACCAGCCATTTTGCTGACCCGGATTTTGACGGCGAGCCTGCACTGATATATGAACCCGGGGACGGAGACCCTATTGACCCGCCCGATGAAGCGCAGCCTATTGATGACGAAACCTCATTTCCTAATGAATCCAATAACGAGGATCCATTTCCGAGCGATTCTGATACACCAATAGATTCGGAACCGAGAAAGAAAATTTACATTGATGGAATCGACGCGACTGTCGTGGCAGAACGTGTGGAGTATCTTGATATGCACGGTAAGCTCGTTACCGAGTCGTTGCGAGACTTTACTAGACAGGTATTGCGAAAACAATTTACCAGTCTTGATGACTTCCTGAAACGCTGGAATGCTACCGACCGAAAGCAAGCGGTTATTGAGGAGATGGACGCAGAGGGTTTACCGATGGATTTTTTGGTTAACGAATTGAACAAGGATCTTGATCCATTCGATTTAATCTGTCACATTGCATTTGATGCCCAACCTGTAACGCGGCGCGAACGAGCTGACAAAGTGAGGAAACGAAATCTATTTGCAAAGTACGGAGAGCAGGCCCGTACCGTTCTCAATGCGTTGCTCGACAAATACGCCGACGAAGGTTTACTCAATCTTGATGACGATAACGTACTGAGAATTCCCCCTATCGACAAATTGGGCACAAGGTATGAAATAATCAAAGCGTTCGGTGACAAGCGCGTTTTTTTACAGGCTGTTCATGAACTCCAATCTTCACTCTACCAGGAAGCCGCCTGAAAATGACTGTCAGATCTCTCGTAAAGTCGATTCAGAATATTATGCGTACGGATGCAGGAGTTGATGGCGATGCTCAACGAATCAGTCAGCTCTGCTGGATGTTCTTTCTGAAGATCATTGATGATCAGGACCGGGAACTTGAAGCACTTAACGATGACTATCGTTCGCCTCTACCCGTTGGTCTACGATGGCGGGACTGGGCGGTTGACCCTGAAGGCATTACTGGCGAGGAGCTTCTTGCCTTCGTTAATGGAGAACTCTTCCCAACATTGAAGAATCTTCCACCAAAGACTAGCCCACGCGCCCACATAGTCCGAACTGTTTTTGAGGATGCCTATAACTATATGAAATCAGGCCAGTTGATGCGTCGGGTTATCAACAAGATCAATGGCATTGACTTCAACGTTCTGGTTGAGCGTCAACATTTTGGTGATATTTACGAGCAGATACTTAACGACCTACAATCGGCTGGCAACGCTGGTGAATACTATACGCCACGTGGTGTGACTTCATTTATGACTCAAATGATTGATCCGAAACCAGGTGAAATGTTGTTCGACCCTGCATGTGGTACTGGCGGATTCCTTGCATGTGCTATCCATCACATGCGTGAATACCACGTGAAGCGACCCGAAGACGAGGTAAGAATGCGGGCATCACTCCGTGCAGTCGAGAAAAAGCCTCTTCCTCACATGCTTGCTGTTACTAATATGCTACTACATGATATTGAGGATTCTTCATTTATTCTTCACGACAATACTCTAGCGCGCCCTTACATTTCATGGAGACAGGATGAGCGTGTGGACATTATTCTAACCAATCCTCCGTTCGGTGGGAAAGAAGAGGTTGGCATTGAATCAAATTTCCCGAAACAAATACAGACACGAGAGACCGCGGACCTATTTCTAGCTCTAATCATTCGTTTACTCAAACCTGGAGGACGGGCGGCCGTCGTGTTACCCGATGGTTTTCTTTTTGGTGAAGGAATTAAGACTCGACTCAAGGAAACTTTACTTCAGGAATGTAATTTACACACTATCGTACGGATGCCAAGCTCCGTTTTTCAGCCCTACGCTTCGGTTGGTACGAATCTGCTGTTTTTCGAGAAGGGTCAGCCGACACGCGATGTTTGGTTCTGGGAACATCTTGTACCCGACGGACAGAAGGCTTACTCAAAGACAAGACCCATTCGGCTGGAACATTTAGGTGACTGTATAGTTTGGTGGGGAGATTCGGAACGCTATGGACGCGAAGAGGGCGGACGTGCTTGGAAGGTGAGCGCTAAGCTCCTCAAAACACGCGGTTACAACCTTGACATCAAGAACCCACACACGAAGAGTAAAGATTATGATGACCCGGAAGATCTACTTGAGCGATTGAATGCTGCCGAGGCGGAAGTGGTCTCAGTTCGCGATCAATTGAAAGATGCTTTGATGAAAGCGATCCTTGGATGATTGGAATGGGTATGATTTACCGTCTATGAGGATTTGAACATGCATGCCACCATTGCCGATAAGAAAAGTGAATTAGTTGAACTTTGTCAGCACTACAGTGTTGCAAGGCTCGATATCTTCGGATCTGCGGCACGCGGAACGGATTTTGACCCCAACACTAGTGATGCGGATTTCATTGTAGAATTTCATCGTAGCGATAAATTCACCCCTTTCATTCAGTTTTTCGAATTCGCAGATGCCTTGGAACGCACCCTAAATCGTTCTGTTGATCTCGTCGAATTGGCCGCAGTTGATAATCCCTATTTGCGCGATGCAATTAACCATTCGCGAGAATTGATTTATGAATCTTGATCCACTTATCTTACTGACCGATATTCAGCTTGCAGGTGAGGATATTCAATTATTTATCAAAAACATGGATGTTAGCACTTATGCTGGTGATAAGCTGACACAAGCTGCTGTCGAACGTAAGTTCGAGATAATAGGAGAAGCAGTGAACCAGTTACACAAATTCTCCCCCGAACTTGCTGAGAAGATTCCTCAGTATCGCTTAGTCATTAATTTTCGAAATTTACTGATTCACGGTTACAGGCACGTGGAGACGGACCTCGTTTGGGACTATGCTGAGAACCATCTACCTCAGCTGTGTCAGAAAGTCCAAGAACTACTTGTCGAGTTAGATTCATCCAAAAAATGAATGTTGAAAATATCATTGATCTACACAAACACGTAGCAAACTTTCCCGACGGTGTTACTCGTTTGCGCCGTTTCGTGCTTGATCTTGCGGTGCGAGGCAGGCTTGTAAAACAGGATTCGGCGGAAGAGCCTATTTCCAATTTCTTGGCATCTGTTACACATAAAGGCAGGTTTTCTAAAATGGTTAGTAACCCCAAATTTGAGCCCGAAACTGTGACAGAAATATATCCATACAAATTACCGTTAACGTGGCGATGGGTGCGCTTTGGAGAGATTGTTGAATTCTCCGCAGGTAAGACGCCACCTCGAAACGAACCGACATTCTGGAATACCGGCGATTATCCATGGATCTGTATAGGCGACATACCGGATGGTCAAACGATATTGAAAACTAAAGAGACGGTGAGCAACGAAGCTCGCGCTAAGATTTTCAAATCAAACCCGAGTGAGCCAGGTACCATGATTTTCAGCTTCAAGTTGACAATTGGTAAGATTGCACGCTTAGGCGTGTCGGCTTATTTCAATGAAGCGATTATTGCAATTCGACCTGTAATTGATGATATTGATCCCTACTTGTTCATGTTTCTTCCATTGTTTGCCAGATCTGGAAAAACGATTAACGCAGTCAAAGGCGCAACGCTAAATCGAACTTCAATCGCCAATATTTTGATCCCTCTTCCACCCCTTGCAGAACAGCGTCGCATCGTCGCCAAAGTTGATGAATTGATGGGGCTTTGCGGCAGGCTTGAAGCAGTACAGGCAATTCTAGAAAAGAATCGAAACGATTTAACCAAATCCACTCTTGACCGGTTGAGTGTCTCGGATTCGGATGATGTGCCATTTCGTTCTTCCGCAATTTTTGCCATTAAGGTTTTTCCATCTCTTACGAATCGAGTTGATCAGATTAATCAACTTCGACAAAGCGTGCTTGATCTTGCGGTGCGAGGCAGGCTTGTAAAACAGGATTCGGCGGAAGAGCCTATTTCCAATTTCTTGGCATCTGTTACACATAAAGGCAGGTTTTCTAAAATGGTTAGTAACCCCAAATTTGAGCCCGAAACTGTGACAGAAATATATCCATACAAATTACCGTTAACGTGGCGATGGGTGCGCTTTGGAGAGATTGTTGAATTCTCCGCAGGTAAGACGCCACCTCGAAACGAACCGACATTCTGGAATACCGGCGATTATCCATGGATCTGTATAGGCGACATACCGGATGGTCAAACGATATTGAAAACTAAAGAGACGGTGAGCAACGAAGCTCGCGCTAAGATTTTCAAATCAAACCCGAGTGAGCCAGGTACCATGATTTTCAGCTTCAAGTTGACAATTGGTAAGATTGCACGCTTAGGCGTGTCGGCTTATTTCAATGAAGCGATTATTGCAATTCGACCTGTAATTGATGATATTGATCCCTACTTGTTCATGTTTCTTCCATTGTTTGCCAGATCTGGAAAAACGATTAACGCAGTCAAAGGCGCAACGCTAAATCGAACTTCAATCGCCAATATTTTGATCCCTCTTCCACCCCTTGCAGAACAGCGTCGCATCGTCGCCAAAGTTGATGAATTGATGGTGCTCTGCGATCAACTCGAGGTCAATCTCAATGCTGTAAACAATAGTCGTCAAAACTATCTCGAATCATTTATTCAAGATGCATTGCAGAATTGTTGACATTCGGTATGCCGGATATTGATTGACGAACTAGTCCTGGTAATCGTTGAGAGTTTTGTATATTTCCAAGAGCGTCAATTCAGAAATTCAAAATTAAACGTTGCAGGTCTGACTGGATTAAACTTGCAACCGATGTGGTGCATACCGATATGCGGCTAAAGCCTGTAGACCGGAATTCAATAATTGGGTGGACGATGAACAAAATGATCTCTGCAGGCATGAGCTGAATTTTCCCGTCGGATTGAATAGCCGCAGAAGTACTAGGGATCGGGCGAAATGATCGATCAAATGCGCTGGAATGCGAATTCTGATGTATTTCAAGCCTACCCACAGAGCGATTCTGGCGTCTGCTGCCACTCAGTCAGTAGACAGCGGGGATGGATGGGCTACAGGTCTACAGCCTCACCATGTTGCAGGCCAATGTTCGTGATTTTCAAGTTATGGACGAGGAAATTGACAACCCTAGAACTCCCACGATTCAATCCCAGTGAACCGAAGTTGATCTGCAGGCGTCGGTCTCAACTGCAAACGAATACTCATGCAACGCTATAATGTGGGTTTTCTTTCACCCCCGCGCTCACGCAACTTGAATTTCTGCTTCCGTCAATTGAACCAGAACGTTACTTTAAATAGGAAAAGTCACAGGCACTTTTGATGTCTCTCAGTCTCGAATCATTGGTTTCCAACCTTTTACTTTAACAATGCATTCAAGTGAAACTGTTTTGGTGGTCGGTGGTGGAATCAGCGGCCTGACCGCCGCTCTTGAAATCGCTGAATATGGCCTAGATGTGATTTTGGTCGAGAAGAATGCCTCGCTCGGCGGTCGGGTTACACAGCTCTATCGGTATTTTCCCAAGCTGTGCCGCCCCAACTGTGGTTTTGAGATCAACCTGAGACGTCTGCGGGCGAATCGTCGGATCAGGGAGTTGACTCTGAGTGAGGTAACCGCGGTGCAGGGAGAGCCTGGCAACTATCTTGTTTCCGTTCAGGTTTCACCCCGTTACGTGAATGCGAACTGTACGGCCTGCGGGGACTGTGAGGCGGTGGTTGAGACAGTCATTGACAATCCTCATGATTACCGGTTGAGCAAAATCAAAGCCGCGTACCTGCCGCACAATATGGCGCATCCGATGCGTTATGTCCTGGATCCTTCGATCATCGGCACCGACGAGGCGACGCGCGCAAAAGAAGCGTGCAAGTATGATGCGATCGATCTCAACATGGCCTCTGAGACGCTTGAATTGCATGTCGGTGCCATCGTATGGGCAACGGGCTGGCAACCCTATGATGCGGGCAAAATACAGCCTTATGGCTATGATCGATTCAGTAACGTCATTACTAGTGTTGAGTTTGAACGACTGATGGATCCAATGGGGCCGACAGGTGGCAAACTGCTGCGTCTGTCTGATGCACAGCCGGCCCGGAACGTGGCGTTCATTCAGTGTGCCGGATCACGCGATCGCAATCACTTACCACACTGTTCGAGAATCTGCTGCACCGCATCACTGAAACAGGCAACTTATATTGGTGAACAGTACGAAGCGGATGGTCAAAGCTCGATTTATTACATTGACATGCGGGTGATTGATCGATTTGAAGGCTTCTATCAGAAGGTGCGTTCGGAGCAGAATGTTGCATTCATCAAGTCCAAGGTTGCTTCAATTACTGAGGATGCTGAAACGAAAGATCTGATTCTACATGGCGTCGATACTGAAGGTTATCGAAGGTATGCCAACCGACACGACTTGGTCGTTTTGGCGATTGGTATGCAACCCAGTGTGAATATGAATGAGATTGCAGATTCCGTTATGACCGATAGAAGTGGATTTATTCAACTTGATGAATCCAATGGTGCAATTTTTGGTGCGGGTTGCGCTTCGAACGCATTGGATGTGAATCGCTCCGTGCAGAATGCGACAGCAGCGTCCCTGCGTGCGATCCAGGTCATTCGCTGCACAAGTCGGGATTCAGCTGCACTGCCGAGTCAGGTAGCCTAAGCGGCAGTCATGCAGAACGGACCCCATTTAGCTGTTTATATCTGTCACGGCTGTGGCATCGGCGAGCGCGTCAATCATGATCAGCTGGAACAGATCGCGCGTACCGAGGGTAGAATGGATCATGTCGTGCACCACAGTTGCCTCTGCAGCCAGGAGGGTGTTGATCGAATCAACCGCGATATTGCCGAACATTCCTTAAGTCACGCCGTTTTGGCGGCGTGCTCACCGAGATCAAAAACGGATGTTTTTCGATTCGATACGCTGGCCCTCTCCCGAGTCAATTTACGCGAAAGCGTGATCTGGAGTCATTCTGAGGCGGAATCCAGCGAAGATGTGCAGGCCTCAGCCGATGACTACATGCGGATGGGGTGCGCTGAAATCAAACATATGCGGCCACCTACAGTCAATGAGAAGACTGGAGTCAATCGGCGACTGCTCGTGGTCGGGGGCGGCGTCAGCGGACTGACCGCGGCACTAGGGGCGGCGAGGACGGGCTATGAAGTTCTTATATGTGAAAAATCAGCCGGACTCGGTGGTTGGGGCGCCAAACTACATCGTCGGGTACCTGTTCGCGAACCATTTGATGAGCCGGTGGAAACCGGTGTTGCGAGTTTGATATCGCAGGTTGAAACGGAACCTGGGATCACAATTTTTCTAAATTCGACCATTGCCCGAACCAGTGGCGCACCAGGCCAATTTTCCGTTGATATTCAAAATGGCACATCTACCCGAACTGAGAATGTAGGAGCCATCATTCAAGCCACCGGATTCAGCAACTATGACGCAGCAAATCTACCTGAGCTGGGATATGGAATGAGCGCGGATGTGATTGACCAGGCCCAGCTGGAGCAGCTTGCCAGCCATGCAAATGGCACTCCGATTCGGCGTCCATCGAATCATGCGGCGGTCGAATCAGTCATCTTCATTCAGTGCGCAGGTCAGCGCAGTACAAAGACAAATCATCTGCCGTATTGCAGCGGGCATTGCTGCAATACAAGCATCAAACAGGCGATGTATTTCAAGAATGCCAATCCGGCCATTGATGTCAACATCATTTACGACGATCTTCGAACTCCGGGTAATGGTGAAGACTTCTACCGCAGTGCGCAATTGAAAGGAGTAACGTTCACCAAGGGCGCGGTTGCGCAGGTCCAGCCTGATGGTGACCAGCTCAAAGTTGAGTTCAATGATCGCATTCTGGCGAAGGACACCGCCATGTTGGCAGACTTGGTGGTGCTGGCCACCGGGCAGGTACCAAATTCAGGCCGAGGGATTGAAGCCGAGAATGACGATGTGGAAAACACTGTGAAAATTCCAGTTGAATCCATTCTCAATCTTGACTATCGACAGGGGCAGGATTTGCCGCACCTGCAGCACGGATTTGCAGACTCGCACTTCATCTGCTTTCCATACGAGACCCGTCGTACAGGAATCTATGCATGTGGTCCGGTCAGACGGCCCATGGATTTGGCACAGGCGATTGAGGATGCGACCGGTGCCGCATTGAAAGCCATTCAGGCAGTGGAAAACGCCTGTTCCGGTCGGGCGGTCCATCCGAGATCAGGTGATCTGAGTTTTCCAACATTTCGCAAGGAGGGTTGTACGCAGTGCAAGCGCTGTACGGTTGAGTGCCCATTCGGTGCAATTGACGAAGACGAGCAGCGATATCCGGTTTTCAATGAATCTCGATGCCGACGGTGCGGTACCTGCATGGGCGCGTGTCCGGTTCGAGTGATCTCATTTGAAAACTATTCGGTTGATACAGTCGGCCAGCAGATTAAAGCGGTTGACATTCCAGACGAGTTTGAGGAAAAACCGCGAATCCTCGTGTTGGCCTGCGAAAACGATGCCTATCCAGCCCTAGACATGGCGGCGCGAAGAGGTAATCACTACAGTTCTTATGTACGCACCATACCGGTTCGCTGCCTGGGTTCGGTTAATGCGATTTGGGTAACCGATGCACTCAATAGCGGTTATGATGGTGTCATGCTGATGGGCTGCAAACGGGGTGAGGACTATCAGTGTCATTTCGTTAAAGGCTCTGAACTGGCCCACGATCGGATGAGCAAAATTGACGATACCCTTGAACAGATGCAAATGGAAACGGAAAGGGTGGTTACCCATGAAGTTGAAATCACTGACATCCAGCGTGTTTCGAATTTAATCAATGATTACGCCAATACGATCAATGAAATTGGGCCCAATCCATTTAAAGGATTCTAAATCGTGATGACAGATGATGCCAATACACTGATGGTGGAACAGTATCGCAATAACTTTCTCAAGGAAGTTGAGGCGAATGTGGAGGAAGGCGACTGGGTCAAGATGTGCATCCAGTGCGGCGTCTGTTCCGGTTCCTGCCCGTTCGGTCCGAATTGGGAACACCCGCCTCAGGAAATTTTCATGCTGATCCGAGCTGGCCAGCGCGAAGAAGTTCTGACATCCGATTCAATGTGGATGTGCACATCCTGTTATAACTGCATGGTGCGCTGCCCGCGTGAGTTGCCCATTACGCATATCATGCATGGTTTGGCGAATTATGCTCATCGGTTGGGTTTGGCGCCAAAAATGAATCCAACGCGAAAGTTCGCCAAAATTTTTTGGGACAACATTGCTAAAACCGGACGCGTCAATGAGACCCAATTGTCGTTGCGTCTTTATTTTATGAACGGTCTTGGCAATGGAATCAGGAAAGTCCTACAGATGCGCAACATCGGCTTGGGAATGTTGCTGACGAAACGTTTGAATCCATTGGCGATTTTGGGTATCAGAGGTTGTAAAGGAAAGAAAGACATTCACCGAATGCTGGCTCGAGCCAAAGAAATTGAAGACCGAAAGAAGGGGTTCACCACCCATTCCCATTAGGAGTATCGAAAAATGGCAGATAAAAAAGAATATTCGTTTTATCCTGGCTGTTCGTCCGAGCGCCGGGCTTCTGCATCAAATTACATGGTATCCGTTGAATCCATGTGCGAGAAACTGAACATTCGACTGAACGAGATACCAGACTGGAACTGCTGCACGGCATCAATCGGCTATGCCGAAGGTGGCGAGCTTCCACGCCACGCCCTCAATGCCAGGAACATTGCACTTTCGGAAAAGCACAACGGTGGTCAGGATATTGTCGCAACCTGCGCGGCCTGCTGGATTGGCGCGAAAGAGTCACAGGAAAGGCTGAACGAATCCAATGAACTCATGAAAGATACGATGGAGGTTCTGAAAGAAATCGGGCTTGATACGGAATTCAAGAATGAAGTTCCCATTCGGCACATGGTGGAAGCCCTGATTGAGGACATCGGTTATGAGGGTATGGCGGAACCCGTTGTAAAACCGCTGGAAGGGATCAAGTTCGCTGGCTATGTCGGCTGCCAGACCAACCGGCCGTTCGGCATCGATGGGGAATCGTATGAAAATCCGAAATACCTTGACAAAATGGTTGAAATGGTCGGCGGTGAGCCGGTTGAGGATTATGATCAGAAGGTGACCTGCTGTGGCGGTGCGTTGGCATTTTCGGAGCCGGAAAAGAGTCAGGAACAGATCAAGGACATAGTCGAGTCCGCCTATGATCATAACGCTGAAATGATCGTTACTCCATGTCCGGTCTGTCAGATGAATGTGGAGATTTATCAGGAACAGATTAACAAAACCTACAGGACGAACTTCAAGATGCCAGTTACCTATTACAGCCAGTTGATGACGGTTGCCTATGGCGGTACCGCCAAAGAAGCCGGACTGGATGGACAGATTATCAGGGCGAAAAAACTCGAAGAAATCACCAAGCGTTGACTTCTGAGTCATCCCGCGTCATCGCGATTTTGATGAATCACGGCATGAGCCAAAAAATTCGCGCGATCACGCTTGATCTCGACAACACCTTGTGGGACGTGTTCCCAGTCATTCGAAATGCTGAACATAACAGCTATCAATATCTCAGGAAACATTACCCCAGAGTGACAGACCGATTTTCGATTGATGATATCCAGGCGTATCGAGAAAAAATTTATATCGACCGACGAAACCTGCGACATGATCTGACAGCCGTTCGTAAACAGCTCTACATCGATCTGCTGAATGAATGTGATTACGACCCCGCCGATGCTGATCTGCTGATCAATCGATTTCTGATTGATCGCAACAAGATCAAACTTTATCCGGACACACTTCCGGCACTCAAAACAATATCAAAAGCCTACTCTTTGATTTCACTGTCCGATGGCAACTCGGACCTTGCAGTCATCGGGATAAGCCAGTACTTCGTCGGAACCGTCTATGCGTCCGATGTCGGCTATGCGAAACCACATCCTGCCGGATTTCAAAAAGCGTGCGAAATTGCAGGTTGTGATCCCGATGAAATTGTCCATGTCGGTGATCATCCAGTTGCTGATATCGATGGAGCAAGGCGCGCAGGTTTTCAGACCATGTGGATGCGTAGAAACGGAGAATTGTGGAATGAGGAGTTTCAGCCAGACTTTACCATCACCTCATTGGCCGAAGCGGTTACGATTCTCTGCTAAGCGGGAAAGTTGGTCAGGCCAGCCGAGATCGCACAGAACCAGAGGTTCACGCACCCTAGAAAATTGCTGGCTTGTCATCTTTTGCTGGAACGAGGAGACAGTGCGTCCTGCAGGCCGTCGCCAATAAAATTGAATGCAAGAACTGTCAGAAAAATCAACAATCCGGGAAAAAAGGCCAGGGTCGGTGCTTCCCATATCAATTCCTGAGCATTGGTCAACATGTTTCCCCAGCTGGGCATCGGCGGATTGATGCCAAGCCCAAGAAAACTCAGGATGGATTCAAACAGGATGATGTTTCCGACGGATAGGGTGGTTGCAACGATAATCGGCGAGCTTAAGGCAGGTAAACCATGGGTGAAGATAATGCGCGTCGTGGGTACACCCATTGCTCTAGCCGCCATTACATAAGGCTGATCGCGCAATGCCAGAACCGATCCTCGTACCAGACGGGCCACACCGGTCCAGCCAATCAGCGAGACAATGAAAATTATTTTGTATAGACCAACATCATCGTGATTCGCAATCGCAGCGGGCAGACCAAGTTTCTGCAGATCGATTGCCGCCAGTACAATCAACAGCGGCAACAACGGCAGGGCGATGACGCTATCCGTGGTTCGCATCAGTAGCGAATCGAGCCAACCGCCATGGTATCCGGCGATCAGTCCGATCAGCGTTCCGATGATCATAGCGAATATAGCCGCCGAGAACCCGACCAACAGAGATACCTGTCCCCCATAAGCGAGTCTGACCAAAAGGTCTCTACCAAGATCGTCGGTACCCAGAGGATGCTCCAGAGAAAATGGCTGCAGGCGGGCGAATAGATTGACTCTAGACGCATCTGTATTGATAATGATTTCGAGAATTGGCGCGGACATTGAAAACAGGAACAGCGCTGTCAACAGGCCGAAGCAGATGACGGCCATGCGATGTAGCATCAACCGTTTGACGAACAATTGCGTGCGTTTCATCGTTTTTCGCTCCGATAGCTGATCCTCGGATCAAGAATCGCATAGGAAATATCGGCTAGAAAATTGACTAGCAGAGTAACGAATGTTGCCAACAGCAGGCCTGCTAGCGCGAGGTTGTAATCACTGCCTTGAATCGCATCGTAAATCAGCTTGCCCATGCCGGGATATCCGAACATGATTTCAATGATTAGAGCGCCGGAAAAAAAAGTTCCGACATCCAATGAAACAACTGTGATAACGGGAATCATGGAATTTCGAAGCCCATGTCGCCAGACTACCTGACTTTCTGATAGGCCTTTGGAGTAGGCGGTGGTAATGTAGTCCTGCTGAAGCGCTTCGTGGAGTGAGCTTCGTACGTAGCGGGTTAAACCACCGACACTCACCACAGAGAGTGCGACGATGGGAAGAATTAGTGACTTGATTTGATCCAGTATGCTGACATTCCCGAGCGGCGTTGCACTAGCCGGCAACCATCCTAGCATTACTGAGAATACCAGAATTAACATCAGTGCGAGCCAAAACGCAGGAATCGATAAGCCGGCAAAACAGACTAGATTGATTGAGTAATCGGTTAGGGTATGGATGCGTCGGGCGGCGAACACACCGGTCGGTATCGCGAGAGCGATCGAAAAAAGAAAGGCGATGCCCATCAGGAGCAGAGTATTCTGTAGCGCACCGGCAATAATTACGAGAACCGGTTTGGTGTAAAGACGGCTGTATCCCAGATCACCCTGTAGTGCTGCAGTCAACCAATTCAGGTAACGTTTGCCCAATGATTGGTCAAGTCCATACAGTGCCTTGAGCCGGGTGGCGTCGTCTGCCGTGAGGCGAGGGTCGGCACTGACCAGCAGGTCAATTGGATCGCCAGGCATCAGACCAAGTAGCAGGTAGCAGATGAATGACATCGCAAAGATGACAGTCAATGTCTGGTACAGTCTGGAAAGAAGAAATGCAGGCACTGGATTAGCTTGGAAATTCTCTGGATGGAATTAACGGATTAGTCATCCAAAGTTTTTACTGGCAGCTCCACGATTGGAAAAGACCTCCAACAATAATGGATACAAGATTGAGCAGAATACATCTCAAACTTTACCAAGTAAATGGCCCAAACACTTCGAAAGTCAGCAGGCACACAAAACTTGGAGTCTGGATTTTTCTGATTAGAATCAATGATGCTGCACCGGATTTGACAAAATGCATCTGCAGCTCTGTACATTGCCCAAGTCGATTCAGACTGTCATTGCAACTTGATTCTCTCAGTTAGAGCACTCAAGATCAAAACATCGCATCAAGAACACTTTACTCCCTAAAAATTGCGGCTTTATTGATTGATTCTTACGCGGATTCAGCGCAATGAATTAAGAATAGTGTTATAAACTGCTGACTGTTGCATCAAATTTAAATCGTATTCGTCCGTCCGTAATTTATTTCAGCCTGATTTTCTCGATCTAGGGTAGGGACTATGTTTCAATATCAAATGACTTATTGTATCTCTCCTTTGTCATATGATGAGTTACCTTCGTTTCAGTCAGTCACACAGTCAGGGGTAAGACCAATCCGATGAAACCCACCGCGTACATTGAAACATCGGTGGTGAGCTATCTGACCGCGAGACCATCGCGGAATGTGGTGAAGGCGGCGTACCAGAGAATCACCCGGGATTGGTGGTTTGATGCTCAGGACAGATTCGATCTCGTTACTTCAACTCTCACCGTCAATGAATCGAGCGCAGGTGACCATCAAGCCTCTACCAATCGACTTGAAACACTCAAATCCATCACACTTCTTGATGAAACTTTGAATACTGAACTTCTGGCAGAAGAGCTGGTCGAGCTTGGCGCAGTTCCACGGCATGCTGCCGATGATGCAATGCATATTGCCATCGCCGTTACCGGTGGCGTAGATTTTCTCGTTACGTGGAATTTCAAGCATATCGCTAACGCGGTGATGCGCTCTCAAATTGAGCGGGTCTGTCGCCGGTCTGGATACCAATTACCGATTATCTGTGCACCCAATGAGCTGATGGAAGGCGAGAGTGGAGTGAACTCAGTGGAACGCAAAGTACAGAGGAATGCACCTGACGAAGTCATATCCGAGCTACGAGCGGTGCGGGAAGCGTTTGCGGCCAGCTTTGACTATGACATATCAGCAATGTTTGAGCATCTTCGGGCGACATATAAAAACTAACCTGAATGCCCACCGCAAAATCGGCCAGGACAATTTGGCTGAGAATCAGCCGAAAGTGAACTGCAGCGTGCGATTGCCAAGCCAGGGGATCACAAAGTTCTGCTCGGTAAAGCCGTCATGCACCAGAAAGGGATTGTTCGCCCGGCGGCCGAAGCGCACCGTGACGGATGTCTCCTCAATGTCGATCTGAGCCGAAGCGTTGATGAATTTTCGAAACAGCGTGCGCGGGACCTGGCGCTGGTGTCCCTGGGCCACGTGTTCGGCGAGCAGCTGGTACAGTGTTTCAGCCATCACGGTCAGCTGCAGGTCGACCTCGATCTTCAGCGGCACCGAGGCCGACAGAGCATCCATGTGAAAACAGTCAGTCGCCGAAGCGATGGCGTTTTCAATCACCATGCGTCGGGCATAGCGGTCAACCAACCGCACCGCACTCTCGGCGTCCTGATTGGTGATCAGCAGGGTGGGCCTGTCATGCCCCAGGTCCATGATCGCCAACTGGCGAACGTCGCCCGGATAGCCGCGCAGTCGCACGCGCTGATCGAGCACCCGAGGCGTTCGATACGCCCGGCCGATGTTGGTCAGTGTCAGGCGCCGCCACTGATCTTTCGGTATCGCATGAATGGCGTCGATCATCTTTGCGGTGCGCCGGCGTACTGTGATGAATCCGATTCCCCGCGCCTGGAGGGCCGCCAGATTGGCATAGGTGGTCAATTTGGAATCAAACACCAGTTCGCGCGGCCATTGGCCGGTGTGCTGGCGCCAGTACTCGGCGAAGCGCAAAATCTCGTCGGCTTGGTCCGCTTTCCTGACTTTGGCGTTGGCGTAGCAGAACACCCGCGCCTGATCATCTCGGGCGACGAACGCCAGAATGCCCCGTTGCCTTCGGGACCGTTTCGACACATGATGCTTCTCCATCAGCGCCTCGGCGCCATGATGGGGAATGGTGTGAAAGTCCAGATCGAAACTGCCGCCGGTCTGCAGACCGTGGTGCCGTGCGCGGGTCAGCCAGGCGGCCATCAGTAGTGGCAGCGTCCGAGTGTCGACCCGGCAGCTGTATTCGGTCAGGGTGGCGCGTTTGGGAAAGATGTTCAGTCCCGCAAACAACGCCAGCCCGGGATCATACACTTTGACCGTCTTCTGGCCGGGGCGCCCGATGTTCCACAGCTTCAGGGCCAACAGGGCGCGGACCGCATTGGCGGCCGGAAGCATCTCGCTGCCTGGTAGGGTGTGCGCCTGCAACAGCCTGTTCAGTTCGAGCTGTTCGAGATACGGCAGAAACAGAAACAGGCCGCCGTAAGCGGTGGTGAAGCGTCGGGGCGACAGGTCCAGTTCACGGACATCGGAGGGAGCCGCCCGGGGCGGTCTGGCCAGATCGCTCAACAGATGGCCCGACCGGCGTGGCAGCCGCGCATAGCCGGCTTTTCTCAGCACGTTGCTCACCGTCGAGACGCTGACCGGCAGGTGGTTGGCCTGGAGCTGTTCGGCGATGTGATGGACCGACAGCTGGTAGGTGTCGCGCAGCTCGAAGATCATCTGGTCTCGGCGGGCGCGCGGGTGTTGGGGTGCGGTTGGTGGCGGTGTTGGAGGCGGTTGAAAGAACGTCCAGGTGGGATTGGCGAGAAAGGCCGAGCACAGGTTTCTGAATGAGCCGTGAGAGTAGTTGAATCGCCGCGCAGCTTCCTGGGTGGAGCAGCCGTCGACGAAGCGGGCTCTGAGCGCTTCGTAGCGGCGCATCATGGGTGAGGTCGGTTGCAGGAAGAGGTTTTTTGGATTGGGGTCTGTCATGTCATAACAATGGTCGTAATCGATTACGACACCAATATATTCACATACGGACAGTGAATGTCAAGCTGAAAGTTCCGTCATGGCGGGAATTTGGATGAAGACGGGGTAGGTTCGAACAAAAGTCAGTGTCAGTACGGATAAACTGCATGTGATTCTGGATTGGGCTGGGTTCTGAGCCTGCGTGGAGCGGTGCTGTAAACGGAGGTGTATGATGACAATAAAACGGACGAATGGGCTGAAAGTCGGGCTGGATTCTCGTTTGCGGCAGAAATTTTATCACAGCATATTGTGTAATGGGAATTCAGGCTAGTAGGGTGTCATCAGATCGTCCCTGGTACCAGCCACCGGCCCGATCTCCGACTGTGTCAGGGGCGAGGATGGTGCTTCGCCCCGACGATGCCGGAATGGGATGAACGGGTCTTGCCGGGCATGAAAAGTGCGGTTTCAGCGACTCGGTCGCCGGTCATTTCAATCCAAAATCCAAATCAGTGAAATACGCGGGTCAGGAGAAAAACAGATGAATTGACTCAGATTTGCCTGAATGATTCAGCAGATCGGTGACCGACAATTTCGGCAGTCAAGTCAATTTAAGATCATTCTGACGAGATGCGAATACTGAACGCGGCGACCTTTTGTCTTTACCAGCTGAATGGCTGGTCCAATCCTGCCATTTTCACCCCAGTAAACGCGGATGCCTCAAAAGAAAGCGCGCGTAAATCTTCCATTTCCAAATTGTGTACGGAAGACTTGCCACAGGCTTTTGCAAGCATGGTCACTTCCATGGCCATGGCGGTCAGGAAACGGTAAACCCGTTCTGCCCCGGCGGCGATATTGACGCGTTTTTCCAATTCTCGGTCCTGCGTGGTAATGCCAACTGGACACCTGCCGGTGTGGCAGTGATGACAGGCGCCAGGAGAAGTACCAAGCGCCGCGTAGTCTTCTTCATAGCGAGGTGAATTGCAGCCGAGCGCAATCATCGCTGCGTTGCCGATCATAACGGCATCTGCACCCAAAGCCAGACATTTTGCAACATCCACGCCAGTTCGTATTCCTCCGGATACCACCAGCGATACCTTTTCGCTCATGCCGCATTCTTCAAGTGCCTCGCGCGCAGGACGGACCGCTGAAAGGCAGGGAATTCCCGTATGGTTGAGCAACAGTTCGGGTGATGCACCCGTACCGCCTTCCGCACCGTCCAGTACAATGATGTCGGCGCCGGCTTTGGCGGCAATCGCAACATCAAAACGCGGTCTGGTGGCACCCATTTTGACCAGGATGGGAATCTTGTATTGGGTCGCGATACGAAGTTCCTCAATCTTGACGGCCATGTCATCCGCACCCAAAAAGTCAGGATGACGAATGGTCGAACGCTGATCCACTCCGGACGGAAGACTGCGCATTTTCGAGACGCGTTCGACGACCTTCATACCGAGCAGCAGCCCGCCGGTTCCCGGTTTGGCGCCCTGTCCGACGACGAGTTCCAGACCATCCGCCTGTCTTATGTGATCCAGATCAACGCCGTATCGAGCCGGGGTCAACTGATAGACCAGGGTCTGACTGGCCGTGCGTTCGTCCTCCAGCATGCCGCCTTCACCGGTACAGGTCATGGTACCCGCTTTGGATGCACCATATCCGAGTGCCGCTTTCGCGCTGGCTGATAAGGCCCCAAAAGACATGGAAGCGATGTATATCGGAATTTTTAGCTGCAGAGGACGTTCGACCAAACCCGTGCCAGCACCCAATACTGTCGTCATGTCGCAGCTTTCTCGGTATCCCTCAAGCGGCAGTCGCGTCATGGTGGCAGGGACAAATGTCAAGTCATCAAAGCTGGGCATGCGCGGGTTGAAACAGTTGTAGCCTCGCACTTGATACCGACCCAATTGGGCAAGAGCTTGGACCTCTGCAATCGCATCGGGCGTCCAGCGCGTTGAGCCACCTCGGTCATAGGAGGCAGGCACCCCGGCCACCCGTCCGTCGATCGCGCCATCCGAATAGGACACTTCCTCTTCCGATGGCATTGGAAAAGGGTATTCGTAAGTCATATTTAAATCATCAGCCATGATTTCGCATCTCTACTCTCAAAGTACCACAGTTTCTCTTCGGACACAATCTTGCGCCAATTTCTTGACGCATCATTCAAACCAAGTTTTTTCAGCAGTGCTTCGACTTCTTCAGCCTCGTCGGCTTCCGGTTCGACGATTTTCGCATCAACGCCTAGAGATTCGATGTCGCCGACCACCCAGACCTCGGCCTGCCACAACGCGTCCCCACAGGATGGCCCCGCACCGCCAAGTGCGATGATGCGTCCGTAATGAGCCATAAATCCGGTTTGATAGCCCAATCTGCCTTCAACCACGATATGACCGGCCTTCATGGCTACACCACATCTAGGGCCGCAGTCTCCCTTCACGTGAATCAGTCCACCAAGCATTGCCGCGCCCGTCGACATTCCCGAATAGCCATTGACCGTAATGGATCCACCTGTCATTCCTTCCCCGGTACCCCAGCCGCTATTGTTTTCAATCAGGATATCGGTTCCGGTGTTGAGACCACCACAATAGTAGCCGACACTCCCCTCAAAGCGGACTGTTCCCGTTTTTGGCAGTCCGACTCCCAGATTATGCCTGGATAGCGTATCCGTAACGACGACCGACAGACCGGCGTCAAGCGCGGTGAGAATTTCTTCGTTGACGGTGCGGATATCGCGCTCACCGACTCGAACCGTAACTTCTTTCATGCTGCCGCCGCCACCCTATGCAAAGGCCATATCTTGATCATTGACGGGCCGTCATAATTCACCACGTCCCAACGGTCTGGAGCAATGCGTCTGACCGCCTGTTCTTCTGTGGCCGCAATCAATTCACCAGCTGACTCGAGGGTAACCAGTGGCTTCATTGCAAAGCGGTCTTTAGCCAGCCCGATTCCGTTCAGATCGCTGATCATGAAGGTGAACACCCCATCAATTTCGGACACCGATTTGCTGAGCGCCTGCTGTAGGCTCAGACCGCGGCGCATCTGGTCAGAAATCCAAACCGCCAGCAGTTCACTGTCATTTTCGGTCATAAACTGATAACCCTGGAGTTCGAGTTTGGCACGCCACAGGTAGTAGTTGGTAATTTGACCATTGTGAACGATCGCTACATCGGGGAATGGGCGCGCCCAGAAAGGGTGACTGGCTTTTGGCGACACATCCGATTCGGTAGCCAGTCGGGCATGCCCCAGACCGTGCGTGCCCTGGAGAGACTGAATCGCGTGTTTTTCCGCAACGGCCTCCGCATTTCCAACATCCTTGATGATTTCCAGCGAAACCCCATAAGAAAGTACTTCGATACGGTGTGCAACGAGGTCGGCTTCCTCAATCCACCGCTTGACATCCGCAATGGACTGCACCAACAGCCTGACGCTGTAGTGCGAACTGGAAGATTGATCGACTTCCGGCTCCGCCCGTAGATCCGAACCGTGGTTTCTGAGAATCTGTACGATGTCATCCAAGTCCGTGTCCAGATTGTTGCGATTGAAGCCCATCAGTCTTATCTTGCCACTGTCCGGCAGGATTTTGGAATAAACAGCAAACCCCGTAGAATCCGCACCGCGATGCACTTGAGCATCCATCAATTCGACCAGATCGCGCCCGACCGGGCCTTCACCATTCAGTATTCTTCCGGCTATCCCACACATTCCGTTTGGTTCCTTTGAGTCAGTCAGTTTTAATTGTTCAGTCTATCGGTCGGTCGCCGTCGTGGACCACACCCCGCTGCAGTGTCAGTCCTTCGCGGATATGCTGGCGCATGGTGTCAGCCGCATCCCGCGGATCACCCTTTTTCACAGAATCGCACAGGGTGATGTGATCGGTCAGCGAAAAAGACAGGGTCTCTTTTTCCATTTCTGCAAACACCGCGAAACCGACGCTGCGATTCCAGATCATGTCAAACATCTCCAGCAGAAAGCGATTGTCGGTTTCCTTGACGAAGGTACGATGGATGTGCTTGTTCGCTTCGTAGTATTCATTGATGGTCGAGCAGCTGCGATCTTCTTCCTTTTCGACGGTTTGGTACAGATTGTCGATTAGTACCGACGTCCTCATCTCACAAAGCAGCCCCAGCGCATAGCATTCGACGGCTTCCCTGGCGCGATAGATTTGAATGATTTCGGCCGCCGAAAACTTTCGAACGATGAATCTGCCGTGTTTTTCCCGCTTCAGTATCCCCTGATGCTCAAGCCGCAGCAGCGCCTCTCGCACCGGCGTTCTGCTGACCTCCATCTCATCGGCCAACCGTTCCTGAACGAGACGTTCGTTCGGATCGATCACTCCGGAGTGAATGCCGGCGAAGATCTGATCGTAGACTTCTTCGGCCAGCCGGTTGGAAGGTTTGATTTTTTTCAACTGTGACATGACTTCACTTGCCGTTGTCGTCCGCGGTACCGAAATACGATTGGCGAATCACATCTTCCCTGAGCAGTTCAGCTGAGGTGCCGTGCTGGGTGATGCGGCCAGTTTCCAGCAGATAGATGTATTCGGCAAGACGCAATGCGAAATTGGTATTCTGTTCAGCAATCAGAATGGTCAGTCCGTGCTGTCGATTCAGTCTGCGCAATGCGTCGGCGATTGACAGACAGACTTTCGGCGACAGTCCGATCGTCGGCTCATCGACCAGCAACATGCGAGGGCTTGACATCAATGCGCGTCCCAAAGACAGCATCTGTCTCTCACCACCGCTTTGCGTCGCGGCTTCCTGCCGACGCCTTTCCTTGAGGATGGGAAACAGATCGAAAACCAGTTCCAGATTTTTCGAAATGTCTTTTCGGGCGCGATAGGCTCCGGTGAGCAGATTGTCGTACACATTCATCTGGGAGAAAAGATTGCCCCGTTCGGGAGCATAGGCAATGCCCATCTCAACAATCTTCTGCAGCCGAATCCGTCGCAGATCCGTTCCTTCAAATTCAATCTTACCGGATGATGTGTTCAAGCCGAATATCGCGTCGAAAATCGTCGACTTGCCCGCCCCGACCGGGCCGATGATGGCGATGATCTGCCCCGATTCAACTGACAGAGAAACGCCTTTGACCGACTTCGCCTTGCCATAGACGACCTCAAGATTTTCTATGCTGAGCGCAACCGTCATCTTTTGATCTCAGCCGGTGCCCAGGTACGCATCCTGCACCTGTGGGTCGTTCACCACATCGGCAAAGGTGCCCTGTTTGATGACACCGCCGCCGTGAATGACGAAAACATGATCGACCAACGGCTCCAGGGCTTTCAGATCGTGACTTACGATCAGGTATGTTGTACCAAAGGCATGATTGCGTTCAACGAGCAGCTTGGAAATCTGTTCAATCTCACCGTAAGTCAATCCGGCAAACACCTCATCCAGCAGAAGTACTTTCGGATTCATGGCCAAGGTACGTGCGAGTTCAAGTTTTCGAAGGTCTCCCATCGCCAATTCCGATGGCAGCTGATCGAGCTGTCGGGTCGTAAATCCGACGCTTTCGGCGATCTGTCGTTCGCCTTCGCTGTCCCGCTCCAGGCGCAGCATGGATTTGAGCCGATCTTCCATCATGCTGATGCGGATATTCTCTCTGATGGAAATGTCGGAGAACGGACGCGGTATCTGATAGGTGCGGGCCAGTCCCAGTTTGACGCGATTGTGAATGGGTTCAGCATCGATATTGACGCCATCTAAACATACCTGACCGCCGTCCGGCTTGATTTCTCCGGTCAGCAGATTGAACAGCGTTGTTTTGCCAGCGCCGTTGGGGCCGATAATGCCAATTGAATGACCCGCTTCAGCCGTTAGAGACACCTGTCGCAACGCCTGTAAACCGCCGAACGATTTGGAGAGATTTCTTGCTTCCAGCATCGCAGTCAGCCGCTCTCTCTGTTGAGATTCAACCGACCCAGTCGCCGCAGGCCGTTGCGAACCAGTTCATGCAGACCATTCGGCTGTACGACATACAGAACGAGGGCGACCGACCCGTAAATCAGAAAACGTTCGGGCCCTGGAATGTAAGGCCGCAGCCATTCGAGCAGAAACGTCAGAAAAAATGCGCCCGCAATGGGTCCGGTAATCGTACCGGCACCGCCGAGCAGACAGGCGACCAGAATCTGGAACAGGAAACTCACATCAAACAGCGCACGTGGAGCGATTGAGCCAAGATAGTGCACATAGAGCGCGCCGCCAAGACCTGCGGTAAAAGCGCTCAGCATAAAGGCGAACAGTTTCAATCGGGTAACATTGAGGCCACCTGAGCGCACGGCATCTTCGTCCATTCCGATGGCACTGAGCAGTGTTCCAACGTACGTTCGCATCACCATCCACAGGGAGAAACCAACGATCAGCAGTACCATCAGCACCAGGTAATAGTTTGGCATGGCGCCGGTTACGATGCTTTCCAGGCCTGAAAGACCGCGGGTACCGCCGGTTACCTTGGGTGCGATGACCTGTACCAAACCGTAGATCAGTTCCATAAATGCCAGCGTGACCAGGGCGAAGTAAGTTCCGCGAATGCGCAGCGCGGGGAAGAAAAACAGCGTGCCGCCAATCATCGTCATAACGATCGCGGTCGGTATGCTGAGGTAAAGTGGCCACTGCAGGTGATAGGTCAGAAGGGCGGTGGTATATCCGCCAATGCCAATCAGGAACGGATGCCCGAAGCTGATATATCCGGTGCGACCCGACATGATGTCCCAACTGATCGCGAAAATCGCCAGGTACATGGCAAAGATGAACGATCGCGTAACACCGGTGCCAACGATATGGGGCAGAATCACCATGAGTGCGGCAAAGGCAATCCAGCCGGCGATGCCTCTTTGCAATGGAGTTCTCAGACCGATCATAGCTCAGACTTACCGAACAGACCTCGAGGAGCAACCACCAATACGGCAATGATGATCAGCATGGTTGCAACGCCGCGCAGCTCGGCGGCGATCAGTGAGGTGGTGATGGTTTCCAGCATGCCAATGATGTGTGCGGCGACCAGACTGCCAACGATGCTGCCAATGCCGCCGACGATGACGACCGCGACGGCGATGATCAATGGCGCGACCCACATATTGGGATCAAGCTGCGTATAAGTTGCCAGAAATACGCCGGCGATGGCGCCAAAAGCGCCGGAGATGGCCCAAGTGAGGATGTTGACCCGTTCCGGATCGATGCCGGACAGTATCGCACCCTTTGGATCCATCGACACTGCGCGGATGGCTCTGCCCATATGCGTTGTGCCAGTGAATACAAACAGGCCACCCAGCAGAACCCAGCTGGTGATGGCGGCGATGAAGATGTTGTAGGTCACGCTCGCCTCACCCATTCGAAGGACTCCGGGCACCAGCGGCCACATGCTTTTGGGTGAGGGGGAGAAAATCAATATGACAGTGGCCTGAACGACGACTGCAAGAATCAGGGTTGCGATCTCAACGGCCACCACATTGCCGCTCAGCCGCCTGACAAGAATTCGATAGACCAGCATGCCAAACACGGCGCCGGCGATGGCGGCGATGACGAGGCTTGGGATTTTCGGTAGCCCGACCAACTGCGCGCCAAGGTAATAAATGTAGCCGCCGAGCATCAAAAATGAGCCATAGGCCAGATTGAGGACGCGGCCAACGCTGAAAATCAGTGTGAATCCGACTGCGATCAGCGCGTAAAATCCGCTCAGTACCAAGCCCTGAACCAAGATTTGAGTCATCGAATGTTCAACCGAGATTCATTGAGACCGTCGAGTCGCCCTTGGATCGTCAACGGGCCAAGGGCGACCCGACCGTTGTCAAGTCAGATGATCAGTTGATCCAGGAAGGCTCGCGGAACGTGCCGTTGGCAAACTTTTCCGGATAGATCACCGCGACTTTCCCATCCTCATACCATTGTACGACGACCATTGCCGGACTGCCATCGTCAAAGGGTTCGGTAACGTCGAACTTCAGGTTGTGAGTGTACTGCCGATTGGTTCGAGGTTCGATCTCGCCCTGCTTCCAGAATGCATAACGAAACCACATTTCACCGTCTTTCTCAAGCACGATGTCGGTATTCTCCATTGCTTCAACCCAGGCATCAAGCGGTTCGAAGCCACCGGCTTTCTCAGCCGCCTCAAACGCGCTGTAGATTCCGTAATAGGCGTTGAAACCATTGAAATGAGGATAGACCGGCCGTTCACTGCCGTAGCGGGCCTGGTACTTTTCGATAAATGCGGCACTTCGGTCATCCAGCTGCATACCGACGGACGGCACCGGACTCAGGGTCGAGGTTCCGCCACCGAGACCACCCGTATCATTCCAGAAGTCCTGCCCGAAGGCGGCGACATTGACGCCCGTCATAGGAATGCGAACCTGCAGTTTTACGTACTGAGAGGCCGGTACCTGACTGCGAACGGATGAGACGAGATAAATGAAATCGGCACCTGAATCGACTGCCTTATTGAACAGCGGCGCAAAGTCGACGGTATTCGCGTCATAGATGATTTCCTCAGCGATGTTGATTCCGGCTTCCGGGGCCAGCAGATCGCGTACCAATCCCGCAATTGAGACGCCGAATGCCGTGTCTTCATACATCAGAACGGTTGACTGATATCCCATTTCCTTGGCCAATACGTCTTTGCCGAAGTCGATGTAGAGCGTCGCCAGAGCTTCGTCGCAGGCGATGTTCATAAAATACATCTTGTACTTGTCGTACTCCTCGACGACCTTGTCGATGATGCCGACATAAGAAGTCCAGGTGTCGAGCGTTGGTGTTTTGTACTCGGCCATACGTTCCAGCCAGCCCAGCGAGACGTCGTCGATGCTGCCCGAAATGATGAAGTCGACATTTTCAACATCGTTCAGGTATTCGTAGGCTTTGACGCCTTCGACCACATCTTCGCGCGTGTCAGCTTTGACGAATTTGATCGGTCGGCCACCCAAAACACCACCTGCAGCGTTCAGCTCGTCAATCGCAATTTCCGCACCGCGTATGGTGCTGAGTCCGGTATCGCTGGCAAAAGAACCAATGTAGCCGACGACAATCGGGTCTTGGTCCTGCGCCAATGCACCGCCGCCCGCGAACAGCATAATTGCCGCGACGGCCGCCGGCGCTTTTTTCAAAAGATTACGGTAAGCGAATTTCATTTGTTTTCCCTCCATATAGAGTTGATAAATTGAGACAGTCGGAATGATCTGTTAAATTCCGAATATCCCGCCTTCAAACTGATGCAATCCGATTGGGTTCGCGCATCAAAGAATTCAACCATCTCCAGAACTCTCGAATTCGAAGATCGGCGGTACTGAATCAATCGAAACATGCGGACAGCCCGGTCAAAACAGTATTCTGCCCGTTTCGTCATGGAGCAGTGCGTCAACTTCAATCTCAATCATCATGCCAGGTGTCGTCAGTCCGGCTTCAACGCCTGAGGTGACCGGATTGATGTCCTTGAACACTTCTCCGTGGGCGCGCACGAACTCGCCAGCTGTCTTCATGTTGGCCAAAAACGCCCGCGTTCGCACGACATGTTTCATTTCGGCCTCCAGTTCTGTCAGCGCATCCTGGATGCGTCTGAATATGTAAATCGTCTGTGCGTAGGTGTCGTCGGGGGCGTGCAGTTGGCCGCTCGGTTCGATTGCCGTGGTGCCGGCGACAAAGATAAACGGCCCGACCCGCTTGGCGCGGCTGTATGCGCCAATCTGCTCAAATCGTCCACCGGTTGATACATCCCGTTTGGTCATGATGCCAGGTCGAGTCGACCGCGAATGGCACTCGCGGCCCGCCGCAACTGCCGCAGTTCCGATTCAGTGAGTGACAGTTCGACAATTTCGGAAACACCACTCATACCAAGTATGCACGGGACTGCGACGACCGAGTCCTCAATACCGTACTCGCCTTTGAGACGCACTGAAACGGGTACCGCGCCATTGCGATGGCCACACATGTGCAGAATCAGTTCCAGCGTCGCATGTGCGGGCGCCAGCGTCGCCGACCCGGTTTTGCGCAATCGAACCACGGCCGCGCCACCATCGATGGTCGCTTGGCGACATGACTCGATCGTTTCCTCACTCAGAAAATCACCGAGGGGTCGCTCCTGAACTGTCGCTTTGGACGAGATGGGCACCATTTCGTCGCCATGGCTGCCCAACGACATGGCGCAGACATCCGCGACGGGTACACCTGCAGCATGCGCCAGAGCCGCGCGAAAACGCGCACCATCCAGAGTGCCGGCCATACCCATCACTTTTTTCCTCTCAAATCCGGTTGCCTCAAGCATGGCCGCCGTCATTTCATCCACCGGATTGCTGACGACGATCACCACCGCATCGGGAGCGCTGCCTGCAAGCGCTTCGCCGATGCCCTGAATCACTCGGGCATTGATCCGATGCAGGTCGGATCGTTTCATGCCTGGGGTGCGAGGTCGGCCGGCGGTAACGACGGCGACCTGCGCGTCAGCGGCCAACTTCAGGTCGGTGCCACCGCACAGCCGCGTACTGGAACCGGTGATGCCGCTCGCGTGGCTGAGATCAAGTGCGATCGATTCGGCCGCACCAGGCAGAATGTCGATGATGCTGATGGTTTCGGCAATCTCGCGATTGGCTGCGAGGTGGGCCAGATGAGAACCGACTCCACCGGCGCCAATCAGGGCGAGCTTGGTCAGCCGTCTGGCATGATTCGACTGAATGGGCGTCCTTGGCGTCCAGCCCGGATGCCGGCGATAGAGCGCCCGCCGGGCTGCGGCCGCGCCGTCGGTCTGAATGGGCGGCGGCGAATCCGATGGATGATCCAACCATTTGATGTTCAGCCGTTCGGCGGTATCCAAAGCCTGTGCCGTTACAATATCTCCGGCGCGGATGCTGATCGCGAGTCGACCGCGTCGGTGGGCGTCGCGGACCTGCTCTTCCGCAATGACGGTGCGTCTTGAGTTCATTGCGACCGGCCCTCCACTTCGTCCAAAGCAGTGCAGGCCGCCTGAATGGCGGTTTGAATGGAATCTTCAGAGCCACTGATGAACAGCCTGCCAAATCTGCCAACCGCCCGCACCTGAATGATGTCAATCAGGGCGGCTTTTTCAGCCTCATTCGCGGCAATCGATACGTAGGCGGCGGGCGAACATTCGACGATGCCAAGAGTCTGTCCCGGTACCAGCAGCGAACCCGCTGACCACTTGTTCAGCAGCTGCGCCTGATATGGTTCGACCGAGGTGATGATCTGAGTGGACTCGACCCTGGGCTTTATGCGATCGATGATGGACATCCCCAACTCATTCAGAATGGCCTCCCGGGCCGCATTGATCTGCGCATTGAAAGGCGAACGCAGAATGAAAAAGCCGAATTCCCGTTCGACGATCTGGCTGGTCGCTTCGGCGCGGCTGGCTTTGAGCGCGATGTCAATCAGTCGGAAAACCTCATTGCCCGGGGCGAACTCACCGATCAGTACCGTGTCACCCGCAAGCGGGATGGAACCCTGCACCGTCGCGCCGTTGTAGGCTGCGAATTTCGGCTGCAGGCGGTTGATCTGCATGAGAGCTCGAATGATCAGACGCTCACTCATTTCATGCTCCGAATTCGTCGTAGATATCGCGCCACGGCCGCGATTCATAGGCGACTCTTTTGATGTTGATGAGATGGAGGGCGGTTACGTTGTCCGAAGTGATTGAGCCCGACCAGGTGCCGGTACCCAGCATGAAACTTGGCTCCAGATCGGTGGCGTAGCCCATACCGCCGATGATCGCCGGCGTATTAACCAGTACCCGACCAACCGGTAGGTCGCTATAGCGGGCGATCGCCTCGCCGTCATGGCAGTGAATGACGGCGGTGTGGCCCCAACCGCCGAAGCCGACGATTTTTCGGGCCGTATCGATGGCGGCTGATTCCGATTTGACCTCATACCAGGCAAGAACGGGGTTCAGTTTTTCGTGCGACAGAGGCGCCTGCCAGCCAACATCGGAAAGCGGAGCGATCAGGACTCGAGTCCGCGGCGGCAGCTCGATGTCGGCCAATCGGCCAAGCTGTGCTGGCGATTGCCCGACGCAGTTTGGATTGATCGCGCGATGGGGGAACAGCACATCAGCGAGACGCGCAGCTTCCTGAGGCGAGCAGAAATAAGCGCCGCGCAGTTTCATTTCAGCCCGCAGTTCCCGGGCGTTCGTCTGGTCGACGATGACCGCCTGTTCAGCGACACAGGCCGTACCGTAATCAAAGCTCTTGGAGGCGATGATCTGCTCGGCCACCTCGTCGAGTTCGCGCGCCTTGGAGGGGTGAACGTAACAGGGAACATTGCCCGGTCCGACGGCCAGCGTGGGTTTGCCGGAGGAGTAGGCGGCTTTGACCATGGCCGGTCCGCCCGTGGCGAGTACGACCGAGGTGCGACGGTGAGTCATCAGTTCGGTGGTGCCGGTGATGGACACTTTGTCCAAACACTGAATCAGACCTGGTGGTGCACCGAGCCGTTCAGCCGCTTGCGCCAGAACCGCCGCCGTTTCAACCGCACACCTCACACCTTTCGGGTGCGGCGCGCAGACGATCGCATTGCCGGCCTTGACCGCTGAGATGATCTTATAGATCACCGTCGACGTCGGGTTGGTTACCGGAATCAGCGCGGCGACGACACCCATCGGTTCGCCGATCGCGGCGATTTTGGTAACCTCATCCTTCCACAGAATGCCGCGGGTGCGGATGTTTCGAAGCCAGGCTGCGACCGATAGGGAATTGAACAGATTCTTGATTCGTTTGTCATCTGCATTGCCGCAGCCGGTTTCTTCAACTGCCAGCTCTCCGAGACGCCTGGCTTCGGGTTCGATGGCGGCGGCCATCGCCTCCACGATCGCATCGATCTGCCCGCGCTCGAATGGCCGAAATTCCAGATAGGCTTCCCAGGCTGACTCAACTGCCCGCCGAGCCGCGGCGATGGACTGAAGGTCGTGATCCATCAGTTCTCACCCCGCGCCATTCGTTCCAGAACTTTTCGCGCTTCGTCAGCATTACTGGCGGCAATGCCCATTGTTTCCAGTCGGCGCCCGGCGGCACTGACATTACTGCCCAATAAACCACCGGCCACTGTAATCAGCGCATCCGTAATCGGAGTCGGTACATCAACCAGACGGCCTGCCGACTGCAGCGGGATCAGCGATCCGGCGACTGCGCTTCTGAGGACCGAAGCCACTTCACTTACTTCCGGTCTGAAGCGGATCTGATGTTCCGTACCGGCGCACAGATCCATCCAGTCACTGTCATCGGGCAGATTACGTACGCCATAGCGGTCGGCGACCTGACGGCGCTCGCTGAACGCCGCCGCCAAAAGGGACCGGCAGCGAGGTGAGGCGAACAGCGAATGAAAACTGTTGTGTGCAGGAAGCCGCTGCGCGCCCGGCGGCAGAGTTCTGCCAGGACCTGCGGCCGCGCTGTCGGCAAACATGAGACCGACGGCATCGACCACACCACCACCGTCGGCGAAACTGCTGTGCAGAATATTCACTGCGCGGGATAAATTGGGCAGCAGGTCGGTCAACCCGGTCAAGATGTCGGCGCGCTGGCCCGGCAACGCGGCACATGTCGACGGGCGACTGGCCGACAGATTCAAAACGCCATCTTTTGACTCGATCCAATACGGAAGCTGCTGAATTTCCACGATTGTGATATCGGCGCGACACCCGCCGACCGTCAGCAGCGAGCGCACTTCAAGTGCGCCGAAAGTGTGCGCCGGAGCGATCGCCAGCGTCTGTTCATCCTGAAGATGATCGGCGAGCACCATTGCGTATGTTCGATGCTTGTGTACCGGCCCCGTCAGAAAAATCAAATCGGCGGCAGACACCGCATAATCCAGTTCCGCGGTGGTTCGAATGGAAGGCGCCGAATCCAGGTCGACCTGGAAAGTGCCAATCGGCCCGTCGCCGCGCAGGGTGATTCCACCGGCGGTTCGCAACTCGCGCAGCTCCGATCCGTAGGCGCTGAACAGTGTAACGGAGCGGTTCTGCGACAGGCACAGCGCCGCCAGCAGCCGTCCTTCGCCACCGCCACCAAGAATCGTGATTTGACTGAACTGTGGCGGTTCGGACTGCGAGTGCCGTTCGGACTGCTGTTCCAGCGACTTGGCAAACACCTCGAACTCTGAACTCATTGCGTTACGACCCTGGCGCGGAAAACTTCATGCATCGCGGTATCTGTTATGGAATGCGGCGTCCAGCAGGGTTACGGTTCTGGGAACGGGCGTAATTATTCGCGTTCCAGCAGACCTTCCACCTCATCATGTGGGCGGGGGATGATGTGAACTGAAATCACTTCACCCACCTTGTTGGCGGCGCTGGCGCCGGCATCGACGGAGGCCTTGACGGCCCCCACCTCGCCGCGGATGAGCGTCGATACCAGTCCGCCGCCCACGCGTACCTGGCGCAGAATCGATACGTTGGCGGCTTTGACCATCGCATCCGCCGCTTCAATCGAAGCGACCAGACCTCGAGTCTCAATCATACCAAGCGCGGTTTGAACATTTTCACTTTTTGCGGCCATTTTTGCCTCCTGAGGTAATGGATATAATTTGCAAACGTGCTGCTGCAGATGAATGATGTCTGTTTGACTATTTGATCGTTACCTCGTCGATGATGGCGACAATCGCCGCATCGGCCGGGATGCCCTGTAAGGCGGCTGGAACTCTGGATGCCGAACCAATCGTAACCAGCACTCGCTGTCCAACGCCCGCGCCGAGCATGTCAGCGGCAACGATGGGGGCGCCAACCGGTGTGCCTGAGCCATCTTCAAACTGAACCAGCAGCAGGGGATAAGCGGCGAGGCGGCTATCTTTCACCGTCGCGGTGACGGTACCGATGACGTGTCCGATACGCATTACATATTTCTCAGGTAGCGGTCAATCTCAATCTGTGACACGGCGCTGTGAATGAAATCGACCTCGCGCTCGGCCTGTTGTATCAGGACGGTCAGACGGTCGTCGCCGAGCACATCTTTCAGGAATTCAGATTCTTTCGCCAGGCGGATGGCATCCGCGATGTTCAGTGGCAGTCCGGGCGCCTGCTGCAGGGTGTAGGCATCCGTTTCGGTCATCGCACTTGGCTCCATTGCCTGCTCGATTCCATCCAATCCGGCGGCGATTTCAGTTGCGAAGAGATAATAGGGATTGCAATCGGCCGTGCCATCCCGTTTTTCAACGCGTACCGCATGATCTTGGCCGAGGATGACCCGGAGAGCCGTGGTGCGATTGTCGATTCCCCAGGTCACATTAATGGGACAGAACGAGTCGGGGATTCGGCGTTTGTAAGCATTGGGTGTGGTGGCGACTGCCAGTGAACACTCGGCCATCCGCTTTTCCAGTCCAGCGAGATAAGACCGACCGATCGACGACAGCTTTCCGCTGTCGGCAAATTGATTGACGCCGTCTTTCCATACCGAGTGGTGGGTGTGAAATCCGTTACCCGACTCCGCCGCAAAGGGTTTGGCCATGAATGTCGCGATGTATCCAAAGTGTGCTGCAATTTCCTTGATCATGGAACGGAACAGAATGACCTGATCGGCGACGTCGATCGCGGTGCCGTAGCGGATGTTGATCTCGACCTGTCCCGGCGCGTATTCGGGATTTGACTGTTCGATCGGAATGCCGATATCGCTCAGATAACGCCGCATCGGACCGACGACATGTTCCAGTTCGGCTGCCCGAGCGAGGCTGTAGACTTGGATGCCGCGATCTTTCGGCTGCAGCGTATCCGGGTCCAGCAGATAAAATTCCAGTTCACCACCAATGATGATGTCGAACCCCAGATCATGGGCGCGTTCAACCTGCCGAAGGAGCGCCTGGCGCGGGTCAACTGACAGGGGTTGATGTTCCTTGCTCTCAAGACGGCCCAGGCTGATGGCGACGCCGGGCTCCCATGGCGAGGCAACCGGCTTGGTCATGGGAAACATATGTAAGTCAGGGAAGCCGTTTTCCATGTTCGCACAAGGTGAGTCCCAAAGGTCGGACGTCATGTCCATCACCAGGAGAGCGATCGAAAGTGCAACGCCGTTATCGGTGACCGAACGCCAGTTGGCGGCCGGTATGCGTTTGCCGCGCATAATTCCATTCAGGTCGCCAGCGCCCAAGGCGACGGTGTGGGTGTTTTCGGGAAGTTCAGAAAAATCAATGGTGGCGTTGCGATTCATCGGTATTCCTCTTTCTTGTGCGCCAATCGACCATGGGTCAAATGACTTCATTCGTTCTGAATAAAATGTACACTGAATCCAGTATACAGAAATCGATTTGAAATATCATAGCAGATTGTGTTCAGTCGGAATGAAATAATTTTTTTCCTGAGATTGCCGACTGGTGCAGGGTCGTTTCAATGATAAAATCCATCATGCTTCATGCGACTGAAAAACAACCCTACTGATCGATCGCTCATTGCGCAAGTACACGAACAGCAGTGAAATAGTGGTGCTCGGCGCCGGAATTGCCGGCGTGATGACGGCGCTCAGCTTACGTCGGCGAGGGTGTTCGGTTACTCTGGTCGACCGGTGGGAGCCCGGTCATCCACGCGCTTCCTCGTCCGACTATACTCGCCTGATTCGTTCGATTCATGGTCGGGACCGACTGTATACCGAGTGGGTGAGGGAGGCGCGCCTTCGCTGGATGGAACTACAGGCGGAAGTCAAGCAGACACTGATCGTCGAGTGTGGCGCGCTGGTCATCGCCACGGAAGGCCATTCGGATTGGGAAGATGAGACGTTTGCGACATTTGAAGAACTGGGAGTGCCGCACCTCCGGTTCAGTCCGGCTGAGCTGACGGTGCGGTTTCCACAGTTCGACTTCAGAAATACGGCTTACGGAATTTATGAGCCGGAATCCGGGGTAGTTATGGCGCAGCGCGCGGTGGTTCAATGCGCGCGTCTTTTTGAACGAGAGGGTGGGCGAATTGTCCGCGGCCGCGCGTACACCGACGAGGCCGAGCGACTGCATCTGGACGGCAGGCCATTGGATGCTGATTTGATTGTGGTGGCCGCCGGTCCATGGATCGGCGAACTCTATCGGCGCACCATCGCTCCCATATCAAAAATAGTTCGGCAGAACATCATCTACACTTCGTGTCCTGATGCGGATGATTCTTTCGATCACTGCAATATGCCGTGCTGGATTGATCACGACTACGAAGCCTATGGCGCCCCGTCGGTCGAGGGAAGCGGCGTCAAAGCGGCGATCGCCTGGACCGAGGCCATCATCGATCTGGATAATGATGAGCGGGTTGTCGATGAGGCGACGTTCAACCGAACGCGAAACTACATTCGCAATCGTCTGCCAAAACTGATTGGGCAGGCGGCGGTTGATCAGAAAGCCTGCCAGATCGCCATGACGCCAGACACTCATTTCATCATTGATTTTCATCCGCAGTTCAGTAATGTTCTGATTGCCGGTGGATGTTCCGGTCATCTATTCAAGCACGGACCGGTTTTCGGCGATTACGCGGCAGGCGTTGGTCTGGGAGAGTTCGGAACGGCTGAGCGGTTTAAGATCAACACTAGAAAACGGCTGGTTGATGCTGAATCACCATCCGGTCGGTAACCATCAGGAGGACAACTGACATGACTCGATTAGACGATATACGCGGCCTGCCAACCACTGTGTCCAGTCGAAAAGCTTTGGACCTGTATGAAAAAGCGCTGGTGCAGCTGCACTCGTACAAGGGCGACCCCGTTGCAACGGTCGATGAGGCGATCGCCGAAGATCCCGAATTCGTCATGGCTCACTGTTTGCGGGCGCATTGTGGAAGCGCGATGGCTGACGGCGAGTTTTCTGAACACCTGCGAGAATCGCTGGCTGGCGCTGAAGCCGTCGCGGCGGGCGGTGATGCGCGGGAAAACAGGCATGTTGCGGCCATCCGCGCTTGGCTTGATGGCCATTTTCTACAGTCGGTTCGAATCTTGGAATCGATTCTGGTTGACTATCCGAGGGACATTCTGGCGCTGCAGATTGCGCACTTGAGTGATTTTTATCTCGGTGATGCGAATAATCTGCGCGATCGGATCGCCCGGGTTCTGTCGAATTACGATGAAGCGACTCCGGGTTATGGCTATGTTCTGGGAATGTACGCTTTTGGGCTGGAGGAGTGCAATGAATATGCCAGAGCTGAAGAGGTCGGTTACAGGGCGCTTGAATTCAGCGCGGGAGATGTATGGGCCCTGCACGCAGTCGCCCACGTTATGGAAATGCAGGGTCGGCAGCAGGAAGGTATCCGGCTCTACGAATCAAGAGAATCGGATTGGGCGCCGGATAACGGATTTGCCGTTCACAATTGGTGGCACCTGGCGCTTTACTATCTTGATCTGCAGCAGTTTGATCGGGTGCTGGACATCTACGACATGTCCATTGCGAACGGTGAGGTCGCACTCGAAATGCTGGATGCAAGTGCGCTGCTATGGCGCTTGCATCTGATGGATGTGGATGTTGGTGACCGGTGGCAGGCATTGGCGGACCGGTGGGAAAAGACGATTCCGAATACGGGTTTTTATCCATTCAATGACTGTCACGCAATCATGTCATTCGTTGGTGCGGATCGGCAGGCTTCCATTCAGGAGATCATGGGCCGGTTGAACCAGTGTGCAGGAAAAGACAACATGTCCGCCTGGATGATTCGCAAAGTTGGACTGCCACTTGCCAAGGCGTTGATTGCCTACGGGCGGGGTGATTATGCTGAGGCAGCGGGATTGCTGGCTGATATCCGTTATACGGCGAACCGGTTTGGCGGCAGTCACGCGCAGCGCGATCTGATCTCTCAGACATTGATCGAATCCGCCATTCGGTCCGAGCAGCTGAATTTCGCCCGGGCACTGCTATCGGAGCGGGCGAGTCGTAAGGATACGGCCGCCCAGACGTGGCAGAATACGGCGCGCGTACTGGAAGGTCTGCGACTTCAGGAAGAGGCCGAAGATGCACACCGTCGCGCGAAAGCACTTCTGAACTGATATAAGATTGACCTCCAGATCATGCCCTTGAACATGCCGGTGTAGCTCAGATTGGCAGAGCAGCTGATTCGTAATCAGCAGGTCGGAGGTTCAAGTCCTCTCACCGGCACCACTGATGTTGAATATCGTTCATAGGGTTTGGAAGCAGTCGAATCAGGTTTTTGATAATGGAAATTTAATTCGTTCAGGCGATTGCGAAGTTACGTTGACTGCATCAATCACTGGATTTCCTTTCGCGAAAACTGCTTTTGCTCAAGCCTTGACTTTTTGATTTATTGGTCGGAGTCTCTCGTATTTCAAACCGAAGCCCGCTGAGTGGTTATTCAGCGTGCGTCATATTCAAACGGCTTTTCAACGAGAAAAGCGTTTGAACTTCAATATTCTTACCAGTGCCCGTTAAAGACGTGGTTCTGACCATCTGGTAAGAATTCGCAGTTTACCAAGATGACCATCCACATCAATACTCAGGTTCGCGACACTGCAGATTTTCGGACGATGGAGGCCTTAACCACGTCACTTCGTTCCCATCAGACCGATGCAAGGGTCGAATCAATGATGACTGGCGGGCCACCGGTGGCTGAAAACACCATTGCCCAATCAGAATCAGTCCAGCCGTGCACTTGCAATATACATTGAGAACGTTTCGCACCAGACGATCACGTTATCGAATTCATTGGTATTCAGATCTTCTGGCAAGTCAAATGCCAAAGGCCCGGAAAAAGTGCGAAGTTTTGCAATTTCGATCGCTTGAGCCTTGATTTTTTCAAAACCACTCTTGGTTTCGGCGAATTTGCGCGACAGGTAGATTCGATAATCAGGCCCCGGTGCGAGCTTGACGTCATCTTCAAATATGAGCTTGCCGTCGGAGATGCGTACGGTGCCTTCTCCCCAATGCAGAGGGTCGGAGCCTGGACTGGCCCGGTTGAACTGCCCAATCGGGTCAGTCGCCACAGCCGGGGTTACATTGACGACCGGCGGTCGGTCAGACCGATATTCGATGATCAGTGGCAGTGTATAGATTCCGGTGGCAAAACCGACGCCAAATCCGACGACCAAAGCAAGCAGGGAGACGACAGTGATTTTTCTCATGTTCAATGTTGAGAATTTTCGAACAGGAAGTTGATTGCAGTTGACATTATCGCTCAGTCACTGCTGAGTTGTCGTTCCGAATGTCAAAACACCTAGTTCAAAACTGATCATCTCGGCCGAATCATCAAATTCACGTCCTGTGTTTTCATCGGCCAGTCGCAGCTAAAGTTGCTGCGGTGACCGAAGGCATGAGGACCGATTAGTGCACTTTCTGGCTTGCGACACCGGCGATGTCTCCTGGTTGCCTACATCTGGAATACAGGTGGTGCCGTTTTCTAGGCCATACAACCCAATGGCCGCATCTTCTGAGACCGCATGGAAAGCTACCGGCACCGGATTACCGGTGCGGTGGTTGCGAACCCGTGCTCTCCATGTCGCCGCGCCATTCTGTTAGAGTTGCAATTTGAGAATTAATATCGACATTTTTCAGAGTTATTGCCGAACGCTGGGTTCATACGGATTGAATGGATAGTTGACCTGTTCAGAATGTCGTTCATGAGTGGCCTGGCAGTCATCATGGCGACAAGCTGTGGCACGTCGTTTCAGGTCAAAATTAACCGCTGCTGAATTTCTTTAGGTTGAGGCATGCATTCTTTTCAGTGATCTTGTTCTGTTTCCTATCAGGTTCCAGCTACTCTGAAGTAGTTTAAGTCCGTTTTGTTTTGATGGGATTTAACCCGCATTTAACAAGATTTCGGCGATTTCAGGCTGAAGCCACTGTTTTCATCATCCCCATCCACCTATCCCATCGATCGGCAACACTGGCCCCTGCTGTGCCAGCGCGTCGAACAGCTGCTAAACCCGCAGCAGCAGACCATAGCAATGATATCATCCATCCCGTGGTCCTCGCATCACTGCAACATAAATTTCGACAGAAGCTCGAATCACCGCCCGAACCTAGGGCTAACGCACCTGCAACTGACCGACGCTCCGTTCCAGCTCCACCACACAGCCAGCCGCGCAACATCCTGATCCGCTGTGCGCAGCAGTCTGCACCGTAGCCGCTCGCAACAGAGAATGTGCCGCGGCAGATGACAGTAACAGGCATAGTGGTCATGAAAGAACCGGTCCTTCTTCCTTCCTTGCATCGGTTGCGGTCATTCGCTGCCTCGTTCAGGTGCTCCAGCTCCAGGCTTGTTCAGGGTACTCACACTGATCAGCACCGGCCCCTCGATCAACATCTGCTCTATCCGGTCCAACATCACACCCATCATCGGGTCTTCGCACTGGTGCTAACGGTCGTTGAGATCCTCATAACCCATCGCCAGGCCAAAATGTATTAGGCGAGCGGTCCTTCACGCCGTATCACATGCGGGCTGGGTTGCGGGAGTCGATGAAACACTCGGTCCTACGACGACTCAGACCGATATCCAACCGTTGAATTTCTTGTAGCGAGCAGAGTGCCGCCACCGGAGCTGGTCGGTTCACAGTCGAATCTGGGGGTTATGGCGCACCGTCCGCAGGGTTGGAAATTCAACTGAGTCTGAAAACACTGTGCATTTATGGCTGAGTCCTCTGTGAATGATGTAATTTATTGATTATTTTATTATTATAAACCACAATTCATATTATTCATACTTAGGGTGATATATGTGTGCTACCGCTAGCCGTCAACCCGCTCGCTGACTGTGCCAGGGGTGAGGACGGCGTTGGCTCCGAAGATGCCAGAACCGACTGAGCGGATTCCGCCGCGCCTAAACAACGCGGCTTCGATCGCGCGGGAACCGACTATTTCAAACTAAATCGCGGCCAATGGCGGACCCGCCCCGGAAGGTGTGCGGTTTCCGGGGCGGATCTGTGGTCAATCAGGACGTTGACTCAGAATCTGAACGACAGCGCCACGCCACCGCTGAGCGAACTGTTGCCATGACCGGCCGTAGTGTGGTAAATGGCGCCGGACAAAGTCGCCTGACCTTCATTCCAGCTCTTGGAACCCCCGAAGCCCAGACGGAGCGAGGTCGGTCGGCTCTCGGTGCTGACCGTGTCCGATCTCAGGTCGCTGGATACTGAAATACTGCGCTTGGCATTGAAATCATGCCTCAGATCCAGCGAGCCGAACAGCCCGCAACAGTCGCCCGCACCATACCGGGTGTCAATCCGCACCCCATAGCCGCCCTGCAGGCCAGATCCATCTTTCATGGCGATGGTCTCGGCCACGGTCGTGGTCATAGCATTCAAGGAGTTGCCGGCTTCGTCTTCATTCGCTCGGTGCGTGTAAGTGGTCTTGAAATCCTTCATCGACACCGACGTCCAGGCCAGCGAGCCGCGCTGCGTCACCGTCGCATTGCCGAGCGTCCACTCCAAGGCGGCGCCGACACCCAAGGCATAACTGGTGCCCTTGGTTTTGGCATTCACCGTGAACGGCGTCGCCTGGCCGGCGATCGTTTCCGAGGACTGCACCTGGATGTCATCATACTGGGTCGCGCCCAGCCAGCCGTCCAGCACCCAGCCGTTCGCCTGGCGCTTCGACACGCCGAAGCCGGCCCCGAGGCCCGATGCCTTGACCTGCCCACCACCGGTCACCTTGGCCCGGCCCTGCCGATGATGGAGACCGGCCCGGTAGGTGAGGCCACCGTCACCGGGCAGGTCGGCGCCCACCGCAAAGCCGGTCGATGACAGCCGGTAGGAAACCGCCTCGCCCAGCGACTTTTTCAGCCGCCGATCACCGCTGATGCCCTCCACGCGCACCCAGCCGGCGGTGCCGCCCGCGGCAGACTGCATCGCCTCACCGTTCCGCTCGACCGAAGCATTGGCCGCCGGCACATAGCGTTCCATCCCATCGCTCAGGTCCCACAGCACCGACGGCAGGGACTGATAGACATTGCCGCGCTTGGCCACCTGCCGTTGCCCATCGGGTGCGGTCAGCTGGGACAACTTGCTCTTGAAATTCAGCGAGAAGACGTTGTTGTCCGGCTCCGTGATGTCGGCCGTCAGTTCCACCTGGGTTTTCCAGTCATTGTAAAAGCCGGCCGGTATCTTGTTCAGCGCCAGCGTAATCTTGGTGCCGTCCGACAGGTCCGCATAGGTTGTCTCACCGGCTTTCCGGTAGCGGAATCGTGTCCGGTCCGAGGCGCTCCCGGTTCGGTCCGTGACACTCTCGATCTTCTGGATGCCTCGGAAATTCCCGTTCAGAAGGATTAGAAGATCGGGCTTGTTCGCCTTGTTGGCCGGCTCGGAGACTTTAACTGACCGACTCGTCGTCCCGTCGGCGTGGGGCACCAGCCGGCCTTTGGCACCCAGCGTGATCGTGCCGCCACCCATAAGATGAACCACCGCACCGTTCTTACCGCCCCGAACCTCACCATCGATGATCACCCGCTGATGGTACATGCCGGCAATCGCCGCATTCTCATCAATCAGCTCTTGATCTTCCATTTGATCGAAGACCTTTGGCGTTTTGATTTTCTTGGCGGTGATGTCGAACTCATTTCCTCCATCATCATATTCATACGTGCTGATGAAAATGCCGTGTTTGCCATCGCCGGCCACCACTAGACCACCTTCCTCAACCGTTACCGCTACCTTTCCAGTCTGGCCGCCAGCATAGGCCTCATTCCGATCCATGTGAAGATTCCAATCTTTCCACCGATGATCCACCCAGATGCCGTGCCCGTCCGCATACAGCTGGCCTGCATGCTTCACATCGACATCGTGGCGAGTCTTTGCCCGGGCATTATGAATCAATACGAAAACACCGTCCTTCGCGACCGGCACAGCTGAGGTGCCAATTTCAGCGCCAGCCTCGATATTCAATAAAACCTCTTCCTCTTCGCTGTCATCCCAATCTTCCGTATCCTTACTTTCGATATAAACGCCGTAGCCAACGTTGTGTTCAAAGCCGTCATTAAAGGGGTAGCTAGCGTTGCCACCGATTCGAGCCTCGCTTTGCAACGTCACACGGGTGCTTCCTCCACGTTTATTGCGCTCAAAAACTTTAACGCCGCTACTCCCGTCATCAATGCTTTCCACTTGCCCATTGAAATTGACTGTTATATCTTCACTGTTGTATGCTGATTTCACATTGAGAGCTCCAACACCAAGATTCACAGCCTTATCAGTAGATTGTCTAGGATTTCCAGTGTATTTGGTGATTCTGAATAGGCCTTTCCGTATGTTCACGGTGAGCGGAACTGCCGCATCTACTGAGTTATTATGTTTAGCGATCTCGACATTAATTCCACTTCTTACGCCGGAATAATCGCCCCTCGAGGTGATATCAACCTTACCGTCGCCGGTTAGGTCTCCGAACGCATTTACACGCACCCCGTAATTGAGGAGATCTCCGATGGTCTTTCGATCTCCCCTCGTGTTAATCCCACTCACGTGGACCCCTTCCGCCACCGTCAATTTCAAGCCGTTGGTATTATGGCTGACGTTATACAGAATTCCTGCGTCAGCTCCTGTAGCACCGTTTGAAATGTCAGTGGAGCAGGTTACCGTTACCGTCGGTGGTGTTCCGACTGTATCGTCTCCACACTCATTCTCCGCCGAGGCCGGCGATGTCAGAACTAGAAGGGCCGCGAAAACGGCCGCGGGGTGAATGAGATTCTGGCGAAGGTGTCCTCCGCCCCCCCCCTAGTTTCGAAATCAATCGGGCGGAACTGTTTCGGCAAATTTCCTGCATAGCCCCGCGCCAAATGAACACTTTTGTCGTGTCTATCATTAAATATCCTCCATTTACGAAAACGCCAATTGGTCGTTTACGTGAAATTCTCAAAATTTAAAAAATTGACATTTTACTTGATTTCACCGATTTGTATTTTGGGTTGAAATGGCCGGCGCCAAGCGTGGTACCCCAACTCCAGGCGGTTCAGCGTGCTCGAACTGGCCAGCGCCTGTCCCTCGCCCACCATCTGCTCCAGCCGGTCCACCACCACTCCCATCAACCGGTCATCGCTCAGGTGCTCATGGTCGTTGAGATCTTCATAACCCATCGCAATGCCATAAATGCGCTGGCGCAGCAGGTCCTCCACGCCGTGTCGCACGCTGGCCGGGTTGCGGTAGTCGATGAAACAATCGGCCAGACGGTTGATCAGACCGACCCGCCTGTCAACCTCCCGCAGCAGCAGGGCGCCACCATCGGAACTGATCTGTTCGCTGTCGAATTTGGCGGTCACCGCGCGCCGGCCACTGGGTAGAAATTCCAACCGCGTCTGATCACACTGTGTATTCATGGCTGAGTCCTCTGTAAATGACTTAATTCATTGATTAAGTTATCATTACAACTCATTATTCACATTTTTCACAACTATCGGTGAAAAATGTGGGCTAGCAGGCATCATGGCGACAAGCTGTGGCCCGTCGGTTCAGGTCAAAATTAACCGTTGCTGAATTTCTTTAGGTTGAGGCATGCATTCTTTTCAGTGACCTTTTTCTGTTTCCTATCCGGTTCCAGCTACTCTGAAGTAGTTTAAGTCCGTTTTGTTTTGATGTGATTTAAGACCGTGCTTCGCGTACTGAATTTGCTCTGTTGGTCTTTTCGCCAAGTCAGGATTTGGCTGGATAAGTCCATCAGGGAATACGATTTTGGCATATACTGTGGGTGATGATCATGGGAACTGGAACGAGACGTAAATTTCATTGAAACCTTTTTGATTAATGCTGATGGGACTGATGAAGAAGCAGAGTGCAAATATCGTCAAGTTGCCAGAGTTCAGAAAAGACGCGTTGGAGAAAAATTGATGACGACCAAAATAAACAAACAGTACAGCAGCCCGGAAAATCACTGGAACTGGCCAATCAAGACCAATCACAAACATGGGGTGCGAAGTGGGTCAAAAATTTGGGTCGGTGGTCAGGTTGATCTCAATTCGGATGGTAAGGTGCAAAATTATGGTGATATTGAGGCGCAGACGAGCAATGTCATCGCATCTCTTTATAAAGTTCTGGAAGATTTGGGCAGTTATTGCTACGACTTGGTATCACTGAATTGCTACTATGTTAGGAATGACACAATAAAAGATGACCGTGAGTTCCTCAAGCTCCTTACGCGTTTCGTGTACAGAGGCATTCATACGACTGTGAATGCCACCCCGGTGCCAAGCTTGGCCTATGACGGCCTTATGGTTCAAATTGAGGGTATTGCAATGCGGCAGGAAAATGGCGAAAGTATCAACAAAAACTACCTAAAAAGCACCGGTTACTCTATTCTGCCGGGCTCGTTTGTTGATATGTTGCACTGCGAAAACATGTTGTTCATTTCAGGTCAATATCCACTTGATCAGTACAAGCAGGTCGTTTGCAAAGGCGATATCGTGGGTCAGACCAAGGCGGTAACGCATAGAATTAGAGAACTGATGCATCGCTTTGATGGCACACTGGACGATATTGTGAAGTTAAACCGCTGGTATAAAGGAGGATCTGGGATTGAAGATTTCGAAGATTCAGCGATGGAAATGGCATGGTATTTTAAAGAACCCGGTCCAGTGGCAACCGGTATTCCAATCCCGCGCCACGGCGATGATGATGTACTCGTCAAAATTTCAGCGATTGCCATGCTCGGTCCATATAGGCAGCGCCTGCCAAAACAGTACTCTTCGCCGGACAGTCTGTGGGATTGGCATGTTCCTCTTCCTTACAGTCATGGCTTGAGATGCGATGGGATGATATTTGTTGGCGGACAGGCGTCGCTTGACAGACAGGGTTGCACCGTACATCCGGATGATCGGTCAGCTCAGACCCATCAGGCGATGGAACACATTGGCACCATACTGAAAGATCTGGGAGCCGGTTATGATGACGTTTGTACGATGATGACCGCTTATAAGGGTGACTGTGGTACAGACGGACTGCATGACAATATGTCCATTCGCTCTTCCTTCTTCGGCAGTGACGGACCGGTTTCAGGAGACGTACCTTTTACGGATTTGGCCTACGATTCGATGGCGGTTGAAATCGATGCCTGTGCGATGGTGGCTCCTGATAAGCAATGGTCTTGAAACATTCCGGTATTCTGGCTATCTGTCAGTTTCGATCAATCCGCGTCGGGTCGCGGATTCAGCAATACGTCGACTGGTGTCATAGGCCTCTCGTCACACCGGATGCGAACCGAATTGACACTCAGAATGGCACCTGCCGAATCAACCAATGACTGAATCAGGCCGTGCGAAGTTTGGGGTACGGCTTGATTGGGGAGTGTACAACGCGGTCGAAATTTTTCTGTGATATCGCCGCCTCCTTTAGCAGCCAGTTTCGAAACACTGTGATGCGGCGCTGCGAAATCAGTTGGCGTGGGCAGACCAGGTGATAGGAATCGGGTGACACGCTATGTACATCGAACAGTTTGATCAGGCGGCCGGCTTCAAGGTCCTTTTCAACATGCGCGCTGAGTGCCAGGGCGATTCCCTGATGGTGATTGGCAGCCTGAATCGACATTGCCGCGTCTGGAAACCCCGAACCTCGCGGCAGTGATTGAATATCGATGCCCGCATCTTTAAACCAGGACCGCCAGCGCGGACAGGTATCAGTCGTATTGAGATAGAGCAGTGGGAAGCGCAACAGGTCCTCAGGCCGTTGCGGTACACCAAACCGCTGTAAAAAATTCGGACTGCAGACCGGGAAAACGTATTCCTTCAGCAGAGTATCCACATGCAGGTCCGGCCAATGGCCATTTCCGAGACGAATGGTGACATCGACTTCATTGTCTCTGAAGTTGATCAGTTCGTCGGTCGTTGAGATCCAGACACAGATGTCCGGGTGCATTTCATAGAACTTCCCGAGCTTGGGCACCAGCCATTTTTCTGCCAGTGAATGCACCAGGTTGACTCGAATGGACGCGCGCGATTCATGTTCGGATATTTCGTTCAACGTACGTTTCATGCCGCTGAGAAACTCTCGCACGATAGGAACAATCATCTGCCCTTCATCGGTGATGATCAATCTTCTTCCTTGTCGCTTGAACAGCTTGATATCCCACAGATCTTCGATGCGCCGTATCTGATGGCTCACCGCGCTTTGGCTGATAAACAATTCTTCAGCCGCGCGGGTGAAGCTCAGATGTCTAGAAGTTGCTTCGAGTGCGCGCAACGCCGCAATGGGAGGAAGATGCAGGGTCATGATATGAACTTCAGCTGTAGTTATCGTATAAATTAAATCGAAATGCGTACGAATGAATGATATTGTAATCAATCTTATAAACTGTCTATTCAAATTTTAATGTATGAATAATTGTTCATAGTTTCAAGACGAATTATATTGAACGCAGTATTTGATTTGACTATCATCTTCTGATACAGGTTCAACTGCAATTGAGCACCTGCTCGCTAGACTGATGTATTGCGGTTGAACTACAAGGATGAATACTAGAGCATGGACGCTCATTTTTTTTCTCCGGCATCCGGACACGATTAGGTTTGGTGTTCGAACGGCTTTCTCTGTATGAGCTGACCTCATTCAGTACAAGGGTGTTGATTCGCCCTAAATGGTTCGTTCAGATAATGAACAGCCATCCGCTTGAATTGTCACCTTCCATCAAGACGATTCCGCTGTGCTGTTTTCTTTGAGTAACTTTGATTTGACATCAGCTCCTCAGAACAGTTCAATTCTTTCAGGCGCGGCCAACGACACGACAGACTAGCATTTTCTAACTTTCCGCATCGCGCAGAATATGCTCAGCCTCAGAATTTGCGGAAAAATGAAATTCCTGTTTCAGTTCAGGGTTGAATTGCCGTTTGTACGCCACCGGCAGCCGGTACGATGGCCGAATGAGTCGGTTGACGGAATGATGCAGATCAAGCGGGGATGAACTGATCCAGATTTTCAGTGTTCATCGAATTCCTTCGTCGGTCCATCGAAACGGATGGGAGGGACGTAACTCATAGCGAAAGGCCTGCTTGACAGGTTGAAAGACTGATTGAATCGGTTTTCGAATTTCGTCATCAGGGCGGTAGTGTTGGCAGGTGGGTTGTGCCGATCGGCATCCAAGGTCCGTTTTCACCTCAACAGCAATAAAATCAGACCGTACAGAAAGTCAATGGATAAATTCTGCCGACTTTGATTGGAACGCTGATGGAGTCTGGCTAGCCTGGATTCCCACCGCGAAATCGGCTATGACATTTTGGCTGAGAATCAGCCGAAAGTGAAGCGCAGCGTGCGCTGGCCAAGCCAGGGGATGACGAAGTGCTGTTCGGCAAAGCCGTTCTGCACCAGAAAGGGATTGTTGGCCCGGCGACCGAAACGCACCGTGATGGCGGTCTCCTCAATGACGATCTCCGCCGCTGCGTTGATGAATTTTCGAAACAGCGTGCGCGGGACCTGGCGCTGGTGTCCCTGGGCCACGTGCTCGGCCAACAGCCGGTACAGCGTTTCCGCCATCACGGTCAGCTGCAGGTCGACCTCGATCTTCAGTGGCACCGAGGCCGACAGGGCGTCCATGTGAAACAGGTCGATCGCCGCCGCGATGGCGTTTTCAATCACCATGCGCCGGGCATAGCGGTCCACCAGTCGTCCCGCACTTTCGTTGTCCTGATTGGTGATCAGCAGGGTGGGTTTTTCATGTCCCAGGTCCATGATCGCCAACTGGCGAAGGTCGCCCGGATAGCCGCGCAGCCGCACCCGTTGCTCGAGCACCCGCGGCGTTCGATACGCCCGGCCGATGTTGGTCAGTGTCAGGCGCCGCCACTGCTCGGTCGGTATCGCATGAATGGCATCAATCAGCTTGGCGGTGCGGCGGCGCAGGGTGATGAAGCCGATTCCCCGCGCCTGGAGGACCGCCAGATTGGCATAGGTGGTCAGCTTGGAATCGAACACCAGTTCGCGCGGCCATTGGCCGGTGTGCCGGCGCCAGTACTCGGCGAAGCGCAGGATCTCGTCGGCCTGGTTGGCTTTCCTGACTTTGGCGTTGGCATAGCAGAACACCCGCGCCTGATCGTCTCGGGCGACAAACGCCAGGATGCCCCGCTGTCTTCGGGACCGTTTCGACACGAAGTGCTTCTCCATCAGCGCCTCGTCGCCATGATGGGGAATGGTGTGAAAGTCCAGATCGAAACTGCCACCGGTCTGCAGCCCGTGGCGCTGGGCGGCGGCCAGCCAGGCGGCCATCAGCGGCGGCACCGTCCGGGGATCCACCCGGCAGCTGTATTCGGTCAGGGTGGCGCGTTTGGGAAACACGTTCAGTCCCGCAAACAGCGCCAGGCCGGGATCGAACACGTCGGCCATCGCCTGGCTGGGGCGGCCGATGCCCCACAGCTTCAGGGCCAACAGGGCGCGGACCGCACTGGCCGCCGGCATCATCTCGCTGCCCGGCAGGGCGTGCGTGTGCAGCAGCCGGTTCAGTTCGAGCTGTTCCAGATACGGCAGAAACAGAAACAGACCGCCGTAAGCGGTGGTGAAGCGGCGGGGCGACAGGTCCAGCTGACGGACATCCGCGGGCGCCGCCCGGGCTGGCCTGACCAGATCGCTCAGCAGATGGCCCGGTCGGCGGCGCAGCCGCGCATAGCCGGCCTTTTTCAACACGTTGCTAACCGTTGAGACGCTGACCGGTATGTGGTTGGCATGGAGCTGCTCGGCGATGTGATGGACCGACAGCTGGCGGGTGTCGCGCAGCTCGCAGATCAGCTGGTCTCGGCGGGCGCGCGGGGGTTTGGGGGCGGCCGGAGGGGGCGGTGCTGGCGGCGGTTGAAAGAACGTCCAGGTGGGATTGGCGAGGAAGGCCGAGCACAGGTTTCTGAACGAGCCGTGAGAGTAGTTGAAGCGGCGGGCGGCTTCCTGGGTGGAGCAGCCGTCGACGAAGCGGGCTCTGAGCGCTTCGTAGCGGCGCATCATGGGGGAGGTGGGTTGCAGGAAGAGGTTTTGGGGATTGGGAGCGGTCATGTCATAAAAATAGTTGTAGTTGAACATGAAACCAATATATCACATAAAGTCAGCAGATGTCAAGCTGAAAGTTCTGACATGGCCGGAATTAGATTTGAAGGCGGGAATGTTAGAATGAAAGCCAGTGACAGTGCGGAAAATCCGTATGCGGCACTGGATTAGGCAGGATTCTGAGCCTGCGTGGGGCGGTGCCATAAACGGAGGTGGATTTTATGAATATTGATGATAATATAAATTATTATAATGAATATTATGACAATATGACCGACTAGTGGGCTGAAAGACGGCTTGGAGTCTCGTTTGCGGTAGAAATTTTGTCACAGCATATTGTGTAATGGGAATTCAGGCTAGGAATTCTGCGGTTCGTTTAGGCTGACATTCCATTGCAATTGACTTAAGTAACCAACTGGATGAATCACGATGAACCTGTTCCGGCTTCTCTGCGAACGTGAAACCAATGCCAATCCGATTCAGGTCGGTATTATCGGTGCTGGCAAATTTGCCACCATGTTCATGTCGCAGATCACTCGCACTCCAGGACTCAGGCTCAATGCAGTCTGCGACCTGAATCTGGAAAGAGCGAAATACAACCTTCAAACGGCTGGCATTCAACCCGACCGAAGAAAAAAACGAAGGAAGTCACAAACCGAACGAAATCAGGTGCTGCTCACTGCCGATCTCGACGATGTATTGGATGCTGATCTGATTGATGTTGTCATTGAATCGACCGGCGACGCCATCGCTGGTGCCAAACATGCATTGACCTGCATTGATCGCGGTATCCATATCGTGATGGTCAATGTTGAGGCCGATGTGCTGGTGGGACCTCTGCTGGCCGAGAGGGCTCGGCGGCACGACGTCGTTTATTCACTGGCTTACGGCGATCAGCCGGCGCTGATTGCTGAACAGGTTGATATGGTTCGAGCCATGGGTTTTGATGTGGTCTGTGCCGGAAAGGGCACCAAATATCTGCCACTTTACCACCAGTCGACACCGCATACGGTATGGGATCATTACGGGCTGACCCGCGCTGAGGCGGAGCAGGGAGGTATGAACAGCAAAATGTTCAATTCCTTTCTTGATGGTACCAAATCTGCTATTGAAATGGCCGCCGTCGTCAATGCAACAGGTCTCAAACCGCCGTCCAATGGGCTTTCCTTTCCACCCTGTTCGATTGATGATTTGGCATCGGTCCTTAAACCCGAAGTACAAGGTGGGGTGCTCGCCGGCGAGGGCATGGTGGAAGTGATCTCATCGCTTCATCGGGATGGCAGTGAAATCGAGAGAGATCTTCGTTGGGGTGTTTTCGTCGTATTTGAAGCGGGTAGTGAGTATGTAAGACGATGTTTCAGAGAGTATGGATTGGTAACGGATCGATCAGGGCGATACACTGCGCTTTATCGGCCTTATCACTTGATTGGCCTGGAACTTGGAATCAGCGTTGCTTCGGTAGCTCTGCGGCGGGAGCCGACAGGAATGCCACTCTCGTTTTCTGCTGATGTTGCGGCGGTCGCGAAACGGAATTTGTCCGTGGGTGAGACGCTTGACGGTGAGGGTGGAGCGACCGTGTGGGGAAAAATCCTGCCAGCGGCCGACTCGCTTTCGCGGCAGGCGGTACCGATCGGTCTCGCATCTGACCTGGAGCTGATTCGCTCGGTTTCAGCCGGCGATCTGGTTACCTGGAATGATGTCAGACCGGGGCCGCGCGAAAGTGCTCACGAACTTCGCCGCGAAATGGAGAGCCGTGTCGCAACTGACTGCCGCAGCAGCGGATCATGAATCATTCACTGCGTTGAAAAAATGCGCATTGAGCAGGATGTCTGATATTGGCGCGATTGCCTGACATCAGCCGGACCCGATCGTTGGTCTTCAGATTTATGCACTCCACCTGACCCAAACACAGATTGTCGGCGCCGTCCATCGCGATTTGTGCTAAGGCTCCGGCCCTTCCCACCGTAATCCGTCTGATCGTTCCAAGTCCCGTCAATTCCTGCCACCGCGACTGTTGCTGATCAAATTCACACTTGATTCTCGGTGGAAAACTGACTCGTCCACATTCGGGACAGCGGGAGGCCAGAGCGCGGCCCTCCAGCAGAGCGTCGAAGTATGGCTTCAGCTCACCGAGCGAGTAGGAATAGTCCAACTCGATCCGGATAGGAATGTAGAGTGAATCGGCTCCCATCTGCTCCATGATCAATGTGGTTTGAGAAATTTCTTGACTTTCTGTTGTACAGGTTCATGCCAGCGACTTCGCCGCCTGCCGCGCCGCATCGCCAATTTGACTCAGATCATCATCGGTTAGTGCCAGTGAAACATAGAGCTTGACCGGACTCTTAAAAATCCCCCGCTTTCTCAGTTCCCAGTTGTACTGAGCAGCAAGGGTGGCTTCGCCTGTCACCGTGTCCCAATAGTTGCACACCGGCTGATCGGTGAATAGGAGGTCGAACAACGCCGGCACACCGACGATCTGATGTGCGATACCCAATTCAGTCAGTGGTTCGCTGAGCATCCGCTGGATTCGGCGGCCGGTGTTCTGCAGTCTATCGAATTGTCCGGGACATCGGAGAATTTCCAGCGTTTTCAATCCGGCGACGGCGGCAACTGGATTGCCGCTCAAGGTGCCGACCTGCATCAGGAAGCCCGTACTGCCCACTCTGTTTTTATCAAAGTGGGTCATGATTTCAGACCTGCCGGTGATCGCGGACAATGCAAAGCCGCCGCCGATTATTTTTCCGAGTGTGCATAGATCAGGCGTGATGCCAAAAATTTCCTGGGCACCGCCATAAGCCAGCCGGAATCCCGTAACGATTTCATCAAATATGAGGACGATCCCAAATTTGTCACAGATTTCCCGCAGGAACTGGAGAAACCCAGGCTGAGGTGGTACGATTCGCTGCAGTGGTTCGACGATCAGTCCAGCGATCTCATTGGCGTGTTTTTCAATAATTGAGCGTGTCACTTCAACATCATTGAATGGTGCGATCAGAATGTTGTTTCGCACCGCGGCTGGAATGCCAGCCGAGTCGGGGACGGCTTTGGGATATTCGATCGGCCGTTCCGGTGCGAGGCTCATTTGCGCTTCAGCCGACATTCCGTGGTAACCACCTTCAAATTTGCTGTGTAACTTCTCTGGATTGTAGGCGCGCGGAACGGTCCGACCACCGAGGGTCGGAAAACATAATCAACGGCTCCGGTCGCAGTCTGAAGGGGATTAAAGGGCGTTCCCGTTAATCTGGCCCTCGGTCTCCATCAGCGGCGAGGTCAAGCGGTCAGTCAGTGAAGGGAGTGGTTGGCGCGTCGTTCAGGCGGCCACCGCAGGTTGGGTCTCAGGGGTTGGTGCGAAGCCATGTTCGCGCAGCATCCGCAGCCAACGCGAGGCGTTGCGCTGCACCATGGCCGCCTCGTAGTCGACCTTCGGGTCTCGATAGCACTCGCCGTGTTTGAGCATGCAGTAGATGGCCCGCAGCATCTTGTGGGCGGTGGCGACCGTGGCGCGGCGGTAGCCGCGGCGGATCTTCAGGTTGCGGTGATAGCCGTTGAACTGACTGTGTTGGGTTCGGGCGGCGGCCAAGGCACACTCGATGAGGATGCTGCGCAGGTGCGTGTTGCCGCGGCGGGTGCGTCCGGCGCGGCGTTTACCGGCACTTTCGTTGTTGCCGGGACACAGGCCGGCCCAGGCGGCGCACTGATCGGTGGAGGGAAACACGCTCATGTCGGGCCCGAGTTCGATGAGAATGGCGCGGGCGGCGGTGTGGTTGACGCCCGGCATGGTGGTCAGCAGGTTGATGAGGTGCTGGTGCTCGCGCAGGCGGTGTTCGATGAACTCGTCGAACCGCCGGATGCGGTCGTTCAGCTGCTGCCAGGAGGTGAAGTGTTCCTCGAGCAGGAAGCGGGTGCAGTCGGTCAGCTCGGCATTCAGTGCGTCGCCCAGCGCGTGGCGATGCCGCTCGACATGGGCGGACAGCGAATGGATGATCTCCTGTGGCGAGCGGCCGAGGATGAGCCCTTGAATGATCCGCTGGCCATTGACTCCGAACAGGTCGGAGAGGATGCCGCCGATGCGCAGGCCGGCGCGGTCCAGGGTCTGATGGATGCGATTGCGCACGCGCGCCCGTTCGCGCACCAGCTGGCGACGCTTGTGGGACACCTCGCGCAGTTCGCGGAACTCAGGCGACGGCACGAAGCTGGGTCGGCCGAGACCGAACTGGCCGATGCGGGCCAGCCAGATGCTGTCGGCGACATCGGTCTTTCTGCCCTTGATCTGCTTGACATGCTGGGCGTTGAACACCAGCGGCTCGATGCCGGCCTGTTCCAAGGCCGCATGGACATTGAGCCAGTAGATGCCGGTGGCTTCCATGGCCGCGGCGGTGACGCCGAAGCCGCACAGCCAGTCAATCAGCTGGGCGAGTCCTTCGGGCAGGGCGGAGAACTGCCGGGTGTGCACGTCGGCCTCGGTGCCGGGGTTCGACCGCAGCACCGAGGCGGTGATCTGCATTTTGTGCACGTCGAGGCCGGCGGCACACGGATGGATGACCTGGAGTTGATCTTTGTTGGCGAATGATGTCATAATGTAGCACCTCAGGATGTCTGATGGATGATTGAACATAACATGATGGAAGCGGGGGTCATGGACAGCTGACTCACGAAGTCGCGGTCCAATTTGCTGTGCGTCCTCTGCGGTGCAGGGTACAAAACGGGATTCGGAGCCATGGCCCGGGAACAGTTTGAAAGCGCGCTTGACAGCGGCAGAAAAAAAACGTCCTCGATCTCGCTTCCGTGGTGGATTATAGTCGTCGGGATGCTGAGAAAAGCAGTTGCCTGCGGTCGCCTGGATGGGTGGTACGCCCATTCAGGCGACCGCAGGCAACTTTTAGTGAAAAGTTACATTCAAACGGGATGTATTGACCCGCAAATCATGTGTGTTTGAATAGTCGTGGTGGATGGGCGAAGATTTGTTCGGACTGTAACAGCAGCGCATTGATACGGGTCTGACTCCGCCTCCAACGTCAGCAGCTCGCCCCGGTGCATCACTAGGTTCTCCAGCCCCAGGCTGCTGAACCGACCTTTCACCATCAGGTTGTTCAGAAAGCTGGGCGTGCCGGTTCGGTAACAAGTATGGTGCGAACTCTCGTTTGTCGAATGGCATCAGAACGTCGATGGGATTGTAGACCTTCTCACCGAGCCAGCTATAGCCGTTGTACCAACCCCGCATGTCCCTGCGGTCCAGTCCCGGCAGCTCCGGTGCGAACACGGTCTCAATTTCCGCTTCCGTGTGGTCACAGATGGTGAAATACTTCGGTTTCAGACCGCTGTGAACCGCGTCAGCAGTTCGCTTGTGCGTGTGAAGTAGAGAGTCATTATTATTGATGGCTGACAGCGTTGGATGGACCGACTCAGACGGCACCCTTTGGCTGACGGCTCCAATCCGTTTGGATGGTTGAACCACAAAACGGTCAAAACGGTGTACGAAGTCAACTTTTGTCACCTGCGCGTCCGTATGGATATCGGACTCAATGCTTGGAACTTGCACATTCGGCCAGGTGTCGGTAAAATATGACCAACACAAAAGCTGGGATGTCTGACATGCGCCGATTCCCAGATGCTACCCATCTCAATCTATAGGTCGAAACGATGGCCACACTGGGAGGGGAGTTGTCATCTGAATTCAATTGATTCTCCGCAATATGTACATCGTTCAAGTCTTTCGTTCTCGTAGGGAGCGAGTCCCGACAAATTGAAAACAGCGGCATTGATGATTCAGGGAACGGGCTCAGATGTCGGCAAATCGGTAATTGTTGCGGGGTTGTGTCGAGCTGCCAGAAGACGCGGAATTCGCGTCGCACCATTCAAACCCCAGAACATGTCAAATAATGCCGCAGCTTGCCCCGGAGGCGGTGAGATTGGCCGCGCGCAGGCGCTTCAGGCTCAAGCCGCTGGAATCGAGATGTCAGTCGACCTGAATCCGGTTCTGCTCAAACCGCAGACTGACCAGACGTCTCAGGTTGTTGTTCACGGTAAAGTGATTTCCAGTCTGGAAGCGAAAGATTATCTGACGCATAGGCTGTCATTATTGGCACCTGTAATAGAGAGTTTTCGGAATCTGACCGATCAGTTCGATCTGGTCCTTGTGGAAGGTGCGGGCAGTCCCGCAGAGACCAATATACGGAACAGAGACATTGCCAATATGGGCTTCGCCCGGGCGGCAGAAGTACCAGTCTGTCTGGTTGCCGATATTGAACGCGGCGGGACAATTGCTTCGGTGGTGGGTACCAAAGTGGTCATGGATCAAGCGGATTCGGATCTGGTTCGCAGTTTCATCGTCAACAAGTTCCGCGGCGATAGATCGTTATTCGACGCGGGCCGGCGCGACATTGAAGCTCAGACATCCTGGCCCTGCCGCGGGATTGTTCCGTGGCTTAAATCCGCCCGTCGACTGCCACAGGAGGACGCGGTTGCAAGAGACCGGATTTCCGAACGAGCGCCTGAGCCGAGGACGCAAACGGTCAAAATTGCCATACCAATGCTATCTCGAATCGCGAATTCCGATGATTTTGATCCGTTGCGAATGGAACGTAATGTGGAACTGGAGTTTGTACCGCCTGGCTGTCCGATTGCTCGGGATGTGGATGTCGTCATTCTTCCGGGAAGCAAGTCGACGCTAGGCGATCTTCGGTTCCTTAGGGAACAGGGCTGGGACCACGACATCATTGCTCATGCGAGGACCGGCGGTCGGGTTTTGGGCCTGTGTGGCGGGTATCAGATTCTTGGACGCAGCATTCATGATGTGTATGGCGTGGAAGGCGTTCTGGAAAAATCGGCCGGCCTGGGACTGCTGGATGTTGAAACGGAAATGCTGGTCGAAAAAACGGTGCGTCCTCTGACCGGTGAGTGTATTGAAAATGGGCAGGCGGTGACAGGTTATGAAATTCATATGGGCAGGACGACGGGTGGTGATACGCAGCGACGGTACATTCGTACGGAATACGGTGAGGATGGGGCGATCAATCGAGCTGGAAATGTCGTGGGCTGCTATGTTCACGGTCTTTTCTGGAGTGATGCCTTTCGTGCCGCCTGGTTGAATCAGATTCAGGCGAATGCTGGCTCTGCTTTGGATTATCGAAATACCATTGAGCTGGCATTGGATGAGTTGGCGGATGAACTGGAGTGTGCGCTTGATGTCGATGCGCTGTTGTTCGATGCGAATTACCGCTGATCGAAACGAATTGTTTTCAGAAATTCTCGATGAAAACCGCGGTAACCGTCGGACACGACGCCCAGGTGGCCCTGCAGGTGCCGGTGCAACGTCGGTAGCTGATGAAACGGTACCGCCGGATAGACATGGTGTTCGCAGTGATAGGGCATATTCCAGGCCAGAAAATTGACCACCGGGTTGGTCCGTGTCGTGCGGGTATTCTGGAACATATCATCTGTCAGTTCGCAACCCGTATGTTCCGCCAGGAGAAAAAGTCGCAGTGCAATCATCCCGAACAATGCCGGTATGACATGGTAGTGGAGAATAACTGTCGTTTCCAACAGAATGGACAGGCCCACCAATGCCGCATAGGCCATCAGATGGCTTCGCGCTTCTCTGATTATCGGTATCCGATCGGCTTCGGGTATGAATTTCTCCTGCGCGCGACCCTGCGCATGCCGCAGAATTGAACGAATCTGAGGCCACCAGTAGGAACCAATTCCGCTCATTGCCCAGATATAGGTTGTGAGATTCTCAGGTTTCGCCGTCTGAAGTTCGGGGTCGCGGTCCGGATCGTTCGTAAACCGATGGTGTGCGAAATGAAAGGTTCGAAAGTAACGAGCCGGTAGCAAAAGTAGAAATCCGCAGACCATCGCCACGGCATCATTGGCTCTGCGGCTTCGAAAAGCGGTTCGATGAATGCATTCATGCAAGGGTGCAAACAAAAACACCAGTGCTGTTCCGTATATGATCCATGCTGGTAACAGCAGCCAACGGGTATCTGCGGCCCAAACCAGTGCGGCGCCCATTCCAATGACCGTGAAATGTACGCATAGGTAAATCGCCGCAGATCCATTCGATCGCTGACAGAACTGTCCAAGCAGTCTGGTGTCAAGCGGATTTTTTCGATGTGCGGATTCGTTCATTCTTCGATGGTTCTGGAATTGAATCTGAGTTCATTTCTTCTCACTCCAAGGCAAACGGAATGCAAGGGTTTGGAATGTATTCGCTGGGAGTCACATCATAATATGTTAAAACGGAGGTAACTCAAGATATTGAAGAAACGCTATTCGGAACAGTGCAAACAGATGCTTTGTGAAAAGATGCGGAAGGGGGTGTCGCAGTTGGCCCGCGCGAGTATGAGCACAGACTGCAGACGCTCTATTGATGGAAGCGGGCGATGCTGCAGGAAAGAATGGACGCGGGTGCGGAATGGGCTGTGCGGGTTCAGGATCAGGTGCCGATCGGGAAATCTTGGAAAAGGCGGCGGCCTAGTTTGCAAGGACACATGGGCCAGGGCTAAATAGGTGAGCGTGTATCAGTTCATGTTGGTGAATCAGGTCGATCATTCGGTGGTGGCGATGTGTCGGGTGGTGGCGATGTGTCGGGTGGTGGCGGAGATGCGGCTGCAGGAGTGACCACAGTTGGGTTGTCGGCGGGTTCATCGGCTGATACGTGCGGCGGGCCTGTCTACTGACCGCCCGCCGATTGCAGCAGTGCTATCGGTGCCACCGCCAGACCTCGGTGACGGCCGGCACCATCTTCAGTGCCACGAAACTGCCGCTGACGGTGTGGTTCTTGGCCCTCTACCTGCTGACGCAGAGCAAAAAAGGCGTCTCGGCGATGCAGCTGCACCGCGAGCTGGGCATTTCTTACGATGCGGTCTGGCGGCTCAAACACAAACTGATGCAGGTGATGATGGAACGCGATGACCGACATCAGCTGGAGGGGTCTGATGCAGCTTGACGATGCCTATTTCGGCGGTGAGCGAAGCGGTGGCAAACGCGGCCGCGGAGCGGCCGCCGAGACTCCGTTCCTGGCGGCCGTGCAGACCAACGACCAGGGGCATCCGCTCCGCATGAAGTTGAGCGTGATCAATGGTTTCAGGAGCTCGGAAGTCGCCGCCTGGGCGAGGCGGCATCTGGCTGACGGCACGGCGGTCTGTTCCGACGGACTGCCCTGTTTCAACGCCCTGAGCGAGGCCGGTTTCGAGCATCAGGTGGTGGTCACCGGCGGTGGCAAAGCCAGTGTCCAGAAGCCTGAGTTTCACTGGGTGAACACCATGCTCGGCAACGTCAAGTCGGCCATCCGCAGCACCCATCACTCGGTCAGCGGCAAATACGCGCATCGGTATCTGGCGGCGTTTGAGTACCGGTTCAACCGCCGGTTCCAACTGCCCGATCTGATTCCACGCTTGGCTTATGTGGCACTCAGAACGCCACCCATGCCCGACAGACTGCTAAAGTTGGGCTTAATATAAACGGTAATTAGGTAAAGTATTGTGTTACGCTTGGAATGCTGATTCAATTCCATAAGGTATTTTCGACGAACATCATCATAGTTTGTTGAATCATCAGAATTTTTCGAGCTGGACCGTTCCTTTAGAATTTCGCTCCAAATCGGTATATTCGTCTACAGTTCCAACTTACTCAGAAGGCATTTGATTTATTCGTAGTAACAATTCTATACGTCCGCTTCGTCGCTGAGCGATATACATCCAGCCGCTGGTCCAGTTTGTGCCATCCGCCATAAACTTTCATAAGCTCCCGGACACCTGGTCGGGTTAGTGCAGACTGAAGTAACTTGTCATGCTCAAGTTCGGATTGTTCAACTCGTTTTTTCATACCATCTTCTTAGTAATATTGATACATTAACTATTCATCCCTGATACTTTATGGGACCGCGCCTCTCTTAGAAAGAGCGATTCTGTTTCCTCAATTCGACCAACACCGCGCTCATCCATCAGACAGCTACCTCAGTCAATCAAAGTTTATAGCCCAATTAATGTTTTCCTGCCTAACTTTGACTCTTGAGCAAAGTAATGCTTGATTGCTCCAGGCCTTTTCCCAAAATCTGATCGATAAATTTCCTGCGTTCCTGTACATCAGCGTTCCGTAGCGATCTACTATGATATTTCAGAGGCTGTTGATAGTGGAAACGCGGGCATATATCCGAAGTAACAAAGTTAGTATGCGTTTAGCTGCCCCCGCTCCCGCAACTCGTCGCGCACCATCGCTCCATACCGATGAACGTTGTAGGCTAACATCGACAGCGCCACCGTGCGCGTAAAGCCCGCCGAACCTGCGCTGGTGCCACAGACCGCATGGGTCGGGACCCTGGAACCATCCAAAACTCACCACAGATTGCGTCTGAACTCTGTCTGGGCCTTGCCATCGGTATTCGACCGTCTTCCGAACTGTCCGTCATAAGCCCATAACTCCATGCCGTCCCAATACTATTGAATGTTTCTGTCTTGTTCAACACACTGGGCAAATGGGTGTGAATTTCTTGAAATTGAAGACAGAGCCGTCTCCTGAGACACAATTCCGAGTACGGAATACGGCCGCAGTACCAAGGCAGGGATCAACAGATACCTGTCCGAGTGGCAGTTCAATAGCCCGTCATTTCCAGATAGCCGTGACCTGTCAGCGGTGTTGCGCCTTCCTGACCGTTCACGTCGATCACGCCTTCCCAGTAGCGGAATGAATCCGTGCGTTCCTGAGCATCCATCGCGGCTTCAATGTCAAGCAGCATTTCAAGCGGTGGGATTTCAACCTTCCAGTGCACAGGATATTCCGACTGACTCATCTCACTTCGCCATGTTCTCAGTTTTTCCAGAATGATCTGATTTGGTGCGAGCAGCTGGGTATTCCCATACTGATCGATGAATAGGCCGTATTTGAATGGCGCCAACGACGGATCGTGTTGTCTTACCTGAAATAACATCAGCTCCCGCTGGTCGTCCAACTGCAGCGAAAACCAGTCCCAGCCCGTCTGCTCTTCGCCTAGTGCCGACGAAAACCATTCATGATCCATCCAGCTGTCACCGGATACCTGCTTGGATTGACCCTGGACTGTCAGCTCGCCCGTCGTCTGCAGACGCGTCAGAGAGTAATAGTAGGACGCTTCGCCTCGCCTATCGCTTTTCTGACTTAAACCACCGTCGCCGTGCAGCACGACGGGTTTGACGCTCCTCAGAGCCAAGTCAAATGAAAATTCATCCGAACTCACACTGATGCTGAGATTCAGGCAGCCCTCACAACTTCCTGCAGAACCTTCAGCGACCCAGTTCTCGACCCAGACTGAGAACGGATCCGCTCTTATGCCAGCAAGGTCCAGCACGCCGCGACTGTAAATCTCGTCAACAAGGTATTCTCCAGCTCGCACGCTTGTTACACCGGCCTGAGCCAAAAACACCTGTGTGCCGGCCCAGTCTGAATCCAATTTCGGTTTGTCTCGTGTAAAAGCGCGCCGGAAAACGGTGAACTGATAACCGTAGCGGTCGCCATCTTCGCTGACCAGGTTACCCGTAAAATACCACCATTCAGTCTGAAAATCCAAGTGTGCCCCATGGTCTCGGGGAAATTCGAACGGTCTTGTGTTGGTGACTGACGCAAATCGATGTTCAGCGTTTCCCTGCATCATGTTGTCCAGCAGGGGTACCCGCGAGGTCTCTTCCAATTGATCTGCGTCAGGAGCAGTCAACGCGATCCAGCAGCCCATGGCAGCCAGCAGCGCTACAGCTGCGAAAAGAATGAATCGAACTTTCTTGACCAATCTCTACTCCGTCTGCAGCATTTGCCTGGGGACTCGTGTTGCGAGCCACCAGGCGGGGACAATACCGGCCAGTAAGGCCGCAAAGACAGAGAGACAGACGGCTTCGATCAGGATGGACCCGTCGATCACCATCGGCATCGTCCAGCCAAATGACCGCTGATTGACAACCCAAATCAACAGCCATGTCTGCATAAGACCGACTGGAAGAGACAGCAGCCCCGCGATCAGCCCCATCACGGCCGACTCAATACTGGCCGAAGCCCAGATCTCGCGTGCGGTAAACCCAACCGCATTCTGTATGCGAAGCTCCTGTCCACGATCAATCTGCACCATGGCGAGAGTGGACACGACCGCCACGATTGCGACGATGACTGCGAGACTTCTCAGGACCGCAGTAACTGCGAATGTCTGGTCAAAGACTTCCATGGAAGCCTCGTGCAGTCCGCGTGCGCTCCACAATCTGATGTTCGACCCGGTAATCGATTGGCCGACTGCGTCTTCAAGCGCCTGCCGATCCGCATCGGGCTGACTGAAGATGGCCGCGGTTGTAATGGTCCGATCGCCAAATTTTGAAATATAAACATTCCGGTGCATCGCGACCACGCCACGGTCCGAACTGTAATCGAAAAACACGCCGATAATCGGCACTTGGATCTCCGAAGCGGAATTCCATAACTCGAGTGTGTCACCGATACCGACCTGGTGTCTCCAGGCATACGGTTCACTGACGATGACGCCGCCCTCTTGGAACCTCATCCAGACATCGGCAACCTGTTCCTTGAACCGGTAACCGGCAAAAGCCCGTTCACCGTAGTCGACGGCAAAAATTCGCGATCGGCCCCCTTCACTCTGCAGCCAGGTCCAATTTGCAACACCAACGGACTCCACTCCCTGAACCGTCTGCAGCTGGTTGATTTCAAGCGCGTTCAGCTGGTCACCATGTCCCTGAGTTGAAACGTAAAATTCGGCGCTCAGGCGATCACCGATCCAGACATCCACTGCAGTGCGAAAACTGCTGATCATGATACTGACACCGATGGCCGCTGAAATGGCCAGGCACATTGCGCAGATGGAAACGGAAGTTTTCCCCCGGGTCATTGCCAGTGCCCGCCCGGTGAGAACGCCGCGAATGCCAAAACATTGTTTCGCTATTGCGCGTATCGCCTGTCCCAGGGCTTTGCACAGCATGGGGACTAGGCAGAGGTAACCGGCGACAATCAGGTAAATGCTGGTGAACCCCAGCATTATGCTGGTGGGAAACAACTGCATTGTCGCGACGCCAGCGATGATCAGGACCCCGCTTGCAGTCAGGGCGGAAACAATTCGTCTTCGACTGTCGGTGAACGTGGAGCGATGTCCGGTGTTGCCGAAGGATGGCGATATGTTCAGCGTCTCGCGCATTGCGGGCAGCGAGGCCAGCAGGGTTGAACCGATACCTAGCGCCAATGCCAACAGAACGGTGGCCGGCGACAGTATCGCGATGTCTGCATCAATCGGAAAGTAAAGATCGTTGATTGATCGTTCAACCAGGGCGAGCAGAAATTCTGCAAGTTGGCTGCCGATGACAACTCCCATCATTGATGCGCTCAGCCCAACGAAAACTGCCTCCAGCACAAGGCAGCTCAGGATGCCGGTGCGTGAGACGCCCAATGCCCGCAGAATCTCAATGATCGGTCTGCGTCGCATCACCAGAAAGGTCATCGTGTTGTAGATCAGGAAAATCGCAACCAGCAGGGCCAGCAGACTCATCGCCGTCAGATTGGTCTGAAACGCTTCCGTGATGGAAGCCATGGACTGCTGACGATGCAGTCCACCTTCCAGCTGCGTATCGCGGGACAGCATCATTTCAATGGTGAGACGCGCCGTTTCGTCCGGTGGCAGCTGCAGTTGAATGGAGGACAGCTGGCCTCGCATTCCCAGTACGGTTTGTGCGGTCGCAATATCGGTCAGCAGCATTCGCCGATACGACTGAGTCTGCAGCGGCGTACGGGTTTCGATCAGCCCGGCGATGCGAAAATCGTAGTCTTCCCGTGCGAAGCGGATGGTGAGATGGGTGCCGACTTCAGCGTCCAACTGCTGAAGCGTGTCCAAGGTCGCAAACACGCTGAAAGCTTCCGCCAGCAGCGGATTGACATTCTGCGCAGCTGCGGAAATGGCATCCGATCCGTTGTTGAACTCGAAATAGGCGACGGGATCAATGCCATAGAGGATTGCTGAGAGATTGTCCGCGTCAACCACTCTCACTGAACCACTGACGACAGGCTGTGCGGGGTAGTCGGTCGCCAGTCGGATCTGGCGATAAAGTTGATCGCTCGGTTCTCCGGTGATGCTGTGGGTGGCGGTTTCCTGCATCGCGGAACTGGCCGCCAGAAAGCTTTCGCGGGCGCTGTGGTTGGCGACATGGACTGCGACGACTGCGGTGACACCCAAGGCGACGCCGATAATGGACAATATCGATTGCAGAGGAACGCGGATCACCTCGCGCGTCCAGGCCAGTAGAACGATCTTCAACTTCGAATCAGTGGTTCAATTTTTCCAGCTCGCAAATGCCACTGCCGATCGCAGTTTGCCGCCAGTTCCAGGCTGTGGGTAACGACAATGACCGTCGAATCGCCGCGTAACTCGGCAAGCGCGGTCAATACGTGTGCGGCAGAATCTTCATCCAGATTGCCGGTTGGCTCATCAGCCAGAATCAGACTCGGCTGATGAACGATGGCTCGGGCGATCGCAACACGTTGCTGTTCGCCGCCAGACAGGACCGCGGGGAAGCTCTCAGCTCGAACTGAAAGTCCCACCCGATCAAGCGCTTTTTGAGTTCGCTCCGTCCGATTCGATGCGCCGTTGAGTTCCAGTGGCAGCATCACATTTTCGGCGACCGTCAGTGAATCGATCAGATTGAAGAATTGAAAGACAATGCCCATCTCTCGACGTCTGAGCAGGGTTCGCTGTCTTTCACTCAACCCCGTTACGCGGTGCCCGGCCACTTCTACCGTACCGTGGTCCGGCAGCTCAATCCCAGAGATGAGGTTGAGCAGTGTCGATTTACCAGAGCCGCTTCGCCCGGTAACCGCGTGCATCACGCCGGCTTCGAAAGTTGCATTCGTGTCGTTCAGCACGACTCGATTGTGCCCACCTTCGAGGTAACACTTGCACAGTCCGCTGATCGATACGCTTGCATGCATTCTAGACATCAGTGGTGATGAAAGCAGGATGGGTCCACCATACAGGCAGTGCATTCATGGAAACGGTCACTCCGCCATTGGCGCTACGTGCAGATGACGGTACAGTCATTTTAACCGATTGATCGCATGGGGAAATGACACCACCTCCGAGGTTCACGTTGAGCTCTCCGCTGAAAATTCCGCCCCCTGGACAAGAATTGATGCGCGTTATTTGAGCTCTTTGTACTGGGCCTCGTATGTTTTGATGGGTGCCCCGCCACCGCTCGCACTGATGTGGATGATGGCGCGCCGTAGCACGACGCTGGCGAGTGCGCGGCGAACGAGGGTAATGAGACACAGAAAGCCGATTGAATCGGTGACAAATCCCGGTGTGATGAGAAGCGCCGCACAGAGTAACAGAATCACCCCCTCAATCAGCTCAACCGCCGGTAGCTGGTTGTTGCGCAGCGTATTGATGCATCGGTGAGCCGTCCGAATACCCTGTAACTTGATCAGCCAGGCACCGATGAATGCGGTTGAGACAACGGCGAGTATCGTCCAGCCCGCTCCAATGGTCTGCCCGATTTTGATCAGCAGATAAATTTCGGCGGTTGGGATGACCAGAAACAGTAGAAAGATGACTGCGAAAGCTTTCATGGCATCCGCTCAGGGAATCAGTTCCCAGATTTCATCGGTTTTATCGATGATGCGCTCAACATGTCCGCTCAGCCGATGATCGGCATTGGGCAGCACATCCAGTTCGACATTGGCGCCGGGTGTCATGCGGCTCAGAAACTCAGCGCTCTGCGCTGTGGGTACGACATCGTCGAGCCGACCGTGCAGAATTCTGACCGGGCACTGAAATTCAACCGTCTGCGCCAGCAGATCGTACTGTTTCGAATCGATCACGGCATCGTAGGACAGCGTGAATCCGTAATCCAGACCGTCGCTCTCGAATGTCCAGGAACCCTGGCTCAGCCAAAGCTGTCGCTGTTCAGGATTCAGGCTGTGAAAAAGCTGCATCATGAATGAGAACGCAGGCGCGATCAGGACGGCGCCGCCGATGCGGGCCGGCCGTTCGGCAGCGAGTTCAGCGGCAACCCATCCGCCCATGCTGGAGCCGACTAAGACGATGGGACGGCCGGGAAACAGGTTCATAATGAGTCTGGCGTCTTCCAGCGCGCGGGAAATTGTGAACTCGTCCATCGTTCCATCGGACCTGCCGTGTGCCCGCATATCGAATCGAACCCATGATCGTTCATGTTTCTGGGCCTGATTCCAGAGCGCCATGGATTTGTCACCTTCGGCATCCGACAGCAGGCCGTGCAAAAAAATCCCAACTGGCCCCACGCCCGTATCGCGGCTGATTCCTCGCACCAGCTGCCCGTCTCGTGCAGGCAGTGCGAAGGCGTTGACTTTAGCATTCAATTCAGATTCCCTCCATTGACAAAATGGGGCGCGCGGCGTCATTTTCAAGCGTGGTCCGAGTCATTCACCCACGCGGTGCGCCGTTTTGTCTGTCAAAAATGACGACGTGTTCAATATTTGGACTGATCCCGATCCATTCGCCGATGTGATGATTGTGATGTGAATCGGCTAGGCAATAGAGCAGTTCCTGTGAAGTCAGTCGAATGCGATACAGAAAATGCGAGCCGCGAAATGATTTCTGCATGACTTCACCCCTCAGATCGCTTTCGTCATCGTGAAGTATGTCATCCGGCCGCAGCATGATGTCAACCGATTCACCATCTTTCAGCCCTTGATCATTCTCAATGAAATGGGTGCCGAAAGCGGAATGCAGCTGTCGTTCGCCGACTACGGTTGCGGATATGAGTGTGCCTTCACCGATGAAACGGGCGGTGAACCGATTGCCGGGTTTGTGATAGATGTTGAACGGCGTGTCCCACTGGTGCAGGTGACCGTCTTCCATGACGCCGATCTGATCAGCCAGTGCGAACGCCTCATTCTGGTCGTGGGTGACCAGAATGGCACTGATTTTTTCAGCCTTAAGAACCTCTCGTACCTGCGGGACGAGATTGTGGCGATGCTCGACATCCAGGCTTGAGAATACTTCGTCCAACAGCAGTAAACCTGGTTTCGGCGCCAGGGCGCGGGCGAGCGCGATGCGCTGCTGCTCACCGCCTGACAGCGAATGGGGATGACGGTGCTCAAACCCGGTGAGCCCCAGCAATGCCAGCAGTTCCCTGACTCTGTGCTGCTGTGACTGTGGATGCCACTTGCGGATTCCGAAGATGATATTCCGTGTTACATCAAGATGCGGGAAAAGGGTGACATCCTGAAATACCATGCCAATGCCGCGGTATTCAGGTTCAACGATTCGATCAGGGGTTGAGAGCATTTCGCCGTTCATCGCGATGCTGCCATGACTGGGTGTCTCAAACCCGGCTATACCGCGCATAAGTGTGGATTTCCCGCAACCGCTCGGACCGACGATGGCGCCGATCTCTCCGTCTTCAAGAACCAGTGAGACATGGGAGACGACCGTCCGATCCCTGTGTCTGAAGGAGACCTCGTCAATCTGCAGCAGCGGTGGCCGGCTCGGCGGCACTTGACCGCTGGTCGTGGAGGCGATTTCAGGCATTGCTACGGTTCGAAATTGAGATGGTCCGACTTAAGAGTATAACGGGAATGATACCGGTCATAACGATGAGAATGGACGGCAGCGCCGCATCATGAAGTCGTTCGTCCGAGGCCAGCTCATAGGCCCGGACCGCCAGTGTGTTGAAGTTGAAAGGGCGCAATACCAGCGTGGCCGGCAATTCCTTCAGCACGTCGACAAAGACGATGAGAAACGCGGTCAAAAGTGAGGTGCGCATCAATGGCAGGTGAATTTTACCCAGCACTTCCATTTTTCGGTATCCCAGGCTGCGGGCCGTCTGATCCATGGTTGGTTTGATTCGGTCCAGTCCGGACTGCACTGACCCCAGCGAAATGGCCAGAAACCGGGCGGTATAGGCAAACAGCAGTGCGAAAATCGAGCCGGACAGGACCAGCTCAATATTCGTTTCAAACACGTTTCTGAAGAATTCAATCAGGCGGTGATCCAGCCATGCCAGCGGGCCGATGATTCCGACTGCGATGATGGCGCCCGGAATGGCATAACCCAGGCTGACGATTCCGGTGAAACCGCGCACCAGCCGTTTTTGACTCTGTCGTCTCGCGTAACCGAGCAGTACGGCCAGTGTGACCGCAATCAACGCGGCCAGGATGGCGAGCTCAAAGGAATGCCACGCCAAGCTGAAAAACGAGGATGGTTTCCATTCGGCATCGACAAGCGACCATTTCAGCAGAATCAGCGCCGGAATGATGAATCCGAACAGAACCGGCGTCAGACACAGCAGCCATGCCCAGAATATGTTGATGCCGCGGAGAAGAATGCGCGTCTGCTGCGTTTTGCGACCGGCCGTTTCGTGGAAGGTGGCCTGTCGCCGGGCATATTTTTCGGCATAGATCAGCATGGCGACGAACAGCATTAAAATGGTGGACAACTGCGCCGCCGCGGTCAGATCGCCGAAGCCATAGAAGGCGCGGAAGATGCCGGTGGTAAAGGTGCTGATGCTGAAATACGCGACCGTGCCGTAGTCCGCCAGGGTTTCCATGAGTGCCAGCGACAGTCCGGTAACGATCGCCGGACGCGCCAGTGGTATGGCCAGTTTGAAAAATCCCTGTGTGATACTGTAGCCCAGCGTTCTGCTGACTTCAAGGAAACTGACGGACTGTTCCAGAAACGCGGCCCGGGCGAGCAGGTAGACGTAAGGGTAGAGCACCAGTGCGAGCATGAGAATCGCACCGGGAACGGTGCGAATCGAGAAATACAGCTGATCGGCTGACGATTTGCCAACGACCTCGCGGAGAAAAGAGTAAATCGGACCGGCATAATCTAGGATGCCGGTGTAAGTGTAGGCGATGATATAGGCGGGAAACGCCAGTGGCAATAGTAGCATCCAGGCAAAAACGCGCTGCCCCGGGAAAGAGCAGACGCTGGTGAACCATGCCGCGGGAATGCCGAGCAGCAAGGTCAGTACGCCGACCCCAACCGCCAGCCATAGAGAATTGACGATGTATTCGGCGAGTACCGTATTCCACAGATGAGCCAAGACCTCACTGCTGCCGGTGACGAATATCGAGGCGGTGATTGTAATGAGGGGGGCGACGACGATGAGTGCGATCAGCAGTGTGGCGAACTCAAGTGCGCCTGTTTTCGAATATCTGAGCAGTGGCATAAGGCAAAAAAAAGAAGCGTGTCGGCGGTAACCGACACGCTATTTTAGCGAAGTGAATAGACTTCGCTGGAGAGGAGTTCGTTTATCGGGTGAAAATGCCTGTTTCTATGCATTTGTCAACTGGGTGGTTGCGTTATCGCCAGCCGGCCAGGTCCATCAGTTCCACCGCTTTTCGATTGTTCTCGCCCAAAGCGGACATGTTGATACGGTCCGCTCTGAATGGGCCGATATCCATCAGAACATTGGAGATGGGAACGTCTGAGACGACTGGATATTCGTGATTGACCTGAGCGTACCAGAGCTGCGATTGTTCAGTCAGCAGATACTCGAGCAGGCGGGTCGCGTTGTCTTTGTTCTTTGCATATCGGGTAATACCCGCGCCGCTGACGTTCACATGCACACCGCGCTCACCCATGCTCTGGTTGGGCCAGAATACACCGACGCTTTCGGCAATGCGCTGGTCTGCAGCGTCGCTGCTGGCGGCGAGTCTGCCGTAGTAGTACGTATTTGCAATGGCGACATCGCATAGTCCGGCAGCGACCGCTTTAATCTGGTCGGTATCACCTCCGGATGGCGGCCTGGCAAAATTTCTGACGAATCGGGTTGCCCACTGCAGCGTCTTATCAGCCCCAATGGACTCAATCATTGAGGCCACCAATGATTGGTTGTATATGTTGGAGGATGATCGAATGCAGATGCGTCCGCGCCAAATCTCATCCCCGAGCTGTTCGTAAGTACTGAGCTCACTGGGATTGACGCGGTCGGTCGAATAAAAGATGGGTCGGGCCCGCATTGAAAGTCCGGTCCAGAGATCGTCAGGGTCCCGCAGGTTAGCTGGCACCGAGGTCGAAACCACTTCGCTTGTTATTGGCTGTAGCACACCCGCGTGCCGGGCGCGATGCAGTCGCCCGGCATCCACGGTAATGAACAGATCGGCCGGTGTTGCGTCACCCTCAAGCTCAATGCGCTTGAGCAGTTCATCGGCTTTCCCGGTTACGAGGTTGAACTGGATTCCAGTGTGTTCCTGAAACTGTTCAAGGGCTGGAAGGATCAGCGCTTCTTTTCTCGCGGAATAAATGTTGACGACATTGTCATCAGCCATCGCGCGTAGGGCGGCCGCAGATGCAATCAGGGCCCCAGACAACAGACAGAATATGAAAAATTTCAGACTTGATTTCATGTTGATCACCTGTGTTGAAAATGATTCAATAGTTTTTCATTGATAATGATAATGCAAATGATAATCATTATCAATATAAATTTCATTCAATTTGGAACAGCGCACAGGTCATCAATATCGTCTCAATGTAACCTGACTGGAGTGGTACCATTTCGGTATCAATAAAACTCTCTCCTGTTTGATAAGGCTTCAATAAAATGAAACCCGCGAAAACTTTCTGAATCTAATCCATCAGGTCAACGAGTTTTCGGTCCTGTTTCTCACTCTGCATTCGGCATGTTCAATACGGAAAAACCAATCATCTCACGCTTGCCACTACTTGGATTGGTTGCGGGCCTGGTGGCGATGTTGAGTGCAGCGGCTGCAACTGCCCAGAATGAGGATGACCTGCTGCCACCTGAAGAAGCATTCGCATTCAGTAGCGAGTGGGCCGACAACGCGCTGATTGCACGTTGGCAGATTGCCGACGGTTACTATATGTATCAGGACAAGATTGCAGTGGAGTCGCTGACTGACGGCGTTGAGATTGGCGAGCTGATCCTGTTGCCCGGCAAGCCGAAAATCGATGAGTTTTTCGGTGAGGTGGCAATTTACACAGACCATGCCGAAGTAAAGATTCCACTGACCGCACAGCCGCCCATTACAGGTGTTGCGCTGGCTGTTTGGGGGCAGGGCTGCAACGAGCCGGTCGGCGTGTGTTATCCACCCATCAAGAACGTGGTGTCAAATCCGCTGGCATTGATCGGTACGGCGGAAGCGCAGGGTGTGTCAACAGAAAAACCGTTGCCGTCCAATGGATCTTTGAACTCTCTTGCGGATTTGCTCAGCGATTTGCCGAGCGTTACGGCGGACAATCTGCTGGCAGTCGATCAGGCATTCCAGCTGGATGTCTTTCCTATCAGTGAGCAGGTTCTGTCGGTTTCATTCCGCGTGACTGAAGGGTATTATCTGTACCAGGATAAACTGCACTTTGAAGCCGCCGGCGCGGCGCGGATGCAGGAACCGATCTACCCTCCGGGTCAGGCATACAGCGACGCCTATTTCGGTGACGTTGTGATTTATCCGGCGGATTTTGAGATCGAACTGCCGATGATCCGCGCCACGCCTGAGGCTTCCCTAGTTGAATTGACAGCGACTTATCAAGGCTGCGCAAAAGATCTGATCTGTTATCCGCCAGTCGTCAAGTCCTTCAAAGTTGCACTCCCCAGTCTGGTTGACAGCGCGTACGCCGCAACGGATACGGCCCTGATGGAATCTGCGAACGAACGCTCCGGATATCAGGAACTGGGTTTCTGGTGGCTGGTGATCTCCGCCTTCGGAACCGGGTTGCTTCTGACTTTCACACCCTGTGTACTGCCGCTGATCCCGATTCTCTCATCCATTGTCGTTGGCCAGAACAGATACAGTCGGATGCGCGGTGGTGTTCTGTCAATCATTTATGTATCGGGTACCGTCGTCGCCTACGCCTTCATTGGCGCCGTGGCCGGCGCAACGGGTGATCAGCTGAGCGCCTATTTTCAGAACGCCTGGGCAATTGGAATTATGAGCGCTGTTTTTGTGCTGATGTCCCTATCGCTGTTCGGCATCTATGAAATCAGACTGCCAGTGGCATTCGAATCGCGCATCCAGGAACACAGCATGAAAATCGGTGGCGGCAGAGTCGGCGCGGTATTCACCTTGGGCGTGCTATCAGCACTTGTGGTGAGCGCCTGTGTCTCACCGCTGTTGATTTCAGCGCTGAGCATCGCAATTGCGCGGGCCGACCCGTATCTGGGTGCGGCCATGATGACATCAATGGCGCTTGGAATGGGCGCCATACTCATCGGCATCGGATTCGGCGCCAGCATCGCGCTGCCAAAAGCCGGCCCCTGGATGGATCGGCTGAAACAGTTTTTCGGCGTACTGCTGCTCAGCGTCGCGATTTATCTGTTGGGCAATCTGCCCGAGGTTCCAGTGCTGCTGCTCTGGGGTGCGCTGTTCATAGTAACCGGTGTTTTTCTCGGCGCTTCGCAGGAACTGCCGGCGGATGCCGGCGGCTGGCGATATTTCTGGAAGGGCGTCGGTCTGGTTCTACTGATCTGGGGTATACTCAATCTGATCGGTGGTTTGATCGGCAATCGGGATGTACTGCAGCCGCTTGCCGCATTGCATCCACCGATGGCGATGATGGTCTGACCGAGTTCCACCTCCCGTTCTGCTTTTGAGAATCTATTTTGCTTCGTAATTTGGGTGCAGGCGATAGAAAGAGACGACTGATCATCGTCGCGGTCGTTGTTACTGTGTCACTGACCTCTGTGTTTGCCGGCATGGCTTGGCGTCAACTGATCATCGAATCCCAAGAACCCACTGAAAACATCAATTATCTGCTCAGTTTTCAAGACAGCTGGAAAGTTCTCAACTCGAATTCGGTCCCGGTCGAGGACTGGAGCAATTCCGTCGTACTGCTCAATTTCTGGGGCAGCTGGTGCAAACCATGCGTTGAAGAAATGCCACTTCTGAATCAGTTCGACGCTGACCACGACGCGATCAATATCGTTGGCATCGTGGTTGATCAGGAACAGGCGGCGGAACAGTTTCTGTCAAAACTCGAAATCAGTTTTCCATCTGTGCTGCTGGATCAGTCGGTCGTTACCGATCTGTTGCACAGATACGGTAACTCCGACATGGTGCTACCTTATTCGGTCGCTTTCGGTCAGTCTGGAGAGCAGATATTTACCAAATTGGGCCCGCTTGAAGAGCGGGAGCTGCGGCGTTTGATTGAGTGAGATGACCGGCAGGCGAATCGAAGCGTAAAGAACACCTGGCATACTTTGCCCATTGATTCCAAGGATTCATTCGTAACTTCAGACTTCATGACATGGCAGTCGATATCAACAGTCGTTCACTGATGAACCGGCCTGCCAAATCAGTGGATTGATGCCCTCCAGCCGCCGATCGAGTCCGTCCCGAATGGCAGACGGTACTGCGTGTCGGGACTGTCATCCGCGACCGCTGAAAGTTCCAGTCAAGGACGCGGAACGATCGTTGACAACCGGTCGGCCGATGGACGCGTCAGTCTACTCCACAGGTGGAATGGCGCTCATCGTAATTGGATGGGATGAGGAACTCTGAACTTATCCTGCTGACGTTATCAAGTGCTCCAGACCTACCGAGCACGGCGGTAAATGACACCGCTTTGGTCCTTTTCGATTCGTTCTGCGACGAAGGTGAGAACGGAGTCGAAGGGTGTACGCGATGCCGTCTTCGGGACGATCAGTCGGATTCCAATAGGATCTGGCCGGTGTCCGCCGCCTGATGTTGCGGCCTCTGTGAACTGTTGCTGTATGGAACTGTTCGTGGAATCGGTGGCACCATTCATACTACAATATCAACAGACGGTTCGTTGAATTGAATGGAAATGAAAAAGCTTAACCTGCCAATCGGGGATCCACACTTTCGCAGCCTCCGGGAAGGTGGCTGTTACTATGTGGACAAGACGTTTCATATCCGGAATCTGGTCGAGGGGTCGAAATACTATTTCCTGTCCCGGCCGCGGCGGTTCGGGAAGACGCTGCTGTTGGACACGCTGCAGGAGCTGTTCGAGGGCAGTGAGGAGCTGTTCCGGGGGCTTCACATCCACGACCACTGGGACTGGTCCGTCCGCCATCCGGTGGTGCGGCTGAGCTTCGACTCCAATTACGGAGCACCGGGCAAACTGGAACACAACGTCAACGTCCAGCTGGAACAGATTGAAATAGATGCAGGTGTTAAGCCGTCGACATTGACGGGTTCGGTGCCGGATCGTCTGTATCAACTGATCCGCGGACTGCATCGCACTACCGGTCGGCAGGTGGTGGTTCTGGTGGACGAATACGACAAGCCGATTCTGGATACGTTGGAGACCAAGACCCTGGTCAGAGCCAACCGCGATTACCTGCGCGGTCTGTACGGCGTCATCAAGGGCTGCGCCCGATACGTCCGTTTCGTCTTCGTGACCGGCATCAGCATGTATTCGAAAGTCAGTCTGTTCTCGGGACTGAACAATCTTTACGACATCAGTCTGGACCCGAAGTATGGCACCATCTGTGGCTATACGGATGCGGACCTTGACGCGGTGTTCGCACCGGAACTGCCGAAGCTGGATCGAAAGGCCATCAGGAAGTGGTACAACGGTTACAGCTGGCTCGGCGAGGAAGATGTCTACAATCCCTTTGATGTGCTGCTACTGTTTCGGACAAGACAGTTCGAGTCCTACTGGTATGAAACCGGCACGCCGAGTTATCTGCTTGACCGACTGGCCAAGGGCGGACTGAACACCCTGGACCTGGAGGACCTGGGCCTGTATGGCAAGGAGCTGTCAAATTTCGATGTCGAGCGCGTCAACCTCAATGCGCTGCTGTTCCAGTGTGGCTACCTGACCATCGCCGACCGGCAGGTTCGGGGTTCCAGGGTCTATTACCCTCTGAAATATCCGAACCATGAGGTGCGGTTGAGTCTGAACGAGGAGCTGGTGGCGGCGGTCACCGGGCAGCTGACGGAGGCGTCGGACCGGGGTGAAGAGCTGATCCGGCTGCTGCAGACCAATGACTTCGATGGTTTCGCCAAGGAGATGCGGTCGTTTTATGCCAAAGTGCCGCACCAGTGGTATGCGAGCAGCGAGGTGTCCCGCTATGAGGCGTTTTACGCGGGTCTGCTGTTCGCCTGTTTCATTGCCAATGATGTGGATGTGAAGTCGGAGGAGTCGTCGGCTGAGGGGCGAGCGGACCTGGTGGTGCACACGGGTGGTGAGACGTTCGTGCTGGAGTTCAAGGTGGCGGCTGAGGGTGAGAAGTTGGAATCGAAGGTGTTGGAGGCGTTGGCACAGATGCGTGGGAAGAATTATGCATTGGCGCATCAGAGCCGCGGGCGCAAAGTGCATCTGCTGGCGGTGGTGTTCAGTCGGAAGAAGCGCAATCTGGCGGCGCTTCGGGCGGAGCGGGCCTGAACAGGTGAAAGGGGTTCAGCAGGCCATCAACATCAGACGGATCCAAAACCCCAACATCCGCCATCTGTTTCCATTCCGTTAAGAAAGTCTTTTGATGGCGACCCTCAGTACCTTTTACATTTTCCGTTGCCGCCGGCACCGACCGAGCCAATGATGAAATTGTTCTGTAGTAGCATCGGAAGTACGAATTTACACAGATCTTCCGGTGCGGCGTCTGTATCCTCAGTGCTTCGCCCATCCACTGAACGCGATTCCAGGTGCTTTGATTTTGCGTGCCAATGCCAACGCGGCAACGGCGGTCAGAATGCCACCTCGTTCAATCTGGTTCAGACGGTAGTTTGGATGCCGGCCGATCTGTGACGAGTGTTGAACAGTCAGTGTCTGCTGATTCTGCCTGGGCCGCAGGTTCACGGTCTGGCAAAATCATTCCATTCCGGTTTCCGGCCCATGGTTGAATAGTCCTCAATGGCTCAAAATGGAGACAGTGTGTGCCTCAGGGATCGTAGTTCTCGGTTCCGTTCGCATATATACTGGTATTCTAGTGTTGATTGGATGAAGTGAACGAAAACCTTGATGAGTAACGTCATGGAAGCCATGTCACTGGAACAGAAGAAAGAGAGTCTGGATCGGTTCTCGAAACGCACTGACAAGCAGCCCGCACTGTATTTCGTGGGCCGGCGGAACATACTGGCGGACATTGAGGACACGGTCAGCGAATTACGCCGGCTGATCGATGGTAGAGAGGGGACCGACATCAGCCGATCTGAAACGGTCCTGTCGAACGAGTTCACCTGGCTGATACAAGGTGCGCCGGGAGCGGGCAAGTCAGCACTCCTCAGCCATCTTCGGCAGACCTGGGCGAAGCAGTCTGACGGGCCGATATCGTTCAGGGTAGGTACCAAGCACCTGAATGATGAGTCATTGCTTACCAGAAGAATCGCCGATCATGTCAGGAAGGACGGTGCCGATTTCCTCAACTGTGTTCAGACGGTTGAGATGGCAGGTGGTTTGGGTTTATGGAGCAACAAGTTCCGTATCAAAACCACCAGAACGAAACCGCGCGGTGTTTTGGTATTGGATGACCTATGGAGACTGTATGACAGGGGCTTGATGGAAACGATTGGGATGCTTCTGCCGGAGCGGCATAGGTCCGAAGTGTCAGCGCTTCGGCCAGTGGTCCTGACGATTGATGAGGTTCAGAGTCTACGGTCACCGGGAGAGCAGTTGTTGTCGTATCTGCATTTGGGCGAGCACGGGCTGCCGATCGTGGCGATACTGGCGGGTCTCGCCTGGTCGCAGACGCGCCTGGCGGAGGCGGGGATATCAAGATGGAGTGAAGGACGCGTACGGACTTTGGAGCCGCTGTCTGCGGCGGAGGCGACAGAGTCGGTGCGCCTCCTGCTGGAGGAGCATGAGATTGAGGGTTTTCAGGACGCTGTCATCGCGAGCAGGATTGCGGTCTGGTCGAACGGTTGGCCGCAGCACCTTCACAACTACATGCGCGTGCTGGCGATGGAGCTCAGGGACAGCGACTGTGAGCTGAACCAGATTGACGAAGCGAAGGTGCGCGAAGCGGGCGATCGGATGCGAAGAAACTATTATGTGAGCCGTCTGACCAGTTCTAGCATCAGAGCCTGCAGGAACCTGCTGGCCGATGTTGCTGAAAAGATCAGTGAGGATGGGTACAGTGAATCGGAGCTGTTGGACCTGCTTGACGAACGGGTTTGGAAAGCAGGAAAAAAATCAGCAGACTGCCTGCCAAGAAATATGGAACCACAGGATTTTATCGGTGAAATGATCAGAACCGGTATCGCCCATATAGAAGAAGATCACATCACGATTCCGATTCCATCTTTCCGGCAGCATCTGATCGGTAGAAGGCTGAATTGAAAGATTGAGTCCGAAATCCGCATCGGACAATCGTCCTAGCCCGCATTTTTCACCGATAGTTATGAAAAATGTGAAAAATAAGTTATAATGACAACTTAATCAATGAATTAAGTCATTCACAGAGGACTCAGCCATGAATGCACAGTGTTATCAGACAAAGTTGGAATTTCAACCCAGTGGCCGGCGCGCGGTGACCGCCAAATTCGACAGTGAACAGATCAGTTCCGATGGTGGCGCCCTGCTGCTGCGGGAGGTTGACCGGCGGATCGGTCTGACCGACCGTCTGGCCGATTGTTTCATCGACTACCGCAACCCGGCCAGCGTGCGACACCACGTTAAGGCCCTGTTGCGCCAGCGCATTTATGGCATTACGATGGGTTATGAAGATCTCAACGACCATGAGCACCTGAGCGACGACCGATTGATGGGGGTGATGGTGGATCGGCTGGAGCAGATGGTGGACCAGGGGCAGGCGCTGGCCAGTCCGAGCACGCTGAACCGCCTGGAGTTGGGGCACCCGGACGAGGCGGCGAATGACCGCTACAAACGCATCGTGGCCATCGGTGAGGCGATGGATCGGCTGTTGGCGGACCTGTTCATGGAGTCGTTCGAGGCGCCACCGAAGGAACTGTGGCTGGACCTGGATGCGACGGACGATCCGCTGCACGGGGAGCAGGAGGGTCGGTTCTTTCACGGTTACTATGACTGCTACTGCTATCTGCCACTGTACATTTTCTGTGGCGAGCAGCTGCTGTGCAGTCGGCTGCGCACGTCAGATCAGGATGGTGCGGCGGGCAGTGTGGAGGAGTTGGAACGGATCGTCGGACAGTTGCGGGCGCGCTGGCCAAAGGTTCGGGTGGTGATACGGGGTGATTCGGGGTTCTGCCGGGAAGACATCATGGCGTGGTGTGAGCAGGAGGAGGTGCAGGTGGATTATGTCATTGGTGTGGCACGCAATTCGCGTCTGGAGGCGGTGCTGTCGAAGGAGATGGAAGAGGCCGCTGAGGAGCATGAGCGCACGGGCGAGGCGGTGCGCCGGTTCGGCGAGTTCAGTTATCAGACGCGTAGCTCGTGGAGTCGGGCGCGGCGGGTGATTGGCAAGGCGGAACATCTGCGGCGTGGGGCCAATCCGCGGTTCGTGGTGACCAGCCTGTCGGCTGAGGAGGTGAACGCTCAGGAGCTGTATGAGGAGAAATACTGCGCCCGTGGCGACATGGAGAACCGCATCAAGGAGCAGCAGTTGGACCTGTTTGCGGACCGCACCAGTTCGCACCAGATGGCGGCCAATCAGCTGCGCCTGTACTTCGCCTCGTTCGCTTATGGGCTGCTCGAGGCGCTGCGTCGTCTGGGTGCCAAGGGCACCCGCCTGGCGCGGGCGCAGAGTGGCACGCTGCGGCTGAAGCTGATCAAGGTCGGGGTGCGCCTTCGGGTGACCACCCGCCGGGTGTGGCTGTCGATGTCGGCGGGTTATCCGCATGCCGAGGTGTTCGCCGAGGTGCTGGGCAATCTGGGCCAGCTGCCACTGTGGAGGCCGCCGCCTGATTTCAGCTAGGGTGTCATCGGGTCGGCTCGGGTGCCGACCGTCGGTTGGATCGCCGACTGTGTCAGGGGCGAGGATGGCACGCGCCCTGACCATGCCGCAACGGGCTGAACGGGCCTTGGCGGGCCGGAAAAACGCGGTTTCCGCGGTGCGCTCGCCGGCCTTGTCACTGGCTGACGGCGGTTTTCTCATCCAACTGATGAAATCAACGCTTGGCGACGGCCATTTCAACCCAGAATACAAATCGGTGAAATATGCGGGCTAGTCGTTCGCATGTCAACAATCCAGCCGCGCGATACGATTGGTTCGATTTGCCACTGTATTTTCAGCTCGGGAGTTTCACACCATCCGTTGGCTCGGCAAACCATGCGGACTGTAGGGTGGTCTGCTTCAAATGTTTCCAGCACCACTTCCGCAACGGAGCCGGTTTCGCACGAATCTCAACCGATTCATAACGCTCCAATGGTGGAACGGGCCAATAGATCGGGAACCCATTTTCCACTTCGTCGGCGGAGGTTCGGGAAGAGATGCCGGCATCTGCGCTGAATAAACTGCCACTAGAACTTCACGCTTATAATAAATGCAGATAAATGTAAATAAAATAATTTAAAATGTTTTCAATTCCGCTTAAAATGAAATTAGAGACTCATATACTCTTTACTGATGGCGCATATTCTCCTATTACATGGACCGAATCTGAATCTGCTCGGCACCCGAGAGCCGCACCATTATGGTGCACTCTCTCTTGACGAGATCAATCAGCGCGCGTTGATGATCGCGTCGAATTCAGGCCATGAACTGACTGCCAGACAGAGCAATGCCGAGCATGAGCTGATTGACTGCGTACAGGCTGCGGTGAAAGACGGTATAGATTTCATCGTGATCAATCCGGCTGCCTTCACCCACACCAGTGTGGCGTTGCGGGATGCCATCATTGCCGCGGCGATTCCGTTCATCGAAGTCCACCTCTCCAATATACACAAGAGGGAGGCATTTCGTCATCATTCCTATTTTTCTGACATTGCAGTTGGTGTCATCAGTGGTCTGGGTGCCCAGGGCTATGAATTGGGCGTGCAGGCCGCGCTGGCCCAGCTTGACCGGCAGGCGAACGATTGAGTACCATGGACCTTCGCAAGATACGCAAGCTGATTGAAATTTTCAATGTTTCCAATCTCAGTGAGATTGAGATTCATGAAGGCGAGGAATCGATTCGGTTGACGCGTATTCTAAATCAGACAGCCGGTTCTCAGACGCCGCAGGTGGTTCAGCTGCCCATGCCCGATCTGCAGTCGCTGGATGATGTCGATTTGGATGAGCAGAAGGATGAGGGAGTTGATGAAAACGCATTCGCCGTACTTTCACCGATGGTTGGCACATTTTTCTCCGCGCCTTCACCGACCGATGAACCCTTTGTCAAGGTTGCTGATTCCGTAAATGTCGGTGATCCACTCTGCATGATCGAGGCGATGAAAATTTTCAATCAGATTGACGCTGAACGCAGCGGAACAGTCGTCAAGATTCTGAAAGATAACGGTGACCCGGTCGAGTACGGTGAACCGCTGTTCATATTGAGTGAATGATTGAAAAAGTCGTTATCGCCAATCGCGGCGAGATCGCTCTTCGCATCCTGCGTGCCTGCCGCGATTTGGGAATTGCAACCGTCGCGCTGCATTCGGAGATCGATAGCGAAGCCAAATATGTGAAGCTGGCTGATGAGTCGGTCTGCATCGGTCCGGCCAATGCGGCACAGAGTTATCTGAATATTCCAGCGGTCATTGCGGCGGCGGAGGTAACCAATGCCAACGCCATTCATCCCGGTTATGGATTTCTTTCGGAGAATGCGGATTTCGCTGAACGCGTTCAGCAGAGTGGTTTCATTTTCATCGGCCCCTCACCGGCCTCCATTCGGTTGATGGGAAACAAGATTGAAGCGATCAAAAGTATGAGGCATGCCGGGCTTGAGTGTGTGCCCGGTTCGGGTGGAGCGCTCAGTGACGATCTTGGTGCCGTTCAGGAACAGGCCAGACAGATCGGTTATCCGGTTCTGATTAAGGCGGCGGCTGGTGGCGGCGGTAAAGGACTGCGGCTGGTTGAGGACGAGTCCCAGCTTGAAAATGCACTGGCGATCGCACTGGGCGAAGCCGGTCATGGTTTCGGTGATTCGACGCTTTACATGGAAAAGTTTCTGGCCACTCCCAGACACATTGAAATTCAGATTTTGGCTGACAGTTTTGGCAATACGGTCTATTTGGGTGATCGCGACTGCTCCATTCAGCGGCGCCGGCAGAAGCTGATTGAGGAGGCGCCAGCTGTCGGCATTCCAGACGACCAACGCCGTGAACTCGGTGAGAAGTGTGTTGCGGCGTGTCAGGAGTTGGGCTACCTGGGGGCTGGAACGCTCGAATTTCTCTATGATGGCGAGCGGTTCTACTTCATCGAAATGAACACTCGGGTGCAGGTCGAGCACACCGTATCTGAATTTGTTACGGGTATTGATATCGTTAAGGAGCAGATTCGAATCGCCGCCTCAGAACCGCTGAGCATGAAGCAGGCTGAGGTTCAAATCACCGGCCACGCGATCGAGTGCCGAATCAATGCCGAGCACCCTGACACTCTCCTGCCCTCTCCTGGGGTGATCAGTGTGTATCATCCCCCCGGTGGCCCTGGGGTGCGAATTGATTCACACATCTATTCCAACTACGAAATCACCACTCATTACGATTCGCTGATTGCCAAGATCGTTACCTACGGTCGGGACCGAGAGGAGGCACTCGCCAGGATGCGAGGTGCATTGGATGAGCTAGTGATCAAAGGTATTGATACGACGGCTGCACTGCATCAGAATATCCTTGCAAAAAAGAAATTCAGTCGGGGCGTGGTGGATATCAATTATCTGGAGCGATCGCTGGAAAGTTGACTTGACTGTAGCTGAAGGTGGATTGTCCTGGGTTAAGATTGCCGTCGATTGTTCCGACGAACACGTCGATTCAATCAGTGCGATCTTCGAATCCGCAGGCGCGGCGTCCGTAACCGTATGGGTCTCAGAGGCTGATCGTAAAAGCGTCGAAGCACTGTTTGATGGGAGTGTTGACGCGCTGCCATCGGTAATGAAAGAGCTTGAACATCTGAAGGGTGTCGATCACCGGCATCGAATCTCGCAGACTGTTCTTGCCGACCGGGATTGGGTGCGCGAATCGCAGCGGCAGCTGAAACCTGTCGAGGTAAGTCATCAGCTGAAAATCGCCGCACCCTGGCATTCAGTGGCAGCTGATGAAAAAGTCACCGTCCTGATCAATCCTGGCCCGGCCTTTGGAACCGGCCATCACGAAACAACGAATTTGTGTGCCCGATGGCTTTCGGAATTGAATCTCAATGGTGGTCGGGTTGTTGATTACGGATGTGGCAGTGGAATACTGGCGATTATTGCGTTGCGTCTGGGTGCGGATTTCGCATGGGGCGTTGACACCGACCCGATTGCGCTCGCCAACAGTCGGGAAAATGCCATTCTCAACGCTGTTCAAGACAGGTATCAGAGCTGTCTGCCGACGGAATTTCCGGCAGACCTGCAGGTGGATGTGGTGGTTGCGAATCTTTTGGCCGATGCATTGGTAGAACTGAACGATGATTTGACTCGATTGACCCGACCGAGTGGCTGGCTCATTGTGTCTGGCCTGCTGGAATCGCAGATCGAGCGCGTCAGTCGCGCCTATTCCAGCGGCTTTGAATTTGCTGTGCGGCATCTGGGGCAGTGGGCGGTCCTCGCTGGTCGCCGAAATGAAGAGTCGAAGTAACCGTTGGTGTTTTTTCTTTATTCTGAACCGCTGTTGTAAATGAATGCCGATACGGTTTTGATTTCCATCCTGTGCGGTGGAAAGGCCTGTCGCAGAAAGAGTGCGGGAGCCCGTTGATCTGTCATTCGGCACGTCTGTCGGAAATGTGGTAACAGCCATGTTGGCCCAATCCGGCAGTGATTGGGCTCAAGCCGCTCCATCAGGAGCGTGCATGGCATGGCCCCTCTGCTGGTAGCCGAAGTTCAAAAGGGATTCCGCAACCGGTATTCCTGCTGACTCTTTGTGGGGCGGATGCGAGCTGTCGTCTGAGGTGTGGTAATCTTACACGCTACACTTCTTGTTATTGTGTAGAATTTTCCCATATTTTTATCAATCAGGATAGGAGCCTGCGGCACCATGGTTTTATTCATTATTGGAATTGTTGTATTTTTTGGCGTACATTTGCTACCCATGTTAGTCAGTGCACGGGAAGGACTGATCGATAGATTGGGTGCGTCTGGATACAAGGCCACTTTCTCCGTGGTTTCGATCATCGGTTTTGTCTGTATGCTGTATGGATGGACTTCAGTGCCTTATGTGCCGGTGTTCGATCCACCTGCATTCAGCCTGCCGTTATCGAAAATCGTGATGCTGCCAGCATTTGTCCTGATGGTTGCAGCCTATATTCCATGTCGGATTCGTCGCTGGGTGGGGCATCCCATGATTATCGCCGTTCTCCTTTGGGCGTTGGTTCATGTGCTGGCCAATGGCGATCAGGCATCCCTGCTACTGTTTGGGTCTTTTCTGTTGTATTCGATTGTAGACTGGATCTCGGCGGTACGGCGCCAGACGGTGAAACCAGCCGACAGCACACTGCGCAATGATCTGATTGTTGTGGCAGTCGGAGTGGTGGCCTATTTCGCAGTTTTCTTTCTGCATGAACGCTTCATTGCACCACTTGGATGAATGTCGCGGTCCGGTCGATCAGGCCCAGATCGTCTTCGAGTCCGACGTATGCAGGCCAAGCCTGGCTGTTACATCAATCTGATCGGTGGCTGATGATCGGATATCAAATGATCCATTATCACTGATGTTTTAGTCATATTGAGAGAGCCATGTTCTGGTCCTGCCACCTGTGCAGTGGACGAGTGAGCAGGGCGAGCAGGGCCATCATGCTCCGGCACTGGTCGCCGATATTGGCTCTTATTCTTTCAATCGCGTCTTCAATGGTGCAATGTTTCAGAGTGGCTGGTTACATGTGCTTGAACAGGTGCCCGTAGGTCTGGCTTGAACGCAGCGATTCCGGTCGATCCCTGAGACTGATTACATATCGCCCGCGCAGGTCCCGTCTCGCAGACACAATTTGATCGACCCGTACGATAATCCCTCGGTGAATGCGCCAGAAATGATCAGGGTCAAGCTGTGCTTCCAGGGTGCCGATGCCACTTCGCAGGAGATGTTCTCGACCATGTGTGATGACACTGGTGTACTTGGTGTCTGAACGAAAATAAATCACGTCGTTCACGGGTACCAGTACCGTGGTAGCACCGATTCCGGCGCGTATCCATTGCAGGAAAGAAGGGGTCGCATTGGTGCCGATTTCCTGCAGCAGCGCGAGCACCTGGTTACGGGATTGGGTATTGTCGCTGCGCAGGCGTTTGATGGTCGTACCCAGCTGCCTGTCGCTGACCGGCTTTAGTAGATAGTCCACCGCAGCGGTACGAAAAGCTTCCACTGCGAAATCGTCGTAGGCGGTAACGAATACCACTCGAATATGGTCCGGCAACCCGCGGGCGACGTCAAGCCCGGACATGCCGGGTACTCGGATATCGAGAAAGGCGATATCAGGTTGCATCGTCTCAGCCATAAACAGGGCCTGGTTGCCGTTGGTTGGCATACCGACGATTTCAAGATCAGGCCACAGCGCCATCAGCTTGTCGCGCAGCTGGGTCGCCAGCAATGGCTCATCTTCCAGGATGATTGCAGTTGTCACGGTGTCGCGATGGGGATGTTAATCATCGCAGTTACTCCACGTGGAGATGCTGGTGTCAGTTCCAGATTGGCGTCTGATCCATAGGCCAGGCGCAGCCGATCGCGGATGTTGCGTAGTCCGGTGCCGTCCGCAGTTCCCATTTCGCAGATCCCGACGCCGTTGTCTCGAACTCGTAGGATCAGTTGCCTGTCAACCCTTTTCACCGACAGCACAACTTCACCACCATCGGGGTTGGGTTCTATGCCATGAATGACGGCGTTCTCCAGCAGTGGCTGCAGCAGTAGCGGCGGCAGACGCACGTCTCGTAGTGTGGCGGGCAGTTCCAGCCGGTAGGTCAGACGATTCTGCATGCGAGTCGCCTGGATCGCAAGGTAGGCGTCGGCAAATTCGAACTCCTGTTCCAATGTGGTTTCATTCGTACGCGTTCGCGCCAGAGAGGATCTGAGTAGAGTGGTCAGCTTTTCAAGAGTGTCAATCGCAAGATCGGGGTTTTCTCGAATCAGTTGTGTGAGATTGGACAGCGTGTTGAAAAGAAAATGCGGTTCGATCTGCGCCTGCATCAGTTTGAGATCGGTTTCCGCAAGCAGCTTCTCCTGTTGCGCCTGCTGCAGCTCCGCACTGGCAAGTCGCATCTTGGTCTGACGCAACCGTTCCCGAGTACCGAATATCACGAATCCTGTTATACCAAAAAACAGTCCCAGTGTAAGTGTTCCAAAATAGTCTTCCGAGAAAAAGAGCAGGGGCTTCCCAGCCACCAACGCACCAGCTATGAATAAGCCGATGCTCAGACCAATTGCGATGATGGGAATGGGTAGCAGCCACGCGGGAAGTCGAGAACTCAGATGTTTTAGCAGCAGTTCAAATGCCAGATGGACCGACCAGCCGATCGACAGTGAAACCGTGAGGATATCTGCGAAGCCGCGGTAGATGCCCAGCCACCATATCAAGACTGCGATTGCGGTCGAAAACCCCGCTACCATAGAAAATGTTTTTATGAACTGTTTCGTTTGCATAACCGTATCTGCGTTATTCGTTGAATGAATGCCGGTTTCAGTCTTATTTTTCTGTGTTCATAGGCGCAATGGACAGGCGACGAAATGGAAATACGGGGTATAGACCTGTGAATGCAGACTACGCGGGAGTATAACCCCTGGTAATGGACGGTTCAATTGTGTGAGAATGATTTGTTCTGACATCTGCTCTATTTGGTAGATGAGTTTTGACTTGTCCAGGACAACCTAAGATAAAGCGGAGAAATTACTTATCCGGTTACAAATTTTCCATGTAGCCCCAGCGGAATCGCATAGGGTAATTCGGCGGATGCCACGGGACCATCGGTTAGGTGTTGGGCATCGAACAGATTGATAATCTGTCTCTTCTGCCGCCAGTCAAAAGCCGTGCCGAGAATCCAGCCGCTCGCCTCCGGGGCGCTGCCGGGCCGAGCCAAATACAGATGCTCCTCAGGAATCTGTGATTCAGGATAGCGGAAAAACGCGCGGTCACCGCTTTCGATATCGAACAGGCTGACTTCATTCAGGAAACCGTGGATAGGCAGTGCCTTATCGTTCTGAGACAGGAATACGAGTTTGCGATATCGTCGGCAACTCAGTCTCGGATCAATGCAGGGAAATTCGGAATAGACTTCTGAGTCGAGCATCAGCTGTTCCGAAATCCTGCGCGCTCGGGTGTCCAGCCGGTAGCTGTACTGCTGAGCCGGGCTGTATTCAGGTGAACCGCCATGCATAATTTCCGTAAATGCCTGGGTCATGGTGCCGGGGTCTGCCGCGCGGGCCGCATCGAAACGTATGATGCCGGAAGAGTCTTCCCAGGCATTACCGTAATGAAAGATCCATTGCGCGGGAAGTTCTAAAAAGTAATGGCTGGTCAAGTCATTTTTGTCCACCACGAGCACGCGGCATGGGTCGTCGGGCCGCCATTCATGCTGGCTGAGAAATCCCAATGCGTCCGCCGAGGGCCGATAATGGAATGGCGGTAGCAACAGTACCAGATGTTTTTCGGTAACGACAAAATCATGAGGCATGGTCATGGGATGCACGGCTAAGCGGCCGGTTTTGTGTAATTTTCCATCTGCGCCGATGTGCCAGAATACGATCAGACCCGCTGTCGAGGCATAACCGAAATTCCAGACGCTGCCATCGACATCCACCCGGGGATGAGCGGAAAAGGGGACGCCTCGCATGCTTGTTCCACCACCGTCTGCTTCAAACTCGAAGATGCCCTCAGTGGCAAGGGTTTCCGGATTGATTTCGTAGGGACTGCCAGCTTCCCAGAGCGCCAGCAGGCGGTTCTGGTGGTAAAGAATGCTGGTGTTGGCTGTATTCAGATCATCCGGTCGAGTGACGCCCGCCGGATTGGGCGGTGCCGCCGTGAGTCCGGGATAAAGGGCGCGGCCGGCGATTCGCTCCGCTTTGACTTTGGCTGTCTCCACCAGCCTAGCCTGATGGGATACACCCGTCGCCGTAATTCGATAGGCATGCACCATACCGTCACCGTCGAACCAGTGGTGGTTTCGATAGCCATAAATCTCGTGTCGGGCCGGCCCGGTCCGGTAGAGAACACCGTTCAATTCCGCCGGCCAGCGGCCGTGTATCGCAGCCTTGGAAGCGTAGTGGTCCCGCTCGATATTTCCCCATGCCGCAAGCCATGGTCGGTCGCGCAGAGCCCGCATGAATGATTCGGATCTTGCATTGCCTTTCACTTGGGGTAAGGCGGCGATCGGCCAGGGTAGCGCGCAAAGAGTCAGCAGTTGTGCGAATTGACGTCGATTCATTTCAATGTCTCCTTTAATGATTCAGTTTAATCACCTGGGTGACATCACTCGTTAGTTGGAAGCGGACATCTGCCCATCTAGGGGGCCCGAAATGACCTTTGGCATTGTTTGAAACGCCATAGGGTTCAGTGGGAATGCCGACCAGATTGGTATCGAGCTCGTCGTTACCGTTCACATCGTGCATAACCCGGATGGCATATTCACCATGGTCCAGGTCGCTGGCGGTGAAGGTCATGGAACCTGCCACCGCTTCTTCGCGGAACTGAATCAATGCGCCGTCGCCGTCAAACTGAGATTGACCCGCGAGTACCTGTATCTGCACTGATCCCTTCGCTTCGCGGATGTCTTCAATGATGATCGTGAGTGTTTCCGCCGAAGTGGCACCGCTCATACACAATCCTGCAACGATGAGAGAGGTGCCGATGAAATGTTTTGTCTGCATGACATTTGCTCCCGTACCTAGATGGTTGATGATTGAGTGCATTCTATTGTTCCCGCGATCATTGTCGCAATGGACTGCGACAAAACGGCAATGACGGGAATGAACCTGCAAGGGAAACCATCAATTCGAGTTGACCGTGTACAGGCTCCGGTTCGAGGGGTTGGAACTGGTGATGTTGATGCTGGCTGCGAGCTGTCTGACGATGGCATTAACCTTGAGTGGGGTGTTGAAGTTCTGGATGAGGTCGGGAGCCCACTGGAAAAAGTTGACGAAAGTGTGCTGTTCAACCAAAGCGAAATCGCTCACATTACATCCGTACCACCCTAACGTTCGAAAATTGCGCAATCACATCTGGGCTGATGGATCACGCGGGTGGTTGGGGAGATTTGGAGAGTCGGGCCTGAATAGAGTCGAAGGCAGACGGCTCAGTGGTTTACTGATAGAATGGACGAATCAACCGCGTGCTGCTGTTGCGTTCACCGATTTCTTTCCCGAAGCTCGGTTGGAATGAAACAGTGAACTGACTCGACTGACCCACCGGAGAGGTTGGTTTGTTGTGGGTGGCGTGTAGAATGGTCAGTTAGGCGCGAAAAAAGTGAGGTCCTGCTCCAATCACTTTCGATTTTCTGACCAATGTCAGGGTAATGGGTGGTTTTCATGGGCGAGGTGATGAAAATTCGAATGAACGGTCAAGGCGATTCCCGATTCTTGAGGTCTAGATATGATTCGTGAACCGGGTTCGACCGCCACGCCAACGAGGTGGAAAGACATTCTGCAGAAAGATCACAGAAAGCCATTGGTTTTGGTTTGTCTTTCCGTCTGGCTGCATGCAACCGTGGTAACGGCCATGGCGACGCTGGTGCCGAACATTGTCAAGGATATTGGTGGCGTCGCCCTCATTCCCTGGACTTTTGCGCTCTATGAGATCGGGTTCATTCTGGTTGGCGCGGGCAGTGGACTTCTGGTTTATCGCTATCAGCTGCGCGGCACATTGAGTTATGTCGCCCTGGTGTTCGCATTGGGCAGTGCGATCTGCGCATTGGCGAACCACATGCCGATTCTCCTGCTTGGACGCCTCGTGCAGGGAATTGGTGGCGGCGGGTTGGTCGCCATCGCCTTCATCGGCATTGGTGCGCTGTTCCCGGAACGTCTCATGCCAAGGGCGATGGCCACCGTGTCTGCGATATGGGGTGTTTTTGGCTTTTTGGGCCCTTTGATTGGCGCGTTATTTGCACAGCTGCTTTCCTGGCAGAGCGCTTTTTGGTTTTTCGCAGTGATGGCCGTACTGCTGTCCGTATGGATTCGGCGAGGTGTCGCGGAACAGACGGATCGGAAAATCGTTGAATTCGATCGCGGTTTTCCCGTACGCAGACTTTCCGTATTGTCGGTCGGTGTCCTGTTGATCGCCGCGGGCGGTATCGACGTTTCAATCATCAAGACGCCCATTTTCGTTTTATTGGGAGTTGGCTTTCTGGTGTGGTTTCTCCGAATGGATGCCGCCGGCGAGGAAAATCGCCTGTTACCCAAAAGCCCAATTGGGTTTCGAAACAGGGTTGGCGCAGGGCTGACCATGATCATCTGTTTTTCCATTGCGACTGCGGCGGTTACCGTTTACGGGCCGTTTTTCATTGTTCACATCCATCAGGTTTCCATTATTACGGCAGGATATATCGTGGCCTGTACCGCGGTCGGGTGGAGCTTGGGCGCGCTTGCCATCTCTGGCATCCCAGCGTCGCAGGATACCCGGGCCATCATGCTGGGAATGACGATGCTGACAATATGCGCTGCGTTGTTTGTCTACGCGATTGCGGACGGTCCCGTGTACCTGCTCGCGTTGCTGACGCTGCTGGAAGGCATTGGTTTTGGCATCGCCTGGGCCTGCATTCTTCGCCGCCTTCTATTTTTGGTTGATTTTGAAGATCGGGAGCGGGCGACGGCGGCCATTCCAACTGTTCATCGACTGGGGTATGCCATCGGGGCGGCCTTCGCTGGCATCGTCGCGAATGCTGGAGGACTGGAGATGGCGAACGCCAGTGAGACGGTCGAATCGGTCGCTCGGTGGGTGTTTTTGACCTGTCTTCCCTTTGCGCTGCTCGGCCTGCTGGCCGCCGGAAAATTTGTCAGTCGCCAATAGCCAATAAATGGGACCAGTTGGTCGCGGAATTTTCCATTGGTTTTAAATTGGATCAGGGAGACCGTACTTACTGAATGAAAAGGCTTCCAGGCTGTCCAGGATTTCTTGAGCTCCCTCATATTGAGACCGGTCCATATGAGGGTCGGGTACCGCGATGACCCGCATATTGGCCGCGATTCCAGCGGCCAGGCCCGATGGTGCATCCTCAAAAATCAGAACGGAGTCTGGGTCGGCGCCCAATCTGCCAGCGGCAGTCAGGAATAGGTCCGGGGCCGGTTTGGCTTGCCGAATGTCTGGGTCATCACCCGTAACGATGACCGAAAACAGGTCAAACCAATTCGTATGTCGGGTTATCTTGATCAGGAACATCGGTCGGGACGAGCTGGTGGCTACGGCAATCGGAATGTTGTGCCGATGGAGATGGCGTACCAGCTTCTCAGCACCGGGCATGGCGCCGCATTTGGCAAACCCCTCTTTCATCCTGTGGTTTCGTTCAGTGAGATAGGCCGCTGGAGAGATGGGCAGATTCAATGTTTCGATTAGATATCGCGCCGAGTCGCCTTCCGCCCGGCCGATCATATTGGCTTTGACCGACCAGTCAAACGTCTTGCCAAAGCGGGCGACTATTTCCTGTGTGGTTTGGGTATAGATCGGTTCGGTATCAAGCAGCAGGCCATCGACATCAAAGATCACGAATCGGACTGGATGGGTGTGTTGCATAAGCGGACCGGTATAGATAGATGGAAGACAACTGTCAGGTTTTTCAGCGAGGCGTTGAGTGAGGGAGAATGAGAAAGATCTTATAAAAATCAGGAATTATATTAACCCGGTTCAGAAGCATGCCGGGGTTTGATTGCGACTTTCGGAAAAGAGGCTGAAATTGAGAATGAGGGAAAAGGGAAAATTTGAATAAAATGCTCCTTGATCCAGTAATTGAATAAATTCCCGACCCGAGGTTCGGTCCCACTGATGACTGAAAAAATATCCCCGCAAATCGGTGTCAAATACCGGGGTGCTGAGAAAACAAGTCGAATTCCGGTTCGCATTGCACCTCAGCAAGAACACGAAGTTCTTAGGAAACCCGCCTGGATTCGGGCTAAATTTCCTGGTTCGGCAGAAGTTCTGCGACTCAAGAAGATCCTTCGTGAAAATCATCTATACACCGTCTGTGAGGAAGCTTCCTGCCCCAATATTGGCGAGTGTTTCAGCAACGGCACGGCGACTTTCATGATTCTCGGGGACATATGCACCCGAAGATGCCCGTTTTGTGATGTCGCGCACGGTCGGCCAAACCCACCGGACCCCGCAGAACCCGACAATCTCGCCCGCACGGTCAAATCCATGGATTTGCGCTATGTGGTTGTAACATCAGTGGATCGGGACGATCTCAGAGACGGTGGCGCCGCTCACTTTGCAGACTGTATCAGTGCGTTGCGAGAAACCTGCCCAACAACCGCGGTGGAAATTCTGGTACCGGATTTTCGTGGGCGCTTGGATCCGGCTTTGGAAAAACTCTCGATGATGCCACCCGATGTGTTCAGTCACAATGTGGAAACTGTCCCGCGGCTTTATCGCAGCGTACGTCCCGGCTCCGACTATTCCCATTCGCTTGAGCTGCTCAGACGTTTTAAGGAGCATCATCCGGAAATCGAAACGAAATCAGGAATAATGCTGGGAGTGGGTGAAACCAAAGACGAAGTCATTGAGCTGATGCGCGACCTGCGGGCGCAGAACGTCAGCATCTTTACGGTCGGACAGTACCTGCAGCCGAGTCGCCACCACCTGCCGGTGTTGCGTTATGCACCGCTGGAAGAATTCGACGAGTATCGACAGTTGGGAGAGACGCTTGGTTTCTCGCAGGTCGCCTCAGGGCCGCTGGTCCGCTCATCGTATCGGGCGGATCAGTATGCGCCTAAAGCAGTCGCCAGACGCAGCGCCGCCTGAGGGTCATATCCGACGGCTGTGAATTGCCAATATATTTGGTGTGGAATATTCAGTTTTTCGTTGGAGACTACCTGCTTCAACTCCTGACCGCACGGTCATTGCACGAGCTTCTTGCTAGATATCTCAGATTTAGTGGCCCGGTATAAGGTAAAATCGAAAGTTAGATTGATTGAAATCTGTTTTCTGGAGGCGAACAATGAAACTTGGAGTAAGTGATAATGATGCTCTTTCACTGGAATATAAGCTGCTCTACGGGTGTCCCAATAGGAACGCTAACGTCAGCGATTTCATCGGAGATGCCGTTCTTGAGCGATTCCTCTGCATTGATGAAAGCCATTTTCCTAAACAGGTCTTCAATGTGGGTGGAAGACAAATTTGTGTGTTTGACCATAATGTCCAAGATTAAAGACTGATCGTTTTGGAGGTTTTCCATTTTTTCTTGAAGATGTGACAGTTCTAATCTTTCGTTTTTGATGTCGAACCCCACACCATGAAACATAAAGCTTGAAAATTTACACGCAGTACGTTTCTTCCCGGCCTGATAAACAACATTGCCTATCGAATTAACACTTCCAAGATTGAACATATTCACAGTTACAGGGAGTGAATTAATGAAGTTGTACAAAGTAATTCCCTGATTAACTTCACCCCCTGGGGTAGATAGCATTACATTAATTTCGGAGTAACCATCTTGAACAGCTTTGGCCAATGCACCCATCAGTACCTGTGCGGTAATCGGTACAATCGGTGCGTTGAATGAAATATATTTTGAGTCAATCATATTTGTACACATTGTTTAGTGAACTATAGGTTCACGATAAGAGGCATTCCACCTTAGGCAACATCAACCGATGCGGCTTGTTCGGATGTGGTGTATTCTGGCCATTTGAATTTGAAATATTCGTGTTGTTTTTCTCGTTCCATAATTGGTTATGGTAGCGGATTATTTGAATTATATAAATTCATCCACCGACTCCATGTAGCAGACCCTATTTCTATGGTCATCCGAAGTTCAATATTTTCATTGTTTTCTACAGCACTCTGTGTTCCGTGTGCATTGGCAGCGTTCAACAATTCGGTTTCATGTTCCATTTGTTCGTGAGTTAATAAGAATGTAACAGCACCTTGGTCTGAAATTGATTGAATGATATAGTCGCAGTCTTGCCATAATCTTAACTGAACGATATGTAATCCGTTGTCTTGGTTAAATCCAGAAGCCTTAAATTCGTAGAATTTTCCATTCTTCTCGAAATCGCCTTTATCAAATTTAGATGGAATTTTCTTGCATTGGTATTTTTGAATAAAGTAGTTCTGCCACAATGGACTCCTTGATTGAGGAGTTAAGAGGCTTGTTATCTTGTAGAAATCTCTTTCATTTATACCACCAGAAAGAGTAAATTCAATTAAGGAGTTTTTAATTTTGTAAACATGCTCAACAACTATTCTGCTTCTATCCAAATTGCTAAGAATGAATTTAACAGAGTTTTTTAATTCGATATGGTTCATAACATTGAATATACTGCTCAAGGAATTCATGTTTCGTTAGCCAGTAAACACCGCCATTGGCACAGGAGTTGCCGGTCCAATTGATTCTCTTTATTTTTTTGATTAATTCGCCAACCGGTATTTTTGATTTCAGATAGTATCCTCGGTTATTGTCTGAAGGATTGGTGGTAATGTGTTTCGGTGAGGCACCGAATACGAATATGTCAAAATCCTGTCTGTTGGAAAACTCAAAGTCATGGGTGCTATCGAATAAACTCGGATTGACTCTTAAATCTTCACCCCTTGACCTGTCAAAGACAAAGAAGCTTGTTGGAACGTGATAGTCCTTGCCATCCAGTACGAAACTGTTTTTCTGAAGTTCAACGATTGACGCGATTCGCCATTCTTTTGGAATGATTTTTTGCCTGGTGTGCTTTCTGTATACGTTGGGCAGTATGAACCCAACCGTTTGAACATTGCTGAAAGACATGGCATGGGTGATAAACGCGGAAGACAGCTTGTGGTATTGTCCAAACGGTGGATTGCCCACAACCAAGACACTTCGATATGTCTGACTGATCTGATAGTCCAACCAGTTCTTTCTTAGAATATCGCGATGTTGAGGGGCTATATCAATGCCAATCTTATTGGGAAAATTCAACCTGTCGTAAAATGCACCATCACCCGCCGAAGGTTCGATTACAAGATCATAAGAATGAGACAGCTCCTCAACTTTCTGCAGACACAGATCGACGATTGATCTTTTTGTGTAATACTTGTCTAATGCTTTTCCCGTCGTTTCCGGCTTCTTTCGCCTATTTTGGTGCATTCTATAAATACAAATTGATGGTTAATTTGGGTGATTTAGTTCAGATACTGTCAGACTTTTCATATCTTGCCCGACCAAAATGGTTTGGAGGAAATGTCGACAATTAGAAAGTTCCAGTTGACATTGTGTGTTTCTTTCACAATTTACACAGGACATACCACTTGATTCAAGTAATACATTCTTACCAGAATTTTATCTGATTTACGATCCCCCTACTCAATTGATATTCGATCGTCCTGATCGACAGAAGGGGTCGAAAACTGCACCTGGAAAACTGCGAAACTACGATTCTGCAAGCTACTGGCTGGTTACAGACTGCCCTGACGGACGCCTGATAGGTACCAACAGTTGCAGCCGGTGTTTGAAATCGGGAATCGTCAATCCGCGTTCACAATGGCCCGAAACAATCGCCTGAACACCTGACACCGGTGGAAAACTATAATGCGAAGTATTGACATTTCACAGACGCTACTGTCGCTTGTTTGACGCGGAATGAACCAGAACATGGATTACGATTCTCTGTTTGCTCAATTGGTCGGCCGATTGAAAGACGCCGGAAATTACCGGGAGTTCACCGATCTAGAGCGGCGGGCTGGGAATTACCCGCGCGCCATCAATCATTCCATTGGTCGAGAAATTACGCTCTGGTGCAGTAACGACTACCTCGGCATGGGCCAGCATCCTCTGATTGCAGAAGCTATCTGTAAAACCGTCAATGACGTTGGGGCCGGTGCGGGTGGCACTCGCAACATAGCTGGTACCAGTCATCCGTTGGTGGTGCTTGAACAGGAACTGGCCGAACTGCATGCGAAAGAAAAAGCGCTGGTTTTCACATCTGGCTATGTTGCCAATTCGACCGTTCTGAGTACCTTGGGCCAGCTCCCGGATATGGTGCTCTTTTCTGATGCGCTGAATCACGCTTCCATGATTGAAGGCGTGCGATACGGTCGATGCGAGCGGCACATCGTCCGCCACAATGATGCCGAACACCTGGAAGAACTGTTGGCCAGTGTGGATATCAATCGCCCGAAGCTGATTGCATTCGAATCGGTTTACTCCATGGATGGAGACATCGGTCCCATCAGGGAATTCTGCGATTTGGCGGATCGCTATAACGCCTTGACATATCTTGATGAAGTACATGCGGTCGGACTGTATGGCGAATCAGGCGGTGGTGTCGCCCAGCGCGAGGGACTGTCAGACCGGGTGGACGTCATTCAGGGAACGTTGGGTAAGGCGTTTGGTTTGGTCGGCGGCTACATCGCCGCCAATGCGAAACTGATCGATTACATCCGCTGCTATGGCAGCGGGTTCATCTTCACCACCGCAATGCCACCGTCCACCGCCGCGGGTGCGATCGCCAGCGTGCGTCATGTCCGGCAAGACGTTCAAAGTCGCATTCGACTGCACCGAAACGTTAATGTCGTTAAATTGAGACTGGCGGAAGTGGGATTGCCGGTTCTGCCGAATCCGAGTCACATTGTTCCTGTTATGATCGGCGATGCCAATCGGTGCCGCGAAGCCAGTCAGCTGTTACTGGAGAAGCATGACATTTTCGTGCAGCATATCAATCATCCGACCGTTCCGGTCGGAACCGAGCGCCTGAGGATTACACCAACACCCCTGCACACGGATGAAATGATCGGTCACCTTGTTGCCGCCTTGGTCAGTGTTTTCGAAGAGCTGCGGCTTGACCGCTCACCAGCTGCCGAATCGGCAGTGTAGGGCACTTGAATCGAATTGTTTCGCGCGGGCTGAGATCTGATCAATCTTGCTGAGCCGTGACAGTAATATCGCCGTGGAGCCAACGCGATGGTCGTCCGGCTCATCGTTGAACGACTGAACTGAACTGCTATGGACTTCTGCATTCAACTGTCGGCAGACTACCCACTCAAGTCTTATGGGGGTGATCGGGTTTACCGCGACATGGTGGAACAGGCGGTGCTCGCAGACCATCTCGGGTTCGAGTCTGTATCGATGACTGAGCACCATCTCATCAACTGTCTGATGATGCCGGCGCCGCTGCAGTTCGCCGTCAAAATCGCAGCGCATACGAATAATCTCAAGATCATAACATCCGTTGTGGTTCTGCCGTTGCATGACATGCGAGTGTTTGCTGGAGAATTAGTTGTCGCCGACATTTTCACCGAACAGCGACTGCTGCTTGGTGTGGGGCGAGGCGCCTATCGATTCGAAATGGAACGCCTGGGTGTTCCCATCATCGAAACGCAGGAACGGTTTGATGAGTCGTTGGCCGTACTCAAGGTATTGTTGAGTGAGGAAGAGGTGTCCTGGAACGGTCGTTATTACTCATTTGAACCTTTGACCATAATGCCCCGTCCGGTGAGAGACGGCGGCCCGCCGATGATGGTGGCCGTCGTCAATCCGGGCCGAGTTTACCATTACGCGAAACAGGGCATGCACATCCAGACGACACCGCTGGCGGGAGGTCAGAAACTGCTGGAACGGCAGGTGGCCTCATTTCAGCAGGCCAGAGATGAACGGTCGAAAGCCGGCGAAAACCTGACCCTTACCCTGTCTCGAGTCGGCTTCGTCGCGCGAAGCGAGTGTGCGCGGCGCGCTCATCTGGAAACGGCCCAGGCTTATTACAGTCGATTCGACAATGTGTTCACGGGGCCCGGCATTGTGGATGCGGGAATGATTCGACCGCTGCCGCGCGACCAGTCCATCGAAGAACTCGCCTGCAACATACTGATCTGTACACCCTCGGAAATGATTGACAGGTTGATGCCATATGCGCGATTGGGAATCGACCGGATGGTGTTGAACATTAATTTCGGAGTCAGCCAGACGGAGACGCTGGAGTGCATCCAATGTCTCGCCGAAGAGGTGATTCCGCACGTAAGGTGACCCGTGCACCCCGCGATCAAAAAAGAGTGCCGACCTCATGTCTAGCGCTGAGTGTCCATTCAGTATCGAAGGACAAGGTGATCCGCTGATCCTGATTCATGGCATCGGTGCGGACCGTCGCATCTGGCGTTTCATGACTCCGGCCTTGCACCAGCATTTCAAAGTGATCAGCTACGACCTTCGCAGTCATGGACAGGCACCGCTGACCGCGGCGAACTATGGGCTGAGTGAACTGGTTGATGACCTCGAAAGCGTTCGCCAGCGAAGCGGGGTGGAGCAGGCGCATTTTGTCGGTCATTCGCTTGGTGGTATGATTGCCCCGGCTTATGCCCGAAAATATCCAGACCGAGTACTTTCGCTGGCATTGCTGTCAACTGCCGCCGGCCGTAGCGACGAAGATCGTGAAAAAGTCTGGAATGTGATTCATGCAATGGAGCGCGAAGGCATACCGAATCTGCTCAGAACGCTCACCACCCGATGGTTTACCGACTCCTTTATCGAACGGCATCCAGAAATCGTCGACGCGCGCCTCAATCAGATCGTTGAGATGGATGCCGCCAACTTTCTCAACGTTTTCAAGATCTACGCCGAAACGGAAATGATGCCCTGGCTGCACGAAATTGAGGTACCAACTTTGGTGCTGACGGGTGAGAATGATGGTGGATGCAGCCCTCGACTCAATCGGAAAATCGCTGCTCGGCTGCCAGATTCGGAACTCGTGGTCCTGCCTCGTTACAGGCACTCAATCGTATTGGAGGCGGGTGGTGAAGTGGCCGGTACAATTGTTGCATTCATCAATCAACGGGTCCAGACCTTCCCACCGCAGTTGTGACAGTGTGGTGAACCAGTGATATGGCGATGATTAATGCACTTGATGCCAATTGGTACGTTGATCCTGCGATCTTTCAGAAGGAGCGGGAACGCATTTTCCAGCCGAGTTGGTGGTTGGCGGGGCCCGCCCACCTAGTCGCAAATCCGGGTGAATATCTGTGTGACCGGATCTGTGGTTGGCCGGTGTTTATCATCCGGTCGCAGGATGGCGTTCTGCGTGCATTTCTGAATGTCTGTCGGCATCGGGGCGCCAGTGTACTACCGACAGGAAGCGGCACAAACATCGCATCGATCAGCTGTCCATACCACGGTTGGATTTATGATGACCAGGGCCGGTTGCAGAAGACGCCGCGATTTGGTACAGACTTGGGCGACCAGGTGAACGCGCTGGCTTTGAAGTCAGTGCCAGTGCAGGTCTGGAACGGGTTGATGTTTGTCAGATTTGCGATGGACCAAGGGGCGGAATTCGATGATTGGTTGGGCGAGGTTGCGAATCTGAGCGCGAGGTTCCCCGGCCCAGCTGATCTTGACTACCACGGTGAATTTACCGTTGAAGGCGAATTGAACTGGAAGACCTACTGTGATAACACAGTGGAAGGGTATCACCTGAACCTGGTCCATCGACGCCTCGGTCAGGCTTTGACTGGCGGTAATGTGGAAATTTTTTCCGTCAATGACGGTCGTTCGGTCGCGTTCGACGTAACGCATGGGACCGGTGGGGGCGCTCGGCAGTCAAGAGGTCAGAAGGGACTTTGGGTCTACCACTTCCCTGGGCTGCAGCTGGTGCTGGGTGACAGGATATTCAAAGCCGAACGCGTTGAACCGCAGAGTTCCACTTACGTCCGTTCAAGAAACTGGGCTTGGTACGGAGAACTGGATGCGGCGGCGCGGGGTGATGCCTTCGAATGGGGCCGACAGATCGTTGAAGAGGATTTTGGCATCTGTTCTGAGGTTACGAAGAACATGCGCGCCGGTGTCTATACGCCTGGTCCGCTGTCGCCGACAATGGAAAAGCACGTTGCCCGGTTTCAGCAGATCATCAAAGCCACGTTAATGAATGGCGGGTAGCGGTCAGTTGACTTGGATGGCCATCAGCGGCCACCCGTCGCATCAAGAATCGTACCCGTACAATACGATGACCGATCGGATAGCAGCCACAGAATCGCTTCGGCGATTTCTTCGGGCAGGCCGACCCTTCCCATCGGTATCGTGTGTCTTAGCTGTTCAAATCGCCGATTGCCGCCGACACTCTCATGCATTTCAGTTTTGATGAATCCGGCGCGCACCGCATTGACGCGGATGCCCTGTTCGGCGACTTCCTTTGCCAGTCCAATGGTGAACGTATCAATGGCGGCCTTTGAAGCCGCGTAGTCGACGTAGTCATTGGCGGCGCCGAGCCGTGCGGCGCCTGAGGTCAGATTGATGATTGAGCCGCCTTGGCCGCCATGGTCGGTTGACATTCTTCGAATGGCTTGCCGAGCGCAGATGAACGAACCGACTACATTGACATCAAATATTCTGCGAATGCGCTGGGCGTTCATGTTCTCCACCCGCATCAGTGGTGCGAGTATACCGGCATTGTTGACAAGGGCGTTGATTGCACCAAGACGTAAGTCAAGCTCGTTAAACATACGAACGACCTGATTTTCATCGGCTATGTCCGCCTGTACGGCGACCGCTTCGCCACCGGACGCGCGAATGGACGCAACAACTTCTTCGGCTCGGTCTTTTCCGGCCGCGTAATTCACCGCGACGCGGTAGCCATTTTCTGCAGCCAAAATGGCTGTTGCGGCCCCAATGCCGCGGCTGCCGCCCGTGATCAGTATTACTTTTTCCATCTCGAACCCCTGTCGACAAACACGTACATCCGGCGCATCAGATTGATGCTGCTGAGAATTTTGCCACAAACCAAAACTTGATGGCAATCAATTAGAATTTTTGGAAAGTTCAACGGCTTTTTTCTGTCAGTTATGTGTTGTGATGGCAGCTAAGTCAACCAATGTACTTTTTTCTGTACCGGCAACTCGGCGCGCAGCATACTGTACGAAGCGATGCCCGATCACCTTGGGGACCCGCGCTTCCGAGGGTTCTGTGCAGGCAGCCAACCCAAAGAGGAAGTTCATCCGATGACACTGAAAGTTCTCGAGAGAATGGGTTTATCAACTGAAACTTGCCGATCAAAGAGTTGGGGTGTATTCTCCAGAGACGCGGCAACCTTCATCGATATTGTGGTGACGGTCTGCCATAACGCAGCTGCCGAGGTCTGTCCCGTGTGGCCGGGGTCTCCCATCCGGGGGTTCATTGGCGCATGGACGATCCGGCCGCATGTGAGGGTACGATGCAGGCGCAGAAGTTTGAATCGGCGTACCGTATCACCCGTTCGGCAGCATCGAAATTGGCGAAAACCGTTTTGGATGATCCCGATCCCAAAACACTGGTCGGCCGACTCAGTTCGAATCCCTTAGCGTCGACTTGAAGTGTGTCGAAGGTGGCGCGCTCTCGGGAAGTGAAGAGCCCCGACTTCTGCCGGGGCTCAGTCTCCAGATCCCTGGAGAAGGCGTGTTGAGGATTCATTCAGTTTCTAAGCCATCGCTGTCTGGCGGCTCTGGGACCGTTAAGGAAACGACACCAGTTTTCGTGACTTATCTGTTCCTGCCGCGTTATGGGTCTTGGACCCTTCGGCGGCCCCACGCTGTCAATCGCTTCCTGCGTGATCCGGTTAAGCTCCCTTATGTAATCCTGCGCGCTTGATCTGCATCGATTCCTCGCCCGCAGGATGAGGGCGTGAGTAACATCGCACACATATGATCCGCAGCACAGTGGTGTCATTTGCTCAATGAGCCATCAAAGCGTGGAAATCTGGCGGTCATCGCCATTTCATCGCAGGTTTTGTGAGTTCGAACATAGGCCTCCGCCGCATCTTGAAACGGTTGATAGTTCCAGGACACATGCTGCGTTCTCACCATGGATTCGTGAATGACCTGTCGCGCTTTTTGATTGTCGATGATGTCGTTGCGAATGCGATCCAAATCCCACCTCGCGAGCACCTCGTCGCGGAAAGAACTGACCAGCTGCTGATGAGATTCAAGCGGCGCGAGATTGTTAAGCTCGTTCGGGTCGGTCCGCAAGTCATAAAGCTGAGGCGGATCGACTTCACAGTGAATGTACTTGTACTGCCCGCGACGGATCATCACCATCGGGTGAGATGCGCACTCGGCAGAGTACTCGCTGAGGGCATAACTTTCACTGTCTTCCGCATTTCGGGTTAGCAGGTTAACCAGACTGCGCCCGTCAACCGACTGTTCAAGGTCCGGCGTTCGCTCGCTGCCACCGGCCGCCAGCTCGAGCAGCGTGGGTAGCAGATCAACGGTCGAGCAGGCATTTGCGATGGCAGTCTGCTGAATCTCCGGCCCGGCTACGATGAGTGGCACCCTGGCAGAGTGCTCGAAAAAACACATCTTGTACCACAGGCCGCGCTCGCCGAGCATATCACCGTGGTCCGCAGTGACGACAATGATCGTACGGTCCAGAAGATGAGTGGCCTGAAGCGTTTCGACGAACTGCCCGATCCAGTCGTCCACATAAGAAGTGTTGGCATAATAAGCGCGCCGCGCATTGAGAATCGAGGATTCGGTCGGTGGGTCCGCGTCTGCCTGCATGCCCCTCAGCAGCCGCAGACTGTGTGGGTCTTGGTGTACTGAGTCCTCATCAATACTCGGCATGTCAATCTTGGCACTCGAATAGGCGTCCCACCATTTGCGGCGCGCGACATACGGGTCGTGGGGATGAGTGAAAGAGGCCACCAACATGAATGGCTGCAGTTGTGGATTGCGCGCGTAGTCCCAGAGTTTTCGAATGCCGTGAAATCCCACCTCATCATCAAACTCCAGCTGAAAAGTCATATCCGCAACCCCGGCTTCGTGTACGCTGCTCATGTTGTGATACCAGTCATCCTGTCGTTCGTCGGCTGATTCCCATTTCGGTGTAAAGGCGTAATCGGCAGGATAGATGTCGGTCGTCAGCCGTTCCGAAAAACCATGCAGCTGGTCCGGTCCGACGAAGTGCATTTTTCCAGTCAGGCATGAGTGATAGCCCATCCGTCCCAGGTAATGGCAGAGGGTTGGAACCGCAGACGAGAACTCCGCCGCGTTGTCATAAGCCCTGATGTTCCAGGCCTGTTGCCCTGACAGCAGGGAAAATCGGGCCGGTGCGCATTGTGGATAGGGCGTGTAAGCCGCATCAAAGCGACAGCCTCTCGCCGCCAGCCGGTCGATATTGGGTGTTTTCACAATCGGATGGCCGTAGGCGCCGGTAAACTGGGGGGCCAACTGATCGGCCATCAGAATAAGTATGTTTGGAGCTTTCATGAGTGTTTCCTGACGCGGTTGCTAAGGGGAGCGATAATTTTATCTGAAAAATTCGAAGCTAAATTCCCCGGTGATGCGAACTGAATCATTCTGCGAAATGCGTATCAAGTGGAATCAAATTTTAAGCATTGCTTAAATTTTCAGCATCAGTGAAATGTCATGACCACATTAATCAAATTACCGCAATGAAAATTCCAATTTATGTTTCCATATAAAACAAACTGTTGCAGTCCATTGACGATTTATAATTCCCATACCGTAAGCGAATTGGTATATTCTTGTACCGATGGTGATTGAGGGATTGGAATTCCTTCAGTATCCGGATGCAGAGAATGATGCGCTGGACCAGTTTGCTTGCCAATGACCATTCAGACGCCAGCTCGGGACGTTGTTTATTGATTACGCGAAAAAATTGAGAGGACCGAAACTATGCCGACATACGTACGTACTGACAAATGTGATGGATGCAAAGGACAGGACAAGACAGCCTGCATGTATATCTGCCCGCACGACCTGATGCTCCTGGACAAAGACGGCTCACTGACCGGGCACGCGATGAAGGCCTTCAACCAGGAACCTGAGCAGTGTTGGGAGTGCTATTCGTGCGTGAAGATCTGTCCGCAGCAGGCGATTGAGGTTCGCCACTATGCCGATGTCGTGCCACTCGGCGCTTCAGTCCAGCCCTTGCGCGGCTCTGAATCCATCATGTGGACCATTAGATTTCGAAATGGCAATCGAAAACGGTTCAAATTTCCGATTCGCACGACGCCAGAAGGGTCGGCCGAACCCTATGCGAACAAACCCGAAGCGCAGTTCAGCGAAATTGACGATCATTCGGTCCTGTTCACCAAAGGCACCCATTCATGTGATATGACGCAGTTCGTTAACAGTTAGTTAGATGATGTGAACCGAAGGAAGTTGACTGATGGCAGAATTTGAATTTGGCAATCCAGAAATTGTAGAAGAGGAAGTTGACATCCTCATCATAGGTGGTGGCATGTCCGCATGTGGATGTGCTTTTGAGATTATGAAATGGGCCGCCGGCAAGGACCTCAATATCAAATTGGTGGACAAGGCGGCGATGGATCGTTCGGGGGCCGTGGCGCAGGGACTGTCGGCGATCAACACCTACATGGGTGAGAACGATCCGGCCGACTATGTACGTTATGTGCGCGGCGATCTGATGGGCATCGTCAGGGAAGACCTGGTTTACGATGTCGGCCGGCATGTTGATGATTCGGTTCATAATTTTGAAGAATGGGGTCTGCCCATATGGAAACAGTCGGGTGATGAGGGCAAGAAGCTGACTGAGGGCGGTAAACCGGTGCGTTCCGGCCGCTGGCAGATCATGATCAATGGCGAATCGTACAAGTGGATTGTTGCTGAAGCAGCCAAGAAGGCGATCGGTGTCGATAACATCAATGAGCGCGTATTCATCGTGCGACTGATTACCGATGCCAACGATCCGAATCGGGTTGCCGGCGCCGCCGGGTTCAGCGTGCGCGACAACAAGGTGTTCATCTACAGATTCAAGTGCTGTCTGCTCGCCGCCGGCGGTGCAGTCAACGTCTTTCGCCCCCGTTCAGTTGGTGAGGGCACCGGCCGCGCCTGGTATCCGGTCTGGAATGCCGGCTCGACCTACTCGATGGCGGCCGAATGCGGCGCGCATCTGACCCTGATGGAAAATCGGTTCGTGCCGGCGAGATTCAAAGATGGTTATGGCCCCGTTGGCGCCTGGTTCCTGCTGTTCAAGGCGCAGGCGATGAATGCTTTTGGCGAAGATTATCAGGTGAAGAATTATGAAATTCTCGCCGATCATGGCTATGACGCCTATGCCCACGGTCCAAAAATGGGAACCTGTCTGCGCAATCATCTGATGATGAAAGAAATGCGCGACGGCCGGGGGCCCATTTTCATGGATACGCCGACCGCGATGGCAAAGCTGGCCGAAACGATGACACCTCGGGAAATCAAACATCTGGAAGCCGAAGCCTGGGAAGATTTTCTGGATATGACGATCGGGCAGTGTGGCGTCTGGGCCGGCGAAAACATTGAGCCGGACAAAGAGATGTCCGAGCTGATGCCGACCGAACCGTACCTGCTTGGTTCGCATGCGGGGTGCGCCGGCATCTGGTGCTCCGGGCCGGACGATCTGCCCGGCACGCCGGACCACTATCACTGGGGCTACAATCGAATGACGACGGTTCAGGGTCTTTTCACTTCCGGTGACGGCGTCGGCGCCTCGGGACACAAGTTCTCTTCCGGTTCCCATGCGGAGGGTCGAATCGCCGCCAAGTCAATGGTCAAGTTTGCGCTTGACAACAAAGACTGGAAACCGCAGCTCAGTCGTACGGTCGATGATATCGTTGAAGAAATCTATCGGCCGGTGAAAACGTTTCTTGAGCACAAGAACTACACCACTGCGATTGATATCAATCCACACTACATCACTCCCAAAATGTTTCAGTTCAGACTGCAGAAGATTATGGATGAGTACGTGGCCGGCGTTGGTACGTGGTATCAGACCAATGCGAAGATGCTTGAGATTGCGGAAAAGAAACTTGAAATGCTGCGTGAAGATTCATTGAAAATGCGTGCCAAAGATCTTCACGAACTGCTCCGCGCGTGGGAGAACTATCATCGGCTGATTGCGGCGTATGCTCACATGAAGCATATACAGTTTCGCGAGGAGACCCGTTATCCGGGGTACTACTACCGAACGGACTTTCAGAACATCGATGATGAGAACTGGAAATGCTTTGTCAATTCGAAATTCGATCGGGAAACCGGCGAGTGGACGGTCTGGAAAGTACCCTACACTCAGATGATCAAATATCAGGATGATGAGCCGAAAGGCATTGCCAATCCGGGGGCGGCGGTCTGACATCGAAAGGAGGCGTCAGCCTCCTTTTTCTGAGCATTTTATCGAACGGCAGTCAGGCGGGTGAAAGTTGAATGGAGTTGGGCGGTGAATTGATGCTGTTAGGCGTCGGTGTGATGGTTGGCGTCATCGTCGGTTTTCTGCTGGCGCACCTTCGAACCCGTGGCAATGATCGAGATGCCAGGCTGTCAGCGCTGCAGCAGGAGTATGAGGACTATCGATCAAGCGTACGCAATCATTTTATCGATACGGTTGCAGCCATCAACAAGATCGACGAACAGCAGAAGGAACTCTATCGTTCTGTCGCCGCAGGTGTAACCGAGTTGTGTCAGCCGAATAAGAATGAATCCGACGACTACTTCATCGAGCAGACAATGCAGACTCTGGGGCAGATAGAGCCGCCAGAAAAAGACCGGAAAAGTGCGCCCGAACTGAACTGACCGACGGGGTCAATTGATGGCCTTGGACGCGGGATGTCTGAATGCGATCAGTCGCCTGACATTCCTTCAGGTGGTTTGTAATGCAGCGGAAAGGGAGTCACGACGCCCTTCTCACCCGTGTGAACTTTGGCCGCGCCCTCTTTTTCAACTTCGTCGACCCGAATCACCGAATGAATGGGAATATAGGTGCGGCTGACGCCTTCAAACTGGCTTTTCAGCTGTTCTTCACCGGGATTGACCACCAGTTTGGACTGTTCGCCAAATACGATATCGGCCACTTCGACGAAGGCATACATATCACTCTGTACAACCTGTCGGGCGTATAGCTCATACACCTTGGACTGGTTGTGAAAAACGATGCGATACATTTTTTTCTTTTTTCCCGCCATGGTATCGGATTTGAATTCAAAAATGATTAAGAGGTTCCTGCGATTATATATGGATGCGATGGGCTCCGGTTTCAAGAATCGAGGCGATGAGTTCCGATGTCCTGAAGCTCAATCGCATGGGTGAGTGATGCGAACGACGACAGATCAAATGTCGTTCAATCATGGTTCCATCCGAAGTATACGAGAGCGGCGGGTACGATCAGCCACAAAAGTCCCTTGATCAGAAAGAACAGAAATCCATAAAAGCCCAATTTCCTGAGGCGGTTGTTGTTGCCAAATCGCCGAAGAAACAGGCTCCACCTGCTGCTCCAGCCTCGAATCTGACGGATCCGTCTGGACAGTTGGTTTGGCAAGGGTGATTCGATCATCTGCTTCTGCCTGAAGATCATGTGCGCTTGACAAAAGGCAGCAGGATTTCGGCGACTCTCTCGGGAACGTCCATATGGCAGTGGTGTCCACCATCGATGTCAATGATGTCAAGGTGCTGCAACAGTGGCTCACGCCCCTGTAAGCGCGGCCAGTTCTTGAGCATGCCATTATTGGAGCGTATCAGCATTGCTTCACATTTGATCACACTGAGATACGTACGCACGTGTTCTTCCGTAAGGTAGATTGGAGACGGTTTGTTCAGCCGCCGATTAGTTCGCCACACATATCCAGACGGTGTCTGAGCAAGATTGCGCCGTGCGATGAGTGTCGCTGCTGGTAACGATAAATCACCCGCATTTTGCCGCGCCAGCGCGGCCTGTTCAACGGATTCATAGACTCGGGCTGGTGATGCAGCTTTGCGTATTTCATTGATGTGTCGACTGAATTGGCTAAGCATATCCTCCGGTGCACCGGTTATCGGTGCGAATCCCTCAACCATCGCCAACCGATTGATTCGATCCGGTACGACGGCAGCAATGACCGCCGCCACTCCGGCACCAAGGGAATGGCCAAGTAAAGTGAATTGATCAAGTCCAAGCGCATCAGCCGCGAGAATGACGTCAGTTGCATAATCGATGAAATGATAAGCATTGGCGCCGCTGCGGTGACCAGACTTTCCGTGTCCCGGAAAGTCAAGTGCAATCAGACGAACACCAGACAAGTGACTCGCGAGCGGGATGAAACTGGCCGCATTGTCCAGCCAGCCATGCAATGCGAGCACCGGAGCATCATCTTGGTTTGTCGACGACAGTGCCGCAAGTGTGAGATTGGCTGTTTCGATGACAGATTCATTTAATTCAAGCGGCATTTAATCGGGCCTCGACAGGACCAGCCGAAAATTGGTATGGATATGTTCAACAAGCAATGGATTGGTCTGGCATTTGCTTCGAATCAGCTGGTGAAATGAATGGTCACCCAAAGATGATTTATTCTGTATATACATCGTATTACATTATGGAGAAAATCATGCCAGCGCAAGTTGCCAAGAAGGATCAGTTGATCAATATGCGAGTGAATCGAAGTACCAGAGATTTTATTGATCGGGCCGCAAAAAGTATTGGTAAGGGTGGTTCTCAATTCATCCTGGATGCCGCTTATGATAAAGCGGAGGAAATACTGCGGGATAGAACAGAGTTCTTTTTGGATGACGCTCAATGGGTAGCGTTCAACCGCATTCTCGATAATCCGCCCGAGCCAAACGAGAAACTAGTCAAATTGCTGGCAGCGAAAGCGCCGTGGGAATAGATGTCATCGGCCAGTTAGATGTTCCCGGTCCATTGGCAGTCCATCACAACCTTGATCAGTTTACCTACGGTGTTTCCAATCTGGATGACTGGCTCAAGAAAAGATCCAGGTCCAATGAACGTAAACGCGCTTCACGTACATATGTACTGTGCAATGATAAACGGGTGATCGGCTATTACTCCCTCGCAACCGGTGCTCTGGCTCGAAAAGATGCCCCTAGGACAATAAGGCGGAATATGCCTACCTCCATTCCTATTATGGTTTTGGCAAGTTTAGCCATTGATCATGAATATCAGGGAAATGGACTCGGTGATGCATTACTACGCGATGCCATTATCAGAATAATGCAGGCCGCATCTATCGCAGGCATAAAAGCCGTCTTGGTTCATGCGATATCTGAGGAAGCAAAAAAATTCTACCTTGAACGAGGTTTCATCATATGTCCGGCTGAGCCGATGACTCTATTGTTACTTCTTGAATCCATTACAAAGATGACTACTTGAATGCCTGTTTGACTTGCTGACCATTGATTAGGGATTTTCTTATAATTCCACTCACATGTGTCCGTATCGTCATGGAATTGAGTGGATATGGCCATTAACCGAGTGTTGGATGCCCTGGAACCTGTCTGATATAAAATCAATCCGCTACTCCATTTAATGTTGCCAAGGGATGGGTAACAAGTCTAGATGCGTTTGCGATGCTTCTAAGTAATTGATATTGTGTGGAACGATTCCACCCTGAAGCAATCGTTTCTCCCAACCTGACCTCCTATGATCAGACACTTCCGTTTTTCAACCCGGTCAATATCCGCCAAACTCTCCCAGTTCAATGAATGAATTAAACACTCATTTCATCACTGTCTTTTCATTCCAATCTGCCATCATCATACGTAAAACAGTTCACACACCACGGCTAGCCGGCGCGCACCCGCTCGCTGAGGCATCTGGCCCGGCTACCGGCCGCTTAGCCGCCCTGTCGACCGCACTCGGTGCGCCATCGGCACCACCATCACCGTCCCGGACCGCTCTGATTTCGAATGTCGTACCCTTCACGTCTCTGCACCCTGCTTTAATGAATCTCCAATCGCTTTCCAATGGCTCAAAATGGAGACAGCGAAATTGCCTCAGCATATAATGGGGATCAGCAAACAGAAAAATCTGATCTGACCACGCAACGTTCAACGTCTCGATTGGATTATTACAGAAGCAGGGGTGGAAGGATTGAATGATGTCTCAAACAGTGAAGAGTCGGTCGTTGGCATGAATAACGCCACATTTGATACATACGCGGCCGCGAGTGAGCTGCAGGCGCATGGTTTCACCGAAGACCAGGCTGTTGCGACTGTTTCAATGGTTCGCAACGCCATGAACGAAAGCGTCGCTACGAAAGCTGATATTGCACAGCTTGAAAGTCGCATTCAGACGTACAATGCGCGGCTGGAAAGTCGGATGGAGACTCTGGAAAGCCGGATGAAGGCTGACTACGCACAGCTCGAAAGTAGCATGAAGTCTGACTACCTCCAGCTCAAAAGTAGCATGAAGGCTGACAATGCACAGCTTAGAAGTGACATGAAGGCTGACTACGCACAGCTCGAGAGTAGCATGAAGGCTGACAGTGCTCGGCTTGAATATCGGATGGAGAATCTGGAAAATCGGATGAAGGCTGACAATGCTGAGCTTGATAGCCGCTTGACCAAACGGTTGTACGTTGTTGCATTTGGTATCGTCGCAATCACAGTTGGATTGCTGAAGCTCCTTGACTGACCGACCGAATCCCCACCTCAGCGAACGGTGGGCAAAGCCGCGGAATGTCTGTATTCAATGCCGGCCGAGTTTTTCCCAAGAGCATCTTTAGACTGGATTCGGGTTGCCTGCTCTTCTCACCCATTGAGTGACCGCCACACCGGTTCGTTCTACCATTTCAGATGCCACTGAATGACGAACATCAGACTGTTATTGAAGCGTTGAAAATCCACTTCAGGTCCAAATCGGCTCGAAAAATTTTTGAGAATCATAGGGAAGGGGATAAGAAACTCGGACCGGCATTTGCGAAGTCACGACGGAGGCGATTGGCCATTCAGTTGGATAAAAAGAATCGCCTGATATTCATCGCAACCGATCAACCGATATCGGATTGGGACCCCGATTGGAGTCAGGTTGATGGCATTCTGATCATTGAAAAAAATTCCAGAAGTAGCGAGCGGCATGGTTTTGCTCCCGATTGGACATCTGCTCCGGGTGATGCCGTTTCAGGCCTGATGAAAGAGAGCGGTTGGAATCAGGTTCAACTCTCAGGACGATTGGGAGTTTCGAAGAAACAGCTCAATCGTCTGGTCTAGGACGATTTGGTTACAGAGCGGACCACCAAGTTAAAATTTGAAGCTGGTTACTCTGTATTGATCGTACGGCCGCGGTTGGAGTATCACCCATGTTCTTGGCATGTTGCTGACTGATTGGAGGAAATGTGATTGAGTTCATGTTTGAGCGGGTCTGATGGATAACGCGAAACCGAATGGCGATTTTGGTGGTGAAGTCATCGTCTATGATCAGCCGGACAGCGAATCGCGCGTGGAAGTACGTCTGGAAGCTGAGACCATCTGGCTGACGCAACGACAGATCGCGGAGGTGTTTGATACGACAACCGCCAACGTGGACCTTCTTTTGACGAACATATACGCCGCAGGCGAGTTGTCGGCTGAGGCAACCACTCGGGATTATCCGGTCGTTCAGACCGAGAGCACACAACACATTTGGCACACCATCCGTCACTACAGTCTGGATGCCATCATTTCCGTCGGTTGCCAAGTTAACTCCAAGCGAGGTTTGCACTTTCTGCAATGGGCGATTCGCACCCTGTGCGACCATTTGGCCCGCGGCCACACGCTGAACGAAAATCGGCTGGCTGAAAGTGGGGCGGAAGAAGCTCGTGTAACGCTCGCCATGTCAACCCGAACTCTACGGAGTCGGACATTGGCGAACGATAGCGATGAGATCATTCTGGATCTCATCGTCGACTATGCGGATACGTGGCGGCTGCTTTTTGAATACGACGATAATCGGTTGGGTAAACCAACCGACGGGAAACCGGCGACCAGTGCCCTCGAAACCGATCTCGCAACTCATGCGATTGAGACGTTGCGAAGCGAACTCGTGGCGAGAGGTGAGGCTTCACAACTGTTTGGTAACCAGCGGGCTGATGCATTGGAAGCCATTCTAGGCAATATCGAACAGACGATGTTCGGCAAACCGCTTTATACCTGCCTTGAAGAGAAAGCGGCGAACCTTTTGTACCTCATCGTTAAGGACCATCCGTTTACCGATGGTAACAAGAGGATCGGTGCTCTCCTATTCATGCTTTATTTGGCGAAAGAGGGTGTTGCGCAGCCGCTGGACAGTCAGGCGCTGACCGCGCTCACGCTGTTGATTGCTGAGAGTACACCGGCCAATAAGGATCTGATGATTCGTCTTGTTATGAATCTACTGGCGGAACCTGCACGGGAGTACTCTGATGAATTTTAGCATTTGCGACTACGACTCACCATGAAAGATTTCACCACTGATGCCGTCTGACCATGCTGGCGTTAGCGTTCTGGAAGCTGCTTTGTTGATTGCGGTGCGCGGTACCCCACTGATCGCAACTTGGTGAAAGCGATACCGAAAGCATGCAATTATTTTCCAAATCAGTGCCATGATCGGTGCCTTGATCAGTCAATTGAGTTCATGTGGTAGGGAGCTGAGTTCTGGTTAGCGCAATTCAACGTGTTGAATTCATCCTCATATACACATGGAAGCAGGCTGCTGTCAGGGTGAATACGCTGCCGAATTTTCAATTCCAGCCGTGCGGTCGGTGAACTCAGCTCGTCAATGCCAACAATCCGTTTCGCTGTCATCTTAGGGTTCCATCGGCCGACACGTGCTAAAATAGGTTGACCGAGATATGGAGGTGTGGTTGGCAAATTGCCTTCAGATCGTCAATTTTCAGGGGCTCCCCGTCTGTATACACCGCTTGGTCGCGTGTCAAGCCCCTTGACCGATTCACGTTTTCTGTATCAGTGAAGGATTGACTGCCGCCTGAAGATGTTCAATTCAACGACAACGCATTATGGAATCCTGAACTGAAACGATCAATCGGTTTTGAGAAGTTTGGGTCATTCATATGGCTGTTAATGGTGAGGATATGGTTCAAATCAAGAATAAACCTGTGACAGTCGCTGAAAAAGCGGTTGATGAGAATACCGTTACGATTACGAACAATCGAACTGGGAAGTCCTACGAATTTCCAATTCTAGATGGGAGTGAAGGACCCAGTCTGGTCGATATATCCAGCCTATATGCGACAACGGGCATGTTTACCTATGATCCCGGATTTACATCGACAGGTTCGTGTCGGTCAAGCATCACCTTTATAGATGGTGAGAAAGGGGTTCTGCTGCATCGCGGATATCCCATTGAACAGCTTGTCTCAAATTCCAATTACCTGGATGTCTGCTACCTGCTGCTACACGGTGAGTTGCCGTCACCGGAAGAAAAAGGAGAGTTTGAAAACTCGATTACCAGACACACGATGCTGCATGAGCAGTTGACATCGTTCTATCGAGGATTCAAGCGCTCCGCGCATCCGATGGCGATCATGGTTGGAGTGGTCGGAGCTCTGTCAGCGTTTTACCACGAAGATACCGACATCCATGATCCCATTCAGAGAATGATTGCGGCACATCGGATAATCGCCAAAATGCCAACGATCGGTGCGTATGCATTCAAATACTCGCTTGGCCAGCCCTTCATGTATCCAAAGAACGATCTGACGTATTCTGAAAACCTGCTTCGTATGATGTTCGCAGTGCCGACTGAAGAATACACCGTCAATCCGATTTTTGCGAAGGCAGTGGACCGCATCTTGATTCTTCACGCCGACCACGAACAGAACGCGTCAACTTCAACCGTTCGACTGGCGGGCTCTTCTGGTGCCAATCCGTTCGCATGTGTCGCTTCAGGCATTGCATCACTGTGGGGACCGGCACATGGGGGTGCAAATGAAGCGGTACTGAATATGCTGAACGAAATCGGTGACGAAAAGAACATTCGGATGTTTATCGATCGAGCGAAGGATAAAGACGACAGCTTTCGTCTGATGGGATTCGGCCACCGGGTCTACAAGAATTTTGACCCGCGGGCCAAGGTCATGAAGGAGACATGCCATGAGGTGCTGAAAGAACTTGGCATTTCAGACCCGGTTCTGCCCATTGCTCTGGAACTTGAACGCATCGCGTTGGAAGACGACTATTTCATTGAAAAGAAACTCTATCCAAACGTTGATTTTTATTCTGGAATCATCCTGCGGGCATTGGGCTTTCCCACCCAGATGTTCACGGTTCTGTTCGCGATTGCCAGAACGGTGGGTTGGATCGCACACTGGAAGGAAATGTTCACCGAGGACGAAAGTCAGAAAATCGGCCGACCGCGTCAACTCTATGTCGGACCGAAGAAACGCAATTTCAAGAAAATTGAAAATCGCCGGTCTTCCGTCCCGGACTGGCTCAGATTGTGGGGCGGGGGTTCAAAATAGACGCGAAACTGAAACTCTCCATCTTGAAAATCGGCGCGCAGATGGGTCTGGCGTTTACAGCGATTGCGCCATCAGGTGACGGAATCGGACAACCAACATTGCAGTAGCAACCACACACGCAATTCCCACGGACCACATCAGACCTTCCGGGCCGCCGTGCATACGAATTCCGAACAGCCAGGCCAAAGGAATCATCACCACCCAGAAAGAAGTGATCAGTACGCAGGTGATGAACCACATGTCTCTGTAGCCTCTCAGTATTCCGACGCCAACGGCCTGGACTCCGTCCAGTATTAAGATGAAGGAGGCGACGACGACGGTTGGGACGGCAATTTTCAATACGTCTGGGTCTTGACTGTAAATTCTGGAGAGAGGCTCCGGCGCGAGCAGGAACAAAATGGCGATCACTCCCAGCGACAGTGCGCCAAGCAAAAGTGCGGTCCAACCCGATGACGCGGCACCCTGTGGGTCGTTTCTACCCAATGAATGGGCGACCCGCACACTGGCCGCCATTGAATAGCCCAGAGCGATCATGAATGCAATGGTAATGAGATTCATTCCGACCGTCCAGGCGGCGGTCTCGAGTACACCCATGTAACCGGCGAACAGGGTCAACACCAAAAATGAGGCGGACTCCATGCCGTGACCGATCGCAGTCGGGTACCCCAACTGGCGCAAGTTCCTTGAAAACTCTCGAAATTGGGTGAGCTTGCCGATGATGCCATAACGAACTTTATCGAAGGCATAAAACACGTAAGCCAGCAGCACGAGAAACGAAACCCAGCGGACAATACTTGTCGCCAGCGCGGCGCCTTCCGCACCCATCGCTGGTGCACCGTGATTGCCGAAAATGAAGACCCAATTCAGATAAAGATTGAGAACATTGCCTCCCAGAGCGACCAGCGTGGCAGGCATGGGTCGCTGCAGGCCCTCGAGGAACAGTGAGGTGGTGATGATGCAAAGCAGACCGGCCAGCCCGAGTCCGTGCATGGCAAGCACCCGTCCACTACCGTAAGACAGTTCTTCACTTTGACCGACCAGCAGGAAAAAGTACTCGCCGAATTGCATCAGTACACCCAAAGTAATACCGATCACGAGTGCGTGTATCAAACCAACCCGCCAGACTATGCCACAGCTTGCGAATTTGCCATTGCCGTCATAGCTGGCGGTCAAAATTGCGACAGGTAGAACTGAACCGATTCCGATCAGGATCAAAGATACGTGAGGGCCATTTGCCAATCCGTAGTATGCAATCTCCTTGGTGCCGGCATAACCACACATGGCGACATCAATCGTTACGATCAGTATCGCTCCCGCCCGGCTCAGCAGCACCGGCCCGGCGAGGCGCATGATTGGCCAGACCTCGCGTCTGACGATGCTCAGATTGGCGATCTTAGAGATTTGATCGGGTGGCATATTGCGAGTGTGCAAATAGCCAACATTTTATTATGCTGAATACTGTAGTTTCGACGAGGGTAAAGAAATGAATCTATCCGAATCACAGATATCACTGAAAGAAATCAGATTGAATTCAAGCGAACTTACAGGAGTTGAATGACTCAACTTAACCGGGCATATGATGTTTTCGTGTGAGTACTTAATGTCACGTCAGTTTGATCAGTCCGGCGGAGAAAATGTGAAAACTTGGATGGAAGCCATCAATGCAAAAAATGAGGCAGGCTTGGTGCACCCACAGTCAGAGCTCTACATACGATCATAAATTTCCGAATCCGGGTGAAATACCAGCCAGGCAAAGGCGAAATGCACGCCGTTTGCAATATCCACCAGCTTCTGACCTTTCAAGGGCCCGCCAATGGCTTGACCGAACAGATTCCACTGAGAGCCGGTTTGCACATCATAAAAGTTACCGTCATCCTGTTTTTCGAACTCCAGCACATATTCACCAAGCTGGCGCCGGTATGCAGTGGCAGAAGGAATGATTCGAGAATTCGCTATCTGACGTTCATCAAGCGCAGACGTCGCATCATTCATGCTGAAAATTACAATCGGTACACCGTTAAAAATGTCATTGATAATTGGTTTGTCCACAAATGCGGAAAAGGGATAGACCCGGTGTCGATCATTAACCGACACATTAACGACTCTTTCCATGGCCGGTAGTCGGGGGTCGGCTGGATCGTCCAGCAGAAAAGGAACGTTGTTTATGTCATCGTAACCTCGGTAGGGATTCTCCCCATAACGACGTCGGAATCCAGTATCTCGAGATAGTACCAGTCCTTCAGGATATGCTGTCGAAAACTGTTCAAAAGAAGTGATTTGCGAAGGCAGTAATTGGAGATCGGTTCCAGCGTAAAATCCGACGATACTGCTACCAGTGATCTGCTGCCACCAGGACTCGGTCTGACGGTCATACATGACGAGGTCACTGTTTCTCAGGTTTCCCGTGGTACCAAAATCAACAATTTCACCGTCGAGATTTCGGTCAAAGACGATCGACGCGTTGCAAAGGGGACAGAAGGTTACAGCGATGTACCTGCCATTCAACTCATCGTTAACGATTTCGTGCCAGATCAAGATTTGTAGCGGATAGGATTTGGCCTGACCCAGAATGTCCAAAACGATGACCGGCTCCTTGGGGTCCAGCCATTCCATGGCTGAATCAATGGATACGAATTTCGGCTCATCGATCGCGGGGATACCGTCTTTCGGCACTCCACCCGATCGAATTTCAGTAAGATCAATGACTGCGTTTTCAAATTCTGTGTTGGGCCAGTTGCGTGTGAAGGATGAAAATTGAGCTTCTACGTCTGGAGTGATCAACCAAAAAGTCGCACAGGCGAAGATAAGCAGCAGGAAACGGGGTAGATGAAATTGCGTATGCAAACGAGTTCGGATCATTTTGGATTTTCAGATTGATTTTTATGTCTGTTACTGACTGGCTTATTGTTTGAATGTTCTGATAAGTTACAGGAATGATAGTCTCGTGTTGGGGACTAGATTTGAGAAAAGACTAATTTCAACCAATCAATTATGAGGTTTTGCCTTGGTTCCAATCCAAGCATGTTTTAGCGCGTTCAATCCGATTCGAAGAGTGACGCTTCGCTCTGTTGAACTAACCCACATTTTTCACCGGTAGTTGTGAAAAATGTGAAATATAAGTTATAATGATAACTTAATCAATGAATTAAGTCATTCACAGAGGACTCAGCCATGAATACACAGTGTGATCAGACGCAGTTGGAATTTGCGCTCCGTTGCTGTCGCGGCGGGTGCTGGCAGAAATGGAGAAGATGAAAACCACGGATGGTCATCAAAGGAACACGCCCAATCTGGAATGAACAGGCATTGAAAAACAGGGTTGAGGGAGTGTGACCGAGTCATTGCGTCACATCGAAAAAAAATCTCACCATTTCGGAGGACTACAATCAACCACAGCAACATAGAAAGTGTCGAAATCGGGTTTAGGTGATCGAAAAGACACCATAAAATCGCAAGACATCAATCTGTCGAACTGTTGCGGAAGGATGACACATTCATACTGGAAAACGGATCTGAATCGGCTGGTTCCCAATATTCATGTATGGTGAATAAACTCCGCACACCACCCCATAAACAGCTTAGAAAGGTTTACGATTTGACATCTTGAGAACTGCGACCGGTCCGATCAGAATGATGACCGCCAGTACGGTAAACGCTGTTCCCCAGGCGAGTCGACTGTCGCCGCCACCTGCCAGATCTAGTACGAACCCGAAAATAATCGGGCCGATGAACGCACCAACAAATCCAATCAGTGTATGCACCGCCATCGTAGCGCCCCGAACCTTCGCCTCAGCCGTAGCGATCACTGCAGACGTAATGGAAGCTGAATCCGCAATGGATAAGATCGCGTAAAGAATAACCAGCCCAACGATGAGGATCATCGCATATTGACTGGAAAAACCAAGCGCGATCCCAGTTAATCCCGCCAATACCATGACCGAGTTGATAACCACAATTCTGTTCAGTCGGGTAGCGATTTCATTGACAATCACGCTGAACGGTTGGGCCAAAAAAGTCGCGCACGCGACGATGAATGCCGGATTCCATGCACTTCCAACAGTAGGTGTATCTCGACTGGCCAGCGCAAACACCAGAAAGGTTACCGTCCACGAGCGGAATACAAACAATTCCATATTGTGGACACTGTAGGCGATGCTGAACCCAATTGCCCTGCGATTTCGAAAAACCGTCTTAAAATCATTCAATAGGTGTGACTTTTCCGTCGCGCGAAGTGGTACAGTCTGTGGAAGAGCGAATAGTGCAATCGCGAAAGCCAGGAATGCGCCGATTGATGAGGCGGCGAAATTCAACTGCCAGGTCAGGAACTCCGCAAGATACCCTGCAACCAAAAAAGAGACGGCGACACCGACACCGAAGCACATGGTGTAGACCGCAACGGTTCTGCCTTGAATTCGGTCGGGCACGGCATCAACCAGTGCCTTGAGGCCTGGCATATAGGTGCCGGCTAGCCCAACGCCCTGAATGAAGCGCCATGTACTTGCTGAAGTTACACCAGAATTTACGAAGGCAAAGCCCAATGGAGCCAGAACTGTCAATGCCATCGAATAAAGATAGATCCGTCGCGCATCAATTCGGTCAGTCAATGGCACCAGCAGAAAGACGCCCAACAGATATCCGCCGAAATAGATGCCTGCAACCCAACCGATTTCAGTGTTGGTGGCACCCCACTCGAGCTGTAGCGACGGGATCAGGGTGGGGTAGACAGCGAACGGGACCATGCCCAGCACATGCGCCACACATATCAGCGCGATTGTCCATTTCAATCGCTGAATTGAAGGTGTTTGGCCGAACAAACCGGGTAAAACTATGAGTTGAGGTCTGGAGAGATCAAGGCAGTCATTTGCTGTGGTCGGTCAGATTCGTGCGATCAGCCCGAGAATTGACGGCTCAGCAGATCATCTTTGTCAGATTGACGGTTTTCCTAAGAAAATCTCTTCTGAAAACCATCAGCATGGAAACCATAGTTGACCATTCAGGAAACGAGACAGCGAATTCACGTACCCGCTCCGAAGCATTAATTTCCACTGGCACCTTATTTTACGGACCATTTGACATAATGCGCTTAATTGTTGCGATATGTACGAATGGGTTTCATGATTTAATGCGACATTCATCCTGGCATTATGGCCAATTGAGTTACGCGTAGCGATTCTTTCCTGAAATTACCCGGAAAAGAGGGGGTGCTACGCTCGCGCCATCATACGCCATTGCTCCAGATGACACCTTTTCTGTAATCAGCACAGAACTCCATGCCGATGCTCAGAAGAACAACGGGTAGAACGCGTTCCGAAGAAAGAGATAAACTCTGCCATTGAACCGCTGGCGGCCCGATCCAAGCTACCGAAATTCAGTCGAAAGCCCGCATGACTTCAAATCGGGAAACTGTGGCGGACGTCAATGTGACCGGCGAACCGTCTTTATTCTGGCGAGATGTTTCGTCGTCTGAATCTGAACCGCATCTGAAACCCGTGCAAGAGTGTAACCCCGAATGATCAACATCTTCATTCTAAACCAGTGGCTCAAATATGATCTTGCCAAAAGTTCGATTCAGCCGCCACATTTCTCATTCTGACTTGACTCCTGAACCATGGATCTCTCAAGACCGCTTTGCTTGGCATTGGCCAATGGCGATGGGCAGGCAGATACATTTAATGACGAAACAGCCTGCAGCGGGAACGAATGCCGCCGCCTGTTGTCATAAAATAGAAACCAGCCCATCCATGCGGTCATTCGTATGAACCAAAGTGCCTGATTCTTCATGTTGACAAAAATCCTGTTTACGACCGTAGTCATTATTGTTGTTTTACTGGTCTACCAGGCTAGGTTCAGACCCGTGTCGCAGGTTGTCAAAAAAGCGAGAGCCGAAGTCTCATTTCCATACAGACCCGCCAAATGGGTGTTATACACGGTGGCCGGAATTCTGGCGGCCTCATCGGGCGTCGTTTACTACTTCAAGTGGCAGTCCGACAACGCCATACTGACCATTCACGTCATCAATGCCCAGCAGGAACAGCCGCACAGCTACCGGGCGCGCCAGAAAGACATCCGGGGGCGGACGTTTACAACCCTTGATGGACGGGTGGTAACCCTAGGCGATGCGGACCGCATCGAACTGATTGATGATTGACTGCAATTCAATGAACATGGGGATAGTGCCGACATGCTGATCACCTTTGGCTTAATCGGCATGTCGGTGTTTGTTACATTGTTGAGTGGCTTTGGAGAGGACAACCGAATCGTTTCGGTTGCGCTCATTTCCGGCTCTTCGTTTGGTGAGCTGGATGAGATCCGCGCCGGTCAGGTCTGGCGTCTGGTTACACCGACTTTTCTCCATTTTGACATCTATCACCTGATATTCAATCTGCTGTGGGTCTGGGTGTGCGGTGGAGCCATCGAGAAGCGCCGGGGATGGCTGACGTATTTTGCCATATTCGCCATCACCGCATCCGTTTCCAACCTTGCTCAATACTATTATTCAGGTCCGGCATTTGGCGGGATGTCAGGTGTCGTTTATGCCTTCTTAGGCTACGTCTGGATGCAGATGCGGATCAACCCCATTGGCTACACCGGGGTGATCCCCAAAGCCGTCATACCGCTCATGCTGATCTGGTTCATCGTCTGCTGGATCGGTCTGATTCCGGGCATCGCCAATGCCGCACATACCGCAGGATTGATCATCGGTGTGATCTGGGGCCGAATCGATGCGACGAATTCCTTCAACAGATATCGCACGTTCTGATGACGACATTGGGAATCAGCTGCCGTCGAAGTTTTGGCCTGTTCGTCATTTTGGGATGGTCGTTGTCCATTCAGTGTGCGGCCGCAGCTGAAGCTAAACCCCTACCGGGTGGCCTGATGTTCCCCGACGATGTCCAGCAGGCAATCAGCCAGGCTTGGCAGAACCGGGTGCCAGATCACCAAATCCGTTCCCGGCATCGCTACGCCGATGGGGCGCCTCACTATACCAACCGCCTGATTCTGGAACTGTCTCCTTACCTGAATCAGCATGCGCATAATCCCGTCGACTGGCACAGCTGGGGCGATGAAGCCTTTGAACTGGCCAGACGCCTCGATAAGCCCGTGCTGGTATCCATCGGCTATTCTTCCTGCCATTGGTGTCACGTGATGGAAGAAGAAAGCTACGACGATCTGACCATCGCCCAATTGTTGAATGAGCACTTCATTGCCATCAAAGTCGATCGGGAAATCAATCCGGATATTGACGAGCTGTACCTGCTCGCGGTGCAGATCATGGGCGGTAGCGGTGGCTGGCCCCTGCATGCCTTTCTTACCCCTGAGGGCAAACCTTTTCTGGGACTGGTCTATGCACCACGAGAGGAATTTGAGATGCTTCTGAACGAGGTGCAGAAGGCTTGGAAAGACAGGAGAAATGAAATTGAAACCATCGCCGGCCAGGTCACCGAGCGGATTCAGACGTTCGGCGCTCCGTCAGGCGTAAAGTTCAAGCTGAGCAGGGCACAGGTTTCTCAGTTTATTGCTGAACTGATGATCGCGGAAGGTCAGAATGACGAATTTTCACCTCCAACGCCACATTTCCCGTTGGAATCGGAACTGTTTCTGCTGCTTGATGCAGCCATTCGACATGATGACGACATGGCGTTGCAACTGGCGGAAAATCGCCTGACCGAAATGGCGATGGGTGGCATCCGCGATCATGTGGGAGGCGGGTTCCACCGTTATTCTGTCGATAACGACTGGCTGGTGCCGCATTTTGAGAAAATGCTCTACAATCAGGCGCATTTGGCGCGGGCCTATCTTCAGGCCTATGAGTTGACCGGCCGCGATCTGTATCGCCGCGTCGCTGAACAGACCTTGAATTACGTACTGCGCGATATGCGCAGCGAGGTCGGTGTGTTCTGGTCAGCCACCGATGCCGACAGCGAGGGAAAAGAGGGCGCTTTCTTCATTTGGACCGTGGCTGAGATTGTTGCGACGATCGGCGACAGTGCTGAATTGGTGATCGATCACTATGGTGTGACCGAAAATGGCAACTTTGAAGGGGCGAACATTCTGCACCTGGAAGAACTTCCAGAAGCCCGCGCCGCGGCGGCAGGCATCGGCACGGAGGCCTATCTTCATCAGCTGACGGCAGCAGTGGAGCAGTTGCGAATGGTCCGCGATCTGAGAGAAAAACCCTACTTGGATGATAAGGTGATCACCGCCTGGAATGCGATGATGATTACCACTCTGGTGCATGCTGGATCGACATTGATGGACGATCGATACCTCAATGCGGCACAGGTTGCCGCCGAGTTCCTTTGGACGCATGCCTGGCAGGCGGAGACGGAACACCTTTATCGAATATTTCGGAACGGACAGTTGAGCGAGTCGGGTAAACTTCGAGACTATGCCTATCTCGCGCAGTCCCTGCTGACGTTGTACGATGCAACCGGTGAAGCGAGGTGGCTGGACCGCGGCCAGTCGCTGGTGGACGCGATGGTGAGACGTTTCTGGGATGAGCGGCACGGTGGATTCTTTTCAGTATCCGAAGCGGATGCGCCAGGATTGATCGCCCGGCAGAAGGACCGTTTCGATGAGGCGCTGCCATCGGGCAATGCGGTTGCCGCGAGTGCGCTGTCAATGCTCTTTCGCCGTACCGGACAGCAGGTGTACGCGCGACTGACAGAGCAGCTGTTCCAGGCGTTTGCGGCAGAGATCGTGCAAGCGCCAACCAGCTACGGATATACCCTTAAAGCGCTGGAATATCACCGCGGCGGTGCCGTCGGTCCGCTGGAATATGCGGCCTCCGGCCATGCGAAAATATCGCTTCGGGCAAAGAACCAGAAGGAAGACCGACTGTCTGCAATGGTGGAAGTTGCTTTGGCGGATGGCTGGCACATTCAGTCCAATCAACCATTGGCTGATAATCTGATTGCCACCCAGATTTCGCCGGCCTCGGATGCGTGGCTGCTCCAGTCCGTGCATTACCCGCCGGCGGAGGAGAAGACACTGTCGTTTCAGACCGAACCCCTGTCCGTCTGGAGTGGAACTTTACAGTTTCCGATTGAAGCTCAGTCCATCGGTGAGCCGGACTCGCCATTGCGGCTTGAAATTCGACTGCAGGCCTGTAACGACGAACTGTGTCTGCTGCCGGAAGATGTGCAACTGGAAATGCCAGTGGGCTGGTTTACGGGTTGAGGGCGACTAGACCACCGTCAATCAGAATATTCTGTCCGGTAATATAACTTGCGTGCGTACTGCAGAGGAAGGCACAGAGCGTGCCAAATTCTTCAGCTGTGCCGAAACGTTTGGCAGGAATGTTCTGTCTGCTCTTTTCCAGCACTTCCTCAATTGACTGATTGGTGCTGTCGGCGGCCCGAGACATGCTGGTACGAAGTCGGTCGGTGTCAAATCGACCGGGTAGAATGGCATTGACCGTTACGCTGTGGGAGGCGACCTGCCGCGATACGCCGGCGAAAAAACCCGTCAATCCCGACCGCGCACCGTTGGAGAGATCCAAGTTTTGGATGGGCGACTTAACGGATGATGAGGTAATGTTGATGATCCGTCCGAAGCGTCTTTCGATCATGCCGCCAATGACGCGCTGGAAAAGGTCGATTTGGGTGAGCATGTTGTTATTCAGCGCACTCTCCCAATCGCGCAGGCTGAACTCGCGAAAATCTCCAACCGGCGGGCCGCCGGCGTTGTTCACCAGAATGTCAAGTTGGGGTGTTTCAGCCAGCGCTTTGTCGCGTCCTTCCGCCGTTGTGATGTCGCAGCAGATGCCAGCCACCGTACCGGTGGCAACCGTCTGTATTTCCCGTTCGGCCGATCGCAGGGATGTTGCGTCGCGTCCATTCAGCCAGACGTTCACTCCTTCGGCAGCGAGGGCGCGGGCGCAGCCCTTGCCAAGGCCTCTGCTGGAGGCGCAGATCAGTGCATTTTTACCTGTTAGACCGAAATCCATATTGCGTTCTCCTTTGCCATCTGGAACCGAAGTGAGCGATTAGGTGGCGAGTGCGACGAACAATCTGCGTGGCGCCCTCTGGATCGTCGGCTCCGCGGTGGTTGCGACTGTCATGAGTTCTGGCGTGCATGAACTGGCTGGCGCCATTCATTCGGCACAGGCCGTCTTCATACGCGGCGCTCTCGGCGCTCTCATTATCCTTGCTTTCACACTGCATAAGACTGATTTCAGCATTCGAACCGATCGACTGAAACTGCATATTTTAAGAGGCGCGATTGGTGTCATTGCCATCAACCTGGGCTTTTATTCGATCCAGATACTGCCGCTGGCGACTGTGACCGCGCTCTTTTTCACCACGCCGCTATTTGTTACCGCACTCAGTATTCCAATGCTGAAAGAAAAAATCGGCGTTCGCAGAATCAGCGCATCAATCCTCGGATTTTTTGGTGCAATGCTGGTCATCGGATATCTGCCGGAGCCCATCAGCATCAAATGGCTGACACCGATTTTCGCGTCCATGGCCTTTTCGCTGAAACTGATCATGGGCAAGCAGCTGTCGAGAACTGAAAGTGCGGGTACGATCGTCCTGTATTTCTCAGTCATATTGGGACTGGGCAGCTTGCCACCAGCACTGCTGGTCTGGGAGTCGCCTGATCTTCGCGAATGGATTCTGCTCACCCTGATCGCAGCGACGTCGTCGCTTCGAAATTATATGGATGTGCGCGGTTATGCTCTGGGCGATGCTCAGTTCGTGGCGCCGTTTCTTTATTCTCGAATGATTTTCATGGTGATCGCAGGCTACTTTCTTTTCAGCGAAATACCAACCATCTCGGCACTTGGCGGTGCATCTGTGATCATTCTGAGTACGCTCTATATTCTGCATCGGGAAATCAAGGTGCGAAAAAAGTAGCGATAAAGACATTCAACTGTTCTGACTCTTTCCCAATGGCGAAAGATACGATCAGGCGGAAGGCTGGCAGTCGAGTCGACCCGCGCAGACGGCCGATTCGATATCTCAAATTTCAGAGAAATGTGGCTGGTCGGATCCGTCTTCATTTTTCTGGACCGGACGCGACCGATGGCCAGTACCTGCGTGAGGCGGTCGCGCTGCTTTGAGATCTTCGATTCTGTCAAAAGGTGCTCGAAAACTCCGCATCCATTGAACCATACAATGCGCTTGGACTGATTCGGACTCGGAATATCCTCGTCGAAAATGATACCACTCAGCAGCTTGACGGCGTACCAGTCAACAAATTCGAGAGATGAGGTCTGCTGCTTGATGACGAATAAGCGTTGAGATGGGAGCGAAACCGAAACTACCATAGGGGTGGGTGACAGGGATATGTCCCTTGCCGCAATCCGCCAGCTCGGGAAGATGCGCGCTTTCCGGTTACTTCATGGAAACGATGGACAGTGTCGGGGCCATGACATTTCACCCCAGCAGGACGAAACCACGCGGTTACCGGATAGGCCGATGAGTTCGACCGAAGGAACGCGCAACATACCGGACGCGGCTTAGCACTTGACCACAGGTTTCAGGAGCGCGCCTGCCGGCATAACCGAGTCAATTTTTGGCGACCGAAACAATAAGCTAGACCTGCAGTTCGGTGCATATTGATGCCATGAAAAAGCTTTTTGGATCAATGGGCATTTCAAACAGGGAGGGATCTTCATTTTGAGGTTTTATCGCACATCCGGCGCATCTTATTCTGCAAGGCTATAACCCTGGAGATTGCCGATTGTTGCCCTGTGGTAAGTATGAAAGCTGATTTTGTTCAGAGTGCAATCCTTGCCGCCCCCCAATCTCCTCCAATAGTTTCAGAATTTTTGCGTTCTGGGCGTCAGTGGCGTTAAATCGGGTGTTCAGATCGGTTTCGAGATTGCTTAACCGCGTGTCCAATGTGTTGATGCGGACGTCCAGTGTGTCAATGCGGGTATTCAGTGCTGCAATGGCGGTCTTGTTTTCAATGACGGTACTGCTGACTGCTGCAATGGCGGTCTTGTTTTCAATGACGGTACTGCCGACTGCTGCAATGGCGGTCTTGTTTTCAATGACGGTACTGCCGACTGCTGCAATGGCGGTCTTGTTTTCAATGACGGTACTGCCGACTGCTGCAATGGCGGTCTTGTTTTCAATGACGGTACTTCTGATTGCTTCAATGGATTCCCTGTTTTTTTCGATCTGGTCCAAGCGAAATTCATTCATTCCTGATGCGGTCTTGAGTTCGGTCAATCTTTGTCCGTGAGAGCTTACCGAAACAAATAGCCAACTGAACAGTGCTATCAAAGCCATAGAACTCAAGGCAGTTAATGTACTCAATATTAAGGTGTTTTTTTCCATTTTGGGATGATTCGGAAGCGACAGATTCATTCTTTTCGAGTTGATTTTAAGATCTTTTGATACTGGCGATCTTTTTCGGTTACAGTCTGAACGCCAATTCAACCTAGGCCGAACGACTTCCTCGTTTTATTTTCAAATACAATCAAGACGGAATGCCATTTTTTAAGACGCACCATAACTGAATGGATTTCGGATCGATCACATATAAGAATCCTACAACTATTATATGGTTCCCTACACAGCAAATTATACCAACTAACTTGTCTAAGTGACAGCCGCCAATTGCTGGGAAACAAAGTCAATGCGATCTTCCTTCGCTCAGTTCATCAGTACTGTGCCTTTTAGGCAAGGCTCCATATTGCAGGCAACCGTCAATTTCACAATGAACATGCCCCCACGTCGATTCAGTGGCAGAACGTGAAGTTCTTCAACATCAGCATAGGTTTTGTCAATCACCGATGCTGTTGTTTTCTGTTCTGACTGTGTGTGCATGGTTCGCCGGCCCAGAACAGGTGGCGGTCCTCTCATCTGTTTGGTAATGACAGCTTTCTCCAACCAGATGGCTCGTCCTGTCGGTCTAGGATGGCATGTTTCGGTCATTGCTCGTTGCACATTGAGTTCAAATATCACCCATTTCGATTGTGCTTGACGTGGAAGCTGCACTCCAGCAGCGGCCAATGTGCGAAAACCCAATTCCGGGGGAGTCCATTGGATAAGGTCGTGCGTTTCGCGTTCTGGATTTGCCCACACATCAGGCAGAATTTGAGACAGCGACGATCCGGTTCGCGAGAGCACGCGATTAGAAACGGACCAGTCGAAGTCTCTCAGTTCATGCCGACGGATCAGACCTTACTTTGAATTTTTTGCGGGGTATAGGTAACGTCTGATGGTTCAGGAGGACGAAGTTCAGTTCAATAGTGTTACGTTATTGAAAGCGAGGGCATTGTGATCACTGGCCGATCTTCTTTGTGACTTCATCCAATGCAACTTCGGTGTGAAATTCGACCGTCGTGGTTGGATACGCAATCTCGGCACCGTGCCGATCGATGACTGCCATCGCCTTCACCAGCACATCCTGTTTGACGGCCTGGTAATCGGCCCATGCAGTGGCGATGGTAAAACAGTAGATGAAAATATCAAGCGATGAGGCGGCAAATCGGTCAAAATTCACCATGATCGAATTGTTCTGATCAATTTCAGGATGATTCAGGAGCATGTCCTTGATATCTGAAACGATCGTTTCAAGTTGTGCAGAGTCGTGATAACGAATGCCAACGTATTCGTAGATTCGCCGATTTCGCTGGCGGGTGTGATTGCGCACTGAGATGCTTGAAAAGACAGAGTTTGGAACATAGAGCGTTCGCGTATCAAAACGTTCGATGATGGTTTGACGCCAACCGATGGCGGTAACCGTGCCCTCAATGTCTTTTTCGGGTGAGGTGATGACATCACCGACTTTGAATGGTTTGTCCAGAAACAGCATGACTGCGCCAAAGTAGTTGGCGATCAGTTCGCGGGCGGCAAAACCAATCGCGATGCCACCCACGCCACCGAACGCCAGTATGCCGGCTATGTTCAAGCCCAAGCTCTGCATCGCGACCAGTGTACCTAACACGATGACAGAGGCCCGCGCGAGTTTGCCAATAAATTCAACGGTGGTTCGATCGTAACCCGGCTGATCGGTCAATTTCCGTTCAATGTAGTGGCGCTCATAGAAATGCCCCAGCTTGATCAGAAACCATGTCAGAGTCGCAATGACAGCCACGATTCGAAGTACGGGCACCGAATCAAATATGGGCGTCTGATATTGCGTTCGAACGATATCTAGTGAAAAGGAAACGCCTGCAATCCAGATCAGTAGTGCGGCCGGCTGCTGAAGGGCCTGGACGATCGACAGGCTCCAGATCTGATCGGTTGATGCGAGTTTGCGTCTGATGCTGCCGACGAGCAGCTGCCGGATACGGCTGGCGATCAGGGTGATCACCAGTACCACGGCCACCTGAACCCAAATGTGAGTTGCCCAAGTGGTAAACTGTGAAAATACTGTATCCATCATCTGTCAATAACGCCTTTGAATCCGCTGCCGTCAGACTATTCTGATCAGGCAGTCAAGCAGCGAATCGGGTTTTTCAGACATTATGGTATGTCCGGTTTTCTCAAGTACGATCGTTTGCGAATTTTCAATTTCTGCCGTCAGTTTTTCTGCCGCCCGTGCCGGCGTCAACATATCGTGTTCACCTAGAATCAACATTGTCGGACACGCGACGTTCCGGGCCGCCACCATTCCGTTCATGTAATTGTTACAGGCCATGAGATCATTGTACAGGGTGCCGAGACCGCCGCGCTCAAAAAGACGCGCCAAGCCACCGATCATCCACATGCCTGGCGTTTCGTTTCCACCGATGTGAGCACTGGGACTGTGTCCCCAGGCGGTGAGCATCTCGATTGCGCGCTGGGTGTTGTTTTTCGCTGCGTCCAGCAGCAGATCTGTCACCGGCATCGGTACCGCCGTACCGATGAGTACCAGGGCGCGGATTCGGTCAATGTACCGTCCCGCACAGTCCAGTGCGATCAGGGATCCCATGCTGTGTCCGACCAATGCCGTCTGCTCAATTCCCACCGCCTCCAGAAACTCGATCAGCCAGTCCGCATAGTCCGAGATTGCAGATTGACACTTGCCCTCCGAGAGACCGTGGCCTGGCAGATCGACGGCCAGCACGTTATGACCCTGCCGCGAAAAATACCGTGCCGGCAATGTCCACACCGTGTGGTCCAGTGCCGCTCCGTGTACGAATAGCACGGTCGGTCGTTCGGGATTGATGGGTTGATTTCCGTTAAACGCATAAGCCGGAAGGCCATTCACCTGAACTTTCATTGCAGTTGCGGCTGGGTCCGTTCAGACGGTGGCGGTCAGCGACTGCGCTGGGAGGCTTTAAGACCGGCGTCGAGGTCGTTGAGCAGGTCTTCCGGATCTTCGAGCCCAACGGACAGGCGTACCAGTCCTTCCGAAATGCCAGCTGCTGCCAGGGCATCCGCGTCCATGCGGTGGTGGGTCGTCGAGGCGGGATGAATGATCAGAGATTTGGCGTCACCGACGTTGGCAAGGTGAGAGAACAGTTTCAGTTTCGAGATCAACTGATGCCCGGCCTGGCGGCCGCCTTTGACACCGAATGCGAAAACCGCACCGGCGCCTTTGGGCAGTTGGCGCATCGCCAGCTCATGGTCCGGGTGGCTGGGTAGCTCGGGATAACTGACCCATTCGACCGCCGGATGGGAAGCCAGATATTCAACGATCTTCCGGGTGTTTGAAACATGTCGTTGCATTCGCAATGGCAGCGTTTCGAGGCCCTGCAGAACATAGAATGCAGTCGTGGGACTCATGCAGGCGCCAAAGTCTCTCGCGCCTTCCTTGCGCGCGCGGGTGATATAGGCGGCGGGTCCGAACTCCTCAGCAAAATTCAGTCCATGAAAACCGTCATAAGGTTCAGTCAGTGTCGGAAACTTGCCCGATTCAATCCAGTCAAACTTGCCACTGTCAACCAGTACCCCACCGATGACCACGCCGTGGCCGCTCAGGAACTTGGTAGCCGAATGAAACACAATATCCGCGCCCAGCTCAAATGGCCGGCAGAGATAGGGGGTGGTAAATGTCGAGTCGATGAGGAGTGGCAGTCCGTGTTCGTGAGCGATCGCGGAAACTTTTGGAATGTCGAGAATCTCGCAGCCGGGATTGCCAACGACTTCGCCAAATATCAGCCGCGTGTTGGGGCGAATGGCACCGGCGATTGCATCCACATCGCGCGGATGGACGAATGTGGTTTCAATGCCGAATCGGGGCATGGTGTAGCTGAGAAGATTGTGCGACCCACCATAAATGGACTGCGAAGAAACGATATGTGAGCCTGCCGAAACCAAAGTTGCCAGGGCCAGATGAAAAGCCGCCTGCCCGCTGGCGGTCGCGATGGCGCCGACGCCGCCCTCCAATGCCGATACGCGTTCCTCCAGGACGGCATTGGTCGGATTGGAGATGCGTGAATAAACATGCCCGGTTCGTTCGATATTGAATATCGATGCCGCGTGGTCGGCATCCTGAAACACATAGGAAGCGGTCTGGTAGATGGGCGTGGCCCGCGCGCGGGTCGCCGCATCAGGATGCTGTCCCGCATGTAAGGACAGCGTATCAAATTTCAGGAATTTGCCGGACATGGTCGGTTCGGTAATCAGACGAAGAAAAGTTGGCGATCAATAGCGTGGGGCTGCGGACATCCGGTGCGAATTTTTTACAGTGAGAATTTTAGCGTATGTTGTGCGTGTTATGATCTTAGATCAGCACGTGGCGATGTCAGGTTGGCGTACAACGTGCATCAATATGTCTTGCTGGTTCGCGACAATCTGCGGGAGATGTGGAAGCTGAAACGAGCTGCCTTACGGCGGCATTTCAAAAGGGGGTGTTGAACCGGTCCCGCCAAGGCGTCAACTGGATGGAGGCCTGTAGGCTGAATTCGGTCTCCGCTGACCGGCTGGCGAAATGGGAGCGAGAATCGATGGAAAACGGCTGAATTGTCAGAAATATTCCCGAACCGGACTCGCAAAAATCAACATTGTCTGATAATTCATGCGAGAATAGGAAATTTCTGGCAGACACTAATATAGCCTGCCTTCATTTCGGGCTCTTTGCATCAGCGCAGTCATCAGTCAGTGACATTATTTCCGCCATCGGAATTCTGTTGACGTCGAAGCTGGTTGATACTTCGTCAAGCACCGAGAGGACCTCTAAGGCGTCAGGTTGCTCCTCTTTGATGCGTTTCGCCCGGCAGCCTGGGCAGGTATAGTACCAGTCGTCCTGATATTTCTGGAAGTATAGATCGGTCGGTCCACAGGGATTTTCCCACCAACTGTGCACCTCCGCTTCCCGTCTGCCGTAGCCGGCGCAGGAGGATAGGAGGGATATGGTCAGCAGCACGATGGCCGCCATCTTTATTTTCGTCATGGTCGCTCCCTAGCTCCACCCGGCTGCCGCAGCATGCCAAGCTTTGCGGAATTCATTTTTTACCAGGTACAGCAGCAAGTCCCTCGTTCCGGTTCCTTCATAGTTCATGAAATTTATGAACCGGCCTGCCATGTCGTGTCACTCCTCGACGATTTGGTGTAGTTGATCGTGGCACATTTTTCTCTCCTGATTTTGCGTTTTGGGGTTATGTGCGTTTTTGTGTTGGTCCTACCAATCAAAACATCGTTGGTACGAAAGTAGAATTTTATTGCGAATGACGATATCTATACGTAGTTATAGGCGTCCTATGGGTTTGAACTGTCGGCGTGGTGATAGATGTGTGGTTGGCAACGGTGCCATTTGGCTGACCGAGTACATTTTCCATTGATGATCGCGATGTTACCACCGAATGACAGAGAAACACCCGGCCTGTTAGGTGCACGAGTTTACAGGGCGGCATCACATACGCTTTCAGAACAAAATTGCGTCGATGCGGCTGACGGTTCAGGGGATAATGGGTCGGTAGCTCACAGAGAGACAATTGGTGAGGAAACAGTATGCCATTTGCCCAAACATTGACGAATCATGGACTACCACTCAAAACATTTGTTGATTCCAACGGCCGAAAAACATCACCAAAGGTTGATATTCGGTTGGGTGACGCGAATGAACTGATTAAATCCATCGAGAATGAATCTGTGGATTTAATTGCTACCGACCCTCCTTACGGAATCAATTTTGAAAGAGTCGATTGGGATAAACCAGATCGTCTTGACTGGCACCGTTTGGCAGAAGAATTCAAGCGCGTGTTAAAGCCCTCTGGTAACCTTGTTATTTTTCAGGGATGGTCACATGTCGCACAGACAAAGATGGTATTGGACCAATACTTCGTAATGAAGAACTGGATCATTTATGACCGAGTGAAGGGAAGGGGCGCAAAGACAAATGTCGTTTCTACCAGGGAAGATATTTTGTGGTATGTGTCAAATGAGAAGGACCATATATTCAATAAAACGACATCGACAATAAAGAAAAAAACGGCAGGTATGGGGTTAAAGAATGGAACGGAATACCGTGCACTGTCGAATGTATGGACAGATATACCCCCGTTGGTGCCTTGGAGCAAAGAAAGAGTCGGTCACCCGACTCAAAAACCCTTATTCCTGATGAATCGAATCGTGGAAGTATTTTCCAATTCAGGAGACGTTGTCTTAGATCCGTTTATTGGCAGTGGAACGACTGCTGTTTCCTGCAGTATGCTCGGTAGAGATTGCATTGGATTTGAAAGCAGTTTGAAATATTATCAAATCAGTAAAGAAAGGCTGGTTAGTGAGTGAAGATTTATTTCGAGATGGAATCATACATATCTGGGGTGTATTCGGTTCAGGCCGCAGCTGCCAAAGTCGATCACTACCATTTACCGGACCCCAGTTGCTGAATCAGCCGAAAATTTCCCGCTCATCCTCGTTCGGGTTCCGCCGCCCCAACAACCACTGCCATGTTGAATCATTCAAACCAGATTTAAGTTCAGACGGACTCCTGCCATCGGCACGCGGAACTGCACCGCGTTACCAATTGATGCAACGCACTATAATCAATGTCCTTTAACCGCGCGGTGTATAACCTCGTCTGATTCTCACCGAATAGGCTTGAGTACATTCAGTTGATGTAGGACTGAGACTCGGTCCCGCTCGGCGGCCTGTCAGCTTCGGTAAGCGATTTGCGAACTGGTACGAATTTATGGATACCGATCATTCCCGTTTCAACTGGATACATCCATTCGTCATAGTGGGCTGTGGCTGCCTGGTCATTTTCATTGGCTTCGGCATCCGTTCCACAATGGGCGTATTTCTGGTACCGATTACTGAGCAGTATGAATGGGGACGAGGAATTTTCGCCTTCGCGGCCGCTGTTCAGAATATCTTCTGGGGGTTGTCTCAGCCGTTATTTGGAGCAGTCGCGGATCGATACGGGTCAGGCCGCGTCATTCTGCTCGGCGGCCTCTGCTACGTGGTCGGTCTGGGATTGATGATTTTCTCGTCGACGCCACTTGCGTTCTATCTCGCGAATGGCGCATTGATCGGATTTGGACTTTCGGGTACGACGTTTGCGGTCGTTTTGGCTGTCATTTCCCGTTCCGTGCAGGAACGTCACCGATCGATTGCGCTGGGAATCGGTGCCGCAGCCGGATCATTTGGACAGTTCATTCTGGTGCCGGTGGGGAACATGCTGATACTGAGCTACGGTTGGCAGACGACGCTTTTCGCACTGGCCTGCCTGATGCTGCTGGTTGTGCCATTGGCATTTTTTCTGTCTGGGAAACAGGATTTCTCAGGCCCCGAACAGACCCTGCGGGAAGCCCTTTCTCAAGCATCCAGACACGCGGGGTACATTTATCTGACTGCCGGATTTTTCGTCTGTGGATTCCAGGTGACATTCATCGGCATTCACCTGCCCGCCTATCTGACGGATATTGGCCTGTCAAGCAATATCGGAGCTTGGGCGCTGTCGCTGGTCGGATTGTTCAATCTGGCTGGAACCCTGATCGCAGGTTATCTGGGCGGGCGAGTGGCGAAAAAAAGCATACTGAGCGCCATTTATCTTGGTCGGGCCATCGTCATCTCCGTATTTGTGCTGTTGCCGCCATCGCCCGTTTACGCACTGATTTTCGCGGCCGCCATCGGCATACTGTGGCTGGCGACCATCCCGCTGACCTCAGGCATTGTCGGCCAGGTGTTTGGCCCCCGATACTTGGGGACGTTATTTGGCATTGTTTTTCTCAGTCACCAGATTGGCAGTTTCCTCGGCGTCTGGTTCGGTGGGTTGCTGTTTGACGCCACCCAGTCATATGAGTTGGTCTGGTGGGTCTGCGTCGCACTGGGTGTCATCGCCGCGGTCCTTCATTGGCCAATCGACGAAAGACCCATCTGGAGAACGATGAAACCGATTTCAGAATCGGTATGACTTTTAACCATTGTAGATAACAGGAGGTAGAGTGATGAGCGTTCGAGACATCAATTCAGTCACTGTATTGGGGGCTGGCACCATGGGAAGCGGTATTGCCGCGGCCTGTGCCGCCGCGGGTTGCAGAACGAATCTGTTGGATGTATCTCAGGCAATGGCCGACCGCGGCAAGCAGAACATGTTGGCCGGTCGGGCGCCGATGCTGGATGATCCAAGTGCGGCGGACCTGATCGCGACAGGCAGTTTCGACGATTCTCTGGAATTGGCCAATGAATCGGACTGGGTCTGTGAAGCGATTGTCGAGGACCTCGAGGCGAAACGCAGTCTGTTTACGCGGCTCGAGGCGGTGCGCAAAGACGGCTCAATCGTAACAACCAATACTTCAGGGATTCCGCTGCAGTCCATCTGCGCAGGCATGCCAGAGCGGTTTCAAAAAGACATCGCGGTCACTCACTTCTTCAATCCCGTCAAGGTCATGCGGCTGCTGGAAGTGGTGCCGAGTCAGAATACGACTTCAGATGTGATCGAATCGCTGGCTGACTTTGCCAGAACCCGGTTGGGCAAAGGCGTGGTTTACGCCAAGGACACGGTCAATTTCATTGGCAATCGGATTGGCTGTTTTTGGATGCTGGCCGGTCTGCACAAAGGTCGCCAGGCCCGCCAGCACGGCCTGTCGGTTGAACGAATTGATGCGCTGATGTCGGCGACGCTCGGTATTCCATCAACTGGGCTTTACGGACTGATCGATCTGGTCGGCCTTGATGTCATGCAGTTTGTCGCCACCAACCTCGACAATAATCTTCCTGCTGATGACGCCGGAAGGAACTACCTCGAATTTCCACCCGAAGAACTCGCCATGCATGAAGCGGGTCAGCTGGGTCGAAAGACGGGTGGTGGATTCTATCGAATGCTCAAGAATGATGATGGCAGCAGGCAGAAAGAGATGTATGATCCGGCAGGTATGAATTGGTTGCCGACAGTTGGCGCGACGGTGGAACGGAACCCCGCAGATTTGATGTTCGATTCAAGTTCTGAAGGATTATTTGTGTGGAATCTGGTCTCAGAAACACTGTGTTACGCAGCGGACCTGGTGCCCGAAATTTCAGATGACATCGTTAATGTCGACCGAGCGATGCGATGGGGATTTAACTGGCGCAAGGGTCCGTTTGAATTGCTTGATGCCCTCGGGTCGGATGAAGTCAAAAGTCGCTTGGAACGTCAGGGACGTAAGATTCCCAACATGCTCAACGTACTTGGCAAAAGCGATCATTCGACATTCTATGCCGAATCGGGTACGCGATATCTGGCGGTTGATGGCGCAACTCATCTGGTGCCTGAGGAATGAACGGACGGGTGAAATCGGCACCGATCGGTCCTGTTCGAAACTTGGCTCTACGGGTACCTCAGAATTGGTGATCTGAGATCGCCCGCGGCAGACGGGGTGGAAAGAGCTCCTTAAATCCGGTAACTCAAGCCGGTCATCACTTTTGATGCGGCGCGCATTAGCCTTTTGACCGGGTTTGGCAGCGGAACCGTACCGGCCTTTTCGGCCGCGGTGGCGTGTTTCAGTTCATCTTCTCGCATTTGAGTAACAATGGTGCGGCTGCGGAAGTCATGAGTTGGCAGTCGCTGTAGATGTCGGTCCAAATGTTCAGCGACCTGATACTCCGTTTCGGCGAGAAAAGCGGCACTGATGCGATCGCCCAGAAGCCCGGCAACTGCGCCAATTGCGTAGGAGCCGGAGTAGAAAAATGGATTCAGTCGGCTCGTTCTGCCGTTCAGTGCCTGAATGCGCTCCGCACACCAGGCAAGGTGATCCGTTTCTTCGTCGGCCGCCTTTTGGAATGTGCCTCGCAATTCAGTGGTGCGCGCCGTTAGCGACTGCCCTTGGTAAAGTGCCTGAGCGCAGACTTCACCGGTATGATTGACCCGCATCAGACGTGCTGATTCTCTCTGCTCGGTTACATTGAGACTGTCGGTCGGCAGATTGACTGCGGGAGACGGGCGAGCCGCTGTCGGCTTTGTTGCGAGCGTTTGCAGCATATTATCTGCGTGTTCAATGATTCGGTCCGCAAGGGTGTAGTTCCGCTTCATCATCTATCCAGTCAGGGCGATTGCGAGGCTCATTAAGTAGTGTTAGCCGGCAAACACCATTTTCGCATGATATTCTGCGGCAATGTTAAGATTTTTTGAGTGTTTGGCTGAAAAGAGATATAAACAAATCAGCTGATTACGGCGGTCCAAACGCTCCAGCCATGGATTTCAGTCGGTGTGAGGCGTGTTTTGGTTCATAAGCCTATTTCCAAACCCGTTGGCAATGCTGATTCTAGATCGCGCTGATAACACGCCACTATCAGGCCTCGGGTTTCAGCTTTCGCCACTCCCGTAGGTTGTTGCACACCATCAGGCTAAGCCGATATACGTTGTGCGTTAGCACTGACAGTCCCAAAGTGCGCGTAAGACTTCCCTCAGCCTGTATGTTCACCCGTTCCAAGCCGCGATACTCCAGACTGTTGATCGCTAACTCCACCGCCGGATGGCATCTGCGAGTCGCCTGGACTTTCATGCCGGTTTCGTACCATAGTTTCTTTCGACAGTCACCCTTCAGACCGGTACCGCATTGTGCTCGAGCAGCTCACCGACCTGCGACGAAAAATTATCTAGGGGGTGTTAACTGATTGTAATCTGACACTAGATTAACGCGGCGGAATTTCAGATCCTTTATTGGAATGGCTCGCGAGGTGGATAGGAATAGATGTTCGGTGTCTTTCGTAATATTCTTGTTCCTTTCAAACCAGCTGCAAAGGTCATCCAGTAGAAGGTTCGAGACATCTTCAAGACTGATTGAGTCCTGCGATGCACTATCAATCGTGTAATTGGTTGGAAAAAGCGCGATGCCAGTATAAGGCTCCAGCCCTGTGTAATTGTAATTTTCTATTGTTTCTGTGACAATCTCTTGCATTGAAGAGTTGAAAGATTGGAATGGAGAAGCAACAATGGCGATATTGCCAAGTCTGTAGTTCAGCACCTCGGAGCTGTCTTCGCTACATAGGTTGGACTCTGCAACCAAATCGTATTCATATAGATATTCAGGCCAGTAGTCAAACGCGCGTGTAGGGTTGAATAGCAGACGAATATTCCCTGCTATCACGTCAAAACGAGTGAGGTCAACAGGATTAGCGGTTACAGTAATTACAGCAGCTTTGGAATCTGTTCCGATGTAGTTGTTATCACTCAGTAACTGGAATGAATCAGGACGATGTTCTGGCAATTGTACTTGCTGAGCGAATAAATCGGGAGATGCAATCAGAAGTGCAAGGATTGTAAGTACAGTCTTGAACATGGCGTGCGTCTACCCAAAGACGTAATTTATTATGGTCCAGATAAAAGTGGGTAGCAGAAAACCCGAAAGGTAGAGCCGAATTGGACCAGATTTCGTGTTGCCGTAACTGACTAGAAAGGCGAACCATAGAGCTACGAAGAGAAGGAGTAGGTAAAAGTGTTGTGTGTCAAGCAGTTCTGGATCTAGACTTCGGTCGAGAGAAGTCTTTGGATACTCGTAGACGGAGAAAGCAATGGCGAACGTGACGGAACCCACGAAACTGTACGCAAAACGAAAGATCCCCGACCGCTTTCGAAAGTCATCGTTGAACCATATTTCAGTAATCTTATCAATGAAGTTGTTAAAACCCGTGTGCTTCGCTTGGGCGTCGAGATGCTCCTGGTTTTCTGAAGGGCGCACAACAACCTACCTCCAAATGCGTTCTATATTTTCAGCTTATTATAGATGAGATCGGCGATTAGAATATCAGCATATTTCGAAGCGCATTTTACGCCGTCTCATTTTTATGAGCGTGTTATAACAAGGTTTTAGCCACATGATTTTGGTCATTTAGTGGATCCAGATGTATTTCTTTTCTCATTGGTCTTGCAAGGCGATGTTCAAATCTTGTGGGTCGACGAATAAAGCCATTGTGACTTTTTCCGCATAATATTTGTCACTAGTGGTCAACAACAAGCGTTGAACATTATTATCGACCAATCCACTTCTGGGTAGTAAGCATTTGAACCTCGCCTTGAAATAGTGTTCACCGGATGACGCGACATTCAGTGTCGCTTTTTCCAATTTAGTAGCAAGGTTGCTCACCAACTTTCGGGCGACTGAGTTGCTTATGCAGGTAGTTGTTAAGAGAATCTCATTGAGTGCTATACGATAGCTTGCAAAAGCTCCATTTTGACGATATTGAAATGATGCACTGGGCTCCGAAGTCAAAAGATAATCCGGCGAGCTGAGAGTATCACGAAAAAGCTTGAGAGAAATCTCTTCAAGATCTGAAACACACACTCTCGCTCGTTGAAGTTCTTTCCAGCGGAATTGACTGGTGGTAACAATAATTGAGCCCGTTGCTTGTGCAATATACATAGACAGTTCAAAGTTTGGGGCATTTCTAAAAATCAATACCTGTTCTTCCTTTTCATAGAATAAATTTTCACTGAGAAGAGTCAACGGATCATTCGATTTTTCGGCCGCAATATATTTCAGAATCCTTTCTAGGTTTTCGTCAGAAATCATAGGCCGTATCTTTTTAACTAAACTGCGTTGTAAGGGTTGCGATAAGGCGAGAATAGTGCGTTTTAAATCATGATTAAGGAGTGTGTTTTGAAGTTTTTCTTCTTTCTTATCAATTTTGATGCAAGGACACCTCGCTCCTGCTATATTCAACATTTCATGTTTTAAATGATTGTTGAAATCACACGGGCCAGGAAACAAATTTACAAATCCAGCTTCAATGAATGGTTCGAGTGTTAATAGGATATGGATATTCTTAAATGTATCGAATAAATGTGTATGTGGAGTATGCATTGGGTTTAATTCTGATCGCACACTCGTAGGGTTTACGAAGGGACTTTGGACTAATAACTGATCAAAGTATGGGGCTAAACTTGTTACATACGTCGGTATGAGTTCGGGATGAACTATTCCAGAATATAAAGCACGAAGTTCATCATCCGGTTTAGGTAATAAGGATAGTATGTCGGTATATGGTGGCCAAATGGCCATATATACCTCATGGATCCGCTTGACGTGTTCCTCATTAAATTCTCGCCTGACATCATCCCAAGTCTTGCCTTTCATTAGGCCAAGTATGTTCTTTACTACTGCAATCAAGTCAAGATTTCTCTCTCGTATACTTTGTTCACGCCAACTTGGGCGTTGATTTGCTTTTTTGTTCTGGCGGCAGCTCTTGTAGAGTCTGCCACTCCCACATCCACAAGGATCGATTTCCCGAAGTTTAGAGGGGTCTATAGGATTCTTCTCTAGGTAAGGATTCTTAGGGACGTTTCGCCCATATTCGTCCTGATAGTACGTATCGCCATCCTTAAATCCGACAATGATCTCACAACCAAAATCCAGTAACTGGTCCTTTGGTGGTAGCAACAATCCACGAATTTGATCCCATTTAATGGAAATTTGATTCTCGGGAAACAGAAGATCTTCTCTACCTGCAGCGATATATTTTTTAGCACGACTCTTTAATACTACATTTATGGCAAGTACATCCTCCTCTCGAAGTATCCGGTTGTGGATAAGTATGTCGGCTCGAATAAGGCTATTACGATTCAAATTGCTGGAATTTATACGATTCTCATTAGGGTTGCAATTTTCAGGGTCACTCGCGTAATCATAGTGTGTAAGTATTAAAAGGTGGTTTTTATCCAGTGCGAATAGCGTCTGTGTACCGAGCTTCCTGATTGATGGATCGGATGTATATTTACATTTTTCACTGGTGGACAGATGCGCATTGTTGAAAACAGTTACAGGATGATCGGAAACGATGAACTTCACAGAACTCTCCTTCGCTGAGACAATTTCTCGGACTCCTTCCGCCCATAGTGTGCGATGTAGTCGACGAACCCGTTTCATCTCTTTCATAAGTTCAGATTGTGTTAGTTTCGGATAGTGTGTCTTGAGCCATAACAAACCTTTAGGAGTCCGAATATTCTGGACATCGATGTAGTCCAACAATGCACAGAAATTTTCTGCCCAATATGCTGAATTTTTTTCAACAAAGGCTTTTACACACCGAGCACCTATATTATCAATCTTGCCAAAAAATATCCGCTCAAACTCATCGCTGGGCACATCATCTAAGATTGTCGAATAGAGGTCCCTTTCGTAGAATATCTGGGATGTGGGCCGTTCACTTACGCTATTTCTAGTGCAACATTTAGTATCCGATGGTGTTGAATGTAGTAGTGAAAGCTCAAGACGATGAAGATGGTTATCCTTATCAATACAGAACCGCTTTTGATACCATTTAGGTACGTAGTGATTTTGGCGAGCGTGAGACATCTATCAAGTTTATATAAGAAATTTTCAACAGAGAATCGTTAATTCAAAAAGAGACGGTTTTAGCAAAGAGAGAAGTAGATATCAGGTAGACTGAATTGAGTGGGTAGAAAAAAATTATCAAAGCCACGTACTTTTCAATCACTAATCTATATATTTGATCTATTGTAGTTCTAGCATTGAATTTAATCAGTTTCTTAAACGTTGTTCAATTCTATCCTGATTATCCCACCACCGTACATCATCGTCAAAACTTTCTGCGATTCTATTGAGCATATTGGCGACAAAAGGGTATTTAAATGCGACTTGCCTTGACCAACTTCGATACTGCTCAACCCATTCTCGTGCCTCTGTCTCAATTTCACTTTTCCATTTCGCTCCACGTAAATTTTTTATGGCTACATTCATGCCTATTGCTATATGTTGCGATCTTATTTCCTCAAGTGTTTCACGCACCGGTTCGCATGGCCAAATGCCATCATCACCTGTTGGGCAATGGGCTAGCAGTTGACCAACCATCTGATCACCGATTTCGAACCGTCCATATTGACGGGTAAGGATACGCACTTCTTTCAGCCATGAACGTAGCTGCTTTTGATCGATGCTACCATCTTTCATGGTACCAGGAACTCGTTTGGCTTGGGTAAGCAGTGAAACCGCTGCTTGTACCATTCTGATACCCATATTCGACCGCTTCAAATCAGCAGGGTCTTCTTTACCGTCGTTACGTTTAAAAGCCAGCGAAAGTGCCCAAATAAACAGTTCTGGTGACTCTGACAGCCACTTCTCGAGATTTGGAATTCCATGATCAGATCTGTAGAGTACTTCAATGTACTGAAGTTCAAGTCGAGCGAGAGATTCTTGAGATACATCGCCTCTGCATTGGAGCTGACCAAGTGCTTCAGATAAATAGTAGCTGTCCACTTCGTACGCTAAATTTTTATTTGAGTATTGTGCAATTTGATCCAGGAGCCGTATCACTCGGGAAGAATCTATCCGCTCCCAATAAATTTGAACAATATCAAATGCGACTAGTGGCCGACCCGCTTTAAGCATTTCATCAACAATAATTACTACTGCAGACGGCTCATGGTCAAATTTGTTCGGAATGACCTCTTTCCAGTATCGTTCTCTGAGATGCCCGCAGTATTGATCAATTTGTTGCCAAACTCCGCTTTCGAAGGGTGCATGAAACAGAAGACGGATGCGTGATTCGTCATCAAGGCCTTTATGTCGCAGCAAATCTGCAAGAACTGTGTCTCGTTTCCGCGATTCAAGACTTTTCAAGAAACTGCTGATGCATTGCCCAAACGATTGGTGAAAAGTTTCGGATGATTCAACAAGAATCTCTTGGATAAATTCCTTTGCCCGCTGATTTCCAAGAAATATTTTTGCCATGCACGATCCTACAATGTCGGAAGCTTCTGCGGTTTGACATAGCCTTTTTATTCCATTAATTCCAACTTTTTCCAACACTTCTCGCAAGACTTTGAGTCGCAGGTGATTAATTTTATGTAGCGATCGGTCAATATCAACCCCATCATTTCCCCATAGAACTGCCCAGCGATTCTCAAAAAGCCATTCATGCTGGGCGACGAGGTCTGCGGGCTTAAGTAACTCGAAAGTTCGCCGAGCTAGCTTCGATCCTTTATTACTTGTAATATGATGTTGGTACAGGCGAATCCGATCACGCAACTCTACTTTTTGACTGTCGGCAGCCTCAGACTTATTCCAGATTGATATCAATTCCCACAGTCGCTTTTGATGTTTAAGGGATAATGCATCAATGCACTCGACTAGGTCGCCAAGTGAATGTTCATCGTGAGCGGACCAATCAAGCGCGAGGCTGATGGCTTTAAGCTGAAAGTTCTTCGCGTCGGGTCCGAAATCAGTCTTCCCAGCGTTGTGTGCGTCTGCTCGCCAGCGCGGCTTCACACTTGTTTCACCTCTTCTTGATGACGGATTAAATTGATCGACGCATATTTGCCAGCCGATATTAGGATATTTTTCGATCAAGTTTTCTAATGCTTGGCAACGTTGGTCAAATGAAGCGGCTGTTTGTGGCATCCAAGACCGAAAAATCGATTTGAGTGAATTGATCGGGCTGTTAGCCCAATTGTCATCAATTTTCCAAGCACATAATTCAGCAAGAATACTTGTAACTCTGATTAGTTGATTTGGGTTCCAAGCGAGTAACTCTAGCGACCACAGCAAGCCACTGCGCAAACATTCTCCGAATATTCCAGAATCAGTCGATTTAAACAGTGCCTTGATTTGTGGATTCTCACTACTGAGATCATCATTGATGACTTCAAGATAAATTTGGGGAGCAGCTTCCGCGTATTGCGGTAACTCGTTCTTTTGAGAAAGCCAATTTGACTCAGTGGAAGGTGTCAGTAAATTTCGAACGACTTGACTGACTTTGGCTTCAATTTTCACTTCAGACCTTTCTTCGAAAAGACGAATTCCGTGCACTGCAAAAAGTACGAGTGAATCACAGATTCCATGTCGTAGAACGGATGAATGTTCCCGACTTTTTCCATATAACTCAGCAGCCCAGCGTTGGTACTGCGGCAGTTCAAACGCCGGGTCGTTATCCGATAGAACAAGTTCGGCAACAAACAGAAAATTTTTCAAATCTTTTTCTGTAAATGCAGATTGAACCGAAAAAAGCGCGTCAATCTTGGAAACAACTCCTTGTATATCTTTGATTTTCCAGACTGGTGATTCTTCCAAACTCAGAAGATCAACCATTATTTGGTCAACACATTCGTACGATTTGTCGGTGAGATATTTCAAAATTTCTCTGTCCGCGTCAATATTGGAATCCCATGCACCAATAGAAATAAAAGGGACCAGCATTCGTTTAATGTCGTAATTGTCAGCCCAAGGAGGAAACTTTACTGCTTCAATAGTCGCTAATCGACGTCGAAGTATAGTCAAGGACCCCATTGATTCTCTTGCCAACCGTTTTATATCGATGTCTTTGAGACCAGAATGATTAAATGCATAACAATACTGCTCATAGCTCAACAGATTAAGCTTGATATCTGCCTTTTGCATCACTGAGTTGCTGTCTCGTACTATGATGGTGTGGTTTCTTTTCTGAAAGCCAGCCAATGCTTTCTCCACTTCAATACTATCAACAATAGCAACCAAGTCTGTCATGGTTTGAGAAATAGTATTAAAATCTTCCAATGACCGAATAACAATGGACCGATCAAAGGTATTAAGGTATGGCTCCGGCAAGCGTTCCAATGCGCAACTTAGAAATGCCAGTGCTTCCAATGTCGATTCGGCAGCAACGACAAGGGGAGCGGATGGAGGTCTGTCCAACCATTCTTTGATGGGTTCTTGATATTGATCAGAGGCGGGGTAAAACAGTTTCTTAGGCAATGTGGGTTCAGTAACCTCAGCCCATTCGAGCCAAACTTGACTAAGCGTCAATGTTGTCTGTTTGACGTAACCCAAAAATTCCCACATTCTAATCTGTGCCGGGATTGATTGTTCCAGCCATTGTTCAAGGTCGTTGGCATCAAGAACCGAAACATCTTTCCATTCTTTGCCTGACTTCTTATCTTTCACCCAATCTGTTTTTGATTTATTCGACCAATTTCTCGGCGTTACAAATACGAACGCTGTATTCCTTCTCTCTTCTTTAGGTACTTTCAGTGTTCGGTCCCGATAGTCTTTTTGCGCCTTCTTTTTTGGATTCTTGCCACATCCTAATTCCCAGCCAGATTTTCCACGGGGGATCCACTGAGTTACCGACTCAGACATGACCCAACCGTCCCAACCTATTCTTTGGGAATTATCAAATGCGGGAAAATCAACTCTGGTCAATTTTTGCCCAGTCGAATTGATGAGCATGCGCAAAAGTGCCGGGAGTTGGGCCCGAGCATCTATGGTATCCGCCCAGGTAGAAATCTGAATGGTTTTAATCTGGCGATAAGCACGTGTATACGGGCGGACAGTGATATCGTCCTCAAGAGTGCGTGTCTGGTGTTCCTTATACTTCGCTTGCAAATCCAACAGTTTCGAAGCGTTAGCCTGAAAAGCCTTTTCAATTTTGATCGCCATGTTCGGAGACAGCGCGGCTTTTCCATTCAAGAGATTGGATAGCGCCGGTCTGCCAACGCCTAGCATTGCTGCTGCTTTAGTGATAGAAATTTCTGCCGGAATAACCGACTCCCGGATGTAGATTCCTGGATGGATTGGTTTTAATTTTGACATTTTAATAATTCTGACCACTTGACGAAATCAACGCAAAAATTATAGACGTTTCATAATATAATCATATCGTATTTTGTAACGCTACACATAACATACATATTTTCTCTCATATTGATTCTCAAATTTGACTAATTTGTGAACAATTATTAATCACGGTTTATTTTCATTTTTACTCGGAGGGCCAAACTATGCAAATTGATATGCATTACTACGCTACCTACGCCTTAGCGCGTGCCGCAGGTATCAAATCAAATGAAGCAAAGACTATCGCAACATCCGCCCAATTCGTTGACGACAATACTGCTCAAAATCATATTGATTTTAAAAATGGCGCACGCATTGACAGGGAGGCTACAGCACACCATCCAAAACAAATTTCAAACTTGGATGGACATGACCAGCGTCGCGTCTGGGTGCCATTCCACTTTATTCCGGGCAATATCGGAGATAGCTATACTGAACGTCTGAAATGTCGCAAGGATAGCTCAATCGTCCATGAGCTGTGTGATCATCATTTAAATTACGCAGATCGAAATTTTGCTCTGCATCTACTCGGGATTACTGCACATGTTTATGCCGATACATTCTCCCACTATGGGTTTTCAGGAGTCAGTTCACGAGGAAACAAAGTGAACAACTCCAGTTTTCGCTATCACGAAGAAGTTGAAGGTTTGGAAGCGGAAATCGAAGAACTATCATCAGATATGCGAGATTACGTCATAAATGAGAAGAAAAAATTCTTTAAAAAGTTCGGTGCTTTCGGTGGTTTGCGCGCCAACATTAATGGTTTTTTAGCCGAAATGGCATCAGGCGCTCTCGGACATGGGGCAGTAGCTACTTTACCAGACAGACCTTATCTTGTCTGGAGCTTTGAATACGAACGGGAAGATGCGATTGACGGTAATTTAAGTATCCGTAATAATCCCGTCACATTTCTTGAAGGTTGTCGTGCGTTGCACAAAATGTTCAAACAGTTTGCTTCCCAGAGACCAGATCTCCTTGATAGCTCAGTCAGCCGAGATTTCAACGAGATTGAAAGTGAGATTAGAAAAATATTACTTGTACAGGCCGATAAATCTGGACGCATCAACGCTTGGCGGAAGGCAGCAAATTCCGGAACAATTTTCGGCACCGGAAATGAAAAAATTCCGGAATATGAGGGGCTTTCTTGGAACGAGCAATGGGAGCAGCTAGATAAAGCGGAAAACTATGACAAAATAGAGAAATTGCCGGTCTGGCAATTCTATCGGGCGGCCGCTCTGCATAGAACCTACGTACTACGCGATTTGCTCCCAAAGTATAATATCATCGTCAACTAACTATCTAACGTTAGATCAAACAGCAAAGTAGCATAAGAAATTTCAAATGCTAGTTCGAGATTGAAACTCAAGGATGGAGTGTACTGTATTCGGTTTAGACCACGGGCACTAAAGTAAATGACTGCCACTTAATGGATCTCAGTCACTGATTCAGCTAACACTTTGTGACATTTAACGAAGGGTTGGCCGCCAAAATTTCCCCCTCATACCTGATCAGATTCCGTTGCCCCGACTGCGAATGTTCTTAATTTTGAAAATTTCATGGCGATTGCGGTAGAAAAAACTAATGCTCGCGAAGATTTGGCGGCTGAATTGCGGTCAATAGTCGGTCCCGAGTCAGTACTGACCGAGGTCGAAGCACTTAGACCGTTTGAGTGTGATGGATTGACCGCCTATCGGGAACTTCCATTGATGGTCGCTCTGCCTTCCAGTATTACCCAGGTACAGGGCGTTGTCGCCGCCTGTTCGCGTCGCCTGGTTCCAGTGGTAACCCGCGGTGCTGGTACCGGGCTTTCTGGCGGGGCGCTTCCCTTGCCAGATGGTGTGTTGCTAAGCCTGTCAAAAATGAATCAAATTTTGCATATTGACGCAGATGCCAGAACGGCAAGGGTTGAACCCGGGGTAACCAACCTGTCGATTTCCGAAGCGGTGCGCCACCTGGGACTTTACTATGCGCCTGACCCGTCCTCACAGATCGCCTGCTCAATTGGCGGCAATGTCGCAGAAAATTCCGGCGGCGTTCATTGTCTGAAGTACGGACTGACCGTTCACAATATTCTGCAGCTGAAGGTGGTCACGGTTGACGGCGAACTGATGACCGTCGGAAGTGAGGGACTTGATTCACCCGGATTGGACCTGCTGGCTTTGATGACGGGTTCTGAAGGCATGCTTGGCGTTGTTGTCGAAGTTCTGGTGAAACTGCTCCCCATACCTCCGGTGGCGCAGGTTGTGATGGCCGCCTTTGATGATGTGGAGAAAGCCGGGGCCGCTGTGGCAGTGCTGATTGGCGCTGGAATTTTGCCGGCTGGACTTGAAATGATGGACAACTTCGCAATTGTTGCGGCTGAGGACTTTGTTCACGCGGGGTATCCGGTTGATGCGGCGGCGGTCCTGCTGTGCGAACTGGATGGGACCGCGGCAGAAGTCAGGGATCAGATTAAGAAAGTCGAGGCAATCTTCCACAGTCAAGGAGCCACTGAAACCTGGGTTTCCAGTGATGCAGAAACTCGCGATCGATTTTGGTCGGGCCGCAAGGCGGCCTTTCCAGCAGTGGGCCGAATCTCACCCGATTACTACTGCATCGATGGTACCATTCCGAGGCGGGAACTCGGCAAAGTTCTGGTGCGAACGGCTGAACTCTCGCGAGAATTCGGTCTTCGGGTCGCCAATGTTTTTCATGCGGGCGATGGCAACCTTCACCCACTCATTCTCTATGATGCGAGCAATGAGGGTGAGTTGGAGAAAACCGAGGAATTGGGAAACCGCATTCTTGAACTGTGCATTGAAGTGGGGGGTACAGTAACCGGAGAACATGGCGTTGGGGTGGAGAAACTCCGTCCGATGTGCCTACAGTTTGAAGACGTTACACTGGAACAGTTTCATCGGCTTAAAGCGGCTTTGGACCCCCACGCGCTTCTCAATCCAGGTAAGGCCGTACCCACTCTGGCGCGTTGTGCGGAATTTGGCGCAATGCATGTTCATCGAGGGAATCTGCCCCATCGCCAACTGGAGAGGTTCTGAGCCTGGTGAACAACGATCTGACAGAAGACCTGATCGGGGCGGTCAGGTCGGCTTACCAAAATTCTGAGAAGATCCGGATTCGAGGTGCGGGCACCAAGTCATTTTATGGCAATCCCGTCGTCGGAACAGCACTTGATGTCAGTGGACACACCGGGGTGATTGCTTACGAGCCGTCTGAATTGGTGATCACGGCAAGGGCCGGGACCCGACTGTCGGAGATCAACCGAATACTTGCTGAGTCGCGTCAGATACTCGGTTTTGAGCCACCATGGTTTGGTGACCAAGCCACTTTGGGCGGGACTGTTGCCTGCGGATTTTCGGGGCCTCGAAGACCATTTTCCGGTTCCGTACGGGACTTTGTGCTTGGCATCAACTGCATCAATGGCAGTGGCGATTACCTGTCGTTCGGCGGACGGGTCATCAAGAATGTCGCCGGCTACGATGTATCTCGGCTTATGGTCGGTGCACTCGGGGCGTTGGGCGTCATCTGTGAAATATCCCTGAAAGTACTGCCTCTGCCGGAGGTGGAAATAACTCAGGTCCGAGAGCTTGACGAAACCGCGGCATTAACCGAAATGACGCGTCTGATGCGCCAGCCGCTGCCGCTGTCGGGATTGAGTTATTGCGCCGGCCTGCTCAGGATGAGACTGTCGGGAACGGAAAGCGGCGTACGTGCGGCCCAGTCGGAGATTGGTGGCGAAATTGATGCCGACGGGACGCAGTATTGGCATCAGCTGAAAGAGCATCGGCTCAATTTCTTTAACCGCAATCAGTCTCTGTGGCGGCTGTCAGTCGCGGCGACGGCGCCGACACTGCAGCTGGCTGACGACTCTCTGCTGGACTGGGGCGGCGCACTGCGCTGGGTCTATACGGATCAAGCGCCCGACACTGTATTTGAGGTGGCTCGAACCATGGGTGGCCATGCGACGATGTTCAGACCGAATGCCGATTGGCCAAGTGGACGATTCATGCCAGTTGACGGACTCACGGCCGGCGTTCACAGACGATTGAAGTCAGCATTCGACCCGGAAGGAATTCTGAATTTCGGAATTCTGTATGCGGATTGCTGAGTCGGGAACGGCGGCCGATTCGAACTGATACTCATGCAGACACATCTGACACAATCCGTTCTTGGTACCCCACAGGGACAGGTGGCGGAATCCATTCTGCGCAAATGTGTGCACTGCGGATTTTGCAACGCCACCTGTCCGACATACCTACTGCTGGGCAATGAGCTGGACAGCCCGCGCGGTCGCATTTACCTGATTAAACAGGTATTGGAAGGTGAGCGCGTTACCGAACGCACACAACTTCATCTTGACCGATGTCTGACGTGCCGATCATGTGAAACGACCTGCCCTTCAGGTGTCGAGTACGGTCAGCTGCTGGAGATTGGGCGCGTCATGGTTGATCGGCAGGTTTCCCGCCCGCTCATCAATCGAATGATGAGGTCCGTCATTCAGTTTGTCGTACCCAATGCGCTGCTGACCGGAGCACTGTTGCAGATGGCCCGATTGGTGAAGCCTTTGCTGCCTGAATCAATGCGTCGTAAAATACCACCCCGTGAACCGACCAAGGTTTGGCCTGCGGACGATCACCCGCGCAGAATGGTTATTCACCAGGGGTGCATTCAACGCGTCGCCAGGCCGGGAATCAATACCGCCGCGGCCCGATTGCTTGATGCCAGCTCGATCCGCGCCATTCGGACAGAAGACGCCTGCTGCGGGGCATTGGGATTGCATTTGGGCAATCAGGGGTTCCTTGAACGATATGCGAAACGCAATATTGACGCGTGGTGGCCGGAAATTGAAGCCGGTGCCGAAGCAATCGTCTCAACGGCCAGTGGCTGCGGAGCAACCATCAAGGAATATGGCTATTTGATGAGACAGGATCCGGACTATGCTGAAAAGGCGAGCCGCGTGGCCGAACTGACCGTGGACATTTCTGAAGTGGCAGGCGACACGGCCGTCAGCTCAGTCCCGAAACCGTACACCAAAGTTGCGTTTCACTCGCCATGCACGCTGCAGCATGGTCAGAAAATCGTTCATTCCGTAGAAAAGATTCTACACCGGCATGGTGTGGAGACGACACCTGTCGCAGCGAGTCATCTATGCTGCGGTTCAGCAGGCGTTTACTCGCTGCTGCAGTCGGAGATTTCCGATAATCTGCTTGAGAACAAACTGTCTGCACTGTTACAGGGGTCGCCACAATGCATCGTTACCGCCAACATCGGCTGTCTGATGCACTTGGAGTCGAAGTCCGACATCCCGGTCAAGCACTGGGTTGAGATTGTCGCACCGGTTTGATGGCTTTGCGAAGATTATCAACTTTCATAAATTTCTGCTGAGGTAGTGATGGAATACAATCAATTTAAGTGGATCGATACGTTTTTGAAAAATTTTACTGAGGGCCGCCGGTTTTATTCGGAACTGTTCGGTTGGCGTTATACGGACCAGTACGACAATGAAAATCTGGTCTATTCGCTTGCCAGTCTTCAGTCTGACGATGAATCGCTGAATGGTGCGGTGGTTGCCGGCGTCGGCCCCTGTGCGGAGCCGTTGCCGGGTGGTGTGCCCTGGAATTGGGGCGTGTACGTTCTGGTTCACAGTGTGGATGCCACGATCAATCGGGTGACTGCCGCTGGCGGGCGGGTCTGCAAGGGGCCCATGAAGGTGATGAAGGCCGGTCACATGGCCGTGTGCCTGGACCCAGGCGGTACGGTGATTCATTTGTGGCAGCCACTGACACATGCGGGCGCCGACGTAGATAATGTGCCCGGTGCGGTCTGCTGGATTGAACTGACCTGTACGAATGTTCAGCAGGCGAAAGCATTCTATGGTGACGTATTTGGGTGGTCGGTGCAGGAAGTGAGCAATCGGTATTGGCAGTTCATGGCAGACGGTACGCCGGTTGGCGGCATGCACACTGGGGTCGAACAGACGGGTGGTCAGGCAATCTGGCTCCCTTACTTCAGAACGGTCGAACTGGATGTGATGCTGGTTACGTGCAGAAGATTGGGCGGAAAGGTCGTCTTCGGTCCAAGGAGCGAGCCTGGAATGGGCCGTTTTGCCGTTCTGTCAGACTTGGAAGGCAATCATTTTGGCTTAGCGGAGTTCGAATCAGACGCGTCATCCAATTCCTGTTCAGCTCGGTGAGCGGAGTTCTGGCAGTCAGGTTGCCAAAGAGATTTCTGAGATGAAATTCATAACCTACAACATTCAGTTCGGACGCGGTCTGGACGGCGTTTACGATCTTGATCGAATCGCGCATGCCGTCGAAAATTCGGATGTCATCGCACTGCAGGAAGTGGAGCGTTTTTTTCCGCGTTCGGGTGGCGTCGATCAGGTCAAAGAAATCGCCGCGAGACTCAAGTTTCACCATTGGGTATATGGTGCGGGGGTTGACATTTCAGCTGATGAAGCGCTGTCTGACGGACGAGTGATTCACCGGCGTCAGCAGTTCGGCAATATGCTGCTCTCTCGAACACCCATCATTACCTCGCGTCATCATCTGCTCCCCAAATACGCTTCGGTCGGACCGCTCAGTATTCAGCGCAGCGCGCTGGAAGGCGTGATTGACTGCGGCGGTCAGCGAATCCGCGTCTACTCCGTTCATCTGACCCATATCAGTGCACAAGTGCGACTGCAGCAGATTGACGCGTTGCTCGGTATCGATCAGAATGCTGTCAGAGCCGGGGGACCGATTGCCGGCAATGCGGCAAAAACCGACTTTGCGGGACAGTCGGATGTATCCACGTTACCCCGGGAATCGATACTGATGGGTGATTTCAACTTCACTCCGGATGCGGAAGAGTATTCCCGGATCGTTGGCATTCGCTCCGACTATGGGGGACGCGTCATCAATCCGGAGGGCTTCGTTGATGCCTGGAAAGTGGCGGGCAACTCGGAAATGTCAGGGGTGACCGCGGAACGACGCGGTAAAGACGTGCGAATGGACTACTGTTTCGTGCGCCACTCGCTCAGTCACAGAATTCTTGGAGTGACAATTCACGCGGACGCGGTCGGGTCCGATCACAAGCCCGTGTCAATGGAAATGGCGTTTTAATTCATCGCGTCGATTTCACGGGCTGCCGCTGGTTTTCGGGCGCCCTTAAAACGTAAGATACTGCGCTCATAGAGAGTCAGCACGGCTGGAATCAGGAACAGGACCAGCAGCGAGGAAAAGGCCAGTCCAAATACCAGGGTGGCAACCATCGGAATCAGATACTGGGCCTGAGTTGAAGTCTCAAATAAAAGCGGCATGAGCCCAACCACCGTCGTCAGGCTGGCCAGCAGGACCGGGCGCAGTCGCTGACATCCGGCATCAATCATCGCCGCCACCGGCTCACTTCCCTGTTCACGGTTGTTCTTGTAATACACAACCAGAACGATGGCGTTGTTGACCACGATGCCTGACAGGCCGATCAGGCCCAATATGGAAATGATCGTGATCGGCAGATCCAGAAAATAAGCGCCCCAGGCCGCCCCCACCACGCCAAATGGAATGGCCAGCATAACGAATAGCGGCCAGGTGTAAGAGCCGAAAATCCACGCGAGTGTCAGATAGATGAGAATCAGTGCGATCAGTGCGCCGTATTTCATGGACTCTTCGGTTCTTTCCTGATCTTCCTGGCGGGTGCCGGCCCGCCACTCCACACCGTACGTCTGGGTCAGTTCAGGTTGAACTTCCGTCTTCAGTTCATTCACGATCTGGTTGATGTTTGCAACCGCGCCGTCAACGCTGGCTGATACTTCAATATTGAAGACGCCCTGAGCATGTGACAGGGTGTCAAACCCCCTGGCGGAGTGAATGACGACCACATCAAGCAGAGGAACTGCTTCGCCGGATGGTAGGATGATGTGCATGTTTTCCAGTTCGCTGAGCCGATTTCTTTCCTCTTCGGGTAAAGACAGATTGACTTCAACGTCCTGATACTGAGTCGTAAACGACTGCAGCGTGAGGCCTTCAACAGAAGACCGCAGCTGTCGACTCACTTCGTTGGTTGTGAGGCCGAGTGATTGACCCAGTGCAGTCAAGGTGAGAATCTGCTGCTGTCGACCATAATTCGTGTTATCAGCCACCCCATAGACACCGGGCGTCTTCTTCAGATGTTCGGCGAGTGCCAGGGCCGCATTCTTGACTTCGATCCTTGAAGGTCCGACCAATCGGATTTCAATGTCGCGGCCCGGCGGTCCCGAGACCCGCGATAGCACCAGCAGATTCTCCAGTCCGGGTACGTATTCCAGCCGGCTGCGCCAGCTGCGAAGGAATTCACTGGTTCGAACGTCTCGGGAATCTGACTGAACCAGTTCCACAACAACTGCGCCCAGGTTCGGACCACGGTCGGACAGGTCGGTCACTTCCCGGCTGGAATGCGCGCCATGGATGGTGAACGAACTCGAAATCAGGTTGCCACCCAGTTCCCGCTCCGTTTCGAACAGGGCATCTTCGACAGTCTCGAGATATTCGCGCACCGTTTTCTCGGGGGTACCGGCATTGAAATTGACATTCACCCAGAGCGCATTCAGTTCAGGTGTTGGAAAGAAGCTGTAACTCAGTCTCCCCGAAGCAAACAGCCCGATGGTGAGAATCAGGCAGGCTATGCCAATGGCGATGGTAGTCATTGGACGGGTGACGGCAGCGCTGAGAACCTTTCGATACACACCATCGCGAAACTTTTTAAAGTAGCGGTCAACCACCGAAGACTTGATCGTTTTGCCTTTGCCGCCAATTTTTTCGTACGCGGCGCGCAGGTGTCCGGGCAAAATCAGAAAAGCTTCAATCAAGGAAGCGGCGACGACGCAGATGACAACGATGGCGATTTCGGCTAGAAAATTACCGATCACTCCTTCCACTACGACGACCGGCATGAAGGCGAAAATGGTTGTCAGAGAAGCGGCCAGAATGGGTAGAAACATGCGTCTGGCAGCCTGAACGACAGCGTCGGTTGGCGATGGTTTGGCGACATAGTTGGTTAAAGATTCTTCTCCTACCACAATGGCATCGTCGACGATGATGCCGATCGTCATGATGAACGCAAACAGCGACAGCATGTTGAGGGTTCCGCCTAGCAGATACAGTACGGCGATGGCCCCCATAAGTGATATTGGAATGCCGGCCGCGACCCACAGTGCCACGCGCGCATTGAGGAACAGATAAAGCACGACCAGCACCAGAATGAGTCCCGCGATTCCATTGTTGACGAGCACTCTGATTCGATCCCGCACCAGAATGGAATCGTCATCAAAGACGGACAGTTCGACACCGGGAGACAGGGTCGGTTGAATCTCATCCAGCCATTGATAGAAAATGTTGGCGGTGGCGAGTGTGTCACCGGAACCCAGCCGACGCAGGTCAAGGATGACAGAGGGTCTGTCGTTATAGCTGAATGACAGCTGTTCATGTTTGGGCTGCTGACGAATGGTCGCAATATCGTACAGGGTGATCAGCCGCCCTTCGGCATCGGCAATGATGGGAACATCCTCAAAAGACAGTTCTGAGCGCCGCTGGTCGATGATGCGCAGTTCCCTGCCAACATCATTGCGTCCTAAAATCCCGATTGACGTATCTTGAGAATGAGAACGGATGCGGTCGCCGATCTGATTCAGAGACAGTCCGAGGTCGCGTAGCGTCTGGCCTGGCACCTGAATCGATATCTCTTCCTCCGGCAACCCTAAAATATCGATCTTGCCGATGCCGCGGGCCAGCAGCTGGTCTTTGAACTGATTGGCCAATGTTCTCAGTTGACTGATGGAATTGGCGGATAGAATCAGCTTTGCGACGCTCTCATAAAAGATAATCTCCGACACGATCGGTCGCTCCGCATCATCCGGCAATTCTGGGATGATGCGATCCACTGTGCTTTTTACGTCATCGGTTGCGGCGCTGACATCCGTTCCCTCAATGAATTCCAGAATGATGCTTGAGTGACTGTACGAGGAAGTCGAGCGCATATCTTTGAGATTGTCGGTATTTTTGAGTTCAAGTTCGAGCCGGTTGGTGACGGACTGCTCGACATCCTCGGCTGAGGCGCCAGGCCAGGACACATGGACACTGACCATGTTCAGACTGACGTCTGGAAAAAATTGCACATTCATGCGGGTGATGACGAAAGCGCCGGCCGCCAGAAAAACCACCATGAGAATATTCATGGCGACCGGGTGGGTAATGAATAGCTGTAGCAGGTCCTTGCGTTCCATATCAGTCCGTCGGCAGGTTGAAAGATCAGTTCCCCGTTACTGCGAATCCCAGACTTTCACTCTCAGGCCCGTACTGGCATTGGTCAGCTGGGTGGTGAGAATGAGATCGCCGTTGCTCAGCTGATCGCTCGTGGCAACGAGAAAATTCTCTTCGCCCATTTGAATTTTGCCATATCTTTCGATTTCCACCTGCTGGAGCTGATTGGATTCGATCTTGAACACGTGATTGGATCCATAGACAGCCTGGTAGGGCAGCGCAATCGCATCTGCAATGGGTGCCAGCGATAGCTCGAGACTGACCGAACGTCCGAGTTCGGGGTAGGTTTCATTTCCAGCCAGATGAAAATAGGCGTCGATGCCGCCGCGGCCCGGGTTGACGATGCTGCCAAGTCGATTCAATTTCAACGGCAGCTGTCTGCCGTCAAGTTCGGCGACCGCGTTGAGGGGACTGTCGTCCTGAACGGTGTTTCGCACCTGGGCAATATATTGATTGGGAATCAGGGTGCGTACTTCAGTGCGCGAGTGATCATACAGTTCGACCAATGCCGATCCGTTTCTCACTCGGCTGCCAACTGCCACATGGACCGCAGTAACGCGGCCATCGTAAGGGGCCGTAATGACGGTTTCCTCAAGATCCAATCGGGCCTTGTCCAAGCTTGCCTCGGCGCGCTGCAGTTCCGCGTCGAGTACGGCAACCCGACTGGCATATTCCCGGATGGTGGCTTGCCGAGCCGTAACCGACAGCTGCGCCTGCTGTGCCGTTCGTTCTGCAGCATCGAACTCGGCCTGCGACACCACATTTCGGCTCTTCAGAGTCTGAAATCTGTTGAGTGACTCAGTTGAAAGAATCAGCAGCCGTTCTTCCTGCCGCAATATTTCGTGATCGCTCTCAAGTCTTTGCGCCTCACGTTCGATGGATGCTTTGATTCTGGCCACATCCGCTTCGAACTGGCGCACCTGAGTTTCGATCGTGCGGGAATCCAGTCGTACCAGGACTTCGCCGTTGGCAACCGATTGACCCGGCAGGACCCTGACCTCGGCGACCTGCGCATCGAGTATGGCGCTCAGAATGGAATTTGCTGGCGTCACGATGCGCCCAAACAGATTGGCAGTTGGATTGAGCGACTGTTTTGCGACCGTCTGCGCATTCACCAGCCATTCCCGAGCTTGAGGAACTTCCGGCGTTGCCTCGGGTTCGTCGGTCTGTAGCAGCAGAAAGCCCGCTACGGCAATGGCAATAATGCCGATGGGCAGGAAAATGCGATAACTTTTCTTGATCATTGATCTGTCTGATTTCAAATTCGGTTGACGGTCGCTGTCAGCTGCGCGTCGGTATTGAATCAACGGCTGACTGGAGCCAATGTGGATACACCCGACTGTAGTTCAGTGCCGCGGCAGTCGCTTGGGGTGGATTTTCATGGATGGTCGATGGGAAATGCCGGGTATGAATGAGGGTTAACTTTGCAATTGAGCAACATCTATATCGATTGACGCGATTCTACCAGTGATCTTTTCTCATTATAGTATCAGGCGCACATCCTCAGGGCGGATGTGATAGACTACAATAGGCATGAAAGTTGTTGCCAGCAACGCTTGGGCCGTTAGCTCAGTTGGCAGAGCAGTTGACTCTTAATCAATTGGTCCGGGGTTCGAATCCCTGACGGCCCACCATTATCGGCGTATGGAATGCGGGATCTTTAGGTTATTGCGATTTGCGGGTGGCATCCCTACAAAGACTTCCACAGCCGATCTTTCAGTTTTTCGATGCATGTTCATCCGTGGTTTCGAATTGGATACTTCCACCCCTTGGTATTACTGCTGAACATCATGGATGTCAGCGGGCGCGGCCTACGCTGTTACAGATTGGCGGCAGTTACTGTGGAATTTGTAAGGCGGCAGAATTGGTCATCGGGATTATGATTCTTTGGAATTTACGATATATTGCCAGACTTTATAACTTCGAATAAATCACATTCACCAAGAACGAAAAATTTGCCATGAAATCTCAGCACATTGAGTTTCTAAAGCTTCTAAATGGGGATATCCAATACGTTGTACCTCGCTGGCAACGCCGTTACTGCTGGCGACAATCAGACATTGAACGACTTGTAGATGATCTGCTGGCGATTGCCGATGCAGACCAGAATTCCACGCACTATGTCGGTACTCTCCTAACTTTTCCAGAACTAGGTGCGGCTGGTGTGCTTGATAGCTATCGCGTCGTTGATGGTCAGCAACGACTGACCACAGTTAGTATTCTACTTGCCTGCATCGCCAATAAACTGGATCGTGAAGGTCAATGCGGTGATTGGACTGCGGAAATTATTCGAGACCGGCGTCTGCACAATTCTCACATGCCCGAGGAAAAGCGTTTCAAGTTGCGACTTCAGAGCGAAGACGATGACGAGTATCGCCTTGGCATAGAGGGTAAACCCACAGGAAAGGGTGCTGTATCTCAGGCTTGGAAAATAGCCCGGCGGTTGGTGGAAAGAGAGGATACAGCCAGCCTACTCAGGGGGTTTGAGCGTCTACGGGTCGTTAGCATCGGTCTCGATAGCTCGGACGACCCGCAACAGATTTTTGAGAGTCTGAATGCCACTGGTCGCCCGCTCACGGAGAGTGAAAAGGTCAAGAACTGGTTGTTGATCGGTCTCCCAGAGCACGAGCAACGAGACCTGTACGACCGATATTGGAGAAAAATCGAACAGGTGCTTGATGCCAAACACTCGAGCGAACCGATTGACATTTTCCTTCGCGATGTGATGCGCTGGCGTACAGGGGAGGTGCGGGGTGGTAATCAGACCTATGAACAACTTCGGCGCTGGGCATTGAAACAAGGTGTGGTGGGGAAAGAGAAGCGTTTGGATCTTTTCCGCGATCTGAGTCAACTCGCTGCATTGTATGGAATCTTGACCGGTACCGCGGGGCCACATCCCAATCGGAAGGTGGAGACGGAGTTGCGGCATTTACGGGAAATGGGGTTTGACGTTCACCGTCCGTTGACGTTGCGACTGCTTGATGAGGTTTCGAAAAGTGAATCGGAACAGGTTTCAGAACAAGGGTTGGTGAAGATACTTAACGGAATCGGAACTTGGATTTCCCGTCTTTGGCTAGCCTGAATTCCCATTACACAATATGCTGTGACAAAATTTCTACCGCAAACGAGACTCCAAGCCGTCTTTCAGCCCACTAGTCGGTCATATTGTCATAATATTCATTATAATAATTTATATTATCATCAATATTCATAAAATCCACCTCCGTTTATGGCACCGCCCCACGCAGGCTCAGAATCCTGCCTAATCCAGTGCCGCATACGGATTTTCCGCACTGTCACTGGCTTTCATTCTAACATTCCCGCCTTCAAATCTAATTCCGGCCATGTCAGAACTTTCAGCTTGACATCTGCTGACTTTATGTGATATATTGGTTTCATGTTCAACTACAACTATTTTTATGACATGACCGCTCCCAATCCCCAAAACCTCTTCCTGCAACCCACCTCCCCCATGATGCGCCGCTACGAAGCGCTCAGAGCCCGCTTCGTCGACGGCTGCTCCACCCAGGAAGCCGCCCGCCGCTTCAACTACTCTCACGGCTCGTTCAGAAACCTGTGCTCGGCCTTCCTCGCCAATCCCACCTGGACGTTCTTTCAACCGCCGCCAGCACCGCCCCCTCCGGCCGCCCCCAAACCCCCGCGCGCCCGCCGAGACCAGCTGATCTGCGAGCTGCGCGACACCCGCCAGCTGTCGGTCCATCACATCGCCGAGCAGCTCCATGCCAACCACATACCGGTCAGCGTCTCAACGGTTAGCAACGTGTTGAAAAAGGCCGGCTATGCGCGGCTGCGCCGCCGACCGGGCCATCTGCTGAGCGATCTGGTCAGGCCAGCCCGGGCGGCGCCCGCGGATGTCCGTCAGCTGGACCTGTCGCCCCGCCGCTTCACCACCGCTTACGGCGGTCTGTTTCTGTTTCTGCCGTATCTGGAACAGCTCGAACTGAACCGGCTGCTGCACACGCACGCCCTGCCGGGCAGCGAGATGATGCCGGCGGCCAGTGCGGTCCGCGCCCTGTTGGCCCTGAAGCTGTGGGGCATCGGCCGCCCCAGCCAGGCGATGGCCGACGTGTTCGATCCCGGCCTGGCGCTGTTTGCGGGACTGAACGTGTTTCCCAAACGCGCCACCCTGACCGAATACAGCTGCCGGGTGGATCCCCGGACGGTGCCGCCGCTGATGGCCGCCTGGCTGGCCGCCGCCCAGCGCCACGGGCTGCAGACCGGTGGCAGTTTCGATCTGGACTTTCACACCATTCCCCATCATGGCGACGAGGCGCTGATGGAGAAGCACTTCGTGTCGAAACGGTCCCGAAGACAGCGGGGCATCCTGGCGTTTGTCGCCCGAGACGATCAGGCGCGGGTGTTCTGCTATGCCAACGCCAAAGTCAGGAAAGCCAACCAGGCCGACGAGATCCTGCGCTTCGCCGAGTACTGGCGCCGGCACACCGGCCAATGGCCGCGCGAACTGGTGTTCGATTCCAAGCTGACCACCTATGCCAATCTGGCGGTCCTCCAGGCGCGGGGAATCGGCTTCATCACCCTGCGCCGCCGCACCGCCAAGCTGATTGATGCCATTCATGCGATACCGACCGAGCAGTGGCGGCGCCTGACACTGACCAACATCGGCCGGGCGTATCGAACGCCGCGGGTGCTCGAGCAACGGGTGCGGCTGCGCGGCTATCCGGGCGACCTTCGCCAGTTGGCGATCATGGACCTGGGACATGAAAAACCCACCCTGCTGATCACCAATCAGGACAACGAAAGTGCGGGACGACTGGTGGACCGCTATGCCCGGCGCATGGTGATTGAAAACGCCATCGCGGCGGCGATCGACCTGTTTCACATGGACGCCCTGTCGGCCTCGGTGCCACTGAAGATCGAGGTCGACCTGCAGCTGACCGTGATGGCGGAAACGCTGTACCGGCTGTTGGCCGAGCACGTGGCCCAGGGACACCAGCGCCAGGTCCCGCGCACGCTGTTTCGAAAATTCATCAACGCAGCGGCGGAGATCGTCATTGAGGAGACCGCCATCACGGTGCGTTTCGGTCGCCGGGCCAACAATCCCTTTCTGGTGCAGAACGGCTTTGCCGAACAGCACTTCGTCATCCCCTGGCTTGGCCAGCGCACGCTGCGCTTCACTTTCGGCTGATTCTCAGCCAAAATGTCATAGCCGATTTCGCGGTGGGAATCCAGGCTAGCAAACAGGACGACAGCGGGAATGAATCAGGCCATGGTAGAGCTTGCTCACGGAAACGAACCGATACCGGGAGAAGATTGGGCAGAACGCTGGCTTAGCCGGATACGCGGTTTGCGAAAACAAGGGATCGGCGTCCCAACAGACGAAGCGGTTCGGGAGGGTATTCGCACTCGTAAAGCCTATGGTGGTGGTATTACACGAACTGCATTTGCCATTCTCTGTGAGCTGATGGAGGCAGAACAACCTGGTGAAGCACCGGCGCGCGACCGTCTTACGATTGAACATATTATTCCACAGAAGCTGACTGATGAATGGAAGTCCTGTCTCGGTGAAGACGCAGAGAGTGTGCATGGACAGTATGTTGATCGGCTTGCCAATCTCACCCTGAGTGGAGACGACACCAACTCCAGGTTGGGTGTTGATATATTCGCAGTAAAACGGGAAGTTTACCGCCGGAGTGCCATCAGCATGACGCGACGACTCGCGGAAATCGATGAATGGAACGAAGATGCGCTTCTGCAACGGGCTGATGATCTCGCTGACCGGATACTCGCTCACTGGCCTTGGTTCGACGACCAGAATGGAACACATTGGGGTTTTGCCTTTCGGTGGCGAATAGAAGGATCTCCATGGAAGAACGAGAATACAGGAAGTCAGATGGTTCTTAATCTGATAGGTGTGCTCCTGACTCAGGATCGAACGAACACCGACCGGTTGCAGGGTCATGCACTCGGTGCCAATATTCATCCGATCACTCGCTTTCCGCCTGGAACGAAGAGTCGACCAGGGTTACGTGCCGTGCCCGGGCACGATCATTGGGTATGTTTTCCGCACGAGCGAAATTCTCCAGCATACGTGGAACGTTGCCGAAAGCTGGGCGAGCGATGCAGAGTTCAGGTAGAAGTTGAGATTCTATCGGACAAGGCTGAGGCAATGGCGGCTTTCTGGCGATTCTTCAAAAAAAAGACGGATGATGATCTTCCCGGACAGAGCGACAATTGGCGCAGATCAACTCAGTGGATAAGTTTAGATAATGCACATGGCGATGCCATCGGCATTGCCATCGGCGATTCCAAATTACTTGGAATTAGAATAAGGGCTGGTAATAATCAAGTTGCGAATACGATTAGAATGCGGAGCGTTTCGTTGATGATGCGCAATGATATGGCAGATCAGAATCTGTCGGACGATCTCGAAGCGGAAAGCGAGAAGGGTAAAAGTATCCAGGTTGAACGGCCTTGGACTCGAGACAACAAGGACGAATGGGGTGAGATTTGCGACTGGATTCAGGATCAGTGTGCAAGATTGCGCCTTATTCTGGCGGATGTTGAACACTTGGACAAGGCACGAAGTAATGTTGCGTGATGGGTGTGACTGGTCAGACAACGATTGTCTATTAGATCTTGTAAATCAAGTCTTTCGTCTTTTCCAACCATAACAGCACCTGTAGTGTCCTGTGCACTATAAAAAGCTGTGTTTTCAGCTTGACCTGATCCAATCAGGCCCATGTTCGTCCGCGTCAAACAATCGCCGAGTAGCACGCGCCAAGCCACCCAGCGGGTCAAGTCAATCCGCCATGGAAAACCGTGCGACAAACAATCATATGAGAAATGTTCTCAAAGTGCTCACAGTCGATTGAGTATTCGACTTATGTTTTCAATATACTGAATTCATCCGCGACGCCATCCAAAAACAATTAGCAGAATCAACGGACATCATGGGGTATTGACGAATGAACAGTAAGAAAACCATCGCTTTTTTCCCGGAGGGTGCATTTGGACCGGCTCTCAATTCGGTTGGCATTGCGCAGGCGTGCACGGAACTGGGGCACCACTGTGTGTTTCTGACCGATCCGGGATTTTCAGGTGTGTTCAGCGGTTATGGCTTTGAAGAGCGCACAGTTCGGCTTTCTGAGGAAATGCCACCCGAGGAGATGGCCAAATACTGGACGAATTTCATTGATGGCCATATTCCAAATTTCAACCTGACCCCCTATCAGCAGATCGACAATTATGTGAAAGAATGTTGGGAAGCGATCGTCGATACCGCAAAGTGGGCGGAAAAAGATCTACCCTCTGTCTTGAATGAACTCAACCCCGATCTCATCTGCATTGATAATGTGGTTCTTTTTCCGGCCGCCAAACAGTTCGGGGTACCCTGGGTGCGCATCATCTCCTGTAGTGAAAACGAAATTGAGGATCCGATGATACCGCCTCACCTGTCGGGTTGCGGTGCGACCGACACGCAGTGCTTTGAGGCTTATCGGAATCGGTTCAATGAGGTGATCCGGCCGGTGCATGACGACTATAACAGGTTTCTCGCATCCTGTGATGAGGAACCGTATCCGCTTGGTCAGTTTTTCGAAGCCTCGCCTCATATGAACCTTCTGCTTTATCCCGAACCGCTTCAGTACCAGCGACGGCACCCATTGAATCCGGACAAATTTCAGTACCTTGAGGGCTGTGTGAGAACTGAGGAGTACTTCGAGATTCCGCAATTCAGCAGGAGCAATGGCGCGCCGCTCATTTATCTGAGTTTCGGTTCACTGGGCGCCGGCGATACTGAACTGCTGAAGCGAATGATTCGGGTGCTGGGAGGATTGGATTATCGGGTGCTGGTCAACATCGGTGACTATGCCGATGCTTATCAGTCGGTCCCCGACAATATTCATATTGCGTCATGGTATCCCCAGCCATCGGTGATCGAACAGTGCGATGCGGTGATTCATCATGGCGGAAACAACAGTTTTACCGAATGTCTGTATTTTGGCAAACCCGCTTTGATCATGCCGTATGTCTGGGACGGCCACGACAATGCGACCCGGGTGCAGGAAACAAGGCATGGGTTGAAATTGCATCGGTCAAATTGGACCGATGAGCAGTTCGCACAGGCGATTTCGACCCTGCTGAAAGATGAAACCATGCAAGCACGTCTCAAGGCGACCAGCACACACATGAAACAAGCGGATGGGCGGCAAAAGGCGGCCCAGATATTGGATCGGATGCTCTGCGGCCGGTGAAACTGGCACAGGATGCGTCGGTAAATGTCAGCTGAATTGCATTCAGATTTTGAGGTAAATCTGATCGTTTTCGATTTTTACCATATAGGTTTGCAAATCTTCTTCTGCCGGGTCTTCTAAAACTTTACCCGTTTTAACACAGAACTCTGCGAGATGCAGCGGGCAGACGATTCGGTCTTCCTCAATATAACCGTCGGTCAGACATGCATATTCATGGGTGCATATGTTGCTGATCGCATAAATGACGTCGTCCATCAATATTAATGCGATTTCCTCGGTACCGACACAGACGGGGTAAGGAACCCGGTCTTCCAAGTCTGACAACGCACCAACGGCGTGATAGTTTTGCAAACTTTCGTTCATTTACGATGACTCCAAAAATAAAGAAATTCAAAGATGTGGGCCTGCGCACCGTCCCAAATTGGATCGCGCTGATTGAATTCTAGAATGTGTTATTATAGTTCTTGGCTAAAACGAATATTGAGTAGTGGTATGGACGGGAAGCGGAAATTTCAGCAGGTGCTGTGCATCACCGTTTTTTCATTACCAGGCATCGGGGGCACCCAGCGGAACCGCGGGCCCTCCAGGTGGACTTTCCGACCGATGCGCGGTTCGTACTCCTCGCTGACCTCACCAACTTTGCGGAAACGTGCCTGTTCATCGGACAGCAGACCCCGCTAAATGACTTCCAGTCATTGCGTTCCATCATCACGGATGCCAGTATGTATCGTAGGGTAGCAACACTGGAGCGGTCGAACGGGTAGCACAGCAACAAGGGCTGATATGCTCTTTTGTGTCGTATCACTATTAACAGGCCATGAATCCACACCGTCAGTGACAGCTTGGTGGAAGCGAAGATGGTAACGACGGTCAGTCGGCCAAAGCGTTGGCACTGCTTCAAGTCTGCGAGTGTTCAGTCAGCACCACTTGCCTTACCCGCAGTTTAAGCGTTGGTACCCATTCGGCGACCCGCAGCATGACTTCGCGCAGACGCACCGCACCGGCGCGGGTCGGCGGAGAAGATTCAAGGCCCGCGTCTTCTTCGGAAGGCTGAGGAGCCGATTGGCGGTCTGAGCTTGTTCACTGCTGTTGGTAGGCGTAACTTTCACTCTAACTGTTGACATGTACCCATCAGGGTGCGTTTCAGGACAGGAGGCACCGAGAACTCAAAATCTTCATTCCGACCGCATGACAATCAGGTGCACCCGCACGCCGCATCGGCCTCGTTACGAAAAAACAAATCAAGTCGCTTCAATAGTCTGAACAACGGATCAGTCACAACATCAAAAATCAGCGGACAAATTTCAGCTGCCGAACCCAGCCTGATTGGAACGGTTGCCGACGGTACATGCTAAAATTGAAGCAGACGGTTCACTGATCAATCGAAATGAACAAGCTCAGACCGCCAATCGGCTCCTCAGCCTTCCGAAATATCCGCGCGCGGAGCTACTACTATGTGGACAAGACGCCGCATATCCGGAATCTGGTCGAGGGGTCCAAATACTATTTCCTGTCCCGGCCGCGTCGGTTCGGGAAGACGCTGCTGGTGGACACGCTGCAGGAGCTGTTCGCGGGCAGTGAGGAGCTGTTCCGCGGGCTTCACATCCACGACCACTGGGATTGGTCCGTCCGCCATCCGGTGGTGCGGCTGAGCTTCGGCGGCGATTACCGCGGATCGGATGGACTGGAAAGTGATATCAGCGAGCAGCTTGACGTTGGATCTGGAGCGGGTTCATATCAATGCGCTGCTGTCTCAGCTGCTTGCCAACAAGGATTTCGATGGTTTTGGTATGGCGTTGCAGTCGTATTATGCCGACCTTACGCATCAGTGGCATGAAGTCTGTGAGATGGCCCGCTATGAGGCATTTTACGTCAGTGTGCTGTATGCCAATCTGAACGCCGTCGCCGTTGACGTGCGGGCGGAGAAGTCGTCGACCGAGGATCGGACGTGCCTGGTGGTGCTACTGGCCGGTCAGGTGTTTGTGCTGGAGATCAAGGTGGTGGTGGCGGCAGCAGGGGAGGTGGAGTCGAAGGTGGTGGAGGTGCTGGCGCGATTGCAGGAGAAGGGTTATGTGGACAAGTACTGCGGCCGCGGGGAGGAGATTTATCTGATTGCGGTGGTGTTCAGCGATGAGGAGTACAAACTGGAGGTGCTGCGGGCTGAAAAATGCGCAGGGAGTGAGACAAGATGCGTCAAGTGCAGATCGGTGAACATTTGGGGCGGAGTGTATCGGCTGCCGCAACGAGCCTGAGGTCAATTTTCTTCAGATTTCACCGCGGTGTCGGATCGTCGGTCAACCATTTGACATCAATCGGGTGAAAAGGTAAGTGCCAGTGGGTGATCATGCGCTCCAGGAATGAAAAGTAATCACATTGAGAATATTCGCCACCGGCCCCTGCCGACCGCGGGTTTGGCTGGAATAAAGACCGGATGCCTATCGATGACCAAGCCCTGAACATATGCGAGATCAACTGATGTATCAATCGTTTCAATTCATTTTCCGCGTCCTCAGATATTCCGTCGACATTGAATCAATGATCGTGACAAACAGGATTCTCAAATCCGAATTCATAGCCTGGTAGGTGCGGCCATGATCAACAGCATGACTGGCTTCGCACAGCGGGCTGAAAAAACAAAATGGGGCGATATCACCTGGAATCTGCGCTCGCTCAACAATCGTTCGCTGGACATCAGTTCCCATCTGCCCGAACGCTTTCGACCGCTGGAAGCAAAGTGTCGGCGCCAGATGGTCGAGAGTTTCAGTCGCGGGAGAATTGATGCATTCCTGCAGTTCGTGCGCGTGAAATCCGACTTGGAAGCGCGATTGTTGGATGAGTTCGTTCTGCAGTCACTGTTGGCCTATTCGAACAAAATCAGAGAATACGCTCCAACCGCCGATGGTTTGACAGTTGCCGAAATTCTGAAATGGCCGGGAGTCATTCGTGATGACGATGATTCCGGCGAGGACCTGTCAGCGCTGGTGCTGCAGTCCCTGGCCCGCGCCATTGAAGATCTGAAGACCGATCGTGGCCGCGAGGGGCTGCTCCTGGAGGAGGTTTTAAGGCAGAAACTGCAGGCGTTCAAAATCAGTGCCAGTGAGGCGAGAACGATGGTTCCGCAAGCGCAGCAGCAGCTGCAGGAACGACTGACTGAGAAAATGACTCAGATGGATGTTGAGGTTGAACCCGGCCGATGGGAGCAGGAAGTGGCCCTGTTGCTGGTCAAACTGGACGTGGCGGAAGAAATCGATCGAATCGATCTGCATGTTGCGGAATTTGAGAGGGTGCTGGCGGAAAATCTGGTCGCCGGCAAGCGATTGGGGTTTCTTCTGCAGGAACTCGGCCGCGAGGTTAACACCCTCAGCTCAAAGACCGTGCACTATCCCCTGAATGCGCTGGCGGTCGACATGAAAGTAACCTTGGAACAGATGCGCGAGCAGGTTCAGAATGTCGAGTAGATTGTGCTCCACAGGTCATTGTGAATAGGTATCGCAAGGTGACCGACGGCCCCATCATCCTGATTATCGCCGCCGCATCGGGTACCGGAAAGTCAAGTCTGTCGAAGGCTTTGGTCGCGGCTGAGTCTACGGCCATCCTTTCCATTTCCCACACCACCCGCGATAGACGGCGCAGGGAAGTCGATGGCCGCGATTACTTCTTCATTTCGGAGCAGTCTTTTTTGAAAATGGCTGGCGCGGGAGAGTTTGTTGAATATGCAGAAGTTTATGATCACTATTACGGAACTTCGAGAAAAACAATCGAAGACTGCCTAGCTGCAGGACACAGTGTCGTTTTGGATATTGACTGGCAGGGGGCGCGGCAGGTTGCCAGTCAGTTCGACTGCGTCATCAGCGCGTTTCTGCTGCCACCGTCCATTGCAGAATTGGAGACGCGCCTCATCAGACGTCGGCGCGATTCGAAAGCGACCATTCGGGCCAGGCTGCAGGAGGCGATTGAAGACATGAAGCATTGTCGGGAGTTTGATCATCTCATACTGAACGACAATTTTGATGCGGCACTGGGGGATTTGATGGCGCTTTTACCCGGTCGCTCCGGCGTCGTAAGGCCACTGCCGCCGGGGTTGTTCGAGCGACTGGGAGTCGCATTCTGATTTCGACCGGCCAATCATTTCATTCCCATTTCCCGCTGACTGTCGCCATGCATGGATCGCGCCTGAAATCTGGGCGTTGTGGGACGACCGTTCCTATTCACTCGTCAATCGAATCGTACAAACTGGCCGATTATTCCAGAAACATGAACAAAATTTAATGATTCTGAGAAAATCCGTCAATATTCGATTGCATAGAATATTCGCATCAATTGAAACCACACCCCTTACGAGAGGTACAACATGCAAACGATTCAAGCGAACAGGGCGAAATTAACCGGCCAATTTTCCATCGCCATGGCGATCTTCGTCGCTTTTGTTGGCGTTGCGCTGTTACTGCGAACTGAATTGTCGGTTCATGCGGTTGAAGGCGCCAAACCCGTCGGTGCTGACATTGGAGAATTGGCAATTTCCAGCGGATTCGCTGAAATGATTGACGCTGTTACACCTGCCGTCGTATCACTGGCGGTTACCAAACAGACGCCAGCGGGATACATGCAGCAAGGTCAAGATTTTTTTGAACAGTTCAAAAGGTTCGGACCCAATCAACCACCGCAGTGGTTTTGGGATTTCTTCCGCCAGGTTCCAGATCAGGGTGGACCCAAGAAACGAGCGCCGCGGCGATTCGCCGGTGTTGGTGCCGGTGTCGTTTTTGATCCATCCGGGCTCATTGTCACCAACCATCACGTAATCAGCGATGCGGCGGATATTCAAGTTACGCTATACGATGGTCAAACGCTGGCAGCCGAGGTTGTCGGTGTTGACAAGTGGACGGATCTGGCGGTTCTGCGCGTTGACGCGGACGAGCAGATTCCGTACGCGGAGTTTGGTGACACCAGCCAGGTTCGAGTCGGTGACTGGGCCATCGCCATCGGTGACCCGTTCGGACTCAGTCAGTCCGTATCATTGGGCATCGTTTCCGGCATGGATCGCAATTTTGCGGAAGATTCCCCCAAAGTTCCATTGCTGCAGGTCGATGCGGCCGTGAACCGCGGCAATTCAGGTGGACCGCTGTTCAATTCCAACGGCCAGGTCATCGGCATCAATACGATGATCATTTCACCATCTGGCGCCTCTGCCGGAGTTGGATTTGCTGTTCCCGCAGCCGTTGTTGAGCAAATCGTCGCAACCATCCAAAGCGAAGGGCGGGTCAATCGAGGCTGGCTTGGCGTCGGAATTCAGAACGTTACACCACAGATCGCCAGCGCGTTGAATTTGGATGAGAACACCGTAAACGGGGCACTGGTATCCAATGTGGAGGCGGATAGTCCTGCGGAAGAAGCCGGTATCGAAGAGGGTGACATTATTGTTGCGTTTGATGGCGAGCCGGTAGATGACATTGTTTCGCTTTCCAATTCTGTGAAGCAGACCGCGCCCGGTTCCGACATTTCCATTTCCGTACTGCGCGGAGGAGAAAGAGTTGAGCTGCAGGGTACGCTTGATCTGCTGGCCTATGGTGAGTCTGGTGACGAACCGGCAGCCGTTGTGGCCGAGGCGGAGGAGCAGCGTTCAATCGGCGCGACGGTTGCCAAACTCACCCCTGACATGCGAAAGAAATACCGCATCAGAAAGTCGGTGAAGGGCGTGGTGATCACTGATGTTCAAGCGGACAGTCCTGCTGAGAAGGTGGGCCTCAAGGAAGGCGACATCATCGTTTCCATCAACAATAATGCCGTGCGTTCCTCAACGGAAGTCGGCGAGGCGATTCGCTCGGTGGCCGAGTCTGGGAATGCGAAAGCGCTCCTGCTCGTTGCGGATGGAAATGGCGAGCAGCTGTTCATCGTAGTCGAACTTTCATAATGGTTGTTTCCTCCTATAAACCCTTGTGGGTTTGACCAAAATAGCCGGGCTCTTCCGAGATGCCCGGCTTTTTTTTGGCAGGAACCGCTTCCATGTGATTAAATTGATGCCCATCAATCATTGATCCCACTATCAGCGACATAGTCATGCGAATATTAGTTGTCGAGGATGACGACGTTACGCGGCAGTTCATTGTTAAAGGACTGAGAGAGTCTGGTCATGTGGCAGAGGTGGCCGACAATGGTGTGGATGGGCTGCACCGTGCGCGGACTGAGGAATTTTCCGCGCTGATTGTCGATCGCATGCTGCCACAACTCAGCGGTATTGAATTGGTCCGGCGGCTGCGAGCCGAAAGCATAGCCACGCCGATTCTGATATTGAGTGCGCTCGGCGACGTTGAACATCGCGTCGAGGGCCTGAAGACGGGTAGTGACGACTATCTGAAAAAGCCATTTTCATTTGTTGAACTACTCGCCCGCCTGGAGTCGATTGTGCGGCGAGTGGACAAAAAGGAAACCGAGACCCAGCTGAGCGCAGGCAGCCTTTGCATGGACCTCATCAAGCGGGAAGTCAGGATGAAAGGCGAGAAAATTGACATCAGACCGATCGAATTTCGCATTCTCGAAGTCCTGCTGCGTTCTGGCGGTCAGCTGGTAACCCGAACCATGCTCCTGGAACGGGTATGGAACTATAACTTCGATCCACAGACCAATGTTGTGGACACGCATATTTCTAGACTGAGATCAAAGATTGACATTCCCTACGACTATCCATTGATCCATACGATCCGCGGCTCAGGTTACCGGGTGAGTCCGCCGCCCGAAGCCGAATGAGACTCAGGGCGCTGACTGCATGACTGCAGGTTGCCGACGAGCATGCTGAGTGGTCCTTTCGATGCCAAAATTCTTCAGGGGTTATCCGTTTGTTCTGTCGGTCATCTACACTTCGTTGTTCTGTGCGTCTATCGCCGTCGTTCTCACATTCTTATACCTGTCGTCCTTTCAGTTCCTTCGCGAACAGACCGATCAGCGTATCAATGAGGATTTGGATCGAATCATCGCAGGGTCGGACTGGCCGCGGACTGGAACGATTGACATCCGCAAAATCAAAACGTACTTGGACAATCGCCGACGAATTCACTCAGGAAGTGACCCTTCCGTCTACCTGCTTGTGGATCGAAACGGCAACTTCATCGCCGGAAATCTACACCTGTGGCCGCCTGATTTTCCGCGTCAGACTGGATATCGATCAGAGTTCACTGCACAGGTCTATGGTGATGACAGTGAGATTAAGAAACACACGGTACGGGCCGTCGTCGAATCGGTGCCGGGGACCGGCTTTACGTTATTGGTTGGTCGGGACGTCATGGAAATCGAAGCCCTCCGCACCGGGTATCTACGGCTGTTCTGGTGGAGCCTCGTGGCGACCGCCGTTCTTGCGATTCTCGGCGCTTATTGGGTATCCAGAATCGTTTCGAAACGTCTTGAAAGAGTCAATGCACTGAGCCGGGCAGTGATGGATGGTGACCTGTCGCAGCGGGTGAATGCCATCGCCAGTGGCGATCAGTTTGATGATCTGGCCGATAACATCAATCAGATGCTGGAAAGAATTCAGACACTGGTCGAAGCCGTTCGCAGTGTTGCTGACAACATCGCCCACGATCTGAGAACACCGCTTACGCGCCTGCGCAACCATCTTGATGAGATCGCAGGAAATTTGGCAGCCAGTCAGAATCGGGAGCCGGATGAGGCGCGCGAGGCGGTTGCGAAAGCGATTTCGGAATCGGATTCACTCCTTCGCACCTTTGACGCGCTGCTGCGGATCACCCGATTGGAAAACCAGACGTTCGGCGAAACATTCAGCGATGTGGCAGTCAGTTCGCTGACTGAAGAGCTGATCGATCTTTATGCGCCAATCGCCGAAAGCAGAAACATTTCACTCATTGCCGACATCAGTCCAGCCACTGTGGAGATTTACGCCGACCGGGATGCACTGGCTCAGGCCCTTGCCAATCTGTTGGACAACGCGCTTCAGTTTTCACCCGAAGGTGGACGGGTAACGATTGAAGGCCGGCGGGTGGAAGAAGGATTTGAAATGGTCGTTACCGATAGCGGTGCAGGAATTCCGGTTGAATATCATGAGGAAGTGCTGAAACGATTCGTTCGACTTGACGATAGCAGTCGAACATCACCGGGCAACGGGTTGGGGCTGAGTCTCGTTGCGGCGGTTGCCCGCATGCATAAAGTAGACCTTCAATTCGAAAATACTGAACCGGGCTTTAAGGTGTGCCTGAGATATTTCAGAGAGAGGTGTGTTTGATGTGCCCGTCCAAAAGACATCAATTGGTACTGGAAGGTCCGATTCCTAAGTTTGGACATGCATTCAGCAGTATCAACGAGGTAACGTACTCTATCGCAAGAAAACAACCTGATAGGAAACTTATTTTGTTCAACACCTGAAATGGGTACCATTTGGCTTCGGTTCACGCTCCCGAAAGAAACGGGCAGCCTCGCGCAATAGGGCGGCATCCGCGGGTCCGAATCGGATGGCTTTTTCCGGCGGATTTATCGGTCTCGTACATGCCCATGAGACGCTGATGTCCAACATCTGAAACGGCTCGATAATTTGAGCCAGCGAACCGCAGAGATTGGCGCTTACCCCACTAGCTAAAGCCTTTTCAAAACCACTACTGTCGCCAGAACACATTAATTCTGTCGCCCATTTCGCGGCCTTGATCGCTTTCATCAGTTGTTTCGTCAATTGACGTTCAATCGGAGCATTGCGGTCATCTGGATCTGGAAACGGCAACGGTGGCGGTACAACTGGTGTTAACAATGTTACAGCAATTCCCGCCAAGGACATCTTCCGTGGATTCGGCGTGATTTCCGGCTTCAGACGCAGGAGTCGGGAGGATGCGGGCAAAGTGGGTCCTCCGGCAGGTTGCCGGATCGGCGGTTGGCCACGTGATACCCTGAAGAACCGGCCGGTCACACATTCGGTCACGGCGACCGCATCAGGACGTGTCGAAGAGCACCAGATCGGGCCCGCGGTACCCGAAGGCGATGGCCTTATACAGCGTCTCCCAGTCCCGGACGTGGAATCCCAGGAACAGCGCGCGCAGCTGCTCCCACAGGGCTTTCGAGCCGCCCGCTTCCGCCCGCGCGGCCTGGAACAGCGAGCAGCACCGCTGCTGCACCTGATCGATGAGAAACGCCAGCATCGTCAGGTGGGCGAACACCGTCGCCAGATGCCGTCGGCCGTGGCCGAAATTGTGTTCAAAGCCGTAGCCTTGGTTCTTCAGGGTGTTGAAGGTCTCGTTCTCGATGCGCCAGCGGGCCCGTCCCGCCCGCATCAGCTGGTAGGCGTTCGCTTCCGTGACCTCCAGGTCCGTGACCCAGGAGAAATGAAGCGTCCGACCGTTCGGGCGGGTCTCCCAGCACTCCAGGAAGTTCACCTCCAGGTCGAAGTTCGCCTCATTCAGCGGCACGCCGTTCAGGAACCGAAAGCGGAACCGGCTGCCGTCCCGTTCCATCTCCACGATTCGGGTCGCCGCTGCGATGTCGACCCAGTGGAACAGTTCCCCATGGTCACCCGGCTTCACCCCCAGCACGTAGCGCAGGTTCAGTTCCTGCAGCAGCCGGATGTGCGGACCGTTCGAGGCCAGCGCATCCTCCACCACCAGCAGCTTCAGATGCGGGTGCTCCCGCCGCACGTCCCGCAGCAGCCGCTTGGCCGCATTGCGCTCGCAGTCGTTTTTCTTGGCGCCGTCCGCCCGCAGGATCGGTTCCGGCGCCAGCGGGAACACCTCCCGGTGCTCCGGGTGCACCAGCACCGCACCCAGCATCTGGTGATACCAGGTGGTGCTGCCATCCCGATGATGCTTCTCACAGCAGTGCTCGCAATGCACCTTCTTCGAGGAGAAATGACCCGTGCCGTCCACCGACAGCAGATGAAAGCCCAACCAGGTGAAACCTTCCAGACCCTTGCCCCGCTGCAGGGCGGCGAACACTTTCTTGAAAGCCCCGCGGATCGCCCGCGGGTCCACCTGATCCAGACGCTCGCGCATGGCCGTATCCGACGGCACGCGGAGCACTCCGTACAGGTTCCTGAGGTTCGACCGCACCCGGTTCTTGTTCCGCACCTGCCGTTCGAAGTTCAACAGCGACGGGCACTTCAGGCCAAACATCGCCAGGGCCGACATCAGACAGTCCGTCAGCACCAGGCCACGGCTGGCCACGGGGTCCTTGAGGCGGTCGAATTCGGCACGCACCAACCGAAGAAGACCCGGTACGCTGAGGGTCTTGCGAAACATAGTCTTAGACATGGCTGATCATCCAGGATGGTAAAAAAACAGCCCTATCATACCACTTTTCAATGAAAAGTCTGCGAACAGTTTTTTTTCACACCCCCTGAAACCCCCGTAGTTACTGACCCGGCAGACTTGGCGGGAATTGCTGACAATGTTACAACATGATGACCACAAGCTGACTGTCTGAGTCGCAGTTGCCTTAGCAGTTCGGTCGCATCCTTATTCGCTCCTGCTTGATGGACAGGCTGTGAACCTTGAAGCGAGTGCGCAGCTGAAAGCACTAGATCACGGATGCCTTCTAAAAGGCTTACACCATCATTCAATCTCAGGCTACCATCATCACTCGCCGGCACTTGAATGCGAATTTCGTCGCGTTCCGCGGTCGTCAACGCACCATAAACAGTCAGCTCGCTCTGGTTGGCAACTTGTGCGAATGTTTTGATCAACGCCGATACCACATTCGCATAATCACCGAGACGCGTCGTACGCGGAACAATGATTTCTGGTAACTTGTCACCGACATAAACATCCGCATGTTTTCGATACGATTCAGAATGCCTCCAACCGGCAACGCGTGCGTATGCCGACAGTGCCGCCGGTGAAATCGCAAGAAGTGCGTCGCGGTCATGAATGCTGACTTGCATTAAAGTTCTCCAGTTCCAAGCCGTCCGATCCGATTCCGCCTGCGCTCAGGATCAAGTTCATGTTGTTTGAGAAGTGGACAGTCATGGTTTACTGACTATTGATTTTATCACGCACCTGTTGCAAGCGGACTCGGTGCGATACCATTGGCCAGCCTGAATCAATCATCCCCTTCATTCTGAATTTGCTGTTCCCATCCTGTTTCGAGCCGTGGCACATGATTTTCGAGATCACCGCGGAGACCTCTCCCTGGCAGAAAACTCGGTATCAAAGCCGGACCGCGTTTGAAACTGAATTGCTATACTATCTTACGGCTTTTGAATGTTTCTGACGGCCAGAAATACAAACGGTCAGAACGGCGAATCAAGTGGAGAATTTCTATGTCGACACAGACTACTGACCGTCGCCAGGAGGAGACGTTTGATCAGGAAACGATTGAGCGGCGACTGGTGGATGAGCTCCCTCACTGGACCTATGAGAATGGTTGGCTCCGTCGGAAGTATCGTACGATGGGCTGGAAGGGAACGCTGATGGTCATCAATGCGGTTGGCCATCTTGCCGAGGCCGCCTGGCATCATCCGGATATCTCGGCTTCTTATGCCTTCGTCGTTGTGAAACTGATGAATCATGAGGCGAAAGGTGTAACTGAAAAAGACTTTCAGCTGGCAAAAAAGATTGAAGAGATGGTGCACTGGCAACCGGGATTGGAGCAGGGTGCGTTGGAGGGAACGCCGACTGAGCCAAGATTTCAATACATTCGCTACGATTCATAGCAGGACTCTGTTCGTTACGTTACGGTTTGCGCACTGATGCGGCGGTCGCCTGATTTCGTTCTCAGCCTCGGCTCAAATTCGGGTGATCGCAGAGCTCATCTTCGCGCTGGACTTGAGTGCCTGTTGAAATCCGGATTTTCAATCGAGAAGATATCACCCACGGTTGAATCACCAGCCCAGTTGCCACCACGGTCGCCCTCTGAGTGGAATCGTCCATTCCTGAACCTGGTTGTCATGGGTACTTCGGTTAAAGACATCGATACTTTTCGGCGCGAAATCAAGGCGATCCAGCACCAGTTCGACAAATTGGAAGGTAGCAAATGGAGTCCGCGAGAGTTAGACATTGACATTGTCGCCTGGGGACGATCCATGCCATCTGGTACACCTCAGACTGAGTGTGATTGGTCGATCTGCACCCGACCTTATGTGCTGTCGCCACTCCTGCACATCGCGCCTAGCTGGCCGGTCACTGAGCGCGGAGAACGAACCGCGCTCCAACTGAGTTCAGCCAACGATTTTGAACTGCACATTCCCATCTGGATGGGCATACTCAACATCACTCCGGATTCGTTTTCCGACGGCGGTCGATTCAGGAATCTTGAAGAGGTTCGCCTGGAGGTGGAAAAGATGATCCGAGGTGGTGTCAACATCATTGATGTTGGTGCGGAATCCACCCGGCCGCATGCGACCGCGCTGGAGGAGGATGAAGAATGGCGGCGATTGGCGCCGGTACTTGATCTGGTGACAGAGGTTTGTGCGAATACACCACTGCCTCCCGAAATCAGCGTCGATACCTACCACTCGTCCACGGCCGAAAAGGCACTGAATTCAGGCGTTGATATGATCAACGACGTGAGTGGACTCCGTCATGACGGAATGTTGGCGCTGGCCCGGGAGAGTGGAAAAACTTTCATCGCCATGCACAGCGTGACCATACCTGTCAATCCGAAAATCAGCATTGATCAGCGGGAAGATGCCTGTCAGCTGTTCGAAGTGTGGATCAATGAACGCCGGCAGCTGTGGGAGGCAAGTGGTTTGGACCTGGACAGGGTTGTCGTTGATCCCGGAATCGGCTTCGGCAAAAGCAGTCTTCAGTCGCTGGCGCTGATGCGCTCGGTACAGCGGTTTCGCCGCCTCGGGCAGCGAGTGCTCATCGGGCACTCAAGAAAACGATTCCTTAGGGCTTATTCAAAATATGAAGGTTCGCAGCTGGATCTGGAGACCATCGGCGCGTCGCTGAATCTGTGTGCGCAATCGGTTGATATTCTACGGGTTCACAACGTGGAAGACCACACCAGAGCTTATCTGAGCTGGGCGCATCTGCTTTCCAACAGGAATGACGCCTGATCGACTGAGACCGATCGTCAATCCGCACCAACGCCTCTTTCAGTCACACCAATTCGGTTCTGATTCAGAGTCAGTCGGCCATCGTCACAGAAGAAGCGCGGGTCGAAATGAAACGCCCACATGCGGCCTCAATGGTGATTCAGGCACGGGTTCATCGCATTGATCAGAATCAGAACTGCCGACGCCAGCCAGCCGTCCATTGAAATTCAGCTGGAGAATGGGCGCGATGGCCAGCCTCGCGGCGATAGACGCCTTCCAACATGAAACGGTCAGTCGCCGAAGTCCCGCGCTCCCAGCTGACCGACAGATCAATCTGGCGGCCGGTGGGCTTCACATTCGATTCAACGTCGGCATACACGACCCGGCCCTCCTTGGTTCGGCCAACCGGAACGGACATCGCCAACTCGACCGACTCCGCCCGCATCGGCTGAGACAGGCCCAGCGTAACCCGATTCTTCCGACCGATCCGCTTGGTGGCGTGCACCGCGAACCCGCTCGTCAGCACATCGCCCATAGCGGTGATCACCCCACCGCCGACCTCGGGCTGTGCGCGGCCAACTTCCACCTCGGCTCGAACGCGCCAATCGGCCAGCTCAAACTCGGAGACCGCACCCGCGGTCATGGAACGGGTGGCCACCTGACCGAAAGCCCCTTCGGTCTGCGACCCGAGCACCGAGTCGGTTTCGCGCAAGCCTGAGAGGCGAAGCGCCAGGGGCAGTGATTCAGGCCGCCAAGCCAGTGCGACCCCGCTCATTGGCATGGATTCTCTGGTGGGGGCAGTGGCATAGGCGCTCAGAGAAATCACCCCCCCCCCGATCTTCGTAGTTCAGACCGACGGCGTTCTCGGCCAGGGAGAGCGGCCCGATTTCCGAGTTGAATCTCGTTCGCAGCAGACCGATCTCAAATCTGCCGTCCTGCTTACGACTGCCAGTGCTGTCGCCCCAAAAATCGGTGGCGAACGACAGGGTGGCATCGGCACTGGTCCGCGACTGGACACGCTGGTTCCATCGGTATAGACGCTCTGACAGCGGATGAGACGCTGACCGATTCTGAACCAGGCTGGACAGTTCATACCAGAACGGCGCGCCCAAACGGTCAAAAACGACCATTTCACGACTGCCGACAGCCTGACGGAAGCCATCGCCGAGCGCCCGACCGAGTTTCAATTCGGTGCCCAGCAGATCAAAGCCCCCGTCAGAGACCAATTGGCCAACGGCCACCGTCTGCTGACCCTGCGGGCCGGTGGCCGCTCCAAGATCCATCAGTCCCTGACCATAGATGTCCCGGTTCGCATAAATTCCCGATTTGTTCGCCGTGGCGTACAGCCGCGTTAGCAGTGCGGTGTTGGGCAACTGCCCGCGGAACATCTGTTTCATCACTGCCAGTCCACCCACGACAAAAGGTGCTGCATATGAAGTTCCATTACTTCTTTTCCGTATGACGGGTTCTGAAAGGTCATTAATAGTAAAGGTCCTTATATCTTTACCCGGCGCGGCGATGCACCATTTTTTCGCAATCCCACAACGATTTGAAAATTCTGAGATCACTCCCGCCGTCGGGCCTTCGGAATCAACCGCTACGACGGCCACCGTATGGCTGCGCAGTTCGGGGATGTGTACCATAAAAGCACTGGTAAATTCAGGCGAGGTGGCTCTCAGTTCTCCAAACTGACAGTTTGGGGTCGCGCATACGCAGTTTCGAGTCCCCGCTCGGCACTTGTGGCTGTTTGCATTTCCGGCGGCAAAGACCAAAACGGTTTTATCTGTTGCTCCCTTTTGCGCGTAAAGGTCAAATGCCGATTGAAGACTGGCTCTCAGTGCCGATTCATCGTAGAATTCAATCAGCCCGTCATAAGCCAGACTAAGGTTGAGAAAGTCGACTTTGTCCCTGAAGGCGCGAAGAAATCGGTTCCTGTAACTATTGTACCAAGGTGCCGCAGCTGCCGGACTGAGTGCCTGGTAGGGCCGATCGGGATCTGCGGTTCCAAGTGGAATGGCATACATCGAGAATTCAGCACCCCATGCGACGCCACCAAATCGATACGCTGAACGTACTCTGGACGCTTGGGGAGCTGAAGCCATCACACTTGTAACACCATTGCCGTGCCTTAAATTATTGCCAGTGCGGGAAAAAAATGACTGGATTGAAATGCCTTCGAATGAAATGTGGCGCAAGTCCAATCCACCGTCAATCACACCGATTTTGACGCCGGCACCCGGTCTGATCGTTGGTGCCTGGGCGGGGTTGGATGCGCCTGTGCCTCTAGTTACTTCCAAGTATCCATAAGCGCTGTCCGCATTGATCAGGCCCAAAGCCGGTTGAAAGGCAAAATTCATATGCTGCCGGTATCGCTGAGCGATCGCATTTCGTGTGGCTGCAGGATCTGGTGTGGAAACTGGCGGTCGCGGAGCCGGGTCAACGGGATCCGGTTGATCTTGCGTTGTACCTCCACCGCCACCTCCGCCGCAGCTGGCAACAAGCAGGCTCAGTATTATCAGAGTGATGGCACTGCCCATCCCTAAATTTTTAAAATACGAATCAAGTTGCATGCCGAATTGTCTCTTTCATTGCAGGTAATCTCTGGTGGCCCGAGTCCCTTTCAGACAGAAGGGTGAGGTGGGGCTTACATTCGCTTTCGAACTCGGTCAACTGAAACAAAAATATGACTGACAGCTTTGGCAGGGCGGCGATGGCGAGCAGAGCATCGCCTCGGTCAGGCGATACGCCCGCACCCTCTCAGTTTCTCAGTTTTCATCTTACATCTGAAGAGCCACAACATCTGAGGTCTTCACTGCAGATGACCTGGCGATGGTGAATTTTACTGCGGTTTGATGGACTTTATTGTCGGGTATATCCAAATGATTTGGATTTGACCACCGTTTCATAATACCCACCACGGTTAGGCTCTACGTCCTCTGTTTTGAGGAAATGGCTGAAGCGGTATTCACGATCATGATCTGCACCGATGCCCTGTGCCGGCGACTGCCGTTGTTAGATGTTTTTGAGCGATTGCTCAAATGGTGGAGTTGGATCAAGAAAACCCGTTCAATTCTCCCGCCACTCGATTTCTTCACTGATCCGGCGGATTTTTTCGCGCGCAATGGACACCGTCACAAAGTCATCTGAAGTTCGTTCAGCAAACTTCAGCTGATTCAATGCGATCTGAAGATCACCAATCCTGAAATGATAGTCCGCATCTGCAAGGTAACCTTCGCCAAGCTGACCGGACTGTATTGCCGTCTTTGCATTGAGCTTGAGTAATTCATTGTATTTGGACTTGGCGGCGCGGTGCTTTCTCAGGTATTGATAGGCCTGCTCATAATGGCCTAAACTCAGAAGGGATTTGGTGTACAGTTCAATGACCGCGGGATGCGGATATTCCGCGGTCGCCCGATCTTCAAGAATCGAAAGGGTCGTCGCCGGGTTGTCCTTGAGCTCGAATTCGGCTTGCGCCAGAATCACCCACAAGTTGTTCGGTTGCTCCGAAATCAACGCGTCGATCGTCTGCTTTGCTTTGACGGCATTGCCGTCCTTCGCGAGCGACAGTGCATAACCATAAGCGTTTGCCAGCTGCTCAGCTTTGGTGCCCTTGGTCAGTTTCTTCTCAAAATACAGAAACGTCTTGTTGGATTCCCATTTGAACAGAACTCGGGTTCGCGCCTTAAAATAGAGAAAATTGGCCGTCAGTTCGGGGAACGAATGATTCTTGTATCGGAGCAGTCTGGCATTGATGCTGGCAATTCGCTCTGGTGTCACTGGGTGTGTGTTGTGAATGTTGGGCTGAATCACACCGCGTTCGCGCATTTCCTGCTCCAGCGCCACCATGAAGTTCCTGGCATGGATTGGATCGTATTGTGCCGCAACCATGATGCCAACCGCAGCATTGTCGGCTTCGCGTTCGTAGGCGAGAGTGTGCTCGATCACCGATTCAACCCGCGCCGCCTGCGCGCCGAGAATGGTGGCGAATCCCGCATCGCCACCGATGAGTAAGCCAGCCAGTACCGCAAGAATGGAAGGCACCTGAGTCGATTTGTAAGCGGTTAACAGACGATTCAGGTGATCCTGCTTGTAGTGCGCGAGCTCATGCGCCATGACCGCGATCAGTTCCGCTTCGTTACCGGCCAGTTCAATCAGTCCGGAATTGAGGAAGAAAGTTGCGCCGGGCCCCGCAAACGCGTTGGTCTGAGAATCGATTAGAACGTAATAGTGCAGCGGCTGAATGTCCAATCCAGCGCTGGTCGCGAGTTTCTCGGCAAGATCGAGTACGTAAGCGTTGATGATGAGATCGTCGGAAAATTGTTTGTTCTCACGAACGATATGGAGGAATTGTCTGGCCTGCCGCTGCAGGTTTTTTTCAGCGATCGGATTGAGCGCAAAAGCGGACGAATGCAATCCACTGCTGCACAAAAAAAACGCGCCCAGCAAAAGACAGTAAATTAAGCGAAAGGGTTTCATTCAGGTGTGCCGCATTGTTGCTATGCGAGTCGAGTGTCTGACATAAATTGAATCAGAAACGTGAAAGCCTTAGTGATCATGATCTTTTATCCATTTCATTTTATCAACAAGCCAATCGCCTGAAACTCAATTCGCGCCGGAATTTCTGATGATCAGGCTTTCGTGCAGTCGGCCCGCGGATCTGCAAATTCGATAAAATGAAATCAATGTTTGTCTGAGTCATGATTTCCTTTCCATTCCATTCAGCTGATGAAATTCAATATTCTGGTCACCGAAGGTCCCTACACGCATCAGGCGTCTGATACGGCTTATCGATTTGCCAGGGCGGCGATTGATTGCGGTCACGAGGTGATCCGCATTTTCTTCTATCATGACGGCGTTCACAACGCGACCCGTCTGAGTTCCCCACCGACGGACGATCGAGATGTGATCGCTCGCTGGGTGCGGTTGGCGGAGAATGACAACGTCGATCTGGCGGTCTGCATTGCCGCATCGCTACGTCGAGGCGTGTTAAGTGAAGAATCCGCGCGTCAAAGTGGCGAGACGATTGCGAACCTCGAAAAAAATTTCAAAGTGGCGGGTTTCGGATATTTCATTGAAGGCTCGATCATTGCCGACCGTACCCTTGTATTTGGCGATTGACGGTGCCGAGGCGATGCACTGGTGACAAAAAAGCTCATGTTCATCAATCGAAGAGCACCTTATGGATCGGGGTACGCCATGGAGGCGCTTGAGGCGCTGCTGGCCGCCACGGCGTTTGAGCAGGAGCTCAGTGTCGCTTTTATGGATGATGGAGTGTATCAGCTGAAGCGAGGGCAGAATCCCGCTGTATTGGGATTCAGACCGTTTACGAAAACCTTTGCCGCGCTGAACGATTTCGGCATCGACCATCTTTACGTGGAAAAGGAGTCGATGGTCAACAGAGGGCTTGCGGAGGCGGATCTGTTGGAAATATTGGGCGATGACGGTAGCGATGCCCTGACAGTCATTTCGACTTCAGACCTCACGGACATCATTGACTCCCAAGATGTGATTTTGCAATTTTAGGTGGGTGGATGCTGCATACGGTCAATAAATCACCAGCCGATAAACCCAGTCTGCAGAGCTGTCTGCGACTGGCGAAAGCCGGCGGCGACATCCTGCTGATCGAAGATGGTGTTTACGCGGCCGTCCGGGGAACGGAGCATGCCGCACTGATTCAAGATTCTCTGGCCACTCATCGGATTTATGCGTTGGACGCGGATCTGGAGTGCCGCGGAATCAGGCGATCGCAGTTGATTGATGGGGTGGAGAGGGTTGACTATCGCGGGTTTGTTTCGCTGGCGGTGCGAAACGAGGCCGTTCACTCCTGGCTTTAGGCGCGGGGCACTGATGACGATTGAGTTCAACGGTAAGATTTATCAGACCGACGCCGAGGGATTTCTGTCCAACCCCGACGAATGGTCTGCGGACCTGGCGGTTAAAATGGCGGCGGATGATGGTCTGCAGCTGAGCCCCGAGCACTGGGAGGCGATTGACATTCTTCGAAACTACTACGCACAGTATGCGATCGCACCGCCCATCCGCATATTGGTTCGCCACATGGGGAAAAGACTGGGCAAGGAGAAGGCCAACAGTCCTTATCTGTACGAACTGTTTCCATTTGGCCCTGCGAAACAGGCCTGCCGGTATGCCGGTCTTCCCAAGCCGACCGGATGCATATAGACGGCGTTGTCATCCGACAGATACCGTCGCCGAGCGGTTAAGACTCCGTGTCGCTCTTTTTCACGATTCTCTTCTATCTGGTCGGCACCGTTTTCGTCGTCGGCCTGCTCTGGAAAGTCTGGAGTTACGCGCGGACGCCGGTTCGCCATCTGCTGCCGATTTCGCCTGCGCCTCAGTCCTTCGCCGGCGTATTGCTCAGAATCACCCGCGAGGTTCTGTTTTTCGAAAGCCTGTTTCGGGCCAGCAGGTGGACCTGGCTGTTTGGCTGGATTTTTCACTATGCCCTGGCAATGGTATTGCTGCGTCATCTGTTTTTTGTCACCGGAACACTGGAGCCGTGGGTCATCATGCTGTTTTATCCGGGAGACATCGCCGCCTGGTTGATGATGGCGTCGGTACTGGGTCTTCTGGGCCGGCGAGTGTTTGTCGATCGGGTGCGATTCGTTTCAACGGGTGCTGATTACGCAATGTTGATTCTGATCTTAATGATCGCGGCGACGGGCATTGCCCTTCGCTATTGGGTGCCGGTGGACCTTATGGCGACTCGAGGGTTTATGCGAGGACTGCTGGATGCGTCACCCGCAGCTCTACCGCGGAGCGGCATGCTCTATCTGCACCTCGCGAGTGTTCTGCTGCTTATGACCATCTATCCGTTCAGCAAACTGCTCCACTTTCCCGGAAATCTATTCAGTTCCAGCCACAATCAGAAATATCCGGCCGCCAAATGGACTGTCGGTGGTGAATGAAGTGATGCGCGGCAAAACAGCACGTCAAGTCGTCAAGCGCAAGGACCCCGCAGTCAAACCGCATTTTCTGGCTGAGGCAGATCGGGGAAGCGAGTTGGTCGAAAACTGGCAGGCCGTCGCAATCAAGATGCTGGGTAAGGAAGTTCGCTCAAACCGCGCCCTCCGAGTGTTTTTGGACAGTTGCGTCAAATGTGGCGCCTGCACGGACAAGTGCCATTATTTTCTGGGTAACGGCGACCCGTTGAATATGCCTGTCGCGCGGCAGGATCTGATTCGGGGAGTCTACCGCCGCTACTTTACTGCGGCCGGCCGGATGTTTCCGAAATTTGTTGGTGCGCTGGATCTGACCGAATCACTGCTGGAAGACTGGAGCGCCTATTACTACCAGTGCTCTGAATGTCGCCGCTGCTCGGTTTATTGTCCGTTTGGAATCGATACCGCTGAAATGACGATGGTGGGTCGATCGATCCTTGATGCGGTCGGGATGAAACAGAAGTACATCCACACCGTCCTGAACAATGTGAAGCGGACCGGCAATAACTTGGGAATGAGCGCACCGGCGATCGCCGATACGCTGTCTGGGCTGGAGGAGGATGTTTATGAAGAGACGGGCGTTGCGGTGAAGTTTCCGCTTGATGACGACACCGCGGATGTTCTGCTGCTGGTGCCATCCGCTGATTTTTTTGCTGAGCCGCATGTTGACGGGTTAATCGGCTGTGCCAAGATATTTCATCAGCAGGGGATCCGCTGGACGCTTTCCAGCGAAGCATCAGAGGCGGCGAATTTTGCGCTGTTTGTGGGCGACACTGAGAACATGCAGGCGATGGCCGAGCGGGTCAGAGAAACTGCGCTGAAGCTCGGCGTCAGGCAGGTCGTGGTTGGCGAATGCGGTCATGCGTGGCGGGTGGCGAGCAGTTATTGGCCGACGCTGATGACGGCCGAAGCCTCGTCCGGTACCCAAGGATTTGAAACGTTACATATCTGCGAGTTCACTTACGATTTGCTGAGAAAAAAAGCGCTGCGGCTGGACAAATCCGTACACCGCGACAAAGTCATCACTTTTCACGATTCATGCAATGTCGGCCGCGGTTCGAGAATGGGCGAACATCCTCGAGATGTGTACCGCATTCCGCGCGCGCTGCTGCGGGCCGCATGCGACCATTTCGTGGATATGGCACCGGAAACCATTGCTGAGTATACGTTCTGCTGTGGTGGAGGCGGCGGCCTGCTGACCGACGAGCTGATGGAGGTTCGGGTCAGCGGCGCAAAGCCAAGGGTTGCCGCATTGGAAGAGGTCATTGTCAGTCGGGGTGTGACGCACATGGCCGCCATCTGCGCAATATGCAAGAGCCAATTCCGTTCCGTGCTGCCACGTTTTGAGCTGGACATGAATATGATCGTCAGTCTGCATCAGATCATTGGCGACGCAGTGGTGTTGAAGGAGGAATAGCGGGCCGCCGGCAATTCCATCCTGTATTGACGCATCCGGCGCGTCAGTTAAAATGTTTCCGTGTGGGTTTCATGTCCGACGATCAGCACGTCGGCCGGCCGTCGGGCGAATAAACCATTGCAGACGACGCCAGGCAGGTTGTTGAGCTCGTTTTCAACCGCCGTCGCATCGGTCAAATCGAGATTTCGCACGTCAATGATGATGTTGCCGTTGTCAGTTGTAAATCCGGCGCGCAGTTCCGGCAGTCCACCCAGCTTGATGATCGCGCGGCTGACCAGGCTTTGAGCGATTGGCAGAACTTCAATGGGCAGTGGGAATTCACCGAGTACATCGACGATTTTCGTCTGATCGACAATGCAGATGAATGTCTCGCTGGCGGACGCAACGATTTTTTCTCGAGTCAGTGCGCCGCCGCCGCCTTTGATCAGATGCCTGTTGCGGGTCGCTTCGTCAGCGCCGTCGACGTAGATTGGTAAAGGGCCGGTCCGGTTCAGCTCGAGTATGGGAATACTGTGCTGGCGCAAACGATCTTCCGTCGCTTCTGAGCTGGCGACGGCACCGTCGATTCGGCCTTTGATTTCTGCCAGCAGATCGATGAATGCATTCGCGGTCGAACCGGTTCCCACGCCCACAACATCACCTAGTTCAACGCGTGCGAGAGCCGCTTCCGCCGCTCGCCGCTTCATCAGTTCCCTGTTCATTGAAATTCTCGCCAGCTCACCTGCATTCCGTGTAGCCGCATATGAGGATCCATCAATTTTAAAGTTGACGGATCGACCCTTCAAAGTTGCTGCTGTTGTGATTGATATTGTGCCTGATTATCGCCTATTGCGTTTACTTCTGAATAAGAAATTGAGGGTCTTCCGTCATCCACAGCCATCTCCAACGTCTCGGTACTCACCTCACACGTTGATTGCGCTTAAATCTTAGAACATAGTCTGATATAAAAGGCGTGCTATGAAAGTAGGCCTGCATCAGTTTCACGCGGAGACCATCCGCTGGTTTCAGAAGGCGGTATTGACGCCGGGTATCTCGCGTCTTGCTCTAGCCCGCGAGCTGTGCGAGCGCGAGCAGTGGACTGGCACGCGGGGCGAGCTGCGTGTGGCCTCGGCCCGAAAGGCGCTGCCGGTGCTGGCCGCGCGGCTTGACGTGACGTTGCCGGCACCTCGGCCGTCATTCGGTTCAGGGCACATTCGGGAGCACCACAAGACGGATTATCCGGACCGCTCGCTGCGGTGCTCGTTGTCGGCGCTCGGTAAGGTCACGGTCGAGCCGGTGGCGGACGACGAGCAACGGCGGCAGTGGACTTCGATGATGGCGACGCATCACCCGCAGGGCTGGGCTCGGGGCCCGGGTGGCCTGTTCCGCTACTGGATACGCTCCTCTCGTTACGGTTATCTGGGCGGCCTGAACTTCAGCGTCGCCAGCTGGCACCAAAAGGCGCGCGATGAGTTCATCGGCTGGTCGGATGAGGCGCGGGTGGCGAATCTGAACCGGGTGCTGAACAATCAGCGGCTGCTGATTCTGCCAGGGGTGCGGGTTCAGGGTCTGGCTTCGCGGGTGCTGGAGCTGGCGTGTGCGCGGGTGGTGGGTGATTGGGAGGCGAAGTACAATGTACGGCCGGTGCTGGCGTACACGTATGTGGCCCCCGAGCATACGGGGACGAGCTACCGGGTAGCGGGGTGGCAGCGCTGTGCGCGTGGCACCTCGGGTCGCCCGCAGAGCGGCGGCTCCTCGGTGGTTCGGTCGGTGTGGATGAAACCGCTGGTGCGCGGGTGGCAGGCGGTGCTTTGCGCCGAGCCGGTGCGCCAGATTCATGCGGCACCGGCACTGTACATAGATGAGAGAAGCGATTGGGCGGATGTGGAATTCGGTCGTTGTACGCATTCGGACCGGCGTGTTCGCGAGCGGGTCGTGCGCATGGGTCGAGCCTGGCTGGACCGGCCAGGGGCGTCGCTGCCGCAGAAATTTCCGCGGCGAGCGGACTTGCGTGCGGTTTACCGGCTGCTGTCGAACCGGCGGGTGAAAGTGGAACACATCTTGGAATCACACTGGGCGGCGATGGTGGAGCGCTGTCAGCTGGATGAGGTGGTGCTGGTGCTACAGGACATAACCTGGCTGAACTATGCGAAGCCGACGGCGACGGATGGGCTGAATGCGCATATCGGTCTGGTGGCCAGCGATTCAGGCCGTCCCCTGGGGGTGTATGCACTGGACATGGACGACGCCGAGCGGCCGGGGCCGGCACGCACCAGCTGGGGCGAGGGTCTGGTGAGGGCCTGTGAGCTGGAGCGGGCCTGTGTGCGGACGCGGGTGGTGGCGGTGTACGATCGGGAGGGTGGCCTCTGGGCGTTGCTGGATCAGGCGCGCTCGCAGCCGGCCGGACTGCTGGTTCGGGTGCGACGCGGGAGTCGATGCGAGGTGCTGGTGGATGGGGCAGGACGGCACTTTCTGTGGGAACATATGGAGACGTTGCCGCGGTTGGCTGAGAAGACTGTGAGTGTGGTCGCCGGCGGGCGTGGCAAGAGGCGCGAAGCGCAGCTGGTTTTGCGGGCGGCGCGGGTGCGTCTGGCGGCGCCTCGTCAACCGCCCACGGGCACGAGCGCGGCACCGATTGAGATGCTGGCGGTCAGTGCGATTGAATCGGACCCGCCCGCCGGTGAGAAGCCTCTGCACTGGTTGCTGCTGAGTACAGAGGGCGAGGCTGATTTCGCGGGTGCCTGCACGGCCCTCAGGCACTATGAGCTGCGCTGGATCATGGAGGCGTACTTAAATACCCTGAAGACCGATGCCGGCATCATGCATCGGCAGCTGGGCCGCGCTGATGACCCGCGCAAGTACCTGGCGTTCGATGTCATCACCGCCTGCAAATTGTACACTCTCGACCGACTGGGGCACGACCACCCACAGACGCTGACCGCCAAGGTGATGAGCGGAGATGATTGATTGGTGCCGAAAGCCCGACTGGACGATTAGGGCATCCACCGTCGGGCATTATGTAGCTGCGACAGAGGTATGTGCTGCTGCGGGAGGCGCCCCTTATCTGTCGGTCTCTCAGAAGAGCTGACGTGATCCACAATGAACAGACTTAACTGTGGGCCGTTGTAATCCCCAACCTCAGCCTTCTGCCTCTCAAATCTGACAGCTCCTGTGTAGTACGTGCAACTCGTCGGTCGCTTTCATTTCGACTCGAAGTCGGATCAGGGAAGACTCTGGTGAGTTCAAGGTCGGTACCCGTTCATCTGCCTAGGTCTGTGAAGCAATGAATTGATCTCCTCCGTCATAGACACTGAAATCATCAATTCGTCTAGACGGATGATCCATCGGTATCATCATCGAATTGCCACGCCGCAGAATTGAGTCGAAGGCTGACCTTTAGCGGCCGAGAAAAACCTCATACAACCAAACATTTCGAGAATGCATGTTGTAGGAATAAAATAGAGAAGATGACAATCAAAATATACGGCGTGTTAACCGAAAGATGGATTGATGCGCGAGATTCAGGAAGAATCGGTGGAATCGGATGTCAATCTCGATCAGCCCCGCATGCGGATGTGAGATTGGTTATGAAACAGTTTTTAATCTCGGTTGGAAGAAACTGGAAAAGTGGGTCGAGCGCATGCATGGCATCCACGAATCATTGCTCAGGAAATGACACTCAGAGAAATTTCGAATCATTAAGACCAAATGTCAGACCGAATGAATAAATTGAATAAAACAGGTGGCTTTGCATTCCATGCCTGTCAGCTCAGCTGCCCTAGCTGATTTGATGCGAGGAGTAATGGTGGTGGAAAAGAACGGGTTTCCAATCGTCGGTTGCGGCACCGAAATTCGTTGGGTACAGCGTGTGGAACCCACGAAGGACGCGTTATTGATTGCGTCTGTCGCAAACCTGACGTTTCAGTGATTGCAGTGTCGAATAAATTGCTGGAACCGCCCTTGATTCTGGTAACCTGATACGGCCAAGATGCATTCATTTTCTCCACCAAGCTGCCTTTCGGTAGACTTGGAAGTGGGCAAGGATGATCGTATTCTTGCCTTCGCAGCGATACGTGCGGATACCAACCAAACGCTGACGTATTCCGGTGGTGGACTGGCCGCCGCATTGGCGGAGCTCGATCGTTTTGCGGAAGGAGCAACCTTCTTACTGGGGCACAATCTCATCGCTTTTGATCGGTGTCACTTGATGGCGACGAAGCCAGATCTGAAAATCCTGAAGTTGCCGATGGTGGATACGTTGCGACTCAGTCCGCTCGCCTTTCCTCGCAACCCCTATCATCATCTTGTCAAACACTATCAGGACGGCGGACTCCGGCGCGGCCAGCTGAACGATCCAGAACTGGATGCGCGAATCGCACTGGAATTGTTTGGCGATGAACGAACGAAACTGGCTAATGCCCCCAAGGATCTCCTGACCGCATGGCACTGGCTTTGTACCCCCGACCATCGCGGAGTTGACAGTGCTCTTGACGCGCTCTTCCAGCAGATTCGACAGTCGAACCGGCCATCTAAAACACAGGCCATGGCGGCAGTCCGCGTCTTTCTGAAAAATAAATCCTGTGTATCCCAGGCGCGTGCTCTTACCGAGAGTGGGGCCGATCACGGATGGGAACTGGCATTCGCTTTGGCCTGGTTGTCCGTGGCGGGTGGTGATTCTGTCATGCCACCTTGGGTGAGGCATCAGTTCCCGGAAGCCGGTCGATTGGTGCGTCGCCTCAGGAATGTTGCCTGCACCGATATGTCCTGCGACTGGTGTCGGGAACATCACGACGCGCGCAAGGAACTGAAGCGCTGGTTCGACTATGATGAATTTCGTAACGAACCAACGACCGACGACGGTCGGTCGATGCAACAGACCATCGTTGAGGAAGTGATGGCTGGACGGCACGTGCTTGGCATTCTGCCGACTGGCTCGGGGAAATCTCTCTGCTATCAGATACCCGCACTGTCGCTTTATTACAGGACTGGTGCGCTGACGGTCGTGATATCGCCCCTGGTCGCGCTGATGGCCGATCAGGTAGCCGGATTGGAAAAACGCGGAATCAGCTGCTGCGCAACCATTAACGGACTGTTATCGATGCCAGAACGGAGCGAGGCTCTGGAACGCGTTCGATTGGGCGATGTCGGCATCCTGCTGATTTCTCCGGAGCAGCTGCGCTCCAACGTTATTCAGAAGGTACTGAACCAACGCGAAATAGGCCTCTGGGTGCTGGATGAGGCACATTGCCTGTCCCGTTGGGGACACGACTTTCGACCGGACTATCGTTATGTGGGTCGTTTCATCCGCAAGATGGCGGAATCGGGGCACACACCGACGGTTCTGTGTCTGACGGCCACCGCCAAACTGGATGTCATAGAGGACATCACCCGTTATTTTCGAGAGAAAGTGGGTATTGAGCTGAGAGTTTACAACGGTGGGGCTGAGCGCACCAATCTCGATTTTGAGGTCATCCCGACCGGGGGCGGCCAGAAGTACCCGGACGTTCTGCAGGTCCTGCAACATTATCTGCCGTCCGACGGATTGGGCGGCGCAATTATCTATTGTGCGACGCGCCAGCAGAGTGAGGACATCGCGGTGTACCTGAAGGAGAAAGGGTTTACTGCTGACCGATTTCACGCCGGTCTGTCTCCTGAGATCAAAAAAGAAGTGCAGAGGCGCTTTATTGAAGGTGACCTGCTGGCGATTGCGGCCACCAATGCCTTCGGCATGGGCATTGATAAGCCGGACGTGCGCTTGGTGATCCACGCCGACATACCGGGTTCGTTAGAGAATTATCTGCAGGAAGCTGGCCGCGCCGGCCGCGACCGCAAGCGGGCTCGCTGCGTGCTTCTTTATTCGGCGGATGATGCCGAGCGGCAGTTCGGCATGTCGGCCCGCTCGCGGCTTACGCGTGCGGAAATTCACGGAATCTTAAGAGCACTGCGCAATCTCGATCGCAAGAAACGCTTCAATGGTAGTGTGGTGGCGACCGCGTGCGGAAATTCTCGGCGAAGATGAGGACAAGGTATTTGAGCGCGACTCGGCAACCGATGACACGCGGGTGCGTACCGCTATCGCATGGCTTGAGGAAAGTCAACTCCTGACTCGGGAGCAGAACTTCGTACAGGTTTTTCCATCTTCACTGCGGATCAATTCGCTGGATGAGGCGAAACAGCGGCTCCTCAAAGCTGACATCACGATCGAATACCGGAAGCAACTGCTTTGTATCGCTGAAGCACTGATCAACGCGGATGCTGACGCAGGACTCAGCACGGATGAGTTGATGGCGGCATCCGGCTTGAGCCCTGAAGCCGTGCGCGCTGCCATGTACGACCTGGAACGGCTCGGAATCGCCAGCAACGACACTGCGCTGACCGCATTTGTACACACCGGAGTGGCTAGCTCGTCCATGAAGCGTTTTACAGAGGCGGTGGAATTGGAGACGGCGCTTATCTCTTACATGCGGGAGGCGGCACCCGACTTCGGCAAGGGAGACAGTTCCGTCCTGCATCTGCGTATTGCCGCTCAGACACTGCGAGATCAGGGACTGGATGAGCCACTGCCGGAAAGATTGTTCCGTATCGTTCGGAGTATGGCTTACGATGGGCGTAGTGAGGATGATGGTGCTGTCGGTAGCGTCACAGTCCGCAAGCTCGATTCGGAGTCCGCACTTGTTACTCTGCAACGAGAATGGAGTGCGTTAGAGCGGGTTGCCAATGACCGCCGCGAGGCGGCGAGCCTTCTGCTGGAGCACCTGCTGGACCGTCTGCCGCAGAAAAGTCGTGGCGTCGATCTATTGGCTGAAACCACGCTCGGAAAACTGTTGCAGGTCATCGTGAGTGATATTGATATGAAGAGCCGAATCCGTCATCCGAACAAACTGCTGGACCGGGCTCTGCTCTGGCTTCACGATCAGGAGGTCATCCGTCTCAATAAGGGGTTGGCGGTGTTTCGTCCGGCGATGAACATCCGACTGGAGCCGCGGGGTCGGCCGCGCGGTTATACGAATGTGGACTTTAAGTCCCTTGCCCTTCACTACGAGGGTCAGATACTGCAGATTCATGTGATGGCGGAGTTCGCCGAGCGCGGCCTCGCCGATATGAGGGATGCGCGTCGATTGGCGATGGATTACTTCGTGCTTACGGAAGACGAATTCATCAATCGCTGGCTGACCAATCGAGGTAAGGAGGTCCGCCGACAGACGACGCCGGCATCATGGCGTACCATCGTCGAAAGCCTGAAGAATCCGATTCAGCAGCGTATCGTGGCCGACGAGCGGGAGCAGACCAACGTGCTGGTTCTCGCCGGTCCCGGTTCGGGTAAGACGCGCGTACTGGTGCATCGAATCGCCTGGCTGATTCGGGTCCGTCGGGAAAATGCCAGGAGCATCCTTGCTTTGGCCTACAACCGCCACGCAGCCATTGATATTCGTCGCCGACTCGATGATCTGATCGGTAAAGATGCCTGCGGAGTAACGGTGCTTACCTGCCACGCACTCGCCATGCGTTTGGCCGGGTTCAGTTTTACCAGTCAATTGGAACGTCCGAATGATGAAATGTTCAAGACTGTGATGCGAGACGCCACGGCACTGCTACGTGGAGAGGAACTGTCGCCCGAAGAAGCGGACGAGCGCCGCGAACGTCTACTTGCGGGTTTTCGGTGGATTCTGGTGGATGAGTACCAGGATGTCGGCCGCGAGCAGTACGAATTGATATCGGCTCTTGCCGGGCGGTCGTTGGATGAAGACGCCGGTAAGCTCACCCTGTTCGCGGTTGGTGATGATGACCAGAACATCTACGCTTTCAATGGTGCTTCGGTGGAGTTCATCCGTCGATTTGAATCCGACTACAGGGCTCAGCTGGTTTATCTGACTGACAATTACCGCTCGACGAAAAATATCGTCACCGCGGCCAACGCGATCATTGATCCGGCGCGAAACCGCATGAAGGCTGAACATCCCATCCGCGTCGACCGTGCGCGTGAGAAGGACCTAGCAGGCGGGGAGTGGACTCAATTGGATCCAATATCACGCGGGAAGGTGCAGATATTGCCGGCCGGTCCCGATTCGCTCCACCAGGCGCGGACCGTAATGATGGAGTTCATGCGCCTTGCCAAACTGACTGAGAATTGGGACTGGTCTCGTTGTGCGGTGATCTCGCGCGAGTGGGAGTATCTGGTTCCGGTGCGCGCGTTCTGCGAAGCGTGTGATATTCCGGTACAGATGGCGAACGAGGAGATTCCGAGATTCTGGCGACTGCGGGAAACCCAGGCATTCGTCAGGTGGTTGCGCAAACAGGAGCCACCGATCATCAACGGTGCCTTTTTAAGTGATCGGGTCGACACATTGCCTAGCGGTCCTTGGCATGACCTCCTTCGTCAGGCCGTTTCGGAGCACCAACTGGAAACGGGTGGTGGGGAATGTTATGTCAATCAGTTCATTGAGTGGTTCGCCGAGTGGAGTCGGGAAATTCGCCAGCGCCAGCAGGGCCTGTTGCTGCTGACCGCTCACCGAGCCAAGGGGTTGGAGTTCGATCACGTGGCGGTGCTTGACGGCGGCTGGAATCGTAACGGTAGCAATGAGGATTCCGATGCGCCGCGTCGGCTCTATTATGTTGCGACGACGCGGGCACGGCAGACACTCACACTGGCGCGCTTCGAGCGGTCGAAGGGAATTTATGACGTGTTACTTGAAAACCCCTCGACGATTCGTCGGGAGATGATTGATGTTCCTCCACTCAGCCGGACGGTTGAGTACCGCTATGTTCAGCCGACCTTACAGGAGATTGACTTGGGATACGCTGGCCGGCGGCATGCTGATGATGCGATTCACCGTGCCATCGCCGCATTGTCGGTCGGCGATGCGCTGGACGTTAAACTGAGTCAGGATGGAAGATGGCTGTTGGCAGACTGCGCCGGTCATACCGTTGGCCGGTTGGCCAAATCATTCAAACCACCGCCTGGCATGCGATGCCGGTCAGCGGAAGTGGTTGCCATCGTCGATTGGAACCGCGAGATGTCGGATCCGAGATTCCATGAGCAACTCAAATGTGATTCATGGGAGACGGTTGTGCCTGAGCTTGTTTTTGAGCCGCATCAGTGAGTTCCTCTCCAATATCAGGGCGTGGGTTGTTGATTTGATCGGCTTCACTGTCCGTCAATTGAATTTTCGCCTCAAAACTCGGGTTTGATATCGAATACTTAATTGTGGAAGTGCGCTGCCAAAGCCGATACTGATGGCATTGATCAGACGTTCAGTATTCATGGCCGCCAGAATCGTTCTGCCGTTTGTCAATCACTTCCACGATTTTTAGAATGTGTTTCGCCCGCGAGCACGCGACGTAATGGAGCGTTCGCAGCCGATCGTTCTCTTTATCGACCGGAGCGGTCAGTACGATGACCGCATCGGCTTCAAGGCCTTTGAATCGGGCATATGACTCAATGAGAACGCCCTGATTGTTCCGCCATTCTTGAAGGTCCCGAGTCGTATTGGTTTTCCTGAATTTAGCCGGCCAGTCATCGGTTGGAAAGCCGGGAAGAAGAACGGCGATCTGCGACGGCTTCAGTCCACCGATGCCAGGTACCGACAGATTGTGAACCAGTTCGGCGATTTTGCTGAAGCCTTTATGGCGACTCTCTGCCGGAAATACTTCCAGTGAATGGGCTCTGCCGTTCTCACAATCGTTGATCAATAAGTCGCAATACTCTGCGATCGGTGGTGAATTCCTGCAATTTTTCCACAGCAGGAATGGTTTACCCAGTTCAGAAGGCGGCCTCACGTCCTCGCGCAGATAAAGGTTCTGATTGGGATCGAAAAAAGCGTAAAAGCATGATTTGTTTTCTGGCTCCTTAAACACGGAATCCAAGCTGTGCCACCACAATTCTTGGAAATCCTGACCTTCGTCAATGACGACTGCATCGAATTTCTTATGCTCTGGCAACAAATCACAGGCCTGCATCAGTAAATCTGGAGCATGATCTTTCCAAAAAATCCGTGGATCATCCACACCTTTCGGATTGAAATCCAGTTTGGCGGATTTACAGAATTCATGCACGAGTTCGTGATAAGTGTTGATCGTCAAATCTTGTTTGAACTGCAGCTGTGCGGTGTCGTTCAGCCAGTCTCGCAACGGTCGGTTGTAACACAGCAGCAGTGCGCGCATTCCTGATTGCGCGGCCTGCTGTGCTTTTGCCAGTGCGAGCAGAGTCTTGCCGGTTCCCGCACCACCCTGGATCAAAGCGGTGGAGTGATGGGCCAATGCATCAAGGATCACTGCCTGTTCCTGCGTCAGTCTGTGAAGCCGGCGTTCCTGTTCCTCCACTTTGCGCCACACCACGGGAACAATGTCGAACTGTGGAAAGATCGCACTCTCAATTCTCTTCACCTCGCCTGCGGTTAGTGACTGACTGTTTCTGCGTTTGAACAGACGGAAAATTCCGCGCAGGCGTTTATCGAGATCTTTCAGATCACCCGCATCCAGAATCTGCTGCCGGGTGACACCCGGTGGCGTTTTGCCCTGAAAAACGCCATCAGGAAAAGCGACTGCAAAACCATAGATGCAGGACAGGTCGGTAATTTCAAGCGCTTCCCTGATGCATTTGATGATCGCATGCATGCTGTTCTGTACCTGTCTGAACGGGTCTTTGTTGAGTGGTATTCGGGTTGCGTACGGCGATTGCCGCCACCACCCACTGAGACTGGAGTCGAAACCCAAAATTCCGCCCTTCACCTCCAGAAACAGTAGTCCATGTTGCGGGTCAATGACCACGAAATCACATTCACCTTCGACCAGTGAAGCAGATTTCCTTTTGCGAACCCAGTTCAGACTGTGTATGACTCTGACTTGGTCCGGCAGGTGATGCGCGAGCGCCTCTGCCACTTTCCGTTCTCCTGGATTCTGGATCTCAGCCGGATCAATCTTCGGGATGAATGTAACCATCAGAATTCGAGACGAAAATGGAAGAAGCTGCAGTTCAACGAAGTAATGTCAGCAGACGGAGCGGAGTGTTTACGCGGTCCTGAATTTGAACTTTCGTCCGATATGAAAGTCACAGCTCAAGTCAGATATCGTCGCCATTTTAATAAAATGAGAACCAAGTTCCATACCAATTAAGCGGAAAAATTCACTGTCGTCAAATTATGTTCCTTCGAACCGTCCATTGCCTGATTCTTACCATAGGTGTTCCCTCAGTGGCCATTGCTCAGTCGAGTTCCGCATTTGAAATCTCACTGTCAACACTGGAGTGGTGGGCTGTTGCCGGTGCGTTTCTGATCGGTCTATTGATGCTGATTTCACGGCGGTCGGCGGCGCGTGACCAAGCCATTTCATCAGGCCATGAGTTGGGACGTGAGAATGCAGGCAATCGCTCGGAAGCTGACTACCTTTATAAACCCAGTAGGCTACATGTTCTTGATATCTATGGATTGATCGGGCTGGCATCTGGAATCGCTAGTTGGTTACTCTCCCTGCTTCCGGCGGCCTTTGCCTTAGGTGGTGCCGCAGTACTGCTTTTTACGTTGGCTCTGTCATTGTTTGATGTCGTCCGATTCAACTTTTTTGGGATTCAGTTGCGGGAGCAATTTAATGCCAACCGACGGTTCGGAATGATTGTTGCACTGTTCTTGGCGGCGATGACATCGTTCATTTTCTACGTCTTGTTTGAGACCGACGGGGTTGGTAGTGATCTGCAACTGATCGCCGGTATCGTCGGAGCTTTGGTCTTGGGAGTGGTTTTTGGTGACATACTGCTGACTACTTCAATTCCGATCGCTCTTACCGCACCGCAAGCCAAGACTCTTCGTCGGTTCGTCGGTGTGGCGTTGATCGCTCTTGCGATTTACGTGACAGGCAGAATTCCTCAAGTTCCGGTGATGTTCATTTGGTCTGCATTTCTGATCGTTCTCGCCGTGTATGGTGGTGCAACTTCTAAATTGGGACCTTCTGCGACCAGTTGGGAGCAATTGCGGAAAGGTGGTGGCATCGTCATTCTGATATTCGGTGCAATAGGGATCGCCAGTGCATCATTCGGGCATCGAAATTTGAGTGAACCTGTCTCTTTCGTTTCAGCACTAGTAACTTCAGGCGGTGCACTTCGAACCAACAATCAGGCTGCGTCGACGAATTCATCAGTCTTTACCTATGTTGCTTCCATGGATGAATTCAATCAACTGATCACCGAAGCAAAGCAGGCGAATCAATCGGTCCTGGTTGATTATTATGCCGAGTGGTGTCTGGATTGCAAACGAATGGATCGAACGACTTTCAAAGATCCGTCAGTCATTGCAATGCTGGAGGAATCTTTTGAAAGCATCAAGGTTGATGTGAGCGATCCGAATGACGAGTTTAGCCGCGCGATTCGAAAGCGTTATCAAGTATTCGGACCACCTGCAATGTTGTTTTTCGATAGCAGAGGGAACCTGTCGTCTTCCTCCCCTGCTTATGGTTACCTAGATGTTGAAGAATTGACGGATTTGCTGGCTGAAATGCTGTAACTCCATTTACTACGGAATAAAAACGGGGTGCAATGAAGTGTTTATTATTAGTAATGATAAATAGTGTGACGTAGATTTCTACTGAGAATGCATCAATCAGTTGTTAGCTGACTTGAACGCGTTGACTTCGGACTCGATTTGAGCAAACTGTGCAATTAAGGAATCGAATGGTTCAAAATCGTCAAGAAGTACACCATCGTTAAGCATTATTTTGTAATCCTGGGCCAGGAGCGCACACGTATCGCCTGTGGGGACAAGTTGAATGTGCCCTAAGACAGCAGCTTCATAGTCAATTTTTTCACCTCGAGAATCGTTCTCGGAGAAAAACTCCGAGTGTTGCGACCGCCCATACATCTTTTTCCAAAAGGTTGGCCTGATAATCGAGTGCCTGTGCGACTCTCATCAAAGCGTCATTTCTGTCATCTGGCGAGAGTCCTTGAAAACTGGTTTTAGCCATGCGAAAGACGAGTACTCAATGGTGCCGCCATCCAGTTCGGAATCACTGTCAATGTGGCCGCCAATTCTTCCAAATCCTCATCCGAAAAAGTAGGTAGAACAATTTCAAGGCTGTCTTCAATCTCTGTAGGATGGAGAAACGTAAAGGCACGAATGAGTTGTCCGGCCTTACGATGTGGTGCCACTAGTTGCCACTGTGGCGCATGTCGCAGGCAAACGATTAAATTACCGAATTTCAATTGCCGACTCGGGCCAGAAGTAAGATAGACAGGTCGCACTTGATTCTGAGTAGTTAACCCCAGGCAATTAGCGGCGGCACCACCACTTGGTACGATTGTTTCATCCCACATTTTTGATAGTTCAGCAATTGCCAAGTAGGTGTCGGGCCCCCGAGGGCCGAAGCGAGTTTCAATCATGCGCATGTATATGCCGCGGCAAATCCGCATGAGATCGCCAGACCGTGTGAGGCGAACCAGCGCTTGGTTGACTGCATTGCGATTGCCCAGGTGAAGCAGAGAAGACGAAGTCAATGGCGTGGCGTCTGGAAGCGCAACGGCGTGTTCCATAATGTGACTAGATAGGCTGCTCATGTTCGCGTTCCGTTCAATATCAGCTGAAATTCCTTCGTATATTATATTGACTCTCTGTTTAAAGAAGCAATGAGTCCGGTTCAAATGTGTCTGGATTGAGCGGATATTACTGAGTGTTCAATTTCAGACTTCCTGACCTAAGCCAATTATTATGATCGATTTTTCACCAGCGAAGCGGACTGAGGCGTCCATCTGCGTCGATTTTCAACACTTGGATTCCGCGCGGTCTTAAGCTGAATTTTCAGCGTCGGCGCCATCGCCACGGCGCTGATGGCCGATGCCACGGAGTGGTGTGAAGTCGGGTCGCCGGCTGGGAGCTGAATCGGTGGTGTCGAGACGGCCGTCGCGATCCGACCGCCGGTTGACGGCGGCCGCCGAGGGGTCGGTTTCGTGGTGTGTCGGCCGCCGGCGGCCGAAGTGCCTCTCGCCGCCCTGCGGCGGGGCGACGGTCAGCGGGCGATGTCGTAAACCATTCGCAGCTCGGTGCCGGGATAACAGGTGCGGCTGCGGTTCAGTTCGTCAAGCACCGGCCGCAGCGCCCGTTCGGTGGCGCCATTGGCCAGGCCGAGCAGTTCCACGCGCAGCACGCTGTGCGAGTGATCGGGGATGAGGTTGGCGTCGGCGGCCAGCAGCGTGCGCAGCAGCCGGCGGGCGGTGGGCTGCTCGGCGCGGTCGCCGCCCACCAAGGGCATCATACGGGTCTCGGCGCGGTAGCCGATCATGCGCACCAGATCGATGAACAGCCGCTTGGCCGGCGGCAGGGCTTCGGGCTGCCGTTCGACCGGCAGGTCGCCGACGCGGACATGACTGCGCAGCTGTCTGCGCTGGGCTTTGAGGCGGACCAGTTCCTGTTCCAGCTGGGCGATCTCGGTCAGCTGGTCGGCCGTCGCGGTGGGGTGCGCCTTGGCGAGCCGGCGCGCGCGGGTCTTGTTCACCCGGTCGATGATCTTCTGCACGGCGCGGTATTCAGGATTGACCACCCGCCGGTCGGGGTCGACCGGCTGCAGGGCGTGTTCCAGCAGGGCGTCCAGGTTGAACTCGTCGCGCATGTATTTGAAGAAGTTCTCCTGCGCCCAGCGCGAGAACAGGGCGCCGGCGATCTCGGCCATCGGTCGTTTCGGATGGGTGGTGATCAGCGGCACCTGGCGGCCGTCGTCCATCAGGCGGCGGATCTGCCGCACCTCGGGGCCGCCGCGCAGTCGCAGCCGCCGTTCGGCCAGGCGCACGGTGGTCCACTTGGTTTTCGCCGGGCCGTCGATCGGCACTTCGCAGTCGGTGAACTCCTCCGCGGGCCAATCGTCGCCCTTGGCGTTCTTGTGCCAGGTGATGCAGGCGACGCCCTGCGCGGCCAGGCGCAGGAACAGGGCCGGACTCCAGCCTTCGCGGTCGAAGACCAGGGTCACCGTCGGTTCGACCCCGGTGGTGCGCTGGCGGTCGGTCGGCGGCACCAGCCCCAGGGCGCGCAGTTCGGGCACCACCTCGTGTTCCAGGGTCTGCACCATCTTGGCGTCCAGCGGCTGGTGCAGGCACAGCAGCGGCTCGCCGCCGAGGGCGTTGACCCAGTAGCTGACGCTGGCCGGCAGACACAGTTTCTGGCGGGCGATGAAGTGGCGGGGCAGACGGCCTTGGCCACTGTACACTTTCACATGGCCATCGACGGACAGCGTCAGCGGGCGGGCTTTGGTCTCGTCCAGCCAATGGCGGGTCAGCGTCCGCTGCAGCTGGCAGATGGTGTCGGGCGAGTCGGCCAGCTGGGCGATCTTGCGGCGCAGGGTCTTGACTTCGGGGGCGCGGTCGAGGCCGAGCAGGCGTCCCCATTCGCCGGGTGGCTGGTGGCCCAGCGACTCGACGTTGCGCACCCGGGCCAGGGCCATGAAGGCGAGCAGCAGGAGCACGCAGGTCAGGCCGTAGAAGCCGGCCGGCAGGCGCAGCAGACCCTGGGTGGCACTGAGCAGTCCTTCCCGGAGCAGGGCGGGCAGGGCGGCGAGCACGCCGCCATGGCGCACCGCCAGGGCCGGTTCAGTGAACCGTGGCGTCGCTTCCTGGAGCAGACCGTTGGCCGCCAGCTGGCGGCGTTCGGTGTCATGGCAGGCGCGTCCGGCCGCCGGCTGCCGGTCGCGGCGACTGCGCTGCGAGCGTTCGCTGGCCGCCTCCGCCCGGGCGGCGGGCAGTCGGATGACGCCGGCGCGCACGTTCTCGTTGAAGGTGCTGGTGGACACCCCGAGCTCGGCGGCGCAGGCCCGCTGGCTCAGCCCGGCGGCCAGCCGCATCTCGGCCTGCCTCACCATCTCCGGCGTCATCACCGAACGGGCCCGGCCCTGCCCCCGGCGCGGCGCGTAGAACCCCTCATCGCCCTGCTCCTTCCACCGGTCGGCCACCCGTTTCACGGTCGCCCGCGACACCCCGAAGGCGCGCATCAGATCCTTCACCGGCAGCCGATTCAGCTGCCGCAGGCGGGCGATGCGCAGCAGCATGGCCGGGCGGTCATCGCGCGGATGGCAGTCGACCGGCGACAGGTAGTTGTAGTAGTAGATCATGCCCCGGTCGATCACGAGGGAGAACGGTCCGCAGATGTGCGTCGCCTGTGCGGGAATCAGTTCCATGGGCTGCTGGATGGCATCTGTGTAAAGCATGTTGGAATCCTGCTATAATGTATTGATGATTATGATCTTAATTATACTGCAGCCGGCCGATGCGGCGGACTTTTTTCACTTTTTTCTGCGCTTTTTTCAACCGCACCGCCGACCGACAGCCGCCGACCACCGGCGTGATGGGAGGGTGCAGATGCCGCCGGCGAGCGGGCGGCGGCCAGGGTGTCATCCGGTGATTTCAACCCCCGACCGACGGACACTGAGGTATCATGATCGAATCTGTGGCGAGAGATTTATGGAGCTGGCCATATTGGACGGCCCGATCGGGAGAAAGCCGCAGCTGGAGAACGTTAAACCACTGATTTGACAGACCTGTCCATCCGTGAAACACCGCTGAAGTCGGTTACCATGTCAGGAAGTCTGAATTTACACAGTTAAAGGAATTTCAGTCCGGCATGGTCTCTAAATGAATCAATATCTCGAATATATTTCATAACGGTTGACGGATTGCTGTGTCTGGTTATTTCCATTATTTTGTCAAGCCTTGCGTTGTGTATGGCTGCGCTGGTGACAAATCCAGACCGCAATGAGTGACCGGCATACTCATCTGGATTTAATCCAATTTGATTGGCGTAGTGTTTTACTAAACGCGGTATGTCTGAATGATGCATTGGTCCACCTTTCAAGAAACCGCCGCGACGCATTGTCTGGAAAAGATATCCTGTTTTTATGTTCGATTCGCTCAACCAAGTCCTTAATCGGGTTACTGGCAAAATTCGTTTGCCATCAACTACCGGTATGCGATGTCCTTTTCCCAACTGATCCGTCTTAGAGATTCTAATATTCACAAACATATATGAACACTTAACTTGATCGACGCATGGCGAACCGTCGATATTTACAAATTCTATATCTTCCACTTTCAGTTCGCACAGCTCCGAGCGACGTAAGGCGGCCGCAAATCCCGTTGATATGAGTGCCGCATCACGCAAACTGATCAGTTTTTTCTCTCGAATACGGCCGACAAGGTCACAATGGCTGAGTATCTGAGCAATATGACGGTCTCTGAGAGCATTGACTCTTCGGGATTTCTCGTTTCTTAAACGAATCAGACCGCGCAGGATTGTCTTTACCTTGGGGTGTTGTGTCGGCGAAATATCACCCAACTGAGTGAATCGATTGTTTATGCCGGCAAGATAAAGTGAAATCGTGCTCATCGACAGAACTTTTCCGGATGTGGGGTTTGGATGGGTTGCAATATTGATCAGAAAATTGGCGACGGTGTCCGGTGATGCCTCGCGTGCGACGAATCCTGTACCCGAACAATATTGTTCAAATCGATTCCATGCTTTGTCGTAGGCGATGCGGGTATTTGCAGCGAGTGCGGATTGAGACAGTTCCTCCAGAAGAGACTGATGATTTTGTTCAAACACACATGATTTGCGGGTCAATACATCCCGTTTGAATGTAACTTTTCACTAAAAGTTGCCTGCGGTCGCCTGAATGGGCGTACCACCCATCCAGGCGACCGCAGGCAACTGCTTTTCTCAGCATCCCGACGACTATAATCCACCACGGAAGCGAGATCGAGGACGTTTTTTTTCTGCCGCTGTCAAGCGCGCTTTCAAACTGTTCCCGGGCCATGGCTCCGAATCCCGTTTTGTACCCTGCACCGCAGAGGACGCACAGCAAATTGGACCGCGACTTCGTGAGTCAGCTGTCCATGACCCCCGCTTCCATCATGTTATGTTCAATCATCCATCAGACATCCTGAGGTGCTACATTATGACATCATTCGCCAACAAAGATCAACTCCAGGTCATCCATCCGTGTGCCGCCGGCCTCGACGTGCACAAAATGCAGATCACCGCCTCGGTGCTGCGGTCGAACCCCGGCACCGAGGCCGACGTGCACACCCGGCAGTTCTCCGCCCTGCCCGAAGGACTCGCCCAGCTGATTGACTGGCTGTGCGGCTTCGGCGTCACCGCCGCGGCCATGGAAGCCACCGGCATCTACTGGCTCAATGTCCATGCGGCCTTGGAACAGGCCGGCATCGAGCCGCTGGTGTTCAACGCCCAGCATGTCAAGCAGATCAAGGGCAGAAAGACCGATGTCGCCGACAGCATCTGGCTGGCCCGCATCCTCACAAGGGCCCACACTTGAATCTTAGAACATAATGTGATAAAACAGGGCCTACCATGAAAGTAGGCCTGCATCAGTTTCACGCTCAGACCATTGACTGGTTTCAGAAGGCGGTGTCGACGCCGGGTGTGTCGCGCAACGCCCTGGCCCGCGGGCTGTGCGAGCGCGACCAGTGGACCGGTCCGACGGGTGAGCTGTGTGTGGCGGCGGCCCGCAAGGCGCTGCCGGTGCTGGCTGTGCGGCTGGGCGTGGCATTGCCGGCGCCGCACCCGGCATTCGGTTCGGGCGGTGGTGAGGCGCCCCCCGAGGTGGCTTACCCAGATCGTGCGCTACGTCGCCCGCTGTCAGCGCTGGGTGAGGTGACAGTCGAGCCGGTGTCGGGCGACGAGGAACGGCGGCAGTGGGAGTCGATGATGCGCACGCATCACCCGCAGGGCTGGCGTCAGGCGCCGGGTGGCCAGCTGCGCTACTGGGTGTGTTCTTCGCGCTACGGTCGTCTGGGCGGGCTGAACTTCTGTGCGGCGAGCTGGCACCAGAAAGTGCGCGATGGGTTCATCGGCTGGTCGGTGGAGGCGCGGGTGTCGAATCTGAGTCGGGTGCTGAACAACCAGCGGCTGCTGATTCTGCCGGGGGTGCGGGTTCACGGTCTGGCTTCTCGGGTGCTGGAGCTGGCGGGTGCGCAGGTGGTTGAGGACTGGGAGACGAAATACCATGTACGACCGGTGCTGGCGTACACTTATATAGCTCCCGAGCATCCGGGGACGAGCTACCGGGCGGCGGGTTGGCGTTGCGGTGAGGGCGGCACCTCGGGTCGCTCGCCGAGTGGCGGCACGGTGGTGCGGGCGGTGTGGCTGAAACCGCTGGTGCGCGGCTGGAGGACGGTGCTGTGCGCCGAGCCGGTGCGGCAGATTCAGGCGGCGCCGGCGCTGCACATGGATGAGAGGACCGATTGGGCGGATGTGGAATATGGCCGCAGCCGGCATCCGGACGGTCGGGTGTGCGCGCGGATCTTGCGCATGGGTCGGGCGTGGCTGGAGCGGCCGGGGGCGTCGTTGCCGCAGATCTTTCCGCGGCGGGCGGACTTGCGTGCGGCTTACCGGCTGTTATCAAATGAGCGAGTGACAATGGAACACATCTTGGAGCCGCACTGGGCGGCGATGGTGGATCGCTGTCGGCTGGAGCCGGTGGTGCTGGCGCTGCAGGACACGACGGCGCTGAACTATGCGAGTCGGCCGGCGACGGCGGGGCTGGTGAACATTGGTGGCGGTGGGTCGGGCGTGCAGGGTCTGAAGGCGCATGTGGGTCTGGCGGTGAACGAGGCGGGTCGTCCCTTGGGGGTGTATGCGCTGGATGCGGACTATGCGGATCGGCTGGAGCTGGAGAGCGATCGCTGGGGCGAGGGTCTGGAGCGGGCCTGTGCGCGGACGCGGGTGGTAACGGTGTGCGATCGGGAGGGCGACCTGTGGGGGCTGCTGGTTCGGGTGCGGCGCGGGAGTCGCCGCGAGGTGCTGGTGGCAGGCGGGAAGCGCGAGTGTCTGTGGGCGCACATGGAGACGTTGCCGTCGCTGGCGGAGAAGACCGTGCAGGTGGTGGCCTGCGGGGGTGGCCGGAAGCGTGCGGGGCGCGAGGTGCGGCTGGAGTTGCGGGCGGCGCGGGTGCGGCTGGCGGCGCCGCGGCGACCGCCCTCGGGGGCGGATACGGCGCCGATTGAGATGCTGGCGGTCAGTGCGATTGAAGCGGACCCGCCGGCCGGTGAGCAGCCGCTGCACTGGCTGCTGCTGACCACCGAGGGGGAAGCCGATGCCGACGGCGCCAGCACCGCCCTGCGGCACTATGAGCTGCGCTGGACCATTGAGGAGTACTTCCGCACCCTGAAGACCGGCGCCGGCATAGAGGCGCGGCAGCTGGACCATGCCGATGACCTGCGCAAGTGCCTGACGTTCGATGCCATCACCGCCTGTGAGGTGTTCAGCCTCGATCGGATGGCGCGCGACAGCCCGCAGCCGCCACCCGGCGAGGCGCCGGACATCCGCAGTTTCGTCGTCGATGTGGCGCGGCTGGCGGGTTTTCATCCGCGTCGCAGTCAGCCGTTGCCGGGCGTCATGAAACTGTGGCAGGGCTATGTGCTGCTGCGGGAGGCGGTCTTTACCTATCGCTCGCTCAGAAGGCGAGGCATGATCCAGAATGAATAGATTCAACTGTGGGATGTTGTGAGGCCCGCATCGGCCAGTTCGGTCTCGGCCGACCCAGCTTCGTGCCGTCGCCTGAGTTCCGCGAACTGCGCGAGGTGTCCCACAAGCGTCGCCAGCTGGTGCGCGAACGGGCGCGCGTGCGCAATCGCATCCATCAGACCCTGGACCGCGCCGGCCTGCGCATCGGCGGCATCCTCTCCGACCTGTTCGGAGTCAATGGCCAGCGGATCATTCAAGGGCTCATCCTCGGCCGCTCGCCACAGGAGATCATCCATTCGCTGTCCGCCCATGTCGAGCGGCATCGCCACGCGCTGGGCGACGCACTGAATGCCGAGCTGACCGACTGCACCCGCTTCCTGCTCGAGGAACACTTCACCTCCTGGCAGCAGCTGAACGACCGCATCCGGCGGTTCGACGAGTTCATCGAACACCGCCTGCGCGAGCACCAGCACCTCATCAACCTGCTGACCACCATGCCGGGCGTCAACCACACCGCCGCCCGCGCCATTCTCATCGAACTCGGGCCCGACATGAGCGTGTTTCCCTCCACCGATCAGTGCGCCGCCTGGGCCGGCCTGTGTCCCGGCAACAACGAAAGTGCCGGTAAACGCCGCGCCGGACGCACCCGCCGCGGCAACACGCACCTGCGCAGCATCCTCATCGAGTGTGCCTTGGCCGCCGCCCGAACCCAACACAGTCAGTTCAACGGCTATCACCGCAACCTGAAGATCCGCCGCGGCTACCGCCGCGCCACGGTCGCCACCGCCCACAAGATGCTGCGGGCCATCTACTGCATGCTCAAACACGGCGAGTGCTATCGAGACCCGAAGGTCGACTACGAGGCGGCCATGGTGCAGCGCAACGCCTCGCGTTGGCTGCGGATGCTGCGCGAACATGGCTTCGCACCAACCCCTGAGACCCAACCTGCGGTGGCCGCCTGAACGACGCGCCAACCACTCCCTTCACTGACTGACCGCTTGACCTCGCCGCTGATGGAGACCGAGGGCCAGATTAACGGGAACGCCCTTTAATCCCCTTCAGACTGCGACCGGAGCCGTTGATTATGTTTTCCGACCCTCGGTGGTCGGACCGTTCCGCGCGCCTACAATCCAGAGAAGTTACACAGCAAAGCTTAGCATTGCATTCACCTCGTTGTCAGTTTTAACGATTGGAAAACATAAATCGGATTCGCCTTCGCTAGAGCCGATCAATTGTTCAATAATGGAGATCAGCTGTGTTGCGATTGGCGGCATTTCTAATTCGTGCTTCCAAAAAGAGATTCAGATTAGAAGAAAAACGGCACAATATATAGGTATATCAAAGAGATTTTGTTCACTTGGATGTGTTGGGACTCGATACAAATCCATTTCTTTGCACACCAAAATTTGCTTTTCAAACTTCTCGAACTGACCTGAGATCTCCGTGGAACTGATATAATTTGCATCAATTGCTTCGTCAGCGGAAGCAATTCATTCTGCATTTCGAGTTCCGCATTCCCTGCGTTTTTTCATTTCAGCTTTAAATTCTCGTCTGCTATTTTGGAATCGAACTATCTTCAACGCATTTTGCTGGCGCGGGTTTACGATGTCGCAAACGATACGCCACTCGATTATGCGACCAATCTGTCGCGTCGGTTGAAAAATGACGTCTGGCTGAAACGCGAAGATCAACAACCCATCTTTTCATTCAAGATACGCGGCGCATACAACAAAATGTCGCGCATCGCACCTCACATTCTGAAAAAGGGTGTTGTGGCGGCTTCTGCCGGCAATCACGCACAGGGTGTCGCATTGGCTGGTCGGACGCTTGGTTGTCCGGTTACGATTTTCATGCCCGTAACCAGTCCGGAAATCAAAGTGAAATCGGTCAGAGGGCTTGGTGCAAAGGTTAAATTGATTGGCGACAGCTATGCCGAAGCAGGCGTCGCTGCCCATGAATTCTGCCGACGAAAAAAACTTCGGCTGATCCCGCCCTACGATGACCCCGATATCATCGCCGGCAATGGTACGGTTGGCATTGAGATCATGCGCTCGATCACCGGTCGGATTGATGCGATATTCGTTCCAGTCGGCGGTGGTGGATTAATTTCCGGTGTCGCCGCGTACGTCAAAAGTGTCAGTAAGAGCGTCCAAGTGATCGGCGTCGAGCCCATGGATTCGGATGCCATGACGCAGTCGCTGAAAGCGGGTCGACGAATTTCGCTTAAGGACGTGGGAATATTCGCCGATGGCGTCGCTGTCAAGCAGGTAGGCAAGGAAACATTTCGCCTCTGTAGAAAGTATGTTGACGAGATCGTGTGCGTTGATACCGATGAGATCTGTGCGGCGATCAAGGACATATTCGAAGATACCCGAACGATCGTCGAACCGTCGGGTGCGCTTGCGGTTGCCGGTCTGAAACGTTATTGCAGCCGTCTGAATCGGAACGGTAAGGGATTTGTCGCCGTCAATACGGGTGCGAATATGAATTTCGATCGTCTGCGGCACGTCTCTGAACGTGCTGAAATCGGCGAGCGCCGCGAGGCGATTCTTGCTGTTACCATCCCGGAACGGCCCGGAAGTTTCAGACAGTTCTGTCGAATGATCGGCGAACGAAGCGTTACGGAATTCAACTATCGATATGCGGATGCGAATCAGGCGCACGTTTACTGCGGCGTGCAGATTGCCAGTCGAGAAGAGGCGACCGGTCTGATATCTCTGCTGCAGAAAAATGACTATCTGGTGCTCGACTTAACGGACAACGAGATGGCGAAAGTTCATGTTCGACATATGGTTGGTGGTCGTTCACCTGATGCGATCAATGAAAAGGTATACCGATTCGAGTTTCCGGAAAGACCGGGAGCGTTGCTCGGATTTCTGGAGAAAATTGGCATTTCCTGGAACATCAGCATGTTCCACTATCGAAACCATGGTACGGATTTTGGGCGTGTACTCTGCGGTATTCAGGTCCCACCCGAAGAGATGCCGCCGTTTAAGAAGTTTTTGAAAGAGGTGGGACTGACTTACGTCGATGAAACGGATAATCCTGTATATAGAATGTTTCTAACTTAATGTAGTGTGGTAGGTGTGTATGCAAAAATCAGGAAAAAGGGAATTGATCGGTCTATACCTCATTCCTGGCGAAGGAACGGTGGCGGCGCTGAAGACATCTCGTGAAACTCAATTGTTCGATAAGCAAGGCCTCGAGTGGATCATTGTCGAAAAGAAAAAGACGGGTGAAGATACCAGTGTTGAAGAGCAGGCGCTGGCGCAGGTCAAACAGAATGACAGCACGGGGAATGGTTACTACTGATTGACAATTGGGATCTGAGAAATGGTCTGCATTCAGCCGTGGCCACTGTCTTCCGATCCACCACCTCTGAATCCCGGAGAGGTGCACCTGTGGTCAGCCTCGCTGCTGACTAGCAAAGAAAAACTACTTGAGTTTGAAAGTTGCTTGGATGAACGGGAACAGGCTCGTGCAGAACGCTTCACCATAGAACGATCCCGCACTCGTTTCATTGTAGCGCGGGCGACTCTCAAGCACCTATTGGCCAAGTACACGGGTGATGATCCCACCACAATTCGATTCCATCTGGGCCCTCTAGGAAAACCCTATCTCCCGCCTGCGTCGGGTTGCAAACTTCACTTCAACTCAACGGATACTCAAGACGAGGCGCTTTTCGCATTCTGTCAGGGTGCGGAAATTGGGGTTGATATTGAATACAAGTCGCGAACGATCAATCATTCCAAAATCGCCGCTCGAATATGTACCGCTCAGGAATTCGCGCATTATGCCGCCTGCCCACCTGAGCTGCGTCAGTTGAACGCTCTGTCCCTATGGACGCGTAAAGAAGCTTACGGAAAAGCGATCGGCCGCGGGATCAAATACAAGTTATCAAAGGTCAATCTGGTCGACCGCGAAAAGTCTTCCCGGTTATTGCTGCGCGACGAAGTGGGAATGGAGTGGGAGGTGGTGCAGACCGAGCCGACAGACGAGCTGCTTGCCTGCGTCGTCGTGCAGGGCGGCGGTTGGCGATTTCGCTGTCAACGACTCATACAGGATCCCATTCGGTGTGAGTCGTCGATCAGTCCAATCCAGCCATCGCGTGAATGATCTGCCATTCCTCTGGCGACACCGGGGTGACGGATAGTCTGTTGCCACGCTGAAGCACCCGCATGCCCGACAGAGTGGGTTCGGCCCGCAGGTCGCTCAATGCAACGATACGCGGAAACTTCTGCTCCAGTTGGACATTCACCATGAGCCAACGCGGATTATCCGGATCGCTTTTCGGGTCGTAATAGTGTTCCGACGGGTCAAACGCAGTCGGATCCGGATAGGCTTCGCCGACGATGCGCATGGTACCCACGATGCCGGGAATTTTACATCGGGAGTGGTAGAAAAAGGCCTTGTCGTCGATTGAGAACTCATCGCGGAAGAAGTTCCGAACTTGGTAGTTGCGAATGCCATCCCAGTAATCGGTCTGGTTTGGTTCTGCCGCCAGGTCGTCGATTGAGTAAACTTCCGGTTCGCTTTTCATCAGCCAGTATTTCATCTTTCAATGCTCAAAATCTGAAGTCATAGGTTTGTTGATCTGTTATCGCACCGCGGAGCGGAATATCCCAGGCATTGCGCCCGATTGATTCAACTCGTTGAAACTCGTGCGCCAGCCCGAGGATATACGGTCTTTGCCAATTCCGCTTCTGCCGCAGATGCTGTAGCGAGCGGTCATAGAAACCACCGCCCATTCCGATTCGATTGCCATTTTCATCGAATGCAACCAGTGGTGCGAGAATGAGGTCAAGTTGATTGGAAAACACCCAACCAAACTTGGCAATTTCGGGTTCTGGGATGTCGAACCGATTCAGCGTCATATTCGTTAGTGTCAGCGTTCGACCAAAGAGCAGGCGATTTTTGCCTCCGCGATAGAGCACCGGCAGATAACACTGCTTGCCTCGTTCAAGCGCTTGATGGAAAATCGGCGTCGGGTCGATTTCTCCATCGGTCGGCAGATAAAGCGCCAGCCGGCGGCTTTGTTGGTAGAGCCGATGTCTGATCACCTGATTGAGCAGGCCGTTGGCAGCGATACGCTGCTGGGTGGGAGTCAGTGCCCGACGGGCGGCGCGCATGTTGTGGCGAACCGTCGCCTGATATGTCGTCATCACACGTAAGCCGGCAACTAAAGTTGCCGCCCGCACGTGCCGTATCAGTCTCCATAGCCTTGAACCGCTATGGTCAAGTGGGCAACTGGTGAAACAGCATCAGGTGCATTACGACATGGTAAGCTCACAACAGCTGGTTCAGTTAGTTCCCTAAGGTTTTCTTTAGGTTCGAAGGAAATTAGACTGATTCGAACACTACAGGCGGCGTTCAAACCATAGAAATTATAAATTCAATCCGCCAGTGCGGATTCTATTTTGTTAACTAGTTGCGCGATTCGGCGATTATCAATTTCGTTACGAGTCATGTTCTCAAACTGTGCATCGGACTGTCGTCGCAGCAGCTCGGCAGCGAAATTAAGGGCTGACATGACTGCGCTGGTTTCGAGACTCACGCTCATCTTGTCTGCATCATCCTGCATGCTGGCTATTTCTGCATTCAGCATGTCTGCCGCCTGCTGCAGAATGTCATGTTCGTCGGGTGCGCACCCGACCTGAAATTCTCGTCCGCCGATTTGGATTTTAAGGGTTGATATGGGATTCAAGGCTGACAACCAGAGTTTCGTCGAATTGGTGGTTTATGCTATTGTAAGTGAACGGAGAGTCTCGTTTTGAGCGTTATTCAGCATTTGGGACGCCGCAGATTGAAAACTAACAATCGCAATCACCAAGAAATGTTGAGTTATCAAGTTTGAGCGATTTTGTAGAGAGCGTTGAGTATTTTCTTTTCATCCGAAGTCGGATTGTGTGTTTTTATGTTATCAAGGATGTGTTTCAGGTTCGACTTATTTGACGGATGAATAGTATTTCCAGCAATGATCTTATCAAGCACCTCTAGAGTAGCAGTAGCCGATTCATTGGTGAGTGATATATCCTCCAGGGTGGAGAGGGCTTTTCCTTCCACCGGTTTTAAGTATTTCAGAAACCACCGTGCCGCTTCACAGTATGCGTCTCCGCAATTGGCGATGATTTCCAACATAATTTCTGACAACTTCTGGGACTTAAACTGACCCAATGGCGGCCAGTATTCGTTCAGCCAAGGCATAATTGTCATCCGCCAAATTTCAGCTCTCTCAACATCATCGCCGACTATTCTTATCTTAATGTAAGTCAGTGCGCTAATCAACATATCTTCTGACATGGATTGCATGATTTGTTTTTTCTCTTCTGATTTTAGCGAAGAAGGTGGCAATATCAAGCACACACTCATGAAAATGTTGGTTAATTGACGCTTCAGCCGATCATTGGAGAGTTTATGTGGATGAGACAGAATTTCAATAAACTGGGGCTTGAATGCAGCCAACAGATTCGGTCCAATTCTTTCCGACGAACTGTATGCCAGCCATAGTTCCTGCGATTCATTGTTCTTTTCAGGTGCCGGTTGCGGGCTCTTCATATAGACCCTTCTTCTCACAGTTCGTGACTTGAATCTTTGAGCAGGCGACAGCCGAGAAATTAAATTGTCCCGAGTCCATGTCGGATCTACTTCGAATAAGGAGAACAACCTCATCATAAGAACCAATCTCCCGAAATGTCCATCATTGGCATCTGAAATTTCTTCAAAGTATTCTTTCACTGCGACTGGCAGCTCTCCAGACACTTCACTTTCTGAATGTTTCCACAGCCGTGTCAGTGCGACATCTGCCATTTTGCCTGCGGGACTGTTCAATGCTCTGTTAATTGCGTTATTATCATTGGAGAGGTAACTTTCATTCCTGTTGATGGTTCGCCATACTCTCAACCAAAGCGTCGCAATAATATTCTCCTTACTAGTGTCATACACCGTCGCGACCAACTTTAGGTAGAGCAGGACTTCGGTGTGAATGAGGTTGAATTGATTATCGGATGCCGATATTAAATGTCGATTGATTTGACCGATCATCTGATCAATTCCATCCATTTCAAGATTCAATGTCCTTAAGCAAACTTGCCAAGCGTAGGGTTGCCAACATCCAGCATCGGCAAGTCGGCACGTTGCGTTCAGAGTCTTTATTGGGTGATCAAGAAATAGAGCTCGAAACATTTCGTCTTTAAACGCAAATCCATCATTCTCGAATTTCCAATCTTTGATTGCAGCCATCAGAACTTCAACGGAAGCGTTTTTCAGATTCTCAGGGGTCAGCTCCAGATCGTCAACCCAAACTGACTCAACCCACTCCGCATATTCATCCCTGTGGTCGGAGTCATTTCTGTCGAATTTGCATTTGTTGACAATTTCCATCAGGTCTTCATCAAGTTCAATGCCTGACTGCGCCAATTTAAGAAGACGCAACGCACTTTCGCGAGGCAGTTCTTCGGATTTTGTCTTGTTTATTTTGATTTGCATTTTCTATAAATTGGAACGGTTCGCATTAACAATATCAGTGAAAATGTCAGTTGGCAGCCGTGGTGCCGTTTTACGTAGAAAGCGCAAAAATTCGGGTTCCAGCTCCTTATCAAACAGTCCTGGATTCTCGCCCTCCAGCAACAATTGCCGGGCAAATTGGATATCAGTATTTTCGTTTTCCGTTAGCGCATGAAGGTCCAGTCTTTTGAACAATGGCTCATACGACTGCATCCAGCGCCTGAAAATACATTCAGCGCGAGGTTGATCAACATCTATCAGATCAAAATAACTGTCGCGGACAGACTCAACGAAAACCATACATTCTGCCTGCCATTTGTTTTGATGATGTTTGGTATGAACGGGCGAAGTGTGGTTGTGCCGAAGCTGCTGTCGCCCAATTTCTCAACTGCTGAATACTCTGTTTTTACTCGAATCAATTTTATTGCGCGCTCGAGGTAGTCTTTAAGCAATTCTGCACGCTGAATTCTAAATTCTTCGCTTACTAATATCAGACTTCCTGACATGGTAACCGACTTCAGCGGTGTTTCACGGATGGACAGGTCTGTCAAATCAGTGGTTTAACGTTCTCCAGCTGCGGCTTTCTCCCGATCGGGCCGTCCAATATGGCCAGCTCCATAAATCTCTCGCCACAGATTCGATCATGATACCTCAGTGTCCGTCGGTCGGGGGTTGAAATCACCGGTTGACACCCTGGCCGCCGCCCGCTCGCCGGCGGCATCTGCACCCTCCCATCACGCCGGTGGTCGGCGGCTGTCGGTCGGCGGTGCGGTTGAAAAAAGCGCAGAAAAAAGTGAAAAAAGTCCGCCGCATCGGCCGGCTGCAGTATAATTAAGATCATAATCATCAATACATTATAGCAGGATTCCAACATGCTTTACACAGATGCCATCCAGCAGCCCATGGAACTGATTCCCGCACAGGCGACGCACATCTGCGGACCGTTCTCCCTCGTGATCGACCGGGGCATGATCTACTACTACAACTACCTGTCGCCGGTCGACTGCCATCCGCGCGATGACCGCCCGGCCATGCTGCTGCGCATCGCCCGCCTGCGGCAGCTGAATCGGCTGCCGGTGAAGGATCTGATGCGCGCCTTCGGGGTGTCGCGGGCGACCGTGAAACGGGTGGCCGACCGGTGGAAGGAGCAGGGCGATGAGGGGTTCTACGCGCCGCGCCGGGGGCAGGGCCGGGCCCGTTCGGTGATGACGCCGGAGATGGTGAGGCAGGCCGAGATGCGGCTGGCCGCCGGGCTGAGCCAGCGGGCCTGCGCCACCGAGCTCGGGGTGTCCACCAGCACCTTCAACGAGAACGTGCGCGCCGGCGTCATCCGACTGCCCGCCGCCCGGGCGGAGGCGGCCAGCGAACGCTCGCAGCGCAGTCGCCGCGACCGGCAGCCGGCGGCCGGACGCGCCTGCCATGACACCGAACGCCGCCAGCTGGCGGCCAACGGTCTGCTCCAGGAAGCGACGCCACGGTTCACTGAACCGGCCCTGGCGGTGCGCCATGGCGGCGTGCTCGCCGCCCTGCCCGCCCTGCTCCGGGAAGGACTGCTCAGTGCCACCCAGGGTCTGCTGCGCCTGCCGGCCGGCTTCTACGGCCTGACCTGCGTGCTCCTGCTGCTCGCCTTCATGGCCCTGGCCCGGGTGCGCAACGTCGAGTCGCTGGGCCACCAGCCACCCGGCGAATGGGGGCGCCTGCTCGGCCTCGACCGCGCCCCCGAAGTCAAGACCCTGCGCCGCAAGATCGCCCAGCTGGCCGACTCGCCCGACACCATCTGCCAGCTGCAGCGGACGCTGACCCGCCATTGGCTGGACGAGACCAAAGCCCGCCCGCTGACGCTGTCCGTCGATGGCCATGTGAAAGTGTACAGTGGCCAAGGCCGTCTGCCCCGCCACTTCATCGCCCGCCAGAAACTGTGTCTGCCGGCCAGCGTCAGCTACTGGGTCAACGCCCTCGGCGGCGAGCCGCTGCTGTGCCTGCACCAGCCGCTGGACGCCAAGATGGTGCAGACCCTGGAACACGAGGTGGTGCCCGAACTGCGCGCCCTGGGGCTGGTGCCGCCGACCGACCGCCAGCGCACCACCGGGGTCGAACCGACGGTGACCCTGGTCTTCGACCGCGAAGGCTGGAGTCCGGCCCTGTTCCTGCGCCTGGCCGCGCAGGGCGTCGCCTGCATCACCTGGCACAAGAACGCCAAGGGCGACGATTGGCCCGCGGAGGAGTTCACCGACTGCGAAGTGCCGATCGACGGTCCGGCGAAAACCAAGTGGACCACCGTGCGCCTGGCCGAACGGCGGCTGCGACTGCGCGGCGGCCCCGAGGTGCGGCAGATCCGCCGCCTGATGGACGACGGCCGCCAGGTGCCGCTGATCACCACCCATCCGAAACGACCGATGGCCGAGATCGCCGGCGCCCTGTTCTCGCGCTGGGCGCAGGAGAACTTCTTCAAATACATGCGCGACGAGTTCAACCTGGACGCCCTGCTGGAACACGCCCTGCAGCCGGTCGACCCCGACCGGCGGGTGGTCAATCCTGAATACCGCGCCGTGCAGAAGATCATCGACCGGGTGAACAAGACCCGCGCGCGCCGGCTCGCCAAGGCGCACCCCACCGCGACGGCCGACCAGCTGACCGAGATCGCCCAACTGGAACAGGAACTGGTCCGCCTCAAAGCCCAGCGCAGACAGCTGCGCAGTCATGTCCGCGTCGGCGACCTGCCGGTCGAACGGCAGCCCGAAGCCCTGCCGCCGGCCAAGCGGCTGTTCATCGATCTGGTGCGCATGATCGGCTACCGCGCCGAGACCCGTATGATGCCCTTGGTGGGCGGCGACCGCGCCGAGCAGCCCACCGCCCGCCGGCTGCTGCGCACGCTGCTGGCCGCCGACGCCAACCTCATCCCCGATCACTCGCACAGCGTGCTGCGCGTGGAACTGCTCGGCCTGGCCAATGGCGCCACCGAACGGGCGCTGCGGCCGGTGCTTGACGAACTGAACCGCAGCCGCACCTGTTATCCCGGCACCGAGCTGCGAATGGTTTACGACATCGCCCGCTGACCGTCGCCCCGCCGCAGGGCGGCGAGAGGCACTTCGGCCGCCGGCGGCCGACACACCACGAAACCGACCCCTCGGCGGCCGCCGTCAACCGGCGGTCGGATCGCGACGGCCGTCTCGACACCACCGATTCAGCTCCCAGCCGGCGACCCGACTTCACACCACTCCGTGGCATCGGCCATCAGCGCCGTGGCGATGGCGCCGACGCTGAAAATTCAGCTTAAGACCGCGCGGAATCCAAGTGTTGAAAATCGACGCAGATGGACGCCTCAGTCCGCTTCGCTGGTGAAAAATCGATCATAATAATTGGCTTAGGTCAGGAAGTCTGAATATATCTTTGATGTTAGTCCATAAATTTTCTCTTCATAACACCAATTCCAGAATCAAGTAATAATCACTATGGCGCATTGGCCTGGATTCATTATTTGAAAAATACAGCTTATAGGTACTTTGGAGTAGGGTGATGCATGATGATCGATTTTGTTGTAATGCACTTCGTCAATTATTCCGCGATCAATTCATGCCCGAGCTCTAGTGACTATGTATGCGTGCATTGATGGACGATCGCAACAATAGAATTTTTGTTTGAATGGCAGAGTAGATCATCATTCAATAGGAAAAGCCAGAAGCACTGGAAATCTTTCGAAATTTCTCTACGAAATTTGATCAATGCTTACTTGAAGCTGCGGATGTATTCTCTTGGCAGCTGATGATACTGGTGGTAATCCGGTGAAAAATTACTGAAACCTACATCTTTGGGGAATTTCCATATATGATTTGAAAATTGTTTGAGTTTATTATTTGTAGAAGGTACTGAGCTGACGGAAGTGTGGTGAATTAGTACACGGTGCGGGAAATCACAGGGATTTGGTACTTGCCTTGAGACTGCTTACGCCGTATATAAGTGAAAATACTTCTCCCAAGTCTGTTCCAAGCTTAGTTTGAATCGTGGCATTAATTGACTGCCGTAAACCGTTACTGGCATGAATTCCTATTAGCGACAGCCTCGAATTGAATGTAACCAATCAGACTAAATGCTATTGCGATTATCAGTTCCTGTGACTGATTTCGACGATGGCATCCAGCCAGCCCAATCAAGGGTAGACAGATGATACCGTTTGCGAATGGATAAAATGGACGAACTAATACAGGTGCCCATCGGAGTATTCATATCGTGAAAAGAGTTCGGTTTTTTCTTTGTTCAGCTTTCATCGTGCTATGCACACTTACATCGGTCGCCCAATCTGCTGACGGAATACTGAGACTGGCCACCACCACAAGTACCGAAAACTCTGGATTGCTGGCAAAACTGGTTCCTGGGTTTACCGAGAGTCGCAACATTCCTGTTCACGTGATTGCGGTGGGAACAGGTCGCGCCTTGAACCACGCCAGAAAAGGCGACGTTGACGTAGTCTTGGTGCATGCGAAAAAAGACGAAATGGAGCTGGTAGAAAGTGGTTTTGGCATCGGTCGAAAGGAGGTGATGTATAACGAATTCGTCATAGTCGGACCTGAGGTCGATCCAGCGGGAATCAACGGTCTGACAAACCTTGGCGACGCGTTTCAGCAAATCGCGCAGTCGGGTGCCACGTTCGTGTCGCGCGGCGATGATTCCGGAACTCACAAGAAAGAAATTGAGATCTGGGAAAAGATTCAAATTGAACCGACCGGTGACTGGTACAAAGAGGTTGGGCTTGGGATGGGCCGGGCACTTCAGATTGCAAACGAATTAAGAGCATATGCTTTGACCGACAAGGGTACTTGGTTGGCTCTCAGGCGACGGTTGTCTTTACCGGTCCATGTTCAAGGTGCCGCCGATGGTCGAAATGTCTACGGTATCATTGCGGTTAACCCTGCCAGGCATTCCCAAGTCAATGCCGCGGCGGCCGAGCAGCTCATTGACTGGATCAGGAGCGATGAAGCGAAAGCGATCATTTCTGGACACCAGGTTGAAGGTGAGCAGTTGTTCTATGTTGTCGAATAGCGGTTGAGCGTTCGACGAAACGGTTCATAGCCAATCTTCTTCATAGCACCCTGATACAGAGCCAAATGGAAGGTCTGATCGTTGCGTCTGCTGAAGCACTCCGTCTGCTGTTCACGGGGGATCGCGAGATATGGGAGATCGTCGCCATTTCATTTTCGGTTTCATTTCGCGCCATTCTCTATATCGTTCCGTTCGCGGTTCTGGTTGCATTTGCGCTTGCATTTGGCAGTTTTCCAGGCCGACGGGCGCTGATTACCCTTGTCAATTCACTGGTGGCTCTGCCCGCGGTGGTTGTGGGACTGCTGTTGTACATGTTGCTTTCGAGTTCAGGTCCGTTTGGCGGCTGGCGGTTGCTGTTTACCCAGGGCGCCATGATCATCGGTCAGATGATTCTGGCATTTCCGCTGTTAGTCGCGATGATTCATCTGTCTCTGCAGAGTATCGATTTAAGTGCATGGCAGACCGCTCGTACCCTTGGTGCTGGTATTGTGCGAGCGATGCTGACCATTATGCGGGAGGTGCGCTTTGGCCTGATTGCAGCAATCGTTGCGGGTTTCGGCAGGGTGGTGTCAGAAGTTGGCTGCTCGATTATGGTTGGTGGAAACATCCTCCATCATACGAGGAACATACCCACTGCAATCGCGCTTGAAACATCAAAAGGGGAATTTGAACAGGGAATTGCGCTTGGCGTCGTGCTGATCACACTGGCGCTGGCTCTTAATTTCGCCGTTGCAACAGTGCGCGGGCGCGACATGGCCAGATACTGAAGAAGACTGTGAATTGACTGATAATTGCAAACCACTGATCGAGATCGCAGACGTTCAGAAGTCCATTTCGAATCGTGCGGTACTGAATATTGATGCATTGGCTGTCTATCAGGACGAGTGCGTTGTGGTCCACGGCCCGAATGGGTCTGGAAAGTCAACACTGCTGAAAATTCTTGCCGGCCTGATGAAACCGGACCGGGGAGTTGTGAGTGTTGACGGCACTACTCGGCCCTGGCGACAAACATTTCGTCAACTTCGCGCTGATGTCGTTTACCTGCACCAGGCGCCGTATCTGTTCGATCGGTCAGTCGAAGATAATATCGCTTATGGGCTAAAACTTCGAAAATGCCCCCGCGGACAAATTTGCCGGAAAGTTGACGATGCACTGGAGTGGGCGGGGCTGGCGCATCTCGCCAAACGCAATGCCCGCGATTTGTCGGGTGGGGAAAAACAGCGGGTCGCACTCACGCGCGCGCGGATTCTGGAACCGAAATTGTTACTCTTGGATGAACCGACAGCCGCCATGGATCGGCAAGCAAAGAAACAGACGTTCAGATTGATTCGGGGTCTTGCAGGTGATGGTCATGCGATATACATTGCGACGCATGAATCTTTTGATCTTTATCAGCCTGACCGGGTCATTGAACTGGACCGCGGCAGGATTGTTGCATAGTTGGCAAAACGACGAATAATGATTGATCAATCACAGGTCACAGGTATCATTCTGGCGGGTGGGCAGGCGCGTCGGATGGGCGGGCTGGACAAAGGACTGGTTGAAATCAATGGTAAGACCATGTGTGAACGCGTGATTGGACTGTTTGCACCTCAGGTCGCTGAAATTTTCATCAATGCGAATCGTAATCAGGATCGCTACCAAGCGTTTGGTAAGCCTGTCATTGGCGACTGTCTGCCTGGTTATCTGGGGCCTTTGGTGGGTCTTGTCAGTGGGATGATGGCGGCGCGGACACCTTGGATCATAACGGTTCCCTGCGATGGTCCGTTTCTGAAACGCGATTATGTCAGTCGAATGTCCGGACAGGTTTTCAGTCGCACAGATGTCGTGGTCGCCAGAGACTCCGAGCGATTGCAGCCGACCTACATGCTGGTAAAAACCGAACTGGCTGATGATCTGCGAGGATTTTTAGAATCGGGTGAGAGAAAAATTGACCGATGGTTTGTAAAGCATCACTATGAAACCTGTGATTTCTCGGATTCACCGGATTGTTTTCTCAACATCAACACGGAAGAAGAACGGCAGGAGGCCGAGAATCGGGTCGTCACAAGTGAGCAGACGTAGTATTCCGATCGTCGGTTTTGCAGCTTTCAGCGGCAGTGGGAAAACGACGCTGGTAAGTGGGGTGATCCCAGTCCTGCGCGCGGCTGGTCTGCACATTGGCGTGATCAAACATGCGCACCACAATTTCTCTGTTGATACGCCCGGAAAGGACAGCTATGAGCTTCGGAACGCGGGAGCGGAGCAGGTTCTGATTGCTTCAAGACAAAGAATGGCATGGATTAAAGAGACGGATGGAGAGCGGGAACCGACATTGCAGGAACTGCTCGAATTTTATGCGGGGCAGTTACTCGATTTGATCATCGTTGAAGGATTCAAACACGGGCCATTTACAAAAATTGAAATTCATCGCTCAACCATCAGCCGCCCACTGCTTGCCAACAAAGATGCAAACATTATTGCAGTAGCGACTGACTCTCCTGCATCGCTTGATGTCGGTGTTACGATACTCGACCTGAACAATTACGACGAAATAGCCGATTTCATACTGAAGGCCATGCAGCAGAACGCGCTTACGCTTGCCTTTCAAGAAAACTGATCAGGTGGTCCGGGTAATCTGTTACCATTCCGTCAATTCCCGCATCGCACAGCTCTCGAAATTCTTCTTCAGCGTTGACCGTCCACGCGTATGTTCTGAGTCCGAGACGTTTTGCTTCCGCGATTGAATGCGCAGTCAAAGTCCTGTGATCACCGCTCCAGACATCACCACCTGCGGCAATAATCATCTCTGGAACCGACCCACCAAAATCCGACAGTCGCAGGCCCGAAGTGTAAGCACCATTTAACGATTCATCCAGCGTATCAAACATTGGCAGTTGCGACGTCAGGTGCCAGGCGCCGAGCCCTGAGACCTGCTCCCGAACCGCGTGTGTCATCTGCCAGTCGAAAGACTGAATGATGGCGGTTGAGGCAAGATCGAGTCGAATGATCTCCCGCGCCAGTATGTCGGCAAACTTCTCCAAAGGATGGGTTGTCCGAGGTTGTACGGGTTCGAATTTCGCTTCGATGCATAAGGTAACCTGCCGCCCCTTGGAACGAAGCAGGGTTACAATATCCTCAAGCGTCGGCACCTGGACGCCATCACAGGGAATCTGGTGTGGAAACTGCCGTTCGTAGTCGGAGTCGGGTTTGATTCTTCCAACATCGTACCGAATCAGCTCCTCATAGTTCAGGTTGCAGATCTCAATTGATTCATCTTCAATCCAGCAACCGGTACTGTCCCGGGTAATGTTCGGATTGAGCATGCGGTCGTGATGAACAACCACGATTTCGTCGCGGGTGATGCCGACGTCAAGTTCGATCATGTCAACCCCGAGATCCAGAGCCTTTGCGAAGCCTGGTAGGCTTGATTCCGGCAGCAGCCCCCGAGCCCCGCGGTGCCCAATAACTTGAATCGGCATGGCAATGGATTACGGTTCAGGCAGGAAACATTGGGTTGTTATCGGAGTAAAATCAGCTTTTCAACTACGAATCTGATGATCTAGGATCAATGAGTTTTTCAGACGGCATCAAGTTTCTCGAGTCTAACGGCATCAATCTCTTTCATGCCTTCGATACGCCATCCGTTTCCAGCCTAATCTGTTCGGTCTTGCCGGATTTTGAACTGGCGTCTTTTCCGACAACTGTTCTCATTGCCAATGCGGGCTTCGACTTCTGGGATTCTATGAAACAGGCTGGTGTTCGGGGTAGTGATCCGGTTGATCAATATAGCATCTTGCTGGCGCAGGAATTTGCAGGAAAGCACCTCAGCTGTAAAGCACAAATTCTATACCCTTCCGATCATCCAGTTTCACTGCTCAGCTTTGGATCCAGGGCAGGCTGGAGTCTGGCGACCCCCATGGGTGTATCCATCCACCCGACATATGGGACTTGGTTTGCTTACCGGGCTCTCTTTCTGATTGATACCTATATTCCAGCCTCATCCCCACTTGATGCTGAACATCCTTGTGAATCCTGTATTGACAAGCCCTGCCAGACCGAATGTCCGTCAAAGGCAGTTGGCGACATGGGTTCATTCAAGCATGAAACCTGTGCGCGGTTCAGAATTGAAGATGGGTCACCCTGTGCCGACCGGTGTCTGTCTCGCCTCAGGTGCCCGGTCGGTTCGGAATACCGATATGCCGATGAACAGATGAAATATCATTACGGCAGATCCCGAAAAACGATGTTACGTTATTTCGGTTCGCAGACAACAGAACGATCAGGGAATCCAGACTGATGTATTTTGAAGACTATGAAGTTGGCGCCAAGTATAGGAGTGCGGGGGTAACATTCACGGAGAGTGGCATTATTGAATTTGCGCTCAAATATGATCCTCAGCCCTTCCACATTGATGTTGAAGCGGCATCGAAGTCCCAGTACCAGGGATTGATCGCAAGTGGTTTTCAGACGTTGGCGTTGGTCTTTCGCATGTATATACAGGAGGGTCTACTGAAGCAGGGAATGGGGTCCCCGGGAATGGATGAACTCCGCTGGCTGAGACCTGTGCGACCCGGTGATACGCTACATATGGAAAGCGAAGTATTGAACACCAGGACTTCCGCGTCGAAAAATGATCGGGGTTATGTGGAAATTTTCTGTAGCATGATCAATCAGCGCGGCGAAACAGCCATGACCGTCCGACTGACTCAGATCATTCGGAGGCGTCCAGCCCAGTAAATTGACCAAGTCAAAACCAACCTGCGGTCTTGTATCGGAGAAAGGTGAACTCTGATGCAGGCCGCGCTGCTGCACACTCCGGGCTCTCCACTCAGCCTCAAGGTGGTCGAAAAACCATCACCGGGACCACGAGAGGTTCTTCTGCGAAATCGCGCCTGTGGAGTTTGCCGAACTGATTTACACATCGTAGACGGCGAACTGACCGTCCCTCAATTACCACTGATATTGGGCCATCAGATCGTTGGCGAAGTGGCGGAAATGGGTTCGGAAGTCAAGCATCTGAATATTGGAAGTAGAGTGGGCGTACCTTGGCTCGGTAAGACCTGTGGTTACTGCGGCTTTTGTACAAACGGTCAGGAAAACCTGTGTGACGAAGCGCGGTTTACCGGCTTTCATACGAACGGTGGTTTCGCCGAGTACAGCGTTGCGAATGTTGATTTCTGTTTTTCAATTGATGAGAATCTGGATGATCTGCAGTCGGCACCGCTTCTGTGCGGCGGGCTAATCGGCTACCGCGCCTATCGCATGGTTGGAAAGGAAATAAATGTTGGGTTTTACGGCTTTGGGTCTGCTGCGCATATTCTCATTCAGTTGGCGCTTTATCAGCGTCGGCAGGTCTTTGCATTCACCCGACCTGGAGACGACGAATCTCAATCGTTCGCGATGCAACTGGGTGCCAGGTGGGCTGGTGGGTCGTTCGACCAGCCGCCCGAGCCATTGGATGCCGCCATCATTTTCGCGCCGGTTGGTGAATTGGTGCCGGCCGCGCTGCAAGCCGTGCGAAAAGGCGGTGTGGTCGTGTGTGCAGGAATTCACATGAGTGCCATTCCGGCCCTTCCGTATGACCTCTTATGGGGTGAGCGAACTGTAAGGTCGGTTGCCAATCTGACTCGACGGGATGGTTTGGAGTTCTTGGAGTTGGCAGCAAGAATTCCAGTACAAACCAGCATTCAGAGTTATTCTTTAGATCAAGTCAACGAAGCATTGGATGATTTGAGAGCAGGTCGAATCAACGGATCAGCGGTTATCAAATTGTAACTGTAGATAGTGTCTGCTAACCCTGCCACATTTTTGCATAAAATGTCCGGCGATGTTGATTTTCTGAAGCCTCGAATCGAGCAGAAAAATGATTGCTAAGGGTTCGGTGCGAGAAGGTTTCTGAACATTCGGCCGTTTTGCGCCGATTGGCACGCCTTTTTTGTCAGCCGGGCGGCGAACGCCGATTTCGGCCCACAGCCCTCCATCTAACTCTCCCCCTGGCTTTACAACATTCCACATGTAAGTTTATTCATTCTGGATTATGCCCAGCCTTCTGAGTGAGCGATAGGTTAAGACCGACTCGCGCAGCAGCACATACCCCTGCCACAGTTTCATGACGCCCGTCAGCGGCTGACTGCGATGCGGATGAAAACCCGCCAGCCGCGCCACATCGACGACGAAACTGCGGATGTCCGGCGCCTCGCCGGCCGGCGGCTGCGGCCGGCGGATGCCGTAATCGTCCAGTCGCACATTCAGCACCAGCAGGTCATCTTCACTCACCACCTCGTCAGCCGGCGTCTGCGGGTGGTCGCGCGCCATCCGATCAAGTCTGAACACCTCACAGGCGGTGATGGCATCGAACGTCAGGCACTGGCGCAGGTCATCGGCATGGTCCAGCTGCTGTTCCTCAATGCCGGCGCCGATCTTCAGGATGCGGAAGTACTCCTCAATGGTCCAGCGCAGCTCATAGTGTCGCACGGCGGTGCTGGCGCCGTCGGCATCGGCCTGCCCCTCGGTGGTCAGCAGTAGCCAGTGCAGCGGCTGCTCGCCGGCGGGCGGGTCCGGCTCAGTCGCACTGACCGCCAGCATCTCAATCGGCACCGTGTCCGCACCCGAGGGCGGTCGCCGCGGCGTTGCCACATGCACCTGCGCCGCCCGCAACTCCAGCTGCACCTCACGCCCCGCACGCTTCCGACCACTCCCGCAGGCGACCAACTGTACGGTCTTCTCAGCCAGCGGCGGCAACCTCTCCATGTGCGCCCACAGACACTCGCGCTTCGACCCTTCCAATAGCACCTCGCGGCGGCTCCCGCTCCGTACCCGAACCAGCAACCCCGCCTGTTGCGAGCGCGCCTGATCCAGCAGCCCCCATAATTCGCCCTCCCGGTCGCACACCGTTACCACCCGCGTCCGTCCACAGGCCCGCTCCAGTTCGCACGCGCGCAACAGACCCTCGCCCCAGTGCTCGCTCTCCAGCCCCAGCCGTTCCGTATAGTCGGCATCCAGCGCATACACCCCCAAGGGACGACCTGCCTCGTTCACCGCCAGACCGACATGCGCCTTCACACCCGGTACGCCCTGACCACTGCCACCAATGTTCACCAGCCCTGCCGTCGCCGTCAGACCCGCATAGTTCAGCACCGTCGTGTCCTGCAGCGCCAGCACCACCGGCTCCAGCCGACCGCGTTCCACCATCGCCGCCCAGTGCGGCTCCAAGATGTGCTCCATTTTCACCCTCCCGTTCGATAACAGCCGATAAGCCGTACGCAAGTCCGCCCGCCGTGGAAATATCTGCGGCAACAACGCCCCCGGCCGCTCCTGCCACGCCCGACCCATGCGCAAGATCCGCGCGCACATCCGACTGTCCGGATGCGTGCTGCGACCATATTCCACAGCCGCCCAATCCGTCCTCTCATCCATGTGCAACGCCCGCGCCGCCTGCAGCTGCCGGCCCGTCACCTCGCCCCGCGCCGACCGCGGGCTAGGGCGTTGCGCGACAGGCCCGGCTTCGACACCGCCTTCTGAAACCAGTCGATGGTCTGGGCGTGAAACTGATGGAGACCTACTTTCGTGGCAGGCTCTGTTCTATCATATTATAAAAAAAGATTTAACCGTGGTCTTCTGTGAGGCCTTGGGCCAGGGGGGACCATTCCGATTAAAAAAATTGTCCAGCGAGACCTGAGCAGAACAGCACCATACCGTCTCCCATCTCAATGGCCGTGTTTCGCCGGTCGTCCGGCAGACTCTCATCGTGACCGATACTCTAGAGTGCGGCGACGACATCCTGGGTGAGTACCTGATCGCGACCAGGCTCCTTGACGGTTTTGGCCGCGAGGAAAATCGCATTCCAGATTAAAAGTCGGTCAACTCGGGTCATGCGCGCATCCTCGCATTCATCACTTCCGGTGATCATGATGCGGGCCGTGATCCCCATTTCGCCGAGCGCGTCGCGGCCGGTACCCTCCTCATCCAGCTCGTCATCTTCTTTCAGTTCGTCCGGATCATTGCGCAATGGTTGCTGAAGTTCTATCTGCAACACACGCAAAACATCGGCAAACGGCGGCAGACTGAAATAGGTGTTAGGGTTCAGGGCAATTTGGTTGACGGCCAGACCATGGGCATGAAACTGCTGACCCAGCAGCGAGAATGAACCGCCGGCCTTGATGATGAAAATGCGCGGGCAGTACATGGCGGCCACCTGTTGCAGCAGATAGACCAGCATTACCGACTTGCCGGCACCGGTGGGACCGAGGATCAGCGTGTGCGCTTTCTTTTTCTGGTCGGCCCGATGCAGGGGATCGAACGCAAGGCGTTCGGCACCCCGGCTGAAGAACACCAGACCCGGGTGGCTGGTACCTTTGGGTCGGCCGTACAGGGGTAGCAGATTCGTCGTATGACTGGAAATCACCAGTCGTGAACGGCGACCGGATTTCTCCAACACAGCATCGTAGGCCATAGGCAGATTGCGAATATAGCTGTCGAGTGCCAGCGGATCAGCTTCGTGGAGAATCGGTTGTAGCCCGTTGGGCAACAACGCGCTCAAATGATTGACATTGGCGCGCAGAGTCTCCATATCATTACTGCGTACATAGAACCCAATGCCCAGCGGATAAGCTTGTTGCCACGCGTCATCTCCCGCTCCAAGGCTTCGGCGTCTTCCTTGGTGAGTTCGCCTCCGCGGAATCACACACTGCGGCCTGTTTGACCTAGGCGATGTGATTACGCGTGATGTCCTGAGGCTCGCCCGTCAGGGTCAGCATCATCACGGTGTATTCAGGAAATCAATCAAACAGTGAAAAGACATGATCACCGGCTTGGCGCTCGGCCGTCATGTGACCCACCTCGGGCGCACGGCGCAGTCCTTGAATTGTCACCAGCATATGCGGCAGGTTATCGAACCACCAGGTCGTCGAGGCATTGTCCGAGTGAGGTATCGTCATCGTCAGGCGCTTGGCAATATCATGCCCGACTGGCAGGTCTTAATCCCCCGGATAGGAGCAATCTCTATTAATTTATCGGGATTTCTTCCAGTAATCTCAGGCCTTGGATTGAACCATTTCAGCAACCACTCGTAGAGATTCCGACCCGTACCGCGGCGTACCCGAATTCCAGCCGAGGCTACCCACTTGGAAAAATCATTTCGATGATCATTCACCGCCAGTATTCATTCAGCAACTAGGCAAGTGTGATGGCGAAACACCCGCGGGGTTTCGAGCGGTGACCGCGTGCCGATGATATTACAATTTAAGGTCACCGACTGCTGAAAATGAATATGAACAGACGCAGACTCCCACTTGGCTCCCCTTCTTTTCGAAACATTCGAAACAGGGACTGCTACTATGTGGACAAAACGGCGCACATCCAGCGACTGATCGACGAAGGTGAATACTATTTTCTGTCCCGGCCGCGGCGCTTCGGGAAAAGCATGCTGGTACACACGCTGAAAGAACTGTTCGAGGGCAACGAGGAACTGTTCCGGGGACTGCACATCCATGATCATTGGGACTGGTCGGTCCAGCATCCGGTGATTCGGCTGAGCTTCGACGGCAAGTATTTTGAACCGGGTGACCTGGAAAACAATGCCAACAACCAACTGACGATGATTGAAAAGTTCGCTGACATTGAGCCATTGTCCAAAACCCAATCCGGACCGGACCGCCTGTACAATCTCATACTGAGTCTCTACCATAAAACCGGACAGCAGGTGGTGATTCTGGTGGACGAATACGACAAGCCGATACTGGACGTAATCGAGAATCAGGAACTGGCCCGAGCCAACCGCGATTATCTCCGCGGGCTCTACGGGATCATCAAGGGCTGTGCCGATGAGGTTCGCTTCGTTTTCGTCACCGGGGTGAGCATGTTCTCGAAGGTCAGCCTGTTCTCGGGGCTCAACAATCTGAACGACATCAGCCTCGACCCCGAGTATGCCACCATCTGTGGCTACACGGATGCGGACCTCGACACGGTGTTCGCACCGGAGCTGCTGGAATTGGAACAGAAACGGGAAGCCATCCGCGGGTGGTATGACGGCTACCATTGGCTGGGGGCGGAAGACGTCTACAATCCTTACGACATCCTGCTGCTGTTCAGCAAACGGAAGTTCCGACCTTACTGGTTTGAGACCGGGTCGCCGCGGTTTCTGTATCAGGTGCTGCTGGAACGGGATGTCAGTCCGATGGAACTGGAGGGACCGGTGGTGGATACGGATCTGTTGTCGAAGTTCGACGTGGGAGACATCGGGGTGGAAGCGCTGCTGTTCCAGACCGGTTATCTGACGATTGGCGGGGAGCAGCTGATCGGCAACCGGATTTACTACACTCTGAGGTATCCGAACACCGAGGTGTGCGAGAGTCTCAATGGCGGGTTGCTGTCCTATGTGGCCGGGAAGCGTCTGGATGCGTCGGCAGTGGGTCTGAAGCTGCGCGAGGCACTGCGGGGCGGAGATTTCGAGGGTTTCGGTCAGCGGCTGCACTCGTTTCTGTCGGGCATTCCCTGGCATTGGTATCGGAAGGTGCCGCTGGCGCGCTATGAGTCCTGGTATGCGGGGATGGTGTATGCGTGTTTTCGCTCGGTCGGCCTGAAAGTGGCGGCGGAGGCGGCGTCAAGTCATGGGCAGGTTGAAATGGTGGTGCATGATGGTGGCCAGGTGCTGGTGCTGGAGTTCAAGATGCAGGATGGGGATGAGGAGGTAAAGACGAAGCTGGCAGAGGCGATGGAGCAGATGCGCGGGAAGCGATATGCGGACCGGTATCGGGGTGGTGTTGAGCGGATTCATCGGGTGGCGGTGGTGTTCAGCGGCGATGAGCGCAATCTGGTGGGGGTGCGGGTGGAAGCGGTGGAACCGCCGGAACCGTTGCTGAAGTGATGATCTGTGTGGCGAACGATGGTTTGTAGCGGGGCTGACTGTCGGACCGACACTAGATGGTGGAGTGATCTGTATCGGTGTGGCCGCACTCCGAAAGGCAATCGAATCAGAAGATGTATTGAAACCGATTGCGAGATCGAAACATTTTATCTCAACCAGATAAAATTCATTTTTCACACGACAATTCAATAGTTTAGCACGAGTTTAACAACTAAAAATAAAAAGCGTTAAAAAATAGAAATTTAGAAGAATAAAAAAATCCAAGTGGCACTACATTTCCGTGCCACCGGGACATATCGCGTGAACGAATCGAGGTCTACACGACCGTCTTGCGGGTACCGCCGGGCGCCTCATCGGCGCCCAGCACCTCCAGAATGAGGCAATTTCGCTGTCTTCATTTTGAGCGGTCAGAGGGAGTGATTGTAAAGCAATTGAAGCATCGGTCAGAGACGGGAATGGTGCGGCATTGGAAATCAGCGAGGTGCAGGGTGGTGCGATTCGAAATCAGCGCGTTTTGGGACGGTGTTGGTGGTGCCGATGGCACGGTCGGCGGTGCCGCCAGGCGTGCGAGGCGAAGTTCAGGCGCGCCGGCCCCTCAGCCGCCGGCTGCTGGCGCACCGAGTGCCGTCGGTCGGGGAGCTAAGCGGCCTGTGGCAGGGCCAGATGTCTCAGCGAGCGGGTGCGCCTCGGCTGGCCATGGCGGAACGCACTGAGGGCGACCGCCTGTTGGATGACGGTGGCCAGCAGCACCTGCAGGGCGGTCTGCGCCAGGCCCCGCGTGTGTCGCCGGTCCAGGCCACAGATGCCGCCGAGACGGGCATTGATGCGCTCGGTCGCCGAGCGGCGGGCATACCACCGGCGCCAGGTGGACGAGCAGCGCGGGGTGGGCGTGAACAGCCGTCGGTCGAACTGCAGCGGCACCCGCACCGACAGCCCCTGCCGCCGGGCCTGGCTGCCATTGTCCTGCAGGCATTCATCGAAACCGATGCAGGTCTGTTTGGCCGGACAGCGGAAGCGCAGCGTGCCGCGGTCTCGCTCATAACCGACCAGCGTCATCGCCCGCCGCTCAGCGGTGTGCGGACAGTAGCAGTGCAGCGCCCCGTGCTCATCATAACTGACATTGGTGTAAGGCTCCAGGGTCTTGGTGTGCGACAGCCCCTGCCGCACATCCGGCTGTTGGCGGTCGACCGTCCACAGCTGCCGATTGTCAATGATCGGTCGGATCTGCCAGCGGTCCCACAGTGTCGCCTTCAGGGGCCCGCTGTCCAGGCCGCGGTCGGCGACGAACGACTGGGCCCGCTGCGCCAGTTGCGGATGCCGGTCGAACAGCTGTGGCAGCAGTCGGTCAAGCGTTTTGACCTCACTGCTTGACGCCGGGGTGGTGAAGCTGAACACCGGCACCTCTAAGTTGACATCCGAAAACACCATGATGGCGTAGCCGAAACAGGTGTTTTTCTTGCACTTCTTCCGCCCTTTGACATAAGTCGTCTTGGCGCCCCAGGTGGCGTCCGGATCCCCGGTGCGTGCCGTGCGGCGCGGAGCCGGATCAGTGTCGGGTGGCGGTGTGTCGGCATCCGGGGTGCGGTCTTTGTCGTCCGGACCGTCCAGCGAGCGGCCGTTCGCCCAGCTGGCGATCCATTTGCCATCGAAGCCGAGGGCCTGACCGAAATCGGGACACTGCGCCATCAGCTGGGTGACCAGCTCATGCTGCATGTCGCTGACCAGCCCGGTCTGCGTTTCCAGGGCCGCCAGCTGTTTCTGGAAGCGACAGAAGGCGGCGGCGGTCGGGCAGCGCCAGCGGGTGATCGGCTCGCTCATCGTCCAGCCGTCTGCGGTGCGCACCGGACGGCTGTGTCGCACGACCTGCGGGGTGATGTCAAAGCCGCACAGACGCATCAGCTGCGGGTTGCAGCGCAGGGCGGCGACCAGGTTCTGAACGGTGCCCAGCTGCAGCACGATGCGGGCCACGAAGGCGGCCAGCATGGCGGCGGGCGGGTAGTCGTTGCGGCCGTGGCCGCGCTGGTGCCGCAGGGCGTCGATGATCGGTTGAAGCGGCAGGACGTTGAGCACCTGCTGGAGGTTGGCGAGGCCGTGGTGAGCGAACTGTTCATCGTCTTGACGGCGCAGAGAGTCGGTTTCGTCGAACAGGTTGGTCTGTTTTTGCGTCATGATGGGGGATCTGGATGGGGTTGTGGAATAAAGTATGAAATATTATATGATATGATAATGAAAAGAATGTGATGAATTGTTTATTTCATTCATTTATTTAACTGGGAGAGTTTTGGTGGTTGTGGATCAGGTTGGAAAACGTAAGTGTCTGATAATAGGAGGTCGGGTTGGGAGAAACGATTTTTTCAGGGTGGAATTAATGCATACAATATCAATTACTTATAAACATCGTAAACGCCTCAGAATGGCCTGCTGCGCGGGCTCGGCATCCGTCGCCCTGCGAACGTGCAGCGTCCGCCCGTCGCCGCGCCTGAACACCGCCGTCGTGCGCCGCTGGCCATCAAGCACGTCGCGCAGCGTGTTCCAGCTCGAATGATCGCCGCTCTGGCGCAGCCGACTGCGGATCACCTGAACCAGCTGATAGGCCATCACCGTGATGAACAGATGACCTTCCGCGCGAATCGATTTGCGATGGAAGATCGGACGCAGACCCAATTCCGATTTCAAGGAGCGGAACACCGCCTTGATGTCGCTGAGCCTGAAGTAGGTCTGCCACAGGGTGGTCTCGTCCCAGTCGGTCTCGCTGCTACGCAGCACATACACGCCGGGATGGGTGAGCATGGTGCCCTGCACCGGCAGTCGGGTGAAGTGAACGGCGGTGGCCCGCCGGCCGCTGTCGTCGGTCTGCACCGCCACCTGGTAGTGTCGGGCGACTCCGCGGGCCTGCTCTTGGAGGCGACCGATGCGCTGCTGGATCCGCTCCACCCGCTTGACGGTGCGCGGCTTTGACAGCCCCTGCGACAGCTCGTCAAGCGCTTTTTCGAAGCGGGTGGCGAACCGTTCGCTGAGGGCCTGTTCCTTGGCCGCCCGGGCCGCGGAAAAACAGTAAAGACGCACCTCCTGGCCGTCCGCCGAAACTTCCTTCTGCAGCTGAACCTGACGACCGGAGCGGGTCTCATGACAAAGCGCCTGTTCGGGGTCGAACTGCCGGTTCAGTTCCCGGCTGGCCACCACATAACGCCAGCCCTGCCCGCGCAGCCATGCCACTCGGTCCTCGGTGGCCACGCCCCGGTCCATCACCACCAGCGCGTCCGCCGGCGCCTCCAGCCGTTCGAGCATCTGTGCCAGCGTGTGATGCTCGCGCACGCTGCCCGAGATGACCTGGAAGCGACGTACGAACCCGCTGCCGTCCAGCACCAGGCCCACCGTCAGCAGGCGACAGTCGTTGCGCCGCGCCTTGGAGTGACCGTGTGCGGCCTTGTCGATGCCATCCACGACGCCTTCAAAGTACGTATTGGTGAGATCATAGAGCGCGACCGTAGGTTGCAGATCAAACAGTCCCATGGCCTGCTCGAACAGATGATGTTCGATGGCCTGGCGGTTGGCCATCAGGGCGTCCGAGGCGCGGTCAAGCTGCATCAGTGACAGGGTCTCGAAGTCCCGGCCGATCAGCTCGCCCAGGGCGCTGCGCTCGGCCAGCCACCGGTGAGTGGCCAGCTCTGAGGCCGGTTTCGCCATGCGGGCGATGATGGAGCCCACCGCCGCGTCGCACAGCGAGGTGCTGAATCCCAGCTCTTCGAACAGTTGACGCAGTCGCATCTGGTCCATCGCCCACAGGGCCACGTTCTCGACCCCGACCGAGCGCGGCCGGGTCATCCGCACCGAGTCCGCATCATACATCTGTAAGTTCGGTTCCCGGTTTTCGCAGACCGGCTCGACGCATCCGATTCGTCCTTTGGCCAGCAGTTGGGCGGCGATGCGCTGGGCATGGGATTCGAGGTCGCGCGGGACTGGTTCAAGCAGGCTGAGCTGGCCATTGAGAATATCCTGGATCCGCCGGCACAGCAGGGGCCAGTGGGTGCGTTCCAGATCGAAGTGGGCGCCGAGGTTGAGCAGGGTTCGTTGGCTGACTTTTTTGCCGCGTCGTTCGGCGCGCACCAGTCGGAAGGTGTACTGATTTTTCTGGGTGGTGGTGCGTCTGACATACATGGTGGGAGAATATATGCCATTTTTCATGGAATGTCAACCCTTATCATCAAAAAAGTGGCACTACATTTGGCTTCATGATTTGATGATAGTAATGAAAACAGAAGGTTGTCGTTTTGTGAAATGCAAAAAATGGCTTGAATTGATGATTTTCAGGCATAATCTTGTTAAACTCGGGTCAGGAAATCTGATCAGTCCTGATGCGAATTTATCCTCACCTGAGATTACCAACCAAAACAGACGAAATTCATGCCATCCAGTATGCTTTAGTTGGTTGATGAGAGGAGTCCTTTGAAAAATTGGGCTGAACAGTAAGGTTGAATCTGAATAGGTCAGGCCTTAATCGGTACAGCACCTCTCAACTGGTCGCGGATGCGATCGTAAATTGGTACAGCGACTTCCGCACCCACTTCCAGACTTGTGACCACTGCATATTGAATGTCTTCATCCAATTCACCCGCGGTCGGCGAACATATTACATCCAAAACAAGGTTACCTCCGTCAACGAAATCGGTAGCGGCTTTTCCTTCCCAGCGACGATGGCAAACAGTCCCCTTATTTATCGTGTAATGGTGTGGCTGGTCTTTGGAGTTGCTCACTCCCAACGAAAAATTTTTGTCTTGGCCAGGTTTTGCTTCAAATTTGGTTTGTCGGTAATTGCGATGGGAGAGTGTAGTGGGTGTCAGCCACGCAATTGTGACCGATAGTGCGCGGAACCCCGCCATGCCTTCTAGTTCGACTGGAAGCGGCACCTGAAACCGGTCCGTTTTCCGCACGGAAATTGTGTTCCAACCAAGCAGAGTGGCTCGCCTCTCAGTGCAATCGAGGACGCGCTTGATATCCACGCAGCCAAATCCAAGGAATCGGCTGATTTCGTTCCGTTCATGTTGCCAGTTGATTCCTCCATTTTCGTTCAAAATCGATCTGAGCGTATTTACTGCCGTCTGATCCCAATGTGCACTGTGCACCAGAAGTGCTTTTAGGATGACTGCATGGTAGGTGGAATCAATTTTCGGGTGAACAGGATCATCCGGTAATGTGTCAAGGGATTCAAGAATACGAAGCGCATTGTGTGTCGCTAGGGCTGTCGCAACGCTTGTCCCGCTCATGTTGATCTGCTTATTCGTTTCACCTGTTCGAGCAGGGCTGGCGACACCGATCCCAAAATAATTTCCAGTTTTAACTGGCATGACTTCAATTGGTTCGTGACTCCTCTTTGTACGAACATGTTCCGCACCACCTGGGAAGAGAATTTCTGGCTTAACTGTTCGTTTGAAGCCAAGCCCTAATGCTGAACTAGGATTGGGTAGAAATGGGTTCGCATATGGGTCAATAGATAATCCACCGTGCCCTTTTGGTTCCAGGTGATCGAAATGAGCGGCACCGACGGTTAACGCATTGATCGCCTCAGATGGGGACAACAACAGGCGATCAGCTCTTTTTTTCAAGATCGCGCGCAATAGTATGGTTTGTCGTTCGTCTTCGTTGGCATTCTCGAATTCCAACCATGAACCGATACTATCAAGAGGGATGGAGTCCAGGATGTTGCCTGCACTTACAAGTATCAGCACGCCATACTGCCATGCAAGATAATCCATCAGCCGCGCCCACGGGCTCATAATACGTGCGAAGCGTCGATTGGGATCACCAAGTGATAAATTTATAACGCGAACAGTAGGAGCAGTCGCATTTTCATCCCCCTCGCCATCAAACATTCGTATAAAGGCACGCCATATGAGATCAATCACCAACCTGTTTCGAGGTATCTGTTCAGTATGTGAATCAAATCCGTACGGTTGCGAATACATGATAGGTCGAACATAAAGCTGGTGGCGCACTGGTGCTACTTGACTCGGTGAATTTAAATCACCGTGCAGTATGAGAGACGCCATCGCAGTGGCATGCCGTTGTTCTTCAGCTGAACCGTAGTGGTTGCTAAATCCATCTGGATCGTCGATCACGAGCCTGTTTGTTAAACTTTCGTGTTGTGCCATCGGAACTCCGTCTAGAAGAGCTGCGACAGGTGGCCCAGTCTCTTCCTCCCTTGCTCGTACTGCAGAATCCGTTGCATTCTCGAGAGGCGCTTCCACTGGACCGGAAACCATTGACTGTGGGCGGATCACCATTATGTCATCAAAGCTGATAAGCCTGACTTCCGATTTGTTGAGCACATCTTGAATCATCTTTGGTGAAACTTCTGCAAGTGCCGCGTGGTACTTAATTGGGTCAATGGCAGTACAGTCAAGCAACTGTCCGTTCTGTTCTTCTATGATCTTTCTGAATTTCGCCTCCGCTAACTGTTGCCGAGATTTCTTTTTTCGATACCAGAATTCCACTTCGAATCGGATCGGTTCGATGGGATTCGAACTAAGCCGTTCGGACCAATCCTTGGTAGCATCTTCGGTCAAACGATCCTTCAGTCCCCAGGTGCGGATATCTGCTAGGTAACCGAAAACCTTTTTCCATGCGGCTCGATTCTTACCGAGCGATTGCCCTGTCTTGTAACGTTTCCAGAGACTAACGAGTTCTTCTAGGGCAGCCTGATCTGGAATGGTGAAATAATAACGCCGCGGGACATCTTTATTTTCTTCTATTCGATTATTGCCATCAGTTAGGAAAAAATCTTGGTCAGGTGCAACTTCGCCCTCATCTTCTCCGAGAAATTCAAGAGTCGGTATAACCTGGACAGCTCGATTGAAATCAACAATATTGCTCGCAACCTCAAATACCAAGGCGCGTTCGGGAACAATGGCAGCCGGATCCTCCCGTAACTCCGCCAACGATTGTGGGTCGCGCAGGGACTTCTCCAGACGTAGGAACTTCGGTCCTAATCGGATTGCCTGACGATTGGGATCAGCTGGCCGAACCTTTTCCAGCGGCCGCTGATTAGCAGTTGGCTTTCGTCGCTCTGGATCCGGCATTGCAAGAATTGGACGCTCAGCCATCAAGCAGAAAATCTTTGTTATTTGTGTTTGACTGTACCCGTTCTTCCCAGAGTTTCAATTGTTCCTCAACTACATTCTTCAACGAGCGTGTCTTCATTGTTAAGACATCAAGACGGAGGACATCAAGTGTGAATTCTTCTGCTTCCGCATAGCTGATTTTGCCGAGCCTTTTGGCGATGGACAGTGCGGATAATTCTGTCGCGTTTCCATTCCGCATCAGGAAGCGTTCAAAATACCTCGCCAGATTCTTTTCCGTGGGTGCCGGCAGTTGTAACCTGAGTTGAAAGCGTCGCCACACTGCGCGGTCAAGCAGTTCCGAATGATTTGTGGCAGCAATAACGACTGAATAGCTCGGTAATTCATCGACTTGCATGAGTAGCGAGGTAACGACCCGTTTAATCTCACCCGTCTCGTGCATGTCCCCACGCTCTTTTCCAATCGCGTCAAATTCATCAAAGAACAAAACGCAGGGGGTCGTTCGAACATAGTCAAAGACGTGTTTCAACCGTCCGGCCGTCTCACCTAGATAGCTGCCAATCATTGCCTCATAGCGCACGACAAAGAATGGTATTGCCAGCGCTTCTGCTATTGCTTCAGCCAGTGAAGTTTTGCCGTTGCCTGGGGGACCGACGAGGAGTATACGGTGCCGCGGATCCAATCCATGTGCACGTAGCAGACTCGCCCTCCGCTGTTCTTCTATTAGCTGATCCACCACTGAACGGCAGGAATTGGCGAGTACCAACTCATCCAGCTGTCGGTAAGGGGTTATCTCGGCAACGAATTCACGACCACGATGTTCTTGTTTGACGTATCGCATAGGCGTGGATTTTCCACCGTTCCCATTTGTGTGCATCGCCTTGGTCAGACGGTCCGCAAGCAACTTGTGTTGCTTGCAATTCTCCTCGGCGATGATGGTTTCCACTACTGTACGAATCGCATCTTTATCACCACACATGCTGGCTCGAACCAAAGATACTAGAAGATCGCCACGCGCCATTCGTTCTCTCTCGTATGGATTCGGCTGAGCTTCTTAATCAACGTTTCAATAATCCATTGGTAGCGTGAGACCAACACCTTCTGGCGCCATATCCTGTATTCCCACATAGGACTATGAAGTAAAATATAAGTTTGAATTTTCAACAGAATCCAGTCGAAGTTCCCAATTTTCGAGCCACCAAAGCCGACAATCCCGATTAGCGAACTCACTACAGATGAGAATTCAATTGTTAGGAATTCGGCTGGATAGAACGGTGATGGAATCATTGTTAATGCTGTTTTTGGTGTGGCAAATGAGGTTTTGAAAAAGTTTCTTTTGATTGAGGTGTAGTCAAGAAAATCAAAAATTAACAAGTAATTCCTACCCAGTCCTTATTGTTCATTATAAACCTCTTACTGAGCATAACTTGCACTGAACACGCATTGAAAATGGTAAATGGCTGCGTCAGTATCGAGTGAGTAGCTCAAACGAGGCTTGAAGTAGAAGGCTGAATTGGCTTTTCCCTGCCCTGTTTCAATTTTGCATTCGGAAACGTCCGATGGGGATGACGCCCTTTATGCGGTGTCCGCTCAATTTTTTCTGATGTCTGGCCGCAAGGCTGCTTGAAGTGCCTGAATGTTTGTTTGACGGCCGTCTCAAATGTAAGGCGGATCTAGCAATTGTTTACTTGAGGTTGAAAAAAATCCGCAGAGATTGAGTCATCCTGATCCGCAATTCCGGATTCATTCAGATTTTCTGTCGAGTTTGGTGCCTCCCCGGCACAAAGGAGAATCATAAGTCGCACCGCCGCTGGTCTGCCATTCGTCGGGCGTCATGGTCTGAAGCGATAGGGCATGAACATCACCGGCAAGCTGTTCTGCCAGCAGCGCATTGATCATCCGGTGTCGATTAACCAGTGACTGTTCACTAAACTGATCGGATACTGCAACCACTTTGAAGTGCGTTTCGGAACCTTTAGGTACATTGTGCATTCCACTCTCATTGATCACATCAAGATGGGTGGGCCGCAGCGCATTCGAAAGAGTCTGGGTAATCTGTTCCTGGATAGTCATGGCGGGTTGAAATTATATTTCGATGATTTGAAAATTTCAGCACTGTAACTCTTGCATTGATCTACGTATGACTTGATTTTCCGATCATAAAATTCGAACAATTCATTTTTTTGTTCGCTGGAAGTAGAAACAGGTTTTCCATCATCTCGTTCGATATCAGGGTTTACGGCAGCATGGCATACGTTACATAAATTTGCAATATCGGTTGACTTAAAACCGATTCGTGGACTGACGAATCATAAAAAATTTTTAGACCAGTTGACGAATAGCCTGCGAAAGACTACAGCAGACATTTTCCTTTTTCTCAAATCTTCACGACCAACAGAAATAAAATATTTATATTCTCATCCGTTCGAGTTTTACACGGTCGGAAGCTTCTCTGATCGTGATTTGTCCAAGGAGAAACAGATGTTCAACAAAACGGATTCAATCCAGCATTATGATGACCAGTTGTGGGAAGCCATGGCCAGCGAACAGGTTCGTCAGGAAGAGCACATTGAGTTGATTGCCTCGGAAAATTACACGAGTCCTCGGGTCCTGCAGGCACAGGGTTCGGTACTCACCAACAAGTATGCGGAAGGCTACCCAGGCCGCCGTTATTACGGTGGCTGTGAGTTTGTCGATGTCGCCGAAAATCTCGCCATTGAACGCGCCAAGCGGCTGTTTGATGCGGACTATGTCAATGTTCAGCCCCATTCCGGTTCACAGGCCAATTCTGCCGTCTATATGGCGCTGCTCAACCCCCACGATACGGTTCTGGGCATGAGTCTCGATCACGGTGGCCACCTGACACATGGTTCAAAAGTCAATTTCTCCGGGAAAATCTATTCCTCAGTTTTCTACGGCGTTGATTCGGAGGGCATCGTCGATTATGGGCAGATTGCCGAGCTGGCGACCGAACACCAGCCGAGAATGATCATTGCCGGATTCTCGGCCTACTCCAGAGTGATGGACTGGGATCGTTTTCGTCAGATTGCCGATGATGTCGGCGCCTATCTGTTCGTTGATATGGCGCACGTGGCGGGGCTGGTGGCAGCCGGTCTTTATCCCAATCCCGTACCCATTGCAGACGTAACGACGACTACCACGCACAAGACGCTCAGGGGTCCGAGAGGTGGTCTGATTCTGGCGCGGAAGAATCAGGAGATCGAAAAAAAATTGGCTTCGGCGGTCTTCCCCGGCGGCCAGGGCGGTCCGATGATGCACGTCATCGCCGGTAAGGCTGTAGCATTCAAAGAAGCGCTGGAACCAGAGTTCAAGGCCTATCAGAAGCAGGTCGTGGAGAATGCGCAGGCGATGGCGCGGGCGTTCATTGGCAGAGGTTACAAAGTCGTATCGGGTGGTACGGACGATCACCTGTTCCTGCTGGATCTGATCGACAAGAATGTAACGGGCAAAGATGCGGCGGCCGCGCTCGGTGAGGCCAACATTACGGTCAACAAGAACACGGTGCCGAATGATCCGCGTTCACCGTTCGTTACCAGTGGACTGCGAATCGGTTCGCCGGCATCCACGACGCGTGGTTTCAAAGAAGTGGAAATGGTGGACCTGACCCAATGGATGTGTGACATTCTTGATGACATCGAAAACCAGACCGTCATTGATGAAGTGAAGAGCAAAGTCAAGGTTCTGTGTAGCCGATTTCCCGTCTATCGGTAAGTTTGCACCAAACTTGATGGCTTGATCGGAGTGTCAATGAAAGACTATTCCATTCTCAGCCTGGCTCGTCACGCCATCCATCGGCACAAAAAATGGCCGCGGGCCTGGCGCGACCCGGAACCGAAGCCGAGTTATGATGTCATTATCGTCGGCGGTGGCGGACATGGGTTGGCAAGCGCATACTATCTGGCCGCCGAGCATGGCATCACCAATGTCGCGGTGGTTGAAAAAGGTTGGATTGGTGGCGGCAATACGGGTCGCAATACAACCATCGTTCGCTCCAATTATCTGTGGGACGAATCCGCCCACATCTATGAAAAATCTCTGGTGTTATGGGAGTCGCTGTCGCAGGAGCTGAACTTCAACGTCATGTTCAGTCAGCGCGGGGTGCTGAATCTGGCGCATACTCTGCAGGATATGCGGGATGTCTATCGGCGCTCCAATGCGAATCGGTTGAACGGCATCGACAGCGAAGTACTGACCCCCGCACAGATACGAGATATGGTGCCGATCATCAATACCTCGCCGAGTGCCCGTCATCCGATCCTTGGCGCCTCCTTCCAACCGCGCGGCGGTGTCGCGCGGCACGACGCAGTAGCCTGGGGATTCGCTCGGGCGGCGGATCGGCGAGGCGTCGATATTCTGCAGAACTGTGAAGTGACCGGCATCATTCGGGAAGACGGTAAAGTACAGGGTGTTGAAACGAGCCGTGGCCGGATCATGGCGGGCAAAGTGGGTGTCGTCGCAGCCGGGCACTCGAGCGTCATTGCGAACCTGGCAGGTCTGCGCATGCCGATCGAAAGCCGTCCCCTGCAGGCTTTGGTGTCCGAACCCATCAAACCGGTGCTGCATACCGTCGTCATGTCAAACACCGTTCACGGTTATATCAGTCAGTCGGATAAGGGTGAGCTGGTGATCGGAGCCGGCGTCGACGCCTATCTTGGCTATGGTCAACGAGGCAGTTTCTCGACCATCGAACACAACGTCGCAGCCATTGTGGAACTGTTTCCGATTTTCAGTCGGGTGAGGATGATGCGGCAGTGGGGTGGCATCGTCGACGTCTGCCCCGACGCCTCGCCCATTATCAGCAAAACTTCGATTCAGGGACTGTACTTCAATTGTGGCTGGGGGACCGGCGGATTCAAAGCGACGCCCGGCTCTGGGTGGGTGTTCGCACATACCATCGCTCAGGATGAACCACATCGCCTGAACGCTCCATTCAGTCTTGAGCGATTTGTTTCGGGTGCTTTGATTGATGAACATGGCGCCGCTGGTGTCGCTCATTAGGCGATTGATCCGGAGAGGGAACGGTCGATGTTGCTGATCAATTGTCCATGGTGCGGGCTGCGTGAGGAAGTCGAGTTCAGCTGTGGTGGAGAAGCACACATCATACGCCCCCTGAAACCCGAAGAACTGACGGATGAACAATGGGCTGATTACCTGTTCATGCGCAAAAACATCAAGGGGGACCAGCGTGAACAGTGGTATCACGGTGGCGGGTGCCGCCGCTGGTTTTACGCTGAGCGGAATACGGTGACCTACCGATTCGGCGTTACCTACAGACCGGGCGACCCGATGCCAGGGGACGATACATGAGTGAATCCCATCGCCTGTCATCCGGCGGCCGCATCGATCGCAACCGTCCAGTAACCTTCAAGTTCAATGGTCGGAAACTGACGGGTTTCGCCGGTGATACCGTCGCCTCGGCACTGTTGGCAAACGGTATTCATCTTGTTGCGCGCAGCTTTAAATATCACCGCCCCCGGGGAATTATGGGCAGTGGCGCAGAAGATCCCTGTGCGATGCTGCAGGTCGGCTGGGGTGCCAAATCGGTGCCCAACAGCAAAGCGACTCAGGTCGAAATTTATGAGGGTCTGGAAGTTTCGAGCGTCAACGCCTGGCCGAGTGTTGAATTTGATCTGTCCGCTGTCAATAATTTTGTCTCAGCCATTATTCCGGCAGGTTTCTACTACAAGACCTTCATGTATCCACAGAAAGGGTGGGTGTATTACGAAAAGCTGATTAGGAAGGCGGCGGGTTTTGGCGTAGCCGAGTCAGAGGCGGATCCGGACCGCTACGAAAAAGTCAATGCCTGGTGCGACGTACTCGTGGTGGGCGGTGGTCCGGCAGGACTTTCAGCCGCGCTGGAAGCCGCAAAGGCCGGCGCTCGGGTGATGCTGGCCGACGAAAAAAGTGAACCGGGTGGTGGTCTTCTGCACTCCAGTGATGCTGCCAGGATCGCGTGGTTGCGGGAAACACGGTCCCAACTTGCTGCATTGGCGAATTTCAGGATCTTGGCACGTACGACTGTGGTTGGCTACTACGATGCCAACTTTTTGGTTATGAATGAACGGCTGTCGGATCATATGCCGGCATCTCATGACGGCCAATCGCGCGAACGGCTCTGGCGGACGCGGGCAAAAAGGGTGATTCTGGCGACCGGAGCGATCGAACGTCCCATTGTATTTGGCAACAATGATTTACCCGGTGTCATGCTCTGTTCTGCGGTATCCGAGTACATCGTTCGATACGCTGTCAGACCCGGAAAGAATGCGGTCATTTTCACCAACAATGACAGTGCTTACCAGACAGCACTCGATATCATCGAATCTGGTATGCGGCTGATGGCTTTGGTTGATGTGCGCCGCGAGGTGTCGAACGAATTGACTGAAAAGTTGCGATCGCATGGTGTCGACGTGAAGCTTGGTTCTGTTGTCGAGAGTGCAAAAGGAAGGCGAAGAGTTCGAGGCGTTCGCATACGCCCACTTTCTTTCACCAGTGATTCGGTGTCTGGATCATCGACCACGTTGAACTGCGATCTGGTGGCTGTTTCTGGCGGTTGGAATCCGGCGGTTCACCTGCATGCGCAGTCTGGCGGAATCCCCCAATACGATCCCACCAGCGCGTGCTTTGTTCCAGGTGATTCGGTGCAGAACGAACGGTCGGTCGGTAGCGCTCATGGCCAGTTCATGTATGATCGCGCAGTCGAAGAAGGTGCCCGAGCCGGTGCGCTTGCGGCGGCCGAGGTCGGATTCGGAGAGACGGTTGCTGCAGATGATGAACAGATCAGGGATGCCGAGACTCAGAATTCGATTGGCATTCAGCCGCTGTGGCGGGTGCGCGGTTCAACCTCCTGGAGCAAGCAGTTTGTCGATTTTCAGAATGACACCACGGTCAAAGACATTGAACTGGCGGCACGCGAGGGATATCGTTCCATCGAGCATCTCAAACGGTACACGCTGCTCGGTTTTGGCACGGACCAAGGCAAGCTCGGCAATATCAATGGAATGGCGATTCTGTCCCAGGAACTGGGGCAGGACCTGGCAGAAACCGGCACCACCACCTTTCGTCCTTTCTACACGCCAGTCACTTTCGGTGCGGTTGCCGGACGTGAAGTGGGTGCACAGTTTTTTGACCCGATTCGAAAGACAGCCATTCACCCCTGGCACGTGGAGCAGCAGGCGCAGTTTGAAAATGTCGGGCAGTGGAAAAGACCTTGGTATTATCCCCGGGACGGTGAATTGATGGCGCAGGCGGTTCATCGGGAGTGCATGGCGGTTAGAAATCAGGTTGGAGTGCTTGACGCGTCGACCCTCGGCAAAATTGAAATATTTGGCCCGGACGCAACTGAGTTTCTGAATTACGTGTACACCAATGCCTGGGATTCGCTGGCAACAGGCAGTTGCCGTTATGGGCTGATGCTCGGTGAAAATGGTATGGTGATGGATGATGGCGTAACATCCAAACTTGGTGAAAATCGCTATTACATGACGACGACAACCGGTGGTGCCGCGCACGTTCTCACCTGGATGGAGCAGTGGCGACAGACCGAATGGCCGCACATGAAAGTGTATTTCACTTCGGTTACAGATCAGTGGACGGTGATCTCCATCGCGGGACCCAACTCGCGCCTGCTACTCGAAAAAGTCGTTGGTGGGGTTGATTTATCCGATTCGGAATTTCCCTTTATGACGTTCAGAGAATGTTCGGTATGTGGCGTGTCGGCGCGCGTTTTCCGAATCAGTTTCAGTGGTGAACTGTCTTTTGAAATCAATGTGCCCGCGAACTATGGGCTGGGTGTCTGGCGCGAAATTTTTGAAGCCGGTAACGAATTTGGGATAACGCCCTACGGAACCGAAACGATGCATGTACTTCGGGCTGAAAAAGGCTTCATCATCGTTGGTCAGGATACGGATGGTTCGGTGACCCCAATCGATCTGGGGATGAACCGAATCGTCTCAAAGAAAAAAGATTTTCTTGGCAAACGCTCTCTCAGTCGTTCGGACTGTGTCCGGCTCGACCGCAAACAGTTCGTTGGATTACTGACGGAGGATCCCGATATCGTGCTGCCGGAAGGTGCGCAATTGGTGGATGAGCCATCCACCTCCTATCCGGTGCCAATGATTGGACATGTTACTTCCAGTTACTGGAGTCCGACTTTGGGCCGCTCCATCGCGCTGGCACTTGTGAAAGGCGGACACTCCCGCTTGGGTGGAAAGATATATTCAACCGTGATGTCAGGCGAATCCATTCCCGTGATGATCTCCAATCCCGTTTTCTATGACTCCAGAGGAGAACGGCAGAATGTTTAAGATGACGGCGCAGTCACCACTGGTGGAGTTCTCAGATCAGAATGGAATTCGGGTGGAGTTTCAGGATGTGGTGCTTTCGGAGCTGCCGCAGATGGAGCACTTCAATGTGCGGCTTCAGCCGGATGATCGCGGGCTGCTGAAAATTCTGCAGGGCGCACTGGGATTTGGGTTTCCACTAGAGTCGAATACATTCGTCATTCATGACAATGTTCTTTGCGCCTGGCTGGGAATTGATGAGTGGTTGATCATCGCACCGTTGGACCAGGCGGACCGCGTTGAGGGCAAATTGACGGATTTATTGGCCGGCCGCTTTGCAACTCTAGTCAAACTGGGTAGCGCTCAGACCATCTTTCGCGTGGCGGGTGCGAGTGCCGCGGAATTTTTAAGCAGAGGAATTGCCATAGATCTTGACCCCTCTTCATTTCAGGTTGGCCATTGTGTTCAAACTGTACTGGCGCATTCCCATGTTACCGTTTTGAATCATACACGGAATGAGCTGATGTTTGACTTTGTTGTTCGTCGAAGTTATGCGGACCATCTTTGGCGGTGGCTGCTGGATGTGGGGCGGGAAGAGATATTTCGCTCCTAACCCATCACGTACTAATTTTCTTGATCATCTACGGTATCATCAGTTGCATTCTTATACCAATGATGTATAGCGATGCCCTTAGCCGATTACAACATCAATGATCAGTTTTCGCCCAAAATCAGCAAGATGTAAACATTATTCGTGACGCAAAAGTAGATTTGTCAATCGTGTAGTAGTCTGTGAAAGCCACCGAAACGAAATTGCTTGATTTCCTAAAGAAATCCGAACAACTGCAGATTCCAATTTATCAGCGCACCTATAGCTGGACGCAGAGGGAATGTGGAAAACTATGGGAAGATATTCTAAGTTCCGGTAGCGATGACAGTATTCCGGTTCACTTCACAGGTTCTATCGTATACATAGAAAATGATCTCTACCAAGTAACTAATTTTTCGCCACTACTGATTATTAATGGACAGCAGCGCCTTACAACTGTTATGCTTATCCTCGAGGCATTAGCCAGACGGGTTGGTAACGGTGAGCCTACATCCGGTTTTTCAGCGGACAAGCTTCGCAACTACTATCTTCTCAATCGATTGGAAGCTGGAGAGCGGCGCTTTAAGCTCTTGCTCACAGAGACGGACAAACAGAGCCTGCTTTCCATACTGAGGCAAGGTGATTTACCATCGGACCGCTCACTTCGCGTCACACAAAATTTCGAATTCATTAAACAAAAACTGAACGATCTCAATGAAACGGATCTTATAGCGTTCTGTAAAGGTTTAGCAAAACTCGCAGTTGTGGATGTTTCACTGGTGCGCGGGCAAGATAATCCTCAACTTGTTTTTGAGAGTATGAATTCGACTGGCCTAGATTTAAGTCAGGCGGACCTGATCCGAAACTTTATTTTGATGGGACTGGATCAGGAAGAACAGTCGCGTTTGTATGTGGATCACTGGCGACCGATGGAATTGCTATTCGGACAGGAAGCATACGGCAAACATTTTGATGGATTCATGCGCCATTATCTGACACTGAAAACAGGAAATATTCCGAACATCAAAGCCGTCTACGAAGCGTTCAAGAATCACGCAATGACAAGAGAAGGCGATGGTGCAGGAGTGGGCGAACTGGTTGCTGAAATTCATAAATTCGCCCGATACTATTGTGCATTGGCCCTTGACAAGGAGAAGGACAATGACCTTTCGAGAGTATTCAGCAATCTACGCGAACTTAAGGTGGACGTGGCATATCCTTTCCTGTTAGAGCAATACGATGATTATGATGGAGGAGGGATCAGAAAAGAAGATTTCATTTATTCTGTGAATTTGATAGAAGCCTATATTTTTCGTCGATGGGTTTGTGATATTCCTTCCAACTCACATAACATGACCTTCGCTACTTTTGGTCGCGCTGTCAATAAGGATAAATATAGAAATAGCATTCAAGAACATTTTCTTCGCATGCCAACCTATCGGAGGTTTCCAAGTGACGAAGAATTCAAGCGTAAGTTGATTTGTCGTGATCTCTACCCCTCTATTCGTTGTGGCTATTTGTTGCGCCGGTTGGAAAACCATGACCGCAAGGAGCGGGTGCCGGTCGAAGAGTACACAATAGAGCACATAATGCCACAAAATAAGAATCTTTCAGAACAGTGGCGACAAGAATTAGGACAAGATTGGCGGAACGTGCAGGAAACATGGCTCCACACGATCGGCAATTTAACTCTGACCGGCTATAACTCGGAATACAGCGACCATTCATTCGCTGACAAGCGCGAGATGACGGGTGGTTTTAGACACAGTCCATTACGGTTGAACCAAGGTCTCGGCGATTTGGAGTGCTGGAATTCTGACTCAATCCAAGCGCGTGCCGAACAATTGGCAAAGAAGGCTATATCGGTTTGGGAATCACCAGGCGAACTTGCGGGTTTAGCGGAGGCTGGTTTTTCTGATCCTACCATTCACACCGGTTACAGCTACGAGGATCATCCGAATCTAGCGAACAACAGTTTGATAAGAGGAATATTTAATAGTTTTCGGCGTGAGGTCTTATTCTTTGACAGTTGTGTCAATGAGGAATTTTTCAAAAATTACATTGCTTACAAGGCCGAAACCAACTTTGTGGATGTCGTGCCGAGAAGCGACAGTCTGAAACTATTTCTCAATTTGGAATTTCATGAGTTACACGATCCGAAGCGTTCGGCTAGGGACGTAACCAATATTGGTCATTTAGGTAACGGTGATGTAGAGGTAATTTTGCATTCAGAGCAGGACTTGGCATATGTGATGGGGCTTGTCCGTCAAGCCTTTGAGAAGCAGATGGACAATAATGTAGAATTTATTTGATTGTAGGAAGCGATGCGGTTCAAGAAAGATACTTTGAGATGATCAGATTGAGCATTCCCAATGGTTTTCTGGGTATTTTCATGCTTGAATTTGAACAACTTATTGACATTGATCTTTTTTCTATTTTCCAAGACACGAATCTGAATACCCGAATCACCGAATTGGCCGAGGTCTCCAAGTAGCCGTGTTTGGTTTGGTGGTGAAATCCATGCTGCCTGGCAGACTGTCCGGCCCCGCCAAAACAAATGTTGTAGTGGTAAACGTGCTTCTGAAACTTTCAACGTCGAAATTAAGATTAAGACAGACAAATTGCACGCTCGAATACCGACTTTGATGTTCAATTCCCAAAGTTGGTTACTCAATAGCAATTTGATCAAGAAAAAACACCAATGACACCATCAACTTTGTACTAGTGTCCACAAAATTTCAAGTTTATTCGGACAGAATCGATTATCTGCGAGACTGTGCGCAAGCTGATGGATATGACCTGAATTTGGCATCCAGTGATGATTTCTGGAGCTTTATCAAATCAGTGTCTCATTTTCGTAAGGGTAATCTGGTATTGCTTGAAAATGGAAATCTAAGCGCCAAATGGAAAGACGATCAAGGAAATCAATTGGGTTTGCAGTTTCTTGGTAGTAAAAGATTGGAATATGTGATTTTCAAGCGGGATCCGATTTCACAGCAGACTTCGTCTACCTATGGCGGAGATACCTTTGATGGAGTGAAGCGGCGGATTGATGGTTTGGGGTTGGATCTGTGTTTTACGAATGATAGCTCGTTACGTAAGGACAAATATGATTGATTAAGATGGAACCGTCAATAATACGAATGTTCTTCTACGCTATTGTGCGCAGCGCGAGACAGATCCCATCAGTCCATTGGCCTGAATAAATCATGTCGGGAAAAGTTCAGCTGAATTGGCACGAGGTTTGTGCCATCTGAATCTGTCAAGAATTCGACTTTGGACTGAAATGGATGTCGGTGTGCTCAGAATGAAAGTTTCTGAGAAGTTGGATACGTTACGCAGGTGTGATGCTTACGACTTGATCTTTACTTCGGCCATATCCAAGATTTCCGGGATCTTGTCTTCCCAGCCAATCGCCATGATGTGTAGTCCACCCGCAACGCGACAAAGATCGCGGGCAATATCAGCAGATATCTGCTGACTGGCCGCCAATATTCGACCCTTGTCGTCGCCCTGGTCTGCGATACTCTGAATCAGGTGATCAGGTACAGTGACCCCGGGCACTCGCTCATTCATATATTGTGCCATTTTCACTGACTTGATCGGGATTAAGCCGGCCAATACCGGTACGCGAATCTCGCCGGCGTTGTCTAGGAACCGGGCGAACTCGCCCACATCGTAAACAGCCTGGGTTTGTAAGAAAGAGGCGCCAGCTTCAATTTTTCGATGCAGATTCTCAATTTCAACATCGGGTTTTGAAGAACCGGGATTGAAGACCGCACCCACACAAAAACTCGGCGCCTCATTGAGCTGGTTGCCCGTGTAATCGGTACCGGACTGCAGCGCATTCACAGCTTCCAAAAGTTGCGAAGCAAACAGATCAAACACGGGTTTCGCATCTGGATGATCGCCATTTTTCGGTGGATCGCCGCCCATAAACACCAGATTTTCGACGCCTAGTGCGGCGGCACCCAACATACAGGCTTGAATGGCAATTCGATTTTTATCTCTAGAAGTCATCTGTACAATGGGCTCGATGCCGCGGTCTAACAGCAGATGAGCGACGGCGGTCGGGTCCATGGCCATTCTGGCGGCATGGGACTCTGTCAGATTGAAGGCGTGGACATGATTTCTGAGTAAATCTGCCTTATCGAATAATGGCTGTAAATCAATACCTTTCGGCGGTGTCAGTTCACAGGTGACGATGAATTGACCATCGTTGATTCGTTGTTTCAGATTACTCATAGTCAACTCTTGATCTGTATGGTGTTGGTGTCTGAAGTTTGAGTTTGCCGTTAACCTATTTCACAGCAGGTGATCCATGCTGATTCACGCTTGGGTTGCTGAATCCTGTCTGAATTTCTCCAATCAGCTATCGAAACATCAACTGCTGCGATTTTCCAGGCCAAGCAATCAGTCGCTGAAGACATAATGTTCGAATCGACATCCTTGACAGTTGGAAAGTGGTTCATTATGGCTTATTTGGAAAGACATGATCAGATCATTGGGCACGAGTGCAGATAGAAACGTATTGGTACCAGTTCACGCATTCGAACTGGATCAAGTTGGACCGTTGATTGAGTGGTCACTGATCGTTGACCTGTTGTTAATTTCTTCCATCCCAGGACTGGCACAATCAGATTCGAATGACTTTACCACCTGTATCCGTCGAGTTCCATGATCGGTGACTGATTGGTACATTCTGTTTCATAAAGATGCGAAAATCACCCGCTCCTATTGACAACTGAAATGACTGTATATGTCTTACGATAATAATTTCGTCGCGGGTCTGGAGTGGCTTTGGGGTGAAGGCTTTCTGTCCCCAGGGGGACCTGAGTTGATTGCGGATATTTTGCATGGCACAGACCTTACAGGCAAAACAGTTCTTGATTTCGGCTGTGGCATCGGTGGTATAGATCAATTGCTGGTCTCGAGTTACGGTGCTTCGAAGGTGATTGCGGTTGATGTGGTGGATTCTCTTCTTGAACGGGCTCGGGCAGAAGCGTTAAGGTATGGTCTGTCTGACCGCATCGAATACCGGCAAATAGAAGTGGGCGCTCTGGAATTTGAGGATGGTGCCTTTGACGCTGTCTTCTCCAAGGATGCGATCGTTCATGTTGCGGACAAGCAGCAGATGGTTTCGGAGTTTTTCCGCATTTTACGAAACGATGGTGTGCTGGTTGGCAGTGACTGGCTGGGCAGCGAAACAACCCGTGCCTCCGAGCAGGTCAAAGAGTGGCTTGATTATTCAAAACTTGATTTTCATTTTTGTACGTCGATTGAGCTGCAGAATCTTTTGCAGGCGGTTGGATTTGAGCGCATTCAATCTCGGGATAGGAACGCATGGTATCGCGCCGCCGTGCGGGAGGAAATTAATCGAGTGAGTGGTGCAAATGGTCTGGATTTTGCGAAACGATTCGGCAGGGAGCAGGCAGTGATGCGCCTTGAGAGTTCGACGCTGAAAATGAAGGTTGTGGATGCGGGGGAACTTCGACCGACGCTATTTCGCGCCATCAAACCCTGATGTCATTACTGTAGCGCAGTGTCAGAGACTTAAAAGTCGAAGCATATCTCTGACAGAGGTTTGATATTCGTTCTGGACTCAGTAAGAACTTCAGGTTTTTCGCATTGGTAAAGCAAGAAAATTCTGCAGATGCAAGCTGCCAATTTTTATAAAATTTATTTTTCTGCGTACACTGGTTGCCAGTATTCGTAGCCTCTGCCAAGTTATCATTCTCCAGTCAAAGATGCGTATACTTTTTGCTGATAAATTTCCTGCGAATTACCTGCAGAAGCTCCAGGATTCTGGGCATGTCACCAATTATCATCCTGATCTGCTGGCCGCTGACTTACCTGATAAGATTGCCGGTCACGACGTACTGGTGGTCCGAAGTACCAGAGTTGAAAAAAACGCGATCCAAGCCGCTGACCGTCTCAGACTGATTGTCCGGGCCGGTGCGGGAACCAATACCATTGACAAGAATTTTGCCGCTGAATGCGATATTGCAGTCTGCAACGTGCCGGGTAAGAACGCGGTCGCGGTCGCTGAGTTGACGATGGGTCTGCTGTTATCCATTGATCGAAATATACCCGACAATGTCCGCGAACTGCGAGACGGGCAGTGGAACAAGAAAAAATATTCTTCCGCTCAGGGACTGATGGGCCGTACCATTGGCATAGTTGGCGCCGGTTCAATCGGCATGGCAGTTGCCGAAAGGGCGAGAGCGTTCGGCCTGCAGATTCTGATGATCCACAAGCCCAATCGTTCTGCTACGATTCAACAGCAAATGAGAGAGCTGGCGGTTAAAACCGTTGACGGTCTTGAAGACCTCGTCAGTCAGAGCGACATAGTCAGCATACATGTGCCAGCGGCTGATTCAACGCGCAATCTGATCAATGCGGATATTTTGTCATTAATGCGCGACGGCGCGATACTGCTGAACACCTCGCGCGGTGATGTGATTGACGAGCAAGCTTTACTCGACGCATTGGATGGCAGATCATTACGTGCCGGGCTCGATGTCTATCCCGACGAACCGGGGCAGGCGGCTTGTGAGTTTGACAGCCGGCTTGCCAAACATCCGAGTGTTTATGGAACCCATCATATTGGCGCATCCACTGAGCAGGCGCAGAATGCTGTTGCTGAGGGAGTTCTGGAAATCGTTCGGGAGTTCCAAAACGGCACTGCGCTCAATCGCGTCAATTGAGCGTCAATCGCCCATTCTTTTTCATTTGTCTACGTAACGCACTAGGAGGATTCAGTTGACTCAGCGTGTCTACAATTTTTGTCCCGGTCCCTGCACCTTGCCCCTTGAAGTTTTAGAGGAAACTCAGTCTGAGTTGGTCAACTACCGGGACACTGGCATGTCGATGATTGAGCATAGTCATCGTGGTCCGGAGTACGATGAAGTGCACAATGGAACCATTGATCTAGTCAGAGAACTGTTGGCAGTACCGGATGAATTCAGCATTCTGCTGATCCAGGGTGGCGCCACTATGCAGTTTGCGATGGTGCCAATGAATCTGTTGGGAGAATCTGAAACGGCGGCTTATGTCAACTCTGGACACTGGGCAAAACTGGCACTGAAGGATGGGAAAGTATTCGGTAATGCTTATGTCGCGTGGGATGGTGCTGACAATAATTACAGCCGAACGCCCGCGGCCAGTGAAATTTCACTTCAGCCTGACACAAACTATCTACACATTACGACCAATGAAACGATTGGTGGGATACGCACATTTGAGTGGCCGGATCTGGGCGTGCCCCTCGTTGGCGATATGTCGTCTGACTATATGTCAAGGCGTATTCCATGGGATCTGATGGGCGTTGCGTACGGTGGCGCGCAGAAGAACATCGGTCCTTCAGGCCTGGCCGTGGTTATCGTTCGTAAGTCGCTCATGGCGGAAGCGAAGCGCGAACTTCCAGCCGCACTTGACTACCGATCCTACGATACCAGTGGATCACGGTTCAACACCCCGCCGGTGTTCTCAATCTATGTGGCTAGCAAGGTGCTCAGATGGTACAAGGAACGCGGTGGTGTGGATGCATTCGAGAAAGAATCGATCGCTAAATCGGGATATCTTTACCAGGCGATTGATGGCAGCGGTGGTTTTTACGACTGTCCCGCTGAAGGTGACAGCCGTTCCCGCATGAATGTCGTCTTCCGTCTACCGAATGGCGACTTGGAGGGTAAATTTCTTACCGAAGCGGAAAAGCGGGGAATGGTCAACCTCAAAGGACATCGAAGTGTGGGCGGTCTGCGTGCAAGCATTTACAACTCCATGCCGATGCAGGGCGCAGAAACACTCGCCAATTTTATGGATGAGTTCCGTATCGCGAACCAATAAGGCCGAACCTAGAGGAGGGGTAGGCCTTGCCGCGCATCGCTAAATTTGAAGGTTTTCTGGTCAATCCTGAAAGGATTGACGATGTCGTCACACCTTCATATGATGCGATGACGCCAGCCGAGCGGCGCGAGTTTGCCGAAAACCATCCTGACAGCTATGTCAATGTGATGCGCACGCTTGAGGAATTTGACGATTCAGGGCCGACGCTTGCAGAAATTCTTGAGCACAACCAGCGGCACCTCCAGAAACTGTTGAAAAGCGGGGCGTTTCTTGAGACTCAGAATCCATCGTATTATCTCTATGAACTTCATTCGGGGTCGCACCGTCAAACCGGAGTCATCGCGAACATTCCGGTTGATGAGTACGTCAGTGGTCGTCTCAAGAAACACGAAGATACGCAACTTGAGAAAGAAAACATGCTGACGCATTATCAGCGGACCGTGGGTGTGACTTCCAGTCCGATCTGTGTTGCGTATTCCGACCGAGAAGACATAGATGACGCAGTCAGACGTGCGAAACTCAACCCACCCTGTCTGGAGTTCAGCCGATGGGACGACGTAAAACAGACGATCTGGCGGGTGGAAAATGCTGAAATCGCGACCCAGCTGGAACAGGGATTCAGCCAGATCACCCATACTTACCTTACAGACGGACACCATCGCTGCGCGGCGGGTGCCCGCATCGCGCAGTCTGTTGGGAACAGCCAGTCAGCGCAGAGCATGCCTTCTAATGGTAGTAAGCAGTTATTTGTCGCACTTTTCCCTGCAAGCCAACTGAGAATATTTTCCTATTTCCGCTGTGTTCGAGACTTAGGTGATTTCAGCGTCTCTGAGTTACTGGATGCAATTCGAGGTGCTGGATTTGGCGTTCAGGAGATCAAGACGGAAATCAATGATCGACTGCTTCCCGATCGAGTTCGGCGCATCACTATGATCGTCGATGACAGAATATTTCAGCTGCAGGTTCCAGATTCAATGGTTCCAGCCCATGACCCGGTCGGTTCATTGGATGTATCGATTCTACAGGAAAAAATTCTCTCGAATGTATTGGGCATTCGGAATGCTCGGGCAGACGGCCGTCTCAGCTATGCGCCGGGAAGTGAAGGTATTTCAGGCTTGATGGAACGCTGTAAACAGGGATGGCGATTGGGATTTGCCTGCGTTGATACCACAATGCAGGAAATGATGGATGTGGCTGACGCCGGCTGCGTCATGCCGCCGAAGTCTACCTGGTTCGATCCCAAATTGCGGGCTGGGATTTTTCTTCGCTACTGCTGACAGTCCGTTCATCTTCCACATTCTGTCTGCATCGATTCGAATATTCGCGTCGCTGATTCCGGTATTCAGATAAGCCTGTAAGATTGTGCCCGCGGATGAGTGGGCTACGGCTCAACACACTTTGCAGAGGAAGCCATTGACCGTTCCTCCGTTTCTTCCCCATTAACGTCTAATGATCGTCTTGATCGACTGTGGATGGCCCTCGGCCGCGGAATGCCAGCATGATGATTATGCTGATGGGAATGGGTAGAACGATGAGTGCAACTAAGAATGATTCATTCATGATTCGCTCGAATGGATGTCTTCAATAATCAAAATGTCAAGATGCCTGGCGAAGTGGCTGTCGGCCAACTTGATCCGGTACAGCGTACTTTCGATCATGTTCCAGAGCTGGAATCATTCGTCGCGCACGATCAACTTCCGACAGGTCAACTTCTGAAATTATATAGCCTCGACCTTCGCCACCGTCCGCCAAAATTCGACCCCATGGGTCAATGATCAGAGAGTGACCATAAGTCCTGGCTTTTCCATGATCCCCGTATTGACAGGGTGCAATCACATAACAGCCCGTTTCAATTGCGCGACTTCGCAGCAGTACATGCCAGTGAGCCTGCCCGGTCGTACGCGTAAATGCAGCGGGTACGGTTAACAATTGCGCTCCTGAGTGAGCCAGAGAGCGGTAAAGGTGCGGGAAGCGCAGATCGTAACAGACGGTTAGACCGACATCTCCCCACGGCAGCTCTGCTATGACCGCTTGGCTGCCAGGCTTGAAAACCGCTGACTCGCGATACACTTCACCATTGGGTAAATTGACATCAAACATGTGAATTTTATCGTAACGCGCAATGATGTCTCCCTGTGGACTGAGCATGATTGAACGATTGCGTTTTTTTCCTACAGAATCCAGTACCGCAATCGACCCCAATAGAATCCAAGCTTCTGTTTCCTGCGAGAGAGACCGAAACGTTGTAAGAGCGGGGTGAGTGGCCTCCGCAAATGGCGAGACATCCAACCCATCTTCATTGAGTTCCAGAAAAGAGAAAAATTCAGGCAGACAGATAAGTTCAGCACCAGCGTTGCGCGCTTCGCGTACGAGGGAAGACGCATCCTGAAGATTGTGTTCGAGGTTATCGGTTGCACAGTTTTGAATACATGAAATCTTAATTTTCATAGCCGATCCATTTAAGCAAGGATGAAGTTTTCAACATTTGCGCTGTATTTCAACCACTGATAATGCCATGTAACTCAACGAGTCGATTCCTTCATTGAATTTTCGGTTCATTAATAATCGGAGTTGTTTTCTTGTCGATTCTGGAGGAAATTATTCTGGAATCTTAAAATCGTTGTGATAATTTACCGAAGCAAATTCAACCGTCGCATCGCGACGCTTCCAATAATGAAGATGGAATTCATCATCTATATCGCGACGATATGCCTTTGCTTGATCTGAGCCTCGGACTCTTTGAGGGTCATTGCCTCCACGGCCTGTTCGCAAAGCGTGTACTTTTTCGTTTTTTTGTTCCTTGATGGTTTCTACAATTGATTCGAGAATTTTGCATCGGAGGGAGTTTTCGTTGTTATCGCAGATTTTCTTGTATGACACCCTAAACTTGGGTCCAATGGTTGGAACAATTATGCTATTCCAGTTATCAATGTCATTTTTCTTATTGATTTTAAACAGAGCGATGCGAATGGCAAGTTGAACTTCAGTGTTGTCAGAGGCGTCAGCAAGAATTACCGATTCATCAAGACATTCGATCAGTCCTCGAAAATTATCGCAAGCTGATACTTTGCCTTCAAAAAATTTGAATGGTTGCGGTAAATCAATGTCGTCTCTTTCGTGATCAAAATATTCAATTTGGGCTCTAATTTTGATCTCACGCTTTGGTGCTGTTCTCAGAACAAACGCATAACATCCAATAGACCGAACGCAGTACTTACACAGGATAGCAATCAACGTGATACATCGTTCAAGATCAGATTGTAGAGCGTTACAGTGTATCGGGTGAATAACATCTGGATCGGTTTCCAGATGTTCTGACAAAACATCCGTTACCCGATGAGCAGCTTCAAATGATGGTGTCTTAGTCAGTAAGAGTCTAATAATTCTATTGACTTCACGAGTGTAACCTTTAGTTATGGCATGAGCCTTAAGCAGTTTTTCAAGTTGTTCATAATCTGGATACACACCATCCTCAAAAAGAGTGTAAACAGCCTGCTTGCTCAAGTAAATGGAGACCCATTTTTCTTGAATTAAATCGTTCAACTCAATTAGCGTATTCACATATCGTATTACTTCTGTATTAGCAGATTTAACTTGTGGTACAGCTAATACACTTGCATCAACGATTACACTGTACAATTTACGCATCTTTTTTCTTTAGATTTGCCTTCCGCTTCTTCATTGCAGCTTTCAAGATTTCTGTGGCCTGCTGTTCAGATTGATCAAAAAAACCTCTCGGCCAGTCCGAGATGGCTCCATATTCATCAATTTCCACCTCTCGAAACGTTGAACTTACAGACAGTTTTTCCACGAAGTAAATTTTTGTTAAATTGTTTAATTGTGCCTCAGATGATGCCGCTGCAATTAGAAAACGGAGGCGATCAATCAAATACTCGCTATGAGTTTCAATAATGCATTGCTTATTGCATAAAGTCATCGAAATGAAAAAGTCCCCGAGTAGGGTTTGCACCTTTGGATGAAGATGCAGTTCCGGTTGCTCAATTATGAGCACAGACTCTTCGTCAGCAATAAGACACATGACGAGGATTGGCAAAATCTGGCTGATACCAACTCCCACATGCGTTAAATCATGCGCGCCTTCCGAATTAGCAAGTTCCAACTTCAGTCTAAATCCAAACCTCCCCATATCTTGGATATTGAGTGAACTAGCCACACCCAGATATTGGAGCCAATCAACAACCGCCTCCTCGAGTGTATTGAAAATTCTTATGTTATTGAATTGATGATTTTTAAATTCTAACGATGGGATGTAGCCAATTTCTTTGCTCTTGTGTAGTTCAAGAACAGAAACTGTATTTTCTCCACTCAGACCTACATCGTCCAAGTCAGCAGAATGTGCATATGAAAAAAAAGTCTTCGGAGCATTCCTCAATGGGCCAAGATATCTTACTTTCGATTTGAAAATTTCTTCCAGATTATGGGTTGCGTTTTCAATCAAAGCGGGAGGCAAATCAAAATTGTAATCTGTGCGAGCCTCTAACGTGTCTACCATCAATGCCTCAACAGCTACGTGAAAACGTTCGAAAAGATCTCTTTCATCCCAGTTTTTCATAACTTTATTTACTTTCTTGAAATCTTTGGGTGGAAGAGTATTCAACCAAATTTCCCAATCTCTCATTGTGATAGTTCCAGACTCGGAATCAATTGGCAATATTAATGGGCATTCATACCTAAAATCGGAATCAGGGTTGATAGAATCCTCAAGAACTTGATATAAGGCATTTAAGACTGGCTGAGGAATCTGAAGAGAAATGTTTCTGTGAATAGGATCGAGGTGAACTCGTATTATCTTTTTCTCTGAGTTTTTTAGACTCCACACTTTCTTTCGGAAATTCGCTTGCAAATTCCTAGTCAGATTATACGCATCGTAGCTAAGACCATCTTCTGCAAAAACAATATATTCTGGGAGGAAATGTCGTAGACCGCAACCAACTAATTCTAAAGAACGGTATGGATGGTATTTTTTACGCGCCTCATTCATGGAGAAATTATCCAGTTCGACAGAGTAATCAAAGGCTTTACGTAAATCCTTATGGATTTCGAAATAGCTATCGTCTTCTGCAACTTTGGACTTTGAATATTCAAACGAAATATCAGCCCTGCCTTTATTTCTAGAAACACAAGACAACTTCGAATTTAAAAGCCGAGGCTGGATTTGAGACAATTCATGATTGCATATAGTGGGGTCAGCGTCGAATGAGAGTTCACAAGAAAGTCTCTGGAATTGAGTGCGTTCAGGGCGAAAAGAAGAATTCCACTGATCCGCTCGCGGATGATAAGTAAATCCAATGGTAATCGGGTCGTCGGACTTACTGCAATCAGACTTCACATCATTAAATTGACCTAAGTTTGAGAGATAACCATTCAATACAATAGAGCGTGATTTATCCTTGTGACCCAAAGTCTGCGCTACAAGAAGAATGGATTGAATAAATGAACTTTTCCCACTGCTGTTTGCACCCGCGAATATCGTGAGCGGGCTGAAATCAAGTTCAGTCTTATCCCGAATCGATTTGAAGTTGGACACCATCCATTTGGAAATCATCGGCTATCTGCCTCCATTCACTTTCCTGTCTGACACTCCAGATAAGTGGGTAGGGGTTTGATTCAATTGTATTGAACCGGTACAGTTCAGATTTATATCGTATACAATTTAAATCACCAAATTATGATTTTTATCTGGAGTTCCTGACTGTCAAGTGAAGACAATATTGGGAGGTGAAATTTCGGCATCTGCCGTGAATTTCTTTAAGTTCAAGCAATCTCTACTCCCTTCTGTAAAACTCACCGAAACAAATGTTGGATCATCCACTCAATTGATTCCATATGACGAAATACGCAGGACTTTCGTCACATCTTCGACCGACGTGTCATCTTCTCATTTTTTGAGTTCTGTCTGTCGCGCCTGAATTAGATTATCAACGTCTATGAATTGTTCAAGTTCGTAATGGCCCAAAGTGTTGACTGGGCTTAATTTGCGTTCGTTGCCAGCATTCTCACCAGTCTTGGTGAGTGCTTATCCTATTGATTCTGGCATCAAGGGTGCTGTCCAAATTCGCAGACACCCAATTCGGTTTCCCATCTATGGTAAGCATTCCGTCCCCGATTTCGGGCCAGACTTGCTGAAATGTTGAATTCAGCACCAGTCAAATCGTGTTTCAGACTCCATCTTCTGCTTTCAATTGTGACGGTGCGGCCTGTCGATGACTGACACGATACCACTGACCGCGGAAATGATTGCTGTGCTAGCGATACTGGTTCTGACAATCGTTCTGTTTGTTTCGGAACTGCTTCGTGTTGATGTTGTAGCCGTACTCGTCATGGTTTTAATCGGTCTCTCAAGTCTGCTTCCAAATTATGAGGGACTGGTGCCTGCCGTTCGCCTGTTTGAGGGTTTTTCCAGCAATGCTGTCATTTCAATTATTGCAGTGATGATTCTTGGAGCAGGTCTGGATCGAACGGGGCTATTGAATCGTCTCGCCGCGCGCATCCTGGTGGTCGCGGGCAATACGGAACGGCGCATTATGGTTTTAGTCTCCTCCGCCGTTGGGGCGATTTCCGGTTTCATGCAGAATATTGGCGCGGCTGCGTTATTTCTTCCCGTAGTCGATCGGATCTGCAAGCGAAGCGGCGCCACCCCCTCTAGCCTTCTGATGCCGATGGGTTATTGTGCCATTCTCGGTGGTACGCTGACCATGGTCGGGTCGAGTCCTCTGATTCTGCTCAATGATCTGATCGCCAACTCCAACGAGCATTTATCCAATGGCGTACAGCAGATGGACACTTTTTCTCTATTTTCTGTTACTCCGATCGGATTGACGCTTCTTGTCATCGGTGTCGCCTATTTTTTCCTATTTGGAAAACATTTACTGCCAAAAGGGACTTCAAAAGCACTTGGGACCGGTGCGGTTACTTCATACTTCCTGGATATGTACGGTATTACCGGTCAGATTTTTGAACTGACTGTAACCAGCAAGTCCACGATTGTTGGAAAGACGATTGGTGACATGGAAGATGAGGGGGGGTACGACGAGCGAATCATCGCTATCCGAACCGAAGGAAAAGTGGTGGTTGAGCCCGCGCGCAAGACTGAAATTCTCGCCAACTGTGACATCGCGGTGATGGGAAGGTATGAACAGGTCGTTAAAATGGCGGAGATCTATAACCTCAAGCTGAAAACTGAAATACGCGTGTTTCAGGAAGCATTCAACCCGACCGCTTCTGGAATTGCCGAAGTGGTTGTTCCCCCGTACTCATCGGCAATTGGGAAGACGATGGGCGAACTCGGCTACCGTAGAAACTACCGGGTTACCCTGCTGGCGATGTATCGGAACGAAATACCCATTCGAGAGAATCTGATTAATGAAAAGGTTAAAGCTGGCGATACGATGGTCGTTCACAGTCTGTGGCGCGATCTGCAGAATTTTGTCAACTCATTGCAACTTGTCGCCGCGACAGATTTCCCTAAAGAAAATGAGCGTCCTGAAAAACTGCCCGTTGCGTTTCTTATCTTTTTGTTCACTTTGGGGCTGGTGCTGTTCACGGATTTACGTCTCTCCGCTTCCCTGCTGACTGGTGCGCTTCTAATGGTCATTGCTCGGGTGATCACGATTGAGGAAGCCTATCGATCAATCGGCTGGCAAAGCGTATTTCTGCTGGCCAGTCTCATTCCCTTGGGATTGGCGGTGGAACTGAGCGGAACGGCAACTTGGATCGCTCAGCAGTTCGTGTTATTGCTGGATGGCGTACCGAACATTGTATTTCTGTTGGCTTTTGGAATGCTGGCGACCGTATTTACGCTGGTGATGTCCAATGTCGGTGCAACCGTACTGCTGGTGCCCATCGCGATCAATGTCGCAGTTGAGATCGGCTCCAACCCCGCCGTGTTTGCGCTGACTGTGGCTCTCGCCACTTCCAATTCATTTTTGATTCCGACACATCAGGTGAATGCACTGATACAGGCGCCTGGAGGATACAGGGTTACCGATTTCGTGCGCGCCGGCGGAGTGATGACGTGTCTGTTTCTAGCAGTGGTTATCGCGATGGTTTCTTTTTTCTATCAAGTTTAAGTAAGTAAAGCGTTGGATCGCACCAACTAGAATCGCAAATCCAACGCGACCGATACCTGTTCCGCAGACTGACAATTCAACATTTGGGTCGCTACTCAGCTTAATTGAAAATTCAGAATTGGCATAGTATCAACACAATGGACTGAAGCAGAGTTTTTACCTTTAGACATTCAGGGAATCTGTCGCATACGATGAAAAGTCGTTTGCAGCTCTGAACATTCAGAGCTGTTTTCCCAACTGCACAGTTTGAATTAAGCTTATATTCAGCAGTGTTTCCAGAGGGACGGTTTGAACCGATACCTGATTGTCTCTAGATATCGTTGCACATATTTTCAGCTTACCAAGCGATGAGTGCCACGTATCGCCGCCTTTACGTTGCCAAGCTTTCTGTTGACCCAGTGAAACGCAGCAATCTTGACGCTGGCCTTGTCTTTACCAGTAATACCGATCGAACTGTTGCCACCTGGCGAGTGATCAGCTGACGGGAACGGCCGCGTTCACAGTTCGGACAGAGAATGTCTTTCGTCCATCAGCAGAACTGCGCTTCGAAGCACTGGTCTTCGATGTCGTAAGTTGTGAGAAAACAATCTGACTGGTTCTTTTCTGCATCTGTATGCATTGCGAACTAGGACAGTTTCTCATTTTCAGCAGTTTGTATGATTCTCAGAATATTATTCGTGCGATTTGATTTTCACAGTAATTGGACTATTTTGTTCCGGTACAAAAAGTTCTGGATCAGTGCTGATATAGGGCATTGTTCTTTACGAATATGAGAGAATTATTAAGTATTTGCCACCGCGTCGGTTTTCTCATTCGACAGTAGGAATTGTCGTATCTCACTGAGTTCCCTTTCAATTGCAGTCAGGCGATGATCTTTCAATTCCGCCAGTGCTCTGATCTCGGTTTTAAGTTCGGTTCTGACAGCCCCGATTTCAATTTTGAGCTCGGTTCTGACAGCCCCGATTTCGGATCTCAGCTCACCCAGTTCACGCCCATGGGTGTGAGTCGTGTACAGAAGCCAACTGAATAGACCGATGATCATCAGGGTCAGCAGTGGATCGTCTCGGATGGCATCAAGGAGTTTCATCTTAATGTCCGTAACTTCTGAAGCATCACTGTCTAGCACCACAGCAGGTAGCATGTCTATGCAGTAACCCCGTCAGCCCTTACCGATTGCAGGGTTGACGCTTCCGGGCATGGCGGCGGTGTGCTTACTTTCGGTAATTGCACAGAAAATCGCACCAATGCCGTCAGTTTTCAATTTCTGTTGAGATTTTATGGTTGATCTTTACGCGAAGCGAAAAGAGTATTTATTGAGCTTTCGCCATCGCGTCGGTTTTCTCATTCGACAGCAGAAACCGTCGTATCTCACTGAGCTCCTGTTCAATTGCAGTCAGGCGATGATCGTTCAATTCCGCCAGTGCTCTGATCTCGGTTTTAAGTTCAGTTCTGACGGCTCCGATTTCGGTTTTAAGTTCAGTTCTGACGGCTCCGATTTCAGTTTTAAGTTCAGTTCTAACGGCTCCGATCTCGGTTCTGACAGATCCAATCTCGGATCTCAGCTCACCCAGTTCACGCCCATGGATGTGAGTGGTGTACAGAAGCCAGCTGAATAGGCCGATGATCATCAGGGTCAGCAGTGGATCGTTTCGAATGGCATCAAGGAGTTTCATCTAAATGTCCGTAACTTCTGAAGCATCACCGTCTGGCACCGCCGCCCGTAACCTGACAGGAACATTCGTATTAAAAGGAGTATCATTTTCTTCATAGGATCTCACTATACACTATTTTTTACTGGAATATGAGATTCGATCGAATCGGTAAAAGTTGTCAATTCCTCAATAATGTCTTGGATCAATTACACGATACCTTTTTAAGTTCAACACCATGATATATCGTCAGTCATGACTTGCCAGACAAACCAGCCCTGGCATGACCGGACTGATCCTTGCTGGAACCGGCATCGCGTCAGCTTTTGGTGTTGAACTTATTTCAAAGCAATCTGCTCCACTTAGTAGTCCCTAAAATCTCACTTGAAAGCGGAAAAATGCCAGCGAATGGTGGTGTAGCGAGGGATTGTTCACGTTTTGTTTTTCATCAAATGGTGCCATCACGACAGGCTCTGATTTACGAACATCCTAAATCAAACCGCTCAGGAAGTACCGCTTTGATCTATTCTCAGACAGATGCAACCAAGAGGTGTTTCATAGCATTCTGTTGGCCCGCCGCGGATGCGTAAGGCCTGTACAGTTGTGGTTGACAGCTGCCGCTACTGAGTGTTGGTTTCCACGTCGATCAGATCAGGCAAATGTCTTCCATCAACCGGTGATGGTGTGACTTAATCAATTGAAAGAAATTACATACATCAGATAATTCAGCCCATAACCGAACCATGGAACTGCTGTCAGGGCAGGTGAGAGACAGCATGAAATAAACAGGTGCATAGAATCAGGGTAACAGCAAATTGAGCCGCTGGCAAAGCGGAATCTCTTATCGCATTGACGCGACTAACAATCGTATCGCCTCGCGGGTTGGTCTGTTTGCTGGATCTGCCGGAATGTTGCCGTTTTATGCGCGTTCACATCATCGCCGGCTACTGCGTCGGAAAAGGTATTGGATTTGTCCTGCCTGCGATGATGAACGCAAGGCTTCGACAAGCTGGCGGTCATGCGGCTCATCTCAGCTTGAGTGCCTTGGCCGACAGCCTGTTCGCGCTGATTCGGAACCTGCCTCTACCGAAGCGGCATCGTTTCTCCCATGCCTTCACAATATGCAGCTGTCTTCTCGACATGGTGGAGCAAATTGCCTACCATGGTTGGCATTGGACCGTGCGCGTGAGACAGGATGATTGCCAGCTGTTGTCCTCAATACTGAATCAAGTTCGAGTTCAGACGGTGCCATTACTACTGTTCTGAAGCAGACAGCCAAAGCGCCAGTTGCCAAGCTGGGCGCAATCCGAAATTATTCCCAAGGACCAGGGTCAGAAAGTTTGTTCTCGTCTGAACAATGCTCAGTGGTGGCGTTCACAGTTTCAAGATTGTCGATGGGTTTTGACAGGTGCAATGGCGACCCGATGCGTCTGAAATGGTCCCAAGTTGATATCATCTCGAGCAATATTTCGTTACCGAGACAGGACGTAACCGAAATTCGCACCGATCTCGCCTATTTTGAATTTTTGTCAAGGTTCGATGGTTGATCTTTACGCGAAGCGAAAAGAGTATTTATTGAGCTTTCGCCATCGCGTCGGTTTTCTCATTCGACAGCAGAAACCGTCGTATCTCACTGAGCTCCTGTTCAATTGCAGTCAGGCGATGATCGTTCAATTCCGCCAGTGCTCTGATCTCGGTTTTAAGTTCAGTTCTGACGGCTCCGATCTCGGTTCTGACAGATCCAATCTCGGATCTCAGCTCACCCAGTTCACGCCCATGGATGTGAGTGGTGTACAGAAGCCAGCTGAATAGGCCGATGATCATCAGGGTCAGCAGTGGATCGTTTCGAATGGCATCAAGGAGTTTCATCTTAATGTCCGTAACTTCTGAAGCATCACCGTCTGGCACCGCCGCCCGTAACCTGACAGGAACATTCGTATTAAAAGGAGTATCATTTTCTTCATAGGATCTCACTATACACTATTTTTTACTGGAATATGAGATTCGATCGAATCGGTAAAAGTTGTCAATTCCTCAATAATGTCTTGGATCAATTACACGATACCTTTTTAAGTTCAACACCATGATATATCGTCAGTCATGACTTGCCAGACAAACCAGCCCTGGCATGGCCGTACTGATCGTTGCTGGAGCCGGCATCGCGTCAGCTTTTGGCGTTGAACGCATGCCAAGGCAATCTGCTATACTTCGTGGCACCGAGAGCGGTTGAAGCTGAGGAGCGCGCCAATTGGAATCGGTGGTTTGCTTGCGGCATACAGATTGGTTCGACTAGGCGGCGCACTCAACGTAACGTGCGTTTGAACGCAACAGACGCGGTGAAATCAGTGCCATTTCGGTTCATTGGTACTCTGCCGGGTCACTTTCGGGAAGGTTGGGCTGTAGTTGTGAAAGGCACGCTGAATGCATTTGTGAATTTACTGCCTTTACAGGTTAACGGCTAGGTATGACGAGAACCACATGTCGTCCGAGGGTGATGATGCCCTGAAAGAGGATGAGGTAGATTTATTGGGATGCTGATTTCGTGTTCTATCGTCCATCCATAGAGCAAATACTTGTCTCTGTTGTTGTTGAACTCACTCGCGGTGAGCATGGTCTTCAAGTACTGGTACGGTTGATGAATCCAGTCAAAAGTTCTGTTGAGTACAACTGAGCATTAAAAAACGATCACTACCAATTGAGCGGTAAGGCTCTCCCGAATCAATGTCTGTCATTTTCTTTCTCATCGCCCTGTCGTTATCGGCCTTGGCAGTGTGGATCGTGATTCGAGTGATTCTCGGTCATCATGTATGGACTGACGCCGATCGCCAGCAGCAGAATGTCAAAGTTGCGCGGCAGCGTCTGAACGAATTGCAACAGCGTGAAAAAACAGGAGAAATTGATTCGAATGATGCAGCTGAGACCAAAATCGAGATTGAACGCGAGCTGCTCAGAGACGTGCAGGATCTGCCGGTCGGCGAGACATCGGCGGTGGTGCAGGGGAATGCAGGAATATCAAAACGTGTGGCGGTTGCGGTCGTCGTTTTCATACCGCTCGTCGCCGGTTTAATCTATCTGCTGGTGGGGCGGCCGGAAGGTATCGCAGTTCATACCCCAGCGACTGTGAGTCCGGCTGAGAACACCGTAACGGGAGGTGTAGCAGGTTTGGGCGATACGCAGAGTTTAGAACAACTGACGCGGCAGCTGTTGTCCCACCTGGCTGAAAATCCAGAAGACGCGTTGGGGTGGAGCACGCTGGGGCAGCTGTATGCCGCTCAGGAACAATATGCCGAAGCGGTTGGAGCCTACAAAATCGTTCGCGAACTGACCGGTGAGAATCCCGATTTTCTGGTGCGCGAAGCCGAAATGCTGGCAATGATGAACAATGGCAGCCTTCAGGGCGAACCCGAATCACTGATCGAGACCGCACTTGAAATGGATCCGGACCACCTGGGTGGGCTTTGGTTGGCTGGACTGGCCGCCGTTGAACGCCGCGACTTCACAGCGGCCCTTGAATATATGAAAAGAGCTGAAAAAACGACTGACAATACCGAGATGCTCGTTCAACTTCAGCAATTGATTGATGACATCAATGATGAAATTGCAGATCCGAGTGCTCCAGTTTTGGAATTCGAGGAACAGCCGACAGACGTCTCGATCAAAGTTCACGTAGCGATTGAACCATCCATACTCGAACAGTTTGATGCCGATGATATCGTTTTTATTTTCGCCCGCGCATTCAACGGTCCGCCTGCACCGCTTGCGGTATTGAAAAAACAGGTCAAAGATCTACCACTGACTGTCAGTCTTGATGATTCCATGGCGATGCTCCCCGAGCTGAATATTTCATCATTCGAGCAGGTGCAAATCGTCGCCCGCATATCGAAATCGGGAACGGCTCAGCCGCAAAGCGGCGATTACGTCGGGCAGTCCGAGCCCGTTCGCCCGACAGCCATTCAGGATGGTGTTGCCGTTACCATCTCCAGTCGGGTTCCCTAAGTGATATAGTAACAGGCGTCAGGCCCGAAAAAATTCGAACCTTTTGCGAGCGGAATTGTCTCAGTATAAGATTCGGTTGAATGCAATCTCTCTGACGGATGGGGCTGAGTTTTCTGTAGTGTGATGGACGTCGGTTAGGGGGATAGTCCTATGTCACAGATTTTGAGGTGATTGATTATGAAAAGTAAGATCGGTGCTACAGTCAGCATTCTGGTGTTGGCGAGTGTTGCACTGAATGGAAATGCCGATGCGGAATATTCTGGCAGCTTTGAAACCGACGCTGTCGTCATTGGCTACACTGAACGGGTGAAAATGGTTACAGAGCTGAGACCGGTTCGTGAATGTCGAGAAGTCGAGGTATCGACCGGCGGTGGCTCAACCAGTTCAGATACTCCGGAATTGGTGGGTGCATTGATCGGCGGTGCGATTGGCAAAGAGATTGATGATAACAGTAAGTCGAGCACCGTGATTGGTGCGCTATTGGGCGCCTCGATCGCCAGCGATCTGGAAAAAAAACAAGCCGCAAGTCGGGCGAGAACGAGAATGGAGACGCGTTGTACAACAGTTCAGACCGAGGTGCAGACGCGACGGCCAGATGGATACGATGTTTCCTATCAATACAGAGGAAATGTATTCCGTGCGACAATGCCGACCCGTCCCGGAGAAACCATCAGGGTCAAAGTTTTCGCCGTGCCGGTTGATTACGCCGACTAGAGTATTTGTTCAGCAGATGGTGCGGTACCCGCGCTGGAGCGGCGACTATAGCTATAGCTGCCGGGCGACCTTGCGACCTTCATAGGTTGCGGCCGGTGCCTGCCTGGGTGACAGACAGTCACCGATGGTGTGTATTTCAGGCTCCGGTGTCTGTTGGCGGAGTTCCAGCTCGAGGTCATTGACGGGGATATTGACCGTCGAGAGGACCATGCTGTCAAAGGACTGTTGGGTTTCTGAGCCATCCAGCAGATCCATAATCACCGCACCCGCGCCCTGCCATTCCAATACCACGGATTCCGTGAAAAACCGGGTTCCAGCCTGGCGCAATGTCTCGCGGACTCTCAGATCGGCCGCCGTTCGCATTAATTCCCGTCCGACGATCGGGTAGGGAGTGACGATGGAAATCGAGTGCCCTTTTTCGATGAGGAACAGGGCGGTGCCAACACCTTTCCAAGTGCCCACATCATCCACCATGAGCACCGAATGACCCAGCCTGGCTGAGCGATTCATGACATCTTCAACGTGCCAGACATTTTTCCTATCGACGCCGGGCATCTCATCGCGGGTTGGAAGACCGCGCTGATACCCGTTTTCCGATGGTCGCGATCCGGTCGCCAGCACGACGGCGTCCGCGTCAAAGGCCATGATATCATCGGCAAAGAATGGCGTGTTGAGACGTACATCAACCCCGAGTTTATGCAGTTGCCGCTCGAACCAGTCAATGTAGTCGAGAATCTGTCCGCGCCGGGGCTGTAGCCCGGCGAGTCTGAACTGTCCGCCCAGCTGGTTGGCAGCTTCCACCAGTGTAACATCGTGTCCGCGTTCGCTGGCCACTCGAGCGGCCTCACAGCCGGCCGGCCCGCCGCCCACCACGAGAATCCTGCGCCGTTTTTCGGCCGCCTCAAAGCGATCGCCACCCCACTCGAACTCGCGCCCGGCGGATGGATTGATCAGGCAGCTGATCCAGTAATCCCTGTAGCGCCGTCCCCAGCACATCTGGTTGCATGACAGACAGGGCCGGATGTCTTCGGCTCGTCCCTGCATCGCCTTGTTGGCGAGGTGGGGATCGGCAATCTGGCCGCGGACGATGCTCACCATGTCTGCCGATCCCGAGCCGATGACGTAATCGGCCACATCGGGTGTTCTGATGTGGCTTTCCGCCTGTACCTTTGCATAGCTGACCGCTTCGCGGATTTTTGCCGCGAATGGAACACCCAGCTGATCTTCATGCAGCGCAGTGGGAATGATCAGCGTACTGTTGTAATATCCACCGGTGCCGACCGTGACGTAGTCGAATAGCCCGCGCGCATCGTGATAGGCGACAATCTCCTGCATCTCCGCCAGCGGTAACACATCCGGCACATCGGGATCAAAACTGGTACAGACTCCAATGATGAAGTTCTCACCGACCGCATCCCGAATGGCGTTCAGCAGTTGAACCGAGAACTTCATGCGTTTCTCGAGTGACCCACCGAAGGAGTCGTCGCGGCGATTCGTGAAGGGTGACCAGAACTGTTCAATGAGCGCATTGTAAGCGGCCATCAGTTCGCAGCCATCAAAGCCCGCTTTTTTCGCCCGTACTGCGGCCGCGGCAAAGGCTTCAACGACCTCATCGATCTGCCTGATCGACAGGGCCATGCTACCATCGTGATCGTGCATTGAAGGCAGTCCCGAGGGTGACCAGTTCGGCAGGAATGAATTGTCCCAGTCGCCATGCTGACCGACATGATAAAGCTGCTGGATCATCACCGCACCATGCTCGTGACAGTCGTCAGTAATCTGGCGGAAATGTGGGATGACCGCATCATCGCAGTGGCGGAAGTTACCCCGCGTCAGAACGGCGGGACCGTGAACGGGTACCGGTTCAACGACGATCATCGCCGCACCGCCGATTGCACGTTCCAGATAGTAGCCGCGATGACGCGCCCCGGGCAGACCGTCGACTGCCATATTGGCGGTGTGGGCGCCGAAATTCAGCCGATGCTTGAGGGTCTTGTGTCCGACATCAATGGCTCGGAACAGGTGCTTGAATGGAGAGTTCTGTGCAGTCATGAAATGATGGGCCTGAATGCCGACCATCATACCACAAGGTGATTACCTGCGTCGCCGACTCAATAGCAGTTTGATGAGTGGCAAAAACAGCAGTATCAGCGCGCAGAGCATGATCGCGGCGGCGATCGGCCGCTCAACGAAAATCATCGGCGAGCCGTGAGCGATCAGCAGCGATTGGCGAAGCGAGGTCTCCGCCAGCGGACCCAGCACGATGGCGAGAACCGCGGGTGCCATTGGGTAGTCGAGTTTTCTCATCAGATAACCGACGATGCCGAACAGCAGCATCAGCCAGACATCATGCAGATCCAGAGTGGGTGCATAGCCACCGACGATGCAGAGAATGAAAATGATGGGCGCGAGAATGGTGAATGGAATTCTCAGCACCCAGATGAATGCGGGTATGAACGCTAGGTTGATCAGCAGTGTCAGCAGGTTGGCGGCGTACAGACTGGCGATGAGGCCCCAGACGAATTCAGTGTGATCGACAAACAGCCTGGGCCCGGGCTCCAGCCCCCAGATGACCATGCCGCCGAGTAGGATGGCTGTCGTGGGCGAGCCGGGAATTCCCAGCGTCAGCATGGGCAGCATGGAACCGGTACTCGCCGCATTGTTGGCCGCCTCTGGTGCCGCGACCCCCTTGGCATTGCCCTTGCCAAAACTGTCCGGCTCTTTGTCCATCGTCTTTGCCACCCCATACGCCATCAGCGACCCCGGTGTCGCTCCCGCGGCAGGTAGAATACCGACGAAGAAACCCAGAAACGAACCCATGACCATGGTCGCGATCGAGTTCTTCAGCCGTATGATGCCATCTAGAAAACGTTTGAAACTCAACTCCAGGCGCGACACTTCGACTTCTCCTTTCTGCGTTTCCATGGTCCACAGAATCTCACCGATTCCGTAAATACCAATGGCCAGGACCAGAAAATTCACGCCGTGAAAGAAGCCGGGGATGTCGAAGAATATCAGTCGGGGTTCGCCGCTGACCACGTCCAGTCCGATTGCGCTCAGTACCAGACCGATCAGAATCGAGAAAAATGTTTTGGGTATGTCATCGCCACTGAGCCCGATGAAGGTCGCAAAAGCCAGCAGCATCAGGGCAAACTCTTCGGGTGCGCCGAATCTCAGCGCGACTTCCGCCAACGGTGGGGCGAACAGGGTAAACAGGACGATTGATAGCGTGCCACCGACGAAGGAGGCGGTTGCGGCGGCGATCAGCGCGCGGTCCGCCAGTCCGTTCTTGGCCATTGGTCGACCGTCGAATGTCGTTGCCACCGCAGTCGATGCGCCGGGAATGCCCAGCATGATCGAGCTGATTGCACCGCCATACATGGCGCCGTAGTAGATCGCGCCCAGAAATATGATGGCCGAGGTTGGTGGTACCAGAAATGTCATCGGCAGCAGGATCGCAACGCCGTTGACCGAGCCGAGGCCGGGCATGGCGCCGATGAACAGCCCAACCGTTACGCCGGCGATGATCAGCAGCAGATTGAGCGGCTCAAAGGCGATCGCAAATCCGTCTAACAGGTGGGCGAGAATCTCCAATTTTTCGTTCCCCTACAGAAACATGTCGTAGAGTGGATAGAACAGCGGCTCGGTCAGTCCTTTGGGCAAGGTAATCGTGAGAATGATTTCGAAAAAGAAAAAGGTTGCGACGGGGAACAGAACGGCCAGCGTTACAGTCAGCGTCCATGGATGCCGGTCGATGAACCGCATGTAAAAAATCAACAGCAGCGGGATCGCGCCATAGATGCCAACCAGATAAATCGAGCCGACCATGACGGTCAGTGAAAGGGCGCCGGTCAGGAAGACCATCAGTGTCGCACGGTCCATGTAAGGCGTGTCGCCATGGCAATCGAAATAACCTCGAAACCAGCGAACTATGGTCCAGATGCAACACGCCAGCATGCCAGCGGACAGCCAGAAAGGAAAAGCCCCACCGCCCGGACCCTCGCGGGGAATCCAGCCGATGGGGAGTTCAGCGCTTTTCCACATCAATCCGACGGATGCGATGGCCATGACGACAGCCATGATCAGTTCGGCCTTGCGCATTGGATTACGCCGGATGGATGGTGGTCAGTATTCGCTTAGATTTCGCCGATTTCCTTCAGCATGGTTTCGTGAATGGCTCGCTCTTTCTGCCAATATTCCATCAGACCGTCCCCGGTCAGGAAATCGCCGTAGAGACTCTTATCGGTTCTGTATTTCTGCCATTCTTCCGTTGCGAACACTTTGGCAAACAGAGCCTGATAGTAAGCGGCTGCTTCGGCGGACATTCCCGGTGCGCCGACGACACTGCGTTGCATGTAGTAGGCGAACTCATTTCCCAATTCACCCATGGTCGGTGTTTCCGGAAATTTGTCAAGCCTGTTCATGGTGAACGCGGCCAGCGGTATGGTATTGCCGGCTTCGTAGAAACCCAACTGCTCAGAGGGGTTGTTGACCGTTGAGTTCGCATTGTTGCCGGCGAGTTCCTTCGCCACTCGGCCGCCGCCTTTATACGGAACGTAGTTCATGCTCAGTCCATAAGTTCGATTCAGAAAATCTGTGATCAACTGGTCTTCCTGCGCCTTACCGGTACCCGCCATGATCCAGTTTTCTCCGGCCGCTTTGGCCGCCGCAACGAATTCATCGAAGTTTGTGATGCCGCTGTCTTTGTTGACCCACAGCAGGAAGGTGTCTTCCGCCATTCGCCCAATCGGTGTGAATGTTGAAATGTCAACATCGAGATTCGGCTGTCGTAAGGGGGTGGTATAGAAACTGTTCAGCGTAACCATTACGGTATGATCCATCGCCGGCCCGGAAGCGTTCTTCAGGTGAATCAGCGCTTCTGCACCAGAACCACCGGGTTTGTTAATCGGCACGAAAGGCTTGCTTGACAGATTGTGCTTTTCAATGATCGTCTGCATCAGCCGCGCCATTTTGTCGGCACCGCCACCTTGGCCGGCCATGATCACAAAATCAACCGGTTTTCGGGGTTCGAACGCAGCGGCAGTCTGCACTTGGGTCAGCAGCATGAAAGACAGCGCAAAAAAACTGAGTGCGACTGTCAGTGTTTTTCTGATACTATTCATATTTTTCTCTCCATTATTGATTGTGATGGCACAAATCGCGTCACACACAGGTGACAAGTGTGCTGTATATGGTATACGATATACCGTCTCAATTCAAAGTGTATTTTCCGGTTGATGCGCGGGCGTTTACTCCGTGAATTGTACAGTGCAATCGGTGGACCTTCAATAATACCGAAATTTCAAATGCGATTTTATGGTCTGATCTTCGATTAAAATGTTTTTGAATCTCCAGTTCAGGAAAATTTTCCGTATCCAAATTGCCAGATGTTTGTCCATGAGTACCAGGCGAAAGACCTACTGAAACAGCATGGTTTTTCATTTCCGGAGGGTGGTGTCGCTTACTCCGCTCAGGATGCCGGCGTCTTGGCCGATCGCATGACCGGTCAGGATAGGGTGATCAAGGCACAGATTCTCGCCGGTGATCGGGGTCGGTTCGGTGGCATTCGCATGGCCAAATCCGCGGCTGAGGTGGTAAAGGAATCCAAAGCCCTTTTGGGCAGCACGCTGGTAACCCCGCAGACCGGCGAACAGGGGATACGGGTCGATGCCGTTTACATCGAGCAGGCGGCGGGAATCCAGAGTGAGCTTTACCTGGCGATTCTGCTTGATCGCTATCAGCGGGAACTGGTTCTCCTAGCTTCCCGCCGCGGCGGAACGGGTATTGAATCGGTGCTTGAGAACGAGCCGGAAACACTCCATCGCCACCCTCTGTCTGTTGACCGAGAGCCTGAAGAGAACGCCCTGCTGGCGCTGGCAGACGGTATGCAGCTGCACGGTGACCTGATCAGTCAGTATGTTGATATCTGTCGCCGATTGCATGACGCGGTAACAGCGCTTGATGCACTGTCCATTGAACTCAATCCGCTGGCGGTCGTCGATGGCGACCGCCTTGTGGCTTTGGATGTCAAAATGGAAATTGACGACAACGCACTCTTTCGACACCCGGAGTACGCTGAAATCCGAGAGCGAAATCGTCTCCATGACCGTAAGCTGCGCGCGCAGAGCGGTTACAACTATGTGCGCCTGGATGGTGATATCGGATTGCTGGTCGGCGGTGCCGGATTGGCCCTGGCGACCATGGATCTATTGAAACTGCACGGTTTGGAACCAGCCAATTTTCTTGACCTGCCGCCGATAGCAACTCGTCTGAATGTCGCCGATGCGTGCCGCACCGTGCTGGAATCACCCGCCATAAAGGTGCTGTTCGTCAATGCGGTGGGTGGTGGACTCACCCACTGCGACACCATTGCTGAAGGACTGATTACCGCTTATAAGCAGGAAAAAATCCACTGCCCGATCGTCGCTCGCTTTGCCGGAACCAAGCGCGAACACGGACTGACGCTGCTTCGAAATTCCCGAATACCGATTCAGTATGCGGAAAACATGGATGAGGCGGTTGAACTGTTGCTTCGCGCGACTGGAAGTGTGGTCGGATGAGCATCCTGGCTGATTCTCGTACCCGCGTGCTGTGTCAGGGCATCACCGGCTATCGCGGGAGTTTTTTCTCCCACCGGGCCATCGAATATGGTACGAGAATTGTCGGTGGTGTGGTCCCCGGGCGCGGCGGACAGACGCACCTGAATCTGCCCGTGTTCGACACGGTCGAAGCTGCGCGCGAAGCGACCCGCGCCACCGCCTCCGTGCTTTTCGTGCCACCGCAGGCGGCTCAGGATGCGGTACTGGAGGCCATAGACGCCGGTATTGAACTGATCGTCTGCATTACCGAAGGCATTCCGATGTTGGATATGCTGCGAATCAAACAGCGTCTGAAATCGACCGCCTCGCAGCTGATCGGTCCGAACTGTCCAGGCATCATCACGCCCGGGCAATGCAATATCGGCATCATGCCGTCTTCAATCTATGAGTCTGGAACGATCGGCGTCGTTGCGCGATCGGGTACCCTATTCTACGAAGCGGTCGCCCAGCTGTGCCGCGAGGGCCTGGGTCAGTCAACCTGCATCGGCATCGGTGCGGATGTCGTGTCAGGAATGACTTTCGTCGATTGTCTCGAACGGTTCAAAACCGATGCCGGCACTGAGGCTGTCCTGTTAATCGGTGAGATCGGCGGGGCAGTGGAAGAAGAAGCGGCCGAATACCTTGCGCATCAGGATTATCCCAAACCCGTCGTCGCTTACATTGCCGGGTGCCACGCACCACCTTATCTGCGTATGGGACACTCCGGGGCCATCATTGCCGCGGGCAGGGGTGGCGCGGAAAAGAAAATTCAGTCGCTGCGCGAGGCAAAAGTGAATATCGTCCACTCGCCAGCCGAGATCGGACCGACCGTTCGGCGGGCCATTCGATGACGAGTCTGACCAGCCGACTGCAACCGCTTGATGTGATTCTGATATGAAAGTACACGAATTCCAGGCTAAGGAAATACTGCGCAAATGGGGGGTGCCAACCCCCAGAGGGGTGGTCTGTCATTCGCTGGAGGAGGTGCCGCCGGCACTGGAACAGTTGGCCGGAAACGTCTGGGTGGTCAAGGCGCAGATCCATGCCGGCGGGCGTGGCAAAGGAGGCGGGGTAAGGGTGGTCCATTCATCGGCGGACGCGCTGGCCATCGCAAAAAGCCTATTGAACCGACCGCTGGTTACCCCACAGACCGGGGCGGATGGGCAGCTGGTGCGAAAACTGCTGATTGAGGAAGGTGTCGCAATCCAAACGGAGGTCTATGCAGGGCTCGTCGTCGATCGCTCGCGACAGCGGGTGGTCTTGATGGTCAGTCCGGAAGGGGGGATGGAAATCGAGGAGGTGGCAGCGGCGACGCCGGAGAAAATACTAAAGGCCCATATCGACCCCGAAGCCGGGCTGACTGAAGAGGATGCTGGCGCCGCGGCAAGATTTGCAGGTGTGCCTGAGCCGTTGGTCGACCAGGCGGTACGTTTTCTGCAGGCGCTCTACCAAGCCTACTGGGACAATGATGCCTCGCTTGCTGAAATCAATCCACTGGTTGTGACCCAAACCGGTGAAATCATCGCGCTGGACGCGAAGATGACCTTTGATGAGAGCGCGCTCTATCGCCATCCGGATGTTGTGCAATACCGCGATCTGGACGAAGAATCACCGGCTGAGATTGAAGCCGCCGATGCCGGCCTGTCCTACATCTCGCTAGACGGAAACATTGGCTGTCTGGTGAATGGCGCCGGTCTGGCGATGGCGACCATGGACATCATCAAGCTTTACGGTGAGGAGCCCGCCAATTTTCTTGATGTCGGCGGCGGTGCGACGACCGAGCAGGTGATCGCCGCTTTCAACATCATGTTGCGGAACAAACGGGTACAGGCCGTTCTCGTTAATATTTTCGGTGGCATCATGCGCTGCGATGTGATTGCGGAAGGTCTGGTAACCGCGCTGCGGGAGATTGGCGCCAAAGTGCCGGTCGTAGTGCGCCTTGAGGGAACCAACGTCGATGCCGGACGGCGCATACTCGACGAGTCGGGATTGACGTTGATCAGCGCGGCAACGATGGATGAGGCGGCCGCCAAAGTCGTGCAGGCGGTGAGGGTCTGAGCCATGTCAATTCTGATCAATCGGGAAACCCGCGTCATTACGCAGGGAATGACGGGTAAGACCGGTCGTTTCCATACCGCCAACTGCCGCGCTTATGCAGAAGGTGAATCAGCATTCGTTGCCGGCGTGACACCCGGTCGGGGTGGTCAGGTCGTCGATGGGGTGCCGATCTATGATACTGTCGCGGAAGCCAGACGGGAGACGGGTGCGACGGTATCGGTCATTTACGTACCACCGCCGTTCGCCGCCGCGGCAATCGACGAGGCGGTCGAAGCTGAAATGGAATTGGTCATCTGCATTACAGAAGGCATTCCGGTGACCGACATGATCAGGACGCGGCGGAAAATGGAGTCGAGCAGGACGATTCTGGTGGGACCCAACTGCCCGGGAGTGATCACACCGGCTGAGATCAAAATCGGCATCATGCCCGGTTATATTCATCTGAAGGGATCCATTGGCGTGGTATCCCGATCTGGAACGCTGACCTATGAAGTCGTCGATCAGCTGACCAAATTGGGCATCGGCCAGTCGACCTGTGTTGGCATTGGCGGTGACCCGGTCAATGGTACCAAGCATCTGGACGCGGTGAGGTGGTTCAACGAAGATCCGGCAACCGAGGCGATCGTTATGTGTGGTGAGATTGGTGGCACCGATGAGGAGGACTGCGGGCGCTGGATTGCCGAACATGGCATAAAGCCCGTTGCGGCGTTTATTGCCGGTGTGTCAGCGCCGCCAGGCAAACGGATGGGGCATGCTGGTGCCATCATTGCCGGTGGCAAGGGCACGGCGACTGAAAAGATATCGGTACTCCGGGAATGTGGCGTGCACGTTACTGAGAATCCCGCTGGCATCGGTGAGCTGGTCAAAAGCCTGATTGGTTGATTTCAGATTGGCGTCAACTTGACGCTGGTGTTGTTGAATGCATCAAAGACAGTCAGTCGTGGAGCGGATTCTGCCGGCTCTTACCTCAAGCGGATGCTTTCCCTTCATTCGAAAATGATGAGTACATGGCGTTTTGACTGTTCCAGCGTGTGTTTCAGACCTGGATTCAATATCAGATCTGACGGTTTTATAACCATCCTGAAGCGATGGTAATCCCACCGTTTGCGTTTTTTGCAGGTGGCCAATTTGTGTCAGAAGTAGAGCGCGTCGGCGATGCGATCAATGCCAGATATCCGGCATTTCGCTTTTGCGCTTCGCCATGAAAGCCTGAAGTTCTTCGTCGATGCCGGGGTCCATTTCCGGTTGTTCATATTCCGCCAGCATGCGTTTCCATTTTGCGTTCGCCCGTTGTGCGATATCGGTCGAGCCTTCATCCACCCACTGCTCGTAGGGTGGTGTCGTAAACAGTTCGGACTCATAGAACGCATCTTCATAGTGTTCAAGGGTGTGGGCACTGCCAAAAAAATGTCCGCCCGGTCCGACTTCCTCAAATGACTCAGTGGTAAACTGATCGGGTGCCAGCGAGACGCCTTTCACGAATTTGTGCAGCGCGCCCAGGTAGTCCGCATCGATGACCAGTTTTTCATAACTGACTGTCAGGGCGCTCTCCAGCCAGCCTGCGGCGTGCAGGACATAGTGCGCACCGCAGAGAACTGCGGCGTTCAGTGAGTTGACGCTTTCGTTCGTGGATTGTGCGTCGACACAGAGCGAACTGGTGAACCCGCCGCTGCAGCGAAGTGGAACATTGAATCGTCGGGCGATCTGCCCAACGACATAAGATGAAGCGACTGATTCGGCCGTACCAAAGGTCGGTGAACCGGCACGCAGATTGACCGATGTGATGAAGTTGCCGAACACCGCCGGCGAACCGGGGCGCACGAGTTGACCGAGTGCCACACCAACCATCACCTCGGCAAGCGATTGTACGGTGGCGGCGGCGATGGTTACCGGTCCGGTGGCGCCACTCAGCACGAATGGAACGACCATTGGACACTGATTTGCTTCCGCGTAGGCTCGCAGGGCGCCCGACATCGCACCGTCATAGATCAATGGTGAGTTCATGTTGATGTTGCCACTGATCACACAGTGCCTGTCAACATAGTCTGCGCCGAACAGAATGCGAGCCATTGCAATGGAATCCAAAGCCCGCTCGCGGGTGGTTACCGAGCCCAAGAAAGGCATGTCGGAATACTTCATGTGAGCATAGACCATGTCCAGGTGACGTTTGTTGACCGGCAGTTCGACCGGTTCGCAGACCGTGCCACCGGAATGGTGCAGCCATGGGGACATGTATGCGATCTTGACAATATTCTGGAAATCTTCAATGGTTCCGTAACGACGCCCGCGGTCCAGATCGGTTACGAAGGGCGATCCGTACGCGGGTGCGAAGACGATGTGTCGGCCACCGAGTTTGGCTGAGCGCCTGGGGTTGCGGGCGTGCATGGTAAATTCGCTGGGTACCGTGCTGAGCAGATGTCGCAGATGGCCGCGGTCAAACCTCACGCGTTGGCCGTTGACATCGGCGCCTGCCTCGCGCCAGATTCGGAGCGCCTCGTCATCACCCCTGAACTCGACGCCAACTTCCTGCAGCAGTTCCTCCGTTTTTTCCTCAATGAGTTCAAGCCCTTCTTCACTCATCATGTCGTAAGGCGGTATGTTCCGCTCCAGACCCGCATGAATGACGAGGGATTGGGGTGCTAAATTGCGCCGTTTCAGCCGACCTCGGTTGCCAACGGCTGTCTGTTCCGCAGCGGTCATTTCAATTCATCTGTGGTAAGTCAGTCATTCAAACGCCAACAATCAAATAAAATGTGGGCGACACGGAATTAATTTTAATGCGTTTTGTGATTTATGAGCAAACTGAGAGGACTGTCCGTCCATTTTTTTGCAATATGGAACGCATGGGTACATTGCTGCATACAATGGGTCGAACGTTGACTATGAGTGGGTTCGATCTGCCTGGTGCGAGCCGAATCAAAGCCATTGACTGACTGAATCATCTGAATCGAATATGGAATCCAAATCAACCCGCCAAGAGCCCGACCGCCGTCGTGGCAGACGCGCCGTTTTTACGCCGAAGGGCCGTCAGGTCGAGCCGCGGGATATTGAGGAGATCCGTCAGTTGCTGGGCGCCCGTGAACTGCGTCGAGATCTGCTGATTGAGTTCCTGCATCTCATCCAGGACCATTATGGCTGCCTGCATGCCAGACATCTTGTCGCATTGGCGTCGCTGATGCGCCTTGCGTTGGCGGAAATTTATGAAACGGCCACCTTCTATGCGCACTTCGACATCGTTACGGAAAACGACGCACTCCCGCCGCCAATTACAGTCCGCGTCTGTGACAGTCTGACCTGTGAGATGTGGGGCGCGAAGGAACTGATGTTCAGCCTGTCAAGTGGGTTGAGTGCTGAAGTCCGAGTGGTGCGGGCGCCGTGTATGGGACGATGCAGCACCGCGCCCGTGGTGGAAGTCGGACACCGGCACGTTGATTGCGCGACCTTCGATGGTGTTAGGGAAGTGATAGAAAACCGCGACATCCATCCTCGCATTCCCGAGTACGAGAAGTTCACCGCCTATAGGGTACAAGGCGGGTATCAGTTGTTGGAAAAGTGCCGAAATGGAGAGCGAACTGCAGACGAGCTGGTTTCGGTCCTGCAGGAATCTGCGCTTCGAGGCCTGGGTGGCGCTGGTTTTCCAACTGGACTGAAGTGGAAAATCGTACGCGGTTACCCAGGGCCCCGACTGATGGCAGTCAACGCGGACGAAGGCGAGCCAGGTACGTTCAAGGACCGATACTATCTGGAACGGGAGCCGCATCGTTTTCTGGAAGGAATGGCTATTGCCGCCTGGGTGGTTGAGGCGCAGACCGTCTATATCTATTTACGGGACGAGTATCCGGCGGTGCGGGAAATTCTGCTGGCCGAAATTGAAGCCGTCCGACAGGCAGGATTATTCGGAGAATTACGAATTGAACTTCGCCGCGGCGCTGGCGCTTATATCTGCGGTGAGGAATCGTCGATGATTGAGTCGATCGAGGGTAAGCGAGGGCTGCCCCGACATCGGCCACCTTACGTTGCCGAGTGTGGTATTTTTGGGCGGCCCACGCTGGTTCAGAATGTAGAGACACTGTACTGGCTCCGCGATATTGTGGAAAAAGGTGTCGACTGGTTTGCCAGTCACGGCAGAAACGGGGGCCAAGGACTGCGCAGTTACTCGGTTTCAGGGCGGGTTGCTGAACCGGGTGTCAAACTGGCGCCCGCGGGGGTTACGGTACGGGAGCTGATTGATGAATTTAGCGGTGGAATGCTGCCCGGTCACCAATTCAAGGCTTATCTGCCGGGCGGTGCCTCAGGTGGAATTCTGCCGGCGTCGCTGGATCAGCTGCCGCTTGATTTCGGTACTTTGGATGAATACGGTTGTTTTGTCGGGTCGCACGCGGTGGTTGTCCTGAGCGATCAGGATAACATGAAGGACGTGGCTTTGAATCTGATGCGTTTTTTCGAAGATGAGAGCTGTGGACAGTGTACGCCGTGTCGCGTGGGGACCGAAAAATCGGTGAGACTGATGGAACGCGATGAGTGGGACGAGTCGGTGTTGCGGGACCTCAGTCAGGTGATGGCTGATGCGTCAATCTGTGGGCTGGGGCAGGCCGCCGCCAATCCACTGTTATCGGTTATGAAATATTTTACGGATGATCTGGCATGCAAGACAGTGTGAGCATTACGTTCGAACTTGACGGAGTTGAAGTTGAAGCGTCGGCTGGCGAAACGATCTGGCAGATCGCCAATCGGCATCAGAATCAACTGCCCCATCTATGTTATTCACCGCAGCCCGGATATCGGCCAGATGGCAACTGTCGGGCCTGTATGGTGGAAATTGAGGGAGAACGCGTGTTGGCGGCATCGTGTATACGGCAGCCGACCGAAGGCATGAAGGTCAGAACGAACAGTGAACGATCCCAATTCTCCCGCCGACTGGTATTCGAAATGCTGGCTGCCGACCAGCCGGCGAAGGCAACGGCACATGATCCGGATTCGCGCTTCTGGCAGTGGAACGATCGGCTGGAACCGGCGGTCGGGAGAATGCCTGCAGGGAGCTCGCCGGCACCCGACCGAAGCCACTCGGCAATGGGCGTTTATCTCGATGCATGCATTCACTGCAATCTTTGCGTACGAGCCTGTCGCGAAGTGCAGGTCAACGATGTCATCGGCATGGCCCATCGGGGGTCGCATTCGAAGATCGTCTTTGACTTCGATGATCCGATGGGCAACAGCACCTGCGTTGCCTGTGGCGAATGCGTTCAGGCGTGTCCGACGGGGGCGCTGATCGAGTCCTCATTCATTGATCGGCAGGGCGTCACCAGGCGGATTTCGATCAATGAGGTGGAGAGCGTCTGTCCCTACTGTGGTGTGGGGTGCCAGATCATTTATCAGCTCAGCGACGACGAAATTATTGCGGTGCAGGGCAAAGATGGGCCGGCCAACCATAATCGGCTCTGTGTGAAAGGTCGGTTTGGTTTTGATTACGTCCGCCATCCACACCGGTTGACCAAACCGCTGGTGCGCCGCGAGGGAGTGAGAAAACGCGCCGATGATTATGTCAATCCGGCGGACCCATCCAGTCATTTTCGCGAAGCGAGCTGGAATGAGGCGCTGGATTTGGCCGCAGATGGCTTTAGGAAAGTTCTTGAGAAGTCGGGTTCGAAAGGACTGGCGGGCTTTGGTTCGGCCAAGGGTTCGAATGAGGAGGCTTACCTGGTTCAGAAACTTGTCCGTACCGGATTCGGTACCAATAATGTCGATCACTGCACCCGTCTGTGTCATGCCTCCTCTGTAGCGGCACTCCTGGAAGGCATCGGTTCCGGTGCGGTTACGGCGCCATTTACCGCCTGTTCTGATTCCGATGTGGTCATTGTCATCGGCGCCAATCCAACGGAAAACCACCCCGTTGCGGCAACGTTTTTCAAACAGGCGAAGAAGAATGGTGGGGAACTGATCGTCATTGATCCGCGCGCGACCGTTTTAACCCGACATGCGACACACATGCTGCAGTTCAATCCCGGTACCGATGTCGCATTGCTCAATGCGCTGCTGAACGTGATTGTCACGGAGGATCTTTATGACAGAGAGTACGTCGATCGATTCACCGAAGGGTTTGAAAATCTAAAGCGGCACATCCAGCCATTCACACCGGATGAGATGTCTTCGATCTGCGGAATTGATGCTGAGACGCTGCGAGTCGTGGCAAGAAAATTTGCCACCGCCGAGCGTGGGATCATTTTCTGGGGGATGGGCATCTCACAGCACACGCACGGTACCGACAACGCACGCTGTCTGATTGCACTTGCAACCATTACCGGTCAGGTCGGCCGGCCAGGGACCGGTCTGCATCCTTTGAGAGGTCAGAACAATGTGCAGGGCGCATCCGATGCTGGACTGATTCCCATGGTCTACCCGGATTATCAGGCGGTTGACGCTGAGAACGTGCGTGCGCGGTTTGAAGATGCCTGGGGGACCGCGCTAGACCCGAATAAAGGATTGACTGTGGTGGAAATCATGGATGCAGTCTATGCCGGTGAAATTCGTGGAATTTATGTCATGGGCGAGAACCCAGCCATGTCCGACCCGGATGCAAACCACGCGCGTGCGGCACTGGCTCGGCTGGACCATCTGGTCGTGCAGGACCTGTTCATGACGGAAACCGCATTTCATGCCGACGTCATATTGCCCGCGTCGGCCTGGCCGGAAAAGGACGGCACCGTTACCAACACCAATCGTCAGGTTCAGATGGGGCGTAAGGCATTATCGCTGCCAGGCGAGGCTAGGCAGGATTGGTGGATCATTCAGGAAATCGCCCGCCGTCTGGGACTGGATTGGAACTATACGGGTCCGCGCGAGGTCTATGAGGAAATGGCTCGGCTGATGCCATCCCTGGACAACATATCCTGGCAACGGCTGATGGATGAAAGTTCGGTTACTTATCCCTGCGATGCGCCAGATGTCGAAGGTCAGGCGATCGTTTTCGGCGATGGCTTTCCGACTGAATCCGGTCGGGCGAAACTGGTACCCACGCAGTACACGGCACCGAATGAACTGCCGGACCCGCAGTACCCGATGATATTGACGACGGGACGGCAGCTGGAACATTGGCATACGGGCACCATGACGCGGCGAGCCCGATTTTTAGACGAGATTGAACCGGAAGCGGTTGCCAGTCTTTCGCCAGTTCAGCTGCAGATGCTCGAAATCACGCCGGGCGATCAGGTCAGCATTGAAACTCGGCGCGGGAAAATCAAAATCAGGACGCGAAGCGACAGTGCGGTTCCCGAAGGAGTGATTTTCATTCCCTTCTGCTATACCGAAGCCGCCGCGAATAAGCTCACCAATCCAGCACTGGATCCAGTCGGTAAGATTCCCGAATTCAAGTTCTGCGCGGCGCGCATTGAAAGGCTGCCGTTGAATTGATCCGCAACCGCTAGAATCATACCATCAGCAGAGTGAAACGAGCCCGCTGCTGTAGTCCGTACACTGCTGACAGCAATATTGATCAGACGGTATCGTTTGCTGTGGTCTGAAAAAAGCTGTTCTGCCGGAATGAAGTTGACTGTTTGCCCTGGAATTCGCGTTGATTTCGCCAGCTGGTGAGTGCGGCCTGATCAGCGTTGGAAGGTATCAGAGCGCACCTAGCTCCAAACATTCTGGTAGATTCTGGGTGTTGTGTAGTGAGAGGCGAGGCAGACAGATTTTCACTGGGTCAGCCGGCGATGCAACGCCGCCGACCTCAGCTCAACCGCGGCATCAGTCGCCCAGCTGCTCGCCGATCTGCAGTCCGGACTGTTCGATGAATTCACGCGCCGAGACTTTTGCGACATCTCCCCGCATGCGCTCGGCGACAATCTCTCCTCCTTTGGCGGCGATATGAATGCCGTCATCAGACAATCGGGTTACGGTACCCGGGTTCCCTTCAGTCTGACTGGTTTTATGACAATCGAAAATTCTTATCACTGAGCCCCGATACGTTGTCCATGCCCCGGGCTGAGGATTGGTACCTCGAATCAGGTTATAGACCTGCTCTATGGGTTTGTTCCAGTCGATGACTGCATCATTCTTGCCACACCAGCCTTCATAGCTGCCAGCATTCGGTTTCTGGTGAATGCGTGGTGCGGTACCGCGCTTGACCATTTCCAACGCTTCGATCATTGCGTCGACTCCCCTTGGGTACAGTTTGTCGAAGTAAAGACTTCCCAATGTATCGTCTGGTGCGATATCCACTTCTTTCTGCAGCAGAATCGGTCCGGTATCCAATCCGTCATCCGGCCAGAAAATGGTTAAGCCCGTCTTTTTCCTGCCCTGAATAATAGGCCAGTTGATGGAACTTGGCCCCTTGTGGTCCGGTAGCAGAGAAGGATGATATTGAATGGTACCGAATGTTGGGATTTCCAGAACAGAAGATGGAACAATCAGCGTAACATAAGCCATGATGCAAAGATGGGCATTGAGTGCGCTCATGGAATCGGCGGCTTCCTGCGTTTTGTAAGATGCCGGCTGCATGATCGGAAGACCGACTTTCTCAGCCGCCAGCTTCAGTGGATCCGGCCGCCCGCCACTATCAGGTGCGCAAAAGACTGCAACAACATTTTCACCTCGCTCCAGCAGACGCTCCAGTACCGCCCGCCCGAATGCCTGCTGCCCGTGAACGATCAATCTCATCATATGGCTCCCGCCTCGCGCAGTGATGCGATCTCACTCGCGCTGTATCCGAGGACGTCAGTCAAGATTTCATCCGTGTGCTCGCCCAGCAGTGGTGAGCGGACGACTTCCGATGGAGAATTGGACAGTTTGATCGGGTTGCCAACGCTTCGATAGGGACCGCGTTCTGGATGGTCGACTTCTACAACGGTGCCGGTTTCCATCAGTGCATCTTCATTGATCAGTTCTTCGATTGACAGAATCGGCCCGCACGGCACATTCAACGGATTCAGGGTTTCCATGACTTCGAACTTGGTTTTTGTCTTCGTCCACTCCTCGATCATTGCAAAGCACTGATCCAGTTTTGGTAAACGGACCTGTGGCGTTGACCATTCAGGATCATCGATCAGCTCCTCCCGACCGATGACTCGCATCAGATGGGCCCAGCCCGGGGGTTGAATGATGACGTAGACATAGTCATTGGGTCCGCCGGGGGATGTCTTAACCGCCCAGCCGGGCTGCCCGCCACCGGACGCGTTGCCGCTCCTCGGAACTGAACTGTCAAACTTACCGTTGGGGAATTGCGGGTACTCGGTCAGCGGGCCATGCTGCAGACGCTGCTGGTCGCGGAACTTCACCCGGCAAAGGTTCATGACACCATCCTGCATGGCGCATTCAACCCGTTGTCCGACCCCGGATGACTGTCGATGAATGATTGCGGCGAGTATGCCGATGGCCAAATGAAGACCCGTGCCAGTGTCACCGATCTGAGCTCCGGTTACCGTTGGCGGACCGTCATCAAAGCCAGTGGTACTGGCAGACCCTCCGGTACATTGGGCGACGTTCTCATACACTTTGCAGTCCTGATAGGGGCCCTTGCCAAAACCCTTGACGGAGGCGTAGATGATGCGGGGATTGAGCTGGTGAATTGTTTCCCAGGGAAATCCCATGCGGTCCAGCGCGCCGGGCGCGAAGTTTTCGACCAGAACATCGCATGACCGGAGCAGTCTGACAAAAACTTTCTTCCCCTGCTCGTTTTTCGTGTCGAGAGTGAGCGAACGCTTGTTGTGATTCAGCATCGTAAAATAAAGACTGTCCACATCAGGGATGTCGCGCAGCTGTCCCCGCGTCGCGTCGCCGACGCCAGCACGTTCGACTTTGATGACGTCTGCGCCGAACCAGGCTAGCAGTTGCGTACAAGTCGGTCCGGATTGAACATGCGTCATGTCCAGAATGCGAATGCCATCCAAGGCTTTGCTCATTGTTTACTCCTGGTTTTCAAACACGCCAATTCATTTATACATTGTCTGCGCTTTGGTTCCCGGCGCGTACTCCGAGGGATCAACCCAAATGTTGATGACCGCTGACAATCCTCTTTTCTGAACCTGCTCCCTTGCCCGCCGCATCGCCGGCAGTATCTCGTTCGGGTCATACACCTCCTCACCGTAGCCTCCGAGCATCTCGGCGAATCTTGAAAATGGTACATCCCCCAGTAAGTTGCCAACATCACCGCGCGCCTCCCCATACTTGGCGATCTGACCATACCGAATCTGGTTCATGGCACTGTTGTTACCAATGACTGCAATATAAGGCGCGCCAAAACGATTGGCGGTTTCCATATCAAATGCGGTCATGCCGAAGGAGCCATCACCATAGTAGCATAGGACTTCTTTATGGGGATGAGCAAGTTTTGAGGCCATCGAAAACGATGTTCCGACGCCGAGTGTCCCCAAGGGCCCCGGATCCATCCAGTGTCCCGGAGTACGCGGCTGCACGGCTTGCGCCGAGATCGTCACAACATCTCCACCATCACCGATGTAGATGGTGTCTTCGGTGAGGAAATTGTTGATTTCCCAGGCCACCCGATACGGGTGGATGGGTTTGCGTTCCGATAGGAACAGTTGCGTCAGTTTTTCAGTTCGCTCGAGTTCTTCGGTCTGCAGTTCGCTCAGCCAACTTCTGCGATCGGATGAGTCGGCCGAAGTTTCGTTTCCCGCCGCCTCGACCACTGCGCGCAGGATGGTGCCGGGATTGCCAACCAGTCCGAGCGAGACATCGCGGTTTTTTCCGACCGTTCGATAGTCCATATCAATCTGCACGACGGTGGCATCGGCGCGCAACCGTCGTCCGTATCCCATGCGGAAATCAAAGGGCGTACCCACGATCAGAATCAGGTCGGCATTGTTGAAAGCCGTGCGGCGGGTGCGATGAAAGTGATTGACATCACCTGGCGGCAGGGTGCCGCGCGCTGACCCGTTGAAGTAGGCCGGCAGATTGAAGGAACGGATGAATGCAATGGCCGCATCCGTTGAACCTGAGGTCCAGACTTGGGTACCAAACAGGACACACGGTTTCTTGGCCTTTGCCAAAAGTCCAGCCAGCCGGTCGATGCCGGTCGGGTCGCCCAGCATATGGGAGGAGGCTCTGTAGGCGCCCGGATTTGGAATGCGCGCATCTTTGAGGTCGATCTCCGCATCTAGGATATCGCGGGGAATTTCAAGATATGACGGGCCGGGCGCTCCATTGTGACTCTCTCTGCAGGCCATTGACACCATGTCAGCGATGCGTTCCGTACTGCGCACGCCGGCCGAGAATTTTGTGATCGGCGTCATCAGATCGACATGTGGCAAATCCTGTAGGGAGCCCATTCTGTGCTGAGTGAGCGCGCCTTGACCGCCAATATGCAGAACTGGACTTTCGGCCCGAAATGCATTGGCGATGCCGGTAACCGCGTTGGTACAGCCCGGACCGGCGGTCGTTACCACGCATCCGGTCTTCAGAGTCTGGCGGGCGTATCCATCGGCGGCATGTGCCGCCACCTGTTCGTGTCGAACATCGATGATACGGATGCCTTCATCAATGCAGCCATCGTAGATGTCGATGATGTGCCCGCCACAAAGCGTAAATATGGTATCGATACCTTCGTTTCTCAGGGCTTTGGCGACCAGATGCCCACCACTGATTTTTTCTGATGGCGCACTCTGCCGATTCATCCTATCGTGCTCAACAGCTGTTTTATGTACCATAATTTCCATTCCCCTGTGGCATCTGCCAGATTACAGTGTCTCAAATTATTGTATACAATATACCACAGTGTGTCATTTCAAGTCAACAGAAAATTGATTGATGAGAGTGATTACAATTGCTTTCTACGACCTGATTTTTGCCCATATGATACCGAGTTTGTCGTTTGGCCATAGCAGACGGTAAGTTCACGACCTCGGCAGGAGTAAACGGTTTCAGCTGGAATGATTGGCTGCCGTTGCGGCAGGTGTTAGAACCCACAGTGGTGCGATGAGAGATACGTTGAGAAAGCATTCCTTGAGCGAGGCCGTTGTGAATGAATATGAGCAGCCGTTTCGCCCTCGCGCCCGAGTATTACAGCTGCTTGGCGACGAATTGATAGGCAGTGCTCGGCTGGCGGTCTTCGAATTGGTGAAAAACGCCTATGACGCGGACGCGGATGAAGTCTTGGTCAGTCTCAACCTCGCATCTGCATCGGAGCCCATGATAACCGTCACCGATGATGGCGAGGGCATGACGTTGGACAGGATACAACAGGTCTGGTTGGTTCCTGGAAATGACTATCGTAAGAAACAGCGCCTGTCCGAGCAGCGGACGGCCAGACATCAGCGCCTTCCTCTTGGAGAGAAAGGGTTGGGTCGATTTGCCGTTCACAAGCTGGGAAATTCCATCACGCTTGTAACGCGCGCTCAGGGTGAAGACGAATGTGTCGTCGAAATAAATTGGGATGAGTTGATCGCTCAGACTTATCTGGATCAGGCGCCAGTGATGATTCAGGTCCGCAATCCCGAGATATTCACTGAGGATCGGACGGGAACTCGGATTGAAATCCGACAGCTGCGAACACCCAAATGGTCACGTGGTGAGGTCCGACATCTGTACAAACAGATCACATCCATTTGCTCACCGTTTGAGGAGCCCGGAGGATTCAAAGCAAAACTGCTCGTTCCGGAGCATGAGAATTGGATTGACGATCTACCAGACATTCAGAATATCCTCAGGATGGCGATCTGGAAGTTCTCTTTTCGTGCCGATAAGAGTGAATTCAGTTGGACTTATGAATTTCAAAAGGTTCCAGGCTTCAAGCTCGAAAGTAGACTCGTCAGGAAGTCCGGTGACCAATTGAAGCTGCCATCAAGTTCAAGCGATGATCGAAAGAAGAAAAAAGAAGTTGCAGACGCCTCAGACTTTGAGGGAATAGGGCCTGTCACTGGCGAGTTCTATGTCTACGACCGGGATCGTGAAGTGCGTCAGCGAATGCCCCATATTCAGCTGCTGGAGTCCTACCTTGACGAAATGGGAGGAGTGCGGGTCTATCGGGATGGAATTCGAGTCTATAACTACGGTGAGCTGGGAGATGATTGGTTGGGACTTGACCTGCGCCGCGTGAATGTACCGACAGTGCGGATAAGTCGCAATATCATCATTGGGGCGATACACCTGCGGCTAGATCAGTCGACCGGCCTCCTCGAGAAGACCAATCGGGAGGGTTTTGTCGAAAACGCGCAATGTCAGCAGTTGCGTCGCATTGTCATTGGTGCACTAAAAACTCTCGAAACTGAGCGACAGATTGATAAAGAGCGCATCAGACAATTGACGGAAAAGCCGGACGATCCTGTAGCCGCGAAAATAGAAAAATCCATACAGGCGCTGCGGCGTGAACTCGAACGACAAGGGGTGCAGAACAAGTTCGAGGTTTATGTAACAAAGATTGAACAGGACTACCAGAGCATGCAGGAGACCCTTCTCGCAGCGGGCCTGTCCGGTCTGAACCTGGCGGTTGTATTTCACGAGGTGGAGCGAGGTGTAAGGATGCTCCACCAGGTCATATGCGAAGGTGCCGACTTGGAAGGGGCTGCCTCACAGGCGCGCGACCTTATGCACCTTCTCGATGGGTTTGCGACATTGCTCCGGCGCGACAGTAAACAGCAGCATAGTGGAAGGAAGCTTTTGGCTGCGGTGCACAGATTTAACCGGCTGCGTTTTCGGCACCATCATATCCAGCTGGTGTGTCCACCTCTGAAGAGCAATGACAAGGGGTTTATATCTCGCTTCTCATTCAGTTTGGTAGTGGGAGCTTTGAACAATCTGGTGGATAATGCGCTCTACTGGCTCCGGGTTAGATGGCCTGAGTCAGATCAGGAACGCAAACTTTTCATAGGCATATCGTATGAATTCGAACAGGGGCCAGCTATCGTTGTGGCAGATAACGGGGTTGGATTTGAGGGAGATAGTCCAGAATATCTTGTTCGACCATTTTTTACGCGTAAGCCCGAAGGAATGGGGCTCGGTCTTTACTACGCAAATTTGGTCATGGAACTCAATGGTGGACAGCTTGCTTTTCCACAGGTGGGAGAGATTGAACTGCCGGACGAATTCAATGGTGCTGTCGTTGCCATGGTGTTCAAGCAAGAGCAATGAGACTGCCCTCACCCAGAGTCATCGCGATTGATGACGATCCGAAACATCTCAAAGGACTGACGAAGGGACTCAACCGTTCTGGGGTGGCTTGCCTGCCAATCCATTTCACGGGTGAAATGGACGCTGCACCATCGTGCCGTCATGCGCGGGTGATCTTCGCTGACCTCAACCTCGGTGGGACATTTTCAGGCAATAATCATAAACAGAATTTTTCAATTATCGGGGATTTAATTGAATCAACGATTCAGCCCTCTGGAATCTACGTCATTGTTCTTTGGACCATGTACCCTGACGAGGCAGATAAGTTGTATGAATTCCTTACGAATCGTCTCCAGTCCGAACCAAAACCGCTGACGGTGCAGGCACTTGACAAGAAAGATCATCTTGATGGACAGGGCGGCGTGAAAGATCCCGAAACACTCGTTAATGCCATAACTCAGATCTTTGAAGGCCAGCCACAGCTCGGTGTGCTGCTCAATTGGGAGGAGCGGGTGCTGGATGCTGTGGGGGATACTTCGTCATCCATTGTCAAGATGACGCAAGAAACAACGGAAGGTTCATGCTTAGGTACAGAAGTGGGGCGACTTTTGAGAACGATGGCCGCCGCGGCTGTTGGGTCCGAGCATGTGGACAAGGACCGTTTCCGAGCCCTGAATGATGCTCTATTACCAATTCTCGCAGACCGTATTGCGTCGATGCATTCGAAATTGGCTGGTGAAGATGATGAAAAGCTATGGCGAATCGCATTTGCTGGCGACGACTCCAATCAAAAAATGTCATTGGTTGAAGCCTCGAAGCTCAACCGCCTGCTTCACATTGATCTTTTGGAATCGAACGATAATTGGGGTGGGCGAGGCACCGTAACTGACTTGCCTTCTGACTTTATCCGAGATTCGTTTGCAACCACTTTTGGAATCTCGCCGGCAGAAGCAATGGAGAGCCAGTTTCGATGTAAGAAATCTACTGACGATAAGTCAATTCGGTGGATTCTGGTGCAGACGCAGGCGGCATGTGACCATGCACAGAATCATCCTGGTTCATTGCCCTTCCACGTCGGAGTATGCCTGTCGGAGGAACGTATTGATCAAAAAAGGAAAGGGCCAGCAGCTTTATGGTGCAGTCCTTGTTTCGAGTATGAGGAACAAGTTTGTTTTCTTCATGTAAGTGCGCGTTTCCAGATGCCGGTTACGAGAGAGGCGGTGGCAAAAATGCCATACTTGTTTCGTTTGCGAGAACAGTTGCTCAATGATTTGATATATCACCTGCACGGATACGGTGCACGCCCCGGAATTATTTCATTTCGCAAAGGGTAGAGGGAAGAATCGGTAAACCAGATGACGCCTTAGTTTTAATTGGTGAATTCAATTCTGAGAAATTAGGGATGTTACTATTTCTTTCATAACAGGGGGGCAGACACCGTTTCCGAGCATGCGGATGCGATCTCGACGAGTGCCCACAGGTAGTCTGAAGTTTTCGTTAAATCCCATCGCTCGTTTGATCTCGGGGACCTGCAGCATGCGCAGTCTCGCTTCACCTCGGTCGTGAGAAATCAGCGCAAAGCGGTCTACGGTTGTGATGGTTCGCAGAGGACGGTTCAGCGGCTGCCAGCCGCCGGCACCGTCATTCCCATAATAGACGAGCAAGAAATCCGCGTTCGGCCCAAGTTTACGAAACCCGCGTGCCGCCCGTTCAAGGGTGGCAGTGGCGCGCCGTTCATGGAACAGAGCCGTAGTCGCCCACGTTTCGGGTGGATCCAATACGGAACGGACTGACTTCTTCCGGCCGCGGCGCTTTCGAATCTGTTGGGGTGGTGCTTGCACTAAATCACCGACCAGAAAGATACGGCGACGCCGCTGAGCCACACCGAAGTCGGCCGAGTCTAACACATGCTCGTGCAGACTGTAGCCCAACTTGGTGAGAGCGGACTTCAGTTCGCTGTAGCGGGACCAAGATCGCATGTGAATTACATTTTCCAGAACCAACCACCGCGGTCGCAGTTCCTTCGCGTAGTTGATCACCATCATTGCAGTTGCACGGCTTTTCTCATTTCGCGGAGCACCGCCTTTGGCGCAGGTATGGTTGGTACACTCGGGTGAGGCGAGCAAAAGGTCAATGTCGTTGATTTTTGCCTTCAGCGAAGCAATGTCTACGGATTCTAGGTGATCGGCGATTACCAGAGCCTCTGGATAATTTGCGGCGAAAGTCTCAGCTGCAATGTTGCATCGGTCAATGCCAACAACGATTTCTGCTCCAGCTGCATGGGCTCCAGCACTGCTGCCACCGGCGCCGCAGAACATATCGAACGTCCGAATCATCTTACTACCAGTCGTGCATGTCCAAAAGAAGTGGACCCCGTTTTGAGGCGGTCGCCTCAACCTTTGTCTGTGCAGTCTGCCCATACGCGACTGCCACATCGTGTTCGGATACGCTCCCCTGAAAGGTATGAGTACGGAGGCCAGGTACCTTGAATGCCACCGCTTTCTGGTAGATGTTTCGAGTAACGTTGACTGTTAGTTTCTTTGTAAAAATAGGCGTTGCGTAACTTGCATGCGGCGGCAGACGTACGGTGCAGATGCCAGAATTTCCCTTGTGTGAATACAATCCGATGGTGTTCTGAACACATCGAATCAAGGCTCCCCGCGAGGTCGGTATAAAGATTCGAGATTGTGCCTGAATCGACACCCATGACATTGGTAGTTGAAGTCATTTGGCACATAGATGGTGGATTTAACCCGAATGCGAAGGCATCAACATGCTTGTGAAGAATCAAGTGGTCCAGATATTCGTTTCGCTTTTCGGTATGAATCTTCAATTAGTGGTTATTGTTTGATAAGTTGGCATGCAAAATCTATCTGAGTTGGACCGATTCAACAATTGCAGACTTCCTGACATGGTAACCGACTTCAGCGGTGTTTCACGGATGGACAGGTCTGTCAAATCAGTGGTTTAACGTTCTCCAGCTGCGGCTTTCTCCCGATCGGGCCGTCCAATATGGCCAGCTCCATAAATCTCTCGCCACAGATTCGATCATGATACCTCAGTGTCCGTCGGTCGGGGGTTGAAATCACCGGATGACACCCTGGCCGCCGCCCGCTCGCCGGCGGCATCTGCACCCTCCCATCACGCCGGTGGTCGGCGGCTGTCGGTCGGCGGTGCGGTTGAAAAAAGCGCAGAAAAAAGTGAAAAAAGTCCGCCGCATCGGCCGGCTGCAGTATAATTAAGATCATAATCATCAATACATTATAGCAGGATTCCAACATGCTTTACACAGATGCCATCCAGCAGCCCATGGAACTGATTCCCGCACAGGCGACGCACATCTGCGGACCGTTCTCCCTCGTGATCGACCGGGGCATGATCTACTACTACAACTACCTGTCGCCGGTCGACTGCCATCCGCGCGATGACCGCCCGGCCATGCTGCTGCGCATCGCCCGCCTGCGGCAGCTGAATCGGCTGCCGGTGAAGGATCTGATGCGCGCCTTCGGGGTGTCGCGGGCGACCGTGAAACGGGTGGCCGACCGGTGGAAGGAGCAGGGCGATGAGGGGTTCTACGCGCCGCGCCGGGGGCAGGGCCGGGCCCGTTCGGTGATGACGCCGGAGATGGTGAGGCAGGCCGAGATGCGGCTGGCCGCCGGGCTGAGCCAGCGGGCCTGCGCCGCCGAGCTCGGGGTGTCCACCAGCACCTTCAACGAGAACGTGCGCGCCGGCGTCATCCGACTGCCCGCCGCCCGGGCGGAGGCGGCCAGCGAACGCTCGCAGCGCAGTCGCCGCGACCGGCAGCCGGCGGCCGGACGCGCCTGCCATGACACCGAACGCCGCCAGCTGGCGGCCAACGGTCTGCTCCAGGAAGCGACGCCACGGTTCACTGAACCGGCCCTGGCGGTGCGCCATGGCGGCGTGCTCGCCGCCCTGCCCGCCCTGCTCCGGGAAGGACTGCTCAGTGCCGCCCAGGGTCTGCTGCGCCTGCCGGCCGGCTTCTACGGCCTGACCTGCGTGCTCCTGCTGCTCGCCTTCATGGCCCTGGCCCGGGTGCGCAACGTCGAGTCGCTGGGCCACCAGCCACCCGGCGAATGGGGACGCCTGCTCGGCCTCGACCGCGCCCCCGAAGTCAAGACCCTGCGCCGCAAGATCGCCCAGCTGGCCGACTCGCCCGACACCATCTGCCAGCTGCAGCGGACGCTGACCCGCCATTGGCTGGACGAGACCAAAGCCCGCCCGCTGACGCTGTCCGTCGATGGCCATGTGAAAGTGTACAGCGGCCAAGGCCGTCTGCCCCGCCACTTCATCGCCCGCCAGAAACTGTGTCTGCCGGCCAGCGTCAGCTACTGGGTCAACGCCCTCGGCGGCGAGCCGCTGCTGTGCCTGCACCAGCCGCTGGACGCCAAGATGGTGCAGACCCTGGAACACGAGGTGGTGCCCGAACTGCGCGCCCTGGGGCTGGTGCCGCCGACCGACCGCCAGCGCACCACCGGGGTCGAACCGACGGTGACCCTGGTCTTCGACCGCGAAGGCTGGAGTCCGGCCCTGTTCCTGCGCCTGGCCGCGCAGGGCGTCGCCTGCATCACCTGGCACAAGAACGCCAAGGGCGACGATTGGCCCGCGGAGGAGTTCACCGACTGCGAAGTGCCGATCGACGGCCCGGCGAAAACCAAGTGGACCACCGTGCGCCTGGCCGAACGGCGGCTGCGACTGCGCGGCGGCCCCGAGGTGCGGCAGATCCGCCGCCTGATGGACGACGGCCGCCAGGTGCCGCTGATCACCACCCATCCGAAACGACCGATGGCCGAGATCGCCGGCGCCCTGTTCTCGCGCTGGGCGCAGGAGAACTTCTTCAAATACATGCGCGACGAGTTCAACCTGGACGCCCTGCTGGAACACGCCCTGCAGCCGGTCGACCCCGACCGGCGGGTGGTCAATCCTGAATACCGCGCCGTGCAGAAGATCATCGACCGGGTGAACAAGACCCGCGCGCGCCGGCTCGCCAAGGCGCACCCCACCGCGACGGCCGACCAGCTGACCGAGATCGCCCAACTGGAACAGGAACTGGTCCGCCTCAAAGCCCAGCGCAGACAGCTGCGCAGTCATGTCCGCGTCGGCGACCTGCCGGTCGAACGGCAGCCCGAAGCCCTGCCGCCGGCCAAGCGGCTGTTCATCGATCTGGTGCGCATGATCGGCTACCGCGCCGAGACCCGTATGATGCCCTTGGTGGGCGGCGACCGCGCCGAGCAGCCCACCGCCCGCCGGCTGCTGCGCACGCTGCTGGCCGCCGACGCCAACCTCATCCCCGATCACTCGCACAGCGTGCTGCGCGTGGAACTGCTCGGCCTGGCCAATGGCGCCACCGAACGGGCGCTGCGGCCGGTGCTTGACGAACTGAACCGCAGCCGCACCTGTTATCCCGGCACCGAGCTGCGAATGGTTTACGACATCGCCCGCTGACCGTCGCCCCGCCGCAGGGCGGCGAGAGGCACTTCGGCCGCCGGCGGCCGACACACCACGAAACCGACCCCTCGGCGGCCGCCGTCAACCGGCGGTCGGATCGCGACGGCCGTCTCGACACCACCGATTCAGCTCCCAGCCGGCGACCCGACTTCACACCACTCCGTGGCATCGGCCATCAGCGCCGTGGCGATGGCGCCGACGCTGAAAATTCAGCTTAAGACCGCGCGGAATCCAAGTGTTGAAAATCGACGCAGATGGACGCCTCAGTCCGCTTCGCTGGTGAAAAATCGATCATAATAATTGGCTTAGGTCAGGAAGTCTGAATTGATTGAAATTGAGTGAGGCTGATAGCGTGAAAGAGTTTCAGTGAGCAAACTGAGCCAATTTCTGTTTGCAAATGGACAATTCATTCCGCCGCGAAAGGAGAGCGGACACTGATGACAAAGAATGTAAAATTCACTTGTCTGGTGGGAAAACTCAGCTGCGACTGTCAGCTGAAAATGCGATCATAAGACAAACGCTGTTGGATGATGTGCTGGCATGAATTGATCGGCGACCAATCATTCCATGCAACTAAGCACCAATCATCTGCAGTTTTTCGATCGCCTGTCGAACCTCCTCGCTCGCGAGTTCGTTATTCTTCTGCAGTTGAGAGCACTTTGTTTCGATGTTCGCCATGGCCTGCCTCAGTCTTGAATTTTCTTCTTTCAACCTGTTGCAATTCTTGATCAACTCAGAAATTCCTTTATCAAGCAAATCCAGGTCTGGTATAGATTTCCTCATAGAAGTCTCATAGAAGTTTCGTGATGTTTGAAGACATTTCAGAATATACCCTGCATGTTGTCTGCATATCGTAATTGATCCGACGTTAATTATAATTCACAATTAAAGTACCGCTTGATGAATTGAATTCCATTGTTTTACCTCGTAGAACTCGTAGAATGCGGTATAGAATTGATTTTATTATCATATTGATTCTGGCCTTTACATTCTACCTGTTCCGAGCAAGATTGATCACCATGGCTATGGGTCTGACTGCGCGCCAAAGACGACATCTGCAGCGAAAATCTGCACGACCGGAAGTGAGCATGACCGCTGGTACCAACCTGAGGTGCCGATTCGAACCCCTGACGTCAGATGAGATCATCAAAATTCATCGGGCGGCGCTACAGCTTCTGTCCGAAGTGGGGATGGCGGATCCCACACCAAGGGTTCTTGACACCGCCCTTGTCGGTGGTTGCAGACTCAGTGGCGAGGGCCGATTGCTGTTCCCGCGGTCGCTCGTTGAAGATATGCTTGCGAGTGCCGCAAAAGAGTTCACTGTCTGCGGGCGAGATCCGCAGTTCGATTTCCAAGCCCGGAACGGCACCGTCAATTTCTGCACCGGCGGGGCGGCGGTGACCATGCTTGATATTGAATCGCGTTCGTATCGCCCGAGCACACTACGGGATATCTATGATCTGGCCCGCGTCTGCGACTGCCTCGAAAACATCCAGTGGTTTACCCGACCAGTCGTTGCGACGGACATTGAGGACAGCTTTGAACTGGACGCGAACACTGTATATGCCTGTGCGGCAGGCACTGCGAAACATATCGCAACAAGTTTCTCAAAAGGCGAGCATCTTTACCGAATCAAGCCACTGCTCGATCTGCTTGCAGGTGGTGACGGAAAGTATGCAGATCGACCATTTTGTACCGCGCATGCGACAACCGTCGTTTCGCCCATGACATTCGCGGCCGATAGTCTGGAGGTCGCCTGCGCCGCCGTCGACATGGGCATGCCAATCCAATGCCAAACCGGCCCGCAGGCCGGGGCGACGGCCCCGGCGGCATTGGCTGGAACGGTTGTGCAGGGTTGTGCGGAGAGTCTCGCTTCGCTGTCGGTCATCAACATGCTGAAGCCCGGTCATCCAGTGGTACTTGGCAATTGGCTGTTTGTCTCTGATCTGAGAACCGGTGCATTCAGTGGTGGTGGACCGGAACAGGCGCTGCTGGGTGCGGCCTCCGGTCAGATGTCCGCCTACTATGGCATACCCGGTGGGCTCGGCGCGGGCATGACTGATGCCAAACTGCCCGACTACCAATCTGGTTTTGAAAAAGCCATCAGTTTGACTCTCGCGGCTCTGTCGGGTGGTGGCTTGGTCTATGAATCCGTTGGCATGCTGGGCAGTCTGCTTGGCAGTTCTTTCGAGTCGATGGTCATCGACGATGAGCTCCTGTCTTTTGTTCGTCGCGTCGGGAGGGGAATCGAAGTTACGGAAGACACCCTCTCAGTCGATACGGTTCGCGATGCGGTTTTCAATGCCGGTCACTATCTTGGACATGAACAGACGATCGATCTGATGGAGACGGAGTACGAATACCCGAAATTCGCTGACCGCCAATCTCCCGAAGACTGGTGGCGCACTGGCGCGGCAGATATGCTGACGCGGGCCGCTGAATCTGCAAAACACCTGCTTCACACACATCACCCCAGCCACATTGATGGCGCGGTGGATGACATGATTCGTCAGAATTTCCCGATTCGACTAGTTCGACTAGATCCCTCCAAACTGGCAGCGTTCGCAAATTGAGCAGTCGGGTTCGGGTCCTGATCATCGGCGGCGGTATTGTCGGATGCAGCATCCTCTACCATCTGAGCCAGCGGGGTTGGTGCGATACCGTACTGCTGGAGCGTCGTAGCCTGACTTCTGGTTCCACTTGGCATGCGGCAGGTAACGTAACCTATTTTGGCCACTATCCGAGCATCACCCGCCTTTACATCGATTCGATCAAAACTTACCTCAAAGCGGAAAGACAGTCAGGTCAGAACGTTGGTTTCCATGCAACTGGAAGCCTTCGCCTGGCAATAGATGATGTACAGTTGAACGCTTATCGGCGGCTTGCTCCCCTTTATGAATCAATCGGCGTCGACTATCGCGTCGTTGATGGGCCTGAGCTTCAGCGGCTGCATCCTCTACTTGACATCACGGGTCTGAAAGGGGCGGCTCACACACCGGGCGATGGCCACGTCGATGCGGTCGGAGCCACTCTTGCGATGGCCAAGGCGGCGCGGCGGAGCGGTGCGCAGGTCGAGACCAGCAGTCCGGTCGAAAACTTGGTCAGACAGACCGATGGAACCTGGGTGGTAGAAACCACCAATACCAGTATTCGAGCCACACATGTCATTGTCGCCAACAGTTTTTGGGCGCGTGAACTGTTGCATTCATTGGGTTTGAATTTGCCGGTGTATGCGCTTGAGCACCACGAGATCATCACTGATGTGATACCGGACATCGCCTCACTTGAAGCTGAGCTGCCAACCGTGCGCGACCCTTCCGCACCGGCAAACGTACGTCAGGAAGGACAGGGTCTGTTATGCGGGGTCTATGAATCTGCCCCCAAACCCTGGCAGCCGGATGGTATTCCTTCGAACTTCGGCGAGGAGCTGTTGGAAAATGACTTACCGCGACTTGAGCCGCATCTGCAGAAAGTCATGGCTCGAATACCAGCATTCGCGAAAGCTGGCATAAAAACCGTACAGAACGGTCCGATCTGTTACACACCCGACGGTCTGCCACTGTTGGGGCCTGTGGATAATCTGCCTGGTCTGTGGCTGGCAACCGGCTTTTGCATCGGCATCGGTACCGGCGGTGGGGCCGGTGCGTTCGTCAGTGACTGGATCGTGAATGATCGGCCACCGATGGCATTGCCAGCCGTGTATCCGAGTCGATTTTCGAACGATCTCAGCCGGAATGAAGTTATACAATCAATCAGAAGGACTTATGCCATGGGTTATTCCATGCCTGATTCAGACGTATGAGATTGAAACGCCCCAATGACCAACGTGCGAAGCAGTTTGCGAATTCACAATTTGTTGACAGATTTCAATCAACACGGCAAATATGTATTGGATGTGATGACAGCTTACTGTCATCAGTAGTTGAAGGTTGCTTTTCGTAGAGTTGGTCTCTTGATGATGACGTGAAAAATCTTGATCAGAAAGAGTTTATAGGATTTAACGCTAACGATGAAACGAATCTAGTACGGCTTTAATATGATCCAATAATTGGAATTGAATAATCATCTAAATTTCATTTTTTGTACTGATAAACTCAAATGATTGACTGGATTTTATACAATGCTGAATTATCTCGCGGGTTGGATTTAGAATTTATTGAGCTTGTTGATTCTGAACAATAGGAGGACAACGCGGTTCTAATATTGGTTTCAAATGGGGGAGACGCTGACGCAGCATACAAAATAGGACGATATCTACAAGATAAATATCAGTATTTTGACGTATTGTTATCTGGCCTGTGTAAGAGTGCAGGGACATTATTAGCAATATCGGGCAACTGTTTGGTATTTACTCCATACGGTGAACTGGGACCGCTTGATGTCCAAATGCAGATAGAAGATAAGCTCGGTGTACGAGAATCTGGTCTCAATATTAGTGAAGCTTTTGTTTGCATGGAGGATAGAGCTGCGGATATGTATCATAGGCTAATAATTGAGATATGGACGGCGTCAAATGGAATTGTTTCGATTCGAACTGCAATGAATGCTGCGAGTCAAGTCATTTCCTCCTTGTATAGCCCGATATTCGGACGGATTGACCCAGAAGAAGTTGGGTCCAGATCAAGAGCGATGCGAATTGGTGAAGAATATGCGGACAGGCTGAATTCCAAATCCAGGAATTTGAAAGAACAATTTATTCAGGAACTTACGAGTTCTTATCCAAGTCATGGATTTGTTATAGATTTCAACGAAGCGCAGAGGATGTTTACAAATGTTAGGCAAGCAAACAAAAGTGAAATTGAAACCATAAAGAAATTAGGGAAAGTGGCAAGAATCCCACAACGAAAACCCGAGTTTAGATTTTTGAAACAGGATGAGGTTTGTAAAAATGATGATGACACCAGTTCAGAAAAATGAACAAATGACCGAAGTATGTCATGAAGAAAGACAGAGAAGAATGGATGAAATATTAAAAAAACAATCTGAACGTAATGTTTTGCGGCCAGCAGGGAGCAGAAGACATAGAAATTGGCGAGACGTGAATTTGGAACAAAAAAATCGGTCACGGAATTGGTTTTGTTCGTAGCCGGAACATATGCTTTTCATTTGTGATTCAGAATTCGTTTTCATGAACTCATGAATTCCTGACATGGTAGTTGATTTTAACAATCATTCACTAATGGACAGGTCTGTCAAATCAGTGGGTTGACGTTTTCCAATCGGCGCGGCAGACCCCGGTCGACGGCGGTCGGGCACTGAGTGAGTGCCGGGCGCATCATCCGCTATCGCTGAAAGATCAGGTCAAGTACGCGAAACGACCGTTGAAAATCTGTCGTCCGATGGACCCATCAGTCTGCTCCACAGGTGGAATATGTATCATAATAATTAGAATTAGGTCATGAACTCTGAAACCACCCTCTTCCTTCTTAGGTAGTTTCATTATTGTAACTTGGGGCGGCTTTCTCGGATGTTTACATCCCAAATTGATTCGGATGGCTATAGTATTCGTTTTTTTTCATATCGCATCCCTACCTTGTAAATTGCGTAATAATCACTTATTTCGCTGAATACAAACGCTCTGAAACAGACAATCTCTTCCGATCGAGTCTGAGATTTTCGACTGCCTGATTTAAAGATTTAAAGAACTTTCCAACTTTATTCAATTAATTCGAAAAGACGGTTTTTATTCAGGTCAAATCGTCCTGCAGGATCCCGTGGCCATTTCAGAATTCGAAAGAATGCTTCAATAGACATCCAATCAAACTCTATGAATCTGATTTACCAGGAAATTGAACAGACGCTCAAGCAGTACGAGCTGGAAATGGATGCGGCCTATTTTCATGGCATGTTGTCGGGACTGGTCTGTGCTGGAATTGAAGAGAGCGACATTGATGATTGGCTTCCGACGCTCATTTCCAAACGTTTTCTGGCACAGACCGATTATGAGAATTTTTCCGACCGCGTGCTGACGGCATTTCATGTGGTGCGGGACAAGTTGAATCATGATGGGTTCGACTATGAGATTCTGCTGCCGGACTATGAATGCCCGCTGGGCCATCGTGTCGACAGCATGGGATCGTGGTGCCGCGGCTACTTGGTTGCTTTGCTTGATTATGCTGAAACAGCCGTCGAAGACTTATCCGATGACTGCGTCGAATTCGTTGAGGATGTTGAACAGATGGTTAATCTGGAAATTGACGACGATGAGTCAGCTGACAGCTTGGACGAGTCCTACGTACTGCTGGAAGAACACTTGAGGGTTGGCGTTCAGTTGCTTTATGAACATTTGAATCCATTGCAGATTGATTGATGAGTTGAACCTATGGTGGCGAGCATATTGAACGGCGAACGGCGCGCGCGAGTGATGAAGCAGCTGGATGGCGGAATTGCAGTGATTCCGACTGCTCCCCACCAGCGGCGAAATTCGGACGTGTTTTATCCCTTTCGACCTGACAGTGATTTCTATTACCTGACGCATTTTCCAGAGCCCGAAGCGGTTGCAGTGCTGGCTCCCGGCAGTGAAGCCGGTGACTTCATTCTGTTCTGTCGGGAACGCGATCCCCACATGGAGATTTGGGATGGTCGCCGGGTCGGAACCAAAGGCGCCATTGAGAACTATCAGGCGGATTCGGCTCATTCAATTACGGAACTGGATAAGATCTTGCCCGGTCTGATGGAGAATCGCAGCCGGGTTTTCTATCCTTTGGGCCGCTATGCCGATTTTGACGCGAAAATGTTAAGATGGCTGAACGAGGCGCGCCAGAAAAATCGTGCTGGCATTCGGTCGCCTGATGCGGTGGTTGATATGGGTGGACTTCTCCACGAAATGCGGCTTTTCAAAGAACCTGAAGAGATCGTTGCCATCCTGCGTGCCGCCAAGATCTCCGCCAATGCGCATCAGCAGGCGATGCGAGTCTGCAGACCCGGCATGACAGAGTTCGAAATTCAGGCGCAGATCGAATACTGCTTTAGACGTAGCGACTGTGTTCCTGCCTATCCAAGCATTGTGGCGGCCGGTGAGAACGCGTGTGTCCTGCACTATGTGAGCAATGCTGACCGATTGAATGATGGCGACCTGCTGCTGATCGATGCCGGTGCGGAGTATGATTGTTATGCCAGCGATATCACTCGTACCTTTCCGATCAACGGTCGGTTCAACGACTGCCAGCGGGCCGTCTATGAGGTTGTGCTGGCCGCGCAAAAATGCGCCATCAACGCGGCTAAGCCTGGCAACCGATATGGTGATGTCGAAAACGCGGCAGTTGAGGTGATGGTCGAAGGTTTGATTGAACTTGGAATATTAAACGGTTCTAAAGACGAGGCACTAGAAAATGAAACCTATAAGCGCTACTACATGCATAGGGTCGGGCACTGGCTCGGTTTGGACGTTCATGATGTCGGCCGCTATCGCGACCAGACGGATTGGCGCCGACTCGAGCCCCACATGTATATGACGATTGAGCCGGGGCTTTATTTTTCACCATCGGCCGATCTGGCCGAGCAGTGGCGCGGGATTGGCATCCGCATTGAGGACGACGTTCTGATCACAGAGACCGGCAACCTGATAACGACCTCAGGTGTGCCTAAAGAGATTGATGAAATTGAACGGTTGATGTCAGATTAGTCAACATCGACGACTCGGGCGGTCAATATCAATGAAGACCGAAGAATTCGACCTGATCATCAATGGTGGCGGCATGGTGGGTGCGAGTCTCGCCTGTGCGCTGGGGTATTATGGGTTTAAAGTCGCACTGATCGAGGTGTCGCCCTACGCTAGCGCCGAACAGCCGAGTTTTGACGGACGGGCACTGGCTCTGACCTATAGTTCGGGCGCAATCTTCCGTAATCTGGGAGTCTGGCAGAAATTGCGTGCCACCCACGCAACCGCGATTCGACAGATTGAAGTCAGTGATGCGGCGGCTGGTGGTTATGCCCGCCTCCATGCCAAGGATGTTGGTCGAGATGCGCTTGGTTGGAATGTCGAGGCTCGTGCGTTGGGTGTGAATCTGCTGCAGGTGCTCAAGTCGAACGGTCAAGTGGCGATTTTCAGCCCGATGACGCTGACCGATCTAGAACTGTGCGGCAGCGGAGTGGCGGCGGAAGTGAGTGAGGTCAACACTGGTGGCGTCAACCGATTATCTGCCAAACTGCTGGTCATTGCCGATGGCTCGAATTCTGCGCTGCGCGAGCAGCTGAGATTCAAAGCCCGCCGCATTCACTATCGACAGCGGGCGCTGGTCTGTCGGATTGAAGCGGACCGAAAGAATCGCGGGAGTGCATACGAGCATTTCACACGTTCCGGTCCGCTGGCGCTGCTCCCGGTTGGTGAGTCCGGCTATTCTGTCGTCTGGACGCAGGAGCCCGATGAGATTGAAGATTCCATGCGATTGTCGAGACGCGATTTTCTGCACAAACTTCAGGCTTGTTTCGGCGATGGCGCCGGTTGCTTTCAGAACTTCATCGGCGAGCGCAAAACCTATCCGCTCACGCTGAGTTACCTCAATCAATTCGTCCGTCCCCGAGTCGTTGTCGTTGGCAACGCCTCACACACGGTTCACCCGGTTGCGGGACAGGGATTCAATCTGGCACTGCGGGACGCGGCGGCATTGGCACAGGTGCTGAATGAAAACCGCGCCCGCGGGTGGGACATTGGCAGCTACGATGTGTTGGCCAGGTATGAGCGCTGGCGAGCTCGGGAAAGTCAGAATGTGATTTGGTTTACGGACGGGATGCTGCGAGTTTTTGCCAATGATTGGCCGGTCCTGACACCGGTCCGCAACTTGGGTCTTGATCTGCTGCAGACGATGCCACCGTTCAAGCGGTGGCTGCTGAAACGTACGATGGGACTGCATGGCCGACAACCGGAACTGACCCAAACTGAAACGTAAGACGGCAATCAGGTCTGATGAGCAATCTCGACTGTGACATTGTGGTGGTTGGCGCCGGTTCGATAGGACTGGCGTTTGCTGCCGCCATGCGAGATTCTGGTTATCGAATTCTGATTCTCGAATCCAGTCACCGGCCACGGTTCAATGAATCCGCTTACGATCTCAGAGTCAATACGCTGAATCTTGCTTCGGTCGCGTTTCTTGATGCCGTCGGCGCCTGGTCGGGAATGATTGAGAAACGGGTCAGTCCCTTTGATCGAATCAGGGTTTGGGATCCGGCGGGTGGTCGAATTGAATTTCGAGCGGATGAAATCGGTGAACGGCACTTGGGTCATGTGGTTGAAGCAAGTGTCATGACCACTTCGCTTTTGGAATTGGTGGAACGGTGCGACAAGGTGGACCTAAGATTCGGTACACCGCTTCAGTCAATCTCACAGGACGATGAGAAAGTGCAGATTCATCTCACTGATGGCGATCTATTGAGCTGTCTGCTGCTGGTGGGAGCTGATGGTGGAAATTCAACAGTCCGCGAGTCCATAGGAACTGAAGTCTCAGAATCCAGTTATCACCAGACGGCGTTAGTGGCGCGAATCGAGGGTGCCGAACCGTGCGCTCAGATTGCCCTGCAGGTATTTCTCCCATCTGGACCGTTGGCATTCTTACCACTTGCGGATGGCAGTTATTCAATTGTCTGGAGTGCGGAAAATGCCGTTGCCAGCGAACTATTGAGCTTAACTGATCAAGCCTTCGAAAAACGTCTGGCCGCCGCCATCGATTATGAATTGGGTGATCTGCGTCTGCGGAGTCGAATCGTGTCTTTTGAATTAAGGAAAGTAGAGGCAGGCGCCTATTTTTCCGGTCGAACGGTTCTGGCGGGTGATGCGGCACACATTATTCATCCGCTTGCCGGCATGGGCGTCAACCTTGGATTGATGGATGCCGCCACTCTGAGCGAGGTGTTGATGGAAGGAAAATCCGCGCCTGGACGCGACCCATCGGAAACGACAAGATTAAAAAAGTATCAACGCTGGAGAAAGTCCTCGAACGTGCCAACCGGATATATGATGGACGGGTTTGACTGGGGCTTCCGGCATCCTTCAAAATTGATTCAGACTGTGCTCGGGATGGGGTTGACGCTGACGAACCGGATGGCTTTTCCAAAACGGGAGATCATTCGCCTGGCGTGTGGTTTAACGGGTGATCTTCCAACTCTGGCAAGACGTCGGTGAACGCGGCCATCGGGCTGCTGGCAATCAGACCTCATCCTCGCGGAAGGCAATGAGACTGCGGAGTGGAATCGGTGAGATTCGCGCTCTTCCTTTCAAATCAATCAGTTCGATCACCACTGAGCAGGCAACCACTGACCCACCAAGTTTATCCACCAGTTCAGCAGTCGCTGAGAGGGTAGCCCCCGTGGCGATCAGGTCATCAATGATCGCCACCTGCGAGCCCGGTTCAAATGCATCGGTGTGAATTTCAAGTCGGTTCGCTCCGTATTCCATTTCATAGTCGGTACCGATGGTTTCGCCGGGCAGTTTGCCGTCTTTTCGGACTGGAAACAGCGGCAGATGAAGCTGATAGGCGAGAGCGGACGCAAACAGAAAGCCGCGCGAATCTATCGCGACCAGTCCGTCAAGTTCAGTATTGTGCAGGTGTTGGCCGAGAAGGTCAATGCAATGGCGGAATGCTTCCGGTAAACGCAGGAGCGAGGTGATATCTCGGAAGCGTATGCCGGGCTGGGGGTGATCAATGACTGTTCGGATGCTGGATTTGAGATCCATGATCCACCTCAGCTCACGTCCCTGTCGCGCGTTGCCGAGCCGGTGCGACTGATTGATTGGATCGATCGCACCGACACTGCCGAACGAAACAGGCGTTTGGATTACGCTGCACCTAGCACATCAATGGTGGCCGCTCGCAGAATGGCGGCCAGTCGATCAAGCTCGGATTCTTCAATGACGATCGGTGGTGCAATGCAGAATACATCGCCACGTACCCGGCTGAACAGGCCGCGTTCAATTGCCGCATGCAAAATCTTTTCGCCGATTTTATCGGCCGGATCAAAGGCTTCTTTCGTCGACTTATCCTTGACGTATTCAACACCGTAAATCAGGCCTAGGCCACGGATATCTCCGACATGCGGGTGGTCGCCCAGCGCACTGGTCAGATTTTCCTTCAGTCGCTGACCTTTTTCGGCCGCCTGTTTGGGAAAATTCTCATCTTCAATCAGATCGATCATGGCACAGGCGATTGCGCTGCCAATTGGATGGGCACTGTACGTATAGGCATGCATGAAAGGTTCCGAACTGGCTTCCATCGCATCGGCCAAATCGTCGCTGATGCCGATTCCACCGAACGGAAAATACCCTGAGGTGATCGCTTTCGCAAATTGAACGATATCGGGCTGTATGTTCCAATGTTCCAGAGCAAACATTTTCCCCGTTCGGCCGAAACCGGTGATCACTTCATCGGCGACCAGCAGCACTTCGTAATGATCGCAGATTTCACGAATTCGCGGGAAGTAGTCATCCTGCGGGGGAATAACCCCTCCCGATCCCTGAACGGGTTCAGCAATGAACATGGCCACGGTCTCAGGTCCTTCCTCGAGAATTCGCTTTTCAAGTTCATTCGCTGCGGCGATCCCTTGAGAGACGCCGGCATCGGTCGATTCATACCGGTAAGGATAAGGGGATGGGATATGGGAGAATCCTGGGATGCGCGGCTCAAACATCGGCCAGTATACGGGCATGCCGGTTGCGCACATTGCGGCGAAAGTTACGCCGTGATATCCCAGCATCCGCGAGATGACCTTTGTTTTTTTGGGTTGTCCTTTCAGTTTCCAGTAATATCTGGACATCTTGATTGAGGAATCCGTCGCCTCACCACCACCGGAGGTCAGGTAGAAATGATTGATCTGCGGGTAACAGATCCGTGCGAGTTTTCCAGCGAGTTCAATCGCCCTATCGTTTGAACTGCCGATATAGCCCGATGCGTAGGGCAGTTTTGCATATTGAGCCGCCGCCGCGTCAATCAGCCGGGTGGCGCTGTGACCTGCGGTATTGTTCCAAAGTCCGGCCAATCCGTCAATATATTCTTTGCCATCTGAGTCGACGATGGTGGAGCCATGGCCCTCCACCCAGATTCTGGCATTGTCATGCGCACCGTGTGCGTGCAGAGGATGGATCAGGTGATTCTGATCCATTGCCAACATTTCGGCACTTGTGGATTTCATTTCAGTTGGTCTCCCGCTAATTGGTCATACCGGCGCGACGCGCGCCATTCAGTAAAACTTCGTTTGAATGCAATGGACCCAGTAACGAAACACATCATGCATCGACCGATGCAATCCGAACATTCGCTCGTGAAACTCCCGACCGATGCAGATCCGGTGCAAGCCATAAGCTGATGGATTTCAGATGACGTGGCCTTCAATGACAACCCGGATGATGCCGGGAGTGTATCAAATGGGGTCCAATCGTCTCTGCCGGTTGCAATGACAGTTGCTTTTTCAGTGTAGCGTTACCGGTGGAGTAGCTGATCGTTGGCTTCATTTCCCTGAATCGAGCTCATTGCAAGGTTCAATGATATAGCACGATTCGGCCTGTCGTTCACCAATTTCCAAATCCCATGGAGCCTTTCAGTTTTTTTTTACTGAATCGAAAATGGCCCTGGAATTGATTGCCTGCCTGTCAGAATCGGTCGATATGGCGGTTGGTCAGGTGGGAATCGGCATTCGTTTCTGATCTCCGGTCCATGCTTCAGATGCTCAAATTGGAGACCGCGTAATGGCCACCGCTGAGACGGGAGTAGCATGTCAGGCGTCAATATATGGTATTATCTGATCAAGTATCGAATCAAACCGATCATTGGATTATCAACAAATTGAAACGAGGTGAAGACTATGAAAAGGCTTGTTGTATTTTTTCTGGCTTTGAGTATGCCATTTTTCTTCGCTCTGCCAACTCAGGCGGACGAAACCTGCATGTCGCCCTACATCGCAAAAATCACGGGTCAAGAAGACTATGTTTATGTCTGGACGCTCGGCGTTGAGGGAGTCGGCGACGAGCAGGATAAATTGGTAACGATTGGTACCAATCCGGCGGCTGATAACTATGGACAGATTGTTCATGTGCTTTCGGTGGGCGGTCGAAATGAAGCCCATCACTCCGGGTTGACGGATGATCGTCGATATCTCTGGGCCGGGGGACTGGATACCAACAAAATCTTCATTTTCGACATACACAGTGATCCGGCCGAACCGAAGATCGCCAAGGTCATCACCGACTTTGCAGAAGCTACCGGTGGCCTGGTCGGTCCGCATACATTCTACGCCCTGCCTGGCCGGATGATGGTGACCGCTCTTTCCAACAACGTTGACAACGGCGGTCGCACGGGTATGGCGGAATACAACAATGATGGCGAGTACATTGCAACCCATTGGATTCCGACGGACCAGGACCTTCGCGGCGCGATGAAAACCGGCCAATTTGCCGACGGATATGGCTATGACGTTCGAGTGAAGGCGGATCTCAACATCATGCTGACGTCTTCGTTTACCGGCTGGTCGAACTATATGATGGATTTTGGTGCGATGCTGAGTTCTCCTGAAGCGATGCAGCGATTTGGCAATACGATGGTCGTCTGGGACATGCACGCTCGTAAACCGCTGAAAGTCCTTGATGTACCGGGAGTGCCGCTGGAAATTCGATGTGCCTGGGATCCAGACCACCGATATTGCTTTACCAGCACCGCTCTCACCTCCCAGATCTGGTTGATCTATGAAGACGACGCCGGCGAGTGGCAGGCCAAAGCTGTTGCCGATATCGGAAACCCCGCTGATGTACCGTTGCCTGTCGATATTTCAATCACGGCTGATGATACGGGTCTTTGGGTGGATACGTTCCTGGAAGGTAAGGCGCGTTATTTTGACATATCGGACCCGCATGCACCGAAGCAGGTGTACGAACAAGTCATCGGCAGCCAGATTAACATGGTTTCCCAGAGTTGGGATGGAGAACGGGTGTATTTTTCCAGCTCGCTGCTCGGTAACTGGGATAAGACCGGCGACGCCGACGAGCAGTATGTCAAACTTTATCACTGGGATGGTGAAACTTTGGAACACCAGTGGTCCATCGATTTTTACGAGCACGGTCTTGGTCGTGCGCATCAGATGCGCTTTGGTTCCTATGCCATGTATGGCCTGACCAATCCACACGATGATGCCACGCGAGTCGTTCAGAGTGAGCAGACGGGCGAAGAGCTGGTGAAGGTTCAAGCTGACAGTTGACCCATTTCCTGGCGGATAACCCTCCCTCAATCACCGATTCCTGGAGCGTCTGTGAGTCAGTTGGTTCTGCCGATGCGACTGGTATTGCTACTGCCGGTAGCGGTCTGCTTATTTGTGATCGTTGCCGCCGACGTACCGGCCAGCAGTCCGTTCAGAGCGCCGGGATGGGGCGATCTGCCCTACGAACCACCGAAGCCAGGCACTTACAGGTTGCCGGTCATCAAACATGCGACCGACGGAGAAGTATTGACGAGCGATGACTCTCCGTCTCGCCTGTTTGATCTGATGGCTGACAGGTTGACGGTATTGAGTTTCATTTTCACGCGCTGTACCGACGAAAACGGCTGTCCTTTGGCCAATGCGGTTTTGTATAAAGTGCAGGCCCGGCTGAATCAGCGACCCGAGATGGCACAGCAGGTGTCGCTGCTGACCATATCGTTTGATCCTGAACATGATACGCCTGAGGTTCTTTCGGCGATGAAGACTCTGTTCAGCGAGGGGTCGGATGATTGGCAGTTTCTCACCACCCGTAATGCGGCGACTCTGCAGCCCATCATTGATGGCTATGGACAATACCCGGTACGGGTCGAGCATCACGGTAACCATGGTGAGGATATTGTCGAGTACATTCACCTGCTGCGCGTCTACCTGATTGATCGAGAGAAACAGATCCGAAACATCTACAGTGTTGGATTCCTGCACCCTGATATCCTGATGAATGACCTCGAGACTCTGCTGATGGAGCCGCAGTCAACGCCGTAGGCGCCGATGCGGCACTCGTTACACATTCTCGTATTAGCCATCGTATGCGGCTGTTTCTTTTCGGTTGCCACATCCGATGAGGTGGTCGCGCAGACCAGTGGTGATCTTGAATCCGGAGAGGAATTTGATGTCAGCCAGGCTTTCGGACCCGGAGACGTCAAAGAAGGCTATGAGAGTGCCGATTATCAGACGCAGTCGCGCAGTCTGCTGAACCGCAGAGGCAGCAGGCAGGATCTCATTCAGCTCGTTGAAACCCCACCGCTCGGGTTGCCGCCCGTGCCAGTCCCATCCAACAATCCGCTGACACGCGCCAAGATTGACTTGGGCCGTCAGTTGTTTTTCGATCGCCGGCTGTCGATCAACAACACCGTTTCCTGTGCCAACTGCCATATTCCAGAGCAGGGCTTTACAAACAATGAGATCAGTACCGCAGTCGGGGTTGAAGGCCGACTGGTCATCAGAAACGCACCGACGATCTACAATGTCGCTTATCTGAAACACATATTTCTTGATGGGCGGGAAATCGGTCTCGAAACTCAGGTCTGGCAGCCGATCACCGCACGCAATGAAATGGCCGCCCCGTCGATTGGTTACGTAATCAACAAAATCAGGCGCATCAGGGACTATGATGGACTCTTTGAAGCGGCGTTTGAGGGTCGCCCGCCGGATATGGCAGCGATTGGCGACGCGCTCGCCAGCTATCAGCGTACCCTACTGTCTGCGGACTCTCCCTTCGATCGGTGGTATTTTGGAAACGATGATGATGCCATCACCGAATCTGCAAAACGGGGTTTCGAGATATTCGCTGGCAAAGGCCAATGTGCGGTCTGTCACCGCATACAGACGGACCACGCGCTGTTTCTGGATCACCAGTTTCACAATACTGGGATTGGTTATGCGGTTTCAAGAGCGGAAAAGCCGGCGCAGAAACGGAAAAGCATCCGCGTCCAACTCGCGCCAGGCGTATTTACTGAAGTCGCCAGTGAAACGATTCAATCCGTTTCGAGAATCAAGAGTTTCAACGATCTCGGCCTGTATCGGGTTACTGAAAATCCAGCTGACCGCTGGAAGTTTCGTACGCAGACGCTGCGCAATATTGCGCTGACCGCGCCTTATATGCACAATGGAGAATTTGGTACGCTGAGGGAGGTCATTGACTTTTACGACCGTGGCGGTATACCGAATGAACTGCTGTCGCCGTTGATCCGTCCGCTCGGTATGAGCGGGGTTGAAAAGGACGACCTTGAAGCGTTTCTGAAGTCGCTGACCGGCAGCAATGTGCCACAGATCGTTGCCGATGCCTTTGCCGCTCAGATCGGCGAGCTAAGCGTGGATGATCCGAACTGGGCACACGAGAATACACTGGGTTATTGAACGGGACTAAGTGGTTGATATGGGCCTACATGATGAATTGCAGGTCCATACCGTCGGACCCAGATGAAATCCTGCCTGCCTTCTGTTCTGATAAATATGATCGAGGCTGGTAACTTGTCAGCACTTTGCGGTATCGCTCATCAACTTAAATTTCTAGATGTGTTCTTCAACTCCTCTCCAAGAGGAATTAGCCGCCAGTTGATGCGCTATATCTCGCTTAATATCTTTGTTTTCAATGGCATCATCGGGTATCTGTATATCTGCATGGTACGGAATTTCACGAATTGGTGTCACCTTGACACTACAATTCAAACTATAAATTCTTTTTACTGAAATAACCGCCCAACCGTAGAAATTTCTATTTTCTCCTCGTTCAGTTGCCACTCTCCTTGCTATTATGATGGCCTTCTCTTTCGGAGCAATGCCAATCTTATCAACAGAAATGTACTTTTTTCCTATCTTTTCTAAAAAAAACTGAGTAGGAAAATCCATTCTTTGCCGCTCTTCTGGCATTTGAACTTGAGAATACTTATCGACCTAGATTTTCTTCTTGATTGAGCGTGTCGTTAATGGTCAATCAGCTTGTTCCTTTGTGTTCTTTAACTCTAAAAGCGCTTCCATTATGAATCCATCAGGAAGTCCTGCCGAAGTAGAATAACGAGCCCTGCGACTGCTGTCCAGAATGCTGACAAGACATAGAATACTCCCATCCGAATCACATATGACAACTACAGATTTTCGAAAACCAACTTGTGCATGGATAGATACTTCACCCATCTGTGCGGGAAATATTTCATAACAAATCGGATAAATCTTATACATTTCCAACAACAGCTGTCGTGCATTCTTTATCGCCAATTCATTGGGAATTTCAAACCCTTCCTCCTGAGCCTCGTCTTTCACGCCATTCAATTGGTTCAGCGCATATTGCAAATCTGGTGTTGCCTGATTGTACAGCAAGGGCAACCACAGGTCGATAATGGAAGAATCATCTGTCAATTCTGATGACGGGTTGCTAAATGATCTAAAGATGTATCCCAATCCAAGTTCTGTTGTATCACAGAAATTCTTTCTGATTCCGCTTGAATGGTTATTTGTTTGCCAAGATTGATGGTTGAAAAAATTGGTGTAAGATTGGTCTTGTCATGTTGGATATCATCCGTATCTGGGGCAACTAAAATAATACTGAATTCAATCAGTTTTAATTCCGAACCTGAAGATTGATTTTTTATATTTTGTATTCATAGTAAATACACAATTGTATAGTACCTAGGTTTAGGACAGATCACGTATAACCATTGGTCTCATACTGTAACTTGGATATACTACGACCAAAAATATTTTTTCAGATTTTAGGATATGGTGTGTGACTTAAACCGAATACACTCCAATTGGCTCCGGTCTTTGATTAATGGAAACTATTTTTTGTGGAATCCAGATGAAAAGGTTTTAATATAATCACTGAAATGATCGAAAAATTGTGCAGATACGTATTGTATTCTCTATCGCAGCTGCCTTGAGAAGATAGAGTTGATGCAATGCGTTTTTTTTCGAATTTCACAAATCCCTTCTCAATCAGTACCCATTCCTAGGATCCAAATCTATGCAGGAAAATCATTCTGAGAATATTCAGTTAAGGATAGAAGAACTAAAGACAGAGCATCGGGACCTTGACGATGTTCTAAAACGGCTGGCGAATGATCGCAACACGGATGAATTACAAATTCGACGTCTGAAAAAACGGAAGCTTCAGCTCAAAGATTCCATCACCATGCTGGAAAGCCAGGCTTTGCCGGACATATCCGCCTGAGTCCACAACCAAGGCGTGTTGAGAGGGTTGCCTTAATCTCGGGCAATCCCTCCTGATCAGTACCGGTAGTAATCCGGCTTGTAGGGGCCGTTGGCGGGTACGTTTATGTATTTGGCCTGTTCAGCCGTCAGCCGCGTCAGTTTGGCGCCGACTTTTTCCAGATGCAATCGAGCGACTTCTTCATCTAGGATTTTTGGCAGAACGTAAACTTTATTCTCATAGCTGGTCAAGTTGTTCCACAACTCAATCTGCGCCAGAACCTGGTTGGTGAACGAATTCGACATCACAAAACTAGGATGCCCGGTCGCACACCCCAGATTGACCAGTCGGCCTTCAGCCAGCAGAATCAATCTTTTTTTGTCTGGGAAAATGACGTGATCAACCTGCGGCTTGATATTTTCCCACTGTAGACTGCGCAGCGACTCGACATCAATCTCGCCATCAAAGTGCCCGATGTTACAGACGATCGCCTGGTTTTTCATCGCCCGCATGTGATCCATCGTGATGACATGCCAGTTGCCGGTTGCAGTGATGAATAGGTCGGCGATTGATGCGGCCTCCTCCATGGTAACAACCCGAAAACCTTCCATCGCCGCCTGCAGTGCGCAGATGGGGTCGATTTCCGTAATCAGCACGTTGGCGCCCTGTCCTCTCAGTGACTGCGCACATCCCTTGCCAACATCACCATAACCGCAGACGACGGCAACCTTGCCTGCAACCATGACATCGGTGGCGCGTTTAATTCCATCTAACAGAGATTCCCGACAACCGTAAAGATTATCGAATTTGCTTTTGGTTACTGAATCATTGACGTTGAAAGCTGGACACAGCAGACGGTTCTGAGCCACCATTTCATTGAGACGATGAACGCCGGTTGTCGTTTCTTCGGTCAGTCCTCGGATACCGTTCAGGAGCTGCGGATATTTTTCATGCATGACCAGCGTCAGATCACCACCATCATCAAGGAGCATGTTTGGCCGCCAGTCATTCGGACCGAAAATCGTCTGATCGAGGCACCACCAGTATTCTTCTTCCGTTTCGCCTTTCCAGGCGAAGACAGGCGTTCCAGTTGCCGCGATGGCTGCTGCGGCATGGTCCTGAGTCGAAAAAATGTTGCATGATGACCATCTGACTTCAGCACCCAGCGTCTGCAGTGTCTCTATGAGCACTGCGGTCTGGATGGTCATATGCAGGCAGCCAGTGATGCGGGCGCCTGCGAGAGGTTTGTCGACTGCATGATTGCGACGCAGTGTCATGAGCCCCGGCATTTCAGTTTCAGCTATGGCAATTTCCTTGCGTCCCCAGCTGGCGAGATTGATGTCGGCGACTTTGTAGTCCTGAATGACTGATTTCAGAGCGGTTGGCATATCGTCCGTTCCTTGTATGGTTGAAAATTAATGGTGGTCAGCGCTGTCGTCACTTGGCCGCCTGAATGAGGTCGTCGACCCGGTTCGTTCGTTCCCAGGAGAATTCATCTTCAGTCCGGCCGAAATGTCCGTAGGCAGCGGTTTTCTGATAAATAGGTCGCAGCAGATCCAGCTCTTTGATGATGTTCTTCGGCCGCAGATCGAACACTTCACGAACGATACGGGCGATTTTCCCGTCGTCCAATCCAGACTTGGCTGTACCGAAACTGTTGACCATCATCGAGACCGGTCGGGCGACGCCAATGGCGTAGGCGATCTGAATTTCACAGCGTTCGACCAATTTCGCCTGCACCAGATTTTTGGCTACATGACGTGCGGCATAGGCGGCTGAACGATCGACTTTCGACGGGTCTTTACCGGAAAACGCGCCGCCACCATGGCGTGCCGTCCCGCCGTAAGTGTCGACGATGATTTTGCGCCCGGTTAACCCACAATCCGCCTTCGGGCCACCTTCGATGAATTTTCCCGTCGGATTGATCAATATGCTTTCGTCGGAAGTCGGCATCCAGTGGCCTGAAATCACCGGTTTGATGATCTCTTCAATCACGCCCTCCCGGATGGTCTCTCGATCAATCGAATGATGGTCATCGTGCTGGGTGGAGAGCACGATCTTCGAGATTGCGACAGGTCTACCGTCCTCATAAATTACGCTGACTTGGGCTTTCGCATCGGGGCGCAGCCAGCTGAGCGAACCATTCCTGCGAACCTCTGCCTGTCGCTGCATCAACCGATGAGCATAGGTAATCGGCAGCGGCATCAAAACGTCCGTTTCGTTGCATGCATAACCAAACATCAGACCCTGGTCGCCCGCTCCCTGCTCCTTGTCTTCTCCCTGCCCTTCATTCACACCGAGTGCGATATCCGGAGACTGTTCATTCAGTAGATTGGTCACCATGACTCTATTGCAGTTAAACCCCAGTTCATCACTGTCGTATCCAATCTCCCTGATCGTGCCGCGTACGATTTGCGCATATTGGACAGCTTCTGCTTCCGTACTGACCTCGCCCGCAAGAATCGCGTGATGATCCGGCTCGCGGGCATTGCGGGCGATGGATTTGACCAGTGTCTCACAGCCTGCGCGGCTGTTTTTGTCTTTGGCGATCAATGCATCCAAGATTGCATCGGAAATCTGATCCGCCATTTTGTCGGGGTGTCCTTCCGAGACTGATTCGGAGGTAAAAATAAAACTGTTGGGCATTGATTTCTAGTCCGTTAACGATGCAAGTTGACTGGAGGGATTCATTTGAGCGTTCATTTTATCAATTTTTGTTTGTCTGACACACCGTCGAATGACGATGAATGCATCGGTAGCCCATCAAATCCATTGCAAAAGCACTTCGTTGACTTGAGATCAACAAAAGGGCGCGGTGTAGTTTCCACTCGAACCAGATATAAGGGATCTTTTGGTGTATTCAATCCACCTGTACTGATATTTTCAGTTTGGAGTTCTGAATTTCTGTGAGCACCCGCGATTCGACTCCAACCGAGAATCCCGGTGGTCCCACCGACCCGTTGGAATTCGCCATCCGACACGATTCTCAGCAGGCTGCTTTGTAAGTGGTGCGGCATGTCGTCGATCTCGTCAGATGCCGTTCTCACATAAGGCTCGCGCCACCCGTTCTTTATCGGTCTCCGGATTCACTGGTTATCAGCACATTCAGATTAGAATTAGTGAATGATTCGACCGCACAATGCAGATTTTGCATGGCTGTTGATTTGCCGGTCATCGTTTGTGGTGTACCGACTGCTTACGAATTGTTGGCAGTCATCGGCGATCACCACTTGACCAAATCAGAAGGAATGCGCGTCCGTTGTCTTCGATTTCAATTCTAACCGCACACTCAGGCGTCGCGTTTTTCCGCGCGTTGCCTGTCGTTCAACTCTTGATGAAAGCTTGATTACGTTGGTTTTCCGTAGGCTTTGGTGGTATCTCGCAACATGTTCTCAATTGTCATGCCCAAGTTCTGTAGCAGATGGAGAGAATTGACCGACGGATCTCCGGAGAAAGGTGCGAGCAAAGAATGGAGTGTCTCTGAGATTACTTATGGAGGTTGTCGTCTGCAGACAATGCGTTCTAATCCATGGACTGAATCGTGATGGAACATACCGACTTCTCAGCAGTCAGGGTGCCGGCCTGTTCACATCGATTCGCGGCGGATGAGGTACTGGCCGCGGGACGGATCAGCCAGTACCACCCCCGATTCAGATCGTCTATCTGCTGTAGTACATCTCAAATTCGAGCGGGTGCGTTACCAGCCGCATCGCCTTCACGTCCTCATATAGCAGCTCGATATAGGCGTCAATCGCCGTGTCAGTGAAAACACCACCTTCCTTCAGAAACTCTCGGTCAGTGTCCAGCGCGATGAGTGCCTGATTCAGAGAGGGCGCCACTTTCTGGATGTTTTTTTCCTCTGCCGTAGTCAGTTCATAGAGATCCCTCACCGCCGGTTCACCTGGATGGATCTTGTTCCTGATGCCATCCAGTCCTGCCATCAACATGGCTGAATACGCCAGGTATGGATTTGCCGTCGGATCTGGAAAGCGGATTTCAACTCGTTTTGCCGCATCCGTAGTGAAGGGAATGCGACAGGATGCCGATCGGTTGTAAGCGGAATACTGCAATAAAACCGGCGCCTCGTAACCTGGAACCAACCTTTTGTAGCTGTTTGTGGTTGGGTTGGTAAACGCATTGAGCGCTTTGGCGTGTTTGAATATTCCACCAATGTACCACAGGGCTATCTCGCTTAACCCACAGTGCTCGTCCCCGGCAAACATGGATTTACCATCGCGGATCAGAGACTGGTGAACGTGCATGCCCGAGCCATTGTCTCCCACCAGTGGTTTTGGCATGAAGGTCGCCGTATAACCATGGGCGTTCGCGACGTTCTTTACACAGTATTTGTACAGCTGCGTGCGGTCCGCCGCTTTAACCAGTGTGTTGTAACGAATGCCGATCTCCGCCTGACCTGCCGTTCCGACTTCATGGTGATGTTTTTCCACATCAACACCCATATCAAGCATGGCCTCACACATCGCTGAACGAATGTCGGTAAATGAATCGGTCGGTGGCACTGGAAAATAGCCACCTTTGACGCGCGGGCGGTGTCCCAGGTTCGGGCCGTCATCATAATCCTGTTTGCTGTTCCAAGCGCCTTCATAGGACTTGATTTCGTAGAAAACGCTCTCCATGTGCGTGCTCCATCGCACGCCATCGAAAATAAAGAACTCGGGTTCCGGACCGAAATAGGCGGTGTCGGCAATGCCGGTCGAGGTCAAGTAGTCTTCCGCTTTCTGGCCGATGCTTCTTGGGTCTTTTTCGTACCACTCATCTTTGCCGGGATTGTAGATACTGCAGCGGATGGTAACCGTCGTTTCCTGCAGAAATGGATCAATCACACAGGCGGTGGGGTCCAGGATCATGCACATGTCTGATTCGTTGATCGGCTGCCATCCCTGAATCGACGAGCCGTCAAACATGACCGGTGCATCGAACATTTCTTCAGAAAAATTGGATATTGGCCAGCTGAGGTTCTGCACCGTCCCCAGCGTATCTGTAAAACGAAAGCTGACCCACTTTGCATCACAGTCGCGGATCAGTTTCATGGCGCTCTTCACCGCTTCCGGATCACGGATTGAGTTGATTGCTTTTTCGACTGACATTAATTGTTCCCCTCTAAGAAAATATTGCAATGAACCATCTTCTGTATTCAACGATTATCATGCCAGAAATTGGTTCAGTAATCAGGCAGAATACTCACGAAACGCCACATTATAGACTGCTATTTGATAACAGTGTGCCAATTTGGTGCCGACGCGGCGATTTCCATCCGTCTGGAACCGACGCATTCCTGTCTTGATAGTCGGCTGGTCTGACTGTGTTAAACTGGGTTGAAGCGTCCAGATGCGCGCCGACTCACGAAAGATTCACCTTTAGGCGGACTGATGATTCACCGCCCTCGGTTTCGGTCGACAGGATTTGATGGCCGTGAATGCGGCACCAGGCGGGGATGTCTACCAGCGCGCCGGGGTCGGTACACTGGACTTCAAGAATCTGTCCGTTCAGTAATTCATCAACCGCCTGCTGCGTTTTGATGACTGGCATTGGACAAATGAGATGCCTGGCGTCCAACACGCGATCTACACGTACCATCTTTCCTGTACTTCAGCCGATGGCAGGGGGGCAACTGACAGCATACGCTGGTTGCCTTGACGGTCGGTATACTGGATCTCAACTTTTTCAGCGTTGCGCGAACTGCCGAAGCGGGCAGTGAGGCGCGCCGCCAGCTCGACTTCATCATCGGCGATTGACCCTTCGATCAGACTCAGTGGACCCGAGTGACTGATGATCGAAAGATTTGCAAATTTGCTGCGGTAGCCGCGCAGGTATTGCGATTCGCCAGAATCGCGTGCGATTATCAGTTTCCAGCTGGTGTCGGGACGCAGGTGGCGACCGACTTTGAGAAGCATGATATCGTCGAATTCATAATCCTTGTGCTGGCGATGGTTCCAGAAGTCCTGCAGTTTTCCGGCATAAGATTTATCGGTCAGAAAGCAGCAGCCGCCGGCCGGTTGCGCATAGTCTTCAATGCCAAATTCCTTCGCCAATGCCATTTGGGTGCGCCGGCCGCGGCCGGCAATGCCATACAGTTTGTCCCGCTTGACCCACCCCGCCCGTTCCGGCAGCGTCGCGGGAAGCAGTTTCGCACTCAACGGCCGAAGCAGGCGGTCAAAGGCTCCGGATTCTCGAGCAACGACGGGAAAAGTGCTGCTTCTCTGTGATTTTGGACGCTGCCCGAGCACCTCGCCAGTGATGATGAAGTCAAACTGATTGTGCTCCATCCATTCTCGGGCCTTGCCAACCATAAAGCCCTTACAGTCGAGACAGGGGTTCAGATGGGCACCATAGCCGTGTCTTGGATTGAGGACGATTGCCTTATAGGGCTTGATGGCATCGACGATATGCAGTTTGATGCCGATCTGTTCCGCTGCCCACAGTGAATTATTGCGTTTCCGTTTTTTCCGGTCGCGGTTGCGAATGGCATGCGTGTGGCCCTCCACACAAAAACCAGTGAAAATATTGAGCCCTTCGACATGAATGTCCTGCTCAAGCATGATGCGGGCGGCCAACATCGAATCCAGCCCCCCGGATATGAGTGCAACTGCTTTTCGTTTCTCAGCCATGGTCCACATGATTGCAGAAAAATAGTCCCTCTGTGCTGTTGTGGTGCAGAGGCGTTTTCCCGTATTTTATATCATTGAATTTCTTCTTTCTGAACCCACGCTGGCATTGTCAATTTCGTTGAATGGGTTTGGTACATTTCAGTGCCGAAAGAATATAATACCAAATTTATAGACTTAACGAACAGTAGCAGCATCCAGCACACTGAACCAGAATATGGTCATGCGGCCGGCATGTTCAGGAGGGACAGAATGATCGGTCCGATCAGATTCACCGATACAATCAGTTGGATGGACCTGCAGACTGGTACGAACCCAATTCCTTTCAAGACCGGAATCTGAGATCTCCCTCAGTTCATTGGCATCGTCCGATGATGGGTCCGTAATTCTCTGAACTTTTTCATTGGTGGGTTTGCCGTCCTCAAGACATCGTTTCGCGAGACCAACAGCCAAGAGCTGGGACTCCTCTTCTCGGGCCTGCCTGATGCCTGACTCGAGACTCCGATTGATGCCCTTATTGAGGCCTCGAATCCGGGTTTCTCCTATTGACAGTGAAGCCAGCTATTATCATCACCTTTTCCGACTTATCTTGCTTCATTTCACTCATCAATGGTCAGTTCCATCTGCTGTTCCTGTTTTACCTTCTTTTTTTCAACCGTTTTACACACATTACCCATGCACGAGATGATTGATTGCTGTACCACAGTCATTCCGCCGGCCTCAAATGGGGAGCGTCGGTTCGAGTCACACAAAAAAATGACGAACTCAAGCCCATGCGTCATCCGGCACCCGATTCTTCCCTCAATTGATTGATGTCCGCTACCGACAGGTCCGTATATTTTCGGATTTCCTCGTTCGACCAGCCCTCTGCAACAAATCGTTTTGCAATGTCCTGAGCCTTGCGCAAGGCTCCCTCCTCGCAGCCCTCTTCGCGTCCCTCCTCGCGGCCTTCCTCGCGGCCTTCCAATCGACCCAGCTGCCGAATCTCGCCCACCGACACCGACATCAGATCTTCCATCTGAGCATGAATCTCCTGCATGATCTCATCTCCCGGCTCATTCGCCTCAAGTTCCTTCTGCAACCTCTCCATTTTAACCTCTTCACGCACATTCAGGAAGTAAAAATACACGCTGTTCAGCAGCTGACGCCGCAGTCGCCCCGGCAGCGCATGAACCAGCTCCAGCCAACCGATGAACGCCCGCTCGTCCGCCTCCCAGATGTTCGCCATCGCATGCTGCACGACCGGTGGATCTGAAAAACTGCGCGCATCATCACAGATATCCGCGGTGTGTACGACAACTTGTACCACCAGCTGGGACCGCTCCGGCTACCTTCCCCGTCCGCCGACGGGTTTCCCACCAAATTCTGTTTCACGGCGTCATGGCGTGGCTGACCAACCCGAAGAGCAAACGCGCCAGCGGGCAGGAATTGGCCAACAACTTCAGTCTGCAGTTTCCACTATAGAATGCCTACCGTATGAGCGGCTGGCTCAATGGCCGATTCATCGCCCGTCCGATGGTGCTGTCGTCAATCAACAGCGAGGCGGGTCGGGAACCTCACAACTTGTCACAGTTGAATCTTTTTTCATAATGTGATAAAACATGGCCTACCATGAAAGTAGGTCTCCATCAGTTTCACGCCCAGACCATTGACTGGTTTCAGAAGGCGGTGTCGACGCCGGGTGTGTCGCGCAACGCCCTGGCCCTCGAGCTGTGCGAGCGCGAGCAGTGGACCGGCACGACGGGCGAGCTGTGCGTGGCCTCGGCCCGAAAGGCGCTGCCGGTGCTGGCTGAGCGGCTGGGTGTGGCGTTGCCGGCGACGCACCCGTCATTCGGTTCGGGCGGCCGTGAGGCGCCGCCTGAGGCGGCTTATCCGGACCGCGCGCTGCGTTGCCCGCTTTCGGCACTGGGTGAGGTGACGGTCGAGCCGGTGTCGGGCGACGAGGAACGGCGGCAGTGGGAGTCGATGATGCGCACGCATCACCCGCAGGGCTGGCGTCAGGCGCCGGGTGGCCAGCTGCGCTACTGGGTGTGTTCTTCGCGCTACGATCGTCTGGGCGGGCTGAACTTCTGTGCGGCGAGCTGGCACCAGAAAGTGCGCGATGCGTTCATCGGCTGGTCGGGTGAGGCGCGGGTGTCGAATCTGAGTCGGGTGCTGAACAACCAGCGGCTGCTGATTCTGCCGGGGGTGCGGGTTCACGGTCTGGCTTCTCGGGTGCTGGAGCTGGCGTATGCGCAGGTGGTTGAGGACTGGGAGGCGAAGTACAATATACGACCGGTGCTGGCGTACACGTATGTGTCGCCCGAGCATCCGGGGACGAGCTACCGGGCGGCGGGTTGGCAGCGCGGTGAGGGCGGCACCTCGGGTTGTTCGCCGGGCGGTGGCACGGTGGTGCGGGCCGTGTGGCTGAAACCGCTGGTGCGCGGCTGGCGGACGGTGCTGTGCGCCGAGCCGGTGCGGCAGATTCAGGCGACGCCGGCTTTGCACATGGATGAGAAGACGGATTGGGCGGATGTGGAATATGGTCGCAGCACGCATCCGGACGGTCGGGTGTGCGCGCGGATCTTGCGCATGGGTCGGGCGTGGCTGGAGCGGCCGGGGGCGTCTTTGCCGCAGATCTTTCCGCGGCGGGCGGAGTTGCGTGCGGCTTACCGGCTGTTATCGAACGGGAGGGTGAAAATGGAACACATCTTGGAGCCGCACTGGGCGGCGATGGTGGATCGCTGTCGGCTGGAGCCGGTGGTGCTGGCGCTGCAGGACACGACGGCGCTGAACTATGCGAGTCGGCCGGCGACGGCGGGGCTGGTGAACATTGGTGGCGGTGGGTCGGGCGTGCAGGGTCTGAAGGCGCATGTGGGTCTGGCGGTGAACGAGGCGGGGCGACCGCTGGGGGTGTATGCGCTGGATGCCGACTATGCGGACCGGCTGGAGCTGGAGAGCGAGCGCTGGGGCGAGGGTCTGGCGCGGGCCTGTGAGCTGGAGCGGGCCTGTGCGCGGACGCGGGTGGTGACGGTATGCGATCGGGAGGGCGACCTGTGGGGGCTGCTGGATCAGGCGCGCTCGCAGTCGGCCGGGCTGCTGGTTCGGGTGCGGCGCGGGAGTCGCCGCGAGGTGCTGCTGGCAGGCGGGAAGCGCGAGTGTCTGTGGGTGCACATGGAGAGGTTGCCGTCGCTGGCGGAGAAGACCGTGCAGGTGGTGGCCTGCGGGGGGAGGCGGAAGCGTGCGGGGCGCGAGGTGCGGCTGGCGTTGCGGGCGGCGCGGGTGCGGCTGGCGGCGCCGCGGCGGCCACCCGCAGGTGCGGACACGGCGCCGATTGAGATGCTGGCGGTCAGTGCGATTGAAGCGGACCCGCCGCCGATTGAGATGCTGGCGGTCAGTGCGATTGAAGCGGACCCGCCGGCCGGCGAGCAGCCGCTGCACTGGCTGCTGCTGACTACCGAAGGGCAGGCCGATGCCGACGGTGCCGGCACCGCCGTGCGGCACTATGAGCTACGCTGGACCATTGAGGAGTACTTCCGCACCCTGAAGACCGGCGCCGGCATCGAGAAGCGGCAGCTGGACCATGCCGATGACCTGCGCAAGTGCCTGACGTTCGATGCCATCACCGCCTGTGAGGTGTTCAGCCTCGATCGGATGGCGCGCGACTGCCCGCAGACGCCGGCTGACGAGGTGGTGAGTGAAGATGACCTGCTGGTGCTGAATTTGCGACTGGACGATTATGGCATCCGCCGACCGCAGCCGCCACCCGGCGAGGCGCCGGACATCCGCAGTTTCGTCGTCGATGTGGCCCGGCTGGCGGGTTTTCATCCGCGTCGCAGTCAGCCGCTGCCGGGCATCATGAAACTGTGGGAGGGGTATGTGCTGCTGCGCGAGTCGGTCTTCACCTATCGGGCGATCAGAAGGCAGAGCATGGTCCAGAATGAATAGATTCATGTGTGGGATGTTGTGAGGTCGGGAACCGGACTGTTTGGTTGATGGGGGATGCGATCTGGAGCCGTTCGAACTGAAATCTAAGGACTCTGGTCTGAGGATTGGATGAGGGCAATAATGTAGTGCCCTGGAGTCAGTTCACCCAAAATAAACCAACAGGTTGGCGGATTTAACCGTCGATATCGGTTAATCTGCACACATCCATGATGGGATTGATTGTGTACCGCAGTCATTCCCCCTGCCGCCACCATCAATTGGGGAGTGTCGGTTCGAGTCGCACAACGAATGACGAACTCAAGCCGATGCGTCATCCGGCACCCGATTCTTCCCTCAACTGATTGATGTCCGCTGGCGACAGGTCCGTATATTGTCGGATTTCCTCGTTCGACCAGCCCTCTGCAATGAATCGTTTTGCAATGTCCTGAGCCTTGCGCAAGGCTCCCTCCTCGCGGCCTTCCAATCGACCCAGCTGCCGAATCTCGCCCACCGACACCGACATCAGATCTTCCATCTGAGCATGAATCTCCTGCATGATCTCATCTCCCGGCTCATTCGCCTCAAGTTCCTTCTGCAACCTCTCCATTTTAACCTCTTCACATACATTCAGGAAGTAAAAATACACGCTGTTCAGCAGCTGACGCCGCAGTCGCCCCGGCAGCGCATGAACCAGCTCCAGCCAACCGATGAACGCCCGCTCGTCCGCCTCCCAGATGTTCGCCATCGCATGCAGCACCAGCCGCAGCGGCGCCGGCGCCTGGCGCAGCCGCGCACCAACCGCCGGCTCCCTGAGACTGACGAACACCGCCTGGAAATCAATCAGATGACTGCCGAACTCATCCACAAACTCCGCCGACAGCCGCGCATGCTCGAACGCGCGAAACGATTTCTCCCGCCGCCACTCCGCCGCACCGTGATAAATGATGATCGGCAGCACCGCATCCACACCTTCCTCGTACAGGGTTGACATGTACCGCAGCAGCTGGCGCATCACATCGGCGTCCGGACCGCTCTTGTGTTCCACCAGTATGCTGACCACCACCTGCGTATGATCCCTCAGCCGCACCTTCACCAGCAGGTCCGAATACCGGGCCTTCAGATCCTGCGTGCTGGTCATGACGTTGGAGGCCACCGTCAGCGTGTCAAGGTCGAACAGCGCCAGCTGCGCCGGCGTCAGGACAAACGACAGCAGATCCCGCACCCAGGCGACTTGCTTCAGGTGCGACGTGAAAAAATTGTTGTGCCACTTGCCGCCCTTGCCGGAACGCTCTGGATCCCTGCGGTTCTCAGGCATGGCGGGCCACCTGTGGCTGACGGATCTTCGGGTGGCGGGACTGTCTCATTTTGGGAAACTCCATCAGACACACCGTCGGCCTGAGTTGAGGATGGATCGAAAAATCACATTGTAACTGACTTCGAATGTAAAATATTTATCGAATCGGCACGCGGTTCGACCTTGACGGCTGAGGATTGACTGTTCCGAAGTCTTCGTCCATGTTCGTCTGCATCAAACAATCGTTAGGCAGACCGCGCCAAACCGTCCACCTGGTCAAGTCGACCCGTCACGGAAATCACGCAGACGCGGTATGACAGAAAATCATCCACCACATCGGTGTCATCATGCTTGACGAGCAGGCTCGGTCGAAGGACCTCGGCGAGACCATCGAAGCCAAGCAGGAGGCTGAAATGCAACCCCAGCTCTCCCTGCCCGATCAGATCGCCACCCAAATCATTGAATGCCGGCGGTGGCGCGACCGCGAACCGCCGCCCGTAAATCTGAAAAAACTCCGCGAAACCGCCCACATCATCACCGACATTCACGAAGTTTACGGCACCCCATGCCACCAGCTGGGACCGCTTCGGCAACCTTCCCCGTCCGCCGATGGGTTTCCCACCAAATTCTGTTTCACGGCGTCATGGCGTGGCTGACCAACCCGAAGAGCAAACGCGCCAGCGGGCAGGAATTGGCCAACAACTTCGGTCTGCAGTTTCCACTATAGAATGCCTACCGTATGAGCGGCTGGCTCAATGGCCGATTCATCGCCCGTCCGATGGTGCTGTCGTCAATCAACAGCGAGGCGGGTCGGGAACCGGACTGTTTGGTTGATGGGGGATGCGATCTGGAGCCGTTCGAACTGAAATCTAAGGACTCTGGTCTGAGGATTGGATGAGGGCAATAATGTAGTGCCCTGGAGTCAGTTCACCCAAAATAAACCAACAGGTTGGCGGATTTAACCGTCGATATCGGTTAATCTGCACACATCCATGATGGGATTGATTGTGTACCGCAGTCATTCCCCCTGCCGCCACCATCAATTGGGGAGTGTCGGTTCGAGTCGCACAACGAATGACGAACTCAAGCCGATGCGTCATCCGGCACCCGATTCTTCCCTCAACTGATTGATGTCCGCTGGCGACAGGTTTGCATATCGTCGTATTTCCTCGTTCGACCAGCCCTCTGCAATGAATCGTTTTACAATGTCCTGAACACCCTCTTTCCGGCCTTCCAATCGACCCAGCTGCCGAATCTCGCCCACCGACACCGACATCAGGTCTTCCATCTGAGCATGAATCTCCTGCATGATCTCATCTCCCGGCTCATTCGCCTCAAGTTCCTTCTGCAACCTCTCCATTTTAACCTCTTCACATACATTCAGGAAGTAAAAATACACGCTGTTCAGCAGCTGACGCCGCAGTCGCCCCGGCAGCGCATGAACCAGCTCCAGCCAACCGATGAACGCCCGCTCGTCCGCCTCCCAGATGTTCGCCATCGCATGCAGCACCAGCCGCAGCGGCGCCGGCGCCTGGCGCAGCCGCGCACCAACCGCCGGCTCCCTGAGACTGACGAACACCGCCTGGAAATCAATCAGATGACTGCCGAACTCATCCACAAACTCCGCCGACAGCCGCGCATGCTCGAACGCGCGAAACGATTTCTCCCGCCGCCACTCCGCCGCACCGTGATAAATGATGATCGGCAGCACCGCATCCACACCTTCCTCGTACAGGGTTGACATGTACCGCAGCAGCTGGCGCATCACATCGGCGTCCGGACCGCTCTTGTGTTCCACCAGTATGCTGACCACCACCTGCGTATGATCCCTCAGCCGCACCTTCACCAGCAGGTCCGAATACCGGGCCTTCAGATCCTGCGTGCTGGTCATGACGTTGGAGGCCACCGTCAGCGTGTCAAGGTCGAACAGCGCCAGCTGCGCCGGCGTCAGGACAAACGACAGCAGATCCCGCACCCAGGCGGTGTGCCTCAGGTGCGACGTGAAAAAATTGTTGTGCCACTTGCCGCCCTTGCCGGAACGCCCCTAATCACTGTGGTTCTCAGGCATGGCGGGCCACCTGGGGCTGACGGATCTTCGGGCGGCGGGACTGTCTCATTTTGGGCAACTCCATCAGACACACCGTCGGCCTGAGTTGGGGATGGATCGAAAAATCACATTTTAACCGACCGCGAGCGCAAATGCTTATCGATTCGCCACGCGGCAATTACGCGGTCTCCATTTTGAGCCATTGGAGAGCAATTAAAGCATGGGTCAGAAGACGGGAGAGGCGGTTTACAAAGTCCGGGACGTCCAGGGCGGTGATTGTGATGCCGATGGCAATGCCGGTTGTGCCACCAGGTGTCTGGGGCGGTTTTCAGGCGCACTGATCCTCAGCCTGATGGTGCGCCGGTTGCAGTCGAAATTGGAGCCAAGCGGCCTGCGGCAGAGCGCGGTGCCTCAACGAGCGGGTGTGCGCCGACTGTCGGTGGCGGAACGCACTGATGGCCATCGCCTGAAGGGCCACGGCCGACAGCAGTACCTGCAGCATAGTTTATTATAATGAAAATAATATAATGAGATGATTATTTAATTCATTTATTTAAATCAGAGAGTTGGAGTGCTTGTCACCGAGTTGGAAAACGTAAGCATCTGATAAGGTGATGCCAGGTTTGGAAAAACGATTTTTTCAGAGACAAACCGATCAGCACAATATCAATTACTGACGAACATCGTTTTTCGTCCTCCATCAATTGATACGTCATATTCCGAAATGATCATACTCAACTGCGCCAGTCCGTTGGAGTAATCAACCTGTCTGACTTCGTCTCACCGCGCCATGATACGTCTTCCGTCAGGGTATAATGCGTCATCATCAGAACCGCCGCCCCGACTTGCGGCAAGTTGCTGAACATTGCCTGAAATCTGATATTGCCAATGATACGGGCAGCCTTTTCCTTTCACCTGTTACACATGGACCGTCATTGAATTTTCAGCAGATCATTGCCACCCTCAATCATTATTGGGGGAATCAGGGTTGCATCATTCTGCAGCCTTACGATATGGAGGTCGGGGCAGGAACGTTTCATCCGGCCACCTTTCTGGGAGCCATCGGCCCGGAGCCGACGCGTGCCGCTTATGTGCAGCCGTCTCGGCGACCGACCGACGGGCGTTATGGTGACAATCCCAACCGACTGCAGCACTATTTCCAGTATCAGGTCGTGCTGAAGCCCTCGCCCGCTGATTTTCAGGAACTCTATCTGGGTTCGCTGCGAGCACTGGGTATTGACCCGCTACTGGATGACATCCGTTTCGTAGAAGATGACTGGGAGTCGCCCACACTTGGTGCGTGGGGTTTGGGCTGGGAGGTCTGGCTGAATGGCATGGAAATCACTCAGGTCACCTACTTCCAGCAGGTCGGCGGGCTGGAATGTCGGCCGGTGACCGGTGAGATCACTTACGGTCTCGAGCGCATTGCGATGTACGTCCAGGAAGTGGACGGAGTTTTTGATCTCAGTTGGAATGCTGAGGTGAGTTATGGCGACCTCTATCTTCAGAATGAGTTCGAACAGTCCCGGTACAACTTTGAGACGGCTGATACCGAATCGCTGTTCCAGCAGTTCGAAGCCTGCGAAGACGCGTGCCATTCGTTGACCGAAATGGACTTGCCGCTGCCAGCTTACGAGCAGGTGCTTCGCGCCTCGCATGTGTTCAATCTGCTGGATGCCAGGCGTACGATTGGCGTAACCGAACGAGCCGTCTATATTGGCCGCGTCCGCGCGCTCGCGCGCAGTGTCGCGCAAAGTTATTTCAAGAGTCGAGAAACAAAAAACTTTCCCCGCCTGCGGAAAACGGCATCCGCGGCCCCGAATGGACGCCCACCGGTTGTCCATTCGACGACTGAGCCACCCATACAGGCGCCACTGCTGCTGGAACTCGGAACTGAAGAACTTCCGCCGCAGGCGGTATCCGCACTTGGGAAGGCGTTGGACCATGAGCTTAAATCCGCGCTGTCACAGAGCGGGCTGATTGATTCCCCTGAAGTGACATCTCAGTGGTATGCTACGCCGCGTCGAATCGCAGTCCATGTCGACGGCGTTCGATCGCGCCGGGAAGATGCCGAAAAAATTCGTCGAGGTCCGGCACTCGACCGGGCTTTCGAAGCGGACGGTACGCCGACCAAAGCGGCTGCCGGGTTCGCCAGAAGCTGCGGAGTTGCGGTTCAGGAACTGGCGACGGTGAAAACCGAAAGCGGTGAATTTCTCGCTTTCCGATTCAGGGAACGCGGAAAAATAGCGCTCGAATTGATTCCGCAATGCGTGCAGACCGCCTTGACGCGTCTGCCGATTCCCAAACGAATGCGCTGGGGGGATTACAGTCACGAGTTCATTCGCCCGGTACACTGGATCGTTCTGCTGCATGGCCGGCAGGTGATACCGTGTACCGTGCTGGCTGTTGAATCCGGGTCGCAGACCCTCGGTCATCGGTTTCTCGGTGCTCACTCAATAGCACTGGAAGATGCGGAAAGTTACGCTGATGCGCTCTTAAGAGAAGGACATGTCATGGTGGATCGGGTGATGCGCCGACAGTCAATCCGTCGGCAGATCGAGGCGCTTGAACAGCGCAGTCAGGTGACGGCCATGCGCGATGAGGAACTGCTTGACGAGGTGGCTGACCTGGTTGAGTGGCCGTACGTATTCTGTGGTGAATTTGATGATGGCTTCCTGCAGCTGCCGCCTGAGGTTCTGATATCGTCGATGCGCAGACACCAGAAGTACTTTCCGGTACACAATGGTGATGGCGCCCTGCTGGCAAAGTTTTTCGGTGTGGCGAATATAGAGCCGGCCGACGATTCGAAGGCGCGGAGAATCGTCGTCGGCAATGAACGGGTATTGCGCGCCAGATTGTCCGACGCACAATTTTTTTATCAGCAGGACTGCAGATCGACTCTGGAAAACAAACTGCCGGCCCTTGAACACCTGGTGTTCCATCGAAAACTGGGTTCTTATGCCAGTAAGACGGAACGAATCGAAAAGCTGGCCGTCTGGATTGCGGGAATGGTGGGTGCCGACGGTGAAGCTGTGGCTTGCGCCGCACGTCTTGCAAAAGCGGACCTGGTCAGCGAAATGGTTGGGGAATTTCCCGACCTGCAGGGTATTATGGGGCGTTATTACGCACAGCGGGATGGCTTTGCCGAGCCGATCTGCCGGGCGATTCAGGAACACTATATGCCGATCACCGCAGGCGGCCAACTGCCCATGGAGGATGGTGGCATGATCGTCGCCATCGCCGATCGGGTTGATTCTTTGGTCGGGTTGACGAGCGCCGGCGAAGCGGCAAAGGGTGATCGCGATCCCTTCTCACTTCGGCGGATGGCGCTGGCGGTTCTCAGCATCATGATTGAACGTAGAATCAATCTGAATCTGCTGGAAATTCTTCAGATGGCCGCACAGATTTACCGCGACCAGACGGCCGCATCCGCGCGCGGCAGCGCAGCTGTGCCAACGCACGCTGACCTGAAACGGTTGCACGAGTTCATGCTGGAGCGTCTCAGACACTACTATCTGGAGCAGAACATCGCTGCTGATGAGTTCAATGCCGTACATGAACTGAAACCGGCTAGACCGCTGGATTTTGACAGAAGGCTTCGCGCGGTGCGGCAGTTTCGACAGTTCAAGGAGTATGCGGATCTCATCGCGGCGAATAAACGCATTCGCAATATACTGAATCGAGCGGACCGTTCAGAGGGGTTCAAGATCACACCGGAAAAGTTCACAGAAGAGGCCGAAGCCGTACTTTTCGATCAGGCGAGTGCGCTCGCGCACCAGATCGAACCACTGATTGAAGCGTCGAGACACGACGATATCCTGTGTGAGCTCGCCGTGCTTCGTGACCCGATCGATCGATTTTTTGACACCGTAATGGTGATGGATGAGAATCTCGAACTGAGGCAGAACCGCATGGCCCTCGTCGGCTTTGTCTACGAGCTGTTCCGAGAAGTGGCCGATCTATCGAAACTACAACCCAAAAAGGCGCAATCATGAATGAGGATTCATTTGACGGAATGCTGCAGGCGGTCCGGGAATTTCACGCCAGGCACGACATGGAAAATACCGGTGGGCTTGATCTCAAGTTCCGCATCGCACTGATGTGTGAAGAGCTGGGGGAAATATCCGCCGCCGTAACCAAGGGCAAGGGGACTGCTCAGATGGCTGAGGAGTGTGCGGATCTTCTGATTCTGCCGCTCGGGACTTCCATCGCCGCCAAGTTTGATCTCAAGCGGATTTTCTGGCAGAAAATGGCCAATATTCAGCGGCGCGAGGGTCGGTTGATCGACGGCACGCTCCGCGTATCTGATTTTGAGTTTGATGCGGCCCGCTGAACCGCGGATCGGGCGAGAGCCGCCATCACCCGATTATCAAAGCACGTCATGAATACCATGCGATCAATCGTCTTTATGACGCTGTTGATTCTGGGGACGCTGATATTTTGGCCGGCTGCCGTCTCAGTCTATTTCTGCAAACCAAAATTTCGCTCGCGCGTCATCGGTGTCTGGGCCCACTGTGCCATATGGCTGCTGAAATGGGTCTGTGGATTGCACCACGAAGTCAGGGGAATGGAGAAACTGCCCGCTCAACCTGCGGTCATTTTTTCCAAACACCAGTCGGCCTGGGAGACCATTGCCTATCAGACGATCTTTCCACCGCAGGCCTGGGTGCTGAAACGTTCGCTGCTCTATATTCCGTTTTTTGGCTGGGGGCTGGCGGCTACCGGACCGATCAAAATCGATCGGACGTCGGTGCGAAAAGCGCTTGAACAGGTTGTGAAGCAGGGAATCAGGGTGTTGCAGGAAGGACGCTGGGTGGTCATTTTTCCAGAAGGCACTCGAATCGCCCCCGGTGAACATGGCACCTATCATGCCAGTGCCTCACTTCTGGCCATTCGAGCGGGCGTGCCGTTGGTACCCGTCGCACACAATGCGGGGGATTTCTGGCGCCGCCGGGAACTGACCAAACGTCCCGGTTGCATCCGAGTCAGAATCGGCGAACCGATTTATCCCGAGAACATCAAACCCCGGGACATGAATCGTCTGGCTGAAGATTGGATTCGCAAGACCATGCCGCAGATCAGCGATGCCTACGCGGAGGACTGACATGGATTCCGTTGCCGCAGTCTTGGCGCATTGCGTTATTCAGTTATCTGATGACACATTGATTCGATTGGGAAAATCAGTTCCGCTGGTGGAACCGCGCGAATGATATACTCATCGTTCTCGAAGACATAGATGAGATCGGCCGTAACATCATCGGTATCAACGACCTGTGCGGCATCGAGGTCCACCGCAAATCCCGGCGTCAGATAAATCGCGGTAGCCCGGACCGGAGCGTAACCGTCTTTGACTCGTCCAAAACTGATGGATTCGGTGATCTCGAGGGGTATCATTCGTTCGCGGGCATGGGGTTCCCAAACATAGAGCAATTTGCCGCGGATGTTCTGATTGGTCTTGAACACGGCGATGCCAACACCCTTGCGCTCGGTGCGAAGGTGAAAAATGTGCTGTTGGTATTCAAGAAATTCCTTTCTCGAGATGGCATTGGGTCGGCCACTGACGTATCGTTCTGGGTCGACCAGAAAATTCGCCATCATCAATTGATCGAATTCATCGTACACAACGGTGCAGTCAAAGTAGTTCGCCCGCACTGAGGTCGAAGCCAGCAGCAATGTAGTGATGCAGAATACTAGCAGGCGATTAATCATGTGCGTGGGGCAGGATATTCCCGCGTTCAGGAGCATTCGAAACAATGTATTTGGCCAAATCCATATAACACTCGACACTGAGGTTCTCAGCGCGCAGACCCGCATCGATGCCCGCTTTATCAAAGATGGCTTCATCAACGACGCCACCTAGGGAATTTCTCAAGGTTTTGCGACGTCTGCCAAATGCCAGCCGTACCAGCGCGGAAAAAACCAGTTCTTTGGCCGGATCAGTGGCGGGTACCGCTTTTGGGCGCATGACGATAACGGAAGAATGCACTTCGGGAGGTGGTGAGAACGCATTCGGTGAAACGTTGAACACCGATTCGACTTGGAAGAGGCGTGAGATACAGACTGAGAGACGGCCATAATGCTTCGTTCCACACTCGGCGGTCAGACGCTGAGCGACCTCCAATTGCACCATAAGGCACAGGTCTTCTATCAGGGGCGCATATTCTGACAGCTGAAGCAGCAGCGGCGTTGATATGGAATAGGGCAGATTGCCAGTGACGCGCAGTTTTCCGTTCGCGCAGCTGATGGACGCATAGTCGAATCGAAGGGCATCCGCGTGATGCAGTGTCAGTGAATCGGCACTGTATAGGCTGTGTAGCTTTCGTACCAGATCCGAATCGATTTCAATACCATGCAGATCGGCTCCGGAGCGGATCAAATGATGAGTGAGTGCGCCGGGACCCGGTCCGATTTCGACGATCGTCTGATGAGGCAGGGGATTGATCAGGGTGATGATATCGTCAATGACCTGCGCATCAACCAAATAGTGTTGCCCCAATCGTTTTCGTTTGGTCTTTGCTGTCAAGCCCGACTCCCGGCAGTCAGTTGGCTGGCAAGCTGTAGCGCGCGCTGGATGCTGCCAACATTGGCGGTGCCACGGCCGGCAATATCGTAAGCGGTACCGTGATCGACTGAAGTACGAATGATCGGTAATCCCAAGGTTACGTTGACGATCTTGCCAAATCCACCGTACTTGATGACCGGCAGCCCCTGGTCGTGATACATTGCGAGGACCACATCAAAGCGGGCCAGCTGTTCTTTGGTAAATATCGTATCGGCTGACAATGGGCCGGCGGCGCTGATTCCTTCGCGGCGCAGAATTTCAATGGCTGGGGCGATTTCCTCAATTTCCTCGTGTCCCAGTCTGCCACCTTCACCAGCATGTGGATTGAGGCCGCAAATCCCGATGTGCGGTGAGTTCATTCCAAAGCGTTCAACCAGGTCTTTATGCAGTATTCGGGTGATCGACGCAATTCTCTCACAGGTGATGTGTTTCGAAACTTCACGGAGTGGGAGGTGAGTGGTGGCCAAGGCAACATGGAAGGTATCGCTTGTCAGCAGCATGACCGGGCAGTGTGCTCCTGTTTGGTCTGCAATGTATTCCGTATGTCCCATGAAGCTAAAGCCGCCGCGCTGCATCATTTCCTTGTTGATCGGACCGGTGACCATTGCCTCGAATTCGCCGGTGAGACAGCCTTCGATCGCTCGGTTCAAGGTATTGATGAGATACCCCGCGTGACGTGGGTCGCCGGTACCGGGTGAAACTGGAAAGGGGCACTCAATGTGCAGCAGCTCAAATCGCGGCGTCCAATGATTGGGTTGATATTGACTGAGACGCATTTCGTGGCTGAGAAGCTTGGCACGCGCCGTTAACACGCCCTCATCTGCAATGATTACGACTTGGTCTACGGTACCAGCAACCGATAACATAACAGCAAGGTCGGGTCCGATGCCGGCGGGGTCTCCCGGAGTCAATGCCAGTCTGGTGGGTTTATGCAATCTGGTGCGTGGTACGGTAGCAGTATTCACCGGTTCATTTGAACGGAGGGTCGGTTCAGGGCAGGGAATTGTGTGTTCCGTCGCAGAAAGGCTGTCTGTTGGTGTACTTACATCCACAGAACCAATACGCTCTCGCATCGGTGATTTCGACTTCAATCGGCGCAAATTCGGTACTCGCGTGAGAACCGTCGCAGAAAGGCTGATTGCTGGATCTGCCACACCGACACCACCAGTATTTGCCGGGTTCAAGTTTTACTTCGAATGGTGATTTTTGTGCGATGATGGGTTCTGACATGACTTCTCCAAAATTGAACGATGGACACAACCGATTCGTAAATGACTGAGCAAAGATTATCAGACTTTATTTTACCGGTTTGCTGGATGCGTATTGCAATCAGCGATTCAATGGACGGATGATTGGAATGAATTGGTTTGAAATGGAGGCGTTCTTGCAGTTCATTTCTGCAGGCGGTTTCGATGATGGTAGCAAAAGATGTTTCACGGCCATTCATTCCGGTATCCATCGCGGTGCTTACGATACCCGATTCCCGTACCGAGGACAATGATAAGTCCGGTGGTCTGCTTGTTGAACGGGTGAAAAAAAACCGGCCATCAGGTCGCCGACAGAAAGATTGTAACCGATGATATTCATCAGATCCGCGCCCAGGTCTGTCAGTGGATTGCTGATTCGGACGTACAGGTAATACTCACGACCGGTGGTACCGGCGTTACGGGTCGGGACGGAACGCCGGAAGCCGTTCGACCTCTGCTGGATCAGGAAATCACCGGTTTTGGAGAGATGTTCCGCGTGCTGTCTTATGACAGGATAGCAACCTCGACGCTACAGTCAAGGGACTTGGCCGGTGTGGTCAATGCCACCTACATTTTTTGTCTGTTCGGCCGGTGCCTGTTCGGATGCATGGGACATGCTGATTGAGCGCCCGCTTGATTATCGAAGCCGCCTATGTCATCTGGTGGAGCTGATGCGGCACCTGCCTGTAGCATCCAGTCAAATAGCGATTAATGGCGATCATATGACAGGCTCCGCGTCTTCTCCGCGGCTCGGCTTTCATGCCTCGTCAGCTTCTGTGAGATGGTGTGTTCGATCGTAAAAGGCTCGCGCGCCGGCGCTTCATCGGGATGTTCCACTTCCGTAAACGCTCGAAAATCGGCTGAGGTACAGCTACCGCTGCCGCTTTGTGCCTGCGAACAACTTCTTAACCATTTCCATTTTTCGGAACATCAATGCCTCGGTTGCGTCAATCGCGAGGCCGCCAATGCCAGTTCTCGGCCCAATTCAAGGCTGGGTTTCGGTCTGTCGATTAATGTTGTCTGCAACACACATCTACGGAAATGAACGTTTGATTCAGGAGTTCATTCATTGATCCAAATTGATGTTGACTGTCAATAACGTCCTGAATCGAATATTCGCAAATGTGCCGATGCGGTGCGCGGGACTGATCATAGTGCGCTCGGAATGACGGATCTGAGCTGTCGGCCCGTACGGCCCTGGAACGTCCACCGACGATCCATGCTACAATGGGAGCAGACAAATCACTGATTGATGATGAAATGAACAAGCTCAGACTGCCCGTCGGCTCCCCAGCCTTCCGCAACATCCGCGAGCGGGGCTGCTACTATGTGGACAAGACGCCTCACATCCACCGACTGACCGAGGGTGGCGAATACTATTTCCTGTCTCGGCCGCGGCGGTTCGGTAAGACGCTGCTGGTGGACACGATGCAGGAGCTGTTCGAGGGCAGTGAGGAGCTGTTCCGGGGGCTTCACATCCACGACCGCTGGGACTGGTCGGTGCGCCATCCGGTGGTGCGGCTGAGCTTCGACTCCAACTATGGCGAATCGGGCAGCGTGGACAGTCACGTCATCCGGCAGCTAATCGAACTTGAAGAAGACGCGGGCGTTGAACCGCCGCCGCTGGACTACACCGGTGCGGAACGTCTGCAGTATCTGATCCGCAGACTGCATCGCACCACTGGTCGTCAGGTGGTGGTTCTGGTGGACGAATACGACAAGCCGGTCCTGGACCTGCTTGAAGATCAGGACCAGGCGAGGGCCAACCGCGACTACCTGCGCGGTCTGTACGGCATCATCAAGGGCTGCGCCCGATACGTCCGTTTCGTGTTCGTGACCGGCATCAGCATGTATTCGAAGGTGAGTCTGTTTTCGGGGCTGAACAATCTTGAGGACATCAGTCTGGACTCGAAGTACAACACCATCTGCGGCTATACGGATGCGGAAATCGACACGGTGTTCGCACCGGAGCTGCCGGACCTGGAGCGCGCGGACATTCGGAAGTGGTACAACGGCTACAGCTGGGACTGGCGCGGCAAGGAGAAGGTGTACAACCCCTTCGACGTGCTGCTGCTGTTTAAAAAACGGGAGTTCGAACCCCACTGGTATGAGACCGGCACGCCGGGCTTTCTGCACGGGCTGATGGGGAAGGTTCAGTTCAGCACCGTGGGGCTGGAGAATCTGCAGATGCACCGTCGAGAGCTGTCGACGTTCGAGGTGGAGAAGATCCGCCTCAATGCGCTGCTGTTCCAGTGCGGTTATCTGACCATCCAGGACCGTCGGGCTCACAGCGACGGTGACTATTACCTGCTCGGCTATCCGAATCTGGAGGTGCGACAGAGTCTGAACCGGGAGCTGCTGGACACGATGGTCGGGGATCTGGGGGAGTTGATGGGCCGGAGTCGGAACATGTCGCGGTTGCTGGGCGAGAAGGATTTCGAGGGCTTTGCGGTGGCGGTGCATGCGTTTCTGGGCGGGGTGCCATATCATTGGCACACGGCCGGTGGGGGTCCGCGCCGTTATGAGGCGTATTACGCCAGTCTGCTGTATGTCGGCTTCGCGGCTGGGGGTCATGACGTGCGTGCGGAGGAGTCGTCGGCGAAGGGCCGATCGGATCTGGTGGTGCTGCTGGGGGGTCGGGTGTTCGTGCTGGAGTGCAAGATGGCGGGTGAGGGGGAAGAGGAGTCGAAGGCGTTGGCGGGGCTGGCGCAGATTCGGCGTCAGGGCTATGCGGGCAGGTACGGCAACCTGGGTGAGGAGATTCATCTGCTGTCGGTGGTGTTCAGTCGCAAGGAGCGCAATCTGACGGCGGTGCGGCTGGAAACCACTGCCATAGCGAACTCCTGTCGGCTGACTTCGCTGCGGGTGCCGGGGTGTTCGGATGGCCGTCTGACGTCCGGGTGCCGTTGACCCGGACCCGTCCCGATCTCCCGCCCACATTCGACGGTGATGGGCTGTCGGTGCTTTCCGGCTGAAACCACCGTTTTCATCATCCCGGACCCTCGGAACCGCCGGACTGCGGACCGCTTCGATTGTCTCATGCCGATCAACGCGTGCTGAGATCTGGAGTCCGTCCGATTTTCACGCCCAAAGCGCCGTCATGCTGGTTTTCAGGTCAGCATTGAACGGGCCGCAACCGTTGTCTGAAAGAATGAACCTGGGCGATGCGCGGGCCTGATGATGCGCTTCGAATGACGGATCTGAGCTGTCAATCTCTCGTATTTTGAAACGTCCGCCGCCGATCGATGCTACAATGGGCGCAGACGGTTCACCGATCAAATCCTGAAATGAACAAGCTCAGACTGCCCATCGGCTCCCCAGCCTTCCGCAACATCCGCGAGCGGGGTTGCTACTATGTGGACAAAACGCCTCACATCCACAGACTGACCGAGGGTGGCGAGTACTATTTCCTGTCTCGACCGCGGCGGTTCGGGAAGACGCTGCTGTTAGACACGATGCAGGAGCTGTTCGAGGGCAGTGAGGAGCTGTTCCGGGGGCTTCACATCCACGACCGCTGGGACTGGTCGGTCAGACATCCGGTGGTGCGGCTGAGCTTCGATGCCGACTATGGCGAATCGGATGGACTGGAAAGTGACATCAACGATCAGCTGTCCGCCATAGAGGAAGAGGCGGGTCTTGAACCTTCTCCGCCGACACGACCCGGCGCGGTGCGTCTGCGCCATATCATCCGTCAGCTGCATCGCGCCACTGGTCGTCAGGTGGTGGTTCTGGTGGACGAGTACGACAAGCCGATCCTCGACCTGCTTGAAGATTCGGACCAGGCGCAGGCCAACCGCGATTATCTGCGCGGTCTGTACGGCATCATCAAGGGCTGCGCCCGGCATGTCCGTTTCGTTTTCGTGAACGGCATCAGCATGTATTCGAAGGTGAGTCTGTTTTCGGGGCTGAACAATCTCAGGGACATCAGTCTGAGTCCGAAGTACAACACCATCTGTGGCTATACGGATGCGGAAATCGACACGGTGTTCGCACCGGAGCTGCCGGACCTGGAGCGCGGAGACATTCGGAAGTGGTACAACGGCTACAGCTGGGACTGGCGCGGCAAGGAGAAGGTGTACAATCCCTTCGACGTGCTGCTGCTGTTCGAAGAACGGGAGTTCAAACCTCATTGGTATAGAACTGGCACGCCGGGCTTTCTGCACGGGCTGATGGCGGCTGGTCAGTTCAGCACCGTGGGGCTGGAGAATCTGCAGATGCACGAGGAGGCGCTGTCGACGTTCGAGGTGGGTAAGATCCGCCTCAATGCGCTGCTGTTCCAGTGCGGTTATCTGACCATCCAGGACCGTCAGGTTCGCAGCGACGGCGACTACTACCTGCTCGGCTATCCGAATCTGGAGGTGCGTCGAAGTCTGAACCTGGAGCTGCTGGACACGATGGGTGGGGATCTGGTGGGCCGGAGTCGGAACATGTCGCGGTTGCTGGGCGAGAAGGATTTCGAGGGCTTTGCGGTGGCGGTGCATGCGTTTCTGGGCGGGGTGCCATATCATTGGCACACGGCCGGTGGGGGTCCGCGCCGTTATGAGGCGTATTACGCCAGTCTGCTGTATGTCGGCTTCGCGGCTGGGGGTCATGACGTGCGGGCGGAGGAGTCGTCGGCGAAGGGCCGATCGGATCTGGTGGTGCTGCTGGGGGGTCGGGTGTTCGTGCTGGAGTGCAAGATGGCGGGTGAGGGGGAAGAGGAGTCGAAGGCGTTGGCGGGGCTGGCGCAGATTCGGCATCAGGGCTATGCGGACAGGTACGGCAATCTGGGTGAGGAGATTCATCTGCTGTCGGTGGTGTTCAGTCGCAAGGAGCGCAATCTGACGACGGTGCGGGTTGAGCAGATGCCCGTTGGTGAGAGCCGGTTCGTCGAGAGCTGATCGGTGCTCATCCGGTGCGGCTGGAAACCACTGCCATAGCGAACTCCTGTCTGCCGACTGGGTCGCGTGCGGCGGGGTGTTCGGATGGTCGTCTGACGTCCGGGTGCCATTGACCCGGACCCGTCCCGACCTCTCGCCCGCATGCGGTGGTGATGGGCTGTCGCCGCTTTCCGGCTGAAGCTGCCGTTTTCGATCATCCCGGGTCTTCTGAACCGCCGGACTGCGGACCGCTTCGATTGTCTCATGCCGATCAACGCGTGCTGAGATCTGGAGTCCGTCCCATTTTCACGCCGAAAGCGCCGTCATGCTGGTTTTCAGGTCAACATTGAACGGACCGCAACCGGTGTCTGAAAGAATGAACCTGGGCGATGCGCGGGCCTGATGATGCGCTTCGAATGCCGGATCTGAGCCGTTAATCCCTTCTGTATTGGAATAGTCTTCGTCGATCCATGCTACAATGGGCACCGACGTTTCACTGACCGATGATGAAATGAACAGGCTCATACTGCCAATCGGGGATTCATCTTTTCGCAACCTCCGGGAAGATGGCTGTTATTATGTGGACAAGACGCCTCATATCCGGAATCTGGTTGAGGGGTCCAGATACTATTTCCTGTCGCGGCCGCGGCGCTTCGGGAAGACGCTGCTGGTGGACACGCTGCAGGAGCTGTTCGAGGGCGGCGAGGAGCTGTTCCGCGGGCTTCACATCCACGACCACTGGGACTGGTCGGTCCGCCATCCGGTGGTGCGGCTGAGCTTCGGCTCCGACTATCGCGAATCGGGCAAACTGGAACACAACGTCAACGTCCAGCTGGCGGAATTAGAAAAAGATGCGGGTGTTGAACCGCCGCCGTTGGATTACAGCGGTGCGGAACGTCTGCAGTATCTGATCGGCGAACTCCATCATCAGACTGGTCGGCAGGTGGTGGTGCTGGTGGACGAATACGACAAGCCGATCCTGGACCTGCTTGAAGATCAGGACCGGGCGAGGGCGAACCGCGACTACCTGCGCGGTCTGTACGGCATCATCAAGGACTGCGCCCGCCAGGTCCGCTTCGTTTTCGTGACCGGCATCAGCATGTATTCGAAGGGGAGTCTGTTTTCGGGGCTGAACAATCTGGACGACATCAGTCTGGATCCGGAGTACAACACCATCTGCGGCTACACGGATGTGGAAATTGACACCGTGTTCGCACCGGAGCTGCCGGACCTGGAGCGCGCGGACATTCGGAAGTGGTACAACGGCTACAGCTGGGACTGGCGCGGCAAGGAGAAGGTGTACAATCCCTTCGACGTGCTGCTGCTGTTTAAAAAACGGGAGTTCGAACCCCACTGGTATGAGACCGGCACGCCGGGCTTTCTGCACGGGCTGATGGGGAAGGTTCAGTTCAGCACCGTGGGGCTGGAGAATCTGCAGATGCACGAGGAGGCGCTGTCGACGTTCGAGGTGGGTAAGATCCGCCTCAATGCGCTGCTGTTCCAGTGCGGTTATCTGACCATCCAGGACCGTCAGGTTCGCAGCGACGACTACTACTACCTGCTCGGCTATCCGAATCTTGAGGTGCGGCAGAGTCTGAATCGGGAGCTGCTGGACACGATGGTCGGGGATCTGGGTGAGTTGATGGGCCGGAGTCGGAACATGTCGCGGTTGCTGGGCGAGAAGGATTTCGAGGGCTTTGCGGTGGCGGTGCATGCGTTTCTGGGCGGGGTGCCATATCATTGGCACACGGCCGGTGGGGGTCCGCGCCGTTATGAGGCGTATTACGCCAGTCTGCTGTATGTCGGCTTCGCGGCTGGGGGTCATGACGTGCGTGCGGAGGAGTCGTCGGCGAAGGGCCGATCGGATCTGGTGGTGCTGCTGGGGGGTCGGGTGTTCGTGCTGGAGTGCAAGATGGCGGGTGAGGGGGAAGAGGAGTCGAAGGCGGTGGCGGCATTGGCGCAGATTCGGCGTCAGGGCTATGCGGACAGGTACGGCAATCTGGGGGAGGAGATTCATCTGCTGTCGGTGGTGTTCAGTCGCAAGGAGCGCAATCTGGCGGCGGTGCAGGTGGAGCGGATGCATCTTGGTGAGAGACGGTTCGTCGAGAGCTGATCGGTGATCATTCGGTGCGGCTGGAAACCACTGCCATAGCGAACTCCTGTCTGCCGACTGGGTCGCGGGCCTCACAACATCCCACAGTTGAATCTATTCATTCTGGATCATGCCTCGCCTTCTGAGCGAGCGATAGGTAAAGACCGCCTCCCGCAGCAGCACATATCCCTGCCACAGTTTCATGACGCCCGGCAGCGGCTGACTGCGACGCGGATGAAAACCCGCCAGCCGCGCCACATCGACGACGAAACGGCGGATGTCCGGCGCCTCGCCGGGTGGCGGCTGCGGGCGGCGGATGCCATAATCATCCAGGCGGGTATTCAGCACCAGCAGGTCATCTTCACTCACCACCTCGTCGGCCGGCGTCTGCGGGCTGTCGCGCGCCATCCGATCGAGGCTGAACACCTCACAGGCGGTGATGGCATCGAACGTCAGGCACTTGCGCAGGTCATCGGCATGGTCCAGCTGCCGCTTCTCGATGCCGGCGCCGGTCTTCAGGGTGCGGAAGTACTCCTCAATGGTCCAGCGCAGCTCATAGTGCCGTAGGGCGGTGCTGGCGCCGTCGGCATCGGCCTGCCCCTCGGTGGTCAGCAGCAGCCAGTGCAGCGGCTGCTCGCCGGCCGGCGGGTCCGCTTCAATCGCACTGACCGCCAGCATCTCAATCGGCGCCGTATCCGCCCCCGAGGGCGGTCGCCGCGGCGCCGCCAGCCGCACCCGCGCCGCCCGCAACGCCAGCCGCACCTCGCGCCCCGCACGCTTCCGGCCACCCCCGCAGGCCACCACCTGCACGGTCTTCTCCGCCAGCGACGGCAACCTCTCCATGTGCGCCCACAGACACTCGCGCTTCCCGCCTGCCACCAGCACCTCGCGGCGACTCCCGCGCCGCACCCGAACCAGCAGCCCGGCCGACTGCGAACGCGCCTGATCCAGCAGTCCCCACAGGTCGCCCTCCCGATCGCATACCGTCACCACCCGCGTCCGCGCACAGGCCCGCTCCAGCTCACAGGCCCGCGCCAGACCCTCGCCCCAGCGATCGCTTTCCAGCTCCAGCCGATCCGCATAGTCCGCATCCAGCGCATACACCCCCAGCGGTCGCCCCGCCTCGTTCACCGCCAGACCCACATGCGCCTTCAGACCCTGCACGCCCGACCCACCGCCACCAATGTTCACCAGCCCCGCCGTCGCCGGCCGACTCGCATAGTTCAGCGCCGTCGTGTCCTGCAGCGCCAGCACCACCGGCTCCAGCCGACAGCGATCCACCATCGCCGCCCAGTGCGGCTCCAAGATGTGCTCCATTGTCACCCTCCCGTTCGATAACAGCCGATAAGCCGCACGCAAGTCCGCCCGCCGCGGAAAGATCTGCGGCAGCGACGCCCCCGGCCGCTCCAGCCACGCCCGACCCATGCGCAAGATCCGCGCGCACACCCGACCGTCCGGATGCCGGCTGCGGCCATATTCCACATCCGCCCAATCCGTCTTCTCATCCATGTGCAGCTCAGGCGCCGCCTGAATCTGCCGCACCGGCTCGGCGCACAGCACCGTCCGCCAGCCGCGCACCAGCGGTTTCAGCCACACCGCCCGCACCACCGTGCCTCCGCTCGGCGAGCGACCCGAGGTGCCGCCCTCACCGCAACGCCAACCCGCCGCCCGGTAGCTCGTCCCCGGATGCTCGGGCGCCACATACGTGTACGCCAGTACCGGTCGTACATTGTACTTCACCTCCCAGTCCTCAACCACCTGCGCACACGCCAGCTCCAGCACCCGAGAGGCCAGACCGTGAACCCGCACCCCCGGCAGAATCAGCAGCCGCTGGTTGTTCAGCACCCGACTCAGATTCGACACCCGCGCCTCCACCGACCAGCCGATGAACCCATCGCGCACTTTCTGGTGCCAGCTCGCCGCACAGAAGTTCAGCCCGCCCAGACGACCGTAGCGCGAAGAACACACCCAGTAGCGCAGCTGGCCACCCGGCGCCTGACGCCAGCCCTGCGGGTGATGCGTGCGCATCATCGACTCCCACTGCCGCCGTTCCTCGTCGCCCGACACCGGCTCGACCGTCACCTCACCCAGCGCTGACAGCGGGCAACGCAGCGCGCGATCTGGGTAAGCCACCTCGGGGGGCGCCTCACCACCGCCCGAACCGAATGCCGGGTGCGGCGCCGGCAACGCCACGCCCAGCCGCGCAGCCAGCACCGGCAGCGCCTTGCGGGCCGCCGCCACACACAGCTCACCCGTCGGACCGGTCCACTGGTCGCGCTCGCACAGCCCGCGGGCCAGGGCGTTGCGCGACACACCCGGCGTCGACACCGCCTTCTGAAACCAGTCAATGGTCTGAGCGTGAAACTGATGCAGGCCTACTTTCATGGTAGGCCCTGTTTTATCACATTATGTTCTGAGAATCAAGTGTGGGCCCTTGTGAGGTCGCGGGCGGCGGGGTGTTCGGATGTGTCGTCTGACGTCCGGGTGCCATTGACCCGGACCCGTCCTGATTTTCCGCCCGCATGCGGCGGTGATGGGCTGTCGGCGCATTCAGGCTGAAACCACCGTTTTCATCATCCCGGCACTCTGAACCGCCGGACTGCGGACCGCTTCGATTGTCTCATGCCGATCAACGCGTGCTGAGATCTGGAGTCCGTCCCATTTTCACGCCGAAAGCGCCGTCATGCTGGTTTTCAGGTCAACATTGAACGGACCGCAACCGGTGTCTGAAAGAATGAACCTGGGCGATGCGCGGGCCTGATGATGCGCTTCGAATGACGGATCTGAGCCGTTAATCCCTTCTGTATTGGAATAGTCTTCGTCGATCCATGCTACAATGGGCACCGACGTTTCACTGACCGATGATGAAATGAACAGGCTCATACTGCCAATCGGGGATTCATCTTTTCGCAACCTCCGGGAAGATGGCTGTTATTATGTGGACAAGACGCCTCATATCCGGAATCTGGTTGAGGGGTCCAGATACTATTTCCTGTCGCGGCCGCGGCGCTTCGGGAAGACGCTGCTGGTGGACACGCTGCAGGAGCTGTTCGAGGGCGGCGAGGAGCTGTTCCGCGGGCTTCACATCCACGACCACTGGGACTGGTCGGTCCGCCATCCGGTGGTGCGGCTGAGCTTCGGCTCCGACTATCGCGAATCGGAACGACTGGAAGACAATGTCAACAACCAGCTGAATAACATTGAAAAGTACTCGGGTCTCGAACCGATTTCACCGACGCAGCACGGACCGGACCGACTGTACAATCTGATCCTCGCTCTGCATCATCAGACTGGTCGTCAGGTGGTGGTGCTGGTGGACGAATACGACAAGCCGATCCTGGACCTGCTTGAAGATCAGGGCCAGGCGAAGGCCAACCGCGACTACCTGCGAGGCCTGTACGGCATCATCAAGGACTGCGCCCGCCAGGTCCGTTTCGTGTTCGTGACCGGCATCAGCATGTATTCGAAGGGGAGTCTGTTTTCGGGGCTGAACAATCTGGACGACATCAGTCTGGATCCGGAGTACAACACCATCTGTGGCTACACGGATGTGGAAATTGACACCGTGTTCGCACCGGAGCTGCCGGACCTGGAGCGCGCGGACATTCGGAAGTGGTACAACGGCTACAGCTGGGACTGGCGCGGCAAGGAGAAGGTGTACAATCCCTTCGACGTGCTGCTGCTGTTTAAAAAACGGGAGTTTAAACCTCATTGGTATAGAACCGGCACGCCGGGCTTTCTGCACAAGCTGATGGCGGAGAATCAGTTCAGCACGGTGGGGCTGGAGCAGCTGGAGATGCACGAGGAGGCGCTGTCGACGTTCGAGGTGGAGAAGATCCGCCTCAATGCGCTGCTGTTCCAGTGTGGTTATCTGACCATTCGGGACCGTCAGGCTCGCAGTGACGGCGACTACTACCTGCTCGGCTATCCGAATCTGGAGGTGCGGCAGAGTCTGAACATGGAGCTGCTGGACACGATGGGTGGGGATCTGGTGGGCCGGAGTCGGAACATGTCGCGGTTGCTGGGCGAGAAGGATTTCGAGGGCTTTGCGGTGGCGGTGCATGCGTTTCTGGGCGGGGTGCCATATCATTGGCACACGGCCGGTGGGGGTCCGCGCCGTTATGAGGCGTATTACGCCAGTCTGCTGTATGTCGGCTTCGCGGCTGGGGGTCATGACGTGCGGGCGGAGGAGGCATCGGCGAAGGGTCGTTCGGATCTGGTGGTGCTGCTGGGGGGTCGGGTGTTCGTGCTGGAGTGCAAGATGGCGGGTGAGGGGGAAGAGGAGTCGAAGGCGTTGGCGGGGCTGGCGCAGATTCGGCGTCAGGGCTATGCGGACAGGTACGGCAATCTGGGGGAGGAGATTCATCTGCTGTCGGTGGTGTTCAGTCGCAAGGAGCGCAATCTGGCGACGGTGCGGGTGGAGCAGATGCCCGTTGGTGAGAGACGGTTCGTCGAGAGCTGATCGGTGCTCATCCGGTGCGGCTGGAAACCACTGCCATAGCGAACTCCTGTCGGCCGACTTCACCGCGGGCGCCGGGGTGTTCGGATGGTCGTCTGACGTCCAGGTTCCATTGACCCGGACCCGTCCCGACCTCCCGCCCGCATGCGGCGGTGATGGGCTGTCGGCGCATTCAGGCTGAAACTGCCGTTTTCGATCATCCCGGGTCTTCTGAACCGCCGGACTGCGGACCGCTTCGATTGCCTCATGCCGATCCCCGCGTCATGAGATCTGAAGGCCGTCCGATTTTCACGCCGAAAGCGCCGTCATGCTGGTTTTCAGGTCAGCATTGAACGGACCGCAACCGTTGTCTGAAAGAATGAACCTGGGCGATGCGCGGGCCTGATGATGCGCTTCGAATGACGGATCTGAGCCGTTAATCCCTTCTGTATTGGAATAGTCTTCGTCGATCCATGCTACAATGGGCACCGACGTTTCACTGACCGATGATGAAATGAACAGGCTCAGACTGCCCATCGGCTCCCCAGCTTTCCGCAACATCCGCGAGCGGGGTTGCTACTATGTGGACAAGACGCCCCACATCCACCGACTGACCGAGGGTGGCGAGTACTATTTCCTGTCCCGGCCGCGGCGCTTCGGGAAGACGCTGCTGGTGGACACGCTGCAGGAGCTGTTCGAGGGCGGTGAGGAGCTGTTCCGCGGGCTTCACATCCACGACCGATGGGACTGGTCGGTGCGCCATCCGGTGGTGCGGCTGAGCTTCGACTCCAACTATGGCGAATCGGGCAGCGTGGACAGTCACGTCATCCGGCAGCTGATCGCACTGGAAAAATTAGCGGGTGTTGAACCGCCGCCGTTGGATTACAGCGGTGCGGAACGTCTGCAGTATCTGATCGGCGAACTCCATCATCAGACTGGTCGTCAGGTGGTGGTTCTGGTGGACGAATACGACAAGCCGATCCTGGACCTGCTTGAAGATCAGGACCAGGCGAAGGCGAACCGCGATTATCTGCGCGGTCTGTACGGCATCATCAAGGGCTGCGCCCGCCATGTCCGCTTCGTTTTCGTGACCGGCATCAGCATGTATTCGAAGGTGAGTCTGTTCTCGGGGCTGAACAATCTGGACGACATCAGTCTGGATCCGGAGTATGCCACCATCTGTGGCTATACGGATGCGGACCTTGACACGGTGTTCGCCCCGGAGCTGTCGGGACTGAAACGAAAGACCATAAGGAAATGGTACAATGGCTACAGCTGGCATGAACTCGGTGAGGAGAAGGTGTACAATCCCTTCGACGTGCTGCTGCTGTTCAAAAAAAGAAAGTTCAAGCCGCATTGGTACCGAACCGGCACGCCGGGCTTTCTGCACAAGCTGATGAGGAAGGGTCAGTTCAGCACGGTGGGGCTGGAGCAGCTGGAGATGCACGAGGAGGAGCTGTCGACGTTCGAGGTGGAGGAGATGCGCCTCAATGCGCTGCTGTTCCAGTGCGGCTATCTGACCATTCGGAACTGTTACGAACGCGACGGCAACACTTACTACCGCCTGGGCTATCCGAATCTGGAGGTTCGTCAGAGTCTGAACCGGGAGCTGCTGGGGACGGTGAGCGGAGATCTGAACGGTGCGCTAACGGCGGGTGACCAGCTGTCTCGGCTGCTCGCCGACAACGACTTCGAAGGCTTCGGCGTGGCGCTGCATTCGTTCTATGCCGGTCTTCCGCATCAGTGGTATGATGTCAGTGAGGTGGCCCGCTATGAGGCGTTCTACGCCAGTGTGCTGTATGCCAGTCTGAACGCCGTGCGTGTTGACATGCGGGCGGAGGAGTCGACGGCCAAGGGTCGAGCGGATCTGGTGGTGCTGCTGGCCGATCAGGTGTTCGTGCTGGAGATCAAGGTGGTGGTGGCGGCGGCCGGGGAGGTGGAGTCGAAGGTGGTGGAGTCGCTGGCGCAGATGCGTGAGAAAGGCTATGCGAACAAGTATCGGGGGCGCGGGGAGGCGATACACCTGATAGCGGTGGTGTTCAGTGGTGAGGAGCGCAATCTGGAGGCGCTGCGGGTGGAAGAGTTGCGCGGTGGTGAGAAGAAGTTCGTCATATGACGTTCGGTGATCATTCGGTGCGGCTGGAAGCGGCTGTCGCCGCCGGTTTCAGACTGGGTTCTGCCGCCTTCGACGCGGTACCGGGTGTTTGGATGGTCGTCTGACATCCCGGTGCGATTGCCCCGGATCCGTCCTGATTTTTCGCCCGCATTCGACGGTGATGGGCTGTCGGCGCTTTCCGGCTGAAGCTGCCGTTTTCGATCATCCCGGGTCTTCTGAACCGCCGGACTGCGGACCGCTTCGATTGTCTCATGCCGATCCCCGCGTCATGAGATCTGAAGACCGTCCGATTTTCACGCCCAAAGCGCCGTCATGCTGGTTTTCAGGTCAGCATTGAACGGACCGCAACCGTTGTCTGAAAGAATGAACCTGGGCGATGCGCGGGCCTGATGATGCGCTTCGAATGACGGATCTGAGCTGTCAATCTCTCGTATTTTGAAACGTCCGCCGTCGATCCATGCTACAATGGGTACAGACGGTTCACCGATCAAATCCTAAAATGAACAAGCTCATACTGCCCATCGGGGATTCATCCTTTCGCAACCTCCGGGAAGATGGCTGTTATTATGTGGACAAGACGCCTCATATCCGGAATCTGGTTGAGGGGTCCAGATACTATTTCCTGTCGCGGCCGCGCCGGTTCGGGAAGACGCTGCTGGTGGACACGCTGCAGGAGCTGTTCGAGGGCGGCGAGGAGCTGTTCCGGGGGCTTCACATCCACGACCACTGGGACTGGACCGTCCGCCACCCGGTGGTGCGGCTGAGCTTCGGCTCCAACTATGGCGCCCCGGGCCGACTGGAAGACAATGTCAGCAACCAGTTGACCACCATTGAAAAGTACTCGGGTCTCGAACCGGCTTCACCGACGCAGTACGGACCGGACCGACTGTACAATCTCATTCTCGCTCTCCATCATCAGAGTGGTCGTCAGGTGGTGGTGCTGGTGGACGAATACGACAAGCCGATCCTGGATCTGCTGGAGCGACCGAAACTGGCGAAGGCCAACCGCGATTACCTGCGCGGCCTGTACGGCGTCATCAAGGACTGTGCCCGATACGTACGTTTCGTCTTCGTGACCGGCGTCAGCATGTATTCGAAGGTGAGTCTGTTTTCGGGACTGAACAATCTCAGGGACATCAGTCTGAGTCCGAAGTACAACACCATCTGCGGCTATACGGATGCGGAAATCGATGCGGTGTTCGCACCGGAGCTGGCGGGACTGGAGCGCGAAGACATCCGGAAGTGGTACAACGGCTACAGCTGGGACTGGCGCGGCAAGGAGAAGGTGTACAACCCTTTCGACGTGCTGTTGCTGTTCGAAGAACGGGAGTTCGAACCCCACTGGTATGAGACCGGCACGCCGGGCTTTCTGCACGGGCTGATGGCGGAGGGTCAGTTCAGCACCGTGGGGCTGGAGAATCTGCAGATGCACCGTCGAGAGCTGTCGACGTTCGAGGTGGAGAAGATCCGCCTCAATGCGCTGCTGTTCCAGTGCGGTTATCTGACCATCCAGGACCGTCGGGCTCGCAGTGACGGCGACTATTACCTGCTCGGCTATCCGAATCTGGAGGTGCGGCGGAGTCTGAACCTGGAGCTGCTGGACACGATGGGTGGGGATCTGGAGGAGTTGATGGGCCGGAGTCGGAACATGTCGCGGTTGCTGGGCGAGAAGGATTTCGAGGGCTTTGCGGTGGCGGTGCATGCGTTTCTGGGCGGGGTGCCATATCATTGGCACACGGCCGGTGGGGGTCCGCGGCGCTATGAGGCGTATTACGCCAGTCTGCTGTATGTCGGCTTCGCGGCTGGTGGTCATGACGTGCGGGCGGAGGAGTCGTCGGCGAAGGGTCGTTCGGATCTGGTGGTGCTGCTGGGGGGTCGGGTGTTCGTGCTGGAGTGCAAGATGGCGGATGAGGGGGAAGAGGAGTCGAAGGCGGTGGCGGCATTGGCGCAGATTCGGCGTCAGGGCTATGCGGACAGGTACGGTAATCTCGGGGAGGAGATTCATCTGCTGTCGGTGGTGTTCAGTCGCAAGGAGCGCAATCTGGCGGCGGTGCAGGTGGAGCGGATGCATCTTGTTGAGAGACGGTTCGTCGAGATCTGATCGGTGATCATTCGGTGTGCCTGAAATTCATAGTCGTTACCCGTTTCAGATCGGCTGTCTGTCAAGTTCGCCGCGGCACCGGATTTTCGGATGGTCGTCTGACATCCGGGTGCCATTGACCCGGACCCGTCCTGATTTTCCGCCCGCATGCGGCGGTGATGGGCTGTCGGCGCTTTCCGGCTGAAGCTGCCGTTTTCGATCATCCCGGGTCTTCTGAACCGCCGGACTGCGGACCGCTTCGATTGTCTCATGCCGATCCCCGCGTCATGAGATCTGAAGGCCGTCCGATTTTCACGCCCAAAGCGCCGTCATGCTGTTTTTCAGGTCAACATTGAACGGACCGCAACCGGTGTCTGAAAGAATGAACCTGGGCGATGCGCGGGCCTGATGATGCGCTTCGAATGACGGATCTGAGCCGTTAATCCCTTCTGTATTGGAATAGTCTTCGTCGATCCATGCTACAATGGGCACCGACGTTTCACTGACCGATGATGAAATGAACAGGCTCATACTGCCCATCGGCTCCCCAGCCTTCCGCAACATCCGCGAGCGGGGCTGCTACTATGTGGACAAGACGCCCCACATCCACCGACTGACCGAGGGTGGCGAGTACTATTTCCTGTCGCGGCCGCGGCGCTTCGGGAAGACGCTGCTGGTGGACACGATGCAGGAGCTGTTCGAGGGCAGTGAGGAGCTGTTCCGCGGGCTTCACATCCACGACCGATGGGACTGGTCGGTGCGCCATCCGGTGGTGCGGCTGAGCTTCGGTTCCGACTATCGCGAATCGGGCAGTGTTGACAGTCACGTCATCCGGCAGCTGATCGCACTGGAAAAATTAGCGGGTGTTGAACCGCCGCCGCTGGATTACAGCGGTGCGGAACGTCTGCAGTATCTGATCGGCGAACTCCATCATCGGACTGGTCGGCAGGTGGTGGTGCTGGTGGACGAATACGACAAGCCGATCCTGGATCTGCTGGAACGACCGAAACTGGCGAAGGCCAACCGCGATTACCTGCGCGGCCTGTACGGCATCATCAAGGACTGTGCCCGATACGTACGTTTCGTGTTCGTGACCGGCGTCAGCATGTATTCGAAGGTGAGTCTGTTTTCGGGACTGAACAATCTCAGGGACATCAGTCTGAGTCCGAAGTACAACACCATCTGCGGCTATACGGATGCGGAAATCGATGCGGTGTTCGCACCGGAGCTGGCGGGACTGGAGCGCGAAGACATCCGGAAGTGGTACAACGGCTACAGCTGGGACTGGCGCGGCAAGGAGAAGGTGTACAATCCCTTCGACGTGCTGCTGCTGTTCGAAGAACGGGAGTTCAAACCTCATTGGTATAGAACTGGCACGCCGGGCTTTCTGCACGGGCTGATGGCGGCTGGTCAGTTCAGCACCGTGGGGCTGGAGAATCTGCAGATGCACGAGGAGGCGCTGTCGACGTTCGAGGTGGGTAAGATCCGCCTCAATGCGCTGCTGTTCCAGTGCGGTTATCTGACCATCCAGGACCGTCAGGTTCGCAGCGACGGCGACTACTACCTGCTCGGCTATCCGAATCTGGAGGTGCGTCGAAGTCTGAACCTGGAGTTGCTGGACACGATGGGTGGGGATCTGGTGGGCCGGAGTCGGAACATGTCGCGGTTGCTGGGCGAGAAGGATTTCGAGGGCTTTGCGGTGGCGGTGCATGCGTTTCTGGGCGGGGTGCCATATCATTGGCACACGGCCGGTGGGGGTCCGCGCCGTTATGAGGCGTATTACGCCAGTCTGCTGTATGTCGGCTTCGCGGCTGGGGGTCATGACGTGCGTGCGGAGGAGTCGTCGGCGAAGGGCCGATCGGATCTGGTGGTGCTGCTGGGGGGTCGGGTGTTCGTGCTGGAGTGCAAGATGGCGGGTGAGGGGGAAGAGGAGTCGAAGGCGTTGGCGGGGCTGGCGCAGATTCGGCGTCAGGGCTATGCGGGCAGGTACGGCAACCTGGGTGAGGAGATTCATCTGCTGTCGGTGGTGTTCAGTCGCAAGGAGCGCAATCTGGCGGCGGTGCAGGTGGAGCGGATGCATCTTGGTGAGAGACGGTTCGTCGAGAGCTGATCGGTGATCATTCGGTGTGCCTGAAATTCATAGTCGTTACCCGTTTCAGATCGGCTGTCTGTCGAGTTCGCCGCGGCACCGGATTTTCGGATGGTCGTCTGACATCCGGGTGCCATTGACCCGGACCCGTCCTGATTTTCCGCCCGCATGCGGCGGTGATGGGCTGTCGGCGCTTTCCGGCTGACGCTGCCGTTTTCGATCATCCCGGGTCTTCTGAACGGCCGGACTGCGGACCGCTTCGATTGTCTCATGCCGATCAACGCGTCATGAGATCTGAAGGCCGTCCGATTTTCACGCCCAAAGCGCCGTCATGCTGTTTTTCAGGTCAACATTGAACGGACCGCAACCGTTGTCTGAAAGAATGAACCTGGGCGATGCGCGGGCCTGATGATGCGCTTCGAATGACGGATCTGAGCTGTCAATCTCTCGTATTTTGAAACGTCCGCCGACGATCGATGCTACAATGGGCACTGACGGTTCACTGATCAAATCCTGAAATGAACAAGCTCAGACTGCCCATCGGCTCCTCAGCCTTCCGCAACATCCGCAAGCGGGGTTATTACTATGTGGACAAGACGCCCCACATTCACAGGCTGATTGAGGGTGGCGAGTACTATTTCCTGTCGCGGCCGCGGCGCTTCGGGAAGACGCTGCTGGTGGACACGCTGCAGGAGCTGTTCGAGGGCGGCGAGGAGCTGTTCCGGGGGCTTCACATCCACGACCGATGGGACTGGTCGGTGCGCCATCCGGTGGTGCGGCTGAGCTTCGGCTCCGACTATCGCGAATCGGGCAGCGTGGACGGCCACGTCATCCGGCAGCTGATCGCACTGGAAAAATTAGCGGGTGTTGAACCGCCGCCGTTGGATTACAGCGGTGCGGAACGTCTGCAGTATCTGATCGGCGAACTCCATCATCGGACTGGTCGGCAGGTGGTGGTGCTGGTGGACGAATACGACAAGCCGATCCTGGACCTGCTTGAGGATCAGGACCAGGCGAAGGCCAACCGCGACTACCTGCGCGGTCTGTACGGCATCATCAAGGACTGCGCCCGCCAGGTCCGCTTCGTTTTCGTGACCGGCATCAGCATGTATTCGAAGGTGAGTCTGTTTTCGGGGCTGAACAATCTGGACGACATCAGTCTGGATCCGGAGTACAACACCATCTGTGGCTACACGGATGTGGAAATTGACACCGTGTTCGCACCGGAGCTGCCGGACCTGGAGCGCGCGGACATTCGGAAGTGGTACAACGGCTACAGCTGGGACTGGCGCGGCAAGGAGAAGGTGTACAATCCCTTCGACGTGCTGCTGCTGTTTAAAAAACGGGAGTTCGAACCCCACTGGTATGAGACCGGCACGCCGGGCTTTCTGCACGGGCTGATGGGGAAGGTTCAGTTCAGCACCGTGGGGCTGGAGAATCTGCAGATGCACCGTCGAGAGCTGTCGACGTTCGAGGTGGAGAAGATCCGCCTCAATGCGCTGCTGTTCCAGTGCGGTTATCTGACCATCCAGGACCGTCGGGCTCACAGCGACGGCGACTACTACCTGCTCGGCTATCCGAATCTGGAGGTGCGGCAGAGTCTGAACCGGGAGCTGCTGGACACGATGGTTGGGGATCTGGAGGAGTTGATGGGCCGGAGTCGGAACATGTCGCGGTTGCTGGGCGAGAAGGATTTCGAGGGCTTTGCGGTGGCGGTGCATGCGTTTCTGGGCGGGGTGCCATATCATTGGCACACGGCCGGTGGGGGTCCGCGCCGTTATGAGGCGTATTACGCCAGTCTGCTGTATGTCGGCTTCGCGGCTGGGGGTCATGACGTGCGGGCGGAGGAGTCGTCGGCGAAGGGCCGATCGGATCTGGTGGTGTTGCTGGGGGATCGGGTGTTCGTGCTGGAGTGCAAGATGGCGGGTGAGGGGGAAGAGGAGTCGAAGGCGGTGGCGGGGCTGGCGCAGATTCGGCGTCAGGGCTATGCGGACAGGTACGGCAATCTGGGGGAGGAGATTCATCTGCTGTCGGTGGTGTTCAGTCGCAAGGAGCGCAATCTGGCGGCGGTGCAGGTGGAGCAGATGCCCGTTGGTGAGAGACGGTTCGTCGAGAGCTGATCGGTGCTCATCCGGTGCGGCTGGAAACCACTGCCATAGCGAACTCCTGTCTGCCGACTGGGTCGCGGGCGGCGGGGTGTTCGGATGGTCGTCTGACGTCCGGGTGCCATTGACCCGGACCCGTCCTGATTTTCCGCCCGCATGCGGCGGTGATGGACTGTCGGCGCATTCAGGCTGAAACCACCGTTTTCATCATCCCGGCACTCTGAACCGCTGGACTGCGGACCGCTTCGATTGTCTCATGCCGATCCCCGCGTCATGAGATCTGAAGGCCGTCCGATTTTCACGCCCAAAGCGCCGTCATGCTGTTTTTCAGGTCAACATTGAACGGACCGCAACCGTTGTCTGAAAGAATGAACCTGGGCGATGCGCGGGCCTGATGATGCGCTTCGAATGGCGGATCTGAGATGTCAATCCCTCGTATTTTGAAACGTCCGCCGACGATCGATGCTACAATGGGCACTGACGGTTCACCGATCAAATCCTGAAATGAACAAGCTCAGACTGCCCATCGGCTCCCCAGCCTTCCGCAACATCCGCGAGCGGGGCTGCTACTATGTGGACAAGACGCCTCACATTCACAGACTGACCGAGGGTGGCGAATACTATTTCCTGTCTCGGCCGCGGCGGTTCGGGAAGACGCTGCTGGTGGACACGATGCAGGAGCTGTTCGAGGGCAGTGAGGAGCTGTTCCGGGGGCTTCACATCCACGACCGCTGGGACTGGTCCGTCCGCCATCCGGTGGTGCGGCTGAGCTTCGACTCTGAATATCGCGCACCGGAACGACTGGAAGACAATGTCAACAACCAGCTGAATAACATTGAAAAGTACTCGGGTCTCGAACCGATTTCACCGACGCAGCACGGACCGGACCGACTGTACAATCTGATCCTCGCTCTGCATCATCAGACTGGTCGTCAGGTGGTGGTCCTGGTGGACGAATACGACAAGCCGATCCTGGACCTGCTGGAGCGGAAAAAACTGGCGAAGGCCAACCGCGATTATCTGCGCGGTCTGTACGGCGTCATCAAGGGCTGTGCCCGGCATGTCCGTTTCGTTTTCGTGACCGGCATCAGCATGTATTCGAAGGTGAGTCTGTTTTCGGGGCTGAACAATCTGGACGACATCAGTCTGGATCCGGAGTACAACACCATCTGTGGCTACACGGATGTGGAAATTGACACCGTGTTCGCACCGGAGCTGCCGGACCTGGAGCGCGCGGACATTCGGAAGTGGTACAACGGCTACAGCTGGGACTGGCGCGGTGGGGAGAAGGTGTACAACCCCTTCGACGTGCTGCTGCTGTTTAAAAAACGGGAGTTCAAACCTCATTGGTATAGAACTGGCACGCCGGGCTTTCTGCACGGGCTGATGGCGGCTGGTCAGTTCAGCACCGTGGGGCTGGAGAATCTGCAGATGCACGAGGAGGCGCTGTCGACGTTCGAGGTGGGTAAGATCCGCCTCAATGCGCTGCTGTTTCAGTGCGGTTATCTGACCATCCGGGACCGTCAGGCTCGCAGTGACGGCGACTACTACCTGCTCGGCTATCCGAATCTGGAGGTGCGGCAGAGTCTGAACCGGGAGCTGCTGGACACGATGGTTGGGGATCTGGAGGAGTTGATGGGCCGGAGTCGGAACATGTCGCGGTTGCTGGGCGAGAAGGATTTCGAGGGCTTTGCGGTGGCGGTGCATGCGTTTCTGGGCGGGGTGCCATATCATTGGCACACGGCCGGTGGGGGTCCGCGCCGTTATGAGGCGTATTACGCCAGTCTGCTGTATGTCGGCTTCGCGGCTGGGGGTCATGACGTGCGTGCGGAGGAGTCGTCGGCGAAGGGCCGATCGGATCTGGTGGTGTTGCTGGGGGATCGGGTGTTCGTGCTGGAGTGCAAGATGGCGGGTGAGGGGGAAGAGGAGTCGAAGGCGGTGGCGGGGCTGGCGCAGATTCGGCGTCAGGGCTATGCGGACAGGTACGGCAATCTGGGTGAGGAGATTCATCTGCTGTCGGTGGTGTTCAGTCGCAAGGAGCGCAATCTGGCGACGGTGCGGGTGGAACGGATGCGCCTTGATGAGAGACGGTTCGTCAAGAGCTGATCGGTGCTCATCCGGTGCGGCTGAAATTCATAGTCGTTACCCGTTTCAGATCGGCTGTCTGTCGAGTTCGCCGCGGCACCGGATTTTCGGATGGTCGTCTGACATCCGGGTGCCATTGACCCGGACCCGTCCTGATTTTCCGCCCGCATGCGGCGGTGATGGGCTGTCGGCGCTTTCAGGCTGAAACCACCGTTTTCATCATCCCGGCACTCTGAACCGCCGGACTGCGGACCGCTTCGATTGTCTCATGCCGATCAACGCGTGCTGAGATCTGGAGTCCGTCCGGTGTCCACGCCAATAACGCCGTCATGCTGGTTTTCAGGTCAGCATTGAACGGACCGCAACCGGTGTCTGAAAGAATGAACCTGGGCGATGCGCGGGCCTGATGATGCGCTTCGAATGACGGATCTGAGCCGTTAATCCCTTCTGTATTGGAATAGTCTTCGTCGATCCATGCTACAATGGGCACCGACGTTTCACTGACCGATGATGAAATGAACAGGCTCATACTGCCCATCGGCTCCCCAGCCTTCCGCAACATCCGCGAGCGGGGCTGCTACTATGTGGACAAGACGCCCCACATCCACCGACTGACCGAGGGTGGCGAGTACTATTTCCTGTCGCGGCCGCGGCGCTTCGGGAAGACGCTGCTGGTGGACACGATGCAGGAGCTGTTCGAGGGCAGTGAGGAGCTGTTCCGCGGGCTTCACATCCACGACCGATGGGACTGGTCGGTGCGCCATCCGGTGGTGCGGCTGAGCTTCGACTCCAACTATGGCGAATCGGATGGACTGGAAAGTGACATCAGCGAGCAGCTATCCGCCATAGAGGAAGATGCGGGTCTTGAATCTTCTCCGCCGACACGACCCGGTGCGGTGCGGCTGCGCCATGTCATCCGTCAGCTGCATCGCACCACCGGTCGTCAGGTGGTGGTTCTGGTGGACGAATACGACAAGCCGATCCTGGATCTGCTTGAGCGGCCGAAACTGGCGAAGGCCAACCGCGATTATCTGCGCGGTCTGTACGGCGTCATCAAGGGCTGCGCCCGCCATGTCCGTTTCGTGTTCGTGACCGGCATCAGCATGTATTCGAAGGTGAGTCTGTTCTCGGGACTGAACAATCTGGACGACATCAGTCTGGATCCGGAGTATGCCACCATCTGTGGCTATACGGATGCGGATCTTGACACGGTGTTCGCCCCGGAGCTGTCGGGACTGAAACGAAAGACCATAAGGAAATGGTACAATGGCTACAGCTGGCATGAACTCGGTGAGGAGAAGGTGTACAATCCCTTCGATGTGCTGCTGCTGTTCAAAAAAAGAAAGTTCAAGCCGCATTGGTACAGAACCGGCACGCCGGGCTTTCTGCACAAGCTGATGGCGGAAGGCGGGTTCAGCACGGTGGGACTGGAGCAGCTGGAGATGCACGAGGAGGAGCTGTCGACGTTCGAGGTGGAGGAGATGCGCCTCAATGCGCTGCTGTTCCAGTGCGGCTATCTGACCATCCGGAGCCGTGACAGGCGCGGCAACAACACTTACTACCTGCTGGGTTATCCGAACCAGGAGGTTCGTCAGAGTCTGAACCGGGAGCTGCTGGGGACGGTGAGCGGAGATCTGAACGGTGCGCTAACGGCGGGCGACCAGCTGTCTCGGCTGCTCGCCGACAACGACTTCGAAGGCTTCGGCGTGGCGCTGCATTCGTTCTATGCCGGTCTTCCGCATCAGTGGTATGATGTCAGTGAGGTGGCCCGCTATGAGGCGTTCTACGCCAGTGTGCTGTATGCCAGTCTGAACGCCGTGCGGGTTGACATGCGGGCGGAGGAGTCGACGGCCAAGGGTCGAGCGGATCTGGTGGTGCTGCTGGCCGATCAGGTGTTCGTGCTGGAGATCAAGGTGGTGGCGGCCGGGGAGGCGATACACCTGATAGCGGTGGTGTTCACCGGTGAGGAGCGCAATCTGGAGGCGCTGCGGGTGGAAGAGTTGCGCGGTGGTGAGAAGAAGTTCGTCATATGACGGTCGGTGATCATTCGATGCGGGTGGAAGCGGCTGTCGCCGCCGGTTTCAGACTGGGTTCTGCCGCCTTCGACGCGGTACCGGGTGTTTGGATGGTCGTCTGACATCCCGGTGCGATTGCCCCGGATCCGTCCTGATTTTTCGCCCGCATGCGGCGGTGATGGGCTGTCGGCGCTTTCCGGCTGAAGCTGCCGTTTTCGATCATACCGGGTCTTCTGAACCGCCGGACTGCGGACCGCTTCGATTGTCTCATGCCGATCCCCGCGTCATGAGATCTGAAGGCCGTCCGATTTTCACGCCCAAAGCGCCGTCATGCTGGTTTTCAGGTCAACATTGAACGGACCGCAACCGTTGTCTGAAAGAATGAACCTGGGCGATGCGCGGGCCTGATGATGCGCTTCGAATGACGGATCTGAGCTGTCAATCTCTCGTATTTTGAAACGTCCGCCGTCGATCCATGCTACAATGGGTACAGACGGTTCACCGATCAAATCCTAAAATGAACAAGCTCATACTGCCCATCGGGGATTCATCCTTTCGCAACCTCCGGGAAGATGGCTGTTATTATGTGGACAAGACGCCTCATATCCGGAATCTGGTTGAGGGGTCCAGATACTATTTCCTGTCGCGGCCGCGCCGGTTCGGGAAGACGCTGCTGGTGGACACGCTGCAGGAGCTGTTCGAGGGCGGCGAGGAGCTGTTCCGGGGGCTTCACATCCACGACCACTGGGACTGGACCGTCCGCCACCCGGTGGTGCGGCTGAGCTTCGGCTCCAACTATGGCGCCCCGGGCCGACTGGAAGACAATGTCAGCAACCAGTTGACCACCATTGAAAAGTACTCGGGTCTCGAACCGGCTTCACCGACGCAGTACGGACCGGACCGACTGTACAATCTCATTCTCGCTCTCCATCATCAGAGTGGTCGTCAGGTGGTGGTGCTGGTGGACGAATACGACAAGCCGATCCTGGATCTGCTGGAGCGACCGAAACTGGCGAAGGCCAACCGCGATTACCTGCGCGGCCTGTACGGCGTCATCAAGGACTGTGCCCGATACGTACGTTTCGTCTTCGTGACCGGCGTCAGCATGTATTCGAAGGTGAGTCTGTTTTCGGGACTGAACAATCTCAGGGACATCAGTCTGAGTCCGAAGTACAACACCATCTGCGGCTATACGGATGCGGAAATCGATGCGGTGTTCGCACCGGAGCTGGCGGGACTGGAGCGCGAAGACATCCGGAAGTGGTACAACGGCTACAGCTGGGACTGGCGCGGCAAGGAGAAGGTGTACAACCCTTTCGACGTGCTGCTGCTGTTCGAAGAACGGGAGTTTAAACCTCATTGGTATAGAACCGGCACGCCGGGCTTTCTGCACAAGCTGATGGCGGAGAATCAGTTCAGCACGGTGGGGCTGGAGCAGCTGGAGATGCACGAGGAGGCGCTGTCGACGTTCGAGGTGGAGAAGATCCGCCTCAATGCGCTGCTGTTCCAGTGTGGTTATCTGACCATCCGGGACCGTCAGGCTCGCAGTGACGGCGACTACTACCTGCTCGGCTATCCGAATCTGGAGGTGCGGCAGAGTCTGAACCGGGAGCTGCTGGACACGATGGTTGGGGATCTGGAGGAGTTGATGGGACGGAGTCGGAACATGTCGCGGTTGCTGGGCGAGAAGGATTTCGAGGGCTTTGCGGTGGCGGTGCATGCGTTTCTGGGCGGGGTGCCATATCATTGGCACACGGCCGGTGGGGGTCCGCGCCGTTATGAGGCGTATTACGCCAGTCTGCTGTATGTCGGCTTCGCGGCTGGGGGTCATGACGTGCGGGCGGAGGAGGCATCGGCGAAAGGCCGTTCGGATCTGGTGGTGGTGCTGGGGGGTCGGGTGTTCGTGCTGGAGTGCAAGATGGCGGGTGAGGGGGAAGAGGAGTCGAAGGCGGTGGCGGGGCTGGCGCAGATTCGGCGTCAGGGCTATGCGGACAGGTACGGCAATCTGGGGGAGGAGATTCATCTGCTGTCGGTGGCGTTCAGTCGCAAGGAGCGCAATCTGACGGCGGTGCAGGTGGAGCGGATGCCCGTTGGTGAGAGACGGTTCGTCGAGAGCTGATCGGTGCTCATCCGGTGCGGCTGGAAACCACTGCCATAGCGAACTCTTGCCTGCCGACTGGGTCGCGGGCGCCGGGGTGTTCGGATAGCCGTCTGACGTCCGGGTGCCATTGACCCGGACACGTCCCGATTTTCCGCCCGCATGCGGCGGTGATGGGCTGTCGGCGCTTTCAGGCCGAAACTGCCGTTTTCATCATCCCGGACTATCGGAGCAGCCGGACTGCGGACCGCTTCAATTCTCTCATGCCGGTCCCCGCGTGCTGAGATCCGGAGTCCGTCCGATTTTCACGCCAAAAGTTCCGTCATGCTGGTTTTCATGTTACATCGGATTGACCAAAACTGGCACAGTAAGCCGAAATAATTGTGTTTGGCACAATTGTAGATGGTCGCCTAGAGTTATCGTCTCTACATTTTCGGGGTCGTAACAGTATTTTCAATCTATACTCTGAGAAACTTTTTTAATGTCTTGCAGTCAAAAGGGAAGATAAGGGTACTGGACCCTGTAAAATGTCGGTTACTGAAAGCCGCGTTGCACAATTGCAAAATGGTCGCGTTGGACATTGATGTGACAATTATTGAGGTTGACAAGAAAGGTGCAGCCACACGCAACCTGAAGCACACCGGCTGTCGGCCGCCGAATGGAGACCTATTGTAAGTTCATTCGCCAGTGCATGGCATCACTGTTTGAGGGAGTGCCAGTATGGCATATCGAGGTATTACCGAAATTGTTTGCACATGAATTTGCCACCGCAGTAACAGATCTGCCGTATCAGCAGGTTTTGCCATCAGTTGTATGCAGTAGCCGGGCAGATTGTTCATTGTGTGCGTCAATGAATGCTGAAACTGAGTCCGGCCTGCAGGGGTGAGTTTCATCAGACGATCCGGTCAAACCCTACCAGCTTACTCCGATAATCGGTCTGTAGTCGATGCCAATTCATCCAGTCAAGCAATTTCGTAAGTTCGAAAAGATGGTTCATGTCTTGAACAGGAAGCTAGCAACTGACTATCATTCGAAAAGATCAGTGCTGAATGGTGCCAAAAGAAAATCGACCTGTAAACTTCAATGGGATGAAGCGATGACGATAGCCGGACGGCTGACAGGAACAGGGAATCAAGTTGGTTTCAGGCATTCCTAATTTCCGATTGGGAAAAGGTTCATTACGCGATCACCAGCAAGATAAGAAAAATTAGTGGAAAAATTAGAAAAAATAATTGATAATCTGCCTCCAAATCGGATTGTAGATTAATTCGTAAACAGAAGGACCTGAATACAGTGCCCGTGTCAATCTCAACTTTATCGGCTGAGTGCCTGATGCCGCGTCTTGTCAATGTTGAGCCCACCGGTGCCAGTGAGCGGGTGAGATGGACTTTAATGAACGCCGAATGTGCTTGAAAAATTTGCTTAAAATGAGTAAGTTTAGAAGGTTTATATCGTGGGCTTGCCGAATCGCTCGGCAATCCGTCAGTGCCACTTCAGCTCGCATTGCTGACTTCTTTTTTCGATCGCCCCCCCCCTTATTCAGAAAGCTCATAAGAGCCGATGAGGTGAGGTTCCCTGAGATGAACGTTATCCGCCGGAATGCGGTGTCGCTTGTTTCCATCCTGCCGTTCGCGTTGAGCAGTGCTCTGGCGCCATTGGAATCGTCAGCACAGGCGGCGTCGCAAACACCGGCAGCCGTTTCGTTAAGTATTGCGGACACATCGGTGGTTGAGAATGTTGGAACGCTCAATCTGACAGTGACGGCGACACCGGTGCCGTCTTCGGCCGTGAGCTTCAAGTACACGGTGACGGCGGAAAGCGGCGATACGGCTTCAGAGTCTGATTTTACAGCCGTGTCAACAGCAACGACAGCGACCATCGCGGCGAACCAGGCGACCACAACGATTGCGGTCACAGTGACCGACGACAATCTGCTTGAAGGGGATGAGACATTCACGGTAACGCTGACGGAGCCTTCCACTGGCGTTACGCTCAAGAAGGCTACGGCAACCGTCACGATCAAGGACGATGAATCAGCCGAGGCGGTCGTGTCGGTAACGGAGCTGAAGTTGGTCGAGGGTGGAAGCGGCACCTATACCGTGAAGCTCAACAAAGAGCCTGCAGGGAACGTGGTTGTTACGGTCGGTGGTGCGTCGGGCGACGTAACGGTGACGGGACCACCGCTGACCTTTACGACGGGGAATTGGCACACGCCACAGACGGTCACTGTGAATGTGGCGGAGGACAGTGACCGGACGGCCGATCCCGATGTGACGCTCACACACACCGCGACGCAGGGTGCATCCGTTTCGGTGTCGGCCGCAACGGTGGTGGTGAGCGTGGCGGACAACGACAGGCCGGCGGCGCCGACCGGTTTTGGGACTTCGGCTCAGAACAGGCAGGTGGTGCTGTCGTGGAGTGACCCGACGGACGATTCGATCACGGGCTACCAGCTGCGCCAGCGCCGGGGCAGCAGCACCTGGAGCGGTTGGAATGACATCGACGGTGCCGGCGCCGAGACTGTTGCCCATACGGTGAGGAAACTGGACAACGGCATTCGGTACAGTTTCCAGATACGCGCGATCAACGATGTGGGCATTGGGGGGGCGTCGAGTGCGGTCAGTACGACACCGAGAGTCAGGGCGGTGGCGACGCCGAGTTTGGTTTCGGTTACCTCCGACAGCGATGGGGTCCTGACCGTCAAGTGGACGCATGCGGGCATCGGTGCTGAGGAAACCGTCAGTGGTACGAATGCCTTCCAGTATTGGCAGCTGGGTTATCGCCTGAAGGGATCCGGCAGTGCCGGTTGGCGGGAGACGCTGGCCTCGTTGCGAAATGATGGGCTGGCGCGGCGGCAGCTGATCCAATCGATGACGGCCTATCCGAACGGAACTAGTCTTGAGGTACGGATTCGGGCGGTGGCCTCACACTCCGGCTCCGGCGAGGCGAGGTATGGTTATGGCGCCTGGTCGAATGTGCTCACGGTCAAGCTGCAGAATTCAGCGCTGGCGGCGCTGGCTCTGAGTGAGAAAAAAGTGGTGCTGGCACCGGCGGTGACCGCCACTTACACGGTCGCGCTGAAGCAGCCGTGGGCTGGCCGCGTGACCGTCTCAAGTTCGGATTCATCGAAGGCGACGGCAACGCCGGCTACTTTGGATTTCACGGCGAGCAATTACAGCGTGGGGCAGACGGTGACGGTGACGGGGGTGGCCGCGGGCGAGGCGGCGATCAATCATGCGTTTCGTCTGGAGAATGCCAGTGTCGATCTGATTGCTGAGGCGGCAACGGTTGCGGTAACCGTACCCGACATTCCGGGCCGGCCAGCGGGTTTCATGGTTGCAGCGAGGAGCACCAACGGACAGGTGTCCCTGTCGTGGACCGATCCCAGCAATGCCAGTATCACCGGCTGGCAATACCGACAGAAATCGGGTGGGGGTGAAAACTGGGGCGTCTGGACCGCTATCGCCGGTTCGAACGCCGGTACCACGAGGCACATTCTGACGGGACTCGCCACTGGAGTCGAGTATGCATTCCAGGTGCGGGCGGTGACGGCCAGTGCGGAAGGCGCACCGACGGTTGCAAAGAGGGTTACGCTCGCATGGAATGGTACGCCGACGGTGCCGACTGGGTTCACGGCAATCGCCGGGGACCGCCAGGTCACGCTGACGTGGGATGCGCAGCCCGGGCAGGACATTACCCAATGGCATTACTACTATAAACCAGCTGGCGGTGAATATGCCAGCGAACCCACCATCATCGCCGCCGGTACCGCGACGAGTGTTACCATCCCGGGTCTGACCAATGGTACGGCGTATACATTTGTACTGCGGGCGGTCAATGGTCCAGACAACGACGGATTCAGTATCTTTACCTCTGGAGTGACGGCGACACCGACCCAGCGGAGCTTGAGGCTGTCGGTGGATGCGGCCCGGGTGAAGGAAGGTGATTCCGGCCGTACGGACGTTACGGTAACACTGCATCTGAACGAGACGGCACCGGCCGGCGGTCTGTCCGTTGCGCTGGCATTTGCCTCTGATTCAACAGCCACGGCGAGCACGGTACGACCGGCGAGCGTTTCGTGTGTCGCGCCGAAACCAAACGATGCGGACGTGTGCTGGGGTGGGGCGATACGGCAGCTGGTGGCGGCGAAAGGGACCACGGCCACTTTCACGGTTGGCATCATCGGTGATGAGCGGCAGGAGGGCGATGAGACCGTGGTGCTGACGGCGAGTGCGCGGCAGAGTGACTGGCAGCCGGGTCGGCTGGCCCTGACCATTGGTGATGACGATGCCGCACCGGTACTGGCGACCCTGACCGACCAGACGGTCAAGGTCGGTGAGGTGGTGAAAGTTACGGCGGCGGCGACGGATGCGGACAACGATTCGCTCAGCTACGCCTGGACCCGGCGCGCGGGCGAGACTCGCCCGGCGCTCCCAGCCGGTACCGCACTCGATCAGGCGCAGCTGACCTTTACCGCCACCGAGCCTGGCATTTACACGATGACGGTTACGGCCACGGACGGTCGCGGCAATGCCGACACGGCGGTGGTGACGATCACCGTCGAGCCGATGGTTACGGTCTCGGTACCCGCGGCCCTGTCGGTGACCGAGGGGACGGACGAAAATGCAGTGGTCAAGGTAACGACGACGGCGGCTTTCGGGCGGGCCGTGACCTTTGATGTGAGCTATGGCGGTACGGCGAGCTCGAACGATTATGGACCGGGGCCGAGTACGGTGGCGTTCGCCGCGGCTGATACGGAGCAGACGCTGACGATTCCGATCACCGACGACGCGCGTCGAGAAACGGCGGAAACGATTGTGGTGACGCTGGCGGTTTCGGGTACCCTGCCGGCCGGTTATGCGCTTGATAATCACGTTGCGACGATAACGGTGGCCGACAACGAAGTGCCGGCCAAACCGGCGGGATTACGTACGGTGGGCAGCGACCGTCAGGTAGCGCTGTACTGGCACAACCCGTATGATCCTAGCATCACCGACTGGGAGTACGAGTATAAACGGTTAAACAACAACGAAATCGTGAATGAAAGCGGCTGGCTCAAGGTCAGCAATGCCGGCCCGGCGACCGCGAGCGTAACAATAAAGAATCTGACCAATCCGTCATTTGTGGGCAGTGGGTTACGCTATTCATTCCGCGTACGGGCGGTGAACGGCGCCGGGACGGGGCCGGCATCGGATGAAGTATTCGGCCTGCCGGCGCCGGGCGGCCTGTCGGCGCCGGGCGGCCTGTCGGCGGTGCCGGGCGATGGCCAGGTGACGCTGACCTGGGACAATCCGAACAACGCCGACATCGGAGCATGGATCTTGCATTACCGGCTGGCATCGGCGCCGCGCCCGGCGACGGACGGGACGGAGTATGTGCTGATCAGGGGGTCCGGTCCCAGCACCACGAGTCACACTGTGACCGGCCTGACCAATGGTCGCCGCTACCTGTTCGATGTGGCCTACAACACATTTCGTCCGAGTTCGGGGTCGACGGTGTTCGCCATCCCGCAACCGCCGCCGGCCAAGCCGGCGGGTCTGCGCGCGGTGGCGACTGACGGGGCGGTGACACTGCATTGGGATGCGCTGGGGGATCCGAGCGTCACCCGCTGGGAATACCGGCAGCAGGAAGCGGAACTGGAGCCGGGCGAATGGAAGGTGATGCGCAATGCTGCGGCAGGTGCGAGAAACTATCGGGTGAGCGGGCTGACCAATGGCACGCAGTACCGATATTGGGTGCGGGCGGTGAGTGGCATCGGTGAGGGTGCGGTTTCGGATCCGGTGGTCGGGGTGCCGCACGCGCTGGAGACCGTCAGTGTGCCGGCGACGGTGCGGGTGACGGAGGGCACGGATGACGAGGCGAAGGTGACGGTGACCGCGACGAGGGCTTTGGGCCGAGCGGTGACGTTCAATGTCGCGTACAGTGGTACGGCGACCGGGGCGGCCGATCCGGCGGCTGGCGACTACGACAACGACGCGGTGACATCGGTGACGTTGGCGGCCGCCGACCTGACGAAGACGCTGACGATACCGATTACGGATGACGTGCTGGCGGAGGCTGAGGAGACGATCAGGGTGGCGGTGACGCTGGCGGGCGGGAGCGAACTGCCGACGGGTTATGCGCTCGGCAACACGCAGGCGACGGTGGTCATTGCGGATGATGATGCGGCGCCGGTGCTCAGGCCGCTGGTGGCGCGCACGGTGACCGTCGGTCAGGTGGTGTCGGTGACGGCACGCGCCACGGATGCGGATGATGGTGTGCTCCGTTACGAATGGACGCGGAAGGCGGGTGAGACGACGCCGGCGCTGCCCGCAGGGACGAAGCTGGACGAGGCGCGGCTGACGTTCACTCCGCCTGCGGTCGGCACCTATACGATGACGGTGACGGCGAACGATGGCAACGGCAATACGGACTCGGCGACGGTGACGGTGACGGTGGTGGCGGCCGGGCTCAGCTATTCGGTGCCGGTGTCGGTGTCGGTGACGGAGGGGACCGACCGGTATGCGGTGGTGCCGGTCACGGTGTCGGCGGGGTCCGGTCGGTATGCGGAATTGAGCGTTCGCTATGATGGAGGTACGGCGCGCGGTGCGGCCAATCCGCTGGATGGCGACTACGATGACGACGCGGTGACGACGGTGCGATTTCCGGCGGGAGCCGCGGCGGGGTCCGTACAGGCGATTCGGATCCCGATCACCGACGATCGGGAAGCGGAGTCGGCGGAGACGATCATCGTGAGGATTGTGGGGACCGACCTGCCGGCCGGGGCAATTCTGGGTCAGAGTATGACGGAGGTCGCCATTGCGGATGATGATGTGGCGGGCGTTACGCTGTCGGTGAGCGAGCTGACGGTGGCCGAGGGTGGCCGTGGTACGTATACGATGAAGCTGAACACGCGGCCGTCTGGAGATGTGGTGGTGACGGTCGGTGGTGCGTCTGGGGATGTGTCGGTGACGGGTTCGCCGCTGACGTTTACGGTGGCGGACTGGAACCTGCCACAGCGGTTGACGGTGACGATGGCCGAGGATGCGGATGCGTGGGCGGACCCCGAGGTGGTGCTGAAGCATGCGGCGGTGAGCGGTGGCTATGATGAGGTGGCCATCGGTACGGTGACGGTGTCGGGTACGGACAATGATGAGCCGGGGGTGACGGTATCAGTGGGCGAGCTGACGGTGGCCGAGGGTGGCAGTGGCACGTATGAGCTGGTGCTGGACACGCGGCCGTTGGCGGCTGTGGTGGTGACGGTTGGCGGCGAGTCTGGGGATGTGTCGGTGTCGGGTTCGCCGCTGACGTTCACGCAGGAGAATTGGGCTGCGCCGCAGACGGTGACGGTGTCGGCGGCGGAGGATGCGGATGTGCGGGTGGATGCGGCGGTGACACTGACGCACCGGGTGAGTGGCGGTGACTACGGCAAGGTGTCGGTCGGTGCGGTGGTGGTGACGGTGGCTGAGAACGATGTGCCGGTGAAGCCGGCCGGTTTTCGGGCGAAGGGGGGTGATGGTCGGGTGACGCTGTCATGGGATCGAGTGCGGGCTGAGGCGGGTATCACGGGCTGGCAGTATCAGCACAAGACGGGCGCGGCGGAGTATGGCGATGAGTGGACGGCCATCGACGATGGCGCGGCGACGAGTCATGAGGTGTCAGGTCTGGTCAACGGTCGGCCTTATTCGTTCCGGCTGCGGGCGGTCAGCGCGGTGGGGTTGGGAGCGGTCTCCGCATCGGTGACGGCGACCCCGGTGGCGGTGGTGCCGTGTCGGCTCGTCATTCGGGAGGCGTTGGGCGCAGATATCGACGGATCGAAAGGTTCGATCTTAGGGGTGAATCTACGGATTCCGGCCCGCTGCGGGCGGGTCACAGGGATGGAGTATCAGCTCCGGAAGCCCGGTGAGAGCTGGGCGGCCGGGTGGTTGACGCCGGAGCTGTTTAGTATGTCGGCCAAAGTCGAGTTCGAGTCGATGGCGGCGGTGCAGGAATCGGGCATGGTGCGCTTCGCCATTCAGACTCCGTACAGCCAGAGCGTTGGTGGTGCGCTGGAGGTGCGGGTGCGGGCGGTCAACGACGGGGTTCGGGGTCCGGCATCGGCGGCGGAGCGCTTCTGGGTTGGTGCCAATGGGCCGGCGCCGACCGGGCTGGTGGCGTTTCCGGGCAATGGTTCGGTGACCCTGAGTTGGCAGATTCCGCCCGGTGGCGTCAGCTTATGGCAGTACCAGCTGAAGAAGTCGGGCGGCAGTTACGTGGGGCCTGTCGAAATATTTCCTGGGTCGTCGCTTCATGTTCCGCGCGGTGAGGTGCGGCGATATCAGCATACGTTCGGTGGGCTTGACAACGGCACGGAATATGCGTTCCAGGTGAAGGCCGTATATGTCGGGACTGGTAGTGTGTGGAGTAGGGGTGAATGGTCGGAGCCGGTGTCGGCCACGCCACAGGCGACGGCGGTGGTGCCCGGGGTGGTGACGTCGCTGTCGTCGCTGTCGGTGGCGGAGGGTGGCAGCGACGGTTACACGGTGCAGCTGAACACGGCGCCAGCGGCGGATGTGACGGTGGCGGTGGCGGGCGCTGCGGGGGATGTGCGGGTGACGGGTGCGCCGCTGACCTTCACGGCGTCGAACTGGAACGTGCCGCAGCGGGTGACGGTGTGGGCGGCCGAGGACGATGATGCGGTGGCGGATGTGGCGGTAACGCTGAGGCACCAGGTTGCGGACGCGGATGAGACTGTGAAAAGCGGATTCGCTGGGTTGGTGGGCGGTTCGGTTGCGGTGACGGTGGTGGAAAAAGATGCGGCTGGGGTGACGGTGTCGGCCACCTCGGTAGCGGTGCCGGAAGGCGGCTCCTCCAGTTATGAGGTGAAGCTGAACACGCAGCCGACGGGTGATGTGACGGTGTCGTTGAGTGGCGCTGCGGGTGATGTGACGGTGGAACCGCAGACATTGACCTTCACCCGCACGAATTGGTTCACGGCACAGGTGGTGACGGTGCGGGCGGCTGAGGACGATGACGCACTGACGGACTCGGCGCTGACGCTGAGCCACCGGGCCGCGGGTGGCGGCTACGATGCGGTGACGGTCGGTGCGGTCAAGGTGACCGTGGTGGAGGACGATCCGCCGGCGCGGCCGCTTGGTTTAACGGCCGTGGCGGGTGACGGTGAGATCGCCCTGGCCTGGTCGGATCCGAACAACGTCGGCATCGAGAAGTGGCAGTACCGGCAGCAGGTTGGCAAGGCGGCCTGGGGCGAGTGGACCGACATTGAAGGTTCCGCGGCCAGCACGACGGGCCATACGGTAACGGGTCTGACCAACGGCACGGTCTACGGGTATGCAGTGCGGGCGGTGAATGGCAACGGTGTCGGCGTCGCCTCGGCGACGGTGACGGCGCGGCCGGTGCCACCGCTACCCCAGGCGCCGAAGCGGTTCACCGTGGCGGCGGGTAACGGTCAGGTCGCTCTGGCCTGGGCCGACCCGAAGGACGCCAGCGTTACAAAGTGGCAGTATCGGCAGCAGGCCGGCGAAAATGATTGGGGCGAGTGGACCGACATTGAAGGCTCCGTTGCCGGCACGACGGGCCTTACGGTAACGGGCCTGACCAACGGTACGGTCTATGGATTCCGGGTACGCGCGGTGAACATGGCCGGCTTCGGGGTCGCTACCGGCGCCCTGACCGCGCAGCCACAGCTGCTGGTGCCATTGGCACCGACGGGGTTTGCCGCTCGTGCTGGCAAAACCGAGATTACACTGACCTGGGACGCAGCGGAAGATTCCAGCATTACGAAGTGGCAGTATCGACAGAAAACCGGTGTGGGTCGTTACACTGCGTGGCAGGATATCGCGGGCAGCGACGTCTCCACTGTACGTTTTGTGCTGTCAGACCTTAGTAATTGGACGCAATACGCATTCAAAATTCGTGCAGTGAACACCGTCGGCAACGGCGCGGCCTCGGCCGAAGCGGTGGTGCGGACGAAGGGGCAGAATGTGACGCTGAGCGTGTCTGATCGTGCTGCAGTGGAGAAGGATGGGGTGTTGACGTTCACGGCGACGGTTGCTCCCGCGCCGCAGGCCGATTTCACTTTCAGATACACCGTGACGGCGGAGACAGGGGATACGGCAACGGTGGGGGCCGACTTTACAGCGGTGACTGAGGCGGCACCGGCCCGCATCAGCACCGGCCAGGCGACCACTGGGATCAGTGTGTCGCTGCTGGACGACGGTGTAGACGAGCCCGACGAGACCTTTACGCTGACGCTTTCGGAACCCTCCCCAGGACTGGCGTTTGGCAATACCACGGCGAAGGGTACGATTCAGGACGACGATCACTCACCGGTACTGCACGACAACCTTGACGACATCACAGTCAAGCTCGGGCAGACGGTGAATATCGAAGCCAGGGCCAGTGATAGGGACCGCGACGAGCTGACCTATAGATGGACCAGAAAGGAGGGTGAAGACACTCCTGCGATGCCGGCGGGCGTGGACTTTGGTGTACCGCGTCTAACCTTCAAGCCGGCGGCGACGAAGGGAATCTACACGATGACGGTGACGGTATCGGATCCCCATGGCAACCAAGATGATGAAGAAGTCATTGTGACGGCGCTCAGCGCAGCTACGGTTTCGAAGACCGCGCTGACCGTGCAGGAAGGGGGTAGTGAGACGTACACGATCAAGCTGGACACCGAGCCGACGGCCGACGTAACCGTCAGCGTGGCGGGGGCTTCGGGTGACATAACTGCGAACCCGGTGGAGCTGACCTTCACTACCCAGAATTGGAACGAGCCGCAGACGGTGACCGTATCCGCGGCGGCTGACAATGATCAGGTCAATGATGCGGACGTGGAGTTGACTCACAGCGCGGTGGGCGGCGGCTATGATGGGTCCCTGATCGCGTCGGTCACCGTGAAGACCATTGATACGACACCCACCCTGTCTTTGCAGGAGAGGCCATCGACGGTGGCTGAGGGTGAGTCGATCCGGCTGCAGGTGACATCCGACCGAGCGCTGCAGGGTCGGTTGCCGGTGAATTTGACATTGGCGGACCGCGCCGGCAGCGGCTTTGCGGCGGCTGACATCGCCGGCGACCTGGGGCCAAGGACTTTCAATGCGGATTTCGGCAGTGCCGGGAGCAATACGGGAACGATTCTGATTGAGACCGTCAAGGATGCGGAGGTCGAGGGTGCGGAGTTCTACACGATCACGCTGAATGACGCAGACGGTTATCAGGTGGCCAGCCAGAAAATGGTCAATGGCACGCTGAATGATACAGTTGCGGTTCGACCATCGGCGCCAACCGGTTTCAACCTGATTTCGGGTGATCAACAGGTGGTACTGTGGTGGAGCGATCCGAACGACGCCACCATTACGCATTGGGAGTATCAGCAGAAAACGGGGACTGCCGGCAAGAGCTGGGGCGCCTGGCTGAGGATTTCGAATTCTAGCGCCAGCACGGCGAGTTACCGAATGACCGGGCTCGTTAATGGCACGGCATACAGCTTCAAGATACGGGCCGTGAATGCGGCCGGTGCCGGCACCGCCTCGAGTGAACAGACGGCGACGCCGGCATCTGTACCGCAAGTGCCGCAGGGTTTCATTGCGATACCTTCGGACGAACAGGTCATTCTGTCGTGGAACCCGCTGAATGACTTTACCGTTACCCATTTTGAATACCAGCAGCGTACGGGGACAGCCGGCTCCTGGAGCAGCTGGACCGAGATTAAAAATTCAGCGGGGGATACGGTCGAGTATAAAATTGATGAAGATCTGGTGAACGGAACGTCCTACGGGTTTCGAGTCCGAGCCGTGAACTCGAGCGGCGGCGGTGGACCGACGCCCGTGCTTACGGTCACGCCGACGGCGGCGGTGCCAGTTGCGCCAACGGGCTTTACAGCCGCTCCAGGTAACGCGACGGTGCGGCTGAAGTGGACCGACCCGCAGGATGCCAGCATCACCCAATGGGAATATCAACAGCGGGAAGGAACGGGTGAATACGGTGACTGGCTCAATATGACGGATTCGAATTCCGGTACGACCGCCTACACGGTAACCAAGCTGCTGAACGATAAGGAGCACGGTTTCAAGATACGGGCGGTGAACGGGAATGGCAACGGTGTTGAATCGGCCGAAATGACGGCAACGCCGACCGGATCGGTACCGCCGCGACCGGAAGTATTTAAGGTAACGCCGGGTGACGGTACCATGCAGCTGACGTGGGAGTTGCTAGTTGCTGACGACCGGATTACGCACTGGGAGTATCAGCAGAAGCTGACATCGGATGCCGAGTACGGTCCCTGGATCAAGATTCTTGGCTCGACGTCAGGCACCACCAGCCATTTGGTGGCGGGTCTGACCGGCAACCGATCTTATTATTTTCGGGTTCGGGCCGTGAACTTCATCGGCGGTGGTACGCCGTCGTTCGAGCGGCCAGGGACCGTGCGGGCGAGACTGTCGAAACCGACTGGCTTTACTGCCACACCTGGCAACGGCCAGGTCACGCTGTCGTGGACCAAACCGAAGGACCCCGACATCGTCTGGGGCTATTTTCAGAAACCTGATCGGACCGGTAAAGCAGAAGGCTTCTGGTACTCGATTCCCGGTTCCAACGAAGACACCACGACGCACACGATAACTGAGTTGTCGAATGGTACCGAGTACACGTTCAAAGTGCGTGCATCGGACGGTGTGGGCATCATCAATGAATCGGATGAACGGACGGCGACACCCCGGGCTGCGAAACCGGCCAAGCCCACGGGTCTGAAAGCCGTCGCAGGGAACCAGCAGATCACACTGTCCTGGGATGACCCGGATGATATCAGCATCACTCGTTGGCATTATTGGGGGTTTGACGAGAATGGAAGTCCACACATTCCAAGAACCCGGCTGGCACCCGCCCGGGATCGAAACGGTGAGCGCACGACATCGGTCACGTTAACGAGTCTGCCGGATGAGGATAAGACGCCGTGGGAAAACGGAATAACCTGGCAGTTCGCGATCTCTGCGGAGAACGGACAGGGAATCGGTCCCCAGTCCGATAGAGTGACGGTAACACCGACCGCCGATGCGCCGGTGCTGATTCTGACTGCACTCAGCTCAGCCAGTGGCAATGTCGACGTCACCTGGACGCACCCCGGTACCAGCATCGGGTCGATCATCCCCAATGTCATCGACCTGTCCTGGGGGATCGCCTGGCGGTTGCGAGGGTCGGGCAGTGGACCGGTTGTCGCAGACGGTGGTCGGCGCGGAAGCCTTAATACAGCCAACGGCAATGGCTGGTACTCCACCGCGGTGGCGGCCTGGTCCGGTTTCTCCAGACGCAGCGGTCGATATGACTTCAGCAGCTATCGACACGGTGCGGTGCTGGAGGTCGTCGTGTTTGCGGTCGGTCGAAAAAGTGGCGGAGGGGTCGTCTATGGACCGGCGTCGAACATTCGGACGGTGGTCGTGCACAACCCCACAAGCGATCTTCTGCGTTTCAGCGATACATCGGTGGTGTTGGCGCCAGAGACGTCGGGTACCTACGAGGTTGCCCTGCGGGAGCCGCATTCGGGAACATTGTCACTGACGAGTGACGACCCGACCAAAGTGCGGGTGAGTCCATCCAGTCTCACGTTCACCCGCAGCAACTACAGCACCGCACAGGCCGTCACTTTAACCGGTGCCGCAGTGGGGGCTGCGACCATCAGCCACGCGTTTCGAATCGATGGTGCCAGTGAAAATGCGTATACCGGTCTGAGCGCGGTTTCGGTCGAGGTGGTTGAGCCGCCGGCCAAACCGAGCCTGACGGCGACTGCGGGGGACAGCCAGGTCAAACTCGACTGGACCATCGGTGAAGACACTGGCATCACCAACTGGCAGTATCGCCAGAAAACAGGCGACGGGAACTGGGGCAAATGGACCGACATGACCGGTTCCAGCCGCACGGTGCGGTCCTACACTAAAACGGGCCTGACCAACTGGCAGAAATATACGTTTCAGATACGCGCCGTCGCCGGTGAGGTAACGAGTACGGCGGCGGACGAGGTGAGTGTGACACCACAGGGTGCGCCGCTACAGCCGACGGGACTTAAGGCGATGGCCGGCGACAGTCTAGTAGTACTGACGTGGGATGACCCCGATGATGCGAGCATTACGCGTTGGCAGTATCAGCAGGATGAAGGGACCTGGACGACCATTCCGTTTTCCAATGCCAGGACCCAGACGCATACCGTGAAGCGGCTGACGAACGGCACTGCCTACTCGTTCGGGATTCGGGCTGTGAATAGCAGCGGCAACAGTTCCGGTTCCGCAGTCGTGACGGTGACCCCATCGTTGGTACCGGCGATGCCGACCGGCTTTACGGCCAGGGCCGGCGATGCGCAGGTGGTGCTCTCTTGGACCGACCCAGGCGATGCCAGCATCACCAGCTGGGCGTATCAACAGAAGAAAGGTACGGGAACCTATGGCGGCTGGACGGTGATTCAGGGTGCTGACGACACAACGACCACAGTGACGCTGAAGAGGCTTGACAACGGAACCGAGTATGCGTTCAAAGTCCGGGCGTCGAATCTGAGTGGCGCGGGAGTCGAGTCGACTGAGCGGACGGCGACGCCATTGGCGGTGCCGGCGCAGCCGAGTGGATTGACGGCCACGCCGGGTGTGGCGCAGGTGGTGCTGGCTTGGGACGACCCGAGCGATGCCAGTATCACCAGCTGGGCGTATCAGCAGAAAAAGGGTACGGCGAGTTATGGCGCCTGGACGACGATTGAAGGCTCGGCCGCGGCGACGGTCACCCACACGCTGACGAATCTGGAAGGCGGTACGGCCTACGCGTTCAAGGTTCGGGCGGTGAACGCCAGCGGCGTCGGGCTGGCTTCGGCTGAGGAGCTCGCGACGCCGTGGGCGGCGCGGCCGGCCGCCCCCAGCAGTTTAACGGCGAGCACGGGTGACGGGCGGGTTACACTGGCCTGGTCTGATCTGAAAGACACCAGAGTCATAAACTGGGAATACCAGCAGCGGGAAGGTCAGGGTTCGTGGAGCGAGTGGATTGAGATACCGAATTCCGACGCCCGTACGACCGGTTACACTGTTTCGAATCTGCGCAACGGTTCATCCTACGCGTTCAAGGTGCGGGCCGTCAGTCTGAATGGCGAAGGCGCCGGGTCGGAAGCGGTGACGGCGGCGCTGCTGGCGGCGCCGGTTCTGACCGCCTCCGCGATTGCCGCCTCTGCCAAGATTCGCTACGAGTGGACCGCCCCCCGTACCTTAGCGGAACTTTTCGGCAGTTCGTTCCGCGGAAGTTTCTGGAGATGGGAGCCGGAATACCGGCTGAAGGGCGGCAGTTGGACCCAACTTTTTCCTTCCCTTTATCGCCTTGACAATCGCAGTTATGAGACGGAGCTTCGAGACTGTCGAACGGGTGGTGTGCTGGTCGATATGCGGATCAGAGCGAGAGGTTCTGTGGGTTCGGCATCCGTATTTTCCAACTGGTCCAACATACAGACCGTCGAGTGCCAGGGGACGACGCCTCTGGTGCAGCTGAGCAGGCGTTCGATCAAGATGGCGTCTACTGGAAGCGCCAGCTATACGGTGGTCCTCAACCCCGTTGCCGCCGACCGGTTGTCCGCGGGCACGGTGGCGATCGCCAGTGATGACACGGACACGGTAACGGTCAGTCCAGATCGCCTGACCTTTACGACGGCCAACCACCGAACGCCGCAGACGGTAACGCTTACCGGCGTTGCCGTCGGGACGGCGACGCTCAGCCATACCTTCCGGCCGCCGGGTTCGGCTGAGGATCTGGTTTCGACGGACGTGGCGGTCAGCTTGGGCGCAGTGCCCGCGGCGCCAGCCGGTCTCAGCGCGACGGTCGGCAATGCTCAGGTGGTACTGACTTGGGACGACCCGGCTGATGACGGCATCACCGGTTGGGCGTACCAGCAGAAGACCGGTACGAACGAACCGGGTGCGTGGCTGCCGATTGCGAATTCCGCTGCGGACACGACGGGACACAAGATTACCAATCTGGCCAACGGCACCGCTTATGCCTTCAGAGTGCGCGCGGTGAATGAATTCGGCAATGGCGTCGCCTCGGCCGAGGTATCGGCGCAGCCCAGAGCGACGGCGTCGGCGCCCTGCCGACTCGAGCTGACCGGCGTTACCTCGTTCAGTAATGCAGCCATCATACCCGCCTGGAACATTCCGGCCAATTGCGGGACCATCTCCGACACGCAATACCAGATGAAAACGGCCGGGCAGAACTGGAGCGATGTGACCTGGACGCGCCTGACCAGCTCGCCTTATGCGAATGGCAGTGAGGTGAGAAAAACCAGCATCGCGGTATTCCTTGGCGGTCGTTTGGCAGGGCCGCGGGATGTGCGCATCCGGGCGCGCAACGGCTCGACCGAGGGTCCGCCCTCCAGCAAAGTTCGCATCTGGTTCGTACCGACTCCGCCGACTGGACTGGCCGGGGCGGCAGGCAACCGTTCGGTCACTCTGACCTGGAATAAAGCGCCCGCTGACGATGTTGTGAGCGGCTGGCAATATCAGCAGAAGACTGGCACCGGTGGTAACTACGGCAGCAGGTGGTTGAACATCGACGATGCCGACGCCGACACGACGAGCCATCGGGTCGCGAAGCTGAGCCCGGGTACCCTTTATGGGTTCAGGATTCGGGCGGTGAACGACGGCGGCCCCAGCACGGCGTCAAGTGAGGCGAGGGCGACGACACTAACCGCGCCGGTCCTGGTCTCCGACGCGGACCGCACCGTGACGAAGAATGGCCAGCGTTATACGACGGACGAGGATGTTCAGGTGTGCTTCAACCTGCAATCGGTTGTTTATGCCGGCACCACCTATTTGGAACAGCGGCGAGGTCAAACGCCGGTTGCCGCGCATTCATCACTGGCCGACTCAACCCATGGCGTTGAGATCACCGAGGCGCCCATCGGTGTTACCACCGGGCGCGGCGTCAATCTGAATCCCTGTCCATACCTCAAACCTGGGGTCCATACCGTTACCTGGAGATGGCGCGGTCCCGGCGGTACGGCCGCCGCCTTCGGGGAGACTTCGACGACGGTTACCGTGGAAGGATTCTCAGAAAGCCTGCCACTTGGGCTGACCGTTACGCCGGGTCCCAAAGCCGGTGAGCTCACTTTGAACTGGAGAAATCCGCGTGATCCATTGCGTGAGAACTGGAGGTTCCGGCACGACACGGGTCATCGCAGCGGCATTTACTATACCTGGAACATTGTGCCGGGCGGCAGGAACGCGACGCAACTGGTCGTCAGCGGCTTGAGCCCGGGCGTCGAGTACCACGTCGTCATGCGATCAAGCGATGCCAGAGGTCGAAGAAGCGCCGGCGAGGCTGGAGTGAGAGCGGTGGCTCTGGGTCCGAAGCCGAACAGACCGCAAGGTGTGGTGGCGACCGTCGGCGACCGCCAGGTGGCGCTCAGATGGGACAAGCTGCAGGATGACCGTGTTACGCATTGGGAATTCCAGCAGAAAACCGGTCGACTGCCCTACGGCGCCTGGCAGCGCATTGCAGGTTCCGATGCCAACACCGTTACGCACACGATCTCGAAGCTGATTAACGAGACCGTGTATGGTTTCAGGATCCGCGCGGTGAACGGTGCAGGTAGCGGCCCCGCCTCGGGGCATGTCGTCGCCACGCCGTCCGCCGCTGCGGCGTCGTTACCCTGTCGTCTCGAACTGATCAGTGTTACGCTTACCGGTTCGGTGAACCTGACACCGTCCTGGCGTATTCCAGCCAATTGCGGCGCGATTGCCGGGATGCAATATCAGCTGAAGACGACGGAGCGGAGCTGGGATGAGACGCCCTGGCTGACGCTGTCCAGCCAAACTTTCTCGACTAGCGGGCAGCCGCAGGAGTCCGGTGCGACTAAGGTCCTGGCGAACCCCATCGCCGGTCAACGGGATGTGCGACTGCGCGCGATCAACGAGACGGGGGCCGGACCGGTTTCCAATGTCGTTCGAGTCTGGTTTAAGCCGACGCGGCCGATCGAGCTGACGGCTTCTGCGGACGCAGGATTCGCCGCGCTGGCCTGGCACCGGCCGGCCGCCAGCGAGGGCATCAGCGGCTGGCAGTACCAGCAGAAGATCGGCACGAGCGGAACTTACGGCAATTGGACGGACATTTATGGCTCGAATGCCGGTACAACGAGTTTCAGGACCCCGCGGCTCAGAAAAAACACCTTTTACGGCTTTCGAATTCGGGCGGTGAATCCCGGCGGCAGCAGTGACGCGTCAGCCGAGACGACGCTGACGACGCCGGCCAAATCGATTCGACCCATCATCCAAGCTTCTGCGAGTCTGCGTTATCAATCGCCGCTGCGGCATGGTGAAACCACCGAAGTGTGTTTTAACCTGGATCGAGTCCTTTATGACGGCGATGAATACTATGCGCGGGCCCGCGCGGCGGATGCGGAGCAGGCGATATTTGACCGCACGCACGGGGTCAAGGTCATCGAGGCGCCAGCCGGCATTGCCAAAGGTGGCGTTCACCAGCACCTTGGTCCGGATAAAACGGATAATACCGTCCAGGTCTGTGGCGATTTACCGGCGGGTGAGCATCGCGTTACCTTCAGCTGGAAAGGTCCGGACAGTGAGGGTCTGGAAGCGCGGGCCACGGCCACCCAACTTGTCAGTGGGCGGGTCCTGGCGCCGCCGCGCAATCTGAAATGGACGCCCGGTCCGGGCGCGGTCACGATTACCTGGGACAATCCGGCCGACAACGCGCGCGCCCGATGGCGGTGGCGGCGAAACGATGGCGGGAATTCCAACTCCTTCTGGAGCTGGTTTGGTTTGGACGGGGATGCGACCCGCCTGCACCTGGCCTATAATCATATCCGGCAGGAACCGTTCGTACCGGGCCGAACGTATCGATTCATCATGCAGCCCGAGGGCTACGGTCAGACGTTGGTGTTCGGTGAAGCTTATGGGGCCGGAGCCGGCTGGTTGGATATCATTCCCGGACGTTTCCAGAAACCGGAAGGCGTCGAGGCGACGGCCGGGGATGAACGGATCACGCTCAGCTGGAACCCCCTGAAGAACACGCCTGCCGCGCATTGGGAATATCAGCTGAAGGCCGGTGCGAACGAGTACGGCGACTGGACCGATATCCCGGATTCCAGCACCGGTACGACGCTGTATGCGATTACCGGTCTGACCAATCAGACCCGCTACAGCGTGCGGATTCGGGCCGTGTACGGGCACGGCAATGGTCTGCCATCCAACGCGGTGACGGCTACACCAATGGCGGCGAGCACATTGGCGCCCTGTCAACTGGAACTGCTCAGTGCAACGGCGTTCGGGAATCGCAGCGTGACGCCGACCTGGCGCATTCCGGCCACCTGCGGTGCCATTACCGACACGGAGTATCAGCTGAAAGCGGTCGATCAGAGCTGGAGTGAAGTGGCATGGCAGACCCTGTCAACCTGGGACTACTCCAGCATCGGACAGGCGGTCACCGCCACGACGCCCGCCGCGCTGGCGGTCGATAACGGCGGGCAGCGGGAGTTGCGGCTGCGGGCGAAGAACGGCAGCGCCGCCGGGGCGCCTTCGAATCGACTGCAGGTGTGGTTTCAGCCGGTCCAGCCCACGGGTCTGAGCGCCGTGGGCGGTGATGGGACGGTTACCCTGTTATGGCGCGCGCTGGATGCTGGAGTCACTCGCTGGCAGTATCAGCAGAAGATCGGCACCGGTGGTGGTACCTATAGCCGGTGGATTGACATCGGTGGGTCCGATGCGAACACGACGCGCCATACATTATCGAACCTGCGTAAAGGCAGCCGATACATCTTCCGGATTCGGGCGCTGAATCCGGGTGGCGCCAGCCTGGCGTCGACCGAGGTGGCCGTGACACCGAAGTACACGGCGCCAACGCTGATCGCGGCAGCGGATGTTCAGGCCGAACAGGTGTGCTTCAATCTGCTGTCTGTTTCTTTTCAGGGGACCAAGTATCTGGAACGGCGCAATGGCGAGACCGCCGTGGCCGCGCTGCCGGCGCTGACGGACCCGAATTATGGCGTGCAGATCTCGGCCGCGCCGGCAGGCATCGAAACGGGCCGTGGCGTGGACCTGAGCCCCTGTGTCGAGCTTGGGCCGGGCACACACACGGTTACCTGGCGGTGGGACGGGACCGACGGTACGGGCGTATGGGCGACCACTTCGGCTACGGCAACGGTTGCAGGCGGATCCGTCCAGCCGGCGATCGACCTGAAAGTTACGCCGGGCCGACGTTCACTTTATGCGACCTGGACCAATCCGGACGATCCCTCGCGGGTGAGCTGGTTTTATAAACTTATCACGCCATCTGGTGGTGGTACTGTTGTGTACAGTGGTGAATCCAGAATTGGTACATTAAACAGGGTTACAATCAGTCGTTTGCCGCCCAGCGCCTGGCGCGGCGTCATCATTTACGCGAAAAACGCCCAGGGTACCCGGAGTGCGGAAGTATCAGGGAGCGCGATCACACTGCCCGATGAACCGAGTCAGCCGACTGAGGTGAAAGCGATCGCTGGCGATGCGCAGGTAACGCTGACCTGGGCCGATTCTGAACCGGCGGGTGGGCGCGCGCACACACACGTGGATAATGGCCCCATCACGCATTGGGAGTACCAGCTGAAGGCTGGCACGAATGATTACGGCCGTTGGACTGACATTCCAGGTTCCGGTGCCGCCACGGCCGTCCATACGATCAGCCGACTGAGCAACGATACGGCCTACACATTCAGACTTCGCGCGGTGAACAAATTTGGCGATGGTACGGCATCCGACGAGGTGACGGCAACCCCAAGCGCGACCCTCGCGGGGGCGCCGTGCACCCTCGAACTGACTGCGGTAACACCGGTCGCGAATCGCGAATTTACGGCCGCCTGGAATATTCCTCCGGGTTGTGGGGCGATGACCACCACCCAATATCAGATGAAGGCAGCCGGGCAGACCTGGGACGAGGCGACCGCCTGGTCGACCCTGTTCAGTCGGCCTTTTCCGAACCACAATCGGGCGCAGTCCATCACCTCGAACAAGGTGACGGTGCCGGTGTCAACGGGCGGCATCCCCAATCATGCCGTGGGTCAGTGGGAGCTGCGAATTCGGGCGGTGAATGGTGCGATCAATGGACTGGCTTCCAATAGCGTTCAGGTCTGGTATCGACCGTCGCTGCCGCGCGCACTGAAAGCCAGGGCCGGTGATGGCGTGGTCTCACTGACCTGGCAGAAGCCGGCCGCCAGCGAGGGTATCACCGGCTGGGAATACCAGCAGAAACGGGGTGTCGGCAATACTTTCGGCGATTGGATCCCCATCGACGGGGCCGGTGCGGGCACCGTCAGTCACCAGGTCTATGGCCTGGATCGAGGCGTCAATTACGGCTTTCGCATCCGCGCTGTGAACCCCGGCGGCGCCAGCCTGGCCTCGGCTGAGGTTACGGCGCGTACTGGACTGCTGGCGCGGCTGATCTCCGAACCGGACCGCACGCTCGAAGGACGAATTACAACCGCGCAGAAGAAAAGGGTGTGTTTCAAGCTGCTGTCGGTTTCTTTGGCGGGGACCACCTATCTGGAGGCGCGCGACGGCAAGACCGCCGTGGAGGCACTCCCCATACTGACCGACCAGAACCACGGCCTTTCGATCGTGACGGTAACGGGTGGCTTTCGCACCACGAGGGTTCAGCTGAGCCCCTGCCTCGATCTGGGTCCGGGAGAGCATACGATGATCTGGAGCTGGAACGGGCCCGACGGTACGTACCCAACCGCGCAGACGTCCACGACGGTCCGCATCAATGGCTATTCCCATAAAAAGCCAACCAATCTGTCCTACACGACCGAGTCATCCGCGGTGACGATCCGCTGGACGAATCCGGATGATCCCTGGCGAGGCCGGTGGATGTATCAGATATCCGACACCAGGTCAAAACAGTTCCCGAATTTAAATTGGTTGTCATATTTTGATGTACCGGGTGGTAAAGATGCGGACAGCGTAACCATTCCCAACCCAAGAGGCAATGATTATTGGCTGAAACCAGGCTTCCAGAACCACTATGTCCACATCCGCTCCATTGAAGAAGGTGTGCCGTTCAGCGGTACGGGTGATCCATTTGCAGAATTTCAAGGAAGGACGCCGCATCCTTCCAGAGTAAGAATCAGAGTCGTCCCCTCGCCATTGCCACCGACAGGAATGGCCGCCACTACGGGCGACTTGTGGGCGAAGGTGACCTGGAAAGATCACAGCCATAATGGCGACTCGGTCAAGCTGTATCAATACCGGTTCAAGAAGAGCGGTGGCGGCTATACGGGTTGGACCGCGCCCGACATCCGCAAGCCAAAGGCCACGACGATCACGCAGTGGGGGCTTGAGAACGGCGTGTCTCACACCTTCCAGGTCCGGTCGTACAATGGGGACACTGCTGACCCGAGTCAGCTCACTCACGGTGGTTTCAGCGGCCCCACTGAGATAACGGTGACCCCGCAGGGGGTGGTGCCGCAGCTGAGTGCCGCGGCGGTGGCGGCTGGCGGGGTCAACCTGACCTGGACGTATGGCGATCCGGGGCCTGGCACCAATCTTATCAGTGACAGTCATTTCTGGTGGCGGGTGGCCCACCGGCTGCAGGGGGCGCAGAGTTGGAATTATTTGGAGACATCGGCAGACCGGACGGCGGCGGTCGGTCTGAAGCGGCGGTCGCTGGAGCTGGACTGGTCTGAGCTGGACTACACGCACGAGGCGCTGCTGGAGGTTCGGGTGCAGCTCGTTTCCACCGGCACCATCGATGCCAAGCCCGTGTATGGCAGCTGGTCCAACACGCAGGGACTGAAGTTCAACAACAGCGACGATGCAACGTTCCTCACGTTGAGCCGGTCCAGCATCGAAGTGGACAAAAAGCAGTCGGCCACCTACACGGTGGTTCTGAACCATGAACGGGAAGGTACGCTGCGCATCACCAGTTCCGCGGCCAACAACGTGTCGGTCTCGCCGACCACACTGACGTTCACCCCCAGCGACTACGACACGCCACAGACCGTTACGGTGACCGGCCTGGTCGGTCAGGCGACGCTCAATCATGCCTTCCGGGCGAAGGGTGCGACCGCGGATACGTTTCCACTCGCGGGAACGGTGACCGTGAAGGTCAAAGCGGCCCCCGAGCGGCCGACCGAGCTGCTCGCCACCCCCGGCAACGGTCAGGTGGTGCTGACGTGGGACGAATCGATCGATACCAGCATCACGCGCTGGGAGTATCAGCAGAAGGTCGCCGGGAGCGAATGGGGCCGCACCTGGAACGCCATTCCATCTTCGCGGCCGACGACGGCAACCCACACGCTGAGCGGCGCCAGCGTCAGCAATGGAACGACGTATGCCTTTCGGGTGCGCGCGGTCAATGGTTATGGCGCCGGTCTACCCTCGGAGGAGACGACCGCCATGCCGACTGCAGGCCCGCTGGCGCCGGTTCTGCTAACGGCCACGTCGACGAGTGACAACGCCGTCACGGTGACGTGGGTGCATGCCGGTACCGAGATTGGCGATCTGCTCAGTGGTGCGAACATCTTCAGCCACTGGCAGCTGGGTTATCGGCTGAAGGAGTCCGGCGCCAGCGGTTGGCGGGAGCTGGTCGCCTCGGCGCGCAACGGCGGCGTCGCGCGGCGGCAGATGACGGAAAAACTGGCCGCCTACCCCAACGGCACGCGGTTCGAGGTGCGGGTGCGGGCGGTGGGTTCAAATGTCGCCTCTGGCACATCGTTGTACGGTTACGGTCACTGGTCGAATGTGCGCACGGTTGCAGTACGGAACAGTCAGCTGGCGGGGGTGGCGCTGAGTGTGCCGACCCTGACGCTGCTGCCGACGGAAACGGCCAAGTATACGGTCGCGCTGACGCGCCCGTGGGCTGGTACCCTGCGGATTGCCAGCTCGGATACGTCGGTGGCGACGGTCGCGCCGGCCCAGCTGGATTTTACAGCGGTCAACTATGGGGTGGCGCGTACCGTGACGGTGACGGGTATGGCGGGCGGCGGCGCATCGATCAATCACGCCCTGCGGTTGACGGGGACCTCAGCAGACGTGATCGCGGCGGCCGAGGCCGTGGCGGTGACCGTGCCGGACGTGCCGGGTGCGCCTGCGGGTTTCAGCGTCGCGTCGGGGGGTGCCAACAGCGGCCGGGCCGAGCTGTCGTGGAACGACCCGGGCGATACGAGCATTACCGGCTGGCAGTACCGGCAGCAGTCTGGCAGCGCGGATTGGGAAGAATGGGCGAACATCGCCAATGCGGGTGCCAGCACCACCGGGCACACGGTGACGAAACTCGTTCATGGTGTGTCGTATGGATTCCAGGTCCGCGCGGTGAACGCGAACGGGACCGGCGTGCCGACCGCGACGCAGCGCGTTACCGTCCAGTGGAGCGGTAAACCGGCGGTTGCGACCGGCCTGCGGGCGGTTGGTGGAGACGGTGAGGTGGCGCTGAGCTGGGACGCACAGCCCGGTCAGGGCATTACCTCCTGGAGTTATCGGGTCAAGGAGGGAACGGGTAGCTGGAGTACGACCTATGTCCTTAGCCAGTCGGGTGACGTCACCAGCGGGACGATTGACAATCTGAAGCGAAGCACGGTCTATTCTTTTCAGATTGCACCGATCAACAGCGTAGACCACGCCGATTTTTCCGCGACGGCGACGGCCGCCACCACGGACGGAGAGACGGCGGCGCCGACGGGCAAGAGCATGGTGCTGTCGGTGGCCGAGGCGCAGGTTGCGGAAGGCGACACTGGCACTATTGATGTGCCGGTCACGCTGGTGTTGGGCGAGCCGGCGCCCACCGGTGGTCTAAATATCGCGTTCTCCACCGTGGCGGCGCCGGATCCCAGTTCGACCGCCACCATGAGCTCTTCCTGCACCACCATCGATCCGGCAGATGCCGATCTGTGCTGGACCGGTGCGGGTGTTTCGGCAACCATGGCCGAGGGCAGTACGGCGCGCACGTTTGTGCTCAGTATCCTGAGCGATCGAACGGATGAGAAAGATGAGACGTTTGTGCTGACCGTGATATCCGAAGGTGGCGTCTGGAGCGAGGCGCAGATGACCCTGACGGTGACGGACGATGATGCGACGCCGGTGCTGGAGCCGATTGCCGATGAGCTCGTGGGAATCAATCAGACGGTCTCCGTCACGGCCAGTGCCAGTGATGCCGACGAGGAGGATACGATCGGTTACACCTGGACGAGAAAGGATGGGGAGAGTACGCCAGCGTTGCCCCAAGATACGGCGCTGGATCAGGCTGAGTTGACGTTCACCGCCGCGGCGGCCGGCACTTACACCATGACGGTGACCGCGTCCGATGGCAATGGTAACGAGGACACCGAGGATGTGATCATTCGGGTAACCAGTGCGGCGACGGTGTCGGTGCCGAAGACGCTGGCGGTGACCGAAGGCACCGATGCGAATGCGACGGTGCCGGTGACGGTGCCCACGGCATTCGGCAAGCCGGTGACATTCACCGTTACCTATGGTGGTACGGCGACGGGTGCGGCCGCCCCGGCCGACGGCGATTACGACAACGACGCAGTGGAGGAGGTGACGTTCGCTACCGAAGATACGACGAAATCCATCGTCATCCCGATCACGGATGACGAATTGGACGAGGCGGACGAGACCATTACGGTAACCCTCGCGCTCAAGGCGGGTCATACGCTGTCATCCATCACCCACGAGCTGGGCAATCTGGTTACGGTCGCGACCATTGCGGACGATGACGCGTCGCCGGTGCTGGAGGCGCTGACGCCACTGACGGTCGAAGTCGGTGACCCGGTGGAAATCGATGCCAGCGCGACCGATGCCGACGATGATGCCAGTTCGATCCGCTACGAGTGGACGAGAAAGGAAGGGGAGACTCCAGCGCTGCCTGATAACGCCGACTTGTCCCAGAGGACACTGGACTTCACTCCATCCGAAATCGGTACTTACACCATGACGGTAACCGCGTCGGATGGCCATGGCAACGAGGATTCTGAGACGGTTGTGGTAACGGTCGAAGCCCTGCCTGAGCTGACGCTCTCGGGTACTGCCGATGGGGTCGAGGGTGGCAGTTTAAGCCTGAACCTGTCTTCGAATAAGGCAATCACCGGTAACCTGGCGGTGAGTTTTACAGTCGTCGGCAGTACGTCAGCTACGGATCGGGATGCCGCGGCAGCCGATTTCAATGGCGGCCAGCTGACCGGCATCATCACTGCGACCTTCGATGAAAACGGCGATTCCACCGTCAGTCTGCCATTGACCGACGATACTGAATACGAAGGTGTAGAGGCATTCCTGATCAGCCTGAAAGCCACCGGTCAATATACGGTTGCCGCCAGCTCAAAAACGCTGGCTGGGACCATCCGCGACAATGATGGCTTCATTTTAAGTGGCGGGAAGACGGCTGAAGACGGGGAGACGAGCCAGACTGAGGTCCACGTGACGGAGGGTGGCCGCCTGTATGTTGTGCTGTGGGCCATAACAACGACCGGCGGCGCAAATCCTGAAACGAGAGTCAATCCGACCTTCAATGGTACGTTATCGGGGCTGACCTGGGGCTATGGTGATGGTCCTGCGACAGCCGCGGATTTCAGTACCGTGCCAACCCTTGCAACGTTTGAAAAGGGGAGAGGTACGGTGGAATTCGTGGTGGCGGTCGATGCGGATGAAGAGGAGGCCTACAGCATTCAGCTGTCCGCCATCAGCGGACAGACGGTGTTCGCAGCGACGGAATCCGCAGTGGGCGGGAACATTCTGTCGCAGCCGGTGGCTTCCATTGCCGAGTCGGCCTACGCGATGGCGGAAGGCGATGTCGCGGTCGAGGTTACCGTCAATCTGAGCCCGGACTTGAGTGAGGATGTGACGATCTTTGTCGACACTGAAGATGGTACGGCCGAAGCACCGGCTGATTTCCAATCCGGCGGCTATTCACTGAGCTTTGAGGCCGGCGATGATTCGCAAGTTCTGAGCATTCCGCTGAAAGAAGACCGCATCGACGAGGGTGATGAGACGTTTACGGTGGCATTGGCTAGCAGCCACCCGGCAGTTGTCAAGATCAGTGACAGTGCCAAGGTGACGACGGTGACCATTACGGATGACGATGCGTCGCCGATACTGACGGCGATCGATGATTTTTCGATCCGGGTTGGTCAGAAGGTGGACATCACCGCGGCGGCAACGGATGCAGACGGCGGCACCATCAGCTATGTCTGGGCGCGCGCGAGCGGCGAGACGGAACCGGCACTGCCTGGCAACACCGGTCTGCAAGATGCCCAACTGACGTTTACACCGACGGTGGCCGGCACGTACACGATGACGGTGACGGCATCGGACAGCGATAAAAACAGTGATGCCGAGACGGTGGTGATCACGGTGACTGAGAAATCGCCAGTCTACGTTCCAAAGACGCTCACGGTGACGGAAGGAACCGATAACAACGCGACGATCCGGGTTACTGCGGCCACTGCGCCGGGGGCGGCAACCCTCACGCTCAGTTATGCCGGGACGGCGACCGGGGCGACCAACCCGGCCGACGGCGATTATGACAGCGACGCAGTGGTGGAGGTTACGTTTGGTAGCGGGGAGCTGACGAAAGACATCGCGATCCCGATTACCGATGACGACTTGGCCGAAGGGGCCGAGACGATTGAGGTGACCCTCACCGAGAAAGCGGGCGCAGGCCTGCCGATCGCCACTCACGAGTTGAGTAATGCAGTGACCGTGGTGACCATCGTGGACGACGATGCGCCAGTGGTGTTGGAGCCGATTGATGATCAGACTGTGCGGGTTGGACAGACCGTAGACATTACCGCGAGTGGCAGTGATGCCGACGGCGATCCGATCAGCTACGGATGGTGGCGCAAGAAAGACGAGACTGCGCCAGCGCTACCGTCCGGGACGGGTCGGAACAGTGCCCGGCTGACCTTTACCCCGGTCGAGCCTGGCACCTATACGATGACGGTGACGGCGAACGATGGCCATAATAACATAGCCAACGAAACCGTGGTAATCACGGTACTCCCGAAGGCGCGGGTATCGGTGCCGGCCACGCTGGCCGTGACCGAAGGCACGGATGCGAATGTAACGGTGCAACTGACGGCGACTGAGTCATTCGGCGAAGAGGTGACGTTCACCGTCGGTTATGGGGGGACGGCGACCGGGGCGGCCGACCCGGCCGATGGCGATTACGACAACGACGCAGTGGTGGAAGTGACGTTCAGTAGCGACGATGTGTCAAAGGACATCACGGTGCCGCTGACCGATGACGATTTGGACGAAGAGGACGAAACCATTACGCTGACCGTCGCCGTCAAGACGGGTAGCACGCTGCCCGCCGTAACGCATGAGCTGGGCAATCGGGTAACGACGGTAACCATTGCCGATGATGACGCATCACCCATACTGACCGCGCTTGAAGATGTCGTACTGCTGGCTGGGGAGACGGCGAACGTGACCGCCAGCGCCGTTGATGCGGACGGTGATTCGATCGACTATGCCTGGACCCGGCAGGCGAATGAGGTTCGCCCGGCGGTTCCGGACGGCACCGCGCTCGATCAGGCGCAGCTGACCTTTACCGCCAGCGAACCCGGTACCTATACGATGACGGTTACGGCAACGGACGACCATGACAATGCCGACTCCGCAGAGGTGGTGATCACCGTCTACCCGATGCTGCTGGTGAAGATGACGGAACAGCTGTCGGTGACGGAGGGCACCGATGACAGTGCGGTACTCAAGGTAACGGCGCCCCGACCATTCGGACAGAAAGTGACGCTCGATGTGACCTATGGCGGTACGGCGGGTTCGAACGATTATGGACCGGCGCCGAGCACGGTGGTGTTCGCCGCGGCGGACGTGGCGCAGACGCTGACGATTCCAATCACCGACGACGAGCGCCTGGAACCGGCGGAAACGATTGTGGTGACGCTGGCGGTTTCGGGTCAATTGCCGACGGGTTATGCGCTTGGCGATAACGTCGCGACGGTAACGGTCATCGACGATGAGGTGCCGGCCAAACCGACGGGATTGCGCACGGTGGGCGACAGAGAAAAGGTAACGCTGCACTGGGACAACCCGTATGATCCCGGCATCACCGGCTGGGCGTACCAGTATAGAGGCTTAGCCCAACGGGATATTTGGCCAGACGCATGGACTCCCGTCAAGGATGCCAGTGCTGAGACGACAAGTGTCGACGTGCCACTGAGCGATACTAACACGTATTTATTCCGCGTGCGGGCGGTGAACCGCGCCGGGGTGAGTCCCGCATCGGATGCGGTGTCCGGGCGTGTGAGCCAAAGTACATTATCGCCGGCGCCGACCGGCCTGACCGCGGTGCCGGGCGATGGTCGGGTGACGCTGACCTGGGACAATCCGAACAATGCTGACATCACGGGGTGGGCCTTGCATTACCGGCTGGCATCGACGCCGCGCCCGGCGACGGACGGGTCGGAGTATGTGGGGATCAGGGGGTCCGGTCCCAGCACCACGAGTCACACTGTGACCGGCCTGACCAATAGCCAGCGCTACCTGTTCCTGATTTATTATGGCGCGTTAACTCGGAGTCCCGACTCGGAGGCGGTGTTCGCCACCCCGTGGCCGCGGCCGGCCAAGCCGACGGGACTGCGCGCGGTGGGGTCTGACGGGGCGGTGACGCTGCATTGGGATGCGCTGGGGGATCGGACCGTCACCCGCTGGGAATACCGGCAGCAGGAAGCGGAACTGAGGCCGGGCGAATGGAAGGTGATGAGCAATGCGGCGGGCGCGACGAATTATCGGGTGAGCGGGCTGACCAATGGCACGGAGTACCGATATTGGGTACGAGCGGTGAATGGCAGCGGTGAGGGTACGATTTCGGACCCGCTGATCGGGGTGCCGCATGCGCTGGAGACCGTCGGTCTGCCGGTGACGGTGCAGGTGAAGGAGGGACAGGATGCGAGTGCGGTGGTTCGACTGCGGGCGTCTGCGGCACTGAGTCAGGCGCTGGTTTTTGATCTGCGCTACAGCGGCACGGCGGTTTCGGATGGCGATTACGAGCCGGTGTCGTCGGTGCGTCTGGAAGCGGGCGAGGTGGTGAAGGACATTGTGTTGCCGATCACGGATGATGTGCGGGCGGAGGCTGAGGAGAGGATCAGGGTGGCGATGTCGCTGGCGCGCGGGAGTGCGCTGCCGGCGGGTTATGCGCTGGGCAACACGCAGGCGACGGTGGTCATTGTGGATGATGATGCGGCACCGGTGCTCAGGCCGCTGGTGGCGCGCACGGTGACCGTCGGTCAGGCGGTGGCGATAACCGCCCGCGCCACGGATGCGGACGGCGACACGGTCACCTATGCGTGGACCCGCAAGGGCGGTGAGACGACGCCGGCGCTGCCCACAGGGACGACGCTGAACGCGGCGCGGCTGACGTTCACCCCAGCTGCGGTCGGTACCTACACGATGACGGTGACGGCGAACGATGGCAACGGCAATACGGACTCGGCGACGGTGACGGTGACGGTGGTGGCGGCCGGGCAGAACTATTCGGTGCCGTTGTCGGTGTCGGTGACGGAGGGGACCGACCGGTATGCGGTGGTGCCGATCAAGGTGTCGGGGACGCCACCCCGTCGGTTTGCGAATTTGAGCGTTCACTATGATGGTGGCACGGCGAGCGGTGCGGCCAATCCGCTGGATGGCGACTATGATGACGACGCGGTGACGGAGGTGCGTTTTTCGGCGGGCGATACGGTCAAGGAGATACGGATCCCGATCACCGACGATCGGGAAGCGGAGTCGGCGGAGACGATCATCGTGAGGATTGCGGCGACCGATCTGCCGAAGGACACGATTCTGGGTCAGAATGTGACGGAGGTCACCATTGTGGATGACGATGTGGCGGGCGTCACGCTGTCGGTGAATGAGCTGACGGTGAACGAGGGTGGCCGCGGCACGTATTCGATGAAGCTGAACACGCGGCCGTCTGGAGATGTGGTGGTGACGGTCGGCGGTGCGTCCGGGGATGTGTCGGTGACGGGTTCGCCGCTGACGTTCAGTCGCACGGACTGGAACCTGCCGCAGTGGGTGACGGTGTCGGTGGGCGAGGATGCGGATGCGTGGGTGGATCCCGAGGTGGCGCTGACGCATGCGGCGGTGGGCGGTGGCTATGATGGGGTGACCATCGGCAAGGTGTCGGTGTCGGGTGCGGACGACGATGAGCGGGGAGTCACGCTGTCGGTGAGTGAGCTGACGGTGGCCGAGGGTGGCAGCGGCACGTATGAGCTGGTGCTGGACACGCGGCCGTTGGCGGCTGTGGTGGTGACGGTTGGCGGTGAGTCTGGGGATGTGTCGGTATCGGGTTCGCCGCTGCGGTTCACGCCGGAGAATTGGGATGCGCCGCAGACGGTGTCGGTGTCGGCGGCGGAGGATGCGGATGTGCGGGTGGACCCCGAAGTGACGCTGACGCACCGGGTGAGTGGCGGTGACTACGGCAAGGTGTCGGTCGGTACGGTGGTGGTGACGGTGGCGGAGAACGATCGGCCGGTGAAGCCGGCCGGTTTTCGGGCGAAGGCGGGTGACGGTCGGGTGACGCTGTCGTGGGACCGGGTGCCGGTTGCGGACGGAGTCACGGGTTGGCAGTATCAGCAAAAGACGGGCGCGGCGGAGTATGGTGAAAGATGGACCGACATCACCGGTGGTGCGACGACGAGTCATGAGGTGTCGGGGCTGGTCAACGGTCGGCGTTATTCGTTCCGGCTGCGGGCGGTGAGCGCGGTCGGGCTGGGGGCGGTCTCCGCATCGGTGACGGCGACGCCGGTGACGGTGGTGCCGTGTCGGCTCGGCATTCGGGAGGCATTGGGTGAAGATATCGACTCAAAGAAACGTTCGATCTTGGGGGTGAAGCTGCGGATTCCGGCCCGCTGCGGGCGGATCACGGGGATGGAGTACCAGCTCCGGAAGCCTGGTGAGAGCTGGGCGGCCGGGTGGTTGACGCTGGAGCCGCTTAGAAGATCGGTCAAAGTCGAGTTCGAGACGATGGCGGCGGTGCAGGAATCGGGTGTCGTGCGCTTCGTCATTCAGACTCCGTACGATACTAGTGTCATTTCTGGCGGTGATTACAGTGGTGGTGCGCTGGAGGTGCGGGTGCGGGCGGTCAACGACGAGGTTCGGGGTCCGGCATCGGCGGCGGGGCGCTTCTGGGTTGGTGACAACGGGCCGGCGCCGACCGGGCTGGTGGCGTTTCCGGGCAATGGTTCGGTGACCCTGAGTTTTCAGGCTCCGCCCGGTAGCTTCGTCAATTGGAGTTACCAGCGGAAGAAGTCGGACGACGAAGCATACGGTAGTGCGGTTGAATTTGGATGGAGTTTTGTTAAATTCCATCATGTTGAGCCCGGTGAGGTGCGGCGATTTCAGCATACGGTCGGTGGGCTTGACAACGGCACGGCGTACACGTTCCGGGTGCAGGCCGTTTCTGTCGGGTTTGGTGGTGCCTCGACATATGGCTTATGGTCGGCAGAGGCGTCGGCCACGCCGCAGGCGACGGCGGTGGTGCCCGGGTTGGAGGTGTCGCCGTCGGCGCTGACGGTGTCGGAGGGTGGCAGCGACGGCTACACGGTGAAGCTGAACTCGGCGCCAAAGGCCGACGTGACGGTGTCGGTTGAGGGCACTGAGGGAGATGTGCGGGTGACGGGTGCGCCGTTGACGTTCACGACGGCGAACTGGAACGTAGCGCAGCGGGTGACGGTGTGGGCGGCCGAGGATGATGATGCGGTGGCGGATGCGGTGGTGACGCTAAGGCACCAGGCTACGGACGCTGATGAGACTCAGAAAAGCGGATTCGCTGGGCTGGTGGGCGGTTTCGTTGCGGTGACGGTGGTGGAAAAAGATGCGATTGGGGTGACGGTGTCGGCCACTTCGGTGGCGGTGCCGGAAGGCGGCTCCGCCAGCTATGAGGTGAAACTGAACAAGCAGCCGACGGATGATGTGACGGTGTCGGTGAGCGGCGCAGCGGGTGATGCGACGGTGGCGCCGGAGACGTTGACCTTCACCCGCACGAACTGGTCGAAGGCGCAGGTGGTGACGGTGTCAGCGGCTGAGGACGATGACGCGCTGACGGATTCGGCGCTGACGCTGAGCCACGAGGCCGCAGGTGGCGGCTACGATGCGGTGACGATCGGTGCGGTCGAGGTGACCGTGGTGGAGGACGACCCGCCGGTTCAACCGCTTGGTTTTACAGTCGTGGCGGGTGACGGTGAAGTCGCCCTGGCTTGGTCGGACCCGAACAACGTCAGCATCGAGAAGTGGCAGTACCGGCAGCAGGCCGGCGAGGATGACTGGGGCGAGTGGACCGACATTGAAGATTCCGATGCCAGCACCACGGGCCATACGGTAACGGGTCTGACCAATGGCACGGTCTACGGGTATGAAGTGCGGGCGGTGAATGGCAACGGTGAAGGCGTCGCCTCGGCGACGGTGACGGTGCGGCCGGTGCCACCGCTGCCCCAGCCGCCGAAGCGGTTCACCGTGACGGCGGGCGACGGTCAGGTCGCTCTGGCCTGGGCCGACCCGAAGGATGCGAGCGTTACAAAGTGGCAGTACCAGCAGCAGGCCGGCGAGAACGATTGGCGCAGATGGACCGATATTGAGGGTTCCGAGGCCAGCACGACGGCCCATACGGTAACGGGACTGACCAACGGTACGGTCTATGGGTTCCGGGTACGCGCGGTGAACGTCGCCGGTTTCGGGGTCGCTACCGGCGCCCTGACCGCGCGGCCGCTGTTACCGCCGCCGTTGGCGCCGACCGGATTGACCGCTAGAGCTGGGAACGGGTATGTGGAGCTGACCTGGGTGAACCCGCAGAATGCGAGCATCGCGAAGTGGCAGTATCAACAGAGGGTTGGTACCGCCGGCTACGGGGGGTGGAAAAACATCACTGGCAGCGACGCCGCGACCACTCGTTACGTCGTGACCCAACTCAGTAACGAGCAGGAGTATGGTTTCAAAGTCCGCGCCGTCAACGCGGCCGGCAACGGTGCCGCCTCGGTCGAAGCCGCCGCGACACCACTGCGGTTGGCACTGAGTGTCGCCGACCTACAGGCGGCGGAAGGTGAAACCTTTAATTTTCAGGTGCGCCTGAATCGAGTCGCGGCCGGCGATGTCAGTTTTCAATATACGGTGACGGCATCGCAGAGCGACAGCGCAGCGGCGGATGTCGATTTCACGGCCGTAACGACTGCGGTCGCGGCCGTCATCAAAGCGGGACAGATCAGCACGACGATTGCCGTATCGGTTACCGAAGACGCGCTGGATGAGGCGGACGAGACTTTTACGGTAACGCTGTCGACACCGTCTGGCGACGAAGCGGTGGTGATCGCCGATGCGATGGCAGCCGGCACCATCCGCGACGACGATACCACACCCGTGCTGACGCCGATCGATGATGTCACGTACAAGCTGGGACAGGCGGTCGACATTACCGCGGCGGCGACGGATGAAGACGGCAGCAGTCCGATCCGCTACACCTGGACCCGAAAAGCAGGGGAGAACACCCCAGCGATACCGACCAGCGCGGACCTTAATGTGAAGCACCTGACCTTCCAGCCCCCGGCGACGGGCACCTACACGATGACCGTGACGGCATCGGATGGCGACAATGAAGGCACCGAGGCGGTGGTGATTACAGTGATCGATTCGGCTACCGTAACGATGCCGGAGACGCTGTCCGTGGCCGAGGGGGCGGATGCGCAGCTGACGATCTCGGTGTCGGAACTGTTCCCGCAGTCGGTGACCTTTGACGTTGTTTACGGCGGTACGGCAATCGGCAACAGCAATCCATCGAAAGGGGATTACGACAACGATGTGGTAACCACCGTGACATTCGGCGCGGCCGATCGGATGAAGACCATCACCATACCGATTACCGATGATCGGTTGATTGAAGGTTATGAGACCTTGACGGTGACCCTCACCGAGTCGGTACAGGCGCCGTTGCCAGCTGGCTGGGTGCTGTCGAACGACACGACGACGGTGACCATTGTGGATGACGACAGCGCCAGTTTGAGCATCGGCGACGTGTCCGACAGTGAGAGTGGGCGTTTTGCGTTTGTCGTCAAGGCGAGCCCGGCACCAGACAGGGACATCACCTTCGATTATACCGTCACCGCGGAAAGCGGCGATACGGCGACCGCAGACGTCGATTTCACCGCGGTCACCACGGCTACGGAGGTTCGTCTCGCGGCCGGTGAGACCCGGGCTGAGATTGTGGTCGCAGTCGAAAATGACAGCATCGACGAGCACGATGAAACATTTACCGTGCAGCTGGCCAACGCCTCAGTCGGCGCCATCTTCGGTGATGATGTGGCGGTCGGTCAGATTCTGGACAACGATGCCGCGCCAACTCTGAGAATCGTTGGCGGTGGTGGCTCGAGCCCAACGGTTGCAGAGGGGGCGAAGGGCGACTCAACCGTCGTTGAATTCGACGTCATTCTCAGTGCCACCAGCGGCAAGGAGGTGACCGTCAACTATGTCGTCAACGATGGCACCGCCGATGATTCGGACTATGAAATGGAAAGTGGCAAAGTGACCTTCGCCCCGGGGAGCAGCGGAGATGCGCTGACGCAGACCATCTCCGGAACCGTGTTGGGCGACGACATCATTGAGAGTGATGAGTCATTTTCCGTCAGTCTGAGCGAATTTAAGCACTCGTCGGCATTCACCGTTGGTGGACAGCCCGCCAATACGGAGGTGACGGTGCAGATTGAGGACGATGATGCGGCCGGGCTGACGGTCTCGGCGACGGAGCTGTCCGTAACGGAAGGCAATAGTACGACGTATACGATTCAGCTGGATTCGCAGCCGTCAGCGGATGTGGCGATCGCGATCTTGGCAAATTCGAGTTATCTGACGATTGCTCCCAGTGGCGGTGTGGTTTTCACTCCGAAAAACTATGACACCCCGCAGACGGTCACCATCCAGATCAGTTCCAGTACCGAGACGACGGCGGACTTCGAATTTACCGTGGAGCACCTCGTTTCCAGCCTTGACGACAATTACAAAGCTGGAAGATTATCAGACCTCCCCACGGTGAAGGTGAAAGTCACCGACACGACGACGACACTCCAGCTGCCCGACAATCTATCGCCGGTGACCGAAGGGGAGACGATCCGTCTGCAGATCAGTGCCAACCGCGTGCTGAGCGGAACGCAGGTGGTCAGTCTGACGCTTGACTCCCTCCCAACAGTCAGTTTCGATGAGGATGACATTGTGGGCTCGCTGACGGGTGATTTTCAGGCGGATTTCGGTGCCCAGGGCGGTAAGGTCGGTGAGGTACAGATCCGCACGGCGGTGGACGAGGACGTGGAAGGCGAGGAAGATTACTTCATTACGCTGAATGACAGAAGCGGCTATGCCGTCGGTAGTGTCGATACGGTGTGGGGCACCCTGTATGATAGCGGTACGAAACTGGTTACGGTGCCGAGGGACGTAGAGGTGACCGAGGGCGACGACAGTGAGGCGACCGTAACGATGACGACCCCCAGTGCTTTCGGTGAGGCGGTCAGTTTCAATGTCACCTATGGCGATGGCGGTACCGCAACTAAAGGTGAAGATTACGTGTCCGATTCATCCACGGTCACTTTCGGGGCAAATGACAAGTCGGCCGATCACGTCATTAGGATTGCTGAAGACAATGCCGACGAACCCGATGAGACGATCCTGGTTCAGTTCGCCTTACCAGGAGGCAAATCGCTGCCGACGGGGTATGCGCTGGCGCAGTCGAGGAGCCAGGTGACGATCAAAGACAACAATACGCTCGGCATCTTGGTTTCCAGTCCGACACTGACGGTACCGGAAGGTGGCAGTGAAACATACGACGTGAAGTTGGCGTCGTCACCAACCGAAGATGTGACGATCACAGTGTCGGTTGAAGCGGGCGATGTGTCGGTGACCGGATCGCCCCTGACCTTCACTTCCGCTGATTGGTCTAAGGCGCAGACCGTAACGGTTGACGCGGCAGAGGATGACGATCGAACGACCGACCCGACCGTCACCCTGACGCACACGGCGGAAGGTGGCGATTACGAGGGGGAAACCGCATCGGTTGAGGTCAGCGTTACCGAGAATGACAAACCCCTCCAGCCGGTCCGTTTGACCGCCACTCCGGGGTACCGACAGGTCGAACTGTCGTGGGACGACCCGCAGGATCCGTCGATTACGGCCTGGCGGCTGCGCTATGGCAAGGGCAAGGATGAAGCCAATGCCGAACTGAGTGCATGGACCCCGATCACCCCGATCAAGGGTGCCGAACCCACCAAAAAAAGTTACACCGTGACCGGACTGGAGAACGGTTCGGAGTATGTTTTCTTACTGCTGGCAGTCAATGGTCTTGGTAGCGGTCCGCATGCGAAGGTGAATGCGACGCCGGCGCTGGCGCCACCCGCAGTTCCAACCGGGTTGACCGCCACCGCGGGTGAAGGGCAGGTGACACTGTCCTGGAACGACCCTCAGGACACCCTGATCACAGAGTGGGAATACCAGCAGAAGGTGGGTGCGGCTGCCTGGAGTAGTGAATGGAACGACCTCACACCGACCGCCATCAAGCGCCCGTCGCCCCAGCTGACGGTTACGTTCAGTCGACTGACGAATTGGATCACTTATCAATACAAGGTGAGAGCGGTCAATGATAGCGGAGTCGGTACGGAGTCAGACCCGGTGTCGGCGAAGCCGACGTCGACACCGGAGCAGCCGACCGGGTTCACCGTGAAGCCGCTGGATGGCAAGGTCGAACTGTCTTGGACGCAACCCGAAGTCGACGCTGAGATCACCCACTGGCAGTATCAGCAGAATGAGGCGGATGCCGGGTATGGGTCCTGGACCAAGATGGTGGGTTCGACGGCGGGCACCACCAAACATACGGTTACAAATCTGACCAATGGTACCGCCTATGCGTTTAAGATTCATGCGGTGAACGCACTCGGCAGTGGTGTGTCATCCGTTGAACAGACGGCAACGCCGATCGCGGTGCCCGCGCAGCCGACCAATTTCCACGCCACGCCGGGTGACCGTCAGGTGACCTTGACCTGGAGTGCGGCGAATGATGTCAGCATCACCCACTGGGAGTATCGGACGCAGGCCGGCAGTGATCCGTTTCCGGCACGCTGGACGAAGATTCCGACTTCAGACGCTGAAACGACGACCTACACATTGACGGGCCTGGTGAACGGCACCGCGTATGGGTATCAGATCCGCGCCTCGAACTCGAGTGGTGGCGGTGTGGCGTCGCGTACCCGGACGGTGACGCCGGTCCCGGTCCCGGCGGCGCCGACTGGGCTGAGTGCCAAGGTGGGCGACGGTCAGATATTGCTGTTGTGGACGGTGACGACCGATGCCAGCATTGTGCACTGGGAGTACCGGTTGAAGGAACAGGGCGGTGAGTTCGGCCGCCGCTGGATCCGGATGCTGAACAGCGACGCGACGACATCCAATCACCGGGTGGGCGACCTGAGCAACGGAACGGCGTATACGTTCGAAATTCGTGCCGTGAATCTCAGCGGCAACGGTACCGCGTCGAGCCAGGTAACCGAAACACCGGTGGCCGTTCCGCCGCCGCCCTCCTATTTTGCTGCGATACCCAGCATCGGATCGGTGTACCTGTATGCCTATATTGTGACACCGGGAACTGTCGTTACCCGCTGGGAGTACCAGCAGAAAGAGGGTACGGGCAGCTACGGCGAATGGAAGCCCTTCTTAATGAATGGCAAATATATCTCTATCCCATACATCTATCACAAGCTGACAGGTTTGACCAACGGTACCGCTTACACGTTCAGAGTGCGGGCGGTCAACGCGAGTGGCGAAGGGGGTCTCTCAATCGAACGCAAAGCGGTTCCGACGAGTAACGATAAGCCACCGAAACCGACGAATGTTGTGGCCACCGCGGGTAACGAACGCGCGGTGCTGTCGTGGACCAATCCTGAAGGTAGCACCGCGACATTAGTCCAATATACGGTAAGACAGGAGGGTGAAGCCGATTGTCCAATTGATAGGATTCTTGCAAACGGTTGTGAAAGCAGTACTTGCCGATGGATAAGCATTGGCCCTCCTGTTCCACGAACTAGCAGTCATGCTATTACAGGACTGACGAACGATAGGCTTTATCATATTCGATTTCGGGCAGCGACCGAGAATACATGCAGCGTCGTCGTCAAGACGACGGTGATGCCGGTCGCGCCCGCGAGCGGTGTTACACTCAGTGTCGCCGACGCGGAAGCGGCCGAAGATGAGACCCTCAAGTTTACGGTAACTGCCGATCCAGCTCCCACCTCCGAGGTGGGCTTCAGGTACCAGGTAACGAAGGAGAGCGGCGATACCGCCACTGCGGGTGACGATTTCACCCCGGTCCCAGCCTTTAGGCAGGGAAGCCTGGGGACCGCCACGATCGCCGCCGGCGAAACCGAAGCGGTCATCACCGTCACATTGAAAGACGATTTCCTGGACGAGCCTGATGAGACGTTTACCGTCACATTGTCAGATCCGACACCGGGGGCGACGCTGCTGAAAGCCACCGCGAAAGGCACGATCAAGGATAACGACGCGTCACCCGTGCTGCAGCCGCTGACGGACCTGTCGATACGGGTCGGTGAAAAGGTGGACCTCCTCGCATCGGCCTCGGATGAAGATGGCGACACGGTCCGATACCTGTGGGAGCTCGCGTTGAATCAGGGACTGATCCTGCCGCAGGGTACCGTGGTCAATCAGGCGCGGCTGCAGTTCACGACGGATGCCGCGGGCGAATACCTGATGCAGGTGACGGCGTCCGACGACAACGGCAATGAGGCGACCGGACAGGTACGGATTACCGTCAAGCCAGTCCTGACCGTCGAGGTGCCCGCAACCGTGCGTGCCAATGAGAGTGCCGGAAGTTTGACGGTACCCGTTACGGCAAGCGAAGCTTTCGGCGGCGACGTCAAGTTCAACGTCAGCTACAGAGATCTGCTGGCGACCGGACAGCCCGATCTGGCGGATGGTGACTACGATAACGACGCGGTAACGTCGGTGACGTTCGCTGCCAGCGAGACTCTGAAAAACATCGTCATTCCGATCTCGAGTGATGACGTCGACACGCCGAACAAGACGTTTGAGGTGAAAATCACGCCCGTCCTGCCGTTGCCGGCCGGCGTCAATCTGAAACAGGCCGTGACCACGGCGACGATTGTTGACGACGATCACTCGCCGATAGTGAAGCCGCTGTCGGATGTAACGAAGAAAGTGGGTCAGGCGGTCTCCATGACCGCCGCGGCGACCGATGTGGACGATGAAGATCGTGATCTGACCTATAAATGGACCCAGTCCAGCGGTCCGGCTCTGCCATCGGGCACTCCGCTCGGTCAGGCTCAGCTGACCTTCACGGCCGCGGCGGTGGGTACCTACCAGATGCGCGCGATGGCGACGGACGAGCACGGTAATTCGGGGACCGCATCGGTAACGATCAAGATTGAACCGGCGGATACGGTATCAGTACCGGCAGAGTTTACTGTTGCTGAGGGAGCTGGCACTGTGGACCTCATCGTCACCGCCTCCGCGGCGCTCGGTCAGGCGACGACCTTCAACGTCAGCTATGCTCCTACCAGTGCGACGGATGACGCGGATGCGACCGGCGCGGCCGATCCGGCCAACGGCGACTATGATAACGATGCGGTGCGCTCAGTGACGTTCGGCGCGGGCGAAACGAGCAAGACCATCAGCATTCCGCTTAACGATGATGATTTGAACGAAGACACCGAAACGTTTACCGTGAGCCTGACGCTGGCGGATGGCAGCTCGTTTTTACCGGGTTTCACCATGGGTCAATCGACGTCGACCGTCAGCATCACCGACAATGATGTTGAGTTGCCGGTGGTGAGCATTGCCGATGCGACGGCGGTGACAGAGGGCCACAGTGGCAGCGCGAACATGGAATTCACGGTGACTTTAAAGCCGGTCAGTGGACGCAGGGTAACCGTGGACTATGCGATCGACACCAGTTCGACCGCCACCTCGGGCACCGATTTCACAGCACCGGCGTCAACCACGCTGGCCTTTCCCGCGGGCGAGTCAACTCAGACCCTTTTGATCTCAGTCACCGGTGATGACGTGGGTGAGTTGGACGAGAAGGTGGTGATTCGCCTGTCGAATCCGGTCCATGCCAAACTGGGAACGTTCACCGCCAGTGGAACCATCAGCAACGATGATGGCACCTCGCCGGTGCTGGCAGACATTCCAGATGTTAAGCTGCGGGTCGGTGAGACGGTTGACATCACCGCCTCAGCAACGCCCCTGGTCCGCTCGCCGATTACGTACACCTGGACTCGCAAAGCGGGTGAGAAGACCCCACCATTGCCGGTCGGTACGGCACTGAATCAGGCCCGACTGACGTTTAAGGCGGCGGCGGCCGGCACCTATACGATGACGGTGACGGCAACCGACGACAGAAATGAATCATCCGCCCAGGAGGTGGTGATCATCGCCACTGCTTCAGCTACGGTATCCATACCGAAGAGTGTGACAATTTCCGACAGCGGTTCCTCGGGCACGTCTAAAAACCTATCGGTCCGTATCACCACTGGGCAGGCCTTCGGCAAGCCGATAACCTTCAACGTGAGTTACGCAGCGACTGCTGACTCGTCGGACCATGATGCAACGGGGGCTAGTGTCTTAAAAGCAAGTGATCATTTGACGGACTACGATAATGATGCGGTGACTTCCGTTACCTTTGGGCCTGAAGACACATCAAAAGACATCAACATTCCGATTAATACAGATTACGACCTGGCAGAGCTGGATGAGACGTTTGAGGTGAAGATTTCACCGGCGCCGGGCAATACCCTGCCGCTTGGCTATCAGCTGGGTAACGCGACAACCACTGTAACGATCATTGACTACACTGACAGAGCGTACAGATTAGGTACCTCACCGATTTATGTCGATGAGGGCGCCACTACAGTTCCCATAAGTATTTTCGCTGCTACGAAAACACCTGCTGACATGTATTTTACGTATGTCGCCAGGACGGAGTCTGGAAATCAAAACACGGCCACTGAGAATGAAGATTATGCCGCAGTAACGACCGAGAAAAAAATCATCATTCCCGCGGGAACGACGACAGTCGATGTGCCAATCGAGATTACGGATGACGATATTGATGAAGAGAATGAGGACTTTATGCTGCGGATAACCGGTACATCGTCGAATCTCAGAGATAGTTATAGGGATTATGGTTTCGTCTTTATTCGTGATAATGACCCCGCACCCACCGTCAGAATCATCGGTCCCGATAACGCGGAGACCATTGACGTTGTCGAACGGGATACGGGGTCCGACACCGCGGTCGATCTCGCCGTCAGTGTGAGTGGGCCGAGTGGCAAACCGATTTCGGTGAATTACACCATCACCAATGAATCCACCGCCAACGCCCAGGATCATTCGCTGAAGAGTGGTCAACTGACCTTTCCGGCCGGCACCAGCGGCGACGCGCTAACCCAGACCATTACCGCAACCGTCTTCGGCGACGGTCTGGACGAATGTCCCAAGACGCACCCGGCGACGCCGAGTGATTGCCCGGCATCCGGGCAGCCGCAGGCGGAGACACTGACAGTGGCTCTGACCAATCTGTCGAACGTCCAGACCCATACCGTAACGGATCCCGAAACCAATACCGCCACCGCCGCGAATCAGTCCGTAACGCTCAACATTACGGATGATGACAGCTCGCCGGTACTGCAGGCGATTGCTGACGTTGCGAAGCAGGCCGGGCAGGCGGTAACGGTGACGGCGGTGGCGACGGATGCAGATGCCGAGGACACGGTCAATTACACTTGGACGAGGAAGCCGGGTGAGACGGCACCGGCGCTGCCGAAGGACCGCGAACTGGAAGCGGCAGAACTGTCCTTCACTCCGATCGCCGCTGGTACCTACACGATGACCGTGACGGCGGCGGATGGTAACGACAACCAGGACACCGAAGAGGTGGTTATCACCGTGCAGGCGGCAAAATCGGTGTCGGTGCCCACGACGGTCAAAGTGGCTGAGGATGTGAACGGGGGTAACGCGACGGTTACCGTTACCGCGACCGAAGCATTCGGCGAATCCGTAACGTTCAATGTCACTTACCGCGACGGCTCGGCGACCGGTAACGCCGAGCCGACCAGTGGTAGCTTTGACTATGACAATGACAGTGTTACGTCGGTTACTTTCAATGCCACCGAGACGACCAAAACCATCGCCATCCCGATCCAGGATGATGCGTGGGACGAGGAGAACGAGACCTTTACCGTCACCATCGCCCCGACGGCGACGCTGCCCGAGGGATTTGTGCTCGGCAATCCCACCGCGAAGGTGACGATTCTAGATAATGAGACCCTGGCAACCAATTGGCGTCTGACGGCCGCGCCGGCGGCAGTCAATGAGGGTGCGACGGGGACGGTGACGGTCACCCTCGTGCGGGACGGTGCCGTGGCATCGCCGACGAAGACGGATGTGCCCGTATCGGTTGGCGGGGGTACGGCGCGCGTTGGAACCGATTTTACTGCGGTCTCACCATTCACTGTTGAAGTGCCTGCGGGTGAGAACACCGCCAGCGCCAGTTTCAGTCTGGCGACGCTGGATGATGACCTGGACGAAGTGAATGAGACGGTCATCATCAGCGCCGAACTGGCTGATAACACATTTAACGAGGCGACGGTCGCCATTACGGATGCCGACAGTCCACCGGGTGTGACGGTCGCCGCCGCGCCCGCGACGGTGACCGAGGCGGGCGCCGAGTCAGCCGTGTTTACGGTTACCTTGGCCGCCGAAAGCGGCCGCGAGGTTACGATACCCGTGACCCTGAGCGGCACGGCCACTGCGGATGACTATACCGGTACCGTGCCCGAGACACTGATTTTCGCCGCCGGCGAGACGAGTAAGACGGTTACCGTAACCGCGGTTGATGATGGGCTGGACGATGATGATGAGACGATTGTTCTGACGCTTGGTGCGACGGATGGGGCAACGCTGAGCACCGCCGCAGCGACGGTAACCATCACCGACGACGACGCCTCGCCGGTGCTCCAGCCGATCTCAGATCAGAGCCTGCTGGTGGGCCAGACGGTCGATCGAACGGCCCTGGCGACGGATGCCGACAATGATCCAATCAGTTATTCATGGACGCGTAAGGCCGGTGAAAACTCACCGGCGTTTCCGGCCGACACCGTATTCAATCAGGCGCGGCTGACCTTTCAGTCAACCGCGGTCGGCACCTACACCATGACGGTGACCGCGTCGGATGGCAACGGCAACTCGCACTCCGAAGAGGTCGTGATCACGGTGAAAGGCGCGTTTGACGTGTCGTTGCCGAGTGTGGGTCGCAGTGTGGACGAAGGTTTCGGCCGGTTGGATGTGCGGATTTCCACTGGGTTCGCGTTTGGCAAGTCGGTAACCTTCAACATCGGCTATGGCGGCACCGCGACCGGCGCGAGCGAACCGACCCCGACCAAAGGTGACTACGACAGCGACGCGGTGACCTCGGTAACATTCGGACCGACCGACGTGTCCAAAGTCATATACATCCCCATTAACGATGACGCGCTGGACGAGGCGGATGAGACTCTGATCGTACGCATCTCGCTGGCCGAGGGGAGCACCCTGCCACCTCGCTACAGGATCGTACGGTCTTCCTGGAGCATAACCATCTGGGACAATGACGAGCCTCCACAGCTGAGTATCGCGGCACCGCCCGCGTCCATCGCCGAGGGTGACAGTGACAACCCCAATATGGATTTCGAGGTGACCTTGAGTCCGGTCAGTGGGCGTGAGGTGACGGTCGAGTATGGCGTCGACGCGGCATCCACCGCGCAGTCGGGCGCTGACTACACCGCGCTGAGCGCAAATAAACTGACCTTCGCGGCCGGCGACACTTCAAAGACGATTTCCGTTCCAGTCACAGACGATGCGCTGGACGAGCCGGATGAGACGGTGGTCATCAAACTGGGGGACGCCAGCGCGGCCAACATCGCCACCGCCACCGCGACCGGTACCATCATCGACAATGATGGCGCACCACAGGTGCGCGTAACCGGCCCGTCGGACGCGGTGACCGAAGGCGACACCGGCACCGCCGATATGGTGTTCACGGTCGAATTGGACGCGGCCAGCGGCCGCGACATCACGGTCGACTATGCGGTGGGCGCGAGATCCACAGCCACCTCCGGCATCGATTATGAAGCGCTGTCAGCCAACCGTCTCACCTTCCCGGCCGGCGAGAGGACCCAGACGGTCACCGTCAAGGTGATCGGCGATGAGCTGGACGAGCGGGCCGAAACCATCATACTGACACTGACCGGTGCGACCTTGGCCAACCTGGGCGCCGCGACCGCCCGCGGTACGATTGCCGACGATGATGCCTCACCGATACTGACGCCACTGGGTGTGGTGTTGGGAGAGACCGGGAAGACGGTCACGATCACCGCGGCGGCGACGGATGCCGACGGCGAAACCGCCTCCTATGCCTGGTCCAGGAACAGCGGGCCGGCGCTGCCAGGGAACCCGGTGCTTGATCAGGCGACGATCACGTTCACCCCGGTCGCCGTCGGCGACTATGTACTGACGGTGACCGCGGCGGACGGCAAGGGCAATACGGGCACCCAACAGGTCACGGTCTCGGTGGCGCCGGCGAACACGGTGTCCATACCGACTAGGGTGCAGGTGAACGAGGCCGCGGGTCACGTCAAGGTGACCGTTACGGCGCAGAAAGCATTCGGTCGGAAGGTGACCTTCATCGTCGCTTACGGTCGCACTTCGACCACGGCAGACGCTGATGCAACCGGCGCCGCGACACCGGCCAATGGCGATTACGACAACGATGAGGTCACTTTCGTCAGTTTCGAGAAAAACGATCTGCGGCGCGATATTCTGATTCCGATCGAAAATGACGCGCTGGATGAGGCGAATGAGACGTTTACGGTATCGATCCATCTGCCGGACGGCGATCGGCTGCCGACCAGTTATTTCCTGGGCAACGCGCGGACGACGGTGGTGATTGTGGACGACGACACGCTGGCCACCACGTGGACGCTGAGTGCGGCCCCGGCCACCGTGGCCGAGGCGAGCGGGAACACTGCGGTTACGGTAACCGCCACCCGCGATGGCGAGACGTCGGCCCCCGAACCGACGTTCATTACCCTGTCGGTCAATGACGGCACCGCGCGTGCGGGCACCGACTTCAGCGCGGTGGACGATGTCACCCTCACGGTGCCGGTTGGCCAGAGCCAGGGCACAGCCAGTTTCAGTCTGACGATCATCGATGACAATACGGATGAGAACAGCGAAACCATCCGCGTCGATGGCGCCTTGGCGGGTAACACATTCACCGCCGCGACCATCACCATCACCGATGACGATACGCCGGTGCTGAACGCGCTGCGGCCAGTCACCGTGCGGGCCGGTCAGCTGGTGGATATGACGGCGTCGGTGGCGAGTTCGGAAAACGATGGCATCAGATATTCCTGGGCGCGCAAGGCCGGTGAGTTCGTCCCCGCGCTGCCTCGCAGTACCGCACTCAATCAACCGCGTCTGACCTTCCGAACCGCCGCGGCGGGCACCTACACGATGACGGTAACCGCGGTGGACCAGGATCGCAATCAGGATTCTGCGCAGGTGGTGATTACCGTCCTGCCGGCCCACGTCGTCTCCATACCAGAGACGGCCCGCGTCGCCGAAGGCGATTCGGTCGACATAACGATCGCGACGACTGAAGCATTTGGCGATTGGACGACGATTGGCGTGCGGCTGGTGGCTGGAACGGCGCCGTCCGGTGCAACGTCCGGCGATTATGCGTCTGGACTCAGTCCAAGCCATACATTCGCGCCCGGCGATACGGCGAAAACCATTACCATACAGACTGTGCAAGATAAGCTGGATGATGACGATGAGACGTTTACGTTCGTCCTGGATGACAGTCAGTCGTTACCGGCCGGCTACCGGTTTGGCAACACGGTGACGACGATCACCATCATCGACGATGATGCCTCGCCGGTACTGCAGGAAATCGTCGACCGGACGGTCAAAATCGGACAGGAAGTGAGCATTCTGGCGGCGGCGACGGATGCCGACGATCCCACCCGCACCTTGAAGTACCTGTGGACGCGAAAGGATGGGGAGAGTACGCCAGCCCTGCCGCTGCTCATCGTACTGAACCGGCCGCAGCTGACCTTCACCCCAACCCAGGCCGGCACCTATACCATGACGATGACCGCGTCCGACCCCCACGGCAATACAGACTCTGAAACGGTGGTGATCACGGTGAGCGCCACCGATACGGTCTATGTACGGCCGGCATTGACCGTCGATGAGGACGCTGGTAATGCGGAGCTCACCGTCATCACGACGACCGCGTTTGGCGCCCCGGTCACCTTCGATGTGACTTACGGCTCGACGAGTTCGACCGCGGACGTGGATGCGACCGGCGCGGCGGAGCCGGCGAACGGTGACTATGAAAACGATGCCGTCACCTCGGTCGCATTCAGTCGGACCGATACCTCCAAGGTCATCGCCATCCCGATCACCGACGATACCTTTGACGAGTTCGACGAGACGTTCACGGTAACCCTCAGCCTGCCCAACGGCAGCTCGCTGCCAACAGATTACGCGGCGGGTAATCTGAAGACGACGGTCACCATCGCCGATGACGACACCTTGGACCCCCACTGGACCCTGACCGCCACTCCGAACTCGGTCATCGAGTCGAGCGGCGACACCACGGTGACGGTTACCGCCACCCGCGGCGGCACGGCCACCGCCCTCAACCTGGCGACGTTGAACATCACGGTCGACGACGAGACGGCGACCCGCGGCGCCGACTATGCCACAGTGGCGGATTTTCCACTGACCGTAGCGGCCGGTCAGCAGTCGGGTTCGGCTGAATTTACGCTGTCGGCGCTGCAGGATGAGCTGGACGAAGACAATGAGACGATTTCGATCGGTGCTAGCTGGCAGGACAACACGTTCACACCGGCCAAGGTGACGATTGAAGACGACGATCTGTTTCCGCGGCTGAGTGTCGCGGCGCCGTCCGCGCCCGTCGCTGAAGGTGACAAAGGCGATACCCCGGACCTGAATTTCACGTTCGCCCTGGATGCGCCCAGCGGTCGCGAGGTGACGGTCGACTATGAGATCGATGCGATCTCCACGGCGACGGCGGACCGCGATTTTACCGCGGCGGGTACGATGAAATTTGCCGCCGGTGAGCGGACGAAACAGGTTGCCATTCAGGTGATCGGTGATGAGCTGGACGAGACGGACGAGACGGTGGTGTTGCGGATCACCAATGTCGATTACGCAACGATCGACACCGCCCAGGCAACCGCAACCGGTACCATCGCGGATGACGATGCCACACCGGTGCTGGACCCGCTCAGCGATGTTACCGTCGTATTCGGTCGGACGGTCAGCGTAACCGCCAATGCCACCGATGCGGACAATGACTCGATTACCTATACCTGGACGCGCAAGTACGGTGAGTCGCTGCTCGCCCTGCCAGATCGCACGGCATTGGACAAGGCGCAGCTGACGTTCACGGCACCGCAGACGGCTGGCATCTATACCATGACGGTTACGGCATTGGACGGGAACGGCAACCGCGACTCGGCAACGGTGGTGATCACGATCAGCGCGACCGATGTGATCTCCATTCCAAAGACGATCAGCTTCGCCGAGGGTGTTGGCACGGCGCAGCTCACCGTTTCCTCAACCACCGAAGTATCCAGCGACATCGGCTCCATCCGGCTCGCTGTCAGCTACGGTCAGGAAGGTGATACGGCGGGCGCAACGACCGACTATGGTCAGGGGTCGACCGCGGTGCAGCTCGTGGCTGGAAAGAAAACGGCGATCATCAGCATCCCGATCATCGACGATAATTCGTACGAAGGCGATGAGACGCTGACCGTAAACCTGGCCCTACCTCAAGGCGCCACCCTGCCGACGGGGTACTCACTGGGCAACGTTAAGACTCGGGTAACCATCACCGACGACGAAACGGAGCCGCCGCCGCCACAGTTGCGCGTCACCGCGCCAGCGGCGGTTACCGAGGGCGACACCGGCAGTACAACGACCATGACTTTCACCGTCACCCTGGAACCGGCCAGTGACCAGGAAGTGACCGTGGACTACGCGACCGCCGCGGGGGAAATTTTAGCGGCTCGGGCCGGTGAGGATTTCACGGCCGTAACGGGCACGTTGACGTTCCCCGCCAACGACAGCACGCCACAGACGATCGATGTCACCATCATCGGCGATGACTATGACGAGCTGGACGAGCCGGTCGTGTTGAACCTCTCGAACGCCACCGAGGCCGACATCCATACCGCGGCCGCCTCGGGCACCATTACCGACGATGATCATTCGCCGGTGCTGGCCGCGATCGCCAGTCAGACCGTGAGAGTCGGCAAGCAGGTGACGATCGAGGCTAAGGCGACGGATGCCGACGTCGGCGATACGATCACCTATGCCTGGGAGCTCGACCCCGACGCCAGCACGCTGGAGCTGCCGGAGAATACCGACACCGATGGGGCGACCTTGACCTTCACCGCGCCGCAGACGACCGGCAGCTACACGTTCCAGGTGTCAGCATCCGATGGCAATAATTCCGCCACGCAGGAGGTGGTGCTCACGGTTGTGGGTCTACCGGTGCTTGGATTGACGGGCCCCGCGACCGTCGACGAAGGCGGCTCTCTCCGTCTCACCCTCACTTCGGACCAGGACCTCAGCGATACGCTGGCAGTGGCCTTCTCCCTGCAGGGGAGCAAGTCGACTACCGACCGCGATGTGGTGGCGGCCGATGTCAATGCCGGCAAGGCGCTCAGCGGCCTCGCGACCACTAGTTTCAACGGCGGCAAAACCGCCACCGTCAGCCTGTCGGTCACCGATGATGGTGAGCTGGAGGGCGATGAAGGATTCCAGCTCACCCTGAACGCCGTTGCCGGCGCCTATACCGTGGACCCGAACTCGCAGCCACTGACCGGCATCATTCGCGACAATGACGGGATTCGCGTGACGGCGGATCAGAATCAGGTCGCGGCGCGGGCGGGCGGCAACCTGTCCATTGAATTGGAAGCGGTGACCACCACCGACAATGGCCTGAATTACGATAAGGCGACCAATTTCGCACAGACGCTGTCGGGTCTGACCTGGACTTATAAAGCGGGTACCGCGGGGGCCGCCGACTTCAGTACGGTGCCGACGAGCGCGGTGTTCAGTGGCGGCGGCGCGCTGCCGAGTTTTGTGGTCAGAGCCGATGCCGCCACCACGAAGAGCTACAGCATTCAACTGGCGACGGCAACCGGTTACAAAGTGCTCAATGCGTCCAATTCGGCGCAGGGTACGCTAGGGCCCGAGTCGGTGCTTGGGAAAGCGCAGGTGTGGATGCCAGATCAGCTGATCGTTGATGAAAGTGACACCCACGCCCGGCTGAGCGTGTTTGTCTCCGCGATTTTGGGTAAGGCGGTGACGTTTACGGTGACGTATGGCGGTGCCGCCTACGGTGATCCCATCCTGGAGGCGGGTGACTATCAGAACACGATCACCGAATTCACGTTCAGCGGCATTAAACTGGTCGAACACATCGAAATACCGCTGTTCGATGATCGGTTGGACGAGGGAGCTGCGGAGAAGTTCACGGTAACCATTGCCGTCAAGTCGGGCAGTTCGTTGCCGGCCACCCATGAGCTGGGCAATGCGGTGATGACGGTCACCATCACCGATGACGACGCGTCGCCGGTGCTGGCCGCCATCGATGACGTGCCCGTGCGGGTCGGTCAGGAAGTGGATATGACTGCCACCGCGACCGATGAAGATGCCGAGCCGGGTGAAACACTGACTTTCAGCTGGGCGCGCAAGGACGACGAGCAGCCGGCGCTGCCGGAGACCAGCCTGAATCAGGCGCGGCTGCGGTTCACCCCGGAACTGGCCGGCACCTATACGATGACCGTGACCGTGCGTGACGAATATGACAACACGGACGAGGCGGAAGTGGTGATCGAGGTGAGTGAAAAAGCGATGGTGTCCATACAGCCGACGGCCGCAGTAACCGAGGGGCCCGGCGCGACCGCAACCATCACGATTACCACCGAGGAGGCGTTTGCTCAGCAGGCCTCGGTCGCGGTCAGTTACGGCAGTACCGCCACCCAGGACGACAAAGATGCCAGCGGTGCCAAAGTCTCAAGCAGCGGCGACTACAACAATTCGGTGAAATGGGGCACCTTCAAAGCCGGCGAAACAACGACCGACATCGTGATCCCGATTACGGATGACGATCTGGCCGAAGGTCCTGAAACATTCACGGTGACCATCGCTGAGGCCGCCGGATTACCGCTGCCAGCGGGTTTTGCGGTCAGTTCAAGTGCCGCGGTAACCACGGTGACCATTACCGACGATGATCATGCACCGGTGCTGAAGCCGCTCGCGGCGAAATTGGCCGTGTATATCGGCGATAGGGTGGAAATCACGGCGGAGGCGACGGATGCGGACGACGGTGACACGGTCTCCTATGCATGGACGCGCAAACAAGGCGAGACGGTGACGGAGCCGGACCTGCCGGAAGATACGGATCTGACCGGTGCCCGGCTGACGTTTGTGACGGAAGAGGTTGGCATCTATACGATGACGATAACCGCGTCTGACAACCATGGCAATACCGACTTTGCCGTGGTCGTGATTACGGTGACCGATCGGGCGACGGTATCGGTGCCGAGCGAGGTCCTGTCGGTAACGGAGGGTACCGACGCGAATGCGGTGGTACGGATCACCGCCTCCGAGCAGCTGGGTAGGGAGCTGAGTTTTACGGTCGCGATTGACTATGCCGGTGCGACGACCAGCGCCGACCACGGTACCGTGGTCACAGCTGCGACGCTCTCAGCGACCGACACGTTCAAGGATATCACCATCCCGATTACCGATGATCTGCTGGACGAAGATGATGAGTCCTTCACCGTAACCATTCAGCTCCAGCAGGGGAGTGTATTACCGGATACACACGAGCTGGGCAACACGGTGGCCACGGTTACCATTACCGATGACGATACGGCGGCAACGGCATGGACGCTCACCACCGATGAGAATGAGGTGAGCGAAAGCAGTGACAGCACGACGGTGACAGTGACGGCGACCCGCGAGGGCAGCGTGGCGGCGTTTGACGAAACCGCGCTGACGGTGCAGGTGAAGGGTGGTACGGCGAGCGCTGGCACGGATTTCACGGCGGTGGAGGATTTCACCATCACGGTACCGGCCGCGTCGAACTCAGGCGAAGGCACTTTCACACTGGTGGTGACAGAGGACATCCTGGACGAGGACGATGAGACGATCGAGGTGGATGCCACTCTGGAGGGCCATACATTTACCGCAGCCGAGATCACAATTCAGGATAACGATGATGAGCCGGTGCTCAGTGTGAAGTCCCCGGCGGCGGTGACCGAGGGTGACAGCGGCAGCACGGACATGGTGTTCACCGCCGCCCTGGATTTTGTCAGCGGCCGCGACATCACGGTCGACTATGCGGTGGATGCGACGCGTTCCACCGCCGCCACCCCGGGTACCGACCACGCGGTGCTTCCATCGGACACACTGACCTTCAAAGCCGACCAGAAGGAGCAGACGGTGACGGTCTCGATTGCGGGCGATGAGCTGGACGAGCCGAATGAGACGGTGGTGCTGAAGCTGACGAATCCCATCCACGTCACCTTCGCCAATAACAGCAAAACCATCTTAGCCGAAGGCACGATCGCTGACGACGATGCGTCGCCCGTTCTGGCGCCAATTGATGATGTCACGGTCAATATCGGCGATACGGTGGATATCACGGCGGCGGCGACGGATGCGGACGTCGGTGATATGGTCACCTATGCGTGGACCCGCAAGGAGGACGAGACGTCACCGGCGCTGCCGGACACCAGCCTGAATCAGGCGCGGCTGCAGTTCACACCGACTGCGGCTGGCACCTACACGATGACGGTAACGGCGTCGGACGGCAAGGGCAATACCGGCAAAGAGGAGGTCGTCATCACGGTACAGGAACTGCCGGTGCTGACGCTGACGGGGACCGCCGTTGGCACCGAGGGTGGCCGGCTCAGCCTGTCTCTCAGTTCGAGCAGGGCGATCAGCGGCTCGCTGAATGTGGCGTTTTCAGTGCAGGGCAGCGTCTCCACCGAGGATCGGGACGGTGACGCGGCCGATTTCAACGACGGGCAACTGAAGAGTATTACGACGACGAGCTTTGCCAACACCAAGCTCGCTACGGTGACTCTGCCACTGACGGATGATATTGAGATTGAAGGCGATGAGGCTTTTCGCATCAGTCTGGTTGCGGCGACCGGCTACACGGTGGCATCCAATGCGGCGGCGCTGCCCGGTACCCTGAAGGACAATGACGGCATCCGTCTGACGGCGGCGGAGAAACAAGATGTCACGGAGGGTAACACGCTGACTGTCGGGCTGAGTGCGGTGGCCACCACCGATGATGGCAGCAATTACCGCACGGACGGTGACTTTGCCGAGACGCTGACGGGTCTGACGTGGGGTTATGCCGGTGGCGATGCGGTGGCGGCGGACTTTGCCACGGTGCCGTCTAGTGCGGTGTTCAGCGACGGGACAGCGAGCGTTGATTTCGTGGTGCGCGATGATGCGGATGCGATTGAAAGCTTCAGCATCCAGCTGACGGCGGTGAACGGCCACTCGGTAGCGCAGTCTGGCAATGCAGTCAGTGGTCGGCTGATGCCGAAGCCGGTGTTTTCGTTCGCCAAGGCGACTTACTCGCAGACGGAAGGTAAGTTTGTCGAGCTGACCGTCAATGCCAGCCCGGTACCGTTGAAAGATGTTATCCTCTCCATCGACACCAAGACTGGCACGGCCGACGAGGATGATTTCACCGAAGGGGGTTATTCTCTGTCTTTCAGTGCCGGTACGGAATCTCAAATCCTGAGCATTAAGTTGGCTGATGACCGTCTTGATGAGGAGAATGAGACGTTTACGGTGTCGCTGACTGGCAGTAAGTCTGATCTTGTTGAAATCAGTGCGACCGCCGGTACGGCGACGGTGACCATCACCGATGATGACGCCTCACCGGTGCTGGTGGCAATTGATGATGTGACAACGTTTGTGGATAAAGAGGTGGACATCCTGCCGATCGCGACGGATGAGGATGATGAAGATGACACCATCACCTATACCTGGAGTCGCAAGGCAGGCGAGACCGAGCCGGCCCTGCCGGAAACTGTGGTTCTGAGTCAACGGCAGCTGCGGTTCACGCCGACTGCGGTTGGCACCTACACCATGACGGTGACTGCGGCCGACCCCCACGGCAATGAGGACGAAGAGACGGTGGTCATTACGGTTTCGACGGATTTGCAGGTGTCGGTGCCGAAGGAGCTGTCGGTGGCCGAGGGGGCAGGAACGGCGAAGGTGACCGTAAAAACGATCAAGGCCTTCGGCCAGAGGGTGACCTTCAACGTGAGCTATGTTGACGGCACGGCGACGAGTGGCCTCTTTGTCAGTGACTATGACAGTCAGGCGGTGACCTCGGTGCAGTTTGAGGCGGGCGATCTGACCCAAGACATCGAGATTCCGATTACTGACGACAAGGTGGATAAAGAAAATGATAAGAAGACGTTCACCGTGACCATTGCGGTGAGCGGAAGTCTACCGGCGGGATTCGAGCTGGGCAACGACACCACAACGGTGACCATCACCGATGATGATGCGTCGCCCGTGCTGGAGCCAATTGGTAATCTGACGGTGCAGATGAATCAGGAGGTGAACATCCTGCCGACCGCGACGGATGCGGATGATGAAGATAACACCATCATCTACAACTGGGTTCCCGATTTATCGACGCCGGCCCTGCCGCTGGGTAGTGTACCTCCGTTGCAACAGCGGCTGCAGTTCACGCCGACTCAGGCAGGCACCTACACCATGAAGGTGACTGCGACCGACCCCCACGGCAATTTCGACGAAGAGACGGTGGTCATTACGGTGACGGCTGATTCGCCGGTGTCAATACCATCATTCCGGAAGGTGGATGAAGGTGACGAAGAAGCAAGGGTCAGCATCACCGTGAGTGAGGCTTTCAACGAGCGGGTGACACTCGAGGTCAGCTACGGCAGCACGAGCGTGACCTCGGATGCGGATGCGACGGGTGTGGGTAATGCGGAGCAGGCGAATGGTGACTATGCCAACGATCGGACAACCGGGGTCCTGTTCCTTCCCGGCGACAGGACGAAAGACATCGTCATTCCGATCACCGACGATGATCTGGATGAGCTCGATGAGACGTTCACGGTGACCATTGCGCTGCCGCAGGACAGTAATCTGCCGGCAGGCTTCATTCTGGGCAACGCCACCACAACGGTGACCATCATCGATGATGATGCGTCACCGGAACTGGAGGCGATTGATGATTTCACGGTCCGGTTCGGGCAGCCAGTTGATGTGACGGCGGTGGCGACGGATGCGGACGGTGACAAGGTCACCTTTAAGTGGACCCGTAAGGCGGGTGAGACCGTGCCGGCGATACCGAAAACTGTCGCCCTGAATCAGGCACAGCTGCTGTTCACGCCGAAGGTGGCCGGCGCCTCCTACACGATGACGGTGACGGCTAAGGATAGACACGGCAACATGGACACTGAGGAGGTGGTGATCACAGTTTTGGCGAAGGCGCAGGTGACCGTACAGCCGACGCTGAGAGTGGGCGAGGAGGCTGGCAATGCGCGGGTGACGGTCCTGGTGGAAGAAGCCTTCGGCAAGTCGGTGACGCTCAAAGTCACCTACGGTAGTACGAGCACCACCACGGATGCGGATGCGACGGGTGCGGTGCAACCGGCCAATGGCGACTACGATAACGAAGCAGTGACGACGGTCGAGTTCGGCGCCAGCGACAGGACGAAGGACATCGTCATTCCGATTACCAACGATGATCTGGACGAACTCGATGAGACATTCACGGTGACCATTGCGGTGCCGCAGGGCAGTGACCTGCCAGCAGGCTTCGAGCTGGGCGCGGTGACGACGGCGACGGTGACCATTACCGACGACGATGCGTCGCCGGTGCTGGCGGCCCTCGAGGATGTCGAGTTCAAGCTCGGGCAGACGGTGTCGGTGACGGCGGTGGCGACGGATGCGGACAATGACAAGATCAGCTATGCGTGGACCCGCAAGGAGGGCGAGTCGACGCCGGTGCTGCCGGAAAGTGCCACCCTGGATCAGGCGCAGCTGACGTTCGAGCCGCCGGCAACCGGTACCTACACAATGACGGTGAAGGCGTCGGATGGTAACGATAATCACGCCACCGAAGAGATCGTGATTACGGTCGTGGCAACGGCCACGGTGTCCGTGCCGAAGACGCTGCCGCCGGTGGGCGAAGGGGCGGGTTCCGCGACGGTTCGGATCACGGCGAGCGTGGCTTTTGGCACCGAGGTGACATTCAGCGTGACCTACGGCGGCACGGCGACGGGCGCTTCGGACCCAGCCAATGCCGATTACGATAATGATGCGGTGACATCCATTAAGTTCGCGGCCAGTGACACGATGAAAGATATTGTCATTCCCATCCGGGATGACGATTTGGACGACGACGATGAGACGATTGTGGTGACCATCGCCGTGGCGCCGGACAGTGAACTGCCGGCGGGATTTGAACTGAGCAACGCCACGACGACGGTTACCATCACCGATAATGACTTATCGCCGGTACTGGCGGAGCTTGATGATGTCACGATCAGACTCGGGCAGCCAGTCAATGTGACGGCGAGTGCGACGGATGGGGATGCGGATGTCCCCAGCTACAGATGGACCCGCAAAGCGGGCGAGACGACACCGGCGCTGCCGGACGGGACAAATCTAAATCAGGCGCGGCTGACGTTCGAACCGCCGGCGACCGGTACCTACACAATGACGGTGACGGCGTCGGATGGTAACGGCAACACCGACACCGAAGAGATCGTGATTACGGTCGCGGCAACGGCCATGGTGTCGGTGCCGAAGACGCTGCCGTCGGTGGGCGAAGGGGCGGGTTCCGCGACGGTTCAGATCACGACGCCCGTGGCTTTTGGCGCCGAGGTGACATTCAGCGTGACCTACGGTGGCACGGCGACCGCCGCCGACTACGGCAATGCGGTGAAATCGGTCACGTTCGGCGCCCGCGAGACGATGAAGGACATCGTCATCCCGATCACCGATGACAAGCTTGACGATGATGGCGAGACGGTCACGGTGACCATCGCCGTGGCGGATGACAGTGCGTTGCCGATGGGCTTCGCGCTGGGCAACGCCACCGCGACGATGACCATCGTCGACGACGACGCCTCACCGGTGCTGGCGGCGATCGAGGATTTCACGGTCCGGCGCGGGCAGGCGGTGAACATCCTGGCGACCGCGGAGGATGCGGACGAGGACCTGGTCAGCTTTGCGTGGACGCGCAAGGCGGGCGAGACGGAGCCGGCGCTACCAACCCCAATCGTCCTAAATCAGGCGCGGCTGCAATTCGTACCGCGGGCGGCCGGTACCTACACGATGACGGTGACGGCGTCGGACGGCAACGGCAACGAGGACGAGGAAGAGGTGACGATCACGGTCGCGGATGCGCACACGGTGTCGGTGCCAGCGACGCTGACGGTCGCGGAGAATCGCAATGCGGTATTGACGGTCAGGACGACGCGTGCCTTTGTCCAGCCGGTGACGTTTGACGTGAGCTATGGCAGCACGAGCGTGACCACGGATGCGGATGCGACGGGCGCGTCGAATCCGGCCAATGGCGACTACGATAACGATGCGGTGACATCATTTGCGTTTGATGCGGGCAAGATGTCGAAGAACATCGTCATACCGATCAACAACGATGCGCTGGACGAGGCGGATGAGGAGAAGTTCACCGTCAAGATTGCAGTGGCATCGAACAGTTCGCTGCCGGACGGGCATGTGCTGGGCAATGCTACCGCGACAGTGACCATTACCGATGATGACCCGCAGCCGCAGTTCAGTGTCACGGCGCCGGACCCGGCGGCGGTGGATGAGGGTGACACCGGTGCGACGACGGACAAGGTGTTCACCGTCGCCCTGAGTGCGGCCAGCGGCCGGGAGACGAAGGTGAGCTATGCAGTGGCTACGAGTTCCACGGCCACCTCGGGTGTCGATTACGAAGCGCTGGCGGCGGGCACGCTGACTTTCGCTGTCGGTGACAGGCAGAAGTTGGTGACGGTCACGATCAAGGGTGATGAGCTGGACGAGGAGAACGAGACGGTGAAACTGCAGCTGTCATCGCCCGTCAACGCCACCCTGGCGACGGCGAAGACGACTGCGACGGTGACCATCACCGACGATGACGCTTCGCCGGTGCTGGCGTCGATTGAGCCAAAGACCGGCAAGGTCGGGGTGGCGTTGACGGTCACCGCATCGGCATCGGATGCGGATGGCGACACGGTGAGTTTCGCCTGGACTCGGGTGAGCGGACCGGAGCTGCCGGAGAACACGACGCTGAAGGCGGCGGCGCTGACGTTCGAGCCGCGCGAGTCGGGTCGCTACGAGCTGCAGGTGGAGGCGTCGGATGGTAACGGCAACACCGACACTGAGGATGTGTCCATCACGGTGGCGGCGGCGGACGCGGTGTCGGTGCCGGCGACGCTGACGGTGACGGAGGGCACGGATGCCAATGCGGTGGTGAAGGTTACGACGGCGCGTGCCTTTGGCCAGTCGGTTACGTTCAACGTCAGCTATGGCAGTACGATATTGAACACGGATGAGGATGCGACGGGAGCGTCGAATCCGGCCAATGGCGACTACGACAATGATGAGACGACTTCGATCACGTTTGGTAAGAACGAGACGACGAAGGACATCACGATTCCGATCACCGACGATGGTCTGGACGAGCCCGACGAGACATTCACGGTGACCCTCGCGGTGCCTCATGGCAGTGATTTGCCGGCGGGATTCGCGCTGGGCGCGGCGACGACGACGGTGACCATCGCCGACGACGATGCGTCGCCGGTGCTGACGGCCCTCGAGGATGTCGAGTTCAAGTTCGGGCAGCAGGTGTCGGTGACCGCGGTGGCGACGGATGCGGACAATGACACGATCCGCTATGCGTGGGCGCGCAAGGCGGGCGAGCCGGCGCTGCCAGACCCAATCGTCCTAAATCAGGCGGTGCTGAGGTTCACACCATCAGCGGCCGGTACCTACACGATGACGGTGACGGCGTCGGACGGCAACGGCAACTCCGATACCGAGACGGTGACGATCACGGTCCTGCCGCCGCCGACGCTGACGCTGACAGGGATTGCGAGTGGCACCGAGGGTGGCAGTCTCACCCTCAATTTGGAATCCAACGAGAATATCAGCGGCACGCTGGAGGTGGCCTTTTCAGTGCAGGGCAGCACCTCTGAAACGGACCAGGATGCGTCGGCGGCCGATTTCAACGGCGGAGTTCTGAGTGGTGTTACCACGACGAGCTTTGCCAACGGCACGCGTGCCAAGGTCAGTCTGCCACTGACCGATGATGGCGAGGTTGAGGGCGATGAGGCGTTCCGCATCAGTCTGGCTGCGACTTCCGGCTACGCGGTGGCATCGAATTCGGCGGTGCTGCCCGGCGCCCTGACGGACAATGACGGCATCCGTCTGACGGCGGCGACGAAAAAGGGTGTCATAGTCGGTACCACGCTGGAGCTTGAGTTGCTTGCAGTGGCGACCACCGATGGGGGCAGCAATTACAGCACGGACGCGGACTTTGCCGGGACGCTGACGGGTCTGACGTGGGGTTATGCCGGTGGCGATGCGGTAGCGGCGCACTTTGCCACGGTGCCGTCCAGTGCGACCTTTATTAGCGGAGAGGCGGATGCCGATTTCGTGGTGAAAGATTCGGAGCCGATTGCGGGTGACAGTTACAGCATTGGGCTGTCGACGGTGAGCGGTCACACGGTGGTGAGTTCGAGCAATACGGTCAGTGGCAGTATTGGAAGCACCGTGACTATGGTGATTGACTCGGCGACTTACTCGCAGGAGGAAGGTAAGGTGGTCAAGGTGACCTTCAATGTCAGTCCGGCCCCGGTGATAGACTTCACAGCCTTGATTGACACCAAAGATGGCACGGCCGGTTCGCCGGGTGATTTCACTGCCGGGGGTTATTCTTTATCTTTCGATGCGGGTGATGCATCTGCAACCTTGAGCATTCAGTTGAAGGAGGACAGTCTTGATGAGGATGATGAGACGTTTGAGGTGATGGTGACTGGCAGTGACCACCCAACAGTCGTCATAATCGGTGACCCCGATACGGCAACGGTGACCATCACCGATGATGACAATCCGCCGCAGCTCAGCGTAACCGTGCCGTCGGAGGTGTTTGAGGAGGGCGACCAAGGTACGACGGACATGACGTTCACGGTGGCATTGACAGCAGCCAGCAGCAAGGTGGTGACGGTGAATTATGCGGTGGATGCGAGTTCCACAGCCGTTGCGGGTACCGACTACACGGCGCTGCCGGCAGGCACGCTGACCTTCGCCGCTGGGGAGATCAAGAAGACGGTGACGGTCAAGATTACGGGCGATGAGCTAGACGAGCCAGGGCCTGACAAGACGGTGGTGCTGCAGCTGTCGTCGCCCACCAACGCCAGCATTGCGACGGCGAGTGCGACCGGCACCATCACCGATGACGACGCGTCGCCGGTGCTGGAGGCAATTGGGGCACAGCTCGTTACGGCCGGGGTGCCGTTTACGATCACGGCGTCGGCGAAGGATGCCGACGGCGACACAGTCACCTATGCGTGGACGCGCAAGGCGGGCGAGACTGAGCCGGCGATACCGGTCGGAACCCCTCTAAATCAGGCGGAACTGGCGTTCACGCCGCCAGCGGCAGAGACCGGTGTCTACACGATGACCGTGACGGCGTCGGACGGCAACGGCAACACCGACACCGAGGAGGTGAAGATCACGGTGGGCACCAATCAGACGGTGTCGGTTCCGGCGAAGCTGACGGTAGCCGAAGGTGTGGGTAGTGCGACGGTGAGGATCACGACGACGCGGGCCTTTGGCAAGTCGGTGACGTTCGCGGTGAGCTATGGCAGTACGAGCGACAACACGGATGCGGATGCGACGGGTCATGCAACCCCGTCGAATGGTGACTACGATAATGATGCGGCGACGACGGTCACGTTTGGTGCGAACGATACGATGAAGGACATCGCGATTCCGATTACGGATGATGCGCTGGACGAGTCAAATGAGACGTTCACCGTAACGATTGCAGTGGCGCCGGGCAGCTCGCTGCCGATCACCGGGTATGTGCTGGGCAATGTCACCGCGACGGTGACCATCACCGATGATGATGAGCTGCCGCAGCTCAGCGTCGCGGCGCCGGAACCGGTGGACGAGGGCGACAGCGATGAGGAAAACATGACGTTTACGGTGACGCTGAATCCGATCAGCGGCAGGAAAGTGACGGTGAACTATGCGACCGATTCGACTTCCACGGCCACGGCCGGCACGGATTTTACGGCTCAGTCGGGCCAACTGACCTTCGGCGTCGGCCAGACGACCTCGCAGGATGTGACGGTCAAGATTACGGGCGATGAGCGGGTCGAGGGGGACGAGACGGTGGTGCTGAAGCTGACGGAACCCGTCAATGCCACCATTGCCGATGGCAGCGTCACCACGGCCGGAACGATTGCCGACGACGATACGGCCGTGGTGTCGCTGTCAGTACCGGACAGCACCACGCTGACGGAGGCTTCCGGTACGACGAACAGCACGACCTACAAGGTGGTTCTCGATACGGAGCCGAGCGCAGATGTGACGGTGACGCCGACGGCGGGTGCTGGTCTGGAGGTGTCGCCGGACAGTCTGACGTTCTCACCTTCGGATTGGATGACGGCGCAGACGGTGACGGTGTCGGCGGTGGATGATGCGGTGGACGATGGTGTCAGCAAAACGGTGTCGGTGACGCATGCGGCGACGGGTGGCGGCTATGGATCGGTGACGATCGGGTCGTTGAGTTTCACGATTACCGATAACGACACGGCGGGGGCGACGGTGTCGGCACCGGGCAGCACCACGCTGACGGAGGCGTCGGGTACGACGAACAGCACGACGTACACGGTGAAGCTGAATACGGAGCCGACGGGGAATGTGACGGTGACGCCGACGGGCGCCAGTCTGAGGGTGTCGCCGGCGAGTCTGACGTTCACGGCGCAGGACTGGATGACGGCGCAGACGGTGACGGTGTCGGCGGTGGATGATGCGGTGGACGATGGTGCCAGCAAGATGGCGACGGTGACGCATGCGGTGACGGGCGGCGGTTATGAATCGGTGACGTTCAGGTCGTTGAGTTTCACGATCACCGATAACGACACGGTGGGGGTGACGGTGTCGGTGCCGGGCAGCACCGAGCTGACGGAGGCGTCGGGGACGACGCGCAGCACGACGTATACGGTGAAGCTGAACACGCAGCCGTCGGGGACTGTGACGGTAACGCCTACGGCGGGTGCCGGACTGGAGGTGTCGCCGGCGAGTCTGACGTTCACGGCGCAGAACTGGAGCGAGACGCAGACGGTGACGGTGTCGGCGGTGGACGATGCGGTGGACGATGGCGTCAGCAAGATGGCGACGGTGACGCATGCGGCGACGGGCGGCGGTTATCAATCGGTGACGATCGGGTCGGTGAGTTTCACGATCACCGACAACGACACGGCGGGGGCGACGGTGTCGGCACCGGACCGCACCACGCTGACGGAGGCGTCGGGGACGACGCGCAGCACGACGTACACGGTGCAGCTGAACACGGAGCCGTCGGGGACTGTGACGGTGACGCCGACGGCGGGCGCCGGACTCAGGGTGTCGCCGGCGAGTCTGGAGTTCACGGCGCTGACCTGGGGGACGGCGCAGACGGTGACGGTGTCGGCGGTGGATGATGCGGTGGACGATGGTGCCAGCAAGACGGCGACGGTGTCGCATAAGGCGACGGGCGGCGGCTATGGATCGGTGACGTTCAGGCAGTTGAGTTTCACGATCACCGATGACGACACGGCGGGGGCGACGGTGTCGGCACCGGGTCGCAGCACGCTGACGGAGGCGTCGGGTACGACCAACAGCACGACGTACACGGTGAAGCTGAATACGCAGCCGACGGGTAATGTGACGGTGACGCTGACGGCGGACGCCGGACTGGAGGTGTCGCCGGACAGTCTGACGTTCACGGCGCAGAACTGGAGCGAAACGCAGACGGTGGCAGTGTCGGCGGTGAATGATGCGGTGGACGATGGCACCAGCAAGACGGCGTCGGTGACGCATGCGGCGACGGGCGGCGGCTATGGATCGGTGACGTTCAGGTCGGTGAGCTTCACGGTGACCGATGATGATGGCACACCACAGCTCAGCGTGACCGGGCCTTCGCCGGTACAAGAGGGCGACAGCGGTGAGAAGGACATGACGTTCACGGTGACGCTGAATCCGGCCAGCGGCCAGGTAGTGACGGTGAACTATGCGATTGATTCGACTTCAACGGCCGTCGCGGGTACCGATTACGAGGCGCTGGATGGAGGCACGCTGAACTTCGCCGCCGGCGAGACCTCGAAGACGGTGACAGTCAAGATCAAGGGCGATACGCGGGACGAGCCGCACGAGACGGTGGTGCTGCAGCTGGCAACTCCCGTCAACGCCACCATTGCGACGGCGAGTGCGACTGGCATCATCACTGATGATGATGATCCGCCGCAGCTCAGCGTGACCGTGCCGTCGGCGGTGGATGAGGGCGATAGTGGAACGACTGACATGACGTTTACGGTGGCGCTGAATGCGGCCAGTGGCAAGCGGGTGACGGTCAAGTATGCGGTGGATGCGAGCTCAACGGCCACCGCGGGTACCGATTACGAGGCGCTGGAAGCGGGCACCCTGATCTTCGCCGCCGGTGATACTGAGAAGACGGTGACGGTCAAGATTACGGGCGATGAGAAGGACGAGCCGGACAGTAAGGTGGTGCTGAAGCTGTCATCGCCCGCCAACGCCACCCTGGATCCGATGAAGACGACCGCGACCGGTACCATCACCGACGACGACGCGTCGCCAGTACTGGCGGCGATTGAAGATGTCACGATCAGATTCGGGCAGGCCGTCGATGTGACAGCGTCGGCGACGGATGCTGACAATGACGCGATCAGCTACGCCTGGACCCGCAAGACGGGCGAGACGGCACCGGCGATCCCGCAGGGAACCGCCCTGAATCAGGCGCAGCTGACGTTCACGCCGAAGGCGACCGGCACCTATACGATGACGGTGACGGTATCGGACGGGCACAACGAAGCCACCGAGGAGGTTGTGATCACGGTGGAGCCGACGGCAACGGTGTCGGTGCCGGCGACGCTGGAGGTGGCCGAAGGAGTGGGCAATGCGACGGTGGGGATCACGACGACGCAGGCCTTTGGCCAGTCGGTGACGTTCAAAATCACCTACGACAGTACGAGCGCCAACACAGATGTGGATGCGACAGGTGCGGCGAAACCGGAGGATGGCGACTACGATAACGATGCGGTGATGTCGGTCAAGTTTGATGCGACCGACACGACGAAGAACATCGCGATTCCGATCACGGCTGACCGGCTGGACGAGGCGGCTGAGACGTTCAACGTCACGATTGCAGTGGCGCCGAACAGTTCGATTCCGGCCGGGCATGCGCTGGGCAATACCACCACGACGGTGACCATCACCGATGATGACACGGCCGGGGTGACGGTGTCGAAGCCGGGCCGCACCACGCTGACGGAGGCTTCCGGTGCGATGAACAGCACGACGTACACGGTGAAGCTGAATTCGAAGCCCACGGAGAATGTGACGGTGACACCGTCGGCGGGTACCGGTCTGGAGGTGTCGCCGGAGACTCTGACGTTCGCGGCGGCGACCTGGGAGACGGCGCAAACGGTGACGGTGTCGGCGGTGAATGATGAGGTGGACGATGGCGCCAGCAAGACGGTGTCGGTGTCGCATTCGGTTTCGGGTGGCGGCTACGGCTACGATTCGGTGGTGATCGCGTCTCTGACGTTCACGGTGACCGATGATGATGACCCGCCGCAGTTCAGCGTAGCCGGGCCGGCGGCGGTGACCGAGGGCGACCGCGGTGAGACGGCGGACATGGTGTTCACCATCACCTTGGATGCCGCCAGCAGCCGGAAGGTGACGGTGAACTATGCGACCGATGCGACCTCCACAGCCACGGCAGGTACGGATTTTACGACCAAATCGGGCACGCTGACCTTCGCCGTCGGTGATACCACGAAGACGGTGACGGTCAAGATTACGGGCGATGATCAGGACGAGCCAGACGAGACAGTGGTGCTGAAGCTGTCGTCGCCCGTTAACGCGACCCTAGCGACGGAAACTACGCCCCAAGGCATCAACATCATCCTTGATACTGCCACTGGCACCATCACCAATGATGATGATCCGCCGCGGTTCAGCGTAGCCGGGCCGGCGGCGGTGACCGAGGGCGACAGCAGTGAGGTGAACATGACGTTCACGGTGACACTGGATGCGGCCAGCGGCAAGGAGACGAAAGTGAACTATGCGGTGGATACGACGAGTTCCACGGCCACCGCGGGTACCGATTACGCGGCGCTGACGCCGACGCCGGGCACGCTGACCTTCGCCGTGGGCGACACAAGTGAGACGGTGACGGTCAAGATCAAGGGCGATGAGCGGGACGAGGTGAACGAGACGGTGGTGCTGCAGCTGACAACTCCCGTCGATGCCAATGCCGGCCTGGCGACGGCGAGTGCGACCGGCACCATCACCGATGATGACGCCTCGCCGGTGCTGGCGGCGATTGCTGATAAGACGGTCCGGCTCGGGCAGGCGGTATTGGTAACGGCGGTGGCGACGGATGCGGACGGTGACACGGTCACCTTTACGTGGACCCGCAAGGAGGGCGAGACGACGCCGGCACTGCCGGTCGGGACCGCCCTGAATCAGGCGCTGCTGACATTCACGCCGCAGGCGACCGGTGCCTACACGATGACGGTGACGGCATCGGACGGTAAGGGTAACACCGCCACTGAGGAGGTGACGATCACGGTGGCGGCGGCGTACACGGTGTCAGTGCCGATGGCGAAGACGGTGGCGGAGACTGGCAATGCGGTGTTGACGATCACGACGGCGCGTGCGTTTGGCCAGTCGGTGACGTTTGACATCAGCTATGGCAGCACGAGCAAGACTACGGATGTGGATGCGACCGGTGCGGCGCTACCGGCCAATGGCGACTACGATAACGATGCGGTGAAGTCGGTTGAGTTTCGTGCGACCGACACGACGAAGGACATCGCGATTCCGATTACGGCTGATGTGCTGGACGAGGCGGATGAGACGTTCACCGTCACGATTGCATTGGCATCGACCAGTACGCTGCCGGTCGGATTTGTGCTGGGCAATGCCACCGCGACGGTGACCATCACCGATGATGATGATCCACCGCAGCTCAGCGTAACCGAGCCGACGGTGACCGAAGGCGACAGCGGTGAGAAGGATATGACGTTCACGGTGGCACTGGATGCGCGCAGCAGCAAGGTGGTGACAGTGAACTATGTGATTGATGCGACATCCACGGCCGTCGCGGGTACCGATTACGCGGAGCTGGAATCGGGCACGCTGACTTTCGCCGCCGGCGAGACATCGAAGTCGGTAACGGTCAAGATCACGGGCGATGAGCTGGACGAGACGAACGAGACGGTGGTGTTGCAGCTGACGGATGCCGTCAACGCCAGACCTCCGACGACGAATGCGGCCGGCACCATCACCGATGATGATGCCTCGCCGGTGCTGGCGGCGATTGCTGATGCGACGTTCCGGCTCGGGCAGACGGTGTCGGTGACGGCGAGTGCGACGGATTTGGACGACGACACCATCACCTACACCTGGAGTCGCAAGACGGGCGAGTCGGAACCGGCGCTGCCGGCCGAAGCCACTGTGAATCAGGCGCAGCTGACGTTCAAGCCGAAGGCGACCGGCACCTACACGATGACGGTGACGGCATCGGATGGTAAGGGTAACACCACCACCGAGGAGGTGACGATCACAGTGGCTGCGGCGTACACGGTGTCGCTGCCGACGGCCAAGACGGTGGTGGAGACTGGCAATGCAGTGTTGGCGGTCACGACAACGCATGCGTTTGGCCAGTCGGTGACATTTGACGTCAGCTACGGCAAGTCCAGCGACACGGCGACACGAGAATCGTTGGATTCGGCCAATGGCGACTACGACGATGGTGATGCGACGAGTTCGGTCACGTTTGGTGCGAACGACACGACGCAGAACATCACGATTCCGATTACGCCGGATAAGCTGGACGAGGTGAATGAGACGTTCACCGTCACGATTGCGCTGGCGCAGGGCAGCACGCTTCCGGATGGTTATGTGCTGGGCGACGCCATCGCGACGGTGACCATCACCGACGACGATTCGTCGCCGGAGCTGGAGACCATTGACGATATCAGGATCCAGATCGGGCAGGAAGTCGATGTGACGGCGAGTGCGACGGATGCGGACGGCGACACCATCACCTACACCTGGAGTCGCAAGACGGGCGAGTTGGTACCGGCGCTGCCGGATCGAACCCCTGTGAATCAGGCGCAGCTGACGTTCACACCGACCATAGCCGGCACCTACACGATGACGGTGATGGCGTCGGACGGAAACGGCAACTCCGATACCGAGGCGGTGACGATCACGGCCCTGGCCCTGCCGGTGCTGAAGCTGACCGGTACTGCGAATGGCACCGAGGGTGGTAGTCTCACCTTCACTTTGAGTTCGAACGAGGATATCAGCGGCACGCTGGAAGTGGCCTTTTTAGTGCAGGGCAGCACCTCCGGTACGGGCCGGGATGCGACGGCGGCCGATTTCAACGGTGGCGTGTTGAGTGGGATCACCACGGCGAGTTTTGCCAGTGGCCAGAGTGCCACGGTGAGTCTGCCACTGACCGATGATGGTGAGATCGAGGGCGATGAGGTTTTCCGCATCCGTCTGGTTGCGGCTGCCGGCTACACGGTGGCATCAGATTCGGCGATTCTGGATGGCACCCTGACGGACAATGACGGCATCCGCCTGACGGCGGCGACGAAAAGGGGTGTCATAGTCGGTGCCACGCTGGATATCGAGTTGCAGGCGGTGGCGACCACCAATGATGGCAGCAATTACAGCACGGACAGGAACTTTGCCAAAGAGCTGACGGGTCTGACTTGGAATGTTGGTGGCGATGCGGAGGCGACGGACTTTGAAATACCGTCCAGTGCGACCTTCAATCAGCAAGGGAAGGCAACAGTCTCTGTCAAGGTGAGTGGTGCTGCGGATGTGGGGGACAGTTACAGCATCGGGCTGTCGACGGTGAGCGGACACACGGTGGTGAGTTCGGGCAATACGGTCAGTGGCAGTTTCGGAGGAATGCCAACGATTAAGATGGATCCGGCGACATACTCGCAGACGGAAGGTGAGGTGGTCATGGTGACCGTCAAGGCCGATCCGGCGCCGGTGATGGACATCACAGCCTTCCTCTACACCACGGATGGCACGGCCGTTGCACCGGGTGATTTCACCAAGGGTCCTTATTCTTTGGCTATCGGTGCGGGTGTCGCATCGGAAACCTTGAGCATTCAGTTGGCTGAGGATTCTCTTGCTGAGGGTAATGAGACGTTCACGGTGTCGTTGTCTGGCAGCGATCAGCCGGCCAGTGTTATAGTCGGTGATCCAGATACGGCGACGGTGACCATCACCGATGATGACGCCGCGCCGGTGCTGGGAGCGATCGAGGATTTCACGATCCAGCTCGGGCAGGCGGTATCGGTGACGGCGAGTGCGACGGATGCGGACGTCGGCGACACGGTCACCTATGCGTGGACCCGCAAGGAGGGCGAAACGACGCCGGCGTTGCCGCGCGAAACCGCCCTGAATCAGGCGCAGCTGGCGTTCACGCCGCCGGCGGCCGGCACCTACACGATGACGGTGACGGCGTCAGACGGGCACAACAAGGACACGGAGGAAGTGACGATCACAGTTTCGCCGGCCGACACGGTGTCGGTGCCGGAGACGTTGACGGTGGCCGAAGGGGTGGGCAGTGCGACGGTGAAGGTCACGACGACGCGGGCCTTTGGCCAGTCGGTGACGTTTGACGTAACCTATGGCAGCACAGGCGTGTCCACGGATGTAGACGCGACCGGTGCGGCGGTACCGGCCGAAGGCGACTACGACAATGATGATGCGACGAGTTCGGTCACGTTTGGTGCGAACGACACGACGCAGAATATCGCGATTCCAATTACGGCTGATGTGCTGGACGAGGCGAACGAGACGTTCACCGTCACGATTGCGCTGGCGGAGGGCAGTTCGTTGCCGGTCGGGCATGTGCTGGGCGGTGTCGTCACCACGGTGACCATCACCGATGATGACGCGTTGCCGCAGTTCAGCATCACGGCGCCAGACCCGGCGACGGTGGACGAGGGCGACAGCGGTGAGAAGGACGTGGTGTTCACCGTCGCCCTGGATGCAGCCAGCGGCCGGGAGACGAAGGTGAGCTATGCGGTGGATGCGAGTTCCTCGGCCACCTCGGGTGTCGATTACGAGGCGCTGGATGCGGGCACGCTGACCTTCGCCGCCGGCGAGATCTCGCAGACGGTGACAGTCAAGATCAAGGGCGATGCGCTGAACGAGAAGGACGAGACGGTGGCACTGCAGCTGTCATCGCCCGTCAATGCCACCCTGGCGACGGCGACTGCGACGGTGACCATCTCCAACGACGACGCGAAGCCGCAGTTCGGCATTACGGCGCCGTCGGCGGTAACCGAGGGTGACAGCGGTGAGACGAACATGGTGTTCACCATTACCCTAGATGCGGCCAGCGGCCGGTCGGTGACGGTGGACTATGCGATCGATGCGAGTTCCACGGCCGACGCGGGTACCGATTACGCGGCGTTGCCGGATGGTACGCTGACCTTCCCCGCTGGCGATACCACGAAGACGGTGACGGTCACGATCAAGGGTGATGAGCGGGATGAGGATGACGAGACGGTGGTGCTGCAGCTGTCGAATGCCGTCAACGCCACCATTGCGACGACGACCGCGACCGGCACCATCACCGATGATGACGCGTCGCCGGTGCTGGCGACGATTGCGCCACAGACCGTCAAGGCCGGGGTGGCGGTGACGGTCACGGCATCGGCGACGGATGGCGACGGTGACTTAATCCGTTACACCTGGAGCCAAGTGAGCGGACCGACGTTGCCGGGGACCCCGACGCTGACGGCGGCGGCGCTGACGTTCACTCCGACCGTGGCGGGCAGCTACGTACTGCGGGTGACGGCATCGGACGGTAAGGACAACACTGATACCGAGGATGTGACGGTCACGGTTGGGGCGGCGGACACGGTGTCGGTGCCGGCGACGCTGACGGTGGCCGAAGGTGCTGGCAATGCGACGGTGAGGATCACGGCGACGAGCGCCTTTGGCAAACCAGTGACGTTCAACGTCAGCTATGGCAGCACGAGCGCGAACACGGATGTGGATGCGGCCGAAGGCGACTATGACAGAGATGATGCGACGAGTTCGGTTACGTTTGGTCAGAATGAAACGACGAAGGACATCACGATTCCGATTACGGCTGATGTGCTGGACGAGGAGGATGAGACGTTCACCGTCACGATTGCGCTGGCGGAGGGCAGTTCGCTGCCGGCCGGGCATGTACTGGGCGGCGCCTCCACGACGGTGACCATCACCGATGATGACGCGCTGCCGATGTTCGGTATTACGGCGCCGGCCCCGGCGGCGGTGACTGAGGGTGGTAGCGGTGCGACGACGGACATGGTGTTCACCGTCGCACTGAATGCGGCCAGCGGCCGGGAGACGAAAGTGAGCTATGCAGTGGCTACGAGTTCCACAGCCACCTCGGGTATCGATTACGAAGCGTTGACGGCGGGCACGCTGACTTTCGCTGCCGGTGACAGGCAGAAGCCGGTGACGGTCACGATCAAAGGCGATGTACTGGACGAGGAAAATGAGACGGTGAAACTGCAGCTGTCATCGCCCGTCAACGCCACCCTGGTGACGACGAAGACGACTGCGACGGTGACCATCACCGACGACGACGCGGAGCCAAAGTTCAGCGTCACGGCGCCGGCGGCGGTGACCGAGGGTGACAGCGGTGATGTGAACATGACGTTCACGGTGACCCTGGGTGCGGCCAGCGGCCAGGAGACGACGGTGGACTATGCGGTGGATTCGACCTCCACGGCTACGGCGGGTGAGGATTTTACGGCCAAGTCGGACACGCTGACCTTCGCCGTCGGCGAGACCTCGCAGACGGTGACGATCAAGATTACGGGCGATGAGCTGGACGAGGCGGAGGAGACGGTGGTGCTGAAGCTGATGTCGCCCGTCAACGCCGGCTTGGCGACTCCGACTGCGATCGGCACCATCACCGATGATGACGCCTCGCCGGTGCTGGCGGCGATTGAGCCACAGACCGGCAAGGTCGGGGTGGCGTTGACGGTTACCGCATCGGCGACGGATGCGGACGGCGACACGATGAGTTATGCCTGGACTCGAGTGAGCGGACCGGCGTTGCCAGGGAGTGCGACGCTGACGGCGGCGGCGCTGACGTTCACCCCGACCGAGGCGGGCAGCTACGTGCTGCAGGTAACGGCATCGGACGGCAACGAGAACTCCTCCGCTCCCCAGCAGGTGACGGTCGCGGTGGTGGCGGCGGACACGGTGTCGGTGCCGATGACGAAGACGGTGGCGGAGACTGGCAATGTGGTGTTGACGGTCACGACGACGCGCGCCTTCGGCCAGTCGGTGACGTTTGATGTCAGCTATGGTAGCACGAGCGAGACCACGGATGTGGATGCGACCGGTGCGGCGGAGCCGTCCGAAGGCGACTACGATAACGATGCGGTGACATCGGTCACGTTTGGTGCGACCGACACGACGAAGGACATTACGATTCCGATTACGGCTGATCAGCTGGACGAGACGGATGAGACGTTTACCGTCACGATTGCGCTGGCGCAAGGCAGTGCGCTGCCGGCCGGGCATGTGCTGGACGGTGCCGTCACGACGGTGACCATCACCGATGATGATGCCGCGCCGAAGTTTGGTGTAACGGCACCGGCGGCGGTGGACGAAGGTGACAGTGGCAAGGTGGATATGACGTTCACGATCGCGCTGGATGCGCCCAGCGGCCGGCAGACGAAGGTGAGTTATGCGGTGGATGCGAGTTCCTCGGCCGCCTCGGGTGCCGATTACGAGACGCTGGAGGCGGGCACCCTGACCTTCGCCGCCGGTGAAAACTCGAAGTCGGTGACGGTCAAGGTCAAGGGCGATGAGCTGGACGAGGCGGACGAGACGGTGGTGCTGCAGCTGTCGACGCCCGTGAACGCCACCCTGGCGACGGCGACCGCGACCGGCATCATCAAAGACGATGACGCGCAGCCGCAGTTCAGCATTGCGGCGCCGGCGGCGGTAACCGAGGGTGACAGCGGTGAGACGAACATGGTGTTCACCGTTACCCTGGATGCGATCAGTGGTCTGGAAACAAAGGTGACCTATGCGGTGGATTCGACCTCCACGGCTAAGGCGGGTGAGGATTTTACGGCCAAGTCGGACACGCTGACCTTCGCCGCCGGCGAGACCTTGCAGACGGTGACGATCAAGATTACGGGCGATGAGCGGGACGAGTTGGACGAGACGGTGGTGCTGCAGCTGTCGAATGCCGTCAACGCCACCATTGCGACGGCGAGTGCGACCGGTACCATCACCGATGATGACGCGTCGCCGGTGCTGGCGACGATTGCGCCACAGACCGGCAAGGTCGGCGTGGCGGTGAAGGTCACGGCGTCGGCGACAGATGAGGACGGTGATACCGTCCGTTACACCTGGAGACAAGTGCTCGGGCCGGCGTTGCCGGGGACCCCGACGCTGACGGCCGCGGCGCTGACGTTCACCCCGACCGAGGAGGGCAGCTACGTACTGCAGGTGACGGCATCGGACGGTAAGGGCAACTCCTCCGATCCCCAGCTGGTGACGGTCACGGTTGGGGAGGCGGATACGGTATCGGTGCCGGCGACGGTGACGGTGGCCGAGGAGGCGGGTAATGCGAAGGTGACGATCACAGCGACGAGCGCTTTTGGCAAGTCGGTGACGTTCGCGGTGAGCTATGGCAAGTCTGGCGACACGGCGACGGGTGCGGCGGAGCCGGCCAATGGGGACTACGACAATAATGATGTGGTTTCGGTTACGTTTAACCAGAATGACACGACGCAGGACATCACGATTCCGATTACGAATGATGTGCGGGACGAGGCGGATGAGACGTTCACCGTCACGATTGCGCTGGCAGTGGGCAGTTCGCTGCCGGCCGGGCATGTGCTGGGCGGTGCCGTCACGACGGTGACCATCACCGATGATGACGCGGAGCCGAAGTTCGGCGTCACGGCGCCGAATCCGGTAGCGGTGACCGAGGGTGACAGTGGCAAGGTAAACATGATCTTCACGGTGTCGCTGGATGCGGCCAGCAACCGGGAGACGAAGGTGAGCTATGCGACCGATGCGGCTTCGACGGCCAAAGCCGGTGAGGATTTTACGGCCAAGTCGGGTACGCTGACTTTCGCCGCCGGCGAGACGGCGCAGACGGTGACGGTTAAAATCGAGGGTGATAAGCTGGACGAGGAGAACGAGACGGTGGTGCTGAAGTTGTCATCGCCCGTCAACGCCACCCTGGCGATGACGAAGACGACTGCGAGCGGCACCATCACCGATGACGATGCATCGCCGGTGCTGGCGACGATTGCGCCACAGACCGTCAAGGCCGGGGTGGCGGTGACGGTCACGGCGGTGGCGACGGATGCGGATGGTGACACGGTCAGCTATGCGTGGACGCGCAAGGCGGGCGAGACGACACCGGCGATCCCGCAGGGAACCGCCCGGAATCAGGCGCAGCTGAGGTTCACGCCGCCGGCGGCCGGCAGCTACACAATGACAGTGACGGCATCGGACGGCAACGGCAACTCCGACACCGAAGAGGTGACGATCACGGTCGTGGCCCTGCCAGTGCTGACGCTGACGGGGACTGCGAGTGGCACCGAGGGTGGCAGTCTCACCCTCACTCTGAGATCGAACGAGAATATCAGCGGCACGCTGGATGTGGCCTTTGCCGTGCAGGGCGGCACCGGTTCGGGCCGGAATGCGGCGGCCGCCGATTTCAACGGTGGCGTGTTGAGTGGTGTCACCACGGCGAGCTTTGCCAGTGGCAAGCGCGCCACGGTGAGTCTACCGCTAACCGATGATGACGAGATTGAGGGCGATGAGGTTTTCCGCATCAGTCTGGTTGCGGCTGCCGGCTACACGGTGGCATCGAATACGGCGCTGGCCGGCACCCTGAAGGACAATGACGGCATCCGTCTGACGGCGGCGACGAAAAGGGGCGTCATCCTCGGTGGCACGCTGGATCTTGAGTTGCTTGCGGTGGCGACCACCGATGATGGCAGCAATTACAGCAAGGACGCGGACTTTGCCGGGAAGCTGACGGGTCTGACGTGGAGTTATGCCGGTGGCGATGCGGTGGTGTCGGACTTTGCCACAGTGCCATCCAGTGTGACCTTCGCTAGCGGCTCGGCGACCGTCAATTTCGTAGTGAAGGGTGATGCGGATGCGGGGGACAGTTACAGCATCGGGCTGTCGACGGTGAGCGGTCACACGGTGGTGAGTGCGAGCAATAAGGTCAGTGGCAGTTTTGGCGGGAAGCCGTTGTTTTCGATTGATCCGGCGACTTACTCACAGGCGGAAGGTGAGGTGGTCATGGTGACCGTCAAGGCGAGTCCGGCCCCGGCATCTGACGTCACAGTCTTCCTTGACACCGAGGATGGCACGGCCGGTTCGCCGGGTGATTACACATCCGGGGGTTATTCTTTGGTTTTCAGTGCGGGTGCCGCATCTGGAACCTTGAGCATTCAGTTGGCGGAGAACCGTCTTGATGAGGATGATAAGACGTTTACGGTGTCGTTGACTGGCAGTGATTTCCCTGATCTTGTTGTGATTGACGGTGACGCCGATACGGCGACGGTGACCATCACCGACGATGACGCCTCGCCGGTGCTGGCGGCGATTGAGCCAAAGACCGGCAAGGTCGGTGAGGCATTGACGGTTACCGCATCGGCGACGGATGCGGACGGCGACACGATGAGTTATGCCTGGACTCGAGTGAGCGGACCGGAGCTGCCGGGGAACCCCACACTGAACCAGAAGACGCTGACGTTTACCCCGACCGAGGCGGGCAGCTACGTACTGCGGGTGACGGCATCGGACGGCAACGGCAACTCCGACACCGAGGATGTGACGGTCACGGTGAACGATGCCGTCGCGGTGTCGGTGCCGGCGACGCGGACGGTGGCCGAAGGGGTGGGTAGTGCGACGGTGAAAATCACAACGACGCAGGCTTTTGGCCAGTCGGTGACGTTTGATGTGAGTTATGGCAAGTCCGGCGACACGGCGACGGGTGCGGCGGCCCCGGCCGATGGCGACTACGACAATGATAATGCGACGAGTTCGGTCACATTTGGCCAGAACGACACGACAAAGAACATTACGATTCCGATTACGGCTGATGCGCTGGACGAGACGGATGAGACGTTCACCGTCACGATTGCGCTGGCGGAGGGCAGTTCGCTGCCGGCCACACATGAGCTGGGCAACACCTCGACCACGGTTACCATCACCGATGATGATAATCCGCCGCAGCTGAGCGTAACGGCACCGACGGCGGCGGTGACCGAGGGCGACAGTGGTGAGGTGGACATGACGTTCACGGTGGCACTGAATGCGGTCAGCGGTCAGGATGTGACGGTGAAATATACGACTGATTCGGCATCAACGGCTACGGCCGGCAAGGATTTTACGGCTAAGTCTGGTACCCTCACTTTTACGGCCGGGCGGCAGACACCGCAGACGGTGACAGTCAAGATCAAGGGCGATGCGCTGGACGAGAAGGACGAGACGGTGACACTGCAGCTGTCATCGCCCGTCAATGCCACCCTGGCGACGGCGAGTGCGACCGGCACCATCACCGACGATGATGATCCGCCGCGGTTCAGCGTAGCCGGGCCGGCGTTGGCGGTGACCGAGGGTGACAGCGGTGAGACGAACATGGTGTTCACCGTTACCCTGGATGCGATCAGTGGTCTGGAAACAAAGGTGACCTATGCGGTGGATTCGACCTCCACGGCTAAGGCGGGTGAGGATTTTACGGCCAAGTCGGACACGCTGACCTTCGCCGCCGGCGAGACCTTGCAGACGGTGACGATCAAGATTACGGGCGATGAGCGGGACGAGTTGGACGAGACGGTGGTGCTGCAGCTGTCGAATGCCGTCAACGCCACCATTGCGACGGCGAGTGCGACCGGCACCATCACCGATGATGACGCGTCGCCGGTGCTGGCGACGATTGCGCCACAGACCGTCAAGGCCGGGGTGGCGGTGACGGTCACGGCATCGGCGACGGAGGGCGACGGTGACCCAGTCGGTTACACCTGGAGCCAAGTGAGCGGACCGACGTTGCCGGGGACCCCGACGCTGACGGCGGCGGCGCTGACGTTCACTCCGACCGCGGCGGGCAGCTACGTACTGCGGGTGACGGCATCGGACGGTAAGGGCAACACTGATACCGAGGATGTGACGGTCACGGTTGGGGAGGCGGACACGGTGTCGGTGCCGGCGACGCTGACGGTGGCCGAAGGTGCGGGCAATGCGACGGTGAGGGTCACGGCGACGAGCACCTTTGGCAAGTCGGTGACATTTGACGTCAGCTACGGCAAGTCCGGCGACACGGCGACCCGAGAGTCGTTGGATTCGGCCAATGGCGACTACGACGATGGTGATGCGACGAGTTCGGTTACGTTTGGTCAGAACGAAACGACGAAGGACATCACGATTCCGATTACGGCTGATGTGTTGGACGAGGAGGATGAGACGTTCACCGTCACGATTGCGCTGGCGGCGGGTAGTTCGCTGCCGGGCGGGCATGTGCTGGGCGGTGCCGTCACGACGGTGACCATCACCGATGATGACGCGTTGCCGCAGTTCGGTATTACGGCACCGGATCCGGCGACGGTGAACGAGGGTGCCGACAGTGAGACGACGGACATGGTGTTCACCGTCGCACTGAATGCGGCCAGCGGCCGGGAGACGAAGGTGAGCTATGCGGTGGAAGCGAGTTCCTCGGCCACCTCGGGTGTCGATTACGAGGCGCTGGATGCGGGCACGCTGACCTTCGCCGCCGGCGAGATCTCGCAGACGGTGACGATCACGATCAAGGGCGATGCGCTGGACGAGGAAAATGAGACGGTGAAACTGCAGCTGTCATCGCCCGTCAACGCCACCCTGGTGACGACGAAGACGACTGCGACGGTGACCATCACCGACGACGACGCAAAGCCGCAGTTCAGCATCGCGGCACCGGCGGCGGCGGTGACCGAGGGTGACAGCGGTGAGGTGGACATGACGTTCACGGTAACGCTGAATGCCGCCAGCGGTCTGGAAACAAAGGTGGACTATGCGGTGGATAAGGCAAGTTCCACGGCCACCTCGGGTGCCGATTACGCGGAGCTGGAATCGGACACGTTGACTTTCAATGCTGGCCAGACTTCGCAGACGGTGACGGTCAGGATCAAGGGCGATGCGCTGGCTGAGGCGGACGAGAAGGTGGTGCTACAGCTGTCGAATGCCGTCAACGCCACCCTGGCGACCGCGACCGCGACCGCGACCGGCATCATCACCGACGATGACGCGCGGCCGCAGTTTAGTGTTACGGCACCGTCGGCGGTGCCCGAGGGTGACAGCGGTGAAGTGGACATGACGTTCACGGTGACACTGGATCCGGCCAGTGGTCAGCAGACGAAGGTAACCTATGCGGTGGATGCAAGTTCCACGGCCAAGGCCGGCGAGGATTTTACGACCAAGTCGGGTAAGCTGTCCTTTAAGGCTGGGCAGACCACGAAGCAGGTGAAGGTCAAGATCACAGGCGACGAACTGGACGAGGAGGACGAGACGGTGGTGCTGAAGCTGTCGAAGGCGGTCAAAGCCAGGATTGCCAGTGGCAGCGTTACCACGGTCGGGACGATTGCCGACGACGATGCATCGCCGGTGCTGGGGACCCTTGAGGATATCAGTATCCAGATCGGTCAGGGGGTGTCGGTGACGGCGGCGGCGACGGATGCGGATGTCGGTGACACGGTCTCCTATCTATGGACGCGCAAGGCGGGTGAGGCGCTGCCGGTCGGAACCGCTGTGAATCAGGCGCAGCTGACGTTCACGCCGACCGTGGCCGGCACCTACACGATGACGGTGACGGCGTCGGACGGCAACGGCAACTCCGACACCGAGGATGTGACGATCACGGTCATGGCCCTGCCGGTGCTGAAGCTGACCGGTACTACTGCGAATGGCACCGAGGGTCGTAGTCTCACCCTCACTCTGAGTTCGAACGAGAATATCAGCGGCACGCTGGATGTGGCCTTTGCCGTGCAGGGCGGCACCGGTTCGGGCCGGAATGCGGCGGCCGCCGATTTCAACGGTGGCGTGTTGAGTGGTGTCACCACGGCGAGCTTTGCCGGCGGCAAGAGTGCCACGGTGAGTCTGCCGCTGACCGATGATGACGAGATTGAGGGCGATGAGGTTTTCCGCATCAGTCTGGTTGCGGCTGCCGGCTACACGGTGGCATCGGATTCGACGGAGCTGGCCGGCATCCTGAAGGACAATGACGGCATCCGTCTGACGGCGGCGACGAAAAAGGGTGCCATGCTCGGTGGTACGCTGGAGCTTGAGCTGCTTGCGGTGGCGACCACCGATGGTGGCAGCAATTACAGCAAGGACGCGGACTTTGCCGGTCCGCTGACGGGTCTGACGTGGAGTTATGCCGGTGGCGATGCGGTGGTGTCGGATTTTACCACGGTGCCGTCCAGTGCAACCTTCGCTAGCGGGGTGGCGAGCGTTGATTTTGTGGTGAGTGATGTGGCGGATGAGGGAGATAGTTACAGCATCGGGCTGTTGACAGTAAGCGGTTACACGGTGGTGAGTTCGAGCAATAAGGTCAGTGGCAGTTTCACAGGAATGCCAACGATTAAGATTGATCCGGCGACTTACTCGAAGGAGGAAGGTGAGGTGGTCAAGTTGACCGTCAAGGCGAGTCCGGCCCCGACGTCTCAATTCACGGCCTTTCTCTACACCACGGATGGCACGGCCGGTGCACCGGGTGATTTCACTGGCGGGAATTATTCTTTATCTTTCGGTGCGGGTGTCGCATCTGGAATCTTGAGCATTCAGTTGGCGGAGGATTCTCTTGATGAGGTTGATGAGACGTTCACGGTGTCGTTGTCTGGCAGCGATCAGCCTAGGGCCGTCATAATCGGTGATCCCGATACGGCGACGGTGACCATCACCGATGATGACGCCTCGCCGGTGCTGGCGGCGATTGCGCCACAGACCGGCAAGGTCGGGGTGGCGTTGACGGTTACCGCATCGGCGACGGATGCGGACGGCGACACGATGAGTTATGCCTGGACTCGAGTGAGCGGACCGGATCTACCGGCCGGAACCGGTGTGAATCAGGCGGAGCTGGCGTTCACGCCGTCGGCAACCGGTGTCTACACGATGAAGGTGACGGCGTCGGACGGTAACGGCAACACCGACTCCGAGACGGTGACGATCACGGTGGTGGAGGATGTGCTGCCGCAGCTCAGCGTTGCGGCGCCAGCGGCGGTAACCGAGGGCGACAGCGGCGATGTGGACATGGAATTCACGGTGACGCTGAATGCGGCCAGCAACCGGTCGGTGTCGGTGAGCTATGCGACCGATGCGTCTTCGACGGCCACGGCCGGCGCGGATTTCACGGCCACGTCGGGCACGTTGACCTTTGACGCTGGCGACACCTCGAAGAAGGTGACGGTCAAGATCAGAGGCGATGAGCTGGATGAGACGGACGAGACGGTGGTGCTGAAGCTGTCGTCGCCAGTCAACGCCATCTTGGCGACGGCGACGGCGACCGCGGCCGGGACCATCACCGACGACGACACGGCGGGGGCGACGGTGTCGGCGCCGAGCCGCAGCACGGTGACGGAGGCGTCGGGGACGACGAACAGTGCGACGTACACGGTGAAGCTGAACACGGAGCCGACGGGGACGGTGACGGTGACGCCGACGGCGGGCGCCGGGCTGGGGGTGTCGCCGTCGAGTCTGACGTTCACGGCGCAGACCTGGCAGACGGCGCAGACGGTGACGGTGTCGGCGGTGGATGATGCGGTGGACGATGGCGTCAGCAAGACGGCGTCGGTGACGCATGCGGCGACGGGTGGCGGCTATGGATCGGTGACGATCGGGTCGTTGAGTTTCACGATCACCGACGACGACACGGCGGGGGCGACGGTGTCGGCGCCGAGCCGCAGCACGGTGACGGAGGCGTCGGGGACGACGAACAGTGCGACGTACACGGTGAAGCTGAACACGGAGCCGACGGGGACGGTGACGGTGACGCCGACGGCGGGCGCCGGGCTGGGGGTGTCGCCGTCGAGTCTGACGTTCACGGCGCAGACCTGGCAGACGGCGCAGACGGTGACGGTGTCGGCGGTGGATGATGCGGTGGACGATGGCGCCAGCAAGACGGCGTCGGTGACGCATGCGGCGACGGGTGGCGGCTATGGATCGGTGACGATCGGGTCGTTGAGTTTCACGATCACCGACGACGACACGGCGGGGGCGACGGTGTCGGCGCCGAGCCGCAGCACGGTGACGGAGGCGTCGGGGACGACGAACAGTGCGACGTACACGGTGAAGCTGAACACGGAGCCGACGGGGACGGTGACGGTGACGCCGACGGCGGGCGCCGGGCTGGGGGTGTCGCCGTCGAGTCTGACGTTCACGGCGCAGACCTGGCAGACGGCGCAGACGGTGACGGTGTCGGCGGTGGATGATGCGGTGGACGATGGCGCCAGCAAGACGGCGTCGGTGACGCATGCGGCGGCGGGTGGCGGCTATGGATCGGTGACGATCGGGTCGTTGAGTTTCACGATCACCGACGACGACACGGCGGGGGCGACGGTGTCGGCGCCGAGCCGCAGCACGGTGACGGAGGCGTCGGGGACGACGAACAGTGCGACGTACACGGTGAAGCTGAACACGGAGCCGACGGGGACGGTGACGGTGACGCCGACGGCGGGCGCCGGGCTGGGGGTGTCGCCGTCGAGTCTGACGTTCACGGCGCAGACCTGGCAGACGGCGCAGACGGTGACGGTGTCGGCGGTGGATGATGCGGTGGACGATGGCGCCAGCAAGACGGCGTCGGTGACGCATGCGGCGACGGGTGGCGGCTATGGATCGGTGACGATCGGGTCGTTGAGTTTCACGATCACCGACGACGACACGGCGGGGGCGACGGTGTCGGCGCCGAGCCGCAGCACGGTGACGGAGGCGTCGGGGACGACGAACAGTGCGACGTACACGGTGAAGCTGAACACGGAGCCGACGGGGACGGTGACGGTGACGCCGACGGCGGGCGCCGGGCTGGGGGTGTCGCCGTCGAGTCTGACGTTCACGGCGCAGACCTGGCAGACGGCGCAGACGGTGACGGTGTCGGCGGTGGATGATGCGGTGGACGACGGCGCCAGCAAGACGGCGTCGGTGACGCATGCGGCGACGGGTGGCGGCTATGGATCGGTGACGATCGGGTCGTTGAGCTTCACGATCACCGACGACGACACGGCGGGGGCGACGGTGTCGGCGCCGAGCCGCAGCACGGTGACGGAGGCGTCGGGGACGACGAACAGTGCGACGTACACGGTGAAGCTGAACACGGAGCCGACGGGGACGGTGACGGTGACGCCGACGGCGGGCGCCGGGCTGGGGGTGTCGCCGTCGAGTCTGACGTTCACGGCGCAGACCTGGCAGACGGCGCAGACGGTGACGGTGTCGGCGGTGGATGATGCGGTGGACGATGGCGTCAGCAAGACGGCGTCGGTGACGCATGCGGCGACGGGTGGCGGCTATGGATCGGTGACGATCGGGTCGTTGAGTTTCACGATCACCGACGACGACACGGCGGGGGCGACGGTGTCGGCGCCGAGCCGCAGCACGGTGACGGAGGCGTCGGGGACGACGAACAGTGCGACGTACACGGTGAAGCTGAACACGGAGCCGACGGGGACGGTGACGGTGACGCCGACGGCGGGCGCCGGGCTGGGGGTGTCGCCGTCGAGTCTGACGTTCACGGCGCAGACCTGGCAGACGGCGCAGACGGTGACGGTGTCGGCGGTGGATGATGCGGTGGACGATGGCGTCAGCAAGACGGCGTCGGTGACGCATGCGGCGGCGGGTGGCGGCTATGGATCGGTGACGATCGGGTCGTTGAGTTTCACGATCACCGACGACGACACGGCGGGGGCGACGGTGTCGGCGCCGAGCCGCAGCACGGTGACGGAGGCGTCGGGGACGACGAACAGTGCGACGTACACGGTGAAGCTGAACACGGAGCCGACGGGGACGGTGACGGTGACGCCGACGGCGGGCGCCGGGCTGGAGGTGTCGCCGGCGAGTCTGACGTTCACGGCGCTGACCTGGCAGACGGCGCAGACGGTGACGGTGTCGGCGGTGGATGATGCGGTGGACGACGGCGCCAGCAAGACGGCGTCGGTGACGCATGCGGCGACGGGTGGCGGCTATGGATCGGTGACGATCGGGTCGTTGAGTTTCACGATCACCGACGACGACACGGCGGGGGCGACGGTGTCGGCGCCGAGCCGCAGCACGGTGACGGAGGCGTCGGGGACGACGAACAGTGCGACGTACACGGTGAAGCTGAACACGGAGCCGACGGGGACGGTGACGGTGACGCCGACGGCGGGCGCCGGGCTGGGGGTGTCGCCGGCGAGTCTGACGTTCACGGCGCTGACCTGGCAGACGGCGCAGACGGTGACGGTGTCGGCGGTGGATGATGCGGTGGACGATGGCGCCAGCAAGACGGCGTCGGTGACGCATGCGGCGGCGGGTGGCGGCTATGCGTCACCGACGCCGTCTTGCTGGCGCCATCGTCCACCGCATCATCCACCGCCGACACCGTCACCGTCTGCGCCGTCTGCCAGGTCAGCGCCGTGAACGTCAGACTCGACGGCGACACCTCCAGCCCGGCGCCCGCCGTCGGCGTCACCGTCACCGTCGTCGGCTCCGTGTTCAGCTTCACCGTGTACGTCGCACTGTTCGTCGTCCCCGACGCCTCCGTCACCGTGCTGCGGCTCGGCGCCGACACCGTCGCCCCCGCCGTGTCGTCGTCGGTGATCGTGAAACTCAACGACCCGATCGTCACCGATCCATAGCCGCCACCCGTCGCCGCATGCGTCACCGACGCCGTCTTGCTGACGCCATCGTCCACCGCATCATCCACCGCCGACACCGTCACCGTCTGCGCCGTCTGCCAGGTCTGCGCCGTGAACGTCAGACTCGACGGCGACACCCCCAGCCCGGCGCCCGCCGTCGGCGTCACCGTCACCGTCCCCGTCGGCTCCGTGTTCAGCTTCACCGTGTACGTCGCACTGTTCGTCGTCCCCGACGCCTCCGTCACCGTGCTGCGGCTCGGCGCCGACACCGTCGCCCCCGCCGTGTCGTCGTCGGTGATCGTGAAGCTCAACGACCCGATCGTCACCGATCCATAGCCGCCACCCGTCGCCGCATGCGTCACCGACGCCGTCTTGCTGGCGCCATCGTCCACCGCATCATCCACCGCCGACACCGTCACCGTCTGCGCCGTCTGCCAGGTCTGCGCCGTGAACGTCAGACTCGACGGCGACACCCCCAGCCCGGCGCCCGCCGTCGGCGTCACCGTCACCGTCCCCGTCGGCTCCGTGTTCAGCTTCACCGTGTACGTCGCACTGTTCGTCGTCCCCGACGCCTCCGTCACCGTGCTGCGGCTCGGCGCCGACACCGTCGCCCCCGCCGTGTCGTCGTCGGTGATCGTGAACTCAACGACCCGATCGTCACCGATCCATAGCCGCCACCCGTCGCCGCATGCGTCACCGACGCCGTCTTGCTGGCGGTCGTCCACCGCATCATCCACCGCCGACACCGTCACCGTCTGCGCCGTCTGCCAGGTCTGCGCCGTGAACGTCAGACTCGACGGCGACACCCCCAGCCCGGCGCCCGCCGTCGGCGTCACCGTCACCGTCCCCGTCGGCTCCGTGTTCAGCTTCACCGTGTACGTCGCACTGTTCGTCGTCCCCGACGCCTCCGTCACCGTGCTGCGGCTCGGCGCCGACACCGTCGCCCCCGCCGTGTCGTCGTCGGTGATCGTGAAACTCAACGACCCGATCGTCACCGATCCATAGCCGCCACCCGTCGCCGCATGCGTCACCGACGCCGTCTTGCTGGCGCCATCGTCCACCGCATCATCCACCGCCGACACCGTCACCGTCTGCGCCGTCTGCCAGGTCTGCGCCGTGAACGTCAGACTCGACGGCGACACCCCCAGCCCGGCGCCCGCCGTCGGCGTCACCGTCACCGTCCCCGTCGGCTCCGTGTTCAGCTTCACCGTGTACGTCGCACTGTTCGTCGTCCCCGACGCCTCCGTCACCGTGCTGCGGCTCGGCGCCGACACCGTCGCCCCCGCCGTGTCGTCGTCGGTGATCGTGAAGCTCAACGACCCGATCGTCACCGATCCATAGCCGCCACCCGTCGCCGCATGCGTCACCGACGCCGTCTTGCTGGCGCCGTCGTCCACCGCATCATCCACCGCCGACACCGTCACCGTCTGCGCCGTCTGCCAGGTCAGCGCCGTGAACGTCAGACTCGACGGCGACACCTCCAGCCCGGCGCCCGCCGTCGGCGTCACCGTCACCGTCCCCGTCGGCTCCGTGTTCAGCTTCACCGTGTACGTCGCACTGTTCGTCGTCCCCGACGCCTCCGTCACCGTGCTGCGGCTCGGCGCCGACACCGTCGCCCCCGCCGTGTCGTCGTCGGTGATCGTGAAACTCAACGACCCGATCGTCACCGATCCATAGCCGCCACCCGTCGCCGCATGCGTCACCGACGCCGTCTTGCTGGCGCCGTCGTCCACCGCATCATCCACCGCCGACACCGTCACCGTCTGCGCCGTCTGCCAGGTCTGCGCCGTGAACGTCAGACTCGACGGCGACACCCCCAGCCCGGCGCCCGCCGTCGGCGTCACCGTCACCGTCCCCGTCGGCTCCGTGTTCAGCTTCACCGTGTACGTCGCACTGTTCGTCGTCCCCGACGCCTCCGTCACCGTGCTGCGGCTCGGCGCCGACACCGTCGCCCCCGCCGTGTCGTCGTCGGTGATCGTGAAACTCAACGACCCGATCGTCACCGATCCATAGCCGCCACCCGTCGCCGCATGCGTCACCGACGCCGTCTTGCTGACGCCATCGTCCACCGCATCATCCACCGCCGACACCGTCACCGTCTGCGCCGTCTGCCAGGTCGGCGCCGTGAACGTCAGACTCGACGGCGACACCTCCAGCCCGGCGCCCGCCGTCGGCGTCACCGTCACCGTCCCCGTCGGCTCCGTGTTCAGCTTCACCGTGTACGTCGCACTGTTCGTCGTCCCCGACGCCTCCGTCACCGTGCTGCGGCTCGGCGCCGACACCGTCGCCCCCGCCGTGTCGTCGTCGGTGATCGTGAAACTCAACGACCCGATCGTCACCGATCCATAGCCGCCACCCGTCGCCGCATGCGTCACCGACGCCGTCTTGCTGGCGGGTCGTCCACCGCATCATCCACCGCCGACACCGTCACCGTCTGCGCCGTCTGCCAGGTCAGCGCCGTGAACGTCAGACTCGCCGGCGACACCTCCAGCCCGGCGCCCGCCGTCGGCGTCACCGTCACCGTCCCCGTCGGCTCCGTGTTCAGCTTCACCGTGTACGTCGCACTGTTCGTCGTCCCCGACGCCTCCGTCACCGTGCTGCGGCTCGGTGCCGACACCGTCGCCCCCGCCGTGTCGTCGTCGGTGATCGTGAAACTCAACGACCCGATCGTCACCGATCCATAGCCGCCACCCGTCGCCGCATGCGTCACCGACGCCGTCTTGCTGGCGCCATCGTCCACCGCATCATCCACCGCCGACACCGTCACCGTCTGCGCCGTCTGCCAGGTCGCGCCGTGAACGTCAGACTCGCCGGCGACACCCCCAGCCCGGCGCCCGCCGTCGGCGTCACCGTCACCGTCCCCGTCGGCTCCGTGTTCAGCTTCACCGTGTACGTCGCACTGTTCGTCGTCCCCGACGCCTCCGTCACCGTGCTGCGGCTCGGCGCCGACACCGTCGCCCCCGCCGTGTCGTCGTCGGTGATCGTGAAACTCAACGACCCGATCGTCACCGATCCATAGCCGCCACCCGCCGCCGCATGCGTCACCGACGCCGTCTTGCTGGCGCCGTCGTCCACCGCATCATCCACCGCCGACACCGTCACCGTCTGCGCCGTCTGCCAGGTCTGCGCCGTGAACGTCAGACTCGACGGCGACACCCCCAGCCCGGCGCCCGCCGTCGGCGTCACCGTCACCGTCCCCGTCGGCTCCGTGTTCAGCTTCACCGTGTACGTCGCACTGTTCGTCGTCCCCGACGCCTCCGTCACCGTGCTGCGGCTCGGCGCCGACACCGTCGCCCCCGCCGTGTCGTCGTCGGTGATCGTGAAGCTCAACGACCCGATCGTCACCGATCCATAGCCGCCACCCGTCGCCGCATGCGTCACCGACGCCGTCTTGCTGGCGCCATCGTCCACCGCATCATCCACCGCCGACACCGTCACCGTCTGCGCCGTCTGCCAGGTCAGCGCCGTGAACGTCAGACTCGCCGGCGACACCTCCAGCCCGGCGCCCGCCGTCGGCGTCACCGTCACCGTCCCCGTCGGCTCCGTGTTCAGCTTCACCGTGTACGTCGCACTGTTCGTCGTCCCCGACGCCTCCGTCACCGTGCTGCGGCTCGGCGCCGACACCGTCGCCCCCGCCGTGTCGTCGTCGGTGATCGTGAAACTCAACGACCCGATCGTCACCGATCCATAGCCGCCACCCGTCGCCGCATGCGTCACCGACGCCGTCTTGCTGGCGCCATCGTCCACCGCATCATCCACCGCCGACACCGTCACCGTCTGCGCCGTCTGCCAGGTCTGCGCCGTGAACGTCAGACTCGACGGCGACACCCCCAGCCCGGCGCCCGCCGTCGGCGTCACCGTCACCGTCCCCGTCGGCTCCGTGTTCAGCTTCACCGTGTACGTCGCACTGTTCGTCGTCCCCGACGCCTCCGTCACCGTGCTGCGGCTCGGCGCCGACACCGTCGCCCCCGCCGTGTCGTCGTCGGTGATCGTGAAAGCTCAACGACCCGATCGTCACCGATCCATAGCCGCCACCCGTCGCCGCATGCGTCACCGACGCCGTCTTGCTGGACGCCATCGTCCACCGCATCATCCACCGCCGACACCGTCACCGTCTGCGCCGTCTGCCAGGTCTGCGCCGTGAACGTCAGACTCGACGGCGACACCCCCAGCCCGGCGCCCGCCGTCGGCGTCACCGTCACCGTCCCCGTCGGCTCCGTGTTCAGCTTCACCGTGTACGTCGCACTGTTCGTCGTCCCCGACGCCTCCGTCACCGTGCTGCGGCTCGGCGCCGACACCGTCGCCCCCGCCGTGTCGTCGTCGGTGATCGTGAAGCTCAACGACCCGATCGTCACCGATCCATAGCCGCCACCCGTCGCCGCATGCGTCACCGACGCCGTCTTGCTGGCGCCGTCGTCCACCGCATCATCCACCGCCGACACCGTCACCGTCTGCGCCGTCTGCCAGGTCTGCGCCGTGAACGTCAGACTCGACGGCGACACCCCCAGCCCGGCGCCCGCCGTCGGCGTCACCGTCACCGTCCCCGTCGGCTCCGTGTTCAGCTTCACCGTGTACGTCGCACTGTTCGTCGTCCCCGACGCCTCCGTCACCGTGCTGCGGCTCGGCGCCGACACCGTCGCCCCCGCCGTGTCGTCGTCGGTGATCGTGAAACTCAACGACCCGATCGTCACCGATCCATAGCCGCCACCCGCCGCCGCATGCGTCACCGACGCCGTCTTGCTGGCGGGTCGTCCACCGCATCATCCACCGCCGACACCGTCACCGTCTGCGCCGTCTGCCAGGTCTGCGCCGTGAACGTCAGACTCGACGGCGACACCCCAGCCCGGCGCCCGCCGTCGGCGTCACCGTCACCGTCCCCGTCGGCTCCGTGTTCAGCTTCACCGTGTACGTCGCACTGTTCGTCGTCCCCGACGCCTCCGTCACCGTGCTGCGGCTCGGCGCCGACACCGTCGCCCCCGCCGTGTCGTCGTCGGTGATCGTGAGGCTCAACGACCCGATCGTCACCGATCCATAGCCGCCACCCGTCGCCGCATGCGTCACCGACGCCGTCTTGCTGGCGCCATCGTCCACCGCATCATCCACCGCCGACACCGTCACCGTCTGCGCCGTCTGCCAGGTCAGCGCCGTGAACGTCAGACTCACGGCGACACCTCCAGCCCGGCGCCCGCCGTCGGCGTCACCGTCACCGTCCCCGTCGGCTCCGTGTTCAGCTTCACCGTGTACGTCGCACTGTTCGTCGTCCCCGACGCCTCCGTCACCGTGCTGCGGCTCGGCGCCGACACCGTCGCCCCCGCCGTGTCGTCGTCGGTGATGGGGGTGAAACTCAACGACCCGATCGTCACCGATCCATAGCCGCCACCCGTCGCCGCATGCGTCACCGACGCCGTCTTGCTGGCGCCGTCGTCCACCGCATCATCCACCGCCGACACCGTCACCGTCTGCGCCGTCTGCCAGGTCAGCGCCGTGAACGTCAGACTCGCCGGCGACACCTCCAGCCCGGCGCCCGCCGTCGGCGTCACCGTCACCGTCCCCGTCGGCTCCGTGTTCAGCTTCACCGTGTACGTCGCACTGTTCGTCGTCCCCGACGCCTCCGTCACCGTGCTGACCGGCGCCGACACCGTCGCCCCCGCCGTGTCGTCGTCGGTGATCGTGAAACTCAACGACCCGATCGTCACCGATCCATAGCCGCCACCCGTCGCCGCATGCGTCACCGACGCCGTCTTGCTGACGCCATCGTCCACCGCATCATCCACCGCCGACACCGTCACCGTCTGCGCCGTCTGCCAGGTCTGCGCCGTGAACGTCAGACACGGCGGGGGACGACGGCGACACCCCCAGCCCGGCGCCCGCCGTCGGCGTCACCGTCACCGTCCCCGTCGGCTCCGTGTTCAGCTTCACCGTGTACGTCGCACTGTTCGTCGTCCCCGACGCCTCCGTCACCGTGCTGCGGCTCGGCGCCGACACCGTCGCCCCCGCCGTGTCGTCGTCGGTGATCGTGAAACTCAACGACCCGATCGTCACCGATCCATAGCCGCCACCCGTCGCCGCATGCGTCACCGACGCCGTCTTGCTGGCGCCATCGTCCACCGCATCATCCACCGCCGACACCGTCACCGTCTGCGCCGTCTGCCAGGTCGGTGCGCCGTGAACGTCAGACTCGACGGCGACACCGGGGGCGACCAGCCCGGCGCCCGCCGTCGGCGTCACCGTCACCGTCCCCGTCGGCTCCGTGAGCTTCACCGTGTACGTCGCACTGTTCGTCGTCCCCGACGCCTCCGTCACCGTGCTGCGGCTCGGCGCCGACACCGTCGCCCCCGCCGTGTCGTCGGTGGATGGCGGTCGGTGATCGTGAAACTCAACGACCCGATCGTCACCGATCCATAGCCGCCACCCGTCGCCGCATGCGTCACCGACGCCGTCTTGCTGGCGCCGTCGTCCACCGCATCATCCACCGCCGACACCGTCACCGTCTGCGCCGTCTGCCAGGGAGCGCCGTGAACGTCAGACTCACGGCGACACCTCCAGCCCGGCGCCCGCCGTCGGCGTCACCGTCACCGTCCCCGTCGGCTCCGTGTTCAGCTTCACCGTGTACGTCGACGTTCACGGCGCCGACCTGGCAGACGGCGCAGACGGTGACGGTGTCGGCGGTGGATGATGCGGTGGACGATGGCGCCAGCAAGACGGCGTCGGTGACGCATGCGGCGGCGGGTGGCGGCTATGGATCGGTGACGATCGGGTCGTTGAGTTTCACGATCACCGACGACGACACGGCGGGGGCGACGGTGTCGGCGCCGAGCCGCAGCACGGTGACGGAGGCGTCGGGGACGACGAACAGTGCGACGTACACGGTGAAGCTGAACACGGAGCCGACGGGGACGGTGACGGTGACGCCGACGGCGGGCGCCGGGCTGGAGGTGTCGCCGTCGAGTCTGACGTTCACGGCGCAGACCTGGCAGACGGCGCAGACGGTGACGGTGTCGGCGGTGGATGATGCGGTGGACGATGGCGTCAGCAAGACGGCGTCGGTGACGCATGCGGCGACGGGTGGCGGCTATGGATCGGTGACGATCGGGTCGTTGAGTTTCACGATCACCGACGACGACACGGCGGGGGCGACGGTGTCGGCGCCGAGCCGCAGCACGGTGACGGAGGCGTCGGGGACGACGAACAGTGCGACGTACACGGTGAAGCTGAACACGGAGCCGACGGGGACGGTGACGGTGACGCCGACGGCGGGCGCCGGGCTGGAGGTGTCGCCGGCGAGTCTGACGTTCACGGCGCTGACCTGGCAGACGGCGCAGACGGTGACGGTGTCGGCGGTGGATGATGCGGTGGACGATGGCGCCAGCAAGACGGCGTCGGTGACGCATGCGGCGACGGGTGGCGGCTATGGATCGGTGACGATCGGGTCGTTGAGTTTCACGATCACCGACGACGACACGGCGGGGGCGACGGTGTCGGCGCCGAGCCGCAGCACGGTGACGGAGGCGTCGGGGACGACGAACAGTGCGACGTACACGGTGAAGCTGAACACGGAGCCGACGGGGACGGTGACGGTGACGCCGACGGCGGGCGCCGGGCTGGGGGTGTCGCCGTCGAGTCTGACGTTCACGGCGCTGACCTGGCAGACGGCGCAGACGGTGACGGTGTCGGCGGTGGATGATGCGGTGGACGACGGCGCCAGCAAGACGGCGTCGGTGACGCATGCGGCGACGGGTGGCGGCTATGGATCGGTGACGATCGGGTCGTTGAGTTTCACGATCACCGACGACGACACGGCGGGGGCGACGGTGTCGGTGAGCGAGCTGACGGTGGCCGAGGGCGGTAGCGACACGTACACGGTGAAGCTGAACACGCAACCGACGGGGAACGTGACGGTGACGGTGAGCGGTGCCGCAAAGGGCGTGACGGTGGCAGGTTCACCACTGACGTTCACGGCGCTGACCTGGCAGACGGCGCAGACGGTGACGGTGTCGGCGGCGGCGGACGACAATGCGGTGGACGAGGAGGTGACGTTGCAGCATGGTGCCAGTGGTGGTGATTACGGTTCGGTTGCCATCGCCGACGTGGTGGTGACGGCGGGCGACGACGACACGGCCGGGGTGACGGTGTCGGTGAACGCGCTGACGGTGGTCGAGGGCGCGAGCGGCGAGTATACGGTGAAGCTGAATACCGAGCCGAGTGGTGGGAATGTAGTGGTGACGGTGAGCGGTGCCGCAAATGGCGTGTCGGTGACCGGTTCGCCGCTGACCTTTACGGCTTCGGACTGGCAGACGGCACAGACGGTGACGGTATCGGCAGCTGAGGACAACAATGCGGTGGACGAGCAGGTAACGCTGACGCATCGCGCCAGTGGTGGCGATTATGGTTCGGTTAATATCGGTGAGGTGGTGGTGACGGCGGACGACAACGACACGGCCGGGGTGACGGTGTCGGTGAGCGAGCTGACGGTGGCCGAGGGTGCGAGCGTCACGTATACGGTGCAGCTGGATACGGAGCCGTCCGGGGATGTGACGGTTACGGTGAGCGGTGCCGCAAATGGCGTGTCGGTGACCGGTTCGCCGCTGACGTTCACGGCTTCGGACTGGCAGACGGCGCAGACGGTGACGGTGTCGGCGGCTAAGGACGAAAATACGGCGGACGAACAGGTGACACTGACGCACCGAGTCAGTGGTGGCGGCTATGATTCGGTAACGGTTGATTCGATCGTTGTACGGATAACTGATACCACTATGGCAGAAGAAATGGAACGGGCGAACCAAATACAGTCGAAACTGACGCCAGTGGTCGCCGCCCAAATGATGGCGCAGACGCTGTCGGTTGTTGCCGACCGGGTAGCCGGCGTAACCGCCGGTGGTGGTTCAGGTCCCAGGCTGAACTTTTCGTTCGGCGCGAGTTCGGAGACCCCGCCGCCCTCTTGGGAGACGGTGCAATGGTCCAAAGGACAGTCGCGGCCGACTACGAGTGAGATGATGGACGGTGCCTCGTTCAACCTCCGGCTGGATGATTTTGGCGACCGCGAGGGAGCCGCCTCAGTATGGGGTCAGTCCGATTATTTCTCACTTTCCGGTTCTGATGCGAATCTGTCTTGGGACGGTGGCATGTGGGCAGTTCATTTCGGTGCCGAGCTCCGCCTGCGCGAGGACCTGCTGGCAGGTGCCGCAGTCTCCAGATTCGACGGCAAGTTTGATACCAAGGTGGATGGCATGGATTCGGTCTATGAGACGAAGCTCACGGCGGTGCAGCCCTATCTGGCGTGGCTGTTTGAGGATGGCTCCAATGTGTGGACCAGTTTAAGCTATGGATCCGGGAATATACGGGTGCATGAAGAGAATTCGGTACTGACATCCGATCTGAGTCAGACCAGTGTTGCGGTGGGTGCGCGCGGCGTGTTGCGGGAGTACCCGGATCTGATCGCCGGTGGGGATACGCAGCTGGCACTCAGAGGGGAGGGTTCGTATGCGCAGCAGCGTACCAGTGCGGACGGAGGTCTGGCGGCTCTGTCACTGAGTTCGAGCCGCATGCGTTTGTTCTTGGAAGGTTCGTATGAACGGGATTTAGCGGATGATCAAACTCTGACCACAGCATTGGAAGCTGGGATGCGCTACGATGATGGTGATGTTGGCCGGGGAGCCGGGTTGGAGTTGGGCGCCCGGCTGACTTGGCAGATTCCAGCCTCGCGGCTACGGGCGGAATTGCGGGCGCGCCATCTGATCAAACATGAGCGCGACCGGGACGAATGGGGCGTGAGCGGTGAAATCAAACTGGATTCGAAAGCGAATGGCAGTGGCAGCGCTCTGAGCTTGACTTATTCTCAGGGTCAGCCGTCCAGTACGTTGAGTCAGTTATTTGACCACAACGTTCAACAGACGACGGGTAGTGGTTCGGGGGATGACCGTGGTCAGCTGGGTGCCGAGTTCAGTTATGGTCTGGCGGTCAGCGGGCCGGGTCCGAGTGCGTTGCTGACGCCTTATTCGGGGGTCAGTCTGCTGGGATCAGGCAAAGAGACGATGAATATTGGCGTGCGCTATAAGTTGTCGGATGAGCTTAGTCTTGATTTTGGGGCGCAGACTAAACCGGGTGCGGATGCTTTGAACAGTATCAAACTGACTGGAGAAATCAGGTGGTAATTGATCGTGCTTTGCATGATCGTTTACCAATCCAGCGATGCTACTTTAGAGCGTAGCAAGGACTGAATCATGCCATCGGCGCTGCGGAAGAAAACCCACTCATCCGCACTGGGCCGACCGTAGGATTTTTTCCTTTTTCTTGGACGTGGGTGAGCCGCCGGTGTGAAGATTCTGCCAGTCTTTCTGACAACCGAGAACTTATTTCACGCAAATTGTCTAGGACCGGACACTAACGGCACACCCTGTCCCTTTCTGTGTAAAGGATTGCGCCACTGTTGGTCAGTCGTAAAATCGGTTGCCACAGCAGGATGAAAGGAAAGCATTGACGGCAACCGTATATTCTTCTCACTGTCATAAACTGCAGATCCGGCCGATTATTGGCAATCGACAACTGTGGGTGGCCGACAAAACCTAGTCCGACATGCGGCAGGGCTCCTGACTTCGACGGTTCATTTCGCTAAACTGTTGTTTTTATTAAGGGCGAACTGACCCCAAGGCACTACATTTTGCCCTCTTCCAGACCTCCATCCACGGTCCTGTCACTTCAGCTCGAACGGTTCCAGATCGTGGACCACCCCCATCACCCGATATAGTTTTCGACCCACCTCACTGTTGGTCGACGGCAGCGCATAGCGTCGCCGGCTGCCCTGGTCTTCCAGCACGCTGTGCTGGACCTGCGTCAGCGCATTGGCCATCACCGCCGCCGACACCGTCTGACCCTGCTGCAGCGCCATGCGATACTGCAGATGACGCACGCACATCAGACTCATGAAGGCGATGGCGATGTGGGCATGAATGCGCCTCGCCGTCCAGTGGTAAATCGGCCGAACCTTCAGATCATGTTTGCTCACGCGGAAGGTCTCCTCCACCTGCCAGAGCCCCCGATACTGTCGCAGAATGGTGGCCACCTGGGTTGACTCCGGCAGATTGGTGATGACGCCGTGCAGCCCGTCCCACTTCGCCGCCTCGGCCACCCGCGCCGCATCGATGGACAGGGTCGCCTCGCCTTCCAGTCGCAAGAATCGCCCGTAGCCCCGCGCGTTCAGCAGCTCTTTGGGACGGTCGCTGCGGGCCAGCTTCTTGAGCAGTTTGGCCACCGCCCGCTCCCGGTCCCGGCCATCCTTGCGCGCCCGCACCGGACAATGACTGATCACCAGTCGGTCATCGGGCGCCTTCGGATGCGGCACCGACTGCACGACAACACCCTGATCACCCAACGGCCGGTATCGGCTCCGGTCCAGCACCACGGTCTGGGTGGCCTTGGGCAGCGTCTTCAGTTTGGCACCGATGATGTAGGACATCTCCGCCTCGCGCAGCGCGATCAGATTGTCCTCATTCATCATCCCCCGATCGGCCACCACGATGACTTCCTTCGCCTGATGCCGCCGCTGCAGGGCTTTGATCACCGGAATCAGACTGTGGCCCTCGAACGTGGCGCCCGGCAGCACCAGATGATGCACCGGCAGTCCGGTCTCGGTCACCGCCAGCGCCACAATCACCTGGCACTCGCGGTGCTTGCCATCCTTGCTGTAGCCGGGCTGCTTCAGCTCGTCGTCGCGGAACGATTCGAAATAAAGCGTGGTGCAGTCGAACAGCACCACCCGCAGCGTCCCGCCGAACAGGGATTTAGCCTGCTCGCCGGCCAACGCATTGAGTCGAGCGATGATTCGGTCATCAAGCCGGTCCATCATGCGGTAAACCTTCTGCAGGGGCAGCCGCACGCCGAAATTCTCCGCCAGCGCCTGCACGCTGGCGCGCTTGCTCTGCGGGTTGGCCAGCCGCGCCATGACGCAGTGATACAGCACCTGGTGGGAGACCCGATAGCGGCGGGCGGACAGCAGCTGGGACAGCCCCAGCTGGTGGAACAGGGCGCCGTATACATCATGCACGCCAGTGATGATGCGCGCCGTTTCTCGCAGTTGCTTCAGATCCACCGGCAGCGGCTCGCCGTCGCGTCGCCGACGGCACTCGATGACCTGTTCGGCGACCTGTTCGGGCGGGAACAGCTGCGGCTGCGTCTCGGCTTCCAGCTTGGCTTTGATGTATTCGCCGAGGTCCTTGAGCCGGACCAGTTCGTCATCGTCCCGGGCGATGCCGATGTGGCGGATGATTTTCTGTCGCACGGTGCGGCCGTGGCGGATCGACTCGACCAGCTGGACGGCTTGGCGCGGGCTGCCGGGTGATTGTTTGACGCGTACGAACATGGGTCTTATTATATCAAGTCAAGGAAAAAATGCTGATATTTATTGCGCCCAAGGCACTACAAAGGCGTTGTCAAGATTGGCGGGGATGAAAGCCTTGATTTATAAGGTTTTTGTTGAGAGGATTTCGGTACCTTCAGCCATCAACCGTCAAAGTCAGGAAGGATTGCGCCACTGTTGGTCAGTCGTAAAATCGGTTGCCACAGCAGGATGAAAGGAAAGCATTGACGGCAACCGTATATTCTTCTCACTGTCATAAACTGCAGATCCGGCCGATTATTGGCAATCGACAACTGTGGGTGGCCGACAAAACCTAGTCCGACATGCGGCAGGGCTGTCGGCTGTCGTACACCATAACCCTGGAGACTTGCGACAATGCCAGTAATGATGAGATCGATGCGGTGCGCTGTTATTGTCCGCGCACCGTTCGACGGTGGACGAAGGCTCTGGTGAGTTATGAGCGGGACCGCGGCACTGTACTTCCGCTTCCTGGCCAAAGAGATGTGTGTCGGTTTCGACGAGTGTCTCGAAGAAAATCACAGCCAGGCTCGACGCACGGCGCGGAGAAGGTTCAGACCAGATCGCACTGTGGGTTTTGCTGGGGCTGTTTTTCAACAGGTGGTCGCCCTCAGTGCGTTCCGCTAAGGACAGCCGGAGCGCAACCGCTCGCTGAGGTGTCTCCACCCGCCGCAGACCACATTAAATCCCATTCCGACTGCAATCAGTGCACCATCAGCCCACAGCCGAGTGGTTGGTGTACCTGAAATCCGCCCCGACTAGCACCTTGCGATACGACCGACAGTCCATTGGCACCAGTATCACCGCTCTAGCCCGCATATTTCACCGATTTGTATTCTGGGTTGAAATGGCCGTCGCCAAGCGTTGATTTCATCAGTTGGATGAGAAAACCGCCGTCAGCCAGTGAAAAGGCCGGCGAGCGCACCGCGGAAACCGCGTTTTTCCTGCCCGCCAAGGCCCGTTCAGCCCGTTGCGGCATGGTCAGGGCGCGTGCCATCCTCGCCCCTGACAAAGTCGGCGATCGAACCGGCGGTCGGCACCCGAGCCGACCCGATGACACCCTAGTTGAAATCAGGCGGCGGCCTCCACAGTGGCAGCTGGCCCAGATTGTCCAGCACCTCGGCGAACACCTCGGCATGCGGATAACCCGCCGACATCGACAGCCACACCCGGCGGGTGGTCACCCGAAGGCGCACCCCAACCTTGATCAGCTTCAGCCGCAGCGTGCCACTCTGCGCCCGCGCCAGGCGGGTGCCCTTGGTGCCCAGACGACGCAGCGCCTCGAGCAGCCCATAAGCGAACGAGGCGAAGTACAGGCGCAGCTGATTGGCCGCCATCTGGTGCGAACTGGTGCGGTCCGCAAACAGGTCCAACTGCTGCTCCTTGATGCGGTTCTCCATGTCGCCACGGGCGCAGTATTTCTCCTCATACAGCTCCTGAGCGTTCACCTCCTCAGCCGACAGGCTGGTCACCACGAACCGCGGATTGGCCCCGCGCCGCAGATGTTCCGCCTTGCCAATCACCCGCCGCGCCCGACTCCACGAGCTACGCGTCTGATAACTGAACTCGCCGAACCGGCGCACCGCCTCGCCCGTGCGCTCATGCTCCTCAGCGGCCTCTTCCATCTCCTTCGACAGCGCCGCCTCCAGACGCGAATTGCGTGCCACACCAAGGACATAATCCACCTGCACCTCCTCCTGCTCACACCACGCCATGATGTCTTCCCGGCAGAACCCCGAATCGGCTCGTATCACCACCCGAACCTTTGGCCAGCGCGCCCGCAACTGCCCGACGATCCGTTCCAACTCCTCCACACTGCCCGCCGCACCATCCTGATCTGACGTGCGCAGCCGACTGCACAGCAGCTGCTCGCCACAGAAAATGTACAGTGGCAGATAGCAGTAGCAGTCATAGTAACCGTGAAAGAACCGACCCTCCTGCTCCCCGTGCAGCGGATCGTCCGTCGCATCCAGGTCCAGCCACAGTTCCTTCGGTGGCGCCTCGAACGACTCCATGAACAGGTCCGCCAACAGCCGATCCATCGCCTCACCGATGGCCACGATGCGTTTGTAGCGGTCATTCGCCGCCTCGTCCGGGTGCCCCAACTCCAGGCGGTTCAGCGTGCTCGGACTGGCCAGTGCCTGCCCCTGGTCCACCATCTGCTCCAGCCGATCCACCATCACCCCCATCAACCGGTCGTCGCTCAGGTGCTCATGGTCGTTGAGATCTTCATAACCCATCGTAATGCCATAAATGCGCTGACGCAGCAGGGCCTTAACGTGGTGTCGCACGCTGGCCGGGTTGCGGTAGTCGATGAAACAATCGGCCAGACGGTCGGTCAGACCGATCCGCCTGTCAACCTCCCGCAGCAGCAGGGCGCCACCATCGGAACTGATCTGTTCACTGTCGAATTTGGCGGTCACCGCGCGCCGGCCACTGGGTTGAAATTCCAACTGCGTCTGATAACACTGTGCATTCATGGATGAGTCCTCTTTAAATGACATAATTAATTGATTAAGTTGTCATTATAACTCATTTTTCACATTTTTCATAACTATCGGTGAAAAATGCGGGCTAGGTATTTCTGATTTCGAAAACCGTACCTTCCTCTTTCTGCTCCAGGCTTTAACTGCCCTCCACTCGCTCAAAATGGAGGCTGCGTAATTGCCGCAGGCCAGGTTCGCGAACAGATTGAGATACTGATCAATGTGATAAGCTCCGGGATTTGGCTTTCATGCTTCCGTCAGCTTCTGTGACATGGTGTGTTCGATCTTAACCCGTAAATTTCACCGATTGTTATGAAAAATGTGAAATAGGAGTTTCAATGAGAACTGAATCAATGAATTATGTCATTCGCAAAGCACTCAGCCATGACTGCACAGTGCTTCTAGCCTCAGTTGGATTTTCAAACCTGCTGCCAGCGGGCTGTGACCGCCAATTTCGACCATGAACAGCTCAGTTCCATTGGCGGTGGCCTGCTGCTGTACGAAGTTGACAGGGGGGGGATCAATCTGATTTGCCGGCTGGCACAGTGATTCATTGACTACCGCAACCTGGCCAGTGTGCGACACTGCGTAGCGGACTTGTTCGGCCCAGCGCATCTTTGGTATGGCAATGGACTATGAGGATCTCAACAACCATAACACCTGTACGACGACTGGGTGACGAGGGGTGAAGCTGGACCGGGTGGAGCAGATGGTGGGCGAGAAGGGCCGGTGCTGGCCAGCCCGAGCGCCCTGAATCGCCTGGATAGGGCACCTGGACAATGCTGCGAATGATCAGTACAGGCGCATCGTGGCCATCGACGAGGCGATCGATCAGCTGTTCGTTGATCTGTTCATGGAGTTCTCCGAGGAGCCGACGATGGTATGCGTGGCGGGGTCGCTGGCGGCGGTCTAAAAACATCCCACACCTGGGTCGATTCATTCTGCTCCATGCCACGTCTTCTGAGCGACCGATGGGTAAGGGTCGACTTCCACAACCGCACAGACTGCTGCCACAGTTTCATGATGCGCGGCAGTGACTTCCAGTCACATCAAATGATTGCCGATCAGCTCTCGACGAACCTTCTCTCACCAACTGGCATCTGTTCCACCCGCACCACCGCCAGATTGCGCTCCTTGCGACTGAACACCACCGACAGCAGATGAATCTCCTCCCCCAGATTGCCGTACCTGTCCGCATAGCCCTGATGCCGAATCTGCGCCAGCCACGCCACCGCCTTAGACTCCTCTTCCCCCTCACCCGCCATCTTGCACTCCAGCACGAACACCCGACCCCCCAGCAGCACCACCAGATCCGAACGGCCCTTCGCCGACGACTCCTCCGCACGCACGTCATGACCCCCAGCCGCGAAGCCGACATACAGCAGACTGGCGTAATACGCCTCATAGCGCCTCGGCCCCCCACCGGCCGTGTGCCAATGATATGGCACCCCGCCCAGAAACGCATGCACCGCCACCGCAAAGCCCTCGAAATCCTTCTCGCCCAGCAACCGCGACATGTTCCGACTCCGTCCCATCAACTCCTCCAGATCCCCAACCATCGTGTCCAGCAGCTCCAGGTTCAGACTCTGCCGCACCTCCAGATTCGGATAGCCGAGCAGGTAGTAGTCGCCGTCACTGCGAGCCTGACGGTCCCGGATGGTCAGATAACCACACTGGAACAGCAGCGCATTGAGGCGGATCTTCTCCACCTCGAACGTCGACAGCGCCTCCTCGTGCATCTCCAGGTGCTCCAGCCCCACCGTGCTGAACTGATTCTCCGCCATCAGCTTGTGCAGAAAGCCCGGCGTGCCGGTTCTATACCAATGAGGTTTAAACTCCCGTTTTTTAAACAGCAGCAGCACGTCGAAGGGGTTGTACACCTTCTCCTTGCTGCGCCAGTCCCAGCTGTAGCCGTTGTACCACTTCCGAATGTCCGCGCGGTCCAGGTCCGGCAGTTCCGGGGCGAACACCGTGTCAATTTCCGCATCCGTATAGCCACAGATGGTGTTGTACTTCGGGTCCAGACTGATGTCCTCAAGATTGTTCAGCCCCGAGAACAGACTCACCTTCGAATACATGCTGATGCCGGTCACGAACACGAAGCGGACATGGCGGGCACAGCCCTTGATGACGCCGTACAGGCCGCGCAGATAATCGCGGTTGGCCTTCGCCCGGTCCTGATCTTCAAGCAGGTCCAGGATCGGCTTGTCGTATTCGTCCACCAGCACCACCACCTGCCGGCCGGTGCTGTGATGAAGCTGACGGATGACATGGCGCAGACGCACCGCATCGGGTCGTGTCGGCGGAGAAGATTCAAGACCCGCCTCTGCCTCTATGGCGGACAGCTGCTCGCTGATGTCACTTTCCAATCCATCCGATTCGCGATAGTCGACGTCGAAGCTCAGCCGCACCACCGGATGGCGGACGGACCAGTCCCAGCGGTCGTGGATGTGAAGCCCCCGGAACAGCTCCTCACTGCCCTCGAACAGCTCCTGCATCGTATCCACCAGCAGTGTCTTCCCGAACCGCCGCGGCCGGGACAGGAAATAGTATTTGGACCCTTCGACCAGATTGCGGATATGAGGCGTCTTATCCACATAGTAACAGCCGCCTTCCCGGATACTGCGAAAGTGTGGATCCCCGATTGGCAGTATGAGCTTGTTCATTTCATCATCGATCAGTGAACTGTCTTTGTAAATTGTAGCATGGATCGTTGGTGGACGGTCTAAAACAGAAGGGAGCGACCGCTCAGATTCGTCATTCGGAACGCACCAACACTAGCTCGCATTTTTCACCGATCGTTATGAAAAATGTGAAAAATGAGTTATAATGATAACTTAATCAATGAATTAAGTCATTCACAGAGGACTCATCCATGAATACACAGTGTTATCAGACACAGTTGGAATTTCAACCCTGCGGCCGGCGCGCGGTGACCGCCAAATTCGACAGTGAACAGATCAGTTCCGATGGCGGCGCCCTGCTGCTGCGGGAGGTTGACAGGCGGATCGGTCTGATCCGCCGTGTGGCCCAGTGTTTCACCGACTACCGCAACCCGGCCAGCGTGCGACACGGCGTTAAGGTCCTGCTGCGCCAGCGCATTTATGGCATGACGATGGGTTATGAAGATCTCAACGACCATGAGCACCTGAGCGACGACCGGTTGATGGGGGTGATGGTGAATCGGCTGGAGCAGATGGTGGACCAGGGGCAGGCGCTGGCCAGTCCGAGCACGCTGAACCGCCTGGAGTTGGGGCACCCGGACGAGGCGGCGAATGACCGCTACAAACGCATCGTGGCCATCGGTGAGGCGATGGATCGGCTGTTGGCGGACCTGTTCATGGAGTCGTTCGAGGCGCCACCGAAGGAACTGTGGCTGGACCTGGATGCGACGGACGATCCGCTGCACGGGGAGCAGGAGGGTCGGTTCTTTCACGGCTACTATGACTGCTACTGCTATCTGCCACTGTACATTTTCTGTGGCGAGCAGCTGCTGTGCAGTCGGCTGCGCACGTCGGATCAGGATGGTGCGGCGGGCAGTGTGGAGGAGTTGGAACGGATCGTCGGACAGTTGCGGGCGCGCTGGCCAAAGGTTCGGGTGGTGATACGGGGTGATTCGGGGTTCTGCCGGGAAGACATCATGGCGTGGTGTGAGCAGGAGGAGGTGCAGGTGGATTATGTCATTGGTTTGGCACGCAATTCGCGTCTGGAGGCGGCGCTGTCGGAGGAGATGGAGGCGGCCGCTGAGGAGCATGAGCGCACGGGCGAGGCGGTGCGCCGGTTCGGCGAGTTCAGTTATCAGACGCGGCGCTCGTGGAGTCGGGCGCGGCGGGTGATTGGCAAGGCGGAACATCTGCGGCGCGGGGCCAACCCGCGTTTCGTGGTGACCAGCCTGCCGGCCGAGGAGGTGAACGCTCAGGAGCTGTATGAGGAGAAATACTGGGCCCGCGGCGACATGGAGAACCGCATCAAGGAGCAGCAGTTGGACCTGTTTGCGGACCGCACCAGTTCGCACCGGATGGTGGCCAATCAGCTGCGCCTGTACTTCGGCTCGTTCGCTTATGAGCTGCTCGAGGCGCTGCGTCGCCTGGGCGCCAAGGGCACTCGCCTGGCGCGGGCGCAGAGTGGCACGCTGCGGCTGAAGCTGATCAAGATCGGGGTGCGCCTTCGGGTGACCACCCGCCGGGTGTGGCTGTCGATGTCGGCGGGTTATCCGCATGCCGAGGTGCTGAGCAATCTGACCCAGCTGCCACTGTGGAGGCCGCCGCCTGATTTCAGCTAGGGTGTCATCGGGTCGGCTCGGGTGCCGACCGTCGGTTGGATCGCCGACTGTGTCAGGGGCGAGGATGGCACGCGCCCTGACGATGCCGCAACGGGCTGAACGGGCCTTGACGGGCAGGAAAATCGCGGTTTCCGCGGTGCGCTCGCCGGCCTTTTCACTGGATGGCAGCGGTTTTCTCATCCAACTGATGAAATCGACGCTTGGAGACGGGCATTTCAACCCAAAATCCAAATCGGTGAAATATGCGGGCTAAAAGGCTTGCGCATCGTTGCTTTATCGGAATGCTTTGCTTCCGTAAACGCACGGAAAACAACCAGGGTACATTTACGGCCGCGGCATTGTGCTCGCGAACATCTTCTTGACCATTTTCATCTTGCGAAACATCAGTACCTCGTTTGCGTCAATCGCAAAGCCGCTTAAGCCAGCTCTAGGCTCAATCAAGGCTGGGTTTCGAATCGTCGATTATGTTGTATACAACACAATCTCTGGAAATGAACTTTTGATTCAAGAGTTCATTTTTTGATCCATACTGATGTCGACTGCCAATGATGTCTCGATTCGTATTTTCGTCAATGAACCAATGCGGTGCACGGGCCTGATTATGGTGCACTCCGAATGACGGACCTGAGTTGTTGATCCGTTTTGGTAACGCTTTCTGACGATCCATGCTACAATGGGAAGGAGAATGACGCGCGAAACAGCCATAAACAAGCTTGACCTGCCAATCGGCTATTCAGCCTTTCGGGAAATCAGGGAATGGAACTGCTACTATGTGGACAAGACGCCTCACATATGGCGACTGGCCAGAAGGCCCGGGTACTATTTCCTGTCTCGGCCGCGGCGGTTCGGGAAGACGCTGCTGGTGGACACGATACAGGAGCTGTTCGAGGGTAGCGAGGAGCTGTTCCGGGGGCTTCACATCCACGACCACTGGGACTGGTCCGTCCGCCATCCGGTGGTGCGGCTGAGCTTCGGCGCCGACTATGGCGAATCGGGCAGCGTGGACGGCCACGTCATCCGGCAGCTGATCGCACTGGAAAAATTAGCGGGTGTTGAACCGCCGCCGTTGGACTACAGCGGTGCGGAACGTCTGCAGTATCTGATCGGCGAACTCCATCATCAGAGTGGTCGTCAGGTGGTGGTGCTGGTGGACGAATACGACAAGCCGATCCTGGACCTGCTTGAAGATCAGGACCGGGCGAGGGCGAACCGCGACTACCTGCGCGGTCTGTACGGCGTCATCAAGGACTGCGCCCGCTATGTCCGCTTCGTGTTCGTGACCGGCATCAGCATGTATTCGAAGGTGAGTCTGTTTTCAGGGCTGAACAATCTCAGGGACATCAGTCTGGATCTGAAGTACAACACCATCTGTGGCTACACGGATGCGGACCTTGACACGGTGTTCGCACCGGAGCTGTCGGGACTGAAACGAAAGACCATAAGGAAATGGTACAACGGCTACAGCTGGCATGAACTCGGTGAGGAGAAGGTGTACAATCCCTTCGACGTGCTGTTGCTGTTCGAAGAACGAAAGTTCAAGCCGCATTGGTATAGAACCGGCACGCCGGGCTTTCTGCACAGGCTGATGGCGGAAGGCGGGTTCAGCACGGTGGGGCTGGAGCAGCTGGAGATGCACGAGGAGGAGCTGTCGACGTTCGAGGTGGAGAAGATCCGCCTCAATGCGCTGCTGTTCCAGTGCGGTTATCTGACCATCCGGGACAGTTATGAACGAGGCAACAACACTTACTACGTTTTGGGCTACCCGAATCTGGAGGTGCGTCAGAGTCTGAACCGGGAGTTGCTGGGGACGGTGAGCGGAGATCTGAGCGGTGCGCTAACGGCGGGCGACCAGCTGTCTCGGCTGCTCGCCGACAACGACTTCGAAGGCTTCGGCGTGGCGCTGCATTCGTTCTATGCCGGTCTTCCGCATCAGTGGTATGATGTCAGTGAGGTGGCCCGCTATGAGGCGTTCTACGCCAGTGTGCTGTATGCCAGTCTGAACGCCGTGCGGGTTGACATGCGGGCGGAGGAGTCGACGGTCAAGGGCCGAGCGGATCTGGTGGTGTTGCTGGCCGATCAGGTGTTCGTGCTGGAGATCAAGGTGGTGGCGGCGGCCGGAGAGGTGGAGTCGAAGGTGGAGGAGGCGCTGGCGCAGATGCGTGAGAAAGGCTATGCGGACAAGTACCGCGGCCGCGGGGAGGCGATTCACCTGATAGCGGTGGTGTTCAGCGGTAAGGAGCGCAATCTGGCGGTGCTGCGGGTGGAGGAGGTGCGCGGTGGTGAGAAGAAATTCGTCATATGACGGTCGATGGTCATTCGATGCGGTTGGAAAGCGCCACCATAGCAAACTTCCGCCTTCGCTGCGGGTGTCGGGTTTTGGGATGTTCGTCTGACATCCAGGCGTCATTGATCCGGACCAGTTCCCGATCTCCCGTCCGCCTTTGGCAGACATTTGGCGCGTTCAGGCCGAAACCGCCGTTTCGATCATTCCGGACCATCGGGACCGCCGGACACTGCGGACCCTTTCGAATATCTCATGCCGATAACGCCGTCCAGTTGGCATCCATGTCAACATGGAACGGACTGAAACCGGCGTCTGAAAGAATGAACTGCGGCGTTGTGCGGCCTGATGATGCGTTTCGAATGACGGGATCAGGGCGGTCGCCCCTTCTGTGTCGGAACGTCCACCGACGATCCATGCTACAATGGGAAGGAGAATGACGCGCGAAACAGCCATGAAAAAGCTTGACCTGCCAATCGGCTATTCAGCCTTTCGGGAAGTCAGGGAATGGAACTGCTACTATGTGGACAAGACGCCTCACATATGGCGGCTGGCCAGAAGGCCCGGGTACTATTTCCTGTCTCGGCCGCGGCGGTTCGGGAAGACGCTGCTGGTGGACACGATACAGGAGCTGTTCGAGGGTAGCGAGGAGCTGTTCCGGGGGCTTCACATCCACGACCGATGGGACTGGTCGGTGCGCCATCCGGTGGTGCGGCTGAGCTTCGACTCCAACTATGGCGAATCGGGCAGCGTGGACAGTCACGTCATCCGGCAGCTGATCGCACTGGAAAAATTAGCGGGTGTTGAACCGCCGCCGTTGAATTACAGCGGTGCGGAACGTCTGCAGTATCTGATCGGCGAACTCCATCATCAGACTGGTCGTCAGGTGGTGGTTCTGGTGGACGAATACGACAAGCCGATCCTGGACCTGCTTGAAGATCAGGACCAGGCGAAGGCGAACCGCGATTATCTGCGCGGTCTGTACGGCATCATCAAGGGCTGCGCCCGCCATGTCCGCTTCGTTTTCGTGACCGGCATCAGCATGTATTCGAAGGTGAGTCTGTTCTCGGGGCTGAACAATCTGGACGACATCAGTCTGGATCCGGAGTATGCCACCATCTGTGGCTATACGGATGCGGACCTTGACACGGTGTTCGCCCCGGAGCTGTCGGGACTGAAACGAAAGACCATAAGGAAATGGTACAATGGCTACAGCTGGCATGAACTCGGTGAGGAGAAGGTGTACAATCCCTTCGACGTGCTGCTGCTGTTCAAAAAAAGAAAGTTCAAGCCGCATTGGTACCGAACCGGCACGCCGGGCTTTCTGCACAAGCTGATGAGGAAGGGTCAGTTCAGCACGGTGGGGCTGGAGCAGCTGGAGATGCACGAGGAGGAGCTGTCGACGTTCGAGGTGGAGGAGATGCGCCTCAATGCGCTGCTGTTCCAGTGCGGCTATCTGACCATTCGGAACTGTTACGAACGCGACGGCAACACTTACTACCGCCTGGGCTATCCGAATCTGGAGGTTCGTCAGAGTCTGAACCGGGAGCTGCTGGGGACGGTGAGCGGAGATCTGAACGGTGCGCTAACGGCGGGTGACCAGCTGTCTCGGCTGCTCGCCGACAACGACTTCGAAGGCTTCGGCGTGGCGTTGCATTCGTTCTATGCCGGTCTTCCGCATCAGTGGTATGATGTCAGTGAGGTGGCCCGCTATGAGGCGTTCTACGCCAGTGTGCTGTATGCCAGTCTGAACGCCGTGCGGGTTGACATGCGGGCGGAGGAGTCGACGGTCAAGGGCAGAGCGGATCTGGTGGTGCTGCTGGCCGATCAGGTGTTCGTGCTGGAGATCAAGGTGGTGGCGGCGGCCGGGGAGGTGGAGTCGAAGGTGGTGGAGGCGCTGACGCAGATGCGCGGGAAGGGTTATGCGGACAAGTATCGGGGGCGCGGGGAGGCGATACACCTGATAGCGGTGGTGTTCAGCGGTGAGGAGCGCAATCTGGCGGTGCTGCGGGTGGAAGAGGTGCGCGGTGGTGAGAAGAAATTCGTCATATGACGGTCGGTGGTCATTCGCTGCGGGTGCCGAGTTAAGGGATGTTCGTCTGACATCCAGGCGTCATTGATCCGGACCTTTACTGATCTCTCCTGCCTTTGGCAGGCATTTGGCGCGTTGAGGCCGAAACCGCCGTTTCGATCATCCCGGATCGTCGGGACCGCCGGACACTGCGGACCCCTTCGAATATCTCATGCCGATAACGCCGTCCAGTCGAACTGAAACCGGCGTCTGAAAGAATGAACCGCGGCATTGTGCGGCCTGATGATGCGCTTCGAATGACGGGATCAGGGCGGTCGCCCCTTCTGTGTCGGAACGTTCACCGACGATCCATGCTACAATGGGAAGGAGAATGACGCGCGAAACAGCCATAAACAAGCTTGACCTGCCAATCGGCTATTCAGCCTTTCGGGAAATCAGGGAATGGAACTGCTACTATGTGGACAAGACGCCTCACATATGGCGACTGGCCAGAAGGCCCGGGTACTATTTCCTGTCTCGGCCGCGGCGGTTCGGGAAGACGCTGCTGGTGGACACGCTGCAGGAGCTGTTCGAGGGCAGTGAGGAGCTGTTCCGGGGGCTTCACATCCACGACCGCTGGGACTGGTCGGTCCGCCATCCGGTGGTGCGGCTGAGCTTCGATTTCAACTATGGCGCACCGGGCCGACTGGAAGACAGTGTCAACAACCAGTTGACCGCCATTGAAAAGTACTCGGGTCTCGATCCGGCTTCACCGCCGCAGTACGGACCGGACCGACTGTACAATCTCATCCTCGCTCTCCATCATCAGACTGGTCGGCAGGTGGTGGTGCTGGTGGACGAATACGACAAGCCGATCCTGGATCTGCTTGAGCAGCCGAAACTGGCGAAGGCCAACCGCGATTATCTGCGCGGTCTGTACGGCGTCATCAAGGGCTGCGCCCGCCATGTCCGTTTCGTCTTCGTGACCGGCATCAGCATGTATTCGAAGGTGAGTCTGTTCTCGGGACTGAACAATCTGGACGACATCAGTCTGGATCCGGAGTATGCCACCATCTGTGGTTATACGGATGCGGATCTTGACACGGTGTTCGCACCGGAGCTGTCGGGACTGAAACGAAAGACCATAAGGAAATGGTACAATGGCTACAGCTGGCATGAACTCGGTGAGGAGAAGGTGTACAATCCCTTCGACGTGCTGCTACTGTTCAAAAAAAGAAAGTTCAAGCCTCATTGGTACAGAACCGGCACGCCGGGCTTTCTGCACAGGCTGATGAGGAAGGGTCAGTTCAGCACGGTGGGGCTGGAGCAGCTGGAGATGCACGAGGAGGAGCTGTCGACGTTCGAGGTGGAGGAGATGCGCCTCAATGCGCTGCTGTTCCAGTGCGGCTATCTGACCATCCGGAACCGTGACAGGCGCGGCAACAACACTTACTACCTGCTGGGTTATCCGAACCAGGAGGTTCGTCAGAGTCTGAACCGGGAGCTGCTGGGGGCGGTGAGCGGGGATCTGAACCGGTCGCTGACGGTGGGCGGTCAGCTGTCTCGGCTGCTCGCCGACAGGGACTTCGAAGGCTTCGGCGTGGCGTTGCATTCGTTCTATGCCGGTCTTCCGCATCAGTGGTATGATGTCAGTGAGGTGGCCCGCTATGAGGCGTTCTACGCCAGTGTGCTGTATGCCAGTCTGAACGCCGTGCGTGTTGACATGCGGGCGGAGGAGTCGACGGTCAAGGGCCGATCGGATCTGGTGGTGCTGCTGGCCGATCAGGTGTTCGTGCTGGAGATCAAGGTGGTGGCGGCGGCCGGGGAGGTGGAGTCGAAGGTGGTGGAGTCGCTGGCGCAGATGCGCGGGAAGGGTTATGCGGACAAGTATCGGGGGCGCGGGGAGGCGATACACCTGATAGCGGTGGTGTTCAGCGGTGAGGAGCGCAATCTGGCGGCGCTGCGGGTGGAAGAGGTGCGCGGTGGTGAGAAGAAATTCGTCATATGACGGTCGGTGATCATTCGATGTGGTTGGAAAGCGCCACCATAGCGAACTTCCACCTTCGCTGCTTGTGCCGGGTTTTGGGATGTTCGTCTGACATCCAGGCGTCATTGATCCGGACCTTTACCGATCTCCCGCACACCTTTGGCAGGCATTTGGCGCGTTCAGGCTGAAACCGCCGTTTCGACCATCCCGGGCCATGGGAGGTGCCGGACACTGCGGACCCCTTCGATTGTCTCATGCCGATAACGCCGTCCAGTTGGACTGAAACCGGCGTCTGAAAGAATGAACCGCGGCGTTGTGCGGCCTGATGATGCGTTTCGAATGACGGATCAGTGCGGTCGCCCCTTCTGTGTCGGAACGTCCACCGACGATCCATGCTACAATGGGCAGGAGGATGACGCGCGAAACAGCCATAAACAAGCTTGACCTGCCAATCGGCTATTCAGCCTTTCGGGAAATCAGGGAATGGAACTGCTACTATGTGGACAAGACGCCTCACATATGGCGACTGGCCAGAAGGCCCGGGTACTATTTCCTGTCTCGGCCGCGGCGGTTCGGGAAGACGCTGCTGGTGGACACGATACAGGAGCTGTTCGAGGGTAGCGAGGAGCTGTTCCGCGGGCTTCACATCCACGACCGCTGGGACTGGTCGGTCCGCCATCCGGTGGTGCGGCTGAGCTTCGATGTCGACTATCGCGAATCGGATGGACTGGAAAGTGACATCAGCGAGCAGCTATCCGCCATAGAGGAAGATGCGGGTCTTGAATCTTCTCCGCCGACACGACCCGGTGCGGTGCGGCTGCGCCATGTCATCCGTCAGCTGCATCGCACCACCGGTCGTCAGGTGGTGGTGCTGGTGGACGAATACGACAAGCCGATCCTGGATCTGCTTGAGCGGCCGAAACTGGCGAAGGCCAACCGCGATTATCTGCGCGGTCTGTACGGCGTCATCAAGGGCTGCGCCCGCCATGTCCGTTTCGTCTTCGTGACCGGCATCAGCATGTATTCGAAGGTGAGTCTGTTCTCGGGGCTGAACAATCTGGACGACATCAGTCTGGATCCGGAGTATGCCACCATCTGTGGCTATACGGATGCGGACCTTGACACGGTGTTCGCCCCGGAGCTGTCGGGACTGAAACGAAAGACCATAAGGAAATGGTACAATGGCTACAGCTGGCATGAACTCGGTGAGGAGAAGGTGTACAATCCCTTCGACGTGCTGCTACTGTTCAAAAAAAGAAAGTTCAAGCCGCATTGGTACCGAACCGGCACGCCGGGCTTTCTGCACAAGCTGATGAGGAAGGGTCAGTTCAGCACGGTGGGGCTGGAGCAGCTGGAGATGCACGAGGAGGAGCTGTCGACGTTCGAGGTGGAGGAGATGCACCTCAATGCGCTGCTGTTCCAGTGCGGCTATCTGACCATCCGGAACCGTGACAGGCGTGGCAACAACACTTACTACGTTTTGGGCTATCCGAATCTGGAGGTGCGTCAGAGTCTGAACCGGGAGCTGCTGGGGGCGGTGAGCGGGGATCTGAACCGGTCGCTGACGGCGGGCGGTCAGCTGTCTCGGCTGCTCGCCGACAGGGACTTCGAAGGCTTCGGCGTGGCGCTGCATTCGTTCTATGCCGGTCTTCCGCATCAGTGGTATGATGTCAGTGAGGTGGCCCGCTATGAGGCGTTCTACGCCAGTGTGCTGTATGCCAGTCTGAACGCCGTGCGGGTTGACATGCGGGCGGAGGAGTCGACGGCCAAGGGCCGAGCGGATCTGGTGGTGCTGCTGGCCGATCAGGTGTTCGTGCTGGAGATCAAGGTGGTGGCGGCGGCCGGGGAGGTGGAGTCGCTGGCGCAGATGCGCGGGAAGGGTTATGCGGACAAGTATCGGGGGCGCGGGGAGGCGATACACCTGATAGCGGTGGTGTTCAGCGGTGAGGAGCGCAATCTGGCGGCGCTGCGGGTGGAAGAGGTGCGCGGTGGTGAGAAGAAATTCGTCATATGACGGTTCATGGTCATTTGTTAAGAATGAAAACCGTTACCGCAGCGAACTTCCGGCTTCACCTTGGGTGTCGGGTTTTGGGATGTTCGTTTGACATCCAGGCGTCATTGATCCGGACCTTTACCGATCTCCCGCCCGCCTTTTGCAGGCATTTGGCGCGTTGAGGCCGAAACCGCCGTTTCGATCATCCCTGACCATCGGGACCGCCGGACACTGCGGACCCCTTCGATTGTCTCATGCCGATAACGCCGTCCAGTCGGACTGAAACCGGGGTCTGAAAGAATGAACCGCGGCGTTGTGCGGCCTGATGATGCGTTTCGAATGACGGGATCAGTGCGGTCGCCCCTTCTGTGTCGGAACGTTCACCGACGATCCATGCTACAATGGGCAGGAGAATGACGCGCGAAACAGCCATGAAAAAGCTTAACCTGCCAATCGGCTCCTCTGCCTTCCGAAACATCCGCGAGCGGGGCTATTACTATGTGGATAAGACGCACCACATTCACAGACTGACCGAGGGTGGCGAATACTATTTCCTGTCTCGACCGCGGCGGTTCGGGAAGACGCTGCTGGTGGACACGATACAGGAGCTGTTCGAGGGTAGCGAGGAGCTGTTCCGGGGGCTTCACATCCACGACCGCTGGGACTGGTCCGTCCACCATCCGGTGGTGCGGCTGAGCTTCAGCGCCGATTATCGCGAATCGGGCAGCGTGGACAGTCACGTCATCCGGCAGCTGATCGCACTTGAAGAAGACGCGGGTGTTGAACCGCCGACGCTGGACTACACCGGTGCGGAACGTCTGCAGTATCTGATCCGCAGACTGCATCGCACCACTGGTCGTCAGGTGGTGGTTCTGGTGGACGAATACGACAAGCCGATCCTGGACCTGCTTGAGGATCAGGACCAGGCGAAGGCCAACCGCGACTACCTGCGCGGTCTGTACGGCGTCATCAAGGACTGCGCCCGCCATGTCCGTTTCGTCTTCGTGACCGGCATCAGCATGTATTCGAAGGTGAGTCTGTTCTCGGGACTGAACAATCTGGACGACATCAGTCTGGACCCGGAGTATGCCACCATCTGTGGCTATACGGATGCGGACCTTGACACGGTGTTCGCCCCGGAGCTGTCGGGACTGAAACGAAAGACCATAAGGAAATGGTACAATGGCTACAGCTGGCATGAACTCGGTGAGGAGAAGGTGTACAATCCCTTCGACGTGCTGCTGCTGTTCAAAAAAAGAAAGTTCAAGCCTCATTGGTACAGAACCGGCACGCCGGGCTTTCTGCACAGGCTGATGAGGAAGGGTCAGTTCAGCACGGTGGGGCTGGAGCAGCTGGAGATGCACGAGGAGGAGCTGTCGACGTTCGAGGTGGAGGAGATGCGCCTCAATGCGCTGCTGTTCCAGTGCGGCTATCTGACCATCCGGAACCGTGACAGGCGCGGCAACAACACTTACTACGTTTTGGGCTACCCGAATCTGGAGGTGCGTCAGAGTCTGAACCGGGAGCTGCTGGGGACGGTGAGCGGAGATCTGAAGCGGTCGCTGGCGGCGGGTGACCAGCTGTCTCGGCTGCTCGCCGACAACGACTTCGAAGGCTTCGGCGTGGCGCTGCATTCGTTCTATGCCGGTCTTCCGCATCAGTGGTATGATGTCAGTGAGGTGGCCCGCTATGAGGCGTTCTACGCCAGTGTGCTGTATGCCAGTCTGAACGCCGTGCGTGTTGACATGCGGGCGGAGGAGTCGACGGCCAAGGGCCGATCGGATCTGGTGGTGCTGCTGGCCGATCAGGTGTTCGTGCTGGAGATCAAGGTGTTGGCGGCGGCCGGGGAGGTGGAGTCGAAGGTTGAGGAGGCGCTGACGCAGATGCGCGGGAAGGGTTATGCGGACAAGTATCGGGGGCGCGGGGAGGCGATACACCTGATAGCGGTGGTGTTCAGCGGTGAGGAGCGCAATCTGGCGGCGCTGCGGGTGGAAGAGGTGCGCGGTGGTGAGAAGAAATTCGTCATATGACGGTCGGTGATCATTCGCTGCGGGTGCCGAGTTAAGGGATGTTCGTCTGGCATCCAGGCGTCATTGATCCGGACCTTTACCGATCTACCGCCCGCCTATGGCAGGCATTTGGCGCGTTGAGGCCGAAACCGCCGTTTCGATCATTCCGGACCATCGGGACCGCCGGACACTGCGGACCCCTTCGAATATCTCATGCCGATAACGCCGTCCAGTCGAACTGAAACCGGCGTCTGAAAGAATGAACCGCGGTATTGTGCGGCCTGATGATGCGTTTCGAATGACGGGATCAGGGCGGTCGCCCCTTCTGTGTCGGAACGTTCACCGACGATCCATGCTACAATGGGAAGGAGAATGACGCGCGAAACAGCCATAAACAAGCTTGACCTGCCAATCGGCTATTCAGCCTTTCGGGAAATCAGGGAATGGAACTGCTACTATGTGGACAAGACGCCTCACATATGGCGACTGGCCAGAAGGCCCGGGTACTATTTCCTGTCTCGGCCGCGGCGGTTCGGGAAGACGCTGCTGGTGGACACGCTGCAGGAGCTGTTCGAGGGTAGCGAGGAGCTGTTCCGGGGGCTTCACATCCACGACCGCTGGGACTGGTCGGTCCGTCATCCGGTGGTGCGGCTGAGCTTCGGTTCCGACTATCGCGAATCGGGCAGTGTTGACAGTCACGTCATCCGGCAGCTGATCGCACTGGAAAAATTAGCGGGTGTTGAACCGCCGCCGCTGGATTACAGCGGTGCGGAACGTCTGCAGTATCTGATCGGCGAACTCCATCATCAGAATGGTCGGCAGGTGGTGGTGCTGGTGGACGAATACGACAAGCCGATCCTGGACCTGCTGGAGCGGAAGGACCAGGCGAAGGCCAACCGCGACTACCTGCGCGGTCTGTACGGCATCATCAAGGACTGCGCCCGCCAGGTCCGTTTCGTGTTCGTGACCGGCATCAGCATGTATTCGAAGGGGAGTCTGTTTTCGGGGCTGAACAATCTCAGGGACATCAGTCTGAGTCCGAAGTACAACACCATCTGCGGCTATACGGATGCGGACCTGGACACGGTGTTCGCACCGGAGCTGTCAGACCTGGACCGCGAAGACATACGGACGTGGTACAACGGCTACAGCTGGGACTGGCGCGGTGGGGAGAAGGTCTACAATCCCTTCGACGTGCTGCTGCTGTTCGAAGAACGGGAGTTTGAACCCTACTGGTATGAGACCGGCACTCTTGGCTTTCTGCGCAACCTGATGGCGGCTGGTCGGTTCAGCACCCAGGGGCTGGAGCACCTGGAGATGCATCGGAGCGAGCTGTCGACGTTCGAGGTGGAGAAGATCCGCCTCAATGCGCTGCTGTTCCAGTGCGGTTATCTGACCATCCAGGACCGTCAGGTTCGGAGTGACGGCGACTACTGCTACCTGCTCGGCTATCCGAATCAGGAGGTGCGTCGGAGTCTGAACCGGGAGCTGTTGGGGACGGTGAGCGGGGATCTGAACCGGTCGCTGGCGGCGGTCGGTCAGCTGTCTCGGCTGCTCGCCGACAGGGACTTCGAAGGCTTCGGCGTGGCGCTGCATTCGTTCTATGCGGGCATCCCGCATCAGTGGCATGATGTCAGTGAGGTGGCGCGTTATGAGGCGTTTTACGCCAGCGTGCTGTATGCCAGTCTGATGGCGGTGCGGGCTGAGGTGCGTGCGGAGGAGTCGACGGTCAGGGGGCGGTCGGATCTGGTGGTGCTGTGTGGCGGGCAGGTGTTCGTGCTGGAGATCAAGGTGGTGGTGGCGGCCAGGGAGGTGGAGTCGAAGGTTGAGGAGGCGCTGGCGCAGATGCGTGAGAAGGGCTATGCGGACCGGTATCGGGGGCGCGGGGAGGCGATACACCTGATAGCGGTGGTGTTCAGCGGTGAGGAGCGCAATCTGGCGGCGCTGCGGGTGGAAGAGGTGCGCGGTGGGGAGAAGAAATTCGTCATATGACGGTTCATGGTCATTTGTTAAGAATGAAAACCGTTACCGCAGCGAACTTCCTGCTTCGCCTCGGGTGTCGGGTTTTGGGATGTTCGTCTGACATCCAGGCGTCATTGATCCGGACCTTTACCGATCTCCCGCACACCTTTGGCAGGCATTTGGCGCGTTCAGGCTGAAACCGCCGTTTCGACCATCCCGGGCCATGGGAGGTGCCGGACACTGCGGACCCCTTCGAATATCTCATGCCGATAACGCCGTCCAGTCGGACTGAAACCGGCGTCTGAAAGAATGAACTGCGGCGTTGTGCGGCCTGATGATGCGCTTCGAATGACGGGATCAGGGCGGTCGCCCCTTCTGTGTCGGAACGTTCACCGACGATCCATGCTACAATGGGCAGAAGAATGACGCGCGAAACAGCCATGAAAAAGCTTGACCTGCCAATCGGCTATTCAGCCTTTCGGGAAATCAGGGAATGGAACTGCTACTATGTGGACAAGACGCCTCACATATGGCGGCTGGCCAGAAGGCCCGGGTACTATTTCCTGTCTCGGCCGCGGCGGTTCGGGAAGACGCTGCTGGTGGACACGATACAGGAGCTGTTCGAGGGTAGCGAGGAGCTGTTCCGCGGGCTTCACATCCACGACCGCTGGGACTGGTCGGTCCGCCATCCGGTGGTGCGGCTGAGCTTTGATGTCGACTATCGCGAATCGGATGGACTGGAAAGTGACATCAGCGAGCAGCTGTCCGCCATAGAGGAAGATGCGGGTCTTGAATCTTCTCCGCCGACACGACCCGGTGCGGTGCGGCTGCGCCATGTCATCCGTCAGCTGCATCGCACCACCGGTCGGCAGGTGGTGGTGCTGGTGGACGAATACGACAAGCCGATCCTGGATCTGCTTGAGCGGCCGAAACTGGCGAAGGCCAACCGCGATTATCTGCGCGGTCTGTACGGCGTCATCAAGGGTTGCGCCCGCCATGTCCGTTTCGTGTTCGTGACCGGCATCAGCATGTATTCGAAGGTGAGTCTGTTTTCGGGACTGAACAATCTCAGGGACATCAGTCTGGATCTGAAGTACAACACCATCTGTGGCTACACGGATGCGGACCTTGACACGGTGTTCGCCCCGGAGCTGTCAGGACTGAAACGAAAGACCATAAGGAAATGGTACAATGGCTACAGCTGGCATGAACTCGGTGAGGAGAAGGTGTACAATCCCTTCGACGTGCTGCTGCTGTTCGAAGAACGAAAGTTCAAGCCGCATTGGTATAGAACCGGCACGCCGGGCTTTCTGCACAGGCTGATGAGGAAGGGTCAGTTCAGCACGGTGGGGCTGGAGCAGCTGGAGATGCACGAGGAGGAGCTGTCGACGTTCGAGGTGGAGGAGATGCGCCTCAATGCGCTGCTGTTCCAGTGCGGCTATCTGACCATCCGGAACCGTGACAGGCGCGGCAACAACACTTACTACGTTTTGGGCTACCCGAATCTGGAGGTGCGTCAGAGTCTGAACCGGGAGCTGCTGGGGACGGTGAGCGGAGATCTGAAGCGGTCGCTGGCGGCGGGTGACCAGCTGTCTCGACTGCTCGCCGACAACGACTTCGAAGGCTTCGGCGTGGCGTTGCATTCGTTCTATGCCGGTCTTCCGCATCAGTGGTATGATGTCAGTGAGGTGGCCCGCTATGAGGCGTTCTACGCCAGTGTGCTGTATGCCAGTCTGAACGCCGTGCGGGTTGACATGCGGGCGGAGGAGTCGACGGTCAAGGGCCGAGCGGATCTGGTGGTGCTGCTGGCCGATCAGGTGTTCGTGCTGGAGATCAAGGTGGTGGCGACGGCCGGGGAGGTGGAGTCGAAGGTGGTGGAGTCGCTGGCGCAGATGCGCGGGAAGGGTTATGCGGACAAGTATCGGGGGCGCGGGGAGGCGATACACCTGATAGCGGTGGTGTTCAGCGGTGAGGAGCGCAATCTGGCGTCGCTGCGGGTGGAAGAGGTGCGCGGTGGTGAGAAGAAATTCGTCATATGACGGTCGGAGGTCATTCGATGCGGCTGGAAGCCGGTGCCGCCGCCAGTTTCAGATCGGCTGTCCGCCGCCTTCGCTGCGGGTGCCGGGTTTAGGGATGCTCGTCTGACATCCAGGCGTCATTGATCCGGACCTTTACCGATCTACCGCCCGCCTACGGCAGGCATTTGGCGCGTTGAGGCCGAAACCGCCGTTTCGATCATCCCGGACCATCGGGACCGCCGGACACTGCGGACCCCTTCGATTGTCTCATGCCGATAACGCGCGTTTCGAATGACGGATCAGTGCGGTCGCCCCTTCTGTGTCGGAACGTCCACCGACGATCCATGCTACAATGGGCAGGAGAATGACGCGCGAAACAGCCATGAAAAAGCTTAACCTGCCAATCGGCTCCTCTGCCTTCCGAAACATCCGCGAGCGGGGCTATTACTATGTGGATAAGACGCACCACATTCACAGACTGACCGAGGGTGGCGAATACTATTTCCTGTCTCGGCCGCGGCGGTTCGGGAAGACGCTGCTGGTGGACACGATACAGGAGCTGTTCGAGGGTAGCGAGGAGCTGTTCCGCGGGCTTCACATCCACGACCGCTGGGACTGGTCGGTCCGCCATCCGGTGGTGCGGCTGAGCTTTGATGTCGACTATCGCGAATCGGATGGACTGGAAAGTGACATCAGCGAGCAGCTATCCGCCATAGAGGAAGATGCGGGTCTTGAATCTTCTCCGCCGACACGACCCGGTGCGGTGCGGCTGCGCCATGTCATCCGTCAGCTGCATCGCACCACCGGTCGGCAGGTGGTGGTTCTGGTGGACGAATACGACAAGCCGATCCTGGACCTGCTGGAGCGGGAGGACCAGGCGAAGGCCAACCGCGACTACCTGCGCGGTCTGTACGGCATCATCAAGGGCTGCGCCCGATACGTCCGTTTCGTGTTCGTGACCGGCATCAGCATGTATTCGAAGGTGAGTCTGTTTTCGGGACTGAACAATCTGGACGACATCAGTCTGGATCCGGAGTATGCCACCATCTGTGGCTATACGGATGCGGATCTTGACACGGTGTTCGCACCGGAGCTGTCGGGACTGAAACGAAAGACCATAAGGAAATGGTACAATGGCTACAGCTGGCATGAACTCGGTGAGGAGAAGGTGTACAATCCCTTCGACGTGCTGCTGCTGTTCAAAAAAAGAAAGTTCAAGCCGCATTGGTACAGAACCGGCACGCCGGGCTTTCTGCACGGGCTGATGAGGAAGGGTCAGTTCAGCACGGTGGGGCTGGAGCAGCTGGAGATGCACGAGGAGGAGCTGTCGACGTTCGAGGTGGAGGAGATGCGCCTCAATGCGCTGCTGTTCCAGTGCGGCTATCTGACCATCCGGAACCGCGACAGGCGCGGCAACAACACTTACTACGTTTTGGGCTATCCGAATCTGGAGGTGCGTCAGAGTCTGAACCGGGAGCTGTTGGGGGCGGTGAGCGGGGATCTGAAGCGGTCGCTGGCGGCGGGCGACCAGCTGTCTCGGCTGCTCGCCGACAGGGACTTCGAAGGCTTCGGCGAGGCGCTGCATTCGTTCTATGCCGGTCTTCCGCATCAGTGGTATGATGTCAGTGAGGTGGCCCGCTATGAGGCGTTCTACGCCAGCGTGCTGTATGCCAGTCTGATGGCGGTGCGGGCTGAGGTGCGGGCGGAGGAGTCGACGGTCAAGGGCCGAGCGGATCTGGTGGTGCTGCTGGCCGATCAGGTGTTCGTGCTGGAGATCAAGGTGGTGGCGGCGGCCAGGGAGGTGGAGTCGAAGGTGGAGGAGGCGCTGGCGCAGATGCGCGGGAAAGGCTATGCGGACAAGTACCGCGGCCGCGGGGAGGCGATTCACCTGATAGCGGTGGTGTTCAGCGGTGAGGAGCGCAATCTGGCGGCGCTGCGGGTGGAAGAGGTGCGCGGTGGTGAGAAGAAATTCGTCATATGACGGTCGGTGATCATTCGATGCGGCTGGAAGCCGGTGCCGCCGCCAGTTTCAGATCGGCTGTCCGCCGCCTTCGCTGCGGGTGCCGGGTTTAGGGATGATCGTCTGACACCCAGGCGTCATTGATCCGGACCTTTACCGATCTCCCGCCCACCTTTGGCAGGCATTTGGAGCGTTCAGGCTGAAACCGCCGTTTCGACCATCCCGGGCCATGGGAGGTGCCGGACTGCGCACCCTTCGATTGTCTCATGCCGGACCCCGCGTCCTGAGATCCGAAGTCCGTCCGATTTCCATGCCAAAAGCGCCGTCATGTTGGTTTCCATGTAAGACCAAAATCGGCACCCGAAAGAATCAGCCGACGCGATGCGCGGACCTGATCATCGTGCACTCCGAGTGACAGATCTGAGTTTTCGAACCCTGAGGTTTTTGCTAGGTTCTTAAATAATTGATCAGCAATTCCCGCCAAGGACATCTTCCGTGGATTCGGCGTGATTTCCGGCTTCAGACGCAGGAGTCGGGAGGATGCGGGCAAAGTGGGTCCTCCGGCAGGTTGCCGGATCGGCGGTTGGCCACGTGATACCCTGAAGAACCGGCCGGTCACACATTCGGTCACGGCGACCGCATCAGGACGTGTCGAAGAGCACCAGATCGGGCCCGCGGTACCCGAAGGCGATGGCCTTATACAGCGTCTCCCAGTCCCGGACGTGGAATCCCAGGAACAGCGCGCGCAGCTGCTCCCACAGGGCTTTCGAGCCGCCCGCTTCCGCCCGCGCGGCCTGGAACAGCGAGCAGCACCGCTGCTGCACCTGATCGATGAGAAACGCCAGCATCGTCAGGTGGGCGAACACCGTCGCCAGATGCCGTCGGCCGTGGCCGAAATTGTGTTCAAAGCCGTAGCCTTGGTTCTTCAGGGTGTTGAAGGTCTCGTTCTCGATGCGCCAGCGGGCCCGTCCCGCCCGCATCAGCTGGTAGGCGTTCGCTTCCGTGACCTCCAGGTCCGTGACCCAGGAGAAATGAAGCGTCCGACCGTTCGGGCGGGTCTCCCAGCACTCCAGGAAGTTCACCTCCAGGTCGAAGTTCGCCTCATTCAGCGGCACGCCGTTCAGGAACCGAAAGCGGAACCGGCTGCCGTCCCGTTCCATCTCCACGATTCGGGTCGCCGCTGCGATGTCGACCCAGTGGAACAGTTCCCCATGGTCACCCGGCTTCACCCCCAGCACGTAGCGCAGGTTCAGTTCCTGCAGCAGCCGGATGTGCGGACCGTTCGAGGCCAGCGCATCCTCCACCACCAGCAGCTTCAGATGCGGGTGCTCCCGCCGCACGTCCCGCAGCAGCCGCTTGGCCGCATTGCGCTCGCAGTCGTTTTTCTTGGCGCCGTCCGCCCGCAGGATCGGTTCCGGCGCCAGCGGGAACACCTCCCGGTGCTCCGGGTGCACCAGCACCGCACCCAGCATCTGGTGATACCAGGTGGTGCTGCCATCCCGATGATGCTTCTCACAGCAGTGCTCGCAATGCACCTTCTTCGAGGAGAAATGACCCGTGCCGTCCACCGACAGCAGATGAAAGCCCAACCAGGTGAAACCTTCCAGACCCTTGCCCCGCTGCAGGGCGGCGAACACTTTCTTGAAAGCCCCGCGGATCGCCCGCGGGTCCACCTGATCCAGACGCTCGCGCATGGCCGTATCCGACGGCACGCGGAGCACTCCGTACAGGTTCCTGAGGTTCGACCGCACCCGGTTCTTGTTCCGCACCTGCCGTTCGAAGTTCAACAGCGACGGGCACTTCAGGCCAAACATCGCCAGGGCCGACATCAGACAGTCCGTCAGCACCAGGCCACGGCTGGCCACGGGGTCCTTGAGGCGGTCGAATTCGGCACGCACCAACCGAAGAAGACCCGGTACGCTGAGGGTCTTGCGAAACATAGTCTTAGACATGGCTGATCATCCAGGATGGTAAAAAAACAGCCCTATCATACCACTTTTCAATGAAAAGTCTGCGAACAGTTTTTTTTCACACCCCCTGAAACCCCCGTAGTTACTGACCCGGCAGACTTGGCGGGAATTGCTGATAATTGATATTGTATTGATTGACCTCACTCTTAAAAATTCGCTTTTCCCAACCCAGCGAAACGCCACCGGAATCTTCCATTTAAATTGACAAATGAATGAAATAATCATTTTATAATCCTCAACTGCAGACCCGGTCAATCAGTGACAATCGGTAGCTGTGGATAGCTGGCGAAACCCCGCGCGAGGTAAGGCAGGAACTCTCGTACACCAAGTCCCTGGAGCCCTGTGTCAATTTCAGTAAAGATGAGCTCGGTTCGGTGCCCTGTTACTGTCCGCACACCGCCCGGCGGCGGTATGGCTAGCAGTTTCTCGGTACCAGCATCTCTACCCTGAACGTCTCTGATTTCGAAAACCATAGATTCCCGCCTCTGATCCATGCTTTAATTCCTCTCTAATTGCTCAAAATGGGGACGGCGTAATTGCCTCCGATCAACCGCGTAAACGCAAAAAGAAGGTTTCAAACTATCATCCTGACTGTTTATACGACACCCCAAAGTGGAGAATTTTCATCAATGCATTTTTGGAAAATAAAATCTTTGTTTACGCACCTCGGAAGCTTCTTATCATCGGTCTCGAAAGCTGTTACCAATGGAGATTCGTCGGCGGTGCTACGACCCCGTCTGTCACCGCTGCGTTGGTCATGAAACTTCAGCGTATCAATTCTCAGGAAAAAACAATGGAATAATAGCACTTCATTTCGACAGGTGAGAATATCAAGATCGCTGGCGGCAGGTCATTGAACTGCTAAAATCAAGAGGGTTGGATGGAATACTGATGTTCCACTAGGAAAGCATGTGTTACCTGACGGGATACGATACTTTTGGCTGCTTTTTTTCAGTGTCTTTACTTGAGTTACGAAGGAATTTAAGCTTTGCTGACCAGAGCGCCTGATCGGTTGCAGGCGCAGCTCATCTCAAACATTGATGTTATCAGAGTTTGGACTGGTCAAGCCGGTTACAATCGGCCGACGACTTTGTGGAGATGCTTGACGATTATGGTTGCAGAAGCAAAAAGCAGGGTGTCGAACTGCATACTTATGGCTTGACTGCTCATTGGGATAGCCTCAGACCTAAACTTTCAAACTACTGCCTCTGGAAGATGTTTCAGACCTCGTCGGTCATCAGCGTGTGATGAAATCACCGCCGGATTGAGTATGTTGAACGGGTTGCAGAACTGACTGACAATGCCTTGGATGAAGCCGTTCGTGTGACTGCCCAGGTGTATTTGATGATGAGATTTTAGTTGCCATACACGGTGCCATTTATTGCGATGGGGGTGATCATCCAGCTAACGAATTTATTTTGGTTTCAGGCCAGAATGCGCCGCTTTGCCGATACCAATCTGCCAGACGCCTCCATTCGACGTCGGGTCAAGTGAGTCCCAACGGGTATGAGGCAAATTTTCGAAAAACCGTTTTCACTGGAACGTGAACCTGCCATGATCTAAAGTGTGAACTTTTTTGACCATGGTTCACACTTTTACTAATCTCTAAACCGCCTCCGACAGTTCTCTCTGATTAATTCTGTGTTCACGTCCCACCAATGTTTGGGATCTTGTAACCCAATGAATTAAAATTGAAGTGTCATTTTGTTTCATAGACTCATACGGATTTCGTAATGACAGCAAAAGATGTTTCACGGCCATTCATTCCAGTATCCATCGCGGTGCTTACGATATCCGATTCCCGTACCGAGGACAATGATAAGTCCGGTGGTCTGCTTGTTGAACGGGTGAAAAAAACCGGCCATCAGGTCGCCGACAGAAAGATTGTAACCGATGATATTCATCAGATCCGCGCCCAGGTCTGTCAGTGGATTGCTGATTCGGACGTACAGGTAATACTCACGACCGGTGGTACCGGCGTTACGGGTCGGGACGGAACGCCGGAAGCCGTTCGACCTCTGCTGGATAAGGAAATCACCGGTTTCGGAGAGATGTTCCGCGTGCTGTCTTATGACAGGATAGCAACCTCGACGCTACAGTCAAGAGCCTTGGCCGGGGTGGTCAATGCCACTTACATTTTTTGTCTGCCCGGTTCGGCCGGTGCCTGTTCGGATGCATGGGACATGCTGATTGAGCACCAGCTTGATTATCGAAGCCGCCCGTGCAATCTGGTGGAGCTGATGCCGCGCCTGCTTGAGCACCTGGTCAAATAGCGAATTAATGGCAGCCAGTGCTGGTGTGGACGGTATCTGGTTACTTACTATTTCGTCCATCCATTATTCTCGTGGCGAGCGGTCATCAGACAGTACCCTGCCGTCGTTGTAGCTGAACGCTCTATGAACAACGCTACTCAACCATCACCCGAACCACAGTCATGGGTGCAGCGGAAGCGGAAACTCAGGCGGGTGCTTTAGCTGGAATTATCTGTTTTGAAATACAATTTCATAATTGAATCAGGTCATATAATCCCGTCAATTAAGATACTGAAATCATTTCCCGCAATCGCTGTGAAACTTGGAAATCCACAGTTTCCCAGATTAGTTGTGAAACGGATTCTGTGGATATGCCGAGGTATGAATACAACTCCTATGTAACATTATTAAACTCGTGTATCTTCGTCATGGATGGATGCTTGGAAATACTGGCCGGAACCTGATAAACGAGCCTGTGAAGGTATGGAGATACGGCACTGTCATCCACCTCTGTCTATCGTCTGTACAAATCATTCGGTGGAGATAATATTGACGTAGTTCCCATAAATCCAGCCGACAAATTTAGTGATTACCAGAATAAGTTAATGGAAATTGTGGTTATTTCATACAGAAATCACACCGCACTATCCCGCTTATCCATACCTCATCAAAAGGGATCACCTTGGCATCAGGTTTACAGAAACGGTCGCGGGAAAGGGACAATTATCCCTGACAAAATTATTCAGAATTATTATGAAAAACGTCTAAACGGATAAAGAACCAGCTGTCAGGGACGAAGCTGTAACAGCATCAAATGACAATCAAGTCAAATTTGTGACTGCAACGCTCCAAAAACAGGAACTAGAGACCGACAGGCAAGTTAGAGAGCGCCACAGACAGGAATTGTTCCGTGGGGTTTTCTCGAGGTGCGTGATTGTAATCCTTATCCTAATCTTTGCACTGGTTGGCATGTCCATATTGATTTTAGTTTGGCATCATCTTGGGCTAAAAAGCCTACACTGGGCGAGTAAGTGCAATCTAAATACAGTGAGTACCGTTCTTTTCAGTGGAACAATATTTGTGTTCTTGGGGCTTTATGTTCGAGATAGGCGTCAGTTCGGATTTCCTGACATGGTAGTCGATTTCAACAATCGTTCATAAAGGACAGGCCCGCCAAATCAGTGGGTTGACATTTTCCAACTGCCGATCGAGCCCGTCCCGAATGACCAGACGGCAAAATAGAAAAATCGCTCACCACCTAGCCGGACCGCCACAGCAAATCGGCGAGGCGATCCTTGACCGACGTTCCTGAATACCGGGCTAATCGTCCCCCATCACTGAAAGTTCAGATCAAGGATGCGAAATGGCCATTGAAAATCTGCCGTCCGATGGATGCGTCAGCCTGCGCCAGAGGTTGAATATTGATTGGATTGAGTCAGCAGCTCCGCAGTTACACCTGATTTGCGCATTTTCTAACTTTTTTGAGAACATCAGGTTGCTTTCGCTGTGCTTGACATTGCACACCGAATCAGCCACAAACGTAAGGCATCTCCACTTTTGGAATATGCCAGAAGCGATCAATAGTTGGTAGGACCATGATCATCATACTAGCCTGGATTCCCACCGCGAAATCGGCTATGACATTTTGGCTGAGAATCAGCCGAAAGTGAAGCGCAGCGTGCGCTGGCCAAGCCAGGGGATGACGAAGTGCTGTTCGGCAAAGCCGTTCTGCACCAGAAAGGGATTGTTGGCCCGGCGACCGAAACGCACCGTGATGGCGGTCTCCTCAATGACGATCTCCGCCGCTGCGTTGATGAATTTTCGAAACAGCGTGCGCGGGACCTGGCGCTGGTGTCCCTGGGCCACGTGCTCGGCCAACAGCCGGTACAGCGTTTCCGCCATCACGGTCAGCTGCAGGTCGACCTCGATCTTCAGTGGCACCGAGGCCGACAGGGCGTCCATGTGAAACAGGTCGATCGCCGCCGCGATGGCGTTTTCAATCACCATGCGCCGGGCATAGCGGTCCACCAGTCGTCCCGCACTTTCGTTGTCCTGATTGGTGATCAGCAGGGTGGGTTTTTCATGTCCCAGGTCCATGATCGCCAACTGGCGAAGGTCGCCCGGATAGCCGCGCAGCCGCACCCGTTGCTCGAGCACCCGCGGCGTTCGATACGCCCGGCCGATGTTGGTCAGTGTCAGGCGCCGCCACTGCTCGGTCGGTATCGCATGAATGGCATCAATCAGCTTGGCGGTGCGGCGGCGCAGGGTGATGAAGCCGATTCCCCGCGCCTGGAGGACCGCCAGATTGGCATAGGTGGTCAGCTTGGAATCGAACACCAGTTCGCGCGGCCATTGGCCGGTGTGCCGGCGCCAGTACTCGGCGAAGCGCAGGATCTCGTCGGCCTGGTTGGCTTTCCTGACTTTGGCGTTGGCATAGCAGAACACCCGCGCCTGATCGTCTCGGGCGACAAACGCCAGGATGCCCCGCTGTCTTCGGGACCGTTTCGACACGAAGTGCTTCTCCATCAGCGCCTCGTCGCCATGATGGGGAATGGTGTGAAAGTCCAGATCGAAACTGCCACCGGTCTGCAGCCCGTGGCGCTGGGCGGCGGCCAGCCAGGCGGCCATCAGCGGCGGCACCGTCCGGGGATCCACCCGGCAGCTGTATTCGGTCAGGGTGGCGCGTTTGGGAAACACGTTCAGTCCCGCAAACAGCGCCAGGCCGGGATCGAACACGTCGGCCATCGCCTGGCTGGGGCGGCCGATGCCCCACAGCTTCAGGGCCAACAGGGCGCGGACCGCACTGGCCGCCGGCATCATCTCGCTGCCCGGCAGGGCGTGCGTGTGCAGCAGCCGGTTCAGTTCGAGCTGTTCCAGATACGGCAGAAACAGAAACAGACCGCCGTAAGCGGTGGTGAAGCGGCGGGGCGACAGGTCCAGCTGACGGACATCCGCGGGCGCCGCCCGGGCTGGCCTGACCAGATCGCTCAGCAGATGGCCCGGTCGGCGGCGCAGCCGCGCATAGCCGGCCTTTTTCAACACGTTGCTAACCGTTGAGACGCTGACCGGTATGTGGTTGGCATGGAGCTGCTCGGCGATGTGATGGACCGACAGCTGGCGGGTGTCGCGCAGCTCGCAGATCAGCTGGTCTCGGCGGGCGCGCGGGGGTTTGGGGGCGGCCGGAGGGGGCGGTGCTGGCGGCGGTTGAAAGAACGTCCAGGTGGGATTGGCGAGGAAGGCCGAGCACAGGTTTCTGAACGAGCCGTGAGAGTAGTTGAAGCGGCGGGCGGCTTCCTGGGTGGAGCAGCCGTCGACGAAGCGGGCTCTGAGCGCTTCGTAGCGGCGCATCATGGGGGAGGTGGGTTGCAGGAAGAGGTTTTGGGGATTGGGAGCGGTCATGTCATAAAAATAGTTGTAGTTGAACATGAAACCAATATATCACATAAAGTCAGCAGATGTCAAGCTGAAAGTTCTGACATGGCCGGAATTAGATTTGAAGGCGGGAATGTTAGAATGAAAGCCAGTGACAGTGCGGAAAATCCGTATGCGGCACTGGATTAGGCAGGATTCTGAGCCTGCGTGGGGCGGTGCCATAAACGGAGGTGGATTTTATGAATATTGATGATAATATAAATTATTATAATGAATATTATGACAATATGACCGACTAGTGGGCTGAAAGACGGCTTGGAGTCTCGTTTGCGGTAGAAATTTTGTCACAGCATATTGTGTAATGGGAATTCAGGCTAGTCTGCTGTTCGCCTGTTTCATCGCCAACGGTGTGGAGGTGAGTGCGGAGCAGTCGTCGGCTGAGGGGCGTGCGGACCTGGTGGTGCACACGGGCGGCGAGGTGTTCGTGCTGGAGTTCAAGGTGGCGGCTGTGGGTGAGAAGGTGGAATCGAAGGTTGTGGAGGCTCTGGCGCAGATGCGCGGGAAGAATTATGCATTGCCGCATCAGAGCCGCGGGCGCAAGGTGCATCTGCTGGCGGTGGTGTTCAGTCGGAAGGAGCGCAATCTGGCGGCGCTTCGGGCGGAGCGAGCCTGAACAGGTGACAGGGGTTCAGCAGGCCATCGACATCAGACGGATCTAACCCGCATTTTTCACCGATAGTTATGAAAAATGTGAAAAATGAGTTATAATGACAACTTAATCAATTAATTATGTCATTTAAAGAGGACTCATCCATGAATGCACAGTGTTATCAGACGCAGTTGGAATTTCAACCCAGTGGCCGGCGCGCGGTGACCGCCAAATTCGACAGTGAACAGATCAGTTCCGATGGTGGCGCCCTGCTGCTGCGGGAGGTTGACAGGCGGATCGGTCTGACCGACCGTCTGGCCGATTGTTTCATCGACTACCGCAACCCGGCCAGCGTGCGACACCACGTTAAGGCCCTGCTGCGTCAGCGCATTTATGGCATTACGATGGGTTATGAAGATCTCAACGACCATGAGCACCTGAGCGACGACCGGTTGATGGGGGTGATGGTGGATCGGCTGGAGCAGATGGTGGACCAGGGGCAGGCACTGGCCAGTCCGAGCACGCTGAACCGCCTGGAGTTGGGGCACCCGGACGAGGCGGCGAATGACCGCTACAAACGCATCGTGGCCATCGGTGAGGCGATGGATCGGCTGTTGGCGGACCTGTTCATGGAGTCGTTCGAGGCGCCACCGAAGGAACTGTGGCTGGACCTGGATGCGACGGACGATCCGCTGCACGGGGAGCAGGAGGGTCGGTTCTTTCACGGTTACTATGACTGCTACTGCTATCTGCCACTGTACATTTTCTGTGGCGAGCAGCTGCTGTGCAGTCGGCTGCGCACGTCAGATCAGGATGGTGCGGCGGGCAGTGTGGAGGAGTTGGAACGGATCGTCGGGCAGTTGCGGGCGCGCTGGCCAAAGGTTCGGGTGGTGATACGAGCCGATTCGGGGTTCTGCCGGGAAGACATCATGGCGTGGTGTGAGCAGGAGGAGGTGCAGGTGGATTATGTCCTTGGTGTGGCACGCAATTCGCGTCTGGAGGCGGCGCTGTCGAAGGAGATGGAAGAGGCCGCTGAGGAGCATGAGCGCACGGGCGAGGCGGTGCGCCGGTTCGGCGAGTTCAGTTATCAGACGCGTAGCTCGTGGAGTCGGGCGCGGCGGGTGATTGGCAAGGCGGAACATCTGCGGCGCGGGGCCAATCCGCGGTTCGTGGTGACCAGCCTGTCGGCTGAGGAGGTGAACGCTCAGGAGCTGTATGAGGAGAAATACTGCGCCCGTGGCGACATGGAGAACCGCATCAAGGAGCAGCAGTTGGACCTGTTTGCGGACCGCACCAGTTCGCACCAGATGGCGGCCAATCAGCTGCGCCTGTACTTCGCCTCGTTCGCTTATGGGCTGCTCGAGGCGCTGCGTCGTCTGGGCACCAAGGGCACCCGCCTGGCGCGGGCGCAGAGTGGCACGCTGCGGCTGAAGCTGATCAAGGTTGGGGTGCGCCTTCGGGTGACCACCCGCCGGGTGTGGCTGTCGATGTCGGCGGGTTATCCGCATGCCGAGGTGTTCGCCGAGGTGCTGGACAATCTGGGCCAGCTGCCACTGTGGAGGCCGCCGCCTGATTTCAACTAGGGTGTCATCGGGTCGGCTCGGGTGCCGACCGCCGGTTCGATCGCCGACTTTGTCAGGGGCGAGGATGGCACGCGCCCTGACCATGCCGCAACGGGCTGAACGGGCCTTGGCGGGCAGGAAAAACGCGGTTTCCGCGGTGCGCTCGCCGGCCTTTTCACTGGCTGACGGCGGTTTTCTCATCCAACTGATGAAATCAACGCTTGGCGACGGCCATTTCAACCCAGAATACAAATCGGTGAAATATGCGGGCTAAAACCCCAATAGACGCCAATGACACCGCCCATCACCGTTCGGTGACCATCCTCAGTACCTTTCACCCTTTCCATCGCCGCCAGCACCAGGCGAGCCAATGATGAATTGTTCTGCAGTGGTGTCAGAAATACGAATTTCCACAGGTCTTCCGGCACGGCGTCTACATCCGCATTGCGTTGCCCATCCACTGAACGCGATGCCAGCCGCTTTAATTTAAGGTGCCAATACCAACGCGGCAGCGGCGGTCAGAATGCCATCTCGTTCAATCTGGTTCATGCGACGGGTGTTTTTCAGGTCTGATTTCGGTTTGCACATGTTCACCCAATGAGATCAAACTGCATTTTGAGTCGGACACGTGCAAAACATACCCATCTGCCAACCCCGATGGCCATCACAACTGATCGGGCCACGGTCTGAAAGATGAAATCACATCACACTTTTTCAGTTGATCGGTCACATTCATCTCAAACAGATTCCGCCCATTTCCTGAAAACCGCTCTTTCTTTAGAATTCTGTGCCTTTTCCAGTGGATATTGGTAAGCAACCGCTTTCGAAATCCTCTTCCGACCTCCATTGAGCGGAGTTGAATACAGCTTCAGACTTCATCACATGGCAGTCGACATCGACAGTCGTTCACTGATGGACTGGCCTGTCAAATCTGTGGTTGATGTTACTCCAGCCGACGATCAAGCCCGTTCCATATGGACAGACAATGGAAAATGGAATAATCGGACTTAGCCTCGCCGAGCCGCCACAGCCAATCGGCGAGTCGGTTCCGGTCGGTGGTACTGAGTATCGAACTTATCATCCTTCACCGCTGAAAGTTCAGGTCAAGGACGCGGAACGGCCGTTGAAAATCGATCGTTCGATGGAGGCGTCAGTTTACTCCGCAGGTGATAAATTCATCATAATAATTGGCTTAGGTCAGGAAGTCTGAGTATTTTCATGACCACCCAGGTAATCCATCAGTTGTTGCGGCCGAAATGTTGAAAAACTCCAGAGGATGGATATTTCGTGTGTTCAATGCTTTCCTCCGGGAATTTAACTGAATCTCGGCGCGGTTGACGGACGTAACAATGATGAGATGGACGGCTCTCAGACAGGTGTTCGATCGTCCTCCGATTGATGGGCACTTTGCCTAAGTTCGACGATTCGATAGCATTCGGAGGAAATACGGATTGGTGGTGTTTGGCCTTGGCCATTGCTACGCGGACTCTCATCGTGTTATCGTGCTCAATTGGACGGACGTACTTTGACGCGAAGCAGGAGCCTGTGGGTGTTCGTTCAGACACGCTCCGCCACCATGGCGCGGTTTCGGATGATGTGAGGTCAAGCCGTGCGGACCTGGCAGTCTTGGTAACGGGAAATGCGGGTCCTGAAGGCGGTAGTGGCGTGGATGAGAGTTTTCTATTTGTCAGTGGGCGGTGGCGGATTCGCGGTTCGACGGGCAAAAAGGTGTTGTTGGCTGGTGCAATTGAACCTGTAAGGTGAGACGTGACAGAAAAACAGAAAACGGTCCTCAGTGGCTGTTAGTGGTGCTGGTTTGCGCCGCACGTTACTCTTATGAGATAGGTCAGGCGGCACATCGACGGTCGAATGAGACCTGTGCAGAGAGTTTAACTCGTTCGTTCCACGCCGACGAACGAACGGGTACGATATGAACGGTTGGCGTACTCCCAGGTTTCCGATTAATCGACCAAAATCGCACCGACTTCGCCATAGATTCCAAGATCACATGTAACCCGGTCCCCAGTGCATATCGGTTTTGGTAGGCCGCATACGCCAGTTGTTATGTACTGGCCTGCTTCGAGTGTGATATTGCGCTTCGATAGCTGATTGATGATCCATTGGAGTGCCGTAAGAGGATTGCCGAGGGCGTCAGCTCCTGAACCCGTCGTTGCAATTTCGTCATTGATGATCAGTTTGGTGGTTGCTTTGGCAAGATCAGCACCGCGCCAATCGGCGGTCGTCGCCGCACCAATCACCCAATCCCGCCCGCAGGCGCAGTCAGCCAGCAATGAGGCAGAACCGGCACTCGCAAAATCGGACAGCCTGGAATCAGGGAATTCAAGGCTTGGATGGAGGCTCTCAACAGCATTGAGAATTTCATCAAGCGAGTAGGTTTCCTCGCGACTTTTCAGACTTTTACCGAATCGAAAAGCAAATTCAGCTTCCGCGACAGCCATGTGGTTTCCAGCCATTGACAACACTGCCCCATCGATATGGATTTTCGACGTCAGATAGGGTCCTTCCAACGGTGCTGTTACGCCGATGTGCTTCTGCCCACCGGCACTGGTGGCAGCGATTTTCCAACCACCGATGGTGTCATTTGCGAGCTCGGGGAAATAAAGTTGCGTTCTGCGACCTTCATCTTCGGTTGCAGGTCGGCAGTGCGGCGGGAGTGAATTGATGGTTTCACCAGCACTCCAAAGTGCCCAGAGCGCTGCCGCCGCCTGTCTGGAATGGTCTTCAGTCACGAGAGGACAACTGTTTTAAGTGGGTTCTTTTGCCGAATTGTCTGCCTGTTCGAAATATCGAACACTTGTCAAAATTCATCAATAACTGATTTGAAGTACATATTCGAATACTACTCAAATAATGCCTACGTTCTGCGAAAGAACCTTGAAGTGAGACAGTTTAACGTTCAAGGTACTGTCGCTTGCCTTTAACGTTTTCCCAGTCAGCTGCATCCGGCGGAGATTCGATTATTGAAGAGATTACAGGCCAGATCAGACTCATTTCTGCATTTATTTCTAAAAATTCCACCTGGTCTTCTGGCAGTTCCTCTTCTGCATAGATTGCATTGATTGGGCATTCTGGCTCACACAGACTACAGTCAATGCACTCTTCGGGATCGATGACCAACATGTTTGGTCCTTCGTGAAAGCAGTCTACAGGGCAAACTTCAACACAGTCGGTATACTTGCATTTGATGCATACTTCCGTAACGATGTAGGTCATAAGATCGATTCAATAGTGTATATGGATAAATGAAATCAATATTTTATCCATATTATATTAAAAATCAAGTAGGAAATGGAGTACAGTTTAAAATAAGAATAACCGATATTGAACTGAATGGCGTCAATATTTGGTGCCGCTTTACCGTGATAGATGCTTCAATTCGTGCCTCTGGAGTGACCGGCACCTGTGGCGCCAAGCTAACCGGTTTGGATTTATCGTACAGGCAGGTCGCGAGAATATGACTACGTCGTGCATGAGCGATTGCATCGATTTAGAAAATGTCGAAAATGGCCGTGTCAACTGCCTCCTGGATGGATGTATACTCCTCTCTACCCACAAGTTTATCTGCAATTTTAGCGACTTATGAAGTAGAGCAAAACAACGTCGGGTGCAATCGTCTTGCGGTGGTCGGCTGCTGACACAACCATGAAATGACACAGCATCGTGGGTTCTCGTTGGCTTACAAAGCGCTCGGTATTGGTTTTTCATTCAGACGCGGACGAAAGTGGCTCCATTACGAACAGCAATTGTACCTGACAGCCGAATATGTCTGTTCGACATTCCTTCTCAGTAGGGAAAAAAGGTTCCTAAGTTCAGACTTCCTGACATTGTTGTCGATTTCAACAACTGTTCACTGATGGCCTGGCTTTTCAAATCAGTGGGTTAGCGTTCTCCAACCGCTGATCGAGTCCGGTCAGGTCGTCCCGAATGACCAGACGGGAAAATTGAGGAAGGGAAAATCAACCGCCGGGGTACCACCGCTGAAAGTTCAGATTAAAAACGCGGAACGGCTGTTTTAAATTGGCCATCCGATGGACGCGTCAGGCTGCCCTACAGTTGGAATATTGATCACAATGATTGGATTAGGTCAGGATTTCTGAAGTTAGGAATATGCGACCTTCCCTTTGGCGCTGTGGATTCAGTATCCAACGGCTTTGAGAGAGAGCTGTCTGGCCTATTCTGGAGCATTCCGAGCGATGCACTGAACGCCGGGACCGTCCAGAACGAAAGCGTTAAACATCTTAGGTGGTTCAACCCTCCGATTCTGGCAATCGCTCCATCCAGGCGGCCTTTCGGTCCATTGCTCAATTGATTTCTGTGTTTTTCTTCGGTTCTCCGCCGACGGTAACGCCATATCATCTATGTGGTGTCTCACTCATAACTCGGGGTAACTGGGGTCAATCAACCAGCGGCATCCCCGTACAGGCCCGATTACAGCAGGCCGATGAACAATAACGCCAACGCCGTTTTCTGCTCCTTGTGCTCTCCAAAGAATCAATGAAATGATCAATTTGTCAATCTTTGTCCAATTCTTTCAGTTCGTATAGCGCCTGCAGTGCCTCCCGCGGACTCAGGCTGTCAGGCTGAATCTGCTTGAGACGCCCGAGCGCAGGAGAATTCGGTGCGATCAGATCGCTGAAAATGGAAGCTTGGCTGGTCCCTTGCACATGGACTGGATTATAGTCAGCCATATTCGACGTCAACTTTTCGAGCCGTCCTTTTGCCTTACCGATCACTTTTTCTGGAATTCCAGCTAGCTTTGCAACTTCGATTCCATAGCTCTGGTTGGCGGCTCCGTCTTTGACATCATACATAAAAACGATCTCTCCCTTATGTTTGACAGCATCCAGATGTACATTTCTCACACCAGAAAACTCATTGGCGAGAGCCGTGATTTCAAAATAGTGGGTCGAAAACATAGTCATCGCCCGAACGTCATTCAACAGGCTGACGGCACATGCCCAAGCTAGTGCAAGGCCGTCATAGGTGCTTGTACCTCGGCCAATTTCGTCAACAAGAACAAGACTATGCTCGGTCGCACCATGTAAAATGGTCGCCATTTCGGTCATTTCCACCATGAACGTCGAGTTTCCCGCAACCAAGTCATCCGATGCGCCGATGCGAGTGAATATTCGATCGATTGGGCCGATGGTCGCGGCGGTCGCCGGAACGAAAGAACCAATATGAGTCAGCAGGACGATTAAAGCGGTCTGTCGCATGTAAGTGCTTTTACCGCCCATGTTCGGCCCTGTAATGAGCAACAGGCGATTGAACTGATTCAAGGTGACGCTGTTGGGTACGAATGGTTTCTGCAACACCGATTCAATCAGTACATGTCTGCCATTTTCAATTGAGATTTCGATCTTCCTGACGAGTTCCGGTCGATTGAGTTCAAGAACTCTCGAAAGATGGGCAAAATTCACCAATACGTCAATTTCCGCCAGTGCCTGTGACGTTCTCTGGATGCTTGCGACCGGTTCCTGCAGCAGCTCCATCAGTTCTTCATAGAGTTCCTTCTCACGGACGAGAGACCGTTCTTTAGCATTCAGAATACGGTTCTCAAACTCCTGTAGCTCAGCGGTGATATAGCGCTCCGAAGCCTTCAGTGTCTGCCGGCGCGTGTAATCTTCGGGGATCTGATCGGCGACCAGACGAGAAACTTCAATGTAATAGCCGTGTACCTTGTTGTAGTGTACCTTTAGATTCTTGATTCCCGTTCTCTTTCTTTCTCGGATTTCAAGCGCAACCAGTGCCTGACCCGAATCGTTCTCCAGCGATCTCAGCTCATCAAGCTCAGCATCGTAACCTTCCTGAATGATGCCGCCCGCTCTCAGCAGAGCTGCAGGCTCATCAAGTATGGCTCGATCAAGCAGATCTGAGAGGTCAGGGAGTGCGTCCAATTGGTCGCAGAGCGCGTGCATATCGGTACTCTGCGCCGGATTCAGCATTTCCACTAGGTTGGGGATCGACTGCAGCGCGTCTTTCAGACGCACCAAATCGTTCGGTTTAGCAGTTCGGGTCGCGATTCTTGAAGCGATTCGCTCGATATCGCCGATCTTGCGCAGCGCCGCGGCGACTGCTCCGTTATCGGTTGCTTCCAGTACGTGTTCAATCACACGATGTCGTCTTCTGATCTCATCATGGCTGCGTACGGGATAGCGAAACCAGCGGCGAAGCTGGCGGGAGCCCATGGTCGTTGAACATTGGTCAAATTGGTTGATGAGACTGTTTTTCGCATCCCCAAGCAGCGTGGCTTCAACTTCAAGATTACGCCAGCTCTGGGCGTCAATCTGCACGAATTCATCGGTGCGTTCAATCTTCAGGCTATTGATGTGAGTCAGCTCCTTGCACGACATATCGATCGCGTACTGCAGCAGCGCGCCCGCAGTAGCCGATGCCTGCGGGTGCTGTTCGCATTCGAATGCCGATAGATTGCGAACCTGGAACTGCTTCTGCAGCAGTGAGATGGAGCGGTCGAGATCAAAGTACCAGTTGGGCACCTCCCGCAACTGATCGGATTGAAACTCATCAAGATATTCTGCGACCTCGGATAACAGAACTTCGGCAGGCCTTATGCGCTCGATTTCCGACTGAATGGCTTCCATTCCAACCATCTCTCGGGCAACAAACCGCCCGCTCGCGACATCAAGTGTTGCGAGAGTCCACCGGTCATCATGTCTGGCGACCGCACAGAGTAGACTCTCCGAGCGTTCGTCCAGGAATTCTTCATCCGTCAGAGTGCCTGGGGTAAAGACGCGCGTGACCTTGCGTTCCATGGGACCTTTCGAAGTGGTCGGGTCGCCAATCTGTTCACAGATGGCGACCGATAGAGAATGATCCAGTAGTTTTCGAATGTACTGGCTGATGCTGTGAAATGGGACGCCCGCCATTTTGATCGGCTGCGGGCTGGACCGATGTCGGCTCGTCAGTGCGATGCCGAGAAGTTCTGCAGCCTTTTCGGCATCTTCATGAAAAAGCTCGTAGAAGTCTCCCATTCGGTAAAAGAGAAGCGTATCGGGATAGTCGGCCTTGATCTGCAGATACTGCCGCATCATAGGTGTTTGGTTTTCTTTTTTTACTAATGAATTCATGCCGTTACGCTACTTTACTTATTGATTTATAAGTATGATTATAATCTGGCAATTATATCCCAACCCATTGATGTGAGGAGAAAGCCGATGGCACGCAACGACATTCAGTTTCAGGCCGGGATGAGCCTGAGCGAGTTTTTCAACCATTACGGCACCGAGGAGCAGTGTTTCGAGGCGCTGTTCAAGTGGCGCTGGCCGAAGGGTTTCCGGTGTCCGAACTGCGGTCATGACAGGTGGTGTCGGCTGAACACCCGCAAACTGCAGCAGTGCCACCGCTGCGGCCGGCAGACCTCCATCACCGCCGGCACCATCTTCGAGGGCACCAAACTGGCGCTGACGTTGTGGTTTCAGGGAATGTACCTGATGACGCAGCACAAGAAGGGGGTGTCGGCCATGCAGCTGCACCGGGATCTGGGGATCTCGTACAATGCGGCCTGGCGGATGCGGCACAAGCTGGTGCAGGTGATGATGGAGCGGGACGGGAAAAAGCCGCTGGGGGTGCGCGTGGAGTTGGATGACGCTGAGCGTGGTGCAGGGTGTTCAGGCGGCGGGAGATAGTCGACTGGGCGACGCGGCACCTGCGACCCGACACGCAGGTGTGGTCCGATGGACCGGCCTGTTTCCGCGGGGTCGCGCAGGCCGGCTGCCAGCACGAGGCGCGGGTGTGCAGCGGTCGCAAGGGCAATGTGGAGGATCCGCAGTTCCGCTGGGCAAACACGATGCTCGGCAATGTGAAGACGGCGCTTCGTGGCACCTACCATGTAGTCGGTTCCAAATATGAACAGCACTACCTGGCGGCGTATGAATACCGCTTCAACCGGCGGTATCGGTTGCCGGACATGATGCCCCGACTGGCGTATGTGGCACTGCGCACTCCACCGATGCCGGAGCGCCTGCTGAAGCTCCCTGTTGCCGTCTAGAACGCTACTTACTTTTAGGCGAAACCAAGAAACATTCTTACAAAGACTAGCGTGAAGACGGGGCCTTAGGAGCGGCCTTACCTTTCAATCCATCTTTCACAAGACGAGCCAGAAAATCCGAGAAGGGTACGATATCGTGATTTACGCTGGCTTGTTCCAATGCATCCATGTAGGCATCCCGCCGTTGCAAGGGAACAACGGTCCAGGGATAGCCTCCACTGGCCAGCATCACGTTCATTAGAAACCGCCCCATGCGGCCGTTGCCGTCCACATAGGGATGGATGTTTACGAAGATAAAGTGTCCGAGCACAATACGAACGGATGGTTCGGTCTCTTCGCGCAGCAGGTCAAAGAAAGCAGGCATGGCATCGCGCACAGCTTCACAACTGGGCGGTACATGAATTGACCGGCGAATATAAACGGGCCCGTTGCGATAACCGGCGAGATCGGCGGCGCCTAGCAATCCCGCTGTTACGCCCGGTGCAAACATTTCTCGATACCATATCCGGTGATCGTCATCAACGACGGTGCCGGGATTGTTACCCAGCAAGACTTTACCAACACTTTCCCGCACGGCCTGATAGGTCTGCCAGTAGCCGCGGGCGGCAAGCGCATTACGATGTTCCCGGTGATTCTCGTCTTCGTCCGGATTCCAGTTGCCACTGCGTACGCGCTCGATCAGTTCAGGGCTGACACGATAGCCTTCAATAGACAGGGAATGATAGGCGTCTGAGACGTAAACATCTTCGACGTGTTTGAGATAGGCCTTGATGTCCTTGGGCTGGTCGGGTGCTTTGGGAAAGGGCTCGATGATCTGTTTCCGCATTTCCTGCCACATCAGGCGAATGCGATTGACGTAGGGGGACTGTTCCCTTGCCGGCAGGATCACCGGATTCTGCGTCTCGAAGGGATCGTTCTCGCGCACGTCGTATCCGGCGGTGCGCATGGTATTGATGATGTCGTCAGCGATCCGCTCACGACCAATATTGCGGAACGCGCCTGCAAGCCGCCCGGCGATGGTGCTGTGGCCGCCTTCCAGCAGCCGGTCCAGCACTTCGGAGGCATCGCGCACCATCGACAGGGCGGCGCGCATATCGGTGGGGTTTTGCTGAAAATAGCCCGGCGCGCAGGCGATCAGCGCCGCGGGGAGCGAAAACAGACGCAGGCCGTTTTTTTTCACGATATCCTTGCTATCTGGCAATGCGGCCCGGATATCCAACAGCGATGTGTCATGTGGCAAGGCCGTGATGTTATTGCGCGCCTTGATGGCTCGGACCAGTAACTGGCGCGGGACGGTCCAGTTCTCGGCATGGAGTGCCAGGGACTGTTCCGGCGACAGGCACCAGTCATTAACCTTGAGGTGCTGGAGATAGGCAGCGCAGAATGGCCAGAAAGCGGCATACCAGGCGGCGCTTTCTCCAGCTGTTTCGTCCGGGCGAGCGGGGACATACCAGCCTTTGATTACCTCTTGCAGAAAGCCATTCCTAATGAGACGCTCCCGATGGGTCCGCGACAGGTCAGCAGAGCGTATGGCGACCGTGCCGCGTGCCTGCAGCTCGTGGAGCGCCTCCAGAGATTCGGTCAGTTTTTCAGAGGGTTTTGCCACGGTCTTTGGTAATGATATTCGCTAATTACGCTGTGATATATTTCGCTTATCACGTTGTATCATGGTTCGCCTATTGTGTCGAGGAGATATTCGCCTGCTGAGTCGAATCGTCGACCGGAGGAAGGAAGATATTGGCCTCACAAGGGCTCAAAAAACTGTAGCCTATAATGTAACTTTCTAGCTATTTAGCGATAATCAATAAATAATCTTTAAAAACAAGGCAGTTACACCTGCGCATCATTGGTGTGTTACGGCTGTCAGACCGTGCAATCATGCGGCGGATCTTCGCGATCTGTGTTCCCTGTATGTGCGCTCGACTATTCGAGCCAGTTCATCGTAAAGATGTGGGTTGCCTGCAACGATGCTGCCGGTCTGCAGAAAGTCCTGCTCGCCACTAAAGTCAGAAATGAGACCGCCTGCCTCCTGAACCAACAGCGCGCCGGCAGCCATATCCCAGATCCTCAATCCGGATTCCCAGAACCCGTCAAAGCGTCCACATGCGACATATGCGAGGTCCAATGCGGCGGACCCAGGTCGCCTGATGCCTGATGTTTTTTTCGCCAGCGTCTGAAAAATACTGACCCACAGGTCGACGCTGTCCGTTTCGCGGAAAGGAAATCCCGTTCCGATCAGAGCGTAATCAAAGTTTCGGATTTCGCTGGCGCGTATACGTCTGTCATTGAGGTGAGCACCGGCGCCTTTTGAGGCAGAAAACAGTTCCTCGCGCACGGGGTCGTAAACGACAGCATGATCAAGCTTGCCGTTTCGACGAATGGCGATTGAAATGCAGAATTGTGGTACACCGTGTAAGAAATTGGTCGTGCCATCCAGTGGGTCGATGATCCATTCAAACTGCTCACCTGGAATGGAGTGCTTTTCTTCTGCGATGATGGCGTGATTGGGGTAGGACTCGCGTATGGTATCGACGATCAGCTGTTCTGCTTCGAGATCAACATTGGACACAAAATCCCGCGCACCCTTGAGATCGAATTTCAACTGATCGACGCGATACGATTTGCGCAATATCGTTTTTCCAGCATTTCTGGCTGCGGATATTGCAATATTGAGAAGTGGGTGCATGGATCAGTTTGTAAATGTCGTGATGGCGAGCGGACTGAAGACGGCGTGCCGGACCAAACGCGGCTGTCCGGTTACCGGCCTGTTCCACATTGCGGGGCAATCTGATACTGAGGCAATTCTATTGTTGACATCATCAAAAGTGATCTCGATTTTAATCATTTCCAAGGCGTCAGGGAAGTTGTGTCAAGAGGTCGTGACAGCCATACGGCCCGAATCTCCGATTCATCTTTCAGTCTCTGCAATGCGTTGTCAAGGTGAACGGCCATCCAGCATAACCGTCAAAAATAACCCGATATTCGACCTCTTTCGTTCTTCGAGTTCAGTCTGCGCGTCCATTCTCAAATTCGAGGCTTAAGCTCTCTCTTTGATTGGAATGAACACTCCTTCGAACTTTCAGATCGCTTTATTGCCCCGTCTACGACACCGGCGTATGCGTTCAGTGGTGGGTAGGGGTGTTCTGATGCCTGCCTGCAACCGCAATACTCAACTAGGCTGGAATCGCGACAACCAGAGTCGTCATCTGAATGAATTTACATGGCTTCAGTGTACCGTTTGTATGCCTCGGGGATTCGCAGCGAAATTGACTCCAGCTCTGCAGCTTCAGTCCTGATTGGAAATGCTTTGCAGAGTCCTCCGTTTTCCTGTCGTTCCAACCTAGCAGTCATCCATGGAATAGGGAAAAAAAACTGGAGAGAAAAAGCAGAATCAAAACAGAGAAAAGCCAGCTACAACGCTCATCGCGACATCTTTTTCGATGACAACCTCCTCAAAGTTCGTGAAATATCCAGACCCATGACTGGAATCCACATAGTGAATGCCCGCAACCGCTGCCCAATCTCTTTTGTTATCAGAAAGGGGCATCGGTATGGGTAATCCTGGTGCACGGTTCGCCCACAATCAGAAATTGGAGTATACTCGCGGGTGTTGTTATCTTCCGACGAGCTGAGAGACCGTTGCTGCGAAGCCATTGTATCAGACTTCTGGATTATTGATTCCGTTTCTTTCAATCCATTGTGAATGGTGAATGATTGGCAATGCGTGAATTGCTACCGTATTCGCGGTCGATTCAGTCATGGAGAATCGCAGCCATCAGTTTGATCGGAATTTCAACTTCTTCCAGCTCTGACAGGTTGGGTACTTTGAGGACCAATTGACAGAAGCGAACCAAAACTGAATGACTTTATAGGTTGAGATGACCAGAATGAAAACTTACCAGCATTTCATAAATGGCCGCTACGTCGATTCACTCAGCGGTGACTGGATCGAAAGTACCGACCCCTTCTCGGGCGAGGTCTGGGCACGCGTGCCCAAAGGCAATCAAGAGGATGTCAATCGGGCGGTTGCGGCCGCCAAGATGGCATTTGAGCACTCCGAATGGGCCGAGCTGAGCGCCAGCGCCCGCGGCAAACTCATGCGAAAACTCGGTGATCTCGTGGCCGACAATGCCGATCGCCTGGCGGCGCTTGAGGTGAAAGACAATGGTAAGCTGTTGTCAGAGATGAAGGCGCAGATGGTTTACCACCCAGAGTGGTGGTATTACTTTGGTGGCCTGGCCGACAAAATCGAGGGAACGATCGTTCCGATCGACAAGAAAGATGCATTTTCCTACACGACATACGAACCATTGGGTGTGGTCGCCGCCATTACCGCCTGGAACTCGCCGCTGTTGTTCGTTGCCTGGAAATGTGCGCCAGCTCTGGCGGCCGGCAATACAGTGGTTGTCAAACCCTCGGAATTCACTTCCGCCAGTACGCTGGAGTATGCGAGTCTCGTCAAACAGGCGGGATTCCCCGATGGTGTCTTCAATGTCATCAGCGGCTATGGTGGAGAAGTCGGCGCCAGTCTCGTGAGCCATCCCGATGTGGCGAAAATCACGTTCACCGGATCAGATCTGTCCGGACAGAAGATCTACGAAAGCGCCGCCAGCAATATCAAGCACGTGTCGCTGGAACTCGGTGGGAAATCGCCAAATATTGTGTTTGAGGATGCTGATCTTGACATGGCCGCCAAAGGGGCGGTATCCGGTATTTTTGGGGCGACGGGTCAGACCTGTGTTGCAGGGTCAAGGCTCCTGGTGCAGGATAGCATTCACGATGAGTTCATGGAACGCCTGCTGGATTTGGCCAAGTCGGCAAAAATCGGCAATCCGATGGAGGCGACGACCCACATCGGCCCGGTAACCACGCCCCAGCAGTACGAAAAAATTCTGTCCTACATTGAAATTGCCAAGCAGGAAGGTGCACAGTTGGTGTTCGGCGGCTCACCCTGTTCAGTACCCGGCGCAGGTGCCAACCAGTTTGTCGAGCCGACAATTTTCACTGATGTATCCAATGACATGCGCATTGCGCAGGAAGAGGTTTTTGGTCCGGTGCTCGCGGTGCTGAGATTCAAAGATGAGGAGGAAGCGATCGAAATTGGCAATGACGTTGTCTACGGATTGGCGGCCGGCGTGTGGACTAAGGATATTCGGCGGGCGATGCGATTCACCAAGGCGCTGAAGGCCGGGACCGTCTGGGTCAACACTTATCGGGCATTCAGTTACATGATGCCGTTCGGCGGCATGAAACGAAGTGGTTTGGGGCGCGAAAGTGGAATGGCGGCGATACGGGACTATCTGCAGGTCAAGAGCGTATGGCTGTCTATGGCTACGGAGTTACCCAATCCATACATTCTGCGATAGTCGGTTGACGGCCGAATCAAACCGGGTGAGTTCGCGTGTCAGTTCGTGTGGTGTTGGTTGAGCCATCACATCCCGGAAATATCGGGTCAGTTGCGCGTGCCATGGGAAACATGGGATTTGCTGATCTTCGTCTTGTACGCTCCGTCGAACATCGTGTTGAGGCGGCGCGGGTCCGTGCCGCCGGTAGTGAGGCCATTTTAGCGAATGCCGTCGTTACCGATTCGCTGGCAGGTGCGATTGGCGACTGCTCGATGATCGTCGGCACGAGTGCGCGGGTGCGGTCTGTCGACTGGCCGACCATGACCCCGCGCGAGGCGATGGCGCGGGTTGTGAACGGACTCGGGAAATCGCAGAAAACCGCCATATTGTTTGGCCCCGAGCGCACCGGACTTTGCAATCGGCACATAGACCAATGCGACTTGCTGGTTCGAATACCCGTCAGTGAACGTTTGCCATCCATCAATCTGGCGGGAGCCGTCCTCATTGTCCTCTACGAGCTGCACCTGGTACAGAATGCTCAGAACATCGACGAGTCGGTTAGCCACGCAGAGTCTGTACTGAAAGATGATGAAGAATGGGCGACTCACAGGCAGATCGAGGGATACTTTACACACCTTCAGTCGGTTTTGGAGCGAATCGAGTTTATTGCTGAGAGCCCTCGAGAAATTCTGATGCGAAAGATTCGAAGAATCTTTCTGCACCCGGGTCTGTCTGAAGATGAAGTCAATATTCTGCGTGGAATATTATCCGCGGTTGAGAGGAAGACCGAAATTCGATCGGCATCAAATTCGGAATGATATGGCGAAAAATGGTGTTCCGCTGGGTGGTGTGGACCATGCTGCTGCTAACCGTTTTATTCTGTGGTCCGGTTTACCTGCTGACAACTGGAGATTACGTGGGTAGGCATTGGTCGGAGGCGGCGACTGGATCGGCTGGAATCGCACCCCATCCATCCGATGCCAGTGAGGCGATCGCTCAGGTGTATGCGGCTCGGACCTGGGGTGCGCGCGGTGCGGTAGCCGTCCATACCTGGATTTCAGTCAAACCCTCCAACGCTTCAGCTTACACGGTTTACCAGAAGATTGGCTGGCGACTGCGGTATGGGAATTCCGCGCTGTCCTTTCGGGAGGACGTTCCCGATCGCAAATGGTATGGTAATCGACCCTGGCTGCTAGCAGACCTTCGGGGTGAGTATGTGGATGCAGTCATCCAGAAAATTCACGAAGCGGCCATGTCCTATCCGTATGCGCGCAAATATCGTTTGTGGCCCGGGCCTAACTCCAATACGTTTACCGCCTGGGTGCTGAGGAGAGTACCAGAACTGCGAGCAGATCTGCCACCGACCGCAATCGGCAAGGATTGGCTGGGTCCTCATCAATTTTTCGCCGCGGCACCAAGCGGCACCGGTTATCAACTGTCGCTGTTTGGTGCATTGGGTGTGACGATTGGAATCGAAGAAGGGCTGGAATTCAATCTGGCCTGCGTGCACTTTGGAATTGATCCGCTTGGTCTCGCCTTGCGTTTACCGGGCTTTGGTCTTGTTACTTGGGAAGGTTATCACAAGTAGGCATTGAGCCGTTGGCTGGCATCGGTGTGGTTGAGCCCAAAAGTGGTTTCAGGGCCCATGTTCAAAGACCGCTCAGACCGATCATGAATTGCAAATGCTGTTGGATACGTTATCCAGACATATTCATGAGAACCACGTGGTTGGCAAGCGGAACTTCATTCAAGTGAACAGATTTTTTTCGACGATTGGTTTGGTTTCAGTTTCTGGAACTGCAACCGGTACCACTCAGATAAGTTACCACTCTGTTCTTCCGGTCTGCAGAGTATTGGCGAATTCCAGTCAGTCTGAACCCCAATTCAGAGTCAATATCGTGGATTGACTGCGTCGGCTTCATTCCATAATTCCAATCGTTCGGGTTTATTCACTCCCTGCCAGTAGGCAATCAGTCACACCTGGCCCAAATTTAACAGAAGAACATCAGTTCCTGAATTCAATACTTTGCTGGATAACGGAAGCTGATTATGGCACCAATTGATGTGCCGCAGATCATTCAGACGATGCCTTTCGCTGATGGTGAGTGAACCCCCGAGCCCACCGTCAATTTTCGGCTTCCCGGTTTCGACACAGGACAACGGGTGGATGTGTACCGCGCCATCATCCATCAAGTCGTTGGCGATGGCCCGGTCCTTCCCAATTTTGGCCGATGATGATTTCGCTTGCCGCCTCTCTCTCACAGGTCGGTACCGCTCCACTTCCTGACTGCGGCGGTCACCACGATGAAGCGGTAATCATGCCGGCGCAGTCAAGCGATATCGGCTTGATCGAAAAGTCCATGGCCTGCGCGAACAGCTGCTTCTCAAAGTGGGTGCGGTTGGCGAGACAAGCTTCAGTCGCATGATGCTCAGGCGATCAAGATTGACCTCCACAGCTCGTTGCATGATGCGGTTGCATAGCCACTGCCAGGTGGTGCGTTTTCGGAATCAGGCGGAAGGCAAACCGGGCTGACGGGTTGCCAACAGCCAAGCGTGGGATTCGGTTCTTGACGCGTCTCACATCAACCAATCTGCAGTCCGACCGTTGAGCTGATGGGGACGCCCGGGCGATCAGCCATTCAGCCAGGTGATGGGCTTCAGTTTCCGCTAGTCGGTGGCGGTTTTAACCTAGAATCCCCGATATCCTGTCAAATATGGGCTAAGCGGTGTGATGTCAGCTGTTCAAGATCAGGCACCGGTATTGGACTTCAACCATCTGGTGAAAAGCAGAATGTGGAAAATCCGCCGCCACTCCGCCAGTTGCTGGTGTTCTACCAGCTTCCAATAAGACTCCATCGGAGAGATTATCAGTGGTTCAGACAGAACTGAAGAGAAACGGGGTGCTATCGCACCCCGTTCCATTCTCACCGATGTGAAAGAGCCGGTCACTAGAAATTCACGCCCAGGCCGACCACCGTGCTGCTGGATTTATCCTTACCCTTTTTGCCATCGTTCCCATGCTCGACATAGGCCCAGGCGCCACCGCCCAGGGTCTTTTTCAGGCCGATGGTCCAGGGCTTCGTCTTCACGCCTTTGAAATCCTTATTGTTCCGATACCAAGCGTTCCAGCTCAATCCGGTATCGCCAATCCCACCCGAAGCACCGATGTAGTTCGTCTTCGCCTTCATCGTGTTCGTCGGATCCATGGATTTCGTCGTCGAATGGCCCAGACCCAAGGTCACCGCACCAATCTCAAACGATGCCGACACGTGACTCGACTTGCTACCATACTCGCTGATGACTTTTTTCGTGCCGGCCGCCGTCACGCCTGGTTCGGTCGGCAAAAAGTAAAGCTTTTCGTCCAGGTTAGAGGATGTCGTATAGAATTGTGCATAGATATCTATTCCGACACAATCGTCGGAAATCTTGCTGTCAGCAGTCAGGCAATCATAAGCAGCGCCTGTCTTTTCGCTGGCGTCATTAACGAAGAACCAATAATTGTCGGGATCGCCTACGGGTTTATTGCCCTTGCGAAGGGCTGTTATGGTAATACCACTGCGAAGATTCGCTCGGTCGTTGGCACTGTCGAGGTCCGCATCGTTGAATTTCCCCTTATTATCTTTATCTGCTCCTGTCCCTCCTACTTTCGCTTTCACGTAGACCTTGACTTTCTTTGGCATTATTGTTGTCGTGCCGTCTGCTGCCGCCTGAACGACATTATTGACAACATTATAAGAGATTGTAGCTGGCGTCATCATGTCCATCATCTGGTCTTCCTTCTTCACATGGGCGAAGGCGACCTTGCCGATGTCGCCGATGTTCACCGTCGCGCCGAGTTCCCACTGATCGACGGCCTTGCCGGTGTCTTTCCCACCGGCCATGATGGCGTCGAACTGCACGCTGAAAGCGTCACCCGTATAGGCATAGGACAGGGCGCTGCCGACCCGGCCACTGGATTCGTGGGCGCTGTGCCAGTTGCTGATGTCGCGGATGACGCCGGTGTGGTTGTAGCTGGCGCTCCAGATCTGTCCCAGCGTCAGCGCGCCGAAACCGCCGGACAGGCCCACGTAGGCCAGCCGGCCTTTGGCCTGACCGGCGTCCGCGGTGCTGATCTCGTGCTCGAAGTTGTAGACCGCGGTCAGGCCTTCCGAAATCTCGTTGGAGCCTTTGATGCCCCAGCGCGAGGCGCCGTCGTAGTATTTGGCGTCCTGGCCTTTTTTCAGCTCCACCCCGCCGCGCAACGAGCCGTACCAGGACGCTTCGGCGAACACCGCGGCCGGTGCCGCCAGCAGGCCTGAACAGACCAGAACCGCCACCAGCCGTCTGGAAACGGCAGAAACGGATAAAATAAGAACTGTTGCAATTTTTTGAGTGATTTTCATAATTTTCCTCACAGGTTGCAATGAGGCAGGTTGGCGAGCGGGCCACTTATCTGATGACTGTGCAATCCTCTGTGACAGTTGGCTGCCGCTCGCCGGCCTACCGATGGCAGAGGGCAGGATTATCAACAAGTCATTGATAATAAAGCTCTCTGCAATAAAGTAAAATCGGCTTGGCGAACGGACGGCTTTTCTTTATGTCTACGGAAACAGATATGAAGATTGAGCAACAGCCGCCGTTCGCCAGCCGGTTTTCATTATCAGTCGGGGGGGGGTGTTTGCAACTGAACGATGCGAAAAGGCGGAAATTGGTGAATGACCCCTGAAAAATGTTGCGTTATCGCAACATGATTGGATTGGTTGTGGAGAAATGTTGACATTTCTGTACCGGGCGGCACCAACAGGAAATCGGACCTAAGGAGACCGCCATATTGGCCTCTGCCAGAGAACTGCAAGCTAGATTTGACAGGATTTCCGGCGTTGCATTCAAGTTGAAACCACCGTTTTTCATCACTCCCATCCATCTCAAACGCCAAAATCGGTGCATGATAACCTCCATGCACATCCGACTGGTCCGAACCAAGGCCCGAAAAGGGCGGCGACAGCTACCGTCTCGTCAAGAGTTTCAGCATCGACGGTAAAGTTCGACTGCGGTCTTTGCACAATCGGGGTACCACCTACCCCATTGATAAGAGAGTATGGCCCGCTGTCTTGCCAGCGAGTCGAACGATCGCCCAATTCGTAGTAGCGCAGGTGCGGCAGCCGGGTAGCGTAACGGAGAGGCGGCGAAAGTGTCAACTCCAAAAAAACAAGGCGAAGCCTTGGTAAAAAGGTACTGGAAGTGGAGCGGTGCCAGTCTGTGGAGGAGGTAACGTGCGAGATCATCATCGGTTGTCGTTCCGGCGTCCAGAAATGAACATGAATGGCCATCGCCTGGCGTTTCGCCACGCGCCACAAGGATAGTGTTCAAGGCTCTGCATGACGAGCGTTCTAAACTGCGCCAAGTACCGACGCGACTTGGTGACACACGCCAGTTGATGGCACCTTGACCACCCAAACCGACGTCAACGCTCGGCACTTGAACTTTGCCGACTGGGAGGCGCGGACGTTATGGCGCGCCTGCACCATGCTCACGGACCTGAAAGCGGTCTTCCACACCCTGAAGTCCGAGCTGGAACTATGCCTGCCCCATTCATCATCAGTCCGCAGGCCTTCTGTTCATCACCGTCAACGTCTGTCAGCTGGTACACCATCCGTATGGTATTGGGAACACAAGACCCCGCTGGCTACCATCCTGCAGCAGGAGGATGGTGGTGTGGTACATATCCTCCAGTCGTCCCGGGCTGAACCCGGTAACAGAAAATGACGATGCACTCGGAGTTTTGCACACTACCGGGTAGGGACCTTCTGATCGGTCTGCACCACTTAAAATGGTGTCACAATTAGGTTCCATTTTTCTTTTAAGCATTGAATTTATGATTTTTATTATTTTTCTGTTAGTTTTGGTCTAAAAATCAGCCTGAGACGAATTTCTGACATAGGAGTATCAAATGCGGTAAAATTTTAGAAAACTTGAAAATTACCACAATTCGAATTATTTTATTATTCAGGTAACAACCCAACTTTAATACGAAGATGAGCATTACTCTCACTGAATCCGCCGCCAACCGAGTACGCACCTATCTTGACACTTCCACAGGGCAGGGACTAAGGTTTGGTGTACGTAAGACAGGCTGTTCCGGTTTTGCCTACGTTGTGGATATCGCGGCCGAAGCGAACGCAGACGATCTTGTCTTCAACAGTTGTGGAATTGATGTTTTTGTCGATCCGAAAAGTCTGGAGTTGGTGGCTGGAACAACCATTGATTTCGAAAAGCAGCAATTGGCCGAATCGTTCACCTTTAGGAATCCGAACGTTAGCGCTGAATGCGGCTGTGGTGAAAGTTTCACCGTCGATTGACCAGAGCTCATCTCATCCTAGCCAAGGTTAGGATTGAGGTGCATCGTTCATCAATCCGCTCCATGCCTGTGCGCTCGCCAATTGAATCCGAAACCAGACAACCTTCAGTATTTACGGTAACACTGGGTTGTAAGGTCAATCTTTTTGAGTCGGAGTACATCGCCAGTCAGCTGAAGTCCAGTGACTGGAGTGCGTCGGCAGCCGACGGCAAAGATGTCTGCATCATCAACACCTGTACCGTTACCCGCGAAGCGGACCGACAGTCCCGACAGGCCATTCGCCGTACCATTCGAGATCATCCGCAGGCGACGATTGTCGTGACCGGCTGCTATGCGGAACTGAGGCCGAATGCCTGCGCCAGTATTGAAGGAGTGGATTACGTTGTTCCCGGCAGTCAGAAACTGAATATTCCACAACTCATCGCGGGTGATATGGGCATAGACAGGTTGGCGATGTCAAAAGTTAATCCAGCCATCGGACCAATGCCTGATGAAGCCATTGCTGGATTCGAATCGCGTACGCGAGCGAATCTTCAGGTGCAGCAGGGCTGTGATAATGGCTGCACTTTCTGCATCATTCACAAGGCCCGCGGTCCGAGTCGCTCGATTCCTCCAACCGCGGTTATTCGACAGGTCGATCGCTATGTGGAACAGGGATTCGCAGAGATTGTCATCTGTGGGATTGATTTGGGATCCTATGGTGATGATCTGGCGAATGATGAGGGATCAACGATTGCTCTGTGTAATTTGATCGGCGAATTGGCCACGCGTTATCCAGAGACTCGATTTCGACTGAGTTCCATTGATCCAGCACACATAAAGCCAGAATTGATATCGGCAATGAAACGTTTCAGCAACCTCTGCCCGCACATCCATCTGTCTCTGCAGAGTGCCTCGCCGATTGTTCTCAAACGCATGAAAAGGCGATATCAGCCCGATGCGGTCTACCGGGCGGTCGAAGCGCTCCGAAGCGCTCGCTCGGACCTGATTCTGTCAGCCGATATCATGGCCGGATTTCCGACCGAGTCCGAAGATGACTTTGAGCTGACGCGGACAGCGATAACCGACCTTGAAATCGCCTACCCGCATGTATTTGTGTATTCGGAACGGGAAGACACCCCCGCCGCCCGAATCCCGAATCAGGTGCCCTTGGAGATTCGCCGGGAGCGTGCGAAAATTCTGCGCGAAACGGGCGAAACCGTTCGCCAGCAGGTGCTTGAGCGCCATATTGGCCGCGTCGGAAGTGCACTGGTGGAAGGACCGGTCAATCATACGGGAGCCAAAATGTACCGGGCTCGCCTGGCAAATTATTTGCCCGTTTATTTTGCCAGCGACATGAACGGCTCAGGGTGGATGATTGATCTCAAACTGGGCGGTCTGCACCGCGATGGACTCCTCGGAACGCGGCTGAAGACCGGATAATCTCAAAAGATCGCTCTGACGAATTTTCGTAAAATATCCAGCCAGCTGCGGTGGACTGCGGTCCAGGCCATTCTGATGCGCTTTCCCGCCCCTCGTATGCTGAACCCAGTTTCTGTTTCAATCCTCAAGGTGCACGCCCTATGGCCAAACAAAGGACTTTATCCATCATCAAACCCGATGCAGTCAGTAGAAATCTGATCGGCGAGATCAATCGACGATTTGAAGCCGCCGGGCTCTCCATCGTCGCCTGCAGAATGATTCATCTTGACAGGGAACAGGCCGAGGGGTTTTATGCCGTACACAAAGCGCGGCCGTTTTTCACCAGTTTGGTGGAATATATGCAATCAGGTCCGATTGTCGTCCAGGTCTTAGAGGGAAAAAAAGCCATTGAAGCGAATCGTGAGATCATGGGCGCCACCAATCCGGCGGATGCCGCTCCGGGCACCATCCGCGCCGATCTTGCCGAATCGCTGGAGCGAAACTCGGTGCATGGCTCGGATGGGCCGGAAACCGCCAAAACTGAAATCGCATTTTTCTTTTCCCACGACCAGATCTACTCGCGCTGACCCGCACCGGCGTTGCGCATCGCTCAGCCGGTGAAACATGACATGAACATAAACCTGCTTGGTCTTCCCCGAAGTGAACTGATTGATTTTTTCGCGGACTGCGGCGAGTCACCCTTCCGTGCGAAACAGATTCTGAAGTGGATTCACCAGCGCGGCATGACTGATTTCGACGCGATGACCGATCTCAGCAAGCCGCTTCGGAAGAAACTGTCTGACCTATCTGTCATTGAAGGACTCAGACCGATCGTTGAAAATGTATCGGCCGATGGCACCCGCAAGTGGTTGCTGTCACTGTCGGATGACAACTGCATTGAGACCGTGTTCATCCCGGAAGGTGACCGAGGTACGCTTTGCGTATCTTCACAGGTGGGCTGCTCACTGAACTGTACATTCTGCGCGACCGGACGGCAGGGTTTCAACCGCAATCTGACCGCATCGGAAATCATCGCCCAGCTGTGGCACGCCTGGTCGCAGCTCAGCGACGGCGGCCGGCGGCCGATTACCAATGTCGTCATGATGGGCATGGGAGAACCGCTGCTCAATTACGAATCTGTGGTGGCGGCGCTGCAGCTGATGCTTGATGACTGCGCTTACGGTTTCTCGCGGCGGCGGATCACGCTGAGTACGGCTGGTATCGTTCCCGGCATCAATCGCCTGCTGGCCGACTGTCCCGTCAGTCTCGCAGTTTCTTTACACGCGCCGGACGACGAGCTCAGAAACAGGTTGGTGCCACTGAACAGAAAATATCAGATTGCAGAGTTGATGGAGGCCTGCCGTCGTTACGCCAATGCCGACCGGCGCAGGCGGGTTACGTTCGAATATGTCATGCTGAAAGATGTCAATGACTCACCTGCTCAAGCTGAGCGGCTGGCCCGCCTGCTGAACGACGTACCGGCCAAAGTCAATCTGATTCCCTATAACCGCGTGGCAGGACTGCCCTATGAACGCTCAGCAGCTGAAACAATCGATCGGTTCAGAGACGTGTTGCTGTCGCGGCGCATTATGACGATCACGCGAAAAACCCGTGGCGATGATGTCAATGCGGCCTGTGGTCAGCTGAAAGGAGATTTCATTGATCGGACCCGGCGCTCTGCCCTACGCTCTGATGCAGTTTTAACCGAGCCGCTCTACAGTTCAGTGGGATAGCGGTAGGCTGGTCTCCGTGAGTTTGAAAATTCAATCCATCCGCGGCATGAATGATCTGTTGCCGTCCGAAACGCACTGGTGGACGGCGATGGAAGAAGCTGCCCGCAGTGTCGCAGCGCTCTATGGTTATCGGGAAATTCGCCTGCCCGTACTGGAGCGAACCGAGTTGTTCAAACGCTCGATCGGTGAAGAGACCGACATTGTCGAAAAAGAAATGTATACGTTTCTGGACCATCGTGGCGAGAGTCTGACACTTCGTCCCGAGGCGACTGCCAGTTGCGTCCGCGCCTGTATCGAGCACGGATTGATTGACCGCAGCAAGGCGCGCCTGTGGTATTTGGGGCCGATGTTTCGATATGAACGGCCGCAAAAAGGCCGTTATCGTCAGTTCCACCAGTTTGGCATTGAAGCTTTTGGTTGGGCGACGCCGGACCTGGATGCGGAAATCATTCTCGTTGCGAACGCACTGTGGCAGACACTCGGTATCGACAGACACACCCGACTTGAAATCAACTCCATTGGTTCATCCGCTTCAAGACAGCGATATCGAGCCGACCTCGTGGCATACTTCGAAAAGCACGAGGAGGCACTGGATGAAGACAGTCGGCGGCGCCTGCTCGCCAATCCGCTTCGCATCCTGGACAGCAAACACCCGGCGATGCAGTCGATCATTGCGGAAGCGCCGGTGATGACAGACTACTTGGATTCACAATCCGGGCGGCATTTCGAGCGATTGTGTGTGTTGCTGGAATCTCAGAACATGGATTTTGTGATCAATCATCGGCTGGTCCGCGGCCTGGATTATTACACGGATACCGTGTTTGAGTGGACGACTGGACTTTTGGGTGCGCAGAATGCGATTTGCGGTGGCGGGCGATATGATGGCCTAGTGAGACTTCTGGGCGGCGAATCGGTTCCGGGAGCTGGATTCGCGATGGGTCTGGAGCGATTGCTCGAAGTACTGCGCCAGGCTGAATTCCAGGTGCATAAGGCTGCACCGCAAGTCTATGTCTGCACTCTGGGTGAGGAGGCCGAGCTTGCGGGTCTGGAGTTAGCTCAGAAACTTCGTTCGTCTGGCATCCGCACCACCTTTCATTGTGGCGGCGGTAAGCTCGCACAGCAGCTGAAGAATGCTGATCGGGTAAAGGCCGCCTTAGGCGTTATAATCGGAGCCGACGAACTCAGTTCCCGCGTGGTAACAGTTAAACCGCTGCAGGCCGATGCGGGACAGCAGTCCGTTGCGTGGAGCAATGCGGTTGAAACGATTCAAGTAATGCTGGAAGTCAAACGTTAGCGCATAATGGTCAATATCCGACGCGAGAAATCCCGATGACACCGGATGATGAACGGTTACAACAGATAAAAGGTTGGTGGAAAGAGTTTCGCTGGACCATCATTGGCGGACTCTCCATTGGCATCATCGCAGTGAGCGGCTGGACTGGCTGGAATGAGCATACGCGCGCCCAGCGGGAAGCGGCTTCGGAAGTGTTTCAGCGACTGTCGGTTGCTGTGGTCGAGGCGAATGTTACGGATGCGCGCCAGGCGTATGATGATCTGCAGGCCGATTATTCGGCCACGGTTTATGCGGAAAAGGCGCGCCTGCTGATGGCCCGAGCCAGTTATGATGCAGGTGATTCAGATGAAGCCCGCGCTTTGCTTGAAGATGCCATTTCAATGTCATCCGAGTCTTCGACGCTTCACGTGGCCCGCATTCGCATGGCGCAGCTGCTGATTGCTGAGTCCGAGTATCTGGCGGCGCTGGATCTGTTGGATTCCGCAGATGCCGATGCGTTTGCATCGCACTACGAAGAACTCAAGGGCGATGCGTATCGTGCCTTGGGCCGTTTCGCGGAAGCGAGTGAAGCCTATCAGACGAGTATCGATGCACTTGACGACGGTGCCGAATATCGGACCATTCTGACGCTGAAGCTGAACGATACACTGGTCGCCGATCCGTAATTCTAGCAGCTCTCTCGATCAACCCGCCGAGCTGAAGCAAAGATGCAGAAGCAGATTTCGGTATAGACACAGAAAAAAATTGGATCAATCTCATTGGCAACTTTTGGAGCTGGTCAAATGCAGTTCCGGTACAGGAAAATTAGTATGATACGAACATTGATGGCTTTGTTTTTGGCGTTGCTGCTCACTGCGTGTGGTACACCAAAAATAACGAAACCCGATCCAACGCCCTTAACCGTTATTGACGAATCCGTTCAACTGAGTGCAAGTTGGAGCACCAGTGAGGTACGGACCGCGGCGAAGAAAAACAGTGGCTTCGTGGCTTTACGCCCGAATTTGGAAGCCAATCTGCTGATTGCCGCATCGCCTGATGGGCACGTGCTGGCGTTTGACAGAGAATCTCAAGTGGGGGCCTGGCGCCGCGAGCTCGGGCACCGAATCGCTTCGGGGGTCGGCGCGGGCGGTGGCGTCGCAGTCGTCGTCAGCAGTTCTGGCATGGTCCATGCGCTAAGTAGCGCAGACGGTTCTGAAATTTGGGAGTCTCAGCTCAGCGAGCTGGTCTTTGCGCCGCCGCTGATTTATCGCGAGCGAGTGGTATTGCGAACAATTGATGGCAACCTGATTGCTCTTTCGGTTTCCGACGGCACATTCCTTTGGGACGCGATCTATGATCAACCCGAGTTTCTTGAGTTCGGTTCAGCCGTACCTGCCGTATATGAAAATGCCGTCATTATTGGCAATGCCACGGGTCGGGTCATCGCCACTGATCTGACCAGTGGTTTTGAACTGTGGCAGCTTTATCTGGGTTCGGACCGCAGCGCCGAGATATTGAGAAGCCGGGAGGCTAACCCCAAGCTCTTCGGCAATCATCTGATTCTCTCCGATGAATCCAGAGCGATCGTAACCTACGACCTGTCAACGGGAAATGTGAAGTGGGAACGGCGCCTGCGGTCCGGTCGGAACCTGGCAGTCGATCGTTCTGCAGTTTATGGGCACGACGCCGACAGTCTCGTTTTCGCATTCAATCTGAGTAATGGTGCTGACCGGTGGCAGCAGAATTCATTTCTGTATCGCGGCATCGACGAAATGGCGATAGTGGGTGAGCGTCTGCTCGTGGCCGATGCATTGGGCTATCTTCATGTGCTTGATCAGGGCACTGGCGCAGTCATCGGTCGCTACCATGCTCGGGACAGGGTTGCGAAGGACGGTCTTCTTGTCGACGGTGACAGAGTGTTTGTTACCTATCGATCGGGTCGTCTTGAAGCCTTGACGCTCAATGCAGTTCAGTAGCGTAACTCCATCTCATCCAATGGCGGTACGTGGTCAGTCGTATTGATTCCTGAGTGTACACGATACACCATGCTTGACGCCGTCCTCAAGTTGTCTCAGCCATCGCCATGCTTCCTGTCGTCAGTATCGTCGGTCGTCCGAATGTCGGAAAATCAACGCTGTTTAACCGGCTGACTCGAAGTCAGGACGCGCTGGTCAATGATGTACCTGGCGTTACCAGGGATCGAATGTATGGACTGGCGCGCTCAGACGAGCGAAATTTCCTCATCGTTGACACGGGTGGATTGGGAGAAGATGGAACGATTTCCAAGTTGATTGCGGAGCAGGTGGGAGCTGTTCTTGATGAATCGGATGCGATCATCTTCCTGCTTGATGCGACTGAAGGTCTGACGGTCGCAGACCGAACGATCGCTCAGCAGCTGAGCAGAACCAACTCACCGGTTTCGATCGTCGTCAACAAGAGCGAGGGTTTGGAATCGGCGTTCGCGACGCTCGAATTTCAGGAGTTGGGATTCAGTGAGCCGATTCCAATTTCAGCCCGCCGCGGCAGTGGTGTCTCCGGCATGCTGGCACCCATCGTTCAGGCGCTACCGAAAATGGAAGATCCGCTCTGGCTTGATCCCGGGCCTAAAATTGCGGTGATCGGTAAGCCCAATGTTGGGAAGTCGACTTTAATCAATGCGCTCTGCAGAAATGATCGGTTGATCGTCAGTGACCGGCCCGGCACGACGCGCGACACCATCACCGTACCCCTGCAGGTTGGAGAGGCGCGATTTCGATTTCTAGATACCGCCGGAGTCAGGCGCCGGTCCCGCGTTGATGAGACGCTGGAGAAACTGTCCGTCGTGAAGACGCTGCAGGCCATTGAAGCGGCTCATGTGGTGATATTGGTCATTGATGGGACAGACCCGATATCGGACCAGGATGCGACGATAACGGGACTCGCACTTCGGGCCGGTCGGCCGGTGGTATTGGCCGTCAACAAATCTGACAGAATCCGCTCATCACAGCGAAAGGAAGTAACGTCGGCCCTGCGGCGAAAACTGGCATTCGCGGCGCATCACGAGGCATTGTATGTTTCTGCTCTTAAGCGCCAGGGATTCAAAAAGTTACTGCAGGCGGTCGGGAAAGCCTACCGATCGGCGATGATCGAGATGCCGACCGCAGTACTGAACCGTCTGCTCCGGGAAGCCGTGATCCAAACACCGCCGCCCATGTCGGGAAACCGGCCGATCAAACTCAAGTATGCCCATCAAGGGGGGCGAAATCCACCGGTCGTGGTGATCCATGGTAACAATGTCGAAGCGGTCGCCGAACATTATCGACGCTATCTTGAGAATTATTTCAGAGAGAAGTTCAATTTGTTTGGGAGTGAGGTACGTGTCGTCTTTCGTTCAGGCCGGAATCCGTATGATGCGAAGCGCTGATGGTTGAGGACGCACAACACGTGGGTTCTGGTATTGAGCAGGATGGAGTGCGTCTATCATGAATTACATTCGATGCGGTTAGGAGTGTGTTGTCTGATCTTCCGCCTCCAATATTGAATTAAAAATCCTAAAGCTTTACGTCTGGCAATCTAACGACTAATCAAAAGTCAGCGAAGACCAATCCTACCCTGATTCAGCGTGTCACAGGATGGATTTTCGACCGATCCGTCGCCTGAGGCAAAAAAACGCTTCCAGCTCTGAACCAACAGAAGTCAACCTGGCATATTGGCGCCATCATGCTGTCGGAATGCGAGAGCTGCACGATGGGTTTGCGCGCAATTGAGTTGTGTCCAGTTCGCCCGCCCGCCGAACGTCGAAGCTGAGACGAGCTCGTCGTCCGCCATCACATCTGCCTTACCATGGAGTGTTCGGTCGCGCACTGCGCCATGTGGCGGCGCATGGTGGGACTTGGCTGTTGGTGGACCGGCCGGGGTGGAACAGATCGCGGTGCTGGTTCGAGGTCACTGGGAGATTGAGAACCGGTTTCACTATGCCCGGGACTTCAGTTATGAAGATGAGCGAAGCCGTCCCTTGTGCGAAACGTGACGCGCCATCTCCCACGCTGAGCAGTGTGGCCACCTCCCTGATTCGTCTGGACCGCCGGTTCAATTACATACCGTAGGCGAGCCATCATTTCGCCGCCCGCGCCGATAAGATACCTGTTGCGTTCATAAAGTAACCGCGTCTTTGTCACCGGCGCCGACCTGAGCGACGGCCACGCATTGATGGGGTGCGAGGAGGTTCTGTCTTCCGAGTGCCTGGCACGGTGAATGCAGACCGCCGCACCTGCGATGGCACTGCAGACGGCTGTCTGATCTCTACCTGGACCTTGCCATCAGCATTCGATCGCCTTCCGAACTGTCCGCTATCAGCCCATGACCAATGCGATCTTAAGAAATTTTAATTTTCCTTTAAAAGTATGAGAAAATAATATATACAGGAAAAATTTATTGTATATTGTTGGATTTCATGTAAGGAAATGGCATCTGTAATGGAATGTAGACCATCTTTTAGGAGGCGATAATGAATTCACAGTTAAGATTTCCAATCTCCCCCCCCCTATAGGAACTGAGCGTTCAGGTCATCTGAACCGTCTGTCCTGTCTGGCCACGTCAATCGTGGCTTTTTTATGTCTGCTGGCCACTCAACCAGTGAGTGCGGTCGATCCAACCTGTTCCCCGTTCAAACGCGGATCATACGACATTGACAGTGGAACTTTCACGCGCGACAGCAGCGGCAAAGACTACCTGTTCGAGTGTGAGGGCAACAACAATGAACTTGATGATGCGGCTATGGAAAAACTGTTGGAGGGTGCAGCAGAGCTGTCCGGTGCAGACACGGTTGAAGCCAATCTAAGGGCTGGATCTCTGATGATCATTTCAATTGACAATGTTTCATGGAGCGCCAATGCGGATGGCGTTTATCCACAAAACGACGATCCGAAAGGTGGTTATGTTTTGGATGGTACAAACGTCAAATACATCAATTTGTCATTTGATGATTTGGGTGCCGACCTGAACGTTTACAGCACTGCGACGGTCATAACTGGCGGCAACGGCCGCGGTGGTGTCAATGTCTGGGTCGGCAATTCGAACACGGGGAACGCCGTGCGCAAGGCCATCCTGCGCAATTCCGGCCAGGTTACCACGAATGGTGATGGCAGCTCATACGATGGCGTTGAAGTCCATGCGGAGGATGCAAACACCGAGGCTTATAACGAAGCCGGGGCGCGGATCGAAACCCAAGGAAAAGCGTCTCGGGGGCTATATGCCGGTTCGGGCACCGGCGATGTCCTGGCGGTCAACAGAGGCACCGTTTCAACTTCCGGCGGCACTCAGACGACAACGAGTGGAGGCGAGACGTATGAGAGGAAATCTTATGGTGTTTACGCCTACACCGAGAGCGGCGATGCCACGTCTCGAAACTATGGTACGGTCACCACCTCGGGCGAATCAGCTGATGGCGTTCGCGCCTCGAACGACGGTACGGGTGCGGCCGAAGCAACCAACGAGGTCGGTGGTACGATCACGGTTACCGGAGCCGGCGCCAGAGGGATTCAGGCTTGGGTAGAAGGTGGGACGGCACTGGCGATCAATAGGGGCACCGTCACGACCTCAGGTGCGCCGGCAGACGATACTTACCAGGGCGTAACGTCCAAAAGATATGCCTTGGGGGTTTTCGCGCGGACTGATGGCGGCACCGGCACCGCCACGGCTCGAAACCATGGGACGGTCACCACTTCGGGCGTCAGGGCTGATGGCGTGGGAGCCTCGAGCGGCGGTACGGGTGCAGTCGAAGCGACCAACGCGGTCGGGGCGCGGATCGAAACCCAAGGAACCGCGTCTGTGGGACTCCATGCCAGTTCGGAAACAGGTGATGTGCTGGCGGTTAACAGAGGCACCATTTCAACGTCCGGCGACACTCTGGATGTAGGGAGTGGAAACGAGATGTATGAGAGGAAAGCTTTCGGTGTTGCCGCCTACACCGAGAGCGGCGCCGCCACGGCTCGAAACCATGGCACGGTTACCACCTCGGGCGAATCGGCGGATGGCGTAAACGCCTCACACGAAGGGACGGATGCGGCCGAAGCGACCAACGAGGTCGGCGGCACGATCACGGTTACGGGAGCCGGTGCCAGAGGGATTCGGGCTTATGGAGAAGACGGGACGGCGCTGGCGATCAACAGGGGCACCATCACGACCTCAGGCGATGCGGCAGACGATCAGTACCAGGGCACAACGTACAAAAGATATGCCCAAGGGGTTTACGCGTCGACAGCAGACGGCGGTGCCACCGCACGAAACTATGGAAGGGTGACCACCTTGGGCGTCCGGGCTGAAGGCGTGGAAGCCTGGAGCGAAGGTTCGGGTGCGGCCGAAGCGAGCAACGAGGTTGGCGCGCGGATCGAAACCAGAGGAAAAGCGTCTTTGGGACTCCGTGCCGGCTCGAAAACAGGCGATGCGCTGGCCGTTAACAGAGGCACCATTTCAACTTCTGGCGACACTCTGGATGTTGGGAGTGGAAACGAGATGTTTGAGAGAAAAGCTCGCGGTGTGCAAGCCTACAGCGAGAGTGGTGATGCCACCGCACGAAACTATGGCACGGTCACCACCTCGGGCGAATCGGCGGATGGCGTAAACGCCTCGCACGACGGGACGGGTGCGGCCGAAGCGACCAACGAGGTCGGCGGCACAATCACCGTTAGGGGAGCCGGTGCCAGAGGGATTCATGCTTGGGGAGAAGGCGGAACGTCACTGGCGATCAACAGGGGCACCATCACGGCCTCGGGCGGTGCGGCAGACGACACGTACCAAGGCGTGACGTCGAAAAGATATGCCCGAGGGGTTCATGCTTCGAATGAAAGTGGCGGCGCCACGGCTCAAAACTATGGCACGGTCACCACTTCAGGCGTCCGGGCATTGGGCGTGAATGCCTGGAGCGGAGGGACAGGAGCGGTCGAGGCGACCAACGAGGTCGGCGGCACCATCACGACGACGGGAGTCGGTGCGGTAGGGATTTATTCGTCCTCTTCTGGCGGTTCTTCGACGGCCACCAATTCTGGTACGGTGACCACCACCGGTGGTGCGTCGCACAATGCCGATGCCGTCTACACCGCGAATGCCGTGGAAACCCATACGACAGGAACGGGCGCCGCCAGTGCGACCAACGAAAGCACCGGCACCGTCAACGTATCGGGTGCAGGGGCGAAGGGTGTGGTCGCCTCCGTCACCGGGACGGGCAGCAACAATGGCGATGCCACGGCCACCAACAAGGGGACCATCGTTACGCGCGGCGACATTTACACTGTGGACCGCACCGGTACGTCCAATGACACTTACCGTTCCTCCTCAGGTGTGTCGGCGTATGCGGAAAATTCCAACGCCACGGCGACCAACAATGCCGGTGGAACGATCACCACTCAGGGCACCAGCGGTTCCGGGGTGCAGGCCTGGACGGCCGGCAGTGGCGGTCTGGCGCATGCGGTGAACAAGGGGGTGATCGTGGTGCGGGCGAATACGACCGCTGCGGTGTTGGCCGGCTGGTCTGATTTTTACAAGATGGGCAGTCGCGCGCACGGGGTGGCTGCGGTGTCGGAACAGGGCAATGCGAAGATCACCCTGGAAGGTGGTTCGGTCACCGTGGGGACGGGCGGCAGCGGGCTGTTTGCGATGACGCCCAACAACAGTTCCAACACCATCATTGTGAATCTGACCAAAGGGGCGCAGGTGACCGGGACGACGGCGGCCCGGTTCGTGGGCGGCAGGGCCACGGTTCGCATGACGGGCGAGGCGGGTCTTATAAACAGTGTGCGCGGTGCGATGCATTTCGGTGATCACAACGACCGGCTCCGGCTGCGCTACAGCGAGATCCGCGGCGACATTAATTTTGGCAAGGGCCGGGACCGTCTGGTGCTCAACGCCGGTGGGGTGATCCATGGCGACATTGATTTCGGTGCCGATTCCGGCGGCTACGTCACCCTGACACAGCAACAGGCGTCCGCACTGGAAATGGGCTGTGCGCCTGATTCCGACGAAACCAGTGCGCCGCGGGGCGATGTGCTGGCCATCACGGTCAGCGAGGCAAATGCGCCGACGGCCCGGATTCATGGCGATGTCCGAAACGTCAACCGATTCTGCAAACGGGGCAAGGGTGCGGCTCTGGTGCAGGCCGTCAGTTTCAAGGGCAGTCAGGCGGTGATTGAAGAGGGTCTGCTGACGGTGGCCGGTCACATGGACCTGGGAGCGACGGGCACGCTGACGGTCAATGATGGCTCGATTCTGCGGTTTCAGATTGCCGATGCGGACAATTATGGTCGGGTGACGGCGAAGAAGATCAGTTTTGTCGATGATGACAGTGATGAGAATGATGAGGCGGACGCCAAGCTGCAGGTGTCGTACGCGCCTGCTGCCGGTGCCGCCGCCAGGCAGGTGCTGCAGACGGGGACATTCGTGAAGGCCGAAGAGATTAAGTCGGGGGATAATGACCTGAGTACGATGTCCATCCATGACAATACGAACGGGAAGATTGGTGATGGGATGTTCGGGGATGAGGAAGACAAAAAAGTATTGAAGCTGGCGGGCATAGATTCCGGTCTGGTGCTGGAGGATGAACCGGAACGCACCGGTGAGGACGGGTCGCCGGTTGGCGGCGGTTCGGGTGGTGGCGGCGGTTCTGGTGGTGGCGGCATCGTCGCCATCGGCGGTCTGGCGCTGCTGTTCGCCCTGCTCAATCAGCCCGGGGACCTGCCGGACCCCGCGCAGCCGGAAGAAGAGTCGAGCTACGGGCCTGGAAATGACGCCGTCATGACGGCCTTTGATCTGGAACAGGACTATCGCACCGAGCGCGACGGGATTCAGTACTGGGCGCATTCTTACGCCGGCCGCGTGCCGACGGCGGGGCTGCCGGGAGGCGCCCGCGCGGAAAGCCTGACGATGGGGCTGAACGCCCGGCTGGGCGATGATTTCGTGGTGGGTGCGTCCGCCATGACGGATGCGTCGATGTCGTATCGGGGCCGCTGGAGTGAAGGCGACGCGCGGGCGGCATTCGCCGGCTACGGCTATGCGGTGCAGGCGCATTATGTGCGGGAGTCATGGTTCGCGGGTGCGAAGATGGCCGAGGGCCGGTATGATGCGCACCTGACCATTGCGGACCCGATGACGAGTGGATCAGTCAGTGGCCTGACGAAACTGCGGCACCGGCAGACGACGGTCACCGGCGGCATTACAAGGCACTTCGGCGCCCTGCGGGTGGTGCCAAAGATCAGCCTGTTTTCAGGCGAGGTGATGAGCCGCGGCTATACGGCCGGCAATTCGCTGATGCAGGCGCAGGTGCCGTCCATGAAGCATGCGTATCGTGGCTGGGGTCTGGGGCTGAGTGTTTCTTCCCGCCGCTGGCTGTCCGGGTCGGCGGGCGGCTGGCGCTGGCGGCCGCAGGTGAGGTTCACTTCCTACCGCATCCAGTCGGCCGATTTCAGCGGTCGGGAGCGGCTGCGGTATTCCGACCGCCTGGGAGCGACGAGTTTCAATGTGTCGGCTAAGGCGGCGCGGCTGCCGCGTTCGGTGATTGGCCTGACGGCGGCGGTCAGTCTGGTGGAGTCGAAGTCTCCCGACAGCTGGCAGGTGAAGTTGGGTTATGCCGGTGCGGTGGTCGATGGCGAATACGATCACGGCATCGTCATGGGCGCCCGGAAGAGTTTCTGACCGCGGGAACTGGAATCCCGGACCGACGGGGTGTGGGTCCGGGATTCTTCTGTCATTGGCGACCGGCGCGGTCTCAGCTCAGTCGGTCCTTGATTTGGTATGCGGTGCGGCCGTTGCGTTCTTACGACTGAACGGATTCCACGAGCAGATCAAGCGACCCTTTGGCAAGTTGAGCATTGATCCTGTCTCCCTGAGAAACAATCCTGGCATCAGCGACAATGGAATCATCCGCTTTATTTCGAATGATGGCGTAGCCTCTATTCAATGTCGATTGCGGGTTCATCGCTTCGAGTTGCCTGGCCAGTGATTCAACTCGTGTGGTGCGTTTTTCGTGACACATCACAGTCAGACGATGCAGATTTTCGGCGGCGGCCGCTAAATTCCTATTCAGATGTTCAATGGTGCCAGCTGGCGACTCGTTCAACAGTTGCTGATATCGTACATTCACTGTTCCCACTCGCGTAACGATGGAATTTCTGAAGAGCAGCGTCAAATTTTCACCAAAGGCGCGGAACTGATTCCGCAGGTCTGATATCCTCTGTTCTGGGTGCTTGAGACTTCTCTGCGCCAGATCAAGACGCTGTTCGAGATTGTTCAGTTCGGTTGAGATCCGGTCGAACAGGCCTGACTCCAGGTTTGATAGAATCTGCAGCATTTCATCGATGGATGGGGTACTGATCCGTTCTGCCGCTGCGGTCGGTGTGGCCATTGCTTTATCGGCCACATAGTCAGCGATTGAAACATCCGTTTGATGCCCAATACCCGTTACGATGGGTATTTCACTGGAATAGATCGCATCGGCAACCACTTTGCTGTTGAATGCCGCCAGATCTTCGAGCGAGCCGCCACCGCGGCTGACCAGAAGGACATCAACCTCTTTTCTTTGGTTGGCCAGGCTGATCGCGGCGGAAATTTCGTCGGGCGCTCTCTCTCCCTGTACGGCGGTTGGATAGATCAGTAATCTGACGGTTGGATTCCGGCGCCTGAATGTTCTGATGATGTCGTGTACGGCAGCACCAGCAGGAGAAGAGACAATACCGACCTGATGAGGATGCGAGGGGATGGCTTTTTTTCTTTCTTCCTGAAAATATCCCCGCTCCTCAAGCACTCTCTTGAGTTGAAGAAACTGCTGATACAGCTCACCTTCTCTGTCTTTTTCAGATTGCATGTTCTCAACAAGAAATTGATAGCTGCCTCTGAGAACATATAGCGTAACCCGACCTTCAAGAATGACTTCCTTTCCCTGCTCCGGTTCTTGCCTGATTCGGTTGCGATAAATCGTCGACCTGAACAGTGCGCATCGAATTTCAGCCTTCTCATCTTTGAGGGTAAAGTAATAATGCCCCGCCTGAGACTTGGCGACTGTGGACACTTCGCCGCGCAGTCGAATTGTTCCGATTCCCGATTCCAGCAGTTCTTTAGCCAGAGCGTTCAGTTCACTGACGCATAGTGGACTGTTGTCGGTGCGCAAGCGAGTCTCCTGTCAGGCGGTGTCGTGGGTGCCGGTTGATTTGCTAGCGCATCAGGAATGGATCTGGAACCGTATCTTCCGACGTATTCAGCCAGACAGCCTTGACTTTCGTGTAGTCCAATGCGGCCTGTATGCCGCCCTCGCGGCCATATCCGGAAAGCCCATGACCGCCAAATGGTGCGATTGGAGAAACCGCACGATAGGTATTGACCCAGACAACTCCCGCATTGATCTGATTGATCATGCGATGCGCGCGGGAAAGACTGCGGGTGAACACGCCGCCGGCCAGTCCGTAAGGCGTGTCGTTGGCAATTGCAACCGCTTCCTCTTCCGTATCGAATGCGACCACTGACAGCACCGGACCGAACAGTTCTTTGCGTACGCTCGGCGCGTCGGGCTGTTCGGAACAGTCCAAAATGGTCGGCTGAAAGAAAAAACCCGGCCGATTGACATTTGACCCACCCACAATCAGTCTGGCCCCCGCATCAATGGAAGACTCCACCACCTCATTGATCCAGTTGCGTTGCCGAAGTGTACATAGCGGGCCGATTTCCGTTCGACTGTTCGATGGATCATCAACGACCGCATTTAAGGCGACTCGTTTGAGCCGCGCAACAAAGTCATCCTTGATGGAGCGGGCGACAATAAGTCTGGAACCGGCGACGCAGCTCTGTCCGCTGGCTGCGAAGATGGCGGAAACCTGGGTATTGGCGGCGCTTTCGATATCCGCATCTTCGAAAACGACAAATGGTGATTTACCGCCCAGTTCCAGCGAGGAACTGGCGAGGTTCTCCGCACAATGTCGCATGATATGACGGGCTGTTTCCGGTCCGCCGGTGAAAGCCACTCGAGATACGTCGGGGTGAGACGCTAAAACGGATCCGCACTTTTCTCCAAAACCGGTGATGACGTTGACGACGCCTGGCGGAAAACCGGCTTCATCGATCAGTTTCGCAAAAGCCAGCAGCGGTGCCGCACCATCTTCCGAAGCTTTAAGAACAACGGTGCACCCGGCCGCCAAGGCCGGTCCGAGCTTCACTGCCGACAGGAACAGCTGGCTGTTCCAGGGAACGATGGCGGCGACTACACCGATCGGCTCGCGTTTGAGCCAGACTTCCATATTCGGGCGATCGATTGGCAGGTGCGCACCTTCCATTTTGTCGGCCAAGCCCGCGTAGTAACGGTAGAAATCAGCGACGTAGCTGATCTGCGCACTCGTTTCGCGAATGATCTTACCCGTGTCGCGGGTTTCAAGTTCGGCAATGGATTTCGCATTCTTCTCAATGAGCTCAGCCAGTCGATAGAGCATTTTGCCGCGTCGCGTCGCATTCAGCCCCGTCCAGTTCGCATCTCGAAGTGCCTGAGCGGCAGCCGATACGGCACGATTGACATCTTCGGTCTGTGCCTCGGGCATGATCGCCCAAGGCTCGCCGTCTGCTGGATTGACACTTTCAAAATTGCCACTGCCGTTTTGAAATTCACCGCCGATATACAGCTGAAACTGATCCATGAATGGTTCCTCAAATGATTCGCGATTGTTTAACTGGAAATATCCGCGAGGCCGATGAACTCGCAGAAATGCATTCAACATTGAGTTGAGGTTTCGATAATATTGACTCATTGTATTTCAGTTGCGTTCTGTTGCTCAGGATTGCGTTTGATCGAATCAGGGAAGCGATTCGACCTGACTCTGATGCTCACTGTGTCTGCAGAATCCCATTGAAGTCATCCGCACTGGCCGCCGAATGGTAGGATCAGGTACCAAGCTGTCTACGGTAGCGTCGAATGTGCTGCTATCGGTTTTCAACAGTCACGGCTTCGTCTTCAAAGTGATCGCGTGCGAGGCGTATGCACTCTAGATTTTCCGATTGGTGCAATTGGCCTGCGCCGAATAGGAAGGTTCGGATGTTTGGCTGCAGTGATGTCAAGGTGTCTTTGAGCCATGGATATAAACAGGGCTCATGATTCACAATTTCTTTGCGGACCTGACTTTGGACAATGTTGACAATCCGTACAAAAAAATTCGATTTTTCTGGCTATAATTGACAAATGGAAAGTATAGATCAAGCCCTCACCTTTGACGATGTCCTTCTGGTGCCTGCCAGATCCTCGGTGCTGCCGAAGGAAGCGGACCTCAAAACACCACTCACTCAAAAGATCGTTCTGAATCTACCATTGCTGTCTGCGGCGATGGACACGGTTACCGAATCGAAAATGGCGATCACACTGGCTCAGATGGGCGGTCTGGGTGTCATTCATCGAAATCTCTCACCTGATAGACAGAGCGAGGAAGTGCGGCGCGTCAAAAAACATGAGAGCGGGGTCGTCACGGATCCCATCACCGCAACAGTTGATATGACGATTGCGCAGGTGATGGACCTGATGGCGAAACACCAGATTTCCGGAGTTCCAGTGCTGGATGACAATCGGCTGACCGGCATCGTTACCAATCGCGATCTGCTGTTTCAGAAGCGAAGTGACGAATTGATCGCCTCAGTCATGACGCCGAAAAGCCGCCTGGTTACCGTGCGGGAAGGTACCAGAAAGAAAACGATTCTGGACCTGCTGCACGGCAATCGTATTGAAAAAATTCTTGTGGTTGACAAAGATTTCTGTTTGCGAGGACTGATCACCGTTAAGGATATTATGAAATCGCAGACTTATCCCAATGCCTGTAAAGATGGTGATGGTCGGCTGCTGGTCGGCGCGGCCGTTGGAACAACTGATATGGAGCTGGATCGAGTGGGCCGGTTGGTTGATGCCGGAGTTGATGTTGTGGTAATCGATACCGCGCATGGGCATGCTGAACGGGTACTCCGGCAGATTCGGGAAATCAAAGGACAGTTTCCAGATGTTGAAGTTGTTGCCGGCAATGTGGCAACGGGTGAAGCCGCTTTGGACCTGGCGGCGCAGGGGGCTGATGCAGTGAAAGTTGGGGTCGGCCCTGGCTCCATCTGTACCACCCGGGTCGTGGCCGGAGTGGGCGTGCCTCAGCTCACAGCCATCATCAATGTGGCCCGTGCGTTGAAAGGTTCACCGGTGAAAGTCATCTCGGATGGTGGCATCCGCTATTCGGGTGACCTGGCTAAGGCGATTGCCGCTGGAGCTCATTCGATTATGATAGGCGGCCTATTGGCTGGCACTGATGAAGCGCCTGGCGAAATTGAAGTGTACGAAGGCCGAACTTACAAATCGTATCGCGGCATGGGCTCTTTGGGTGCAATGGAAGATGGCTCCAAAGATCGCTATTTTCAGGAAGCGGAGGAAAACAGCGTCAAGCTGGTGCCTGAGGGCATCGAAGCCCGCGTGCCGTACCGAGGCGGTATGCAGACGGTTGTTCATCACTTGATTGGCGGGCTTCGGTCCAGCATGGGTTACACTGGCAGTGCCGACCTTGATGCGCTTCGCACGCATGGACGGTTTGTACAGATTTCAAATTCAGGCATTCGTGAAAGCCACGTTCACGATGTAGAAATTGTGAAGGAATCTCCGAATTACCAACGGTATTGAGGTGACGGTCGAATTTTCGGTGAAAGGCGACTGCTCAACCCGTAATTTGGTGAAGAAGGTCTTGTGCTGCAGCCCGAAATTCCACACTCAACTTTATTCACCATTGTTGACTTTGGTAGCTCAGGTAACTTTGAAGTTCCGTGACCGACGCCTATAAATTGGCTTTGCCGACAGAACGCATTCTGGTTCTGGATTTCGGCTCGCAGTATACGCAGCTGGTTGCTCGGCGGATTCGCGAGTGTGGCGTTTACAGTGCCATTCTCTCTTACGATGCACCATTTGAATCGGTAGTCGAATTTCAGCCGCGGGGCATCATACTTTCAGGCGGTCCTGCCACAGTAACCGAGAATTTTACAGCTCGAATCGCGCCCGAGGTACTTCGGTTGGGTGTGCCGGTGTTGGGAATCTGTTATGGCATGCAGGCCCTGGTGTCTCAACTTGGTGGTCGGGTTGAAAATGCTGCGGTTCATGAGTATGGGCACACTGAGATCAGGCTGACCGGTCAGTCAGAATTATTGACCGGCTCAGTTGAAGAAGTGGATGGTGGACGCGATTTGACGATGGATGTCTGGATGAGTCACGGCGACCGGGTGATTGAGTTGCCACCGGGATTCACAACAATCGCTGAATCATCCGCGTCTCCCCATGCGGCTATCGGCGACGAAACACGGCATTTTTACGGGCTTCAGTTTCATCCGGAGGTTACCCACACCGAAGGTGGCGCGGACATTCTCCAGCGATTCATCCATAACATCTGTCAGTGTCCGTCAAATTGGCAGACCGAATCCATCATCGAATCAATGACTGATGGAATCGTGAAAGTCGTCGGGAACGATCGAGTCATACTGGCGCTCTCCGGCGGGGTGGACTCATCAGTGTGCGCCGCGCTGTTACACCGCTCACTAGGGGATCAGTTAACCTGTATCTTCGTCGATAATGGATTACTGCGGCTGAATGAAGCGCAGATGGTACGGAAAAGTATGGTGGAAAAACTCGGGGTGGACGTCGTTTCTGTTGCGGCAGGCGATCGGTTCTATTCCGAGTTGGCCGGCATTACTGACCCTGAGCGGAAACGAAATGTCATCGGTCGGGTGTTCATTGAGATTTTCCAGGAGAAGGCCCGCGAGCTGCAGGGAATAAAGTGGCTGGCACAAGGCACGATCTATCCGGATGTCATTGAATCGGCGGCCGCGGGTACAAATAAAGCAAAAGTCATCAAATCGCATCACAATGTCGGCGGGTTGCCTGAATCCATGCACCTTCAGCTGCTGGAACCACTTCGGGAGCTGTTCAAAGATGAGGTGCGGGAAATCGGCTTGGAACTCGGTTTACCGCCGGAGATCGTTTATCGGCATCCATTTCCGGGACCGGGGCTGGGGGTTCGAATCCTCGGCGAGGTCAGGAAAGAATATGTCGACATGCTGAGATTGGCGGACGCGATATTCATTGAAGAACTGTTCAATCATGATCTTTACTATGAGGCCAGCCAGGCTTTTGCGGTTTTTCTACCGATCAAGTCTGTCGGGGTGGTTGGTGATAATCGGGCGTATGAATATGTCATCAGTTTACGAGCGGTACAGACGCAGGACTTCATGACGGCGAGAAGCATGAGAATTCCTTTTGACATTCTCGAAATGATTGCGAGTCGCATTGTCAACGAAGTGCCAGGGATCAGCCGGGTAACTTATGATATTTCAAGCAAACCTCCTGCAACTATCGAGTGGGAATGATTCCGCGTCTGGCACTGGCTGGCGTCGCCAAGCAAACTTTTTCAATGGAATAAATCATGGCATTGTCGCCCTCAAGATCAGGGCTTTGACAAAATACCATGCCATGTTGTTTAGCGCATTCATGGTATTAAAAATCGACAAGTCTTAGACATAAAACGATCAAATTACCGTGAATAACAAGCGGCACTTATGGTATACTATTAATATCATAATTTACTGATAATGCGAAGATATTCAATGGCTCGCAACGCAATACAGTTTCAGAAAGGCATCAGTCTGACCGACTTTCCAAAAGCCTACGGCACCGAAAAGCAGTGCTATCGATGCCACCGCCAGACCTCGGCGACGGCGGGCACCATCTTCAGTTCCACCAAACTGCCGCTGACGGTGTGGTTCTTGGCCTTCTACCTGCTGACGCAGAGCAAAAAAAGGCGTCTCGGCGATGCAGCTGCACCGCGAGCTGGGCATTTTCTACGATGCGGCCTGGCGGATCAAACATAAACTGATGCAGGTGATGATGGAACGCGATGACAAACATCAGCTGGAGGGTCTGGTGCAGATCGACGATGCCTATCTCGGTGGTGAGCGAAGCGGTGGCAAACGCGGCCGCGGGGCGGCCTGCAGACCAACGACAAAGGGCATCCGATCCGCGTGAAACTGAGCGTGATCAAAGGTTCCAGGAGCCTGGAGACCGCCGCTTGGGCGAGGCGGCATCTGGCTGACGGCACGAGGGTCTGTTCCGACAGACTGCCCTGTTTCAACACTCTGCGCAAGGCCGCGGTGGCCAACGGTGGTGGCAAAACCAGTGTCCACAAGCCTGAGTTTCACTGGGTGAACACGATGCTTGGCCACGTCAAGTCGGCCATCCGCAACACCCATCACTCGGTCAGAGGCAAATACGCCCACCGGTATCTGGTTGCTTTTGGGTACCAGTTCAACCGCCGCCCGATCTGATTCCACGGTTGGCTTATGCGGCACTCAGAACACTCCATGCCCGATAGACTGCTAAAGTTAGGCTTAATATAAACGGTGATTAGCAATACTCTATCCAATGCTCCAGAGTTTGAGCTTTTCGATGAGATTGTCATGACTGGATGCTTACGTTGGGCAGATGGACCCCTGAATACCGGGCCGGTAGGTAAAAAGCCAGCACTGCCTGCGTAATGATGAAAGTATCATAAGGAAGGACGATTATGTCCACGTTTACGCAGTTCAGTGACTGGAAAAAGCGGTTGCTTGATCGCCATGGGCGCACGAATCCCGACGGTCGTTCTCTCTATTTGTATCGATTGTCTGAAGATGAATTCAGCAGTCTGGAAAAATTGCTCCAGCACTGGTTGAGTCAACTGCTTCCTCGTCATGGCCTCGCACGGGTTGCCGAGTTATCCGACTTCGCCGAATTGTTCGTGCTCTACGCTTCAGAATGGTGGCGCCGCCGCTACGATGGTTCGGGTTTTAGCTGGGAGCCGATACTGCACGATTTGGGTGCGGCTCCGGACGAATGGAGTCCCACTCAGCGCAGTGATTTTGTAAAGCAAGGCTTTCGTGGCTGGTGTATTCGGCTGCGTGAAAGCGGTGGAATGCGCTTCATTGGCTCGGTGGCTGTGCAGGGTGGGCTTCCTCTGAAGCTACTTGCTAGCTCACGTGGTGGTATCGGCCAGTTGTTGAGTCGGGTACTGCATCTAGCGTCCGGTTCACAGGTAACCCAGAGCGATCTGCTGAACTGGGTGGAAAGCCTCGCCACCACGCTGCCGCAAAGCTATCGTCAGGGCACCATATACACGTTGCTGGCGGATGTCGCCTGGACGGTGCTCGGCCTTAAACAGGAGGCCGGGTTGCAATCCAGTGCGGATGCGGTGGCGATCTTGGATCGGAAAATTCCTCGCTGGAGAGACCGTTTTCCGCTACCGGTGGAGGATGAACATGCTCAGGGAATGATCGAGCAGCTGATCCGGGATGCGGCCAGCGTACGTATTGAAAAGCAGGCGGAGGTGCTACCGGTGGAGCGCCTGCTGGAAAAAACAGGCGATGAAAACTGGGCATTGCGTTCTAGGCTGGACCTTCCGGAAGTGATTTCCACCGACAAGTTGGCGTCTTTGTTTTCTGTTGATATGCAAGAGTTGCCGCGCAGCGCGGAGCTATTGCTGCAGGTCGGCTCCGCCGAGCTGACCACCGGCATGCGCAGCCTTGCGGGGCAGCAGAAATACCGCCTGGAGCGAAAGCCTTTGGGCTTCTCGGATGATGTCGCGACAGGCGAACATCTGTTGCGTATGGCATCTTCCGATGGCCGGGTATGGACAGTCACAGCCAGCCGGGGCGATGAACTGGATGCTGAGCTGCCCTGGGTTTTTGTCGAAAAAAATTCCCTTGTCCATTTCGTCCGTCAAGGTAGCGGCAGCGTCGCGGCGCAACAGGCACTGATCGCTCTGCCCGAGGGCTGGGAAATCGAATACGACGGTGATTCAGTGATCACGGAAAAGGGTGCGCTGTACGGCCTCGGGCGACATCTTGTCGCGGTGCGCGGTGTATTGCGCGCGCACGAAGGCGGTGGACTGACCTTTAGGCTGCGCACTGGTCGCGCCGATGCCAGTGAGAAAAGATATGCGTGGGATGGCGATCGCTATTGGCTGGATTTCATTTCCCCCAATCTGGCGTTCCGGGGACTGCCTTCGCTGTTCCGCGTGGACGACGAGGTCAGGCGCAAGGTGGAGGGGCAGCTTGGAGTCAGCGTTATCGGGGGCTCAGCAGTCTCGCATTCAATTTCAGGTCCACTGACTCTTCGCTATCCGGCATCGGGTGACATCCGCTATCGTGGCAAGGTGCTGGTGTTGCCGAAGTCGGCGAATGTTGAATTCAGTTCAGCGGACGCTGTTTCCGGAACGATACGATTCAGAGATTGGGATATTGCCCGCGCTCGGGTTACAACCGAAGGTGTCAAACAAAGCTTCAAGCTGACGGAAGGTGACGCAATGCTTGATGTCGCAGTCTGGGAGGATCAACGTGCTCCGGACCTGATTGAGCTGGAAGCATACTGGCCGCACTCGGCGGTCCCTGCCAGATTCCGCTTGCCGTTTCCTGCACACGGTGTTCGCGTGTTTGATGGCGACGGCAGAGCCCTGGTTAACAATAGCTTGCTGGCAGTTCAGCAATTGCACGGCGTCCGCATCCTAGTCTCCGGTGGACAGATAAACTGCCGTGCTGATATGAAGATTCTGGACAATGTCGGCAAAATACTCGTAGATACCTGCTTCGCGCCCTGCCTGGCGCGCTGAGCATGGAGATCAGGTTGCAGGACTACCTGTCTGATATCCAGCAATTGTTTTCAGTAAGTGAATTACCAGACGCGAGGATTATGGTTGAGATATGCGTTCAGCGGGCGTTGATGTTCACGCTTCAGCTGGCGCGCTACTCGGCGACGCTCGAACGTGACGGAGATTCGATTCGGCTGGATATCGAGGGCTTGAAGTCGCAGCAAATTCAGGATCTGGAGCGGCTTTCGGTATTGGCTTTACGGCTCGAAAGTCCGGGCGATGAGGCTGTGACTCTGGAGCCTTCCGTAAGCGAGGGAGTGGCGACCGGCAGTTGGCTGTTTTCACCCCAGTTGCGTTCGCCTGGCTCCTGGCTGGTCTATCCGGCATCCAAGTCGAAACTGCCGTTTCGCCCCACCTTATGGTTTGTTGACGGAGAGCTTAGCGAGGATGAGGGGCTGTCTGGTACGTTCAGCATCGCCAATGAGCAAGCGCGTGAGCAGCGTATTGATGAGATCATCGAAACGCTCGCTTCGGATTTTCTCAACGAGGATTGGGAAAAAGTGGAGCAGTTGGCAGGGCACGTCGCACATCTACCCCTGCCCACGCTGGATATATGGCGGTGCTTTTCGCATTCGCCCCTTGGAATGGCGGCACTAGCGCTGCGGTTGAGTAGTCTGAAACCGGAATTCATTATCCGCTTTTCCCAGGAACTACCGTTCGCCTGGGAGACGATCCCATTTGAGGGCTGGCAAGCGGCCATGAGCCAACTGGACGCACAGTGCGTGGAGTTGTTTGGAGAGCAATGCGGTCCGGCGGTACTTAAGCCCCATTTGTGTCGCAGGATTCAGTTGCTTAAATCCCTGAATGGCGCACTGGCATTTCTGCTCGGAATAGCGGCCAAAGAATGGCTGCCGGAAACACAAAGGGAGGTGGATGCGCTCAAATTCTTGGGTCAGCAAACAACGCGAATTTTGTTCGAGGGCGAGAATAGCAAACTGATGGAGTTACGCCGCCGACATGCTGATGATCAGTGGCCCCAAGACCTCCAGTCCCTGTGGTCTTCCATTGACCTTGACCCACGATTCGAGTCCTGCCTACACACCGGTGCCGAGGGCTTTCGAACCTGGGTCATCAATATCCCAATTATTCTGGCGGTTCAGACCATGACCAATAAGACCATCAACTGGTTTCACGATGCCGAGCTCATTCATGCTTTGCGTAACTACCAAGCTTTTGATCCGGATTGGTTTGAAGATGCATACAACCAGACTGTCGCGCATTGCTTTGCCCATGGATTGCTTGATGAGATAACTACGCCATGAAACCGGATTATTACTCTGAGCTATTACCGGTTCTTGCTGATCGCGCGAAGTTGTCCGCAATCAGTCGCCTGGGATTCTCAAACGTTCCACTGCGGCGTTACCTGGCGGAAGTATTTGATCGGCCTTTTGGAGAATCCGGCGCCTTTCTGGCCGACCCGACGTTCGAGGCAGTATTTGGCTGGCAAATGGCTGAGCCAACCATGGCGGAATTGGCTGGAGATCTGTTGGTGCCAGAACTTGTCGGGGCCATGGATGAACCGCCGACAGAATTTGCCAAGGACTACCGCTTTGCCAAAGACCGGTGTCCTTACACACACCAGTTGCAGGCTTGGCGAATACTGAGTGAGCCGACACCTCAGTCCCTGGTGGTGGCCAGCGGCACGGGATCGGGAAAAACCGAGTGTTTCATGGTTCCGATCTTGGACAGCCTTGCGCGTCAGCGGCATCAGGGTCAACTGGTTGGCGTGCGCGCCCTGTTTCTGTATCCGCTTAATGCGTTGATCAACAGCCAGCGAGAGCGTCTGCGCGCCTGGACGGAGGCTTTTAGCGGCGATATCCGTTTCTGTCTGTATAACGGTAATACGCCGGAGAAAGAGCAACCGTTGCAAATACGTCGGCAGCATATCAGCGAAGTGATTGACCGCCCCAGCCTGCGCGCCTCCGCACCGCCGATTCTGGTCACCAATGCGACGATGCTGGAGTTCATGCTGGTGCGCACGGCCGACGCCCCGATACTGCAACAGTCGCAGGGGAGGCTGAAATGGGTGGTACTCGACGAGGCGCACACCTACGTGGGATCTCAGGCGGCGGAGGCCGCACTTTTGATTCGTAGGGTTCTACTTGCGTTTGGCGTAACATCGGATCAGGTACGGTTTGTCGCGACCTCTGCGACCATCGGCGATCCTGAGGGTGAGGCTGGTCAGAGACTGCGTCGTTTTCTGGCTGATGTGGCAGGTGTGTCGCTCGAGCGAGTACATCTGGTGGTGGGGCAGCGAATGGTTCCGCAGATCGCGGGGGGAGTATCCGCCGATGAAATGCCCTTGGAGGGACTACAAGCCATCGATTCGAGAAGTGAATTTTCTGAGCAAAGATATAAGGCTCTGGTTAGGCATAAAACCGCGCGCGCCATCCGTGACCTGTTCGTCAAGGATGCATCTAGGCCACCAGTAGCTAGGTTATCGGACATCAGTGCAGCGTTGTTCGGGGGTGGCAGGAAATATACCCGCGAGCAGTATCTTGAAGCCTTGCGTTGGCTTGATCTGCTGACAGGGACTCGGCATCCAGACGACGATGGGGCACATTCCGGAGAATCTTATCTGCCTCTCAGGGCACACTTATTTCACCAGACGTTGTCTGGACTTTGGGCCTGTGCAGATCCCCAATGCGGCGCGAAGAAGGATTCGCAACTGGATGATGAAAATTGGCCATTCGGCAAGGTACATTTCGACCCGCGAAAACATTGCGATTGCGGCAGTCCGGTTTACGAGGTGATTGCTTGCGTTGATTGTGGCGCGGTCCATTTGCTTGCCGGTGAACGTCTCGGAGAATTGCTGCATTTCAGTACGCCCAACGCATTGGATGAATTCGAGTTGGAGGTTGAGGCTGATATCGAGCTGGACAGAGAGGATGAAAGCCCGGAACAAGGCGCAACGGGTGGAATGAATCGGGTGTTGGTGGTCAACCGAGAATCCTCCCATGTCGGCCCCCTGGAGATTGACCGTGGCTCTCGCCGCATAGTAGAGCATGACAACGAGTCTTTGCGTATTTTCGCGCGTGAGGATGCGGGCAGTGGGCTGATGTGCCCAGTGTGCGGGACGGAGGAAGCACCGAAGCGTCCGCTGTTTCGGTTCAGCCGGCTTGGAGCTCCCTTTCTCTTGGGTGGTATACTGCCCACCCTGCTAGATTATGTCCCCGATGGAGATAAACCTGCTGACCATCCATGCCGCGGGCGCAGGCTGCTTACCTTCAATGACAGTCGCCAGGGTACCGCAAGAATGGCGGCCAAGCTGCAGCAGGATTCGGAGCGCAATCGCGTTCGTGCGCTGGTATACCACCTAATCTTGCTGCATGGAAGTGCCGCATCCGGCAGTCAGACCGCAGCCCTTCGTAAGGAAATTGAGCTGCTTGAAAAGATTTATTCGCAGACGCCCAATCCAACGCTGGCCGAGATCATAAGGCAGAAAAAGGAGAAGCTCGCCGCTCTCAGCCTGCCAAGGCCCATGCCTTTCAATGATCTCGCCCGAAGCCTAGCCGATCAGGGGCGGGATTTCGATTACATGCTGCAACATTATCGGCGTTATGCGTCCGGAACCTTCAGCGAGGCCAGTGGACCGATCGAGTTGGCGCGTATGTTCCTGGTGCGTGAGTTCGGCCGCCGCCCCAAACGTCTGAACAACCTCGAATCTATGGGCATGGTGGCGGTGCGCTATCCAGCGCTGGAAGAAATACAGGCCGTACCGGAATCTGTTAGGCAGGCTGCCGAGTTTGGTCTTTCTGTCTGGCGGGATTTTCTTAAGATTTGCTTAGATTATTTTGTACGGGGCGGCGGATCACTCGCTATTTCGAAGGAGTGGCGCCTTTGGTTGGGTATGCCATTTCCTCAGAATCGGCTGGTTTCACGGGATGAGTCCGAGGTTGGGCGCAATCAGCGCCGCTGGCCGCGCGCATCACGCAGCGGGCTTCGCAGTGTTCTGGTCCGGCTGTTGGCCTACATAATGAAAGCGGATATCAAGATTCCCCGCGATGAGGGCCGACTTGATGCCGTGCTGGGAGTCGCATGGGATGTGCTGAAAACGTCCGGTCTGTTGCAGCAATCTAGTGACGGGCGGGTGTTGCCGTTGGATCGTCTCGCGTTTGGTGTGATGGACCAGGCCTGGGTTTGTCCGGTTACACGCCGCTTTCTGGACACGACTCTAATGTCGGTGACACCCTATCTGCCCGAAAAGGCTTCAGATACCACCGCCAAATGTCAGCAAGTCTTACTCCCCGTCTATGACAAGCCTTTCAGCGACGTAACGGATGATCTGGCACGTATCCGCGTCGCGCGTGAATGGCTGGCCAAACAGGAACCAATCAATCATTTGCGAGAACAAGGCCTGTGGTCGAACCTGAATGACAGGGTCATCGAACTATCCCTGTATTTTACCGCCGCGGAACACTCGGCCCAGCAGGAGTCGCGCACCCTGGAGCGCTACGAAAAGGCATTCAAGTCAGGCGATATCAATTTGTTGTCCTGCTCGACCACTATGGAGATGGGAATAGACATTGGAGGCATCAGCGCGGTCGCGATGAACAATGTGCCGCCCCATCCGGCCAACTATCTGCAGCGAGCCGGCCGCGCTGGCCGCCGTCGTGAGTCGCGTTCGTTATCCATGACTCTGTGCAAGTCAAATCCGCATGATCAGTCCGTGTTCCTAGACACCCGCTGGCCCTTTGTTACGCCATTGCCCGCACCGAGAGTATCTCTCGACAGTGCGGTGATTGTGCAGCGTCATGTCCATTCCTATGTGTTGTCCAAATTCCTTGCCAATGTGATAAAGTCCGGCGGGCAGGAGCAGTTTCGGCTGACTTGTCGTTTTTTCTTTTTGGGGGAGCCATCCGTTGCTGGGGATTTCTCTGCTTGGTGTCGTGGATTCTCGGCGAGCACTAAACCGAAAATAAGTCATGGCATCCGGCAACTCCTGAAACACAGTGTGTATGAAACAAAAAACCTGAATCGTCTGATGGATCAGGCGGCGCAGGAGATGGATGAACTTGCGCGACGCTGGCGGCTGGAATGGAAGCAATTGGAAACGGAGGCTCAGGAAATCCAACAAAAGGCGGGAAAACAGTCTCCAGCTTATCGCGCGGTTACGCTGCGCAGGGGGCGGATGGAGGGCGAATACCTGTTGCGTGAGCTGGCGGCCAAGAGCTTTTTACCGGCCTATGGATTCCCAACGAATATTGCGCCGCTCGACAATCTCACCGCTCGACAATTTAAACGTATTCGGCAGGCACAGCAGGAGCGTGATGACAATCGATTCCGCCGGCGGGAACTGCCCAGCCGGGACCTGACGACTGCTTTACGGGAATATGCGCCGGGTTCGGAAGTGGTGATGGATGGACTGGTATATCGTTCGGCTGGCGTTACCCTGAACTGGCATATTCCCGCCGATCAGACCTCGGCGCGTGAAATTCAGAATATTCGGATTGCCTGGCGCTGTAATCATTGCGGGGCAAGTGGTTCAAGTCATAGTCTGGATAGGGCAGGCCGATGTGAAAGTTGTGGCGAAGCAGTTAACCCTGAAAATAAGCGAGAGTTCCTCGAGCCGGCTGGATTTGCCGTAGATTTTTACCAGGAACCACACAACGACATTACCACGCAGCATTTTGTACCGGTCGAAGCACCCTGGATCGACGCGGATGGTGAATGGTTTTCGCTTGCCAATCCTGACCTGGGTCGCTTCAGGGTCACGACCCGCGGACACGTGTTTCATCAGTCTCGAGGGGTTCATGGCAATGGATATGCAGTGTGCCTGGAATGTGGTCGTGCCGACCCAATGACACCCGAAGGTGATTTACCCAATGTTTTTGGGCAGCCTCCTCATTTCAAGTTGCGTCGGGCAAGCGAAGATGTGCTCCACTGTCCGGGCAGCGATTCCGATTGGAAGATAAAACGAGGGATTACCTTGGGGCATGAGTCCTGGACGGATGTGCTGGAGATTCAGCTTAAGACCACTTCCGGTGTGTGGATGAATGATAAGACGGCTGCTACTACGCTGTCGGTGGCAATTCGTGATTCACTAGCGGAGCTGATTGGCGTGCAGGCATCCGAGCTGGGCTGCGATATCAAACCGGCGCGTCCCGAGAGTAATGTAATCTGCCAGTCGATTCTGATCTTTGATCGTTACGCGGCAGGTTACGCCTCCAGCGCCGAACGTTTTCTTGCTGACCTATTCCGCTTGGTGCATGACAAGCTCCAGTGTCCGGCAGACTGTGATAGCGCATGCCCAAGTTGCGTACTCGATTATGATCAGCGGTTTATTACCGACCGTCTTGATCGGCATGCCGCTCTTGATGTCATCTCCTCATCCTGGCTAAACCAAATGCAGTTACCTGATGGATTGGCATTTTTTGGCGAGGGTTCCAAACTCGAATACAAAAAATTGCTCCCGGCTATTTGGCACGCGTTAAGCAGCACACATGTAAATAGAGTCCGCTTGGTAGCTGGGGGAGCCATTGATAACTGGGATTTGGGGCCATCTCCGCTACGTGAACTGGTGTATCGTCTTGCCGGGCGGAAAGTTGGTGTTGAAATTCTGGTACCTGAAGCTGTGTTATCCAGATTACAGGATGTGGATCTGCATCTGCTGGCCAGCCTGGCGGATCATCCAGAAGTATCGCTATTCGCAACGCAAGCTTCTCCACAATGCGGCGAAGGATGGCTGGCTGCCGAGACCATATCAACTCCATCTACGCGTTGGGCTTATTCCGACAACACAGCCCTAGAATTCGGATCGTCGTGGTCCTTGACAGAGTCTCCGCTAATTTCGACTGATCAGGGGATCCCTTTGTCAGAACTTGGGAAAAAGCTGGAGCCGATTGATATACGGCCTGTCAAGGTGGAACAAGGTGATCGGGAGATTATGGTTCATCATGACCTGGATGGGAGGTTGCAGGGATTTGGGGAGCGGCTTTGGCAGAAGATTGCGCTCGAGCACACGGCAGTGGGTGAGCTACTGAAAGAGGCCGATGACGATCTAGTCAGTCTGCGTTACAGCGATCGTTATTTGTTCACGCCATTAAGTGTTGCACTGTTGGCGGAGGTGGTCAATGGCTTACGTGAAGTGAGTGGCCGGAGTAGGTGGGCAATCACAACTTGTGAAGTAGCTACTGCCGATTGCCGTTCCCACGACAATAACCCCGTGAAAAACAGCCTATGGGGTGATTGGCAGGATACCAAGGTTCGAGATGCTGTTCTCAAGGGGGTGCTTGAATACATCGGTGTCGACGCGAAAGTCTCCAGCGGTACCTTATCCAAGACTGAACACAGCCGGTTTCTGGAAATCGGATTTGAATCTGGAAAAGTTGTAACAGTTCGTTTTGACCAGGGTGTTTCTTACTGGCGATCTGCATATAAAAATCTGACCCATCAAACTTACTTTGATTTATTTTCCGAAGACGTTGATGTGCAAAGTTCCTGGTTAGCGGAGCTGAATGTTGCTATTGAAGGAGGGATGATGCCGACGTTTCTATTCGTCAAATCGTGATAGGGATTCAGGAAAATACAAGCGTGCTACCTTGAACTCTGCCTGGACCTTGCCATCGGCATTTGATCGCCTTCCGAACTGTCCGCCATTAGTCCGTAACTCCATGCTTTTCTGAGACTTATGAAGGTTCCTGCTCGTCGAGACAGGATGCTCTATATCTGCCGCGAGCTGAACAACAAACCACTGACTGATTTCCTGATACACGATACCCGGACGTTGGTGAAGCTAATCGAGCTGTTCAACCGAGTGCATGAATTGTAGACAGAGCGAACCGATGAGCAGTTCAGGGTCATTCTTCTCAAAACCTATTCATGGCTTATGTACATACTCCAAATTTCCATGGGCAATTTTTACAAATAGACAGGAGGTGACCATGCCAAAGAAACTAGGATCACATCACGTCGTGCCCAACGCTGACGGTGGTTGGGATGTCAAAAAAGACGGAGCGGCTCGTAGTAGCGGTCACTTCGACAATAAGCGGGATGCGGTTGATGCTAGGCGCAAGATCAGCCAGAACCAAGGCATCGAATTCTGCATCCACGGCAAAGGCGGGAAGACCCAGAACAAGGACAGTCACGCGAATGATCCGCATTCGCCGAAGGGATGATTTTTGGGTCGATTCAGGATGCGCACGCATTTTCAACACTCCAGCCGCCGGTCCTGGCATCACCCCATAGAAAACAAGGTTTATCCAGAAATAAGGTGTTGTGTGGGCATTGTAAAAGGTAACATATATGCTACTATATATGTCATATGACAGAGGTTAGAGAATGCCTTGATGCTGGGGGAAATAGTCCTTATGCCAAATGGTTCGATCGTCTGAATGTGGCCGCTGCGGTCAAGGTGGCGACGGCTGTCCATCGGATAGAGCAGGGTAGTTTCTCCAACGCGAAAGGCGTTGGTGCCGGAGTTTATGAGTGCCGGATTGATTTTGGTCCTGGATATCGGATCTATTTTGGCAAGGACGGGGACCGGGTTGGTGATACTGCTGGCGGATGGTGCCAAGACGCAAATATTGCTTCCGCGAAAGGGTATTGGCGCGACTATAAGGGCCGAATACGTTAAGAGGTGACATGATGGCTCTGACGAAAAATTTTAAGGACACCATACAGGCCCGCGCCCAACGGGATCCAGCGTTTCGCGAGACCCTGTTGCAGAAAGGGGTGGAATGCCTGCTCGCCGGTGATGTTGATACCGGCAAAGCAGTACTGCGCGACTATATCAATGCGACGATTGGGTTCGAAGACCTCTCCCGAGTCTTCGACGAATCAAGCAAGAGTCTCATCCGTATGTTCGAACCAAAAGGGAATCCCCAGGCGAGCAACTTGTTTGCGGTGATCCGATACCTGCAGGAGCAGAAGGGCATTCACCTGGACGTCAAAGCCCGGAAGGTTGCCTAAGTTGCTGTGTGCCCGTGTTCAATCGGCAATCTTTTTCTAGTATTTTGGAGGATTTTCTGGGTATGGAATTATTCAAGGCATTTCCTCGTGCTGAACGCAAAAAATCAACAATGCCTTGAGTGGCAGATTGGCGTAATCATGGTATTGATGGTCGGTACTCAGTTATCTTCCCTTGAACAAGTGTGGTGTAATGATGCAGGTGATCGCGGTTGAGATCTTTGCCTACCTCCTCCTCCCAATTCCGAAAATAGTGTCGTTGCGTTATTTCAATGCCCGCCAACCCGGCACGACTTTGGCAAACTCTTCCTGAAAAGCTGGACGTCTGATGTTGTCCTGTTTGACGTTGAAGGCGAATTCGCGCCAGCGCGGCGCATCGTGCAGCACGTCAACCAATAGGTGCTGGATCTTTTTCATAATCTCTGCCTTGCTGGCGTATTCTTTGCGCGTGGCATTGCTGTCGAGGTAGCCCAGGCCTGATAAATAGAACTTTAAGATCTCCTCGGGATACATACTCTCAAGGCGTTTGGCAGTCTGCAGTTTATAGTCCCTGAACCAGTCGTAAAGGGGATAGCGGCCCCGAGTCAGCACGGCCAATGCTTCGTCATACTCCTTGCGGTGCATGCGGATGCTTAGTTGCTCGATTTCTTCGGCGTTCTTCACACGCGCAAGAATTTTCGCTTCGTAACTCTTCCATTCAGCGGTCGTGCACAATTTCCGAAATGCTTTGTACTTGTCACAGGTCAGATGATCGGTCGCGTAATCGAACTGTAGTGCCAGGTAGCGTCCGCGATCGCCGGCGGATTTGACACGCTTGGCAACGAACTGACGCAATTCATCCATGCAGCCCATTCCCTTGAGCAGTCCTATCTCTGCGATCTCCATGGCCTTCTGCTTTTCACCCGCCTGCCAGTGGAAATCCGCCAAGTCGAAATAGTCGGCACCAGTGGTCAGTTCACGCTGACGCAGCTCAAGATATTTTTCCCGGTTGCCGATTCGGCGATAAATTCGGCGGGCGTTATCGATTTTCCAGTCCCCGCCCATGGTCTCGAAGGCTTCCGCTAGAACCAGCCAATCGTCGTCACTGTAACAGGTCGCATTGGCCAGGTCGTAGAGATCATCGTCAAGGCCAGCCTGGCCGCTTTGGATATAGGGCAGAACGTCATCAAGCAGTTGTTGTCGGTAAGGTGCCTCGATCTTTTTTTGTGAAAGCTCGTCCGTGATCTCCTGCAACAGGTCCGAAACATGGTCTTGGACATCATAATCACCGCCGCCGTAGGCATCCAGTTCGTCCAGATCTGGTGCGAGTTCGGACCACAATGCCAGCAGTTTTTCGCCCTCTAACTGCTTCTTCCGGCTGGGTAACGGGGTAATGTGCCTGTCCAGGTAGTCAAGACATTCGCGCCGGACAGCAGGGCGCGAGGTAGATACGATTACGAGCAGATCGATCAGCTTTGCTTTCGGCATGGTCTCCAGCAAAGCGACCAGTGGATCATCCTGTTTGCGTTTTCTTGCCATGTACCTTTACTTCGGAAGCTGAAATTGAACAAACTGGCCCAAGAATGGCAGGGCTTTTACCCGATACTTACGACCCAGGAAATCATTGGATACCAGTTCCACCGTGGCCAGTCCCAGAAAGCCAGCGAAATCCACCAGTGTGCGACTTGCGTAAAGTTGGCGCACTGTTTCATCGGAGAAAAATGCCGGTCGTCCCGAAGGCACTGCATCCAACACCATCGGAAAGGCGCCGATGAAGGCGTCTTCATAGAAGACCTGCGGCCGCCATATATCGCCGTAGCGGGTGAGGAAGTAAAGTGTGACCAGGAAAGCAATCTGTATTAATCGCATTTCAGGGAAGCCATCCCTGTATGCCCAATTGAACGTCTCGACATAGGTTCTGAACAGCCTGGGATAGACCGCTGCCAGGCCTTTCTCGGCCAGCAGCTGGCGGCAGTTGCGGCTGAGGATGAAGCGCCCTTTGTATTTGCGGACCAATCCTGCCATTTCGGCCACTATGCGGGTGACATTGAGGTCACTGAACTCCTCCTCCCGATTGATGCCACCATTACTGGTTTCTTCTCGATAGCGCTGTTCACCCCAATAAATCAGTGCGGCCTCGCGGCAGAAGTTACGTGGCAGATTGCCCGTGGCGGTTGGTTTGAGGCCCTTGTCGCCGATGGCGTTGATCAGTAGCTCGAACAGGGTCAGTATCGGCGCGCCTGGGTTGGCGTCAAGCTCCTCCGAAATACGTACCAGTCCCGGTGAAGCGAACGGGAAATACAGTATCTGATGCATCTGATCGGGCGATAACCCATGAAAGTCGTCCAGCTGTAGGCGGTTTTGCTGTTTGATATTCTCGTCGAGAAATACATCCGCTTCTTCCAGCGAATTGAACTGTCGGCCTTCGAGTTCTTCGAGCAGGACCTCGGACATGCCGGCTGCACCATGGCCGGATGTGGCGCCGTTCTCTTTGTCTAGGCAACAGTGCTTAAATTTCTTACCGCTACCACATGGGCAGGGTTCATTGCGACGGATGGCCGATGTTTTCATTCACAATTTCCTCAGAGTTAATTTTATACCACGGCAGAACAGTGACATCGGAGCGTATCTGCCGGATGTCGCCGCCATAAACCAGCCATATCTTTCCGACAGTTGCACCCGCCAGCTTTTTCCAGAACTCCAGCCCTTTGAAGTAATCCTTGTTTATGGTTTGCCCGGACTTGATTTCCAGCGGTGACAAATGGGTTCCAAAGTCAATCAATAGATCCACCTCGTGTCCCGAACGATCACGCCAGAAATAGAGGTTCGAGGTTTCACCCGCGTTGTAACGGGCCTTAAGCAATTCACTGATAATCCAGGTTTCGAATAGGGCACCCCGTTGAACATGGGTTTTCAATTGCTCGCTGTTTTGGATACCGAGCAGCCAGGTCGCAAGACCGGTATCCAGAAAATAGAGTTTGGGTGTTTTGACCAGGCGCCTGTTGAGATTTTGATGATGCGGCGGCAACAGATGCACGATGTAACTGGCTTCCAGAACTGAAATCCAGGCTTTGGCCGTGTTATGCGTAATACCCGAGTCGTTCGCTAGTGAGGATAGATTGAGCAGTTGTCCGGTCCGGCCGGCACACAATTTTAGGAAGCGTTGAAAGGTCCCCAGATCCTGTACCTTGATCAATTGCCAGACATCTCTTCCCAGGTAAGTTCGTACATAGTTTCCATGCCAGGGATGCGATTCGAGTCCTCGGTCGAAGATGGGAGGGAACGCGCCATCAAAGAGTATCTTGTTGAGGTTCGTGCCGATTTTTCCTGAGTGCTGCAACTCGCCGTAGGTCATGGGTAGCAGCGTCAACAATGCTGCTCTGCCGGCCATACTCTGCGTAATGCCGGGCAACAGGCCAAACTGCTGGGAACCCGTCAGGATATATTCGCCGGGTTGTTGCCGTTCATCGACGCGTGTCTGGAGATAAGAAAACAGAGAAGGGCAGCGTTGAGTCTCGTCCAGAATGGCACCCCCACTAAATTGATTCAAAAAACCACGCGGGTCCGTTTCAGCAAATTCCCTTTGGTCTAAATCTTCAAGCGATACATAATGGTGATTGGGAAAGGCATGCCTCACCAGGGTGGACTTGCCGGACTGGCGAGGGCCGGTGACCACAACCACCGGATAGCCGCTGGCGAAGTGTTGAAGCCTTGATTCTGCGTTCCGGGGGATGTAGGCCATGGTGGTTTCTGATTGCTTTACATGCCTGCAGTATGAAAGATAATGGCTAATTGTAAAATATATTCCCAATTAGCCGATATGCGATGTCTGGTAAGATGACCCATTATCTGCAGTAGCAGGGAATGCACTTGGAATTCAAAGCTAGGAGGGTATCCTAACATATTGTTACATCTTAAATATTTGGATAAAACCGTTTTAGCTTAGTACGCGCATCATTTGTGCCCAATTGCCAATCTACCTTGGTTTTTGTCGATTATTCCGGTCCGTATTCCACACTGCAAATTTATCGCGCCTCTTTTCAATACAACCCATTCGCCCTGCAAGTCATTGCCGTTTCAAAACGCAAGGCTCGATTTTTGGCAATGTTTAACCGACTTCCATGTTACGAATATTTAAAGTATCTAATACACTGGGTACTGTTTAGAAGTGTTAAATCGGCAATTTTTTCGAGTATTTTGAAGAGATTTACTGAGCATGGTATTACCATTTAGCAGGAAATTAAGCCATTGATATTAAACAGGCAAAATTGCTCGTTGATAATTGAGTGGGAATGATTCCAAGTCTGGCACTGGCACGCACCGCCAAGCAAACTTTTAGCATGTAGCCGTTTCGACGAAACCCCTGAATCCAATGGTGCTAATAGGCAGTCATATCCAAGATCATATCAGAAAAAGCGATGGTATTACCCATGTACCCGTCAGAGAATCCTTGCCAGCCTTTGAAGACGCCGCATGATTTCGTTTCTGGGAAGAATGACAAATTCATCATCGTGGAAAAGTTGTAGAGCGTCATAGAGCCGGGGCAGTGGAACGATATCATGCTTCTCCAGCTCATCTGTAATCCACAGCACACCACGAACTTCCACCCCGTTGCTCTTTGCTACGTCTCTTAGCGGTCCGTCTCCTGTCAGCAGAATGCTGTCTTCAATTTCTTCGGCGAGAGCCAACGCGAAACAGTCATTCAATTTCAGCGGATTGTATTCGTTGAAATATCGTTGTGCTCTTATAACCGAAGCGCCCGGCAATTCGCGGATCTCCAGTCCACGCTTTCGCAGAGAAATCTTTTCGCTATCACTGATGCATAACCACTCATCTTCGAAAAGAATGTCGGGCATTACGAACAAATAGGGCAGGCGCAGGAATTCTTCCAGGAGGGACGCTTTTCTAAGATCAATCAAACATGATGTATCACTGACTATCCGCATTGCTCTCAGCGGGCCCTTTTAATCCTTCTTCGATTACTGATACGGGCTGCTGTAGCAATTCGGTGGCTTTGCCCAATGAAATAAGTCCTTCTGCCAAAGCCCGATAGCAAAGCCTTTCAAAGCGCTGAGGAAGTTCAAATTTTCCCTCATTGCCGGGTCCTTCCATTGGCACGGGTTCGGTTTTTCTCCACTTTCTGGCAACAGTCTGAAAAGCATACGCAAGTGTCGAACTGTCGATGACGCCGATTTGCTCCAAGCGTACAAGCAATACCGCGGCGCTCACACGATACATGCGTTTTAGTTGAATGAGTTCGTTGTAACCAAGCGCATTGCGATGTCGTCCGATTTCCCTGACAAGATGCTCCTGCGGAATGAGAAAAGCTCCCGCAAATACGTTCGATGCTTTCTCGTGATCCAAAGGCGATACTTCGTCAAGCAGTCGATGAGCCAACTCATGTGCAAGCGTGAGTCTACGTCTTTCAAGCGAGACATCCTGATTGACGATAATGACCGGGATCTTCTTTTTGGACCGTGGTCGGTGAACAAGGCACGTCAAGCCGGAAATCTTTTCCGGTAGGGGAATTACGAGCACTTTAATTCCCTGATCTTCCAGCAAGGCCGTCATGTTGGGGATAGGGTCAAGCCCCAGTTTCCATTCTTTTCGCAAGTCTTCGGAGAGCTTTTCGCCGTCATCTTCCATGTCGAGACGCCGATTCCCACATCGGGGTTCCTTCCATCCGCCGCTGTCGATACCTAGGACACCCTCGACTGCAAGGTATCTTTGCAAGCAGTCGATGACGGTTGCCTCGACTTTTGCGCGATCTCCTGCACTCGTTCTGGACAGCTTGCGAAATTCGATCGCTTCAAGTTCCTCAACCTGATCACTGAGCAGGTATTCGGTTGATACTTCCAGAACCTTCGTCAGGCGCATCAAAACACCCGAACTCGGCATCATTTCGCCGCGCTCGTATTTTCCGATCGCTTGTGCCGAGACCTCTTTCTCTAGTGCCTCTGCTAGACCACGCAAGGAGTATCCGGCCTTCTTTCTGGCAAGCTTTAAACGATCTCCAAAAATTTTATCCCTTTATATCGCTTGAAGGTTTACAAGATATAATTTATAGGTTATATTGTAAACCATAAAATCTATTTGTGTCAGCATATTTGAGCGCTTCATGTTTAAAATGTGTTAACGATATCTATATGATTGGCCGACGAAGGTCAACGGTCATTGCTGGATGTCATCGGCGAGGCGGCGGGCATCTCAGCACAGGAGGCTGTCGTGAATGAGAACCGGCGTAAAATCCTTGCCCTGCGCTCACAGATGCGGGGAGGGGGCTGGAAGGCCAGCTCCAGGGCAAGATGCGCTGACTGTGCATCTTGATGACGTGAAGCGCAAGCAGCAGCGATTCGAGGGAACGCACCATGCCGAAATACTGAAAGGTTACCAACGCATCAACCGGCAACGGCGTGAGGTCGAGCGGCAGTTCGATACGATCGGAGAGATGACTCAGCAGATCAAGGTGCTGGCCGACACGTTGCGGCTACGGTAAGAGGGGAGCCGCTGATTTTCGACCAGGCGGAAGATGATCTGGGCAACCACTTGATCTATGATCTTGTCGAGCGCCAGATCCGTGAGAACAAGCTGAGGAAATTAATAATGGTGGTTTCGCACAATCCGAATATTTTCGTCAACGGAGATTCCGAGATGCTTCACGTGCTCAATTTTGCCGCGGGACAGTGCTGGGTTGCTCAATCGCACTCGTTGCAAGAAAAAACGATGCGCGAAGAGGTCTGCCGAATTATGGCAGGTGGACGAGAGTCGTTCGAGAACCGCTGCCGTCGGCTGGGCCGGGAGGTAAGCGATGTTCGATAGTGCCAAGGAATTGTTGGAGAAGATACGGCTCGGCGAGGATTCATCTCTAGAGCTCAAAGAGGTTCGTTTTGCTGGTGATGGTGAACAAGTCACCGCGCCACATCGTGATTCTGTTGCTGATGAGCTCGCCGCTTTTTCCAATGCGCGGGGTGGTGTACTGGTGTTGGGTGTAGATGACGATACGCGAGAGGTCCTTGGTGTTCCAGTGGAAAGGTTGGATGCTGTTGAGCGATTTGTCTTTGAGATCTGTGCACAGAGAATCGATCCACCGTTGGCACCTGATATTGAGCGATTGTGGCTTCCGTCCATGACGGGGGAGGAGTTGGCTGTACTGAAGATCGAACTTCAACCCAGTTTCTTTGTTCATCGCAGTCCAGGGGGCTATCTGCACCGTATTGGCAGTTCCAAGCGCGTGATGCCGCCTGACTATCTGGCTCGGCTGTTCCAGGAGCGAAGTCAGGTACGTATTATTCGGTTCGACGAGCAAGTCGTTCCAAAGGCATCCCTTGATGACCTGGGCTCCGAGCTGTGGCGGCGTTTTGCGACCGTTCGGACAACCGATGATCGCGAAGCCCTGTTGAGCAAGCTCGGCATGGCGCGAAGCGATGATCACAATGTTTTACGGCCAACAGTGGCCGGTGTCCTGATGGCTACTCAGAACCCTAGGGCATGGTTGCCCAACGCCTATATCCAAGCGGTGTCCTATAAGGGAAATGATATCCGTCCAGAAGTGGGGAGAGCCATTTATCAGCTTGACGCTGCAGATATTTCGGGACCACTGGATACTCAGGTCATCGAAGCATGTCGTTTCATTGCCAGGAACATGAAGGTCGCCGCGTCCAAGGAACAGGGACGTGTTGACCGGCCTCAGTTTGATATGACGGCGATCTTCGAGGCCATCGTCAACGCCGTGGCGCATCGGGATTATTCAATCTATGGTTCAAAGATCAGGTTACGCGTGTTTGAGGACCGACTTGAGTTGTATTCCCCTGGCGGGATTCCAAATACCATGACCGTCGAAAGCCTGCCATACCGTCAATCCGCGCGTAACGAAGCGATTTCTAGTTTATTGGCGAAGTGCCCAGTACCGACTGATACCCCTTGGCTTACTACCGATCGTGCAACCATGATGGATAAACGGGGCGAGGGTGTACGGATCATTCTGGATAATAGTCAGCGCTTGTCGGGCAAAACACCTGAATATCGCCTGATCGACGAATCGGAGCTGCTGTTGACAATTTATGCTACGGCTATTTCTTGAGGCGGAACCCGTGTAGCACATTGGAGAAGCCAAAAAATAGACGGTAGTCAAAGCTCTAGTGTTGTCACTCGAGTGTGTTACCAAGTTCAATCCGAACGATGTCGTACATTCCTACGCGGTCTTTTGGACTGAACATGATTCACAGTAATAACCGATCACTATTCAACTCCGTAGCTTGTTATCCCCAACTTTTGATATTTGGTGAATACCAGCCCGAACAGCGAACCGCGGCTCAGCCATCTGACTGCGTATGGTGTGGTGGTACCGTGCATTTCCTGATATCGAGATATCTGGAGGGACATTGACGATCGTGAGCCGGCAGAAGTTGCGGAAAGTTCAGGAGTGTCCAGATGGCCTCAAGCCAACGATGGAGTTTTAGTACCGAGAGTTTGCCAGCCGCAGAAGAACGGCAGGAAATGGACTGTCGGATGGCGAACACCTGTTTCTACCGGATTTTGTACTGAACCAGAGTTTTGATAAACATCGTTTTGGCCACAGAACAGCTGATGTAGCAGTTGGAGTTTTGCTTTCGCGGCGGTGGGTATTTCATCCGGAAGTTGAACTGAAGTGGTGACGCGCCTTTCAGGATGAAGAGCTTTCGGTATTTGGACTGACTAATTTGGTACAGGAGTTTTTCCAGCCCATATTGGGTCAGGAGCAACTGGAAGTCTTCGCCCCGATTTCGAGACAGTGCTAGTAGGCGGCGCGTACTGATGCCGCCCTATTCTCCATGTGTGAATCTTTCATGCGGCAATGAATTCCAGGTAAGGTCGCATGACATTTTGAACACGACAGATTTTGGCGTAGTGCCAAATCTCATCCATGGTGCACAGTCGTGCCTGCCAGCATTCACTCAATGCCTCAATGGCAACGTCCAGGCCGATTTTATTTCGGTATTTGAAGCAGTCGGCGATAGTCTTGGCTCGGGAATACACGCGCACCGTCACGCCCTCAATCCGATGTTCTTCAATGCCAGCGTGGAGAGTGGCTGGAGAGAATCGTGCGATGTGCAGTGGTGGATACCTGATTTTTGGTCGCCATGCTTTCTCGTCGATAGCCAGCCAAACTTCAAATGGTGCCTGGGTGGTTACTTCGTGAAAACGAAGGGCGGACAGTAGGCAGATTACACCTTTGGGCACACGTTTGCATACTTCGGCCAATGATTGATGCTCAGTCCCACCGCTTTGCGGGAGGATGTAGAGCCCCCGACCGATTTTCTCGAGTTGTCCTGTTGTACAGAGACGACTGAGGTAAGTTCGCGGGATGTTTTTGAAATCCAGATCGCGCGGACGCAACAATCCTTCCTTCCTGACCAGTTCTAGGATTTCATCGGTTCGTGTGATTTGATCTGTCATCGTGTTCGAATGTTACATTAAATAATAAATTGTTAATAAACCCCAATGTATTGTAACATATTTTGGTACCTAATACGAAGTCTTAATGATCTGTGTATTGTCACGCAACACGCAGGCAGAACACAACCCGGGGCGACAGGCGAATACCCAATTAACCTGCTCCGAGCCCTTTCAACCGAATTCAGACTTCAACGTTCATTCTAACCCGCATTTAACAGGATTTCGGTGATTTCAGGCCGAAGTCACACCGTTTTCCATCATCGCCGTTCACCTGAACCCATGTATTCAGACATCTTCATTTTTATGCCGACCATAGTGGCATAAGATTCAAACCCATCCCAATGTCGAATTCGGTGCATGTTGGTTTCCATGTAATCTGACCAATCAAAATCGGTCCCCAAAGGATGGTGGCTTCGAGCGCCAACCTGCTCGCTAGTGGTGATTGATGCGGGCTTGGCCACCGCGGACAACATTGTTTGGTAGTGCCAGCATGAATGCCTCGCCCACATTGTGGTGGCCCGATGCCGGTGGAACGGTTTTGACGCGCGACGCGCCGCTGTAGTGTGGGACGGCAGTGGTCAGTGGAGCGGCGCCAGTCTGTGGAGGAGGCGCGGGTGAGACCATCATCAGCGACTGTTTGTTGGTCTGGGGTGAGAAGGAACGAGTCATCACCCGATGTTTCACCGCATGTCATAGGGAGGTGTTCAAGGCCCTGCACGACGGGCTGTCGAAACCGCGCGCCCGACACAGCTGACGCACCAGCCGCGCGGTACTGGATATACCCGGCTGCGTAACCACTGTCCTACAGCTGGCAGACAATGAAATTATGAATTGATATTTTTTCAGTTAAATTTGGGTTAGGCAAAGGTCAGGTCTGCTATCTGCCTAAAGAAATAAGAAATAACAACGCGTCGCTGTGAGAACGCGAGCGGTGAATCACTTTAGTCCGTAAAAATCGGCTGAATGATAGACTCCCTTCGGACGCGGGAATTATTCGAGCCATATCTGCCATTCTGTGCATTCGAACATTGCTTGTGATATAACGTCCAATTTAATAGTCATTAATATTAGTAAAATACATTATAAATGACATTAACTGAATTATATTCAGTTAGAAAATGACCATTGAAAAATTCAATTTGAAGTTGCCGATTCCGGTTAATCGAGCTCTACGCAAGTTCGGGCAGGATATCCGTTATGCTCGACTCAGGCGACGCGTCGCTACGGCGATCATGGCTGAAAGGGCGTCTATCAGTCGAACGACGCTGAACAAGATCGAAAGGGGAGACCCTGGCGTCTCACTTGGGAACTATGCCAAAGTTCTTTTTGTTCTAGGAATGTCTGAACGGTTGTGTGAACTGGTGGATATTCGATCCGATGAAGTCGGCCTTGAACTTGAAGAGGCGCGTCTACCAAAACGAATCCGTCGATCATCGCCAAAGTAATTCAAGCACAGTTCAATCCGAGTTGAACCGTTCCATCCCAAGTCATGGAAAGAGAAGTTTTTGTTTATGTGGATATTGTTGGTACACCCCATCTCGCGGGGCGACTGTGGGCGCGCGTACGCAGAGGAAGAGAAAGTGCTACGTTTGAGTATGATCCATGCTGGCTTGAACAGACAGACCGTTTTTCCTTGGATCCGGCACTCACGCTTGGCAGGGGTTCTTTTCATACTTCTTCAGGTAACGCGCTTTTTGGTGCCATTGGCGATTCTGCCCCAGACCGTTGGGGGCGGGCTTTGATGCGCCGAGCGGAACGACGGCGGGCGAAGCGTGCAGGTGAAACGCCACGTACTCTGATGGAGATCGATTATCTGCTCATGGTGGATGATGAAGCCCGGCAGGGTGCTTTGCGATTTGCCAACAGGAAGGGTGGGCCGTATTTGGCCGAAAGTAAAGGCAGTCGCACCCCGCACCTCATTGATTTGCCGCGACTGCTGGCGGCTGCGGAGCGTATCGCTAGTGATATGGACAGCGACGAGGATCTGCAGCTGTTGCTGGCACCCGGATCATCACTCGGTGGTGCGCGACCGAAAGCATCCATTCGCGACCGTGATGGACACCTAGTTATTGCGAAGTTCTCACACAAGGATGATCGGATGAACACGGTCCTGTGGGAAGCGACTGCACTCAGCCTTGCGGCAAAGGCGGGCATATCTGTCCCCAATTGGCGAATCGAGCCTATCGCGAACAAACCAATACTGCTGCTGCGTCGATTTGACCGAGTGCAGGGTCAGCGTATTCCGTTTCTTTCGGCCATGAGTATGCTCGAAGCCAGTCAAAAAGATACGCGCAGTTATATCGAGTTTGTTGATGCATTGCGCCGATGTGGTGCGAGTCCCAAAAAAGACATGCATAAATTGTGGCGACGCGTGGTTTTCAATATCCTGATATCCAACACCGATGATCATCTTCGAAATCACGCATTCCTCTATGCTGGAGCGGAGGGCTGGCGGTTGGCCCCGGCCTATGATCTCAACCCAGTTCCAGTGGATATTAAGCCGCGTGTCCTGACGACGACCATTGATCTTGATGACGGATCTGCGTCGTTGGATCTGGCGATGAGTGTAGTGGACTACTTTGAACTAAGTGAAGTCAAGGCACATGCAATCGCAGCGGAAGTCGGGCGAGCCGTGTCGACGTGGCGCGATGAGGCGGCGAAAATGGGACTTCTGCCAGTGGAAATGGACCGCATGTCTTCGGCTTTCGAGCATGATGATCTGAGGGCGGCGCTTTCATTGGCCTAAAATCTGCGAGGTAGCGCAGGATGAGGCGGCATTTGATCAATGATTATCCTGTGAATCCCGTACGGTTGTCGAAATGCAAATCTGTATGGTCCGTTCTATCCGGTCAATTTTGTCAGAGCGGTCATTCGGGATTTATGAATAGCAGTCAGTAGGGAGCTTTCCATCCTTAGTCGAGATCCTGAAGCAGAGATAGTCGCACTGAATCTGATATCGCTTCAATTGAATGAGTGTAGTTTTCGTGATCAATGCCGACCGCAACCGAAGCATTGGCTTTGATGGCCTGAATCAATTCAGTCGGCAGTTCGAACCGCAGAAAATGGACCGCCGATGTTTTATCATCGGTTGAACGATCGAGATCTTCATCCGCAATGGCGTATGTCTTGGCTTGACCCTCGACACCAACCCAGACGCGGTCTTCGATACCGACCAGTTTCTCCAGCATCCGACGACGTTCATCGACATCTGGATACTCCAACATGAATGTCGCTTTCCAGTTCTTCCCTGTCGGGATCAATGGGTTGTACGCTTCGAGTTCTTCCTGAATGCCCACGGCTTCGAAAATCTTCTCAATGCGCAGCATCTCCTGAACTTGATATTGAATGGTGAGACGATCTTCGAAATAAAGATTCGCGGCAGGACCGACTTGAATGCGCCGATTCTGTTTATGCTGCAGGACTTTTTTGCGAAACTCACTTCGTTTCTGGGCATAGTCTTCAAGTGAGAAAAGATGCTCTCGTTTTAGAATTTCCATATTTAGATTCCATACGCGGTTCGAATCAAAGAAATCGGGTGAATTGGCTTCAGCGATTGATCTTCGGCATTGTTGACAATATGTGCGGCCGCCAGAACGCAATCACTAGTGATATGGTTCGGTTGGACCTTATTGACCTGGTTGGCAATCGGTCGGACGATTTTTTTTGCGAAGTCGTAGAATTCCTTCTTGACGGCATAAGTTCCATCATGGCCGGAACAGCGCTCGACGGTGGTAACCTCAGTTCCCGGAATCAGCTCAAGCATCTGGCGCGTTTTCGGTCCGACATTCTGCACTCTCTGGTGACACGCGGCATGGTAGAGAACCGTTCCCAATCGGTTCTTAAAGTCCGTATTCATCACACCATGTCTATGTCGCAGCATCAGATATTCGAAGGGATCGTAGACCCCGTCGCGAACCGCCAGCACTTTGGGATCGTCTTTGAATAGCAGGGGCAGTTCCTGGCGGAACATCAGCGTGCACGAAGGGATGGTTGATACGATATCCCAACCGTCTTCCACCAACTTCGCTAGTTGGGCAATGTTTTTGTTTTTTAGACGAGTTACGGACTCCATGTCGCCAATCTCAAGTTTTGGCATGCCGCAGCATTGATCATTTTTTACGACTGTGACTGGAATGCCGTTGTGCTCAAAAACCTTGATCAGGTCCTCATTCATTGCTGGGCTGTTGTATTTGCCGTAACAGGTGGCGAATAGCGCGACTTTGCCGCGAGTCGGTCCGGCCGTTACGGGTTCGGACTCAAGATACCGATGGTTCGCCAGCCTGCGATGTTTACCAGCACTGCAATATTCAGGTAAATTGGCATTCCGGTGTACATCAATCGCCCGTTCCAGACCGATTCGGGCCAGCCTGTTCCGATTGACTGAATTGATGGCGTTAAACGCAACCGGTATACTGCCCAGTTTACCAATGGAATCGGTCGATGAAAGCATTCGATCGCGAAAACTTGATCGGCCAATGCGTTTGCCAACTATTTTTGCCCGCAGCATCAGATGCGGAAAGTCAACCTGCCATTCATGCGGCGGAACGTACGGACATTTGGTCATAAAACAAAGATCACAAAGATAACAGTTGTCTACAACGCTCCAGTATTTTTCTTTTGGAACACCGTCAAGTTCGAAAGTGTCCGACTCGTCAATGGCATCAAACAGAGTCGGAAAAGCGTTGCACAGACTGAAACATCGTCGGCAGCCGTGACAGATGTCATAGACGCGCTCGAGTTCCTGAAACAGGCTCGTTACGTCATTGAATTCTTCAGATTGCCAGTCAATCGGGTGACGTTCAGGTGCTTCGAGGGATCCTTCTCTCATTTCACTCATTTCACATAAAAAAAGCGGAACCGCGAGAACGCGATTCCGCCATTCTGCTCGGTTAGGTCGGTTGACTAAGCGTCGAGATTATCAAGGGCTCTCTGAAATCGATTGGCGTGAGAACGCTCGGCCTTTGCCAGTGTTTCGAACCAGTCGGCAATCTCATCGAATCCCTCATCGCGTGCCGCCGATGCCATTCCCGGATACATGTCAGTGTACTCATGGGTTTCTCCGGCAATCGCCGCTTTGAGATTTTCCGAAGTGTGTCCAATGGGAAGCCCGGTTGCCGGGTCGCCGACCGCTTCAAGATATTCAAGGTGGCCGTGAGCATGCCCGGTCTCGCCCTCTGCAGTGGAGCGAAACACAGCAGAAACGTCGTTATATCCTTCAACGTCTGCTTTCGCTGCGAAATAAAGATAACGCCTGTTCGCCTGAGATTCTCCAGAAAACGCATCTTTCAAATTCTGTTCTGTATTCGAACCTTTTAGTTCCATTCAACTGTCTCCCAGTAGTTTGGTTGATTGGGTATAGAAAATCAAAATGAATGTTCTAGTGAATATTCATGCGTCAATAGATGGGGACTGATCATTGAAATTCAAGAATCGGATGCTTAAGGTGACTCGTCATATTTCGAATGCGAGTAGATGGCGACTATGACTTTGGAACGGATGGAAATGGCAGTTAGCCCTTTCCGTCCTTAAGGTACATTTTGAGTAAGAGTCTGTGATTCAACGTCTGGGATGACCTGCAGCGGGTTGGCTCCCAGATTGGGCGCGGATAAGTTCAGACTTCCTGGCCTACGCCAGTTAATTTTGATGAATTTGTCACCTGTGGAGCAGGCTGACGCGTCCATCGGCTGGCCGATTTTCAACGGCAGTTTCCCATCCTTGACCCTAACTTTCAGCGGTAAGGGATAACAAGCCCGATACTACACTTCCACCGGCTGGGACCGACTCGCCGATTGGCTGTAGCGACCCGGCAGTTAAATCTTCCATTATTCCGTCTGTCCATTCGGGACTGGCTCGACCGATGTCTGGAGGACATCAACCCACTGACTTTACAGGCCGGTCCATCGGTGAACGACTGTTTATGTCGAATGCCATGTTATGAAGTCTGAAGCTGTATTCAACTCAGCTCATTGAAGACCGGAAGGAGACTTCGGGGACGGTCGCTTACCGAACCCCCACTGGAAACGGCACAGAATGTGAAAGAGCGGCTTTCAGGAAATGTGGGGAATCTGATTGCGATGAATGTGACCGATCAGTCGAAAAAAGTGTGATTTGAATTCGCTTTTCTGACTGCGCCTGATCAATTGCGATTTTCATCGAGGTTGCCAGGTGGGCATCTTCTGCACGCGTCTGACTCAAAATGCATTTCGATCTCATTGGGTGAGATGTGTAAAATGTGCAAACCGAAATCGGCCCCGAATAACATCCGTCGCATGAATCAGATTGAACGCGGTGGCATTCTGACCGTAGTTGTTGCTTTGGCACTTGAAATCAAAGCGGCTGGAATCGCGTTCTGTGGATGGACGAAGCGATGAGATGCAGTCTCAGTACCGAAAGAGCTGTGGAAGTTGGCACCTCCGATGCCACTGCGGAAGAATTTTCATTGGTTCGGCGGGTGCTGGCGGCAACCGAAAAGGTGAAGGTGATTGAGGATGGTCATCAAATGACTCCCCTTGACTGAATGGAAACCGATGGTGGAAGTAAGGGTGGGCCGGCGAGACTGTTCCATGCAACTCTCAAAGAGATCAAATGGTGATGGGCGGTGTCATTGGCGTCTGTTGAAGTTTTAGATCCATCTAATTTCAATGGCTTGCTGAACCCCTTTCACCTGTTCAGGCCCGCTCCGCCCGAAGCGCCGCCAGATTGCGCTTCTTCCGACTGAACACCACCGCCAGCAGATGCACTTTCCGCCCACGGCTCTGATGCGGCAGTGCATAATTCTTCCCACGCATCTGCGTCAACGCCTCCAATACCTTCGATTCCACCTTCTCACCCTCAGCCGCCACCTTGAACTCCAGCACGAACGTCTCACCACCCGTGTGCACCACCAGGTCCGCCCGCCCCTCGGCCGACGACTGCTCCGCACTCACCTCCACACCGTTGGCGATGAAACAGGCGAACAGCAGACTGGCATAAAACGCCTCATAACGGGACACCTCGCTGCTCGAATACCACTCGTACGGCACGTTGGCATAAAACGACCGCAGCTCCGCCGCGAAACCATCGAAGTCTTTGACCTGCAGCAGCCGGATCAGCTCTTCACCCCGGTCCGACGCCTCCGTCAGCTTCCCGGTGACCGCCTCCACCAGTTCCTCGTTCAGACTCAGGCGCACCTCATGGTTCGGATATTTCAGCGAGTAGTAGATCCTGGAACCCCGAACCTTCGAATCGGCGATGGTCAGATAGCCACACTGGAACAGCAGCGCATTGAGGCTGATTCGCTCGACATCGAAATTTGACAGCTCCTTGGCATACAGGCCCAGATTCTCCAGGTCCAGGGTGTTCAGTCCGCCCTTGGCCAGCCGGTCAAGCAGATAACTGGGCGTGCCGGTTTCATACCAATAAGGCTTGAACTGTCCTTCATCAAACAGCAGCAGGATATCGAAGGGATTGTAGACATCTTCCTTGCCGAGCCAGCTGTAACCGTTGTACCACTTCCTGATGGTCTTTCGCTCCAGCCCCGGCAGCTCCGGTGCGAACACCGCGTCAAGGTCCGCATCCGTGTAGCCACAGATGGTGCCATACTTCGGATCCAGGCTGATGTCCTTGAGATTGTTCAGTCCCGAGAACAGACTCACCTTCGAATACATGCTGATGCCGGTCACGAACACGAAACGGACGTATCGGGCGCAGCCCTTGATGACGCCATACAGACCGCGCAGGTAATCGCGGTTGGCTCTGACCAGTGTCTCATTCCCCAACGTATCCAGAATCGGCTTGTCGTATTCGTCCACCAGGACCGCGACCTGCCGACCGGTCGTGCGATGAAGCTGACGGATGACATGGCGCAGACGTACCGCGCCAAGGCGGGTCGGCGGAGAAGGTTCAAGACCCGCATTCTCCTCTATGGCGGACAGCTGCTCACTTATATCACTGGCCAGACCGTCCATCCCGCGATAATCGACATCGAAGCTCAGCCGCACTACGGGATATCTGACGGACCAGTCCCAGTGGTCGTGGATGTGAAGCCCGCGGAACAGTTCCTCACTGCCCTCGAACAGCTCCTGCATCGTGTCCACCAGCAGCGTCTTCCCGAACCGCCGTGGCCGCGACAGGAAATAGTACTCGCCACTCCCGATCAGTCTGTGAATGTGGGGTGTCTTGTCCACATAGTAATAGCCTCGCTCGCGGATGTTTCGGAAGGCTGCGGAGCCGATTGGCAGGTTAAGCTTGTTCATTTCCATTCCATTTAACAAACCATCTGTTGATATTGTAGTATGAATGGAACCGCCGATTCTACGAACAGTTCCATTCAGCAACAGTTCACAGATACTAAAGCATAAGGTAGCGGACTCCGGCTGATCGGTCCGAAGACGGTGTCGCGAACACCCTGCGGCTTTGTTTTCACCTTCGACGCGGAACGAATCGAAACGATGACGATGTCATTTATCGCTGTGCTCGGTATGTCTGGAGCACTTCTTAATGACGTCAACAGGATAAGTTCAGCGTTCCTCACCCAATTCAAATATGACCATTACCATTCCACTTGTAGAGAAGACTGATGCGTCCATCAGGCAGCTGGTTATCAAGGATTGTTCCGCGGCTGAACAACATCAACCCATTGATTTGACAGGCTAGTCCATCAGTGAACGACTGTTGATATCGACTGCCATGTCATGGAGTCTGAAGTTACAACTGCAGTGAACCTGCGTTATCGGGCTGAATGGTATGATCGTCTGATTCGAGATGGCTGCAAATTGACTCCTATCTCCGCGGCACGCTGCTCTTCGACAGACCCATCCGATCGCTTGGTACGGTTTGGTTCTTCATTGAAAAGCGATACCAAGAACGATTGCCATAACCAAAAATTGCAAGGTTGTGTTTTTCATGCGGGAAAATTTCCGGCCCATGCAGCTTGGATCTGTAGGTCTCAGTCCGGCTCTTTTATAAGATTTGATCGGCGTTCAGTATAAAATCGAATGTACTTGGATCGACACCTTCAATGGGGTGATGACATCTTTTTGTGAGAATCATGCATTATGGGTCATTGATCAACTCCGGTCATTCATTGCCATAGGGTAAGACGACAGCGGTTCACTTTGAATTTGAGTGTGCGGTGTCAGATGCCATGATCAGCGGGTGTCATTGCGTTCAGAGTTCAGTGGATTGACCACTGTTTTTTTGGCAGACTTCATTGACGCGGGGAAGACTGCTCCACTGTAACAGTACCAGAGATTAGACATTGAGTGGATTGACGTTGAGCGCATGCGAGGCGAAGAAATCTCGAGTCGGAGAAGTTGATTGGATAGGAATTCGATCGCTTACAATGAGGTTGTGAAATTGAAAAATTATCTAATATAAGTCATATAATAGATTGACCTTGAAAATTATTTTAGTTTCTGAATGATGAATGAATCGGAATCAAAAGAGAATCAGTCCAACGCGATGCCAGGTCATTCGTTTGAAGAGGCCATCGCGGATCTTGAGACGATCATCAAACGGATGTCGGCTGGCGATCAGCCGTTGGAAACCTCCATCTCTGATTTTGAAAGAGGTGTGAAGATCGTTCGAGAGTGCCAGAAAATGCTGCAGGAAGCGGAGCAGCGCGTAGCTCTGCTGACGAAGTCAGCCGATGGAAAATTGGCACCGCAGCCATTTGACTCAGCGTAGAAGTCTCGATGGAATTTGATTACGAGTGGCGTCGACTGCAGCAGGCCGCGGTAACAGCATTGGAAGAAAGACTGCCGTCTGCCTCTGCATCGCCGACGTATCTGCATGAGGCAATGCGCTACGCAACCCTGAATGGTGGCAAGCGGTTTCGAGCGATACTGGTGATGATGACCGGACAGATGTTCGGGACGGGCCTGGAGCGGCTGATGGCGCCAGCGGCCGCGGTTGAATGCATTCACGCTTACTCTCTTGTTCATGATGATCTGCCCTGTATGGATGACGACAATTATCGTCGTGGCCTGCCATCGTGCCACAGAAAATATGACGAGGCAACGGCAGTGCTGGTGGGTGACGCGCTGCAGGCATTGGCATTTCAAATTCTTGTATCCGATAAAAGTCTGCTGAACTTGACTGGAGGAACAGGTGCGCTGGTATCGACGCTGGCGCAGGCCGTTGGGTCAACAGGCATGGTTGGTGGGCAGATTCTTGACATTCAGTTTGAAAATCCAGACTCAGCTGAAATTGAGCCGATTACGATCCATCAGCTGAAGACTGCGAAACTGATCCAGGCCAGTGTCCAGCTGGGCGCACAGGTGAGCGAAGCGGTGACCGAGGATGAGTTCCGCGCGCTGAGCGATTATGGAGAGAGTGTGGGCTTGGCATTTCAGTTCAGAGACGATCAGCTGGATGATGATGCTCTGGAGGACAATCCATTCGCGAAAGCGGTCGAAATGCGCGACCGAGCATTGTCAAGCCTCGGAGCTATAGATAGGGATGTCGAAAACCTGAAAAATCTGGCCTGTTTTGTGGTGTCGCGTGAAATGTGAGCTGGGTCCCCCCGACGTGTCAGTCACAGTGGATGTCATCGATGAGCCGACAACTTTGAGTTAAATCATATGGAAAATTACGAACTGCTCAGCAGTATTGATTCACCGGCTGACATCAGAGAGTTGTCTGAGGACCGACTGCCGCAGCTCGCGACTGAGGTTCGAGATTACCTGGTTGAGGTCACATCGAAAACCGGCGGGCATCTGGCGGCCGGATTGGGTACAGTCGAACTGACTGTCGTCCTGCACTACCTCTTCGACACGCCCAGAGACAGGATCGTCTGGGATATTGGCCACCAGGCTTATCCACACAAGATTCTGACCGGTCGCAAGGAACTCATGCATACCATTCGCAAGGCCGGCGGCCTGAGTGGATTTCTGAAACGTGATGAGAGTGAATACGACTGCTTCGGCGCCGGGCACTCCAGCACCTCAATTTCAGCCGCGCTCGGCATGTCCGTCGCACTTGCGGCTCAGGGTGAGAAACGACACGTGGTTGCCGTACTGGGCGACGGCGCGATGACGGCTGGCCTGGCCTACGAAGCTCTCAACAACGCCGGCGCGTCATCTTCCGATCTGCTGGTTATTCTGAATGACAACGAAATGTCGATCTCACCCAACGTCGGCGCGGTTTCCAACTACCTCGCCCGGCTGATGTCGGGTTCGACGTATATGTCCATTCGAGAGGGTAGCAAGGCGGTTCTTGGTATCATGCCACCGAGTGTACGGGAGTTTTCCAACCGCATTGAATCGCATGCCAAAGGACTGATTCTGCCCAGTTCACTGTTCGAGGAGTTGGGTTTTTACTACATCGGTCCGATTGATGGCCACCATATTCCGACGCTGCTGTCGACGCTCAAGAATCTGTCGCGGGTGCCGGGGCCGAGATTTCTGCATCTGATCACTAGGAAAGGCAAGGGTTACGAACCCGCTGAGGCCAATCCTCTTCAGTATCATGGCGTCTCTCCATTTGATACCGAAACCGGCGCCATGCAGAAAAAAGCGTCCAGCGCCGTGTCTTACACGCAGGTTTTCAGCAAGTGGCTCTGTGATATGGCAGCCAAAGATGAACGACTGTTCGGCATTACACCGGCCATGCGAGAGGGCTCAGGACTGGTTGAATTTCAGACTCGATTTCCCAACCGCTACTTTGATGTCGGCATTGCGGAACAGCATTCCGTAACCTTTGCCGCCGGACTGGCCTGCGAGAATTCCAAGCCGGTCGTCGCCATCTATTCAACCTTTCTGCAGCGAGCGTATGATCAACTGATCCATGATGTCTGTCTGCAGAAACTCGACGTAACATTTGCCATCGACCGCGCGGGTTACATTGGGGGCGATGGGGCGACTCACGCCGGGCTTTATGATTACGCCTACCTGCGCTGCATTCCGAACATGGTGGTTATGGCGCCGGCCAATGAGGCGGAAACCCGCAACATGCTATACACCGCCTATCGGCATGAAGGACCGGCATCCGTTCGTTATCCTCGTGGCAGTGGTGTCGGCGCCGAACAGCAGGAAGAAATGCAGGAATATCCAATCGGTGTGGCCGAAGTGGTCCGCGAGCGCACTGCGAAACGAGGCAAAGGTGTTGCCATTCTAGCGTTCGGAAGCATGCTGGCGACGGCACAGAAGATTGCTGAGACGCTGGACGTTACGGTGGTCAACATGCGTTTCGTCAAGCCCATTGACGAACAGATGATTCAGAAGATGGCGAATTCGCATAAGTGGCTCATCACCATTGAGGAACACGTCGTCATGGGTGGTGCGGGTTCGGCCGTCAATGAGGTGCTCGCAAAATACAAACTGCCCATGCGTATTTCAAATTTCGGATTGCCTGATAAAAATTTCGATCATGGCGTACCAGCAGACATATTCGCCGCAAACGGACTTGATGCAGATTCGATCATAGAACAGGTTAAAATTCTAGGCTTGACATAGAATCTGGAGAAAGATCAATGAAAATCCCTCAACTTGTTCCCGTTCCCTTCAAATCGAATGACAGTTCGATTCCGGATATTCAGGCGAAGGTCGATACCCGCATGCTCGCGATCGATCAGGTCGGCATCCGTGAGATTCGACATCCGGTCAAAGTGCGGGACCGCGACCATGGCGATCAGTACACGATTGCAACTTTCAACATGTACGTCGGTCTGCCACACAACTTCAAGGGAACGCACATGTCGAGATTCGTTGAGGCTCTCAATGATCACGACAACGTGATATCGGTACGCTCATTCAAGGATATTGTCAGGCAGGTGGCGGACCGATTGGCATCCGAGACCAGCACCATAGAGATGACATTTCCGTACTTTCGCGTAAAGAAAGCGCCGGTAACCGGTGTCAGCAGCTTGGTTGATTACGAGGTAACCCTGTTCGGCGAACTGAAAGATGGTGAGGTTCATATTACGACCCGCGTGATTGTTCCGGTAACCAGCCTGTGTCCCTGCTCAAAAGAAATATCCAACTACGGCGCGCACAACCAACGTTCACACGTTACCATTACGGTATTGGCCGAGGAGTTCGTCTGGATTGAGGAGCTGATTGATATGGCCGAGTCCAATGCCAGTTCACAACTCTATGGTCTGCTGAAACGACCCGACGAAAAATACGTCACCGAAGAAGCCTACGACAATCCGAAATTCGTCGAGGATATGGTGCGGGACATCGCCGGCGAACTGATTCAGGATCAAAGAGTTGTTTCCTATACCGTTGAATCAGAAAATTTCGAATCCATCCACAATCATTCGGCCTACGCGCGCATATCCGGCGGCAGGAAAGATCATTGAGCGAAACCGATCAGGACTGACAGAGATCGGCCATTGCTTCGCATCTGTATATGCTGTTGTCTGGAATTGATGAATCGGCAGCTTGAACAGGAACTGATTGAACGGCTTGATGCGACGCACCCGGCAACCGTACTGATCGTCGCGCCTGAAATGTCAGTGAATTTGAGAAATCATCTACAGACGGCCGTTGACTCAGACCATCATCACATTGTTTTTGAAAATATTGAAACATCCATTTCACCTTTGGGGCGATATGAATTCATTGCGGTTGCCGATACGCTTGAGGAGCTGCGGATTGATCAGGCCGAACAGTTGATTTTTCATTTGCGAGACCTGCACGGAAAGCTATTGTGGGTGATGGTTCCGAGCGGTCAGGCAGCGACTTATGGCAGTAGGAATGCCGTAGCTCAGGGCATGCGAATGGTGAATCCGCAACATTTCGGTAGCGGACAATCGCAGTGGTATGAATACAGTCTGGAGTTTTACAAACCGGTTCCGCAGTGGCTGAACGCCAGTCATTGGGCGAACCCGGAAAGATGGGATGAAGAACGCTGGTAGTCAGCTCGCCGCAGAGGACAGATCTTGAAGACAACGGAATATTTACTTGCAACCGTCCGGCAGGTGCCGGCAGATGTGGAAATTGTCAGCCATCGGTTCATGCTGAGAGCTGGCATGATCCGCCAGTTGGCATCTGGCATCTACAGTTGGCTGCCGACTGGCCTGAGAGTGCTCAGAAATGTGGAAGATATCGTCCGCGAGGAGATGAACCGTGCCGGCGCCCAGGAGGTTCTCATGCCCTCTGTACAACCCGGAGAAATCTGGCGGGAATCCGGCCGTTGGGATGTGTTCGGCCCTGAACTGCTCCGCTTCCGCGACCGACATGACCGGGACTTCTGTCTGGGTCCGACCCACGAGGAGGTGATCACCACTCTGATCAACAGCGAAATTCACAGCTACCGTCAGTTGCCGGCCAATTTTTATCAGATTCAGTGGAAATTCCGCGACGAGGTACGCCCCAGATTCGGCGTGATGCGCTGTCGAGAATTTCTGATGAAGGATGCTTATTCATTCGATGTCGACCGCCACGGAATGGAACGCGCCTATCAGGTTATGTACGATGCGTATTGCAGAGTGTTTGAACGACTGAAACTGGATTTTGTTGCAGTCGCAGCGGATTCCGGTGCCATCGGTGGCAGTGTATCGACTGAATTTCACGTGCTGGCGGATTCCGGTGAGGATGGCATCGGAATCTGTACCGGGGCTGATTTCGCGGCAAATCTTGAGCTGATCGACTTACCACCCTCCCATGCGACACGCAGTCCACCTCAGGAGCCATTGTCTCAGGTTGAAACCCCCGGTATCACAACAATTGGTCAGCTGTGCGAATTCCTTTCCATACCGCCGTCTCGAACACTGAAAACGCTGTTGGTCGGTGGTGAAAACGGTCCTGTCGCATTGCTGTTGCGCGGCGATCATGAACTCAATCAGCTAAAGGCGCCGCGAGTGCCTGGAGTCGAGAGCCCATTGCAGATGGTCAGTGCTGAAGCAGTCAGGGAAGCGACGGGCGGCGAGGTGGGATTCATCGGCCCGATTGGACTGCAGATACCTGTTGTCGCCGACTATGCCACTCGCGATATGGCGGACTTTGTGTGTGGCGCCAACCGACACGACCGACACTATACTGGTGTCAACTGGGGACGCGACATACCTGAGCCACAGTTTGCCGATTTGCGCAAGGCGGTTGAAGGCGACCCCTGTCCCGGTGAACCATCAATGACTCTGAATGTCAGACGCGGCATTGAGGTCGGCCACGTATTTCAGCTGGGAACAAAGTACAGCGAGGCTTTTGATGCGACGTGCATCGATTCAAACGGCAGCAGTGCGGTTATGTGGATGGGTTGCTATGGCATTGGTGTTTCACGCATCGTCGCCGCCGCCATTGAGCAGAATCATGATGATTCCGGCATTATCTGGCCGGAACCCATCGCGCCATTTCTGCTGTGCATCGTACCGATCAATTTTCAACAGTCGGCGGTGGTCGCCCGGGTTTCGCTGGCCGTGCACGATTCACTGACCCGCGCGGGTATTGAGACCCTGCTTGATGATCGGGACGACCGTCCCGGAGTGAAGTTCGCTGACATGGATCTGCTGGGCATTCCCCATCGACTGGTGGTGTCGGATCGCGGCATTGCCAATGGACAGATTGAATACAAACGGCGCGGCACGGAAATCGTCGAACATCTGCCAATTGAGGGATTGACTGAAACGCTGTTGCAGCGCATCAATCGGTAGCGGATCATGTATTGCTCGAGTCGTTCCAATCGATGGCAAAATCCGCGCCGGTAAAGTCATCAACGACTTCGTAAACAACATCGGTAACATCCGACATTGGCGAGCCCTGCCAAAGTACGGCCTGCAATTGCCTGAACTGCTGCGAATCTCCTTTTGCAAGCACTTCAACGTTGCCATTGAGGGTATTTCGCACCCAACCACGGAGACCCATTTCAGATGCCGCGTCGGCCGTGTACCGACGATACCAGACACCCTGCACTCGACCCGAGATCGTATATTTTCGAGTTTCAGTCATTGGCGACGGATGCGTGCTGGCTGTTTGTAACCTTCAGGTAGTCTCTGATTCTGGCGTGCCGGGCATTGTGAATGTTGTCGTAAACAATGAAGTTGACGAGTATTTTCTTGATGTAGTTGCGCGTTTCCTTATAAGGAATCGATTCGACCCACACCGCCGGATCTTTGACCCGAATCATCTGCCGCCATTGATCCACTCGTTTGGGGCCCGCATTGTATCCGGCGAGCGAATAGATTGGGTTGCCATCACTTCGATCAAGCAGCTGTCTGAAATAATGGGTGCCCAATCGGATATTGAGTGAGGCGCTGGACAGGTCTTTAGTGGAAGGTCGTTTCAGTTTGTTGCGTTTGGCCACACTGCGGGCTGTTGCCGGCATCAACTGCATCAAGCCGACTGCGCCCGCACCGGAACGGATGTCGTGAATAAACAGGCTTTCCTGACGCATGATTCCCAAAATCCAGTGTTGCGGGACATTGTTGCGGATCGCTTCCCGGCGGGCATAGTTGAGGTAAGGCGAAGGGTGTGACAGCGCCAGTTCAAAATCAGACGCTCGCCCCGAAGCAAAGGTCGCTCGAATGGCGCCGTCATGCCAATCCCAGGAGTGAAACAGCAGCGCGGCTTGGTGCCAGAACTCGCCATCGCCTCTGCGAGTGTGCCTGAGATGGGTCAGTTCCCGACGCGCACTGTAGGGTCGGCGCAAGGCCAGCCATTCTCGGATACGCGCCAACGCTGGCTCGGCTTCGAGCAGCGCATGTCGGTCAACTGACTGACTCGCTGACGATGCGTCAGCAGACAGATTGTAATCAAGTCCCAATTGGTCTGCGGCAAGAAACCCGTAAAAATCTCGGTCTTTCGCAAGTGCGGCCAGAATGGATTCGGCCAGCGGCCGGTTTCCCGTTTCATACAGTGCTCTGGCGCGCCAATAGCGCCATTCATTGGCTTGCGTTTCACTGTCTGGCATCAGGTTGATGGCAGACAGCACGCTATCCCAGTCTTCCTTGGCCAGTGCGTTGCGAACCATCAACTGCCTGATGGACGGGTCCTGTAAGGGCTCTGGCAGGTTGGCCAAAAGGCCGTAAGCCAGCTGATGGCGACGCCAGCCAAGAATCTGTGCGATCTGCCGTTCCGCTTCAGTCAGCCGTCCGACGGCGTCCGGGTGGCTGGATTGGAGACTCTGCCAGAAACTGATGCCACGATCCGTATTCAACCGGGTGATGCGAACCAGACCGTAGGTGATGACGTCCCGTCCATACGGAGATTCACTCCATTTGGCCAGATGGCGCTTGATCGTGGTGCGTGGGTCCTGGTGTGTATTTTTCAGTTGTTTGACCCACCATTTGATATCGGCAGACTGCAGTAATCCACTGAGGTAATTGGTCATTGAGGACTGATTTGAACGCTGACTCAGGAGAATGCGCTGCCAGATCAGCTCATCGTCGACAATCCCCGCACTGAGGGCGGAATTGAACAGCGCGTCACACTGTTTGGGCTGCGAGCGCCCCACCAGCCAAAGGGGTTTGATGTAGCTGTCGGCCTCTTCTTGAGATCGGCTGCGCAAGATGGCCAGGGCGACCGTACATTGGGTTTCGGTGCTGGTGGAGTTGGCATAGAATCGGATGATCAGATCCCAGTCCTTGTCATCTTTCAGGCGCTTCAGCCACCAGCGGCGGAAGTCTCCTGGCAACGGTACATCCACCCGCGAGATGATCTTGGCGATCTGTCTGTTGGAATACTGTGAGTGGGTGGCGCGTACTTCTTTGATGATCAGGTTGTGGTAGAGGGGATAGCGCTTCAGCTGGGGTTTCATTCGCAGCCAGGCTGAAACTTTCCCCTGGCTCAGCATTCGGTCAGCTTCCAGATAGGCGCTGCGCTGCTCGCTGAGCGTCAGATCTGCATGGACCGGAACGGTTGCTGACAAAAAAAGCGCGGCAACCAGCGTGGCCATCCAGAAATGACAGACTGATTGATTGTTCTGACGCATCGAAAACAAATGCGACCTGCGAAAGTGAGATGAAACGAGACAACCGACCCAGTTGAGAAGATGGACACATCAAAGACCCGCCGCATCAGCCCAACTGGGTTGACGTTCGTTTTAAGATTCAGGTCTCCGAAAAAGAACCGTAAACCGAAGATTCTTCGAACCCGCTCCGGCTTCAGACGGAATACGGTTCGATATTCAACACGCGCCTCTTACATCGAGCCGCGATAAATCAGGTCCGTTTCTTCGATGACACCGAGTTCCCAGGCGCCGCGGTTTTTTGCGTGTGCGACCGCCGAATCAATGTCGGCGCGGGTCAGGTCCCGTGGGATCGCGAGTTCCTGACCTGGAAAAATCAGATCGGCATCATTGATATCCAAGTTTCGACGGTAAATCAGCGGCCAACGGTATGAGTCGTTGTAAATGGAAGTCATGCCTGAAATCGCCCAAAGACTCTCTCCTGCTGACACGATGTGAATATCATCCGAGACGACAAGAGGAGGCATTTCCTCAGCCATCATTTCAGTCGTTTCCATTTCTTCCATCATCGTTTCTTCCATCATGGGTTCTTCGGTGGCTTCCATTTCTTCGGCTTTCGAAGTCATCACGCAACAGGCTGACATTGACAGGCTGAGCATGGCAACTAGGCTCAGTAATACGAAACGAAGACAATTTGCATTTTGAATTTTGTACATTTTGGCGAGACCTAAAAATCACGGAAAATTGACAGTGTCATTTTTTGAATTTAAATTATAGCGTGAGTAATGCTTTGCATATTTTTATTTTATCTAGGGAAATTGTATTGGAATGTAATCCAGAATCAAAAAAAATATTCGCATGCGAGGGTGCGCGCTACCGTCAGGGCATTCAGGATGTTTCGTAGCAGTCACGCTGGCGAGACTGCCGGCCGCCGGAGCACGAACGGTGCAGGGCCGAGGCTTGAGCGTCTGCTGTCAGGCCCGGACCGGATGATCGCGCGGTCTGATTAGGTAGCTGGCAGTGTTTCCCATACCGAGTCAGGCATTTTTCTGTTGACAGAGCGTTCAAGAATATCAAGATAAACATCGCGGGAAATATCTCTGGCACCCAGACTCTTCAGCAGTTGAGTCGGTTCCTGACAATCGATCAGGTCGAAACCGGCGTCTTTGAGGTGTTCGGTCAAGTGATAGAGTGCAACCTTTGAGGCATCGGTCTGTTCTGAAAACATGCTTTCACCAAAAAACATGGCACCCAGACTGACGCCATAAAGGCCACCGACCAATCGGCCCTGGTACCAAGTCTCTACGGAATGGGCATGTCCACACCGATGGAGTTTCCAGTAGGCATCGATGATCAAAGGTGTAATCCAGGTGGGCTCCGGTCCAAGGATTTCGAGGCGAGCGATGCGAGATTTGAATTCAACGCGTATTCTCTGCTCGTCGCAGTCCAGTGCCACGCGTCCATAAGACTGATGTTTTCTCAGTCTGTGCAGCAAACGGTGCGTTGTCTCCTCATCAGCGAATGGTAGCCAAAAAGTGCAGTATCGGGTCCTATTCCGGCGGGCGCAACGGTCAAGAACGGTTGCGAAAGCGCGGTTTATCGTTAGGGTATAGCCACGGTTTCTGCTGCTCTTTCTCAGACTTCTGGACGCTTTGAATTCGCTCGGGAAAAGTACGGTGCGAGGGTTGGGGCACCACCAATGGATGTCAGTTGGGTTTTCGGGTTTGGGATAATAGCCGAGACGGTAAGCTTCCAGCAGCAGATCAACGGAAAGCGCCGCATTCACCAAAAGCGGCGAGGCACCGCATACCTCGCGGGGGTTTGGAAAGGGGCCGCGGGCGGTTGGACCTGACACGGATTCGTCCATCAAGGCTGGGTCGGTGGCTGTTTTGCGTACGCTGAATATTGATCAAGCACCGCGCAGTAAGCCCGCAGTTGAGAAGACTCCTGTTCGATGTATCGGGCAATGGCCTGGGCAAATGCGGGATGAAAAAAGCAGTGGCTTGAGTTGGCCAGTCTCGGCAGGAAACCTCGATTCAGTTTGTGCTCTCCCTGTACGCCCGCATTGTACTCGGTCAGTCCCTGCTCGATGCAGTACTCGATCGCCGCATAGTAACAAACCTCAAAGTGCAGGTCTCGGAACACACCCAAGCTTCCCCAATAGCGTCCATAGAGTTTTTTACCGCCCCGCAGGCAAAACGATCCGGCAATTGGAGTGTGATTGGCCTGGGCGATAAAAATCACTAGATTGTCCGGCATCGTCTCACCTATTCTGCGAAAAAAATCAAAAGACAGGTACTTGTGCGAGTTATATTTATCCACCGTCTGCTGATAGAATCGATCCAGCAGACGCCAATGGGATTCATTCAGTTCCGTACCCTGCACGACCGCAACTGAGACCCCCTGATCGCAGATTGAACGTCGTTCTCTTCTGATTTTTTTACGTTTACGGCTTGACAGCGTACTGAGAAAATCCTCCATTGATCGGTATTCCTGATTATTCCATATATACTCAAATGTACTGAGACGATTGGAAAATGAACATGATTCGAGAGATTTGGCGTCTACATCGGTAACGAAATGCCAGTGAATCGAAGATGCGCCCGCGGCGTTGCCCAATTCCTTTGCCGTGCGGGCGATCAGGTGTCGGGTCTTGGTTGAACACGCGCTCGGCGCCATCAGCATTTTGGGTGAAGTGAGGGGTGTGAACGGGGTCTGTGAGATCAGTTTTGGATAGTAGTCCAGCCCATTTCGATGGTAGCCCTGCGCCCAGTTCCAGTCAAAGATGAACTCACCCCAGGAATGCCCCTTGAGGTATAAAGGGGCCGCCGCGATGAGTTCCCAGCATTGCGCCGTCGATTTTCGGATTAAAATGTGGCGTGGCGCCCAGCCGGTGTGTGGCGACACACAGCCGGAGTTTTCCAACGCATGAAGGAATTCGTGCGACAGAAATGGATAATCTGCAGCGACGAGATGATTCCAGTCCCGAGCGTTGATCTCGTTGATCGATTCGACGATTTCAACCTTGACTGAATGGTCCCAACTGAGTTTGTTGACAGTCAATGATCAATCCACAAAATTACTGCTCAGATGCATCAATCGAGCATACCGTTAACCGCTTAGAGTATATTCCCAGATGGCGGTAGACTTTGGCGTCGCGTTGGCCCAGCTCAATCTGGTGGTGGGCGATCTGGCGGGCAATCAGAGACGGATTGTTGAGGCCGCACTTCACGCACGCGATACGCTGAACTGCCGCTTTGTGGTGTATCCCGAGCTGGCCATATGCGGCTATCCACCGGAAGATCTACTGCAGCGTTCGGCATTCGTTTCGGACTGCGAAACCGTGCTGAACAATCTGATTGAGGCGGTGCCGGGGATTGCGCTGATTGTGGGTCATCCGCATCGTATCGACGATCGGCTTTTTAATGCAGCATCGCTGATCGACGATGGAAAAATACGCGCCACCTATCACAAACATCATTTACCGAACTATGGCGTATTCGATGAAAAGCGCTATTTCACGCCGGGTGATGACGCGGAAGTCATCGAAGTCGATTCAATTCCGGTCGGGCTGACGATCTGTGAGGATGTGTGGGAAGATGGTCCAGTCGAACGCAGTGTCGAACGAGGGGCGGGGCTGATTTTCACACTCAATGGCTCACCATTCGATTCTCGCAAAATCGCCTACCGAGAAAATGAAATCGTCGTCGCACGCAGTAAAAGCAACGCGGTGAGTATTGTTTATGTCAATCTAGTTGGTGGACAGGATGAGCTGGTTTTCGACGGCGGCTCGCTGGTAACCGATCAGAATGGCGAGATACGCGTGCGGGCCAGTCACTTCGAGGAGACGATCGCGGTCGCCCGATTTCGCCACCTCGACCCGATCAGATGTCTGTCGGGCACCGTCGAACCAACGCCGGAGCCGACCGCGAGCATTTACAGTGCGATCACACTGGGTGTTCGGGATTATGTCCAAAAAAATGGCTTTGCCGGTGCGGCCGTCGGGTTGTCGGGTGGAATCGATTCGGCGCTGACACTCGCCATTCTGGTGGATGCGCTCGGATCCGATAATGTTGAAGCCGTCCTCATGCCATCGCGATACACGCAGCCGATGAGTATTGATGATGCGGTTCATCAGGCCAAAGCGCTAGGTGTCCGGTGGTCCATCATATCGATTGAACCAATATTCGAAGCGTTTCTCAAGCAGTTGCGCAGCAAGTTCGAAGGCCTCAGCGTCGATACCACTGAAGAGAACATTCAGGCGCGCTGCCGGGGTACCTTACTGATGGCCATCTCCAACAAAAGCAATTCAATTGTGATCACGACTGGCAACAAGAGCGAAGTTGCGGTTGGTTACTCCACCCTCTATGGCGATATGGTAGGCGGGTATTCCGCCATCAAAGATGTCCCCAAGATGATGGTTTACGAGTTGGCGCGGTATCGAAATGCTGAATATGGTGCGGTCATCCCGCAGCGGGTATTTGACCGTCCGCCTTCGGCCGAATTGGCCGCAGATCAGAAAGACAGCGATTCGCTCCCGCCTTATGAACTGCTGGATGCGATTCTTGAGGAGTACGTGGAAAACGGCCACTCGGCTGCGGAAATCGTCGCTCAGGGATTTGATTCTGAAACGGTCAGCCGCGTCATCGGGATGGTGAACCGCAATGAATACAAACGCCGGCAGGCGCCGCCCGGTGTGCGGATCACCACCCGCGCATTCGGCCGCGACCGGCGTTACCCGATCACCTGCAGATATTGAGTACCGCTTTGACCAATTCCCGCGGGAGCGCCGGGCGAATGTTCGCACCGCCCGCAGATTGCATGGAGAGGACTGCGATAAAGATGAAATCGATCTTGGGGATCAAGGCGAACACCTTCTGCCTGTCAGAGGTCCGCCGGTCGGCTGTCTATTCGGTTCGATCCAGAACGGATTCGCCAAAAATTGCCGATGCATCACTCAGGTAAGCGCTGGATGGATAGTTGAGCTGCAGCACCTGTCGATTGTCATCCGCAAGTTTTGGCAGATTCAGCCTACCGTAAGCATAGACTAGAATGGCCAGTGCTTCTTCCGTATAGGGGGACGATTCAAACCGCGTCAATATTCGAGAGGCCCGATTGACAGCACCGACATAAGCCCGACGTTCCAGATAGAACAGCGCGATCTGAAGGTCGTGTCGGGCAAAAATATTGATCAGATCAATCAGTTTCTGCCTGGACGCATCGGCGTATTCACTGAGCGGAAATCGTTCGATGATTTCGCTGAAGGTCGCGTAGGCTTCCCGCCCCGTTTCCGCATCGTGATCGGTGAGATCGGCCCTGCTGCGAAAGAGCCGCTCGCCGAATTTGGGTGGACGGATCGGGAGCAGAGCAAGTCCCTTGAGATACAGTGCATAATCAATCTGCAGATGGGTCGGATGATTGGTCATAAACCGATCGACGCATGGGACGGCCACCTCGAACTGACGCGTCTTGTAGTAGGCATAGCAGATCTCGAGGTCACCCTGAGTCGTATACTCGCCGTATGGATAGGCGGCTCTCAGCGCCTCATATCGTTCGACTGCGGTTTCATACATGCCCCGTGCGAGAGATGTGAACGCAGCGTCATACATTTCCTTTTCGGGTTTTATCGGTGTTTCTTTTTTTCCGCAGGCCGTCAGAATCAATATTGGCAGCAATACCAAAAACGAAAAATATCGACAGGTGAGTTTCCAGTTCAATGAATAATTACACATGATCTTACGATTGATTCCGGTGACAGAGATTGGCAGTTTGAAGAATGATCATCGTTATGAAAGGCATCCATTATATTGATTTATGCGATACGCAAAATTTCTATTTCAACGGATTGGCGAATGAATCTCCGGTCTGTTGATGGCAGACATTGGTGTGGCATCAGTTTGAATTTCACAGGCTTGCAGAAAGGAAAGTTCAGGTGCTGATCAAGCTGACGATTCCCGAACACTGTCAGGGAATACGCCTTGACAAGGTATTGGCTTCACTGCTTACCGAGCATTCTAGAACGGCCATTCAGGTATGGCTGGATGCCGGACGGGTGCGGCTTGACGGAACCCGGCCAAGCCGTAGAATGATCGTATCTGGAGGTGAATCGATCGAGATCGACATCCTAGAAGAGGCGCCGCGGGAGACGGTCGCACAGGATATCCCGATTGAGGTGGCGTATGAGGATGATGCGCTGATCGTTGTCAATAAACCTGCCGGAATGGTTGTGCACCCCGGTGCCGGCAATCCACATGGGACGCTGATGAACGCACTGCTCGGCTACGAACAGTCGCTGCAGTTTCTTCCCCGAGCCGGAATCGTTCACAGACTTGATAAAAACACCTCAGGGCTGATCGTCGTCGCCAAGACTGAATCAGCTCGCCTGAATCTGATCCGCCAGTTCAAAAAAAAATCCGCCGGCCGGCGCTACGTCGCGATCGTCGAAGGGAGATTGGTTTCCGGTGGCACCATTGAAGTGGCGGTCGGGCGACATCGTCGCGATCGAACGCGCATGATCGCGGGTGAAGGCAAGCCGGCCGTCAGTCACTACCGCATTGTTTCCAGATACCGCGCCCACACTTTGATTCGAGTGAGTCTTGAGACCGGTCGTACGCATCAGATCCGGGTGCATTTCAACCATGTCGGCCATCCCATCGTCGGTGACCCCAAGTATGGAAATATCGGCAAGATTCCTGTTGGCGCCAATATGAAGTTAATCCATACGTTACAGACGTTTCGCAGGCAGGCGCTACACGCCGAAATGCTGCTGCTGGATCATCCACTGACCGGTGAACCCTGCCACTGGCACCTTGGCGTTCCACCGGACATGCGGTCGTTGCTGATCGCACTGAAGGAAGATGAGCTCGACCATCAGCGGACTAGGTGAGACCGCTCCAGACGATTGGGGGTCTGGAGCGGCGATTCAGAGTGAACTCTAGAAATTAATTCGAGTCGAAATCAATTGGACTGAACGGTCGTCAATCCCAAAATTTCCCAATCCTGCATTCCGCCCCGATACCATTTGATTTTGTTTGATGGATAACCCAGGCGCAGTAAATTCTTGATGTTGTTTGGCGATTGTCCGCACCACATGCCGTTGCAGAACATTACCGCAGTTCGACATTGTGAGAAATCGAACAGTCCTTCACTTTCAGTTACATTGAAATGGGTTTCAAGAATTTCAGCGATTTCGAGCGGTGTTGCGCCTTTCGCAGGATTCAGGCTGGTCCACGGAATATTCATTGCGGTAGGAATGGTTCCGCGCGCAACCCAATCCGGTGTTCTCGAGTCGATGACGATGATTTCAGAATTGCCTTCATTCATCTCTTTCGCAAAGTCGATCAGTTCAATTTCGCCGATGGTTTCCACGCCGAATGCGAGATTTGACGGTTGAATGCAAAACGGCGGGCATGGTCGCGAGGTCTTGGCGAACGCTGGATTGACTGTTGCATCGTTATCCTGATTCCGTTTGAATTCCACCGTCATGCCATCAATCATGACTGGAATCGACATGATATCGTCTGTAATTCCGACAGGTTTGGAATCAGCAAAAGTTGACAGTGATAGACCGGAAACAAAAAAGCCGCCGAGAATTGCTAGACATAATTTGCGCATTAGATATACCCTCCATATAGTAATGAGTTGTGTCCCCCAATCTGCTGAAAAATATTCTGCAGACTTCTGTGAACAAATGTGCATTTTCTATATCATAAATCAATTGAGTAGGAAAATCCAATAAATGTAGGTGAAGGGACTGGGTATTTTTTGATGACGACCGACCGTTCGGTTGTCGCACGCATCCGAATAAACTTGATATCCGTCTTTGGGAAGAATGATTAAGTTCTGGTTGAATTGCTGTCGCTTGGTGGCGTTGATTTTTTTCGCGTGTGCCACGGTCTCATGGTCAGAGGAAACAGTTGATTTCACGTTACCTGATCCAGATGGTCAAAGCCATAGTCTGTCTGATTTCAGAGGGGAGTGGGTGATCGTCAATTTCTGGGCCACCTGGTGCGCTCCCTGTCTTAAGGAAATACCGGACTTGATGGAACTGTCGCATCTGACGGATCCCGTGGCAGTGAAAGTCATCGGCATTGATTTTGAGGAGATTGACACCGATGCGCTAAAGAAGTTCATTCAGGCGCTGAAAATAAACTATCTGATTCTGCGCGTTGGAGACAGTCCTCTCATCCCGTTCGAACCGCTTAAGGGATTGCCGACGACATTTATCGTCTCTCCCGACGGCCGCATCGTGTTCACAAAAGTGGGTGCGACCACCAAAGAAATGCTGATTGCTGAGCTGAAAAATCAGTACGAGAGGTATAACAGTCGCAATTGACCGTCTCAGTCGTTTCTGTCAATCAGCATGGAGTAGTCGATGGCGCGTAAATGCTTGGTGATGGCGCCAATTGATATGAAATCAACGCCTGTTGCAGCGACTGTTGGCACGGCATCCAGCTCAATATTCCCGGATGCTTCGAGTTCAACCCGACGATTGTTCTGCTTCACTGCGGCAGAGATGTCAGCAATACTGAAATTATCCAGCATGACGCGGTTGGCACCGCTGGCAATCGCCGATTCAAGTGCATCAAGGCTTTCGATTTCAATTTCGACCAGATTGACGCTAGTGCCGCCGCGCGTCAACCTGTCGATCATCGATTGCGGCGAATGAACAATGAACTGATGATTCTCTTTGATCAGGACTCCGTCGTAGAGTCCTGTTCGGTGGTTGCATCCGCCACCAACCCTGACCGCATACTTCTGCGCATTCCGCAGTCCTGGTATTGTTTTTCTCGTGTCTAGAATGCGAGTGCCGAATGGCGCGGCAGCTTCGACATACGCACGCGTCGAGGTGGCCGTGCCGGACAGGGTCTGCAGAAAATTCAAGGCGGTGCGTTCTCCACTGAGCAGCGCAGTTGCGGCACCTCGCAGCGCACAGACTGGATGGTCTGGGGAAATGGTGTCCCCCTCATTGGCGAACCATTCAATTTCGATGGAACTGTCAAGCTGATGAAACGCTTCACTGAACCAAGATGAGCCGCAGAGAATGGCTGTCTCACGCACCAGAACCTGTGCCGATGCGGTAAGGTCAGAATTGATCAGCGTAGCGGTTACGTCGCCTGGCCCAATATCCTCCTGCAGTGCGTTCCCGACGACGGCGGATAGATCGTTTGGCAGGTTGTCGGTGGCCATGTAAATCACATTCGAACTATCGCATTTTCAATGTCACTGGAGAACTGGAATGTATTCGCTGAGGGTCACATCATAATATGTTCAAACAAACACGATTTGCGGGTCAATACATCCCGTTTAAATGCAACTTCACAAAAAGTTGCCCTGGACAACGGCTTTACTCAGCATCTCGACTTATAGCATCCACAACGGAAGCGAGATCGAGGACATTTTATTTTCTGGTTCTTTTCAGCCCGTTGTCAAACTGCTCCCGGGCCATGGCTCCGAATCCCGTTTTCTACCCTGCGCCGCACAGGACGCACAGCAAATTGGACCACGACAACGTGAGTCAGCTGTCCATGACCCTCGCTTCCATTGTGTTTAATCATCCATCAGACACCCTGAGGTTTTCATTATGACATCATATCACCACCACAGATCAACTCGAGTTCATCCATCCGTGCACCGTCGGACCTGACGTTCACAAAATGCAGATCACCGCCTCGGTGCTCTGCGGATGCTGCGCCAACTTGGTTCCACGCCATCACTCGATACCCACCCTTCGGTGGCCGTCTGAACGACATGCCAACCACACAACAACTCCATCTACTGACGGACCGCTTGACATCGCAGTCGATGGAGACTTGGGGCTAGATCAACGGCAACACCCTCCAATCCCCTTCAGACTGCGACCGAAGCTGTTGATTAATACCGTTCGATTTTGCATCTTTATTGTGGCTTTAGTTTATTCCGCATCTTTACCAACCGTTTCGATAAATGCATATTTCATCTTACGATATCAATGAAAACAGAGCAATAAACCGACTCATGGACCTTATGGCCTGGATAAACGACTGACTGTCGCAGCATGGTGCTTCGATCGAACGGGTGCCGAGGCGATAACGATTGACTGATTTCCAAGTGCAGGTTGTCAAACAGAATGCTGTTTCAGACAAACCTGGTCTAGATCGTCTGCGGCACTGCGTGGTATGAATTTTCGAACTTTCCCAATGGACAGAGATTCATTCCATAATGAGATTTCTGTAACCGAGGCCGTTACAATATATGCATCTGATGTTAGAGTGGAAAGTGTTTTGCGTCTGATGGATAGCTGGCTGGTAATCCTGTAAATGAGGTAGTCCGTTCAATCAGTAAGAAACAGAAAGTGCGATTTCCTGACCGCCGTGTGCCGGTCAGGCGTTCTACTAGCTTATGACAGGGGTTTCAGGATGCAATGAAGTTCGGTTTGGATTTGATCGATTCGTGTAGAATGGGTATTGTTGACAGGATAATCACGCGAAACATCAGTATTGGCTGTGATTCGCGCCTGTTCAGGAAGCAAGAAACCAGATCGTGAACGAAAATGACGAAAGACCTATGGGAAGTACTTGCGCCGCGACTGCAGTCGAGGGGTACAAATATAGCTTGGAGACGTCGGGTTAAAAACGGTTCTCCACAAGATTACACTTACCGGGAAGTTTATGATGGTGCCCTCCACATGGCGGCGAAGCTTCGTTGGGGCGGCGTCTGTAAGGGAGACACCGTAGCACTGATTGGTGCCAACGGCCCCGAGTGGGGTGTGGGGGCGCTGGCCGTCTGGAAAGTTGGTGCAGTGCTGTCTCCCGTTCATATCGGCAATAGCAGGGAAGACATTCAGGCTCAGCTGGGGGCGGTTGATCCGAAACTGATTCTCGCCCATCAGCCCGGTTCCTTACTCGAAGATATAGAATGTCCGGTTCTCGATATTGAAATCGGTTCCGAATTGGCTCAACAGGAATCGGATAAGCCGCTCAACGGCCTGAGTTCTGAAGAGTGCTTGAGGATCTATACATCCGGCTCAACCGGCACGCCAAAAATCGTCCGACTGTCGCATTCCAATGTCTCTTCCAATTTTATTGCCTGCAGCAAAATCGTCAATATCGACGAAAAAGATCGCTTTCTCAGTCTTCTGCCACTGTCTCACACCTTTGAACTGGTGGGTGGCATGCTGTTGCCACTGTATTGCGGCGCGTCGATTCTGTTGCCGAAAGTTCTGACCGCCAATGAGGTTCTTGATGCGATGAAAGAAGATCAGGTGTCAGTGGTTTTGGCGGTTCCCCGGCTGTTCAGAAACATCAAGCAGGGAATGGAGAAAAAATTCAACGAAGGAAGTTTCCTGCTACGCGGCTATGTTGCATTGCTGACCGCGTTGCCACTGAGTATGCGGCGCGTACTCAATGCGCCTTTAAGAAAAAAGCTCAGTCCGAATTTACGGTATTGGGTCAGCGGCGGCAGTCGGTTGGATCCCAGCATCGCCAGGTTTTTCCGCAACCTGGGCATCAGTCTGCGGCAGGGATATGGCCTGACCGAAACATCCCCGGTCATCTGTGTACAGGAAGCCTATCCCTTAAACTTTGACAGTGTCGGCTATGCTCTGGAAGGCGTTGAAGTTGCCATTGATGAACCGGATGAGCTGGGTAGCGGCGAGGTTCTGGTGAAAGGACATAATGTGATGCTCGGCTATTCGGATGAATCACTGACTCAGGAAGTGATGAAAGGTGAGTGGTTTCGTACCGGTGATATTGGCCGGTTGGATGCGTCGGGTAACCTGTGCCTGACGGGTCGACTGAAACGCGTCATCATCACCGAGGCGGGAAAAAACGTCTATCCAGAAGAACTGGAAACGCTGTTGGAACGCTATGCAGGGGTTAAAGAAGCGGGTATCATTGAAATCGATCAGCGTCCGGCCGTCGTATTCGCAATGGAGAACCCTGAGCAGTGTGTGGTGCGGGCCAAAGAAATTCTGAAAGATTTCAACGGCCGAACTTCGTCGCATAATCATGTCGTGCGCTGTGCGGTTATTGAAGACCTGCCGAAAACAGCCTTGGGCAAAGTCGCACTCACCAGACTGCAGAACGAATTCGACGCGCACGAAGTCATCTAGACTCTGCCACCTGGCGTTTTCACTGCGCCACCTGACCTTCTGCCGCTCAAGTTGGGCCAGCTGAGCCGCGCGCAGATTGAAAATAATCAGATTCGCCTTATATCTGAATCTAGATATTCCAACAGTTTTGGTAGAGTTACCTACATTGAATCCAGAAAAATTCACAACAAAATTACAGCAGGCCTTCGGTGAAGCGCAGAGCATTGCAGTGGGCCTGGACCATCAGTACATTGAGCCCGCTCATCTGGTGGCCGCACTGATCAGGCAGAAAGACGGGACCGTACCTCATCTGCTGACACAGAGTGGCGTCAATCTGCCGCAGCTCCAGTCGCAGTTGGACCAGTACCTGAATAGTCTGCCCACCGTCTCTGGGGCGGATGGTGCGGTGCATCTTTCCACGCACCTGGCCAACCTTATGAATCGGGCTGACCGACTGGCTCAGAAACGCGGCGACCAGTTCATATCAGATGAGTTGGTCGTACTTGCCGCGATCAAGGACCGAACCCGCTGCGGCAGCATTCTTCGAGATGCGGGTGCCGCGGAGGAACGGCTGGCACAGAAAATTGAACAGATGCGCGGTAGCCGATCGGTTGACGACGCGGCCGATGAAAATCAGCGGCAGGCGCTTGAGAAGTTCACCATCGATCTGACCGAGCGAGCGGAACAGGGCAAACTTGACCCAGTTATCGGCCGCGACGATGAGATTCGCAGAACCATTCAGGTTCTGCAGCGTCGAACGAAAAACAATCCGGTGCTGATCGGGGAACCCGGAGTGGGTAAAACGGCGATCGTTGAAGGTCTGGCACAGCGAATCATCAAAAATGAGGTGCCGCAGGGTCTGAAAGACAAACGCCTGCTGGCGCTTGACCTGGGGTCGCTCATTGCGGGCACCCAGTTCCGTGGCGAATTTGAAGAACGGGTCAAAGGACTGCTGAACGATCTGGCGGCCCAGGAAGGACAGATCATACTGTTTGTCGATGAACTGCACACGATGGTTGGTGCGGGCAAGGCCGAAGGGTCGATGGATATCGGCAATATGCTCAAACCCGCGCTGGCGAGGGGTGAACTTCACTGCGTCGGGGCGACGACATTGGATGAGTATCGAAGATACATTGAAAAAGACGCGGCGCTGGAACGGCGGTTTCAGCAAATTGTCATTCAGGAACCCAATATTGAGAGCACGGTAGCCATGTTGCGCGGCATCAAGGAGAAGTACGAAATTCACCATGGTGTTGACATTACCGATCCAGCGATCATTGCCGCGGCCAATCTGTCGCAGCGCTACATCACCGATCGCAATCTGCCAGACAAGGCCATTGACCTGATTGATGAGGCGGCGAGCCGGATCCGCATTGAGATTGATTCCAAACCGGAAGCGCTGGACCGCCTTAATCGGAAAATCGTTCAGTTGGAAATTGAGCAAGAGGCGTTAAAGGACGAGGAGGACCTGGGATCTCGCAAGCGGTTGAGCAAACTTGAAGAAGAACTGGAAAGTCTGCAGCGCGAATACTCAGAGCAGGAACAGATCTGGTTCAGCGAAAAAGCATCCGTGATGAGCACCCAGCACATTATGGAGCAGTTGGAAGCCGCACGAATTGAGGCGATCAACGCCCACCGAAACGGTGATCTGGGGCAGCTGGCGAAGCTGTATAACCACACCATTCCAGAGCTGGAGCGACAGCTGGAGGACTCCAGGTCCGATGAGGATCGGGAATTTAAACTGATGAAGAGCAGTGTTACTGAAGAGGAAGTGGCCGAAGTGGTTTCCAGTGCGACGGGAATACCCGTGAGCAAGATGCTCGAAGGCGAGCGAACCAAACTGCTCAGTATGGAAATAAAAATCGGTGAACGCGTCGTCGGTCAGGAAAAAGCGATCGCTGCGGTGGCCAATGCCATCAGACGTTCGCGCACCGGGTTGTCCGACCCGAATCAGCCAACTGGCACTTTTCTGTTCTTGGGACCCACTGGCGTGGGCAAAACTGAACTGTCTAAAGCGGTGGCGGAGTTTCTGTTTGACGATGAAGATGCGCTGTTACGCGTCGATATGTCGGAGTTTATGGAAAAGCACTCCGTCGCCCGTCTGATCGGCGCCCCGCCAGGGTATGTCGGTTATGAAGAGGGCGGGTATCTCACCGAGCTGGTGCGAAGGCGGCCGTACTGCGTCATTCTGCTGGATGAAATCGAAAAGGCGCACCCCGACGTGTTCAACATCCTGCTGCAGGTGCTGGACGACGGCCGGCTGACGGACGGACATGGTCGAACGGTTGACTTTCGCAATACCGTCGTGGTGATGACCTCCAACTTGGGTTCAGACCTCATTCAGCAGCTGAGTGGGCGTGGAGTCGGATACATCAAGCAGAGTGGAAGTCGATCGGATGATTACGAAGAAATGCAGGCTGCGGTCATGGAAGTCGTCAAGCAGAACTTTCGACCGGAATTTGTGAATCGCATCGATGATATCATCGTCTTTCACAGCCTGTCGCGGGAGCATGTGCATGAAATCGCCCGCAACCAGGTTCACTACCTGGATGAGAGACTCGCCGCCCGCGGTATGAAACTCGACATCACTGAAGGTGCGCTGGCACAGATTGCACAGGTTGGATTCGATCCGGTATACGGTGCGCGGCCATTGAGGCGGACGATTCAGAATGAAATTGAAAACCCGCTGGCCAAGGAGATTCTCAATAGCCGGTTCAGCCCCGGTCAGACCATTGAAGTGCGTTGGGAAGATGGTCGCATCACATTCGAGCATGTTCTCGGTGAGCTGACGGAGTCGGCGGCCTAAATCCAAGTTTTGGAATGCTCAGGTCTTGAAAACGCGCATCCCATTTCAATTCGAGGATGCGGTTGTTTACGGCCAGCTACAGGAAGTGTCGCCGCTCATTCGGCGAATTGTTGCACCGAATCCAAGCCTGTTCACCTACCGAGGCACCGGCACCTATGTCGTCGGTCGGGGGCAGGTCGCCGTAATTGATCCGGGTCCAGCCCTGGAGCAGCACATTCGGGCGATTGGCGAATGTCTGCGCGGTGAGGTTATCTCGCACATTATCGTCACACATACGCACAGCGATCACTCTTCGGCCGCCGTACCACTACAGCAGATTTGTGGTGCGCCGATTTACGGACGTACACTGGCCGATGGCGGACACGACCACGACGGGCGTTTTGAAGAGGAATGCGATCGCGAGTTTACTCCCACCGTAGAAGTCAACGATGCGGATTTGATCGCGGGCGACGGTTGGACACTACAGTGTGTGCAGACGCCAGGGCACATGTCCAATCATTTCTGTTATCGACTGCTGGAGGAGCGTTCTCTCTTTACCGGCGACCACGTTATGGGATGGTCGACCTCGGTCATCATTCCACCCGATGGCTCAATGAAGGATTACGTGGCGAGCCTTGAAAAACTACTTGCGACAGATGACAGAATTTACTATCCGACACACGGCCCTGCGATCAGGTCGCCCAAACGTTATGTTGAAGCCTGTATCGCACACCGACAGGAACGCGAAGTCCAAGTGCTGCAGAGTTTGAGAGAAGGCAACCAGACGGTTCACTTGATGGTTGCCGATGTTTATCGGGACACGGACCGTTCACTGCATGGGGCCGCTGCCCGTTCACTGCTTGCCACCCTGATTAAGTTGTGGGATGAAGGCAGAGTGGTCTGTCAGGGTGAAGTCAATCTTTCTGGTCGATTTGAATTGCGGGAATGATTCGCTGGAATCATGTGGTGAACTTCCGTGTCGGCAATGAAAGGAATCGAATTCGATTGATCAGTGGTTGCGTCTCAATTCACCGATTCAGGCAACTTCGGTGCGATATTGTTTTTTCAAAATCAGGTGGCGAGCGACGAGGTGTAAATGTGGACTGGGTCTGGAGAACCTGCAAGGTCGCGAAGTACAGGGGCAGTGCGTCGCAGTAACGTATCGGATAAATTCTTGATCGAACATTGTTTTGGTAGGTCTTGCTTCTGTTCTGTCTGTTCTTTCTTTGGTTGGTTCGACACGCGGATACGCTGACGCTGAAATTGATGCGAGTCAGTTACTTGTGAGAGGCTTAACCCGAATTGCAAGCTCGCGTTTCATAATAAGACCGAATCATTCTCCTCCGGCCAGATCCTGAGTGCTTGATTGACTTCCACCGGTGTCAGTTCATGCGTGATCATCTCCGTGTCGTCAAGCATTTGCGACTGATGTTTGATCAAATCGAGAACTTCGGATGAGCGCGCCGCCAATGGGGCCACCATTTGGTAGGGTGTATCGCAAATTGCGGTTAACAGGCGGCACTTTCGGAGATCAATCAGACAGCTTCAATTGACAATGACAGACTTCATTGGCTGGTGGGTTTTCCTTTTCCGATATGCTTTTCGATGGACTCAAGGGAATCGTTCAGCAGCGCGGCAGCGCGTACGGGAGAGATTAACTGTTCGCCAACAGCGCGCCAGACAAGGTGTTTGAAGCGACTAGGTTTCTCGACGGCTGCAAATCCGTGATCTTCTCGGATAGGCTCCGGCTCCGTTTTGCGCCAGGAGCGGGCAAAAGTTATGAAAGCGCGATCAACAGAAGTCTGTGGCAGAACTCCGACCTGTCCGAGACGTACAAGTAAGACGGCGGCTGACACGCCGTAAGCGTGTTTAAGGTGCACAATTTCGGACTCGCTAATCCGCTGACGTTTGCCACCGACTTTCTGCTGTAAACTCCGGCTAGGAACAAGGAACGCACCGGCGAATCGATCCATCGCCCGTTCCGATTTGACAGTTGAATTGTCAGGAGAGTGAATAATTCTGTGTGCTAGTGCGTGGGCAAGCGTGAAGCGTTTGCGTTCGACGCCGACCCGACTGGAGATTAGGACCGCTTCTGCGATGGTTTTGCCAGCCTGTAGCGCGTTGCATGACAGACCGTTGATACTCTCGGGGAGGTTGGCCTCAACCACTTTGATCCCCTTTTCCTCAAGCAGTTTGCACAGGCTCGGAATAGGGTCCAATCCTAGGTTCCAAATCTTGCGGAGTTGATCGGCTCTTTCGTCAATCTGATCATATCTTGCGATGCTACCGTAGCGTTGCTGATTAATCCAAGTCACATCCCCGTGCATGTCAAGGATGTGTTCGATTGCTAGGTAACGCTCCATACTGTCAATCAATGTTGCTTCCGCTTCGGCACGGACACACGCGGAAGTACTGGAATGCTGGTGGAACTCTATGTCGTCAAGCAATTCAACCTGTCCACCCATAAGGAAGTCCAAAGATATATCAAGTGCTTTTCCGAGCCCGATGAGCACGGCTGCGGATGGTAGCATCTTGCCTGCTTCGTATTTGCTGATCGCCTGTACAGAAATCTTCGGGGTCATTGCGGCTGCGAGGTTGTGCATCGATAGACCCGTTCGCTTGCGGGCGAGACGGAGTCGCGGTCCGAACATTTGTGGCCTCCTTCTTTAAATTGATGATTTACAACAAATACTATTATTTATTGATTTGTAAACCTAAAGTTGATGTCATTCCTCCAGTTCCAAGTACGCGTGTATCTGATGGTATCAGAAATCAGACAGTAGAAAGATATGGAAAATTACAAGTTCAAGTCCAATGGTGAAACCTTCCAGGGCTGGCCAGCGGTCAGCCGACGTAGCAATATCGTTTCGAATCGCGTATCAAGGGAAAGCAGTTGGTGAAGACCTGGACAAGGCCGGATACGTACTGCGTGTTAATATCAGGTGATTAATAAGTCATATTCTCCGCAAGCACAATTATTCAACTGATAAGCAGAAAAAGGCAACGCAGGGTGATTGACCAAGCAGAATTACTGTCCTTCAGTTAAATAGATTGACGGCAGTTTGGCAACCGAAGTCTATGGTATTGGTGAATGTTGGTTCTATTGGGTATTCCGTCAGTATTTTCAAATCATTGTGGAATTTATATGCTGAAACACACATCATTCAGAAAACGGATTCTTTACAGTTGATCAACTCTAATCCGTCTAAGTCCCATCATTTTTGACTTAAACTTTGCCTTAGCCGGATCATTGCGCGAATTCGACCATTGATTTACAAAGTCGGCGGTACGACCATGTAATTCAAAAACTGAATTATTGAAACTGTGAAGGAAAGCAAAGAAACCCAATCAGTTGTTCAGTTCAATTCCCGAATCATGGCATTTGACATCACAAAATCTATTATTGATTAGTTATGAACAAAATGATAGTCGCGCAAGCCGCTATCGTTGTGGCGAGGTTAACTGCATACATCCATTTTAACCACTTGAGATCATCTATCAGTTGCTGGAAAGTCACCTCTCGTTCGGCTCTCTTTCGATTATATTCAAGCTCTGCGAACGCCAATTTTGTTGCGGCTTCAAGCCGATTAATGTCTGCTTTTGTGGCGACTTCATCTTGCACATTGTTGAAGAGATTGAGGATCGCTTCGGCCTGAGAATCATTAAATCCTCCATCCTGAAGATGTTTTGATGCTCTCAATATGTCAATGGACATGGCCTTTATACTCTCGAATTATAATCTGATTATACAGATTGAGTCATGCGTCAATTACAGAATATTTACCTAGACAGCTTCAGAAACCAAATAATTCAATGCAAACTAATATGAAGCATTATTAATGCATAACCGCCCAATCGTAGATACTTGTGACACCTTCGACTATCAACCTGATCAATTCGAAATTTCATTCCGAAAAAGACGTGTCGACAGCTCATTCAGAATCAATGAACAGGTGCTTTGCAACAATCTGGACAAAATGAAAATATTAGGTTGTGTGGTAACCAGTTGGAGTTTCCTTTTGTTTATTTTTGGTGTAACTCATTAGTGAGTACATTCCAAAATTCAGGCCTACCTAGAAAGTCATTCTCAACGGTGTGAATGTCTTCTTCAATCAATCTAGTTCCACGGAAATTCAAGTAGCCAGACGGCCGGGTAGAATATTAACTCATTTCCTACATGATTCATGATTTCTAGGTTGGACAGCGCATTGCATATTTCCATATAATCTTGTTTAGCATTGGATTTCTAAAAATAGGATCAATCGGTCCTTCAATTTATTCATTCAATTGAGAAAACACATATGCAGATGAATAAATCTAATTTGTGAAGGACATGTATTGTGCGATGCTTTAGTAGAAATATGGGTGCAAATGGACAAGAGAAATCAGAGAAACAGGCGAAGCGAAGCGACTGCGAATGGTGGTGCCACAACCGGTTATGAGGCCGAGTTGTGGGCGATGGCCGATGGTCTTCGCGGATCAATGGATGCTGCCGAATACAAGCATATCGTACTCGGATTGATCTTCCTAAAGTACATTTCCGATGCCTTTGAGGAGCGTTACGAAGCTGTACTGAAGGAGTGGGGGTCTGAAGCTGCCGAGGACCGAGACGAGTACATTGCGGAAAATATTTTTTGGGTACCACCTGAAGCCCGATGGAACAATCTGAAAGTGCAGGCTCGACAACCGAACGTTGGTCAGGTTGTAGATAACGCGATGGCGACTATTGAGCGTAGCAATCCTGTCCTTCAAAAAGTGCTCCCGAAGGACTACGCCCGTCCTGCTCTTGACAATCAGCGCCTAGGTCAGCTTATTGACAGGATCAGCAATATTCAGATTGGGGGGGGGGTAGATGAAAATACTCGTACCCACGATGTGTTGGGTCGGGTTTATGAGTATTTTCTATCACAATTCGCTAGTGCTGAAGGCAAGAAAGGTGGGGAGTTTTATACCCCGCGTTGTGTGGTTAGATTGCTTGTTGAGATGTTAGAACCGTACAAAGGGCGGGTCTTTGATCCCTGTTGCGGATCGGCGGGAATGTTTGTGCAGTCAGTCGAGTTTATCCGAGCACATGCCACCGGCAACGGAAATGGCAGTAGGGTGCAAGGTGACATTTCCATCTATGGACAGGAATCCAACTACACGACTTGGCGACTGGCGAAGATGAACCTTGCGGTCCGCAGCATTGAGGGACGCATTGAACATGGAGACAGCTTTCATAACGATTGCCATACCAACCTAAAGGCCGATTTCATTCTTGCCAATCCGCCGTTCAATATCTCCGACTGGGGAAGTGATCGCCTTAAAGACGATCAGCGTTGGCAATTTGGAACTCCACCGAAAAACAACGCAAACTTCGCCTGGGTACAGCATATGGTTCATCACTTGGCTCCCCGTGGCGTGGCCGGATTCGTACTTGCCAACGGTTCGATGTCGTCGGTCCAGTCGGGTGAGGGTGAGATTCGCAAGAATTTGATTGAAGCAGGATTGGTGGATTGTATGGTTGCCTTGCCGGGTCAACTTTTCTACTCAACTCAGATACCCGCCTGTTTGTGGTTCCTTGCGCGCAGTCGAGAAGGCGGTGGGTTTCGTAACCGACTGAACGAAATTCTGTTTATTGATGTTCGTTCACTAGGGCGGATGGTGGACCGTACCCATCGTGAGCTGACAGACGAGGACATTGCTCACATCGCCGATACTTACCATGCTTGGCGAGGTGGAAAAAATTCAGCTGAATATGTTGATGTATCAGGTTTCTGCAAGAGTGCGACGCTTGATGAAGTACGTAAGCACGACTATATATTGACTCCCGGCCGTTATGTTGGAGCGCAACCGCGTAAAGAAGACGGCGAGCCGTTTGAAGAAAAGATGGAGCGATTGGTTTCGCAGTTGCAAGAGCAGATGGCGGAGAGTTCCAGACTGGATGCGTTAATTGAAAAGAATCTCAAAATGTTGGGTTTTTTGGAACGCAGGTCGTGAGAGATTACAGCGGTTGCACCGATTTGACCTACTTTGGCGTTGTCTAATAGATTTGCCTGCTGGTTCAGATGGTTACAAAGTGAGTACTGATGATTTGTCCTCCTGTCCAATTGTCATAAATCATGTCAGTAATCAGCGAGTATGGGTTCTTGGCAGTTAGCCTATGGTGTTGCGGAAATGTTGCTAGTAGAGGGGCTGAATTAGATGACGAAAACATCAAGGTGTCTGTATTGAAATGTTTTCCCTGAAAATTGCAGTACTGGTAGATTATTCATGATTGATTATCAGAAATTTGAGTTATCCTCCAAACGTCTGGAGGAGCAGTACGTCAACCATCAGACTGAAAATCCAGTACTGTCCGATCTGGATCGTGAAGGAATTGCTGAATCGGTCATTCAGCGTTTCGAAGTCTGCCATGACTGTATGTGGAAAGTGTTGAAGCGTTATCGGATAGAGCAACTCGGCATCGCCGAACCTCCGAACAGTCCAAAACCGATATTCCGTATCGCGCATGAGAATTTGTTGTTGCGAACGCCGGTGGATCAGTGGATTGGCTACGCTGACGCGCGAACCTCTACATCGCATGCCTATGATGGTAAAAAAAGGCAAGGGCATGTCTGAAACTCATACTTGTCTTCATTGATGATGTCATCAACCTCTACGAAACAATGAGTAGAAGATCATGGCGAAGAACGCCTCGATAGATCTCACATCCGCTCAGCAGGAGACTATACAGGAACTGCTCAAGCATTACCTTCCAAACACCGAGGTTTGGGCATATGGATCTCGAGTCAGATGGACCTCCAATACTCGATCTGATCTTGATCTGGTGGTATTTTCATCCCCTGAGCAGGATATTGCCGTGGCTGAGCTTCGGGAGGCGTTTGAGGAAAGCAACCTTCCGTTTCGAGTCGATCTGTTTGTTTGGGATCAAGTGTCAGATTCGTTTCAAAAACAGATTGAGCAGGAACATGTGGTATTGATTGATTGGCCAAAACAGGTTGAAAACTGGACGAAGTTTAGTCTTCAAGAGTGTATTGTAATGAACCAAACAAAATATTCACCGAATGAGAAGTGGCCATTCGTAAACTATCTTGAAACCGGCAAGATTACAGATAATCGAATTGACGAAATTAAGTTCCTAGTATTGGATAAAGATAAGTTGCCTAGTAGTGCCCGTCAAAAAGTGAGACCCGGTGACATTCTTTATTCAAAGGTACGTCCCAATAAGAGGCACTTTGGGTTGATAGGGAATATTCCTGAGAATTTTCTCGTTTCTACTGGCTTTGTGGTTTTTCGCGCTCAAGAGAATATCGCCGATACTAGGTTCATCTATTGGTTCCTTACTCAAGATCGGATCGTAGACTATCTGCAGTCTATTGCCGAACAAAGTGCATCTGTTTACCCTTCAATACGTCCCGCAGACATCAAAGGATTGGACATTAATCTTCCCCCTCTTTCCGAACAGCGTACCATAGCTCATATTCTCAGCACGCTGGACCACAAGATTGAGCTGAACCGACAGATGAACCAGACACTGGAAGCAATGGCACAAGCTATTTTCAAGGACTGGTTTGTTGATTTCGGGCCGGTAAGGGCGAAGATGGAGGGAAGAGATCCCTATCTACCTCTAGAAATTTGGGCAATGTTTCCTGACCGTTTCGTTAACTCTGATCTTGGAGAGACACCAGAAGGGTGGGTTCCAGCTGGATTAGACAGAGTTGCTACAATTATCAAAGGGCGGTCTTATCGATCAGAAGAGCTAGCCCCATCAGAGACGGCACTTGTAACTCTGAAATCCTTTGCTCGCGGAGGAGGGTATCGTCCCAACGGTTTAAAACCTTTCTGCGGAACTTATAAGACAGAGCAGGTGGTTCATCCCGGCGAGGTTATTGTTGCATGTACTGATGTTACCCAGACTGCCGAGGTAGTAGGAAGATCTGCAATTGTCGGAGAGACATTGTTATATAGAAATCTTGTTGCCTCGCTTGATGTCTTAATCATCCGTCCTAAAAATTCAGAACCTAGCCGTTGCTTTATATATTACTTAACAGGAACTGACAGCTTTGTAGCGCACAACTTTGCTCGAACAACTGGAACGACTGTCTTACATCTTTCCAAGAATGCAGTAGCATCTTTTCAGTTTGCTCTACCGAAGAGGCGGTTACTACAGCAGTTTGAGAACATTGTAGGCCCAATACAAGCCTATATTCAAACCAATGCAATCGCTGTTGATAGGTTAACAGAATTGCGTAATAACCTTCTCCCGAAGCTTCTATCAGGTGAAATTCAATTCCATGAGTCGAGATTAAAAATATGAGGGTTCAATGACACGTATCACCCAGATATCACGTCTACACAATTGCGGAATCTTCCGCAATTTCACATGGCCGTCAGATCTGCCGAATTTCGGAAGGTACAATTTGATTTATGGCTGGAATGGAACTGGTAAAACGACATTAAGTTGTCTCTTTCGCAACCTAGAATTACGTGAGACTCCAAAAACCGGAGCAGTCTCGCTAGATATTGACGGTAGAGTTGTGAATGGTGGAGATTTTCCACAATCGAACCTTCAGGTCCGTGTCTTTAACCGCGATTTTATCCGACAGAATGTGTTTCCTGTGGGATACGGCAATTTGCCACTTATCTTGGTTTTAGGTAAGAAGAGTGTTGAGAAGCAGAAAAAAATCGAAGCCAAGAAGAAGCAAAGAGAAACTACTGAATCAGAATTGAAATCGGCTGAAAATGCCAGTGATTCGGCCAAACAGAAATTTGACGACTTCTGTAAAAACAGAGCTAGAGTTATTAAGGATGAACTACGGTCGAATTACAAACACTCGTATACATACTACGATAAGTCGAAGTATTGGAGCGATGCATGTGCGTTGCTTAAATCCGGCACTCGCATAGATTGCCATCTTTCTCAATCAAAACAAGATGATTTACGTTCTCAGCTAACAGCTACGCTGAAACCGAAATTAACGGAAATCGACTATGTGATGCCAGACTTTAATTTGATTGAGAACGACGTATCGAATCTTCTAAGTACTTCAGTTACTTCCGTAGTAATTGATGCGTTAAAAAGCGATTCAGTGCTCGTCAAATGGCTTCGGGAGGGTTTAGCGTTACACAAGGACCGAAAACTGAGTCAGTGTCAGTTTTGTGAACAACCGTTGCCGAAGGAACGATTTGATGCTTTGGAGACCTATTTTAATGAAGAGTATAAGAAATTTATTCAGCGTATAGATCTGAGAATTTGCAAAATCCAGGAAAAATTGAGTAAATTGGAGCAACTTAAGCTACCAAACAAAGTGGAGCTTTATGATGATTTTCATCAAGAATTTCAAACTTTGGAATTGAAACTGAATGATTCAATTAATTTGGTTAGGAAATATTTTGAAACAGTAGAGAGTCCATTTGAGGGACAAGAAGAATAAAGCGTTTGAGCCCATCAAAAGGGACCTGACGCCACCGAAAATTGACACGACCCTTGTTGACGAGATAAATGTTGTACTTCGCAATCATAATAATAAATCGAAGAATTTCGATAAACATCTTAATCAAACGCGCTGTCAGTTGGCTGAAAGCATGATTGAAGAAACACTAGATGAATTCTCCCGATTAAGAAGTCATGAATACGATTCAAAGGAGAGTGTGAAAGAATTGGGAACTAATATCAAGTGTCTTACTTCTGAAATTACAGAACTGGAAAAAGAAATTACCGAGTATCGCCAGCCAGCCGAGGAACTGAACAAAGATCTTCATAAATATCTTGGTTATAACGAGCTGCAATTGGATATAAAGCAAACCGGCTATACGATTACTCGCGGTAACGCGCCAGCCGATGCTTTGAGCGAGGGTGAAATTACGGCCATCGCACTTTTATACTTTTTAAAATCTCTAAGTGATAAGGACTTCAAACTTGACGATGGAGTCGTAGTTCTTGATGATCCGGTCTCTAGCCTTGATTCTAACGCGTTGTTCCTCGCTTTTAACTTTATTCGAGAACGGACGAAAAATGCCGACCAACTATTTGTTATGACTCACAACTTCTCGTTTTTCAGACAAGTTCGAGAATGGTTTACTCATATTGTGAGAGAAAGCAAGAAAACAAACAGTTAAGTTCTACCCGCTTTTTCATGCTAGACTCTGTGTTAACTGATAATGCGCGAAGTGGGATCATTCGACCGCTTGACACTTTGCTTGAGAAGTACAATTCAGAATACCAATATTTATTTGCAAGAGTTTACGATGCGTCTAATTGTTCAGAGTTGAAGTGCTTAGAACTGAACTATGTTCTTCCAAATATTGCTAGACGAATGTTGGAAATATTTCTTGCATTTCGTTTGCCTGATATGCCAAGCAATCTCAGGAAGAAACTAATGAAGGTTGAATTTGATAACGAGAAAAGATTACGAATATATGATTTTCTGAACACGCATTCACACAGCAATGCAATAGGCCCGACTGAACATGACCCGACAGCACTAGCAGAGGACAAGCTGTACTAAAAGACCTATTGGAGATGATGAAATCTATGGACAGAGATCACTATACGGCTATGGAGCAACTGTGTAACAAAACACAATGAATCAATGAGTAGATCATTAGTCGAAAGTGTTAGTTCAAATATCAACATCTTTCTTCTGGCGAGGGCACTTTAAGTGATTCAAGAAGTACAGGAATTGATGAAGCATTATTCCACTTGGTTAAATGATCGGACGAATATCCGCGGGATTGATAATTTCGTTGAGATAACTACGCCTTATTTGGACCGGCACAACGATTATCTTCAGATTTACGTCAAGCGAAACAACGGTGGGTTTGTATTGACTGATGATGGCTATGTAATCAACGACCTCGAGTTCTCTGGATTAATAATTGATAGCAAAAAACGGCAGGCCATGCTCACAACGACATTGAACGGATTCGGTGTTCAGATGAACGGTGATGCACTTGAAGTAAGGGCCGAAGTGGATAATTTTTCGCTAAGAAAACATAATCTTATACAAGCAATGCTGGCCGTGAATGATCTCTTTTATTTGGCTTCGCCTACCGTATCAAGTTTCTTTCTTGAGGATTTGACGAAGTGGCTTGATTTGTCCGATATTCGCTACACACCAAGCGTTAAATTCACCGGTAGGAGTGGCTACGATCATCGTTATGACTTTGTTATTCCAAAGTCTGGAACTGAACCTGAACGTGTTCTGCGCGCAATCAATCGACCAAATCGAGACTCCGCGCAAGCGATGGTGTTTTCGTGGATAGATACTCGAGAAGTGCGTCCAGTTGATGCTCTTGCCTACGCCATTCTGAACGACTATCAGCAGGAGGTTTCAGAGAACGTTCTGGACGCGATGCGAAACTATGAGGTGCAGCCTATTCTTTGGTCCAATCGCGATGAAGCGCGCGATGAGCTGGCCGCATGACCCGTATCGTCGAATCGGAAGTTGAAGATGCTGCGCTGCAATGGCTGGAGAATCTTGGCTGGAGCATCGCACACGGTCCGGATATTGCCCCTGATGCACCTGGAGCGGAGCGCAGAGACTACACTGAAGTGGTGTTGGAGCAACGTCTTCGCGATACCCTAGCTCTGCTCAATCCCCAACTTCCCGATTCAGCGCTCAGTGATGCCTTTCGCAATCTGACGCAACTGGAAGGAGCCACTCTAGAGGCTCGAAATCGCACATTTCATCGCCAGTTGATCAACGGGACGGCGGTAGAATACCGCTGCGAGAACGGTGTAGTTAAGGGCGCTCAAGTCCAGGTTATTGATTTCGAAGACATCAGTCGAAACCACTGGCTTGCCGTAAATCAGTTCAACGTCATCGAAAGCAAAAGGGTTCGACGGCTAGACATCGTGCTGTTCGTCAATGGCCTACCGCACGGTATGATTGAACTCAAAAATCCAGCTGACGAGGACGCAACAGTCCACAGGGCCTGGCGGCAGCTTCAGACATATGGAACCGAGCTGCAGTCGCTATTCGCCTTCAATGAGGTGCTAGTCATTTCTGATGGGGTCGAGGCTCGAATTGGCACGCTGACCGCGGGCTTTGAATGGTTCAAGCGGTGGCGCACAATAGACGGCCAGGAACTCGCCAATCCTGAACTGTCACAACTTCAGGTGCTTCTCGCGGGTGTATTCGAGCGAAACCGGTTTCTTTCGCTGGTTCGCGATTTTATCGTTATTGAGGATGATGGTAGTGGTCAGTTAACCAAGAAGATGGCGGGCTATCACCAATTCCATGCCGTTGAAGCGGCGGTCACAGAAACTAAGCGAGCGGCACTACTGAATAAAGACTCTTCTTGCGACACCAGGCATGACGGCAGTGGTTCGTATCACAGCTTAAGTCGCGAGTTGGGCGACCGGCGCATTGGTGTAATCTGGCACACCCAAGGATCAGGTAAGAGTCTGACTATGGCGTTTTATGCCGGACGAATCGTACGGGAACCGGCCATGGAAAATCCTACGATTGTCTTACTGACCGATCGAAATGACCTTGACGATCAGCTTTTTCGTACGTTTGCCCGTTGCGAAGACCTGCTCCGCCAACCACCTGTACAGGCGGAGAGTCGAACTGATCTGAGACAGAAACTCGCCGTGCGATCAGGTGGTGTGGTGTTTACCACCATTCAGAAGTTCTTCCCAGATGACAAGGGCGACCGACATCCACTTTTATCGGATCGTCGCAACATTGTGGTGATCGCCGATGAGGCACATCGTAGTCAATACGACTTTATTGACGGCTTTGCCAGTTACCTGCGCGATGCACTGCCGAATGCGTCGTTCATTGGCTTCACAGGAACACCGATTGAGCTGCAGGATGCCAATACCCGAGTCGTTTTCGGAGACTACATCAGCGTATACGATATTCAGCGCGCCGTTGAAGACGGTGCGACGGTGCCAATCTACTACGAGAGCCGACTAGCCAAGCTGGCACTTGACCAAACGGAGAAGCCCAATATCGATGCCGATTTTGAAGAAGCGACAGAAGGTGAGGAGATCGAACGCAAAGAGACGCTGAAAAACAAATGGGCACAGACTGAGGCAGTTGTTGGTGCAGAAAAGCGTATTGCGCTTATTGCTGAGGATATCGTCAATCATTTCGAGCAACGTCTTGAGGCAATGAATGGTAAAGCAATGATCGTGTGCATGAGCCGTCGCATCTGCATTGATCTTTATCGCGCATTGGTACGCCTGCGCCCTGATTGGGAAGATGAAGACGACGGGCGTGGACAGCTCAAGGTCGTAATGACGGGATCGGCGTCCGATCCAGCGGATTGGCAGCCCCATGTTCGCAGCAAGAAGAGTCGCGAGGCTTTGGCTAGGCGGTTTCGAGATGCCAATGATCCATTTCGTATGGTGCTGGTGCGTGACATGTGGCTGACTGGATTTGATGCACCGAGCCTACACACCATGTATGTTGACAAGCCGATGCGGGGGCATGGACTGATGCAGACGATCGCGCGGGTTAACCGCGTCTTCCGCGACAAGCCCGGTGGCTTGGTGGTTGACTATCTGGGGATCGCACATGAGTTGAAACAGGCACTTGCGATTTATACGAAAAGCGGTGGTAAAGGTACGACAGCAATCGATCAGTCGGAAGCTGTGGCCGTGATGATGGAAAAATACGAGATCTGCCACGACCTGTTTTACGGATTCGATTACAGTCCCTGGAGCAATGGTACATCTACGGAACGCTTGAATCTGCTGCCGGCCGCGCAGGAGCATATTCTCAGGAAGCAAGACGGTAAAGACCGATTTATCCAGGGGGTGCGGGAGCTGTCGCAGGCTTTCGCACTGGCGGTTCCGCATGAACAGGCGCTGGCCATCCGCGATGATGTTGCATTTTTCCAAGCGGTCCAGGCCGCACTTACCAAGCGCGCAAGGGGAGAGGTAAAACCGGAAGAAGAATTGGACTATGCCATTCGACAGATTGTTTCAAGAGCTGTAGTGTCGGAATGTGTGGTCGATATTTTTTCGGCGGCGGGACTGAAGAAGCCCGAGATTTCAATTTTATCGGAGGAGTTTCTGGCTGAAGTACGGGGAATGCAACGCAGGAACCTCGCGGTTGAGCTGTTGCAAAAACTGCTGAAAGATGAGATCGCGTCTCGTCGCCAGAAATTCGTCGTGCAGGCGCGGTCCTTCGCGGAAATGCTGGAGCAGACACTGACGCGTTATCGAAACCGAACCATAGAGGCTGTGCAGGTGATAGAAGAACTGATTCAGCTGGCCCGAGAAATTCGGGAAGCGAATGCTCGTGGCGAGGCATTGAAACTGTCGGAAGAAGAACTGGCCTTTTATGATGCTCTGGAAACCAATGACAGTGCAGTTCTGGTGTTGGGTGATGAGGTTTTACGCGGAATCGCCCGCGAGTTAGTTGAGACCGTGCGTAGCAACGTTTCTATAGATTGGACATTGCGGGAAAATGTGCGCGCTAATATCAGACGATTGGTGAAGCGTATTTTACGCAGGCACAATTATCCACCTGATAAGCAGGAAAAGGCGACGCAGACGGTGATTGAACAGGCGGAGTTGCTGTCTTTCAGTTGGCTGGATTGACAGCAGTTTGGCAGCCGTAGTCTGCGGTATTGGTGAATAATGAATCTATTGATTTTCTCGTCAAAATTTTCCACTCATTTTGGAATGTATATGCTCAAACACACATTATGTAAAAAAAGCAGATTCTTTACAGACGATCAACTCTAATCTGTCCATGTCCCCTTATTTTGCTGTGCAGCTTCTCTGGATTATAGGTGCACGGAACCGCCCAAACAACAGTGGTTGGAAATCATAATCAACAGCTTCGGTCGCAGTCTGAAGGAGATTGCAGGGCGCGTTCCCGTTAATCTGGACCCATCTTTCCATCGGCGGCGATGTCCAGCGGTCTGTCAGTGAATGGAATGTTTGGCGTCTCGTTCAGGCGGCTACCGAAGGATGACGACCAAGTGGTTGGCTTATATGCGTCGCGATGCTGAAGACAGTATCTGCCCGGCCAACTTGTTGTGAAGCTACATTTAAACGGGATGTGTTGACCCGCAAATCATGTGTGTTTGATTCAAGCCTTTGCTTAGCTGGAGTTTTTCGAGAACTCAACCATTGGCCGACAAAATCGGTGGTTTGATCATGTAAATCAAAAATTGAATTATTGCAGCTGTGACAGAAAAGAAACAGAACCGATCAGTTGATCAGGCAAGCTCTCGAATCATGGCGTTTGACACCACGAAATCTACGATTGACCGGTTACTACCGAAACGACTATCGTCGTAGCCGCTATCAATGCCGCGATCTGAACTCCGGCCATCCATTTTAACCAACTGTTATCAGTTCTCAGTTGCTTAATTTCCGCTTCTGTTTCGGTTCTAAGCTGCTTGATCTCCGTTATTGTAGTGGATTCAAGTTGCTTGATTTCTGCTTTTGTGGTGGCCTCAAGCTGTTTGATTTCTGCTTTTGTGGTGGCTTCAAGCTGTTTGATGTCTGCTTTTGTGGCAGCCTCAAGCTGTTTGATGTCTGCCTTGGTGGCGGCCTCAAGCCGATTGATGTCTGCTTTTGTTGCGATTTCATCTTGCACAGTGTTAAATACCCGGAGAATCGCTTCGGCCTGCGAATCGTTAAAGCCAACATCCTGAAGATGTTTTGATGCTTCCAATGTGTCAATGTACATGGCCTTTAAACTTTCGAATAGCAGTCTGAATATGTAGATTGGGTTATACGTCAATTATCGAATAATCGCCTAAGCAGCCCCAGAAACCAAATAATAATTAATATCAGTTCAGACTACCTTGAAGAGTATTATAACTGCATAATCGCCCCATCGTGGAAACTTATGACACCCGCCAGTTTCAACCCGATCAATCAGAAGTTTCACACCAAATGCACATGATTTGCGGGTCAACACATCCCATTTAAATATAACTTCACAACAAGTTGGCCGGGCAGATGCTGTCGTCAGCATCGCGACGTAAATAAGCCAACCACTTGGTCCCCACCCTTCGGTAGCCGCCTGAACGAGACGCCAACCATTCCATTCACTGACAGACCGCTGGACATCGCCGCCGATGGAAAGATGGGTCCAGATTAACGGGAACGCGTCCTGCAATCTCCTTCAGACTGCGACCGAAGCTGTTGATTATGATTTCCAACCACTGTTGGTTGGGCGGTTCCGCACACCTATGATCCAGAGAAGTTGCACAGCAAAAAAGGCAAATTGATAGTTGATTCAGAATCACTGAACCGGTGCCTTGCAGTAATCTGAACAGAATGAAAATATACGGCTATCTGGAGATCAATCGCCGTTTCCTGTTATAACATGTTGCCTTGAATACCAAGATGAGAATTTGAATCGACTTCTGGAACCTGCCCATCTCACCGCTGATCAATGAGATACTGGCGGAAACTGGGAATGGGAATGGTAACCCTGTTTCTGATAATATGAATTACGCCGCATCTGATCATTTCCTCGACAAAATTTTCCGCTTCCATTCGCCTGGGCATGGTGGAGAGATCGTTACCTTGGGCCCACATTCGATTATGTAGCAAATTCAACAGATCGACTAGCAGACAGCCATCCGGTCCAATCAATTCCGCCACTTCAGCAAGCAAGGTGGTGCAGACAGCTATCGGTGTACTTTCCAAGCGTGCTTCGTAATAGTCAATCCGATTCTCATCGCCGATGGAACGTATGGTGGATTCACTGACTTCTGCCAGATCTCGACCGTTGGCACTCAGCTCTCCAGCCAGTGCCGTCAGGTAGTGGTGCAGATGCTGCGGCCAGCCATTTGACCACTTGTCAATCCTGTCGGGCAGGGCCGACCCGTGCCGGCCTCTGATCTCATAGCAGTCCAAAAGAGCACTGACGGCGGCGGCCGCCTCTCCCGCCCTCAATCGTCCCAACGTCTGAACGTGGCTCAGCCGTCCACTTCGGGCAAAGCGCGAGATCCTCGCCTTCGCCAGCATGGACCTTGAGTAAGCCAGTCCAGCCAGCACCGCCACCAGCGGCAGTCCATGTGCGCCGGTGTGCAACTTGTACAGCAGTGGCACATCCTCGTCGCGGAAAATTTGCACCTCATCAATCATCACCACAATCGGCCGCATCGCCGGTCGGGTCGGTGAAAATTTGTCAGACAGCTTCCTGAAACCGGTTTCAGCCCTGGGGCCATAGAGCTTCGCCAGGTCTTCCAGCACCAGCTTCGTCGACTGCTCAGCGTCAGACACCGCGCCACCGGCCCGGATGATCTTCTCAAACTCCAGTCGTTTCTCGACGGTGCGAACGTTGGTCAACATCTCAACGCCATGATCTGGCACCAGGCAGTCGGCGATCTTGCGGGTTACACCGTCTTCGTTTTTCAAATCATTGCAGAAGAGGTGCAGTGCGACGGGTCCCTCGTCCTGGGCCTGCCACCGGCGCTGCAGATGAGTGAGCAGGGCGGTCTTGCCGGCGCCGGGCGCACCCTGTATCAGCCAGGTCTTCTGCGAGGCGAGCAGCCGGCCTGGAGACCACGGCCGGTTCGGGTCGCCATCGTTGATCTTGGCTCTTATGCTGGCAATGGTTTTTTCAATGCCGGCGATGATCTCCTCGCGGCCGACAAAGAACAGGGCTTCATCCTTGTCATCCCGCTCTGAAAATTGCTCAAGGGGGACCTTTGGTGCTGTCTGCATGTTTCGACCGCTATGTTTTCAACTTGATCAACTGCAATATAGCATGGAATTGATGAGCGGATTCAAATAACAGAAACCGACTGAAATTTATTCGCGGTGATTCCCATCATTCCTAACGCCGCTCTCCAGCCGATCAACTCGACACCATCCGAGGTTCACCATCTTCGGCTTGATGCCCGTTGCAGAATCTCTGAAGCAGAAAGGCGAAAGGGCTTCTGTCTCAGTGATAGGCCCGGCTCAGACGACCGACGGCCTCTATCAATACAGCGACTTTGTCTGGGTTGATATCGGGTGTAATCCCATGTCCCAAATTGAAGATGTGTCCATTGCCCCTACCAAATGAGGCTAGAACTTTCTCCACTTCCTGCTCAATTCTCTGATCGCTGAGTTTAAGCGTGCTTGGATTCAGATTGCCCTGAAGGGCGACAGAATGGCCAACTCGGTTTCGCACGTCTCCAAGATCCGAAGTCCAATCCAATCCAATCGCATCACAACCGGTTTGCGCGATGCTTTCTGCCCATCGACCCCCGCCCTTGGTGAAAAGAATGACTGGGACCTTGGGGAGTACGCGCTTCAGATGTTGAACAGATGCTTCCATGAATGCCAATGACAGTTTTTTGTACTCAGACGTGTCCAGAATACCGCCCCAAGTGTCAAATATCATCAGCACTGAGGCGCCAGCCTCGGCCTGAGCCTGAAGTAAGGTGGTAATTGAACGGGATAGAATTTCCAGCAAAGCCAGCATGGCGTCCGGTTGCTCTCTGGCAAAAGCTCTCACTTTTTTGAATTCAGAACCCGAGCGCCCCTCAATCATGTAGACTGCCAGGGTCCAGGGACTGCCGGTAAATCCAATCAAAGGTATGGATTCATCCAAGCTCTGTCGGGTGGTGCGTATGGCATCCAGGGCATAACCCAAATCATCTTCAGGATCAGGGACGCCAAGTCGGCCAATCTGTTCTGCGGACGTTATCGGATTTTCGAATACGGGACCGACAGAATCAATCATTCGCAAACCCAATCCCATTGCATCGGGTACGATCAGAATGTCAGAGAAGATGATCGCCGCGTCCAGTGGATAGTGCCGGAGCGGCTGCAGCGTAACCTCGCAGGCCAGTTCCGGTGTCCGGCACATGGTGAGAAAGTCTCCCGCCCGTTCTCGGGTCGCCCGGTATTCTGGCAGATAGCGACCCGCCTGCCGCATGATCCAGATGGGGGTCTGACTGACAGATTGCATGCCAAGTGCGCGCATGATTCGACTGTTGGCCAGTTGGTGGTGATGGGTCTGCAAAATCAAGACGGTCTCTAGTCGTTGAAAGACTGCTCGAATCTGGCAATCTCCTGTTGAATTTCAGATGCCGCCGCCCGCGGAGAGGCCGCATCGCGGATCGGTCGGCCGACAACGACAAAATCAGCGCCGGCGTTAAGTGCATCTGTCACGTTCAGCGTGCGTTCCTGATCATTTGAAGATTCATGGTGCCCGCGAATTCCTGGTGTAACAATCAGAAAATCTGGCGCTGTAGTCGCTCGAACGTCAGGTGCTTCTCTTGGCGAGGCGATGACTCCCGCACATCCGGCTTCGTAAGCCTGCCCCGCGCGTAGCTGAACGAGTTGTGCCGCGCTCATCTTGAATCCCATCAATCGCAGTGCTTCATCATTCAGACTGGTGAGTACCGTGACCGCCAGGATCGAAACATCATCGGCCGCATCCAGTGCCGCAGCCATGTTTTGCGGCTCAGCATGAACGGTTAAAAAACGAATGCCGCGCCCGTTCAGATTCTTCACCGCGCGGTAAACCGTCTGCGGGATGTCAAGCATTTTAAAATCCGCGAATACCTGGCATCCGCGATCAACCAGTTGATTGATGACCTGCAGACCGTCACCGCTTGAAATCAGTTCCAATCCAACCTTGAAGAAAATGGCTTGGCCTTCCAATTCAGCAACCAGTTCCAGCGCCTGTCTGCCACTCGGTACATCAAGGGCGACTATCAGGCGGGTGCTGAGATCATTGGTGTTCATCGGCGATACGAATGCTAAACATCAAGATAACGTACGATTCCGAGCGCCGCCTCCCGGCCTTCGAAAACAGCGGTTACGACGAGATCGGCACCTCTTACCATATCACCACCGGAAAAGATATTGGGATTGGATGTCTGAAAGGGAAATTCACTGTCGTGCTGAGCCTTGACGCGTAAAAAGGAATCGACCTCGATGTTATATTCTGAAAACCAGTCGGGAGGACTGGGCCGGAAGCCGAACGCAATGATCGCACTGTCGCAGGCGATGGTCTGCTCACTGCCCGGTACCGGCTGCGGTTGCCGGCGACCGCGTTCATCGGTGCCACCCAATTGGGTTTCGATCACTTTCACCGCCTGAGCTTTGCCGTTGCCCAAAATTTCGACGGGCTGGCGGTTCCACAGAAATCGCACGCCTTCTTCTTTGGCGTGCCAGACTTCTCTGCGAGAACCCGGCATGTTGTCTTCATCGCGACGATAAACGCACGTAACCGTGTCTGCACCTTGACGCACCGCGGTACGTACGCAGTCCATGGCCGTATCGCCGCCCCCTAAAACGACGACCTTCTGGTTCGAACAGTCGATGTACGGCCACTGCTGAGACGCCTCGTTTTCCACCTGATGAATGTTACCGATCAGATAAGGGAGCGCTTCGTAGACGCCGCGCAGGTTTTCACCTGGGAACCCGCCTTTCATGTAGGTGTAAGTCCCCATACCAAGAAAGACGGCGTCGTAGTCGTCCAGCAGTTTGGAAATCGTCAAATCTTGGCCCACGTCGATTCCAAGCTTGAACTGAACGCCCATTCCTTCCATCACTTTTCTACGCTCAAGGACAATCCGTTTCTCCAGCTTGAATGGCGGAATGCCATACGTCAGTAGACCGCCAATCTCCCGGTAGCGATCAAACACCACCGCCTCGACCCCATTTCGGACCAGCACGTCTGCACACGCCAGTCCGGCCGGTCCGGCGCCTACGACAGCAACCCGTTTCCCGGTTGGCTGAACATCGGAAATATCCGGCCTCCAGCCTTGGCTGAACGCTTCATCGGTGATGTACTTTTCGATTGAACCGATGGTGATCGCGCCAAATCCGTCATTCATTGTACAGGCGCCTTCACAGAGCCGATCCTGCGGGCAGATTCTGCCACAGATTTCGGGCAGCGAATTGGTCTGGTGCGACAGTTCGGCCGCCTCAGACAGCCGCCCTTCGGCGACCAGATTCAGCCAGTCGGGAATGTAATTGTGCACCGGACACTTCCATTGACAGTACGGATTGCCACAGGCAATGCAGCGCCCCGCCTGACTGCTGGCCTGATTGAAACTGTAGTTTCTGTAAATCTCACGCCAATGCTGGATTCGATGCGGTGGAGAATCTTTAGGTGGATCCTGCCGCGGAAGATCGACGAACTGAAAATGCTGTTTAGTCATCGAATGCGAATCCGCAATGTCATGCCGCTTCCCGCAGCGTTTCCATCAGATCCTTGATCGCCGAAGCCTTGGGTTTGACGAGCCAGAACCGGCCGACCAGTTCCAGAAATTCGTCACTCACCTCCTGTCCCCAGCGGCTGTCCGTTTCCGCGACATATTCGTCGATCAGTTCATGCAGGTAGCTCAGGTGCGGCTCCATGTCTTCGTGGGTCAGGCGGTGAATGTCGATCAGTTCGTGGTTGTAACAGTCGACAAACACGCGTTCAAGATCCAATACGAACGCAATGCCACCGGTCATGCCGGCACCGAAGTTGACGCCGGTTCGGCCGAGTGACAGAACGGCGCCACCGGTCATGTATTCGCACCCATGATCGCCACACCCCTCCAGCACCGCCATGGCACCGGAATTTCTGACCGCGAAACGCTCGCCGGCCGTACCCGCCGCGAAAAACTTGCCACCGGTCGCGCCGTATAGACAGGTGTTTCCGGCGATCGGTGTGCTGCGAGTTTCAAGTCGACTGTCTTTGGATGGCATCAGGACAATTTTTCCGCCCGCCATACCTTTTCCAACATAATCATTTGCATCGCCTTCCAGGTACAGTTCGAGTCCGGCCGCATTCCAGGCGCCAAAACTCTGGCCGGCGATGCCAGTAAATCTCACCTTGATGGGCGTTTCGAGATGGGCGTCCGCCCGCGAGATTTCACCGGACAGGCGGGCGCCGATGGATCGATTGGTATTCCTGATGGAGTAGTGAAAGTCGCCGCCGCGGCCCTGCTGAATGCACGGCAGCGCATCAAGAACCATGCGCTCTGCCAGTGGCGCCTGATCCCAGGGATCGTTGCGTGGCTCGGTACAGTGCCGCGCCACTTCTGCCGGGACTGCTGCCGTAGACAGCAGCGGCGTCAGATCCAGACGCCGCTGTCGGTCTGTCAGGCCCGGCAGCATTTCCAGCAGCTCGGGTCGGCCGATCACTTCATTCAGGCTGCGTTTGCCCATGGCTGCGAGAATTTCACGGATTTCTTCTGCGACAAATCGGAAATATCGCACGACGCGGTCCTTGGTACCGACGAAATGGTGCTCTCTGAGGTTGCGGTCCTGCGTCGCGACGCCCGTCGCACAGTTGTTCAGGTGACACACGCGCAGATACTTGCAACCCATCGCCAGCATCGGCATCGTTCCAAAGCCAAACGAATCGGCCCCCAACAGGGCGGCTTTCACAACATCCAGGCCGGTTTTCAGGCCGCCATCAACCTGCAGGCGAACCAGGTGGCGAAGGCCATTCATGCGCAGGGTCTGCTGCGTTTCAACCAGACCGAGTTCCCACGGACTGCCGGCGTATTTGACGGATGTAATCGGACTCGCTCCGGTACCTCCGTCATAGCCGGCAATGGTGATCAGATCGGCGTAGGCCTTGGCAACGCCGGCCGCAATGGTGCCGACGCCCGCCTCAGAGACAAGCTTGACGGAAACCAGGGCATTCGTATTGACCTGCTTTAGATCGAAAATCAGTTGCGCCAGATCTTCAATGGAATAGATGTCGTGGTGCGGTGGTGGGGAAATCAGCGACACTCCGGGTGCGGAATAGCGCAGTGATGCGATCATTTCGCTCACTTTGTGTCCGGGCAGCTGCCCGCCTTCGCCGGGTTTCGCGCCTTGTGCGATCTTGATCTGCAGCACCTCAGCATTGACGAGGTAATGTGGCGTGACACCGAATCGCCCCGAAGCAACCTGTTTGATATTTGAGTTGCGGGCGGTGCCGTAGCGGGCGGGGTCTTCACCCCCTTCGCCAGAATTGGATCGGCCGCCGATTTCATTCATCGCCTCGGCCAGTACCTGATGCGCTTCCGGAGACAGGGCGCCCAGTGACATCGCGGCGCTGTCAAATCGACAGAGAATCGATTCAATCGGTTCCACTTTGGACAATGAGATGGATTGGTCTTCGGTGCGCACTCGCAGCAGGTCACGCAGTACCGCCGGTTCCCGTTCGTTCACCAGGGCTGCGAACTGTCTGTAATCATCTTTGTTTCCGCTCTGTACCGCAGTGTGTAGCGTATGAACAATTTCGGGATGATACGCGTGATACTCACTGTCGGTCACATACTTCAGCAGTCCGCCATGCCGAATCGGCTGTCTGGCGTCCCAGGCCGCTTCGGCCAGTGCAATCTGATCATTCTCAATATCTTCAAAGTTGGTTCCTTCGATTCTTGAAACCGTGCCTGGGAAACAGAGATCGACCACCTGCCGACTCAGTCCGACGGCTTCGAAGAGCTGGGCGCCGCGATAGCTGGCAATTGTCGAGATGCCCATTTTTGACATGATTTTAAACAGACCCTTCTTGATGCCCTGACGATAGGCGCGAACGGCTGCCAGCGACCGGACCTCCGTCGCGTTCTCACCCGTTATTTCTCTGACACACGAGTAACTCAGGTAAGGGTAGACGGCGGTGGCGCCATATCCAATCAGAACGGCGAAGTGATGGGGGTCGCGGGCGGTTGCGGTTTCAACGACGATGTTGGCATCGCATCGCAGACCTTCGCGGATCAGTCGGTGATGAACGGCTCCGGTGGCCAGCAGCGCATGAATGGGTAGGTTTTCCGCACTGATGTTGCGATCTGACAGTGTGATGATCAGGTGGCCGGTGCGCACGGCTCGGGCCGCCTCATCACAGACTCTTTGAATTGCGCCGCGCAATCCTTCCTCGCGCGGATAGACGATGTCAATCCGATAAACCTTGAACTCGGGGTCCTGCTGTTCCATCAGAGTCTGAAATTTGCGCCCCGACAGGATGGGTGATCCAATGATCAGCCGCGTCGCGTGATCACCCGTTTCCTCAAACAGCCCCATCGATGCGCCGATCGTCGTTTCAAGCGACATGACGATCTTTTCGCGCAGGGGATCGATGGGTGGGTTGGTAACCTGGGCGAACTGCTGGCGGAAATAGTCGTAGAGCGAGCGATTGCGTTTTGACAGGACGGGGAGCGGCGTGTCATCACCCATTGAACCAACCGCTTCCTGTCCCAGCTCAGCCAGGACCCGCACGACATACTCCTGTTCCTCATAGGTCAGATTGAAGAGTTTTTTATAGATCTTCCTTTCAAACGGATTCAGTTTGATGCTCAGATGTGTGTAATCGAGCAGACGGGTGTATATTCGCCGCTGCCGCTGTTTCAGCCAGCGGTTGTAGGGTTGGCGGCCGGCCATCAAGGCATTGATCCGCTCCGGTAGCAGCAGCTCGCCGCTGCGGGTGTCGGCGGCGATCATTTCACCAGGCTTCAGGCGACCTTTGGCAACGATGTCTTTTTCCTCGTAGTCATAGACGCCGATTTCCGTACAGAGGGTGATGTGTCGGTCGGCGGCGATCACATACCGCGCTGGCCTGAGACCGTTTCGGTCCATGGCGCAGGCCGCATAACGTCCGTCTGTCAGTACGATGCCAGCCGGACCGTCCCAAGGTTCAGAGTGCAGCGAATTGTAGCTGTGAAAGGCGCGTAGATTGGGCTCGAGATTGTCGACATTCTGCCAGGCGGGAGGCACCAGCGTCTGCATGGCTCGAAAAATGTCCATTCCACCTGAAACCAGGAAATCGAGCATGTTGTCAAGGCTGGCGGAATCCGAGGATTCAAAATCAGTGAGTGGCAGCAGTTCTTCGATATTCTGATGCAGCGAATCGGTGAACTTACCGCTTCTCGCGATGGCCCAATTGCGGTTGCTCTGGATGGTGTTGATCTCACCGTTGTGCGCCAGCATGCGAAAGGGTTGGGCGAGGTGCCAGGTCGGCGCGGTATTGGTTGAAAACCGCTGATGAAAAACTGCCAGTGAGGTCTGAAGATCTGGATTTTCCAGTTCGGGATAAAACATCGTCAGATTGGCGGGCATCACCAGTCCCTTGTATACGATGACCTTCGACGACAGACTGCAGACATAGAATTCGCGGTCGGTCTGCGCGATGCGGTTTTCTGACACCCGTCTGGCAGAATAGAGCAGTCGTTCAAACTGAATGGTAGATAGGTTGACTGGCGCGTTGACGAAGACCTGTTCGATCTGCGGCAGGGTGCTGAGGGCGGCGGTGCCGAGCGCATCTTCGGCAGTCGGTACGGTTCGCCAGCCGACGGGTTCCAGTCCCCGGTTCTTCAGTTCCGTTTCAACGATATTGCGGGCATGCTGTATTTTTTGGGGGCTCGAGCTCTGAAAAATCATCCCCACTGCGAATTTTCGCGCAAGGCTGAACTGCTTCTGTGCCGCAACCTGACGAAAGAACCGCTCCGGAATGTTCAGCAGCAGCCCGCAACCATCACCAGTTTTTCCATCGGCCGCGATCGCACCGCGGTGCGTCAGATTCGATAGCGCGCTGACCGCAGTCTGGACCAGCCAATGTGATGGCAGTCCATCCATATGGGCGATGAGACCAAATCCGCAGCCATCCTTTTCGAACTGGGGGCGGTAAAGACCGGTATTCTGTTGATTCTGATGACGTATCAATGTTCAATGTATGATTGAAGTTTATCCGCATCGCTTGTCAGTCTGAACTGCGGAACAGACTGCTGAGTCGGCACTGATTGAAACGACGCGGGCGCGAGCATTGAATCAGGCGGTCAAGCGTGTACCTGTAGATTTTACGACAGAGTGGAGGAAACAGGCGATTTGCCTGACAATCCTTTTCACCCCAGGAGAATTCGCTCGCAGTGAAAGTGTCGTAAGCGGCTGTCAGAGGATCGAGAGTTGGCATGGATATCAGACTTACAACATGACGGGAGATCGGAATTGATGAATCTCACCATTGTTCGAAGTCGACTGGACCGCCGCGACGCCATCACTTGAAATTTAGAAATTTGCCGTCCCGCCGTCTATTCCCGTATGAACTGCCGAACATCGGGTGATGGCGCCAGCCTCAAAGGTCAGCTCAGACAGGTGGCCAGCGTTTCTTTGAGTACGGGAAGGGGATAATCGTCGGTCAGGACCGCCTTGCCCAGCCTTTCAAGCACGACGAATCTGATGGTGCCCGCATCGACTTTCTTGTCAACTGACATGGCATCGAGAAAATCTGCGACGGTCAGATGCCTGGGTGGCGATGTCGGCAGCCCGTATTGACGGATGAGGTTCTCAACTCGCCTTTTCTGTTCCGCATCGATCAGAGTGAGCCGATTGGAGAACTCAGCCGCGATGGCCATCCCGGCGGCGACTGCCTCACCGTGCAGCCAGCCCTCATAACCCATTAATTTCTCAATTGCGTGGCCGAAAGTATGTCCGAAGTTGAGCAATGCTCTGACCCCGGTTTCTCGTTCATCCTGCTCGACCACCCGCGCTTTGTTGGCACACGAGCGTTCGATCGCATAGTCCAGGCACGCCGAATCCTGAGCAAGAAGGCCGTCTGCGTTATTTTCGAGCCATGCCATAAAGTCCGCATCCCGGATCAGGCCGTATTTGATCACCTCAGCCAGACCGGCCCGAAACTCTCGTTGTGGGAGCGTCTTTAGAGTTTCAGTATCTGAAATAACGCACTTTGGCTGGTAAATTGCGCCGATCATGTTTTTGCCGAATGGATGATTGACACCGGTTTTTCCACCGATCGACGAGTCAACCTGAGCGAGCAGCGTCGTCGGGACGTGGATGTATGGAATGCCCCGCTGATAACAGGCGGCGGTGAATCCTGAAACATCTCCGACGACACCGCCACCGAGTGCGATGACCGTCGTCTTTCGGTCGCACGGGATGGACAGCATGTGGTCGAATATTCGGCTGACCGTTTCCAGTCGCTTGTGGACCTCACCGTCGGGGAGCCGGTAATCAACGACGGATACATATTCACTGAGCGTCTCAGATACGATGTCTGAATACAGCGGTGCAATCGTTTCATTGCTGATGATGAGGGCCCGGCTGCCGCGAAGATGCGGCCGAAAAAGTTCGGGTCGATGCAGCAGCCCAGGCCCGATGTGAATGGGATACTGTCGATCGTTGAGATGGACGGTGATGGTTTTCATCGGCTGAGCAGGTATTCCTTGATGATATTGACAACCGAGGCGACCGACTGGCCGTCGGAATTGACGACGAAATCGGCCTCTGCGCGATAGAGAGGGTCTCGAACCTGCATCAGCTCAGTCAAACCTTCCAGTGGCCGATGCGCGTCCAATTTAGGCCGGTGCCGGCGATCTTTAATCCGTTTGAACTGCTGATCGGGTGTCGCATGCAGATAAATGACGATACCGCGGCGCATCATCTGTCGATTGGTTTCAGACAGAATGGCCCCACCACCGGTTGCAATGACGGTATCACTGAGACAGCATACCGCATTCATCGCTTCTGTTTCCCGCTGTCTGAATCCTTCCTCGCCCTCCAGCTCGAAAATCTCGCTGATGGGATGTCCCGCTTTCTCCTCCACCAACTGGTCGGTATCGACGAAATCAAAGTGCATGTTCTGTGCCAGTTTCTGCCCGATGGTTGATTTGCCAGCACCCATGGGACCCACCAGAACAATCATCGGATCGGATAGACGATAGTTGGAAATTCTCTGCTGCCGGTCAGATTTTTCGTCAGAGGAGGTCATTTTATCAGCTTGGATATCGATTCATCGGATCCGGTCAGTTGCGAATTTTATTGGGTCTGTCCCTTATCGTTGGTATTGAAGGTTCGTCTTCCTGAATTCATGCGAGCGAATTTTTCCGCCGCTACCTTTCCATCAATTGAATTTTCGACGCAGGTCATCACGAGATTTTAACCCTCCAACCACCTGCAGTACGGAAAGTGTTGGAATCATACCGCCAGTCAAATGACGACCGGCGGGCAGGAATTCAATATTCCAACGCGAAATTCGGTGTGCACAATACCGTCATTTTTTTAAAAATAGAATGGCTCGGGTGAAGATGCTGGTTTATCTGATGTCTATAATTACCGACTGAACGGAGACGAAAACATGACAGAAAGTCCCAGTCAGGTCACAACAACACCCCAGCCGCCATCCGCTATGGTGCGGAAACCGATTGTTATCGATTCATTCTGTGGAAAAGCCCATTTTTCAATCGTTATTATTTTTTTGTTGTCGCTGATTGGGAGTCCTGTCGCGCATGCACACGGCGGCGGCCCGGTTTATGAGAAGCGGCATGAATTTATGAATGAACTGGGTGAAATCCAGAAAAAATTTCGCAATTTCGTGAAAAAGAACGTGGGAGATCTGGATGAGTTGCGCATTTCAGCAGCAAGAATGGTCGAGCTCACCCCAGACTTGATCACTCATTTTCCACCCGATACGGGTGTGGATCACAACCGGGAAAGCCACGCAAAAATGGACATTTGGCGGAACTGGAGTGAATTTGTTTCAGACGCCAGACATTTATCTGAGTTGAGCCGGGTAGTGGCGGATGCCTTTGAATCTGCAGATGAGCGACGGATCGCCGCGGCGGTTGGGCGTTTGGCTGAGGAAGGATGCCAGGGTTGTCACAGACGATTTCGCGAGCCACAATGATGGGATGGCAGTTGGGTAACTTGGCCGGTCGCAACGGGGCCGCTCATTCTCTGACCGGTTGAAAAAAACGGATGGATCGTAAATTGAGCGACAAATTTTCCGAAATCGCCCGGACAGGCCAAGCCGGCGAACGGCAGACGACTCATAATCTGAGCCACCGGTCCAAACCGTTACGGGGCCTATTTTACGCATTGACCGCACTGGGGAATTTCGTTATGGTCGCGATTGCGGCCATCATTATTGTGGTTCTGCCGTTGCTGCCGGACCTGCCCAGCATTGAAGACATTAAAGACGTACAGCTGCAGGTGCCTTTGCGAATCTACTCCAGCGATGGGCTGCTGCTGGGTCGATTTGGCGAGCAGCGAAGGATCCCCATAAGAATTGAGGAAACTCCACCCGCGCTCATTGCCGCGGTCCTGGCCGCCGAAGATGATCGTTATTTCGAGCATCCCGGCGTTGATTACCGCGGGGTGCTGCGTGCGATGTACATCAACTTGGTTTCCGGCGGCATTTCCCAAGGCGCCAGCACCATTACCATGCAGGTGGCACGGAACTTCTACCTGACCAAGGAGAGAACCTATCTGCGAAAAGCTCGAGAGGCCCTGTTGGCGCTTCGACTGGAGCAGTACCTGACCAAAGAGGAGATTCTTGAACTTTATCTGAACAAGATCTTTCTTGGCCATCGGGCCTACGGATTCGGTGCCGCGGCGAACGTTTACTATGGTCGGTCGCTGCATGAGCTTGAACATCCTCAGTTGGCGATGCTGGCGGCGCTGCCCAAGGCGCCGTCCGCCATCAATCCAATCACCAATCCAGAGAGAGGCAAGGAAAGGCGCGATTACATTCTTCGGCGAATGTTCGAGCTGGAGTACATCACCGAAGACGAATTCAACGCTTTCAAAGCGACGCCGCTGACGGCAGAATTACACATTCCTGAAGTTGAACTCAAAGCGCCTTATGTTGCGGAACACATCCGGCAGGAAATGCTGGAACGTTTTGGAGAGACCTACGATGAAAAGGGATATCGGGTTTATTCGACGGTCCGTTCCACCAATCAGTTGGCCGCCGTCCAAAGCCTGCGGGAAGGGTTGATTCAGTATGACATGCGGCATGGATTCCGCGGCGCGATACGAAACTGGGACCTGGCTCGTCTGAACGGTGAAGTCAGTCTTTCAGATGTGCTCAGGCGGATTGAGCCGAGCCATGAAATCGTGCCGGTTCTGGTGCTTGAGGTACTGGATGATCGGGTGATTGCCGCAACCGAGTGGTCTGAGGAAATCACAATTCCCTGGGAACACATGAAATGGGCGCGGCGTTATCTGACGGTACGCTCCGTCGGTGCTAAGCCGGCCAAACCTGCAGACATACTGCAGTTGGGCGATGTCGTCTATGCGCGCCCGGTTGAGGACAGTGACAATAACTGGATGCTGTCGCAGGTTCCCAAGGTCAATGGCGCGCTTGTTTCGATCAATCCCAAAAATGGCGCAGTGCTCGCGATGGTGGGTGGGTTTGATTACTTTTTGGACAAATTCAACCGCGCCACTCAGGGCAGACGCCTGCTTGGATCGAACATCAAACCCTTTGTCTATTCGGCGGCGCTTGACAACGGTTTCACCTCAGCCAGCCTGATCAGCGGCGCCCCCATCGTCCTGGAAGGTCAGCAGTCCGATATACCATGGCGCCCCCAGAACTATGGCAACAATTTTACGGGAGCCACGCGGTTGAGGGAGGCGCTCGCCCGTTCTTTGAACCTGGTTTCGGTTCGATTGATCAGGGGTCTGGGAACCGATGTGACGATCGATCACATTTCAAAGTTCGGATTCGACCGGGCCTCACTGCCGCAGGGATATTCATTGGCGCTGGGCTCGGCCGAAGCGACACCGCTGGATGTGGCGACAGGCTATGCCGTGTTCGCCAATGGTGGACATATTGTCGAACCCTTCCTGATTGATGTCGTCAAGGATCAGGATGGACGGGTGATATGGCGCAGCAGTAAGACGGAGGTCTGCGGCAGCTGTCTTGCTGAGCCGGTACGGAGTGTTGAACCGGAGCCACCCCCGCTCGTCAGACATGCGAAACGAGTGATATCAAGCGCCAATGCTTATCTGATGACCGATCTGCTACGCAGTGTGGTCACCAGTGGGACCGGGCGCAGAGCCAACTCGCTGAATCGAGCCGATCTGGCTGGAAAAACGGGTACCACCAACGATTTTGAAGACGCCTGGTTTTCAGGGTTCAACGCCGACATTGTGGCCACCGTATGGGTAGGGTTCAATAATCCAGCTGATCTGGGTCGCAATGAACATGGCTCGGGCCTGGCACTGCCGATTTGGATCAGCTATATGAAAACCGCACTGCAGACATTGCCCGAGGTACCGCTGCTGCCGCCTGACAATGTCGTCGCGCAATATGTCGACGCGAAAACCGGAGCGGCGGTTGCCGCGGATCATGCGAATGCGATCCGGGAGGTTTTCATTGCCGGGACAGAGCCCCTTCCAGGCCGTACCCAAGTCGGGTCTGAAGTGGAATCAGCGGGCCCGACGGAAACAGGTCTGGAATCAGCCGAAAGCGCCCTGTTTTAGAACTTTCGCATTTCGAGTTCAGTGGCGGAAAATACGGACCATCTTCGTCGGTCAATCCGATATGAAGCGGCTCGCATCATGGCGGATGAGGACGTGCGCGACTTTCAGAAAGCCAAACAGAAGGCCTGTCTGCGTCTCGGTGTCGCCACCCATCAGTCCATACCGACCAATCGGGAAGTTGAGGACGCGCTGGAGGAGCAGCTGTCGCTTTTTACCAAAGACCGACCTGCGTTGCATCGGCAATATCTGCAGACCGCATTCGAGATTATGAATCTTGTTGCCGCCTATGCGCCGAAACTCACCGGTGCGGCATTGAGTGGCGTCATCATTTCATCCAGACCGGTTGAAATTCACCTCTTTTCATCCACCTATGAAGAGATTTGTGATCTGCTCGATGAATCCGCGGTGGATTATCGCCAGATTGAGAAACGCAGGCGATTTGCGGGCAGACGATTTGCGAATGTTCCGGGTTTCGAGTTGACTTCGACCGAAGTGGACGTCGAACTGTACAGCTTTCTTCCGCAGATGCCGTATCCGCCGCTGAATTCGATCAGCGGTCAGCCTACGAAAGGTGTCTCACTGAAAAAAGTCCGCCGCCTGCTCGGCCATCATTCGTCATCCTAGAAGCAGGAATCGCTGGCTGGGAAGCGAAAGGTGAATGCGCGGCTTCTTAAACAGCTGATGGGCTACGAAACCGCGGATTTCGCGCGCCTGTATGCCCGGCGTTTTTTTGGCCCCGCCTGTTTTTTCTTTTCCAGCAGTTCATGACAGGTCTCAAGGTCAACATCTGATGCGCTGATGCTTTTTGGCAACGTGGCATTTATTTTGCCGTTGGTCACATAAGGTCCATAACGACCATCCAAGACTTGGATGCCTGCCTCGCCAAATTCCTTGATGATATTTTTATTGGATTTTCCCTGACCTCTTTTTCCACTGGATGCCTTGATGATCTGGAGTGCCTGCTCACGCGTAACCGTGTAAGGACTGTACTCCTTTGTGAGTGTTACATTAAATTTACGACCATCTTTTGAGACGGCTGTAAGATAAGGTCCATAGCGGCCGCGGTTGGCGGCAATGGTGTCAAACTCGTCGCCTTCCTGCAGGCTGAGGCTGCGTGGAAGAGGCGGTCTGGCCAGAATGGCTTCAACATCATCAATCGTTAGAGTGGAGGGGTCATGATTCTCATCAAGATTGGCGTTTGCCGATTTGCCGTCTTCGTCCGTCAGCGTCATATAGGGGCCATAGCGTCCCGTTTTGATGACAACTTCCCGGCCGTCTTTTGTCTTCTCAGGCAGTTTACGCGGAAACCTGATTTCTTCGAACATCTTAGCTGCCGTTTCCTTCGTAACCGTTCCGGGGTCCGTATTGATGGGCAGCTGCACAAACTCGGGTTTCGTCTCGTCGGTCCGGCGCCCCCGCTGCAGAAAAAATCCACCGTCTCGCACCCGCACCAACAGTTCTCGACCGCTCTGAGGATCATCGCCCAGTAGCACTTCGAAACTGGGCGCCTTTTCCTTTTCTTCGACCTGAGCGCTGAATTTTTTCCAAAACTCAGTCAGTACCTCCAGCCGGTTGAGCTCGCCTTGCGCAATGTCGTCGAGTTGATCTTCAAGTGCGCCGGTGAACGGGTAATCGACGTATAAGGTAAAGTGTTCGTTCAGGTAATCGACAACGGCACAGCCAAGGCTCTGAGCGTAGAATCTCTGCTGCTGAACGGTGACGTAATTTCGATCGATCAGTTTGGTGATGATGGTCGGCCAGGTGGATGGCCGACCGATTCCGTATTCCTCAAGCTGTCTGACCAGGCTTCCCGGGTTGTAGCGAGGCGGTGGTTTCGTAACATGCTGTTCCGATTTGATCTGACTGACCACAACCTGCTCGCCTTCTGCAAAGGATGGCAGCGCGTGCAGAATTTCAGGATCTAGATCTTCATCTTTATCCGCTTGGTAGACCTGTCGCCAGCCCGCCGATCGGAGCGTCGTACCGGTTGCGCGGAATCGGTGATCGGCCAACGAAAAATCAATCGACACCTGGTCATAAATCGCCGCATTCATCTGCGAGGCGACCGTTCTTTTCCAGATCAGATCATAGACGGCAAACTGTTCCCCGCTCAGCGATGATCGCACCTGGTCCGGAGTCAGGTGAATGTCGGTCGGGCGGATCGCTTCATGCGCTTCCTGCGCCGCTTTCGACTTGGTTTTGTAAATCCGTGCGGATTTCGGCATTTCACTGCTCCCGTACTTTTCCGCAATGAACGTTCGAGTCTGATCGGTTGCTAGAGTCGATAAGGTGATTGAATCCGTTCGAGTATAGGTGATGAGTCCCGTCACCGAGCCGTTGACTTCCAGGCCTTCATAGAGCTTCTGAGCAATGCGGGAGACATCATTTGCGCTTTTTCTCAACCTTCTGGTGGCGCTCTGCACGAAGGTGGATGTCTTGAAAGGCGCCGGCGGCTGTTTCGAGACCTTCTTTTTTCTGATCGCATCGACCGTCAGCCGGCGCGCGGACTGCTGCAGGTCGCTTTCGATGGATGCGACGATCTGATCGACCTTTTCCTGACTGTCAATCTCATGTTCTTTGAGCTTTTTTCCACCGGTATGGGTGAGCTGGGCGGTTACCGATATTTCTGCCGTCGGGTCATCGATGTCCCGTCTGTTCAGTTCGGCGGCCACCGTCCAGAACTTGATGGGTTCAAATCGATTGATCTCGCGCTGTCGGTCGACAATCAGTCGCAGCGCCGGACTCTGCACCCGGCCAGCCGAGAGGTGCGGGGTGCGCAGCTTGCGAATCAGAAGCGGCGACAGACTGAAACCCACCAGCCAGTCAAGGGCGCTTCGCGACTGCTGCGCCTGCACCAGATTTTTTGAGATCTGACCGGGATTGGCGATGGCATCCAGCACCGCACGTTCCGTAATCTCATGGAAAACGATGCGGTACACTTCCTTACCCTTCAAGACCCCTTTTTTATTCAGATGATCGTAGACATGGTCCGAAATCGCCTCCCCTTCCCGATCCGGATCGGTGGCGAGGTAGAGTCGGTCAGCCGTCCGCATCGCATCAACGATCGAATTCACCGCTTTGGCTTTATTGGCGATCAGTTTGTAATTCAGATTGAAGTCGTCGTCGACATCCACCTTGGATGGCTCGTAGATGTGTCCGCCGGTTGCCAGTATTCTGTATTGGGTCGAACCGCGGCCATTGTTCAGGTACCGGCCAATCGTCGCCGATTTGGCGGGTGATTCAACAACGACAAGATTATTCATTGATGGTCAGTTGATAAAATAGTGAGAAAAACGCGTGCCTGATGATTATGGCGGTAAATTTTATATCGCACCATTTTCTGGCACGCAACATTTTTGTGTGAGACCAACCGATGGCAATCGCCTGTTCGGGCTGGAGATGATATTGAACACCTGAATTTCAAATGGCATTACTTGACATTATTGTTTTTCCCGACCCCCGTCTGCGCCGGGTGGCGAAGCCGGTTGCTGATTTTAACACGGAGATTCGGGCCATGGTTGACGATATGGCGCAGACCATGTATGCGGCACCGGGTATCGGTCTGTCTTCCATTCAGGTTGGCATACCGTTCAGCATCATCGTCATCGATGTGTCGCAGGGCGGCCAGGACCTGAGGGTGTTGATCAATCCCGAGATCATTGAATCGAGAGGCGAGCAGCTGGTCGAGGAGGGCTGTCTGTCATTCCCTGGCTATTTCGCCGAGGTCAAGCGGGCGCAGTGGCTGCGATTCCGCGCCCAGGACGCGGATGGTACAACGTACGAGTCGGAAGCCGATGAGCTGTTGGCGGTCTGCGTTCAACACGAGATGGATCACCTGAGCGGAAAACTGTTTACCGATTACCTCTCGCGGCTGAAGCGACAGCGAGTTGCCAAGCAGTTCAGGAAAGTCGCCCGTCTCCGGCAGCGCGAGGAGGCCCGTCCAGCCGGATGATGCCGATGCGCGCCGGTCGCTCATACGCGTCGTCAGCAATTGGATTGAGATGATGAAGCTGCGGGTCATGTTCGCGGGTACGCCTGATTTTTCGCTGCCATGTCTGCGCGATCTCGTCGACGGTGATTATGAAGTCGTCGCCGTACTCACTCAGCCGGACCGACCGAGTGGCCGGGGACGAAAACTCCGTCCATCACCCGTCAACCGGTTCGCGCGGCAGCATCGGTTGAGGATTCTGCAGCCCAAGCGCCTGTCGGCTGAGCTGATTGCAGAAATCGAGAGCCTTCGGCCGGATGTCATGGTCGTCGTTGCCTTCGGGATGATTCTGCCGCCGCGCCTCCTGGCCGTTCCCAGGTATGGCTGCATCAACGTACACGCTTCACTGCTGCCGCGGTGGCGCGGTGCCGCCCCCATCGCCCGCGCCATTGAGGCGGGCGATGACCGGACCGGCGTAACCATCATGCAGATGGATGCTGGGCTGGATACCGGCCCGATCCTATCCAGCTGTGAGTGTGCGATTGAGCCCTGTGATACCGCGGCGAGACTGCAGGTGCGGCTGGCGGAACTCGGTGCGAAGCAGCTGCGCAGAACTCTGGAGTCGCTGCCCGCGCATTTGCGCAATGCCCGCGCACAGCGGCAGGAACAGGCAACCTATGCGGCGAAGCTGACCGTCAGTGAGTCGGCGATTGATTGGCGTCTGCCAGCCATTGACATCGTTCGTAAAATTCATGCCTTCAATCCCTGGCCGGTCGCGAGGGCCGAGTATCAGAATATGACGCTTCGCATCTGGTTGGCCGAGTGCGCTCCGACAGACGCGGATGGCTTTGCCGCAGGCGAGATCATCGAAAGCGCGGCGCGCGGCATCGTCGTGGCGGCAGGGCAGGGTGCATTGCGCATCCTCTGCCTGCAGCGGGAAGGTAAGAAAAAACTGAGTCCGCGGGACTTTCTGTCAGGCTGTCCGCTGCTGCCGGGTGCAAGATTCGGGATGCGGCACACCGCGAACTGAGCCATGAGCGGCGAAAGGAATCCGCGCGCCGCGGCCGCGCTGGCCATCTCGCAGGTGGTGTTCCGGGGCCAGCAGCTGAATCGCATATTGGATCGACAGCTGGCCGAGTGTGCCACCACCGACCGCGGCTTGGTTGCGGAGCTGACGTATGGTGTCGTGCGCTGGTTCTGGCGCCTGGAATGCGATCTGAATCAGGTGCTTCATCGTTCTCTACGCACTAAAGACCGGGACCTGCTGTGCCTGCTCTGCGTCGGTGTCTACCAGTTGCGGTTCATGAGAATCCCGTTCTACGCCAGTGTGTCTGAAACGGTCAGTGCGACCGCGGCATTGGGCAAGCCGTGGGCGCGCGGCTTTGTGAACGCGGTGTTGCGAAAATTCCCGAATGCTGAGGCGCCGCACGAGTTGGATTCCTGTTCGCAGGCCTGTCGCTATGCCCATCCCCAGTGGATGATCGATCGAATCAGCCGGGAGTGGCCGGACCGCTGGCGACAGATCCTCACGGCCAACAACAGCAGGCCTGCAATGACGCTGCGCGTCAACGTCAACAAGTCGAGCGTCGCTGATTACATCAGGCGCTTGAGCGCCGCCGGCATCCGTTCGCACGTCGACCGGGGCGCACCCACGGCGCTGCGGCTTGAAGAACGCCTGACTGTCGAAAGTTTACCTGGTTTTGATGATGGTACGGTATCGGTGCAGAGCGCGGCGTCTCAAATGGCGGCCCTGACAGCCGATTTGGCCCCCAGCCAAAGGGTGCTTGACGCCTGCTCGGCACCGGGTGGCAAGCTGCTTCACATGTTCGAAATCCAGCCCGGACTGAAGGAGGTTGTGGCCGTCGACATTGATCGAACGCGCAACCGCGAGATTGTAGATAATTTAGCGAGGGCGAGTTGCGGCGCGCAAGTCATAACGGGTGATGCAACATGTCCCCACGACTGGTGGGATGGAAAACCGTTCGATCGGATTCTAGTCGATGCACCGTGTTCAGCATTCGGTGTGATCAGCAAGCATCCGGACATCAAACATCATCGAAGAGCTGAGGATATCAATAAGATGGCGGCGCGACAGCATCAGTTGCTCAAAGCGCTGCTGCCGCTGTTGAAAGCAAATGGCAAACTGCTCTACACAACCTGTTCGATCCTGGCGCAGGAGAACGACGATCAAATTGAGCATATTCTACGTAACTACCCGGACCTTGTCAACGACGAGCTGCCTGCGGCACTCGGTGAGAAAACTTTGTTCGGTCGGCAGCGACTGCCGGGGGAAACCGGTGGCGACGGATTTTATTATGCGAGGCTGAGTCGTCGATGAGTCCTACGAATCGATTGGAGATGCGCGGCCGGTTGGTTGGCAGAGCAACATCCCTGCTGACTGTGATGACCGCTTTGTGGCTGGTTGCCTTACCCTGTCATGGATTTACGGTTTCATCTGTTGAAGCGCGGTTGGAATCTCCAAAGCGACTGAGTGTCGGCGTGCAGTCCGCGATTGAACTGTCGGCTGATGTGATCCAGGCGTTGGAATCAAGCATTCCAATAACGATAGAGACCACCATCAAAATTTACCGGGTGCGGGCGAAACTGTGGGACAAACTGGTTTATGAAGCCATCGTTCGGGATGAGATCAGCTACCGGAGTCTCTATCGGACCTATCAGCTCCGAACGGCGGATCCAAACATCAGGGATGAATTCCAGTCGCTTGATCGCCTCCTGAGTGCAATCGGTCAACAGCGGGTCCACCAGGTGGATCTGGAGGTTGGAAGTTTCGATCCCCAGGAGTCATACGTTGGGAAAATCAAAGTGGCCCTTGATCGTTCCAAATTGCCCTCGGTCATGCGTATCCCGGTAACCTTTAAAAAGTCCTGGCGCCTGAAAAGCGATTGGGTTGAATTCAAAGTTGAGTGAATCGCCCGATGGCGTTCAAGCGTTTTTATACCGCCGCATCAGCATTGGCCGTCATCCTGCTGACTTTGGTGATGATTCAGCAGGTTGGCGTGATCAGTGGTACGACCACGCATGATGATTTCGTGCTGAGTTATGGAGAACTGCTGGCTCTCAATTCATTGACCGTCGCGCTGCTGGCCGGGCTGATTGGTTTCATTCTGTATCGGCTGGTCCGCGAGTACCGGCGGCGGGTGCCGGGTACCCAGCTGGCGATGCGCATCTTGCGCAATATCGCGCTGATTACCTTCTCTTCGATAACCGTGGTCTATGTCTTTTCGTTTCTCGCACTGAGCCGCGGAATAGACAACTGGTTTGAACTGCAGGTGGGGGAGGCCGTTGCGGAGGCGAATCAGCTGCGAGTCATTATTTTTGATTCGTTTGAAGCCAGAATCCGAAACGATTTCAGAGAAGTGGTTGAGGAACTGACGGCTCTGTTCCGCGAACGGGGTGATCGGGAAATCGTTGACGCGGTCGGTACGGGTTCCACTGACGAGGGTACGCGCGGTCTCAATCTGCAGCTGGGGGAAGGACGACTTGACAGGCAGAACTCGGGACTGACCATGGATTCAGATGTGCTCGGTGGTTCGGTGGCACAAAACGCAGTCCCGCCGGCGGACAACATTCGGTCCAGTATTTTTCGACTGATCTTCGATGCCAGTCAGTCCGCCGACTACGAAGAGGTAACTTATTTTGAAGATCTGGCCAGTCCTGAAGGGATGGTCGTGTCAAGCAGTTCGCGAACTGGATCGCTGCTGCCTGTTCAACCGAGCCAGCGATTGATCGAGCAGCTGTTTCTGGATCCGATCAATCGGCAGACATTGGATCCCGTAGACACCCAGGGCGAGTCCGGTCAGCCTTGGCGCGGCCGCCAGTCGAGCTGGGAGCTGCTGTATGATGAAGATGGATCGACATTGCTGCGCATGCTGATACCGGTGGCGATCGCCGGGCAGACCAATCGGCACTATCTGCAGGTGCTGACGAAACTGCCTTTGAGTTCCCAGCGCCTGGCGGAGCGGGTCAGTCAGATGAATGATCGGCAGGAACGTCTGGAGTATCTCAGAAATCCCCTCAAAGTGAGTTTTATGCTGGCGCTCACCTTCGTCACTCTGGTGGCGATTTTATTGGCCACCTGGGCCGCCATTGGGCTCACCCGGCAGCTGGTCGAACCGATTCGAACGCTGTCGGAAGGTACCAAAGCAGTCGCTGAAGGTCACTATGAAAAATTGGACCAGACTAAGGTGCAGAACGAATTCGGCGAGCTGCTGCGGTCATTCAATGACATGACCCGTCGAATCAAGGAGTCTCAGGAGGAGATCAGTCACAGTCAGATGCTGGCGGAACAGCACAGTGCGTATTTGGAAATCGTGCTCAAGCACCTGTCGTCGGGGGTTTTGTTTGTCGATCGCAACGAGCGGCTGACCAACATCAATCTGGCGACCGAAAATATCCTTCGGGTTAGCGCTGAGGACGTTATGAACGCTCAGTTGCGCGATATGATCCGGCGCAACGATTCGTATTCGCCGCTATTCGCCGCCATTGCCAAATCGATTGACAGAAGGGACTCCGATTGGAGCGAAACCGTCAAGCTCGAAACCATCCTCGGCGAGCAGGTGTTGACATTCAGTGTTACCGAACTGCCGGTCTCCGACAGTGCGTCGGCCAATTATGTCGTCGTTATTGAAGATGTAACCGCTTTTGCACAGGCGCAGCGCGTCGTCGCCTGGCGGGAAGTCGCGCGGCGCATGGCGCATGAGATGCTGAATCCTCTGCAGCCGATTCAGTTGGCGGTCGATCGGATTCAGTACAAGACCGATGATCACCTCACTGCTGAACAAAAGCAGTCTCTGGAACTGTCATTCGCCGCCATCAGCCGTCAGCTCAACACCCTGTACCGAATCGTCAAGGAGTTTCAGGATTACTCCAAGCCGGTTGAATTGCGCCCGGTGCCGTTGAATCTGAATGAACTCATCCGCGAAGTGATCGCATCGCACGAAAAAAACCAGCAGATCGAGCAGATTGAGTTGGACCTCGACCCCGATCTGCCACAGCTGCTGGGCGATCCGGAAAAACTGGTGCAGGTGTTTAACAATCTGATTAAGAATTCGAGTGAAGCGGTGCCGGAGTCAGGCAAAATTGTGGTGAACATCTCCTCGCGTACCAGCGATGCGGGAAAGGTCGCCGTATGTGTCAGAGACAATGGCCGCGGATTTGACAGCGATGTTCTGGATCGGCTTTTCGAACCCTATGCGACGAACAAGAAACAGGGGATGGGACTGGGTCTGGAAATTGTGAAGCGCATCGTTGAGGCGCATGGTGGCAGCGTGTCCGCGAAAAACAACCCCGATGGCATCGGCGCGCAGATTCAGATTGACTTCGAGGTTGGTGCCGAACATTCGATTGCAAAGGGTGAAGTTCTGAAATACCGAGATTACTGGAAAGAAGCATGACTGAGCATTCAACATCACCGCAGATCCTGGTTGTCGACGATGAACCTGACATTCGCCGGCTCATTGGTGAGATTCTTAGCGATTTCAATTACATTGTTACGGAGGTACATGATGCCGCCGCGGCGCGCAGTGCCGTCCGACTGCAGCGTTTTGATGCGGTGCTGCTGGATATTTGGATGCCCGGTGATGATGGAATCACGCTGCTCAAGGAATGGTACGACTCGGGATTCACCACGCCGGTCATCATGCTGTCGGCTCACGGTTCGATTGAGACGGCGGTTGAGGCGACCCGCTTTGGCGCCTACGATTACCTCGAGAAGCCGGTGTCCGTCGGGCGATTGGAGATAACTGTACGAAACGCCATTCGCAACGCACAGGCGCCGGCCGATTACCCGAGCAAGAGCAAACCGGCAAAGCGGGTTGGATTTGTCGGCTCCAGCTCTACGATCAAGACACTGCGAAGTGAGATCAAGAAGCTGTCACAGTTGGGAACCAGGGTTCTGTTGATTGGAGAGGTCGGAAGCGGCCGCACACTTGCGGCGCGCATGATTCATCACGAACGTGGTAGGGAAATCGGCCGCTTCAAGGTACTGGACTGGCAGCTGAAGGCAACTTGGGAGCATTCGATAGCCGAATCACTTGATGAAGCGGCCGATGGTACACTGTTGATCCGCGATATTCACACCTATGACAAATACAGTCAGAACCAGTTTCTGGGATTGTTGGATGAGGTGGGGGAGAGGAAAATCGGCAGCGATGGATTGTCGGCGCCAGACATCATGGCAACGGCCACCGAGTCGATTTACCAACGCATGGTCGATGGCAAATTCCGGCCGGAACTGTATTATCGGCTGAATGAGTCTTTGGTTCGGGTACCACCGCTGCGCGACCATCTGGAAGACATTCCGGAGCTGGTTGGTTACCTGGTAGACGGAATCAGCCGCGACGGCAATTTGCCCTACAGGCGAATTTCTACTGCGGGGCTCAACTGCCTGCGCAATCATGCCTGGAAAGGTAATGTCGAGGAATTGAAAAACATTCTGCTAAAGGTGATGCTGAGCACCAGTGCGGAAACCATCACCGATGCTGAACTCAGGCCCGTGCTCGAAACATGGGAAGTGCCGGCGATCGATACCATGGAAGATACCAATGAGGTGACACAGATTTTCGGTCTCACCCTTAATGAGGCCAGGGAGAATTTTGAGCGGGAATATCTCAGATATCATCTGCGGCGCTGCCGGACTCAGAGGGAAGTCGAAGAGGCCATCGGCATCCATCGGAGCAACATATTCCGTAAGATGCGCAAGTACGGGATAGAAGTCGGTACGGCCAAAGATGACGGTTTTTTTCTTAAGGAAGATGAGGACTCATGACCAATATTCTGATCATCGGTGCCGGTACCGTCGGTTCAAGCGTGGCCGCGGCGCTGAACGAGGAAGGTTACGATATCACGATCATCGACCAGAATGAATCAGCACTTGATATGATGGCTCAGAATCTGGATGTGCAGACGATCCATGGCGATGCCTCAGATCCGGCTGTGCTTGAGGAAACGAGCCCGGATCGCGTCGATACGGTGCTGGCGGTAACGGACAGTGATGTTACGAATATTGTAGTCTGTCAGCTGATGCATCGTCTGGGGCTCGAGCCCAATCTGATTGCCCGCGTGCGCAACATGGAGTATCACCGGCGCAAGTCTGAGTTTTTCGGAGTGGGCGAGAAGCAGATACCAATCCATTCCATCATCAGTCCAGCGCAGCAGGTGACCGATCAGATCAGCCGACTGATCAACCTGCCGGGTGCTTTGCAGGTTGTCGATTTCGCATCTGGAATGATTCAGTTGGCGGCGATCCGCGCTGACGAGGGTGGAAAACTCGTCGGCCACCGGATCAAAGAACTGAGTGAGCATCTGCCTGGCGTTGAGGTACGGGTGGCTGCCATTTACCGTTCCGGTGAGCCCATTCTGCCGGAGGGTGAAACGGTTATTCTACCGGGAGATGAGGTGTTTTTCATCGCAGCTCCAGGAAACCTGGCTGGCATGATGCGGGAATTGAGAACGGTAGACAAGTCCCACAGCAAACGGGTCATGCTGATCGGTGCTGGAAATATCGGCATTCGGCTGGCCGGGCATCTTGAATCGACGGACCTGCGCGTGAAAGTGATTGAATCCAACTCGGTGCGGGCGGAGCAGGCGGCGACGCTGTTGGACGATACGATTGTCATTCACGGCAGCGGTACGGACCAGAATCTCATGCTGCGGGAAAACATCGAGCTGACTGAGGTTTTCTGTTCGATCACCAATGACGATGCAGTCAATATTCTTTCCGCGATGATGGCGAAGTGGCTGGGCGCAAGGCGAACCATGGCGCTGATCAACAATTCCAGTTACGTTGAAATGCTCGAAGCGGTTGGGAGCGGAATCGATATCATCATCTCTCCGAACCAGAACACCATCGGTCAGCTGCTTCGATACATACGCAGCGGTTCGACTGTGGAAGTCCATTCTCTGCGACGCGGTGTGGCCGAGGCGATTGAAACGGTGGCGTTGGGCGATGAATATACATCCAAAGTGGTCGGCCGTCGCATTGAAGAGTTGGACCTGCCCAAAAGTGCTGTGATCGGAGCCGTACTGCGCAATGGTCAGGTCCTGATTGCGCATCATGATCTCAAAATCGAGAGTAATGATCACGCCATTGTGTTCGTCGCCGCCAAGTCCAGCAAACTGATTCTCAAAGTTCAGAAACTGTTTGAGCCCGACCCGCTTTATTTCAGCTAGACGGGTCAACGGATTCTAGATCGCTTATCTGCAGACGACCGATTCATGCATTACCTCGCAGTACTGAAGGTTGTCGGAATGCTGTTCGGCCTATTCAGCCTGACACTTCTGCCACCGATTGGCATCTCGCTTTTTTTCGATGATGGTGCATTTCCAGACCTGATCACATCGTTCTGCATCATTCTCCTGACTGGTCTGACCATGTGGTATCCGGCCAGGCGGGATCGCAATCAGCTGACCAAGCGCGACGGTTTTTTGACTGTCGCCGCCTTTTGGGTGTCGCTTGCAATCGCCGGTACGCTGCCATTTCTGCTCTGGCATGATTTGGAAATCAGTTTCACTGATGCATTCTTTGAATCCATGTCTGGGCTTACGACGACGGGCGCCACCGTTTTCAGCGGTTTGGATGATTTGCCCTATTCCGTTCTGTATTACCGCAGTCAACTGCAGTGGATCGGTGGGATGGGCATCATCGTGTTGGCCGTCGCGGTGGTGCCCATGCTGGGCATCGGCGGCATGCAGCTTTATCAGGCTGAAATGCCGGGCGTCATGAAACACTCCAAACTGACGCCGAGGATCAAGGAGACGGCGAAAGCGCTTTGGTACATTTACGTCGTATTGACGATCGCCTGCGCTTTTGCTTACTGGTTGGCAGGTATGTCCGTGTTTGATGCGATCACTCACAGTTATTCCACGATCGCCATCGGTGGATTTTCTACCCATGATGTCAGTTTTGCTGACCGCCATGGCTATGTAATGCTGGTTGCAATCGTGTTCATGTTGATTTCCGCGGTCAATTTCTCGCTGCATTTCAGGGTATGGAGCAAACGAAGCGTTCGAGAATATTTTCTAGATACGGAGTTTAAGGTATTCATTTCTCTGATCATCTCCGCAGCTGTCATCATAACCGCCGTGCTGGTCCTATCAAAAACCATGGACAGTGCCTGGGAGGCGGTTGTACACGGCGTTTTCCAAGTCGTCTCGATCGCGACGACTTCGGGATTCACTTCACAGGATTTTTCAAGTTGGCCCCTGTTTATTCCGGCCATGCTGTTGGCCGCAAGCATCATCGGCGGCTGTACGGGTTCGACCGCCGGTGGCCTGAAGGTGATGCGCGTGATCATGCTGTTCAAACAGGGGAGACGGGAAATCATTCAGACGATCCATCCCGAAGCCATCATTCCGATTCGCATGAGCGGTCGCACCGTTCCGAACAAGGTCATCAATGCGGTCTGGGGATATTTCGCACTGTACATGTTGAGTTTCGTGCTGCTGGCGCTATTGGTACTTGCGACGGGCGTTGATCTGGTGACCGCCTATTCTACGGTGACCGCCTGTCTGAACAATTTGGGTCCGGCGCTGGGCGCGGCGGTCGACAACTATGCACAGCTGCCATCGCCGACGAAATGGATCCTGACATTTACGATGCTGTTGGGAAGACTGGAACTGCTGACATTGCTGATTCTGATGACCCCTCGCTACTGGCAGGATTGAACTTGTAGGGGTCAGCACTCGAATCAAAGCGGGCGGCGAGGAGGAATCAATTCAGGTGGCACTGGAAAGACATGAACGCATCACTAACGTTCTGCAGCTGCAGAATGGTCGGGCAGTGTGCTTTCGGAAGTGTGCACGGGTCGAGCTCGGGTGACTGACCATTCAGACTTCATGACATGGCAGTCGATATCAACAGTCGTTCACTGATGAACCGGCCTGCCAAATCAGTGGATTGATGCCCTCCAGCCGCCGATCGAGCCCGTCCCGAATGGCAGACGGTACTGCGTGTCGGGACTGTCATCCGCGACCGCTGAAAGTTCCAGTCAAGGACGCGGAACGATCGTTGACAACCGGTCGGCCGATGGACGCGTCAGTCTACTCCACAGGTGGAATGGCGCTCATCGTAATTGGATGGGATGAGGAACTCTGAACTTATCCTGCTGACGTTATCAAGTGCTCCAGACCTACCGAGCACGGCGGTAAATGACAGCGCTTTGGTCCTTTTCGATTCGTTCTGCGACGAAGGTGAGAACGAAGCCGCAGGTTGTATGCGATCCGTTTTCGGACCGATCAGCCCCAGGTGTCCACCGCCTCACGCTGAGTCTCTGCGAACTGTTGTGGAATCGGGGCCATTATTCAACTACAATATCAAACAGACGGATCGTTGATTTAAAATGGAAATGACCAAGCTCAGACTGCCAATCGGCTCCCCAGCCTTCCGCAACATCCGCGAGCGGGGTTGCTACTATGTGGACAAGACGCCTCACATTCACAGACTGACCGACGGTGGCGAATACTATTTCCTGTCCCGGCCGCGGCGGTTCGGGAAGACGCTGCTGGTGGACACGATGCAGGAGCTGTTCGAGGGCAGTGAGGAGCTGTTCCGCGGGCTTCACATCCACGACCGATGGGACTGGTCGGTGAGCCATCCGGTGGTGCGGCTGAGCTTCGGTGGCAAATACAGTCAACCGGTTGACCTTGAAAACAACACCAACGTCCAGCTGGCGGAAATAGAAAAAGATGCAGGTATAGAGCCATTGACACCGACGGTCTCGGCACCGGATCGTCTGTATCGACTGATCCGCGAACTGCATCGCACCGCCGGTCGGCAGGTGGTGGTGCTGGTGGACGAATACGACAAGCCGATTCTGGATACGCTGGAGAATGAGACCCTGGTCAGAGCCAACCGCGATTACCTGCGCGGTCTGTACGGCGTCATCAAGGACTGCGCCCGATACGTCCGTTTCGTGTTCGTGACCGGCATCAGCATGTATTCGAAGGTCAGTCTGTTCTCGGGACTGAACAATCTGGACGACATCAGTCTGGATCTAAAATACAACACCATCTGCGGCTACACGGATGCGGACCTCGACGCGGTGTTCGCACCGGAGCTGTCGGACCTGGACCGCGAAGACATCCGGGAGTGGTACAACGGCTACCGCTGGAGCTGGCGCAGTGAGGAGAAGGTCTACAATCCCTTCGACGTGCTGCTGCTGTTCAAAGAACAGGAGTTCAAGCCTCATTGGTACAGAACCGGCACCCCCAGCTTTCTGCGCAACCTGATGGCGAAGGGCGGGCTGAACACGCTGGACCTGGAGAACCTGGGCCTGTATGAAACGGAGCTGTCAAATTTCGATGTCGAGCGCGTCAACCTCAATGCGCTGCTGTTTCAGTGTGGCTATCTGACCATCGCCGACCGGCAGGTTCGGGGTTCCAGGATCTACTATGCGCTGAAATATCCGAACCATGAGGTGCGTCTGAGTCTGAACGAGGAGCTGGTTGAGGCGGTCACCGGGAAGCTGACGGAGGCGTCGGACCGGGGTGAAGAGCTGATTCGGCTGCTGCAGGTCAATGACTTCGACGGTTTCGCGGCGGAGCTGCGGTCGTTTTATGCCAACGTGCCGAACGAGTGGTATTCGAGCAGCAAAGTGTCGCGCTATGAGGCGTTTTACGCCAGTCTGCTGTTCGCCTGTTTCATCGCCAACGGTGTGGAGGTGAGTGCGGAGCAGTCGTCGGCTGAGGGGCGGGCGGATCTGGTGGTGCACACGGGCGGCGAGACGTTCGTGCTGGAGTTCAAGGTGGCGGCTGAGGGTGAGAAGGTGGAATCGAAGGTGGTGGAAGCTCTGGCGCAGATGCGCGGGAAGAATTATGCGCTGCCGCATCAGAGCCGCGGGCGCAAGGTGCATCTTTTGGCGGTGGTGTTCAGTCGGAAGGAGCGCAATCTGGCGGCGCTTCGGGCGGAGCGGGCCTGAACAGGTGAAAGGGGTTCAGCAGGCCATCGACATCAGACGGATCTAAAACCCCAATAGATACCAATGACACCGCCCATCACCATTCGATTCGGTCTCTCTGAGAATCACATGATAGAGCCTGGCCAGCCAACCTCAGCCTCCACCACCTGTTTTAATTCAGCCAAGGGAACCGTTCAATGAACACCCTCAGTACCTTTAACCTCTTCAATCGCCACCGACACCCATCGAACCAATGAAGATTCTTCCGCAGTGGCATCAGAGGTACCAATTTCCACAGATCTTACGGCACTGAGTCTGCATCCTCAGTGCTTCGCCCATTCACTGAACGCGATGTCAGCCGCTTTGATTTCGAGTGCCAACGCGGCAACGGCGGTCAGAATGTCATCTCGTTCAATCTGATTTATGAAATGGATGTTTTTCAGGTCTGATTTCGGTTTGGACCCGCTCACCCAATGAGATCGAATTGCCCATTCAGTCAGACACGTGCAGAACATGCCCATCTGGCGGCCGCGATGACAATCGCGGCTGATCAGTCCGCAGTCAGAAAGGCGAATTCTGATCACACTTTTCAGTTGATCGGTCCCATTCATCTCAAACAGATTCCGACCATTTCCTGAAAGCCGCTCTCGATCTTTATTGATCTGTGCCGTTTCCAGTGGGGTTTCGGTAAGCATCCGTTCCCGAAGCCCTCTTCCGCCCGCCACTGAGCTGAGTTGAATCCAGCTTCAGACTTCATGACATGACATTTGATATCAACAGTCCTTCACTGATGGACTGGCCTGTCAAATCAGTGGTTTGATGTTATCCAGCCGCCGACCAAGCCCGCTCAGCATGGATAGACGACGGAAAATGGAATGATCGACCGCCGCCTCGTCGGGCCGCTGCAGCCAATCAGCGAATCGCTCCCGGTCGGTGGTACCGTAGTATCGGACTTATCATCCGCCACCGCTGAAAGTTCAGTTTAAGGACGCAAAATACGTCCGTTGAAAATCTGCCGTCCGATGGACACGTCATGCCATTTTAATTGCCATACTCTGTGATTGAGAAAAATCGAGGTCCTCCGTAGTATCGGACTTATCATCCGCCACCGCTGAAAGTTCAGTTTAAGGACGCAAAATACGTCCGTTGAAAATCTGCCGTCCGATGGACACGTCATGCCATTTTAATTGCCATACTCTGTGATTGAGAAAAATCGAGGTCAAGATGAAAGGAGAATGGGTATGATCGGAGGTAAAAGCTCAATAGATTGGGGCGTCGCCCTCTGGTCGCGTCGCAAATCGCTTGTGCGCCCAAAAATACTGGTCAGGATTTTGGCGCACCAGCGATTCAATGAGTTGATTGAGTTTTTCTGCATCGGTGCGCAGGTCGCCGCTGATGAAATCCTCCGGTAGCAGTTCCGTCTGTAGTTCATAGCTCTTATTCTGATCAGACATGACCATGTGACACAATATGATCCTGGCATTTCTGAATTGAGCGAAACGTGTCAGGGACGTGTAGGTTGACGCCTGCACACCAAAAAAGGGTACGAAAGTCGCATGGGCCGGACGATTGGCATTCTGGTCGGGCAGGTAGAAAAAAGGCGTACCTGATTCAAGTGCCTGGTAGAATGGGCGCATGTTGCCGCGAGAAGGAATCATGCGAATGTGATGACTGCCTCGTCTGCGATAAATCCAATTGAGCCAATTGAAATTAGATTCAATTCCAGTCAGAGCGCAGTGAAATCCCATATCCATTATCGGATTGCGAGGGGGGCGGTACATTGACACGATTGGCACCTGGGCGCCGAGTGTGCGCAATGTCAGTATCAGTGTGCAAAAATGGGGGCAGAGCAGTATGACGGGACGTCTGAGCTGGATGAATGTCTGGAACGTGTCCTTACCCTGCCATTTGACTTCCTGATCAATGCGCCGCTGACGGGCGAAAAATGCGAACCCCCAAGTCAGAAAACCTTTTCCAGTGTTTCTGAATGTCTGCATGGCCAGTTGTTTGTGCTGCGCGGCGTTTTTTTGCGGAAAGCACAGTTCCAGGTTGCGAATGACGACTCTGCGGCGAGCTCGCATGGTGTAATACAGCAGCCAGCCCAAGGTACTGCCGACAGCCCAGCGCAGCGGCAGTGGCAGTAGACTCGTCCCTAACCAGATACCGGACCCAATCAGTCCAAATGCCTGTTGGCTCAGCGTGGGTTCAGTACGGTGAGTGGCCATTGTCGGGGCGCGATTTGAACCAGCGTAGGGTCCACAGGTACTGTTCTGGAGCCTGTTGAATCATGTCTTCGAAAACAGCATTCATTCGTCGTGCATTGGTGTAATCGTCATCGGTTGGAAAATCAGCCAAGGGTTCATCTATCGTAACGTTATATCGGCCGCTTTTCGTATCCAGGCAAGAACGCACAGGAAGCACCTTGGCATCGGTCATGCGCGCCATTCGCCCCAAGGTATTCAGCGTTGCAACAGGAGTGCCAAAAAAGGGCACAAACAGCGAGTTCGTCGTCCCGAAGTCTTCGTCGGCAATGTAATAGCAGTTGATTTTACGCTTTAAATTCAAGACCAGCGGCAGCAATCCCTGCGAACGTGAATAAGTCTTCAGTCCAAATCGCTTTCTGTGGGATTTCAGTCGGTTGGTCAGGATGGGATTTTTATGCTCTCTCATCATCGTGCACAGTGGCAGGTGACGGGCGAGCAGAGTTCCCGTGATATCGACGCCGACGAGGTGGGGAGTGAGAAATATGACGGCGTTGCCTGCGTTTCTGACTTTGCGGTAATGTTCAATTCCTTCAATATTCATCAGTGCATTCAGTCGTTCTTCGGCTGCCAGTGCCAGCATTCCCAGATCGACAACTGCCTGCCCATAAATTCTAAAGTGTCTGAGAGCAACCTGTCTGCGTTTTTCGAGCGGCCATTGGGGGAAGCACAGCTCAAGGTTGATGAATGCGATTCGGCGGCGTTTGGCGTTGACCAGATAGAACAGACGGCCGATGTTGGCGCCCACCAGAAGTCGCAGTCTGCTAGGCATCTGAGCGATGACCGCAAAAAAGCCAATGATCAGCCACACGGACAATGACTTCAGGCGGCGGACAGAAAAATTTGTCAGTCTGGAGGAAAAGTACATGTATCGCGGCATTTCAATGAATGAAGTCCGCTGGCTGACGCATGGTCGAAAAGTAACGGCAACCTTGCTCATCCGTCAGTCTGCGAGTCAGAATGCTCATGCAGACGCGGGGATCAAGTTAAAAACTTCAAGTAGCGTGGCTGCATGTCTGCAAGCTCAGCAAAGTCAGACCAAAGATCAACATCCTTGAGGCATGGCAGCAGAACTTCGATGGGCATTTTACACGCGTGCAGGCGGGCTAGTACCGTTTCGAATACGGCTGGTGTGCCCCATTCAATGTCTTTGAACATTCCGCGTCTGTATTGTTGGAACCCCGCAAAGTAAAATCCGCCGTCAATACTGGGTCCCATCACGTTGTCGCCTTCGAGCATTCGTTCATATGCCAATTGGAGTATCATCGGACTGACGCTCGGTACGTCGCAGCCCATCACGGCGGCGGCAGGGGAAAGTGCCAGTGCGTCGCGGATGGCCGATTCCATTTTGACGCCCAAATCACCTTTCGACTGGATGCCAAGCGACAGGTCGCCGCGGTCTGCAAGTTCCCGCAGTTGTGGGTGATGCGTGTCGGGACTGACCAGAAGAGAAATTTTTCCCGGCCAGCAGGCGGTGGTTTTTTCGACGGTGTCGACCATCATCTCCAGAGCGATGTCGGCGGCGGTTGCGGCCGAAACGTTCGGTAAGAGACGGGTTTTCACCTGACCGGGGACTGGTTTTTTGGTGAACAGCAGTAAAGCCGGACGATTGTCCATTGGTCCGCGTCAGTCATACAGTTTTGCCAGAAATTGAGGTGAAACCCCAATTCCGGACAGAAATCGCATCAACCACATCTGTAGGACCGTCTTCAGGTAGCCGTGTGTTTTCCAGCGACGTGCGGAAGTTGTCACAGGCACTCGGATGCGAATGGCTTGTGCCTCGCGTTTCATTCGTTTGGTCAGTAAGACATCTTCCATTATGGGAACTTCAGGAAAGCCTCCCAACTTCTCAAACAGCGTACGCGACACGAATATCGCTTGGTCTCCAGTGCACACGCCGGACCATGCGGACCGTACGTTCATGCCGAACGCGACGAGTTTCATGCGCATGGATGGACAATCGAAACGCACGTCGAAGCGTCCCCAAGATTGTTCAGATGAGATGGATTTCAGAATGCACTCGGCCGCCCCGCTCGGTACGCTTGTATCGGCATGAATGAACCAGATGACATTTCCCGTTGCGACTGCTTCACCCTGATTCATCTGGTAAGCTCTACCAGGTCGGTCGGAACGGATGACGGTAACTGAAGGCAGGCGGGCCTGCAGTTCATTCAGTTCGTCGATGGTTGCGCGCTGGTCACTGCTATCAACGACGATAAGTTCTGTCACCCCGTTCAATTGAACTAGATTGGCGAGTTTTGCCAGCGTGCTCGGTTTTTCATTTCGAACCGGTACGATGACCGATAGACTGTTGGACTGCTCCACGACGTTTCGAAAGAAACTGGATGACTCCCGTTGGCTAGCCGGTTCGTCCTTTGGCGGCCGCAATCTGCAGGCGCAGCGCATTCAGTTTGATGAAGCCAGCCGCATCGGATTGAGTATACGCGCCGCTTTCGTCGTCGAACGATACGATTGCCTCGTCATATAACGAGTGTTGATCCGATTGACGCCCCAGCACCGACACGTTTCCTTTGTACAGTTCAAGCCGAACGATGCCGGAAACAACCCTCTGATTTTCGTCGATCATCTGCTGCAGCGCGATGCGTTCCGGACTCCACCAGTAACCGTTGTATACCAGTCTCGCGTAACGTGGCATGAGGTCATGCATAAGGTGGGCGATCTCTCGGTCCAAAGTAATCGATTCCATTGCTCGGTGCGCTTTAATCAGTATTGTTCCACCTGGGGTCTCGTAGCAGCCGCGGGATTTCATGCCGATGTATCGATTCTCGACAATATCGATGCGGCCGATGCCATGTTTTCCGCCTATGGCATTGAGCCGTTTCAGAATTTCAGCGGGACTGCCGCGGACTCCATCAATGGCGACTGCGTCGCCATTATCGAACTCGATATCAACAATCTGTGATCGGTCCGGTGCATTCTGAGGGGACTGAGTCCATCTCCACATGTCATCTGGCGGGCTGGACCAAGGGTTTTCGAGTTCTCCACCTTCATAAGAGATGTGCAGTAGATTCGCATCCATCGAATAGTCCGCCTGGCCACTGGTTCGCCGATCGACTGGAATGTTTTCGTTTTCTGCATAAGCGATCAGATCTTCTCGGGACTGAAAATCCCATTCTCGCCAGGGCGAAATGATCTGAACATTTGGCATCAGCGCATAAGCGCCCAGTTCGAATCGAATTTGATCATTGCCTTTACCCGTGGCGCCATGTGCGATCGCATCGGCACCGGTCTGTCGGGCAATGTCTACCAGCCGTCTGGCAATCAGCGGACGGGCGATTGACGTACCAAGCAGATATTCTCCTTCATAGAGTGCGTTGATGCGAAACATCGGATAGACGTAGTCGCGGACGAATTCCTCGACCAGATTTTCGACGAATATCTGCCTGCATCCGAGCTGGGTGGCTTTGTCCGTAATCGGATTGAGATCTTCATTCTGGCCAATATCGGCGGTGAACGCAACGACTTCAGCGCTGTAGTTTTTCTGCAGCCAGCGGAGAATGACCGAGGTGTCCAAACCGCCCGAGTATGCGAGCACGATTTTCTTTTGCATGGAAACCAAACTGAATGAATTGGTAATTGTTCTTGAGAATCAGAGGCCTGGAACAGCTGACTCCCTGACAGAATTATGCCATATCGAATTGTCTTCTGCAATCATTCAGCGACGTTACGAAATTGTGGTTTGATAGGAGCGTTTTCACGAACTGACAGAAGCAAATTTACGCTGGGCCGCTACCTGCAGTCAAATGGGAATTGACCATCTGAGGTCGCTCCTTGTCCCTTCCCATCGGCAACTCGAGGACTGCAGGGCGGAACGTCGCAGACGGTTCAGTGTTTTCCTTAAAAATTCAGGTGCCGGACCTCTCGCCCTATCTGAAACCGTTCAGTGTCGAGCACCGGGATCTGAACTGAAGATTTCGCGACTTGAGTGGGCGTTCCGCACGCCGTCCATTTCTTGAAATTGATTCCGTGAGACAGAGTATCATATGTTCAGAATTATTTCTCATCGCTTTAGTTTGTTTGGAGGCAGGAATGAAAAATCCACTTGACTCGGTAACTGGTACCATCGTTTCAGGATTCGTACTGACGCTGGTTCTTTATCTGTTCGCAAATAGCGTTCTTTGAGTGTGCCGCGAGTTGTTTCGATATTTCAATTTAAGAGGATTATAGAATGGATTTATTATTGGATCGTTGGTTGCATATTCTCGCCGGCGTAACCTGGGTCGGCCTGCTCTACTATTTCAACTTCGTACAGGTTCCAGGCCTGGCGAAAGCGAAAGCGGATGGTACGGCGGCTGGAATTACGAAACACATCGCCCCTCGGGCATTGCTGTGGTTTCGCTGGGCTGCGGTCGCAACATGGTTGACTGGTGCTTACTATCTGCTGAGATCGGAAACTTTCATGACTGCTTTCATGCTGCAGGGGCCACATCGTTACTTAGGAATCGGTGCGTGGTTGGGAACGATCATGCTGTTCAACGTATGGGTATTCATCTGGCCCAATCAAAAGAAAGTGCTGGGACTCACCCCGGCATCAGATGCGGAAAAAGCCAAGGCGGCGCGCACGGCGCTGCTGGCATCGAGGACCAATACGGTGCTGTCGATTCCCATGCTGTTCTTCATGGTCACCGGCTCGATTTCACATATGGGAATGTTTTAGGAGTTGCCGACGGGCTTCCATTAACCGTTTTCACCTCACACGGACCGGCCTCAGTCCGGTCCGTGCATTCCAAATCCCCGCCCAATTCATGGCTAGACACTTTCTTACTCTCGAAGATTTCGAATCGGAAGAGATTTTGAATCTCGTCGGGCGCGCGGGTGAACTCAAACGAATGTGGCGCAACGAGCGATCGTCGCCGCAGATTTTGCGCAATCAGTCTATTGCGCTGATGTTTGAGAAGGAGTCAACCCGTACCCGACTGTCTTTCGAGGTCGCGGCCCATCATTTTGGTGGTGATGCGCTGTTTTTTGCACCCGGGGATTCACAATTGAAGAGAGGTGAATCGGCCGCGGACACGGCGAGAATTCTGTCCAGTATGGTCGAAATGATCGTTACCCGAACCGGCTCCCACAGAACTGTGATGACTTACGCTGAACACGCGACGGTTCCCGTCGTCAACGGGCTGAGCGATGCCCATCATCCATGCCAGCTGCTTGCGGATCTGTTGACCATGAAAGAAACGATTGGATTCATTCGGGATGCACAGGTGGCTTGGATCGGCGACGGAAATAACATGTGCGTAACTTGGGCGAGTGCCGCATCATTACTGGGATTCAATCTGAGGATTGCGACACCGAAGGGTTATCAGACCGATCTGACGCCGTTGCTGAAGCGGCTCGATCATGATCGTATTGAATATGTTGCCACTCCTCACGAAGCGGCGCGCAATGCAGATGTGGTGGTGACGGATACTTGGCTTAGCATGGGGCAGGAAGACTGTGAGGATCGGCGGCCGAAGGCATTCGAACCATTCCAGGTAACTGACTCGGTTATGGACCAGGCGGCAACCGGGGTGGTCTTCATGCACTGTCTACCGGCCTACCGCGGCCGGGAAGTTGCCGCCAGTGTACTTGATGGTTCCAGAAGCGTTGTCTGGCAGGAGGCGGAAAACCGACTGCATGCGCAGAAAGCGCTCATCGAAATGCTGCTCAGCTGAACATGTTACGAGAACTTCGCAGGCCATCATAACCGCCACCCGCCCAGCCGACGATATGGCCATTCGATGCCGGTGGCATGAATGAAGTTTCCGCCTGAAACGGCTGTCTGGGTCAGACCCTGTACGGTTCTTTACTCAGCTCGCCGCGCATGGTCTGCATGGCTTTTTCTTCGATCTGCCGAATGCGTTCAGTGCTGACGGCGTATTTTTCAGCCAGACTGCTCAGAGTGGATTTATGTTCGCTCAGCCAGCGCTGCACGACAATGTCGCGGCTTCGCTCGTCAAGAAGCGTCAGTGCGTGCTGCAGCCGCTCGCTGCGGTTTGATTCATTGCAGGTTGCCTCGTACATGTCTTCCGGATTGTAGGTGCGATCACCGAGATAATTGGATGGAGCCAGGGCCAGCGCCTCGTCGCTGTCCTCATCAACATCCGGATCAAAAGACACGGCGGTACCGGACATGCGAATTTCCATTTCTCGAACCGTATCGATCGGAACGTCCAGCTCTTCTGCGAGTGCTGAAATGTCAGACTCGCTCATCGCATCAAGGCTCTGGCGATGTTTGCGCAAGTTAAAGAACAGCTTGCGGTGCGCTTTGGTTGTGGCAATGCGAACGATTTTCCAGTTCCGAAGGATGAAATCGTAAATTTCAGCCTTAATCCAATGAACTGCGAACGAAACCAATCGTACTTCGCGGTCCGGTTCATACCGCTTGACCGCCTTCATCAACCCGACGTTGCCTTCCTGAATGAGATCGTTCAACGGAATGCCATAGCCGGTGAATCCGCGCGCGATTTTAACGACGAATCGCAGGTGTGAAAGAACCAGCTGTCGGGCCGCGTCGAGATCGTCCTCTTCGTGATATCGGACCGCGAGATTACGCTCCTCGTCAGCAGTCAGCATGGGTTGCGCATAAACTGACGCCAAATAAGAAGACAGGCTGTTGCTCTGCACATTCAGAGCGGCTGGTACAGTATCCATTCTCAATTAATAACCTTCTGACATTTGTTTGTAACGTATTTTAGCACTCATTGAGTTAGAGTGCTAAAAGTTCGAAAAGTTTCGAAATTATATTTCAACTTTCCAATCCCACGCTAGAAAACGCGAAAACCATCAAAAAATTGATATGCTGTCGCAATTGGTAAATTCAAGATGAGATTTCGATCAATTCGGTTCAAAGCGGCGCAATTTGGTGTAGGCGGCAATCTGAATGGTGCCAATATTAATCAGCAGTACAGCCAAGGAAACAATTGCCCAAAGCTGCCAATGCACGACGTTCAGGGGTGGATTGATGCCGTAGAGCGCTGTCAGGCTGAAAATGATGGGCCGGCCGAGGGATCGCAGTCCTTCTACGATGCCGAACGCGAGGCCGATGGTGAGCAGAGTCTGCAGAATGGTCGCGTAATGGAGTGGGCTGTAAATGAATGGCCGTCGGGCGCCAATCAGAGTGAGTAATCTCATTTCATCAACCCGATTATGAAACTGCCACCAGTTCATGTAGCAGATCAACAGGAACGTTGTGCAGGCAAGAATGATGACAGATGATTGACCGAAAAATCGGAAAAAGCGCTCGAGCGAAACCAGTTTGGTGACCCAGTCGCGGTCGAATTGCACCAGATCGACGTACTCCAGACGGTAGAGTTGGGACGATAGATTTTCATACCCCTGCGGGTTGGCATGAGCCTCGTCCGGCAGAATGAAAATGACGTTCGTAAGGGGGTTCTCCGGCAGGTAGCTGGCAACCGAATGAAGTCCGGTCAGTGCCTTGAATTCTTCCAGCGCATCATCCTCAGAAATCAATTGAGTGGACTGCACACCCGTCAATTCAGAAATTTTCTGATGCACTGACAGTGCCGTGTCGTGCTGAATGTTCTTTGATAAGAAAACGGTCATTTCCGGGGTCTGATGTACCATGAAGGAGAAGAACCCCAAATCACTGGCGGTCAGATAAAGCCCCGTCGGCAAAGACAGAGCCGACGCGCTCAGTAAAACTGGCAACCAGGCGGTCAGCGGTGACCTGACATAGACCGCAATGCACCTCAGGAACGCCTGAAACTGGTATGTCAGCGCGGTTGGCACGGCGGTCAGCTGCTTCCCTGCATGATTTGATAGATCTGCCCTTTCCTGATTGCGATCACTGGGTGTCTGCTATCAGCCAAGAGAGATTGATCATGTGTGGTCACGATAACGGTCGTGTTTTCGCTGACGAGTCGTTTGAAAATCTGTATGATTTTGTCGCTCATCTGTGAGTCCATGTTAAATGTGGGCTCATCAGCGATGATCAACTGCGGGCGGGTAACAATCGCACGGGCTATTTTCACTCGTTGCCGCTCGGCATCAGACAGTTCATCGGGACTGAACCGGAATCTGTTGCGCAGTCCAACTGTGTCCAACACATAGGATACCCGCGGCAGAATTTTTGACGGCGGTGCATTGTTGATGATCAGCGGTAATGCGACATTGTCACCGACACTTTGATTGTTCAGCAGCGGCATGTCGCGAAGAATCAACCCCACCGAACGTCGATAGCGGTTTATTTTTCTACCGCGCAGAGCAGCCAGCTCGTTTCCATTAACCTGAATGTTTCCATCGGTCGGACGCAGTCTTAAGGCAAGAAGATTGGCCAGCGTGGTTTTACCTGCGCCCGTCGGGCCGGCAATGAAAACCAGATGATTGCCGGGGATGCTCAGTGACAGATTACGCAGGCCATACTGCCCGTTCGCATACTGTTTGGTTACATTGTCCAGTTGGATCATCAGATTATGGCTCTAGACCCATTGCGTACCCAGCAGTGAGGCGACATAGTCTTCGGCTTCGAATGGTGAAAGGTCGTCGATTCCTTCACCGAGCCCAATGAATGTGATGGGCAAGGCGAACTCGTGGGACAGGGCCACGGCGATTCCGCCCTTGGCGGTGCCGTCAAGTTTTGCGATGCAGATGCCGCTTACTGGTACATGGCGACTGAACTCGCGGACTTGGGCGATTGCGTTTTGTCCGGTTCCCGCATCGATGGTGATGAGAATCTCGTGGGGGGCGGAGGGATCGATTCTGCCAATGACGCGGTGAATTTTGCTGAGCTGCATCAGCAGATCTTTGCGGGTCTGCTGTCTGCCAGCCGTATCGATCAGCAGTACCGAACACTGACTGGCGGTTGCGGCATGCATCGCATCGTGAGCGACGGCGGCTGGGTCCGCACCGCTGGACTGAGCGACAACCCGAATGTTCAGGTGTTGTCCCCAGCTCTGCAGCTGTTCGATCGCAGCTGCCCGATAGGTATCGCAGGCCGCCAGCATGACGGTGTGGTTTCGATGCTGCAGATAGGCGGCGAGTTTTGCGCAGGTTGTTGTTTTACCGACTCCATTGACGCCGACCATCAGGACGACCGCCGGTACCGGATGGCGTTCAAGGTTGAAAGATGATTGGTTTGTCTGCAGGGTGCTCACCAGTTCCTCGCGTAGGACCTCGATCACCTGTCGCCCTGACATTTTCGATTTTCTGAGCGATGCCGTAACGTGATCGATGATGGTGGCGCTCATGTCATAACCGATGTCGCTCAAGATCAGCGTATCGTGTAATTCGTCGATTTCAGCCTGATCAAAAGACGATGTTCTCGAAATCAGCTGGGTCAGTTTCCCAAAGACCGCATTTCTTGATTTTGCGAGCGCTCTGAAAAACGTCGACTTCTGTCTGCTGTCGGACCTCGAAGAAGTGGGAGAATCGGGTGTTGTCATGACGGTGCCGAATGAAAGGGCCGCTAGATGTTTATGATCGGTTCCAGATGTCAGCTGGAGTATGGATTGCAGTTTTCGTCTGCGGACGCGTTAATTCGACAGACGGAATTCATATTCACAATGATAAAAATTATATTCTCTATCATTCCATCGTACGATTTGGTTCATCGCAGTTCTTTGATTGGCGGCAGTCTCGGGAGAAAGCAACAGGTTGGCCGATCTACTGCCTTAGAAACAGGATAACCCAACTCTCCGTTAATGTTCCCATCGGACTGACGTACCCGAAGCACTGGGTGGGGTTTTCCAGCCACCGACAAGTCAGAATTTCAGATTGAAGTCGAACAGCCAGAGGGGTTGGATGTGAACCGATCACCGCCCCGAACACTATGGCTGACAAAAACCTGAAAATCCATTTGACCGTCGTCCTGAGTGAAACTTGAGACGGTGAAATCTCCTGCAATGCTTTGCCTGAATGGAATTGTGCAGCCTTGAACATGAAGATAATGCACTCAATCATGCTACAATGAGAACAGACGGTTCACCGATTGATCGAAATGAACAAGCTCAGACTGCCCATCGGGGATTCATTCTTTCGCAGCATCCGGGACAATGGCTGTTACTATGCGGACAGGACATCGCATATCCGGAATCTGGTCGAGGGGTCCAGATACTATTTCCTGTCCCGGCCGCAGCGGTTCGGGAAGACGTTGCTGTTGGACACGATGCAGGAGCTGTTCCGCGGGCTTGACATCCATGGCCACTGGGACTGAGCCGTCCGGCCTCCGGTAGCGCGGCTGAGCTTCGACGCCGACTATCGCGAATCGGGTAGCGTGGACAGTCACGTCATCCGGCAGCTGACCGCACTTGAAAAAGAAGCGGGCGTTGAACCCCCGACGTTGGACGACACCGGTGCGGAACGTCTGCAGTATCTGATTCGCAGACTGCGTCGCACCACGGGTCGGCAGGTGGTGGAGGTTTTGGCGCAGATGCGCGGGAAGATGTTATGCGCCGCCGCATCAGAGTCGCGGGCGGAAGGTGCATCTGCTGGCGGTGGTGTTCAGTCGGAAGAGGCGCAATCTGGCGGTGCCTGGGCGAATAGAGCCTGAATAGGTGGGAAAGGAGTTGGAGTGTGATGGTATGGGATGAACCGGTGGTGCGGATGGCATTTCAAGCCCAAGCCAGGCTGACGAACCGAGTGTTTGGCTGTCTTTTCAGAAACGACGCCCGCTCCTCTGCTTCGACTGCTGCAGTCCATTCATTCTAAATTATCCGACCGCTTTGAATTGGATTTGTCGATCTACTGTTGACTGATCAGTGATTGTTATCGTACCTTGACTCGGCACAGAATGATGGAAGATCCGCGCGGATTCAACGGCATACATGGATGAGTGAATGCTTCGGGGGGCTTCTCCACCTCAGGTCGCGGGTTCAATGAAACACACACATAAATCCTCAGGTGAATTAAGAATTATCGCTGGCAAGTGGCGTTCCCGTCGGATTCGATTTGATTTTGCCGCCAATCTTCGACCAACGACCGACAGCGCCCGCGAAACCCTGTTCAACTGGCTGTACGATCGAATCACCCATGCAGTGTGCCTGGATCTGTTTGCAGGAAGTGGCGCATTGGCGTTTGAGGCGCTGTCAAGGGGGGCTGAAAAAGCGATTCTAATCGACTCCGATCGCCGCTGCATCGTCGGCCTGCACCAGAGTGCAGAGCATCTGCAGGCGCAGAACTGCTCGATCATAAGGAGTGATGCGCTGGCGTACCTCAGGCGGGTCAATCAGAAATTTGATCTGGTCTTCATTGATCCACCATATCGGACGAAATTGGCCAATCAGGCGCTTGGCCTGCTGGTTTCCAGAAATTGTCTGCATGCCGACGCGCGCGTTTATTTGGAAGTTGAACGGGAATTTGATGAATCCAACCTGGCAGCCGAGTGGAAAATAGTCCGTCATACAAGGGCTGGCTCAAGATCGCATTTCCTGCTTTCGCTCGAGTCTGGATCAAGGGCTTAGTCAATGTCTTGGTATGAGATAATCATGCGGTACTCTGATGACGTTTCGAAAGGTGGAATGGGCGTTCATTTCACTGCGGAAGTCGCAGAGAAGCGAATCGACACGGGTTGATCGGTTCATAATGGGCAAAACATCTGATGTACGATTGATCATTCAGGCAGAATTCAGTGAAGATAAACAAATGAGCAGCGGACCTACGATCACTAGAGCCATTTATCCGGGGAGTTTCGATCCCGTTACCAAGGGTCACATCGATCTGATTGAACGAGTAACCAAGCTGTTTGATGAGATCATCGTCGCCGTAGCGGACAGCAAAGGAAAAAGCACCCTGTTTTCTCTGGCAGAGCGCGTTGATCTGATTCAAAGAACAACGCAGCATGTGAGCGGCGTAAAGGTGGTCGGTTTTACTGGGCTGTTGATCGAATTTGCCCGACAGATGGAGACCAATTTCGTCGTCAGAGGTCTGCGTGCGGTGTCAGATTTTGAGTATGAGTTTCAGCTATCGTGGATGAATCGCCAGCTGAAGCCGGATATTGAGACGCTGTTCTTTGCACCGGCCGAAGACTACGCGTTTGTCGCCGCATCTCTGGTGAAGGAAATTGCGCAGTTGGGTGGTGATGTTTCACAATTTGTACATCCAGAGGTTGACAGGGCACTGCAGGAAAAATTACGCCACCTGGACGATTAACCGATTGGTCTGTCATTTCCAGGCGAATTTCGGTTGATCAAGATGGGCGACGCGCGTGTGTCGGCCGAAAAGCCCCACTTCCCGAAATTGGAAAAGAAATGCGGCGGTAGGGGCGAACACCCGATGCCCCAGAGTCGCAAGAGGCGTCGAAAGTACCGGAAATTGACTCTCTGGTATGTATTCAAGTACCGGCAGGTCCGGTGCTCTCAGGTCATCAAGCGGAATGCGAAACAAACGGGCAACTTCATTGGGGTTGGGTTTGAGTTCGGCATTGATGCCAGCCCAGATGACAACCGGCGTGATGTTGAATCCCGATCGGGTCTGATAGTCATCAAGCAGGCCGAGGACTTCGCTCTCCTTGATGTCGAGACCTATTTCCTCATGCAATTCGCGCAGCGAGGTTTCAATCGCCGATTCATTCGGATCCATTTTGCCACCTGGGAGTGCATACTGTCCGCCATGCTGATTCAGGTGTTTGGGCCGTCTCGTCAGAACGAAGTGCGCCGAGTCATCCTGTATGCCTTCAACAAGCGTCAACGCGACCGCCGCCTGTCGGAGCCGGCCGTCGGCATTGGGTCTTCTTTCGAATGCGGACAGATTCGCTTCGATGCATTCGCGTAGTGAGTCGTCCAATATCAGACGATTACTGCTGGTTGACTGGTCAGTTTTCTTCATCGCGTTTCTATGGCGAGAGCGGCCCGCCACTCCCCATCTCTTTTATATACTTTTAGACCTGAGCGGGCATAAGGCGCTTGAAACGATGATGCGGCTGCATCATTCGCTATCGGGCAACCTCGCCGGGTTCAACTGAAGGAAAATGAGCTGCAGGAGTTTTAGCGATCAGCAATGTATAGAGTCGAAAGTGAAGATTACCGAATCGTCGAGGAACCTTATTATTCACCACAGCACAACGAGATCGAACTGTTTGAGAGCGCCTACAGGAATCGCATTCCGGTGCTGCTGAAGGGGCCGACGGGATGTGGTAAAACCCGGTTCATGGAGTACATGGCCTGGCGGCTTCAGTGCCTGCTGGTAACAGTGGCCTGCCATGATGACCTGACCGCGTCGGATCTGGTTGGTCGTTACCTGATCGTCGGCGGAGAAACTCGCTGGGTGGATGGTCCGCTGACGAGAGCTGTGAGAATCGGCGGCATCTGCTATCTTGATGAGATCGTCGAAGCGCGCAAAGACACGACTGTCGTCATTCATCCACTGGCCGATGACCGGCGGGTTCTGCCAGTTGAGAAGACTGGCGAGCTGCTGTATGCCAGCGATGGCTTCAATTTGACGATTTCATACAATCCGGGCTATCAGAGCGTCCTTAAGGATCTGAAGCAGAGTACCCGCCAACGCTTTCTCTCGCTTGAGTTCGATTACCCAAATGAAGAACTGGAGCGGTCGATCGTCGTTCACGAGTCTGGCATTGATCAAACCAACGCCGTCGCACTGGTCCGTTTTGCGGCGATGACCCGCAATCTGAAAGGCAGTGGCTTGGAAGAAGGAGCCAGCACGCGGTTGCTGGTTCACGCCGCCAAACTGATCGTTTACGGCGTCGCTCCGCTCGACGCCTGCAACGCATCGATTTCTCAGACGCTCACCGATGATCCGGAAGTTCTGGTCGCCATACGGGAAATGGCTTCCTCACTTTTCTAGACCGCAGCCGTCAAAATGTCTGATCCAATGGTTCTTCGTCAGCCGAGTCAGCTTGATCGACGGCTGGAGGCTTTCGACATTGAGGAGCGCCTGGAGGATTTGCTGGGCGCAGTACTGACGTCCCGGCGCACCGCCGCCGAACCGGCGCAGAAACTCTCTCGCCTGGAGCGGACAAAGCAGGACTTTGCTCTGGATTGGGCTGGGATCATCGCGAAATCCAATTCTGAGATGGCCTTCCAGTTTGTCAGCCATGTTTCGCAGGCTTTCTCGCTGCTTGATGCGGATGGCGTTAAGAAGTGGATCATTGCGGCGATGGATGTTTATGATCGGGATGGTCTTTATCTCGGCAGTACCACATTGCGGGATGTGGATCGGTTTGCATCGGGGCTGCAGCAGAAAAGATATGCGGTGACTTTCAATGATGTTGTTGGCGTGATGAACAAATTTGTTACCGGCGTAGCAGGCCGAGACCATGTCATCCAGGAAGGTGAAAACGCCTGGACCGATACCGAGACCATCTATCTGCCGCAGTCGATCGCGCGTTTCGAGTCCAGTCACCGGAACTTTGAACTCTACAAAGCCACAGTTGGATACCTGCTGGCTCAGACCCAATATGGAACATTTCGAGTGGATGTGAACAGTGGTCTGCCCATCGCCCTTATGGAAATTTCCAAGTACCAGGATTCAGCCAGAGCGCTTGGAATTTTCGAATGGGTTGAGGAGCACCGATTGCTCGCTCGTCTGGAATCGGAATTACCCGGGCTCGCGCGCCAGCTGCGGGCGCTCCGGCGTGACATTGCCGATGAAGCTGGACTGACCGGGCATATTTCAGAATTGGCAAGGGTACAACATGTTGGTGCAAGTGTGATGGACTCACTTTCGGTCGTGAGGCACCTTTACGGCAGGAATGTTCAGCCGCCGAGAGTTTCATGCTACCGGGGGATCATTGATCTCGACAGAGTGTGCCTGGTGACCAAACAGCGAGTCGAAGAGGAACGAGACAAATTTCGTACCGATCTCGCGCTCCTGGCGGAAGGCATGCTCGATGACAGCGAACTCGAGGGAGAGGAGGTCGGTCGCGCGTCATTGGAGATATCGTACACCTTTGAATCGAATAACGAAGCGCTGAGTGAGGGGGAACTGTCCATTACGATCGATGGCAAACCCACAGCACCGCCCGAAAATATGATGCAGACGGCGAGGAGCATTTTTCAGGACTTCGGCGAGATTCCTGAAGACTATCTGGTTCCGGCTGGTAGCGGACTGTATGATGCCGGTCGCAAAACGCAGGACCGTATGGAGAGTGATGGGGTTGATAAGAAAAACGGAGTTTACTATGATGAATGGGACCATCGACGCGGCCATTATCGCAAGAACTGGTGCATACTGCGGGAGATCGATATGCATCCTGGCAATCCGGAGCTGGTGTCGGCGATTCTGAACAAGTACTTTCATCTGGTTCGCGATCTGCGCAAATCGTTCGAAGCGCTCAGGGGTGATGATCGCCTGCTGCGGCGGCAGAGAAATGGTGAAGACATTGATATCGATGCGGTTGTGGAAAGTTATGTCGATATCGTCAAAGGTGAGGAATTAAGCGACCGGCTGTTCATCAAATCGCGCAAGGTCGAGCGCAATCTCGCGGTGGTGTTTATGGTTGATGTCAGCGGCTCGACCAAAGGCTGGATCAATGAAGCGGAACGCGAGAGTCTGGTTTTGTTGAGTGAGGCGCTGGAAACATTGGGAGATCGTTATGCGATCTATGGTTTTTCCGGCATGACCCGCAAAAGGTGCGAAGTCTACCGCATCAAGGCCTTTGATGAGGTTTATGACAGCCGAGTCAAGGCGAGAATCGCCGGCATGAAACCACAGGACTATACCCGGATGGGCGTGGTCATTCGGCATCTGACGAAAAAGCTGCTGCAGATAGACGCCAAAACTCGGGTGCTGATTACGATTTCGGATGGTAAGCCCGATGATTATGATGGATATCGGGGCGATTACGGCATTGAGGACACCCGTCAGGCATTGGTGGAGGCGAAGTATGCAGGTATCCATCCGTTCTGTGTCACCATCGATTATCGGGCGCACGAATACCTTCCGCACATGTATGGTCATGTGAATTACACGGTTGTGAGCGATGTTCGAAAATTGCCATTGAAGATTTCCGACGTCTACCGTAAATTGACCACTTGATTCCATCTGCTGGTCAATTAACCCGCATTTTTCACCGATCGTTATGAAAAATGTGAAAAATGAGTTATAATGACAACTTAATCAATTAATTATGTCATTTAAAGAGGACTCATCCATGAATGCACAGTGTTATCAGACGCAGTTGGAATTTCAACCCAGTGGCCGGCGCGCGGTGACCGCCAAATTCGACAGCGAACAGATCAGTTCCGATGGTGGCGCCCTGCTGCTGCGGGAGGTTGACCGGCGGATCGGTCTGACCGACCGTCTGGCCGATTGTTTCATCGACTACCGCAACCCGGCCAGCGTGCGACACCACGTTAAGGCCCTGCTGCGCCAGCGCATTTATGGCATTACGATGGGTTATGAAGATCTCAACGACCATGAGCACCTGAGCGATGACCGGTTGATGGGGGTGATGGTGGATCGGCTGGAGCAGATGGTGGGCGAGGGGCAGGCGCTGGCCAGTCCGAGCACGCTGAACCGCCTGGAGCTGGGGCACCCGGACGAGGCGGCGAATGACCGCTACAAACGCATCGTGGCCATCGGTGAGGCGATGGATCGGCTGTTGGCGGACCTGTTCATGGAGTCGTTCGAGGCGCCACCGAAGGAACTGTGGCTGGACCTGGATGCGACGGACGATCCGCTGCACGGGGAGCAGGAGGGTCGGTTCTTTCACGGTTACTATGACTGCTACTGCTATCTGCCACTGTACATTTTCTGTGGCGAGCAGCTGCTGTGCAGTCGGCTGCGCACGTCAGATCAGGATGGTGCGGCGGGCAGTGTGGAGGAGTTGGAACGGATCGTCGGACAGTTGCGGGCGCGCTGGCCAAAGGTTCGGGTGGTGATACGGGGTGATTCGGGGTTCTGCCGGGAAGACATCATGGCGTGGTGTGAGCAGGAGGAGGTGCAGGTGGATTATGTCATTGGTGTGGCACGCAATTCGCGTCTGGAGGCGGCGCTGTCGAAGGAGATGGAAGAGGCCGCTGAGGAGCATGAGCGCACGGGCGAGGCGGTGCGCCGGTTCGGCGAGTTCAGTTATCAGACGCGTAGCTCGTGGAGTCGGGCGCGGCGGGTGATTGGCAAGGCGGAACATCTGCGGCGCGGGGCCTCACAACATCCCACAGTTGAATCTATTCATTCTGGATCATGCCTCGCCTTCTGAGCGAGCGATAGGTGAAGACCGCCTCCCGCAGCAGCACATAGCCCTGCCACAGTTTCATGACGCCCGGCAGCGGCTGACTGCGACGCGGATGAAAACCCGCCAGCCGCGCCACATCGACGACGAAACTGCGGATGTCCGGCACCTCGCCGGGTGGCGGATGCGGCCGGCGGATGCCATAATCATCCAGGCGGGTATTCAGCACCAGCAGGTCATCTTCACTCACCACCTCGTCGGCCGGCGTCTGCGGGCTGTCGCGCGCCATCCGATCGAGGCTGAACACCTCACAGGCGGTGATGGCATCGAACGTCAGGCACTTGCGCAGGTCATCGGCATGGTCCAGCTGCCGCTTCTCGATGCCGGCGCCGGTCTTCAGGGTGCGGAAGTACTCCTCAATGGTCCAGCGCAGCTCATAGTGCCGCAGGGCGGTGCTGGCGCCGTCGGCATCGGCTTCCCCCTCGGTGGTCAGCAGCAGCCAGTGCAGCGGCTGCTCGCCGGCCGGCGGGTCCGCTTCAATCGCACTGACCGCCAGCATCTCAATCGGCGCCGTATCCGCCCCCGAGGGCGGTCGCCGCGGCGCCGCCAGCCGCACCCGCGCCGCCCGCAACGCCAGCCGCACCTCGCGCCCCGCACGCTTCCGGCCACCCCCGCAGGCCACCACCTGCACGGTCTTCTCCGCCAGCGACGGCAACCTCTCCATGTGCGCCCACAGACACTCACGCTTCCCGCCTGCCAACAGCACCTCGCGGCGACTCCCGCGCCGCACCCGAACCAGCAGCCCGGCCGACTGCGAACGCGCCTGATCCAGCAGTCCCCACAGGTCGCCCTCCCGATCGCATACCGTCACCACCCGCGTCCGCGCACAGGCCCGCTCCAGCTCACAGGCCCGCTCCAGACCCTCGCCCCAGCGATCGCTTTCCAGCTCCAGCCGATCCGCATAGTCCGCATCCAGCGCATACACCCCCAGCGGTCGCCCCGCCTCGTTCACCGCCAGACCCACATGCGCCTTCAGACCCTGCACGCCCGACCCACCGCCACCAATGTTCACCAGCCCCGCCGTCGCCGGCCGACTCGCATAGTTCAGCGCCGTCGTGTCCTGCAGCGCCAGCACCACCGGCTCCAGCCGACAGCGATCCACCATCGCCGCCCAGTGCGGCTCCAAGATGTGCTCCATTGTCACCCTCCCGTTCGATAACAGCCGATAAGCCGCACGCAACTCCGCCCGCCGCGGAAAGATCTGCGGCAGCGACGCCCCCGGCCGCTCCAGCCAGGCCCGACCCATGCGCAAGATCCGCGCGCACACCCGCCCGTCCGGATGCCGGCTGCGGCCATATTCCACATCCGCCCAATCGGTCCGCTCATCCATGTGCAACTCAGGCGCCGCCTGAATCTGCCGCACCGGCTCGGCGCACAGCACCGTCCGCCAGCCGCGCACCAGCGGTTTCAGCCACACCGCTCGCACCACCGTGCCTCCGCTCGGCGAGCGACCCGAGGTGCCGCCCTCACCGCAACGCCAACCCGCCGCCCGGTAGCTCGTCCCCGGATGCTCGGGCGACACATACGTGTACGCCAGCACCGGTCGTACATTGTACTTCACCTCCCAGTCCTCAACCACCTGCGCACACGCCAGCTCCAGCACCCGAGAAGCCAGACCGTGAACCCGCACCCCCGGCAGAATCAGCAGCCGCTGGTTGTTCAGCACCCGACTCAGATTCGACACCCGCGCCTCACCCGACCAGCCGATGAACGCATCGCGCACCTGCTGGTGCCAGCTCGCCGCACAGAAGTTCAGCCCGCCCAGACGACCGTAGCGCGAAGAACACACCCAGTAGCGCAGCTGGCCACCCGGCGCCTGACCTCACAAATAGTCACAGTTGAATCTTTTTTCATAATGTGATAAAACAGGGCCTACCATGAAAGTAGGTCTCCATCAGTTTCACGCCCAGACCATCGACTGGTTTCAGAATGCGGCGTCGACGCCGGGTGTGTCGCGCAACGCCCTGGCCCTCGAGCTGTGCGAGCGCGAGCAGTGGACCGGCACGACGGGCGAGCTGTGCGTGGCCTCGGCCCGAAAGGCGCTGCCGGTGCTGGCTGAGCGGCTGGGTGTGGCGTTGCCGGCGACGCACCCGTCATTCGGTTCGGGCGGCCGCGAGGCGCCGCCTGAGGCGGCTTATCCGGACCGCGCGCTGCGTTGCCCGCTGTCAGCACTGGGTGAGGTGACGGTCGAGCCGGTGTCGGGCGACGAGGAACGGCGGCAGTGGGAGTCGATGATGCGCACGCATCACCCGCAGGGCTGGCGTCAGGCGCCGGGTGGCCAGCTGCGCTACTGGGTGTGTTCTTCGCGCTACGGTCGTCTGGGCGGGCTGAACTTCTGTGCGGCGAGCTGGCACCAGAAAGTGCGCGATGCGTTCATCGGCTGGTCGGGTGAGGCGCGGGTGTCGAATCTGAGTCGGGTGCTGAACAACCAGCGGCTGCTGATTCTGCCGGGGGTGCGGGTTCACGGTCTGGCTTCTCGGGTGCTGGAGCTGGCGTGTGCGCAGGTGGTCGAGGACTGGGAGACGAAGTACAATGTACGACCGGTGCTGGCGTACACGTATGTGGCGCCCGAGCATCCGGGGACGAGCTACCGGGCGGCGGGTTGGCAGCGCGGTGAGGGCGGCACCTCGGGTTGCTCGCCGGGCGGTGGCACGGTGGTGCGGGCAGTGTGGCTGAAACCGCTGGTGCGCGGCTGGCGGACGGTGCTGTGCGCCGAGCCGGTGCGGCAGATTCAGGCGGCGCCGGCGCTGCACATGGATGAGAAGACGGATTGGGCGGATGTGGAATATGGTCGCAGCACGCATCCGGACGGTCGGGTGTGCGCGCGGATCTTGCGCATGGGTCGGGCGTGGCTGGAGCGGCCGGGGGCGTCGCTGCCGCAGATCTTTCCCCGGCGGGCGGACTTGCGTGCGGCTTACCGGCTGTTATCGAACGGGAGGGTGAAAATGGAACACATCTTGGAGTCGCACTGGGCGGCGATGGTGGATCGCTGTCGGCTGGAGCCGGTGGTGCTGGCGCTGCAGGACACGACGGCGCTGAACTATGCGAGTCGGCCGGCGACGGCGGGGCTGGTGAACATTGGTGGCGGTGGGTCGGGCGTGCAGGGTCTGAAGGCGCATGTGGGTCTGGCGGTGAACGAGGCGGGGCGACCGCTGGGGGTGTATGCGCTGGATGCGGACTATGCGGATCGGCTGGAGCTGGAGAGTGATCGCTGGGGTGAAGGCCTGGAGCGGGCCTGTGAGCTGGAGCGGGCCTGTGCGCGGACGCGGGTGGTGACGGTATGCGATCGGGAGGGCGACCTGTGGGGACTACTGGATCAGGCGCGCTCGCAGTCGGCCGGACTGCTGGTTCGGGTGCGGCGCGGGAGTCGCCGCGAGGTGCTGTTGGCAGGCGGGAAGCGCGAGTGTCTGTGGGCGCACATGGAGAGGTTGCCGTCGCTGGCGGAGAAGACCGTGCAGGTGGTGGCCTGCGGGGGTGGTCGGAAGCGTGCGGGGCGCGAGGTGCGGCTGGAGTTGCGGGCGGCGCGGGTGCGGTTGGCGGCGCCGCGGTGGCCACCCGCAGGTGCGGACACGGCGCCGATTGAGATGCTGGCGGTCAGTGCGATTGAAGCGGACCCGCCGGCCGGCGAGCAGCCGCTGCACTGGCTGCTGCTGACCACCGAGGGACAGGCCGATGCCGCCGGCGCCGGCACCGCCGTGCGATACTATGAGCTGCGCTGGACCATTGAGGAGTACTTCCGCACCCTGAAGACCGGCGCCGGCATCGAGAAGCGGCAGCTGGACCATGCCGATGACCTGCGCAAGTGCCTGACGTTCGATGCCATCACCGCCTGTGAGGTGTTCAGCCTCGATCGGATGGCGCGCGACCGCCCGCAGACGCCGGCCGACGAGGTGGTGAGTGAAGATGACCTGTGGGTGCTGAACGCCCGCCTGGATGATTATGGCATCCGCCGGCCGAAGCCGCCGCCCGGCGAGGCGCCGGACATCCGCAGTTTCGTCGTCGATGTGGCGCGGTTGGCGGGTTTTCATCCGCGTCGCAGTCAGCCGCTGCCGGGCGTCATGAAACTATGGGAGGGATATGTGCTGCTGCGCGAGTCGGTCTTCACCTATCGGGCGATCAGAAGGCAGAGCATGGTCCAGAATGAATAGACTCACTTGTGGGATGTTGTGAGGCGCCTGACGCCAGCCCTGCGGGTGATGCGTGCGCATCATCGACTCCCACTGCCGCCGTTCCTCGTCGCCCGACACCGGCTCGACCGTCACCTCACCCAGTGCCGACAGCGGGCAACGCAGCGCGCGGTCCGGATAAGCCACCTCGGGGGGCGCCTCACCACCGCCCGAACTGAATGCCGGGTGCGGCGCCGGCAATGCCACGCCCAGCCGCGCAGCCAGCACCGGCAGCGCCTTGCGGGCCGCCGCCACACACAGCTCACCCGTCGGACCGGTCCACTGGTCGCGCTCGCACAGCCCGCGGGCCAGGGCGTTGCGCGACACACCCGGCGTCGACACCGCCTTCTGAAACCAGTCGATGGTCTGAGCGTGAAACTGATGCAGGCCTACTTTCATGGTAGGCCCTGTTTTATCACATTATGTTCTGAGATTCAAGTGTGGGCCCTTGTGAGGCGCGGGGCCAATCCGCGGTTCGTGGTGACCAGCCTGTCGGCTGAGGAGGTGAACGCTCAGGAGCTGTATGAGGAGAAATACTGCGCCCGTGGCGACATGGAGAACCGCATCAAGGAGCAGCAGTTGGACCTGTTTGCGGGCCGCACCAGTTCGCACCAGATGGCGGCCAATCAGCTGCGCCTGTACTTCGCCTCGTTCGCTTATGGGCTGCTCGAGGCGCTACGTCGTCTGGGCGCCAAGGGCACCCGCCTGGCGCGGGCGCAGAGTGGCACGCTGCGGCTGAAGCTGATCAAGGTCGGGGTGCGCCTTCGGGTGACCACCCGCCGGGTGTGGCTGTCGATGTCGGCGGGTTATCCGCATGCCGAGGTGTTCGCCGAGGTGCTGGACAATCTGGGCCAGCTGCCACTGTGGAGGCCGCCGCCTGATTTCAGCTAGGGTGTCATCGGGTCGGCTCGGGTGCCGACCGCCGGTTCGATCGCCGACTTTGTCAGGGGCGAGGATGGCACGCGCCCTGACCATGCCGGAACGGGCTGAACGGGCCTTGGCGGGCAGGAAAAACGCGGTTTCCGCGGTGCGCTCGCCGGCCTTTTCACTGGCTGACGGCGGTTTTCTCATCCAACTGATGAAATCAACGCTTGGCGACGGCCATTTCAACCCAGAATACAAATCGGTGAAATATGCGGGTTAATGGCACGATATTGACATACGCGCACTTGTTACCCAATGTCAGAGTTTCTGACCCAATCCAATTATCGTGGTGAATTGTTCACCTGTGGAGGAGGCTGACGCGTCAATCGGACTGCAGGTTTTCAACGCCCGTTTCGCGTCCTTGACCTGAACTTCCTGTAGTTGATCCGCATGCCACCCATCCGGCTGCTCTTCGGCAATCCTGAAACAGATGGGAATTTTCAGTTCGAAATCATCCCCAATTAATGCCAGTTACGGTTCCTGACCTCACCTTCGCGCTGGTCGTCCGGGGTATGTACCCTGAGTGATGTGCCTGGTTCAGAAACTGCCAAATCCACCATGGCCAAGGAAACATTACCCTGGAATCGTGGTGACCAGGCAAGACTGGTTACCATGCCCACCATTTTCCCCGAGGCATCCGATATCTGGTAGCCAGAACGCGGCGATGGAATCGCTTTACCGGGAATCATCAGGTTTACCAACCGTCGGCTGACTCCCTGCCGATGGATTCGGTCCAGTGCATCACGGGATAGGTATTCGGCAGACTTCCCCAATTGGAAGAAACGATCCAGTCCGCATTCCATGGGGTTGGTATCCAGGGTCATATCAGTACCATAGGAAAGCAGCCCGGTTTCTATTCGCTCAATCAAGTTGGGACAGCCCGCACGAATATTCAGCGGTTGTCCTGCGTCCCAGACCAAGTCCCATAGTGCATGTCCTCGTGCAGAATCCTGCAGATAGATTTCGAATCCACCCTGACCACTCCAACCGGAACGTGCCAGCACCACGGGTGTGTCCGCCAGTTCGCAGTGAATGAACCGGAAAAATCCGATGGTACGCGCTTTCGGTCCCACCAGAATTTCCATGAGCTCTTCCGAACGTGGACCCTGGATGGCCAATGGGCTGACATCGGGCTCAAACACTTGAACGTTCATCTTGCGGCCCACCGCAAGGCCCTTCATCCACAACAGGACATCCGAATCTGCAATGGAGAGCCAGAAACGATTCTGCGCAAGACGCAGGATAATGGGATCATTCACGATCCCACCGTGTTCATCCACCAAGGGCGCATAGACACATTGTCCGATTTCACATCGAGAAAGGTCTCGTGGTGTCGTCCACTCTACCAGGGTCAGGGCATCGGGACCAACCACCTCGACCTGACGTTGACAGGACACGTCCCACATCTGCACATGGCGGAATAGGTGCTCATAATCCTTGACCGAGGAACGAAAAACCGCCGCCAGTGTCATGTGGTTATACACCGAAAGGGACTGGACCCCTTGTTCCAGTATTCTTGCTTCGAATGGGGTGGTGCGGATGCGGCGGGAATAGTCGAGACTGGGGTTTTGCATAGGAAATCCTAATTACCGTTTATATTAAGCCTAACTTTAGCAGTCTGTCGGGCATGGGTGGCGTTCTGAGTGCCACATAAGCCAAGCGCGGAATCAGATCGGGCAGTTTGAACCGGCGGTTGAACCGGTACTCGAACGCCGCCAGATACCGGTGCGCGTATTTGCCGCTGACCGAGTGATGGGTGCTGCGGATGGCCGACTTGACATTGCCGAGCATGGTGTTCACCCAGTGAAACTCAGGCTTCTGGACACTGGCTCTGCCACCGCCGGTGACCACCACCTGATGCTCGAAACCGGCCTCGCTCAGGGCGTTGAAACAGGGCAGTCCATCGGAACAGACCGCCGTGCCGTCAGCCAGATGCCGCCTCGCCCAGGCGGCGACTTCCGAGCTCCTGAAACCTTTGATCACGCTCAACTTCATGCGGAGCGGATGCCCCTGGTCGTTGGTCTGCACGGCCGCCAGGAACGGCGTCTTGGCCGCCGCCCCGCGGCCGCGTTTGCCACCGCTTCGCTCACCACCGAGATAGGCATCGTCGATCTGCACCAGACCCTCCAGCTGATGTTTGTCATCGCGTTCCATCATCACCTGCATCAGTTTATGTTTGATCCGCCAGGCCGCATCGTAGGAAATGCCCAGCTCGCGGTGCAGCTGCATCGCCGAGACGCCTTTTTTGCTCTGCGTCAGCAGGTAGAGGGCCAAGAACCACACCGTCAGCGGCAGTTTCGTGGAACTGAAGATGGTGCCGGCCGTCACCGAGGTCTGGCGGTGGCACCGATAGCACTGCTGCAGCCGGCGGACGGTCAGCAGACAGGCCCGGTCGTGTCCGCAGTGCGGACAGACAAAGCCCTTCGACCAGCGCCAATGGAACAGCGCCTGAAAGCACTGCTCTTCGGTGCCGTAGTTCTTTAGAAAGTCGGTCAGACTGATGCCTTTCTGAAACTGTATTGCGTTGCGAGCCATTTAATATCTCCCCATTATCAGTGAATTATGATATTATTAGTATATCACAAGTGCCGCTTATTATTCACGGTAATTAGGTAGGAAATTATTCCACGGTGGGAGTTTGGGATATTTATGGTAGAAAGAATTGTACTGTCGGCCGATTCTGGAAACAACTGAAGCAATCATAATTCACTTACAATCCCTGAAGGGAAATATCATCACACGGCGCAACACAGCCGGGTCAAGTCAACAATCGCCGGCCTAAAGCCATAAGATTTGCCCGGATGGGTGTGGTCATTCGGCATCTGACGAAAAAGCTGTAGCAGGTTGGCGCCAAAACACGGGTGCTGATTACGATTTCGGATGGCAAGTCCGGGGATTATGATGGATATCGGGGCGATTATCGCATTGAGGACATCCGTCAGGCATTGATGGAGGCAAAGTATGCAGGTATTCATCCGTTCTGCGTTACCGTTGATTATCGGGCGCACGAATACCTTCCGCACATTGTATAGTCATGGAATTACACGGTAGTGAGCGATGTTCGAAAATTGCCATTGAAGGTTTCCGACGTCTACCGCAGATTGAACACATGAATCCATCTTCCGGTCAATCTATGGCAAAATATTGACAAACGCGCGCTCTTTACCTTGTATAAAGGCGTAAGTAAATTCAACATTTTTCCTTACTTGGAGAAAACCTATGACTAACGATAATGACAGCGGTGTTGATCGCCGTGACTTTCTCAAAGCATCAACTTTGATTCCTACCTCCGCGGTCGCCGCTTCGCTGGCAGCGGCTGCAGTGGGCAACAACGCTATGGCGTATGGTACCGCCGATTCAAGCATGACGACTGGACTGCACGCTTCAATGAGTGAGGAAGAAATTATGAAACTTCCCAGAGTGAAGCAGGAACTGGTTCCACCGCCAGGTGCGCCGGAACACGAGCAGATTGCGGAAGGCGGACCTAAGGTCATCGAAGTTACGATGGTTACCCATGAAATGCGCTGGGAGGTTGACGATCAGGGAGCCGAGATCTGGGCTCTGACATTTGATGGCTCGGTACCGGGTCCGTTGATCGTCTGCCATGAAGGTGACTTCGTTGAGCTGACATTGATCAATCCGAAGGAAAGTAAAATGGAGCACAACATTGACTTTCATGCGTCGACAGGGGCGCTAGGTGGCGGTACGCTGACCCATGTTTTACCGGGTCAGCAGACAAAGCTGCGGTGGCGGGCGACCAAGCCCGGTGTGTTTGTTTATCACTGTGCGCCTGGCGGCGTCATGATTCCGTACCATGTTGTTCATGGAATGAATGGTGCGGTGATGGTGTTGCCTCGAGACGGACTGAAGGACAAAAACGGAAATTCGCTGCACTATGATCAGGTGTTTTATGTCGGCGAACAGGATTTTTATATTCCTAAAGATGCAGATGGCAATTACAAGACGTACCCCATTGCCGGAGGCAATCTGGCAGATGTTCTGCCATTGATGGCAAAGCTGGTACCAACCCATGTCGTGTTCAATGGTAAGGTTGGCGCACTGACTGGTGACAACGCTTTCAAGTCCAAAGTTGGCAATACCGCGCTGTTTATCCACGCGCAGTCCAACCGCGATTCCAGGCCGCATCTGATTGGTGGCCATGGCGACTATGTCTGGGAAACCGGCTCGTTCACCGATGATCCGACAACCGGGCTTGAGACATGGTTCATTCGAGGCGGTTCGGCGGGTGCCGCGATGTACACCTTCCGGCAGCCTGGCATCTATGTTTATCTCAATCACAATCTGATCGAGGCGGTACAGCTGGGGGCGGCGTCGCATGTCGTCGTTGAAGGTGATTGGGATGATGGCTTGATGAAGCAGGTGCAGGAACCTGGTCCGATAACGATGTAACGGTTCACTTCATTCCTGCATCAGATGATCGCGGGTGTTGTTAGATGAGTAAGAGCTCAATTTTGCTGTCAGTTTGTGTCGTTCTGCTGGCGGGTATCGTTTTGTTCAATGTTCTGGACGGGAGCAGTACTGGGAAGGGTAAGAATTTTGACAGCCCTTATCTGCCTGAATTCGTACCAGTGGATGTTGAATCGGCGGGCGAAACCAGTCGCACGTTAATTGTTGCAAAGTATGAAATAACCAATGCCCAATGGGACGAGTGTGTCGATCAAGGAGGTTGCGATTTCAAACCAAAATCCTATCCATACACTCGCCCCGATCATCCCGTATCTGGCGTCAGCTGGGTTGATGTACAGCAATACATCAGCTGGCTGTCTGAAGAAACGGGTCTGAAATTGCGCCTTCCCACTGAAAGTGAGTGGAAGAACTTCGCTGCCGATGTGCTGGCCAAGCAGGAAGCTGGAAAGAAACTGTTCGATGATCCGCGTATGGAGTGGGCCAACGAGTACGTATTTTTTTCCCGGCGCGCACCTCGACGTACCAGGTCTGTCGGACACTTTGGGGAGAGTGCCGCAGGGCTCGCCGATTTGGATGGTAACGTCTGGGAGTGGACTGATTCCTGCTGGCAGAGCAATCGAGAGTCACCGGCAGCGAATGCCAGTTGCAGGGGACTGAGGGTTTTAGCAGGCACTCATGTTACTTTCATCCCAGAGATGGTTCGTTATGTGCCAATTGGGGGTTGTTCGGTTGGTTATCCACCGGCGAATATTGGTTTTCGAGTGGTATTGGATGAACAATTGGAAAGGCAGCAGGCTTAGTGTTTCATTTGAGAGGATTTTGGGACTTCAGCGCAAAACGTCAAAGTCACAGGAAATTGGCCTCAGAATGACGATGATTCGTATACAATGACAGGTAATGGTTGGTGGCGGCATTTGTTCTGGGGAACGGTCGGCCGTGTGTCATTCGAATGATCGTTTTGTCATTAACGTATCAACTTGACCCGTCCTATTCGAATTTTCATCGTAGAGCCGTGATTTATGTTTGTTGACACACTGGAAGCTTCCAAAAATCTTCAGAATGCTGGTTTCGGTGACCTGCAGGCTGAGGCGATCATCAGAATCGTGTATGATGCTCAGGAGCAGGTTGCGACCAAAGCGGACATCAAGCTGCTAAGATCTGAGATTCAGACTGAAATCAATGAAATTCAGACCGATATCAAGCTACTGAGATCCGAACTTGAGAACGGTATCAAGCAGCTGAGATCGGAAGTTCAGAACGACATCGGTCAGCTGAGATCTGATATCAGCCAGCTGCGAGCTGAGTTTCAGGCCGACAACAACCAGCTGCGAGCTGAGTTTCAGGCCGACAACAACCAGCTGAGAGCTGAGTTCCAGGCCGACAACAAGAAACTGAGAGCTGAATTTGAGCAGTTGAAAGTTGAACTAAAGACAGACCGGAATTGGTTGAAGTGGGCCGCTGGCATCCAAATTGCGATATTCATCGCCGCAACTTCGTATTTCGTATCCAATGCCCCATAAATACTGATGGACTGAATCGAATCTAGCGGCGAGAAATCCCAGCCATTGCATAAGTAAGTCCGATCATAGACGGTTGCGGTTCTATTTCCAGTTGCCTTTCCGGCATCAGCAGGGTGTTTGTTCTAAAATCACATTAGAAAATACGAAGTATCTGTAGAGTGTCGTGTAACGCAATGTTGGTGATGTGGGTGGTTTCACCCAGTAGGGATAGCTTTACTAGAATGTATTCGCGGAGGGTCACATCATAATATGTTAAAATGCGTTAAGAAAACGGAAGTAACTCAAGATGTTGAAGAAACGCCATTCGGAAGAATTCAAATAGATGCTTTGTGGAAAGATGCGGCAGGGGGTGGCACCGTCGCAGTTGGCCACGAGTATGAGCCCCGGCTGCAGAAGCTGTATCAGTGGAAGCGGGCGTTGCAGCACGAAGGGATGGACACGAATATGCAATGGACCCGCGCAGGTGAGCGTGTATTAGTTCATGTTGGCGAATCAGGTTGATCATTCGGGGGTGGCGATGTGTCGGTGCTCGTATTACAAATGGAAGTGTGCGGGTGCGCACCGTTCAAGTGGAAGCCAGTGACCGATATGGCTTGCGTCGGGTGGCGGCGTAGCTGGTGGTCGGACAGTTTGCATGAGAGCGGTACCATGAACTGTGGGTGGCGGACTCGACTGACATCCGCGTGGGGGAGGGCTTCGGCTATCTGGCGGTAGTGATGGACGCCTGTTCACGGCGCATCATCGGTCGTCAGTTCAGTCTGAGTCATGATATCGAGCTGATGCTGGGTGTGCTTGGTCAGACGGGGTGCAGTATCTGAGCGAGCGGCATGGGTTGGTGCAGTCGGTGAGCCGGATTGGCAACAACTTTGACCATGCGATGGCTGAATTGGTGTTTGCGACGCTCAAGCGGGAGTTGCTGCTGGAGACGACGGTGGCCCGGGTTTTAAGGACATGCGGCGGCTGTATCACTACATTGATGGCTTTTACAACGCCGAGCGTGTGCATTCGAAGTTGGGACAGAAGTGCCCGATCGAGAAGGAGCGAGAACATTTTGGCTCTCAACACTTCTTGACAGGTCACGAAATATTGATTGATCCAGTGACTGGGATCCAGTCAGTGGTAGTGACTAACATTAGTAACTGTGACCAAAACCAAATACAGTCCAATATTTCCTTATTTTTTGAAAATGCGTTCCGTTCGGATATCGGTCTCCGCCGCGTCTCAACCGCTCGCCAGCATCGCCCCGATACAGAATACTAAGAGCGCACCTCCCGGACTCCACCAGACTGAACGCATCCCGCCACCAGCGCGCGGTAGGGTAGCCGTCGGCCCGACAGGTTGACCACCATCCGCCGCATCTGCTCTTTCGCGTCCAGTCCGCGGCTGTTGCGCCGACCCGGCAAACTCGTTCACATAACGCCACAGATGCCTGACGCTCAGCTGGTGATAGGTGCCCCGATAGGCGCGCTTGAGCAGGCTCCAGAACGATTCCAGACCATTGGTATGCACCGAACCGTTGACGTACTCGCCCGCACTGTGCCGCACCGACTGGTGCCCATACCCCAACAACTTCCGAAAGGCGTTGAAATCATCGGTATGCAGCCGCGTGCCGGGCTTAACATGGGCGGTGATGAACCGATGCAGGCTCGCCCGATCGCGCACCTGGACGGCTTGAATCTTCACCTGCTGACTGCCGCGCGCCTTGGTCCCAACCACCGTCGCCTTGCCGGCCGCCCCGCGGCCCTGACGCCGCTTCTGCGTAGCATGGCGGTTCTTTTCCAGCCCGCCAACAAACGTCTCATCCACCTCCACCACGCCGGCCAACAGGCCCCGTCTTCCTTAAATTCCTCAATATAAAACCCCAAAAAAAATTTTATGTTTTGTTTTAATGTATGAGGGGGAATTCCTGCTTGTGAATTTGTAAATTTTGAAATTATTGAAAATAGAGAAACGGTATGATCTGCTCAACAGTCAATCTAATATAGTCATGGCAAGCGTATCTAGCTTAACGAACGAGCGGCAGGCGCTCACGCTTGACCTTCAGCCCGCTTCTCACGAAACCTGGTTAATGAAGTACTGCCTCAAATCACAGGCCGGTGAAATTATCGATCGTTCGGTCGAGGACACATTTATTCGAGTGGCCACGGCTTTGGCGGATGTTGAACCCGTCAAAGTTAGGAAAAAGCACCGTCAGAATTTTTTGTGGGCGCTGCGAAACGGTGCGATTCCAGCCGGTCGAATTGTATCCAATGCCGGAGCGAAGCAGCATAAGCCGTCCACCAGTACCATTAATTGTACCGTTTCGTGTACCATTCCAGATTCAATGCAGGGGATCCTGCATTCGGTCTACGAAGCGGGTCTCACCTTGAAAGCCGGTTGTGGCATTGGTTACGAGTTTTCCACACTGCGACCGAAAGGCGCGTTTGTCAGTGGCGCTGGTGCCAATACCTCAGGTCCGCTGTCCTTCATGGATATTTTTGACGCCATGTGTTTTACCGTTTCCTCGGCCGGTGGCAGGCGCGGCGCGCAAATGGGTGTCTTCAACATTTCCCATCCAGATGTTCTTGACTTCATCAGCGCTAAACGGGAGGATGGTCGCCTGCGGCAGTTCAATCTCTCCTGTCTGATCACCGACGAATTCGTTCAGGCGGTAAAAAACGACTCGAACTGGGATTTGGTTTATCCAGCCACCCGACAGGAATTTGAGGATGTTGATGTTCCGATTGCCTGGAAAAGCTGGCCCGTTGACGATGCCAATCGAAATTGGATTGTTAATGAGCAGGGCAGGGTCGCAGTTCGAATTTACAACACCATTCCGGCCCGCCTGCTCTGGGATAAGATCATGGAGTCGACTTACGACTTCGCTGAACCGGGATTCATATTGATCGATCGCGTGAACGAGATGAACAACAACTGGTTCTGCGAGAATATTCGCGCGACCAATCCCTGTGGAGAACAGCCGCTGCCGCCATATGGCAGCTGTCTGCTTGGCTCAATCAATCTGACCAAGTTTGTTGTCAACCCATTTACCAGCCAGGTATATTTTGATTGGGAGCGATTCAGGAAGGTGGTGGCGATATTCACGCGGATGTTGGACAACGTAGTGGAAATTCACGGCCTGCCGCTGGAGCAGCAGAAAATCGAAATTATGAGCAAACGACGTCATGGGATGGGGTTTCTGGGCTTAGGCTCGACGCTGGCAATGATGAAGGTTCGCTATGGTTCTCAGAAGTCATTGGCATTTACCGAGCAGGTGGCCTCCGAAATGGCCATCACAGGTTGGCAGGTGGGAATTGAGCTGGCGGAGGAGAAAGGACCGGCGCCCATCTTGGAGGAGGAATTCGAGGTTACGGCGGCCATGCTGTTCCAGCGCCCGGAAATGAAGGATGATGGCTTTCAGGTTGCTGACCGAGTGAAAGGAAAAGTACTGCTGGCAAAATACAGTCGCTATATGCAGCAGCTGCCAGATGAGATAACCGATCGAATTGCTGAGATAGGAGCCAGGTTTACCCATCACAGTTCAATTGCGCCGACGGGTACCATCAGTCTGTCTCTTGGTAACAATGTGAGCAATGGCATCGAACCGTCGTTTTCACATGAGTATTACAGAAATGTGATACGGGAGGGTAAGAAGTCAAAGGGAAGTATGCGCGTTTACTCCTATGAACTGCTTTTGTACCGGCAGCTGGTGGACCCGGCCGCTTCAATGGACGATCCCGAATCACTGCCTGACTATTTCGTCACCTCGAACGACATTAAACCCAGCGAGCACGTAGCCATTCAGGCGGCGGCGCAGAAGTGGGTGGATTCTTCAATTTCCAAGACCGCCAATGTGCCTACCGATTATCCCTTCGAAAAGTTCAAGGATATATATCTGGCCGCTTACGACAGCGGGCTAAAGGGCTGTACCACCTTCAGGTACAATCCTGAGAACTTTCAGGGCGTTTTGGTTCGTAAGAAGGATTCCGAAGATACCCAGTATGAGTTCAAACTGGAAGATGGCAGTGTGGTAACGGCCAGAGGCGATGAGGAAATAGAATACGACGGGGAAATGCACACGGCCGCCAATCTGTATGATGCGCTGAAGGAAAGGTATTACGGAAAATTCTGAATCAGTGCGTTAAAATGATTGCCAGTATGAACTTTAGTTGCTGCGGGCCAGTTCACCTCAAAAAAATCATGGACATTGCATGACCGTTAAAATCAGTAAACGAATCGTTGACTATCGAGTCGTTTCCCCTGCCGAGGCGACGCCAGTTGCGCCTGAATCTGAACCATTGGTTACTCTCCCCGAGACCGACGATGAAAATGTGGAACCGAAAATCAATGGCGCCTTGCCCATCCCCATGGTTGAACGGCTGGTACGTCCCACAACGCTTCAGGGAGTAACTTACAAGGTCAAGAACCATCAGACGGTGCACGCACTCTACGTTACCATTACCGATATTGTCATCAATCCCGGCACACCTTATGCGCAGCAGCGGCCCTACGAAATTTTCATCAATTCGAAGAATATGGACCACTTTCAGTGGATCGTCGCATTGACCCGAATCATTTCCGCGGTATTCAGAAAAGGCGGCGACAGTTCGTTTTTGGTTGAGGAGCTGCGGGCGGTATTTGATCCCCGAGGTGGTTACTACAGACCGGGAACCGGTGAGTGGGTGCCGTCGCTGGTTGCGGAAATCGGCTCGGTGATTGAAGAGCATATGAGAAAGATCGGGATGATCAAAGATGAACCGGTCCCGGATCATGTTCAGCAGATCATGGATGAGAAGCGTACCGAATATGAACGTCGCAGTGGCACTGCCGCGGACGATCGCAACGATGATTTTCCACCGGGTTCACAGCTGTGCGGAGTCTGCCGATATAACGCAGTGATCATGCTGGATGGATGCCTGACCTGTCTGAACTGTGGCGATTCCAAGTGTTCGTAACAGGTCAGGCTCGTTCATTTTTTCGTTTGATTTCTCCGCCGGTTCCAATTCAATTTGATTCACAGGCATGTGCCGTCGATTGAATTCATTCACTCACCTCGAGTCCGGCCAGCTCGAAATTCCAGAATGGTATCCCCTTGGGAACCGCATGCCTAAAGGTGATGTTGTCGCGGAAATCCCTTGACTGTCGGGCTGGAACATTGATTGATACGTAATCGATCTGATCGCCGATCAGGTCACAGTCCGCCGTCGGTTTATCAGTTGTGGTAGGACAGTCATATAAAAGAATTCTGATCTGAACGTCGGTTATGGATTTGTCCGAGGTGTTTGAAATGCGGCCCGCATAGTCCCAGCTGTCGCCATAAGATGGATTTGCCGTCAAGCCTTCCAGTTCAATGGCTTCGCGCGGCACTGGAAATCTTTTCGATTGTGAATCTTCGAGATTTAGAAAATACAATGCAGTGAAAATGACAGCGAGCGCACCGAGTAGGCTGAAGCCGATTTTCGGAGAATGGTAGCTGACAAAAATCAATGCGACGCAGATGACGCCAAGGGCAACCCAATGCATATCAGAATTTTAGATCAATTAAGCGGTCCGGTTAGATACCCGACATTTTACAGGCTAGCGTATTGGATTATGATATTTAGCGTTCGGCCGGACAACAAAGAGCAGGTTTCGATTTCAGCAGTCGATTTTAAGACCGATGGGGTGTGTTGCCGCGCGTTAAAGAATCGATTTCGGCCGCCGCGATGGGCATCTGCTGAAGGCTAATGCGTATGGATGCTAATTTCGGACAGACGCCCATGGGCTGCGGGCCAATGAGTTTTCAGAATTCGCGGGACAGGTACGAGTTCAATAAACTTCGAAAGCGACTCAGGCGAGAAGTCAGTAACGCAATTCGAGATTTCGACATGATCTGCGACAACGATCGGGTGATGGTCTGCCTGTCCGGTGGCAAAGATTCCTATACGCTGCTTGATGTTCTGCTGGAGCTGCAGTTGCGCGCACCGATTTCATTTTCTCTGACTGCGGTGAATCTGGACCAAAAACAACCCGGCTTTCCGGAGCATGTTCTGCCGGACTATCTACAGGCCCTTGGAGTGGCCTACCACATTCTGGATGTTGACACCTATAGTGTGGTCAAAGAGGTGATTCCGACCGGTAAAACGATGTGTGGGCTCTGTTCTCGGCTGAGGCGTGGGGTATTGTATGGTTATGCTGCGGCGAATGGCTTCAGTAAAATCGCCCTTGGCCACCATCGGGAAGATATCGTCGAAACGCTGTTTCTGAACATGTTTCATGGTGGCAGGATAAAGGCCATGCCGCCAAAACTGAAAAGCGACGATGGCGCGAACGTTGTCATACGTCCTTTATCTTACTGTCGCGAGGCGGATATTGAAAAATATGCGAAATGGCGCGGTTTCCCGATTATTCCCTGTAATCTGTGTGGTTCTCAAAGCAATCTTCAGCGGACCAAGATCAAGGAAATGCTGAAAGATTGGCAACGACGGCATCCCGGTCGAGTCGAGAATGTGTTTCGTAGCATTCAGAATGTGTCGCTTTCTCAGTTGGCGGACCGGGACCTGTTTGATTTTGCTGCTCTTGCCGTAGACCGTGAAACTGCGATTGATTCTGACGGCGATCAGAATTGATTGCATCAAATCGGGACCGGAAAGGAGATCAGGATGGAGCGACGAGCTGAGGATTGCCGCTTTCTGCAGGGAATGCTGGAATATATTGCATCGTCACCGACGCCCTATCATGCATCCGAAAATCTGTGCAGGTTGCTTGATGAGCACGGATTCAGACGGCTGTTGGAAACCGAGGAATGGCGGATTCAGGAAGGAGACCGGTGTTATGTGACTCGAAATGGTACGTCGCTCATTGCCTTTCGATACCCCCGGCGGCCAAATATTCAACGCGGCATGCGACTGATTGGGGCTCATCTTGACAGCCCCTGCCTGAAGCTCAATCCGAACTCGATGACTGAGAAATTCGGCTACAGGCTTGCCAATGTCGAGGTTTATGGTTCGGTACTGCTGCGCACCTGGTTTGATCGCGATCTGTCAATTGCCGGACGAATTTTTGCGCGGCGTACCGATGGTAAGATTCAGGCCTTTCTCATTGATGGCCAAGCGCCGCTGGCGGTGATTCCAAGCATTGCGATTCATTTGCATCGGGATGCGAACAGACAGCAGAAAATTGACCGTCAGGCGCACATCCATCCGGTATTGCTCAATTACGTCGGAATGGACGGCGCCGACGGAAGTACATTGCCCAAGCAGCTGCTGAGCGCAGTTGATCATGCTGCGAAGGAAGATGAAATACTCGGTTTCGATCTTCGGTTCTACGATGTCAATCCACCAAGACTGATCGGAGTCGGCGGCGACCAGGCTGTAACGCTGAGTTCTCACCAGGATCACTTAAAGACTTATTTTACCGGCGCGCGAATCGATAACCTCCTGAGCTGCTATACCGGAGCGAGAGTTTTAGTCGACGCCAATGATGCTAATTTCTGCATGCTGATTGCGAGTGATCACGAGGAGGTGGGCAGCGTATCCGAATCGGGCGCGCAGGGTAGGTTTCTGCAGCAGGTGCTTGAACGCATCGGTGCACTCGAGCCAAGAGTCGTCAGACGTTCGGTTTTTCTGTCGGCTGACGGCGCGCACGGACTGCATCCCAACTATCCTGCAAAACATGATGAACGGCACCGGCCGGTACTCAACCAAGGCCCGGTGATCAAGGTGAACTCCAACCAGCGGTATGCAACAAGCGATGAGACGGAGGCTTTGATTCGAGGACTCTGTTCAGAGCTGGAGATTCCCGTTCAGGTTTATGTTTCGCGAAACGATATGCCCTGCGGTACCACTATCGGCCCATTGGTTGCCTCGACTATAGGCATTAAGACCGTTGATGTTGGTGTTGCGCAATTTGCGATGCATTCGATTCGGGAGCTGGCGGGATGTGGTGACATCATTCATTTTCGAGAACTGTTAAAGGCGTTCTATGAATCAGACACCGTATTGTCGGTTGATTGAGCACTTCTGCACGCGTTGGCTGGAATCATTCGATTTGAGCTGATTGGAAAATTCTTTTCAGAATGGAAAATCCATCGACAAGGCGCGCTGAAGGTCGCCTCAGACATGCTTCCTGAAGCTTGAACACGCGCTGGTTCCGGGCAAATCGGGACTGTCGCATTTTCATTTTCTTCACGCATTGATCGGCTTTTTCAATTGCAGCCACCGACTTTTCCATGTTCCGACATGGTCAGTGATGCGACAACCAAATCCGGTCTGAAGTCGGTGGGCCATTCAACATTTATTTCAAAATCGGGTCCCACGCGCGGTAGAGCGGCCACCACCTGAAGTGGATCGTTCGAATGGTCATCGCCGTCGACCAGCATGTCAGCACAGCCAACCCATGATACGATTTGCGTGTTGGAACAGGTTGAAGAGACAATTCGCATTCTGAGCTCTTGAATAATGGTGATTACGTGTCAGTAGCAGTGATCAGACATTGGCGATTGCGTCGCCGATAATCAAGACATTGCATTATCGGGTTACACGATTCTCACTCAGTGATATCGGCGCGGCATGGAGTAACACAGTGTGCAAATGAAACGGATCATTGTCTGCAGAGCGAAACAAACTGTCGATTGTTTCCAGCAGGGCATTTGATGGAAAAATCAATTCGACTTATTCAGCAATGACCAAAGCGTCGGAAATCTACCAGCGGTTCGGCATCGCCATCGCGAAGGAATCGACGTTCGCAAAACTGACGGAACTGTTCGACGCCGCCAAGGCCAAAATGCGGGCGATAGAGGTCGAGTTCGCACCCGTTTGGTATGTCGGCGATACCAAGTCAACGACCAATAAACACACCGCGACAGATTCCCGAACAGTAACAGTATCGGCGGAGACGGCGGGGAAAGTGCTGAACCGGGCGGAATCGGCGGCGATTACGGAGCGGGTCATGACCGATCCGGCGCTCTTCAAAATCGACCTCGACACCAAGGTCAGAGGGGGGGAAACCGTTGGGATGACAGCGGTGGTGAAACTCGCAGCCAGAGCGGGAATCGGAACTCATAAGATAACTCTCCGGGCGAGGAACCTGTGCGGGCCGAGCGACTTTGAAATTACATTTGACATTACGGAATGAGTAAAGTATAATAAGGGGACTTTAACAATGAAGGAGAACATCATTATGAAACGAACGGCGATTTTACTGACCTGTCTTTTAACCGCGCCGACCGCGTGGGGTCTGTGCCTGAATTATGGCAGCCCGTCTTTTTTCGATTGCATACTGGAGGAAAGCCAAATGAGAACGGAAAGGGCTGAAAGGGAATTTGAGAAGAACTGGGGATACCTGAGCGAACGGCAGATTCCAGAGCCATTCGAGGCCAACAACATGCATGCACCTTCCGATCTGCGGAAGCTCTGCGTCGTGAGGAACTCGTCCGGCGCCGCCCGTCGCGCCTGCCTGAGAGACTTCGGTTACATCGATTAAAAAAACTCCACTCCAAAAAATAGCTGCGGAAGCGAGAGCGACCGGGGCTTTTCTTTAGGGAAAGGAAGGTATTAATCAGTTTCCTGCAGGGCTTTCTTCGTGTAGGCTTTGACCGCCCACATGCATGCTTCCTCATATGCATCGGTAGCTTTTATTTGCACATTCTTTGGCATCAGGTATGCCTGAATCATAACCATAAGCCAATACCTGTCCCATCAGAAGGGCGGTTCCTATTTTCGTATCATGGACTCTGTCATTCTTTGACGGATTGAAATCGAGACCGACTCGATATTCGGCATGATTTATGTGGTTTTCGAGAACGTCTCTCGGTGATTGCGTTACTACTGTCGTCATTTTCCATATCCTGTTGGTATTGAAATTGAATCTCCACATAGTTCGTCACGGAATTTTTTCGCCGCTTCCCTGTCCTAGCGCGGCCATTTTGCCCTGGATCTGACATATATCTCCAGTGCCAGCGTCATCTGTTCTTCCTCCGAAAACCGGGAGAGGTCGTCGTTAAAATTCTTTTTGCTTCCCTGCTGAAATAGTATGGCCGTAGCAAGTTGGATTCATGCAGAATCTGAACCAGCTCTGAAAACGCGGTAAGAGAGCGGTGTAATCTGACGCGCCTGCAGAGTACGAGACTGATTTTGGGTTTGAAACGGCCGTTTCCACAGTATTGCTGTGACGATTAAAAATCAGTACGAATCTTTATGATTTACAACATAATGCACCGGACGTGAGCTCTATTCTCTGAGCGATTGCCATCAATACCATTCTGACTGGCAGAGAGGTTAGTATGATTGGGAAAGAACTGTTCCAACGTGAGACTGTTTCATGGGCCATGTACGATTGGGCCAATTCGGCGTTTGCGACAACGGTTATCGCCGGTTTTTTTCCGATTTTTTTCCGCGAGTTCTGGTCGGTGGACGCCGACACGACTGTTACGACCTTTCGACTCGGTGTCGCATCATCGGTCTCCAGTTTGGTGATAGTCATACTTGCGCCGATTCTTGGCGCAATTTCCGATCGCGCAGGTATCAAGAAGAAACTGTTGCTGATCTTCGCATTTATCGGCGTGCTGTCTACGTTTGGCCTGTTTTTGGTGGAACAGGGGTTATGGCTGCCAGCCATCGTGCTGTTTATCGTCGCGTCTCTTGGCTTTGCTGGCGGCAATGTCTTTTATGACGCGCTACTGCTTAATATCGCCCCCACCAGCGACCGCATTCATCAAGTCTCGGGATTCGGATACGCCTTGGGATATCTGGGTGGCGGCCTGTTGTTTGCAGTCAATGTACTGATGGTACTTCAACCCGAGTCGTTTGGCCTGGCGAGCGCTGGACAGGCGGTGAAAGTCAGTTTCATTACCGTAGCTGTGTGGTGGGCTGTGTTTTCGATACCCATCATGCTGTTCGTCAAGGATACTCCGGTGCCCAGGCAGAATAGAGAGAATGCGGTGGTCGTGGGCTTTCGTCAGCTCGGCAAAACGTTCAGAAAGATACATACCCAACGTTCAATATTGATATTTCTTCTTGCCTACTGGTTTTATATCGATGGTGTAGATACGGTTTTCCGTATGTCGGTTGACTATGGTCTGTCAATTGGCTTGGACTCCAATGATCTGATCACTGCGTTGCTTCTGGTTCAGTTCGTCGCCTTTCCTTCGGCACTGGTCTTTGGTAAGCTCGGTCAGAAAATCGGCGCGAAATCAGGTATCTATATTGGTATTTTTGTCTATATTGCTGCAACGGTGTGGGCTTACTTTATTTCCAGTGGTATTGAGTTTTTCATTCTAGCGACGATGATTGGATTGGTCATCGGTGGCATACAGGCATTAAGCCGTTCGTTGCTAGGGCAGTTGATTCCACATGAACAGGCTGGCGAGTACTATGGATTTTTCAATATGATTGGTAAAACGGCGGCAGTCATCGGGCCATTTCTGGTTGGCTGGTCAGCGACGATGTTCGGCGCTAGAAATTCGATTCTTACCGTCATCATTCTGCTGGTTCTGGGCGGGGTGATGCTGTGGTTCGTTCAGCCCGCTTCAGGTGATGACACCGATTTGCAGGCTAGACAGGATTCAGAGCTGCATTATGATTGATGAATCGTTCAGACAGTTGGACCTGGTAACTGCGTTGACGGTTCCTGACTGAATGACGCAGCCTCAGCTTCCTGCTAGAAGCGCATTATTGATGCGGATAGTAACGATACGGTGCAATTGAACATGCACAATGTGCAGAGTCGCTTGGTCGAGCTGCGGAGACAGTTGACGCGTCATCGGCACCCAGGTCGGCCATTGCGATATTGGCCCCACACTTTTCAGACTCTGCATGAGGCTTCGGTATGTTGAACGCGCAGGTCCGACAAAGCACCGGCCAAGATTGGCGATTGCAGATGTCGACGAATGAAATTTGGAGAATGCCGGCTATTCGCAGTCCGGCTCTTCTTCTTCTACCGCGGCAATTTCTGGATCGGTCAGTATGATCACCGCAACCTGCTCAGTTTCAGTCTGCTGTTCCGATGTCACCGCCACCTTGTCTGGTGTCGGTTCAATCTCAGAATCAGCAAATACCGTACCTGAAATACACAACAGCAGGCAGGCGGCTAAGGCATTTTGGGATAATTTTATAAGCATTGAAACGCAAATTCAATCAGCAGTTGACACCTGATGATACTATGTTAGAAGGATTATTTTGTGATTAGTTCCAATTTTTTTGCTTTTCTTTCTTGAAAGCTGGAATTGGATTTTGAACTCGTTCTGACCAAGACGGAACTGTGTATGACGCATTGCACATCAATCGCCAATCGAACGGTTGGCATGGCAAACTGTTCCAGTTGGTTTCACATGGTTACTGTTCACCTACTTACTTTCTGAACCGTCAGTCGCTGAATCTGCGATTCAATCGATTGATTGACATCTTTTGCTGCTTCAATTCTACGAATGCTTCGATGCGATTTTCCCGACCCGGTCAACACCTCGCAGTCGAAACAGCGACAGTTCAGTAAATTTGTAGTTGCCGAATCAGTGATGATGAAGGTCAGGCAGTGGCGGATATTACACCGTCGACACCGGCAGGTGTTGGGTGCATTGGCAGACAGTTTCGTAGCGGGCAAAGAACTGATTGAAACAGATACTTTTTGGAAACTGTGTCCGATTGCAGATCAGATGGATTTCCGATTCCTTCTTCAAACACATATGATTTGCGGGTCAATACATCTCGTTTGGATGTTCCTTCACAAAAAGTTGCCCGGGCAACGGCTTCCCTCAGCATCTCAACATGTATGACCCACAACGGAAGCGAGCTCGAGGACGTTTTCTGCCACTTTCAAGCGCGCTTTCAAACGGTTCCCGGGCCATGGCTACGAATCCCGTTTGGTACCCTGCATCGCGCGGGACGCACAGCAAATTGGACCACGGCAACGTGAGTCAGCAGTCCATGACCCCCACTTCCATTGTGTTCAATCATCCATCAGACATCCTGAGGTTTTCATTATTATTGCATTATTCACCACCGATCAACTCCAGGTCATCCATCCTTGTCCTGTCGGACTTGACGTCCACAACATGCCTGTCACTGCGTCGAACGCCGCACCAACATGGTGACCAGCCACCAATTGATACCCACTCTTCGGCAGCCGCCTGGACGACACATCAACCACTCCATTCACTGACGGACCGCTTGACATCGCAGCCGCTGGAGACCGGTGCCAGATTAATGGGAACGCCACAGTCACCTTCATACCGCGACCGAAGCTGTTGACTATGACTATGATTTCCAACCCTTGTTGGTTAGACAGTGCCGCGCACCTAAAATCCAGAGAAGTTACACAGCCAACAAAGCCGGAATGATCTTTATCCGATCCTCCTGGCTTAAAAATTTGTTGGAAATTCGGGCCAGATATAATCCAAACAAGCGTCATTAACCATCAGGATTTACAATTAGTGAACGGCGTTATAACAGAATTCGGGGGAGATCTTTATGAAAAATCTCAATAAACATAAATCCACCAGCCGGGTACTGATCCTGACTGCCATACTCGTGTTCAGTGGGGGGATTACGACTTCTTCATACAGCCTGGCGTCCGATGCCTATCGCATCCAAATGTTGACTACTGCGGTGAAGGAACTGACTGCTGCGGTGAAGAAACTGACCACCGCGGTGAGTGGCTTTGGCGGACTGACGAATGAGGTGAAGGATCTGACAGATGAGGTGGAGGATCTGACCGAAGAGATAAAGGATCTGACTTGGCAGATAAAGAGGCAATGATCCAAATGACCCACTGGTGGCAATCTGTACAGATGACAGTTCGAAAGTCGTCCTTAACAGTCCCGGTGAAAGCAGTATGACACGTAGAGTGCGTCGCCAAAAAACTCAACTTGGCTCAGCACGGGTGGGTCAGTTGTCGGCTCAGCCCGTTTCTAACCGATTCTCTCCGCTTCGCGCGATCTCAGATGATGAAGTCGAATTCATCCATCAGTCATCTCTGAAAATTCTTGAACAGGTCGGTGTCGAAATCATGTCCCCTGAGGGCCGTCAGTTATTGCTTGATAATGGAGCGAAGGCGTCCGCAGATGGCGATGTCGTATTCATTGACAGAGGGCTGGTGGGTGAGTGTCTGAAGTCCGTTCGTCCGATATTTCCCGTCCATGCCAGGAATCCGATTCACGATCTGGAAGTCGGTTCCGATCGAATTTCGTTTGGAACGGTGGGTAGTGCGCCACATGCCTCCGACCTCGATCGGGGGAGGCGGGCGGGGAATATTCAGGACTATCGGAATTTCCTGAAGCTGGCTCAGCAGCTGAATGTCATCCACTTCATCAGTGGCTATCCGGTCGAAGCGGTTGATGTTCATGCTTCCGTTCGCCATCTCGAGTGCCTGCGAGACTGTGTATTGCTGAGCGACAAGGTGTTTCATGCTTACTCGCTTGGCCGCGAACGCAATCTTGATGCGATCAGAATTGTCAAAATCGCGCGACAGCTGACTGACGAAAGACTGCTTCAGGAACCAAGCCTGATAACTGTGATCAATTCCAATTCACCGCTGCGTTTCGATGCCAATATGGTAAGTGGGATTATCGAAATGTCGCGCTGCAATCAGGTTGTCATTCTGACGCCGTTTACCCTGAGCGGTGCCATGGCTCCGGCGACGCTTGCCGGTGCCATAACACAGCAGAACGCTGAGGTCTTGGTAGGTCTGACCATTTCTCAGCTGACTCGACCCGGTGCACCGTTCGTATACGGCGGGTTTACATCGAATGTTGACATGCGCTCAGGCGCCCCTGCATTTGGAACGCCCGAATATATGAAAGCGGCATTGATCAGCGGCCAGATGGCGCGGCGCTATCAGCTGCCATTTCGATCATCCAACACGAACGCCGCGAACACGGTAGATGCGCAATCGGCTTATGAATCCGTGTTCTCGCTGTGGGGTGCGATAAACGGTCACGCGCAGATCATTCTGCATGCGGCCGGGTGGATGGAAGGGGGCTTGACTGCGTCTTTTGAAAAGTTTGTGCTGGATGCGGACCTGCTGCAGATGATATCTGAGTTCATGCGACCGGTACCAATCAATGCGGAAGAAGTGGGTATGTCGGCTATGGCTGAAGCGGGACATGGCGGACATTTTTTTGGTACGGACCACACTCAGCGGCGCTATCGGGATGCGTTTTATACACCGCTTCTATCTGACTGGCGAAACTATGAGACCTGGCTTGAGGATGGGGCGCCCCAGACTGTAGATCATGCCAATCGCCTTTACAGGCAATTGCTTTCCGAATATGAGCCACCACCGATTGAGCCGGCCGTCAGGGAGGAGCTGGATGACTTCGTCAACCGTCGCATCAGCGAAGGTGGAGTCGCGACGGATTTTTAGATTGTGGGAGATTTGTGAATCTACCGCCGTTCCATCTGGATTCACTCGCGGTAGCGTTCAGCCAACTGCGTTCTGACCAGCTGCTTGCCCATGTTTTCGGAATGTAGCAGTTTCAGGAAAGCGGCCGGCATGCTTTCAATCCCATCCATGAAATCTGTTTTGAATTTCAGTTGACCGCGATTGGCGGCGGCGGCCAGAGCCCGCCGAGCTTCACCGTACATGTCTTGGTGGTCAAACACCAGGAATCCTTTGACTTCAGCGCGGTTGACCAGAATCTGTCTGAGAAAACGCTCGCCCCAGTCCGGTTCTTCAAATCGTTCGGCCAAACTGACCGTTCCGACAATGATAATCCGTGCGTGCATGGCGAGATTCTGCATCGCCGCATCATGAATCGGGCCGGCGGTATTGTCAAAGTAAACATCGATTCCATCCGGGCAGGCGCGTTTCATATCGGCAGCCAGATTTTTTGAATCCCGATAGCTGATGCCAGCGTCGTAACCGATTTCGGTACACCAGTCGAGTTTGGTTTGGCTGCTACTGACTGCGACCGCACGACAGCCATGGGACTTTGCGAGCTGTCCAGCGATCTGTCCGACTGCGCCAGCGGCTGCGGAAACCAGTACGGTTTCCCCATTCTTTAGCTTACCGACGACCTTCAATGCGATCCAAGCGGTAATGCCTGGCATTCCGATGTAGCTCAGCCAAGCGTGGGGTGGGCCGACGTTGGCATCCACGCGCGTTAGACCCCCTGCATCCAATACCGCGTATTCCTGCCAGCCGAAATTAATCGTCTCCAGCAGGTCGCCCGCCGTCCAGTCAGGGTGATTGGACTCGATGACTTCGGCGACTGCCCCACCACACATGACCTCGCCGATGTTGACACCTTTCGCATAACCCTGTTTGGGGCTGATTCTGCCGCGCATGTACGGATCAACTGACAGATAAACTGCGCGGGCCAAGATCTTTCCAGCACCGGGTTTTGGAATCACCGACTGCTCGAGACGCCAGTTGTCCTTAACGGGCATTCCTTGAGGAAAAGATGCGAGAATCCACTTTCGGTTGAGTTGACTCATTATCAGTTTCTGTGATTAGCGGAGTGTGGCATTATATCTAGTGGAAAGTCGCAGCTGTGAGGCGGTATCATGCGGATGTAGGTGAAAGAATGCGAGATGTTTGCGATGTTCATCAGTGCTTGATACTGGACCTGGCTGGTACCACTCAAAAAAATCGTTTCTTCCATCCTATTGTCAATTGTCAGGGATTGGGGATTGTGTTCACATCAAGTTAAAATCTACATGAACCGCTAGGTGATTTCAGAGGATGAAAAGTTGACGAAGTCGAGTGTATTCGACGGGAGAAAAAAGTGCCAGAGTACGGCATTTTGATTAAATGATGTATCTGATGATATTGTTTTAGTTGAGGTTGTCGAACACATTCGTTTAGGCCTGCCAGCCGCGAACTTGGCAATGCCTAACTTGATCCAAAGACATTTCAAGAAGCTGTCGTAATTCGGGAATTTATCAGCATGACAGACGTACATGTACCACCACTCAAGATGCAGGGCATCAAAACGAAGTTGGTTCCTTTAATCCAAGATAGCATTGCTTGGGCCGGAGATGGAAAATGGGTTGAGCCCTTCTTAGGATCAGCCGTGGTCCTTCTCAATATAAACCCTAAACATGCGTTACTAGGGGATACGAATCGCCATTTGATTGGCTTCTATCAAGCTCTACAACGCGGTACGGTGACTGTTGATTCGGTACGAGATTTTCTGGAAAGAGAAGGCGCACGGCTCTTACGCGACGGTCAAGAACATTATTATCGCGTGAGGGAACGCTTCAATGCATACTGCGACCCACACGACTTCCTTTTCCTGAATCGTTCATGCTTTAATGGCCTCATGCGGTTCAACAAAAAGGGGAATTTCAACACACCCTTCTGCAGAAAACCGGCGCGATTCAGAGCTGCCTACATTACCAAGATCTGCAATCAGGTGGCTTGGGCGTCGGACAGAATAAGAAGCAATTCTTGGGAGTTTGTGTGTTCCGATTGGACTGATATTCTAGATGAGGCAGACAGCTGCGATTTCGTATATGCAGACCCTCCCTACGCCGGCCGATTCACCGATTATTTCAACGCATGGAGCGATAATGAAGCTTCGCGACTGGAAAATCGATTGAAGACCTTGCCTTGTCCTTTCCTATATTCTATGTGGTCCGAAAACAGGTTCCGAAAAAATGAGCGACTGTACCTGGCCTTTTCGGAATACGAAATTAGAACCTTCTCTCATTTTTACCACTTGGGAGCCACCGAGAGTCTGCGAAACAGCATGACGGAAGCATTGATCATCGGGTGAGAGACTTTATCCTAAAGGCCATTTGTAGAGCTACGAAACGGTTATTCCCACTGTGGGTTGGTGGACCGAAGAGGTCGCTTTTATTCATTGGGCTCAGACACCAAAGTCATCAGTACTCTGTTCGAGATGTTACTCATCAAGCTGCGGCATCCTATGCCGAGAGTGCGGGTTTGGGTATGGTTGAGCCAATGAAGCAGCATTACTATCCGGACTTCACATTGATGCGTGGAGAAGGAGGCGATGAGAAATTGCCCTTGAAACAAAAACAACACATCGGAATGCCGTGCAATCTCGATTCGGATACACGCCAGATTCTCATCGGGCACTGGTGAGAAAATTGAAGCTCAGATGCATGTTTCATTGGACAGTTGTTCGGGCATGACGCATCTGAACAATCGCTAGACGGACTTCGGTTTGAAATGATGACAGACTCCGGCAAATTCATCATGAAAGAAACCCACGTACTTCACCGATTTGGATTTTGAGTTGAAATGGCAGGCTCCAAGTGTCGGTTTCATTGGTCGGACACGAAAAGCTCGGCTTCAATCACACGCACCGAACATTTCACTGGCTGGTAGCGGCTTTCGATAAATGAAATCCAGTGATCAATGTAGCCTTCGAAACTCTTTATGTCTTGGAACGTCCGCCGTCGATTGATGCTACAATGGGCACCGACGGTTCACTGATCAAATCCTGAAATGAACAAGCTCAGACTGCCCATCGGCTCCCCAGCCTTCCGCAACATCCGCGAGCGGGGCTGCTACTATGTGGACAAGACGCCCCACATCCACCGACTGACCGAGGGTGGCGAGTACTATTTCCTGTCTCGGCCGCGGCGGTTCGGGAAGACGCTGCTGGTGGACACGCTGCAGGAGCTGTTCGAGGGCAGTGAGGAGCTGTTCCGCGGGCTTCACATCCACGACCGCTGGGACTGGTCCGTCCGCCATCCGGTGGTGCGGCTGAGCTTCGGCGCCGACTATGGCGAATCGGGCAGCGTGGACGGCCACGTCATCCGGCAGCTGATCGCACTGGAAAAATTAGCGGGTGTTGAACCGCCGCCGTTGGACTACAGCGGTGCGGAACGTCTGCAGTATCTGATCGGCGAACTCCATCATCAGAGTGGTCGTCAGGTGGTGGTGCTGGTGGACGAATACGACAAGCCGATCCTGGACCTGCTTGAAGATCAGGACCGGGCGAGGGCGAACCGCGACTACCTGCGCGGTCTGTACGGCATCATCAAGGACTGCGCCCGCCACGTCCGCTTCGTGTTCGTGACCGGCATCAGCATGTATTCGAAGGTGAGTCTGTTTTCAGGGCTGAACAATCTCAGGGACATCAGTCTGGATCTGAAGTACAACACCATCTGTGGCTACACGGATGCGGACCTTGACACGGTGTTCGCACCGGAGCTGTCGGGACTGAAACGAAAGACCATAAGGAAATGGTACAATGGCTACAGCTGGCATGAACTCGGTGAGGAGAAGGTGTACAATCCCTTCGACGTGCTGCTGCTGTTCGAAGAACGAAAGTTCAAGCCGCATTGGTATAGAACCGGCACGCCGGGCTTTCTGCACAGGCTGATGGCGGAAGGCGGGTTCAGCACGGTGGGGCTGGAGCAGCTGGAGATGCACGAGGAGGAGCTGTCGACGTTCGAGGTGGAGAAGATCCGCCTCAATGCGCTGCTGTTCCAGTGCGGTTATCTGACCATCCGGGACAGTTATGAACGAGGCAACAACACTTACTACCGGCTGGGTTATCCGAACCAGGAGGTTCGTCAGAGTCTGAATCGGGAGCTGCTGGGGGCGGTGAGCGGGGATCTGAACCGGTCGCTGACGGCAGGCGGCCAGCTGTCTCGGCTGCTCGCCGACAACGACTTCGAAGGGTTCGGTGAGGCGCTGCATTCGTTCTATGCCGGTCTTCCGCATCAGTGGTATGATGTCAGTGAGGTGGCCCGCTATGAGGCGTTCTACGCCAGTGTGCTGTATGCCAGTCTGAATGCCGTGCGGGTTGACATGCGTGCGGAGGAGTCGACGGCCAAGGGCCGAGCGGATCTGGTGGTGCTGCTGGCCGATCAGGTGTTCGTGCTGGAGATCAAGGTGGTGGCGGCGGCCGGTGAGGTGGAGTCGACAGTGGTGGCGGCATTGACGCAGATGCGGGAGCAGGGTTATGCGAACAAGTATCGCGGCCGCGGGGAGGTGGTACACCTGATAGCGGCGGTGTTCAGCGGTGCGGAGCGCAATCTGGAGGCGCTGCGGGTGGAAGAGGTGCGCGGTGGTGAGAAGAAATTCGTCATATGACGGTCGGTGATCGTTCGGTGCGGCTGGAATCCGTTGTCTATTCAGTCTCACGATCAGTTGAAAACTAGGACTTATCCATGAACTTTGTTATTCCCGAAGTTAAGAGAACCGCTGTTGCAGTGCGCGGTGAAGCCGCGCGATTTCCAGTGCGTAGAATATACCTTGTTGGCAGAAACTACGCGGAACATGCTCGTGAGATGGGACATGATCCGAATCGTGAAACGCCTTTCTTTTTCCAGAAGCCTGCTGATGCCATTCTGCCGTCCGGTGGCGTTTTTCCGTATCCTCCGCTTTCAGGCAATGTTCATCACGAAATAGAACAGGTTGTTGCATTAAGATCTGGAGGTAGGGATATTGCCGTTGATGATGCGCTCGATCAGATCTATGGCTATGCGGTCGGTATCGATATGACTCGACGGGATCTGCAGCAGCAGATGAAAAAGCAGGGACGGCCTTGGGAAATAGGCAAGGCGTTTGATTGCTCCGCTCCGCTCAGTGAAATTGTTCCAACATCGGTGTGTGGACACCCGCAGGAGGGCCGAATCTGGCTGGCAGTCAATGGAGAATTGCGTCAGCAGGGAGACCTGAATCAGTTGATCTGGTCGGTACCAGAAATAATTGCGACACTATCCACTCAGTTTGAACTAGCTGGCGGTGATTTGATTTTTACCGGAACACCGGCCGGAGTCGGCCCGGTCGTTTCGGGTGATCATCTGTCCGGCGGTGTTGAGAACGTCGCCGAAATTGAAGTACGGGTGAAATGACAGGCATAGACCATTCAGGAATTGAAAATCCATCATCGTTCAGGGTCATTGCCAAATGTGACGGTTCTTAGATGGCAGTTTTATGCCTGGTCCTACTCAGCCTGTCGGATTTGGTTGTGATCGCCAATATCAGCTGCGGCTGCCTGTTCTTGAATTTCAAATTCGATTGCCGGTCATATTGATTGATTTTTTCAGAAGCGATTGGCATCCTCGTGTTATCAATCGACTGATTGCCCAACAATGCGACATCCTTCCAGCATAGGCTGCTGATACTGAGCATTGAAGAGGGTAAGTGGGTGGGTGCTACGCGAGTCATTCACAGTAGAGAACACTTCCGTTCTTTCGACATCGAGATGAATCCAGGTTGGTGGGAACGGACACAGTTGTGTGACAACCCGAACCCACAACGCAATTGGCAGAACACTTCAGGAGGAACGTGGATGATGCGCAGGGGGAACGTTCACCTGCTAAGGTGGTCCGACCCAGTGGAAAGTTTTCACGTCGTGAACACCAGATTCCAATATGCAGTCAGGATCTGGAGAATTTTTGAGCGCATATCCAGAGCCGTTGGTCGTTGGGTAATTCGCATTGTTACATTCACCTACATGTGATTGAGAAGTTCGATTACAAATTAACTGACTTTGTGATACAATTCAATAGAATTTACAACGTATGTAATTTATCGCTTCATTTGCAATGGATTTTGGTTTGCGACCAATAATGGTGGCTGGCGCTGGAATCACAGATGAAGATCAGTGGAGAAAAAAATATGAATCAAAAAAATAATCTTGAACAAGCCTATCAAGAAGGCAGAATATCTCGGCGCGAGTTTTTGCGGCGGTCTGCACTGATTGGTACGACGCTTGCCGTACCGAGCACACTGATGTCTGGAATTGCGGGTGCCGAAATGAAACGCGGCGGCGTACTTCGATTGGGCATGGGAGGAGGCTCAACCACAGATACGATTGATCCGGGTACGCATACCGATTCAGTCGGTATCGCAATTGAACGCAACATGCGCAGTTATCTGACCGAAGTTGACGCCAGCGGCCAATTGGTGGGTGAAATTGCCACTTCTTGGGAATCCAAACCCGGCGCGGCCGATTGGACTTTTGAACTGCGTAAGGGAGTGGAATTTCATGACGGCCAGACGCTGACTGCGAACGATGTCATCTATTCGCTCAACCATCACATCAGGGAAGGTTCGACTTCCGCGGTGGCCGGTCAAATGGGTAAGATTGCTGAGATGAAGGCGGATGGAGACCATGTGCTTCACATCAGACTTTCGGAAGGCAATGCGGATTTTCCCTGGTTGATCAGTGACTATCATGTGTCAATTTTTCCGGCCAACGGCGGTTGGGAAGCGGGCATCGGTTCAGGTCCTTTTTCCTTGGTCAACTATGAGCCCGGCGTGCGCGCGGAACTCAAACGAAATGACAACTATTTCAAGGAAGGTCGTCCTTATTTCGATGGTTTGGAAATCACGGTGATCGCCGATGCGGCCGCCCGCGACAACGCATTGAAAACCGGTCAGGTTGATGCAACCAATCGTGTCACCCAGCGAACCGCCCATCTGCTGGATCGGGCGGCGGGGGTGTCGGTTCACAAGATTATTGGTACCAAGCACTATACGGTACCAATGCTGGTGAATGTCCCACCGTTTGACAACGTAAAAGTGCGCCAGGCGCTGCGTCTGGCAGTTGACCGCGACGCCCTGCTGAAAACGGTCCTTGGTGGAAATGGTGAGGTTGGCAACGATCTGCCGATTGGCCGCAATCAGGAGTTTTATAACACTGAACTCCCGCAGCGGGAATACGACCCCGATCAGGCCGCTTTCATACTGAAAGAAGCTGGTATGTCGGGATTGTCGGTGGAACTGTCAGCCGCCGATGCTGCGTTTGATGGTGCGGTGGATGCTGCCGTCCTATACGCGGAACATGCAAAAGCCGCCGGTATCAACATCAATGTCATTCGCGAGGCCAATGACGGTTACTGGTCGAATGTCTGGCAGCAGAAGCCATGGAGCATGTGCTATTGGTCAGGCCGTCCGACGCAGGATTGGATGTGGACGATTGCTTATGAGGACGGTGGCAGTTGGAATGACAATCATTGGAGCAATCCGCGCTTCCAGAGCCTGCTGAAAGCGGCTCGGGTTGAGGTTGATCCGGCCAAGCGAAAGGACATGTATTGGGAAATGCAACGTCTGCATTGGGAAGAAGGCGGTACGGTGGTGCCACTGTTCGCAGCCGATCTGATGGGAGTTTCCCATAAACTGCATCTGCCCGAGGTCATCGGTTCAGATTGGGAACTGGATGGTCACCGATGTGGTGAGCGCTGGAGTTTTGCCTAAGGAGCCATTGCGGCACCGCAGATGAAATCAGGGAATGATGAAGATTAATTGGACCGCACGCCATTGAACGATGGGTCTGACCAGACTTATCTTCAAGCGTGTTGTGTTTGGGTTAATCACTCTCCTAGCAATCACTTTACTCATCTCTCTCGCACTTGAGGCGTTGCCCGGCGATTTCGCCGAGCAGCGCCTTGGCCAATCCGCAACCCCCGAGACGGTTGCCGCGATTCGAGAGCAGCTCGGACTGAACAAACCGGTTCTCGTTCGTTATGCAGAGTGGCTCGGAAAATTTCTGCAGGGTGATATGGGCATTTCACTGTCCAATTCCCGCCCGGTTGCCGAACTGCTCGCAACCCGTCTCGGCAACACTCTGTTTCTAGCGATCGCCTCCGCGATCGTTGCGGTTCCTTTGGCCCTGATGTTGGGAATCATTGCGGCCTTATACCGGGAGTCATGGCTTGACAAGATGATATCGACCGCGACACTGGCCGCCATTTCACTGCCTGAGTTTTTCATCGGTTATATTCTGGTGGCGCTGTTTGCGGTCTATTGGCAGATTTTTCCGGCCATCTCGAGCATTTCTGATTCAATGGGTCTGGGCGAGAAAGTCTATGCGTCACTCCTACCCATCGCGACCCTGACTTTTGTCATCGTCGCACACATGATGCGGATGACGCGGGCGGCGATCATCAACCTGATGCAGAGTCCATACATTGAGATGGCAAACCTGAAAGGTTTAACCCGTTCCCGAATCATCATCCATCATGCACTGCCGAATGCTCTATCACCCATCATCAATGTGATTGTGCTCAATTTGGCCTATCTGGTTGTGGGCGTCGTGGTGGTGGAAGTGGTCTTCATCTATCCGGGCTTGGGTCTGCTGATGATTGATTCCGTAACATCCCGCGATCTGCCCATCGTGCAGGCCTGTATTCTGATATTCGGCTCGACCTACATCACCCTGAACATGCTGGCCGATATTCTGGCCATCGTCAGCAACCCCAGAATGCGCCACCCTCGTTAATGTGTCAGTGATGCGGCGGTTCTGGAACTCATTCAAACGTGCGGGGCTGCCAGCCCATATCGGCATTTTCATCATTCTGATTTACTTTTTCGCCGCCGCCTTCGCGCCGTGGCTGGCACCTTACGGTGAAAGCGAGGTCGTGGATCCGGTGCCCTGGGCAACGCCCGAGGAGAGTGGAACACTGCTGGGTTTGGATCAATTGGGGCGCGATCTCTATACGCGGGTGCTGTATGGTGCGAGAAACACCATTGCGCTGGCATTGGGCATAACGTTACTGGCATTCTTTATGGGAATGGTTGCCGGATTTTTTGCGGCCGTCGTTGGCCGCTGGGTTGATCATCTGCTCAGCCGATGCGTCGATATCATCATGGCTTTCCCCACCCTGTTTTTTGCACTCATCGCTTTATCGATATTTGGTACCTCGATTCCGGTCATGGTGTTTGTGATCGCGACTCTTGATGCCACTCGAGTGTACCGGATTTCACGCGCACTCGCGATGGACATCAATGTAATGGAATACGTCGAAGTTGCGCGCCTGCGCGGTGAGGGACTATGGTGGATCATGCGCCGTGAAATACTGCCGAACACGCTGACGCCGCTGTTGGCGGAGTTTGGCTTGCGATTCTGCTTCGTTTTTCTTTTCATCAGTTCGCTGAGTTTTCTCGGCATTGGCATTCAGCCGCCATCCGCCGATTGGGGTGCGATGGTACGCGAGAACGGTGTGGCGATCACTTATGGAATATTCACGCCTCTAGTACCCGCGGCGGCCATCGCGATATTGACCATTTCCGTGAATTTGGTCGTTGACTGGTTTCTCAGAAAAACCGCCGGCCTTCGCGAAGAATATTGATGCGGTCAGCTGAGCGGTGAATGAAGGGCAATAAGATGGGTGAACGACTGTTAACCGTTAAGAATCTGCAGATTGAAGGATTTGCAGACGATACCTGGAAACTGATCGTCAACGGAATCAATCTTCACCTTGATCGAGGAGAGGTGCTCGGATTGATTGGTGAGTCCGGGGCCGGTAAATCGACGATTGGAATCGCAACCATGGGATACACGCGCCCGGGTTGTCGAATCGTCGGTGGAACGATCGATTTCGATGGCGTGCAGATTCTCAACCGCACCGCAGAGGAAATCCGGGCGGTCCGCGGGGTGCGGATATCTTATGTTGCGCAAAGTGCCGCCGCATCATTCAATCCCGCACACAAACTGATTGAACAGTACACTGAAACCCCGGTGCAGCACGGTGTGCTCAAGTATGCTCGAGCTGCGGAAAATGCGCGCATGATCTATGCGAGACTGGAGCTGCCAGATCCGGATAACATTGGTAACCGGTACCCGCATCAGGTCTCTGGTGGCCAGCTGCAGCGGGCTATGGTGGCTATGGCAATGTCCTGCGAGCCGGACATGATTATCTTTGATGAACCGACGACCGCACTTGATGTGACGACTCAGATTGAAGTGCTGGCAGCAATCAAAGATGTCGTCAGACAGTTCAACACCGCCGCCATCTACATCACGCATGACCTTGCCGTCGTTGTGCAGCTGGCCGATCGCATTATGGTTCTGCGATATGGCGAACTGGTTGAGGAATCGACGACCCGAGAGATTCTTAAACACCCCAAGCAGCAGTACACGCGGGACCTTCTGGCGGTGCGCAGTTTTTCCAAAAATCCAGATCCTGATGTGCGCGCAGAGAACTCGCTGATTGAAGTCAGCGATCTCCACGCGGCATATGGTGGCAAGGTTAAAGTTCTGGACGACATAAACCTGTCGATTGAACGCTGTCGCACGGTTGCGGTTGTTGGCGAATCAGGCAGTGGTAAGAGCACCCTGGCGCGGGCGATCACCGGCCTGCTGCCGCCGATTCAGGGCATCGTCAAATATCAGGGTGAAGAGTTGCCCGGTTCATTTAGAGACCGCACCAAGGATCAGCTGAGGCAGATTCAGATGATCTATCAGATGCCCGATGTCGCCTTGAATCCTAGACAGAAACTGCGCGAGGTCATTGGTCGTCCGCTTGGATTTTATTTTCAGATGTCGGGCGCAGAGCGGGACCGGCGGGTCAAAGAACTGCTGGAGATGATTGAGTTGCCGACCAACTACATTGATCGTTTCACGCCAGAACTTTCAGGCGGACAGAAACAGCGAGTCTGCATTGCGCGTGCGTTGGCGGCACAACCGGTTGTCATCATCTGCGATGAAGTTACATCGGCGCTCGATCAATTGGTCGCCGAAGAAATTCTGAAATTGCTGGATCGGCTGCAGAAAGAACTCAAGATGACCTATCTGTTCATCACCCATGATCTGGCGACTGTCAAAGCGATCGCCGACGAAATCGTGGTGATGCTGCAGGGACGGGTTGTCGAGCATGGACGCAAAGAAGACGTGCTGAGACCGCCGCATCACGAATACACTGAACTGCTGCTGAGTTCAGTTCCCGAAATGGACCCCGACTGGCTTGACGGTCTGCTCGAATCCCGCGCGGCGGCGAGCGCAGAAGCAGGGCTGATCTGATTCAGACTTTGAGAATGTTTCTGTTGTCTGTTTCGACCGCCATGAGGGCAGCGAATCCACGGTTCGTTTGAACAGTATGGCTATACTCATCACCAAGCGCCTGTTCATGATGCTGTTGACGATGTTTGCAGTATCTCTGATTCTGTTTCTACTGTTGGAAATTGATGTCGAGACGATTGCGGTCAAAGTGCTGGGCCAGTTCAGTACCGAGGATCAACGGCAGCTTTGGCTGGAGAAGAATGGTTACTTCGAACCGGTCTATAAACGCTATGTCCTGTGGCTGGGTAATTTCGTTACCGGTGATTTCGGCACCTCAACCATCTATAAAATTCCTGTTTCTGACGTGCTTTGGCCGCGGCTCTGGAATACGACGATTCTTGCTTTTTGGGTGTTCGTCTTCCTGATTCCTGTTTCTTTGGTGCTTGGCGTTCTCTCCGGCATGCGAGAAGGAACGAAACTGGATCGAACCATATCCGTCATCAGCATTCTGACGACATCGGTTCCTGAATTTGCCAGTACCGTTTTCTTTTCCGGTGTTTTCGTGTTTTCCCTGCAATGGCTGCCGGGAACCAGCAGCATGTTTGACGGCTTCGACTGGAAACAGATGATATTGCCGGTTCTGGTTCTGCTGGTTTATGATTTCGGTTATGTGACCCGAATGACGCGTGCCTCCATGGCCGAGGTCATGACAACCCATTATGTACGCACCGCAGTGCTGAAAGGCCTGCCGTATCGGCAGGTCATTCTTAAGCACGCACTCAGAAATGCGCTCATTGCGCCGTTTACGGTGCTGATGCTGCAGATCAACTGGTTGCTTTCCGGAGTCATCGTCGTTGAGTTTTTCTATGCTTATAAGGGATTTGGCGCATTGCTGCTCGAAGCTGCGCTGCGTCAGGACATTTATCTGATTGAAGCCTGTACCATGGTGGCCGTGTTCGTCGTGGTGATGACACAGGTTTTTTCGGACATTGCCTACACCCTGTTGAACCCGAGAATACGTTTTAACTGATTGAGGTGGAGCGCATGTCGGAAGCAACAGCCAACACAGCCGCTGAGCCCCAGAATCCAGCCGGGGGATGGCGTCGATTTATTTCGGCAATCGCCTTGCTGCGTGAAAGTCCTGCCGGAATGATTGGCGCAATTTTGGTGTCTTTCTGGGTATTGGTCGCGATTTTCGCACCACTCATCTCTCCTTATGAACCCAATGCGACGCTGGTGCCCTATATGAAACTGGGAGCGGCCAATCCCGATGGCGGCACATTTTGGTTGGGGACCGACCACATTGGCCGGGACATACTGTCAAGAATCATCTGGGGGTCGCGGACCGTTCTGTTCTACGCGCCACTGGCAACCGTCTGCGCTTATGTCCTCGGCATCGTGATGGGGCTGGTCGCCGGCTACTACCGCGGTTGGATTGATGATGTTCTGTCGCGAATCGGCGATATGATCCTGTCGTTCCCCGTGCTTGTGTTATACATCATCATCATTTCGACGGTTGGAGCATCAGGGTTGAACATCGTCATTGCCATCGTCTTTGCCAGCGGTCCCGCGATCATGCGAATTGTGCGCGGCCTGGTCCTGGATCTCAGGAATCGAGATTATGTCGCCGCCGCCCAGACGCGGGGCGAGTCGGCCTGGCGAATCATGCTGGTTGAAATTCTGCCCAATGCCCGCGGCCCGCTGATTGTCGACGCTTGCCTGAGGATGGGTTATGTCATCATCAACATAGGGGTACTCGGGTTTCTGGGACTCGGATTGCCGCCACCGGATCCAGATTGGGGGGGCATGATTAACGAAACGCGGCAGATGGCGCTGATCTTTCCACATATGACCGTCATACCCTGCATCGCGATCTCGACACTGGTATTGGGTTTCAATCTTCTGGCTGACGGAATGCGGGACATTTCGCTCCGAGACTGATGATGCGCCGTTTGTCTGACAATCAATTCAGTTCATGGTGATGGGATGGACCGGCGATCAGCAGAAGTCGTTCTGAATATCCAGAATTTGGATATTTCATACTACACCCGGGCAGGAGAAATTCCAGCGGTTGTCGATTTTTCGCTCGAAGTCAAGCGCGGTGAGACAATCGGATTGGTTGGCGAGTCTGGGTGTGGAAAATCGACCGTAGCAATGGCGATCATGCAATACATGGGCCATAACGGCGCAGTCAAAAGTGGCACCATTGAGTTTAAGGGCCGCGATCTGACCAAACTCAGTGAAGAAGAACTGCGAAAGATTCGCGGAAAAGAAATTTCCATGATCTACCAGGAACCTTTTTCCGCGTTGAATCCAAGTATGCGAATCGATCAGCAGCTCATGGAAGTTCCGCTCGCCCATGAAGACATTGACGCGGATGAGGCACTGAACAGGGCCAGGCAGATTCTGTCGGATGTCAATATTCCAGATCCGGACCGCGTGCTATCTTCCTATCCGCACCAGCTGTCCGGTGGCCAGCAGCAGCGAGTGGTCATCGCGATGGGGCTGCTGTCGAATCCCGATTTACTGCTGCTTGATGAACCCACGACCGCCTTGGACGTAACGGTGGAAGCCGGCATTGTCAAGTTGATTTCCAACATCAGTCAGAAATTTGGTACCTCACAAATCTACATATCGCACAATCTGGGTCTGATTCTTGAGACCTGTGATCGGGTTTTCGTCATGTACTCCGGTGAAGTCGTTGAAGAAGGCCGTATCAAACCTCTTTTTAAATCACCGCGTCATCCCTACACGCATGGACTGTTCGGTTGCATCGCGCTGCCAACTGCGGACAAGACTGCGGCACCTCTAGTGCCCATTCGAGGGCAGCTGCCATTGCCACACGAACGACCACAGGGTTGCAATTTCGGTCCGCGATGCGATCATTTCGTGGCGGATGTCTGTGATCAGCACGATATTCTGATGGCTGATGTTCCTGAAGAAGATGCGGTTGCGCATCATCGGGTGCGCTGTGTCAGATGGACAGAGCTCACCCAGAAAGACACTCAGGTCGATCAATCCAAAACCGCCACGAACATAGGGCGAGAAGTGCTCAGGGTTTCCGACATGCAGAAATACTATATGATGCATGATCGCTCGATAAAGGCCTTGATAAGTGGTACCAGTGTCAAACTGATCAAGGCCAATGAGAAGATCGATTTTGAAGCGCATGAATCGGAAACACTGGCGATTGTCGGTGAATCCGGTTGCGGAAAATCGACGCTCGCCAAGGTACTGCTCGGTCTCGAAACCGCCACCGATGGTGAGATTTACCTGAATGGTGAGCCGATTCACGATGTCGCGGTTCAGTCGCGGTCAAATGCTCAATTGGCTTCCATGCAGATGGTTTTTCAGAACCCCAGTGATACGTTGAATCCCAGCCATACGGTGGGTCAGCAGATCGGTCGGGCGATTACAAAATTTGGCGTGGAGAAAAATCGGCGAAAAGTCAGAGAAATGGTGATGTCGCTGTTGGATGTCGTTAAGCTGCCGCGGGATTTTTACTATCGCCGGCCGCGCCAGCTGTCCGGTGGTCAGAAACAGCGAATCGGGATTGCACGGGCTTTCGCTGGACAGCCCTCGATGATTATTGCCGATGAGCCGGTATCCGCACTGGATGTCTCGGTCGCGGCGGCGATCACTGAATTACTGATGGATCTGCAGCGCGAACGCAAGATGACCCTGCTGTTCATCAGTCACGACTTGAGTATTGTGCGCTATCTGTCCGATCGAATTCTGGTGATGTATTTGGGCCAGGTTATGGAGCAGGGGATGACCGGGGAGGTGTTTCAGCCGCCGTATCATCCGTATACCGAAGCGTTGCTGTCTGCAGTCCCAATTGCCGATCCTGAGGTTTCGAAACGGGAAATCGTGCTGGAGGGAAATTTACCCAGCGTGTTGGACCCACCGAAAGGCTGTCCATTTGAGACCCGCTGTCCCAGGAAAATTGGGACGATCTGTGAAGAAGAGCGACCTCCGGTGCAGTTGGATTCAGACAGCCATCAAATAGCCTGTCACATCCCATTGGATGAATTGAGGCAGGTTGAGCCGGTCATCGAAGTTCCGGCAGTGGCGAATGCCTGACTGAAAACTCAGGCTACCGACAACAAAAAAGGGCTTTCCCGTCGGAAAGCCCTTTTCATTTGGATGCAGTGGTCAGTTAGGCATTGATTCCCAGCGTGTTACCAAAAATGTAACTGGTTGGGTGATGTGAGAATCCAACCACCTTATCGCTCCATGCAGAATAGACCGATCGCCAGATCGGTTGTGTGATCGGGCCGTCTTCCTGCATGATCATTTCAAGCTGCTGAATCAGCGCTCTGCGTTCCTCCAGATCAAGCGTTCCTTCTGCCTGAGTCAGGACTGCGTCAAACTCGGGATTGGCGTAACGCGATTCATTCCACGGCACGCCACTTCGATAAGCAAGACTGAGCACCATGAATCCAAGTGGACGATGGGTCCAGGAAGTGAATCCAAATGGTACCTTATCCCAGACATCCCAGAAGTCTGCCGAGGGAAGCAGATTGATATCAACGCGGATATCCGCTTCTTTCCACTGCTCAACCATCGTCTGGACTGCAGCAAGCTCCCAAGGTGGGTCACCCTTGCAGGCGATTTCAACGTCAATGCCATCGGGATACCCCGCTTCGGCAAGCAGAGCTTTGGCCGCTTGCGGGTCTCTTTGAATCGCTGGCAACACTGCGTAATCGGGATGCACCGGACAGACGTGGTGATGTTCGCCAGGCGCGCCTGAATTTGCATGAGCCAGCTCAAGGCAGCGCACTGGGTCAGTTGCGACCCGGAGTGCGCGTCGAACTCTGGGATCGTTGAATGGTACCTGATCAACCTGTCCACGCGCCACACCAGTTTTTGCCGTGGTGGCTTCATGTACGCTGACACCTTGCATTCCGCGATAAATGTCGATCTGTGCGATTGTTCCTTCATAAGAACCGTGAACCTGTCCAGATGACAGGGCCGAAAGCGTCGCCGATGGATCATCTCCCAGGTCAACGAATTCGATTCGATCCAGATGGGGGCCGTCGCCGTAATAATCATCACGTGCGACTAGCACCGCCTTACCATTCTGAACATATTCAACCAGTTCAAAGGCACCCTGTCCGTTTGAGCCAACACCAAATACACCATTTTCTTCGGGATCGATTATGGCCATCGGATAATGGAAAAGATGTTCAGGAACGGCAATCTGCGGAACCTTGATGTTCAATCGAACAGTTTTGCCATCGACGATTTCAATGGCGTTGGCATCCCAAATTGCTGATCCGTCGTCATTCATCATGTAGCCTTTCAGCAGACCGAGTACCGATGAACCGGTTTCCGGGTTCAAGACTCGATTCAGGTTCCAGGCGACATCTTCGGCGACGAAATCTCGACCATTGTGCCATTTCAGTTCCGGACGGATTCTGAGCGTCCAGGTCATTAGGTCGTCACTGGCTTCCCAACCTTCCAGCAGACCTGGACGGGTCACGTTATCGTGTCCAGTCAGGGTCAGATATTCAACCACCTGGCGCGAGATATTCGAATCGTATACCCACTGATAAATGTGTGGGTCAGCAATGCTGGGACACCGCATGGATACGCGAAGCGTACCACCTTTTGGAATCATATCCGCTTTCGCAGTGGGTATGAATTTGACACCAGTAATATCACCGGCGAACTTGTATGCGGCCGCCGCCGATAACCCGAGCAAACTCGAGTAGCGCAGAAAATCGCGCCGGGTAATTTTTCCCTCAGCCAACTCCCGCTTCAACATAGGTATGTGTCGATGTTCATCACGACTCATATTCAACTACCTCCATTCATCATTAAGTTGTTGTCATTTTCCATTCCCAACGAGTCAGGTTACATCAGGAATCGGTCAGTGATGAAATCTATTTTACGGCAAATCACTTCAATTGTCAGGAAATTTCCCGTGTTAGTTTCTTTGGCACTCGGACTGAGCAGGACGATTTTCATTCTTGTGTGAATGCAGGTTACTGTGAGACTGGAAATTGAATATCGGCAGGGTGAATTTGGATCGCAGTTCATGTGCGTTTAATTTCGCGATACTCCAGCAGTGTAGACCTTCCGATTATTTCAATGATGGTTACAGACAATTCGTAGCCAAACGAATCTGTCAGTTTCATCGGCTCACCCAGCCGAAAATGCACCGGTTGCTGACGACCTTCCTCAATGGCGATATTATCAGCATAAAGGTAGGTTCGATCGCTGGTATCTCGACTGGGATTCAGTCGGCCTCTCAGACCAGGGAGAGATCCGGTGGCTTGAGGAAATATCGACGCCCCTCCATTCGACAGTCGATTCAGTTCCATCAGCAGACCGCCTTGATTTGGCGTCCACTCCCGTTCCAGTCCTCCACCGTAGCCCGGAGCGGCGGCGAAGACAGTCATCGGCAGATGCTCCGTGTATAGATTGAGTACGGCTTCACCGGCGTCGTCGGTCGTTTCACGCTGCCAGGTCTTGTTCGGAAACAGCGCCAATACATCAACACCGGATAAAGGCTCTCCTTCAGAGTGCACCGTAACCGTGCAGTCGGCGGGACTCAGTTCAAGTTTTGCCGCTGGGATGGTCAGTACGAGATTGGACTCATCGGCCAAGTTGTACCGGGGCAGGCTGCCGGCCGCTTCCTGAGTCTTCGCCTTAATGATGGACACACCGTCTCCCCGACGTTCCATCAATTGCCGACGTCGGTTGGCGCCAGGGATGCCGCCGACAGGAATTAATCCGAATATGGAGGCGACCACATCATTTCGTGTTGCCTGGCCTGTATCCATGCACTCGATTGTCATTCCATTGAAGAGCTGGCCCGGTGAGTCAATCTCCAGATGTCTCCTGAACATTGACAATCGAATCCGGCGTGCATTCATAGAGTAGTCGCGGTGCGCTACCGCATTGACCAGCGCTTCGAAAACAGCCGCGCGGCTGTACTGTGGCACATCCTCTCGCGCTGGTGTCTTACGCGCTGCAACGCGCATATTGCGAACGACGAATTTTACCGCGTTTTCAATCTGAAGAGGAAGTGGACCGGTGATTTCCTGTGCATCCAATTGACCGGAGACGCGATCCTGTCCGCGATAATGTGTCGCCATAATTATGGCCTGAGGCAACCAAACCTGCGGTGATTGAGTACAAAACAATACACCGGCCACCGTCGCGCGCATCTCACCGTCTTCATCTCTCGCCAGAAGTCTGAGGTTCATTAATCCCGTACTAGGATCTTTAGCCCTAGTCGAACTGAGTAGAGGCTCCCACAGTGCACGGCTTAGTGTGCTAAAGTCGGTATCGGGTACGATTTGTCTGTCATACCACAGGTAGCGGTTTTGTCCGCGACTCTGCGCCAGCCTTAGCCGTTCATCACCTTCAAGTCGTCGTTTGGTCGCACCAACGCGAATGAATGCGCGCCCATCGCGTTCGTGAACGGTGAAACTTCGTGGTACTTTAACAAGTACAAACGCTTGTCCATCAAGCTCGCGGTGATAAACATCAAGTCTTAGCGCCGGTTTTACCAAAACCGTACTGATTTCAATCAGCAGCCTGTTCACCGCGGCCAACCTACTTGGAGACATTCCCTGGATTTTCCCGTCTTCCGTAACACCCAAAAGAAGCATTCCGCCTTCTGCATTTGCAAATGCCGTCAGCTCGTCGGCCAAGTCTTCCCGATGCGGACTTGTTGGACGGTCTCCACTGAAAGCCACCCGCTTGAATTCCCAATAGCTGTCCTCACCCAAATGCAGATGCCGTTGAATCTCATCGCCGCTTATGGTCACCAGTATTTCTCCGAAGTACATGCAGGGTGCCAGGTAGGGAAAAAATTGATCGGGACAGAAATCTGTTCGAGAGTTGTCATAAATATCCCTTCCTCGCGAGTGCGTCCATAGTAGCCAGTCAGGGGATGTTCTCCAGTTCGAATTTACGTGATAAATTCACGTTATATGGGCACGATGTCCATACCGATTCAGTGAAGCAGAATCAGAAGAATATTCACACGAATTCAAGATATTTGACACTTGAGAATGGATTGAGAATTTGAATTCTGTCTGGAGAATTGGTGGTAGTTTGCAAGTTAGCGCTTGCCGGGTGCCAGAAAAAAGGCAGTGAATACTCGTTTTGTTACCCGGGATTCCTGAATGATGGTTCTGTGTCCAAAGGACAAATCTAAAACAGTGTTCTTTGAATCACTTCACTATTGATTTGGATGTGATGCTATTGCATCGGCGTATGATTGAAATCCCATAGCGATAGAATTTTGTCACGTCCGCCCAGTTTTTCAATCAATGCGACCTGATCGGTGGTGTAATTTTCAATGATCTCGTCTGGATCTAGGATCTGGTGTAAACGGTTCTGCAGCTTCTCCAGCTGTGTTGCATACTTCCGGTTCTGTGCCAGATCTTCGATCTCCAATGGGTCTGCTGTCAGATGAAACAGTTGTGGAGGATGTCCACCAGTGTAGTGAACCAATTTGAAGTCATGTTCGCGCACCATAAAGAACCCAACGGGCGTGCCTCCATCATGGTATTGTGAAAATGCATACCGTGACCGGTCAGGCTTTGTAGCGACACTCTGCAGCGATTCCTCAAGACACGAAAGCGGTTCACTAGCGTCCACTCCGACCGCCTCCAGTACCGTCCGGCTGATATTGGTCAGCGAGACCGGCGCGGCACATCGACCCGGTTTGAAGCCATTTCCGTTGGCAATCAATGGAATGCCAACGGAGTCTTCATACATCACTGATTTCGTCCAGAGTCCTAGATGACCGAGCATCTCACCGTGATCTGAGGTGTAAAGTATGAGGGTGTCGCGCGTATTTCTGCATTTCTCAAGGGCTTCAAGAACCTGTCTGATGTTATCATCCAAAAAACTGACCAGACCAAAGTAGTTCTTTCTCGCTTGGATTCGCAGTTCATCGGTGAAATAGTCATCATAATTCCAAAAACGGCGCATCTCGCCTATGACCGGGTGTTCAACGTAACCATCTGTTGGCACGGGCATCGGTTGACCGAGTCGTTCTGAGTTTTCATAGAGGCGATAGAATTTCTCAGGAGCGGTCAATGGATAATGTGGGCTGACGAAAGATACAAAGAGCACCCATGGCCTCGCTCGCGACTTTGCCGCCCACCGGTGAATCCAACCACAGGCGGCCGTGGTGATTTTTCGATCATATTCCGTGTACTCACTTTCGCCACATCCGATTCGTTCGGCGAGTTCAAAAGCCGCGCGGAATTTCGGCAGTGGATTCCGAAGGAGCCCAATCGGCCATCCAATGCCGTCATTTGCCAGGTACATCGGCAGTATCTCCTCGGTAAATCCGTTGTCGTCCTCCGCGCTGCGAAAGTGAAGTTTACCGATTGAGATGACGGTGCATCCCCGTTCTCGGGCCAGATGCATCCAGCTTTCTGTCTGTCCGCAATAAGCCTGAGCAGATGACCAGCAACCCGTTTCATGAACCTGTCGCCCGGTTGCCAGTGAGGCTCGGGCTGGTATGCAGATTGGTGAAGGCGTATAGGCGTTGTCAAATGTTACACCTCGTTCGGACAGTCGGTTGAGAGTTGGCGTGTGAATAGCCGGGTGGCCATAACAACCGCTGTATCGACGCGCGTGCTCGTCAGAGCAGATGACTAGAACGTTCGGTTGGTTCATTTGAAGTCCAGATCAAATGCATTGGTTCCTTTCTCATATTATAATGATATCAGACAATTAAGACAGTCAATATTTGGATTGACATCGGTGCCGGATAAGTCTTGTGAGATTGCGGAGTTGATGGGTGCAGTTCAGCGATCTGACAGTAGTTCAATGAGGCTGTGCAACCCCACGGCTACCGGACGAAGCCGGTAAGGGGATTCCCCTAGTGGCGGTGGCGTCATTTTCTGCAGGTGGTAAATCTATCCAATGGTGTGACTGTATGGGTACCTGTTCGATATTCAGGTTGTGAACAGCAGGCACAGTCAAATCAAATATTTTCTAAACTGGTTCCTCAGTTACCATTTACGCTCGGTACATCACCACCCAATACCAGTTGGTTTTCTCGGTTCAACATAACGAACAATTGTTGTCATCAATGGGCAAATTCTCAAAATTCATCTGTTTAGAAATTCTTCTAACTCACAAGCGCTTATCTGATTTTTTATTTGTCTCAAATGACCGTGTCCATAGACTATGGTAGATTGACTGTGCGCTAATTTCTTTAGAATAACAAACTGTATCATGCCTTTTCCTAGAAAGTGCAATGTTAAAAGTGTGGCCATATCATCCCTCCAAGCGGCCGTTAAGTTTCCATCGTCGGCCAACGTCAAACTACCTCTTCGAAGATTAGGTTCGGAATCAATGAATTGTTGAAAGTCATGTCTGGAGTTTTGGTTTAGTTTTATGCCATCCTCTTCACCGTATTCCATCAGCTCATTAATACGATGTTTGTAACCCTCAAATTTCATTTCAGGTGCATCTTGTTTACTGTTTTGGCGGATATGAGGTTCTTTAGAATCGTCAACTTCAAAGTGTATGTCATCAGGAATCCTGAACTGTTTGGGAACATTATCGGCAAAATTGAATCTTCTGTTCTCCATATGTCCAGAGTCTGCCGGCCGAAATGACATAGATTAACTTCACAAGTTCAATTGATAGGGATCAATATTAGAACTCGGTCGCTACCGGTCGAACCGTTTCCACATTTCATATCAAGTTGAAGAAACCTGTCAGCAGCCAGACATGAATGCGAAAAACAGTACGTGACTGAAGATCAGTGGGAGAGGATCTGACTCAGGAACAGTTTAGTTCGATCATTCTGAGGATTGTCAAAAAACTCGGTCGGTTCATTCTGTTCAATGATTTCCCCTTCATCCATGAATATGACGCGGTTGGCGACTGTTTTGGCGAATCCCATCTCGTGCGTAACAACGAGCATGGTCATGCCACTTTGCGCGAGTTGAATCATGACGTCCAGCACTTCTTTGATCATTTCGGGGTCCAATGCGGATGTCGGTTCGTCAAACAACATGATTTTGGGATTCATACACAGGCTTCGGGCGATGGCGACGCGCTGCTGCTGACCGCCGGACAGTTGTCCCGGAAATTTGGATGCCTGTTCCGGAATGCGTACGCGCTCAAGATATTTCATTGCGGTCGCATCGGCTTCACCTTTTGGCAGTTTTCGCACCCAGATCGGTGCCAGGGTGCAGTTCTCCAGCACAGTCAGGTGTGGGAACAGGTTGAAATGCTGAAATACCATTCCAACTTCGCGGCGAATTTCGGAGATGTTCTTCAGATTGTTCGTCAGCATGATGCCGTCGACAATGATGTCGCCGCGCTGATGTTCTTCAAGTCGGTTGATGCACCGAATCAACGTCGACTTACCCGAACCGGAAGGCCCGCATATTACGATTCGCTCGCCGCGTTTGACGGTCAGGTTAATGTTCTTTAGCACATGAAATTCACCGAACCACTTGTGCATTTCTTTGATTTCGATCGCAATCGGATCGCTGCCGTCGTTTGAGACGGATGATTCGACTGAGTTTGGTGATGTTTGTTCAGCCATGGGAGTTCCTCTTATTTTTCACGATGTCCGGTATCCAATTTTCGTTCAAGGTACAGCGAGTAACGCGACATTGCAAAGCACGAAACGAAGAATCCGAGTGCGATGAATATATACAGCTCCGTTGACAGTCCCTGCCAGCTTGAATCGGCCAGCGTGGCCCTAGATATGCCGAGCGGGTCAAGCAGACCGACGATGACCACTAAAGTGGTGTCTTTGTACAGTCCGATGAAAGTGTTCACAATGCCTGGGATGGAAATCTTGAGCGCCTGTGGCAATATGATCAGTCGCATTGATTTCGAATAGGTGAGTCCGAGGGCGTCGGCCGCCTCAAATTGCCCCGCGGGAATGGCCGCGAGTCCACCGCGTACGACTTCGGCAATATAGGCGGCTGAGAACAGGATGACCATGATGATCACCCTGAGCAGCAGATCAAAGTAGGTGCCGGGCGGCATGAAATAGTTCAGCAGTGTGGATGCCACGAACAACAGCGTAATCAAGGGTACGCCGCGGAAGAATTCGATGTACCAGACGCTCAGTAATTTGACGATTGGCATGGACGAGTGTCGACCCAGAGACAATGCGATACCCAGTGGCAAAGAGACCACGATGCCGGTAACTCCGATCAGCACCGTCAGCAGAAATCCGCCAAATTTAGCCGATTCGACATCTTCCAATCCCAATCCGCCCCACAGCATGAAGAAGGCGAAAAAAGGATAGATCAACGACCACCACAGCAGCAGCTTCCGTTTGGGCAGATTGTCATAGAGCAGCGGTAGCAATGCAACGAACATCAGTACGAAAGTCAGATTGACCCGCCAGCGCAGGTGTTCAGGGTAGAAGCCGTAAATGAACTGTTCGAAACGCGCGCGGACCACAGCCCAGCAGGCGCCACCGGCGATTTCGCGGCACTCATTTCGGTGTTTGACGTCTGAAAACACCGCATCAAAAAACGCCCAGTTCAGAATCGGTGGCACCACTTTGTAAAGAAAATAGATGGCTACAATCGTCAAGATGACGTTGGCGGGGCTGGAAAACAGGTTTTTTCGCATCCAGCCGGTAACGCCAACTTGAGAAACAGGTGGCGGCAGGTCGACGTGTGTGCCGGGAATGTACTCTTTCTGATGGAGATCATTCATGCGATTCACCTACCGCTCGACCAGCGAGATTTTCTTGTTGTACCAATTCATAAATGCCGAAATCAGCAGTGAAATGCATAGATAAATGGTCAATACGATCGACATGCACTCCAGTGCGCGGCCAGTCTGATTCAGGGAGATGCCACCGATGGTTGCCACGATGTCCATATAGCCGACGGCTATTGCCAGAGACGAGTTTTTCGTCAGATTCAGGTATTGGCTGATCATGGGTGGCACGACGACTCGAAGCGCTTGCGGAAGAATGACCAGACGCATGGTCCAGTTTGGCTTCAGGCCCAGCGCATAGGAGGCTTCGGTTTGACCGTGACTGACCGAAAGTATGCCCGCGCGAACAATTTCAGCGATGAATGCTCCGGTGTATACGGCCAGTGCTAAGGTCAGTGCAATAAACTCCGGCGTCAGAACGATGCCGCCCTTGAAATTGAACCCCTTGAAGACCGGCATTTCCAAGGTGGCGGGCGAACCGGCCATCCAGAAAATCAGAATTGGCAATAGGATGATGACTGCCGAATTGATCCAGATGACGGGTAGCCGCTCACCCGTGAGCTCCTGCTTTTTTCTGGCGAATTTCACCAGCACGACCGCTCCCACGATCGCCATCACCGTCGCCATGGTCACCCACCAGAATTGGGGTTCCAGCAGGGGTCGGGGCACGTAGAAGCCGCGGTTCGATAGAAACAGGATGTCGTTGACGGTAACAGCCTGACGTGGGTGTGGCAGGCTGTGAATCAACACGCCATGCCACAGCAGAATCCACAGCAATACCGGAACGTTACGAGTGAATTCGACGAAAATGTAGGCGATTCGATTCACTAGGAAATTCGTTGACAGACGCAGTACCCCAACAACAAAGCCGATGACGGTGGCTAAAACGATACCGCACAGAGCCACCAGTCCCGTATTGATCAGCCCGACTACCGTTGCGCGTAAATGAGTGCTGCGCGAGGAGTATTCGATCAGATGCTGGTTTATGTCGTAGTTGGAAGGCGTGAAAAGAAATCCGTAACCGGCTTCCCGTCCGAGCAGTTCGAGGTTATTGAGCGTATTGCGGATGAAGAACCCCAGCAGTGACAGGACAATAATGATGACGACGATCTGAATGATCATCTGCCGGGAGTGTCGATCAGTCCATAGATTCTGTAGACTCCGACTGCTCACGGAACTCACTTGCTGAGATAAAAAGAATCAGATGATGAGGAAACGGCGTGTGTTCCTCAAGAGCAACCGCACGCCGTTTCGTCGATACTGTCGATTACCGATAAGGTGGTGCGTAGATCAGACCTCCGTCCGTCCAGAGTGCGTTCACACCTCGCTCCAGACCGATATCGGTGTTAACACCGAGAAACTGCTCGAAGATCTCACCGTAGTTGCCCACTGCGGCAATTACATCGACAACCCAGTCAGCACTCAGGCCGAGCATTGCACCATATTCGCCTTCGGTACCAAACATGCGATTGAGTTCGGCGTCTTTCTGCGTTTCAGCGGCCATGGCGCGGACGTTGTCTTTTGTCACACCCTTTTCTTCGGCAATAATAAGGACATTCAGAACCCAGCGGTTAATATCGGCCCATTCGTCGTCACCGTGTCGAACGACCGGTCCAAGTGGCTCTTTCGAAATGATTTCCGGCAGCACGACATGGTCCTGAGGATTGTCAAGGCTTGCGCGCGTCGCGGCGAGACCGGAGCGGTCCGTCGTGTATACATCGCAGCGACCGGCCAGGTAGCTGTTCCGCGCTTCCTCATTGGTTTCAATCGGAACGGGCTCGTAGCTCATATTGTTGCTGCGGAAGTAATCGGCAAGGTTGAGTTCAGTCGTGGTCCCCGTCTGGATGCACACTGACGCGCCTTCCAGTTCCGTCGCGCTGCTGACGCCAAGCGCGGCTGGCACGATAAATCCCTGACCATCGTAGTAGTTGACGCCGAGAAAAGTCAGCTTCAGGTCAACATCCCGACTGTAAGTCCAGGTCGTGTTCCGAGATAGCATGTCGATTTCACCGGCTTTCAGTGCTTCAAATCTGGTTTTACCGGTCAGATTTGTATACTTGACTGCGGATGGGTCGCCAAACACGGCTGCCGCCAGAGCTTGGCAGAGCGCGACATCGAACCCCTGCCAGTTACCGGCATCGTCAGTGAAAGCGAAGCCGGTCAGGCCCGTGTTGATGCCACATTGAATATGGCCCCGCTCTTTCACCTCATCAAGGGTGGCGGCGCTGCTCAGTCCCGATACGCCGAGAGCCAGCATCGCCAGTGCGATAGTAATGAATTTTTTAATTTGCATAACTTGTCTCATAAAAGTTGATGATTTGATTGATTAGCTTTTTATTGTAGCAACAAATTGCCAGAATTTTCCAGTCCCTGTTAATTTTCCTGAAAATTCTGCCAGGCCGGTTGATTCTAACATTGCCGACATTCCCACTGAGCGGGACATTGAGTTCAGTTCACTGCTTGATCTTCTTGACTGTGAGATTCGAAGTCAGAGTCAGAACGAACCGGAAAGCTCGTATAGGAGCAGGGATGGGTCGGCGCATTCACGTTAGGCTGTTGGATTGAGCCCGCCGTCCCGAATATCACTTCCATGCGGTGTTTCCCACCGAAGTTGCTGCGTCCTGCGGATACGAAATGTCTGCCGAGCGGAAGAATTTCGTTCCGATTCAAGCGGATTTTCAAGGCGGCCTTGCGACTATCCGATGGGCAATGCAAACCGATACGCGGTTGATTTCATCAGTTTCCTGATAGCTGGTTTGTACTGTATTCGGTTTCGGTCACAGTTACTTATGTTAGTCGCTACCCCTTACCAGATCCCGGTCACTGGATCACTCGGCATTTCGTGACCCGTCACGAAATGCCGAGTGCCAAAATTTCACGCTCATACTCGATCGGGCTCTTCCACCCCAACTTCGAATGCATACGCTCGGCGTTGTAAAAGCCATCGATGTAGTCATACAGCTGCCGCCGCATGTCCTCAAAACCCAGACCACCGTCATCCTCCATCAGCAACTCCCGCTTGAGCGTCGCAAACACCGATTCAGCCATCGCATTGTCATAACTGTTGCCAATCCGACCCACCGACTGCACCACCCCGTGACGCGCACAGTACGACCGATACCGCTCGCTCAGATACTGCACCCCGCGGTCCGAATGATGAATCACGCCGTCGCACGGCCGACTGCACACCGCCTGACCCAGCGCACCCAGCATCAGCTCGGTATCATGGCACAGACCGAACTGACGGCCGATGATGCGCCGAGAACAGGCGTCCGTCACCAGCGCCAGATAGCCGAAGCCCTCCCGCACGCGGATGTAAGTCGAGTCCGCCACCCACAGCTCATTGAGCCGCCCGCGGGCGAACTGTCGGCCCACCAGATCGGCCGGCACCGCCACCCCATCACCCGCACGGGTGGTGGTGAACACCTTCTTCTTCCAGGTGTGACCCACCAGTCCGTCCGCACGCATCAGCCGATGCACCCGCCGACAGCCCAACAGCGGCCATTCCTGCTTGCGCAGCTCCATCGCCATCCGGCGCACCCCATAACTGCTCTTGGCCCCGGCATGAACGGTGCGCATCCGCAGCCGCAGACCGTCATCCTGCCGCTCCCGCACCGACGTCCCCGCACGCTTCCATTTGTAATACGAGCGCCGACACACGCGCAGCACCCGACACATCGCCACCACCGTATGACAGACCTGATTCGCCAACATGAACTGATACACGCTTACCTGCTCAGCCCTGGTCCGTGTGCCTTGGCGAACCAGGTCGCCGCTTTTTCCAATATTTCCCTATCCTCCTTCAACTGGCGAACCTGCTTTTCCAACTGTCGTATCTTCGCGGCACTTTCCGCCACCGCGTCCGGTCCTTCGTGCAGCATCGCCCGCTTCCACCGATACAGCGTCTGCAGCCGCGGCTCATACTCGCGGGCCAACTGCGAGGGCGCCACCCCCTGCCGCATCTTTTCACAAACCATCTGTTTGAATTCTTCCGAATACCGTTTCTTCAACATCTTGAGTCACCTCCGTTTTTTTACACATTTTTTAACATTTTATGATGTGACTCTCAGCGAATACATTCCAGTTCCATGTTTGCGAAGGTTTGTTTCCAGTGGCGAGCAGGATGCGAATTATTCAGTGGGTAACTGATACGGATTCCGAATCAAAATGTTTTTCGGTCGAAGTGATTTCGATGCATGTACCGATTCTTTAGCCCGAACCGTAAAGATGTGACGGTCGAGGGTGTGTTCGGTTAAAATTCAGGACTGTAAGAATACGAAATCAAGAATTCTGAATCTTATGGTCATATCAACTTTTCAACCTTCCAGTTCTGCTGTAGATCGAATTTTTACCGCCGCAAGGGATGCCCGCGGGCACGTCGGAACCATCTCCGATGAAGGGCAGAAAATTCGACTGTTCGACGAAATAGCCGGCCTTCTTGAACGCCGCGACGCCGTTTTGGTCGCACACTATTACGTGGACGGTGATATTCAGGATCTGGCGGAAAAAACTGGCGGATACGTTGCCGACTCGCTGGAAATGGCGCGGTTTGGATATGAACATCCCGCATCCACGATCGTGGTGGCGGGGGTTCGCTTCATGGCCGAAACCGCAAAAATTCTGAGTCCGGAGAAACGGGTGTTGGCAGTTGAGAACGATGCCAACTGCTCACTTGATCTGGGTTGCCCGGCCGATGAGTTCAGCGAGTTCTGCGATCATCATCCCGATCGGACGGTTGTCGTTTATGCCAACACCAGCGCCGAGGTGAAAGCCAGAGCGGATTGGGTGGTTACCTCCTCCATCGGTCTCAAGCTGGTTCAGCACCTGCACCGGCAAGGTGAAAAAATCCTCTGGGCGCCGGACAAGTATCTCGGTGACTACATCAGACGGGAATCCGATGCTGATATGCTGCTGTGGAATGGCGCCTGCATCGTGCATGAGGAATTCAAAGCAATCGTGCTGCAGAATCTGCTGCACCGTCATCCACGGGCCAAGGTACTCGTTCATCCGGAATCTCCGGCATCCGTGATTGCGCTGGCTGATGTGGTCGGTTCGACCAGCCAGATCATTCACGCCGCTCAGACTTTACCGGACGACACCTTCATTGTCGCCACCGAAGAAGGCATCCTGCACAAGATGCGCTCGCTGGCGCCGGCAAAGACGTTCATCACCGCACCAACCGCCGGTGAAGGCGCGACCTGTGAGAGCTGCGGCCACTGTCCCTGGATGAAGATGAATGATCTGCCACGGCTCAAGACCGTACTCACCCAGCTGAGCGATGAGGTTCAGATCGAAGAATCCATTCGTAAGCGGGCGGAACGCTCCATTCGGCGCATGATTGAATTCGGCAGACGGCATGCCCCACCGGCTCCCTCAGTCTGACACTTGCGACGGCCAGCTGAATGCCCCTATACATCGACAACTTCCGACCGCATGCTGATGCGAAACGATGCGGTGTCATTCTGGCGAATCTGGGTACCCCAGACTCTCCGTCGCCCGCCTCCGTCCGACGTTTTCTGCGGCAGTTCCTGTCGGATACTCGAGTCGTCGAATTGCCGAAGTTTCTATGGTGGTTCATACTCAATGGCGTCATTTTAGTGGTCCGTCCGCGGCGCAGTGCGGAAGCGTACGAGAAAGTGTGGCAGGAAGGCGGATCACCGCTGATGATCAATTCGACCCGACAGGCAGAGGGTCTGCAGCGGTTGATGAGTACCAACGGCGCGCAGGACGTTGCCGTACGACACGCCATGCGCTACGGCAGCCCTGCGCTCGCCGACGTTCTGGATGAGATGACGGCGCAGGGTATTGAGCGGATATTGGTCGTATCGATGTATCCACAGTATTCAGGCTCGACCACCGCTTCGATATTTGATGAAATTGGCAAAGTGATGGCGAAAAGACGGTTTGTGCCGGAAATTCGGTTCATCAATGGCTACGCCAGTCGAACGGAATATATCGAATGCCTTGCAAAGACCGTTCAGCTGCACTGGGCGGACAATGGTCAGGCGGAATGTCTGGTCATGTCGTTTCACGGGTTGCCGCAGGAAGTCTGCGACGCTGGAGATCCCTATCAGCGGCAGTGTAACGACACCGCGAGGCTGTTGGCCGAAAAGCTGGCATTGCCGAACTGGCGGGTTTGCTTTCAATCCAGGTTCGGTCCGAAAAAATGGCTGCAGCCTTATGCTGAGCGCGTGTTCGCTGAACTGCCGGCGCAGGGCGTGCGGAAAATTGATGTGATCTGTCCGGGATTTGCAGCAGACTGTCTGGAAACACTGGAGGAGGTTGATATCGGATATCGGGAACTTTTTCTGGCATCCGGAGGTGAATCATTCAGCTACATTTCCTGCCTGAACGACCGCGCCGAACACATCGAAATGCTTGGCAGCATGGTCTGCCGCGCCGCTGGGGACTGGCTGGACTCCTAGCGGTCGGCCGCGCGGCATGCTGCAGATTCCCGTCTCGACAACGCTGAGGCGCAGTATGGTCGATGACTGCGTCGACCGCCTGCACAGCGATGCGGTCGTCATTGTGGACACGCAGCGCCTGCAGCATCTGGTCGCCGATGAATACAATCAGCAGATGCAGGCGGCCGGTTTCTCGGCCTGGAAAACGCCCGAAGTATTCACCCTCAGTACCTGGCTGCGACGGCTCTGGAGCCGTTATGAACTGCGCGCTGGCGCAGCAGTCCATACGCTGCTCAGCGCCGAGCAGTCAAGACAGATCTGGGAACGCACGATCGCCGAGAATATTCGCAATCGGTTCAAATCAGGTTACGAATATCTCCTCTGGCATATCACCGCAACCGCAAATCAGGTCAAAGCCGCCTATGGATTGATGTGCAGCTACGATATTGATGCTGGAGAACTGGCCGGCGAGCTGAGCGCGGATGTCACCAATTTTCGAATCTGGCTGAATGCCTATGTCAACGAGCTTGAACGACGCAACTGCATCGACCATGAGCGCCTCGCGGATCATGTCGGCGATGTCATTCGGGAATTAATGAGCGCCGACGGTGCGCCGGCGGTTGTTTTTGCAGGTATCGATACCTGGACACCGCAGCTGAACCGACTGGTTGATTCGCTGAAACGGGCGATTGACGGGGTTGAGGTCCTCGAACACCGGACTGCTGCAGATGTCGAATCGGCTCAGCGTTTCGAGTTTAGAACGACGGCTGAGGAAATTGATGCCTGCGCGCGTTGGGCCAGAGTCGCAGTCGAGGCCAATCCCGAGCGGCATCGCATTGGTATTGTTACGCCCAACCTAAAGGAAATCGGGCCCCGGTTAAGTCGCAGACTGGCCGATTATCTGAATCCGGATGCCATCATGGAAAATCGGCAGACGAACAATCAGGCTTTCCATATGACGCTCAGTGGTTCACTGAGCGAACTGCCAGTCGTGGTCGATGCCATGAATCTGCTCGAGTTGCTTCGACCAACCGTGAGCATCGAGGTGATGGCCGCCGTTTTCAGGTCCAATCGCATCAAGGGTTGGGTCGCAGAAGCGGCGGAACGGGCCGACTTCGCGCTTGCGCTCTATGGCATTGGCGGCGATCGACTCTCTATTGATGATGTCATCAGCCTGGCGACCCGCGGGTCGAAACGATGTCCACAGTTCATGGCACTGCTTCGTCAGGCGAAGCGACTGCTCGCAGACCAGCCGCCGACGGCAGACTATGCCTATTGGGGGCGACTGTTCATGCAGTGGCTGGCGATTTTTCAGTCGGGGAAAAAAGGTGACCATTCGTTTGGCATAGACGAGCGGCAGGCCTACCACTCCTGGGTTTCGATCGTTCACAGTCTGGCCGAGCTGGGCTTTGTTGCTTCGGTCTGCCGCATTGAAACCGCACTGGCCAAATTGGTTCGACGGGTGGGTGAGGAGAGTGTACAGCCAAGAGCCCTGCGCACACCTGTTCAGGTCGGGGAATATCTGTCGATGGCCGGTCAGACATTCACGCATCTCTGGATGCTGGGAATGAATGAGAAATCGCTGCCGGGTTCACCGCATCCAAATCCGTTTCTGCCCATTTCAGTTCAGAAAGCCCATGCCATCCCGCACAGTTCGACTCAATTCTTGGCTGAGCAGGTTCACCGGCGGTATCTACAGATGGTGTCGGGTGCGGAGCATATCGTTCAGAGCTTTGCACTCATGGATGGTAACACGCCCTGTCAGAGAAGCATACTGCTTGACCGACCTCAACCGTTTGATGGGAATGAATGGGAAGATTTGTCCTCCCATCGGGATTACCTGTCTGTAATTAGCGAACACTATGCCAGGTGCACAAGGCTGAACGACTGGCGGGCGCCGCCGGTTAATACGGACAGCCAGACATCCGGTGGCGCGAGGCTTTTGAAAAATCAGTCGAACTGCCCGTTTCGCGCCTTCGCAGTGCACCGATTGCATCTGCAGGAGCTGCCCGCATTGGAAATCGGTGTAACAAGGCTCGCCCGCGGATTGATGATGCATCAGACGATGGAAAAACTGTATCGCGATTTCACCACTCCAGAGGCTTTAGAAAAGTTGTCCAACAGTGGGGGGCTTTCGGACATCATCCGTAAGATTGTGCGGCAGGTGGTGGATGAGTACAACGGCAGTCTTACCCGATCGCTCAGTCGGAAAATAATCGATGTGGAAGCCGCAATCCTGTCACAGCTCGCCAAACTGGTGGTGGAGGAGTTCGACATGAAGCGAACGGCTGAAAAGATCCGCGACAATCGCGAGAATTCTACTTGGGAATATTACGATCTGTCACATTCCAGCTATCAGATTTGGGATGTCGAATACCAGACTGAAATCTCGCTGGCCGGAATGACATTGGGGCTGAAAATCGATCGGATCGAAAAATGGCACGATGAATTCCGCTTGATTGACTACAAAACCGGCATGTGCGATATCAAAGATGCAAATGGCCATCGTCCCAGGGACCCGCAGCTGGCGGTCTACGCGGTCGCGATGCATAAGCAGGGGTTCAAAATTGCAGATGTTGGGTATATCCAGCTGAAAGATGGCGGTTGGTATCAATCGTCTCAGGAAAAATGGCATCGGCGGTTGTCGAAGTCTAGGCGCGAATCCTCCAACGCGCTGCCGATTCGATATCAGCTTGACGGGCGGTTCGATGTCAGCTGGTTGACGGAGCTGGAAAGTCTCGCCGCGAATTTTGCTGCCGGTGAGGCGTTGGCCGATCCTCTGCATGGTGCCTGTGAATATTGTAACGTCACGCCCGTCTGCAGGATCAAGTGCAGATCGGATGCAGTGGGATGACTGACGTTGGTCAGGAACCGATGAGTGATCGGGCGGCCCGCGACGAGGCGTTGAACATTGCGCAGTCGTTCATTGTGCAGGCGCCCGCAGGTTCCGGAAAAACGACTCTGCTGATTGGCCGCTTCATGTGCCTGCTGGCGGTCGCTGAACAACCTGAAGAGGTGCTTGCGATCACCTTCACCCGCAAAGCGACCGCAGAGATGCGCGAGCGAATCCATAACGCTCTCAAGCCGGACAGCCCTCTTTTCCCACAGGAATCGGTCAACCGTGCGGTCAGTAAAGTCAGAGCGCGTTCACTCGAACGCGGCTGGAACCTGCTGGAGCTGCCATCGAGACTGCAGATCATGACGATTGACGCGTTGTGTACGAGTTTGGTTCGACGCATGCCGTGGGCTTCTAGATTTGGTTCGTTGCCGGAGATTGTGGAGGATGCCGCTCGGCATTATCGGTCGGCGGTGCTGAATCTCTATGAGTCTGCCGATCAAAGCGAAGCGCTCAGCGGTGCATTGGCGGTACTGCTGCAGCATCTCGACAACAACAGCGGCAAACTTCAGGAGCTCATCGTTCAGCTGCTACACAAACGCGATCAGTGGCTGCGGCATTTGGTCGGCACTTCATTTACGGATGCTGATCGGGAACTGCTGCAGAAAATCTGGCAGGTGTTCATTGCCGCGCAGTTGGACAAGACTCGGGACATGATGCCGTCACCCGCCTGCGAGAAGCTGGGACTGGACCGGTTGGACCATTCACAGCCATCCAGCGTGGCCGAATGGAAACAGCTGGCGGCCGGCATGATCACCGCCAGCAGGCCTCAGCAATGGAGAAAACGCATCACAGCTGCGGATGTTCCCAGCTCATTGACCAAGGAAGAATTTCAGGAAGTCATCGATATGTGTCGGGACAACGAGATGCTGAAAAATCGGTTGGTCGATGTTCGGGAGACCTACCCCAATTCGACCGCCTACGAAGACAGTCAGTGGCAGGCGCTGCAGGCGTGCTCAGTCGTGCTGCAGCATGCGGTTGCGGAGCTGAAGCTGGAATTTCGAAAATATGGTCAGGTGGACTTTATCGAAATGGCACAGCAGTCGCTGCAGGCGCTCGGCGATGCCGACAATCCAACCGATCTTTCGCTGGTGCTGGACTATCAGTATCGTCACATAATGGTTGATGAATTTCAGGACACCTCGGTATCGCAGCGGGACCTGCTTGAAATGCTGGTCGCCGGCTGGCAGGCGGGTGACGGTCGGACCCTATTTCTTGTGGGCGACCCAATGCAGTCGATCTACCGCTTTCGCGAGGCGGAAGTCGGCATCTATCTCTCGGTGGTTGAGAACGGGCTTGCCGATCTGCCGATCAAACCATTGCGTCTGACGAGAAATTTTCGCTCTGAGCGGAAATTGGTGGAATGGTTCAATTCGATTTTCGAGCCATCGTTTCCTCATGGCGCGGAGATTGAGAGCGGCTCAGTTCCCTATGTGAAGTGTACGACTGAGCTTGAAATGGCAGCTCCGCGTCAGGAGGGGACAGTCAGCCTGTGGCTGCAGCAGAATAAGAATCAAGAGGGTCGAACCATTCCTGCGGCCCTCCTCAAGCAGAAAGAAGCCGATCAAATTATTGAAGATCTGATGCGTTTCCGCGCACAGAATTCTGGTGCTGACGTTCAAGCCGCCGTTCTGGTTGAAAATCGCCGGCATGCGGACCTGATAATCGAACGACTCGTCGAGCGGGAAATCAGTTTTTATGCGCAGGATTTTATTCCCCTCAGTGAGCGGCCGGTGGTGGAGGACATTCTATCGCTGACGCGCTGTCTCCTGAATCTGGCGGACCGAACCTCATGGATGGCGGTATTGAGAGCACCATGGTGCGGTTTGACATTGGCCGATCTGTTGGTGATTGCCGAGGACCGAGAAGCAGCCATCTGGGACCGTCTCAATGATTCGCAAGTTGAAATGGCGTTGTCCGAAGATGGTCGGTTGCGAGTGGAACGGGTTCGAGGCGTGTTGCATAGAACCTTTGCCGCGGCTGGACAGCATAGGATGCGAGAATGGGTTCAGGACTGCTGGCTGCTGCTCGGCGGTCCGGCCTGCTATGCGCCACATGATCTTGACAATGCGCAGTTGATTCTCGATCTCATCGAACAGAATGCCAAGGGCCATTCGGTTGAGAATCTTAGCCTGTTTGAGGAAAAACTGGCGCGTCTGCATGCGGTTCCAGTGGTCAGACCCGATGAGACGTGGCTGCATGTATTGACCATGCATGGTGCCAAAGGGCTGGAATTTGATGCCGTCTTTCTGCCCCAGTTCAGCGCTTATCGGCGCGGTAGGGCATCAAACCCGCTGCTGGTCTGGTCAGAATTCGTCCGGGAAGGCTGGGGCAGCCAGATGCTGCTGTCACCCATTGTGGCAACGGGATCGGACAAACAGGGCAGTCAGTACGATTTCATTCTGAAATGGGAAAAAAAGAGAACAAAGATCGAACTGTTGAGATTGGCATACGTCGCCTGTACTCGCGCCAAGCGGGAGTTGTATATCTATGGGCATGGCTATCTTAACGTGGTACCGCCCGAATACTCGATGTTGGGGTTGACATGGCCTGGTATGGCAGCAGAAATCAAAGCGGATGCGAAATGGATAAAGTCCATTTCTTCTGCGAGCTGCGACGAGCAGGAAGAATTGGAAGAGCAGTCAGCGGAAACGAAAGAATTTGCACTGATGCGCCTGCCATCGGATTGGCGCCTGCCCGACCCGCCTGAATCAGTCAAAGTATCCGGTTACAAATTGGAAAGTCCTGATCTTACGGAACCGATAGATTTTGACTGGGCGGGGAGCGTTGCGCTGTGGATTGGCAACGTCGTCCATGAGTGGCTGGAAAAGATCGTTCGGACCGGTGCTGGCAGCTGGAATGCAGATCAATTCGTCAAGGAAAAGGACAAGTGGCGAAATCGACTGCTGGCGATGGGCATGACTGCAGATGATGAACAGATGGAATTCGCGCTGGAACGCATACGGACCGCTCTCGTCAATGTCTTGAACGATCCCACAGGTCAATGGATACTGAGCGACCAACACCAGGACTCGGACGCGGAACTCAGGCTGACGGGTTTCGTGAAGGGCGAGATTTTCAACGTTATTGTTGATCGCACATTTGTCGATCAAAATGGAGTGCGATGGATCATCGACTATAAAAGCGGTACGACCGGCGGCAATGTCGAGCAGTTTCTTGCTCAGGAGGTCGGCCGCTACCGGGATCAGTTGATGCGTTATCGATCGATCGTTTCCGGGATGGATTCGAGACCCATCCGCACGGCGCTTTATTTCCCGATGTTTCCAGCTTGGCGTGAAGTTACGTAGCTGTCAGATGAACTGCATCGCGGGCCAATCTTTCTGCGTCTGGTCGGTTGGATTTCTACTGACCGATAGCACTGTTACATGCCTCCCTGCCGTCAATGAATCGTAATGAAGATGTGAAAGAGGATCGGTTTGAAGTATCATTGAAGCCATGTTAAGTGAACTGAAAATACCGCTTCCTGGGTGGAGTTCTTGAGCCGCCCCAACAGGGAAAATTCGCTTTATGTGTGGATTGGCAGGACGGCATTGCGGGAACTGATGATGTGGCTGGCGACGGATCCTCGGTCAGTGTATGACTGGTGTCAGCATTTTCTACGACAGCCTGCTCGCGGGATTGCCGAGACGGTTAACGATGATCGCTGGAATGGATCGCGATTGTGGAAGTTGTTTCGCTTGCGGTCCTGTTGGGATGACGGCTGGGAGCCGACGCGAACCGCATAACTCAGCAGGGTAGACGAGATGGACAGGGTGGGTTTCACCCAATTCGAAGATGATCGAATCGCGAATCCATCTTTTCAACCCCATCTGATTGACGGAAGATTGAACGGGTAACTCAAGTGTCTGAATCGATTGATGATATTGCGCATCTGCCTTTTTACATTGCGAGGCCTTCATAAATCGACCAGTAAAAAAGGCGTAACCCAGAAAGCGCGCACAAACCCCATTTGCAGTTCTGCTACACTCTCAAAGGTCAGATCAGTTGTTTTTAATCAATCTGACGGTTGTTTTTCCACTTTCGAGCTGTTGGCAAAAATGTACGCACAAGTTGAACGATTGACAAATGGCGGTGTAGCACGTCGATCGCCATGTCGTTAAAATCATTGACGCTCTCAAAAAAAGTAAGAATACAGACGATGCATATGAGATTTAGAAAACTGATGACCGTTTCGGTAGCGGTTTTTTTCATCACAACCTCCGCGAACATCGGCATTGCTTCCACACTGCCATTCGTGATGGATGGAACGGGACTTCCCACACTCGCGGATGTTGTTGAAAAAATAGAGCATGGCATTGTTAATATATCGACAGTAAGAAGATCAGGCGGCGCAGCCGGAGACTATCCAATGGATGCACTGCGCAAATTTTTTGGTGGGGATGATTTTTTTCAGCGTTTTTTTGAGACTCCGAATCATGATGAGCGCCGCCGGCGGCGCCATTTGGATCTCGGATCCGGTGTGATCATCAATGCGACCCGAGGGCACATTCTGACCAACCATCATCTTCTTTCCGAAGATTCTGAAATTCAGATTACTCTGCTGGATGGCCGTTCTGCCACGGCCGAAATTGTCGGGACGGACCCGGACATGGATTTGGCGCTGCTTCGAGTCGATCTGCCAAACCTGGTAGAAATCAAGCTCGGAGATTCTGACGATTTGCGCGTTGGTGATTTCGTTCTGGCGCTGGGGAACAACTACGGCCTGTCAGCGACCGTTACGTCCGGTATCGTCAGCGCGCTGGGCCGCAGTGGTCTCGGACTTGATCGATATGAGGAGTACATACAGACCGACGCGGCCATCAATCCGGGCAGTTCCGGTGGCGCACTGGTGAATCTGCGCGGCGAGGTTATTGGCATCAATACGGCAATTCTCTCACCGGCTGGCGGGAACGTTGGTATTGCCTTTGCAATACCCATCAATTCAGCGGCCAGCATCGCCGAACAGATTGCCGAATTCGGCCGGGTCAGAAGGGGTGTCCTGGGCATACATTTCCAGGAATTGACTCAGGAAGTGGCAGAAGCATTCGGCCTCGATCATGTTGAGGGCGTTCTGGTCAATCGCATACTACCTGGCTCAGCGGCCGAAGAGGCCGGTATGCGGGAAGGCGATATCTTGACTAAAGTCAATAGTGCTGGAGTCGTTAACGGATCCCAGCTGCGAAACATGATCGCGCTGATCCGGGTGGGAGAACAGGTGAACGTCGAATTCAAGCGACAGGGACAGGTGATGTATGGGACGGGTTATATTGGAGACAATAATCGTCGGACCGTTTTCGGTAAGGAAGTCACGGGTCGTTTGGATGGTGTCGTATTTGAGAACATTCAAGGATCGCAGGCAGGGGTTCTAGCCGCATCCGTTGAACGCGGAAGTTACGCATGGCGCTCAGGTATTCGAGAAGGCGATATCGTTTTGGAAGTCAATCAGGAATCAGTCAGTGATGTCAAGGATTTTGATGAGATCATCCGCGATCCCGATGATCTGATACTCCTCAAGATCAATCGACAGAATCAAACCTATTTCATCGCGATGCACTGATCGAGAGACATTGACGTGATGGATGCCGTAATTGCGCCTTCGATTCTTTCCGCGGATTTCGCCCGTCTGGGTGAAGAGGTGGAAACGGTTCTGTCTGCAGGCGCCGATTGGATTCATTTTGATGTGATGGACAATCACTATGTTCCAAATTTGACATTCGGGCCCGTGGTCTGCAGATCATTGAGAGAATTCGGCATCGAAGCGCCACTCGATGCACACCTGATGGTTAAGCCGGTGGACCGAATCATCGGGAACATGATTGAGGCCGGAATCGACACCATTACATTTCATCCGGAAGCATCGGATCACATTGATCGAACAATCAATCTGATCCGCGACAATGGCTGCTCACCGGGCTTGGCATTGAATCCCTCGACATCGCTTCACCATCTCGACTATGCTCTTGACGGAATTGATATGGTTCTCCTGATGTCAGTCAATCCTGGCTTTGGCGGGCAGCGTTTCATTCCGTATGTCATCGATAAGATTCGAACGGTCCGCGAGCTGATTGATTCACAGTCGCGTCCCATTCGGCTGGAAGTTGATGGGGGAGTAACCGTCGAGAACATCGGTCGAATATCGGCGGCAGGGGCCGATACGTTTGTTGCCGGTTCAGCGATATTCGGATCAGCCGATTATTTCGAGACCATCTCCGCTATGCGGCGAGCCATCGGCGCGTCTGTCTGATTGGTCCAGTGCCAATTTTTTTGGAAATTTACCATCGCCGGTAAAGTTGAAAAGTCGCGCAAATCGCAGACGATGGTCGAAAAACCGACTTGTCAGACGACATGATGAATATCCATTTGATGTGACCGCAAACCATGATTACGCAACATCAGTTTAGACAACTGCGAGACCAGGGGTATACCCACATTCCATTTCTGCGCGAGGTACTGGCTGACTTCGATACGCCGCTAAGTACCTATTGCAAGCTGGCGCGTCAATCCTACAGTTACCTCTTTGAATCGGTACAGGGGGGAGAAAAATGGGGCCGATTCTCAATTATCGGCCTGCCCAATTCGACTCGAATGGAAGTGCGCGAGAACATCGTAACGATCCTCAAGTTCGATACCATTCTTGAACAGTGGACAAGCGACGATCCGCTGGCCGATATCAAGGCGTTTCACCAACGGTTCAAAGTTCCGACGCTGGAAGACCTGCCTAAGTTTACGGGTGGGCTCGTGGGCTACTTTGGCTACGATACCGTCAGGTACATTGAACCGACTCTTGCACCGGGGCGTAAGCCGAGCGAATCCGATATACCCGATATCTGTCTGCTGGTATCGGATGAGGTGGTCGTGTTCGACAATTTATCGGGGCGGCTGTTTATCGTCATCTATGTCGATGTCTCGCGGGGGGAAGATTATGATTCTGGAAACCGCCGATTGAATGAGCTCGCCGAGCAGCTGAAATCGCCGATGGTGTCGCGACCGGCACTGTCGCTTCGCCAAGAAGCGAAAGAAGATGAGTTTGAGTCGTCGTTCGGACAGCAGAATTTTGAGAATGCGGTCAGAAAATGCCGGGAATACATACTGGCGGGCGACGCGTTTCAGATTGTGCTTTCCCAGCGGCTGTCGGCAAAGTACAAAGGTGACCCGATTGATCTTTACCGAGCGCTCAGAACGCTGAATCCTTCTCCATATATGTACTTTCTAGATTTCGGTTCTTACTACATCGTCGGTACGTCACCCGAAATCCTGGTGCGATTGGAAGACGGCGTCGTAACGGTTCGCCCGTTGGCCGGCACTCGGCCGCGCGGAGACAGTGAAGAAGAAGACCAAAGGCTGGAAAAAGAACTGTTGGCCGATGAGAAAGAGCGTGCCGAACATATCATGCTGGTTGATCTTGGCAGAAATGATGTCGGCCGCGTTTCGAAATTGGGAACGGTAAAAATCAATGATGTGATGGATGTTGAGCGATATTCGCACGTTATGCATATCGTATCAAATGTGACCGGTGAATTGCGGGAAGGCATGGATGCGCTTGATGTTCTGCGTGCGACCTTGCCGGCGGGCACGGTCAGCGGCGCGCCCAAGGTTCGCGCGATGGAAATCATTGATGAACTTGAGCCCCACAAGCGGGACATTTATTCAGGCGCGGTTGGATATATCGGCTGGAACGGCAATCTGGATACGGCCATTGCGATTCGGACTGCGATTTTAATTGGCGATCGGGTTTTCGTTCAGGCAGGTGCGGGGCTGGTCGCTGATTCTGTTCCCAATACCGAATGGCGAGAATCGATGGCCAAAGCGCGGGCGATTTTGCGTGCGGTATCGATCGCCGAGCATCCTGAGTAAATGGAATTGATCAAAATCTGCAGAAGAATCACGGAGTGGCGGTGGTTCGAGCGATTCATCATCGCTCTGATCATACTCAATGCCATCGTTCTCGGTCTTGAGACCTATCCGGCTGTGGCCATTCCTTACGAAAGCGTACTGCTTTCGATCAATCATCTGGTACTGATCATTTTCGCCGTTGAAGCGATTCTTAAAATCACCGCTGCGGCACCCGTTTTCAGTCGGTATTTTGGTGAGGGCTGGAATCTGTTTGATTTCTGCGTGGTGGTGTTTTCGCTGGTCCCGCAAACGGGCGAGTATGCGTTGATCGCCAGAACCGTTCGTCTGTTGCGCATATTGCGACTGATCACTGCCGTTCCCGAACTGCGTCTGATCATCTCGACTCTGATTAAATCATTGCCGGGACTCGGTAATGTCATTCTCTTGATTTCCATCGTGTTTTACATTTATGCGATAGCTGGCTATCACATGTTCCACGAACACGACCCATTTCATTGGGGAAGCCTGGGCATCTCTCTGATCACTTTATTTCGGGTGCTGACGCTTGAGGATTGGACCGATGTCATGTACCGCGCCATGGAGCTCAATTCGTTCGCCTGGATGTTCTTTATCAGTTTCGTCATCATCGCCGCATTCATCGTCATCAATCTGTTCATTGCCGTAGTCATCAACAATCTGCACAAGGCTCAACACGAATCGGAACTGGTGCGCGACGAAAATCTGGATGCTGAAATATTGCACACACTGAGTGAGACCAAGTTCTTATTGGAACGCGTGGAGCGGGCGTTCACCGAACAGCGTCAACCGAACGATTCAGCCAAATCTTGAGTCGTGACGGTGCCCGTCTGATTCAAGATTCTTTCCTGTCGTCGGATTGAAATCCTCAGTCGGCGAATTCGTAAGTCCAGACTTCCTGACATGGTAAACAACTCCAATGATAGTTCACTGATGGACCGGTCTGTCAAATCAGTGATTTAACATTATCCCACCGCGGCTCTCACCCGAACGGGTCGTCCCGTATGGGATGAGAGACCAATCAGCCGCCACCGTTCAAACGGCTGTCGAATCACGACGGTCGTCTGAACACTACCGATCCAGCTCTCCAGCCGGCGGCCCGGCTTCGCCCCGCCCGAATGCGGTCAGTCATGAAATCGCCGCGGTAATGGGACATCCGACATCGCTCAAAGATCAGGTCGAGGCCACGAGAAACGGCGGTTGAAAATCGGCTGGGCGATACACGCGTCAGCCTGCTTCCCAGGTGACAATTTCATCATAATTCTTGACTTAGGTCAGGAAGTCTGGGCTGGGGTGGCGACCTGTTCGGGTAGGAAGAGGTGGGGTTGCGTTCCAGCTTCCTGCTTGTTTTTGATGGATTCGCCGAGACTCTTCGACCGGGCCAGCCAGGCGGGTTGATGCGGTCCGCCTGACAATCGAAGACTTCGGAACTGTCAACTCTCAGCCGTCAATATCAAGGTCGAACCGCGTGCCGATTCGACAAATATTTGACATTCGAAGTCAGTTACAATGTGATTTTTCGATCCATCCCCAACTCAGCTGATGGAGTTGCCCAAAATGAGACAGTCCCGCCACCCGAAGATCCGTCAGCCACAGGTGGCCCGCCATGCCTGAGAACCGCAGTGATCAGGAGCGTTCCGGCAAGGGCGGCAAGTGGCACAACAATTTTTTCACGTCGCACCTGAAGCAAGTCGCCTGGGTGCGGGATCTGCTGTCGTTTGTCCTGACGCCGGCGCAGCTGGCGCTGTTCGACCTTGACACGCTGACGGTGGCCTCCAACGTCATGACCAGCACGCAGGATCTGAAGGCCCGGTATTCGGACCTGATGGTGAAGGTGCGGCTGAGGGATCATACGCAGGTGGTGGTCAGCATACTGGTGGAACACAAGAGCGGGCCGGATGCCGATGTGATGCGTCAGCTGCTGCGGTACATGTCAACCCTGTACGAGGAAGATGTGGATGCGGTGCTGCCGATCATCATTTATCACGGTGCGGCGGAGTGGCGGCGGGAGAAATCGTTTCGCGCGTTCGAGCATGCGCGGCTGTCGGAGGAGTTTGTGGATGAGTTCGGCGGTCATCTGATTGATTTCCAGGCGGTGTTCGTCAGTCTCAGGGAGCCGGCGGTTGGTGCGCGGCTGCGCCAGGCGCCGGCGCCGCTGCGGCTGGTGCTGCATGCGATGGCGAACATCTGGGAGGCGGACGAGCGGGCGTTCATCGGTTGGCTGCAGCTGGTCCATGAGCTGCCGGAGCCAGTGCGGCGTCAGCTGCTGAACAGCGTGTATTTTTACTTCCTGAATGTATGTGAAGAGGTTAAAATGGAGAGGTTGCAGAAGGAACTTGAGGCGAATGAGCCGGGAGATGAGATCATGCAGGAGATTCATGCTCAGATGGAAGACCTGATGTCGGTGTCGGTGGGAGAGATTCGGAAGCTGGGGCTGTTGGAAGGTATGGAACGAGGTATGGAACGGGGTATGGAACGGGGTATGGAACGGGGAGCCTTGCGCAAGGCTCAGGACATTGCAAAACGATTCATTGCAGATGGCTGGTCGAATGAGGAAATCCGAAAATATACGGACCTGTCGGCAGCGGCCATCGATCAATTGAGGGAAGAATCGGGTGCCGGATGACGCCTCGGCTTGAGTTCGTCATTTTTCGTGCGTTTCGAACCGCCGCTTCCCAATTGAAGTCGGCGACAAATGGAATGACTGCGGTCCACAAGTCAGTCCTATCGTGAATGGGCGTTAAGCACCCGACTTCGATGGTTCAAACTGTTGTTTTATTTTGGGTGAGCTGACTCCAAGGCACTACATTATCGCCCTCATCCGATCCTCATTCCAGAGTCCTGAGATTTCAGTTCGAACGGCTCCAGATCGCATCTCCCATCAACCAACCAGTCCGGTTCCCGACCCGCCTCACTGCTGATCGATGGTGGCGCCATCGGATGGGCGATGATTCGGCCATTGAGCCGGTTGATCATGCGATTTGCCTTCTACAGAGGAAGCTGCATGCCGAAGTTGTTCGCCAGTCCCCGCGCACTGGTTTCGCTCTTCAGGTTGGACGGCTACGGCATGACGCAGTGAAACGGAACCTGGTAGAAGACCCGATGGCGGGCTCACAAATAGTCACAGTTGAATCTTTTTTCATAATGTGATAAAACAGGGCCTACCATGAAAGTAGGTCTCCATCAGTTTCACGCCCAGACCATCGACTGGTTTCAGAATGCGGCGTCGACGCCGGGTGTGTCGCGCAACGCCCTGGCCCTCGAGCTGTGCGAGCGCGAGCAGTGGACCGGCACGACGGGCGAGCTGTGCGTGGCCTCGGCCCGAAAGGCGCTGCCGGTGCTGGCTGAGCGGCTGGGTGTGGCGTTGCCGGCGACGCACCCGTCATTCGGTTCGGGCGGCCGCGAGGCGCCGCCTGAGGCGGCTTATCCGGACCGCGCGCTGCGTTGCCCGCTGTCAGCACTGGGTGAGGTGACGGTCGAGCCGGTGTCGGGCGACGAGGAACGGCGGCAGTGGGAGTCGATGATGCGCACGCATCACCCGCAGGGCTGGCGTCAGGCGCCGGGTGGCCAGCTGCGCTACTGGGTGTGTTCTTCGCGCTACGGTCGTCTGGGCGGGCTGAACTTCTGTGCGGCGAGCTGGCACCAGAAAGTGCGCGATGCGTTCATCGGCTGGTCGGGTGAGGCGCGGGTGTCGAATCTGAGTCGGGTGCTGAACAACCAGCGGCTGCTGATTCTGCCGGGGGTGCGGGTTCACGGTCTGGCTTCTCGGGTGCTGGAGCTGGCGTGTGCGCAGGTGGTCGAGGACTGGGAGACGAAGTACAATGTACGACCGGTGCTGGCGTACACGTATGTGGCGCCCGAGCATCCGGGGACGAGCTACCGGGCGGCGGGTTGGCAGCGCGGTGAGGGCGGCACCTCGGGTTGCTCGCCGGGCGGTGGCACGGTGGTGCGGGCAGTGTGGCTGAAACCGCTGGTGCGCGGCTGGCGGACGGTGCTGTGCGCCGAGCCGGTGCGGCAGATTCAGGCGGCGCCGGCGCTGCACATGGATGAGAAGACGGATTGGGCGGATGTGGAATATGGTCGCAGCACGCATCCGGACGGTCGGGTGTGCGCGCGGATCTTGCGCATGGGTCGGGCGTGGCTGGAGCGGCCGGGGGCGTCGCTGCCGCAGATCTTTCCCCGGCGGGCGGACTTGCGTGCGGCTTACCGGCTGTTATCGAACGGGAGGGTGAAAATGGAACACATCTTGGAGTCGCACTGGGCGGCGATGGTGGATCGCTGTCGGCTGGAGCCGGTGGTGCTGGCGCTGCAGGACACGACGGCGCTGAACTATGCGAGTCGGCCGGCGACGGCGGGGCTGGTGAACATTGGTGGCGGTGGGTCGGGCGTGCAGGGTCTGAAGGCGCATGTGGGTCTGGCGGTGAACGAGGCGGGGCGACCGCTGGGGGTGTATGCGCTGGATGCGGACTATGCGGATCGGCTGGAGCTGGAGAGTGATCGCTGGGGTGAAGGCCTGGAGCGGGCCTGTGAGCTGGAGCGGGCCTGTGCGCGGACGCGGGTGGTGACGGTATGCGATCGGGAGGGCGACCTGTGGGGACTACTGGATCAGGCGCGCTCGCAGTCGGCCGGACTGCTGGTTCGGGTGCGGCGCGGGAGTCGCCGCGAGGTGCTGTTGGCAGGCGGGAAGCGCGAGTGTCTGTGGGCGCACATGGAGAGGTTGCCGTCGCTGGCGGAGAAGACCGTGCAGGTGGTGGCCTGCGGGGGTGGTCGGAAGCGTGCGGGGCGCGAGGTGCGGCTGGAGTTGCGGGCGGCGCGGGTGCGGTTGGCGGCGCCGCGGTGGCCACCCGCAGGTGCGGACACGGCGCCGATTGAGATGCTGGCGGTCAGTGCGATTGAAGCGGACCCGCCGGCCGGCGAGCAGCCGCTGCACTGGCTGCTGCTGACCACCGAGGGACAGGCCGATGCCGCCGGCGCCGGCACCGCCGTGCGATACTATGAGCTGCGCTGGACCATTGAGGAGTACTTCCGCACCCTGAAGACCGGCGCCGGCATCGAGAAGCGGCAGCTGGACCATGCCGATGACCTGCGCAAGTGCCTGACGTTCGATGCCATCACCGCCTGTGAGGTGTTCAGCCTCGATCGGATGGCGCGCGACCGCCCGCAGACGCCGGCCGACGAGGTGGTGAGTGAAGATGACCTGTGGGTGCTGAACGCCCGCCTGGATGATTATGGCATCCGCCGGCCGAAGCCGCCGCCCGGCGAGGCGCCGGACATCCGCAGTTTCGTCGTCGATGTGGCGCGGTTGGCGGGTTTTCATCCGCGTCGCAGTCAGCCGCTGCCGGGCGTCATGAAACTATGGGAGGGATATGTGCTGCTGCGCGAGTCGGTCTTCACCTATCGGGCGATCAGAAGGCAGAGCATGGTCCAGAATGAATAGACTCACTTGTGGGATGTTGTGAGGATGGCGGGCGGACAGCAGCGGCGATTATCCCAGCTGGCGGTACAGTGGTGCCGTAAACGTCGTGGCTGCTGGTGATGATATGCGCGGTTGCTTGGAGATTTTTCAGATTCAAGCGCAGTGGCTCGCGGTCGCGTTGCCCGCAGGCGGTCAGTTATAAAATGCATCGCGGTGATGGCGCGTCCGACATCGCTGAAAGTTCAGGTCAAGGCCATGCGAAACGGCGGTTGAAAATCGGCTGACTGATAGACACGTCAGCCTGCTCCCAAGTGACAAATTCATCATAATTCTTGGCTTAGGTCAGGAAGTCTGAAGTCTCTTTCAGTTTGTTGAAGCGGCTGCCGTATGGAATCATTTGTTCTTTCTGCAGTCTCCCAACCACAATTCCTGGGTGAATGTTAATCCTGACTTCGACGGTTCATTTCGCTAAACTGTTGTTTTTATTAAAGGCGAACTGACCCCAAGGCACTACATTTTGCCCTCTTCCAGACCTCCATCCACGGTCCTGTCACTTCAGCTCGAACGGTTCCAGATCGTGGACCACCCCCATCACCCGATATAGTTTTCGACCCACCTCACTGTTGGTCGACGGCAGCGCATAGCGTCGCCGGCTGCCCTGGTCTTCCAGCACGCTGTGCTGGACCTGCGTCAGCGCATTGGCCATCACCGCCGCCGACACCGTCTGACCCTGCTGCAGCGCCATGCGATACTGCAGATGACGCACGCACATCAGACTCATGAAGGCGATGGCGATGTGGGCATGAATGCGCCTCGCCGTCCAGTGGTAAATCGGCCGAACCTTCAGATCATGTTTGCTCACGCGGAAGGTCTCCTCCACCTGCCAGAGCCCCCGATACTGTCGCAGAATGGTGGCCGCCTGGGTCGACTCCGGCAGATTGGTGATGACGCCGTGCAGCCCGTCCCACTTCGCCGCCTCGGCCACCCGCGCCGCATCGATGGACAGGGTCGCCTCGCCTTCCAGTCGCAAGAATCGCCCGTCGCCCCGCGCGTTCAGCAGCTCTTTGGGACGGTCGCTGCGGGCCAGCTTCTTGAGCAGTTTGGCCACCGCCCGCTCCCGGTCCCGGCCATCCTTGCGCGCCCGCACCGGACAATGACTGATCACCAGTCGGTCATCGGGCGCCTTCGGATGCGGCACCGACTGCACGACAACACCCTGATCACCCAACGGCCGGTATCGGCTCCGGTCCAGCACCACGGTCTGGGTGGCCTTGGGCAATTTCTTCAGTTTGGCACCGATGATGTAGGACATCTCCGCCTCGCGCAGCGCGATCAGATGGTCCTCATTCATCATCCCCCGATCGGCCACCACGATGACTTCCTTCGCCTGATGCCGCCGCTGCAGGGCTTTGATCACCGGAATCAGACTGTGGCCCTCGAACGTGGCGCCCGGCAGCACCAGATGATGCACCGGCAGGCCGGTCTCGGTCACCGCCAGCGCCACAATCACCTGGCACTCGCGGTGCTTGCCATCCTTGCTGTAGCCGGGCTGCTTCAGCTCGTCGTCGCAGAACGATTCGAAATAAAGCGTGGTGCAGTCGAACAGCACCACCCGCAGCGTCCCGCCGAACAGGGATTTAGCCTGCTCGCCGGCCAACGCATTGAGTCGGGCGATGATTCGGTCATCAAGCCGGTCCATCATGCGGTAAACCTTCTGCAGGGGCAGCCGCACGCCGAAATTCTCCGCCAGTGCCTGCACGCTGGCGCGCTTGCTCTGCGGGTTGGCCAGCCGCGCCATGACGCAGTGATACAGCACCTGGTGAGAGACCCGATAGCGGCGGGCGGACAGCAGCTGGGACAGCCCCAGCTGGTGGAACAGGGCGCCGTATACATCATGCACGCCAGTGATGATGCGCGCCGTTTCTCGCAGTTGCTTCAGATCCACCGGCAGCGGCTCGCCGTCGCGTCGCCGACGGCACTCGATGACCTGTTCGGCGACCTGTTCGGGCGGGAACAGCTGCGGCTGCGTCTCGGCTTCCAGCTTGGCTTTGATGTATTCGCCGAGGTCCTTGAGCCGGACCAGTTCGTCATCGTCCCGGGCGATGCCGATGTGGCGGATGATTTTCTGCCGCACGGTGTGGCCGTGGCGGATCGACTCGACCAGCTGGACGGCTTGGCGCGGGCTACCGGGTGATTGTTTGACGCGTACGAACATGGGTCTTATTATATCAAGTCAAGGGAAAAATGCTGATTTTTATTGCGCCCAAGGCACTACAAAGGCGTTGTCAAGGTTGGCGGGGATGAAAGCCTTGATTTATAAGGTTTTTGTTGAGAGGATTTCGGTACTTTCAGCCATAAACCGTCAAAGTCAGGAAATGCATCGCGGTGATGGCGCGTCCGACATCGCTGAAAGTTCAGGTCAAGGCCATGCGAAACGGCGGTTGAAAATCGGCTGACTGATAGACACGTCAGCCTGCTCCCAAGTGACAAATTCATCATAATTCTTGGCTTAGGTCAGGAAGTCTGAAGTCTCTTTCAGTTTGTTGAAGCGGCTGCCGTATGGAATCATTTGTTCTTTCTGCAGTCTCCCAACCACAATTCCTGGGTGAATGTTAATTTCGCGCGCGAAATGCATCAGGTCATGTCTGGATCGAATTTCGCGTAGTACAGTTTGATGTTCGGCGGGAATGAGTAAGTTTTCAGCAAATGCATTGGCTTCCTTTTCAAGTGAACTGTTGCAATCCGAATCATGTTTGTCGTCTAGAAAAATATTCTCTTTTGCTTCAGTATGCAACAGGATATGAGCGGCTTCGTGAAAAAAGGAAAACCAGAATCTGTCATTTGATTTTCCGAGCAGAGACAATTGAATGATCGGACATTGTCTGTTGATCCAACGAGCGACTCCACTCACTTTTGCTTTGGGTATCGAAGGCACGAATATCAGAATCACGCCTGCATTTTCACAGGCAACCTGCATTTTCCGTTGAAATTCTTCGGGCGTCAGGGTGGTCAAATTGCGAATTTCATCAAGAGCTGATCGGAACTTGTCTTCGTCATACCGTAATTCATGGCGTTCTCCATAGTACGCATCTCTCAGTATGGTTTCCACTTCTTTTTCACCTTGACGCAACCAAGCCGTTAATGCGCCGAGATTGGCGTGCTCTGGAGTACGGCGAAACCGCGCCTGCATCTGCCTGTAATTTGAATGCCATTGTTCTGGCGTGGCGATGCTGAAAAATGTGAGTAATTCTTCAACGAATTTCGTTTTCGACGCAGAACTGAGGCGTAAGTCTGAGAGAATTCCCGCCTTCTTCAGTTGAGGTAACGGAAATTCTCTAAGCCAATCGTGCCAATCGCGATAGCGAATTGTGGAATTTGAAAGAGCCATTTTCTGACGAAACTCTGCATCACGTCGGAGCCAGAACTGTTCTGTTGATCCCAAAACCGTCGCCAATCGAAATGCCATTTCATCGGTCAATGCCACCTTTCCTTTAATCAGACGATTGAGATGTTTCTCAGAAACTCCCAATCGTCCTGAGAGTTGAGCCTGATTCCAACCTCTCTCTTTCATCAAGTCTGAAACGGTATCACCCGGAGGAGATGTCCAATCGGGAAGAAAATCTGTCCGTTCGTTACTCATGGTAATTCCCTATTTCAATGATCAGAATTTCATCAACCTGGCTCCAATCGGTGTCACAATCAGATATCGGTTGATCGTATGCGCTGAATACCAGGCGATTCTTTTTATCCAACTTAATGCCGATTGACCCTTACGTTTTTCTTTCAGAGGATGTGGGCAACCTGCTACAAGGTCTGATACGACTTGCGCCGCATTCATTTCTGCCAATCGTTTACGCAGTGACTTTGCACATGATGGTCCAAGGTTTTTATCCTCTTCACTATGATTCTCACAAATTATTCGAGTCGAATTGGACTTGAAGTAGATTGTCAACGCGTCAATAGCAGTCTGATGTTCGTAATTCAGCGGTCTTTGGGACGGTAGAACGAACCAACGTAGTGATCAATCAATATGTGAGAAGATTTGGAAACTTGGATAAGTCTAAAAATGCGTTTTAGAGAGACTCGGTCGGAGTTGAATACAGGAGTCTCGCGCCTCTACCTGGCGGTTTGCAGAGGCGTGGATTCCGGCAGTCACTTCAGGATTGCCAGCAATCCAACCGTGGTTACGACGATAACAAATGCAACATCGTAAAAATGATTGGTTAAGCGGGATTCGAGCTCAGCATAGTCAGCCTTAATGCGACTTTCGAGCTGTGCATAATCAGCCTTCATACGACTTTCCGAAGTCTCCATCCGACTTTCAAGCTGTGCAATATCAGCTTTTGTAGCGACGCTCTCGTTCATTGCGTTGCGAACCATTGAAACAGTCGCAACAGCTTGACCTTCGGCGAAACCGTGCTCCTTCAGCTTACTCGCGGCAGCGTGTATATCAAATATGGAGGTATTCATGCCAACTACCGATTGGTGACTGTTTGAGACATCATTCAATCTTTCCATTCCTGCTTATATCATTTAAATCGAGACGGTGAGCGTTGCATAATCATGTATGTTTTTTTGTTTGGAAATTCCATTATAGGCTGTATTCTTTGTCTACTCGCTCACCTCTTCCATTGCGGCGATGGTGCGGCTGTGAACATCGAACTTTCACCATATCAAATCAAATTCAGTCGTTTGACTGTGAAATGTTGATGGTTTTCTGTGAGTGTGTTCAATAACTGTAAACTACCCCATTGTGGAAAACATCAACAATACCGTACCGGATTTTAGTGGGCTTAATTGGTTTAATCAGCGAGGTGAAGCAATCTGACTGGAAAATCACAGTATCATTCTCTTCGAAGGGCAGAAAGCGCACCGGGCAGAGCTGAAAATTCGATGAGACGCCGATTCGTGTTACCATCATTTGATATTTGTCAATCCATCTGGCCACAAGTTAAATTGAGAATCCATAGATGAAAGTACTGGGCATTGAAACATCTTGTGACGATACCGGTGTTGCGATTTTTGACTCCGATCAGGGATTGCTGAGCAATCGATATTCTTCCCAGATCGATGTTCATGAAATTTATGGTGGTGTCGTGCCTGAGCTGGCGGCGCGCGATCACATCCGCAAAGTGACGCCTCTTGTTGAACTCGCGCTTGATGATGCTCAGGCGGAGAAGAGCCATCTTGATGCGATCGCCTACACTGCGGGTCCCGGATTGGTTGGCGCTTTGCTGGTGGGTGCGACGGTTGGCCGGACCCTGGCGATGGCGCTCAATATTCCTGCCATTGGCGTGCATCATATGGAAGGTCATCTGCTGTCGCCCATGTTGGAGAATGAAGCGCCTGACTATCCCTTTCTTTCACTTCTGGTTTCAGGTGGTCACACGATGCTAGTCGATGTTCAATCTTATGGCTGCTACAGACTTTTGGGTGAAACTCGCGATGACGCAGTTGGTGAGTCGTTCGATAAGTTTGCATCAGCATTGGGGCTTCCTTACCCCGGTGGACCCAGTATCGAACGATGTGCAGATCGAGGTCGGCCGAACCGCTTTAAGTTTCCAAGACCGATGGCGGAGCATGCGAACCTGGATTTCAGTTTTTCCGGGCTGAAAACGCACGCGATCCAGGAAGTCAGCAGGCTTCGGCTGAACAGTCAGCTTCGAAGCGACCTTGCCCATGCCTTTCAGGATGCCGCGGTTGACTGCTTAATGATCAAACTGAGGCAGGCGCTCAGACAGACTGGTTATTGTGCAGTAATCATTGCGGGTGGGGTGGGTGCCAACAGACTGCTGCGTCATCGAATCGCAGAAATGGCACGGGAACTGCAGGTCAGAGTGTATTTTCCGTCACTCGAATTATGCACAGACAATGGGGCGATGATCGCTTATGCAGGTTATCTGCGATTGAAAGCCGGATATCAAGAAAGTCTGGATTATGAAGTCCATCCTCGCTGGTCACTTGAAAGTCTGCAGCCGTTCCAGGCGCAGACAGGCAGCTAGCCGTCGTCTTCCGAATTTGGATCAGCCTTTGTTGAAATTGATTCTGTTTTCCTCGCCGGAAATCAGCCGTCGAATATTCGCTTGATGTCGAATGACGACAAAAACGAAAATCACACCACAGACCAAAGTTACCCATGGGTCGTGCAAAAAGTGCCAAGCCAATGCTGGAGCAGCCAACATTGCGGTCATCGAAGAGACTGATGAGTATCGGGAAATCAATGCGACTGAGATCCAGACTCCGGCAATTCCATAAAATACGGGTAGACTCAGAACTAGATACGCGCCAAGCGCGGTGGCGACCCCTTTGCCACCCTGAAATCTATAATAGATCGGATACAGATGACCTAAGAAAACCATGAGTGTGGCGATACTGACGGCCATCGAATCATCCACGTATACCTTGGCGATCGCGACGGGTACAATGCCTTTGGCCACATCACCGAACAGGGTGAGTGCGGCCGGCAGTTTACCACCGAGACGCAGAACGTTGGTGGCGCCAGGGTTACCGGAACCTTCGACACTTGGGTCCGGTAACTGAAAGAGTTTCGACACCAAAATCGCACTCGAAACGGAACCTAGCAGGTAGGCGACGACTGCGATCAGGAGTAGGGTAATGACGCTGTTTTCCATGGTGATGAATTTTCTCTCAGCAGCATGAAACGTTTATTTTACAGAATGTTCAGATGGACTGGATTTTAATCACCAAACGGCGGATGGAGAGATTGTGAGTTCAGTTCGAATTGGGTTGTCGAAGTTTGGTATAAACAGACTTTACCAATCATGCGAAAGCTGAGACGAAGGAGTGCAAATTGGATATCGTTTTCATTGACAAACTGAAAGTTCCGACCTGTATCGGGGTGTGGAAATGGGAACAACGGATCAAACAGAATCTGATTTTTGACATCGAGTTGGCAGGCGACAATCTGCGGGCTGCGAAAAGTGATGAAATAAGCGATGCAATCAGTTACAAAGAGGTAGCTATGCGAATTTACGACTTTGTTGCCAATTCCAAATTCAATCTGCTGGAGACTGTCGCTGAAAAAGTGGCAGAATTAATTCTAAAAGAATTCTCAACGGCTTGGTGTAGAGTCAAGGTGAGTAAGCCGCGCGCGGTTGAAAATGCGGAAAACGTGGGTGTCGTCATCGAGCGTCGCGCTAAATCCAATTCTTGACCCTCGTGGTGCTGACGATATCATTCGGTCAATTTTGTTTTCTGGTACTTGTCAGAACTTCTTCTCATTTTCGCGCGAATTGCATGGTTGAGTTGAAATTTCGAGTGTAAGGCTGGCAGGTGTTTCTGGAATTCCAGCCGATTCCCGCTTGCGTCGCATGAAACAGCTCGAACTAAACGATCGTTTGCCGGTTGAATCCGTCCGCAGGTGTACGCCCCAGTGCGTCGAGGATCGCCTGCTGCTCAGGTTCGACATCTTTTACGGATTGCATCCGTAGGGTACGTCCGTCGTCTAAACGGGCAGTCACCGTCGTCAAATAATGTCCTTCAAGGATGGTTCTTAATGTCGACCAGCTGGCATGTTCACCTTGCTGGCGTAGTTTGGCCCGAATAGTCTGTACCAGCTGGTAAGCAATTACGGTTGTGAGAAGATGGCCTTCATGCTCACCCGTTCTACGCTCATCAATTGAGAATAAGCCATATTCAGGTTGCAGAGAGCGGAACACAGCCACCATGTCTGCGAGCTTGAAGTAGGTCCGCCACAGACTTGTGTCGTCCCAGTCGGTTGCATTGGTGCGCAGACGATACCCATCGGGACGCGCGATTACCATTCCTTCACGGGGCCGGCGGGTGAAGTGCACGGCTGTGGCATACCGTTCGCTGGCGTCGGTCTCAACTTCAATGAGGTAATTTTTGGCCATTCCTTTGGCCTGCCGCCGCAGCCGACCGATGCGCTGCCAAATTTTGTCGACTCGTTTTTCGCAGCGGGGGTTTGAGAGTTTATCTGCCAGTACGCCGAGTTCCTGCTCGAATCTTTTTGCAAAACGTTCACCGAGAACCCGCTCGTAGTTCACCTCAGCTTCGGAAAAACAGTAGAGTCGCACTTCACGGCCATCGTCTGACATGACTTTTTCCAGAAACAGGCCGTGATCGGCGGCGGTCTCAGCACACAGAGTTTCAAACGCAGCCAGTTGACGAGTGTATCTGCCGCCAACGATCAAATATCGATAGCCCTGTGTCTGCATCCACTGCAGAAGAGCGTCAGTTGCAGTGGTATAGTCCATCACGATCAGACCATCTGCCGGAGACATAGACTGTATCAGCGCTTGGAAGATGGAATGATGATTGCGCGCCTGGCCCGGAATGAACTCGAAACGTTGGGCGAAGCCGCTGGCATCAAACACCAGTGACAAGGCGATTGGCACGCAGTCAGTTTGCTGTTCCTGCCGGTCATCAAATGAATGTTCACTCGTATCACCGACCGTACTGACAGGGTAAATGCCAGTCAGGTAAATGAACGACCCGGAGGGCTGGAGGTCGGACCGCGCCATGGCCTGAGCAAATAGATGACGTTCGATGACCGGGCGATGTGTGAGCAGCGACTTGATCACATCGCCAAGCGGTAATGGATCTGATGTTTCCAAATCCGTACCGAGCAGGTAACCAAGGGAGCTTTTTTCGGTCAGCCATTGTCGAGTGGACCGCATCGGATCCGGGGTTACCAGACGTGCAACGATGGTGCCAATCGTCGTATATTGCAGCGATGCACTAAACTCCAGCTGCTCCAGGAGCTCAAGAAAGCCAAGCTGATCCATCGCCCACAGGGCGGCGTTCTCGACGCCGAATGAGCGGACTGGCCATATCTGTAGCGAATTCATGTCAATGGCGGTTGCTTCGTTTGACGGATTTGGAGTTTTGTTACTTTCTCCAGCCAGCAGGCGGGTGGCGATGAGTTGCGCGTGAGATTCGATGTTCTTCGGCAGTTCGCCACTCAGTTCGCGTTGACCTGAAATAATCTGCTCAATGCGTCTGTAGAGCCGCGGCCAGTGTTTCCGATCCAGTTTGAAATCCCCTCCCAGATTGAGAATGGTGATCTGTCGCCTCCTGTCATCAAGATGCGTGGTGTGCTCTAGGCGGTAGGTGAATTCACTGCCCGCGCGAGCGGTACGGGAACGGCGAATGTGCATCGATAGAAATTCTCGGCGACTGTGAATCGGTTAGGGTCGATGCGGAACTGACGCGACTGATGATTTTCGAGACAACGGATCTGAACGGTATGGATGATACGAATGAGCTGTTGATAGGGAGCCGACAGTAGTTGAGTAACTTGATGGCGAATTAAGGCGTGGCAATCATTCGACCACCATCCACCACCAGTGTCTGTCCCGATGTAAAGGTCGCATTCAATACAAGATACTTCACCGCGGTGGCGATTTCATCAACGTTTCCAATCCGTCCGAGTGGTGTATGGGTGATGACGTCAGCGGACGCCTGCTCGCCTTCGGCCCACAGAATTGCGCCGGGTGCGACGGCATTCACTCGAATGTCGGGTGCGAGTTCCAGGGCCAGTGACCGAGTCAACGCTTCCAGCGCAGCCTTGCTGGCACAGTAAAGTGAGTAATCTGTCAATGGGCGCCCGGCGTAAATGTCCGTAATGTTCACGATGCATCCCTGCGCCGCTCTGAGTTCCGACATAACCGACTGCATCAGAAAGAATGGTGCTTTAACGTGGATGCCGAATAGAGCGCCAAACGTATCAGCTGAGGTGCTGGGAATGGCATTCGGTATGAATTCAGATGCATTGTTGACCAGCACGTCCAGGCGGCCAAATTCTTCGATGACCCGACTACCCAGCTCAATGACCTGATCAAGATCCTGCAGATCCGCTTGAAATGCCACGGTCGAATCCGTGCGCCTGGCGTTCAGTTCCTGCGTGAGTCGCAGCGCTTCGTCTTGTGAGTGCCTATAGTGGATCGCAACGCAGAAACCACAGGCATGCAGTTCCTTGGCGATTGCGGCACCAATTCGTTGACCACTTCCCGTTACAAGTGCAAATTTTGTATCTGATCTCAAACCTGACTCCCACATGCTTCAGAGAACCATCAGATGAAGCAATATAAGCGGCTTTTATAATTGATTTCGAATTTTTGTTGGGTACGCCGATGTCATTTCAATCCGTCAAACCAATTGTCGATCGACTTTCCATGAACCGCGACGAGCTGGAGCGCAACCGTCAGCTGGTGCATTGGATCCGCAGTGAGATCCAATCTTCCAAAGCAGGGGCGATTCCATTCGCACAGTTCATGGAACTTGCCCTTTACCACCCCAATTATGGCTACTATACGGCTGCGAGTCCGGTACTGGGCAGGGACGGAGATTATATGACCGCACCTGAGCTGGGGGCAGTTTTCGGTACAATTATGGCCGTAAAAATCGCCAATCTATTGAATTCGCAGCAGATTCCCGCAACGGTTTATGAATTTGGCGCCGGCAGTGGCATACTGACCGTACAGATCCTGTCTGAACTCAGTCGGCTGCAATGCGAGATTGAACAGTACGTCATTTTTGAAATCAGTCCAGAACTCATACGGAATCAGCAGACAATCATTGGCAGTCGATTACCCGAGGTGTCGAAGAAGGTACATTGGGGTGATTTCAATACGGTTGCGGACATGCAGGGTGTCGCGATCGCAAATGAAGTCCTTGATGCGATGCCGGTCGAACTCGTTCAGTTTGACAGCGGTGAAGTTCTGCGGGGATACGTCGTTGAATCGGATGATGGTTTTACACTCGAATTCAGAAGGGTGCGGGACGATGAGTTTCAGAGGCGCGGCCGTCGGATGGCAACTTCGGAGTTGCAGGACAACTACGTTTCGGAACTGCACTGGCGCGCGGAAGCGTGGATGAGACAGGTTGCAGACCGACTGCAGGTGGGATCGGTAATCATCGCCGACTACGGTTTTCCGCAGCATGAGTATTATCATCCGGACCGCAGTCAGGGCACACTCATCTGCCATCGAAAACATCACAGCCTGCACGATCCGTTCGCTTATATCGGCTGTCAGGACATAACTGCACACGTTAATTTCACGGCACTTGCGAAGGTTGCGGAAACTGCCGGCCTGAGGGTGAATGGCTTCACCACACTTGCAGGATTCATCGTCGACATCGGATTGGAGCGACTGAACCTGATAGATATGCCGAGCGTTGATCGGAGCTCGGTCGTCCAGCAGATCAACACGCTGACCTCGCCGGCAGAAATGGGTGAACTGTTCAAGGTGATTGAATTGACGAAAAACATTGAACCGGATCGATCGGGGTTTGAAGCGTATGATCATTTGCATCGGCTCTGATGTCAGGCTGGCTGGTAAGTAGCCCGGTGGAATTCGTTCAAGCGACCGTTCTGTCCGTGATTCAGGGAGCGACTGAATATTTACCGATATCCAGTTCCGCCCATCTGATTCTGTTGCCGGCGATTTTTGGCTGGCGCGATCAGGGCCTGGCTTTCGATATTGCGGTGCACGTCGGAACGCTTCTCGCGTCGATTGTGTATTTCCGCGCGCGGCTGACTGGCATACTGTTGGCCTGGGTCGCTTCGATCCGGAACCAGGAACGAAACGATTCAATTGACTACAGACTTGGCTGGTTCATGATCGCGGCCAGTGTTCCGGTGGCCCTTGCCGGCGCATTCGCGTATGGGCTGGTGCAGGACGAGTTGCGAAGTGTTACCGTCATTGGTCTTGCGACTTCGGTATTTGCGCTACTGCTCTGGTATGCGGACCGATTTCGTCGCGGTGAGCGGACGCTGACCCAACTGCAGTTCAGGGACGCGCTGCTGATTGGACTGGGTCAGGCGTTGGCGATCATTCCCGGGACATCCCGTTCCGGCATTACGATGACGGCGGCGCTCATGCTCGGGCTGAATCGCAGAGCTGCGGCCGAATTCGCTTTCCTGTTGGCCATCCCGGCGATAGCCATGGCCGGCGGCTGGCAGTTTCTGCAGCTGCTTCAAGGTTCAGCGGTCGACTGGGTACCGTTCGGTTTTGCGGTGTGCGCATCCGGCGTTGTCGCATTTCTGTGCATTCACTATTTTCTGACTTATATTGAACGGGTAGGCATGCTGCCATTTGTCATCTATAGGCTACTACTGGGGCTGGTCATTCTGTTGGTGGTTTAGTTTCCTTTTTCTCAAGTCGTTTTGAGACCGCCGCAATGTGTGCGTCGCGGACTTTGTTGCGCAACTCTTCGCCTCGGAACCGTTTTGCCAGAGTCTTAGCGTCCACCTGCCGCATTGAACCGCAGCACTCGCAGAGCAATGCAATCGCCAGCCTGACTTGTGATTCATCCTGATGGATGACGTTCAGCACAACTGAGCAGGCATTCGAAAACCGCTTGAACTGCCTGCTGTTTCGCAGACCGTTCAACGCCAGAATCATCTCGACCACATCCACCGCTGGGCGCTTTTTGATGTTGTATACCCAATCTGCAAATCGGGCAACCTGCATCGCCAGCGTTCGAATCTTCGCTGAGGTGCGGAATCGGCGGCAGAATTTATTCACTGGAATCGCAGACAGGGAATCGTCCGTTGATTCAGCCGCCGACCGATTGAAAAGGTAAGCCAGCACCGAAAAGCGAATTTCTATATCGTCTGTAAGAAGAGCGGCCGATTCAAGCGGCATCAGTGCCGGAACATTAGGGTTTTCGCATTCGAACAGTCGGTCGATTTCAGGAAACAGTTTTTTCAGCGCGCCACAGACTCTCAATACGCTGAAAAACACGGCGGGGTGATCTTCCGACAAGGCGCCGAGTACTTCCTGCCAAACCCGCTCAGCGACCAGATGGTCGAGCTCGTCGCTTTCCGCCAGACTGCCCATCAGCTCCAGGGTGGAGGTGTCAACGATAAACCCTCTCCTGTAATAACGGGCGGCGAAGCGCGCCACTCTGAGCACCCGGAGCGGGTCTTCGCAGAAATGCGCGGATACATGCCGCAGCAGACCATTTTCCAGATCCTTCTGACCGCCGAAGGGATCGATCAGTTTACCATCCGAGTCAAGTGCCATGGCGTTGATGGTCAGATCCCGACGATACAGATCCTGTTCCAGTGTGACGTCGCTGGACACGTCGAATTCAAATCCTTTGTAGCCGCGGCCAACTTTTCTTTCGCGTCTTGCGAGCGCGTATTCTTCGTGGGTTTCGGGATGCAGAAAAACGGGGAACTCTCTGCCGATGGGGCGGAATCCCAGTTGCCGCATGTGAGACTCCGTCGCACCAACCACAACCCAGTCTCTATCGCTGCGAGCGACGTTCAACAGCCGGTCGCGGACCGCGCCGCCGACCAGGTAGCAATTGAGTTCAGCCGCCCGCTGTTCAGGGGGCTGGTTGTTCATGAATACGGTCCAGCACTGAGCATGGGGCAGTCATCGCAATGGCGCGGCCGGGGTGGTTGTCGTGCAATCCTCAGCGACCTGCCTGGGTTCGAAACCGATCATACTGAGTGTTCTGACCACCTAACCAAGTGTTGGCCACTGACTCGAATTTTGTGGATTGCGCACCATAAGGCGGGGGTACGTCCGCGGTCAACGAGTTTGGCACCTGGAGTGATAGTATGTTGTCGGGTGTCAGAGGTCGGCCGGGTGCATACTGAGCAATCGATGCCAACAGTCTGGAAAGCGCCTGGTTTAGACCGACGATTCGATGACGCATGCCGGCCATTCGATCGATTAAGGCGATGAATTCCCGAAGTGAGAAAACATCAGGTCCTGCGACGTCGAAACTTCCCCGGTCAGGAGTTCTCACATTCATGGCATGAACGATGCATCGAACGACATCCTTAACATAAACGGGCTGAATGACGGCATCCGGCATGATGAGAGGAAAAATCAGCGGGCTGATGGACAGCAGCTGGTGAAACATCCGGGAAAAGGAATCGCCGGGCCCGAAGACGATCGACGGACGGATGATGGTGCAGTTCAGTCCGTTCTGCATGACCGTCTGCAGTTCCCGTTCGCCCTGGCCGCGCGATTGAAGATATTGACTGGGTGCATCGACGGCCCCGCCGAGCGCACTGATGCTGATCAGCCGCCTGGCCTGATTCCGCAGGCAGGTTTCGGCGATTCGCTGTGGCAGTCGGACGTGCAGGTCAGCGAACGTCGCCGAACGATTCTGATTGAGAATGCCAATCAGATTGACGACCGTGTCGGAGGCATGAATCTGGCTGGCGATGAACTCATCGGACAGGTCGCCGGCTGCGATGAATTTCAGGGAAGGAATGACCAGCAGTTCCCGATGTCGGTGGGGATGCTTGGTTATGATGGTCGTCTGCCAACCGTCCTGGGAAAGCGAGACGGCCAAATGTGAGCCGATGAAGCCGGCGCCACCGAACAGAACCGCACGTTTTGAGTTGGAAGCAGACATGATTGTTCTGAATTTTCTGGTCTCAATCGGTGTGGATGACGAATTGACTGCCGTATTCCCGCAGCTGATGCGCGGATTCGCTTAACTCGGTTACATTATCAACGAAATCCAGCAGATCAGTAAAGGTTGCCAATGGCGTAACCTCGATCTCGTGTTTCCGTTCAATCTGCTGAACCGCAGAACGTTCGGAATCAATGGATCGTTCCATACGGTCCAGCGCGATGATCACCGCCGCTGGCCTGGCCTTCTGAGATTGGATGGTGGCGACCGCCTTGTCAACCGAGAGTCCTGAGGTGATGACATCTTCGACGATGACAACATCGCCCGCCAGCGGTGCACCAACGATCCAGCCGAGCTCGCCATGACTTTTGGCTTCTTTACGATCAAATGCGTACGGAACGGCGCGGTCATGATTGAGAAACAGTGACACGGCAGTGGCGGCGACTAGAGGTATCCCTTTGTAAGCGGGTCCGAACAGCATGAATTCATCGACGAATCGCCGCGCGATCGCAGTCGCATAGAAACTGCTCAGTGCAGTCAGACCGGCACCGTTGGAAAAACAGCCCGTATTCAGAAAATAAGGACTGGAACGACCTGAATTGAGCTGGAAACTGCCAAACTTGAGTGCGCCGCTGTCATAAGCGAAAGAAAGAAAATCCTGTTGCTGGGTGCCCATTGATATCTGTATGTTGCGATAGCTTCCAGATTCGATTTCACTCAAGATGAGTCGACGCGGCCGGCGGAGGGTTCTACCGAGCTCGCAGGACGCTATTATATGGGTTCAGTTGACTGACCCGGTCACTGTACGGATCGCTCCGGTTTTGCCATGCCGTTCAACCAAACAGACAAAACTCTGTAAAATATGCATCAGCCCGGTCAATCGCAATCAGCCCTGGAAGGTTGGGAAGCGTGGCCGATAGCTCGGCTGAGCTAACTTAAAAAAAACACTGTGGATTAACGACTGGCCGAATCATTGGTTTCATGCTGCTGCTGATTGATAACTACGACTCGTTTACGTACAACCTCGTTCAGTATCTGGGCGAGCTCGGGTACCCGTCCAACGTGGTGCGAAATGATGCAATCGAGGTGGCGGACATCGAAAAACAATCGCCGTCGGCAATCTTGATTTCCCCCGGTCCCTGTACGCCCGATGAAGCGGGTATTTCCGTCGCCACCGTGCAGCGATATGCCGGTCAATTCCCCATTCTGGGTGTCTGTCTTGGGCACCAGAGCATCTATCAGGCTTACGGTGGTCAGATTGTACGCGCACCACAGGTGATGCATGGCAAGGTGTCGCAGATATACCATCGCGGCGGCGATCTGTTCGACAACATTGAAAGCCCGTTGACTGCGACCCGCTACCATTCACTGACCGCCCGGCCGACAAGCCTGCCGGCAGCCCTGGAAGTGACCGCCTGGACGGAAGACGGTATCATAATGGGAATTAAACACAGGCAGCATCCTGTCTATGGCGTTCAGTTTCATCCTGAATCGTTCCTGACGAAGTGCGGGCCTGATATATTGCGGAATTTCCTCAGTCTGAGCGGTCTGCGTACCTGAATGCCGATGTTGGATAATAGATGAATATTCAGGAATCTCTCAAGCGTATCACCGACGGCCAGAATTTGAACGGTGAGGAAATGCTTGACATCATGCGTCAGATCATGACGGGCCAGCTGACCGCCTCACAGATCGGTGGGTTTTTAGTCGGCCTTCGCATGAAGGGCGAATCGATCGAAGAAATTACCGCCGCGGCGACCGTGATGCGCGAACTGGTAACCAGCGTCTGCGTTGATGTGCCCCATCTGATTGATGTGGTCGGAACGGGTGGCGACGGTACGTCGTCATTCAACGTCTCGACGGCGTCCGCCTTCGTGGCCGTGGCAGCTGGGGCGCATGTCGCCAAACATGGCAACCGCGCCGCCTCAGGCAAGTGTGGAAGCGCAGACCTGCTGGAGCTGGCCGGAGCCCGCATCGATCTCAGTGCCGAACAGATTGCCGAGTGTATCAGGCAGACCGGTTTTGGCTTCATGCTGGCGCCGGCGCACCACACGGCGATGAAGCACGCCATTGGCGCCCGCCGGGAACTGGGTGTGCGAACGATATTCAACGTGTTGGGACCGCTGACCAATCCCGCTCATGTCAGACGCGAAATGATGGGCGTATTCAGCCCCGATCTTGTCGAACCTCTAGCACACGTACTGAACAAACTTGGATCCGAACACGTGTTGATCGCGCATTCAGATGATGGGATGGACGAGATCAGCATCAGCAGTGCGACGCAGGTGGCTGAGTTGAAAAATGGCGAGGTTACGTCCTTTACCATCAGCCCCGATCAATTTGGCATCACCGCGCATTCACTGGCTGAAGTCGCCATTGCCAGTCCCGAGGAAAGTCTCGCACTCATCCGTTCAGTCTTTGCGGGTGGTGATGGCGCGGCGACATCGATTACGGCCCTGAATGCTGGTGCGGCGATCTACGTCGCCGGCCTTGCTGAAGATCTGGCTGGCGGCATCGGTCATGCCAGGGAACTGCTGCGTTCAGGTATTGTAGCGACTCGATTTGATCGCTATGTCGAGATGACCCGTCGTTTCTGAGATGTCGAGATCTGCAGATGTGCTAACCTCCATCGTTGAGCACAAGCGGCTCGAAGTCGCCGCGGCAAAGTCGGCTGTGCCACTGGCTGAGATCAACGATCGAATCGCCTCGCTCGGCTCCTGCCGAGGATTCGAAACGCGCATCCGTCGACACTTGGCGGACGGTCGTTCCGGCATCATCGCCGAGTGTAAGAAAGCGTCACCAAGCAAAGGCGTCATTCGGGCCGACTACCGTATCGCCGAAATCGCGCCAAGCTATCAGACGGGCGGTGCGAGCTGTCTTTCGGTATTGACCGATCAGCGATTTTTTCAGGGTTCGATCGAGCACCTGAAAGTCGCCAGACAGGTCAGTGATCTGCCGGTGCTGCGCAAGGATTTTATGATTGATGCGTATCAGATCCGCGAATCCCGCGCGATTGGCGCCGACTGCATTTTGCTCATAACTGCGGTACTTGAACTCGCCGAGCTGCAGGATTTCGCCGATGAGGCGACTGAACTCGGGCTCGACGTACTGATCGAAGTTCACTCGGAGGATGAATTGGAAACTGCGCTGCAGGTTGAACGCGGCATGCTGGGGATCAACAATCGAAATCTCAGAACCTTCGAAACCACGCTGGAAACCTCGGTCCGACTGAGCAGCCAGGTGCCGACTGAGCGTCTTGTTGTTTCCGAAAGCGGAATGAACCGAGCTGAAGACATTCAGACGCTCAGATCCGCTGGCATCAATGTCTTTCTCATTGGCGAGTCGTTGATGAGAGAATCGAACCCGGGTTTGGCGCTCAGTCGAATGTTCCGTACTCAGCGGCTGGCGATCGAACCCGGCGCGGCGGCCTGATGGAAGGTCGGGTTGAACTGATTGACGGCGTCAGTTTCCGTCTGACGTCCGGCACCGGACACCGCGTCCTGACTGATGGCCCGGCCGACGAAGGCGGAAAGAATGCCGGCATGCGGCCGATGGAAATGCTGCTCTTGGGAATGGGTGGCTGCACCGCATTCGATGTCGCACAGATCCTGCGCAAGAGACGCCGCGATCCGGAAGTGCTCGAAATCGATCTTGACGCGGAACGTGCCGAACAGCCGCCTAAGGTATTTACCCGCATCCATCTCAAGTATCGCGTCAAAGGTGTGGGAATTACGGAACAGGAAGTGCGGCGGGCGATCGAACTGTCGCTTGACAAATACTGCTCGGCGACGCGCATGCTCGCACAGACCGCGGAAATCTCCTTTGAGTTCAGGGTGCTTTGATCGTGCGCGAGTGCCGTAGTCCATCATCACCGGTCAGTTAGCCGTGCAGAACATCGTCAACTGGTTTCGCCGCCAACTGAACAATCCTCAGGTCATCATACTTGCAGGGTTTCTCATCATCGGGTTCACCCTTGTGATCTTCGCTGGAAATATGATGGCGCCGGTCATCGCCAGTGTCGTGATCGCCTACATATTGGAAGGCGGTGTCAAACGATTCGAGAGAATCAAGGTGCCGCGTCTTGGTGCCGTGATTATCGTATTGGGTCTGTTTCTGATGCTCTGCTTCGCTCTGGCCTTTGGCATTCTGCCGCTGGTCAGTTCGCAGGCGCTGCAGCTGGCCAGTCAGATTCCGTCATGGGTCTCGGATGTACAGGCGGCGCTGCTGCAGCTGCCGGAACGTTATCCGGACATCATTTCCGAAGCACAGGTACGAAGTTTCATGAGCACGACGGCTCAGTTTGTCACCCAGCTCGGTCAGGAAATCGTCGTAACGGTATCGGCGTCTTCGGTTCAGGGCATCATTTCGCTGATCATCTACGTTATTCTGGTTCCCATTCTGGTGTTTTTCTTTCTTAAGGACAAAACGAAATTGACCGCCTGGTTCGTGAGTTTTCTGCCCGTCAAGGACCACGGCCTGTCAGTGACGGTGTGGCAGAATCTCGATCGGCAGATGTCGAACTACATTCGCGGCAAGTTTTGGGAAATCTTGATTGTAGGTGGCGTAACTTACGTTACTTTCTCGTTATTTGGACTCCTGTATGCGGAACTGCTCAGCGTCATCGTCGGCCTGTCGGTGCTGATCCCATTTGTTGGCGCGGCCGTGGTTACCATTCCGGTGGTCGTCGTGGCGGGTGTTCAATGGGGAATCAGTCCCGAATTCGTCTATCTGGTGATTGCCTATCTGGTGATTCAGATACTGGATGGCAATGTACTCGTCCCTCTGATCTTTTCGGAAGTGGTTGATCTGCATCCGGTCGCCATTGTTGTGTCGGTGATCGCATTTGGTGGCATATGGGGTGTTTGGGGTGTGTTTTTCGCCATTCCGCTGGCGACTCTGGTGCAGGCGGTTCTGATTGCGTGGCCGCGGGCGCGGGACGATTCGGACCCGGTGGAGTAACGGGTGCCAGCAGAGCCTTTATTGAAGAAAGGGCGCGGCGCCGCATCCAATGCGTCGGGCCGATTCGAGGAATGGACGCGTAGCGAAGTGGATGACGGCTGGTACGATGAACCGCTGCTGCCGCAGCCGACACAGGTGGAAATTGACCATGCCCGGCGCGTCATTGCGCGCAACAGTTCGCCCGATCTGCCATTCGACCGCTCGATCAACATGTATCGAGGCTGCGAGCACGGATGCAGTTACTGCTATGCCCGCCCCAGTCACACCTATCTCGGGCTCTCAGCCGGGATTGATTTCGAGACTCGTCTGTTTGCCAAGACTGGCGTGGCCGCCAGACTGCGCCAGGAACTGAGTGCGGCTGCCTATCGCTGCCAGCCGCTCGCGCTCGGTGCCAATACCGATCCCTATCAGCCCATTGAAAAGAAATACCAGCTGACGCATGAAATTCTGGAGGTGCTGCTGGAGTACCGCCACCCGCTGACCATCACGACGAAGTCGGCGTCGGTTGTTCGAGATATCGACCTGCTGTCAGACCTGGCGCGCTTGAATCTGCTCTGCGTCAATCTTTCGATCACCACTTTGGATGCGAGGCTGTCGCGCCTGATGGAACCCCGCGCCAGCGCGCCGCACCGGCGTCTCAAGGCGATTGCCCAGTTGAGCGAACGGGAAATTCCGATTACAATATTCTTTTCACCGGTGATACCGGGGCTGAATGAGCATGAGATGGAGTCCATTCTCGAAGTGGGCGCGCAGGCCGGCGCCCGGCGCGCCGAGTGGACGATGCTGCGACTCTCGCATGAGGTTCGGGAGCTGTTTCAGGAGTGGCTGCGGCAGGCGTATCCCGATAAGGCGTCAAAGGTGATGAGTCTGATTCGTCAGGTTCGCGGCGGTAAGGAAATCGGCTCCGAATTCTTCGAACGGATGCGCGGTACGGGTCCATTCGCCGAGCTGATTCAGCAACGGTTTCAGGGCGCAGTCAAAAAATTTGGCTTGGACGGGTCGCCGGTGGAGTTGGATGTAACTCAGTTTCGTGGTTCATCCTGCGGCGCCAGACAGGCGACGCTTTTCGACTGATCAATTAATGAGATGTGAATCTAAGGAATTCAATGATGGCTACTGATAGACAGACGCGGCCGTTGGCGATGTCGGCGAATCGAATGCGTCCAAAATCTTCATCGCCACCTTTTGCACTGGAACGGTACCTGCTTGGCAAGCTGCTGCAGTTTGCCGGTTCCCCGCTGATTGATGTTCGAATGTGGGATGATTCGACGGCCGGCCCGTCTGATGAGGCCGCTAAAACCAGCCTTCATTTTCGGAACCGTGCTGCCTTTTATTCGGTGCTGAGGCGCGGTGAAATGGGGTTTGGAGACTGCTACAGCGATGGATCATTGGAAGTGCACGGCGATCTGGTGGAATTTCTGACTGAAATGTTTGCCGCAAAACGCCGTCAGAAAAACGATTTAAACTGGAAGTTGCGGCTGTATCGAAAATTGACGCAGAAAAAAGCCAGACAAAACACGCTCGCCGGGTCGAAGTCGAACATTCATCATCACTATGACATCGGCAACGAATTTTATTCACTGTGGCTGGATCAGGAAGCGATGCAGTATACCTGTGCTTATTTCGCCCGACCGGACTACTCCATCGAGCAGGCGCAGGTGGCGAAACTGGAACACATCTGCCGAAAACTGATGCTGCAGCCCGGCCAGACGGTCGTTGAAGCCGGCTGTGGCTGGGGTGGACTGGCGCGCTATATGGCCAAACACTATGGCGTCAGAGTCAAGTCTTACAATATTTCCCACGAGCAGATCGTCTATGCCAGGGAGCGCGCTGAGATTGAGGGATTGGCTGGGCAGGTCGAATATATAGAAGACGATTATCGAAACATCAAGGATGAGTTTGATGTGTTCGTGTCAATTGGCATGCTGGAACACGTCGGTAAGCGGAACTATAAGGCTCTGGGCTCCGTCATCGACCGCTGTCTGGCGAAGAATGGGCGCGCGCTGGTACACTCCATTGGCCGCAACGCGCCGGAATTGATGAGTGGATGGATTGAAAAACGAATTTTCCCCGGCGCCTATCCGCCAACTGTCCGCGAGATGATGGACATTGTCGAACCCTATGATTTTTCGATTCTTGATATCGAAAATCTGCGCCTGCACTATGCCGAAACGCTCAGGCATTGGCTGGCGCGTTACAATGAGAATGAGGAGACCGTTCGACAGATGTTTGATGAACCGTTCGTGCGCGCTTGGCGACTGTATCTGTCGGGCTCAATCGCCGCGTTTCTGGTGGGCTCGCTGCAGCTGTTTCAGATGGTGTTTGCCCGCGGTACCGACAACCGCGTACCCTTCACCCGCGAGCACCTTTACGGCGCGTCGGCGAAGCGATGAACGAGGTGAGAAATGTCACTCGGGCCGATTATGGAGAACTGGTCGAAGAATTGCGCGAATTCGTTGACGAACGCGACTGGGAGCGGTTTCATTCGCCGAAGAATCTCGCCATGGCGCTGGTGGTCGAGGCCGCTGAACTGGTCGAGATTTTCCAGTGGATGACCGAGGAAGCCAGTCTCGAACTGCAGGCGCATGAAAAGCGGCGCGCGGAGGAGGAAATCGCCGATGTGATGACTTATCTCATGCGGATTGCCGACCGGCTCGAAATCGATCTGTTCGATGCGGTTGCGCGCAAGCTGGCCGATACGCGAAAGAAATACCCCGCCGATCTGGTGCGCGGCAGTGCGAAGAAGTACTCCGATTATTCACTTTGATTCGCGTTTACATTGCAGAAAATCTTGCCGACGCCCATTTGGTCTGCGACCTTATTCGCGCCGATGGCATCAAGACCCGCGTTTTCAATGAATTTGCCGACGGAGCAGTTGGAGAACTGCCATTCACACATACTTGGCCGGAGGTTTGGGTGGAAGACGATCGCGACGAGGAACGGGCGTTGGCCATTGTTGCGAAACGGCAAGAAGTAACCTTCTCAGCACGAGAGATGGACTGCCCGGACTGTGGTGAGAAGAATCCCGCAAATTTTGAAATCTGCTGGAACTGTTCCACTGATCTGATCGGCTCGCAGTAATCGTGAGGGGTGTCAGTAAGGGCAGCAGAGTTCCATTTTGGGTAACCGATCCAAGAAAAACCGTAAGACTGGAATTTTACGATCCATATTCATTCGTTTCGTGATGTGGATTGTTACGCTCGGTCTGCTCGGTGGTGCGGCACTGGTACTGTGGGTTGATCATACGATCCAGCAGAAGTTCAACAATCGGTTGTGGGATATACCGGTTCACATTTACAGCAGTTCATTTGAAATATTTCCGGGACTGTCCATTTCGGCAGATCTCATCGAAAAACGACTGCTTGGACTGGGCTATCGAAACGTAGCAAAGGTGCAGGGTGTCGGTGAGTTCAGTTCGACAGCCGGTACGATTGAACTGGTAACCCGGCCGTTCGAGTTCTGGGACGGACCGCAGCCGGCGCGTCGGGTCCTCGTGCGCTTTGACAATGGAATGGTTGACTCGCTGACGCACCTAAAGACCGGCGAGTCAATCTCTTTACTCCGGCTGAAACCTCACCTGATTGGCAGTCTGTCGCAAAGTCAGCATCAGGATCGCTATCTGGTTCGCCTGGAGGAGATGCCGCCGCTGCTGTTGGAAACGCTGCTGGCCGTTGAAGATCGCAGGTTTGTCAAGCATTGGGGTGTCGATCCATGGGCGGTGGCGAGGGCCGCCTGGGTCAACATCCGGGCCGGTCGTATCGTACAGGGTGGCAGTACGCTGACCCAGCAGTTGGTCAAGAACGTCTACGGTCGGAATGATCGCACCTACGCGCGTAAATTTTTAGAGGCGCTGACCGCATTGGTGCTTGAATTCAGGTTCGAAAAGCGACAGATTCTTGAAGCCTACTGCAATGAAGTCTATTTGGGGCAGGATGGTAAACGGGCGATTCACGGCTTCGGATTGGGCAGTCAGCATCTGTTCGGGCGGCCGGTTGGAGAGCTGAACGCCAATGAAATCGCGCAGCTCGTCGGCATGATTAAGGCACCCACCTCCTATAACCCACTGCGGCGCCCCGATGCCGCCAAGAAGCGTCGGGCCGTCGTTTTAAACGTTATGAAAGCGAATCGGTTGATCAGCCAATCTGAGCATTCGCGCTATGTCGGTACCGACTTGCCGCTGCGTCTTGGTCACGACCGGCAGCGACGGGCTTTCTCATCGTTTATCGACGTGGTATTCAGACAGCTGTCTGACCGTCTTGATGCCACCGAATTGAAAAGCAGCGCCCTGTCGGTATTTACGACGATGGATATCGAAGTGCAGCGGGCGGCGGAACTCGCACTATTGGAGGAACTGGCTGAAATTGAAAGTGCCAAAAGACTGTCGTCGGGTTCTTTGGAAGGTGGTATCATCGTTCTGCGCCCCGATACTGGAGAGATACTGGCGGTGGTTGGTAGCAGAAATGCGAATGTGGGTACGTTCAATCGTGCCATGAATGCGCGCAGGCCAGTCGGCTCCCTGATTAAACCATTCATCTACCTGAGCGCGTTCAGAAAGGATCGGTCGTGGACTCTCGGAACAGTCGTTTCGGATCAACCGGTAACCTACAAGGTCAAAGGCGGTCAACGCTGGTCGCCAACCAATTATGATGAGGAGTTTCTGGGTGATATCACCGTGCTGGATGCGTTGTCCCAGTCGCGCAATATTCCGGCTGTAAAGGTTGGTATGGATGTGGGATACAAAAATATTGGCAGGACGCTGATTGAACTGGGAGTGAGCGTTCCGACTCCCGTCTATCCCTCCATCCTGCTTGGTGCGGTGGAATTGTCACCGATGGAAGTGGCTCGAATCTATCAGGTTCTGGCCAATTTTGGTTTTCAGGCTGAGTTCAGGACCATCGCCACGATTACGGCCAACTCGCGCGCCATCGGTAAAACCAAGACGTCGGCCGTTCGGGCCGTGCTGCCGTCCGCGGCGACCTATCTCACATTGTTTGGAATGCAGGAGGCGGTGAGAAACGGCACTGGAAAAGGACTGCGCGGAACATTTAGTTCGCATTTGAATCTGGCGGGTAAAACGGGTACCACGAATGACTTCAGAGACAGCTGGTTTGTCGGTATGGCCGGCAATATGCTGGGCGTTGTCTGGGTGGGACGGGATGACAATAAACCGACGGGATTGACTGGCGCCGCCGGCGCGATGCGCGTCTGGGCCTCAATGATGAAGCGGGTGAATATTCAGGCCTTGCGCTTACCTTCAATCGGCAATGTTCAGTTTGTCGACGTGGATCTGAGCAACGGACTCAGAGCAAAAACCGGCTGCAGACGGGTCGGTCTCGTACCATTCCTGACGGGAACGGCCCCGCGAAAAAGTTCGCCGTGCCGTTAGCCCGCATTTTTCACCGATAGTTGTGAAAAATATGAAAAATGAGTTATAATGATAACTTAATCAATGAATTAAGTCATTCACAGAGGACTCAGCCATGAATGCCAGTGTGATCAGACACGTTGGAATTTCTACTCAGTGGCCGGCGCGCGGTGACCGCCAGATTCGACAGTGAACAGATCAGTTCCGATGGTGGCGCCCTGTTGCTGCGGGAGGTTGACCGGCGGATCGGTCTGACCGACCGTCTGGCCGATTGTTTCATTGACTACCGCAACCCGGCCAGCGTGCGACACGACGTTAAGGCCCTGCTGCGCCAGCGCATTTTTGGCATTGCGATGGGTTGTGAAGATCTCAACGACCATGAGCACCTGAGCGATGACCGGTTGATGGGGGTGATGGTGGATCGGCTGGAGCAGATGGTGGGCGAGGGGCAGGCGCTGGCCAGTCCGAGCACGCTGAACCGCCTGGAGTTGGGGCACCCGGACGAGGCGGCGAATGACCGCTACAAACGCATCGTGGCCATCGGTGAGGCGATGGATCGGCTGTTGGCGGACCTGTTCATGGAGTCGTTCGAGGCGCCACCGAAGGAACTGTGGCTGGACCTGGATGCGACGGACGATCCGCTGCACGGGGAGCAGGAGGGTCGGTTCTTTCACGGTTACTATGACTGCTACTGCTATCTGCCACTGTACATTTTCTGTGGCGAGCAGCTGCTGTGCAGTCGGCTGCGCACGTCAGATCAGGATGGTGCGGCGGGCAGTGTGGAGGAGTTGGAACGGATCGTCGGACAGTTGCGGGCGCGCTGGCCGGAGGTTCGGGTGGTGATACGGGGTGATTCGGGGTTCTGCCGGGAAGACATCATGGCGTGGTGTGAGCAGGAGGAGGTGCAGGTGGATTATGTCCTTAGTTTGGCACGTAATTCGCGTCTGGAGGCGGCGCTGTCGGAGGAGATGGAAGAGGCCGCTGAGGAGCATGAGCGCACGGGCGAGGCGGTGCGTCGGTTCGGCGAGTTCAGTTATCAGACGCGTAGCTCGTGGAGTCGGGCGCGGCGGGTGATTGGCAAGGCGGAACATCTGCGGCGCGGGGCGAACCCGCGGTTCGTGGTGACCAGCCTGTCGGCCGAGGAGGTGGGTGCTCAGGAGCTGTATGAGGAGAAATACTGCGCCCGCGGCGACATGGAGAATCGCATCAAGGAGCAGCAGTTGGACCTGTTTGCGGACCGCACCAGTTCGCACCAGATGGCGGCCAATCAGCTGCGCCTGTACTTCGCCTCGTTCGCTTATGAGCTGCTCGAGGCGCTGCGTCGCCTGGGCGCCAAGGGCACCCGCCTGGCGCGGGCGCAGAGTGGCACGCTGCGGCTGAAGCTGATCAAGGTCGGGGTGCGCCTTCGGGTGACCACCCGCCGGGTGTGGCTGTCGATGTCGGCGGGTTATCCGCATGCCGAGGTGTTCGCCGAGGTGCTGGGCAGTCTGACCCAGCTGCCACTGTGGAGGTCGCCGCCTGATTTCAGCTAGGGTGTCATCGGGTCGGCTCGGATGCCGACCGCCGGTTCGATCGCCGACTTTGTCAGGGGCGAGGATGGCACGCGCCCTGACGATGCCGGAACGGGCTGAACGGACCTTGACGGGCAGGAAAAACGCGGTTTCCGCGGTGCGCTCACCGGCCCTGTCACTGGCTGACGGCGGAGTTGCGGGCGAACTGGATGATGGCGCACGAGCGGACGCGTAAGGAATGGGGTCTGAGTGCTCAGCTTCGCATGGAGTCCAAGGCTGATGGACAGGGACCATCGTTCAGTCTGAGACTTTCTCAGGGGCGGACGGGGAGCGGTCTCAGGCGATTGTTCAATGATAGCAGTCTGAGCGCGGGGACGGATGCGCAAAGCCCGGCCCGGCTGGAAGCTGAGCTCGGCCGCGGCTTCAGAGTGGCCGGAAATGGACCGAGTGCATTGGTGACACCGTATGCTGGATTCAGTCTACCAGAGTCTGGTGGCCAGACCTTGCGGCTTGGCACCCGCTACCGCCTGGGTGAAGAATTGAATATCGGGGTTGAGGCCGCCACGCGGCCAGGAGTGACGGCGGTAGACAGCATCCAGCTGCAGGTCGGTCTGTACTGGTAAGAGCGATCTGAAACTGAGCTGAAAAGACAGACACACGTCGGGGTGCACGACTACCTGTCCAGTCTACTGATAACTCGCTAGCCTGAATTCCCATTACACAATATGCTGTGACAAAATTTCTACCGCAAACGAGACTCCAAGCCGTCTTTCAGCCCACTAGTCGGTCATATTGTCATAATATTCATTATAATAATTTATATTATCATCAATATTCATAAAATCCACCTCCGTTTATGGCACCGCCCCACGCAGGCTCAGAATCCTGCCTAATCCAGTGCCGCATACGGATTTTCCGCACTGTCACTGGCTTTCATTCTAACATTCCCGCCTTCAAATCTAATTCCGGCCATGTCAGAACTTTCAGCTTGACATCTGCTGACTTTATGTGATATATTGGTTTCATGTTCAACTACAACTATTTTTATGACATGACCGCTCCCAATCCCCAAAACCTCTTCCTGCAACCCACCTCCCCCATGATGCGCCGCTACGAAGCGCTCAGAGCCCGCTTCGTCGACGGCTGCTCCACCCAGGAAGCCGCCCGCCGCTTCAACTACTCTCACGGCTCGTTCAGAAACCTGTGCTCGGCCTTCCTCGCCAATCCCACCTGGACGTTCTTTCAACCGCCGCCAGCACCGCCCCCTCCGGCCGCCCCCAAACCCCCGCGCGCCCGCCGAGACCAGCTGATCTGCGAGCTGCGCGACACCCGCCAGCTGTCGGTCCATCACATCGCCGAGCAGCTCCATGCCAACCACATACCGGTCAGCGTCTCAACGGTTAGCAACGTGTTGAAAAAGGCCGGCTATGCGCGGCTGCGCCGCCGACCGGGCCATCTGCTGAGCGATCTGGTCAGGCCAGCCCGGGCGGCGCCCGCGGATGTCCGTCAGCTGGACCTGTCGCCCCGCCGCTTCACCACCGCTTACGGCGGTCTGTTTCTGTTTCTGCCGTATCTGGAACAGCTCGAACTGAACCGGCTGCTGCACACGCACGCCCTGCCGGGCAGCGAGATGATGCCGGCGGCCAGTGCGGTCCGCGCCCTGTTGGCCCTGAAGCTGTGGGGCATCGGCCGCCCCAGCCAGGCGATGGCCGACGTGTTCGATCCCGGCCTGGCGCTGTTTGCGGGACTGAACGTGTTTCCCAAACGCGCCACCCTGACCGAATACAGCTGCCGGGTGGATCCCCGGACGGTGCCGCCGCTGATGGCCGCCTGGCTGGCCGCCGCCCAGCGCCACGGGCTGCAGACCGGTGGCAGTTTCGATCTGGACTTTCACACCATTCCCCATCATGGCGACGAGGCGCTGATGGAGAAGCACTTCGTGTCGAAACGGTCCCGAAGACAGCGGGGCATCCTGGCGTTTGTCGCCCGAGACGATCAGGCGCGGGTGTTCTGCTATGCCAACGCCAAAGTCAGGAAAGCCAACCAGGCCGACGAGATCCTGCGCTTCGCCGAGTACTGGCGCCGGCACACCGGCCAATGGCCGCGCGAACTGGTGTTCGATTCCAAGCTGACCACCTATGCCAATCTGGCGGTCCTCCAGGCGCGGGGAATCGGCTTCATCACCCTGCGCCGCCGCACCGCCAAGCTGATTGATGCCATTCATGCGATACCGACCGAGCAGTGGCGGCGCCTGACACTGACCAACATCGGCCGGGCGTATCGAACGCCGCGGGTGCTCGAGCAACGGGTGCGGCTGCGCGGCTATCCGGGCGACCTTCGCCAGTTGGCGATCATGGACCTGGGACATGAAAAACCCACCCTGCTGATCACCAATCAGGACAACGAAAGTGCGGGACGACTGGTGGACCGCTATGCCCGGCGCATGGTGATTGAAAACGCCATCGCGGCGGCGATCGACCTGTTTCACATGGACGCCCTGTCGGCCTCGGTGCCACTGAAGATCGAGGTCGACCTGCAGCTGACCGTGATGGCGGAAACGCTGTACCGGCTGTTGGCCGAGCACGTGGCCCAGGGACACCAGCGCCAGGTCCCGCGCACGCTGTTTCGAAAATTCATCAACGCAGCGGCGGAGATCGTCATTGAGGAGACCGCCATCACGGTGCGTTTCGGTCGCCGGGCCAACAATCCCTTTCTGGTGCAGAACGGCTTTGCCGAACAGCACTTCGTCATCCCCTGGCTTGGCCAGCGCACGCTGCGCTTCACTTTCGGCTGATTCTCAGCCAAAATGTCATAGCCGATTTCGCGGTGGGAATCCAGGCTAGTAGCAGCAGTGCAATCGGTTTCACCGGAGTGCCTAGGCAGTGCCTGAGCACTATCTTCAACTTCACCAAACTGACGGTGTGGTTTTTGGTCATCTACCTGTTGACGTGGCGTAGGCGGATGTCGTCTGACCGGCGGAGCAGGACTTCATCCGCGCAGAAATGATGCTCCGCTGGACGACGGAGGCGCGCCATGAAGTGTCGCACGCGGTGTGTCTCGACCGCCTCAAGCGCGCCGGCGCATCCCTTGTCTGCCAACCGAAGCCTAGATGTTATAAGGATGGAGGCGGTGTTCTGACTGTATCCCGTTGGCTCCATCCGGGCACAGACGATGCACTACACTGTCGGATTAATTGCTGTTACTGGACTGAGGTGTGCCCAAATCTGCGCCTTGCGGTGGTTCGCTCTTGCAGAAAAGACAGACTATAGTGGTTGCTAAATCAGGTCGAGGCATATTTGCCAACAAATCTTGATTTGAGCGTTTATTTAATGAAGAAATGACTCAACGCAAAACCAATTAGAACTGCCAATAATGGAATCGTTAACTGAAAAATCCATTTCAAAGAATCCAACTTCCAATTTGCAAATTCTTTATGAGTAACTGTATTTTCTGTCAAATTTCGTAGTTTCTCTTCAAATCTAACAATTTCTATTCTTAAATCTGTCACTTCTCGTTCAACATATTTGTCTGGGTTTGAAGCATCTCCGGTTGGTTTGCCCCCATTCATACAGATTCCTCTGCATTCTCAAGCCACTCCCATAGTGAAGCGGCTGCAAATCCTGTGTAGGAACCATTGAGTTTGAAAACAGCACCACGTATTCCTTCTCCTTTTCGTTCTTTAGTTAAAGCAGATGCCTTGGCTATATCACTCGTTAGATCGTTACTGGCTACAAGAATCACATTATTTTGTACTTTGTAAGCGTCGGGATAACTTTCCTCGACAAGTGGAATTCCTTTTTCAGAACCTTTCGTGAAGACAACGGCATAGAGTTTAAGTCTCATAAATTCCTCATCTATTTTTCGCCGATTAAATTTTTACAAATATGTCATCATCTGATTGTACCTTTTTTAACACTATTAATTCTTCCTAATGTGTGATTTTTCATATTGACTTCATTCAGACAAAATATAAGTTGGTTGGAGTCGCGGCGACAATAAACCCTCGTATGTGGGGGGAGGGGTAGCGACTTAAATGGATGTTGTACTTTGTGGACGGGATAGAGTGGACAGATGATTGAACCCCAGGTTATGACCAATGGAGACATCGCTCGGTTACCAAGCCTGGAGGTCTCTGTTTACTCCTCGCTTATTGATGTGGCGTGCTGGTGTGCAACGATCTTTGTGCGCGGGAGCGGCGGAAGACGACTGTTCTTCAAAAATCCTCTCGAACCGGGTATTGAAAAACAACATCGTCGGGTAATTTATGAGAAAATGGAGATCTTCTATTAGACACAAAATATAGCAACCAATGCCAGAACATATGGAATTTGAATTAACAGTCCCAACTATCACAGGTCCAGAACTGCAACTCCAGCTAAAGCCTAGCGAGATCCTGTTTGTGCTTGGGGCAAATGGAACTGGAAAATCAAGCTTGATGAGCCACTTCTATCGTAATTTCACGGGAGCCCAAAAAATAAAAATCTCTGCTCATCGACAAAATTGGATGAACTCGAACACAATAGAAATGAGTCATGCAGATAAGATTAATATAGAAGAGCAAGTTCGACACGAAGATCTAAATTTTGATTCTCGAAATCGAGATTTTTACGCTTCCGCTCGCGCGAATATGGCCATATATGACATTGTTGAGGCTCAGAACATCCGCGCGAGAAAGATATCTGACTTTGTTGATGCTGGTAATATGAAATCCGCTTGCGAAGCTAGTCGGAAACAAGCACCGATCACAGTGATAAACGAATTATTTCGACTTTCAAACATTTCGATAACGATCAGCATTAAGGAAAATGAGTGTATAGTGGCAAGCAAGGGTAATGGACCGGAATACAGCGTAGTGGAACTCTCGGATGGTGAACGAAATGCGTTGATGATTGCGAGCAATATTTTAACTGCCCCAGCCGACAGTCTTGTTCTGATAGATGAACCGGAACGGCACTTGCATCGGTCTATAGTATGCCCGCTGCTAAAACAGCTTTTTGAGCACCGCCCGGACTGTGGGTTTGTCATATCTACCCATGACCATAATTTACCCGTGGAAGTGCCCGGCGCCAGAATGCTTCTTCTTCGTTCATTTACATTTAATCAACAAAACATTCAGAGTTGGGAGGTAGACGAAGTTCCAATTGATAATACGCTTGAGGATACTTACAAGCTCGACCTGCTTGGTGCGAGGCGGAAAATACTTTTCGTTGAAGGTACTGATAGAAGCCTAGATAAGCCTCTGTACAGGATAGTCTTTCCTATGGTATCTGTAATTCCGAAAAGCAGTCGTTTAGAAGTGGAGCGTGCTGTCGCGGGTATGAGAGCGGCTGAAGACCTGCATTGGCTACGTGCTTTTGGAATTGTTGATGGTGATGGTTACGATTCGGATCAAACTCAGACGAAAACAGAAATAGGAGTGTATGCACTACCCTATTACTCCGTCGAAGCCATCTATTATCACCCAAGGATAATAGCGAAGGTTGCGGCTAGACTAAACACTAATGACAAAGAAGCCAATAATCGAGCTTCTATTGCACAGAAGAAAGGTATTTCCATTATTGATAAAAATATTGAGAAACTCAGTAGTTTATCTGCCCTAAATTGCGTTCGCAATTCGATAGAAAATAATAAATCAAATGATGAGCTTATTCTTAAGGGTGAGTCGATAACTATTGAAAACAAATTTTGCGAAACCCAAGAATGTCGAAAGAATTATCTTAAATCCGCAGTTGATAAAGGAAACTGGGAAGATATTTTAGAGTTCTGCCCTTTGAAAAGGTCAGGTGCGTTAACTGAAATATCGAAGGAATTAGGTTTGATAAATAGAAAGGCCTATGAGGAAGCTGTTTTGAAAGTTCTCACAGAAGACCATGAGACACTCAAGTTTGTGAGAGAATTGTTTGGAGAACTGTTTGAACAACTAAACGAACAATCACCTGAACTGGAAGTTGGGACCCAAACTGAGTATACTTAATAGTTTTATAACTTTAGAAACATTAGTAACTGTGACCGAAACAGAATTCACTCCACTTTGGAGTGGATTCCCTCTGAACCCCACCATTTACGACATCCTCCCGCTGTAGCGAGTCCAACATTTGTGTATCGGAAAAATTTGGTTGAATCAGTGAATTGAATGGTGACTGAAGATCAAAAAAGGAAACTGGAACAGAAGCTCTGGAGCATCGCAAACGAATTGCGTGGCAGAATGGGTGCTGATGAATTTCGAGACTACATTCTGGGTTTCATTTTCTACAAATACCTGTCTGAACGAATGCACATCTATGCCGATGACATTCTCAAGCCGGATGGCATTGACTACGATTCGCTTGACGAAGGTTCTGAGCGCGATCAATCGATACTTGAAGCCGTTCGTGAAGCGTCACTCGAGGCACTTGGATATTTTCTGAAACCCTCTGAGCTATTCAGCAGGATCGCAAAGCGCGGTGAACAGCAGTTCATACTCGATGATTTAGGCAATATTCTCAATAACATTCAGCGTTCCACTATGGGAACTGCATCAGAAGAAGATTTTGATCATTTATTCGAGGATTTGGACCTGAATTCAACCAAACTTGGCCGCACCGTCGGTGAAAAGAATCGGTTGATTTCGAAAGTATTAGGTCATTTGGATCAGATAGACTTCCGATTGAAAGACGCGAACTCCGATGTGCTGGGAGATGCCTATGAGTATCTGATTGCACAGTTTGCCAGTGGTGCCGGTAAAAAAGCCGGCGAGTTTTACACACCGCAAGCCGTGTCGACAATTCTTGCGCGAATTGTTACGACAGGCAAGAGTCGACTCAGATCGGTTTATGACCCTACCTGTGGGTCGGGTTCGTTGCTGTTGCGCGTCGCCAAGGAAGCGAAAGTTACGGAGTTTTTCGGGCAGGAGATGAACCGGACGACATTCAATCTCGCGCGAATGAATATGATTCTGCATGGAGTTCACTATCGCGATTTCGATCTGAAGCAGAACGATACACTGGAGCAGCCTCAACATATTGGCATGCAATTTGAAGCGGTGGTTGCCAATCCCCCATTCAGTGCGAAATGGTCGGCAAATCCACTGTTGTTGACCGATGATCGATTCAGTTCATTCGGCAAGCTGGCGCCAAAATCAAAGGCGGATTTTGCGTTCGTTCAGCACATGCTTCACCATCTTGATGAAAATGGGACAATGGCGGTGATTCTGCCACATGGCGTACTTTTTCGCGGTAATGCTGAAGAGCACATTAGAAAATTCCTGGTGCACGAGAGAAATTGGCTTGATGCGGTGATCGGACTGCCGGCGAACATTTTCTACGGCACTTCAATACCGACCGTCACCTTGGTGTTCAAGAAATGTCGCGAGACAGAAGATGTATTGTTTGTTGATGCCTCGAATCTCTATGAGAAGCGAAAGAATCAGAATTTCCTGCGTCCTGATGATATCGATCGTATTGTCGGAGCCTGGGTCAACAGGCGGGAAGAGGAGAGATTCAGTCACTTGGCCACGATGTCTGAAATCGAAGACAATGATTGGAATCTGAACATTCCTCGATATGTGGATACTTTCGAGCCTGAGGAAGTGATAGATCTTGATCATGTAATTTCCGAGTTGCGTGAAATTGACGCAAACATGATAGATGTTGATGAAACTATCCGTGGATTTTGCCTAGAGATTGGAATTGATTCACCTGTCTGAAATAAGCCAACCGTGGAATCAGATGGAGCAGTATGAACCGACGGTTGAATCGATATTGGAAAACGCCGCCAGATATCGGGCTGCATGTTTGCCGCTGACCGAGTTATGGGTGCATCCGCTGAAGAACTGTGCGATCGTCTCTGTCTGTTGAACCAGAACTTCCTCAGCTACGACAGTAAAGGCCTGGCGTCCGAGCAGACCCACGCCTACCTCTACTCCAACTGGAAAGAGCTGTGTAACCTGCCCAAGAATGATTCGGCCTTGATCGCCAAGGCCTGCGACCGCTGGTACGTGCCCAATCCCCACAAGGCGAGCGACCTGGAAAAGCTGTGCGAAAAGACACTGCTCAAGGAATTTGAGGACTACAAAGAGGCCAAAAAGGAGTTCAAGATCTTCCGCCGAAAAGCGGTCCGCGCGGGATTCAAAAAAGCCCGGCAGCAGAGCGACTACGTCGTTATCGGCGCGGTGGCCGACAAGATCCCCAACAACGCCCTAGAAGAAACCAAGCTGCTGATATGGTACGGCCAGGCGGCAACAAGAAAGGGAGGCGAATTATGGCAAGAGCGGATTTACTAATTCGCCTTGTTCAATCCAGCATACGTGGCGACAAGGCCAGCTTCAGGAATGTCGTCAAGGCGATCATCGCCGAAGAGCAAACCAAGCAGCACAAGGTTCTGGCCAAGAAACTCGAGGAGTTACTCAACACTGCTCCGGTTAAGCGTTCCGTTTCCAATAGTGGCGGTCCTATGCTGGATCAACGCTTGGGTGACCTGTTCCATGAGGTTATGCCCCAGCGACAGCTGTCCGATCTCATCCTCCCAGATGAGGTGCAGCAGATTTGCCAGAGCCTGATCCGGGAACAGCACCGGACCGACCTGCTCAGATCATACAATTTAGAACCCCGCAACCGCGTGCTTCTGATCGGACCGCCAGGCAATGGCAAGACATCCCTGGCCGAGGCCATTGCAGAAGCACTGGTGGCCCCACTGCTTGTGGTTCGTTATGAGAGCGTCATCGGTACCTATCTGGGCGAGACCGCAGTTCGCCTGAAGAAGCTGTTCGAGTACGCTTCCACCCGGAAATGCGTCCTTTTTTTCGACGAGTTTGAAACCCTCGGTAAGGAGCGTGGTGACCTGCACGAGACCGGTGAGATCAAGCGCGTGGTCAGTTCGCTGCTCATGCAGGTTGACAACCTACCGAGCCATGTCATGGTTGTCGGGGCAACCAACCATGCCGAACTGCTGGATCGTGCTGTATGGCGACGCTTCCAGGTGCGCATGATGTTGTCTGGTCCAACCCGGGCTCGCATGACAGAATGGTTCGAAAAGTTCGAAAGCCGGATCAAGACCTCTTTGGGGTACGCGCCTGGAACTTTGGCCAAACGCCTCATGGGTTCGAATTTCGCGGAAGTCGAAGAGTTCGGCACGACCGTGTTCCGACAGTATGTGCTCGAACAACCGAATGCCGACATGAAGGATATCGTGTCCAAGACCCTCCAGAGCTGGTCTGCCCGATCGGTCACCGTGGCTCAACAGAAGGAACCGGAGGTGAAGGATGCCTGAACGCCAACTACTTCTTTTTCCGACGCACGGGGTTACTTCCAAGTCGAATCTTGGTGGCGGAGGTAGTCAACTGCATCTGCCGACTCATTTTAGGCAAGGGGAAAAGCTGGTTCCAAAATTCACTCAGCTACAAGAATCGGTTCGTGCCCGAAACATCGAGGTCCAGCAAGCTGTTCTAGGTATGGACCCTGAAGAGGTCCTTGTGATGGAAATCAGTCTATCATAAGTGCCGCTTATTTTTCACAATAATTGGGAATATTTAAAACTTCACTTTTATATTGATTTAATGCGAGTTCTACATTTAAGTGCAGAGTTTATGGGAAATTGCGGATGCTGAACTCTCAAATGTCAGATTTTTCAATGACGACTCTCGGAGAGCTTTGTCATATCAGGATAGGTAAGACTCCTCCTCGTAATTTATCTGTGTATTGGAAAGGATCACACTTATGGGCCAAAATAAAAGACCTGAATGACAATGTTTTGACGGATACAGATGAGAGAATATCAGATCCTGCTATAAACCTACTGAATCCACCGGCCGAGACTGGAACTCTACTCTTCAGTTTTAAATTAACTATCGGAAAAATGGCATTTACATCTGAGCCAACTTGGTTCAATGAAGCTATCGCAGCATTGTCAGTTCGGAATCCTAAGCAACTTGACAGCAAATATTTGTTTTATGTACTGAAAACTCTAGCATGGAATAATTCAACTGATCAAGCAGTACGCGGATTAACTCTGAACAAGAAAAAAATTCAAAAAATCTGCATTCCACTGCCACCAATTGAAGAACAATTAAGGGTCGCTCAATTCCTCAGTGCCGTTGATGACAAGTTGAATGCACTGCGGCGAAAACAGTCCCTGATGGAACGTTACAAGAAAGGTCTGCTGCAGAAGCTATTCAGCCAGGAATTTCGGTTCAGGCGAGATGGGGGGGGGAGATCATTCCCAGCATGGGAGAGTACTTGCTTGGGTAGTGTTCTACGCGAAGAAAAATCGCGAAATAAGAACATCGCGATTGAGCGAGTCTTGAGCATAACCAATCGGAGTGGTTTTGTGTTACCTGAAGAACAGTTTTCCAGACGAGTTGCCAGCGAAATTACCAGTAATTACAAAGTTGTTCGAAAAGGTCAATACGGCTATAACCCATCTCGCCTAATCGTCGGCTCTTTTGCTAGATTGGATAACTTTAATGAGGGTGTAGTGAGTCCGATGTATGTAGTATTCAGCATTGATGCATCACGAATCTATAGTGACTACTTCCTTAACTGGATGGATTCTAATGTTGCTAAACAGCGTATCATGAAGAGCATACAAGGCTCCGTGCGAAATTCCGTAGGTTTCGACGCTCTCTGTAATTTTCCATTTCAACTTCCGTCTATGGAAGAACAACGGAAAATTGCGGACTTCTTGAGCTCTGTTGGCATGAAGATCGAAGCCATCAGAAATCAAATTGAACAGTTTGATAGATTCAAAAAAGGGCTGTTGCAGCAGTTGTTTGTCTGATCCGCATTTGAATCCTGCTGATTTCCAAGTTGCAATATGACCACTGGTTAAAACGCCGCCCCACGGGATTGAGAAAATTTCACCAACTGAATCGAACATTCTAAATTTCCAAGTCAAAATCAGTCTTGCACATGTCCAGTAGCGCAATTGAAATGACTGGATGCCCAATTCTCCAACAATCCAGATTCGTCCCATGCCCCAAACGGAAGCACAACTTGAACACGCGCTTGTTGAGAGACTGATTGGACTCGGGTGGGAATCTATTGCTATTGACGACTCCACCAGCCTTTGGAACAATCTCAAATCCCAGCTTGGGGCTTTCAACAAGACCCAATTCAGTGACTCGGAATTCCTGCGCGTCCGCAATCACTTGGATAAAGGCAATGTCTTTGACAAAGCCAAAATACTCAGAGACAGGATGGTGCTGCAGCGGGATGATGGTACGACTGAATATCTGCGATTCCTGAACACGGAAGATTGGTGCCGCAATCTTTATCAGGTAACCACTCAGGTCACTCAGGAGGGTACCTATAAGAACCGCTATGACGTTACCCTGCTTATCAACGGATTGCCACTGATTCAGATTGAACTCAAGAGAAAGGGAATCGAACTGAAAGAGGCATTCAATCAGATCAACCGATATCAGCGTCACTCCTATTGGTCGGAAGGTGGTCTGTTCCAATATGTACAGATATTCGTCATCACCAATGGTGTGAACACCAAGTACTATGCCAACAATCGACACCAGGATTTCAAGCAGACATTTTTCTGGGCCGATACCGACAACAACAAATTCAGTCGACTTGAGGCTTTCGCTGATACTTTTCTGGAGAAATGCCATGCTTCGAAGATGATCAGCAAATACATCGTACTGCATGAAAGTGACAGAGTACCGATGGTGCTTCGGCCTTACCAGTTCCATGCGGTAGAGGCAATCGTGACTCGGGTTCAGAACGGACGGAAGAATGGTTACATTTGGCATACGACCGGTTCCGGCAAAACCCTGACCAGCTTCAAAGCGGCTCAGCTGCTGATTGAAATTCCGAAAGTGCACAAAGTCATATTTGTCGTCGATCGCAATGACTTGGATTATCAGACGACGCGGGAGTTCAACCATTTCAGCGAAGGTTCGGTGGACGGTACCGTCAATACACAGTCTTTGGTTGCTCAGTTATCGGGTGACCACAGACTAATCGTGACGACCATTCAAAAACTCAACAATGCCATTTCAAAGAGCAGATTTGAATCCGCTCTGACCGACGTTAAGGATAAACGAGTGGTATTTATCTTTGACGAGTGCCATCGCTCGCAGTTTGGAGAAACGCACAGACGCATCGTAGGGTTCTTCACGCGGTCTCAAATGTTCGGCTTCACTGGAACGCCGATATTTGCCGACAACGCAGTCAGTGGTGGAGCCATCAGCAATCGCACCACTAAAGATCTCTTTACTGACTGCCTCCACAAGTATGTTGTTACCGATGCGATCAATGATGAGGCGGTACTTCGTTACTCCATTGAATACTGGGGGCGGTTGCGCCGAAACGATGGCAGTCTGCTCAGCGATGAGGAAGTCGCCGGAATCAACACGCGGGAATTTTTTGAAAACTCGGACCGAATCAGCGAAGTGGTGGATTGGGTGATTGACAATCACGACCGAAAAACCTTCCAGCGAAAATTCACGTCAATTCTCTGTGTCAGTTCGGTCAATGTCCTGATCAAGTACTATGAGGCTTTCAGACGCAAAAAAGACGAAGGTGAACATGATCTGCGAATTGCCACCATATTCACTTATACGGCAAATGAAGAGGATGCGGATGCAAATGGCCTGATAGGCGATCCAGATTTCGATTTCGCCAGCAGCACACCAACCAATGTTCATACCAGAGACAAGTTGGAAACCTTTATTGATGATTACAACGCAATGTATCAGACGGCGTTTTCCTGCCGCGACAATATTGGTTTCTACAGCTACTACAAAGATATTGCAAAACGGATCAAGGAACGGGAACGAAAGGACTTTCAAGACCGAGATCGCGTCGACATCCTGTTGGTTGTCAACATGTTCCTCACTGGCTTCGATGCGCGGAAAGTCAATACGCTGTATGTTGACAAAAACCTCCGCTATCATGGCCTGATTCAAGCCTATTCTCGAACCAACAGAACGCTTGCCAAGATCAAATCGCATGGCAACATCGTCTGCTTCCGCAGTCTCAAGGAAAAGACGGACGAAGCCATCACCCTGTTTTCAAACAGGGATGCGATTGAGACGGTATTGATGGAACCCTACGAGAGCTATGTCGAACGATTCAATGCTGCAGTGGAGGAACTGCGAACCATCGTTTCAACTGTTGAAAGCGTAGACGATTTGATCAGTGAAGAAGACAAGCTGAAATTTGTCATCGTTTTCCGCAGGCTGATCAGACTGTACAATATTCTTCGAACTTTTGCAGATTTTAATCCATCCCATCTTGCCTTGACCACTCAGGATTTTGAGGAATACAAGACCAAATACCTGGATATTCACGATCGCGCCAGACGCGAGGATGATGCCGCTTCGATCATCGATGAGGTTGATTTTGAATTGGAACTCATTCATCGCGATGAGATCAACGTGGCATATATTCTAGCGTTGCTGGCTGAAGCGATTCAAGATGAAGCCGGTCTTGATGAGAATTTTCAGGCCACGGGCAGAATAAAGCGCCAGCTGGTAAGCGATCTGCTTAATTCCGAAACACAGCTGCGCAGCAAACGCGAGTTGATCGAACGTTTTATTCAAGATCACATGCCGGTCTCCGTCAACCGTGGTGAATCGGTCGAGGCGGGTTTTGTCAACTTCTGGGAAAATGAACGAAATAACGCGCTCGAATCTTTGCAATTCGATTTTGGCATCGATTCTGAAAAATTGGTGCGGATGGTCGAGGAGTACCACTTCAGCGGTCGGGAACCACTGCACGGAGAAATAATCGCTTCCCTGGATCGCCAGCCCTCAATTCTCGAACGCAGCACCACCATTCAACGTGTAATTTCTGGCATTAGAGATTTCATACAGATATTCGACGAGAATATCGGTGCCATTTAGTGGCGTTGGTACAATACTTGGTTGCAACTGTTTCGGATATGGAAATTCTGTTAACTGACGTTTTCATACCGTCACAGTCACTATCGCCCTATCATCAAAATCAGTTGTCTTTTGGAAATATCAGACTTCCTGACCTAAGCCAATTATTATGATTGATTTTTCACCAGTGGAGCGGACTGAGGCGTCCATCTGCGTCGATTTTCAACACTTGGATTCCGCGCGGTCTTGAGCTGAATTTTCAGCGTCGGCGTCATCGCCACGGCGCTGATGGCCGATGCCGCGGGGTGGTGTGAAGTCGGGTCGCCGGCTGGGCGCTGAATCGGTGGTGTCGAGACGGCCGTCGGTTGAACGGCGGCCGCCGAGGGGTCGGTTTCGGGTGTGTCGGCCGCCGGCGGCTGAAAAGCCTCTCGCCGCCCTGCGGCGGGGCGACGGTCAGCGGGCGATGTCGTAAACCATTCGCAGTTCGGTGCCGGGATAACAGGTGCGGCTGCGGTTCAGTTCGTCAAGCACCGGTCGCAGCGCCCGTTCGGTGGCGCCATTGGCCAGGCCGAGCAGTTCCACGCGCAGCACGTTCTGCGAGCGATCGGGGATGAGGTTGGCGTCGGCGGCCAGCATCGTGCGCAGCAGCCGGCGGGCGGTGGGCTGCTCGGCGCGGTCGCCGCCCACCAGGGGCATCATGCGGGTCTCGGCGCGGTAGCCGATCATGCGCACCAGATCGATGAACAGCCGCTTGGCCGGCGGCAGGGCTTCGGGCTGCCGTTCGACCGGCAGGTCGCCGACGCGGACATGACTGCGCAGCTGTCTGCGCTGGGCTTTGAGGCGGAGCAGTTCCTGTTCCAGCTGGGCGATCTCGGTCAGCTGGTCGGCCGTCGCGGTGGGGTGCACCTTGGCGAGCCGACGCGCGCGGGTCTTGTTCACCCGGTCGATGATCTTCTGCACGGCGCGGTATTCAGGATTGACCACCCGCCGGTCGGGGTCGACCGGCTGCAGGGCGTGTTCCAGCAGGGCGTCCAGGTTGAACTCGTCGCGCATGTATTTGAAGAAGTTCTCCTGCGCCCAGCGCGAGAACAGGGCGCCGGCGACCTCGGCCATCGATCGTTTCGGATGGGTGGTGATCAGCGGCACCTGGCGGCCGTCGTCCATCAGGCGGCGGATCTGCCGCACCTCGGGGCCGCCGCGCAGTCGCAGCCGCCGTTCGGCCAGGCGCACGGTGGTCCACTTGGTTTTCGCCGGACCGTCGATCGGCACCTCGCAGTCGGTGAACTCCTCAGCGGGCCAATCGTCGCCCTTGGCGTTCTTGTGCCAGGTGATGCAGGCGACGCCCTGGGCGGCCAGGCGCAGGAACAGGGCCGGACTCCAGCCTTCGCGGTCGAAGACCAGGGTCACCGTCGGTTCGACCCCGGTGGTGCGCTGGCGGTCGGTCGGCGGCACCAGCCCCAGGGCGCGCAGTTCGGGCACCACCTCGTGTTCCAGGGTCTGCACCATCTTGGCGTCCAGCGGCTGGTGCAGGCACAGCAGCGGCTCGCCGCCGAGGGCGTTGACCCAGTAGCTGACGCTGGCCGGCAGACACAGTTTCTGGCGGGCGATGAAGTGGCGGGGCAGACGGCCTTGGCCGCTGTACACTTTCACATGGCCATCGACGGACAGCGTCAGCGGGCGGGCTTTGGTCTCATCCAGCCAATGGCGGGTCAGCGTCCGCTGCAGCTGGCAGATGGTGTCGGGCGAGTCGGCCAGCTGGGCGATCTTGCGGCGCAGGGTCTTGACTTCGGGGGCGCGGTCGAGGCCGAGCAGGCGTCCCCATTCGCCGGGTGGCTGGTGGCCCAGCGACTCGACGTTGCGCACCCGGGCCAGGGCCATGAAGGCGAGCAGCAGGAGCACGCAGGTCAGGCCGTAGAAGCCGGCCGGCAGGCGCAGCAGACCCTGGGCGGCACTGAGCAGTCCTTCCCGGAGCAGGGCGGGCAGGGCGGCGAGGACGCCGCCATGGCGCACCGCCAGGGCCGGTTCAGTGAACCGTGGCGTCGCTTCCTGGAGCAGACCGTTGGCCGCCAGCTGGCGGCGTTCGGTGTCGTGGCAGGCGCGTCCGGCCGCCGGCTGACGGTCGCGGCGACTGCGCTGCGAGCGCTCGCTGGCCGCCGCCGCCCGGGCGGCGGGCAGTCGGATGACGCCGGCGCGCACGTTCTCGTTGAAGGTGCTGGTGGACACCCCGAGCTCGGCGGCGCAGGCCCGCTGGCTCAGCCCGGCGGCCAGCCGCATCTCGGCCTGCTTCACCATCTCCGGCGTCATCACCGAACGGGCCCGGCCCTGCCCCCGGCGTGGCGCGTAGAAGCCCTCATCGCCCTGCTCGGCCCACCGGTCGGCCACCCGTTTCACGGTCGCCCGCGACACCTCGAAGGCGCGCATCAGATCCTTCACCGGCAGCCGATTCAGCTGCCGCAGGCGGGCGATGCGCAGCAGCATGGCCGGGCGGTCATCGCACGGATGGCAGTCGACCGGCGACAGGTAGTTGTAGTAGTAGGTCATGCCCCGGTAGACCACGAAGGAGAACGGTCCGCAGATGTGCGTCGCCTGTGCGGGAATCAGTTCCAGGGGCTGCTGGATGGCGTCTGTGTAAAGCATGTTGGAATCCTGCTATAATGTATATATGATTATGTTCTTAATTATACTGCAGTCGACCGATGCGGAGGATTTTTTTTCACTTTTTTCTGCGTTCTTTTTCAACCGCACCGCCGACCGACAACCGCCGACCACCGGCGTGATGGGAGGGTGCGGATGCCGCCGGCGGGCGGGCGGCGGCCAGGATGTCAACCGGTGATTTCAACCCCCGGCCGACGGACACTGAGGTATCATGATCGAATCTGTGGCGAGAGATTTATGGAGCTGCCCATATTGGACGGCCCGATCGGGAGAAAGTCGCAGCTGGAGAACTTTAAACCACTGATTTGACAGACCTGTCCATCCGTGAAACACCGCTGAAGTCGGTTACCATGTCAGGAAGTCTGAATATATGCTCTTATGATGAATGATTACAATCCCACCCGCGTTGAGTCTTCGGTCCAGAAATTCTGGGAAGAAAACAGGTGTTTTCAGGTCTCGGAAGACAAGAACCGAGAGAAGTTCTACTGTCTGTCCATGTTTCCTTATCCGTCTGGCGCACTGCATATGGGACACGTGCGCAACTACTCCATCGGTGATGCGATGAGCCGATACCAGCGGATGCTGGGCAAGAACGTGCTGCAGCCGATGGGATGGGATGCATTCGGATTACCGGCCGAGAATGCGGCGATCGCCAATCAGGTGCCAGCGGCGAAATGGACCTATGAGAATATCGATTACATGAAGCGTCAGCTGAAACGGATGGGTTTTGGCTACGACTGGTCGCGCGAGCTGGCAACCTGCAGACCCGATTACTATCGATGGGAACAGTGGTTTTTCACCCGACTCATCGAAAAAGGTCTGGCCTATCGAAAAATGGCAGTGGTCAACTGGGATCCGGTTGAACAGACGGTGTTAGCCAATGAACAGGTGGATGGTACTGGCCGCGGCTGGCGCTCCGGCGCGCTGGTTGAAAAGCGTGAGATTCCTCAATGGTTCATTCGCATTACGGCGTATGCCGATGAACTTTTGGCAGAACTGGACAATCTGCCAGGTTGGCCAGAATCGGTCAAAACCATGCAGCGCAATTGGATTGGACGCTCGGAAGGCGTTGAGTTCGAGATACCGGTAGAGGGTGGTCACCCACCGCTTCGAGTTTTTACCACCCGCCCGGATACTGTGATGGGCGTTACCTACACCGCGATCGCTCCTGAGTATCCACTGGCGAAACACTATGCGAAAACCGACCCGAAACTCGCCGCGTTCATCGAGTCGTGCAGGAATGCCAGCACTTCAGAGGTGGCATTGGAGAGTATGGAGAAAGTCGGTCTCAGACTGCCGGTCAGCGCGATTCATCCGATCAGTGGTGAGAAATTACCCATTTTCGTCGCCAACTTCGTGTTGATCACCTATGGAACCGGTGCGATCATGGCGGTGCCGGGACACGATCAGCGCGACTGGGAATTCGCTCGTAGATACGACATTGAGATTCGCAAGGTCGTGCGTCCTAAAGACAGTGATGTTGACCTCGACAAAGGTGCCTATGTTGAGAAAGTGAATACCGTGTCGTGCAATTCAGGCCAGTTTGATGGACTGGATTTCAAGCACTGCTTTGATGCGACCGCCGACCATCTGACAGCGCATGCGGCCGGTGGTCGTACCATCAATTATCGGCTGAGAGATTGGGGTGTTTCCCGACAGCGTTATTGGGGTTGTCCCATTCCGGTAATCTACGACGGTAACAACAACATACATCCGGTGCCAGATGAGCAGCTGCCGGTAATACTGCCGGAAGAAGTTGAATTCCATGGCGTGCGCTCACCGATTCGAGAAGATGCCCAATTTTATGAAACCAAGGTGCCAGGCACCGACCTGCCCGGTCGTCGGGAGACCGATACCTTTGATACGTTTGTTGAGTCATCCTGGTATTTCGCCCGATTCTGCAGTCCCGGCGCGGATTCGAAGATTGATGCGCGGGCGAACTACTGGTTACCAGTCGATCATTACATTGGCGGCATAGAGCATGCCGTTCTGCATCTGCTGTACGCTCGGCTTTATCATAAGCTGATGCGGGATTTGGGCCTGATTGATTCAGACGAGCCATTCACCAATCTGCTGACCCAGGGAATGGTGCTGAAGGATGGATCAAAAATGTCCAAGTCGGTTGGCAATGTGGTTGACCCGCAGACAATGATTGAGCAATATGGTGCGGATTCGGTGCGGTTGTTCATCCTTTTCGCGTCACCGCCTCATCATACGCTGGAATGGAACGACGAGGCGCTGGCCGGCGCGCACCGTTTTCTGAATCGGGTTTGGACTCTTGTCATCAGCTTTTCTAACATCATTCAAGAACGCTATCTGGGTCGCGTGGGCTTCAGTTTGGACGATTTTGAATGGGCGCAGAGTATTACGGAGCGGTCGGTTAAGGAACTTCGCTTTGAGACGCATAACCTGCTGAGAAGAATCTGTCACGATTATGAGCGTCATCATTACAACACTGCAATTGCAGCCTGCATGGAACTCTACAATGCAGTGTCAGCTTATTCCGTCAACCATAAGGAGTCGAATTACCGGGGCGGTGTTGAAGCCTGCGTCGAAGCCATATTGGTTCTGGTTCGTGCATTGGCGCCGATTGCGCCACACATCTGCCACGAATTGTGGCTGCGGATGGGTGGTGACGCGCCGCTGCTTGATGTGGCATGGCCGAAAGTAGATGAGTCGGCTCTGATGCAGGATACGATCGTAATGCCAGTGCAGGTTAATGGAAAACTGCGCGGGCAGATTCAGATGCCAGTCGATGCATCGGACGATGACCTTTCAGCGGCCGCCCTCGAGCTGCCCGCAGTCAGACGTTTTGTGAATGACAATGAAATTCGAAAGGTGATCGTTGTGCCTGAAAAATTGATCAATTTTGTGGTGTGAAGTTGATCTGATATTCGTTAAGCAGTTCAAGTCCATTCAGCAATATCAACAGCTTTGAATTATTTGACTGTAAATATCCCAGCAAAAAATTCTTGTGCAGAATGACCAAAATCCGATGCTGACAGCGAGCCCACACTGTTTGGAAAACTCGGCCAAATTCCATCTGGGATTGTGAAGACCACAAACAGAGGTCACCTGACCGCCGCTGGTTCGCGCATCTTTGGATGTGGAACGGATGCGAAGATCACTGAGATAAAACGTTACTGTCGAAAATCATCGCCCGCACCGTGTTCTGGCACTACCACGATAATGACCTCGCTACCGCTGTCCAGTGCACGTCTGCTGAATCGTTTCGGATTCAGGAACGAACAGAGAACACATTCGACAGAAAAAATATATCAATGTGACAAATGAAAATAGATGTCGATTATGGTGCTGATTTAAGCTCCACATGTTGCTCTGACAGTCCGGTGATGGCTTCAGCTGGCGGTATGCGATGCTTCCAGCGCATCCGCATCATATATTTCCTGTTGCCCAGATTCGGTGTGCGAGCTCGCCGGATGTGTACCGTTCGGCAGCTGCAGGTCAGGGCCTGCACATACTTATTTTGCCGACGGTGAATGAAATTTGAATGATTGACTGAAAATTACTAGTCGCCAGATGTGATCAAACAGATCAATCAAACATTTGATGACTTGTGAGTGTTTTCTGAATGAGTTCGGTAGCCATCTGATTGATTCTAAGGCTGTGGCCGTCAGTCTCAGGTAGCCGACGAGCGGGCGATCATCGGTTGGCAGGAACTGGTTTATGCGCGACCGGTCGAATGCGGCGTCAGCCACCGCGTAGCGTATATTTTTACTGCCTTAACGTGCGTGGAAAGGTTACAATGAAAAGGTATCAACAGTCGCTTGAGGCGAATGAGCCGAGAGATGAGATCATGCAGGAGATTCATGCTCAGATGGAAGACCTGATGTCGGTGTCGGTGGGAGAGATTCGACAGCTGGGCCGCGAAGAGGGAGCCTTGCGCAAGGCTCAGGACATTGCAAAACGATTCATTGCGGAGGGCTGGTCGAACAAGGAAATCCAACAATATACGGACCTGTCGCCAGCGGACATCAATCAATTGAGGGAAGAATCGGGTGCTGGATGACGCCTCGGCTTGAGTTCGCCATTCGTTGTTCGACTCGAACCGACACTCCTCAATTGATGGTGGCGGCAGGGGGAATGACTGCGGTACACCATCAATCCCATCATGGATGTGTGTAGATTAACCGATATCGACGGTTCAATCCGCCAAACTGTTGGTTTATTTTGGGTGAACTGACTTCGGGGCACTACATTATCGCCCTCATCCAATCCTCAGACCAGAGTTCTTAGATTTCAGTTCGAACGGCTCCAGATCGCATCCCCCATCAACCAAACCAGTCCGGTTCCCGACCCGCCTCGCTGTTGATTGACGACAGCACCATCGGACGGGCGATGAATCGGCCATTGAGCCAGCCGCTCATACGGTAGGCATTCTATAGTGGAAACTGCAGACCGAAGTTGTTGGCCAATTCCTGCCCGCTGGCGCGTTCGCTCTTTGGGTTGGTCAGCCGCGCCATGACGCAGTGAATCAGAATTTGGTGGGAAACCCGTCGGCGGACGGGGAAGGTAGCCGGAGCGGTCCCAGCTGGTGGTACAAGTTGTCGTACACGCTGCGGATGCCTGTGATGATGTGTGCAGATTTCCAGATCCACCGGTCATGATGCATGCGATGGTCAACATCTGGGAGGCGGACGAGCGGGCGTTCATCGGTTGGCTGGAGCTGGTTCATGCGCTGCCGGGGCGACTGCGGTGTCAGCTGCTGAACAGCGTGTATTTTTACTTCCTGAATGTGCGTGAAGAGGTTAAAATGGAGAGGTTGCAGAAGGAACTTGAGGCGAATGAGCCGGGAGGTGAAGTCATGCAGGAGATTGATGATGATATGGAAGATCTGATGTCGATGTCAGTGGGGGAGATTCGGCAGCTGGGCTTCCGAGAGGGGTTCCAAGAGGGTTTCCAAATTGGCCTGGCAAAAGCTCAGGTAGAGGTAGCCCGACGTATGGCTCAGGACATTGCAGAACGATTTATTGCAAAAGGCTGGTCGAGCAAGGAAATGCAACTATATATGAACCTGTTATCAGGGGACATCAATCATCTGCCAGAAAAATCTGGTACTGGAATCACATCGAATTGAGTTGGTCATTTTTGTGCAACTCGAACCGACCCTACTCACCGTTGGCCGATGGTGGCGCAATCGGACGGGCGATGAATCGTGTGCTCAACATGTAATTCACGGACTGTGAAATTGACACCGTGGAAACGGTCCGGTATGGAGTATTCTGCGACGTTGCTGGCGGGGGTGTCGCTTCTAGCATCGTTGCTTATCGGATGTGGTTTTCAACTGCGCGGCGCAGACTCTACGATAAAGCTGTCAGGGACTTACTCGGTGCAGGTCAAATCGGCCTACCCGCAGCTCAATCACATTTTCGAGCGAACGCTCAATCGGAAAGGTTTTAAAGTCGTTCGGGCCGCTGCTGACATTGTCATTCAAATACAATCGGAAGAGTCGGACAGTCGCGATCACCTGTTTGACGAAAAATTCATCAGTCAGCGATTCAGAAGGTTGAATTATCATCTAAAATACTTCATATCTAATGCTGATGGCGAGTTGATCGACGTTCCCGGCACATTACATTTGACGTCTGACTATCACAATCCAACCGGCAGTTATCTGCAGCAGGAAGTTGCGCGCGATTCAGCATTGAATCAGCTGCGAAAAAACGCGGCGCTTGAAATCGTGAACAGACTGCTGTCTGAACTTGCGGAGCCACCCACTGGTGCGGACCTAGGCTGAATATGCAGATCACACGTAAAGAACTGTGGCGGCGGGAGAAATTTGACACGCGCTACTTCATTTATGGTAAGGAGATGTTTCTCGTTGAACGATGTCTGGAGATCATTCGCCAGCGAGCGTTGGAATACGATTATTCTGAAAGGATCTCCATGACCGTAGCGGTTGATTTTCACTGGGACAAATTCACCGAGCAGATCGCCCAGCTTGATCTGTTTGGTTCCCGTAAGCTGGTTGAGCTGAGATTGCCGCCCAGCGGGCGGCCTGGGACAGCCGGTGCTAAAATTCTTGCGGAATGTGTCACCTCATCAGGCGACGATGTTGCGGTGGTTCTGATTGCCGGTTCGATTGAATCAGCCGTCAAGCGATCTTCCTGGTTTAAGAAATGGCAAAGTGAAGCAGTGGCCGTCGACAATCCTGAACTGCGCCGACAGGAGTTCAGCCACTGGATCAGGAATGCCTTGGACCGGAAGAAACTGGCGTATCACCCGAATGTGGTTGATCGACTGGCATATTATTTTGAAGGCAACATGCTCGCGGCCGCCAATGAGATACAGAAACTGGCATTGGGGGATGATGGAGCATTGATCACGGTTGAAGAAATAGATCGAATCGTTGCCGATCAGGCTAGATTTAGTGTGTTCTCTTTTGTTGATGCCTGTCTGTCGGGCAGCGCGCAGCGGGCGCTGCGTCAGCTCGGGCTGCTGAAAAATGAAGGCACTGAGCCGATACTGATTCTGTGGGCGATGGCGCGTGAGCTGAGGATCGTTTATCAGGTTGCCGGTGCGGTTGCCAACGGTTCGCGCACCGATTCCATTTTCAATAAACTGAGGATCTGGAAATCGCGGCAGGACATGCTCTCGCAGGCGGCCAGACGTCTGGGTTTCAGCGAGAGCATCGCAGTTATGAATCGGCTGGCCAGGGCGGACCGCGTTCTAAAGGGCCGCGAGCCGGTTCAGGTTGGTGATATTTGGGACGAGTTTGAGACTATCGTGTTACAAGTCTGTGGTATCAACAGGGCGACCGGTTAAGCGCATGGCGACACAAATAAAACAGCAATTCGACGTCGTATCTCATGTCAGACAGGCTGCGGTGAATGCGCGGCTGGCTTCTCGCAAAATCGCCCGGGCGACGACCCATGAGAGAAATCAGGCGCTGCAGTCGTCAGCAGATGCCATTCAGTCTTCGCGCTTGAAACTCCAGCGGGCCAACTGCAGGGATCTTGAAGCCGGACGGAAATCGGGATTGTCCGATGCCATGCTAGATCGTCTGGAACTGACCGAGGCGCGGATTGATCTGATGGTACAGGGTCTGTGTGAAATTGCGGAGCTGGCGGACCCGGTCGGCGAAATTTCCGCAATGATACAGCGTCCATCCGGTATCCGCGTTGGACGAATGCGAGTGCCTTTGGGAGTGATTGGCATCATTTACGAATCGCGGCCGAGTGTAACGGCAGAAGCGGGCGGTCTGTGTCTCAAGTCGGCCAACGCGGTCATATTGCGGGGTGGTTCCGAGGCGTATGGCTCGAACCTCGTCATTGTCGAATGTCTGCAGCGGGGTCTTGAGAGTGCCGGCTTGAGTTCCGACGCGGTTCAGTTTATCGAAACGACCGATCGCGGTGCGATTGATGTCCTAATCAGCATGGAAGACTGTATTGACGTCATTGTCCCGCGCGGCGGCAGGCAGCTGATTGAAAGAATTTCATCGCAATCGCGCATTCCGGTCATCAAACATCTTGATGGTGTGTGTCACGTCTACGTTGACGACGATGCCTGTCCAGAAAAAGCGATGGCTGTGGTGATGAACTCCAAAACGCATCGATATGGTGTGTGCAATGCGGCGGAAACGCTGCTGATCGGGAAAAATATCGCTGCCACTTTCTTGCCGCGTATCGCCAGAGCACTGCGCGAGAAGGGTGTGGAACTGAGAGGCTGTGAACGAAGTCGCAGTATTTTCCCTGACATGTCCCCCGCAACCGACGATGACTGGTACGCAGAATACCTGGCACCGGTTCTGTCGGTGCGGATCGTCGATGACATTGATCGGGCCATGGATCACATTGAAGAGTACGGCTCCGAGCACACCGATTGCATTGTGACTCAGAATTTGAATCACGCCGAACGTTTCATGCGCGAAGTCAATTCGGGATCAGTGATGGTGAATGCTTCGACGCGGTTTGCCGATGGTTTCGAATACGGCCTTGGTGCCGAAATAGGCATCAGTACCAACAAACTGCATGCGCGCGGTCCTGTTGGCCTGGAAGGTCTGACCATGCAGAAGTACATCGTCTGCGGCGATGGTACGGTTCGAGTGTAGGGGCTCTAGCAAATTTATAGCAGTGGAGATGCATTTATGAAACCAATTGGAGTATTCGGCGGAACGTTCGATCCGATACATGTCGGGCACATTCTTCCCATATTGGATATCTGCAGATTGACCGGCATCGATGAGATCCGTTATGTTCCGAATGCGCGGCCGGGACACCGGGCCGAGCCGCGTACGGACCCGCAGCATCGCTGGAATATGACCGTTCTGGCACTTGAAGGTCATCCGCAGCTGATTCCCGATGATCGGGAAATGCGCCGTCCGGGCAAGTCATTCATGGTGCCAACGCTTCGTTCATTGCGCAGCGAGTTCAGATTGCGACCTTTGTGCCTGATTCTGGGGATGGATGCATTCCTGCACATCAAGCAGTGGTACTGGTGGGCCGAGGTGCTGAAACTGGCCAACATCATCGTCATGAATCGGCCGGGTGCCAAGGTGCCACGCGTGCTTCCGGTGTGGTGGGGAAAAGCGCTTCATTCACAGACTAGAGTGCTTTATGAGCGGCTCGCCGGAAACATCGTTCATCTGGACGTCTCGCTGATCGATGTGTCGGCCACCCGGTTGAGAATCAACATGTCGCTCGGCCAGGGATGTACCAGCTCGTTACCTGAACCGGTTGCGCAGTATATCGCGCAGCATCAACTATACACTCCTCAAGGGGTTGCCTCCTAGTTGGATTCCAACGACATTCTGCAGCCGATCGTTGACTCGATCGAAGACGCAAAGGGATTGCATCCCGAGGTTCTTGATGTTCGGGAACTGACCGATGTAACCGACTATATGATTGTCGTTTCCGGCACTTCAGTTCGGCATGTGAAATCTATAATGAAGATGATTGTTGAACGATTGGCGGCGCAGGGGCGAAAGCCTCTCGGTCTGGAAGGCGAGCGGCATGCTCAGTGGATTTTGCTTGATTACAGCAGTGTCGTCGTTCATCTCATGTTGGCTGAGGCGCGCGACTTTTACGACCTGGAAAGGCTCTGGAACAGAACATTGAAAAAATCGGCTGAACCGCCGGATGAAAACATGCCAGGTTGAAGTTCAGACGGTTCACCTTCCTCGCAAAAGAAGATGAATCGAACGGCCCCTCAGGTGTATTTGGCATCAAGTTCTCCACAGCGTTACCGGTTGTTGAAAGCGTTGCAGCTGAAATTCTCGGTGGTCAATCCGGATATTGATGAAACACCACGAGCCGATGAGAGTCCAAGTGACTATGTCGTACGGCTTGCGCTGCAGAAGTCGTACAGCGGGAGTCGGTTCATCACTACCGCAGGCGATCACGTGATTCTAGGAGCGGATACGTGTGTCAGCATCAATCAACGCAAATTGGGTAAGCCTCAAAATCGGTCGGATGCCTGTCAAATGCTGAAGTCGCTGTCAGGTGAGGTTCATCAGGTTTACTCTGCCGTTGCGGTGAACAGCTGTCGCATCACCCGCTGTGTCGCGGTTGTCAGTGATGTCGAGTTTCATCCGCTGGATGACGCGCAGATTCGGGAGTATCTGGCGAGCGGTGAATCAGAAGGCCGGGCCGGCGCCTACGCCATTCAGGGACGCGCCGCATCATTCGTAAAAAATATCACTGGATCTTTGAGTTCGGTAATTGGCATGCCCATTAAGGAAACCGCTGAACTGCTGTGGTTGGCGGGTGTAACCGTACCATCCTATGAAATATCGGCCGGCAACGTTCTTAGCGAGTTCCCGTTTGAGCGGACCTGGTCCGATCATTGCCATATCTGAGCGCTAATAAGAGTCTGCGGCGTAACTGCCGCCAAGCAAAAAGTCAATGAATTTCAACGAAAAAACGAAAAAGCTGCTCATCCAGTCAATGAAAATCGGACTGCGCACCATCGCCTGGATCAGTTCGTTTGTGTTGTTGATGGTATTGTTTGTGGTGTTAATTGCCACCCATCCCAATGTCTTGAAACCATTGGTGGAGAAAATTGCGGTTGACAGGTTTGATGGAGAACTGGGGTTTGATGACTTGTACTTCAGGTGGGTTGATGAGACGGCGGTGGTGGGCATTCGCAATCTGACGGCGCGGCGCGATACGGGGCAGGGGTGGTTGGATTTAACCGTTGATCGCATCGACGCGCGGATTTCGCTGTCGCTGATGGATCTTAGCAGCTGGGAGGTCGCCCGCCTTGACATCGTTTACCCTCGAGTTGAATTCAGCCGTTCTCGGAATGACCAGCCGCGGCAGCGGCCTAGGCAGTCGGACACCGATTACACCGAGACCATTCCCGCGAGTCTGGAGCTTCTATCCCATATCGGACACTTGAATATTATCGATGGTGAGTACGAATTCAAATTCGATATCGGGTCCAATCAATTGGATTTCACAGGTGGGTTTGATCTCCAAGGTGCAAGTGAGGGGATCGCAAAATTTGGCGTGCTTCGTATGACTTCAAACGAGAGCGAAAACATGATTGTCAACCTGAGTGCCGCCAGCACCGAAGAGGCGGACGGCTCGAGCGAGACGGATATGGAGCTCATCGTCAAAGCGGTGGAAGTGGCTCGCCTGGCGCCGATATTGGACAACATACCGAGAATCGAAACGCTGAATCTGGCGGCGCTGAATTCAACAGTGAATGCCACCGTCAACGCCCATTGGACGGATTCCAAACTCGCAGGATTGGCTTTTTCCGTCTCCGCGGCTGATCCGAATCTTGATGGTAACATACCAGACGTCAGACAGGCGAGTTTGACAGTGGCTGGCACATTGAAGCTGAGCGAATCGTCCGACAGCAAACGAATTGAAGCCGATTTCGCATTGAATTCACTGGACATGGCGGCGGTCATGGCGCGGATTCCCGGGGCGTTTCCCGAAAAGTTTTACAGTCATGTCTCCGAGAGATTGGACGCGCTGTGGCTGAATGGACTGCGCGGAACGCTGACAATCGATTCCGAATCACTGCTGGATGCAACCAGCGACTGGGACCTCAATGCGGAGGGAAGTTTCTCCAATTTGACCTACCGGTTCGGGAACAGGTGGCCGCCGCTCGATCGATTGTCGGGAACATACAGGATCAGCGGTCGGCAGGTGGAGATTACCGCCTCTGACGGTCGGTTGCATGGACACCCGCTCAGCTACGGCGTGGCAGTGATCGACGACTTCATGCTGGAAGACCCGCTGATGAAGGTATCCGCCGGGATGAAGCTGCCATTTGATGTGGCGATCGATCTATTTGGTAAAGACGGCATCGTGTCGCCGGGGCGGCTGAACTGGATTGTGGGAGGCGTCGGTGATGGAGCGGTTGAGCTGACGGTTGATGTACCCTTGAGGCGGGGTAAGGAGTTTGCCGTCGCCGGTCATGTTGATATCACTGAGATGGAGGTTCTGACAACGCAGGAAGTCTGGCTGGCGAACGTAGCGGGACGTCTGATGTTCAATCGGTTCGGCATCACGTCAGGAGATCTGAGCGGAAGGATGCTCGGAGGCCCATTCGACACTCAGTTCAAGGGGACCGGCGGCAAAGGAAATTTCAAGGCGACCGGGAGAGCTTCCGGCCGGGCGAATGCGCAGGCGCTGCAGCTCGTTGTCGAAGGGGCCATTACAGAACGACTTTCGGGTGACATTGATTGGCAGGCAGACTATCGGTTTTCTTCGCAGGAGAATGAAATCAACGTTACATCAACGCTGAACAACTTGATCTCGACGCTGCCATTTCCGATGCGAAAAGGTGTTGGTGAGGAACTGTCTGCGAATCTCACCGTGCTCACCAAAAACCAAAATGAGCGCACGATTGATCTGAGTCTGGGGCCGAATGTGAACGCAACGGTACTGGCTGAATTGAACGAGGAAAAGTGGCGTACGGTTTCCGCCGCCGTGTCAGTAGGGGAGTCGTCGGTGCCGAATGTGGTCGGGCGCGGCATGAGCGTTGCGGTCGATCTGCCACAACTGGACTATGGCGCCTGGTCGGAACTGCTGCAGGCAACTTCAGTCAGCGGTAGCAACATCGAGACTTCGGCCACACTCAGTAGTTTATCTGTCAAAGCCGATGAACTGATTCTGCCTGGAAATTATGAACTCCGAAACGCGGACATCGTCGTCCAGAAGAAAGCCTCTCACTGGGACATTGCGCTGTCTTCAGAATCAGTTAAAGGTAGCGCCCGCTACCTGAGCTCCGAATTCGTCCAGCAGAACCAGACGCCCACTCTGTACCTCGATCTTTCGCTCTGTCATCTGGACCCGGTGGAAGATAAACCGAAGAAGGCACCGACCGACCCGGCCCTGCTCCCTGTGATTGAGTTTCAGTGTGACGATACGCGCTATGGTCAGTATCATCTGGGAACCAGCGCCATCACTGCGATGCCGAATGGAAACAGCTGGCGAATTTCATCGGCCGCGTTCAACAGGCCTTCTTTTTCCATTCAGGCCAGCGGCGACTGGTATTATGACCAGTCATCCAGAATTGAATTCAATTTGAATTCGAATGATTTTGGTCAGACGATGAGCGTACTTGGATATTCAGGCCTTTTTGAAAAAGGGGACGCCAGTCTGACCGGCGTGCTTGAATGGGATGCCGCTTTGACAAGATGGGCGACTCATCGGGTTTCAGGAAAAGTTGAATTGAGTTCCAATGGTGGACAGGTCATCGGTCACTCGAATTCTCAAGCCCTTCGCGTCATCGGCGCCTTGAACTACGATACCCTCTTCAGGAAATTTTCTCATGATGTGGTCGATGTTTTCGATAAAAAGGGGATTCTGTATGACCAACTGAGCGGAACCGCACGCCTGGAAAAAGGAGTGTTCCTAATTGATGGAATTTATCTGGAAGGACCCTCGGTATCAATGGCGATCACCGGCGAATCAGACTGGAATGTCAGGCGGCACCAGCTGAAGCTGGGAGTTGAGCCGCAGATCAAGAATTCGTTGACTACGCTGGCTACGGTGCTGATTAATCCGATCACCGGAACGCTGGTCTATTTCGGAAGTAAATTGGCTGAACAGATGGATATCAGGTTCACTTACCGGTACGATATTACGGGTTCCTGGTCGAATCCAGAAATTGAACGGATACGCGCGTCAAAAACCGGGTCGTTGCAGACGGTCGGTAAATCATGATGCGTAAAGCTGTCCAAGTATTTATTTTCAGTCTGTTCCTATTCGGTGTGATGCCGAGGTTGGCGCTTGCAGAATTTGCCGTCCAGATCGCTCATTATGAGTGGCCACAGAACTCCTCAGTCGATGAAGTACTGCAGATTCCACAGTTCAGATCAGTTCTTGCGCGTTATGATGAGATGCAGAATGCAATGCTGATCATCCGGTATCCGGGGGGTGATGATGGCTATAGGTGGGGGATGGCACTCCGTAACTCTCTAGTCAGTCTCGGTATCCAATCGTCTGAAATATTACTTGAACCCGGATCAGGTGTCGCTGAGACGCTTCTGCTGATCGTTTCCGAAGCTGCCGATTTCTGATGTCACGCATTGCGGCGATTCAACTGAATTCCGGTGATGATATCGACAAAAATCTAGATTTGACGGCCAAGCTCGTAACTCAATCGACCAGCGCTGGTGCACTGCTGGCGGTGTTGCCGGAGTGTTTTGCGCTGATGACGACGGACGATCGGCAGCGGTTTGAATCTGCGGAGTCGGAATACCACAGCGGTCGCATCCGGCAGTTTCTCACCCAGCTGGCGAGTGACCAGCGGATCTGGATTTTAGCGGCGGGAGTTTTTATTCGCAGCGGGTCATCTCAGAAAGTCCGAAATGCGACCTATCTGATCAACGATGAAGGCGCCTGTGTGATTCGGTATGACAAGATTCATCTGTTCAATGTACAGCTGCCGAGTGGAGAAAGTTATTCCGAGTCCCGCTATACCGAGCGGGGGACGGAAGTTCGTGCAGCAGACACCCCGGTTGGCCGATGTGGCGTGACGGTCTGTTATGATGTCAGATTTCCATCGCTTTATCAGCAGCTGGCTGAGCGCGGTGCGGTTTGGTTTGCGGTTCCGTCCGCATTCGCATACACCACCGGTAAGGCTCACTGGGAGATCTTGCTTCGTGCGCGGGCGATCGAAAATCACTCCTATGTCGTTGCTCCCGCACAGTGGGGGAGTCATCCTGGCGGCAGGCGGACTTATGGACACTCCATGATTGTTGATCCATGGGGACAGCTAGTCTCCTGTCAGGCGCATGGCAATGAAGTGCTGCTTGGTGACATCGACTGTGAATACGTCGAATCGACCCGCTCCCGATTTTCCACATCAAGCCGCACGTTCGACTGACAGGAAAGCTGGGTCGAGTTCAGTTCGTCAAAAAAGTGGTTTTATCAACACGCCTCAGGAAGGAGGATGACTGTGACTGCCGATTGGTATGATGAAATCAGACAGGACCATCAGAAGCGGTTCGCACTCGGTCAGCTCACAGCCACTGTGAGCGGTTGATGGTACTGAGGGGATACTTTTCGAGTGTGTGGATGTTGGGTATGAGTGCGATTGATGTTGCTGAGGATCTGTTATAATTTGGATTGTCGACCTAGAGCTGGATAGGTGGGAGATTGCGGGTCATTCCGCTGCATTCCGAACGCGTATGATTGGTTTCAGTCGTTCAAGTGGGAGCGTATGAACTGTCGTTGTCGTTGTCAATTCAATCTGTATGTTAAAAAAGGAATTTACTCGTGGAAAACAATATAGAAGTCGCCCGTCAAACCATGCTGGAACCGGCCGGTTTCGGCGATCGGGAATTGAGTCTTCTGCTAGGTAAGATGGCAGGAAAATCGATTGATCATGCAGACGTTTATTTTCAATATTCGCGAAGGGAGAGCTGGTCGCTTGAGGAAGGCATCGTCAAATCTGGCAGCTACTTGATTGACAAAGGCGTTGGCCTGCGTGCGGTCAGTGGAGAAAAGACCGGGTTTGCCTATTCTGATGATTTCAGTCTGGATGTTCTGACTCAGGCCGCCGCATCGGCTCGCGGCATCGCTTCCGGAATCGGTTCTGGCACGGGTCGGGTGATTGGAAAAAGACAGACCCAGCTGTCAACGCTTTATGCCGCTGATAATCCTCTGGTCAGTCTTGACGAAGCTGCGAAAATTCAACTGATTGAACGCGTGGAGCAGGAAGCTCGACGGCAGGATCCGCGGGTCAAAGAAGTCATGGTCAATCTGTCCGGAGTGCATGACATAATCATGCTGGTTCGGCAGGATGGATCGCTTTATGCGGACGTACGTCCGCTCATTCGCCTCAACGTGACGGTTGTCGCCGAACAGAACGGACGGCGCGAGATGGGGAGTTTCGGCGGCGGATCAAGGGAGTCTTACGATTTTCTGCTGCAGGAGGACCGGGCGCTGACGTATGCCAGGGAGGCGGTTCGCCAGGCGTTGGTCAATTTGGAATCCATCGATGGTCCGGCGGGCACCATGACGGTCGTACTCGGCCCGGGTTGGCCCGGCATCCTACTTCATGAAGCCATTGGGCATGGGCTTGAAGGGGATTTCAATCGCAAAGGCAGTTCTGCATTTTCTGGACGTATGAATGAGTCGGTTGCGTCCGAACTGTGCACGATTGTTGATGACGGTACGATTGCCAATCGCAGGGGTTCTCTCAACATCGACGATGAAGGTACCCCATCGCAAAACACGATGTTGATAGAAAATGGAGTGCTCAAAGGCTACATGCAGGATCTGACCAATGCCCGTCTGATGGGACAGGCTCCGACCGGCAACGGGCGACGCGAGTCGTACGCCCATCTGCCGATGCCAAGAATGACCAACACATATATGCTACCTGGAACGTCGGCACACGACGAGATCATTGAATCGGTCGTCAAAGGTCTGTACGCCGTGCAGTTTGGAGGCGGCCAGGTGGATATCACTTCCGGCAGTTTTGTTTTTTCGGCGACTGAAGCCTACCTGATCGAAAATGGCAGAATCACGAATCCGGTCAAGGGTGCGACGCTGATCGGAAACGGTCCGGATGTGCTGACCCGAGTTTCGATGGTGGGAAATGATCTGGAGTTGGATTCTGGCGTCGGTACGTGTGGCAAAGATGGGCAGGTCGTGCCCGTAGGTGTTGGCCAGCCGACACTGCGTCTAGATGGAATGACTGTGGGTGGTGTGGTTGTTTAGCGGTTTTTATCAATGACTGTCCGTTCAATCTCCCGAGTAATGAACCCCAGCCTTGGTCTTTCCGAAGCAGTGGATTATGCACTTGCGGCCGCGAAACGGTTGGGAGCTGGCGGTGCGGTGGTCGGGGTTTCCCGCACGACTGGATTTGACCTGTCCGTTCGCCTGGAAGAGCTTGAAACAGTTGAATACCAAAGCGGTGGCGGGCTTGGGATAACCGTTTATATGGGGTCGCGAAAAGGCAGCAGTTCAACCTCTGACTTTCAGAAATCCGCCATTGACGATGCGGTCCGCGCTGCTGTCGCCATCGCCAAGTATACGGCTGAGGATCCGTACAGTGGATTGCCGCCAAAAGATCGGCTCGTATCGGAGATGGTGGATCTGGAGCTTCACCAGCCTTGGCATGTTGACCGCGATCAGGCTCTGGACATTGCTTTCGCGTGTGAGCAGGCGGCGCTGTCAGACGATCCGAGAATCGTCAATTCAGAAGGTGCGTCGGTGAGCACTCAGTCGCAGGAATCGGTTCTTGGCAATAGCGACGGACTGCTAGTTGTGGAGCACAGAACCCGACATAGCGTTTCATGTTCAGTCATCGGCCAGACCGAATCCGGTATGCAGACGGATTACTGGTCCAGCACGGCGCGCGACCCGAACGCACTGGAGACTCCGGAGGCGGTTGGTGCCAAAGCGGCACGGCGAACCGTGCGTCGCCTGGATGCTCGAAAAATAAAGACCTGTTCAGCACCAGTCATGTTTGAGGCTCCTGTTGCCAGTAGTTTGATCCGTCTTTTCATTGATGCCATCAGTGGAGGTGCACAGTATCGCAAAGCCAGTTTCTTACTGGACAGTCTCGGACAGCAGATTTTTCCTGAATCCACGACCATCTCTGAACAGCCACACCTTACAAGAGGCATCGCCAGCGCGGTCTGTGATGCCGAAGGCGTTGCAACGGCATCGCGGGACATTGTCAGAGACGGCGTGTTGCAGAATTATGTACTGGATTCTTACTCTGCGCGCAAATTGGGGCTTGAGACTACGGGAAATGCGGGTGGCGTATTCAATCTGATCATCAGCTCAGGTAAGCGAAATTTCGCAGATCTGCTGAAATTGATGGACCGCGGGCTGTTGGTTACGCAGACCATGGGTTTCGGTATCAATCAGGTAACCGGCGATTACTCTCAAGGTGTCAGTGGCCTTTGGGTGGAACGCGGCGAAATTCAGCATCCTGTGGAGGAAGTGACCATTGCGGGAAATCTGCGTGACATGTTCCGCTCACTGATTGAAGTTGGCAATGATGTCGATGCCCGAAGGGCCGTTCGGACGGGTTCAATTTTACTGGCTGACATGACTGTAGCCGGCAAATGACAGATCAGTCATTAGCAGTAGAGGCATAGCAAAGTCGTATCCGTTTACTGCCGCGCTGGCTCGGTGGATGGAAATTGACAACCTGATGGCGGTGCGACAGCATGTTTCAAAGAACGAGCTGTCATGGAAACTGCCCACCCGTCAGCTCCCATCTTTTCGCCTGACGGTGTCTGATGGCGAATTGGAGCGACGAATTCTCCCAATTGACCCGGTTTGACCGATCCTTACTGGATATGACTGTCTGATGCTGGCAGAATAACGGTCTGCTGACGTTCCGCTCCGATTTCAGTAAGCATTCGCTCGTTGGCGCAAAATGATCGAAGACGAAAAACTGCCTGTGGCTCAATGCATCGCTCTTGACATGAAGGCTGGTGTAGGACCTAGCCCGCATATTTCACCGATTTGGATAACGGGTTGAAATGGCCGGTGCCAGGTGTCGATTTCATCGGTCGGATACGAAAACCGCCATCATCCAGTGAGATAACCGACGACCACACGGCTGAACCCGCGTTTTTCGTATCCGGCAAGACACCGTTCAGCCCGTTCCGACACCAGGGCCGACCCGATGGCACCCCAGTTCAGGTCAGGCGGCAGTCGCCACAGTGGCAGACGGTTCAGATTGTCCAGCACCTTGACCAACACATCGGCATGCCGACAAGAGGCGGACATACGACAGCACACCCGGCGGGTGGTCACCCGCCGCCACGACTGCCGGGTGCGATAACTGAGCTCACCGAACTGGCGCACCGCCTCGCCGGTGCGCCTGAAATCCGTCCCATTGCTGTCTCCGATCCATGCTTTAACTGCTCTCCATTGGTTCAAAATGGAGACCATATCATTTTTGCCTCACACTGAGTTGAATCAAGTAAAATGCCCTCTTTGATTTTTGGGCTTTTCATGTAAGCCCCGAATTGGCGTTTATATATAAACAAAACAGATGACGGAGGATATTCGATGATTGGTACGACAATATCATTCAGTTGGCGTGGGACGGTGCCGGGGATTCGCCGGAACGGTTCCGCACCGATTGATTTCGTGGGGGGGGGGCAGAGACACTCTCACCAGAATTTCATTCACCTCGCGGTCGTCTTCGCGGCCTTTCTCATCCTGACTCCTGGGCCGGCATTGGTGGCGAATGAGTGTGGGACCGCAACGGGAACACCACCGACGGTGACCTGCGACGATTCTGATAAAGGCAACTTTCAAACAGGTCCGGCAGATAGCGGAATTCTATATACCGTCGGCCATGGCACAAATGGCTTGAAACTGACGGTCGAAGAAGGGGTCCACGTTAGTGGAAATCTCACTCGCGGACTGAAGGTGGTAGCGAAGGGAGTCCTGACCGATGGCAGTAAGGTTGATATCACCTCAAAGGGTGATTACACCGCCAACTATCAGGGAATTATTGTCGACATCGGGGCGCAGGGTGGAAATAATCCGGCAGTTCCGGTCATCCTGAACGTACCGAAGGGCGTATTCAAATTGACCCGCGCTCTTGCTGATCAGGTAGCGGCGGTCAAGATCAATTCAGCAAACCACAGGAGTGATGTCGAGATCAATTTCAATGGGCAGGTGCAAGGTGCCGATGAAACTGGTATCGGCGTTGAAGTTTATGATAATTTCACACGTGGGGGAAGCACCCGTGTAACGCTGCAGAGCGAAGCCCGGATCGGCGGCAACATTGGCTACGGCGTTAGAATCCATATTAAGGACGTGGAAGAGTGGGATGACAGCGAAGTGGTTTCATTGAATATCGAGGCTGGCGCTGGCATCGGCACCCAAGCTCAGCCGGTCAAGAAGGACGGTGTTTTCGTATTGATTAATGATCCCTGGAAAACGACTCTCCACGATGTCCATCTGACGCATGCCGGCCAGCTGTATGCGACCGGGCACGGCATCTGGGTGGATCATCGGTGGAAAGATTGGAATCTTGGGACTCAAAAAGGCATGAGTGAATCAGCTAGAAACAGACAGATTGGGCGCTATGACGGCGGTCGGCGTGAAAAGGTGGCGGTAACGGTTGCGGCGGGTGGTCTGGTGGTGGCCGGCGATGACAAGGACGGCATTTTCATCAGCACGCATTGGTATACGGACCCGAATAATGGCGGGGACTTCAACGACATCACCCCCTTGACCATTGGCGCGCCAAGAACCTTCAAAAACGATGATGCGGAAGATAAGAAGCTGATTGATGAGCGGGCGGCGGATCCAGACATGTACCATCAGCGGGTGATCGTCGATGGTGAGGTCCGGGGCGGTAAGAACGGTGCGGCGGTTCATCTGATGGGCGGCGGCACGGTCACGCTTGGTGCCAAGGGCCGGCTGGTGCCACACGCCGAAGGAACGACGAGCCGGTCGGTGGAAGTTTCCAAGCCGGCCAGCGAGGCGCAGGGGGCGCAAAATCTGCTGATCCTTCTGGACGGGAATTTCAGAGGCATCCAGAGGATCAAGAGCGTCACCGACAGGACCAAATTATTCCGATACCGGATACTGGGTGGCGAGAAAAAATATAAGGACCTGACGGATGGCACCAAGATTTCGTTGACGCTGAAGGCGATGCCAAGCGGATTTTACAATGACTGGAAAGGTCAGGTGGAACTGACGGCCGACATCACGGATCCGGTCGACAACGTCTTCTCGCTGAATTTCGAGAGTAAGTTAGCTGGGCTGACCGCGCCCACCGGGCAACGTCAGGTGGCACAGCGAGGCAAGGTCTATCAGGCCCTGCCGTCGGTGCTGTGGGACCTGAGCGGCGGGATGGAGCGGTATGTGCCGGCGGCACCCGATGCCTCTGTCGAGAAGGACGGTGAGACGATGCAGTTTTCCGCTGACGGTGCGGGCGGCGGCAACGCCGGCTGGGTGCGCGTAGAAGGCGGCAGCGGTGATCGGCGACTGAAAAAATCGCTGGGCGAGGCGGTTTCGTACCGGCTGTCATCAACCGGCTTTGCAGTGGGAGCCGACCTGCCGGGTGACGATGACACCACATACCGGGCTGGCCTCCATCATCGGCAGGGTCGGGCCAAGTTGACCGGTGGTGGTCAGGTCGAGGCGTCGGGCATCGGTGCCGGCTTCGGCGTGTCGAAGCGACAGGCCGGCGGCTGGGTACTGGACGGCTGGCTGGGAGTGACCCAGTATGACGACATCAAGGTGCAGTCCTCGGAAACGATCGCAGGACAGGCGACGCCGTTCACGGTGAACGGCAAAACCAAGGGTACCAGTTATGCCCTGGGCGTCGGCGCCGCCATGGAACTGGCACTCGGCAACACGACGGTTACGCAGCGCGGTTCGCTGGCCTGGACGTCGGTGTCAATGAAGGATTTCAAGACTACTTATATGCACCGAGCGGATGTCGACGACGCGGGCAACGCATTGAATGCCATGGCGACGACCGTGGAAGAGACCATCGCCATGAAAGATGGATCCGGCCTGCAGGGTGGCTATGGGGTCCGGATCGACACCCAGTATGGCACGGGCGACTGCTGCGGTCTGTTCGGTTCGCTGGATCTGATGCATGATTTCAATGCCAAGCGCAGCGTCTCGGTTTCCAGCGACCTGAAATCGGACACGGTCAGCACCGAGAGCCGACCGACATCAATCCGTCTGGGATTCGGTGGTTCAAGGAGCTGGAATGAAGGTCGGTCGACTTTATCCGGCGCGATTTACCACACCACGGCCGGTCATGGCAACAGTTCGCTCAGCGGCGGCGTGGCGCTGGCTTTCAGATTCTGAGTCAATGCACTGATTGATCGCAGACCCGCCCCCAGATCGCACATTTCCTGGGGCGGGTCTGCCATTGGCCCCGATTGGGCACAGAGGCGCAAACCCCGCCCACATATTTTCAATGAATTGAATGTAGGGTTGAAATAGCCGGTGACGACGTGGCCGAGACCGCGTTTTTCATGCTCTGCAAGGCCGGCTCCGGCATCACCCCATCACCCGGTCGTCGCACAGGTAGTCATAATCGTTGAGATCCTCATAACTGATCACTATACCAAAGATGCGCTGGGCGAGCGGGTCCGCCACGCAGTGCCGCCCGCTGGCCGCGTTGCGGCAGTCGATGAAACACTCGACCAGGCTGGCGCATCAGACCTGATTCGTTAGTTGACCTCGCGCAACAACAAGATCACCACAATTGGGACTGATCTGTTCACGGTCGAATCTGGCGGTCGCGGCCTGTTGGCCGCAGGGTTGAAAATTCAGCTGAGTCTGGAAGCACCGTGCAATCCTGGATGAATGCTCTCTATATCACTTAATGAATTGATTAGGTTATCATCATAACTCATTTTTCACATTTTTCATAACTAGTGTCTGCAAGAAAACTCAAAAAGTGAGATAATTATCTGATATCATGTGAATAATATCGTATAATTGTGAACGAAGAATTGGCCTTTTGCCCTGAAAAAGGGGCGATTTCAGCCGATTCGCCGACTTTTCACCCAATCTTCGCCAGGCAGACAAGCAATGAGAGACATCATCAACCCGAATCACGAACTGGGTGGCATTGACATCACGGCCATTGAGATCGATCACCACTCGAGAGACGACATGCCGGCGGCGCTGCTGGGTCTGCAGACGCTGTATCGCGACCCGCAGGTGAGAGAGCGGCTGTTCGCGCTGCTGGAGACGGAGGCGCTGCCGGGGGTGGATCTGAACAACGGTCGCCCGGGCATGGCGCTGTGGTCGGGACTGGTGATGGCGGTGGTCAAGCAGGCGTTGAACTGCGATTTCGATCGTCTGCATGATCTGGTGCGAAACCATGTGGACCTGTGGCGGATGATGGGTCATGGCTCATTGATGAAGCCGCCGTACACGCTGCAGCAGGTGATCGACAATGTGAATCTGTTCAGCGCGGAACTGCTGGACCAGGTGTCGCAGCTGGTGGTGGAGGCGGCGCACCGGCGTGTGGGTCATCAGCCGGGCGAGGCATTGGAAGGACGCTGCGATTCGTTCGTGGCGCAGACGGACGTGCATTACCCGACCGACACCGGGCTGCTGAATGATACGACGCGCCGGCTGCTGGGTCTGATGCATCAGGCGCAGGCGTGCCATCAGGTGTCCGGGTGGCGACAGTACAGACATCTGCAGAGAAAGCTGCGCGGTCTGTACAACGGCATCCGTAAGGCGAAGCAGGCGAAGGCGGACCCGGCGGCTTTGGAAAAGTATCTGAGGTGGTGCGACGGGGTGGTGGCGCGGGTGTGCGAGACGCGGGATCAGCTGATGCGGCAGGGGGTGTCGGGTGCGCTACTGGACGAGGTGGTCACCTTCCTCGGCTACGCCGAGAAGCTGTCGGATCAGGTGGTGCGGCGGCTGCGGCGCGGCGAGCAGATTCCACACTCGGAGAAGATCTTTTCGGTGTTCGAGCCACACACCCGATGGATCGTCAAGGGCAAAGCGGGGGTGGCGGTGGAGTTGGGGGTGCCGGTGTGCATCGTCGAGGATCAGTATCAGCTGATCCTGTCTCAGAAGGTGATGTGGGAGGGCCATGATGTGGACCATGCGGTGCCGGTGATCAAGGAGACGCTGCGGCGTCATCCGCAGTTGGAGAAGTGCAGTTTCGACCGCGGCTTTCACAGTCCGGCGGTGCAGCGGCAGTTGCAGGAGCTGCTGACTTACTGCGTGCTGCCGGTCAAGGGACGGCGTTCGCAGGCGGTGCGGGAGCGGGAGGAGCAGGAGTGGTTCCGCGAGTCGCGTCGTCAGCATCCGGCGGTGGAGTCGGCGATCAACAGTCTGCGGCATCGGGGTCTGGTGCGGGTGCGCAGTCATGGTGCGGCGGGCTTTGCGCGCACGGTGGCGCGGTCGGTGCTGGCTTACAACGTGCATCGGTATGGGGCGATGGTGCGCGACGAGTTGCGGGAGCGGGAGCGGCGGAAGCTGAAACGTGCCGCCTGACGGCGGCGGTTGGTTAAAAGGGGTGTTGAACCGGTCCCGCCAGAGGGACTGGATGGAAACCTATGGGCCGAATTCGGCATTCGCCGCCCGACTGACGAAAAAAGCGTGCCAATCGGCGCAAAACGGCCGAATGTTCAGAAATCTTCTCGTCCCGAACCCTCAGCCATCCATTTTCTTCTCGTTTCGAGGCTTCAGAAAATCAACATCGCCGGACATTTCATGCGAAAATGGGGGTTTTCTGGCAGACACTAACTATCGGTTAAAAATGCGGGCTAGGCAGACCCGGGCCCTACCGAGGTGCTTCCGGTCTGAGCAGGCGTTTGCGGTGATGCTGATACCTTCGAACTGATGAAGGTCGCATGCAAGTCGCCACCTTTTGGTGTCGTTTTCTGAACTTCACCACACGGTCACCTACGCCGGGAAGCGGCATCTGATCTTCCACTGAGTCGATTGTTCCCTGTCTGGTGACCCTAGAAGAAGTGTACATTCTTTCTGTCAGAATATTGTGTGGATTTCTGGTAAGTACTGACCGAAAGGCAGTTTTACATACTATAATCTACACGCCTCAAATGGGTAAAGTCAGCAACAGACGAATGATTGATTTGCTTTGTAAAATCAACACTTGACTTCACATTAAACACCACCATCTGAAAGAAACCATTTCTGATTGAAATTAAGTGAACGAAGATGCCAATTTATGAGTATTTCTGCACCGGCTGTGGACACGAGTTTGAGATTCTCCAGGGAATCAAAGAAAGTGTACTGACCAACTGTCCAGGCTGTTCTCAAAGCACCCTGCAGAAGAAAATTTCAGCGGCCGCTTTTCATTTGAAGGGTACCGGGTGGTACGAAACAGATTTTAAAAATTCTGGCAAACCGGATGACAAGAAATCCGGCAAGTCGGATGGCGAGTCGACGGAAACCAAATCTGATACGGCCGGAAAGACCGACAAAAAAGCCGCGGACAAAACTGATGCCCAACCTTCAGAAAAATCTGTGGCTGCCAAGAGTGGTGCCGAATCTCCCGCCGCCGCACCCTAACTGCAGAGCAGGAGAGTCCGTTGAATACCAGCATGCGCACGCACCTGTGCGCTTCGCTCAGTGACGCTGATATCGGCACAGACGCCATCGTTGCCGGCTGGGTGAACAGTCGACGCGATCACGGAGGACTGATTTTTATTGATGTCCGCGACTCTAGTGGGATTGTACAGGTCGTTATCAATCCTGAGCGGACCGAAAGTTTCAAACGTGCTGAATCCGTCCGCAATGAGTACGTTCTGCGGGTCTCTGGACCGATCAGACGGCGCCCGGCAGGTACCGAAAACCCAACCCTTGCGACTGGCGACATTGAGATCGTCGCCGATGAGTTGATCATTCTGAACCGATCTGAACCACTGCCCTATCAGCTGGAAGATGAGGATGTTACTGAGAACTTGCGTCTAAAGCATCGCTATCTTGACCTGAGGCGACCGCGGATGCAGCGCAACCTGCGTCTGCGTTATGAGTTGATTCGTACGATTCGCCAGTTTCTGGATCAGCGGGGATTTACTGAGATTGAGACGCCGCTGCTGACCCGTTCGACGCCAGAGGGGGCGAGAGATTACCTGGTGCCAAGCCGTGTACATACGGGGTACTTTTACGCGATGCCACAGTCTCCACAGATGTTCAAGCAGATTCTGGTGATTTCGGGGTTCGAGCGTTACTACCAGATTGCAAGATGCTTCCGGGACGAAGACCTGCGGGCTGACCGACAGCCGGAGTTCACTCAGCTGGACGTGGAAATGGCATTTGTTGAAGAATCAGACATCATGCGGCTGATGGAAGATCTGTACCGTCAGGTCTTCAGTGACATCATTGATGTTCAGCTACCGGCGGAATTTCCCATTCTGACCTACACCGATGCGATGCGCGACTATGGTACCGATCGACCTGATCTACGCAATCCTCTGCAGCTGACGGATCTTACGGAAACCATGAAAAGTGAGGAATTTCAGGTTTTCAAGCAAGCTGCCAATCGCCAGGATGGCCGCGTTGCAGCTCTTCGGGTACCGAACGGCGCGGAACTGACGCGTCAGAAAATTGACGCGTATACCCAGTTTGTTGGACAGTTCGGGGCGAAAGGACTGGCCTACATCAAGGTCATTGACCCCAGTCAGCATCGTGCAGGAATGCAGTCGCCAATATTGAAATTTCTATCCGATAAAGCGCTCGGCGCGATACTGTCACAATGTGGATGCAGGCCGAATGATATGGTTTTTTTCGGTGCGGATGCCGCATCGGTCGTCAACTCTTCTCTCAGTGCATTGCGGGATGCCATCGGAGTTGATCTGGGATTGATCGAAGCGGGCTGGAAACCCGTTTGGATCGTCGATTTTCCGTTGGTTGAGTTCGATGCCAACGCGCGCCGCTGGCAGGCATTGCATCATCCGTTCACCGCCCCAAAAGGAGACGCAATTCCATCAATTGAGGATGATCCCGGATCGATTCTCTCACGCGCGTACGATCTGGTGTTGAATGGTGTGGAAATCGGTGGTGGTTCCATCCGCAATCATCGTCTGGATGTCCAGGGCGCCATTTTCCGTCTGCTCGGGCTGTCAGATGAGAGCATGATGGAGAAGTTTGGCTTTCTGCTGACGGCGCTGAAGCATGGTGCGCCGCCACATGGTGGAGTCGCCTTTGGAATTGACCGAATCGCCGCACTGCTGGTGGGTGAGAACTCAATACGGGATGTCATTGCATTTCCGAAGACGCAACGCGCTTTTTGCCCACTGACTGAAGCGCCGAATGCTGTTTCGCTAGAACAGCTGGATGAGTTGGAACTGCGCATCAAACCAACAGCACAGGTGATGGGCGGTGCCGAGACCCATTCTGCCTGATTGACGATTCAGGCTTCGTTTTGCAGTCAGATTTTCGGTCCAAGTTCAAACGTCCGGAATCCATTCTGCTTGTCATCCACACCTCGCACAATGAGTTCCTGCTGTTGAAGCGGGTTCGTCCGCCGTTATACTGGCAGTCTGTAACCGGCAGCATTCATTGGACCGATGAAAGCCCTGCTGAAGCCGCCGTTCGGGAGCTGTGGGAAGAAACGGGGATAGTCGCTCAGTTCAATGAGCTTGAAGATTGGAATCGTCGTTTCCGATTCGTCATCCCCAAATCGATGCGAAATCGTTTTGCACCGGAGGCCGAGATGAATGTCGAGCACATGTTTTCGATCCGGCTGTCGCATTCGCTGCCCGTTGCTCTGCGGTCCGATGAACACAGCGCCCACTGCTGGGTTGATGGTGACGAGGCGAACAGTCTGGTCTGGTCCTGGAGCAATCGGGAAGCGATTCGGATGGTCTGTGAAGCCGGCATCTGAGTGCCGTGTGTTCTGGTGTTGAACGGGTACAGCGTTCACCGTCAGCAAAGTAGTAAAATATGGGCGGATAAATTGTTCTTCTCGAATACTCACTGATATGGCCGGCCACAGTAAATGGGCGAATATTCGGTTTCGGAAGGCCGCACAGGACAACCGCCGCGGCAAGCTGTTTTCGAAACTCATCCGGGAGATCACCGTTGCCGCGAGAACAGGTTCTGCTGATCCAGATGGCAACCCGAGTCTGCGCGCGGCGGTTGACAAAGCGCTGGCCGCCAACATGAGCCGCGATTCGATCAATCGGGCTATCGAGCGAGGTTCCGGTGAAGCTGGTGGAGAAGGATATCAGGATGTGGTGTACGAAGGTTACGGTCCGGGAGGGGTCGCCATACTGATTGAGTGTTCGACAGATAACCGAAATCGAACGGTGAGTGAGGTGCGTCACGCGCTGTCGAAACACGGTGGCAATCTGGGCACCGAAGGATCGGTTTCCTATCTTTTCAGCCGCGTTGGGTTGGTGCAGTTCACCGGCCGGGAGGATGAAGACAGGATCGTTGATGTGGCCATTTCGGCCGGGGCCGAGGACATCGAAATTCTGGATGATGGTCGAATCATGGTTACAACATCGGTTGAGACTTTTTTTGATGTTGTTTCTGCAGTCAGGGCAGCGGGGCTCGAATATGAGGAGGCTGGAATTGAACAGCGTCCTTCGGCGTCGCTGGAAATCGACGCTGAGATGGCCACTCGCATTGTTAACCTGATTGGGGTCATTGAGGAGCTTGATGATGTGCGCGATGTCTATACGAATGCATCGTTCGGGACGGACTGAGCGATGTTGAGAATATTGGGAATCGATCCCGGTTCGAGAGCCACCGGTTATGGTGTGATTGAGTGTGATTCGAACCAGGTCAGTTATTTGGCTGGCGGCGCCATTCGCCTGGCGGACGACAATCTATGCCGGCGGCTGCTGCGAATATTCGAAGGTATTTCCAATGTCATCCATCGATATCGACCGGATGTTGCGGCGGTTGAGAAGGTGTTTGTTTCCATTAATCCGCAGTCGGCACTTAAAATCGGACACGCCCGAGGCAGCGCGATCTGCGCCTGCGCGGCAAATGATGTTGCAATCGAAGAATATTCGGTTCGGGAAATCAAACAATCCGTGACTGGGACCGGATCTGCGGATAAAGATCAGGTCAAGTATATGATGCAGATGCTCTTGGGCCTTGATGAGATTGACACCCAGGATGAGGCAGATGCGTTGGCTGTGGCAATCACTCACTATCAGCACGTTCCGCTGCAGAATGCAGTTCGCGGTTCACATTACCGCGAATTGCCCTCAGACCCCATTGTTTCGGCAATCCAGTAGAGCGGTCCGACATCTTGATCGGTCATCTGCGAGGCCTTGTCAAAGAAAAACGGGAGGCGACCGTGACACTGGAGTGCAATGGCGTAGGTTACGAAATTGCCGTACCCAAAAGCACACCAATAAAGCTGCCTGAGATGGATGAATCGGCCCTGCTGTACACTCACCTGCACGTTCGGCCGGAATCGCACAGTCTGTATGGCTTTCTGACGGTCGCCGAACGCGACATGTTTCGCATCCTGATCAATGTCAATAAGATCGGCCCGAGCCTGGCGCTGAACATACTGTCCGATCTGAGCATAGTGGATCTGATCGCCTGTGTTCGTTATGAAGATACCAAGCCGTTGGAGAGAGTGCCGCGACTTGGCCGGGCGACGGCCGCCAAACTGCTGATCGAACTGTCGAATAAAATTGATCGCATTGCCGAGGCGGCACAGTTGGTGGATGATCACGACGTTCCGGCTGGTGATTATCTGACTGATGCGATTGACGCCCTATTGGCGATGGGTTTTACAAAAAAAGAAGCTCGAGACGCGGTCGCGGCAGTTCGCGATGCGGCGGATACTGCCGAGACGCTCGTTCATCTGGCGCTTAATTCTCTGGGTTCCACACGAAATGGAAGATGACGCGCGCTTCATTTCGCCGCAGCTGGCCGGCGACGAGGAACGCACGTTCGACATCGGCCTGCGCCCCAAGCTGCTATCGGAATTCGTCGGCCAGCAGAAAACCCGCGAGCAGCTGCACATCTTCATTGAGGCGACAAAAAGACGCGAGGAGGCATTGGACCACGTTCTGCTGTTCGGTCCGCCTGGCTTGGGTAAGACGACGCTGGCCCACATCATTGCCAATGAACTCAATGCTCAGTTGATTCAGACCTCAGGTCCCGTTCTTGAACGACAGGGAGATGTCGCCGCCATGCTGACGCGGCTGACTTTTGGGTCGATTCTGTTCGTCGATGAAATCCACCGTTTGAATCCGGTCGTTGAGGAAGTGCTATATCCGGCGATGGAAGATTATCGTATTGATATTGTCATCGGTCAGGGGCCGGCGGCAAAATCGATTCAACTGCCACTCAAACCGTTTACCCTGGTTGGCGCCACCACGCGAACAGGCCTCCTGACGTCGCCGCTGCGCGATCGATTTGGTATCGTACATCGGCTCGATTACTACGATAACGACGAGTTGTCGGCCATTATTCGACGCTCTGCCGGTCTATTATCCGTAACCGCAGATCAACCGGGCATTGATGAGATCGCCGCCTGCTCGCGCGGCACGCCGCGGATCGCCAATCGACTGCTGCGTCGGGTGCGCGATTATGCAGAAATCAAGGGTAGTGGTTTGATTGACAGAGACATTGCAGGCTATGCGCTGGAGATGCTGGAGGTGGACTCGTGCGGGTTGGACGTATTGGACCGCAAATACCTGCAGGTTCTGATCGAGAACTATCAGGGCGGTCCGGCCGGGCTTGAAACGCTGTCGGCGGCACTGAGTGAAGACCGCGGCACGATTGAGGATGTGATTGAACCTTATCTGCTGCAGCAGGGGTTCATTCAGCGAACCCCGAGAGGGCGGACGGCGACGCAGAAGTCTTGGCGGCATCTGCGCATTGCACCGCCGGGCGAGCAGGATGGTCAGACGACACTTCTATAGATGGCGGTTGTCGCAATTGAGTAAAATCCTGAGAAGGTTCGGGTGATTGCTTTGTCCTGCTCCGTCTTTTATTCCAGGTACCGAGTTTACTTCGAAGACACGGATGCGGGCGGCGTGGTGTATCACGCCAATTTTCTTCGCTTTATGGAGCGTGCGAGGTCTGACTGGCTGGCCGGTTTCGGCTGTCTGCCGCAGCAGCCCGTAGATCGTTGGGGCGTGATATTCGCGGTTCGTTCGGCAACCTTGGAATTTCAGCGGCCGGCGCATCTCGGCGATCTGCTGAAAGTTTCCGTCGAGCTCGATTCGATCAAGGGAGCCAGTCTGTCGATCTCCCAAACGATTATCAGTGAGGCGGGCGAAACGCTGGTGTGCGCCAGGTTTCGAATCGCCTGCATGGACTGTTCAAGATTCAAAGTGCAAAGAATTCCCAACGAACTGAGGAGAATGCTGACCTGATGGATAATTCAATCGAACTGGTTCCCACAGAACACACGCTGTCGTTCATTGACCTGATTGCCAACGCGAGTATTCTCGTACAGATGGTCATGTTGATCCTGCTGCTGGCATCACTGATTTCCTGGAGCATGATCTTTTACAAATGGTTCACACTGAAACACTGGACTCATGTCGCAAAAGAATTCGAGAGTGAGTTCTGGAGCGTGGGCGATCTCAGTTCACTCTACTATGATTGGGAACAGCGAAACCGCGATGTCGGCTCGATCGCCGAAATTTTTATGGAAGGGTATCGCGAACTGAGCCGGCTGCTGACGCGTAGCAATATCGAACGGGCGGATATAGTCGACGGCGTACATCGATCCATGGGTGTGGCATTGAACCGCGCCGAAGACAGCGTCAATTCAAACCTGTCGTTTCTGGCCACCGTTGGATCGACCAGTCCGTACATCGGGCTGTTCGGTACCGTGTGGGGCATCATGAATTCCTTCCGCGCGCTCGGTACGCTCCAGACGACGACGATTTCTGCAGTGGCGCCGGGCATTGCGGAAGCGCTGATAGCAACGGCGATGGGTTTGGCGGCGGCGATTCCAGCAGTCATCGCCTATAACCGCTTTTCTTACAAAGCGGATCGACTGCTCAGTCAGTATGAGACTTTCGCTGAGGAATTTCTGAGCGTCGTCAACCGACAGTATGCCATTCGACAGACACTGTCATGAGAAAAATATCCAAACGTCACAAGCACCGCCAGATGAACGAGATCAATGTTGTTCCGTACATTGATGTCATGCTGGTTCTGCTGGTCATATTCATGGTAACCGCACCGCTGCTGACGGAAGGTGTCAAGGTGGATCTGCCACAGGCGAGCGCCAAGCCCATTCAATCGTCTGAAAGCATTCCCTTCGTCATTCATGTAACTTCGACTGGGGAATACTATCTGAATCAGGAGAGCGACCAGTCTGTGGGGCTGAATGAGATCAAAGTCAAGGCCGCCGCGACGATGCGGGCAAAACCAGCGACTCCTTTTCTGGTGCGGGGTGATGCGAACGTGAACTTTGATTCGGTGGTGCAGGCGATGGTCGCTCTGCAGGCCGCTGGAGTGGATGATATCGGTCTCATTACAAGGAACCCTGTTGAAAATTGACATCACTGTGCGTAAAAAGGTAACCAATCGGTATGTTGTTCCGTCAGTACTGCTGGCTCTACTGATTCATACTGCAATTGTATTGGCGATTGGCGTGAGTATCATATTTCGGACGGACACTTATTCTGAGGTGGTGAATGAGATTGAGACGCCCGTCAATGCGCGGGCGGTCAACGAGGCGGACGTTCTAATGGAGCTGGAGCGGATGCAGCTTGATGAGGCTGAGAAACGCCAGCAGCAGATTGAGCAGCAGAAAAATCTGGAACTGGCGCGTGAGAAGCAGCGCGAGGCGGAGCGGCTTGCAAAACTGGAAGCCGAACGTCTGCAGGCGCTGGAACAGCAGCGCCTTGAACAGGAAGAGGAGTTCCGACGGGCGGCGGAGCAGCAGCGTCTGGCGCAGGCGCAGATTGAAGAGGCTGAGAAAAAACGTCTGGCTGAGGAGCAGCGCATCGCACAGGCCGAAGCCGAGCGGTTGGCGCGGGAGGCGGAGCTGCGCGAGCTGGAGGAACAGCAGCGTGTGGCGCAGGCACAGATTGAAGAGGCTGAAAAAAATCGTCTGGCTGAGGAGCAGCGTGTCGCGCAGGCCGAAGCCGAGCGGCTGGCGCGGGAGGCGGAGCTGCGCGAGCTGGAGGAACAGCAGCGTGTGGCGCAGCTGAAGGTTGAAGAGGCTGAAAAAAATCGTCTGGCTGAGGAGCAGCGTGTCGCGCAGGCCGAAGCCGAGCGGCTGGCGCGGGAGGCGGAGCTGCGCGAGCTGGAGGAACAGCAGCGTGTGGCGCAGCTGAAGGTTGAAGAGGCTGAGCAGCAGCGATTGGCGGAACTCAGACAGATTGAAGAGGTGGAAAATCAGCGCCGTCAGCAGGAAGATGAGATAGCCGAACTGGAGGAAAAGAAACAGCAGACAGAGCTGGAGCGACAGGCGCTTCAGGAACAGCTTGATTCACAGCAGCTCGAACTGCGGCAGCGACAGGAAGAACGGCTGAAGATGGAAGAGGAAGAACGCCGGCAGCGGGAAGAACAGGGGGAACTGGAAGAAAAAGTGAGACTCGCCGAACTAGCCGAACAGAAGAGAACCGAAGAGGCGGAGCGCGCGGAACGGGAAAAGCAACGCTTGGCTGCGCAGAAAAGGCAGCAGGAACTGGAAGAAAAAGCTAGACTCGCCAAGCTGGAAGAACAGCGCCAGGAAGCGGCGCGGGCTGAACAATTGCGGCTGCAGCGACAGGCCGAAAAAGAGGCATTGGAATTGGCTCGCCAGAAACGTTTAGAACAGCGGGCGCAAAGCGAGTTCGCAAAATATATTCCACAGATTCGTAATAAAGTGAAAGAAAACTGGATAGACCCCAATACCAAAATTTCAAAAAACCAACGTGGTGCCGTCCTGGAAGTGGCAGTCAGTCCGTCGGGGGAAGTCAAATCGGTCAACGTATTCGCTTCGAGTGATTCAGTCGCCTTTGATCGCGCAGTGGTCATTGCGGTGCGCAAAGCGTCGCCGCTACCGATTCCCCAAGAGGCTGAGCTGTATCAATTCTATAAAACATTCAGATTTGAGTTCGGAGGTATCTCTCAATGAACTTGTTGGGTTTCTTAATGAAGTTTGAATTAGATCTGGAGCGAGCGTTTCCGCTTCAGGAAATAAAACGGCAACAGATCAAAAAAGAGGCGGAGGAACGGGCTCGCCTAAACCGTTTGGAACAGCGAGCGCGGAAACTTTTGAAACAGCGAGCGCGGCGCGAGTTCAAGAAATATTTGCCGCAGATTCGTGATAAAGTGAAAGAAAACTGGATAGGTCCCGAAAACGAAAATTCAAGAAACCGACTTGCCATCCTGAAAGTGAAAGTCAGTCCGTCGGGGGAAGTCAAATCGGTCAAGGTGTTCTCTTCGAGTGATTCAGTCGCCTTTGATCGCGCAGTGGTCATTGCGGTGCGCAGCGCGTCGCCGCTACCGATTCCCCAAGAAGCTGAGCTGTATCAATTCTATAAGACATTCAGATTTGAGTTCGGCGAACCCTCTCAATGAACTGGAAGACACTGCCATACTGCCTGCCAATGCTGATCGGCGTACTGCTCGTCTGCGGCAGTGCATCAGCCGTTTTCACCATCTCCATTGATGAGGGAGTCAATCGCGGCATTCCCATTGCGATTGTGCCATTTGGTGGGGATGCAGGCGGCGATCTTCCGAATTCCATTGACAGCGTCATCAGCGATGATTTGTCGAGAACGGGGCTGTTTGACTCCATTCCCGCAGATCAGCATCTCGGCTCGCCCACTTCTAGAGAAGAAGTGAATTTCAGTGACTGGCAATTGATCAGTGCCGATTATGTGCTCATCGGTCGGGTGGAAGCCGCTCCGGAACGGGCGGACAGTTATCGGGTCGTCTCTCGACTCTTTGATTCATTTGAACAGAAACAGGTTTTTGGCATCCAGTTCATCGTCGACGAGCAGAACGTCCGACAGACAGCACACCGTATAGCGAACAAGGTGTTTGAAAGTCTGATCGAAAAACCGAGTTCATTTACCAGCAAGATTCTGTATACGGTTGCGATGCAGGGCGATGATGGTGTTACGCTGGAGCATGCACTTTATATGGCGGACTATGATGGATTCAATGCGCAGCTGCTGTATAGCGGCCCGCACCCGATTCTCTCTCCGTCGTGGTCGCCTGACTATACGCAGATTGCCTATTCTGAACTGAAAGGAACTGGCGCGCAGATCATCGTTCACACGGTGGCAACGGGTGAGAAAGTAACCCTCGCGACACCGGCTGGCTACAATAGTGCGGCGGACTGGTCGCCGGACGGCCGGCATATCGCATTCTCCAATTCGGTTAATGGGAACTATGACATTTACATCTATGCCCTTGATACCGGCAGGATCACGCAGGTAACAGACCATCGTTTGATTGATACTGAACCGGCATGGTCTCCCGACGGACAGCATCTCGTATTTACATCCAATCGCGGTGGCGAGCCGCAGATCTATCGGGTACCCGCCAGACAGAATGCGACGGCGCAACCACTGCTGATCTCCGGTCGCGCCAACACGGGTGCGCGTTATTCACCGACTGATGATGAGCTCATTATCATTACCGATCAGGGAGTCGGCAGTCAGGTTGGGATTTATGATTTTTCAACGCGCTCCGTCCGCGTCGTTTCTTCAACCAATCTTGATGATTCAGCGAAGTATTCACCTCATGGCGATATGCTGATTCATGTCGTCGAAGGGAGCGAAAGATACATTAAAATAATGTCACCAGATGGACGCGTTCAGTCTCGTATTCCTGTTGACAGGGGCAGGGTCAAACAAGTTGACTGGGGAAGTATCTAACCGTTTTTATATTTTGAGGTCAAACCGCATGAGTAATTTGGTACGGCTGCTGTCAGCCATATTCCTTTCATTGATATTTCTTTCGGGTTGTGCGAAGCCAACCGAACCCCCAGTGGAGGAGCCGGTAGAGGAGGAGGTCACCATCGAAATCTCAGATGCGACGATGGTCCCACAGGATGAAGGAATGATGGTAGAAATGGGCCTGGAAGATCAGTCCGGTGAAACCGATTCGGCAGCAATGGACCCATTGGCGCAGACTGCCGTTTACTTTGGATTTGACGAAACGATTGTGACTGAAGAGGCGCAGAAAATCATTCGGGCGCATGCGGAAGTGCTGGTACAGCATGCCGATGCGTCTTTACAGCTGGCCGGTCACGCCGATGAGAGAGGGACTCGAGAATACAACTTGGCCCTAGGTGAGCAGCGGGCTGTGGCGGTGAGTGCTTTTTTCCAGGAACTCGGTGTTGATGCCGCCCGCATCACGACGGTATCATTTGGCGAGGAACTACCCGCGGCAGCCGGGTCCGATGAGGAAAGCTGGGCTTTGAATCGTCGGGTTGAGATGACTCACGATCTCGTTCAATAAGACCTCAGAAATCATCCATGCGTTCTTATATGTCAATTTTTCGCGCCATTCAATCTCGCGCCATATCCTGTACAGTGGTGATGGCGATGTTCGTTGCCGGGTGTGTACCGCGACCTGAGCCGGTCCAGCCTCCGCCAGTTGAGGTGGTGCAGGTTGCTCAGAACGAAGTGACTGACGTGGAACAGAACGATTCGGTTCCCGTAGCAATTACCGCACTGATTCAGGAACTGTCCGAAGAGGTGCGCTCATTGCGTAATCAGGTGGAAATGCTTGACGGTGAACTGCGGGAAAGCCAGCGGCGGCAGAAGGTTCTCTATGATGATCTTGATGCCAGGCTTAGGAAGTTCGAGCGAACGGTCATCCCGGTTGAAAGGGTAGCAGAGGAAACTGAGGGCATCACACCTGATGTGGAAGTGGCACCTGATGAGGCGGGGATAACCGTAGAGTCTACAGAAACCATGGGTGCCCTGGAAGAAGTGACTGTCGAGCAGGAGCCCGCCATCAATCCGGAAGTGATACGCGAAATTTACGACAATGCGTTTCGTACTCTAAAGGACGGAAAATATGAGGATGCCATTGTCGAATTCAGCGCGCTGGTGCAGACCTATCCCAATAGTGATCTGGTGGATGATGCGCTTTACTGGATTGCTGAAGCCAATTATGTGACCAAAGAGTTTGCCGTTGCGTTAAAGGGTTTCGAGCAGATCATCATTGACTATCCGAACAATCGGCGGGCGGCGGAAGCCATGTTGAAAATCGGCTACATTTACTACGATCAGCAGGACTATCAACAGGCGGAAAATTACCTCAGAGAACTGATTGACCGCTATCCAGCCAGCCGCTCTGCATTCTCCGCTGGACGCCGATTGAACAAAATGAAACGGGACGGCAATCTGTAACCGATTTCAGCACATGGGAGTGGCTGTCAGGGAGTGTGCCGTCTATATCCCGATATACTGCCGCTGCAGTTCCTGATTCGACTCAAGCTGTTCGGAATCCCCGTCCCATACGACATAACCCTTTTCGACGATATAGTGTCGGTCACCAATCCTGAGGAGCGAATCCAGGTGCTTGTCAATCAGCAGAATGGATTGGTGATTGTCTTTCAACTGGGAAATGCTCTCCCAAATCTGACCGCGCAATAGGGGAGACAGCCCCTCGGTCGCTTCATCAAGCAACAGCAGTTTTGGGTTGGTCATCAGTGCCCGACCAATTGAGAGCATCTGCTGTTCACCGCCCGAAATTCGGCCACCCATCACCTTCGCCCTTGGTTCGAGAGCCGGGAAAAGTGCCAGCACTTTGTCCACGGTCCACGGATCGTCCAATTGGTTTTTGTTGTGGGCGGTTGCAATCAGGTTTTCCAGTACACTGAGATTTGGAAAAATGTGCCGTCCCTCTGGGGCGAGTCCAATCCCCGCATTGGCCACTCTGTAGGACGGCCATCCGGTGATATCCCGACCTTCAAATTGAATGGTTCCCGTCGCAGGTTTAATCAGCCCCATGATGGAGCGGATCGTCGTGGTTTTGCCCATGCCGTTTCGGCCGAGCAGGGTGACCACCTCACCGTATTGAATGGTGATGCTGATATCGAATAGCGCCTGCGTGGTTCCATAAAACGAATTAATGCTACGTATCGTTAACATTGAACTGTTATTCCACTCCCAGATAGGCGCTGCGAACCATTTCGTCATTGCGAATTTCATCGGGATATCCGCTGGCGATCAACCGACCGTAAACCATGACTGATATGCGGTCAGCGAGTGTGAACACCGCATCCATATCATGCTCAATGACCAACATGGTGAATTTGCCTTTGAGCTGCTGAAGAAATTCAATGATTTTGGCGGAGTCCAGCCGCCCCATGCCGGCCAGGGGTTCATCCAGAATCAGCAATTTGGGATCCATGGCCAGTGCAATGGCCAATTCCAGCTGCCGCTGCTGACCATGCGCCAATTCACCGGCACCCGTATGGCACAGATGCGCCATTCCGACGGATTCGAGAACACTGATGGCACGATCCTGAATCTCTCGTTCGGAAGCGACGGGTCGCCATAAGTTGTAACTGTGCCCGTGATGCGCCTGGACTGCGAGTGCCACGTTTTCCTGGCAGGTGAATTCCCGCAAAATTGAAGTGATCTGGAACGAGCGGGCGATCCCCATGAGCGAACGGGCCGGTGTGTGTAGACGGGTGATTGGCGTTCCGTCAAACTCAATTTCTCCCGCATCGCTTCGCAGAATACCGGAAATCTGCGAGATCAACGTTGTTTTTCCGGCACCATTCGGTCCGATCAATGCGTGAATTTCGCCGCGCTGAACTTCAAGATTGACGTGGTCAGTCGCATAGACGCCGCCAAATGATCGGTTCAGATCTGTGATTTTCAGCAGCACATCGTCAGTCATGAGCGTTTCTCCTGAAAGTCAGCAGCCCATCAATTCCGCGGGGGGACAGAAGTACGACAAGTATTAGAAAGGGTCCGAAAATGAGGTGCCAGTGTTCAGTGAGGCGAGAGAGAAATTCAGCAAGCAGCCAAAACACTAGGGCGCCGGTAATCGGACCCAAGATGCTGGCCATGCCACCTAGCACAACCATGAAGATCAGCTCACCCGAATGGGTCCAGTGCATTACGTCCGGACTCACAAATTTCTCAACATTTGCGCTCAATACGCCGGCCAGTGTGCACATGACACCTGCAATGATGAAACACACCAATCGATACCTGAACGTGGAGTAGCCCAGTACTTCCATCCGCGTTTCATTCGATTTGATGCCGCGTATGACATATCCAAAACGGGAACGGATCAGGCGATGGGAAAAGTAAAGGCACGCAACCATGGTGGCGAAAACCAAGTAATAGCGATGCAGCGGATGGTCCAGGCTGAACAGGTTCGTTCCCAAATCACTTCGAACGTAAATGATTAAGCCGTCGTCGCTGCCAAATTTCTCTATGCTGACCGACAGAAAATAAACCATTTGCGTCAGAGCCATGGTAATCATGATGAAATAAACGCCGCGCGTGCGCAGACAGATCGCGCCAAAAGCAAAGGCAATCAGTGTGGCCGCCGCAGTTGCCGTGAGCAGCTGGATGTAAAAATTGTTGATGTCGTAGTAAGCGAAGATGCCGACTGTGTAAGCGCCGATACCCAGGTAAAGCGAGTGCCCGAAGCTGATCATTCCGCCATAGCCGAGAATCAGATTGAGACTGATCGCCGCAATGGCCCATATCATCAGCCGCGTAAACAGGTTGATGTAATAGGGTTCGTCCAACAGTGCTGCCGCCAATGGCGCAAGCGCACAGGTGCCGATCACCAGTACGGCAAGTACGGTGCGGCGACTGTGTGGACTGTTCAGATCGAGCATTGGGTTCGAAGAGACGGACTATCGGGTTTGGGCGCCGAACAGACCCTGTGGCTTAAAAAACAGTATGCAGGTCATGAATATATAAATCAGCATGGAGGAGATGGCCGGTGCCGCCGCTTCGGCGGCATTGATGGGAATGAACAGTGCCAGAACGACATCCAGAAAAGAACGCCCAAGCGTGTCAATCAGACCCGTGATGAGTGCCGCGATGAAGCTGCCTCGCACGGATCCGATACCCCCAATGACAATGACGACGAAGGCAATGATGATGATCTGTTCGCCCATACCGGAATTGGCCCCAAGAATTGGCGCCATCAGCACGCCCGCCAGTGCTCCCAGCGCCGTCCCAAGTCCAAAAACCAAGGTGAACAGCAGACGAATATTGGTGCCAAGCGCATGGGCCATGGTGCGGTCCGCGGCGCCGGCGCGGATTAGCATGCCCATGCGGGTTTTTGTCACCAGCAGCCACATTGCAATGGCGACCAGCAGACCTGCTGCAATGATCATCAGCCGATAGACCGAATACTCGATACCCAAAAAAAGAGGTACGGTATGGTTCAGGTGCTTTGGAAATGGTACGGTTAAACCATCAAGTGGCCAGACAACCTGGACCAGTTCGTTGAAGAAAAGAATCAAACCGAATGTCGCCAGCACCTGATCCAGGTGGTGGCGCTGATAGAGCTTTCTGAGGGTTGTGATTTCGGTGAGAATGCCGATGCCGGCAACCATCGGCACGGCCAGCAATATGGCAGCAATAAACGAACCGGTCCAGAGGAATACGGTAGCCCCGACAAACGCGCCCAGCATATACATGGAACCATGCGCCAGGTTCACCAGGTCCATGATTCCGAAAGTCAAGGTCAGCCCGGCGGCAAGCAGGAACAGGAGGACACCGAACTGAATGCCGTTCAGAATCTGTTCAATCAGTAATGCCCACTCCAAACCTGACTCCCGGTGTTATGTTGTTGGTGAGCTCGTTGGCAGCTGATTGGTTCGCATGCGGGAAGACATTGCTTGTGAGTGAAATGTGATGGAAGGTCAAGGCTGTCAGACGGTGATCAGTTGGCCGGCGGAAGTACGCAGAACAATCATTCAACGCGGTGGCGGACACCAATCAGACCTGTGGTTGTGTGACTCCGATTGGGAGTCACACAACCACGGTCAGGCGAACAGTTCGACCTTCCGTCGGTCGGTAGGGCCGGCGATGAAAATTCCGCGCGGGATATGCGAAGTTCAGCCGAATGAGTCTACATTGAGCATTCGCTTGCGTAAACGTCCTGATGCATTACAAGCACGGTTTCGCGCACCGAGGTTGTCCACACGCCATCGCTGTCAACCACGACCTCGCGGCTGTAGAAATTCTGAATGGGATAGTGATTGGGTCCCATTGAGAACTTCCCGCGTATGGAATCAAAGTCCGCTTTTTTCAATGCGGCCCGCAAACCGTCGACGTTATTCATGTCGCCGTCCACCGCTTCCACTGCGCTCTTGATATACATCACCGCGTCGTAGCTTTGTGCGGCGTAGAAACTGGGATACTTTCCATACTTTGCCTTGAAACCCTGAACGAATTTCTTATTGGCCGCATTGTCAAGATCGGGTGCCCAGAATTGCGTCATGGTCGTGCCCAATACACCGTTCATTTCGGCGGCCTGGAAACGGGGCAGACTGATCGAATCAACCGTAAATACCGTGTACAGGTCGACATTTCCCGCCAATCCAGACTGCTGGTACTGCTTAATGAATGCTGGGCCATGCTTACCTGGATAAAAAACAAATACCGCATCAGGATTGGCGGCTTTGACTTTTGAGAGTTCGGATGCCCAATCGATTTGGTCGGGCCACTTGGTCATGTCTTCGCCGACGATCTGGCCTGCAAAGGTGCGTTTGACGCCTGCAACCATGTTTTTACCGGCTGCGTAGAGCGGGGCGATCACATAGAGAGTTTTCACATTGCGTTGGTTGAGGACCTCACCCATTGCCATTGGCGTCTGATCGTTCTGCCAGGAAATGTTGAAAAAATTCTTGTGGCAACCTTTGCCTGCGAGCTGTGAAGGCCCAGCATTGGCACTGATCAGAATTTTTCCAGCGTCAAGCACAGTTGTTGCCGATGCCAGTAATACATGAGACCATATATAGCCAAAAACGAGGTCCACTTTTTCCTGAGCGACGAGACGTTCAGTTGCCTGCTTGCCCTTCTGCGGGTTGAACTCATCATCCCCATAGACAACTTCTACTTGTGACGAACCCATTTTGTGGCTGATGTGTTCCAATGCCAACTCGACGGCATCTCGCATGTCATTTCCGATGACGGCTGCCGGAGTGCTCAACGTTGTTACAAATCCGAGTTTCACTGCTGCTGAATGTGCACTCGGTGTAATCAGCATCAGAGTCATTGCAATGAGCAGAGTAATTTTATTTTTCATTTTCAGGTACCCAATTTTGTCTGAACTAATTTTTGTCAAGTCTTTGTCTTACGATCAAGGCGCAAATGCTGTCATTTTACTTAATAGTCATCCAATATGGCAGGTTTGCACCCCATTCTTCAGGAACATTCAAGAGTCGTAAGACAGCATAGAGTCATGGGCGGATGGTGAACAGTTCGGAAGGCGACCGAATGCCGATGGCAAGGTTTGACCAGCCGACGTTTTCTGGCGCCTTGATCCGGAAAGTGATCCTAGAAGGCGATGATGACCTGGCCGACACCTATTTTTCCATGGCACTGTGGCGGCAGGTGTCATCGCTTCGGCGGGCTGGTCTGGGGTGCCGATATCACGATGTTCACCACTATACTTGGATCTGAATCACAAAGTTCTCATCAGCCGATCTCACCGAATGATTGATTGGCGTACGATGCTAGATCAGCGAGACTGCTTAGATCACCCATTGCCGATGACATTGATTTTCTGAACCTGAGTATAGGCGGTCCAGATTTGATCGAGCACTACGACATGCAGGTGCTGAGATACAGTCTGGCGTAGACGATTGCCACAGTCGATTCGGCAGGTCATTTGAATTTCAACAACGTAGTCGTAATCTGATCGGCCGGGGAGGATTACAGTCATCAATCCAATCGGGGCCGATGGCAGACCCGCCCCAGGAAATGTGCGGTCCGGGGGCGGATCGGCCATCAATCAGTGCACTGACTCAGAATCTGAAAGCCAGCGCCACGCCGCCGCTGAGCGAACTGTTGCCATGACCGGCCGTAGTGTGGTAAATGGTGCCGGACAAAGTCGACCGACCTTCATTCCAGCTCTTCGAACCACCGAATCCCAGGCGGAGCGAGGTCGGTCGGTCCTCGGTGCTGACCGTGTCCGATCTCAGGTCGCTGGATACTGAGACACTGCGCTTGGCATTGAAATCATGCCTCAGATCCAGCGAACCGAACAGACCGCAGCAGTCGCCCGCACCATACCGGGTGTCAATTCGCACCCCATAGCCGCCCTGCAGTCCGGACCCATCTTTCATGGCTACGGTCTCTTCCAGGGTCGCCGTTATTGCATTCTTAAATGTATTGCCGGCGGTATTCGCTGCTCGGTGGGTGTATGTGGTCTTGAAATCCTTCATTGACATCGACGTCCAGGCCAGCGAGCCGCGCTGCGTAACCGTCGTGGCGCCAAGTGCCAGTTCCGTGGCGGCGCCGATGCCCAAAGCATAACTGGTGCCCTTGGTTTTGCCGTTCACCGTGAACGGCGCCGCCTGTCCCGCGATCGTTTCCGAGGACTGCACCTGGATGTCATCATACTGGGTCACCCCCAGCCAGCCGTCCAGCACCCAGCCGCCAGCCTGGCGCTTCGACACGCCGAAGCCGGCCCCGAGGCCCGATGCCTCGACCTGACCGCCACCGGTCACCTTGGCCCGACCCTGCCGATGATGGAGACCGGCCCGGTAGGAGAGGCCATTGTCACCGGGCAGGTCGGCGCCCACCGCAAAGCCGGTTGATGACAGCCGGTATGAAACCGCCTCGCCCAGCGACTTTTTCAGCCGCCGATCACCACTGCCACCTTCCACCCGCACCCAGCCGGCGTTGCCGCCGCCCGAACCGTCAGCGGAAAACTGCATCGCTTCATCGTTCTGCTTGACCGAGGCGGCGGGCGCCGCTGGCACATACCGCTCCATCCCACCGCTCAGGTCCCACAGCACCGACGGCAGGGACTGATAGACATGGCCGCGCCTGGCCACCTGACGTTGCCCGGTGGGCGCGGTCAGCCCAGCTAACTCACTCTTGAAATCCAGCGAGAAGACACCGGTGCTGTCTGGATCATCCGTGATGACGGGCGTCAGTTCCAACTGGCGTTGCCAGTCGTTGTAAAAGCCGCCCGGCACGTTTTCCAGCGTCAGCAACGGAATCTTGGTGCCATGCGTTAGGGGTTTGTAGGTTGTCTCGCCAACCAGCTTGTATCGGAATTCGGTCTTGGCCTGGTCGCTCTCGATCTTCTGGATGCCCCGGAAATTCCCGTTCAGCAGAATCAGCAGATCCGGCGTATTCGCTCTGTCGGCCGGCTTGGAGACTTTCACTGACCGGCTCGTCGTCCCGTCGGCGTGGGGCACCAGCTGACCTTTGGCGCCAAGCGTGATCGTGCCGCCACCCATCAGATGAACCGCCGCACCATTCTTACCGCCACGGACCTCACCATCGACGATCACCCGCTGATGGTACATACCTTCGATCGCCGCCTTCTTAGCAATCAGCGCCCCATCTTCCTCAGGACTGTCGACAAAGAGTAATGGCGTGCCAATTTTCTTGGCGGTGAGTTTGTCGCCGGTCTGGTCTTTTAGTGCTGTGCCATCTGGATATTCATGCGTGCTGATGAAAATGCCGTCTTTGCCATCACTGCCAACACCGGCAACGACCAAACCACCCGCCGCTACCGTTACCGCCACCTTTTCACGCTGGCCGCCGGCATAGCGCTCATTCTGTCTGTCTATATCTGATTGACTCATGCCATCTTGAGTCCCAAGATTCCAATCTTTCCACCGATGATCCACCCAAATGCCGTGCCCGGTGGCATACAGCTGACCGGCATGTGTCAGATCGACATTGTGGTTAGCCACTTTCCGAGCATCATCAATCAGCACAAAAACACCGTCCTCCTTCACCGGCGCATCTTTGGCGCCAATTTCAGCACCGGCTTCGATATTCAATGAAACCACTTCGTCGAAATCCTCCTTCGCATCCCAACTCCAGATAAAAACGCCGTAGCCAACGTTGCCACCGATTCGAGTCCCGCTCTGCAGCGTCACACTGGTGCTGCCTTCGCGTTTTTCCTGCTCATAAACTTGAACGCCGATAACTTTGGGATCGGTGCCTTGCACCCGCCCATTGAAATTGATCTCGATATCACTCTTGTTGGCCTGTGAATCAATCTTGACAGCACCTTGGTTCTCTCGACCGGTTTTGAATACGCCTTTCGGTATGTTCAGGACGATCGGAACGGTAGCCTTATTATCGTCACCACCACCCGTGACTTCGACAAGAATGCCACTTAACCCGACGGAGTAATCGCCACTCGAGGTGATATCAACCTTACTGCCGGCTGTCAGGTGTCCCAAGGCCTTCACCCGCAGCCCGACAGCTTGACTTCCACTAACGTGGACATCTTCCTCAACCGTCAGTTTCAAGCCACTGGTGCCATGGCCGACGGTATATAGAATGGCGTTTGTTGAAGTTCCAAAGGTGTCACCAGCGTCGCAGGTCACCGTCGGCGGTGTTCCCGTTGCGGTCCCACACTCCTCAGCCGATGCCGGCCTAGGTGTCAGGATCAAAAGGGCCGCGAAGACGACCGCGAGGTGGAGGAGATGCTTCCGATCGTCTCTCCCCCCCCCCTACGAAATCAATCGGTGCGGCACCGTGCCGTCGCATCCCCGGCACCGCTGCGCACCAACTGAATGATTTTGTTATACCAATCATCGAATATCCTCCGTCATCTGTTTTGTTTATATATAAACGCCAATTGAGGGCTGACATGAAAAGCCCAAAAATCAAGGACGGCATTTTACCTGATTTCAACTCTGTGTGAAGCAATGATTTCCTTGTCTCCATTTTGAGCCATTGGAGAGCAGTTGAAGCATGGACCGGAGATGCCAATGGGACGGTTTTAAGGCGCATCGGTCCCTCAGCCGCGAGCTGATGGTGCGCTGGTCCAGGCCACACATCACTCCGACGGGCGTTGATGCGCGCGGTTGCCGACCGCCGACGAGACCATCGATTCCAGGCGGTCGGGCACCGTGGGGTGGGCGTGAACAGCCGCCGGTCCAGCCACAGCTGCGCCCGTACCGACAGTCCCTGCCGATGGGCCTGGCTGTCATTGTCTTCCAGACACTCATCGAATCCGACACCCATCTCTTTGGTCGGACAGCGGAAGCGTAGCCCGCCGCACGTCGGCACCATGCTGACTGCCTGAACCTTACCATCGGCATTCGATCGCCTTCCGACCTGTCCGCCATCAGCCCATGACTCCATGCTGTCATAAGACTTTTGACTATTCCTGCCCCATTCTTCTGCGGATGAATGCGGTCAGGTCGCATGGGAAGTAACACTATGGCTGTCATGATGCCGCATACGGCGTCACAACGGTCTTGATGCAATTGAGGGTGGTCGTCCAGTCTACTTGGTGAGCTCAATAGCAGACGATTGTCAGAATGCTTGGTCGCCGCGCGGTGATGTCAGAAGAAAGTCAGGTGCACTGGTGCACAGTCGTGGTGCTGGGCGGCAGGACTGCCCGTCTCACTTCAATGTCGGTGTCCGCCCCAAATCTAATAATCGAGCCCAGTCATAACGTTCGAATCCCATATCTGTCGGCTGTCTGCCTGGACGATCGTAAGGATAATGGCATTCCAATTGATTCGAATCTGTTTTCGGTTGTTACCAACTGACGATGACGTGGTGGGACGTACGAACGCTTGATGACTTCTGTCTGAAAATGGACTTTGAAAACTAGCCCGGTCAATCAAAGCGCAGACAACAGTCGAAGTCAGGCCTCCATAATGAACCGGATTATGCCGCGACTTCTGCCAATGCCCACTGAACGTGTTCGCGTACCAAATTCGACGCATCGCACTGCCGTTCCTCGAGGGCGCGTATGACGCCTTCGGATGGCCTGGAGTTTCCAAGTGCAACTGCAATATTTCTCAACCATCGCTCATAACCCAGCCGTCGAATTGCGGAGCCTTGCGTGTGGTTGAGAAATTCCTGTTTCGACCATAGAAATAACTCGCTCAGCTGAGAAGCATCAAGATTATGTCGCACGCGAAAAGCCGATTCATCCGTAGGGTCGGCAAACCGGTTCCAAGGACAGACTATCTGACAGTCGTCGCAGCCGAAAATTCGATTGCCGATCGCGCGTCGATATTCCAGCGGGATGGAACCTTTGTTCTCGATCGTCAGGTATGAAATGCATCGGTTTGCGTCCACGACATAGGGTGCCACAATGGCCTCGGTGGGGCAGGCATCAAGGCAGGCATTGCACGTTCCACAGTGATCGGTTTCTGGCGAGTCCACAGGTAGTGGCAGGTCGGTGTAGAGTTCGCCGAGAAAGAACCATGAGCCGGCACTTCGGTTCAGCAGATTCGAGTGTTTTCCGATCCAGCCAAGGCCAGCTTTCTGTGCGATCGGCTTTTCCATCACCGGTGCGCTGTCGGCGAAGGCGCGGTAGCCGAAATCTCCGATTTCGGCTTGAATTCGATCGGCCAGCCGCTGCAGTCGCCGGCGTATCAGTTTGTGATAGTCTCCACCGGTAGCATAGCGGGAAATGAATGCTAGATCTGAGTTTTCAAGTGTTTCGTTGATGTCTTTCGCGTCAGCCGGAAAATAATTCATGCGGGTCGAAATGATTCGAACGGTACCGGACACCAGGCGTTCGGCTCGAGTTCGTTTTAAGCCATGCCTTTCCATATATTCCATGTCACCATGCATCCCTTCGTTCAACCATTGATGCAGAAATTTTTCGGCTTGTGTAAGGTCTGTGTCCGTAATGCCAACCTGCTGAAACCCAAGTTCATTTCCCCAAGCTTTAATCGAATCGGCAAGGTCTCTAAGTGTTGCTTCGGAAAATCGCATGGTGCTGCAATGATTGGTAGAATTTTTCAGTTTTGGTGAATGTTCGGTTCAGGATAAAGGTCAGCCGCGCGCCGTTGGCAGATCAGTCAAATCCGATCTCACGGAGTATTTCCGCTTCGTGTTCGTTGAGTGCGGGCGGTCGCAGTCGAATGGGCAGATTGTTTCCAGTAATCAGAACCGGGTGGGCGAATGTCTTTGTTTTTACCTGACCGGGCAGTTCAAGCGGCTGAATCCACCCCAGGTCAACAACCTGAGGGTCGGTTAGCGCCTCGCCATACGTGTTGATCGGAGCGGTCGGAACGCCCGCTTTCCGGAACATCTCTGACCAGTGATCGGCGGTGTTTTTTGCAAACTCATTTTCCAGAATCTCAGCCAGATCAATCTGGTTTTTCGCTCGCCCGGCGGTATCGGAAAACCTTTCGTCGGTGATCAGATCAGTTCTTTGAATCAGCTGGCAGACTTTTTCAAAAAGCCGTTGATTGCCGGCGGCCAGAACAAAATAATCATCTGCAGCTCTGAACGCCTGATAGGGCGCGTTTCTAGGGTGTCGGGAGCCCAGCGGTTTGGGATCGGCACCGGTGCCGAAATACTCGCTCACCTGTAGCGGCGCCATTCCCAAACTGCACCCCAACATAGAGGCATCGATATGTTTTCCCTGCCCCGTGGACTGTCGTTCGAAAAGGGCGGTTGCTATATGAAACGCAGCAAAGAGGCCCGTACCAAAGTCACTGAGCGGAACGCCGCACTTGACCGGTGCCGCACCGGTTTCACCGGTTACGCTCATGATTCCTGACAGCGCCTGCATCGTTACATCGAATGCCGCCTCATTGGCCCGGGGTCCGGTCTGTCCGAATGCTGAGATCGAGCAGTAGATGAGTGTGGGATCCGTCTTTGATAAATCATCATATCCAAGGCCTAGTCGATGCATGACACCCGGACGGTTGTTTTCCACCAAGACATCAGCGCTTTTCACGAGTTGTAGCGCAGTTTTCTGGTGTGCAGGATTCTTGAGGTCAAGTGCAATTGACCGCTTATTTCGATTGACCGAAGCAAAGTTCTCACTGAAGCCATTGGTGAATGGTGGCCATTGACGCATGGCATCTCCCGAAGGCGGTTCGATTTTAATTACGTCTGCACCCAAGTCTCCGAGCAGCATCGCACAGAAGGGCCCGGCGGCGATCTGGCAGATTTCAATCACCCTGACTCCAGCAAGTGGAAGACGGGGTGAATCTTCAGCGACCGTAGTCTCCGTTTTGGATAAGTCTGGCGATGGCATGGATTGGTCGGGTTATGGACGAATTGAAGCGGATTGTATGCGCTGAACTCAATTCATATCAGTTAACAAGACATTGGTTTCAGGGATTGACAGGCGATTGTTTCGAATGCTGAAAGGCCGATGCGAGCGTTTATTCGGCCGGCAATGGGGCCAAGGTTTCATGTCGAATGCGGAACGTCCACAGATGCGCTGATTTCACCATTGGTAACAGATTTGAATATTCTGCAGAATATATATGATATAAATGAATTTTTGTAAGCGTGAAAGGTCTGTATTTTTGCGCGTGATAGTTCATAACAACAAAAAACAAGGAGATGCACAATGAAATTCTATAGAAATACTGTTGCATTGGTGATGACCATGATGGTTGCTATGCTGTCATTTCCAGTCATTACCAGTGCTGAAACAGTGAAAATCGGTTTTCTAGGTGGGTTTACCGGGCCGATTGAATCACTTACCCCGGGGATCCAGATGGGTGCCGCGATAGCTGTTGCGAATGTTAACGAAGAAGGCGGGGTAAACGGAGAGATGATTGAGATCGTTACCGGCGATACGACATGCGTTGATGCGACGGCGGCGGCCAATGCCGCCGATCGGCTGGTGAATTCCGAAGCCGTTGCCGCAATAATAGGCGCACTGTGCTCTGGATCGACCATTTCCGCCGCCAACAATGTCGCGATTCCAGCGGGCGTGGTAATGGTTTCACCCGCTTCCACCAGCCCAGCGCTTACAAGTCTTGATGACAATGATCTCGTTTATCGCACTTTGCCTTCCGACTCCTTCCAGGGAGAGGCGCTGGCCAAACTGCTGATGGATATGAATATGGATAATATCGCCATCACCTACATAAACAACGACTACGGTAAAGGATTCTCAGAGGCTGTAGATGCTGCTTTCAGTAAGATGGGTGGCATGGTCGCAGCAAACGAAGCGCATGAAGACGGTAAGGCAGATTATCGGGCGGAAATCGGTTCACTCGCATCCAGCGGGGCGGAGCATCTGATCGTTCTCGCCTATGCCGATGGGTCTGGTCAGAACATTATCCGTCAATCTGTAGAAGGCGGCGATTTTTCCAGTTTTGTCGGCGGTGATGGAATGTTGTCTCAGTCGTTGATCGATGGTGTTGGCGCCGAAGCGCTTGAGGGCATGATTCTTACGCAGGCGGGATCACCAGCGGGTGTTGGATTGGATCGGTTCAATGCCATACGCGAAGCCGCCGAAGTCGAAGACGGTGTGTATATGGGTCAGGCCTACGATGCGGCATTTCTGTTGGCTTTGGCCATGCAGAAAAAAGGCTCAAATGACAGCGAAGGCATGGCCGAAGCAATGCGCTCCGTAGCGAGCGCCCCGGGAGAAGTCATCTACCCGGGTGAGTGGAGCAAAGCGGTCGAGGTGCTGTCAGGTGGCGGTGATGTGAACTACGAAGGTGCCACGGGCAGTCACGACTTCGATCAAATGGGAGATGTGTCAGGAATCATCCATCATTCCGTCATTCGCAACGGTGAGATCGTTGATCTCGGGTTGATCAATATGATGTGAAAGTAATTCTCATCGCTCGTTCTGTATCCAGAACGAGGATATTATACGTAGCGGTCGTTGCATGTCGTCATGGGACTGCACGAAATTGAAAGATCGTCGAGGACATGCGGCATGTAGGTGGAGCGCCTGAAGCTTCGGTTTCAGGCGTTTCTCTTTTGATTGGAATGGGAGCCGCGTACCCATTCAATCAGACACTGGGGTGTCGCCATGGAATGGTTTGATTGAGATTTCTGGCATGTCGCTTTTGGCAGGTGAGGTTCCGTTCCAAGCTGTAGGCGACCAATACTGACCACTCGATCTGGTGACATCTTCTTCATTCGCGGCCGCAGGCTGTTCCGCGTAACGTCGTTCGTCAGCATCCGATTTGGGATTAGATAATGGTTCCCAATCATTTTCTGACGGATGCATGCCATTGGAATCTAGCCCGCATCTTTCACCGATGGGCATGAAAAATGTGAAATACTTGTTATGAAAATAACTGAATCCATTCATTGAGTAATACAGCAAGCATTCAGCCATGACTGCACAATGCGTCCTGATTGAGTTGAAATTCCAACCCCGCCAGCTGGTCGTGACCGCCAAATCACCAACTTCGATCGTGAACAGGTCAGTTCCAATGATAGTGGCCTGTTGTTGTGCGAGATCAACTATAGATTGGCCGAGCACGAAAAACGCGGTCTCGGCCACGCCGTCGCCGGCCATTTCAACCCAACATCCAAATCGGTGAAATATGCGGGCAGGGTTTACGATCCCCTATCCCCATCGGGGTCAATGGCGGACCCGCCCCAGGGGTCCCAAGGGGCGGATCTACCATCAATCAGCGCATTGACTCAGAATCTGAAAGCCAGCGCCACGCCGCCGCTGAGCGAACTGTTGCCACTGCCGGCCGTGGTGTGGTAAATCGCGCCGGACAAAGTCGACCGACCTTCATTCCAGCTCCTTGAACCACCGAATCCCAGGCGGATCGAGGTCGGTCGGCTCTCGGTGCTAACCGTGTCCGTCCTCACGTCGCCGGATACCGAGACACTGCGCTTGGCATTGAAATCATGCATCAGATCCAGCGAACCGAACAGACCGCAGCAGTCGCCCGTACCATATTGGGTGTCGATCCTGACCCCATAGCCGCCCTGCAGGCCGGATCCATCTTTCATGGCGATGGTCTCTCCCACCGCCGTCATCGCATCCAATGCGTTGTCGGCTTCGTCGGTACCTGATGATCGGTGCATGTAAGTGGTCTTGAAATCCTTCATTGACACCGACGTCCAGGCCAGCGAGCCGCGCTGCGTCACCGTCGCGTTGCCAAGTTCCAGTTCCGTGGCGACGCCAACGCCCAAGGCATAGCTGGTGCCCTTGGTCGTGCCGTTCACTGTAATCGGCGTCGTCTGTCCCGCAATCGTTTCCGAGGACTGCACCTTGATGTCATCATACTGGGTCACCCCCAGCCAGCCGTCCAGCACCCAGCCGCCGGCCTGTCGCTTCGACACGCCGAAGCCGGCCCCGATGCCCGACGCCTCGACCCGACCGCCACCGGTCACCTTGGCCCGACCCTGCCGATGATGGAGACCGGCCCGGTAGGTGAGGCCATCGTTACCGGGCAGGTCGGCTCCCACCGCAAAGCCGGTTGATGACAGCCGGTAGGAAACCGCCTCGCCCAGCGATTTTTTCAGCCGCCGATCACCACTGCCACCTTCCACGCGCACCCAGCCGGCGTTGCCGCCGCCTGCCCCTGCACCGTCAGCGGAATACTGCATCGCATCACCGTTCGGCTCAACCGAGGCATCGGGTGCCGCCGGCACATACCGCTCCATCCCATCGCTCAGGTCCCACAGCACCGACGGCAGGGCCTGATAGACATTGCCTCGCTTGGAAACCTGACGTTGTCCGGTGGGTTGCCCGGTGGGCGCGGTCAGCCCGGTCAACTTACTCTCGAAATTCAGCGAGAAGACGCCGTCGACCGGATCCGTGATGTCGGCCGTCAGTTCCACCTGACCTTTCCAGTCATTGTAAAAGCCGCTTGGCATCGCCTCCGTCGGCGCCAACGAAATCTTGGTGCCATCCACCAGGTCCGCATAGACTTTCTCACCCTCCAGTTTTCGGTATCGGAATTTGGTCTTGGCCTTGTCGCTCTCGATCTTCTGGATGCCTCTGAAATTCCCGTTCAGTAGAATCAGAAGATCGGTCGCCTTGTTGGCCGGCATGGAGACTTTCACCGACCGGCTCGTCGTCCCGTCCTTGTGTGGCACCAGCTGACCTTTGGCGTCAAGCCTGATCGTGCCGCCGCCCATCAGATGCACCGCCGCACCGTTCTTACCGCCCCGGACCTCACCATCGACGATGACCCGCTGATGGTACATGTCGGCGATCGCCGCTTTCACATCAATCAGCTTCTTGTCGTCCTCATCTGTGGCTTTAAAGAGTTTTGGCGTTTCAATTGTCTTGGCCGTGAGATCATAGTCTGAGTCTTCTGGATTCCTGTTATCCTTATACTGATACGTGCTGATGAAAATGCCGTCTTTGTCATCGCCGGCCACCACCAGACCACCTTCCTTAACCGTTACCGCCACCTTTCCACTCTGACCGCCGGCAAAGGTTCCATCCTGAGCATCCAGAAGAGCCCAATCTTTCCACCGATGATCCACCCAGATGCCGTGCCCCGTGGCATACAGCTGGCCGGCATGCGTCAGATTGACATCGTGGCGAGTTGATGCCCGGGGATTTTCAATCAATACGTAAACACCGTCCTTCTTCACCGGTGCATCTTCGGTACCAATGCCAGCACCGGCCTCGATATCCAATGAAACCGTTTTCTCGTAAGTCACCCCTTCCGGGTTTTCAGTATGGATTATTACGCCGTGGTCAATGCTGCCACCGATCCGAGCTCCGCTCTGCAGCGTTACACTGGTGTCTCCTCCTCGTTTGAAATTCTCATAAACATCAACGCCGCTAACCTTGGCACCGTCGCCGCCTTGCACCTGCCCATTGAAATTGAGCGTAAGATCACTCGCGTTATTTTGTGAACTGATCCTGACCGCTCCTTGACCAGTACTGCCACTGACTCTGAATACGCCTTTCGGTATGTTCAGGATGACCGGAATTGCCGACGTATCACTGCTACCATCACCCGGAATGTCGACAAGAATTCCATTATGGATGACGGAATAATCGCCACTCGAGGTGATATCAACCTTATTTTGGCCTGTCAGGGTTCTCTTCGCATTCACCCGCAGCCCGCGATTGAGAGTCCCACTAACGTGGACATCTTCCTCAACCGTCAGTGTCAAGCCGTCGGTGCCACCATGGCCGACGGTATATACAATTCCGCTATCTGCGGGACCTGTTACAAAGTTGCCTTTATCAGAATCGCTGCAGGTCACCGTCGGCGGTGTTCCCGTTGTTGGGTTCCCACACTCGTTCGCCGCCGATGCCGGCCCGGGAGTCAGGATCAGAATGGCCGCGATGACGGCCGCGAGGTGAATGGAATTCTGGCGAGAGTGTCTCTGCCCCCCCCCATTATGAAATCAATCGGTGCGGAACCGTTCCGGCGAATCCTCTTCACCGCTCCGCGCCAAATGAATGATGTTGATTTTGTCGTGCCAATCATTGAATATCCTCCGTTATTGACGTAATGGCCTCTTACGCGAACAGCTCAAAAATCAGAAACGGCATTTTACCTGATTTCAATTCTGTGTGAAGCAATGATTTCCTTGTCTCCATTTTGAGCCATTGGAGAGCAGTTGAAGCATGGACCGGAGATGCCAATGGGGTGGTTTTGATGTGCATCGGTTCGGTGGGTTCAGTTGTCGCACCCGTTCGCACCAGCTGGCGGTCAATCAGTTGCGAATTGACTGCTCGTCGTATGTTGACACTGTCATCGAGATAATGTGCCGCTTGGGTGCCAAGGGCACCTGCCTGGTCTGGGTGCAGTGTGGCACGATGTGACTGAATCTGATCGTGGTCAGGGTGTGCATTCGGGTAACCACCCGCCGGGTGTAACTGTTGATGTCCGTCTCTTATCGGCATGCCGATGTGTTGGTCAAGGCGCTGGACAATCTGAGCTGTCTGCCACTGTTGCGACCACCGCCTGACCTGAACTGGGGTGTCATCGGGTCGACCCTGGTACCGGAACCGGCTGAGCGGGTCTTGCCGGACATGAAAAACGCGGTTTCAGCTGCGCGGTCGCTGGTTATCTCACTGAATGATGGCGGTTTTCGTATCCAACTGATGAAATCGCAGAATTCAATTCGGTGAAATATGCGGGCAAGGTTTACGACCCTCTATACCAATCGGAGTCAATGGCGGATCCGCTCCAGGAGTGTGCGGTCCCCGAGGCGGATCGGCCATCAATCAGTGCATTGACTCAGAATCTGAAAGCCAGCGCCACGCCACCGCTGAGCGAACTGTTGCCATGACCGGCCGTGGTGTGGTAAATGGCGCCGGACAAGGTCGCCTGACCTTCATTCCAGCTCTTGGAACCCCCGAAGCCCAGACGGAGCGAGGTCGGTCGGTTCTCAGTGCTGACCGTGTCCGATCTCAGGTCGCTAGATACCGAGACGCTGCGCTTGGCATTGAAATCATGCCTCAGATCCAGCGAGCCGAACAGCCCGCAGCAGTCGCCCGCGCCATACCGGGTGTCAATCCGCACCCCATAGCCACCCTGCAGGCCGGATCCATCTTTCATGGCGATGGTCTCGGCCACGGTCGTGGTCATCGCATTCAAGGAGTTGCCGGCTTCGTCTTCATCCGCTCGGCTCGTGTAAGTGGTCTTGAAATCCTTCATCGACACCGACGTCCAAGCCAGCGAGCCGCGCTGCGTGACCGTCGCATTGCCGAGTGCCAGTTCCGTGGCGGCGCCGACGCCCAAGGCATAGCTGGTGCCCTTGGTTTTGGCATTCACCGTAAACGGCGTCGCCTGGCCCGCGATCGTTTCCGAGGACTGCACCTGGATGTCATCATACTGGGTCGCGCCCAGCCAGCCGTCCAGCACCCAGCCGTTCGCCTGGCGCTTCGACACGCCGAAGCCGGCCCCGAGGCCCGATGCCTTGACCTGTCCGCCACCGGTCACCTTGGCCCGGCCCTGCCGATGATGCAGACCGGCCCGGTAGGTGAGGCCACCGTCACCGGGCAGGTCGGCGCCCACCGCAAAGCCGGTCGATGACAGCCGGTAGGAAACCGCCTCGGCCAGCGACTTTTTCAGCCGCCGATCGCCGCTGCCACCTTCCAGCCGCACCCAGCCGGCGGTGCCGCCCGCCCCATCCGCGGCAGACTGCATCGCCTCACCGTTCCGCTCGACCGAAGCATTGGCCGCCGGCACATAGCGTTCCATCCCATCGCTCAGGTCCCACAGCACCGACGGCAGGGACTGATAGACGTTGCCGCGTTTGGCCACCTGCCGTTGCCCATCGGGTGCGGTCAGCTGGGCCAACTTGCTCTTGAAATTCAGCGAGAAGACGTTGTCAACCGGCTTGGTGATGTCGGCCGTCAGTTCCACCTGGGTTTTCCAGTCATTGTAAAAGCCGGCCGGCATCTTGCCCAGCACCAGCGTAATCTTGTCGCCATTCTTCAGGTCCGTATAGGTTGTCTCGCCACCCAATAGTCGGTAGCGGAATCGGGTCTTGTCCGTGGCGCTCCCGGTCCGGTCTGTGACACTCTTGATCTTCTGGATGCCTTGGAAATTCCCGTTCAGCAGAATAAGCAGATCGGGCTTGTTATCTTCGTTGGCTGCTTGGGAGACTTCCACCGACCGGCCTGTCGCCCCGGTGGGCTCCAGCCGGCCCTTGGCGCCCAGCGTGATCGTGCCGCCACCCATCAGATGCACCGCCGCGCCGTTCTTACCGCCCTTAACCACACCATCAACGATCACCTGCTGATTGTACATGCCGGGGATCGCCGCCTTCATATCAATCAGCTTCTTGTCATCCGCATCACTGGCGGCAAACAGTAATGGCTTGCCAATTTTGATGGCGGTCAAGACAGTGGCGTCGTTTGAGACCGCGGCTCCCGGGTCCGGAAATTGATGCGTGCTGATGAAAATGCCGTGCTTGCCATCGCCGGCCACCACCAGACCACCCTCCGCAACCGTTACCGCCACCTTTTCACGCTTGCCGCCTTCAAATTTCGTTTTCTGGGCATCAAGAAGAGCCCAATCTTTCCACCGATGATCCACCCAGATGCCGTGCCCGGTGGCATACAGCTGGCCGGTATGCGTCAGAACGACATCTTGTTTATGTGTACCCTCTCCCCGGGGATTTTCAATCCACACGATAACCCCGTCCTTCTTCACCGGCTGCGCTAGCGTGCCAATGCCCGCGCCTTTCTCGATGGTCAATGAAAACACTTTGTTGAATTCGGCGTTCGCATTCGCACTATGGATTTTAACGCCGTAGCCAACGTTGCCACCGACCCGTGCCTCGCTCTGTAGCGTTACCTTGCTCTCTAGCGGTTCATCAGCAGTGCCGCCAGAATTGTATTGCTCAAACAATTTAACACCGATGCTCTTGGCATGGGCGCCTTGCACCTGCCCATTGAAATTGAACTCGATATCACTCTTGTTGTTTTCTTGTGAACTGATTTCGACCGCTCCATAATCACTTCCCCTGACTTTGAACAGGCCTTTCGGTACGTTCAGGGTGACCGGAACGGCCGCCCTATTGCCGGCACTACTCGAACCCGTGACTTGCACATAAACGCCACTATTCCCGACGGAATAATCGCCCCTCGAGGTGATATCAACCTTGCTGCCGGCTGTCAGGTTTCCCGTCGCGTTCACCTGCAACCCGAAAGCTTGATTTCCAGTAACGTGAACCCCTTCCTCGACCGTCAGTGTCAAGCCATTGGTGCCATGGCCGACGGTATATAGAAATCCGTTTGTTGAAGTTCCAAAGGTATCATCAGCGTCGCAGGTCACCGTCGGCGGTGTTCCCGTTGCAGTCCCACACTCATTCGCCGCCGATGCCGGCCTAGGTGTCAGGATCAGAAGGGCCGCGAAGACGAACGCGAGGTGGAGGAGATGCTTCCGATCGTCTCTCCCCCCCCCCCCTACGAAATCAATCGGTGCGGCACCGTGCCGTCGCATCCCCGGCACCGCTGCGCACCAACTGAATGATTTTGTTATACCAATCATCGAATATCCTCCGTCATCTGTTTTGTTTATATATAAACGCCAATTGGGGGCTGACATGAAAAGCCCAAAAATCAAGGACGGCATTTTACCTGATTTCAACTCTGTGTGAAGCAATGATTTCCTTGTCTCCATTTTGAGCCATTGGAGAGCGGCTGAAGCATGGACCGGAGACGGCAATGGGACGGATTTCAGGCGCACCGGCGAGGCGGTGCGCCAGTTCGGTGAGTTCAGTTATCGCACCCGGCAGTCGTGGCGGCGGGTGACCGGCAAGGCTGATCATCAGTGGCGCAGTGCCAACCCTGGCTTCATGACGCCTCGCTTGACGGCCGACGAGGTGGATGCCTAGGGGGCGGATGAGAAAAAATACCGCGCTTGGGGCGACATGGAGAACCGCATCAGGGAGTGGCAGTTGGACCGATTGGCCGACCGCACCAGCTGGTGGTCAAACAGTTCGCGTTGACTGCGCCTCGTGCGCTGACACTGTCATCGAGACAATGTGCCGCTTGGGAGCCAAGGACGCCTGCCTGGTCCGGGTGCAGAGTGACACGATGTGACTGAAACCGATCACGGTCGGGGTGGCCTTCGGGTGACCACCTGCCGGGTGTGACTGTCGTATGTCCGCCTCTTGTCGGCATGCCGATGTTGGTCGAGGTGCTGGACAATCTGAACCATCTGCCACTGTAGCGACAACCGCCTGACCTGAACGGGAGTGTCATCGGGTCGGCCCTGGTGTCGGAACGGGCTGAACAGGTCTGGCCGGACACGAAAAACGCGGTTTTAGCTGCGCGGTCGCCGGTTATCTCACTGGATGATGGCGGTTTTCGTATCCGACCGATGAAATCGACACCTGGCGCCGGCCATTTCAACCCTGAATCCAACTCGGTGATATATGCGGGCCAGGGTTTGATCCCAAAAGCCATATACTAATCTGTGAGTGGTAGTGAGCGAGTGCGTTCATTTATTTCAATTCGCACATTCATTCGCTTCGAAGGTCTAACCAGCTATTCTTTACAATGAACAAACAAAACACTGAGTTATCTTTGTTTTGTTTCTTTCAGTTCCAAATTTCAGTAGACATGATGGTGAACATGAATTCGGATCTTGATTCAAACTCCAATTTAAGTCGATTGAAATCTTTACTTCGGGAAATATTTCAACTCGATCGCGGTGATCTCGATTTCGGGTTGTATAGGATCATGAAACTGAAATCAGCGGAAATTGAAGACTTTCTGGATAACAGTCTTTTACCACAAGTTCAGGAAGTGCTGGCTGAAATTGCCGATGATCACCGGACGGAGCTGGAGCTTGAACTCAAAAAGACAAGACGTACTGCATCAGAATTGGGAGTTCGTATTGATGAGGTACCGAAAATAGCGGAATTGAAGAGGCGGATTTCTGATACGAAGTCCAACACTGAGGTGGAAGCCGAAGTGTATGGACATCTCGTTAATTTTTTCGCACGCTAATATAGAGAGGGCGACTTCATGCCTCTCAGACGTTATTCCGGCGGTCAGTATTCAGCCTATTCGATTCCCTATGATGGGGAAGAGATCAAGTTGGTTTGGGCAAATTCTGACCAGTATTACATCAAATCGACCGAAAATTACGCTTCGTATGTTTTTACCGTCGGTGACAATGACAACGATCAGTTGCGCGTCCGCTTCGAAAAAACAGCGACCGATGACGATTTAAGAAAACCCAATCATGAAAAGCAACGCCGCTTCGTACTTGCGGCTGAAAATCGTGTGATGCTTGACCATGACGACTTGGTGGTCAGGTTTGAACATCGACTGCTGCTTGAATCTGAGAAACAAAGATGGCCAGGCAACGGTTTAACCCAACAGAATCGAATCAATGAGTCAACAGAGTGTTCCATTCTAGAGGAAATCGACCGTTTGGTTCCAAACCGACGGGCTGATCTTGTCGCCTCCGCACCGACTGAAAATTCCCCACATCGGACATTGCTGTTCAAACATATACAGCAATACGCGGCGAAAAACAGTTTTGATTACTTCATTCACAAGGATCTGAACGGTTTCTTGAATCGGCAGCTTGATTTCTACATCAGTAGTGAAGTATTGAATCTAGATGATTTGGCGTTGGGAGATAGTGCCCGTTTATTCCGTGCATTCGTCCAGATGCGGGCGATACGACATGTCGCAAAGAAAGTCATCGCGTTTCTTGCACAGTTGGAAGACTTCCAAAAAAGCCTCTGGCTCAAGAAGAAATTCGTATTGGAAACCGAATGGTGCATCACTTTGGATCGAATTCCAGAAGAGTTTTATCCGGACATCATTGCCAACTCTGCTCAGCGTGAGGAGTGGGCGGAACTTTATGCTTTTGACAAGTGTTCCGAGGATGCTACCGGTGGTGACAGTTTTTGTGATCAAGATTCTGTGGACTTGCTTCGACGCAACCAAAGTTTGATATTGGACACGCGTCATTTTGACGGAGAGTTTAAAGAGAGACTGCTGGAGGAAATTTCTAAATTGGGGACATTGGACGATCAGACTGACGGCCTGCTAATCAACGGTGAGAATTTTTCGGCCCTGAATTTCCTGCAGTCGCGATACGGAGAACAGATTCACTGCGTTCATATTGACCCGCCGTACAACACGAACACGAGTGGGTTTCTGTATAAGAATGGATATCGTCACTCCAGTTGGCTGTCTATGATGAGTTCAACGGTAAAGTATGCCGAAAAACTGTTGACAGAAAAGGGTCATTTCATTTGCCACATTGATGAGAATGAGTATGAGAGACTCTTTCTTTTGCTTGATTCCATACTGCACACGAATCTGGAGACCATTATTTGGGACAAGCGCAACCCAATGACGGGTGGCGGTGGCATTGCCAGGCAGCATGAGTACATTATTTGGCACTCTAGATCATCTGATGTAATCCATCGACATTCGGACAATACAGAATTGATTCTTGAGAAGGCGAAGTCGCTGGTCAATCAATATGGAATTTCTTCAGTTGCACAACAGAAATTTTCAGACTGGGTCAGAAAAAATAGGAATTTAACCAATGGTGAAAAGGCGTACACCAACATTGATCAAGATGGGCATGTTTATCAGACGATCAGTTTGCGGGCACCAGAACCAAGAGTCGATCCGAAGTTTTTTGAACCATTGATCCATCCTGTAACAAAACGACCATGCCCGGTGCCACCAAACGGTTTTTCTAGAACTCCGGAAACACTTATGGAGATGATGTCAAAAGGGGAAATTTTCTTTGGTGCGGATGAGTCGATTCAACCACGACAGAAAAGCATTCTGGATTCTGAATCAAGTAGACAGTTGACCTCTATGCTTCCGAATGCAAAGAAGGGAAAGGCTGATTTGAACAGACTTGGCGTACACGATTTCCCTTACGCCCACTCAACCTCACTTTACGAAAGCTTGCTTGGTGCAGCCACAAAGGGGACCAATGGCGTAGTGCTAGACTATTTTGCGGGTTCCGGGACGACCGGGCATGCAGTCATCAACCTCAACCGAGCTGACAATGGCGATCGCAAATACGTACTGGTAGAAGTTAGCGATTGCTTTGATTCGGTTCTGCTGCCGCGCATAAAGAAGGTGGTACACTCACCAAATTGGAAGAATGGTAAACCACAATCGCATGATGAAGGTGTCAGTCAGATCATCAAGTACATACGCCTTGAGTCCTATGATGACACTTTGGACGGATTGGCAGTTGTGCCAAAAAGCAGTCAGTTGCTTGATATGTGCGATCCTGCATTTGTTGAAGATTACCGATTGCGTTATGCTTTCCGTGCTGAAACCGCTGACAGCCCCTGCCTGGCCGGGGAAGATTTTACCAATCCTTTTTCGTACCAGATTTCAGTCGTAAAAAATGGCGTACGTCAACAGGTGCCAGTTGATTTGTCAGAAACATTCTGCAATTTAATCGGTCTGCGGGCCAACTCCAGATTCTTCCAAAGTGGCGTACTGGCCATTGCAGGTGTAGATCCAAAGGGGCAGTCCTGTCTGGTTCTTTGGCGCGATGTGGAAGAAACGAACAATGAGTCGTTGGAGAATTGGTTCAGGCAAAATAGGTGTCGATTTCCCGAGGCAATCGATGTTGTCTATGTCAATGGTGACAGCACCCTGAGCATGCTCAGGAGAAAAGATGAGCACTGGGTGGTAAATACGATCGAGCCGTTGTTTCGAGAAATGATGTTTGATACAAAACAACTGTGACCTCGCTGGAAAATCATCTCATTCTCCACCGGTTTCTATGTAATGAATTCGGTTATGACGATCTCTCTTTGATGTTGGAACGGTTGCGGAATGTTTCACCAAGATCAACTGCCACTGGAAAAAGCGAATATGCCCGCGCACTCTATGTCAATCCAGATTTAGCCAGAGTTACACCAGATCAGTTCCTTCACTACGATGACACGATAACCGAGATCAGTAGACAGCTGCGAATGACGGGTGCGAGCGGGCGGGTTTGGAAGCCTCACCAGTATCTGGCCCTACTGTTGGCGGAACACTATCTCAATCGGTATTTTGATGACCCGGCTGGGTTGCTTGATGACCTGAATCAGGCGATGCGACTGGATGTGAAAACTAGATCGATGCCGGCCTATACCATTGACAGTCTGCGGACCGTTGCCGTTCAAAGTGCCACAGGCTCGGGAAAGACACTCATCATGCATGCTCATCTGCTGCAGTATAGACGCCTGGCACACGATGCAGGAAAATCAATCAACAACATTGTTTTGGTTACGCCCAATCAACAGATGTCCGAGCAGCATTATCGAGATTTTTCGGATAGTGGCCTACCAGCCAGACTTTTTTCCAGTGAGGCAGGTACAGAACTGTTTTCACCCATTGAAATCATCGATCTCAACAAGCTGTCTACAAAGCAGGGCGTAAAGCGCGTTGCTGTCAGTGATTTTGGCGAAAACAATCTAGTACTAGTGGATGAAGGGCATCTGGGGGCATCAGGTCATGTTTGGCGTAAACATCGATCCGAACTCGCACGAAGCGGATTTACCTTCGAATATTCCGCAACTTTCAATCAGATTGTTGGCAAAGACGATGATCTGTTTATGACTTACGCGAAATCCATGTTGTTTGATTATCCCTATCGGACTTTTCATGCCGAAGGGTACGGTAAAGACTATGTCATTGCCAACCTGCCAAAAGGCGGAGAAGACATAAACAGTCGTATGTATCTGCTGGGCTGTCTGTTGAGCTTTTATCTTCAATGCGCATTTTGGCGTGACAATCATACTCTTTGGATGGATTTCGACATTTCCCGCCCATTGTGGGTGTTTCTCGGTAAGACCGTTACTGGAGGTTCCAAAGCAGATCAGGCAACTCAATCTGACGTGCTGCGCATAATTGAATTCCTCGCCTGGTTTCTCGCACATGGGGACGAAGTTGGTGCGATGATGAAAAGGTTGCTTAATGGTCAATCGGGATTGACTGACGAAGCGACTGGGAAAGATTTCTTCGGAAGCCGATTCGATTGTTTAGAAATCAACGGTGTGAAAGAACTATATGGTGAAATCTGTCAGTTGATCTTCCATGGACAGGGTGCGCTTCATGTCGTTTACCTCACGCAGGGTGAAGGTGAGCTACATCTTTCGACTGCAGACAATGTGGTTTTTGGAGTCATTAATATTGGCGATTCCGCAGCCCTGCACAAGTTGCTGGGCCATGTCGACGACTCTGAATTTACTCTTGTGCGTGAACCTGGCTTTGCGAGGCGGTTGTTTCCTGATGTGGACAGAAGTGATTCCACTGTCAATATCGTGATCGGAGCCCGGCGATTTATAGCAGGATGGAACTCGTGGCGAGTCAGTACGATGGGTTTGATGCACGTTGGCGTTGGAGAGGGCCCGGAAATAATCCAAATGTTCGGTCGTGGAGTCCGACTGAAAGGTTGGAAAATGAGCCTTAAGCGACACACCAGAAGTGGTGCGTCCATTCCGCCGAACAGCGAGAAACTGAAGGAACTGGAAACACTGCGTATTTTCGGGCTGCGCTCCAGGTACATGGAAATTTTTCGTACCATGCTCGAGGAACAGGGAATCAAGGAGCAGCGAGTGGCTTTACTGCCGGTTATCTGGACCTTTGCAAGAGATGATCTGAAAATCATCCGCCTCAAGGAAAACCGACACTACTCGGAATCTTGTGAGCGTCCTATTCTGCCGTCTCCCGACCGGTTGCCACTCATTGAGATGAATCTGTATTCTCAGCTGCAGACGGCTCAATCTGCTGGAAATGAAATGGGAATCGGTACGGATCATACACCCGTCAGGCTTACCTCTCTCCATACTGCTTTTTTCGACCGCACAAGAATATACGATAAGATACTTTTACTCAAAGCACAGCATGAATGGCGGAATCTGACAATTAACCGCTCCACTGTTGACCAGATGCTAGAACAGGACAGCTGGTATCGGCTGTTTCTACCGCCTGATCAGCTGGTCGTTTCGAGTTGTGATGATATTCGGAAACTTGAAGACATAATGGTCGATCTCATTTCGACCTGCATCAATCAATACTGGCAACAGGAACGGGCGCGTTGGGAACACAAGCATCTGGAGCTGACCGCGCTTGAAGAAACCGACCCCAACAATTTCGGTGAGTATCAGTTGTCGGTCGGTGTGCAGGAAGCTCAGCTCGCTGATGACATTCAAATTCTAGTTGAAGATTTTCGGGAAAGATTGCATCACAATCTCAATCTTGGCAAGATCATGCGCGATGCGCTGATTGTAAAACCACTGATATACGAAGAAGGTGAGAAGAGCAAGGTTACCGTGCAACCTGTTCCATTGGACCTGAACGAAAAAGAAGTTGTTACTAGATTGGCTGACCTTGCTGAAAATCGTGCCCCATCTCTGCAGGGTTACGATCTGTATCTGCTCCGCAATATGAGCAGTGGACGAGGAGTCTCATTCTTTGAGGATAGAGCCTATTATCCAGACTTCATCATGTGGCTGACCACGGGCGAGAGACAGCACATCGTTTTTATTGATCCGAAGGGTCTCTCGCGATATGGCCCAAACGAGCGACTAAAAGTTGCATTACACACAAAAATCAAGGATATCGAAAACAGATTGAACAACCGCGATTCGAATGTTCAATTGCATGCTTATATTCTTTCTGTTACTCCACCCCATCGCATCGGTGGCGAATCGATGCCAAAATCACTGTGGGAAGACCATGGTGTTTTTTTTCTGGAGGATGATGACTGGGAAACGAAATTACTGAGTGATATTCTGCGAGACTGATCCATTTGGTTGTGCCGCGAGCCTCTGATTTGAAAGCGGCGAACACCGCCGTCACTGACAGCTCGAGTTTCACAGCAGGATGAGCACAACAGCTCTGACCGATAATGTCACTAAATGCCGTCCGTTCTGATTTTGCGGCATCGGCTTTGGACCGGAATCGATCCATCGTTGGGTGGGAGGGCGTGGAAAGATCAGTTTATTTTGCCAATTCGTTCAGGAATCAGTCCGTTTGGAACATACCGCAGCACCAGTGTGATTGTCAGGCCGACAAAGAAGACCCTTGCCTGCAGCGCCCGCGCCATGATTTCCTCGGGCGCCTGCCAGTCGAACCATAGGCTGCCGACCTGTCTGACGGTCTCAAACAGGACCAGTGCAAGGGGTTCACCCATCAGCCAGATAATGTAAACGGCAACCGCACCAAAAATCACCCCCAAATTGTTGGCGGCGCCGCCGACCAATACCATCACCCAGACGAGAAAAGTGTGGTGCAGCGGGGTGAAGCTGGCCGGGTCAAAGATGCGCGCGAAACTGATCAGTGCGGCACCGCCAAAACCAATTATTCCAGAACCCAGAACGAAAATCTGCAGGCGACGAAAATTAATGTCTTTACCCATCGCGGCAGCGGATACTTCGTTGTCTCGAATCGCTCGCATCATTCGTCCCCAAGGCGCGCGGTAGGCGCGCTGCAGCAGCACAAAAAGAATGGCAACGAGAACCGCCGACAGTGCCAGGTAAGCCGCCCGGGCGGCAACAAAACCGATATCGTTCGGTGTCGGAACCGGCCACGGCAGTGGTGAAACGGTGAGTGTGCCGTGCGTAAGCCAGTCCGCGTTTTTCAGGACTGATTTAATGATTTCAGCGATGCCAAGCGTCGCGATGGCCAGGTAATCGGTCCGCAGTCCCAAGCATGCCTTACCAATCCAGTAGGCGACAATTGCGGCAGCCAGTCCGCCACAAATCCAGCCCAGCAGCACCGGCAGGCCCAGTCCACCAATGAATCCAGCCTGCCGTTCAATCAGTTTGGCCACAGGTGCCAGTTGGTGATTGAAAAAGAAGAAGCCGGTAACGACACCAATCAGAATCAGCGCGACCTTCCATTTGCCTCGAATGCCAATACGGTGGACCTGGGTGAGACCAATGACCGCTAGAATGACGACCACCATCTCAAGTAAAAAATCACCTAGCATCAACGCACTTTCAGATTCCCAAAACGCGTCATTGACCGGAAACGCGACGAACATGGTGATGAATCCACCAATGGCGACAAAGCCCATGCCACCGGCATTGAACAATCCCGCGTAGCCCCATTGGAGAGTGAGTCCCAAGGCCAGAATCGCATAGCAGGCGGCTTCAACCAGCATTCTCAATGCGTAAGCCTGGCCGAATACGAGAACGATGCAGACAATCGCCGCGCCAATCAGAGAAAACAGCAGATATTCCCTTTTGTATCGGTGGAAACTCATAATACTTGGCCGCGGAAAATGCCGGTTGGCCGCCAGATGAGAACCGCAATCAGAATGATGAATGGTACGATGATCTTGTATTCCGTGGGGACGAAAGTGATGCGTGCTGGGATTTCAATCCAGTCCGGCAGCCATACTGCCAGCGGTCGCAATAGAATCGACCAGTTGAAAATCGCCAGTGTTTCCGAGAATCCCACCAGCAGTCCTCCGGCAATCGCACCATAAGGCCGGCCGATGCCGCCGACAATTGCCGCCGCAAATATGGGAAGCAGCAGATTGAAACTCAAATCGGGCTTGAGCACCACGTCCAGCGCCAGCAGTGTTCCGGCCATCGCCGCCAAAGCGCCGCCGATAACCCAGGTTGCGGTGACTACGGTATTGGTGTTGATGCCGGACACCAGCGCCAGATCCGCGTTGTCGGACATGGCGCGCATCGCCTTGCCCAGTCGCGTTCGATTCAGAAACTGATGCAGGGTGATGATGGAAAAGACGGTGGCCGCGATCAGTAATATCTGAGGCTCGGATATCACGATGTCTCGAGTGGCTGTCTCGAGTGGAACATCAAGGCGAAAGATTTCTTTATCCTGCTGAGAGAAAAAAGTGCGCGGCGAGGTACCGGCTAAAATTCGCACGATTCCCTGCAGCATCAGAGTTACCCCCAAGGATGCGACGAGCAACATGATGGGCCTGACATTTCGGTCTCTGAGAGGCCGATAGAACATTCGATCGATACTGATCGAAAATAGCACCAGGCAGACGATTGAAAGCGGCAGGACGACGAATCCTGTCGGTAAACCGAGTGCCGGTCCGAGGCCTGGCAGCAGTGCGGCAAAGACGAAAGACAGATAAGCGCCCGAGGTCATCAGATCGGCGTGTGAGAAATTGGCAAATCGAAGAATACCGAAGACCAGTGTTACGCCGATGGCGCCCAGCGCGTAAATGCAACCGATGACAATGCCCGAAATCACAGCCTTGTTGACAAAGAAAATGAGTTCGTTCATTCACTGCTCCCGCCGAGAAAGCTCTTTGCGACTTGGGGATCGTTCAGCAGATTTCTACCACTGTCTGTGAACAGATTTTTTCCGGACACCAGTACGAATCCGATATCCGCGATGCTCAATGCTCGTTTGGCGTTCTGTTCGACGATCAGAACACCGACTCCAAATGCGGCAATCGCTTTGATTCGATCGATGATTTCATCGACCACGGCGGGCGCCAGTCCGACCGTGGGTTCATCAAGCAGCAGCAGGCGCGGATTGACCATTAGCGCACGCGCGATCGCCACCATCTGACGCTGTCCACCGGACAGCTGGCCGGCGAGTTTGTCAGCTCGCGTTTTCAGTGTGGGGAAAAGTCTGAACATATCATCGATGGCCAATGAAAAATCGTCTTTTCTGATGAATGCTCCCATCTCCAGATTTTCTCGCACGGTCAGGGAAGGAAAAATGTTTCTTTCCTGGGGTACGTATCCCATACCGAGTGCGACGCGTCGATCGGGTGGTACGTAAGTGATATCCACACCGTTCATTTCCACCTGGCCCTCACTTGGTTTGATCAGTCCATAGATGCTCTTCAGCACAGTTGACTTGCCGGCGCCATTGGGACCGACGATTACACCGATTTGGCCGCCATCAATCGCAACATCAATCCCATTGATGACGGGCTCACCGCCATAGCCTGCGACAAGGTTTCCGGCACGGATCAGCATTCTTGGGCCGGCATCTCAGTTGGCCTGTCTGCCGCCGCCGAAATACGCATCAACCACATCTGGATTGGTCAATACTTCATCGGGAGTTCCTTCAACAGTTACCTGGCCTTCAACCATTACCGTTACCCTTTGGCACAGTTTTGAAATGAAATCCATGTTGTGTTCAATAATGAAAAAAGTCTGCCCCAGTTCTCTGTTGAGCTGAATGATATTGTCCGCCAGCCGGTTGAGCAAAGTGTGATTGACGCCAGCCCCCAGTTCGTCCAGCAGCACGATTTCTGCATCCGCCATCAGAGTCCGTCCCAATTCAAGCAGTTTTTTCTGTCCCCCGGACAGGTTTCCGGCCAGTTCGTTTTTTACGTGTGCCATGCCAATGAATTCGAGGACCTGCAGAGCTTTGTCCTGATTCTTCGATTCCTGGCTACGATATGATGACGCTTGAAACAGGGCGTTAAACAGATTCTCACCGCGTTGCATCGCAGGTACCATGAGAAGATTTTCGATGGTGGTCATGTTTGAAAACTCATGAGGAATCTGAAAGGTTCTCAGTAGGCCATTGGCAAACATCTCGTGTGCCGGCAGTCCCGTTACGTCGACTTCATTGAGTTCAATACTGCCTTGATCAGGTTGATGAACACCTGCAATAATGTTGAAAAGTGTCGACTTGCCCGCACCATTCGGGCCGATCAGTCCAGCAATGACACCATCTTCGAGCTCCAGGCTGCAGTTTCTGACTGCGTGCAGGCCATCGAAGGTTTTTGTGAGATTATTGATTTTGAGGATAGATGACATAACAGTATCAGCATTTTATTCGGTAAAACTGATCTTGTTTCACTTCCTTTGAAGAACATACTATGCCCCCTTTGTGCAGGTCGATGAACCTGATCGACGGATTGGGGAAAAATATGAGCTCTGGCCGATGCAGGACTCCTGGCGTCTTTGTTGCTTAGGTCTCACCTACACTGGCAGAATGTGGGTGGGGCCGGGAAGCAGTTACGGTGGTATGGGTTTTATTAGATTCGGTCTTACACAATACCTTTACGGTGAAATATGATGACTCAATTGCGATATATTTCATGGATGACAGGTCCAAAATGAACGGAACGCTTGAGGATAGGGGGTAACAATTGGTTCGGGAGCGAACGGCTTCGCGACAACACTCACAAAGAGGAGGTTGCACTGTTCACTCCGCTAGAATTTGGAACCTCAGCTAAATTCAGACTTCTTGACATGGCAATCGATATCAACAGTCGTTCACTGATGAACCGGTCTGTCAAATCAGTGGGTTGATTTTCTCCAGCCGCCGAACGAATCCGTCCCGAATGGCCAGACGGAAAAACGGAAGAATGAACCACCACCATCTCGCCGCCACAGCCAATCGGCGAGGCAGTCCCAGTCGTCGGTACTGCGCATCGGGCTTATCATCCGCCACCGCAGAAAGTTCAGGCCAAGGACGTGGAATGATCGTTGAATACTGGTTGGTCGATGGAACCGTCAGTCTACTCCACAGGTGGAATGGTTCTCATAACAATTGGATGGGGGTGGAGGAATTTCGAACTTATCTTGCTGATGTCATCAAGTGCTCCAGACATATCGAGCACAACAGTAAATGACACCGCTTCGGTCCGTTTCGATTCGTTCTGCAACGAAGGTGAGAACGAAGTCGCAGGGTGCACGCGACACCGTCTTCGGGACGATCAGTCGTAGTCCAATAGGGTCTGGCAGCAGTGCGCCAGCGGATGTTGCGCCTCTGTGAACTATTGCTGAATGGACAGCAATTCCCGCCAAGCCTGCCGGGTCAGTAACTACGGGGGTTTCAGGGGGTGTGAAAAAAAACTGTTCGCGGACTTTTCGTTGAAAAGTGGTATGATAGGGCTGTTTTTTACCCGACTGGATGATCAACCATGTCTAAGACCATGTTTCGCAAGACCCTCAGCGTACCGGGTCTTCTTCGGTTGGTGCGTGCCGAATTCGACCGCATCAAGGACCCCGTGGCCAGCCGTGGTCTGTGCCTGCCGGACTGTCTGATGTCGGCCTTGGCGATGTTCGGCCTGAAGTGTCCGTCGCTGTTGAACTTCGAACAGCAGGCGCGGAACAGGAACCGGGTGCGGTCGAACCTCAGGAACCTGTACGGGGTGCTCCGCGTGCCGTCGGATACGGCCATGCGCGAGCGTCTGGACCAGGTGGACCCGCGGGCGGTGCGCGGGGCCTTCAAGAAGGTGTTCGCCGCCCTGCAGCGGGGCAAGGGTCTGGAGGGGTTCACCTGGCTGGACCATCATCTGCTGTCGGTGGACGGCACGGGTCATTTCTCCTCGAAGAAGGTGCATTGCGAGCACTGCTGTGAGAAGCATCACCGGGATGGCAGCACCACCTGGTATCACCAGATGCTGGGTGCGGTGCTGGTGCACCCGGAGCACCGGGAGGTGTTTCCGCTGGCGCCGGAACCGATCCTGCGGGCGGACGGCGCCAAGAAGAACGACTGCGAGCGCCATGCGGCCAAGCGGCTGCTGCGGGACGTGCGGCGGGAGCATCCGCATCTGAAGCTGCTGGTGGTGGAGGATGCGCTGGCCTCGAACGGTCCGCACATCCGACTGCTGGAGGAACTGAACCTGCGCTACGTGCTGGGGGTAAAGCCAGGTGACCATGGGGAACTGTTCCACTGGGTTGATGCCACGGCGGCGACCCGAATCGTGGAGATGGAACGGGACGGCAGCCGGTTCCGCTTCCGGTTCCTGAACGGTGTGCCGCTGAATGAGGCGAACTTCGACCTGGAGGTGAACTTCCTGGAGTGCTGGGAGACTCGCCCGAACGGTCGGACGCTTCACTTCTCCTGGGTCACGGACCTGGAGGTCACGGCAGCCAACGCCTACGATGTGATGCGGGCGGGACGGGCCCGCTGGCGCATCGAGAACGAGACCTTCAACACCCTGAAGAACCAAGGCGACGGCTTTGAACACAATTTCGGCCACGGCCGACGGCATCTGGCGACGGTGTTCGCCCACCTGACGATGCTGGCGTTTCTCATCGATCAGGTGCAGCAGCGGTGCTGCGCGCTGTTCCAGGCCGCGCGGGCGGAAGCGGGCGGCTCGAAAGCCCTGTGGGAGCAGCTGCGCGTGCTGTTCCTGGGATTCCACGTCCGGGACTGGGAGACGCTGTACCAAGCCCTCGCCTTCGGGTACTGCGGGCCCGATCTGGTGCCCTTCGACACGTCCTGACCCGGTCGCCGTGACCGAATGTGTGACCGGCCGGTTCTTCAGGGTATCACGTGGCCAACCGCCGATCTGGCAACCTGCCGGAGGAACCACCTTGCCCGCATCCTCCCGACTCCTGCGTTTGACATCGGAAATCCCGCCGAATCCACGGAAGATGTCCTTGGCGGGAATTGCTGCTGAATGGAACTGTTCGTGGAATCGCTGGCACCATTCATACTATAATATCAGCAGACGGTTCGTTGAAAGGAATGGAAATGAAAAAGCTTAACCTGCCAATCGGAGACCCCCACTTTCGCAGCCTCCGGGAAGGTGGCTGTTACTATGTGGATAAGACGCCTCACATCCGCAATCTGGTCGAGGGGTCCAAATACTATTTCCTGTCGCGGCCGCGGCGGTTCGGGAAGACGCTGCTGTTGGATACGATGCAGGAGCTGTTCGAGGGCAGTGAGGAGCTGTTCCGGGGGCTTCACATCCACGACCACTGGGACTGGTCCGTCCGTCATCCGGTGGTGCGGCTGAGCTTCGACGTCGACTATCGCGAGCTGGACGGACTGGCAAGTGATATAGATGATCAACTGTCCGCTATTGAGAAAAATGCGGATCTTGAACGTTCTGCGTCGACCCGCCCCGGCGCGGTACGTCTGCGCCATGTCATCCGTCAGCTTCATCATGCCACTGGTCGGCAGGTGGTGATTTTGGTGGACGAATACGACAAGCCGATTCTGGATACGCTGGATAATGAGACACTGGTCAAAGCCAACCGCGATTACCTGCGCGGCCTGTACGGCGTCATCAAGGGCTGTGCCCGACATGTCCGTTTCGTGTTCGTGACCGGCATCAGCATGTATTCGAAGGTGAGTCTGTTCTCGGGACTGAACAATCTCAGGGATATCAGTCTGAGTCCGAAGTACAACACCATCTGTGGCTACACGGATGCGGACCTGGACACGGTGTTCGCACCGGAGCTGTCGGACCTGGACCGCGAAGACATCCGGGAGTGGTACAACGGCTACCGCTGGAGCTGGCGCAGTGAGGAGAAGGTCTACAATCCTTTCGACGTGCTGCTGCTGTTCGAAGAACAGGAGTTCAAACCTCATTGGTACAGAACCGGCACGCCCAGTTTTCTGCGCAACCTGATGGCGAAGGGACGGCTCAGCACGCTGGACCTGGAGAACCTGGGCCTGTATGAAACGGAGCTGTCAAATTTCGATGTCGAGAACGTCAACATCAATGCACTGCTGTTCCAGTGTGGCTATCTGACCATCGCCGACCGGCAGGTTCGGGGTTCCAGGGTCTACTACGCGCTGAAATACCCGAACCACGAGGTGCGTCTGAGTCTGAACGAGGAACTGGTGGAGGCGGTCACCGGGAAGCTGACGGAGGCGTCGGACCGGGGTGAGGAACTGATTCGGCTGCTGCAGGTCAATGATTTCGACGGTTTCGCTTTGGAGATGCGGTCGTTTTATGCCAACGTGCCAAACGAGTGGTATTCGAGTAGCGAGGTGTCCCGTTATGAGGCGTTTTACGCCAGTCTGCTGTTCGCCTGTTTCATCGCCAACGGTGTGGAGGTGAGTGCGGACCTGGTGGTGCACACGGGTGGTGAGACGTTCGTGCTGGAGTTCAAGGTGGCGGCGAAGGGTAAGCAGGTGGAGTCGAAGGTGTTGGAGGCGCTGTCGCAGATGCGCGGGAAGAATTATGCGCTGCCGCATCAGAGCCGCGGTCGCAAGGTGCATCTTTTGGCAGTGGTGTTCAGTCGGAAGGAGCGCAATCTGGTGACGCTTCGGGCGGAGAGGGCCTGAACAGGTGAAAAGGGTTTCAGAAGACCATCAACATCAAACGGATCTAAAACTTCAATAGATGCCAATGACACACCCCATCACCATTCGATTTGGTCTATATGAGAATCGCATGATAAGGCCTCGCCCGCCAACCCCGACCTCCACTAACTGTTTCCATTCAGTTCAGGGAACCGTTCAATAATCACCCTCAGTATCTTTTGACCTTTTCCATCGCCACTGGCACCCACCGAGTCAATGACGAAATATTTCTGCAGGGGCATCACAGGAACGAACTTCCACAGATTTTCCGACGCGGAGTCTGCATCCGCAGTGCTTTGCCCATCCACAGAACGCGATTTCAGCCGCTTTGATTTCGATTGCCAACGCGGCAACGGCGGTCAGGGTATGACCTCGTTCAATCTGGTTCAGGCGATCGGTCACATTCATCTCAAACAGATTTCGACCATTCCCTGAAGACCGCTCTTTAGTATTCCGCGCTGTTTCCAGTGAATTTTGGTAAACAACCGTTTCCGAAGTCCTCTTCCGGTCTCCATCAAGCGGAGTTGAATGCAGCTTCAGACTGTCTGACATGGCAGTCGATATCAACAGTCGTTCACTGATGAACTGGCCTGTCAAATCTGTGGTTGGTGTTCTCCGGCCGCCAATCGAGTCCGTCCGGAATGGACGGACGCAAAAATGGAAGAATCAACCGCCGCCTCGCCGGGCCGCCACAGCCAATCGGCGAGGCAGTCCCGGCCGACGGTAATGCGTATCGGGCCTGTCATCCGGCATCGCTGAAAGTTCAGGCCAAGGACGCGGAACGATCGTTGAAAACCTGCCGGCCGATGGACGCGTCAGTCTACTCCACAGGTGGAATGGTTCTCATAACAATTGGATGGGGGTGGAGGAATTTCGAACTTATCTTGCTGATGTCATCAAGTGCTCCAGACATATCGAGCACAACAGTAAATGACACCGCTTCGGTCCGTTTCGATTCGTTCTGCAACGAAGGTGAGAACGAAGTCGCAGGGTGCACGCGACACCGTCTTCGGGACGATCAGTCGTAGTCCAATAGGGTCTGGTAGCGGTGCGCCACCGGATGTTGCGCCTCTGTGAACTATTGCTGAATGGAACTGTTCGTGGAATCGCTGGCACCATTCATACTATAATATCAGCAGACGGTTCGTTGAAAGGAATGGAAATGAAAAAGCTTAACCTGCCAATCGGAGACCCCCACTTTCGCAGCCTCCGGGAAGGTGGCTGCTACTATGTGGATAAGACGCCTCACATCCGCAATCTGGTCGAGGGGTCCAAATACTATTTCCTGTCTCGGCCGCGGCGGTTCGGGAAGACGCTGCTGCTGGACACGATGCAGGAGCTGTTCGAGGGCGGCGAGGAGCTGTTCCGGGGGCTTCACATCCACGACCGCTGGGACTGGTCGGTGCGCCATCCGGTGGTGCGGCTGAGCTTTGGCGGCGATTACCGCGAATCGGATGGACTGGAAAGTGATATCAGCGAGCAGCTGTCCGCCATAGAGGAAGAGGCGGGTCTTGAATCTTCTCCACCGACCCACCTCGGCGCGGTGCGTCTGCGCCATGTCATACGTGCGCTACATCGTACCACTGGTCGGCAGGTGGTGGTTCTGGTGGACGAATACGACAAGCCGATCCTGGATGTGTTGGAGAACAGGAAACTGGTCAGAGCCAACCGCGATTACCTGCGCGGCCTGTACGGCGTCATCAAGGACTGCGCCCGCCATGTCCGTTTCGTGTTCGTGACCGGCATCAGCATGTATTCGAAGGTGAGTCTGTTTTCGGGGCTGAACAATCTCAGGGATATCAGTCTGAGTCCGAAGTACAACACCATCTGCGGCTACACGGATGCGGACCTGGACACGGTGTTCGCACCGGAGCTGTCGGACCTGGACCGCGAAGACATCCGGGAGTGGTACAACGGCTACCGCTGGAGCTGGCGCAGTGAGGAGAAGGTCTACAATCCTTTCGACGTGCTGCTGCTGTTCGAAGAACAGGAGTTCAAACCTCATTGGTACAGAACCGGCACACCCAGCTTTCTGCGCAACCTGATGGAGAAGGGCGGGCTGAACACGCTGGACCTGGAGAACCTGGGCCTGTATGAAACGGAGCTGTCAAATTTCGATGTCGAGCGCGTCAACCTCAATGCGCTGCTGTTCCAGTGTGGCTACCTGACCATCGCCAACCGGCAGGTTCGGGGTTCCAGGATCTACTATGCGCTGAAATATCCGAACCATGAGGTGCGGCTGAGTCTGAACGAGGAACTGGTGGAGGCGGTGACCGGGAAGTTGACGGAGGCGTCGGACCGGGGTGAAGAGCTGATCCGGCTGCTGCAGGTCAATGACTTCGACGGTTTCGCTTTGGAGATGCGGTCGTTTTATGCCAAAGTGCCGTACGAGTGGTATTCGAGCAGCAAGGTGTCGCGCTATGAGGCGTTTTACGCGGGTCTGCTGTTCGCCTGTTTCATCGCCAACGATGTGGATGTGAAGTCGGAGGAGTCGTCGGCTGAGGGGCGTGCGGACCTGGTGGTGCACACGGGTGGTGAGACGTTCGTGCTGGAGTTCAAGGTGGCGGCTGAGGGTGAGAAGGTGGAATCGAAGGTGTTGGAGGCGCTGTCGCAGATGCGCGGGAAGAATTATGCACTGCCGCATCAGAGCCGCGGTCGCAAGGTGCATCTTTTGGCAGTGGTGTTCAGTCGGAAGGAGCGCAATCTGGTGACGCTTCGGGCGGAGAGGGCCTGAACAGGTGAAAAGGGTTTCAGAAGACCATCAACATCAAACGGATCTAAAACTTCAATAGATGCCAATGACACACCCCATCACCATTCGATTTGGTCTATATGAGAATCGCATGATAAGGCCTCGCCCGCCAACCCCGACCTCCACTAACTGTTTCCATTCAGTTCAGGGAACCGTTCAATAATCACCCTCAGTATCTTTTGACCTTTTCCATCGCCACTGGCACCCACCGAGTCAATGACGAAATATTTCTGCAGGGGCATCACAGGAACGAACTTCCACAGATTTTCCGACGCGGAGTCTGCATCCGCAGTGCTTTGCCCATCCACAGAACGCGATTTCAGCCGCTTTGATTTCGATTGCCAACGCGGCAACGGCGGTCAGGGTATGACCTCGTTCAATCTGGTTCAGGCGATCGGTCACATTCATCTCAAACAGATTTCGACCATTCCCTGAAGACCGCTCTTTAGTATTCCGCGCTGTTTCCAGTGAATTTTGGTAAACAACCGTTTCCGAAGTCCTCTTCCGGTCTCCATCAAGCGGAGTTGAATGCAGCTTCAGACTGTCTGACATGGCAGTCGATATCAACAGTCGTTCACTGATGAACTGGCCTGTCAAATCTGTGGTTGGTGTTCTCCGGCCGCCAATCGAGTCCGTCCGGAATGGACGGACGCAAAAATGGAAGAATCAACCGCCGCCTCGCCGGGCCGCCACAGCCAATCGGCGAGGCAGTCCCGGCCGACGGTAATGCGTATCGGGCCTGTCATCCGGCATCGCTGAAAGTTCAGGCCAAGGACGCGGAACGATCGTTGAAAACCTGCCGGCCGATGGACGCGTCAGTCTGCTCCGCAGGTGCAGTGATTCTCATCGTAATTGGATGGGGTGAGGAACGCTGAACTTATCCTGCTGACGTTGTCAAGCGCTCCAAGCATACCGAGCACAGCGGTAAATGAAACCGCCATCGGTCCGTTTCGAATCGTTCCGCCACGAAGGTGAGAACGAAGCCGCAGGGTGTACGCGATGCCATCTTCGGGACGATCAGCCCTATTCCAATAGGGTCTGGGTGGTGTCCGCCGCCTCATGCTGAGGCTCTGCGAACTGTTGTGGAATGGAACCGTTCGTGGAATCGGTGGCACCATTCATACTACAATATGGGAACAGATGTCTCGTTGAAAGGAATGGAAATGAACAAGCTTAACCTGCCCATCGGCTATTCAGCCTTTCGGGAAATCAGAGAATGGGACTGCTACTATGTGGACAAGACGCCTCACATATGGCGACTGGCCAGCAGGCCCGGGTACTATTTCCTGTCTCGGCCGCGGCGGTTCGGGAAGACGCTGCTGGTGGACACGCTGCAGGAGCTGTTCGAGGGCAGTGAGGAGCTGTTCCGGGGGCTTCACATCCACGACCGCTGGGACTGGTCGGTCCGCCATCCGGTGGTGCGGCTGAGCTTCGGCTCCAACTATGGCGCACCGGACCGACTGGAAGACAATGTCAACAACCAGTTGGCCGCCATTGAAAAATACTTGGGTCCAGAGCTGGCTTCGCCAACGCAGTACGGACCGGACCGACTGTACAATCTCATCCTCGCTCTGCATCATCAGAGCGGTCGGCAGGTGGTGGTTCTGGTGGACGAATACGACAAGCCGATCCTGGATGTGTTGGAGAACAGGAAACTGGTCAGAGCCAACCGCGATTACCTGCGCGGCCTGTACGGCGTCATCAAGGACTGCGCCCGCCATGTCCGTTTCGTGTTCGTGACCGGCATCAGCATGTATTCGAAGGTGAGTCTGTTCTCGGGACTGAACAATCTCAGGGATATCAGTCTGAGTCCGAAGTACAACACCATCTGCGGCTACACGGATGCGGACCTGGACACGGTGTTCGCACCGGAGCTGTCGGACCTGGACCGCGAAGACATCCGGGAGTGGTACAACGGCTACCGCTGGAGCTGGCGCAGTGAGGAGAAGGTGTACAACCCCTTCGACGTGCTGCTGCTGTTCGAAGAACAGGAGTTCAAACCTCATTGGTACAGAACCGGCACCCCCAGCTTTCTGCGCAACCTGATGGCGAAGGGCGTGCTGAACACGCTGGACCTGGAGAACCTGGGCCTGTATGAAACGGAGCTGTCAAATTTCGATGTCGAAAGCATCAACCTCAATGCGCTGCTGTTTCAGTGTGGCTATCTGACCATCGCCGACCGGCAGGTTCGGGGTTCCAGGATCTACTATGCGCTGAAATATCCGAACCATGAGGTGCGTCTGAGTCTGAACGAGGAACTGGTGGCGGCGGTCACCGGGAAGCTGACGGAGGCGTCGGACCGGGGTGAAGAGCTGATCCGGCTGCTGCAGGTCAATGACTTCGACGGTTTCGCTTTGGAGATGCGGTCGTTTTATGCCAAAGTGCCGAACGAGTGGTATTCGAGCAGCAAGGTGTCGCGCTATGAGGCGTTTTACGCGGGTCTGCTGTTCGCCTGTTTCATCGCCAACGATGTGGATGTGAAGTCGGAGGAGTCGTCGGCTGAGGGGCGTGCGGACCTGGTGGTGCACACGGGTGGTGAGACGTTCGTGCTGGAGTTCAAGGTGGCGGCTGAGGGTGAGAAGGTGGAATCGAAGGTGTTGGAGGCTTTGTCGCAGATGCGCGGGAAGAATTATGCGCTGCCGCATCAGAGCCGCGGTCGCAAGGTGCATCTTTTGGCAGTGGTGTTCAGTCGGAAGGAGCGCAATCTGGTGACGCTTCGGGCGGAGAGGGCCTGAACAGGTGAAAAGGGTTTCAGAAGACCATCAACATCAAACGGATCTAAAACTTCAATAGATGCCAATGACACACCCCATCACCATTCGATTTGGTCTATATGAGAATCGCATGATAAGGCCTCGCCCGCCAACCCCGACCTCCACTAACTGTTTCCATTCAGTTCAGGGAACCGTTCAATAATCACCCTCAGTATCTTTTGACCTTTTCCATCGCCACTGGCACCCACCGAGTCAATGACGAAATATTTCTGCAGGGGCATCACAGGAACGAACTTCCACAGATTTTCCGACGCGGAGTCTGCATCCGCAGTGCTTTGCCCATCCACAGAACGCGATTTCAGCCGCTTTGATTTCGATTGCCAACGCGGCAACGGCGGTCAGGGTATGACCTCGTTCAATCTGGTTCAGGCGATCGGTCACATTCATCTCAAACAGATTTCGACCATTCCCTGAAGACCGCTCTTTAGTATTCCGCGCTGTTTCCAGTGAATTTTGGTAAACAACCGTTTCCGAAGTCCTCTTCCGGTCTCCATCAAGCGGAGTTGAATGCAGCTTCAGACTGTCTGACATGGCAGTCGATATCAACAGTCGTTCACTGATGAACTGGCCTGTCAAATCTGTGGTTGGTGTTCTCCGGCCGCCAATCGAGTCCGTCCGGAATGGACGGACGCAAAAATGGAAGAATCAACCGCCGCCTCGCCGGGCCGCCACAGCCAATCGGCGAGGCAGTCCCGGCCGACGGTAATGCGTATCGGGCCTGTCATCCGGCATCGCTGAAAGTTCAGGCCAAGGACGCGGAACGATCGTTGAAAACCTGCCGGCCGATGGACGCGTCAGTCTGCTCCGCAGGTGCAGTGATTCTCATCGTAATTGGATGGGGTGAGGAACGCTGAACTTATCCTGCTGACGTTGTCAAGCGCTCCAAGCATACCGAGCACAGCGGTAAATGAAACCGCCATCGGTCCGTTTCGAATCGTTCCGCCACGAAGGTGAGAACGAAGCCGCAGGGTGTACGCGATGCCATCTTCGGGACGATCAGCCCTATTCCAATAGGGTCTGGGTGGTGTCCGCCGCCTCATGCTGAGGCTCTGCGAACTGTTGTGGAATGGACAGCAATTCCCGCCAAGCCTGCCGGGTCAGTAACTACGGGGTTTTCAGGGGGTGTGAAAAAAAACTGTTCGCGGACTTTTCGTTGAAAAGTGGTATGATAGGGCTGTTTTTTACCCGACTGGATGATCAACCATGTCTAAGACCATGTTTCGCAAGACCCTCAGCGTACCGGGTCTTCTTCGGTTGGTGCGTGCCGAATTCGACCGCATCAAGGACCCCGTGGCCAGCCGTGGTCTGTGCCTGCCGGACTGTCTGATGTCGGCCTTGGCGATGTTCGGCCTGAAGTGTCCGTCGCTGTTGAACTTCGAACAGCAGGCGCGGAACAGGAACCGGGTGCGGTCGAACCTCAGGAACCTGTACGGGGTGCTCCGCGTGCCGTCGGATACGGCCATGCGCGAGCGTCTGGACCAGGTGGACCCGCGGGCGGTGCGCGGGGCCTTCAAGAAGGTGTTCGCCGCCCTGCAGCGGGGCCAGGGTCTGGAGGGGTTCACCTGGCTGGACCACCATCTGCTGTCGGTGGACGGCACGGGTCATTTCTCCTCGAAGAAGGTGCATTGCGAGCACTGCTGTGAGAAGCATCACCGGGATGGCAGCACCACCTGGTATCACCAGATGCTGGGGGCGGTGCTGGTGCACCCGGAGCACCGGGAGGTGTTTCCGCTGGCGCCGGAACCGATCCTGCGGGCGGACGGCGCTCAGAAAAACGACTGCGAGCGCAATGCGGCCAAGCGGCTGCTGCGGGACGTGCGGCGGGAGCATCCGCATCTGAAGCTGCTGGTGGTGGAGGATGCGCTGGCCTCGAACGGTCCGCACATCCGGCTGCTGCAGGAACTGAACCTGCGCTACGTGCTGGGGGTGAAGCCGGGTGACCATGGGGAACTGTTCCACTGGGTTGATGCCACGGCGGCGACCCGAATCGTGGAGATGGAACGGGACGGCATCCGGTTCCGCTTCCGGTTCCTGAACGGCGTGCCGCTGAATGAGGCGAACTTCGACCTGGAGGTGAACTTCCTGGAGTGCTGGGAGACCCGCCCGAACGGTCGGACGCTTCACTTCTCCTGGGTCACGGACCTGGAGGTCACGGCAGCCAACGCCTACGATGTGATGCGGGCGGGACGGGCCCGCTGGCGCATCGAGAACGAGACCTTCAACACCCTGAAGAACCAAGGCGACGGCTTTGAACACAATTTCGGCCACGGCCGACGGCATCTGGCGACGGTGTTCGCCCACCTGACGATGCTGGCGTTTCTCATCGATCAGGTGCAGCAGCGGTGCTGCGCGCTGTTCCAGGCCGCGCGGGCGGAAGCGGGCGGCTCGAAAGCCCTGTGGGAGCAGCTGCGCGTGCTGTTCCTGGGATTCCACGTCCGGGACTGGGAGACGCTGTACCAAGCCCTCGCCTTCGGGTACTGCGGGCCCGATCTGGTGCCCTTCGACACGTCCTGACCCGGTCGCCGTGACCGAATGTGTGACCGGCCGGTTCTTCAGGGTATCACGTGGCCAACCGCCGATCTGGCAACCTGCCGGAGGAACCACCTTGCCCGCATCCTCCCGACTCCTGCGTTTGACATCGGAAATCCCGCCGAATCCACGGAAGATGTCCTTGGCGGGAATTGCTGCTGAATGGAACTGTTCGTGGAATCGCTGGCACCATTCATACTATAATATCAGCAGACGGTTCGTTGAAAGGAATGGAAATGAACAAGCTTAACCTGCCCATCGGCTATTCAGCCTTTCGGGAAATCAGAGAATGGGACTGCTACTATGTGGACAAGACGCCTCACATATGGCGACTGGCCAGCAGGCCCGGGTACTATTTCCTGTCTCGGCCGCGGCGGTTCGGGAAGACGCTGCTGCTGGACACGATGCAGGAGCTGTTTGAGGGCGGCGAGGAGCTGTTCCGGGGGCTTCACATCCACGACCGCTGGGACTGGTCGGTGCGCCATCCGGTGGTGCGGCTGAGCTTTGGCGGCGATTACCGCGAATCGGATGGACTGGAAAGTGATATCAGCGAGCAGCTGTCCGCCATAGAGGAAGAGGCGGGTCTTGAATCTTCTCCACCGACCCACCTCGGCGCGGTGCGTCTGCGCCATGTCATACGTGCGCTACATCGTACCACTGGTCGGCAGGTGGTGGTTCTGGTGGACGAATACGACAAGCCGATCCTGGATGTGTTGGAGAACAGGAAACTGGTCAGAGCCAACCGCGATTACCTGCGCGGCCTGTACGGCGTCATCAAGGACTGCGCCCGCCATGTCCGTTTCGTGTTCGTGACCGGCATCAGCATGTATTCGAAGGTGAGTCTGTTTTCGGGGCTGAACAATCTCAGGGATATCAGTCTGAGTCCGAAGTACAACACCATCTGCGGCTACACGGATGCGGACCTGGACACGGTGTTCGCACCGGAGCTGTCGGACCTGGACCGCGAAGACATCCGGGAGTGGTACAACGGCTACCGCTGGAGCTGGCGCAGTGAGGAGAAGGTCTACAATCCTTTCGACGTGCTGCTGCTGTTCGAAGAACAGGAGTTCAAACCTCATTGGTACAGAACCGGCACACCCAGCTTTCTGCGCAACCTGATGGAGAAGGGCGGGCTGAACACGCTGGACCTGGAGAACCTGGGCCTGTATGAAACGGAGCTGTCAAATTTCGATGTCGAGCGCGTCAACCTCAATGCGCTGCTGTTCCAGTGTGGCTACCTGACCATCGCCAACCGGCAGGTTCGGGGTTCCAGGATCTACTATGCGCTGAAATATCCGAACCATGAGGTGCGGCTGAGTCTGAACGAGGAACTGGTGGAGGCGGTCACCGGGAAGCTGACGGAGGCGTCGGACCGGGGTGAAGAGCTGATCCGGCTGCTGCAGGTCAATGACTTCGACGGTTTCGCTTTGGAGATGCGGTCGTTTTATGCCAAAGTGCCGAACGAGTGGTATTCGAGCAGCAAGGTGTCGCGCTATGAGGCGTTTTACGCGGGTCTGCTGTTCGCCTGTTTCATCGCCAACGATGTGGATGTGAAGTCGGAGGAGTCGTCGGCTGAGGGGCGTGCGGACCTGGTGGTGCACACGGGTGGTGAGACGTTCGTGCTGGAGTTCAAGGTGGCGGCTGAGGGTGAGAAGGTGGAATCGAAGGTGTTGGAGGCTTTGTCGCAGATGCGCGGGAAGAATTATGCGCTGCCGCATCAGAGCCGCGGTCGCAAGGTGCATCTGCTGGCAGTGGTGTTCAGTCGGAAGGACCGCAATCTGGTGACGCTTCGGGCGGAGAGGGCCTGAACAGGTGAAAAGGGTTTCAGAAGACCATCAACATCAAACGGATCTAAAACTTCAATAGATGCCAATGACACACCCCATCACCATTCGATTTGTTCTATATGAGAATCGCATGATAAGGCCTCGCCCGCCAACCCCGACCTCCACTAACTGTTTCCATTCAGTTCAGGGAACCGTTCAATAATCACCCTCAGTATCTTTTGACCTTTTCCATCGCCACTGGCACCCACCGAGTCAATGACGAAATATTTCTGCAGGGGCATCACAGGAACGAACTTCCACAGATTTTCCGACGCGGAGTCTGCATCCGCAGTGCTTTGCCCATCCACAGAACGCGATTTCAGCCGCTTTGATTTCGATTGCCAACGCGGCAACGGCGGTCAGGGTATGACCTCGTTCAATCTGGTTCAGGCGATCGGTCACATTCATCTCAAACAGATTTCGACCATTCCCTGAAGACCGCTCTTTAGTATTCCGCGCTGTTTCCAGTGAATTTTGGTAAACAACCGTTTCCGAAGTCCTCTTCCGGTCTCCATCAAGCGGAGTTGAATGCAGCTTCAGACTGTCTGACATGGCAGTCGATATCAACAGTCGTTCACTGATGAACTGGCCTGTCAAATCTGTGGTTGGTGTTCTCCGGCCGCCAATCGAGTCCGTCCGGAATGGACGGACGCAAAAATGGAAGAATCAACCGCCGCCTCGCCGGGCCGCCACAGCCAATCGGCGAGGCAGTCCCGGCCGACGGTAATGCGTATCGGGCCTGTCATCCGGCATCGCTGAAAGTTCAGGCCAAGGACGCGGAACGATCGTTGAAAACCTGCCGGCCGATGGACGCGTCAGTCTGCTCCGCAGGTGCAGTGATTCTCATCGTAATTGGATGGGGTGAGGAACGCTGAACTTATCCTGCTGACGTTGTCAAGCGCTCCAAGCATACCGAGCACAGCGGTAAATGAAACCGCCATCGGTCCGTTTCGAATCGTTCCGCCACGAAGGTGAGAACGAAGCCGCAGGGTGTACGCGATGCCATCTTCGGGACGATCAGCCCTATTCCAATAGGGTCTGGGTGGTGTCCGCCGCCTCATGCTGAGGCTCTGCGAACTGTTGTGGAATGGAACCGTTCGTGGAATCGGTGGCACCATTCATACTACAATATGGGAACAGATGTCTCGTTGAAAGGAATGGAAATGAACAAGCTTAACCTGCCCATCGGCTATTCAGCCTTTCGGGAAATCAGAGAATGGGACTGCTACTATGTGGACAAGACGCCTCACATATGGCGACTGGCCAGCAGGCCCGGGTACTATTTCCTGTCTCGGCCGCGGCGGTTCGGGAAGACGCTGCTGGTGGACACGCTGCAGGAGCTGTTCGAGGGCGGCGAGGAGCTGTTCCGGGGGCTTCACATCCACGACCGCTGGGACTGGTCGGTCCGCCATCCGGTGGTGCGGCTGAGCTTCGGCTCCAACTATGGCGCCCCGGGCCGACTGGAAGACAATGTCAACAACCAGTTGGCCGCCATTGAAAAATACTTGGGTCCCGAGCTGGCTTCGCCAACGCCGTACGGACCGGACCGACTGTACAATCTCATCTTGGCTTTGCATCATCAGACCGGTCGGCAGGTGGTGGTTCTGGTGGACGAATACGACAAGCCGATCCTGGATACGCTGGAGAATGAGACCCTGGTCAGAGCCAACCGCGATTACCTGCGCGGTCTGTACGGCATCATCAAGGACTGCGCCCGCCATGTCCGTTTCGTGTTCGTGACCGGCATCAGCATGTATTCGAAGGTGAGTCTGTTTTCGGGACTGAACAATCTGGACGACATCAGTCTGGATCTAAAATACAACACCATCTGCGGCTACACGGATGCGGACCTCGACGCGGTGTTCGCACCGGAGCTGTCGGACCTGGACCGCGAAGACATCCGGGAGTGGTACAACGGCTACCGCTGGAGCTGGCGCAGTGAGGAGAAGGTCTACAATCCCTTCGACGTGCTGCTGCTGTTCAAAGAACAGGAGTTCAAGCCTCATTGGTACAGAACCGGCACGCCCAGTTTTCTGCGCAATCTGATGGCGAAGGGACGGCTCAGCACTCTGGGGCTGGAGAACCTGGGCCTGTATGAAACGGAGCTGTCAAATTTCGATGTCGAGAGCATCAACCTCAATGCGCTGCTGTTCCAGTGTGGCTATCTGACCATCGCCGACCGGCAGGTTCGGGGTTCCAGGGTCTACTACGCGCTGAAATATCCGAACCATGAGGTGCGTCTGAGTCTGAACGAGGAACTGGTGGAGGCGGTCACCGGGAAGCTGACGGAGGCGTCGGACCGGGGTGAAGAGCTGATCCGGCTGCTGCAGGTCAATGACTTCGACGGTTTCGCCAAGGAGATGCGGTCGTTTTATGCCAACGTGCCGAACGAGTGGTATTCGAGCAGCGAGGTGTCGCGTTATGAGGCGTTTTACGCCAGTCTGCTGTTCGCCTGTTTCATCGCCAACGGTGTGGAGGTGAGTGCGGAGCAGTCGTCGGCTGAGGGGCGGGCGGATCTGGTGGTACACACGGCTGGTGAGACGTTCGTGCTGGAGTTCAAGGTGGCGGCGAAGGGTAAGCAGGTGGAGTCGAAGGTGTTGGAGGCTATGGCGCAGATGCGCGGGAAGAATTATGCATTACCGCATCAGAGCCGCGGGCGCAAGGTGCATCTTTTGGCAGTGGTGTTCAGTCGGAAGAAGCGCAATCTGGCGGCGCTTCGGGCGGAGCGAGCCTGAACAGGTGACAGGGTTTCAGCAGGCCATCAACATGAAATCGATCAGAATCTGCAATAGACGCCAATAACACAGCCCATCATCGTTCGATGCGGTTTCTCTGAGAATCGCATGGTATACGGCCTCGCCCGCCAATCTTAACCTCCACCATCTGCATCCATTCAGTCAAGGGAGTCGTTTGATGACCGCTCTCGGTTCCTTTCACCTTTTCCATCGCCGCCAGCCACCGCGCCAATGGTGAATTTTCTGCAGTGACAGCGAAAGTTCGAATTTCCACAGCTCTTCCGACGATAAGTCTGCATCCTCAGTGCTTCGTTCATCCACTGAACGCGATGCCAGCCGCTTTGATTGCGAGTGCCAATGCCAACGCGGCGACGGTCAGAATACACCTCGTTCAATCTGGTTCAGGCGACGGATGTTTTTCGGGTCCGATTTTGGTCTGGACCTGCTCACCCAATGAGATCGAATTGCCCATTCAGTCAGACACGTGCAGAACATACCCATCTGGCGGCCGCGATGACAATCGCGGCTGATCAGTCCGCAGTCAGAAAGGCGAATTCTGATCACACTTTTCAGTTGATCGGTCCCATTCATCTCAAACAGATCCCGCTCATTTCCTGAAAACCGCTCTTTCTTTAGTATTCTGTGCCGTTTCCAGTCGATATTGGTAAGCGACCGTTCCCGAAGTCCTCTTCCGGTCTCCATTGAGCTGAGTTGAATACAGTTTCAGACTGCCTGACATGGCAGTCGATATCAACAGCCGTTCACTGATGGGCCGGCCTGTGAAATCAGTGGTTGATGTTCTTCAGCCGCCGATCGAGCCCGTCCAGAATGACCAGACATAAAAATGGAAGAACCGACTGCCACCTCGTTGTCACAGCCGATCGGCGAGTCGGTCCCAGTCGGTGTTCTGTAGTATAGGACTTGTCATCCGTTATCGCTGAGAGTTCAGGTCAAGGACGCGAAACGGTCGTTGAATACCTGCTGACCGCTGGACGCGTCAGCCTGCTCTACAGGTGAGAAATTCATCATAACAACAGGCTTAGTTCAGGAAGTACGAAATTATCGTTTAACTGGTTCGGGATGCAGAATTTTTAATCGTTATGGCGATGACGCAATGTCATAATCTGTTTGGACCGCAAATACGGTTCCATAGGGCTTTCAGTTTCCTATAATTTCAGACACGGTCGCCAACTTCATTAATTTACCGTTCAATTCATCTGAATTTCTGTCAGTTCTATGGAAAAACAATCAGAATCAAAACCTTTCCATACCAGTCCAATTGAACCAATTGAACTGAAATTGAATTCAGTCATTCAGTTCGACTGTCACAAGCAGGTCAGCTGTTTCAATGCGTGCTGCCGAAACATTGATATCGTCGTTACCCCTTACGACATTATTCGGCTGAAAAGGCGTTTCAATCTCGACTCAAGAGATTTTGTCGGCGCATCTACCACGCCGTATCCCATGGACCATCACGATTTGCCCGGTCTGAAACTCAACACCAAGCCCGGTACGACTGAATGCATTTTTCTGTCTGAAGAAGGTTGTACGGTCTACGAGGATCGTCCAGCGGCGTGTCGCTACTACGCACTCGGTAGCATGGGCGTTCGCAAAAAAGACTCATCATTTGTTGAGGACATTTTTTTCCTGGTCAAGGAGCAACACTGCCGCGGTCATGAAGAACCACGCAAGCTGTCGGTTTCTCAGTATCGCGAAGAACAGGGTGTCGTTGAATATGATGAAATGAACCGGGAATGGCGCGACGTTCTGCTGAAGAAACGCTCCAGTGGGCCGACCGTCGGTCGTCCATCTGACCGGAGCAGGCAGCTGTTTGACATGTGTAGTTACGATATGGACGGGTTTCGGGAATTCATACAGACCGAAGGATTTCAGGAAATTTTTGATCTGTCCGCGGAGACAGTATCTGAACTGCTTGCTGATGAAGACGCGCTCCTGCGATTTTCCATGCGCTTTCTCAAACAGGTTCTCTATGGTGAGATGACGATTCCAATGAAGCCGGATGCCCGAGAAAAACGACTGCAGCGGATGCGGGGACGTACAACCGTTGATAAGGAGCGGTCATCATCGAATCCCAAATGACCGATTCGTCGCTCCTGAGCTGTCAGACGATTCGAATCATAATCATTTCAGACACTCACGGATTCATCGATCCAAGGATCCTCGAACTTGTCAAGGGGTGTGACGCGGCGATTCATGCCGGTGATATTGGCTCAAAAGAGGTGCTTGAGTCGCTAAGATCTCAATGCAGATGTTTATTTGCCGTATCTGGAAACAATGATCTCGAGTGCAAATGGGATCCAGCCGAATCGGAAACCGTCCGTTCCCTCAGGCCGGTTCACACGATCGCCTTACCCGGTGGACTCATAACGGTTGAGCACGGGCACACGATCCGCGACACTCGTCGCTATCACGAGGTTCTTCGGCGACGCTATCCCAATTCGCGGGCTGTGGTTTATGGACATACCCATGCAAGGGTCATTGACCGGAGTGAATCCCCTTGGATCATCAATCCCGGCGCATCCGGTCGGGTGCGAACTCGTGGTGGACCCCCCTGTCTGATACTCGAGGCGACATCAGTCAGCTGGGCGGTAACTGAGCACTGTTTTCCGAATGTAACGGCTTCGGTCAACCGAAGCGGCAACTGACAATTGTCGGTGGTCGCCAGATGGGCCGTTCAGGATCGGGAGCCCTGCACGCAGGCAAGATAAGCGTGCATGATCTGAGATGGGTCATGCAGCAGCTTCTCCTTCCAGGCGCCCAGTCTGACGCCGGTCTGTACCAGTCCTCGTAGAATGCCGACATGCTGAGTCAGTCCGATCGCCAGCGCCCCGATCAGTACATCATCTTTGAATTCCAAACGCAGGTATCGATTGTGATCCGGATCTTCGACCGTTGTCCGATCACCGCCATTGATGCCGTCCCAGAGCCCAAATGAACTAGTGATCAATCCGAGCGTGTTCAGCACGTTCATCGATAGGCTTCCGCCATAGGGAGTGCCTGTACCGGCCATCTGCGATGCTGCAATCTGACCGTGTTCGCTCGCGGTGGGCTGAATCGCATGTACCTGCTGTGTGCCGGTGCTTCGATCCGGGCCTTGTGCGACATCGCCGGCAGCATAGATTCCATCCATGTTGGTCTGCAGGTGATGGTCAACCAAAATACCGTCATCGGTGTCAATTCCGCTACCCTCTAGAAACTGTATGTTAGACCGCACTCCAGCCGCGCACACAATATGGTCGGCCGTCAAGGTGGTACCATCATCCAGTTCGATCTCAAGTGCGCCGTCTTTTTCGGTGACACCCATGGCTTCGGCACCCGTTCTGACTTGGATGCCTTTATTCTCGCACCAATTCTTAATCATGCAACCGCCGGTATCGTCCATCATGCGAGCCAGCATGCGATCGGCAAGCTCGATGACAGTGAGATTGAGTTTCATCGACACCAGCGCCTGCAGTACGATGCAACCGATGAAGCCGGCTCCCAACAATACGACGCGGTCGCCGGCGTGCACCTCTTTGAGCAGTCGGTGGGCATCCGCCAGAGTCCAGCAGTTGTGGACTCGGGATGACTCCATTCCGCTGATTGGTGGGCGGATGGCACTTGCTCCGGTTGCCAGCAACAGTCGGTCATAGCTGAGGTCTTTTCCATTGCGGAGTGCAATGGATTTGTCTCCGGGCGCAACTGCGGTCACCGTTTCGTTCAGCACGTCGATCTGAAGATTGGAAAAATGATCGTCTGCATGACGAAGATAAGTACCGTCTTCTCCGACATCACCCGCTAAAAAATAAGGAATCGCCATTCTCGAGTAGGCGGGGTAGGGCTCATCTCCGATTATCGTGATCGAATCGTTGGGCGATTTTTTTCGGATGGTTTCTGCTGCGATGACACCGGCGGGACCGGCGCCGACAATGACGTGATGCATTCGATTTACCGCTTGATTCTAGTGAAATGGGACACTTCAGGCATGCGCTTCAAGTGCAGATTCGCGCATTTTTGAGTAGCCCGTCCAATCGGCGTCAACATAAACAATCGCACCGGTCGGACACGCTTCAGCACACTGGGGATCACCACCGCATAGATCACACTTCATGACTTTTCCGGTACTGGAGTTGTAATTGATGGTGCCGAATGGACACGCAATCGTACAGACTTTGCAGCCGACACAGATGGAATCACTGACTTCTTTAGCGCCTGTCTGCGAATTGATTGTGATCGCCTCAACCGGGCAGGCATGCAGACACCAGGCTTCCTCGCATTGCGTGCAGGTGTATGGAATCGTTGTCAATCCATGCTCAAACTCAAACACTTTGATTCTGGATCTGGCTGGATTGAACAGGCCTTCATTTTCGAATGAGCAGGCGAGCTCACACTGCAGGCAACTCGTACATTTGGCCGGGTCGATCAGAAGTGATTTGTACATCGGGCAGAATGCTCCTCTCTCAGCAATGATTGAATATGCGAATGATATGCGCTTTATGGCTTGTAATTGGATTTGATCGCTTATTTTAGCAAAATGATGGCTGATTTATGTACGATGTTTCTGTAATGTTGCCGGACATATTTAAATGTGATGCTGGTACGTTCGTATGAATCTACGAATCACCAATACTTATGGATGGATGTGCCTGCTAATTTAAATCGATTCAGAGTGATGAGACGTTTAATCATGAATCAATTTTCCTCAATCATGCAACTGAAGCGAGAAACCAAAAGGCTCGTTAGCGGTTCACAAAGCACTGCTTGATTTGTCAGAATTTGTTGATGGCTTCCCTTGGTTCCCACCAACTTTGATAGGCGATTCTCCCAAGCCGATAAGGTAATTCGACAAATTGATACTGCACCACGACTTCCAATGGCGAGAGCTTGTAGATGGAATCGTCTCAGAAATCCTGACCTAAGTCAATTATTATGATCAATATTCCACCTGTCGGGCAGACTGACGCGGCCATCGGACGGTCGAATTTCAACGGCCGTTCCGCATCCTTGACCTTAACTTTCAGCGACGGATGATAAATCCGATACTCAGTACCACCGACCGGGACCGACTCGCCGATTGGCTGTCGCAGCTCGGCGAGGCTGCAGCCGATTATTCCATTTTCCACCGTCTGTCCATTCGGGACGGGCTCGGTTGATGGCTGGAGAACTTCAACCCACTGATTTGACAGGTCGGTCCATCAGTGAACGGCTGTTGATATCGACTGCTATGTCATGAAGACTGAAGCTGTATTCAACTCCGCTCAATGGAGGTCGGAAGAGGACTTCGGGAACGGTTGCTTATCAAAATTCACTGGAAAAGGCACAGAATACTAAAGAAAGAGCGGTTTTCAGGAAATGAGCGAAATACGTTTAAGGTGAATGTGACCGATCAACTGAAAAGTGTGATTTGAATTCGTCTTTCTGACCGTGCCCTGATCCTGATCAGTTGCGATTTGCATCGGTGTTGGTAGATGGATTAGTTTGCACGTATCCGACTCAAAATGCAGTTTGATCTCATTGGGTGAGCAGATCAAAACCGAAATCGGACCTGAAAAACATCCGTCGCATGAACCAGATTGAACGAGGTGGCATTCTGACCACCGTTGCCGCGTTGGCATTGGCACCTGAAATTAAAGCGGCTGGCATTGCGTTCAGTGGATGGGCAAAGCAATGCGGATGTAGATGCCGTGCCGGAAGACCTGTGGGAGTTTGTATTTCTGACACCACTGCCGAACAATTCACCATTGGTTCGGTTGTTTCTGTCAGCCATGGAAATGGCGAAAGGTTACTGAGGATGGTCATCAAACAGCAATGGGCGGTGTCATTGGCGTCTATTGAGTTCTTGGATCCGTCTGATGCCGATGGCCTGCTGAACCCCTTTCACCTGTTCAGGCTCTCTCCGCCCGAAGCGCCGCCAGATTGCGCTCCTTCCGACTGAACACCACCGCCAAAAGATGCACCTTGCGCCCGCGGCTCTGATGCGGCAGCGCATAATTCTTCCCGCGCATCTGCGCCATAGCCTCCAACACCTTCGACTCCACCTTCTCACCCACAGCCGCCACCTTGAACTCCAGCACGAACGTCTCGCCGCCCGTGTGCACCACCAGATCCGCCCGCCCCTCAGCCGATGACTGCTCCGCACTCACCTCCACACCGTTGGCGATGAAACAGGCGAACAGCAGACTCGCATAAAACGCCTCATAGCGCGACACCTCGCTGCTCGAATACCACTCGTACGGCACGTTGGCATAAAACGACCGCATCTCCGCCGCGAAACCGTCGAAGTCATTGACCTGCAGCAGTCGGATCAGCTCTTCACCCCGGTCCGACGCCTCCGTCAGCTTCCCGGTGACCGCCTCCACCAGTTCCTCGTTCAGACTCAGCCGCACCTCGTGGTTCGGATATTTCAGAGGGTAATAGACCCTGGACCCCCGAACCTGTCGGTCGGCGATGGTCAGATAGCCACACTGGAACAGCAGCGCATTGAGGCTGATTCGCTCGACATCGAAATTTGACAGCTCCTTGGCATACAGTCCCAGATTCTCCAGGTCCAGGGTGTTCAGTCCGCCCTTGGCCAGCCGGTCAAGCAGATAACTGGGCGTGCCGGTTTCATACCAATAAGGCTTGAACTGTCCTTCATCAAACAGCAGCAGGATATCGAAGGGATTGTAGACATCTTCCTTGCCGAGCCAGCTGTAACCGTTGTACCACTTCCTGATGGTCTTTCGCTCTAGCCCCGGCAGCTCCGGTGCGAACACCGCGTCAAGGTCCGCATCCGTGTAGCCACAGATGGTGCCATACTTCGGATCCAGGCTGATGTCCTTGAGATTGTTCAGCCCCGAGAACAGACTGACCTTCGAATACATGCTGATGCCAGTCACGAAGACGAAACGGACTTGGCGGGCGCAGTCCTTGATGACGCCATACAGGCCGCGCAGATAATCGCGGTTGGCTCTGACCAGGGTCTCATTCTCCAGCGCATCCAGGATCGGCTTGTCGTACTCGTCCACCAGAACCACCACCTGCCGACCAGTGGTGCGATGCAGTCCGCGGATCAGCTGATACAGACGATCCGGTGCCGAGACCGTCGGTGTCGATGGCTCTATGCCCGCATCTTTTTCTATTTCTGCCAGCTGGACGTTGGTGTTGTTTTCAAGGTCAACCGGTTGACTGTATTTGCCGCCAAAGCTCAGCCGCACCACCGGATGGCGGACGGACCAGTCCCAGTGGTCGTGGATGTGAAGCCCGCGGAACAGCTCCTCACTGCCCTCGAACAGCTCCTGCATCGTGTCCACCAGCAGCGTCTTCCCGAACCGCCGCGGCCGCGACAGGAAATAGTATCCGGGCCTGCTGGCCAATCGCCATATGAACGGCGTCTTGTCCACATAGTAGCAATCCCATTCTCTGACTGCTCGAAAGGCTGAATAGCCGACTGGCAGGTTAAGCTTGTTCATTTCCATTCCATTCAACGGATCGTCTGTTCATATTGTAGTTGAATAATGCCACCGATTCCACGATCGGTTCCATTCAGCAACAGTTCACAGAGACTCAACATGAAGTAGTGGACACCGACCAGACCCTATTGGAAAACGGCTGATCGGTCCGAAGACGGATCGCGTACACCTTGCGGCTTCACTCTAACTTTCGTCGCAGAACGAATCGAAACGGTCCGATGACGGCATCATTTACCACTGCGCTCGGTATGTCTGGCGCACTTTTGATAACGTCCGCAAGATAAGTTCAGCATTCCTCACCCAATCCAATTACGATGAGAACCATTGCACCTGTGAAGCAGGCTGGAATGTATTCGCTGAGAGTCACATCTTAACCCGAGTTTAACAAGGTTATACCTGAAAATCATCAATTCAAGCCATTTTTCCCACCCTACAAAACGACAACCTTCTGTTTTCATTACTTTCATCAAACCATGAAGCCAAATGTAGTGCCACTTTATCGATGATATGAGTTGACATTCCATGAAAAATGGCATATATTCTCCCACCATGTATGTCAGACGCACCACCACCCAGAAAAATCAGTACACCTTCCGACTGGTGCGCGCCGAACGACGCGGCAAAAAAGTCAGCCAACGAACCCTGCTCAACCTCGGCGCCCACTTCGATCTGGAACGCACCCACTGGCCCCTGCTGTGCCGGCGGATCCAGGAGATTCTCAACGGCCAGCTCAGCCTGCTTGAACCAGTCCCGCGCGACCTCGAATCCCATGCCCAGCGCATCGCCGCCCAACTGCTGGCCAAAGGACGAATCGGATGCGTCGAGCCGGTCTGCGAAAACCGGGAACCGAACTTACAGATGTATGATGCGGACTCGGTGCGGATGTTCCGCCCGCGCTCGGTCGGGGTCGAGAACGTGGCCCTGTGGGCGATGGACCAGATGCGACTGCGCCAACTGTTCGAAGAGCTGGGATTCAGCGCCTCGCTGTGCGACGCGGCGGTGGGCTCCATCATCGCCCGCATGGCGAAACCGGCCTCAGAGCTGGCCACTCACCGGTGGCTGGCCGAGCGCAGCGCCCTGGGCGAGCTGATCGGCCGGGACTTCGAGACCCTGTCACTGATGCAGCTTGACCGCGCCTCGGACGCCCTGATGGCCAACCGCCAGGCCATCGAACATCATCTGTTCGAGCAGGCCATGCGCCTGTTTGATCTGCAACCTACGGTCGCGCTCTATGATCTCACCAATACGTACTTTGAAGGCGTCGTCGATGGCATCGACAAGGCCACCCACGGTCATTCCAAGGAGCGGCGCAGCGACTGTCGCCTGCTGACGGTGGGCCTGGTGCTGGACGGCAGCGGGTTCGTACGTCGCTTCCAGGTCTTCTCAGGCAGCGTGCGCGAGCATCACACGCTGGCGCAGATGCTCGAACGGCTGCAGGCGCCGGCGGACGCGCTGGTGGTGATGGATCGGGGCGTGGCCACCGAGGACCGAGTGGCGTGGCTGCGCGGGCAGGGCTGGCGTTATGTGGTGGCCAGCCGGGAACTGAACCGGCAGTTCGACGCGGAACAGGCGGTGTGTCATGAGACCCGCTCCGGTCGTCAGGTTCAGCTGCAGAAGGAAGTCTCGGCGGACGGCCAGGAGGTGCGTCTTTACTGTTTTTCCGAAGCCCGGGCGGCCAAGGAACAGGCCCTCAGCGAACGGTTCGCCGCCCGCTTCGAAAAAGCGCTTGACGAGCTGTCGCAGGGGCTGTCAAGGCCGCGCACCGTCAAGCGGGTGGAGCGGATCCAGCAGCGCATCGGTCGCCTCCAAGAGCAGGCCCGCGGAGTCGCCCGACACTATCGGGTGACGGTGCGGACCGATGCCAGCGGCCGGCGGGCCACCGCCGTTCACTTCACCCGACTGCCGGCCGAGGGCACCATGCTCACCCATCCCGGCGTGTACACGTTGCGCAGCAGCGAGACCGACTGGGACGAGACCACCCTGTGGCAGACCTACTTCAGGCTCAGCGACATCGAGGCGGTGTTTCGCTCCTTGAAATCGGAATTGGGTCTGCGCCCGATCTTCCATCGCAAATCGATTCGCGCGGAAGGTCATCTGTTCATCACGGTGATGGCCTATCAGCTGGTTCAGGTGATCCGCAGTCGACTGCGCCAGCGCGGCGATCATTCGAGCTGGAACACGCTGCGCGACGTGCTTGATGGACAGCGGCGCACGACGGCGGTGTTCAGGCGCGGCGCGACGGGCGGACGCTGCACGTTCGCAGGGCGACGGATGCCGAGCCCGCGCAGCAGGCCATTCTGGAGGTGCTGGGCGCCGATGAGGCGCCCGGCGGTACCCGCAAGACGGTCGTGTAGACCTCGATTCGTTCACGCGATATGTCCCGGTGGCACGGAAATGTAGTGCCACTTGGATTTTTTTATTCTTCTAAATTTCTATTTTTAAACGCTTTTTATTTTTAGTTGTTAAACTCGGGTTAATATGTTTCTTGGTTACGCTTATTCATAAGTATGACTTATAATCTGGCAATTATATCCCAACCCATTGATGTGAGGAGAAAAGCCGATGGCACGCAACGACATTCAGTTTCAGGCCGGTATGAGTCTGAGCGAGTTTTTCAAACATTACGGCACCGAGGAGCAGTGTTTCGAGGCGCTGTTCAAGTGGCGCTGGCCGAAGGGTTTCCGCTGTCCGAACTGCGGTCATGACAAGTGGTGTCGGCTGAACACCCGCAAACTGCAGCAGTGCCACCGCTGCGGCCGGCAGACCTCCATCACTGCGGGCACCATCTTCGAGGGCACCAAACTGCCACTGACGTTGTGGTTTCAGGGGATGTACCTGATGACGCAGCACAAGAAGGGGGTGTCGGCCATGCAGCTGCACCGGGATCTGGGGATCTCGTACAATGCGGCCTGGCGGATGCGGCACAAGCTGATGCAGGTGATGATGGAACGGGATGGGAAAAAGCCGCTGGGGGTGCGCGTGGAGTTGGATGACGCGTATCTGGGTGGCGAGCGCAGTGGCGGCCGGCGGGGTCGTGGGGCGCCTGGCAAGATGCCCTTTGTGGCGGCGGTTGAGACCGATGAGAAGGGGCGGCCGAGGCTGATGAAGCTGAGCGTGGTGCGGGGGTTCAGGCGGCGGGAGATAGTCGACTGGGCGACGCGGCACCTGCGGCCCGACACGCAGGTGTTGTCTGATGGACTGGCCTGTTTCCGCGGGTTCGCGCAGGCCGGCTGCCAGCACGAGGCGCGGGTGTGCAGCGGTCGCAAGGGCCATGTGGAGGATCCCCAGTTCCGCTGGGTGAACACGATGCTCGGCAATGTGAAGACGGCGCTTCGTGGCACCTATCATGCGGTTGACCCCAAATATGCGCAGCGCTATCTGGCGGAGTATGAATACCGCTTCAACCGGCGGTATCGGTTGCCGGACATGCTGCCCCGACTGGCGTATGTGGCACTGCGTACCCCACCGATGCCGGAGCGCCTGCTGAAGCTCCCTGTTGCCGTCTAGAACGCTACTTACTTTTAGGCGTAACCAAGATATGTTTTAAAAAATCGGAGGTAACTCAAGATATTGAAGAAACGGTATTCGGAAGAATTCAAACAGATGGTTTGTGAAAAGATGCGGCAGGGGGTGCCGCCATCGCAGTTGGTCCGCGAGTATGAGCCTCGGCCGCAGACGCTGTATCGGTGGAAGCGGGCGATGCTGCACGAAGGGATGGACACGGAGGCGGAAAGTGCCGCGAAGATACGGCAGTTGGAACGGCAGGTTCGCCAGTTGAAGGAGGATAGGGAAATATTGGAAAAAGCGGCGACCTGGTTCGCAAGGGCACACGGACCAGGGCTGAGCAGGTAAGCGTGTATCAGTTCATGTCGGCGAATCAGGTCTGTCATACGGTGGTGGTGTTGTGTCGGGTGCTGCGCGTGTGTCGGCGCTCGTCTTATAAATGGAAGCGTGCGGGGGCATCGGTTCGGGAGTGGCAGGACGACGGCCTGCTGCGACGGGTGTACACCGTTCATGCGGATGCCGAGGGCTGTTATGAGGTGCATCGGGTGGTGGAGCTGCGGCGGTAGGAGTGGCCGCAGGTGGGTTGTCGGCGGGTTCATCGGCTGATGCGGGCGGCGGGACTGGGACTGGCGGGTCGCATCTGGTCGAAGAAAGTGTTCACTACCCGTGCGGGTGGTGGCGCGGCGGTGCCGGCGGATCGGGTGGGCCGACAGATTGCCCGCGGGCAGCGAAATGAGATGTGGGTGGCGGACTCGACTTACATCCGCGTGCGGGAGGGCTTCGGCTGTCTGGCGGTGGTGATGGATGCCGGTTCGCGGTGCCTCATCGGTCGTCAGTTCAGTCTATGTCATAATACCGAGCTGATGCTGGGAGACGATGGTCGCCTGGGTTTCCGGGACATGCAGTGGCGGCTGTATGACTACATCGATGGTTTCTACAACGCCGAGTGTGTGCATTCGAAGTTGGGGCAGAAGAGCCCGATCGAGTATGAGCGGGACATTTTTGCACTAAGCATTTCATGACATGTCACGAAATGCTTAGTGATCCAGTGACTGGGATCTGGTAAGTGGTAGCGACTAACATAAGTAACTGTGACCGAAACCGAATACAGTATATGTTTTGTGGGTCATTCTATTGAACGAAGGGTACACTACAGAACTAAAAGTGGGAATACTTTTAGAACAATACAAGCTAGCTGGTATTTCGGAGCGAGAACGGTATTTAATTGAGGATCAAGTTCTTAATCGCATGGTGCCGAAATTGGTCATTAAGTGTTGGCCGACTGCGGAAATGTTGGAACATCATTTCTCGCCAGCACAATATAAACCAGTGCACCATAGGGATTTTTATTTCTATCTCGAATTGAAGTTCGGTGATGAAGAAGTAATGCCGTATGTTGAGGGCATGCTTAAGAATCGCAATTTTAGAATCCGCAATGCAGAAATATTGACTGATTACCTCGAGCGTACAATCAAGTTGATGCGAATTAGAATTATGTATGGGTCAGGTCAATTCGATAGCACTCGCCAATTTGATTCATCCCTATTTCGTCCGTCAGTAGCCGAACATAAACAAAATTTTAGGCAAGATAAAAGCATGAAATTGATCGACTTTGTTCTTAACAGTTATTTTGACTTGGCGGCTGTTGACGAGCCCCGCGCTAAATCTCTATTTGCTCGGTGGTTGCGATCAAATGAGAATCTGTTTAAGAGAATAGCACTTCACGTATTAACGGAAGACGAGAATTTGGATGTTGAATTTGCTAGACCATTGTTGTTAGACGGTAAGAATCCTGGATTGTGGGACCGGGAACTAAATCGCGAGATGAATCGATTTTTGAGGAAAGCTGGCAGTCGATTGCCCGAAAATCTACGCAATGATATCATAAATTCAATTCATGCCGGCCCAACCATAGGCTAACTTCGTCATGCAACAGAATCAATTTGAAGTTCTAGAATCAGAAAAAGCCTTACGCCTGTCTAAATTGGCTGAGTCAGGCATTCAGTTAGATAGAGTTTCTAAAGAAATAGTCAATCAATATGATTTCGATAAACAAAATGATCCTGACAATCAAAACGAGTTTGGTGTCTGGTTCGATAAAAGCGAATGGATTGTCGGCTGGGACCGTGCACCCGGAGAGTTGCTTAAAGAACCAATTGAAGACTTGATGGTTAAAATCGAAAAATGGAGTTTCAAACCTGACATACTTGCACTGCAGGAGAATGTGCTTCGTGATCTATTTCTTCGACGTCCAGACGATGTGTTGATTGCACTGTGCCGTCTTGCTCAGGATGGAATATGGCAACAGGCCGCATGGCAAATATGTATCAGTGGTATCAAAGGGTTGGAAATTGAAAAAATTAGAGAGTTGGGCTTACTTGAGCGAATTAACGACGTACTTAATGATGCGACTGATATTGAACTCCGGGGGCTCGGTTATGCAGCTCTGGATTATCTCAGTCTGATTGCAAGTCTATATAGTATTGATCAAGAAAAAGAATATTCCAAGTTGTGGTTAAGGGTATGGAAGAGTGTCGATCAAGAGCAGTGCTATCTCGTCAACCGAAGTGATGCAATTGAAAATGCGCTAAACAGTCCTGCTGGCAAAATGGCGGAATCAGTGCTGACAAGGTTTTGGAAATATCGGCACGAAGTTAATTCTGGTTTGCCGAACAACTGGATAAAGGAATGTTTTGATGAGATCGGATGTTCAAGAGATGGATTTTATGGTCGAGTGATTCTCTCCATGAAGCTGTTCACGCTACATGAAATCGCCCCGGAGTGGACCACGAAAAATTTAATACAGCGAATGTTATCAGTAGATACCGACGAATCAAAAGGACTGTGGCTGGCCTACAGTCGGTCGCAGAGAATCGGACCAAACTTACTTGCGGAAATCAAAGAACCATTTGTTAAAGCTTTAGCCCATCCAAGTGATTTACCAATTGATCTGAGAAAACAATTGACGACAATGTTCATATCAATATGTATGCTGGCACCACCTAATTCATTGAGTCAGATGGAGAAAAATGCTGTCGTCAGCTCCATGACGGATGATATGCTGGAAAACGTACTGATTTTTTTTCGAGATTCCCTATTTTTTGGCGACGAGGATGAACGGGCGGAAATTTGGCGAAATAAGATACGCCCCTGGCTGGAAGAGTTCTGGCCGGGTAACGTTAAAACCCCTCAGACGTCCGAAATTCTGCTACAGATTCTTGCGTATTGTGAATCTGAATTCGTGCAGGCTGCGGAGTGGATTCTAAATTTTCTGACTCCAGTCAAAGAGGCGAGTCTCCATCCTTTGGAAAAGATAACAATGACGAAACAGTCGGCAGCGGTTACTCTTCAGATACTTCAGAAGGTGATGCCCAATAAGAGTGTTCAAGACTCGCAATCGTCCATTCTACAGACCATTCTAGATAACGTAAAAGAAGGAGATCAAGCGCTTGGCGAGAGGCCTCAGTTCAATCGTCTATATCGGATGGCTTCGAGTTGATATCTGTGAGACTGTCGTCTGATGCAGGTGAGCGGTCTGCTGAGGCCACGCCAATTGAAAAATGGCGAATACACCAACCTCTCATATCGTTTAATATTGATCAGTAGTTTACATCCGACTGGGAGTATGTGATGACTGAAAAAAATTTTCCATACAGTATTGTTAGTAATAACTGGCCTGAACTGACTGACGATGAGTGGCAGACGCGAATTGATCTCGCCGCCTGCCATCATTTGGCGGAATTGAATGGTTTTGATGACATTGTCTGGAACCACATCAGCGCTCGGGTACCCAACCAACCCGGACATTTTCTGATCAACCTGTTTGGATTGCGATTCGATGAGGTGTGTGCGTCCAATCTGGTAACGCTAAATGAAAACTGTGAAGTCGTGGTGCCACCCGCACCCGCCGACGACAGTCAGATTCTTGATACCAGCAACATGAATTTCACTGGCTTTGTCATTCACAGTGCGATTTACAACGCCCGCGCGGATGTCAATTGCATCATGCATTCTCACCCGAGAGCAGGTGTTGCGATATCCGCACTTGAGGACGGATTCGTACCGATGATCCAGGATGCGTTTCAGTTCTACAACCGGGTTTCGTATCACGACTATGAGGGACTGTCGCTGGATTTGGAAGAACGCGAGCGTCTGGCGGTGAGCCTTGGCGAGAATCCAGTGATGATCATGCGCAATCACGGGCTTTTGACAACCGGCTCGACGGTTGCTGAAGCCTACATGCGAATGCACTATCTGGAACTGTCCTGTCAGGCCCAGCTCGACATCATGTCGATGGGGCGCGCCGTTCATCTGCCGTCGGCGGAGGTGTGCGAAAAAGCGGCTCGGCAGTACCAGAAAACCGCACCGGCAGGCACTCATGAGTGGCCCGCACTGCTCAGAATGTTGGATGATATCGGTTCAAACTATCAACTCTGATTGGATGGAAATTTTTTTGGAGGTTCTGCAGAATGGAAGCAACGAACAGACCTGCCGGCTATCCCCTGACAAACGAACAGATTGAGACTTATTGGAATGAAGGTATTGTGTATCCGCTGACTGCGATCAGTGAACGCGAGGCCGAGTCGTTGATCGATCGGTTCAGGGAACTTCAGGAGAGAATGGATGGCTGGACGAATTCCAGGCAGCTGCTCAAAGTCCATCTGGTCTCGAAGTGGGTCTATGAACTGGCCACCCACCGCCGAGTACTAGATGCCGTCGAAGGAATTCTGGGTGGAAATATTCTGCTTTGGGGCGCAACTTTCTTTGCGAAGAAACCAAATCATACATTTCATGTCGGCTGGCACCAGGATCTGCTGTATTGGGGACTGCAGCCGGCGGACGGAGTTCTGACCGTGTGGTTGGGACTGACCGATGCGAGTCGGGATAACGGGGCGATGCAGGTGGTCCGCGGCAGTCACAGGCAGGGAATACGTGAACACGACAATAGCTGCGACGAGAACAATATGCTGATGAGTTCACAGAACAGCGCGCTGACCGAGCAGGATGAGCCGTTCAGAGACTCAGTCGAATTGCGGCCCGGTCAGTTTTCCATGCATCACAGCATGGTATTGCATGGTTCCGGACCCAATCACTCAGCCCGGCCCCGCATTGGACTTTCCATCAATTTCATCTCAACCGAAGTCGTTCAGCGGAATAATGACGGCGTTGACCGGGCAATGCTGGTTCGGGGTGTCGATCATTACGGACATTTCGATCTTGAAAGCCCACCGGACGCAGATTTCTCGTCGGCATCGATTGCTCAGTTCCGCGAATCGATTGTCGTGCCATCTGGTCTGGCAACCATGGATGATATGCGGGCCTCGCTGATCAATTTCGACAACATCGTCTAGACTGAGAAAGAGAAATGAGAACATACGCTCAAGTCGTTATTGTTGGCGGCGGTGCAATGGGAGTTGGCCTTGCTTACCATCTTCCCAAAGAGGGCTGGAATGACGTCGTGCTGGTTGACAAGGGCGAGCTCACTTCGGGCTCCACCTGGCATGCGGCCGGATTGATTCCGAACTTCATTGGCAGTTTGAACATGGCTAAGGTGCATGCCTATGGCGTGGACCTCTACGCCAGACTTGAACAGGAAACCGGACAGGCAACGGGCTGGCATGGTTGCGGTGCACTACGGCTTGCCGTGACCGATGGCGAAGTTGACTGGTTCCGTTACGTGAAAGGAATTCTTGATTATGTTGGCGTCGAAAGTTACCTGGTCGGACACGCCGAGATGCGCGAGATTCATCCGTTGCTTGATGTTAACAATGTCAAGTTGGGGTTTTATACACCGAACGACGGCCATACGGACCCAGCCAGCAGTACCAATTCAATGGCGGTTGGGGCTCGCAATCAGGGTGTGGAAATTATCAGAAGGAATCGGGTAATCGGCATTGAACGCACAACCAGTGGTGAGTGGCGCGTGGATACCGAACAGGGTTCGATTACCTGCGAGCATGTGGTTAACGCAGCCGGCAGTTTTGCCGATCAGGTAGCACAAATGACGGGGTTCCGTCTACCGATTGTCAATATGGAACATCAGTACCTGGTCACCGAAAACCTGCCTGAAATCGAGGCGCTGGAAAAGGAGCCGCCGGTGGTCCGAGATCCGATTGCATCCTGTTACATACGGCAGGAACAGAATGGCATTCTTGTGGGACCCTACGAGACTTCCGGTGCCGTCGCCTGGGGTTTAGACGGCATCAACTGGGGTTTCGATATGGAACTGTTACCGGAAAAACTGGACCGTCTCGAGTCAAGTCTGCTATTGGCGGCAGAGCGGGTTCCAGTATTCGCGAATGCCGGCCTGAAGCGGGTGGTAAACGGTCCCATTACGCATACGCCAGATGGCGGCTACCTCATGGGACCGGCGGGCGGATTGAGAAATTACTGGTTGTGCTGTGGGGCGTCAATTGGCATCACCCAGGGTCCGGGTGCCGGAAAGTATTTGGCGCAGTGGATGGTGCACGGCCAAACGGAAATCAATGTTCGCGAGATGGATCCTCGTCGTTACGGTGAGTATGCCAATCTGCCCAATCAGTTCGTGGTTGACAAATCAATTGATGAATACCAGGAGATGTATCAGGTCCATTATCCCGGTGAGTTCCGAGCAGCTGGACGTCCCATAAAGACGACGCCGGTCTACGAGAAGCTGAAAGCGAAAGGGGCGGTGTTTGCTGAGGTTTACGGCTGGGAGCGCCCCAAATGTTATGCTCCGGAAGATGTGGAAGAGGAATACGGGTTCCGACGGACGAATGCTTTTGCATACGTCGCAAAAGAATGTGAATGTGTCGCGCAGCGGGTCGGACTGGCAGACCTGACCGCGTTTGCCAAATACGAAGTACGCGGTGCCGATGCCGAGGCGTTTCTGAACCGAATGGGGGCCAATCGGGTAACCAGCAGACAGGGTGGGATCACGCTGACGCACATGCTGACGCATCGCGGTGGAATTGAAAGTGAGATGGCGATCACGCGTCTGGCGGACGAGCGGTTTTTTCTGACCTCTGCAATCGTCGCGCAGCAGCATGATTTGGACTGGCTTGTTCAACACATCAATCAGGGAGAGGAGGTCGCAGTCTCAGACGTGACAGATGCGTACGGTATGCTAGCCGTATGCGGTCCTCGTTCACGAGAACTGCTAGCCAAGTTAACGGATGCCGATCTTGGTAACGATCAGTTTCGTTGGCTTACTGGCAAAGAAATCGAAGTGGCTGGTATTTCAGTCATCGCCCTTCGCGTATCCTATGTTGGTGAACTGGGTTGGGAAATCTATCACCCGCTGGATTCCATGAATGAGCTCAGTCAGGCGCTTGAAAGTGCTGGAGAGGAATTCGGTGTCGGCTGGTTCGGTTCCTATGCAGTAAACTGCATGCGCCTGGAAAAAGGGTATAAGGGTTGGGGTAGCGAGCTGACAACTGAAATTACCCCGGTTGAAGCCAATATCGAGAGATTTGTTGACTACGATGGCGCATTCATTGGCAAAGACGCAGTGGTTGAGCGAAAAAACTCGACGCCTGCGACCAGGCTAGTACTGGTATCCGTTGATGCGGACGATGCGGACTGCTTGGGCAATGAGCCGGCACTTGACGGCGATCGTCCGATGGGCATCGTCTGTAGCGGTGGGTATGGACATCGCACCGGCCTGAGCTTGGCCTATGTTTATGTTGAACCTCGATTCAGCGCTGCCGGGACTACGTTCGAGATTCCGATTCTCGGAGTTCGGAGAACCGCAACCGTACTCCGAGACGCACCGTACGATCCGCAGAACGAACGCTTGAGGGCGTGAAAGGCTGAAAGATCTGAACAGCAGTCTGGCGGAGAGGGAGGGATTTGAACCCTCGGTACGCTATTCACGCACACACGCTTTCCAGGCGTGCACCTTAAGCCACTCGGTCACCTCTCCGAATCTGCCTGTATAGAGTTGATGGAAATAGGGCGGGATGCGTTCGCACGTATCGCACTGAATCGTCTGCATGTGAAATCATTATAATTTGGTCGTTGTGTTGTCCTCGCACGGTTTGTGCATTTCACCGACGGTAAAATTCAGCCATTTGATTCACAAGGTGAGGGTCGGATCATCAATTCGAGTGCCATCCCGACCTCACGGAATGGTACTTGTCGGTAGCTGGAAAATAAGCGGATTGCCTGCGGGAAAGGAAGTGATGAGCGACAGCGCATTCCAATCTACTGTTGCTGTTCCATGCCGTATCGGTCTGTACCTGAACGTTCGGCTGGCCTGTGAATAAGAGTGATGTTAACATTCAAAGACGAGCTGCCGCCACCGTAAACAACACCCTTGGTTGGTGCCGCATCTTCATAATCCCTGCCCACTGAGACGCGGATATAGCGATGATCAACCATTGTATCGTTGGTTGCATCAATACCAACCCAGCCACACTCCGGGAAATAAAACTCGCCCCAGGCATGACTGGCGCTGTCAGTGATGACGCGCTCGATATTGGGGTACAGGTGCAGATAACCGGAAACATAGCGGCTCGGGATGCCCCACTTGCGGCCGATGGCCAATAGAATGTGAGTGAAATCCTGACAGACGCCGCTGCGCTGCTGCAGGCAGTCTTCGATTTTCGTGTTGACTTCCGTCGCGCCGGGTTCATATCGGAGTCGTTGGAAAATGGTCTTGGCGGCCTGCATCAGTGCTGCAAATGGTTTGTTGACACGACTGATGTGGTGTTCAGTCATGAAATTCTGCAGCTGAGGGCAGTCATATACGCGCCTGCTAGGTGCCAGATAATCCCAATAATTGATCCCGTCGACACGACTCTGCAGATCTTCCCAAGTCATCTGGCTGCAATTGCTCAGGGTGGGACTGGGTGTCCGTGCACGTACCCTGGCGTTGGATACCACAGATATGCTGGAGTGTGATACCGACTGAAAACTCAGCAGATGGCAGGCATTTCCAAAAGCGTCGTTGATTGCAATCGGATTGACAGAAGGTGTTATTTCGTAGTCAAACTGCAGAATTATCTGATGTTCGTCCTTACGAGGTTGCAGACGAAGCAACATAGCGGCCCACTGAATGGGGAACTCATACTCGAACTTGGTGAGGTGCTGAATCTCGTAACTACCGATATTTTTATCATTCATTCTGCCGCAATGCTCTCCAATCAACTGAAGAAGTACACCGCCAGATCATCGTTGAATTCACGGCTCAGCATCAGCATCTGGTGCAGTTCATTGCAGATTTCAATGTCGGTCAACGAGTCGGACAGCCAGTTTTGGGTGATGAGTCTTAGAAAAGAATCAAGTTTTGAATTGAATTCAGCCGGTTCGACGTGATTCTCACCGGTTGCGATCGCCGCATGATGCTTAAGAATACGGTCGAAAGCATGGCGTATTGAATGCGGGTGTGCGGCATCGGCGATTAAGAAGTTCAGCACATGTTTTGGGTTCAATGATAACAGGGAGTGCTCGCGACGATAGGCCTGGCGGGCATTGCACAGCCCGAGCAATGAAATCCACGCGGATTCCTGATGAGTGAACGCCGTCGAAAATATCTGGACCTGCGCCTTGAGCAGTGCGGAGACGATCTGCGTCCGTTCAATGTAACGACCCAGCTGTAGAAAATGCCAGCCATCATCGCGATACATGGTACTGTCTAAGCTGCCGGCCAGCGTGCGTGCGGTTTCCTGTGTATTCAAATAAAAGGTTTTCGGCTGATCTTCCCAGACATGTTCGATGCGAGACTGATTCAGGCTCAGATAGGCCGTATTCAGACGAGTCCAAAACTGTCGGCCAATCACATTGCGGATCTGCCGCGCGTTTTCCCGCGCATAGTGCATGTTGGAACGGATCGAGTCGCGGTTCAGTAATTCGAATGTCAGGTCGTCCGCGAGGGTAAAGGCGTCCAACAGCATGAAATCTTCGTTTTCCAAGTTGCTGGTCAGATCGCCGCCGATGGGAGAGCGACCGATTGACAGGTAAATTCGCCGCCAACTTTGATCGATTTCTTCAATCGAACGATCTTCCAATGTCTCGAACTGCGTAATGAGCAGGCGCGCAATGTGTTCAGCCCGTTCAAGATATCGACTCATCCAAAAGAATCCATTGGCGCTTCGGGCGAGCATCGGTGGAACTAGCCTGAAAGCACCCAAAGATCTTTGCCGCCGCCACCTTGACTGGAGTTGACGACGAGTGAACCTTCCTCGAGTGCGACTCGACAGAACGCACCGGGAACGATACGCGTTTCACTGCCACACAGGACGAAGGTTCGCAGGTCAACATGACGCGGCACCGCACCGCTTGACGCAAGACAGGGGGAACGGGATAAGTCGAGCGTTGGCTGGGCGATGTAGTTGGCGGGATTGTCGCGGATCTGCCGGGCGTAGTCTGCGCGTTCTTTCTCTGATGCGTGCGGTCCCACCAACATTCCATATCCACCCGAACCACCCACTGTTTTGACAACCAGTTTGTCGAGATTGTCAAGCGTGTACTCGAGCTGCTCGGGTCGGCGGCACAAATAAGTCTTCACGTTCGCCAGGATTGGTTCTTCCGCTAGGTAAAATCGAATCATTTCAGCCACGTAGGCATAGATGCCCTTGTCATCTGCAACACCGGTTCCGGGGGCGTTCGCCAACGTGACGTGACCGAGTGCATAAGCTGTAAAGAGCCCGGGAACACCGAGAACTGAGTCTTCTCGGAAAGCCAGCGGGTCAATGAAATCGTCATCTACGCGGCGATAGATGACGTCAACTCTGCGCTCCCCTCGAGTCGTTCGCATATAGACGTACCCGTCTCGAACCCTGAGGTCTTCGCCCTGAACCAGCTCGACACCCATTTCCCGAGCGAGAAACATGTGCTCGTAAAACGCCGAATTGTAGGTGCCGGGAGTGAGCAGCACAATACATGGATCTTCATTGTCGTTTGGCGCCAGTTCGCATAGCGTCTGCCTTAATGTCTGTCCATAGTTTTCGATCGAATGCACCCTGTATCGCCGAAACAGATTTCTGATGCTTGATTTCACAGCCTGACGGTTGGCCAGCATGTAGGAAACTCCCGAAGGTACGCGCAGGTTGTCTTCAAGAACCATAAATCCGTCATTGGTTCTTATGATGTCTGTTCCACAGATGGAGACGAATATGTCTTGTGCCGGTTGTATGCCACGCATTTCCGTTCGATACTGCGGACAGCCGAGTACCAGATCAACGGGCATAACGCCGTCAGACAAAATCTTTCTTTCACCGTATATATCTTTCAGAAACAGATTGAGAGCTTTGATCCTCTGACGCAGTCCTTTTTCAATCGTCTGCCAGTCATCAGTGGAGAGAATTCGGGGCAGAAGATCAATTGGAATGATTCTTTCCTGCGCTCCTTCTTCTCCATAGACTGCAAATGTGATGCCTTCATGTAAAAAGAAACGCTCGGCGCGATTCTGCAGGTCCTGGATTTCCTCGAGGTCAGTTCCTTTTAAGGCATCATGCAGCAGCTGATATGCCTCGCGCGGCTGACCATTGGGGAGGAACATCTCATCAAAAAAGATGGAGCTGGTGGGATAGTCTGAGAATAAGGGTTTCTTTTCAGCGGTACTCATGCTCACCCGTGCGAATATGGAATGATATCAATGGAACAGCTTGTACAACAACGAATCTGAACTCATTAATTTCTCACTATATATCACAGAAAGGCCATCAATCGCTATTGAAATGCACCATCAAATCAGTCGTGTCAGGTTCTTTACGATGGTGTGATTATATATTTTGGCAGGTTGTTTGATTCTGACACTTGGCCGCTTTGCTGGGATCCTTGTTTTACCCGTCGGCACCATGCAAATTTCCACCGGTAAGTACCCGTTCGTGGCGGCGGACAATAGTGCAACGCGGAGGTCCGCATTTCCGCGGGATGAAAACCACGGCCGGCCATGTGAAAACGGTGATGCGTAGCATCTATCCTGCGACCGTCTCCCAATCTACGTAGCGATGCCTGGTGGAGTGTGAATACCGATTTAACCGGTGGTTTCGATTGAAGGATGTGCCTGAGCCGCGCGGGATCATTGACGAGTACTTCCGCAACCTGAAGTCCGATGCTACTAGCATCAAGGATTGGCAGTTGGGACACGTCGGTGATCTGGGCAAGTGTCTGGCGTTCGACGCCATCACCGCCTGTGAGGTATTCAGCTTTGAACGGCTGGTCCGCGACCGCTCGCAGACGCTGACCGCCGAGGTGTTGAGTGAAGGCGACACTATTGGTGCTGGACATCCGACTGGACGATTATGGCATCCACCACCCGGCGAGTCACCGTACATCCGCAGTTTCGTCGTCGATATGGTCCGGCTGACCGGACTTCAGCCACGCCGAAGTCAGGTGCTACCGGGTATTATGAAGCTGTGGGAGGAGCATGTACTATTGCAGGATTCGACCCTTACCTATTCGCTCAGCAGGCTCGGTGCAATCTAGAATGAATAGACTTAACTCTGAGTTGTTATGAGATCAACCGCAGGTCAGGGATTAGGTTAATGTTTCACCGCGGCAACCGTCCGGCTGGGTTTACGATCCCCTATACCCAATCGGGGCCGATGGCGAACCCGCCCCGGGAAGTGTGCGCTCCCCGAGGCGGATCGACCATCCATCAGCGCATTGACTCAGAATCTGAAAGCCAGCGCCACGCCGCCGCTGAGCGAACTGTTGCCATGACCGGCCGTGGTGTGGTAAATCGCGCCGGACAAAGTTGACCGACCTTCATTCCAGCTCCTTGATCCACCGAATCCCAGGCGGATCGAGGTCGGTCGACTCTCGGTGCTAACCGTGTCCGTCCTCACGTCGCCGGATACCGAGACACTGCGCTTGGCATTGAAATCATGCATCAGATCCAGCGAACCGAACAGACCGCAGCAGTCGCCCGTACCATATTGGGTGTCGATCCTGACCCCATAGCCGCCCTGCAGGCCGGATCCATCTTTCATGGCGATGGTCTCTCCCACCGCCGTCATCGCATCCAATGCGTTGTCGGCTTCGTCGGTACCTGATGATCGGTGCATGTAAGTGGTCTTGAAATCCTTCATTGACACCGACGTCCAGGCCAGCGAGCCGCGCTGCGTCACCGTCGCGTTGCCAAGTTCCAGTTCCGTGGCGACGCCAACGCCCAAGGCATAGCTGGTGCCCTTGGTCGTGCCGTTCACTGTAATCGGCGTCGTCTGTCCCGCAATCGTTTCCGAGGACTGCACCTTGATGTCATCATACTGGGTCGCGCCCAGCCAGCCGTCCAGCACCCAGCCGCCGGCCTGTCGCTTCGACACGCCGAAGCCGGCCCCGATGCCCGACGCCTCGACCCGACCGCCACCGGTCACCTTGGCCCGACCCTGCCGATGATGGAGACCGGCCCGGTAGGTGAGGCCATCGTTACCGGGCAGGTCGGCTCCCACCGCAAAGCCGGTCGATGACAGCCGATATGAAACCGCCTCGCCCAGCGATTTTTTCAGCCGCCGATCACCACTGCCACCTTCCACGCGCACCCAGCCGGCGTTGCCGCCGCCTGCCCCTGCACCGTCAGCGGAATACTGCATCGCATCACCGTTCGGCTCAACCGAGGCATCGGGTGCCGCCGGCACATACCGCTCCATCCCATCGCTCAGGTCCCACAGCACCGACGGCAGGGCCTGGTAGACATTGCCTCGCTTGGAAACCTGACGTTGTCCGGTGGGTTGCCCGGTGGGCGCGGTCAGCCCGGTCAACTTACTCTCGAAATTCAGCGAGAAGACGCCGTCGACCGGATCCGTGATGTCGGCCGTCAGTTCCACCTGACCTTTCCAGTCATTGTAAAAGCCGCTTGGCATCGCCTCCGTCGGCGCCAACGAAATCTTGGTGCCATCCACCAGGTCCGCATAGACTTTCTCACCCTCCAGTTTTCGGTATCGGAATTTGGTCTTGGCCTTGTCGCTCTCGATCTTCTGGATGCCTCTGAAATTCCCGTTCAGTAGAATCAGAAGATCGGTCGCCTTGTTGGCCGGCATGGAGACTTTCACCGACCGGCTCGTCGTCCCGTCCTTGTGTGGCACCAGCTGACCTTTGGCGCCAAGGGTGATCGTGCCGCCGCCCATCAGATGCACCGCCGCACCGTTCTTACCGCCCCGGACCTCACCGTTGACGGTCACCCGCTGATGGTACATGCCTGCGATCGCCGCCTTCTTATCAATCAAATCCTTATCATTACTGGCGTCAATGAGTTTTGGCGTTTTGATGGTCAAGGGGGTCAAGTCAGTGTCGGCGTTTGAGACCGCGGCTCCCGGGTCCGGAAATTGATGCGTGCTGATGAAAATGCCGTGCTTGCCATCGCCGGCCACCACCAGACCACCTTCCTCAACCATTACCGCCACCTTTTGACTCTGACCGCCATCCCAGGCCGAACGCTTATAGCTCCCATCATCGTTCTTCTCCAGATTGTAATCTTTCCACCGATGGTCCACCCAGATGCCGTGTCCGGTCGCATACAGCTGGCCAGCATGCTTCAGATCGACATTGTGTTCGGTCGTTGTCCGGGGATTTTCAATCCACACGATAACCCCGTCCTTCTTCACCGGTGTATCTTCGGTGCCAATGCCAGCGCCGGCCTCGATGTTCAATGAAACCACTCCCTTGAAAGCAGCGGGTCTGTCCTCCGCATCCGCACTATGGATTTTAACGCCGTAGCCAACGTTGCCACCGATCCGAGCACCGCTCTGCAACGTCACACTGGCGTCACCGCCAGATTTGTATCGCTCAAACAATTTAACACCGATGCTATTGGCATGGGCGCCTTGCACCTGCCCATTGAAATTGACCTCGATATCACTCTTGTTGTTTTGTGAACTGATGTTGGCCGCTCCATAATCATTTCCACTGACTTTGAACAAGCCTTTCGGTACTTTCAGGACGACCGGAACGGCCGACTTATTATTGCCACGACCCGTAACACCGACATGGATTCCACGAAGTCCGACGGAATAATCGCCACTCGAGGTGATATCAACCTTACTGCCGGCTGTCAGGTCTCCCGAGGCATTCACCAGCAACCCGGCCCTGAAGCGACTTCCACTAACGTGGACACCTTCCTCAACCGTCAACTTCAAGCCGCCGGTGCCATGGCCGACGGTATATTCAATTATTGCTTCATTTGTTTGTGGATCTGTTTTAAAATTGCTTTTATCAGAATCGCTGCAGGTTACCGTCGGCGGTGTTCCTGTTGCGGTCCCACACTCCTCAGCCGATGCCGGCCTAGGTGTCAGGATCAAAAGGGCCGCGAAGACGACCGCGAGGTGGAGGAGATGCTTCCGATCGTCTCTCCCCCCCCCCTACGAAATCAATCGGTGCGGCACCGTGCCGTCGCATCCTCGGCACCGCTGCGCACCAACTGAATGATTTTGTTATACCAATCATCGAATATCCTCCGTCATCTGTTTTGTTTATATATAAACGCCAATTGGTGGCTTACATGAAAAGCCCAAAAAATCAAGGACGGCATTTTACCTGATTTCAATTCTGTATGCGGCAATTTCGCTGTCTCCATTTTGAGCGGTTGGAGAGCGGCTGAAGCATGCACCGGAGACGGCAATGGGGCGATTTTCAGGTGTACCGGCCTCCAGTCTCACAAGGGCCCACACTTGAATCTTAGAACATAATGTGATAAAACAGGGCCTACCATGAAAGTAGGCCTGCATCAGTTTCACGCTCAGACCATTGACTGGTTTCAGAAGGCGGTGTCGACGCCGGGTGTGTCGCGCAACGCCCTGGCCCGCGGGCTGTGCGAGCGCGACCAGTGGACCGGTCCGACGGGTGAGCTGTGTGTGGCGGCGGCCCGCAAGGCGCTGCCGGTGCTGGCTGTGCGGCTGGGCGTGGCATTGCCGGCGCCGCACCCGGCATTCGGTTCGGGCGGTGGTGAGGCGCCCCCCGAGGTGGCTTACCCAGATCGTGCGCTACGTCGCCCGCTGTCAGCGCTGGGTGAGGTGACAGTCGAGCCGGTGTCGGGCGACGAGGAACGGCGGCAGTGGGAGTCGATGATGCGCACGCATCACCCGCAGGGCTGGCGTCAGGCGCCGGGTGGCCAGCTGCGCTACTGGGTGTGTTCTTCGCGCTACGGTCGTCTGGGCGGGCTGAACTTCTGTGCGGCGAGCTGGCACCAGAAAGTGCGCGATGGGTTCATCGGCTGGTCGGTGGAGGCGCGGGTGTCGAATCTGAGTCGGGTGCTGAACAACCAGCGGCTGCTGATTCTGCCGGGGGTGCGGGTTCACGGTCTGGCTTCTCGGGTGCTGGAGCTGGCGGGTGCGCAGGTGGTTGAGGACTGGGAGACGAAATACCATGTACGACCGGTGCTGGCGTACACTTATATAGCTCCCGAGCATCCGGGGACGAGCTACCGGGCGGCGGGTTGGCGTTGCGGTGAGGGCGGCACCTCGGGTCGCTCGCCGAGTGGCGGCACGGTGGTGCGGGCGGTGTGGCTGAAACCGCTGGTGCGCGGCTGGAGGACGGTGCTGTGCGCCGAGCCGGTGCGGCAGATTCAGGCGGCGCCGGCGCTGCACATGGATGAGAGGACCGATTGGGCGGATGTGGAATATGGCCGCAGCCGGCATCCGGACGGTCGGGTGTGCGCGCGGATCTTGCGCATGGGTCGGGCGTGGCTGGAGCGGCCGGGGGCGTCGTTGCCGCAGATCTTTCCGCGGCGGGCGGACTTGCGTGCGGCTTACCGGCTGTTATCAAATGAGCGAGTGACAATGGAACACATCTTGGAGCCGCACTGGGCGGCGATGGTGGATCGCTGTCGGCTGGAGCCGGTGGTGCTGGCGCTGCAGGACACGACGGCGCTGAACTATGCGAGTCGGCCGGCGACGGCGGGGCTGGTGAACATTGGTGGCGGTGGGTCGGGCGTGCAGGGTCTGAAGGCGCATGTGGGTCTGGCGGTGAACGAGGCGGGTCGTCCCTTGGGGGTGTATGCGCTGGATGCGGACTATGCGGATCGGCTGGAGCTGGAGAGCGATCGCTGGGGCGAGGGTCTGGAGCGGGCCTGTGCGCGGACGCGGGTGGTAACGGTGTGCGATCGGGAGGGCGACCTGTGGGGGCTGCTGGTTCGGGTGCGGCGCGGGAGTCGCCGCGAGGTGCTGGTGGCAGGCGGGAAGCGCGAGTGTCTGTGGGCGCACATGGAGACGTTGCCGTCGCTGGCGGAGAAGACCGTGCAGGTGGTGGCCTGCGGGGGTGGCCGGAAGCGTGCGGGGCGCGAGGTGCGGCTGGAGTTGCGGGCGGCGCGGGTGCGGCTGGCGGCGCCGCGGCGACCGCCCTCGGGGGCGGATACGGCGCCGATTGAGATGCTGGCGGTCAGTGCGATTGAAGCGGACCCGCCGGCCGGTGAGCAGCCGCTGCACTGGCTGCTGCTGACCACCGAGGGGGAAGCCGATGCCGACGGCGCCAGCACCGCCCTGCGGCACTATGAGCTGCGCTGGACCATTGAGGAGTACTTCCGCACCCTGAAGACCGGCGCCGGCATAGAGGCGCGGCAGCTGGACCATGCCGATGACCTGCGCAAGTGCCTGACGTTCGATGCCATCACCGCCTGTGAGGTGTTCAGCCTCGATCGGATGGCGCGCGACAGCCCGCAGCCGCCACCCGGCGAGGCGCCGGACATCCGCAGTTTCGTCGTCGATGTGGCGCGGCTGGCGGGTTTTCATCCGCGTCGCAGTCAGCCGTTGCCGGGCGTCATGAAACTGTGGCAGGGCTATGTGCTGCTGCGGGAGGCGGTCTTTACCTATCGCTCGCTCAGAAGGCGAGGCATGATCCAGAATGAATAGATTCAACTGTGGGATGTTGTGAGGCCTCCAGCCGTGGGCTGAATGGAACGCAACTCGCGTCTAGTGGCGGCGGAAATGGAGATGCCCGCCAGACGCATGAACTTATCGGCGAGTTAGGGTGCTGGCGAGACCATCGGCTCCAGGTGGTCGGACACTGTGGGGTAGGCGTGAACAGCCGCTGGCCCAGCCACAGCCCGCACGCGGGTTATTGAGTCGAGAATTCGCATCCGCCAATTCGACGCGCCAGGAATCTGGTGTCAGGTGTTGTCATTGCACCTGATGAATTGATGCACACCGAAGGCGCCCCCGATGTATGACACTCCGTATCCGGGCAAGGTCCGACAGGTATGGCATCCGCGGAGCGGTGGTACCTTGTCGTTCAAGAGCTGGCGCTTCACCGCAACCCACCCATCAGGCAAAAGGATGACAGCCGGGTAAGTGGTTACCCTACAAAAACCATTCGCCCGCTTCAGCTTCGGCCCAACTGCAATTCATTTTTTGCCAGTCAGATTTGGCACAAAAATTCTAAATTCACTGAATTCGGCTGAATTTCTTCAGATTTATTTTCAAATTCAGGTTGACTTTTTTTTCGAATTAGTAAAAATAATGTGGAAGAAAGTGACATTGATTGGAAAATAGTGTAAATTAAGAATCGAAATGGAATATTTTGGATCTCACAATTTATCCGTTGACGAGAAGAGTCGGATCGTCATACCCGTCAGCTATCGGGAGAGTCTGATGCGGCAATGCGCCGGAAAACTGGTCATCGGGCAGACATTTCGTCTGTCCTGCATCTCGATTTATCCAGAGCAGGAATTCGATCGCATGCGGGAAAATCTGCTCGGTCAGCGCAACGCGACCATGCAGTTTCAGAATCTGCTCCGGGTACTCGTCGGGACCGCGCAGAAATGTGAAATGCTCGCCAGTGGCCGCGTACTGATGCCCAAGCAGCTCAGAGAGTTCAATTCCATTGAACGCGACGCGACGCTGATCGGAATGGGTTCAAGATTTGAACTTTGGGATCAGGATGCGTGGCAGAAACACTGTGAAGGATTGAAACATGAAAGCGATGACGGCTACCAGTCGATTCTCGAGAACCTGAAATTGTAACGGACGGCTTTGGAATTTCATCCATTGAATCAATCATCTGTCAGACGCAATGTTCATGAGGCCGTCATGTGTGAGGCGGCGATCGGCGCACTAGCCATTGATCCGGTCGGCATTTACATCGATGCCACTTATGGACGCGGTGGACATTCAGCGGAAATTCTAGACCGTCTGGGTGCGTTGGGTCAGCTGTATGCGATGGACTGTGATCGGGCGGCGATTGCGGCGGCGAATGAAAAGCACGGTGATGATCCTAGATTTCAATCCATTCACGCGCGGTTCTCGCGTCTTGATCGCGAGCTTCGCGCCCGAAAACCCGGCATCCTCGTGTCTGGTGTACTCGCTGATCTAGGGGTTTCCTCCCCCCAGCTCGATCAGCCGGAGCTCGGCTTCAGTTTTCTGCGCGACGGGCCACTGGACATGAGGATGAACCAGGCGGAGCCGATGTCGGCGGCCGACTGGCTGGCGACGGTGAGCGAACGCAGACTGTGCGACACGCTGCGCAACCTGGGCGGCGAACGACATGCCCGTCGCATCGCCCGCAGTATTGTGGAACGCCGCACCGCGGAACCGATCACCACGACCGCCCAGCTGGCTCAGCTGATTGTGCAGTGCGTACCCAGGAGCAGGGAACTGAAACATCCCGCAACTCGTACCTTTCTCGCCATCCGCATGCACATCAACCGCGAGCTTGAGGAATTGATGGCTCTGCTGCGACAGTCTGTGAAGCTGCTTAGAAAAGGCGGGAGATTGGTCGTCATCGCCTTTCACTCCGGTGAGGACCGGCTGGTTAAGACATTTATGCGCGAGGCCGCCATCGGTGCGCCGGGTCCGCAGCAGATTCCGTTTCGCAATGCTGATTTCCGCCCGACTTTAAGAATCATCGGTCGCTCGCAGCGTCCCGATGCGGCTGAGGTGTCTAGAAATCAACGCGCCAGAAGTGCGGTCATGCGCGTCGCCGAACGTACAGGTAACTGAGATGCGGAGTCTGCTGATCTTCTGTCTGTCTGCGATCTGTCTGCTGTCGGCCTTGGGCCTGGTATGGATTCGCCAGGAAAATCGGGTTCTGATTCCTGAACTGCACAATCGATACGCGATACGCGACGATCTCAACATTGAATGGCGAGAACTGCTGGCGCAACGCTCCGTTCTTTCGCGTCGCGAGAATCTGAAACGCTGGTCTGATGGTGTCGGCGACATGAATGCACCGGCTGAGGAAGTCGTGCTGATCATCAGAAAACACCCGACCGACTGGCGCCTGCTGGAGAAAATTCAGTGAGCGTCGGACCGTATTACGCGCCCGCGCGAGACGTTGTCGCTCTGAGCGCGATTGCGATCGCTTTCGTGCTGCTGGCGGTGCGCGCCGTACAACTGCAGATTTCCGACACCGAATCGCTGCAGCGGGAGGGTGCCGCACGTTTCCTCAGAGATCAGCAGGTCACCGCCAACCGGGGAATCATCAGAGATAGAAATGGGATCGTTCTGGCCGTCAGTACGCCCGTTGACAGCGTCTGGGCTGAACCCAATCAGCTGCGTCGGCAACCCGAATCATGGACTGAGCTGGAAGCGACGATTGGTCTGAAACCCAACACGATCGCCACCCGTCTCGGCAAACTGGATCCTGACCGGCAGTTCATGTATCTGAAAAGAGCGCTGGCCGCCGATCATGCGGCCGAAGTGATGGACTTGGGTGTCGGCGGCGTCGCCCTGTTGCGGGAATACCGACGCTATTATCCGTTCGGTTCATCGGTTGCGAATCTTATCGGCTTTACCAATATTGATGATCGGGGACTGGAAGGGGTCGAATTGGCGTACGACGATCGGCTGACCGGTCAAAATGGAATCCGCCAGGTCATCATGGATCGAAAGGGACGGGTGGTCGAGACCGTCGGGGATGTCCGACGAGTTGAGGATGGGGATGACGTTACGCTCAGTATTGACTCAAGAATTCAGCAGATCGTCCATCAGACCCTGACAACGACGGTCGTTGAACACAAGGCGTTATCGGCCAGTGCGGTGGTCGTCAATATCAAAACAGGGGAGATACTGGCCATCACCACGGTGCCTAGCTTCAACCCCAACGACAGTGAACAGCTGCACACCACGCACAACTATGCGGCGCGGCATGAATTTGAGCCCGGCTCCGTCGTTAAGCCATTTGTCGTTGCCAAGGCTCTCCTCGACGGCGCGGTATTGGCGGATACGATCATTCGCACCTCACCCGGTGTGATTCGAGTCGATGGTTTCCAGGTCCAAGACTACAGAGATTACGGTGATTTGTCGATTGCGCAGGTCATTCAAAAATCAAGTAATGTGGGCGCCATCAAAATCGGTCGCCGTCTCGCACCTGAAACGCTGGCCAATTTCTATACCGATCTTGGTTTTCGCGGCTATACCGGCAGCGGTATTGTCGGTGAGACCTACGGCTCATTCCCGCAGCGCTCCAATTGGCGGGAAAGCGAGCATGCCACCCTGAGTTACGGCTACGGATTTTCGGTATCCATGCTACAGATCGTTCGCGCGTATGCGATGATTGCCAATGGCGGCCGGATGACGCCGTTGACGATTCTGGCTGGCGACCGATCGGATGAATCCGTTTTCGTAATGCCCAGATCCGTCGCCCGAGAAATGACTGAAATGCTGGAGCTGGTGGTCGCTCAGGAGGGTACTGCCAGTCGGGCGAAAATTCCGTCCTATCGGGTGGCTGGTAAGACGTCGACGGCGCAGAAACTCATTGACGGAGTTTACCGGAACGATCGGCACCGGTCGACGTTCGTCGGTTTCGTGCCAGCATCAGACCCTCAGCTGGCGGCGATGGTGATGGTGGATGAACCGACGGCCGGCCATTACTTCGGCGGCCGGGTTGCAGCCCCCGCTTTTCGCCAGTTCATGGCGGAGGCGCTACGCATCCTGAAAGTGCCACCGGACGACCTGAAGAATTTTGCAAAGCGCGAAATCGAATCAAATCAGGAGGCGGAGGCGTGAACGCGTTGCTGACGAATTCGGACCACAGAGAATATCTGAGCGTACTGCTCGGTAACTTCGCAGCTGTTGACAGCGGGCAGGACGCCTTGGTCGAAGAGCTCTGCCTTGACAGTCGCGACGCGCGTCCAGGCAGTCTGTTTTTCGCGGTGCCGGGTGGGCTGCACGACGGTCGGACGCACATTGCTGAGGCCATTGCCGCCGGCACCAGTGCGGTGGCCTACGACTCCGCGGACTGGCAGCTGGAACGAACGGGTGCGACACCACAGATTGGGATCGCCAATCTGAGTCGAAAAATCAGTGCCATTGCCGATGTGTTCTTTCAACATCCGTCGAAAAAACTGCACGTGGTTGGCATCACGGGTACCAACGGCAAGTCAAGCTGCGCCCTGATGACGGCACAGGCTATCGAGTCACTCGGGCGGCGCTGCGGGATCGTGGGCACGATTGGCAGTGGTTTCGTCGATCACCTGACGCCACAGCCGTTGACCACACCGGATGCCATCTCACTCCAGCGACAGCTGGCTCGACTCGCCAGTTCAGGCGCTGAGTACATCTGCCTTGAGGTGTCTTCACATTCACTGGATCAGTCGCGAGTCGATGGCGTTCATTTTGATACTGTCGCATTCACGAATTTAAGCCAGGACCATCTGGACTATCACGGTGACATGACACACTACCGCCTGGCGAAATCGAAACTGTTCACACAGACCGATGCCGCGCACGCGGTGCTGAATATCGATGATGATTTCGGTCGGTCGTTACGCGGGAAGACGCGGGCCGATATCGAAGTAACCTATGGCCGACGGCCGGCAGATGTTCAGCTGGTCGACTGCATCGCTGATGAACAGGGACTGAACGTTTCAATCAACGTTCAAAACGACCCGATCGAAGTTCGGAGCCCGCTGCTAGGCCGGTTCAACGGCATGAATCTCACCACCGTCGCCGCCATTCTCCATTCGCTCGGCCTTTCGGCCAACCTGATCGAAGCGGCGCTGAATGCAGTTGAGTGCATACCGGGACGGTTGGAAAAAGTAAAGAGTCTGCCGCATCAGGCTTCGGTTTACATTGACTACGCGCACACTCCGGACGGAATTCGGCAGGCGCTCGCCAGTCTGCGCGAAATCACTCACAACGATCTGTGGTGCGTATTTGGCTGCGGCGGAGACCGCGATCGGGACAAGCGACCGCTTATGGGACGGATCGTCGAACGCCATGCGGACCATATCATCATCACTGATGACAATCCACGCAGCGAGGCACCGGCCGAGATCGTCAGTGAAATCATGCGAGACATGCTTCGCAAACCGTTAGTCGAACACGATCGTCGAAAGGCCATTGGTCTGGCGATCACTCAGGCTCAGGTCGGCGATTCGATTCTGATCGCCGGCAAGGGACATGAGACCGTACAGATTCGTGCTGATGGCACCCACCCGTTCAGCGACCGACGCGTGGCCGAAGATCTCCTGAGGGGGTTGCCATGCTGAGCATGCGGGAAGCCGCCGATGTCATTCAGGGCCTGCATTCGGGAAACAATCCGGTTTTTCATGAGGTGAGCACCGACTCGCGGACGATTGCAGACAATGCTTTGTATGTCGCGCTGCGCGGCAGTCGATTCGACGGTCACCAATTCGTTGATGATGCGGTCAAGTCGGGTGCGGTTGGGGTTTTGGTCGAAATTCGATCAGCCCTGCAGGTCGCACAGATTGCGGTTGCCGACACCGAACAGGCGCTCGGCCGGTTGGCCGCTCACTGGCGCCGTCGGTTCGATATACCGGTCGTTGCCGTAACGGGTTCAAACGGCAAGACCACAGTCAAGGAAATGATCGGTCGCATTCTCAATGCCGATGCGCAAGCCCTGGTCTCTCAAGGTAGTTTCAACAATTTCGTGGGATTGCCGCTGTCACTGCTGAAAATGCGCGATTCGCACGATTTCGCCGTGGTCGAGCTCGGTATGAATCAGGTGGGCGAAATTCAGCGGCTGGCGGAGATCGCGCGTCCCACCGTCTCGGTCATCACCAATGCCGGTGCCGCACATCTAGAGAAGCTGCTGAGCGTCGATCAGGTGGCTGCTGAGAAAGGCAGAATCATCGGCGCGCTGCAGGCGGATGGCATTGCGGTTCTGAATATGGATTCATCGCACTATCCCATTTGGCGTGAAATGGCTGGGTCGCGCCGCGCGGTCACTTTCGGACGGTCTGCAGAAGCCGACCTCTCAGCGAACTATGTGGTGCGGGAATTCGGTTCAGACGTCCAGTTTCAAACCCCGCATGGTTCATTCGATGTCAACCTGCGGCTGGCGGGTGAGCACAATGTCGTCAACGCGCTCGCCGCCGCGGCCGTCGGCATCGCGCTGAAGCTGACACACGACACCATCAAGTCGGGATTGGAAGCCATGCGTCCGGTGGCGAGACGGCTGCAGCTGCGAACGCATATCGCGGGCGGCCGCCTGATCGACGATACCTACAACGCCAATCCGAGTTCGGTTGCCGCCGCGCTAAAGTTCATTTCGGGACTGAGTGGCGACCGACGGCTCGTTATGGGTGATATGTTTGAGTTGGGTACCAGCGGGCAGCGGTTTCACCGCGAGGTTGGCCGACTGGCCCGCGCCAGTGGCATTGGTCGGCTGTATGCACTGGGTACTCTGAGTGCCGCGGCGGCAGCGGAATTTGGCCGCGGTGCGACCCACTATATGGATCGGAAGCGGCTGCTGCGCGATCTCGGTACGCAGCTGCAGGAAACCACCACGGTCCTGGTGAAAGGTTCGCGCGGCATGAGAATGGATGAAATCGCTGATTCGATCTGTCCTGCGGATCGTCACCCTGAAGGACCGGTCAAGTGATCGCGGAAATCTTACTCCGATTCGCCGACGATGTGTCATGGTTCAATGTCTTTAGATATCTGACTCTGCGCAGCGTGCTGGCGGTCCTCACCGCCCTGACCATCGGCGTCGTCGTGTTCCTCTATGCCATTCCGAGACTGAAGGAACTGTCGATCGGTGAAGTCGTCAGAGATGATGACGTTCCAATGCACACCAACAAAGGTGGGACGCCGACAATGGGGGGTGTCGTGATTCTGGTTTCGGTCGCAGTCTCCACGGTGCTGTGGGCCGACCCGACGAATCATCTCGTCTGGCTGGCGGTGCTGACGATGACCCTGTTCGGTCTGATTGGATTCATTGACGACTGGCAGAAATTAAAGCGACAGAAAAGTGGCGCAGGTCTGTCGGTTCGACAGAAGCTCCTGCTGCAGACCGCCGCCGCCGCGTTGATTGCGGTGACGCTATACACCATTGCCAGCACCGACGTGCAGACGACGCTGCTGGTGCCGGTGTTCAAGAACTGGCTGATCGATCTAGGCATCTGGTTCGTACCCTTCTCGATGCTCGTGCTGGTGGGTACGTCCAATGCGGTCAATCTCACCGATGGGCTTGATGGGCTGGCAATCATGCCCGTCGTATTGGTTGCCGGCGGGCTTGGCATCTTCAGCTATGCAACGGGTCATGCGGTGTTTTCAGACTATCTGGCCCTGCCATTCGTCGAAGGGGCCGGCGAACTGGTCGTGTTCTGTGGATCGCTGGTTGGCGCGGGTCTGGCCTTTCTGGTCTACAACTGTTACCCCGCCCAGATTTTCATGGGCGATACCGGATCGATGGGGCTTGGCGCCGCCGTTGCGATTACCGCCGTGTTGATCCGTCAGGAACTCGTGCTTTTCGTCATGGGTGGGCTGTTCGTCATTGAGGCGATTTCAGTCATGACTCAGGTCGCTTCTTTCAAACTGATGGGGCGACGCATCTGGCTGATGAGTCCACTGCATCACCATTTTGAACAGAAAGGCTGGCCGGAATCAAGAATTACGGTTCGTCTCTGGATATTTTCGCTGGTCATGGTGTTGGCTGGCTTAGCCACGTTAAAAATTAGGTAATTAAAGAGGAATCTGTTATGGGTCATTTAAATGGAAAATCCAAAGTTGGTAAAAACTCGGGCAACGCAATGGTGATCGGTCTGGGGCGTAGCGCCATAGCCTGTGCTTCATATCTGATTGATGAGGGCTGGGATGTCGAAATGGCGGAAGTGAGGGCCCAGCCGCGACTCGAGGACGGGGTGCGCGCGGCACTGCCCGGGGTTTCCATTCATACGCAGATTGAAGCGGATATGTTTATTGACAAGGATCTGGTCGTGCTGAGCTGTACCTCAGCGCCTGCCAATCTGCGCATCACCGAAATGGCGACGGACTATGGGGTTCGAGTGGTCAACAGCCTGGAGCTGTTTTTCAACTGCGCGGATAAGCCGGTCATTTCAATCACCGGAACCAATGGCAAGAGTTCAGTGGCAACATTGGTACACAGCATCTTGGAGAAACATCGGGCAGTCGTGCAGCTCGGCGGATGTCGAGGGCATCCGTTCATGGAACTGCTCAGCAGAAGACGGGCTGATGTCTATCTGCTGGAGATCTCGGCGCCGCAGCTGGAACAGGTTGACGGAATCCGCTCAGATCTGGCGGCCATTCTGAATGTCTCACCCGATCATCAGGAACGCTACGCCTCCATTGAAAAATATGTCGGGTCGATGTCGAAAATCATGCGCCATGCGAACAAGGCCATCATCAACCGCGATGATCCCATTACGGCGAAAATTCCGACCGAGGGCGAACGAATCACATTCGGCATGAACCCACCCGAGCATGAAAATGACTATGGAGTGGATCGTTATTCCGGGATCCGATGGATCGTGCGCGGTGCGGAGAAGCTGATCAATGTGGACCGCTGTCAGTTGACCGAAGATCACAACGTAATGAACATGCTCGCGAGCTCGGCGATCGCCGATGCCGCCGGTTATCCGGTCAAGGCCGTGCGGACCGTGGTCAACAAATTTGAAGGATTGCCCTATCGCTGTAGTACGGAAGGCGAGTGGAATGGCGTTCAGTGGATCAATGATGCGAGGTCCGCCAACGTCGGTGCGGCGCTGGCGGCCATCCGTTCGAATTCGCGGCCGGTTGTACTGATCGCCGGTGGGCTGAGCAAAGGCGCTGACTTTTCATTGATTCCTGAACAGGTCAATGGCAGGCTTCGGGGCTGCGTGTTTTTCGGTCGCGATCAGCGGGAAATCAGCAAATCGTTCAACGGGAACATCGCCAAGCACTACGTGGACGACGTTTATGACGCCATCACGGTCGCCAACAGCATCTCGAGAACTGGCGACTGTGTGGTGTTCTCACCGGGCTGCGCCAGCAACGACCAATTCACCGATTTCGAGCATCGTGGAAAGACCTTCAGCCAGGCGCTGCAGATGCAGGTTTTATGAGCGTCGTACTACACAGCGCGCATGACGCTGAAATTGGCGTTACCAGACGGCTCGGTTTTGATCCGGTACTGGTTTCCGTATACCTGGCGCTCGTTGTATTTGGCATGATTGCGGTTTATTCGGCCACCATTGCGCAGGCGTTCGAGATGGGGGACCCGCTGTCTCATCTGCGACGTAACGCGATGAACATCGCCATCGCAGTGACGGCGATGTCAGTCGCCGCTTTCACCCCCACCTCTCTTCTGAAGCGATGTTCGTGGCTGGCCCTTGTGCTGTCGGTCGTGCTCCTGGCTGTGGTGCTCATTCCCTCGGTCGGAATCGAAATCAACGGCAGCCGACGATGGCTCAAAATCGGTGGTTGGATTTTTCAGCCCTCGGAATTTGCAGAATTTCTGTTTCTGATATTTCTGGCCGGTTATCTTTCTGAGCGACAGCGGAGTCTGAACAGTCTGCTCTACGATGTGGCCCCCATCGTTGTGATTTACCTGATCGTTGCCGCGTTACTGATTCTGGAGCCGGATCTTGGCAGTGTGCTCGTATTGGGTGCGGTGCTGATGTCGATGCTCTTCCTGAGCGGTCTGCAGAAAAAACACCTGCTGCTTTTCTGTCTTCTTGCGGTGGCGGCGATCGCCGCTCTGATTCTGATTGAGCCCTACCGCGTTCAACGCGTTCTGTCCTTTTTGAATCCTTGGGCCGATCCGTACAATTCGGGATTTCAGCTGGTGCAGTCGCTGATCGCACTCGGCCGCGGTGAGTGGTTTGGTGTTGGGTTGGGCACCAGCGTTCAGAAGCTGTTCTACCTGCCGTATGCGAGTTCCGATTTCCTGTTTGCAGTCATCGGCGAAGAGCTGGGATTTGTCGGCGTGTTGACGGTCATGGGGCTGTTTCTGGTTCTGATCTGGAAAATTTTTCACATTTCCTGGCTGGCGGCGGCGGCTGGCGATGCGTATGCGAAGTTTCTCGCCCAATCGATCGGTATGGCGATCGCCATCTCTACGGTGGTGAATATGGGCGTGAATATGGGTCTGCTGCCGACCAAAGGGCTGACGCTGCCGTTCATGAGCGAAGGCGGGTCGAGTCTGGTAACCTATTCCATCGCCATTGGCATTGTCCTTTCAATCAATCGCGAATCCTGCCGGAAGCTGGGTCAATGAATACGATCGTGATCATGGCTGGTGGCACAGGTGGACACATTTATCCGGCGTTGGCGGTTGGCATTGCGCTGCGTGCGCAGGGTGTCAACGTCTGCTGGATGGGGGTGCGCAACGGACTGGAAGATGAACTGGCGCGCCGGGCCGGTTTTGAGTTCGATTCGATTTGGATCCGTGGACTATGGGGCAAAGGTCTGATGCATTGGCTCAGTCTGCCGCTGCTGCTTCTGATATCGTTGGCGCAGAGCGTAGTGATCATACTGCATCGCCGGCCCGACCTGCTGTTGGGAATGGGCGGATATGTGTGCGGACCCGGCGGCATGGCGGCGGTGATACTGCGCCGTCCATTGATCATTCACGAGTCCAACGCCATCGCCGGCCTGACCAATCGGCTTCTCGCCAAGGTCGCGAGACGGGTGCTGAGTGGGGTTGAGCAATCCGACTTCGGTGACAAAGCCGTTTACTCCGGTACACCGGTGCGGGCCGAAATCATCGCCGCGGCGGCACACAAAAACGTCGTCGAATCTGCTGGCGACCGCAGACTGAATCTGCTGGTGATCGGTGGCAGTCAGGGTGCGGACGCATTGAACCGGGCGATGCCAATGGCGCTAGCGGGAATGTCTCAGGCCGAGTGTCCGAATGTGATGCACCAGACGGGCCCAAACCGCGTCGAGAAAGTGAGGGCCGCTTACGTTGAGTCGGGAGTGAAGGCGCAGGTCGCCGAGTATATCGATGACATGGCTGGTGCTTATGGTTGGGCCGATATGGTGGTGTCGAGGGCCGGGGCAATGACGATCGCGGAGTTGTCTGTAGTGGGGCTTGCCGCAGTACTGGTGCCATATCCGCACGCCGCGCGAGACCATCAGCGGGCGAACGCCGAGGTATTGAGCAGACGGGGCGCGGCAATCGTCTGTCTCGAGAATCGGGGTTTCGAATCTGCGCTGCGCACCGAGATGCAGCGGCTGATGGCAGACCGTGACCGGGTGAGGGAACTTGCCAGGCGCATTCGCAGCACCGCGCGGACTGATGCCACCGATGTGGTGCTCAAGCATTGCCTGGACGTTTTGAGCGCCTGAAACATGGTAGCGGACAGGTGCGATGATGGATGGACTGCTGATGACGGGTCTGAGTGGCGAAATGCGCAGGAATGAGCCAATGAGCCGTCATACAAGTTGGCGAGCCGGTGGTGCGGCCCGATGGTTCTATGCACCGCGCGGGCTGCCGGATCTGTGTGAATTTCTACAACGGATACCGGCTGAAACTGAAATCGCCTGGTGTGGACTTGGGAGCAATATGCTGGTACGCGATGGTGGATTTGACGGTGTGATGATTTCCACGCGACCGGGTCTGAGAAACATTGAGAAAATCAGCGACCGCGGCATTTATGCGCAGGCCGGCGTGCCGAGTGCCAAGTTGGCCAAATTCGCAGCTGGAAATGCGCTCTGCGGTACTGAGTTTATGGCGGGAATTCCGGGTACCGTGGGCGGAGCCCTGGCGATGAATGCGGGTTGTTTCGGTTCCGAAACTTGGGACCGTGTTCGTTACGCGGATACGGTCAACCGCTGTGGTGAGACGCAGAGACGGGACGCATCGCAGGTTTCCTGGGGTTATCGCTCAGTCCAGCTTGATGCCTCAGAGTGGTTTACGGGCGCTGAATTTGGGCTGCAGCCTTGCCACCCAGGCGAAGGAAAGAAAAGAATCAACGGTTACCTGAAGAAAAGAGCGGCCACCCAGCCGATTCAGACCGCCAATTCGGGGAGCGTGTTCCGCAACCCGAACCGGGATTTTGCCGCCCGCCTGATTGACCTGGCAGGCTTGAAGGGTCATGTGATGGGCGGGGCCCGGGTTTCCCCGCGGCATGCCAATTTCATAGAAAACCTTGGACATGCGAATGCCGCGGATATTGAAGCCCTGATCAATTTTGTGAAAGAACGCGTTGACACCGTTCATGGTGTTCAGCTGCAGCTTGAAGTCAGAATCATTGGAGAGAGAAAAGAATGAAAACATATCGACACGACATGATGGATTATCCACCGCAGCATGCCGCCGATCCGCCAAGAACGAGCCGCAGAGGCACCTTTGTGTTCGCAACCGTATTGAGTGTGGTCATGGTGTTGGCATTCTGTGTTGATTTCGTTCTGAACTGGCAGCGGTTTCCGACGAAGAACATTGATGTCGTTGGCGACCTCGGTCATCCAGAGTCCGATCAGCTGGCGGCGACGGTGGCCCGGGTATCAACGGGCAATATATTGCGGGTTGACATTACCAAAGTGGTGGAAGCCGCACAGTCACTGTCGTGGGTTGAGAATGCGACGATTCGACGCAAGTGGCCGGATACGATTGAGGTTCAGGTCAACTTGCGCAAAGTCCGCGCCCGCTTCAATGACGACGAGTATCTCGATCAATTTGGTATACCGTTCAAGTCACCGACTCCGATCGATCGGAGTCTGCCCCGGCTGAGCGGACCGCGTAATTCAGCGGCGGAAATTCTGACCGCATATGAAGCATGGAATGAAGCGTCCAGCAGGGTGGGGCTCGCAGTCAAGTCGATTTGGCTGTCGGAGCGCGGCAGCTGGGAGCTATTTGTCAGTCCCATTCGTCGGCCTGATGAGAGGTATCGGTCGGATTATTCAAGCGAGCCGATCAAGGTCATCTTGGGTAGTGGCGACATAAACGATCGCTCAAAACGTTTTCTCAAGCTTTACGCTGAGCTATTTCAACCGCTCCATGAAAAAATCTCGGTTATAGACTTGAGATATCCGGACGGCGTATCGGTTACATGGAAAGGAGATGTTCCAATCATGCACGGGAGCCAGAGCATTGCTAACACTTAAACATAAACACAGAACCATGAGGGCTAACAAATCGGAAATGGAGAATCGATTGATCGTCGGATTGGACATAGGAACTTCGACCGTTACGTTCGTCGTGTGCGAGGAAAATGCGAACGGGGTGGAAGTGTTGGGTCTTGGAAACAGTCAGACCGAAGGCATGCAGCGCGGCATGGTGTCCAATATCGAGGCACTGGTCGATTCGATTCAGGAGGCGAAATCAGTCGCTGAACAGATGTCGATGCGTGAAATCGACCGCGTGTTCGTCGGTGTGACAGGTCCGCATATTCGAGGTACGAATTCAACCGGAGTGGTTGCAATTCGCGGTAACGAAGTGACGATCGACGATATCGACCGGGTATCGGAAGCGGCACAGGCCGTACCGATATCAAACGGTGAGAAACTGCTTCACATTCTGTCGCAGCAGTATATCGTTGATGGACAGCCCGGCATACGGCATCCGCTTGGCATGTGTGGAGTGCGGCTTGAAGCGAAGGTGCATGTCGTGACGGGCGGCGTCAGATCCATCGAAAATCTACTGAAGTGCATCCGATCGTGCGATCTCGAAGTTGAGGGGATCATTATGAATCACATCGCATCGGGACATGCGGTGCTGTCCGAGGACGAAAAAGCGCTGGGGGTGGCATTGCTGGATATCGGTGATGGAACGACCGATTTTGCGGTGTACAGCGAGGGGTCGATCGTTCACTCTGCGACTTTCACCATAGCGGGTTCTCAGGTTACCCAGGATATTGCGGTCTCGCTGCACACCTCGCGGGAAGAAGCCAATCGGATCAAGACATTATATGGTAGCGCGTATGCGAAAAATGTGGACTACAGTGAGTCGTTTGAACTCACTGTAATCGGCGAATTTCGACAGCGTAGGGCGAGCCGCAAGTTTCTCGCTGAGATTATCGAAGCCAGACTGACTGAGATCTTTTCACTGGTTCTGGAAAACCTGGAACAATCCGGGCAGATGGAACTGATCCGATCTGGGGTGGTGCTGACCGGGGGGATCTCCAAGGTGGTTGACATCGTCGACTCGGCGGCCGAAATTCTGGGTACGCCTGTGAGACTGGGGACGGCGAACTACTCTGGAGAGCTGAGTGAACTCGTGGGAGATCCCGCACTGGCGACCGCACTCGGGTTGTGTGAGTACGGTTCGTTGATCGGGCAGCGGCAAACGGATCTGATCGGTCGGGAAGAGTTCAAGAATCGACCGGGATCCGCGACCGACAAGGCGGTGAATTTCGTGCGCAAGCTGTTCATGCGAGAAGACCCCGCGCTGTTGCAGCCTCATCAGTAGTGACTGGTGAGGTGTTGAAATCAATCAAATTGTAGAAATCCTGTTGGACCCAAAAATAACATTCAGATTTAGTTGAGGAATACGAGAATGGATGATGTAAAGAAGAGGAATACGAGAATAGATAATGTAATGAAGAGATTCGTACTGCAGACGCGGGATACGCAGGACCCAGGTGCCCGAATCAAAGTATTGGGAATTGGCGGCGGCGGCAGCAATGCCGTCGATTTCATGGCGGATGAACTGCTTGAAGAAGTTGAGTGCTATGTTGCGAATACCGACTCGCAGGCACTGGAACGGGCGGTTACGGACCGAAAACTGCAGTTTGGTCACCGGACGACGAGAGGACGCGGTGCTGGATTCAACCCGCAGAAGGGCCGTGAGGCGGCCATGGAGGACCGACAGAAACTGATGGAATATGTTGGCAACGCCGATATGATTTTCATTACGGCGGGGCTGGGTGGGGGAACCGGCACCGGCGCGGCGCCCGTTTTTGCGCAGGCGATCAAGGACTACAATCCGGAGTCGCTGGTGGTGGCGGTGGTTACGATGCCGTTTTCATTTGAAGGCGAGCGGCGGACGGAATATGCCAGAGGTGGTGTCAGAGAACTGAGAAAGACAGTTGATTCCATCATTACGATCGCCAATGACAAAATACTGACCGGTGATACGCTTCTATTTGATGCTTACGGCGCGGCGAACAAAGTCCTCCTCGATGCCGTGCGCGGCATATCAGATGTGGTGGTACGGGCTGGATTCGTCAACGTTGATTTTGCCGACGTGAAGACGATCATGTCAGAGGAAGGTCTGGCAATGATGGCGCATGGCAGTTCGAGCGGTGAAGGTCGGGCGAAGAAAGTGGCTGAGAGCGTGCTGAGCAATCCGTTGCTTGAAGGAGTCGATCTGGCGGATGCCAAGGGACTTTTGGTCAATATCACAGCCAGTTCCTCCATTTCCACCGCTGAATACAAAGAAATAGGAGACCTGATCGCAGAAGCCGCACCGAATGCCAAATCCATTGTTTCAGGATTGGTTTTCGACGAGGAGATTGACGACGAAATTCGCGTAACGATGGTTGCCAGCGGACTCACCATACCAGCGGATGAAATGACCGATGACATTCAGTTCAGCGACAATATGGCGCAGGAGCCTGAGCAGGCAGACGCGCCGCCTGCTTCGAGTGCGGAAACCGATGAAGACGGATTCAGGCATTTGCCTGTCAATGGTGAATCAGAGTCCACAACGAGAATGCCCACCCGTCCATTTATTGATGAATTTGAAGATTATGGTGATGCCTATCCTCATCGGGGTACGGATCAGGTGCCGAGCATACTGAGGAATCGAGGGAATTTCAAATTCAACGACACGTTGAATGGGGCGGCGGAACAGGGTTCGATCTAGATGCAGGCGCGGTTGGCCTGAGATGCCAATGAAAATTACTGTGTACCGATGGTGCAGTCGATTCGGTCGTGCCCGTTTGAATCAGGCCGAATGGAATGTCTGATAGGCAGACACAGACGTGCACCATCTGGCATCGCTTCAGTAATCTGATACAAGAGTTTAAGAAATTAGGTTAATATCAATGCAGAAGATTCTGTGAATTTATGAATAACGCGCAATATTGCATCGGTTTAAACCGAAATATTAGCCTATGACTAGCAGTTAAAATGTATAAAAAATAATACTTTATGGGAATTTAATTTGTATACAATTAGGGCGAGTTTTAGACTGGGCTGATCTAACAGTCAGTCAGCTAAGGCCGTTTAAGACCACAGACGTCAGAAATTCGTACTGCATGGTCAGTCTTGATTTGTATGAATTGGGGGTTCAAATGAGTAGTTTGAACCCGATTTGTTAACAAGACAGGATACAATTATTCCCCAAATTATTCGAACTTGTGGTAGACAGCTAATTGATATGATCGCACAAAGAACATTAACAAATGTCATCAGAGGTACAGGCCTTGGACTGCATAAGGGAGTGGCGGTTCGCCTGACACTGAACCCGGCACCCATCAATACGGGCATTGTCTTCAGAAGAGTTGACCTGGCCCCGAACGTGGAAATACCGGCGAGCGTCGAAAACGTTTCCTGTACGCGTTTGTCTACTACGATTGGTAACAGGGGGGCGGAGGTTTCCACGGTTGAACATCTAATGTCCGCGTTTGCCGGCCTCGGAGTTGACAACGCCTATGTTGATGTGGACGCCGGTGAGGTGCCGATTATGGATGGCAGTTCACATCCTTTTCTGTTTTTGATGGAAGCCGCTGGAATCGCTGAACAGAATGCGCCGAAGAAGTTTATCCGAATCAAGAAAACAGTGCGCGTTGATGATGGCGACAAATGGGTTAAATTTGAGCCTTATCACGGATTCAAGGTGTCTTATGTGATTGATTTCGATCATCCGGTTTTTGAGAATTCGAAACAGAAAGTCGAAATTGACTATGCGACGACCAACTATACGCAGGCCATTTCGAGGGCGCGTACATTTGGATTCATGTCGGAGTTGGAAAAATTGCATGCTAAGGGGCTGGCTAGAGGCGCCAATCCCGAAAATGCAATCGTGATGGATGAGTTTCGCATGGTGAATAAAGACCCGCTGCGCTATCCGGATGAATGTGTGCGTCATAAAGTACTGGACGCGATTGGCGACATTTACCTGTTGGGACATCAGCTGATTGGCTCTTATTCGGCCTACAAGTCTGGACATACATTGAACAATCGGCTGCTGGTCGCATTGAAGCAGGATCGGTCGGCTTGGGAGTTAATTGATTACGAACGATTTTCAGACGTGCCGACTTCAATCCTTCGCCCTGTACCCGTTGTCGCTTAGTAGCGGGGCTGAATGTCAAAAAGATTCGACGAAAAGAAATGACCGCTTGGAATGAGCGGTTATTCCTGTACTGGTAACAGACGGCCATTTGTTGTTTACAGTTCAAAATGTGCTCCGTCGTAAGCAACTCTGTATCAATTCGATCGGCAATTCGTTAGTCGTTTGACACATTGGAGGCTTCCAGGCATTTTCAGGCGGCAGGAATCGTTGACCCTCAGGCAGAAGTGATCGTTAAAATCGAATACGATGCTCAGTAGCAAGTTGCAAACTAAGCCGACATCATTCAACTTGAGGCAGATAACAAGCAACGGTATTCGAACATTGAGTCAAGCAATGAAAAACTGAGAACAGACTTTCATGTAAGATTTGAAAGACTGAAATCTGAATTTGAGTGATCGAAGATCGAAATGCAGGCAGATATCAGATGGCTGAAGTGGTTGGCTGGAGTTCAAATTGTTCTGATATTCACAACCACGATGATTGTTATTTCCAAAATTTCCTAAGTCACCAATAAAATTCTTGTTGTCCCAGGCTTTACTCTAAATGGCTTGAGCCTTATGCCATTTGTTGATTCGTCTGCCGGAAGAATTTGAATCGTTCCATTGTTACTGCAACGAATTCAATTGAGGGACTAACATACACAAGTTGCAATACTATCACCAATTCAAGAATATCAGGCGCATGACGAAATCAGTCGGGTTCTTTGTTGGACTGATTGTCACTGCTCGTAAACCCGTTTAAGCTCGCTACTACATGTTGAGGCAGTGGCATTCTGTACTGGCTTTTATGGGTAGATCTTTTTCGATGGATTGACGGACGAATGAATTTCTGATGCATTCAATTTGATCTCATCAAAATGAACTGATCAAGCCGAATTTCCATTAACTCATAAAGGTGTGGAAGGGATGTTACCGAATGCCGATTTCAATTCCTATCGAACCGGATGATGTTAACACAATCAATCCGGCCCGACCTACCTGATTCAGAAAGAGGAGATTGCGAAGCTGAGGAACGGTGGTCTCTGATTCGATTGCGGGTGAGGACCTTGGCATTCTAGCCTGGGGATTGTTTTCAGGGAAGAAAGCACGGCACGGGTCGGCCGGATCGCAGATGGTGATGGTCGGAGCCGCTTCGAAGTCCTTTTCAAATCGTTCCAGCTTGCCAGAGAGCGACTCAACTGATCGCCGCCGCATCGCATCAGACCATCTGTCATGGGTCAGTTCATCTTCCGATATGGGACGATGAACGGTCGATTTTGGGGTGTTTACCTGGTAAACAGCAACCAGAATGTCTGATGCGGTCGAATTCAGTCGAAGTCAGCATTGGTGCCATATTGAAGGGTTCTGTCCGCATCGAGAACACAAGGCTTTCAAAGTCTTCATCAGCTGCAGACCTCACAACATCCCACAGTTGATTCTATTCATTCTGGATCATGCCTCGCCTTCTGAGCGAGCGATAGGTGAAGACCGCCTCCCGCAGCAGCACATAGCCCTGCCACAGTTTCATGACGCCCGGCAGCGGCTGACTGCGACGCGGATGAAAACCCGCCAGCCGCGCCACATCGACGACGAAACTGCGGATGTCCGGCGCCTCGCCGGGTGGCGGCTGCGGGCGGCGGATGCCATAATCATCCAGGCGGGTATTCAGCACCAGCAGGTCATCTTCACTCACCACCTCGTCGGCCGGCGTCTGCGGGCTGTCGCGCGCCATCCGATCGAGGCTGAACACCTCACAGGCGGTGATGGCATCGAACGTCAGGCACTTGCGCAGGTCATCGGCATGGTCCAGCTGCCGCTTCTCGATGCCGGCACCGGTCTTCAGGGTGCGGAAGTACTCCTCAATGGTCCAGCGCAGCTCATAGTGCCGCAGGGCGGTGCTGGCGCCGTCGGCATCGGCCTGCCCCTCGGTGGTCAGCAGCAGCCAGTGCAGCGGCTGCTCGCCGGCCGGCGGGTCCGCTTCAATCGCACTGACCGCCAGCATCTCAATCGGCGCCGTATCCGCCCCCGAGGGCGGTCGCCGCGGCGCCGCCAGCCGCACCCGCGCCGCCCGCAACGCCAGCCGCACCTCGCGCCCCGCACGCTTCCGGCCACCCCCGCAGGCCACCACCTGCACGGTCTTCTCCGCCAGCGACGGCAACCTCTCCATGTGCGCCCACAGACACTCACGCTTCCCGCCTGCCAACAGCACCTCGCGGCGACTCCCGCGCCGCACCCGAACCAGCAGCCCGGCCGACTGCGAACGCGCCTGATCCAGCAGCCCCCACAGGTCGCCCTCCCGATCGCATACCGTCACCACCCGCGTCCGCGCACAGGCCCGCTCCAGCTCACAGGCCCGCGCCAGACCCTCGCCCCAGCGCTCGCTTTCCAGCTCCAGCCGATCCGCATAGTCCGCATCCAGCGCATACACCCCCAGCGGTCGCCCCGCCTCATTCACCGCCAGACCCACATGCGCCTTCAGACCCTGCACGCCCGACCCACCGCCACCAATGTTCACCAGCCCCGCCGTCGCCGGCCGACTCGCATAGTTCAGCGCCGTCGTGTCCTGCAGCGCCAGCACCACCGGCTCCAGCCGACAGCGATCCACCATCGCCGCCCAGTGCGGCTCCAAGATGTGTTCCATTGTCACTCGCTCATTTGATAACAGCCGGTAAGCCGCACGCAACTCCGCCCGCCGCGGAAAGATCTGCGGCAGCGACGCCCCCGGCCGCTCCAGCCAGGCCCGACCCATGCGCAAGATCCGCGCGCACACCCGCCCGTCCGGATGCCGGCTGCGGCCATATTCCACATCCGCCCAATCGGTCCTCTCATCCATGTGCAACTCAGGCGCCGCCTGAATCTGCCGCACCGGCTCGGCGCACAGCACCGTCCGCCAGCCGCGCACCAGCGGTTTCAGCCACACCGCCCGCACCACCGTGCCTCCGCTCGGCGAGCGACCCGAGGTGCCGCCCGCACCGCAACGCCAACCCGCCGCCCGGTAGCTGGTCCCCGGATGCTCGGGCGCCACATACGTGTACGCCAGTACCGGTCGTACATTGTACTTCACCTCCCAGTCCTCAACCACCTGCGCACACGCCAGCTCCAGCACCCGAGAAGCCAGACCGTGAACCCGCACCCCCGGCAGAATCAGCAGCCGCTGGTTGTTCAGCACCCGACTCAGATTCGACACCCGCGCCTCCACCGACCAGCCGATGAACGCATCGCGCACTTTCTGGTGCCAGCTCGCCGCACAGAAGTTCAGCCCGCCCAGACGACCGTAGCGCGAAGAACACACCCAGTAGCGCAGCTGGCCACCCGGCGCCTGACGCCAGCCCTGCGGGTGATGCGTGCGCATCATCGACTCCCACTGCCTCCGTTCCTCGTCGCCCGACACCGGCTCGACCGTCACCTCACCCAGTGCCGACAGCGGGCAACGCAGCGCGCGGTCCGGATAAGCCACCTCGGGGGGCGCCTCACCACCGCCCGAACCGAATGCCGGGTGCGTCGCCGGCAACGCCACGCCCAGCCGCGCAGCCAGCACCGGCAGCGCCTTGCGGGCCGCCGCCACACACAGCTCACCCGTCGGACCGGTCCACTGGTCGCGCTCGCACAGCCCGCGGGCCAGGGCGTTGCGCGACACACCCGGCGTCGACACCGCCTTCTGAAACCAGTCGATGGTCTGGGCGTGAAACTGATGCAGGCCTACTTTCATGGTAGGCCCTGTTTTATCACATTATGTTCTAAGATTCAAGTGTGGTCCCTTGTGAGGCTGCAGACGAATGATGATCGGTTAACTGAACACTTCGAAGCGAATGGATCGTGAGTGTTCTGCAATGCATGATGACAGGCACTATCTGGACCGAGAAGTGCGGCCACAATCGGGCTTACATATGGAACAGCTGATGCAGGTCTGTCGTCAGTCGGTTCGAGGGTGCACATCTGCAGTGTAGTGGACTTGACCGTAGCGGTCATGTCAGCTGGGTTGGTGCCGGGTGATGTCCGACTTTATGATGAGTAACTCCTGCACTCGGGTGCCCAGACTTCGGTGGTCATCAACCGCGGCTTCGACGAGATGGTCTCGGCCGGCTGATGCGGACCGGATATGGACTGTTGGAACGGGCGTCGTCTTCAATCTTTGTGTTGGTGCCGCGAGCATTTCAAGGAATGGTCGCCGGCGGAGATCTGGAAGTATTTCTCGACCTTACGGTGGCTGGCGTTGCGGCAGCCGATGCGCGCCTGGCTGGGCAGGGTGCTTCTGCGTATCAGCTGTTCGGCCTGTATCGGTGCCACTTCGGAGTCCATCAACTGTTCGCCTTGCTTTCAGTGTCTTTCTTTGCAAAGACGCGGATTCAACTCCATCGTGAATCGCTCACAGGGGAGGTAAGTGCCGGTGATGTTTGACAGGATGTGATTGAGGGGCCAGTCTTTAGTTATGTCAGGCATAAAACAGTCGTAGGAATACGGCATCCGTGAAGTTGAGTTTGGCGTGTGATTGCACATTGCCAACGGTCCACGCACCGCGACATGTTTATGTAATGCCGCCGATTTCACACTCTCTGATCCGCTTGCACTTCGAATCGCGCGGGCGGGGGTGACATCTGTTGAGATTCGAGGTCGGGAGACCGGTTGAAACCGGCAGTTGACACCGTTTTTGAGATACGTCGTTCATCATTCTTGCCCGCGATCGATCCAGGTGAGTGTTGGCAACCCTTTCCCTGCAGAGACCTCCACCATTCAGAAATGTCGGTTTGATGTCAGCGGCAGATTAATTGATCCGCGCCGATTGTCAGTTTTCTGTTGAAAACGCTCCCGAAACCAGGTACAAGACGCCTTTCATGCCAACGCGCCAGCCGCCGAACCGGTCGGCTGGGCGGCGGCCGTTCAGTATGCTGCCCTTTCATGCGAGGTGAATCCAGATGTCAGGCACTGTCCCTTCCCCAGCCCAGGACCCACCGACCGGACCTTGGCACGATCTGTTTTTCAGAGCCCACTTTCAACGGCTCCGGCCGGTGCGAGCCCTGCTGAAACTCGCCCTGCCACCGGCCGAACTGAAACAGTATGACCTGCGCACCGTCCGCACCGTGCCCGGCGCGCTGTTCGACGAACCGGAGCTGCGCGGCTATCAGGCCGACCTGATCGTCGAGGTCCGACTCCGACACGATGCGCACAGCCGCGTCCACTTCATCTTCGAACACAAGAGTTCCAAGGACGGACAGGTGATGGGACAGCTGCTCAGCTACATCACGCTGCTGTATCAGAATGGCAGTCGTGCAGTCCTGCCGGTCATCATCTATCATGGCTGTGCCGAGTGGCGTGGTCCGAAGTCCTTTGCCGCCTGGCGGCACGCCGATCTGGATGCGGGTTTTCTGGCATGCAACCGCCACCGTCTGCTGGACTTCGAGGCGGTCTTCGTGAACCTGTGCGAGGCGTCGGTTCGGCGACGGCTGCGGCGACTGCCACTCAAGGAGGCGCTGGTGCTGGAGGTGATGGCCGACATCTGGGAGGCGGATGAGCGGCGGTGTGCCGACTGGGTGGCGCGGGCGCGGCTGCTGACGGCGGCGGTGCGCCGGTCCTTCATCAGCAGTCTGGTGAAATACCTGTCGGGTGCGAGGCAGTCAATTATAATTTCGAAGACTAAGAAAATGTTAAATGAACAGCTGGTGGCGATGCCGGGAGATGAGGACATGCAGGATGTGATGAGGATATGGGAGGAGCTGCAGCCGGATTCGGTTGCCGAGGCTTGGCAGCTCGGCCATGATTCGGGACTGGAGAAGGGCCATGAGAAAGGCGTTCAGGAGACAAGGTGCGAGACGGCCGAGCGCATGATCCGGGCGGGATATTCGGATCGGGATGTTGAAACGGCGACGCAGTTCAGCAGGGAGGAGATTGCGAAGCTGAGGAACGGTGGTTTCTGATTCGATTGCGGGTGAGGATCTTGGCATTCTAGCCTGGGGATTGTTTTCAGGGAAGAAAGCACGGCACGGGTCGGCCGGATCGCAGATGGTGATGGCCGGAGCCGCTTCGAAGTCCTTGTCAAATCATTCCAGCTTGCCAGAGAGCAACTGAACTGATCGCCGCCGCATCGCATTCAGATCATCTGTCATGGGTCATTTCACCTTCCGATATGGGACGATGAACGGTCGATTTTGGGGTGTTTACCTGGTAAACAACAACCAGAATACCTGATGCAGGTCTGTCATCAGTCGGTTCGAGGGTGCACATCTGCAGTGTAGTGGACTTGACCGTAGCGGTCATGTCAGCTGGGTTGGTGCCGGGTGATGTCCGACTTTATGATGAGTAACTCCTGCACTCGGGTGCCCAGACTTCGGTGGTCATCAACCGCGGCTTCGACGAGATGGTCTCGGCCGGCTGATGCGGACCGGATATGGACTGTTGGAACGGGCGTCGTCTTCAATCTTTGTGTTGGTGCCGCGAGCATTTCAAGGAATGGTCGCCGGCGGAGATCTGGAAGTATTTCTCGACCTTACGGTGGCTGGCGTTGCGGCAGCCGATGCGCGCCTGGCTGGGCAAGGTGCTTCTGCGTATCAGCTGTTCGGCCTGTATCGGTGCCACTTCGGAGTCCATCAACTGTTCGCCTTGCTTTCAGTGTCTTTCTTTGCAAAGACGCGGATTCAACTCCATCGTGAATCGCTCACAGGGGAGGTAAGTGCCGGTGATGTTTGACAGGATGTGATTGAGGGGCCAGTCTTTAGTTATGTCAGGCATAAAACAGTCGTAGGAATACGGCATCCGTGAAGTTGAGTTTGGCGTGTGATTGCACATTGCCAACGGTCCACGCACCGCGACATGTTTATGTAATGCCGCCGATTTCACACTCTCTGATCCGCTTGCACTTCGAATCGCGCGGGCGGGGGTGACATCTGTTGAGATTCGAGGTCGGGAGACCGATTGAAACCGGCAGTTGACGCCGTTTTTGAGATACGTCGTTCATCATTCTTGCCCGCGATCGATCCAGGTGAGTGTTGGCAACCCTTTCCCTGCAGAGACCTCCACCATTCAGAAATGTCGGTTTGATGTCAGCGGCAGATTAATTGATCCGCGCCGATTTTCAGTTTTCTGTTGAAAACGCTCCCGAAACCAGGTACAAGACGCCTTTCATGCCAACGCGCCAGCCGCCGAACCGGTCGGCTGGGTGGCGGCCGTTCAGTATGTCGCCCTTTCATGCGAGGTGAATCCAGATGTCAGGCACTGTCCCTTCCCCAGCCCAGGACCCACCGACCGGTCCTTGGCACGATCTGTTTTTCAGAGCCCACTTTCAACGGCTCCGGCCGGTGCGAGCCCTGCTGAAGCTCGCCCTGCCACCAGCCGAACTGAAACAGTATGACCTGCGTACCGTCCGCATCGTGCCTGGCGCGCTGTTCGACGAACCGGAGCTGCGCGGCTATCAGGCCGACCTGATCGTCGAGGTCCGACTCCGACAAGACGCGCAGAGCCGCGTCCACTTCATCTTTGAACACAAGAGTTCCAAGGACGGACAGGTGATGGGACAGCTGCTCAGCTACATCACGCTGCTGTATCAGAGTGGCAGTCGTGCAGTCCTGCCGGTCATCATCTATCATGGCTGCGCCGAGTGGCGTGGTCCGAAGTCCTTTGCCGCCTGGCGGCACGCCGGTCTGGATGAGGAGTTTCTGCAGTTCAACCGCCACCGTCTGCTGGACTTCGAGGCGGTCTTCGTGAACCTGTGCGAGGCGTCGGTTCGGCGACGGCTGCGGCGACTGCCACTCAAGGAGGCGCTGGTGCTGGAGGTGATGGCCGACATCTGGGAGGCGGATGAGCGGCGGTGTGCCGACTGGGTGGCGCGGGCACGGCGGCTGACGGAGGCGGTGCGCCGGTCCTTCATCAGCAGTCTGGTGAAATACCTGTCAGGCGTAAGACGGTCAATTATAATTTCGAAGACTAAGAAGATGTTATATGAACAGCTGGCGGCGATGCCGGGAGATGAGGACATGCAGGATGTGATGAGGATATGGGAGGAGCTGCAGCCGGATTCGGTTGCCGAGGCATGGCAGCTCGGCCATGATTCGGGCCGTGAGGAAGGCCGTGAGGAAGGTCTCGAGGAAGGCCATGAGAAAGGCGTTCAGGAGACAAGGTGTGAGACGGCCGAGCGCATGATCCGAGCGGGATATTCGGATCGGGATGTTGAAACGGCGACGCAGTTCAGCAGGGAGGAGATTGCGAAGCTGAGGAACGGTGGTCTCTGATTCGGTTGCGGGTGCGGACCTTGACATTCTTACCTGGGGATGGTTTTCAGGGAAGAAAGCACGGCACGGGTCGCGCGGCTGGCAGGGGGTGATGCCCGGAGCCGCTTCGAAGTCCTTGTCAAACCATCCCAGCTTGCCAGAGAGCGACAGAATGGATTGCCGTCGCATCGGCTTCAGACCATCTGTCATGGTTCATTTCACCTTCCGGAATGGCACGATGAGCTGTCGTTTTTGGGGGTGTTTACCTGGTAAACAGTCACCAGAACGTCTGATGCGGTCGAAGCCAGCATTGATGCCATGTTGAAGGGTCATGCCCGCGTCGAGAACAGGAAGGCTTCAAAATTCTCATCAGCGGACGACGAATGGTGATCGGTTGAATCGAAGTTCTGGATGTAAATAGACGAAAAGTGTTTCTAATTACCGTTTATATTAAGCCTAACTTTAGCAGTCTGCCGGACATGGGTGGTGTTCTGAGGGCCACATAAGCCAACCGTGGAATCAAATTAGGCAGGTTGAACCGATCTCGAACGCCGCCAGATATCGGTGTGTGCATTTGCCGCTGACCGAGTGATGGGGGTTTGGAATAAAACCCAAAAATATCAATTATTTAAGAACATATAAAACGCCTCAGAAACAACCAGAATGATTCCATTTCGTAGTGGTGAATGTAGACATCGACGTATCCATGTTCGTGTCGTACATGCTTCGGCTACAATTGAAGTCATTGGTACAGATGGTTCTATAGGTTTCTTGATGAAATGAAGGCACCGTTTCGCAGCCTAAACGACTCTTGTAACAACCCGGTTGGCTATCCAGCCCATCAGTTCCGCCGCGAGGCTTTCTTTTCTACCGTGCGTTCACCAGCACTCGGCACCTAGTCCGAGTGCCTGCTTTTCTCTAAACCACCCAAATGCAATTCATTCGTTTCAGCATTGTTACTGATTTCCAGCAGAGCGAAATCCATGAATCAATCAATAAGAAGTAACTTTCACCCGCAGTTGATCAACTGTAATCGTTTATCGGCTTTGATACTTGGAATTGGTTTGAATAGGTCCGACGCAGTGCTCTAGGCAGACGAAATTCATAATGCAGATATTCACTGTACCACTCCAGCATCGCGATGCGTCTGCCATTCCATTTGGGCTATTCAGAGTTGACAACGATCATCATTATTGCTGTGTCATTCACCACCATTTTTTTGTATGGGGCGACTGCGACTCAAGCGTAAAAAGGCATCTCTGGTAGCTGGGTTGGAGGCATTTTCTGCAATTTGAATGAACAGCTCTTTCATTTTTGGTGTGATTTCACGCTGACGCGAACCCGCGTGCGCCCGTTTTTTTAACCGAGGTGACTGCCTATCGGTTAAAACACCGACCCGAATCGTCATTTCTTCCAGATTTTTGCAGCCCAATTCGACAAGACGGTTCAGTATGGTCGCCTGACTGTTTATCAGCGCGTGAGCCCAGGTGGGAGAGCTGACCGTAACCGAAAGTAAGTTACCTTCAATCTGGAGTTTGATCGTATTGTCTGCAATATCCTTGCCAGCGGCTTGAGCCCAGACTCTAAATGTATCCGTTTCAATAAAGCGATCAGGTGCTTTCGGCAGCTCAATATCGGCGAGAATCTTTGATACTCTGAAATAGTTGATGTCTGACATTGTTTTTGTTCCGCCCAATTTTTTGGAATCAGATTTTCAAAGTGATATTCAATAAAATATGGCTTTCAAAATTTGATAGTGACAATTCCTGCCTCTATTTTATAGTTATTGAACAACCACCCATGCATTCGGAAAAGATCTGCATTTTCGGCAGTCTGTCTGGATACTAAATCAGTCTGAGACATTTGCCATTTATTTCTTGACCGTGAAAAAGAACTATGACGAACACCGTTCTCACATGGAGCGGTAGACGCTTAGTCGACACTGAACCAATTGACTCTTTCAATCTGAAAACTGATGCTGGCTAAAACTCTATCCAAGGTATTTGGAAGCCGCAACGAGCGACTGGTCAAAGAAATGTCGCGCACAGTGGACTCGATCAATCGGTTGGAGCCCCAGATGCAGGCGTTGTCAGACATCGATCTTGCGGCAAAAACCCCTGAGTTCAAAGCTAGACTGACGGCTGGTGCGTCGGTTGATGATCTGCTGCCGGAAGCGTTTGCGGTCGTCAGAGAGGTCGCAAAGCGAGTACTGGATATGCGGCATTTCGACGTTCAGCTGATCGGTGGAATGGTTCTGCATCGCGGTAAGATCGCGGAAATGCGTACCGGTGAAGGAAAGACGCTGGTCGCGACCTTGCCAGTTTACCTGAATGCACTCGCCGGACACAACGTCCATATCATTACGGTCAACGATTACCTTGCGCGCCGAGATGCCGAATGGATGGGAAAAATCTATCAGTTTCTCGGCATCACGGTTGGCGTCGTTTCATCCAACTCAAATCCCGAAGAAAAACGCGAGGCTTATGCCTGTAGCGTCGTCTATGGAACCAACAACGAATTCGGATTCGATTATCTGAGAGACAACATGGCGTTCGTTGCGGAAAATCGGGTGCAGGGAAATCTGACTTACGCGATCGTTGATGAAGTCGATTCGATTTTGATTGATGAGGCAAGGACACCGCTGATCATTTCAGGTGCCGCGGAAGACAGTACCGCCCTTTACGCGCAGATGAACAAAGTCGTACCCCGGCTGAGGCGTCAGGAAGTGGAAGAAGGTCCTGGTGATTTCAGTGTCGACGAAAAAACCCGGCAGGTCTATCTCACGGATGAAGGCCACGACAGAGCTGAACAGCTGCTGTCCGAAGTCGGTCTTTTGAATGATGGAACGGGGCTCTATGATTTCTCCAACGTCGGACTGGTGCATCACCTGACTGCCGCGCTGCGTGCGAACTCACTGTTTCACCGTGATGTGGATTATCTGGTACACGAGGGCCAGATCGTCATTGTCGATGAGTTCACCGGCCGCATGCAGCCAGGGCGTCGCTGGTCTGACGGCCTGCACCAGGCGATTGAGGCCAAGGAAGGCGTGCAGGTGCAGCGGGAAAACCAGACGCTGGCATCCATCACTTTTCAGAATTATTTCAGACTGTATGACAGGTTGGCTGGCATGACCGGCACAGCCGATACGGAAGCCGAGGAGTTTCAGCAGATTTATGGGCTCGAAGTCGTCGTCATTCCAACACACATGGAAATGGTTCGTATCGACCTGCCAGACCTCGTGTATCGAACCACCACCGAAAAATTCAATGCGATTGTCGAGGAAATCAAGGAGCGGCGCAGTAACAATCAACCGATATTGGTTGGCACCGCGTCGATTGAAACCTCTGAGTACCTTGCCGGACAATTGAAACGGACTGGAATTCCGCACAATGTCTTGAACGCCAAACAGCACGAGCGAGAAGCTAGGATCATTGCTCAGGCTGGCGTTCCCGGAACGGTTACCATAGCGACGAACATGGCCGGTCGCGGTACGGATATCGTGCTGGGCGGCAATCTGGAAATGGAATTGCGCGATCTCAGTGAGCAGGCCAAGCCGGCCGAAATCGATTCGATTAAGGCTGCCTGGCAACAACGTCATGACACGGTTGTCGAAGCCGGTGGATTGCATGTGTTGAGCACTGAGAGACACGAATCCCGGCGCGTCGACAATCAGTTGAGGGGCCGGTCCGGGCGACAGGGTGATCCGGGGTCAAGTCGATTTTATCTGTCGTTGGAAGACAACCTGCTGAGAATATTCGCCTCGGAAAAAATGTCAGGGCTGATGGGAAAATTGGGCCTTGAGGACGGTGAGGCCATTGAACATTCCTGGGTTACGAAAGCCATCGAAAATGCGCAGAAAAAAGTTGAGGGACGCAATTTCGATATCAGAAAACAACTGCTGGAATTTGATGATGTGGCGAATGAGCAGCGCAAGGTTGTTTATGATCAGCGGAATGTTCTGATGGAAGCGGAGGCCATAACCGATTCCATTCATGAATTGCGCCTGCAGTATGTTGAGACGGTCGTCAATTCCTGCATTTCACCCGAATCGAATGACGAGATGTGGGACATTGAGCTGCTGACCCGTGAAATTGAGCAGGCATTCAATGTCAGACTGTCAATATCCGAGTGGCTTGAAGCAGAGCCGGAACTCAGTCAGGAGAGCCTGATTACCCGAGTTGACGAAGCGCTCTTTGAACACTATGCATCCCGTATCGAACCGGAGCACAGACTGCAGCTGCAGTCTGTCGAGAAGGCCGTCATGCTGATGGTGCTGGACAACTCCTGGAAAGAGCACCTGGCGAATATGGATTTTCTACGCCAGGGCATTCACCTGCGCGGTTATGCGCAGAAGAATCCTAAGCAGGAGTACAAGCGCGAGGCATTTGAAATGTTCAGCGAAATGATGCGGAACGTCGCGTATGAAGTCATTCGCCTGCTCTATCGTCTGGAAGTGAGACCGAGCGAAAATGTCGAGCAGATTACGCGTCGGCAGGAACGGTCAGCGCCCAAATTAAACTACCTGCACTCCGAGACGGAGTCGGTACTCGGCAGCGCGCCTGCCAAACCGCAGCCGGCCGTGAAAACCTACGTACGGGAGGTACCGAAGGTCGGGCGGAACGAACCGTGTCCATGCGGTTCAGGGAAAAAATTCAAACGGTGTCACGGAAGGTCGGCCTGAATCATGGCGGTTAATCTGAATCCACCCTCTGCTTATCCGGTTGTGCGCGGTTTCAGAATGGGTGCCGTCGATGCTGGAATACGTAAATCCCGCGGGGAGGACCTCGCAGTGATCGCAATTCCCGCGGCAGCGGGGATTGCCGGTGTATTTACGCACAACAGAGCCCGCGCGGCACCGGTTGAAGTGGCGGTCCACCATCTCGACCGCGCCGGAGCTCGGCACCCGGGAACGTCTCGCGCACTGGTGATTAACAGCGGCAACGCCAATGCCGGGCTTGGCAGCCAAGGGGTGGATGACTGTTTGGCAGTCTGCGACATGGTTGCAGGGCAGATGGGGATTGCTCGAGAGTCTGTGATTCCTTTTTCTACCGGTGTCATTGGCGAACGATTGCCGCTCGAAAAATTCAAAGCCCATGTCGGAGACTGTGTGAAAGCATTGGGAGAGGGGAACTGGCCAGGGGCCGCGCGGGCCATCATGACAACAGATACCGTGCCCAAAGTGGTTTCCAAAGTGATGCAGCTGGATGCGGACCGACAGGTCTGCGTCTCCGGAATGGCCAAGGGATCCGGCATGATTTCACCGAACATGGCAACGATGCTGGCATTTATTGCGACGGATGCGCGCGCGCCACCCGAATATCTCCAGTCGGTTCTGGACAAAGCGGTGAGTGAGAGTTTCAACTGCATATCGATTGATGGCGACACTTCCACCAACGACGCCTGCCTGCTCGTTGCAACTGCCGAGTCAGGTATTGATATGAACGGACAGACTGCGGGTGAACTGCAGGCATCGTTTGCTGAGGCGGTTCGCGATGTCGCAGTGGAACTCGCTCAGGCCATCGTTAGAGACGGCGAGGGTGCCACCAAATTCGTAACCATCCGCGTTACTCGGGGCGCGACCAATGCAGATTGCCTGAAAATTGCAAAAACGGTCGCCAATTCGCCATTGGTCAAAACCGCGTTTTACGCCGCGGATCCCAATTGGGGGCGGATCTATGCCGCCATCGGGCGGGCCGAGGTGCCCCGCCTGGATCTGAGTCATGTCAGCATCCGAATCAATGACGTTGAAGTGATGTCTCAGGGGGCGTTGAATCCTGATTATTGCGAAGCGCACGCCGCGGCTGCGATGGCTGAGGCGGAGTTTTCCATTGTTATTGATTTAGGTGGAGACGACGAAAGTGGTTCAGCAACCGTATGGACCTCAGATTTAAGTTATGAGTACGTGCGTATCAATGCAGAATACCGAAGCTGACAGAATTCAGGTGGTCGCAGGCCTGGTGTTCAATGCTGATTGGCGCGTATTGGTCGCCCGTCGTACTACTCCGGACCGATATTATGGAAAATGGGAATTTCCGGGAGGTAAGATCAGGAATGGGGAAGCGATGACCGACGCGTTGGCCAGGGAGCTGGATGAGGAACTGGGCATTGATGTGTTGAGCGCCACGCCATTTGACAGCTTTCCCTATGATTATCCCGATCGAAAGGTGATGCTGAATTTTTGGCGGGTCAAAAATTATGGAGGGTGGCCGAAAGGGCTTGAAAATCAGGAACTGCGCTGGATTGGGGTTGGCGATTTCAGCGCGCTTGACGTGCTGGCCCCCAATGTGAGAGTGTTCGAACGATTGGACCATTGGCTGAAGACCGATGAGACTGCAGCATTTTTTGACTAAACGTTACTCTGGCCTGTCCCTGTTGGGAAACGCGCTGTCGGGGCACCGCAGCTGGTCAAGAGTCTGGCGCGACCCTGAACCTAAAAAATCCTATGACGTGATCATCGTCGGCGCGGGCGGGCATGGACTGGCGAGCGCATACTATCTTGCCAAACTGCACAACATCAATAACGTCGCGGTGCTCGAAAAAGGTTGGCTGGGTGGTGGCAATACGGGCCGCAACACAACCATCGTCCGTTCCAATTACATGCTTGATGGGAATGCAAAATTCTACGAACACTCCCTTAAGCTTTGGGAAGGGCTGTCGCAGGAACTCAACTACAACGTAATGTTCAGCCAGCGAGGTGTTCTGAACCTGGCCCACAGTGATGCTGAGATGGAGTCGTTTTCACAGCGCGGCAATGCCATGCGCCTGAATGGAATCGATGCCGAGTTGATGCTGCCGGACCAGATTCGGCAGATGGTCCCGCATTTGGACTGTTCCAGCGATACCCGATATCCGATTTTTGGCGGCCTGCTGCAGCAGAGAGCGGGGACTGCGCGGCATGACGCCGTCGCCTGGGGCTATGCGCGCGGTGCCGACGCGCTCGGAGTCGATATCATTCAGAACTGCGAGGTGACCGGGATCAACGTTCAGGGCAATCGGGTGAGCGGCGTTGAAACCAGTCGCGGAACCATCAATGCGGATAGAATCGGCCTGGCTGTTGCTGGCAACTCCAGCCGACTGGCGGGGATGGCCGGCCTGAAGCTGCCCATTGAGTCGCATGTTCTGCAGGCGATGGTGACTGAACCGCTTAAGCCAATCATCCATACCGTGGTTACCTCAGGCGCATCGCATGTTTATATCAGTCAGACCGATAAAGGTGAAGTGCTTTTTGGCGGTGACCTTGACTTTTACAATTCTTACGCTCAACGCGGCAATCTGCCTAGGATCGAGTACGTCGTACAGTCGGTTCTCACTTTGTTTCCCTGCCTGAGTCGGGTGCGGCTGATGCGAACCTGGGGTGGCGTTATGGACATGTCGATGGACGGCAGTCCGATCATCGGTAAGCTGCCGATCGATGGTCTGTATCTGAATGGTGGATGGTGTTATGGTGGCTTTAAGGCGACGCCGGGATCCGGTTGGTGTTTTGCTCATACCATCGCCCATGATCGGCCACACGCTCTGAATGAGGAACTCAATCTGGAGCGATTTGAAACGGGCGCGCTGTTGGATGAAAAGGGCAGTGGCGCTTTCGCTTTTTCTCACTGACTGAGTGAGTCAGAACTCGCCTGAAAGGTATCGTTATGTTATTGATTCCCTGTCCTTGGTGTGGTGAGCGGGCGCAGACCGAGTTTACCTATCGAGGTGATGCGACGGTCAGGCGGCCCGATCTTGATGACCACCCGTCGCTTTGGTATGACTACGTATACACCCGCGATAATCCACGTGGTGAACACACCGAATGGTGGCATCACACAGGTGGCTGTCGAAAGTGGTTTAAAGTACGGCGCAATACATGGACGCATGAGATTTCATCAGGCGAAGCACCCGCTGGCGATAAATGATGATGGATAGGTACGACATTCAATGAGTTCTTTTCGTCACTCAACGGGTGGAGATTTGGATCGAAGACAGCCTATTCGATTTAAATTTGACGGTCGTCGGTATTCGGGATTTCGCGGTGATACCCTTGCGTCGGCACTGCTCGCGAATGGAGTGCGGGTAGTGGGACGCAGTTTCAAGTACCATCGGCCGCGTGGCGTGTTCGGGCTCGGTGTCGAAGAACCGAGTGCGATGGTGCGAATGCGTTCGGGTGCTCGGGCTGAGCCGAACATCCGAGTGACCGAAGTTGAACTGTATGACGGGTTGGAGGCGTTCTCCCAGCACTGTTGGCCCTCAGTCGGTTTCGATCTGGGGATTTTGGCCAATTTCCTATCGCCGTTGCTGCCGGCTGGTTTTTATTACAAAACCTTTATGTGGCCCGCTTCCAAATGGATGTTTTACGAACGCTTCATTCGCCGCGCGGCGGGATTGGGTCGATCATCGACGGAACTTGATCCAGACACCTATGGCAGATCATTTGAGTTCTGCGACGTTCTGATCGTCGGAGCTGGAGCTGCCGGATTATCTGCGGCATTGACTGCTGCCGGAAGTGGTGCAAAGGTCATGTTGATTGACGAGTCATCGACCGGTGGTGGTCGGCTTCGATTCGATCGAGCGATGATCAATGGCGGGCCTGCGGACCGGTGGGCTGAGGAGACGCTACGTCAGCTGCAGCAGATGCCAAATGTGGATGTGCGTTTCCGTACGACGGCCTTCGGCTGCTACGATCAGAATATGGTTGCGGCGGTTGAACGCGTTGCCGATCATGTGGCCGAGCCGAGTCCGGGTCAGGTTCGTCAACGGACGCTGCAGATACGGGCGAAACAGATCGTGCTGGCGACGGGCGCGATCGAGCGATCGATTCCTTTTGGTTACAACGACAGGCCGGGTGTTATGCTGGCGTCAGCGGTGCGTGGCTATGCACGAAAATTTGCCGTCGCCTGTGGACGGAAAGCGGTTGTGTTCACCAACAATGACAGTGCCTACGCGACCGTTGAGGCATTGCGAGACGTGGGCGCGGAAGTCGTTTCTGTTGTTGACAGTCGTCTGTCGTCTCCGGGTCGGCGGGCGCTGGAGGAACTCGGTGAAACACCACTGATTCAAGGTTCCGTCATCATCAGAACAAAGGGCTTACGAACGGTCCGGGCGGTCGAGGTCGGACGCATGAATGCTGATGGTACCGTGTCCACAAAGACAGAGACCATTCGTTGCGACCTGCTCTGCGTATCGGGCGGTTGGACGCCGACTGTTCATCTGTTTTCGCAGGCGCAGGGAAAATTGGCATTTGAGCAGACGATGGGAGCTTATGTGCCAGCGCAGAAACTGCCGGCACTGCGTGTTGCGGGCAGTGCGACCGGAGAGTTTGCGCTCTCATCGGCACTCCGTCAGGGGGCCGCCGTCGGTGTTGAGAGTGCGAAGCTGGCTGGATTTGAACCCAATTCAGAGATTGTGGCTGCAAGTGCGCCTGAGGAGTCTGCCAATGCCATGGTGCCTTTGTGGAGTGTGCCTCGGTCAGGCAGCAGCAAACGTTTCGTCGATCTGCAGAATGATGTGACGGTTGACGATCTCGAGCTGGCCCATGCCGAAGGTTTTGTTTCGGTCGAGCATCTCAAGCGTTATACCACACTCGGTATGGGTACCGATCAGGGACGAACCAGCAGCGTCAATGGCCTGGCCACTCTTGCGCGACTGCGGAACGTTGAAATAGCGGAAGTCGGACATACCACCTTTCGCCCACCCTACACAGCGGTGACGCTTGGTGCACTGGCAGGTTTGGAATATGGCGCGCATTTGAGTCCAGTGCGTCGCACACCGCTGCATGAATGGCACGTGCGCAACCAGGCGCACATGCAGAACTCAGGCGTATGGAAACGTCCCGCCTACTATCCGCGAACCGGTGAGAGCGTTCAAGATTCAATTTTGAGAGAGACTCGGCATGTGCGCGAAAAGGTCGGCATAACGGATGTTTCCTCACTTGGAAAAATCGATGTTCAGGGTCGTGATGCCGCCGAGTTTCTAGAGCGAATTTACATCAATCGCTGGCGTTCGCTTCCGGTTGGCCGCTGTCGTTACGGGTTGATGCTGAGAGAAGATGGTTTCGTGTTCGATGATGGAACGTCAACCAGGCTTTCTGAGAATGAGTTTTATATGACGACGACTACCGCGAATGCCGGTCCGGTGCTGGAGCATATGGAAATCTATGCGCAGACCGTGTGGCCGGAACTGCACGTTCATCTGACTTCAATTTCCGATCAATGGGCCGGAATGGCATTGGCCGGTCCTTTCAGCCGCAGCGTACTGGGTGCGGTCATCGGTGAAGAGGCGGCGAGCGGCGAAAGCCTGCCGTACATGGGAGTCATACGCACCCGAATAGCGGATGTGCAGGTGCTGGTCTTTCGAGTGAGTTTTTCAGGGGAACTGGGTTATGAGATTCATATGCCATCGAAACAGGCTGAATTGGTGTGGGAGACGGTACTGGCAGCCGGACAGACCTGGGAAATTGCACCGTATGGATTGGAGGCGTTAACCGTATTGCGAATTGAGAAGGGTCATGTCGTTGCGGCCGAACTGGATGGGCGGACCACCGCTACCGATCTCGGATTTGAGCGCATGATGAAGACTGAGGGAGACTACGTTGGGCGAAGGCTGGCGGAACGAAGCGCACTGACCGCCAACGGCCGCAGACAGCTCGTTGGTGTCAAGTCTATTGACGGCAGTCCAATTCCCCGCGGCGCGCAGATTCTCGCAGAAAAAAGCGGCGGTCAACCGACGAAGAGTCGCGGGCATCTGACGTCCGTCTGCTACAGTCCTCATGTTGGCTGTGATATCGGCCTCGCATTGATTGCAGATGGGCGGCAGCTGTTCGGCAAGACGATGTATGCCTGTTCTCCATTGACCGGACGCGAGGTGCCGGTTGAGGTTGTGCATCATATCTTTATTGACCCACAGGGGGAGCGCGTCCGTGCCTAGTCGCCGATCGATTCCAAGCGTATTGATTCGCGAGATTGATGTCGGGCTGCTCTTTCAGGTGCAGGGACTCACAGAGAAAAGTTGCGGTAAACAGCTGATGGAGTTTGGCATCCAAAAGCTGCCGGCATACGGAAAATCCATAGCAGGTGAGGATTTCGATCTGCTGAGCAACGGGCCTGGCATGTACCTGGTGCAATCGCAGCAAAGAGACAATGAAACGACATTTTTACGCCTGCGGGAATTGCTGTCGGATACCGATGCAACGGTTACCGAGTTGTCGTCTGCCCGATTGATCGTTCAGATATCGGGAACTTCAGGCCGATCGTTTCTTAAAAAAGGTTGTCCAATTGATGTTGATTCACTGCAGGCCGATGATGTTGTTACAACCATCATCAGTCACTTGGGAGTGACCATTCATTGCCTCGGTGATGAATTCGTGCTGTATGTATTACAGAGTTTTGGTACCGATTTCTGGGAGTGGTGTCGGCAGAGCGCTCGCGAGTTTAACATTTGATCAGAACGGCCCATGGTTTTTCACTCTGAGATCTGCAGGACATCAAGTGACAGTATTCACTCAGCAGCTGGCGTGACAGAGTCGGAAAGTCGGTGTGAGCATGGCGGCGGGTGGCCGTTGCTTGAAATACTGCTGGTAGATTGCTTCCGTGTGTGGAATGTTCACGGGAGACATCGCCGGCGGCGGTTGCCTTCAGTACGGCAGAGCATTTTTATTTGGGTGAGGAAACCATTTCTTTGAAAACAAACAGAGCCATTACCTTTGATTTGTGGGACACCATAATCAACGATGATTCCGATGAAGAAATTCGACGGCGGCGAGGACTTCGAAGCAAGCGCGACGAACGGTACTTTCTAGTTTGGCAGTCGGTTGACAGAGTTTCATCTTTCTCACTTGAAACGGTCCAATCAGCCTATGATGCAGTCAATGCTGAGTTCAATCGAGTATGGCACGAAGAATTTGTCACTTGGACGGTCGCTCAGCGATTGGACCGAATATTGGCAAGGCTGAAAGTAAGTCTTCCAGCACCGAGTTTCCGCGAAACCGTCGTGGCATTGGAATCACTTGAGATTGCGGTTCCACCAGAGCCAATAGCAGGAGTTCGAGAGGCGTTGGCGGAAATTTCTCGACATTGTCCGCTCGCAGTGGTGTCAGATACCATCAACACGCCTGGTACCGGTCTCAGGTTGTGGCTTGAAATGCATGATTTAAAGCAGTATTTCAAAGTTTTTGCATTTTCAGATGAGGTTGGCCGCTCAAAGCCCCATCGTGATATGTTTGCTCGTGCACTCAGTGGGCTTGGCGCAGCATTCGAAGATGGAATTCACATCGGAGATCGTGAACACAATGATATTAGAGGCGCCCACGCGTTGGGCATGCGGGCGATTCTCTTTACGGCGACCCGCGATGCGGATGCCGCGTCCACTACCGCTGATGCGATCTGTCGAAGTTACGCTGAATTGCCGGATATACTGAACCGTTTGAATTAATTGATCGCTGATGTCAGTGACCATCAACCACAATACATCGAACCGTCATGATTGAAAATCCAGTTAAGCTGCTCGTCGTCGAAGGTTACGCACGCGAGTCTCGAAACACGCTTGCCGAAAGCGGAATGGCTTTGGCAAGCGAGCTTTACCGATCCATGTTGCTTTCGATCGCGCCCAATGCGACTGTCGACATCGTAACACCAGCCGATGGCGATTCTCATCTGCCGCACGGTGTTGAACTGAAATCTTATGATGGAGTTGCGGTGACGGGATCCAATTTGTCCGTACTGGATGCCGACAATCCATCCGTTCGTAGACAGGTGGAACTTCAGAAGGAGGTTTTTGATCAGGGAGTCCCCAGTTTTGGAAGCTGCTGGGCTATGCAGGTTGGTACTGTTGCCGCGGGTGGTGAAGTACGGATCAATCCGAAGGGTAGGGAGATGGGGTTTGCGAGGAAAATACGATTGACCGAGCGTGGGCTGAATCATCCACTCTACCGCGGTAAGTTTCCGGTGTTTGACGGATTTGCAAGTCACGAAGATGAAGTGGTCGGCATTCCTCCCAATTCACAGGTATTATCGGGCAATCACATATCAAGCGTACAGGCGCTGGAGATCATCTGTGGCAATGGAATAATGTGGGCGTTGCAGTACCATCCCGAATATGACACCGGGGAACTGGCATCTCTCATCCGCTGCCGTCAAGAACGTCTGATTCGGAAAGGTTTTTTCAGTGATTCAGACAGTCTGCTCGACTACACTAGAAAGCTCGATCTGCTGCAGGAAAATCCCGAGAGAAAAGATACGGCTTGGGAGTTGGGGATTGACGCAGATATTCTTGATCAGGGAGTTCGCCAGTTGGAAGCCAGAAATTGGATCGAATCGCTGGTATTGCCGAACTCAGATCATTGAGTGAATGACTGAATGGATCAAGCGTTCAATTTTTGCTCGGGCTGTCAATCACATCCAGCATAAACAGCTGAGGAGGAGCTCTTTCATACAGGGTGTTGTTTGATTCAGGAGGTTGACAGGTCATATCGACGGGGAAGGTCCGCTCCACGCCGCGTGCAGGTAATGGCCGCTGCCGTCGTAGCGAATTCGGCAATCCATCAGCAGTGCAAGATAGCGATTGTAGGCTTCGCGGATTCGGAGTCAGTAATCATCTGGCGGGAAGTGAGGAACACTGGGAGCTGTTCCAGAGGTGACCGCCGCCACTTCGCCTTCTTTTCCAATACATACTCGACATAGTCGGCGTGCAGGTTGCAGTTGTGAACGCACCATGAAACGAATTCCACATCAATATCGCTTTGAATCGCACCGTTTACCCTACGCGTAGTCTTCAGGTCTTCAGGGTTATGCCGATAGCGGTTGTTTCGCCAGGTGAGAACAGGATGCGATCAAGTCCCGGATCAGTCAGCTCGACAAGTTTTTCTGCAAACTCAACCGCCAGTCGATTCGTCATTCCTCTCGGACAGGATGAAAGGGCCTTCAGCTATCGCTTGATCGCTGAGGTGACCAAAGGATGGATGTCCGTAACCAAACTGATGTAGGCAGCTGTCGTGAAAATCGACATGGGTCTTATGCTGCAGATTGGTCAGTTCAGTCTGGTTCGCGCTCCGCAGCTCGTCCAGGCAGGATGTTGAAAGCGATTGATGATGCAGGAACACCGCTTCATCGCGCGCCAATCGTTCGCTTTCTTTCACTGTCGAGGTGGTGAGTCTGCCACGTCCGCCGATTGACTGAAAGACTGGCGTCGCCTTCTGAAAGCGTCTCACCGTATTCCGTGAACCGTGTTTCTTGGCCATGATGGCAAGAGCAGTCAGAACATTATGACGCAGGACTCCGCCAGGTTTCATCCAATGCCTGAACTACAATCGCGGTCAGATCATCAATCTGTGAACGGGAAATGATCAACGGTGGAGAAAGCACCATCGAATCTTTGATGGCGCGCATGATCAGCCCCAGCCGGGCGGCGTGATTGCGGCAGCGGATGCCCGTTTTCAGTTCTGGATCGAATCGAGTTCGCGAGGCTTTGTCTTTGACCAGCTCGATGCCCGCAATCAATCCGACACCTCTGACCTCACCAACCAGCGGATGGTCGGCCAGTTCTCGCAATTTGGCCTGAAAATAAGGTCCCGTATCCGTTCCAGCCTGATCAATGATGCCTTCATCCGCTAGAATGCGGATGTTTTCTGAGGCAACAGCGCAGGCTACGGGGTGACCGGAATAAGTAAATCCATGTGCGAACTCACCACCCGATTCGATCATCACATTCGCCACCTGGTCCGCAACCATGACGCCGGCGATGGGCAGGTAACCGGAAGACAGGCCCTTGGCCATAACCATCAGGTCTGGGTTCAGATCATAGGTATCGGTTGCAAACCATTTCCCAGTTCGTCCAAAGCCGCAGATCACCTCATCGGCAACAAACAGAATTTCGTATGCGTTGCAGATGCGAGATATTTCGGTCCAATAGGATGGCGGGGGAACGATGACGCCGCCTGCACCTTGAATCGGTTCGGCGATGAATGCCGCGACATTGTCAACCCCGAGGTCATTGATCTTCCGCTCGAGACTGTGCGCGGCTTGAATGCCGAAGGTCTCCGGATCCAGCTGACCGCCATCTTGGTACCAGTAGGGTTGTTGAATGTGCTCGATTCCGGCAATGGGAATCCCTGATTCGTGCATCTCTGCCATTCCACCCAGACTGGCGGCACCAATCGTACTGCCGTGATAGGCATTCGTTCGACTGATGATCACGGTTTTCGTCGATTTACCCAGCAGTGCCCAGTAGCGGCGCACCATTCGGATGACCGTGTCATTGGCTTCGGAACCCGAATTGGTCAGAAAGACATGCCTGAACTGGCGCGGTGTGATTGCCGCCAGTCTTTCTGACAGTTCGATGACTGGTGGATGAGAGGTCATGAAGAATGTGTTGTAGTAAGGCAGTGTCTGCATCTGTCGGGTTGCTGCTTCAACGAGTTCGCTGCGCCCGTAACCGAGATTGACACACCAGAGCCCCGCCATTCCATCGATGATTCTGTTGCCATCGGAGTCCCAGATATAGATTCCGTCGGCGGCCGTAATGATACGGCTGCCAATGGTGTGCAGATGCTTGGTGTCGGTAAAAGGGTGAAGGTGAAACCTGCTGTCAAGCCGCTGAAGTTCACCCGTATCGGTAGGAAGAAAGCTGTTCATGTATGAGGCATCGGTTGATAAAGGTTGTAAAGACAGATCACTTGCCGGCGTGGTGCGAGAGTCGGATGATCGATATGATCCACCCTTCCGTGTACTCCGATCGGTGATTGGCCGTCAACCGCATGAACCCACCAGCTGAAGGTGTCCCCGTTGGTGTCAATCAAGCGCTGGCCGCGGATCGTCGATCAGCACCGCTTCCTGGCCGTAGGCTGAAAATCCGGCTTTCTGATAGATTGCGATCGCATGGGGTGAGTCGAAATTGCAGGTGTGAACCCAGACTCTTTCTGGTTCTTCAGTCCAGGCCTTTTCGACGGACCAGCGCAGAAAATAAAGTCCCAGTCCGCGCCCGATGAACTCGGGCATGAGACCGAAGTACGCCAGCTCAACCTCGTCTTTCTGGCGACAGTCCAGTTCACTGTATCCGGCGGGAGTCCCGTCGACATAGAGTACGTAGATGCGAACTTTGGGGTGCCTGATGACCTGCTCAAGTTCGATATCGGACCATTCGTTTCTTTCGTACCACAACCAATCCTTACCGACACTGGTATACAGAAATCGATAAAATCCGACAGTTGGCTGGCGGGTTCGGATAATTGATAGATTCTCGGCTCGTTTTGACCGATGTGGGAAATGTGGCAGTTTTGTCATCTCCAGATAGGTGATGATCATTCGTAGTTTTCCCTGTGGTACATCTTCCTGTTCAGCCGCGGCAAAATTCTGCGGATTGTGTAGCAACGTCACCGGTGAATGGTGTGAATCGGAGTCTATTGGCATGATAAGGTCTGCGGTATAGTTGGAATGGTTTATTTTATAGTAGTGTGGACGGTAAAGATGGGTCGGACGTAGGTAATGGACTTGAGATGTCGAACCCTTGCGGATTGGAATGTCCTTCGCCGAACCATGCTACAATGGAAACAGACGGTTCACTGATCGGGCGAAATGAACGACCTCGGACTGCCAATCGGCTCCTCAGCCTTCCGCAACATCCGCGAGCGGGGCTGCTGCTATGTGGACAAGATGCCTCACATTCACAGACTGACCGACGGCGGCGATTACCATTTCCTGTCCCGGCCGCGGTACTGCGGGTGGCAGAGGTGCGCGGTGGTGAGAGACGGTTCGTCGAGTGCTGATGTGTGATCATTCGGTGTGGCTGGAATCCGTTGTCTCTGCCGACTTCGCTATGGGCACCTGGATCTTTGGATGGTTGCCTGGCGTCCAGGTGCCGTTGACCTGGGCTTTTCCTGATCTGCGGCCGGCATTTGAGGCAAATTCGCCGCCTGCATTTTGAGCCATTGGACAGTAATTGGAGAGCAATGAAGGAATGGATCAGAGACGGCAATGGTGTGGTTTTCGAAATCAGAGAGGTCCAGGGTGTCGACAGTGGTGCCGATCGGATCACCAGGTGTTCGGTGCGGTTGCCAGGCGCATCGGCCCCTCAGCCGTAGGCTGATGGCGCACCTGGTGCAGTCGGAATGGGAGCTAAGCGGCCGCTGCAGGGTTTTGATGAGGGGGTACGGCGGTCGCACGGTCAACACGCGTGCTTGAGGTTGGCGAGGCCGTGGTGAGCGAACTGTCCATCGCCGCGACGGCGCAGAGAGTCGATGAACCGGTTGGTCTGTTTTTTAGAGCGTTTGGTGGTTATTCATCGGGTTGAGAAACGTAAGTGTCTGATAATATGATGATAGATTGGAAGAAACAATTTTTCAGAGCAGAACCGATCGGCACAATATCAATTACTTAGGGACATTGCAGATGCCTCGTAGGTACTGAGCCTGAGTACCGAAGAAATTTTTTTAATGACTGGCGAGACAGTAACATGGAATTATCAGGAAGCACGATTGTGCCCCACCCTCGTACCGTTGTTTGGGATGCGCTGTACGACGCTGACACCATCCGTCGCTCGATATCGGGATGTACGGAGCTTGAATGGGTGTCCGACAGTGAATTGAAGGGTGTGATCAAAAAGAAATTCGGTCCGATCAAATCCACCTTTCCAATCGAGCTGACAGTCAGTGATGTTGTGCAGTATGAGAGCTACACCATGCGCGGGGCCTCTAAAGGCACCTCATTTGGATATGTCAGCGGTGAGGTGAAGTTCAGATTGGCAGATGCTGAAGAGGGGTGCGAACTGTTTTACGATTCAAATCTTGCCATGGGTGGTAAGGTGGCACAGATTGGCTCGCGTCTGATGAGCAGTGCGGCAAGAAAAATTGTCGGAGATTTCTTTGCCGCATTTTTTTCTGCCATTGAACCAAAGGGTGCAACCCGCGGGGAACCAAATGAATAAAGTTCCGCCGAGAGTTTCGGCACTGGCCTATGCAGTGATGACGAGTGGCGTGAAAAACGAACTCTTTTACAGATTGAGCCAGCTCGGTCCTGCCAACTTCATCACGGCACTTCAGGTGATCGCCGAATCTGCCCATGGCGCATATCCGACCTCTGTCGAGGCGCCGGCTGACGAAACGTTTTCTCTGGGTATCGGGTGATCGTTCAGCGAAAAAATCACCTGATTGGCAGGCGTTAGGATATAGGGATGGTAATCGGTGCATCAGGTGTTCGTTTCACTGTTTCGTCATTGCCGTCTCATTGGGCAGAAAGTCTCACTAAGTTTGTTTTCACTGAATGAAATCCTTTAAAATCTGCAGGGTGATTTTGTAAAAAATAGCAATGTCTCCGTCCACCGATGGGAAAAAGTGGATGGAGCCGGTGACTGATCAGATTCAGTCGGGAGGAACAGTATATGGCGGTAGCAATTTCAATGACGGTTAATGGACGGCGTGTGTCGGCTGAGGTTGATGCACGGACTCTGTTGGTCGATTTTCTTCGAGTCAATCAGCGCTTGACCGGTACCCATGTCGGGTGTGATACCAGTCAGTGCGGCGCATGCGTCGTGCACGTCAATGGCAAATCAGTCAAGAGCTGTACCATGCTTGCGGCGCAGGCGGACGGTGCCGATGTCACAACTATAGAAGGCGTTGCCAATGGCGCCGAGTTACATTCCATGCAGGCGGCGTTTCGTGAAAACCATGGCCTGCAGTGTGGATTCTGCACACCCGGTGTCATTATGAGCGCGCTGGACCTAGTCAGCATCAACGCCGATCCTTCGGAACGGGAAATTCGCGAATGGCTGGAAGGAAATCTGTGTCGCTGCACCGGATATCACAATATCGTCAAATCGATACAGGCGGGCGCGAAGGCCATGCGGGAGGCACAACAATGAGCAATACGGGTATTGGCGCCGCCGTGCGCCGAACAGAAGACTTGCGGTTCGTCAGAGGTGCGGGAAAGTACACCGATGACATGAATCTGCATGGCCAGGCTTACGCGTACATTCTACGCTCGCCGCATGCTCATGCGAAAATCAATGCGATCGATGCGTCGGCAGCTGCCGAAAGTGATGGAGTGGTCGCCGTATTCACAGCCGCGGACCTGTCAGCGGTTGGTGGCATTCCCTGTGGTTGGCAGGTACACAGCAAGGATGGCAGTCCGATGCTTGAACCGAAGCATCCGGTCCTGGCCGAAGGGAAAGCCAGGCATCTGGGGGACCCGGTTGCCGTCGTCATCGCAGAATCGCGCGAGCAGGCAAGGGATGCGGCGGAACGGATTGAGGTCGATTACGATGTCCTGGACGCAGTCGTCGACATGCGACAGGCTGTGTCTGCGGACTCGCCCATGGTTCATGATGATATCGGCTCCAACGTCTGCTATGACTGGTCGCTCGGCGATGCCGAGGCGGTGGAACAGGCGTTTTCCAGTGCCGCTCATGTTGCGAAACTGGATCTTGTCAATAATCGGCTGATCGCCAACGCAATCGAGCCGCGCTGTGCCATTGGCGATTTCGATCAGGCCAGCGGGCAGCACACCCTGCACACGACCAGTCAGAATCCACATGTCATTCGACTGCTGATGGGTGCGTTCGTACTGGGTCTGCCGGAGCATAAGCTGCGCGTTCATGCGCCAGATGTCGGCGGCGGTTTCGGGTCAAAAATCTTTCACTATGCTGAAGAAATCATCGTGACCTGGGCGGCCGCGCAGTTGAATCGGCCGGTCAAGTGGACCGCCGATCGGAGCGAGTCATTCATCTCGGACGCTCATGGACGCGACCACGTGACGACCGTTGAGCTCGCACTGGATGAAAAGGGCAAGTTCCTCGCACTTCGCGAACGGACTCTCGCCAACATGGGTGCGTATCTTTCGACATTCGCACCCTGTATTCCGACTTATCTGCATGGTACGCTGCTGGCCGGACAATATACGACGCCGAGCATCTACTGCGAGGTTAAGGCGGTGTTTACCAATACGGTGCCGGTGGATGCCTATCGCGGCGCCGGACGACCGGAAGCGACCTATCTGCTGGAGCGCATCGTACAGGTTGCTGCGGATCAGCTGGGACTGGATCCCGTTGAAATCCGCCGCCGCAACTTCATTCAGCCCGATCAGTTTCCTTATCAGACACCCGTTGCGCTGGTTTACGATACGGGGAACTATGAGGCGAGTATGAACAAAGCGCTTGAATCAGCGGACTATGCCGGCTTTCAGGCGCGCAAGGTTGCTTCGAAAGCCGTCGGCAAACTGCGTGGCATCGGCATTTCCTCCTATATCGAGGCCTGTGGCATCGCCCCTTCCAATGTCGTCGGTTCACTTGGCGCCAGGGCGGGTCTTTATGAGGCGGCGACGGTGCGGGTCAATCCGACCGGTTCGGTCAGCGTACTGACCGGCTCCCATTCGCATGGCCAGGGCCATGAGACGACTTTCGCACAGGTTGTGTCGGAAAAACTGGGCATCGATTTCGACAGCATCGAGATTGTTCATGGCGATACCGATAAGATTCCTTTTGGCATGGGTACTTACGGCTCTCGCTCAATCGCAGTGGGTGGTACGGCAATCGTTGGTGCGCTTGACAAGATCATTGCCAAGGGCAAAAAGATCGCCGCCCATCTGCTCGAGACATCTGAATCGGACATTGAATTCGAAAATGGACAGTTCGTCGTACCGGGAACCGACAAAGCCAAGGCCTTTGGCGAAATTGCGCTGACCGCGTATGTTCCTCATCAGTATCCGTTGGAAGATTTGGAACCGGGGCTTGAGGAAACGGCGTTTTACGATCCCAAAAATTTCACTTTTCCCGCCGGCACTTACGTCTGCGAAGTTGAAGTCGACCCCGAGACGGGAGTCGTGGAAGTCGCGAGTTTTCATGCGACGGATGACTTCGGAACGGTCATCAATCCGATGATCGTCGAAGGTCAGGTGCACGGTGGACTGGTGCAGGGCATCGGGCAGGCGCTGCTGGAGGCGGCAGCTTATGATGACGGGGGTCAGCTCCTTTCCGGTTCCTATATGGACTATACCATGCCGCGGGCGGCAGATGTTCCTTCGTTCTCGGTCGACACGACCGTTACCGAGTGCGAACACAATCCGCTCGGGGTGAAAGGCTGTGGTGAAGCCGGTGCGATCGGCTCACCGCCGGCGGTGATCAATGCCGTTCTGAACGCTTTGTCCGAGGTCGGCGTAACCCACATTGACATGCCTGCGACGCCCTATCGGGTATGGCAGGCGATTCATAACGCTCAGGCATCCTGACAGGAGAACTAATCATGTATGCATTTGACTACAAGAGACCTTCCACTCTGAACGAGGCGACGGAAATGCTCCATGCGTCGGAGGATGGCCTGCTGCTGGCGGGTGGCCACACTTTGTTACCGACCATGAAGCAGCGCCTCGCCTCCGCGGGTGAATTGATTGATCTCGGTGGCATCAGCGAACTGCGGGGCATCGCGGTTTCGGGTAACTCGGTGACGGTCGGCGCCATGACCACCCATGCGCAGGTGGCGGCATCGGCGGACGTCAGGCAGACCATTCCGGCACTCGCGGAGCTGGCCGGTGGAATTGGCGATCCTCAGGTGCGAAACTGCGGTACCATTGGCGGATCGATTGCCAACAGCGATCCGTCGGCTGACTATCCAGCCGCATTGGTGGGATTGTGCGCGACGGTCCATACGGACACCCGGGCGATATCGGCTGACGATTTCTTTACTGGAATGTTTGAGACCGCATTGAACGAAAACGAAATCATCACCTCTGTTTCGTTTACCGTTCCGCAAGCCGCTGGGTATGGCAAGTTTCCGAATCCAGCGTCTCGATATGCGATCGTTGGTGTTTTTGTCGCCCGCGGCAGCGACGGTGTACGGGTTGCCGTTACGGGTGCGGGCGCCAGCGTTTTCCGCGCGACTGAGATGGAATCTCGATTGGCTGATTCCTTTTCGGTCTCCAGCATTGCCGATGTCCGCGTGTCCGCCGATGAGCTCAATAGCGATATTCATGCGAGTGCGGAGTATCGCGCCCATCTGGTGACCGTCATGGCGAAACGGGCGGTGGCGAAAGCGGGCGGCTAGCGTTCCATAAACGATGTATTTTCGGGTGCTCGGGTCCAGTTTTCAGAGCCGGGCGCCTGAAATCCGTCTAGGTCTGCGATTGTGGGTATTCGCTTTCAATCCTGGGTCCGCTGATGAATCTTCCTTCCGACATTTCTTCAACTGAAGCGCTGTTGGCGTCCGGCAGTTATGTTGCCGAACGAAGCCTAGCGACTGCGGTTTATCTATCTCTGACACTGAGCAGACCGCTGTTATTGGAAGGCGAAGCCGGCGTTGGAAAAACCGAGGTGGCCAAAGTGTTGGCCGCCACTCTCGGCCGTCGATTCATTCGCCTGCAGTGCTATGAGGGGCTTGATATCTCGTCGGCCGTTTACGAGTGGGATTACGCCAGGCAGATGATCGAAATTCGACTGGCGGAAGCTGCAGGCCTGCACGATCGGGCGGCCATCGCCAGGGACATTTACTCAGACCGGTTCCTGATTGCAAGACCGCTGCTGCAGGCGCTGACGGCGGTTGATGATGAGGCGGCCCCGGTGCTGCTGATCGATGAGATCGATCGGGCCGATGAACCCTTTGAAGCCTATCTGCTGGAGCTGCTGTCCGAGTATCAGATCTCGATTCCGGAAATCGGCGCGATTAAAGCGAGCGCCCCGCCCATAGTCGTCATTACATCGAACCGGACGCGCGAGATTCACGATGCGCTCAAACGCCGATGTTTCTATCACTGGTTGGACTATCCGGATGCGGAACGGGAACTCGAGATCATTCAGATGAAAGCACCCGCTGCGCGCTTCCAGCTGGCTCGGCAGATTGTTGAGTTCGTTCAGCAGCTGCGCCAGCAGGATCTGTATAAAGCACCGGGTGTTGCTGAGACGATCGACTGGGCGCATGCGCTGGTGCAGATTGATGTGATCGATCTCAGACCAGCCGATGTCGACGGCACGCTTGGGGTGCTGCTGAAGTATCAGGATGATCTGGAGAAAATCCGCGGTTCGGAGGCGGCGCGTCTGCTCGAGACCATTCCTGCCGTCGCCCATGTCTGAGTGTTCGGAGCGTCGTCCTGTGGACGCAGCGGTTTCTAGTGTGTTCATTGACAACGTCGTTCATTTCGGGCGAATCCTGCGCGCTGCCGGTCTGCCGGTGGGAACGGGTCGCATTCTGGAAGCCATTCGTGCGGTGAGGCAGGTTGGCGTTGTGGAGCGGGATGATTTTTACTGGACGATGCATGCCGTATTTGTCAGTCACCCTCGGCATCGGTTCATTTTCGACCAGGCCTTTCAGATTTATTGGAAAAATCCGCAGATTCTGGAACGCTCCATAGCCGCACTGCTGCCAGAAGTACGCGTACCGCCGGCACAGTGCCCAGCGAAAGAAGTGGCTCGTCGGCTGTTGGAATCACTACATCCAGAGCAGCGCGGTGCTGAACAGCCGGACGAGGAATCAGCCCCTGAGATCGAATGTCGGGCGTTGGTGACGATCAGCGACACGGAGCGACTGAGGCAGGTGGATTTCGATTCAATGTCAAGCGAGGAAATGGAACAGGCCAAGCGGACGGTCGCGGTTCTGGACGTTGCGTTCACGGACCTGACGACGCGCCGTTTCCGTACCCATGAATCAGGAACGGTACTGGATCTGCGAAAAACACTGAGGACGAGTCTGAGGGGATCAGCGGACGTCATTTCGCTGGTTCGAAAGCGTCGCCGCATGCAGACGCCGCCGGTGGTGCTTATTTGTGACATTTCCGGTTCCATGAGTGAATACTCGCGGATGATCCTGCACTTTGCGCACACGCTGATGGCCAATCAAAAAAAAATATTCTGTTTTGTTTTTGCCACTCGGCTGACCAACATTACTCGCCAACTTGGCATACGCGATGTGGATTGCGCGCTGGCGGAGATTGCCGGAGCCGTCGAGGACTGGTATGGCGGTACGCGAATCGGCGAGTGTCTCAAGACATTCAATCATGCCTGGATTCGTCGCCTGCCACTGCACAGATCGACGGTGCTGCTCTTGACTGATGGCCTTGACCGATCGGAGTCCGTTGATCTCGACTCCCAGATGCAGATGCTGCATCGTTCCTGTAAGGAATTGATCTGGTTGAATCCACTTTTGCGGTACCAAGAATTTGAGCCGCGGGTCGGTGGCATTCGCGCGATACTTCGATATGTCGATGCATTTCTACCCATTCACAATCTGCACAGTCTACAGGCGCTGGCTGAGATACTGAGCCGGAGTGGCAATGCGACAGACGGCGAGCTGCGGAAGAACAGATCCTTCTGGCAACGGCAGCTGGCTGATGTCGAGCCTTTTGTCCCGTCGAAAGCGGAGGGTTGAAGTGTTTGATCGCGAGCCGGAGCCATCGGTGCTCGAAACCGCACTCAAGTGGCATGAACAGGGGCAGGATATTGCGATTGCGACCGTAGTCGCGACGTGGGGATCGGCACCGCGACCGGTCGGCAGTCAGTTGGTGGTGAATGAATCGCGGCAGTTTGAGGGGTCGGTTTCTGGTGGCTGCGTCGAGACGGCAGTGATTGAAGAGGCGATGGATGTGATTGACGGTGGCGAAGCGCGGGTTCTAACTTATGGAGTCAGCAATGAACAGGCATGGGAGGTGGGTCTGGCCTGCGGTGGTCGAATTGAGGTTTATGTCGAGCCATTGCTGGACGATGGTTCGGAGGTCGAGCAGCCGTGAGGGTGTCGACGCTCAGAGCGCTGGTCAGAGCAGGACGGCAGCAAAGTACGGCTGCGCTGGCGACATCGCTTGACGATCATGCTCAACTCCTGTTTACCGATGAGGTCGCGTCGACTGAAGACGAGTTGGCGAACGCGGTTCAGGACAGCATCAGAAGGGACCGCAGTCGGGTAGTGGATGTCGAAGGACGCCGTCAGTTCATTCTGGTCATCAGTCGGCATTTGCGACTTATGGTCGTTGGTGCCGTTCATATCGCGCAGAATCTGGTACCCATCGCCCAGTCCTGCGGCTACCGAGTAACGTTGATTGATCCGCGACGCGCTTTTGCATCGGAGCAGAGATTTCCCGGTGTTGATCTCAGTCATGCTTGGCCGGACAAGGCGTTGAAGTCGCTTGGTCTGGATTCCAGAACGGCTCTGATTACGTTGACACACGATCCCAAGCTGGATGAACCCGCACTGATTGCGGCACTTCAATCGGACGCATTTTACATTGGCGCGCTGGGAAGCAGACGAACGCATCAGGCGCGTTGTGAACGACTGGCTGAGGCGAATGTCAGTCCGTCGCAACTCGAGCGAATTCACGCCCCCATCGGTTTTGACATTGGCGCGGAATCTCCCGCTGAGATTGCGGTCTCCATCATGGCTGAAATGACAGCTGCTCTGCGAGTTGGGATGACGCGGTGAAGTTCGCACGCATAGCGGTCGCCGATGGTGAGAACGCCATTCTCGCACAGCCCATTACGGTGCTTGGAAAAAAATGGAAAAAAGGCCGCGAACTGTCGAGGTACGATGTTGAGGTACTCCAGAGTCAGGGGTTCGATGCCATCGTCGCCGTGCGAATGCAGGACGATGACGTCGGTGAGGATGCGGCGGCGCAGGCAATCGCACGCGCGATCAGTGGGTCGGGGCTTGAGGTGCGAGAGGCGGCGACAGGACGTTGCAATCTATATGCGCGGCATCGGGGACTGCTGCATTTGCGGACCGAGCGCATACACGCGATCAATTCGGTTGATGAGGCGTTTACCGTTGCGACGGTGACAGATCACACCACCGTTTATGCCGGCCAGTTGGTTGTTTCAGTCAAAATCATTCCATTCGCAGTCAGTCGAGAGCTGCTGGATCAGTGCATTGCTGAGGCGAGCTTTGGGCTGCCGCCAGTGAATGTGCTGAAGTTCCGTCCCATGTCGATCGGACTGATTCAGACGCGTACGGATCGATTTGCAGAAAAACTGCTTGAAAAAGGCAGATTGATGCTTGAGCGCAAAGCGGAACTCGTCGAGTCGCGGATTGCCGCCCATGATGTCTGTAATCATCATGAGGACGCGGTTGCCGAGCTGATTGTGGAGTATGTCAACAGAGATCTGGATCTTATTCTTCTGCTCGGCGCATCCGCGATTCAGGACCGGCAGGATGTCATTCCGAAAGGCATCGTCATTGCCGGCGGTCGGATTGAGCATTTTGGAATGCCGGTCGATCCGGGCAACCTGCTGCTGAAAGCCAGGTACAGAAAAATCGACATTCTAGGTCTGCCCGGCTGTGTACGATCACCCAAACGCAATGGATTTGATTTTGTTTTTGAAAGGCTTGCCGCAGGTCTGGAAGTCCTGCCGCAGGACATCATGCGAATGGGAGTCGGTGGCATCATTCCCGAGCCGCCAAAGCGCGCGGTGCGGCGTACCGCCGTCAATCCGGCTACAGTATCAGGAGAACCGAAAGTTGCCGCAGTCGTGCTTGCCGCCGGTCGATCGACGCGCATGGGTGAGCACAACAAGCTGTTCCTGAAAGTTGGCGAGCGCAGCATGGTTCAGCAGGTCGTTGCAAACCTGAGCGAATCGGCTGTTGAGCGGATATTCGTCGTTACCGGGCACGAAAAAGAACGGGTGGAAGCGGAACTGAAGGGTGAACCGGTTACTTTCATTCACAATCGGGAATATGCCAGTGGATTGAGCACTTCGCTCAGAACGGCACTGGCGCAGGTGCCGGCGGCCATGAATGCGGCTCTGATCTGTTTGGCTGATATGCCGTTTGTCGGCCACTCCATGATTAACGCATTGATCGATGCATTTGACCCCATCTCTCAGCAGTCCATCTGTGTTCCGACTTACCAGGGCAAGCGCGGCAACCCAGTGCTGTGGGGACGAAGTTATTTCCAGGAAATGATGGAAGTGCAGGGCGATGTCGGTGCCAAACACATTATTGGTGAATACGAAGATTTCGTCATCGAAGTTGAAATGAATGAAGTTGGCATACTGACTGATCTGGACACACCGCAGGCCTACGCGCAAATTGAGATCGGACAGCCGTCGGTCGACGCGCGGGCCACACTGCCGGAGTAGCTTCGGCTGCTGAAGTCACGATGGAGACTGAAATTTACTGGCGGTTGGGCGTATTCGCTGCGCTTTTAATGACCATTGCCTTCTGGGAGACGGTGAAGCCACGCCGCAGGTGGCATCTTGCGCGAGGCTTCAGATGGCTCAATCACATTGCGCTCTCATTGATCAATACATTGGTGGTGCGGATGCTGATTCCCATCACCGTCGCCGCATTCGCACTGATCCTTGAGCGGCGTGGTGTGGGATTGCTCAATTGGCTGGATCTTCCGTTTTGGGTGTGTGTCGTACTGGGTGTTCTTCTGCTGGACCTGGCCATTTACACACAGCATTATCTTTTTCATAAGATCGATTTCTTCTGGCGCTTTCACCGTATGCACCACACCGACCTGGATTTCGATGTGACCACCGGCGTTCGATTCCATCCGCTTGAAATCGTGCTGTCGATGATGATCAAGTTTGCGGTGGTTGCGGCAATTGGCGCGCCGGCTTTGGCGGTCGTAGTATTTGAGATACTGCTCAATGCAACATCGATGTTCAATCACGGCAACATCTGGATGCCGCAGGCGATGGATCGAATGCTCAGAACGGTTCTCGTAACTCCCGACATGCACCGGGTACACCATTCAATTTACAGAAATGAAACCGACAGCAATTTCGGTTTCAATCTGTCGGTCTGGGATCGTCTGTTCGGAACTTATCAGGCACAGCCAAGAGAAGGGCATCTGGACATGACCATTGGGCTGCCGATATTTCGGGATTCGGTTGAGAACCGATTGGACAGACTGATCCTCCAGCCCTTCAGAAAGGTTAAAGTCTAAATGACCTGCGGGGAGTTCTCGAGTTCAAGCAGAATGTCCACCAGCGACTGGTTGAATCGGTTGATGATTTCCGTCGCGGTCGGTTCCGTCATGATGTAGGCTGGTGCGAGCAGCACGTGGTCGCCGCGTCTGCCATCAATGGTGCCGCCGCCCGTATAGCACATTAATCCATTTTGCATGCAGCTTCGTTTGAAGTGGGCATGAAAATTCAAACTTGGATCAAATGGCTTCTTGGTTTCTTTTTCGGCGACAAACTCAATGCCAATCAACAGGCCGCGGCCACGAATGTCGCCGATATTGGGATGGTCGAGAAAACTCTCGCGCAGTTTCTTCATCAGCTCATGTCCCTGGTTGCGGACGTGCTGCAGTAGATTCTGAGACTTGATTGTTTTCAGTACCGCGAGTGCGGCGGCACTGGCTATGGCATGCCCCATGTAAGTGTGGCCATTCATAAGGGCGCCACTGCCGCCGCGCACCACCTGACAGATCTTGTCTGAACAGATTGTTGCGGCGATCGGCTGGTATCCGGCTCCCAATCCTTTGGCCAGTGTCACAATGTCAGGTACGACATCATCCTGTTCGCAGCTTAGAAATGTTCCGGTTCGACCGGTGCCGCACATCACTTCATCAAGTATCAGCAGAATGCCGTACTGATCACAGATTTGTCGAATGCGGCTCAGATAACCGGGTACCGGTGGCAGTACTCCTGCAGTCGCCCCGCCGACCGTTTCGGCGATGAATCCGATCACGTTTACGGCACCGAGTTCGAGAATCTTGCTTTCAAGTTCATTCGCAACGCGCAGACCATACTCTTCGACGGACTCATTCTCCAGCTGGTCTCGATAAGGATAGCAGGGAGCGATGGAATGTACGGGTTTCATGATTGGTGCGTACGGTTGCCGGCGAGCGACATTGTTGCCAACCGACAATGCACCGATTGTGTTGCCGTGATAGCTTTGGCGCCGCGAGATGAAATACTTTCTTTTCGGTTCGCCGATTTCGACGAAGTATTGACGGGCGAGTTTGAGAGCGGCTTCAACTGCTTCTGAGCCGCCGGACAGGAACAGCATGTGGCTTAGTGACTTTGGCAGGAACGCGACCAATTCATCAGCCAGCCGCTCTGTGACCGGAGATGAAAAAAATCCTGAATGGATGTAGGGGATCTTACGAGTCTGTTTTCGAATGGCTTTCAGTGGGGCGCGATGGTTGTAGCCTAGACAGGAGACGGCGGCGCCACCACAGGCGTCAAGATACTGACGATTTTTTTCGTCAAAGATATACATGCCCTCACAGTACCGAGCGATTGGCGGAGAATCTTTTAAATTGCGATGGATGATGTGTGTCATGGTAGAGCTGTTGAAGGAGAGGTTGTGCCCGAGAAATCCATCAGTCGTGCAGAGGTCGTCAAGGATGATTTGTCGAATTTGAGAATTCAATCATCAATTATATTGAGTTGTCAAGATTGAAAAATTGCTTTGTGGGTAGGTGACATGGCTCGAAGATATCCCATTCACCGAATGGTGACTGAGCGGCACTTGCAATACCCGCGATGCTGGACTCGACATCAATCATTTTGACTGACTGTTTATGAAACTCTTGCTGTCAGATGAAAATGGAACATAATGTTGCAGGTGAACGTATGATGAAACTGCCCGTATGGTGCCATCCGTCAGGTTCAATCGAGAGAGAAATATGAGAGACATTAAGATCCTGTTTTTATCTAAAGACGACATTGATTCCCTGAAAATCGATCTTGATGATGCCATGGATGCGATTGAGAGGGGATTGATCGCCCATGGGCGTCATCAGGTGATTATGCCTTCAAAAAGTCATTTGGTTCTGGACTTTCCGAACAGGCTGTTCAACATTCTGAAGGGTTATGTTGAGCCGGTCAATACCGCCGGAGTGAAAATCATCGGTGACTTTCATGACAACTATCAACATGATTTACCGTCGGAACTCGCTCTGCTGACGCTGTATGATCCTCAGACTGGCATGCCGATTGCGATTGTCGATGCGACAGTCAACACATGGATGCGCACGGGTGCGGTTACCGCTCTGGGTGCGAAATATCTGGCAAGTAAGGATGCGAAAGTTCTGGGACATATTGGTGCGCGGGGTACCTCTTGGTACAACATTCGCATGCTGAACAGAATTTTTGATTTTGAAGAGATTCGCGTTACCAGTCGACGACCGGCGTCAAGGGAACGCTTTGCTGAAACCTTATCGGCGGAATTGAACAGACCGATTCGTGTCATGGACAGCTGTAAAGAGACGGTGAAGGATGCAGATATCATCATTGACGCTTCACGGTTACTGAATCATGAGGTGCTGGTTGCCGACTCGGATGTCAAGCCCGGCGCCCATCTGCAGGCTTATGGTGCGGTGCTGTCGGTTGAGCGGTCATTGCCTTTTTCCGTTGACAAATTTGTCGTCGATGACTGGAACCAGTGCAAGATCTCACCCTATGGGCAATTTGCGGATCTCGTGCAGAACAAGGAGTTGAGAGATGAGCACGTCTACGGTGAAATAGGCGAGATCGCAGCCGGACTCAAACCCGGTCGGGAGTCTGAGAAAGAACGGAGTCTTTTCTGGCACAAAGGATTTGCGGTCAGTGACATCATGCTCGGAATGCTGGCGGTTGAAAAAGCCCGCGAAAGTGGTGTTGGAACGGAACTGACCTACTACACCGCACCGAGCGACATGTAAGTTCAGACGCGTTCGGGGGATTTTGTGACCAGGGATCATCTAGTTCGAAAAAAATCAAATTTGGTATGGATAGATCTCGAAATGACCGGCCTGTCGCCAGCGGATGATCGCATCATTGAGATCGCTTCGGTTGTAACAAACATTCATCTCGACATTGTCGCCGAGGGGCCGGAGATCGTCGTCCATCAGAGTGAGGAGCGGCTGGCGGCGATGGATGATTGGAACCGCAATACGCATCGCGAAAGTGGCCTGATTGAATTGGTCAGGGAGTCCGTCATCGATGAGCGGGAAGCTGAACGTCAGACGCTGGCATTTTTGCGGCGTTATGCAACCAAACAGCGTTCCCCGCTCTGTGGTAATACAATCTGTCAGGATCGTCGATTTCTGGACCGCTATATGCCGGATCTGTCGGCATTTCTGCATTATCGCCACCTTGATGTGAGCACCATTAAAGAACTGGCGAAACGCTGGCGTCCAGACTTGGCTGGAAACGATCAGAAAAAAAGCAGGCATCGGGCGAAAGACGATATTCTGGAGTCAATAGAAGAGCTGCGCCGATATCGGAACAGTTTTTTTCTAACCAATCCAGTCGAGTTTAACTGATGAGTTGATACTGATCAGTTAAGTGGTGCTCAATCGATGTTGAATGCATGCATCAATATCAGTAAATGTAGGCAAGTTGAAACTCAATAAATACGAAAAACAGATGCTGGAGGGTAAGCACGGCTATCCTCGGCAATGGGCTATGGAACAGCAGATAAGGGTCGGTCATTTTTTTGAGGCGGATGAATTCATTGAAATATCTCAGGCGCACATTATGTGCGACACGGAATCGCTGGGTGATGCAGGCATTGAGCATTTGGAACGTCTAGCGGGCTGCAGTGAGGAAGAGCGGACCGTTGCCGTTCCGACGGTGACCGATCCTCGGGGCATCGATCTGATGCAGTACAGAAGGTTGAACCAGGCGGAGGCGTTCGCACAGCGCGAGCGTCGCACGACGCGGGCGCTTGAAGCGATGGGCATACTGATGACGGATACATGCATCAATTATCAGACGATTTCACCGCCGGCACCTGGCGAGAGTGTGGCATTTGGTGATACGGGTTCTGTCATTTATGCCAATAGCGTTTTAGGAGCCCGCAGCAATTATGAAGGCGGCCCGGCCGCGTTGGCTGCCGCGCTGACCGGGCGCGTACCAAACTATGGTTTTCACAAATATCAGAATCGTCAGCCGAGCCAGCAGTATCAGGTGAACTTTAATCCGAAAACGTTAACCGACTGGGGGGCTTTGGGCGCCATCATCGGCGAGTTCACCAGCGATTACTGGAGCGTGCCAATGCTGATGAGGATTCGCGTCGAACCGACATCCGACCAACTGAAGCACTTTGGCGCGGCAATGGCCAGTTATGGATCGGTGGCGATGTTTTACATTGAAGGTCTCACGCCGGAAGCTCTCGATATCATTTTTCTTTCAGCAGAACTCAACGCGCAGGAACCCATTCCGATCACCTTGGATAATGTACGGTCAATCTATTCAAAAGCGGATGGCTCACTTGATGTAGATGTTGTTGTATTTGCCGCCCCTCAGCTGTCATTGTTTGAAATTCAGGAAGTCTCCAGGCAGTTGGAAGGGAAAAGAGTTCATCCGAACACCGATTTACTGATTGCGACATCGCCTGAAGTCAAATCGGCCTGTGATCGTTTTGGAATGACGGCTACGATTGAGAACAGTGGTGCCATTCTGCTCAGTGGCGTCTGTTTCTATCAGATGTATGCAAGAGAGCTGAGAAAAGCGAATGACTGGAAAACATTGGTAACAAACTCAGCCAAGCTGATGAATATTATTGCAGGCTATGGATATGAACCCAGATTTGCCACTACGGAGCAATGCGTGGAGGCGGCGATAACTGGGAAGTTATGAATTTGAAACAAACATACAACTGCGCGTTAGGTATCGGAGATCACGTAACTGGCGAGGCGCTGGTTGCGTGTGACAACTTCAGTGCCAGGTATGACCTCGATCGGGAGCGGGGTGTATTCTCACGACGCTCACATGAACTCTATGGCAAGAGTTATGTTGGCAAGATATTGGTGTTGAATACCGCCAAGGGTGGGGTGGCGACGTCCTGGATGCTGCTAGATATGGTTACTCGAGGTATGGCACCTGCGGCATTGGTGTTCAATCGGACGAACCCAATCATGGCTCAAGGAGCGGCATTTGCAAATTTACCGCTGGTTCACCATTTTGATGGGGATATTACGATGTGTATAGATACCGGCGATCATCTTGCGCTCTATCCGCAAGAAGGCCTACTGATCAAAGAATTTTCCATCCAGTCCTGAAGGTGTAGCTGTGCAGGTCCTAACCCGAGTTTAACAACTAAAAATAAAAAGCGTTTAAAAATAGAAATTTAGAAGAATAAAAAAATCCAAGTGGCACTACATTTCCGTGCCACCGGGAAATATCGCGTGAACGAATCGAGGTCTACACGACCGTCTTGCGGGTACCGCCGGGCGCCTCATCGGCGCCCAGCACCTCCAGAATGGCCTGCTGCGCGGGCTCGGCATCCGTCGCCCTGCGAATGTGCAGCGTCCGCCCGTCGCCGCGCCTGAACACCGCCGTCGTGCGCCGCTGTCCATCAAGCACGTCGCGCAGCGTGTTCCAGCTCGAATGATCGCCGCTCTGGCGCAGCCGACTGCGGATCACCTGAACCAGCTGATAGGCCATCACCGTGATGAACAGATGACCCTCCGCGCGAATCGATTTGCGATGGAAAATCGGACGCAGACCCAATTCCGATTTCAAGGAGCGGAACACCGCCTTGATGTCGCTGAGCCTGAAGTAGGTCTGCCACAGGGTGGTCTCGTCCCAGTCGGTCTCGCTGCTACGCAGCACATACACGCCGGGATGGGTGAGCATGGTGCCCTGCACCGGCAGTCGGGTGAAGTGAACGGCGGTGGCCCGCCGGCCGCTGTCGTCGGTCTGCACCGCCACCTGGTAGTGTCGGGCGACTCCGCGGGCCTGCTCTTGGAGGCGACCGATGCGCTGCTGGATCCGCTCCACCCGCTTGACGGTGCGCGGCTTTGACAGCCCCTGCGACAGCTCGTCAAGCGCTTTTTCGAAGCGGGTGGCGAACCGTTCGCTGAGGGCCTGTTCCTTGGCCGCCCGAGCTTCGGAAAAACAGTAAAGACGCACCTCCTGGCCGTCCGCCGAAACTTCCTTCTGCAGCTGAACCTGACGACCGGAGCGGGTCTCATGACAAAGCGCCTGTTCGGGGTCGAACTGCCGGTTCAGTTCCCGGCTGGCCACCACATAACGCCAGCCCTGCCCGCGCAGCCATGCCACTCGGTCCTCGGTGGCCACGCCCCGGTCCATCACCACCAGCGCGTCCGCCGGCGCCTCCAGCCGTTCGAGCATCTGTGCCAGCGTGTGATGCTCGCGCACGCTGCCCGAGATGACCTGGAAGCGACGTACGAACCCGCTGCCGTCCAGCACCAGGCCCACCGTCAGCAGGCGACAGTCGTTGCGCCGCGCCTTGGAGTGACCGTGTGCGGCCTTGTCGATGCCATCCACGACGCCTTCAAAGTACGTATTGGTGAGATCATAGAGCGCGACCGTAGGTTGCAGATCAAACAGTCCCATGGCCTGCTCGAACAGATGATGTTCGATGGCCTGGCGGTTGGCCATCAGGGCGTCCGAGGCGCGGTCAAGCTGCATCAGTGACAGGGTCTCGAAGTCCCGGCCGATCAGCTCGCCCAGGGCGCTGCGCTCGGCCAGCCACCGGTGAGTGGCCAGCTCTGAGGCCGGTTTCGCCATGCGGGCGATGATGGAGCCCACCGCCGCGTCGCACAGCGAGGTGCTGAATCCCAGCTCTTCAAACAGTTGACGCAGTCGCATCTGGTCCATCGCCCACAGGGCCACGTTCTCGACCCCGACCGAGCGCGGCCGGGTCATCCGCACCGAGTCCGCATCCAACATCTGTAAGTTCGGTTCCCGGTTTTCGGGGATCGGCTCGACGCATCCGATTCGTCCCTTGGCCAGCAGTTGCGCGGCGATGCGCTGGGCATGGGATTCGAGGTCGCGCGGGACTGGTTCAAGCAGGCTGAGCTGGCCGTTGAGAATCTCCTGGATCCGCCGGCACAGCAGGGGCCAGTGGGTGCGTTCCAGATCGAAGTGGGCGCCGAGGTTGAGCAGGGTTCGTTGGCTGACTTTTTGGCCGCGTCGTTCGGCGCGCACCAGTCGGAAGGTGTACTGATTTTTCTGGGTGGTGGTGCGTCTGACATACATGGTGGGAGAATATATGCCATTTTTCATGGAATGTCAACCCTTATCATCAAAATAGTGGCACTACATTTGGCTTCATGATTTGATGATAGTAATGAAAACAGAAGGTTGTCGTTTTGTAGGGTGGGAAAAATGGCTTGAATTGATGATTTTCAGGCATAACCTTGTTAAACTCGGGCTAAAGATTAGGGAGCTGTGAAGAGGAGCACGGTCTGTCGGAGGCAGGGCTTGCACCGGGGCCCCGCTGGGTGGATGGGTCTGAGGACTGGCTGTTTCCCGGCTGCAATGTCACCTAAGAAGATATTCAGAAGCTGGAGATCTAGCTATGCCGTTGGGTGTCGGTCAGCCGTGTGTGTCAAAGCGATAGCATTCGAGTTCCGCCCGGCTGAGTAGCGCCACTACCGACTCTCCGCGGCGGGTGGTAAGCCACAGAAAGGGGACCTGGGGATGAGCCTTTGCCAGGGTCTCGGCACTGCCGCCCAGTTCGATGAGCAGGTGTCCGGTGGCAGACAGGAAGGTGCCGGCCTGGCGGAGAATCGCATTGACATGCGACAGTCCGTCCTCGCCGCCGGCGAAGGCGCGGCGCGGTTCATGCTGGTACTCCGCTGGCAGGTGGTCAAGTTCGGCGCTGGCGACATAGGGCGGATTGGCTACGATCAGATCGTAGCTGCGTCGCGGAAGGTGCTTGAAGAGGTCGCTGTGAATCGTATCGACGCGGTCCCGCACCCGATGGCGATCAATGTTGAGGCGGGCGACTTCGAGTGCATCGGGGTCAATGTCTGCGGCGTCCACTTTCAGGTGCGGGAACGTCAGAGCGAGAGCCACGGCGATGCCACCGCCGCCACAGCACAGATCCAGCACCCGGTGCGCGGCGTCAATGCTGACCCAGGGTTCAAGGCCGTCCTGAATCAGGTCGCCGATGTGCGACCGCGGCACGATTGCGCGCTCGTCGATGTAAAAGCTGTACCCGGCGAACCACGCCTCGCGGAGCAGATAGGCCAGTGGTCGCCGCGTGTCGATGCGCCGTTCAATCAGCCTGCGGACGGCGGTCAGGTGGGGTGCGGCCAGCGGTCGGTCCGCCACCTCATCATAGTCTTGGTGCATAAGGCCGGCGACATGCAGCACCGCCCAGATGGCTTCGTCTCGGGAATTGTCGCAGCCGTGTCCGAAAACTGCCGCCGATGCCTCAAGACGCGCGGTTGCCCACGCCACACAATCATCTATCGTCCGATGCGGCGCCACACATCCGCTCCTGAACGGCAAACGGGCCGCAGGCTGTCAACCGCCGCGCAGACGCTGAAACCGCGCGCGGTTTCTACAGGCCGTATTTCTCCCTGAACTTTCCGACCCGACCCTCGGTGTCGATGATCTTCTGTCGGCCGGTGTAAAAGGGGTGGCAGATCGAGCAGATTTCGATGCCCAGATCTTTTTTCAACGTCGAGCGCGTCTCGAAACTGTTGCCGCAGACGCAGGTAACTTTGATCGTTGAGTAAGGTGGATGAATGCCTTCTTTCATGGTGGGATGGATTCCGTCGCTCGGTGGATGATCAATTGGAATATGGGTCGGACGCAGATTTTAAACCAAAATGAATCGAAAATTCAACACGGAACTGGGTTCGAGGCAATTTCGCTGTTTAATATTCGTGACATAGATCAGACACATGATCTTGAATGTTTGGTAGCAGGAGAATGCCTGCATTTCGAAATTCTTGATTGGGATTCGAATTGGATGACGCGAAACATTCGGGTTACGAAACGTATCTAGAAGTTTGGAAGCTCACTGTGGCTTCATTCCGAAACTTTCGGAAAGCACTGAATCGTTTCAGATTTACATGAGAAGTTATCAGCTGCGATGTGCCAATTCTGTGTCGGATTTTCGGACCTCAGTTATGTATGAAATCAGAACCGCCACCGATCGCTTTTTGAAATTGGAATTCTCCCGCTAGACTGTTCGGTGGATTCACTGTGTCAATGACATTCTGCGCCCCATTGATCAAAATGGCCAAAGGCAGGTTTCGTTACTGTCCCTTCAAGCCGACAAAAGGTTTACTTGAAATTTCTTACTTATTTCAGCCTTGTTTGGTGAGTAACCTCGGGTGGAAAGGGTGATGGTTTGTTGTCAGCTATGTTGGTTTCCTCGCCTATCAATGAATTCAATCAGATCGGTTTCATACTGATAACTTGGCTATCAGGTATTCTTGCCCACGGTCACCCTTTACCGAATTGCAGTAACCGCATAACAGTTGCAGGTTTTCCAGATGATCGGTACCTCCCTTTGACTTCGGAATGATATGATCAACCGTCAAGTTTTGGACTTTGAAATGTTCATTGCAACCCGAGCAAATCCCGCTCTGCTCTCCATATAAGATTTTCTTGTTGTCTGGGTGATTGTATCGTTTAATCACCTGGATATCGGTTCGGATTGGTATATCCGTTCGATTGATGCCTTGATAGAACAGCCCAAGGTCCCGGTACATCCTCTTTTCGACTAGTTCAGCCGCTTTAGGAGAAATGTCAATTCCTACCCAATGACGGTGTAATTCCTCAGCCGCAATGCAGGCTGTTGCACAGCCGCAGAACGGGTCCAATACCACCTCTTTTTCCCGGCTACTCGCAGATATAATTCTGCGAAGCAACTTCAGCGGCTTCTGCGTGGGGTAACCAACGCGTTCCGCCTGATTGGTGAGTATTGCGATATCGCGCCACCAATCCTCTGGAACTTTTCCGTCACCAAAACTGTTTTCTACCTCATCAGCTGTTCTTCGGTCTGTAGTAGTCTTGACTGAAGCTGAAATAATGCTCTTCTGGCCTTCCGTTCTACCGCGCCGGGCCAATGTTTCCGCATCATAAGGTATTCTGACAGACTCGCTGTAGAATGGTGAGCTATTGGAGGATGTGTAAAATAGGAGCACATCATGTTTTCTTGGAAAGTGCTTTTTTGCATTAGACGGTCCGGTATAACACCACACGATTTCATTGCGAAAATTACGCCATCCAAATACCGCATCCATCACTAATTTTAGATAGTGTGACATGGTGGTGTCACAATGTAGATAGATTGATCCGGTTGGTTTTAAAAGCCGTTTCATTTCCAAGATCCGCACCGCCATGTATATCAAATACGATTTATTGCTCTTCGTCATTGCGGTGTGAATAACCTTGTTCAGAAAAGGATGTTTTACTTCGAGAAGATCAAGCCAAGCAATGTCAACATCCTGTAAAGTCCACGTATCCTTGAATTCCGCCCCGGCTGCTTCGCTACCGATAGGAGCTGCATAATTTGACTTTGAGTTGAACGGTGGGTCAAGATAGATCAGATCGACTGAACTGCTGTTCATTCCACGCATGACCGGCAGATTATCGCCAGTCCAGACGGTTTGATTACACCAATTTGGCACTGGTTGAACGGTCATATCACTAATTTACAGAACCGAACCAGAAAGTTAGTCCGCGGTGCATCTGTCTGCTTGAAAATTCCTTCTGATATAGAGTGATGGCGAAACTAGAACACAACTTATCTGTGAACTTTAGTAATACCGCAAAGTAGATGAGCTGTTTCATCCGCCTTACGCCAAACATTTCATCTACTATTTTTGAGTGTGTGGAACTTTTCAGTAATGCTTTGATGGTAGTTTCTTTGTAGCGGTTTTTCGAGGTGCTCTGTCAACTTCTTTCTTTGAAATATTATATGAAAATATCAGAGAATACAAACTTGAAATTGGATCTTGAAGCAATTTCGCTGTCTCTAATATGAGCAATTGGAGAGCGATTAAGGCATGGATCAAGGACGACAATGGCGTGGTTTTCGAATCAAAGATGTCTAGCCCGCATTTTGTATGGGGTGATGGTGCGCGACGAGTTGCGGGAGCGGCGGAAGCGGGCCGCCTGACGGCGGTTGGTAAAAAGGGGGGTGTTGAACCGGTCCCGCCAGGGGGCTGAATGGAGGCCTATGGACCGAATTCGGCATTCGCCACCCGACTGACGAAAAAAGCGTGCCAATCGGCGTAAAACGGCCGAATGTTCAGAAATCTTCTCGATTCGAGGCTTCAGAAAATCAACATCGCCGGGCATTTCATGCGAAAATGGGGGGTTTCTGGCAGACACCAATTAGGAAAATCTTTCGCTTGGTACCTTTCATCACCAGATGCATCATCGGTTTATCCACTGCAACTATGGCGGTCTGGAACTTCCCTTTAACAAGTTTTGGGGACATTTCACGACGGTACGGCTGAGGCGCATGCAGAACTGAAAAAGCGCATGCGCACCAAGGCCGCGGACTTCGACAGAAGAAAGGCTGAAATAATTTCATTACAAGATTGTAAAAATCGTTAAAAACATCTATAAATCTTCGATATGGTTCTAAATGTCAATAAAAAGACGGGAACAGCAGATTAAAAAACAGTTCAGGTGCTGTCATGCGGGTTAGATGGTGGATACTGCTGATTCCTCCGCTTATTGTCGGTTTTACTCTGGTTGCGGCATCACAGTTTGTCTTTCTGAGAGCCAGTTTTTTTGAAGATCTCGGCCTTGGGCGCGTTGGTGACGAGTTGATCATTGGAAACTATGTTCAATTCATTACAGACGGTTTCTATCTGAGGATTCTCTGGGTTACGGTTAAGATTTCAGCACTTGCGGCACTGGCGACATTGATTTTGGGATTTCCGGTTGCCTATCTGATTGCGCGCATGCGATCGAGCTGGTCCATGATCCTGCTTGCGGGAATCGTAGTGTCGACATTCATTACCATCGTGATAAAAGTCTACGGGCTGATTGTCATATTCTCCGCTGATGGTCTCTTTAATCGCACAATGCTTGCCATCGGGCTTTTTGACAGACCTTTTTCAGTGTTCGGCAACGAAACCGGCGTGGTCATCGGGTTGATGCACTTTACGCTCGGATTTGGTGTTCTGCTCCTGTACAGCATCATTCAAACAATACCAAGATCGCTGGAATCCGCCGCGCAAATTCATGGTGCAAATCGCTGGCGGGTTTACTACCGTATCATTTTTCCGCTGTCTTTGCCCGGTGTTACGGCGATGCTTCTCATGGTGTTCAACATGTGCATGGGAGCATTCACGTCTGCGGCACTTCTTGGGGGCGGGCGCGTATTTACGCTCCCTGTGATGATCCAAAGGATCGTCATGATGGATATCAAGTATTCCATGGGGGCAACGATTGCCGCAGTATTGCTGGCGTCGGTGATCGTCATCAATCTTCTGTCAATTTACCTGCTCCGACGTTTGCGAGCCGCTCATCTTGTTGTGGTCTGAGGATCGTTCATGAAGTTTGTGAATTACAGAATACAAAAATCAATCGGTCGGTTCTTTTTTGGACTTTACTGCTCCATTTCGTACATCTTTCTTCTGTCACCCATCGTCGTTGTTATCGGCACCTCACTCAATGGCCCGACGGAAAACGTTGAAGCTTCTTTCACTTTTCCGCCTGATTCGCTGTCGCTTTATTGGTACACCCAAATTCCCGAAGGACAGATCGATGCGCTGCTGTTGAGTTTCGTGCTGGCGACAGTTGCATCACTTTGCGGCTGTCTTTTGGGCGTGCCCGCCGCGCTTGGTCTGGTGCGCAGTAACGTTCCCGGAAAAGCACTAATCAGTGCAATTTTTCGCGCACCTTTGCAGATTCCGGCGATCGTAACCGGAATCGCTTTTCTGCAACTGTTCTACTGGATTGGTGACCTGACTGGATTTTATTGGCAAGGCTCTCTCATCGGCCTTGCACTTGGTCATATTTTCATCGCCACACCTTATGTTGTTGGCACGGTTACGGCGATTCTGCAAAGATTCGATACGCGGCTCGAGGAAGCTGCGATCATTCATGGGGCCTCACCGAGGCGGGCCTTTTTCCGAGTTACTCTGCCGGTCATCATGCCCGGAGTCTATGCGGGAGCGCTGTATGCGTTCATGGTTTCATTTTCGGATGTTCCGGTTGCAATATTTTTGAGTGCGCCGGGATTTGTAACCTACCCAGTTGAAATTTTCTTCGCGCTTGAAAACGATTTTGAACCGAGCTTGATGGCATCTGCTACATTGGTGATTATCATTTGTCTGCTTCTTCTCCTGCTTGTTCAAAAGGTCATTGGACTCGATGCGTTATTGAAAGCAGGCGGTTCTCGCGGGGTCGGATAATCATTTTCAGCCATTTTGAAAATTTCACCAAATGAGCGTGCATCGCTTAAATTTATGGCAATCGAAGAGTTTTGTTGTAAACTCTACAAACCAGTTGAATTTTTGGTGATGTCAAACGAAATGCCGGGTCATGTTTGGCACATGTCAGATGGTAACGACGAGGTCGCAATTTCTCGTCTTAACACTGAACATTCAATGGTTGACTGAAGTAGTTTCAATCGGAGAGAGTGAGAGATGTTTAAAACAACTAGAAACGCCTTAGCTGGCATATTTATCGCAATATTGTCGTCATCAACGGCCTTCGCGGGTCAGTTTGATGGAGTAACGCTTCTCGTTGGTACGTGGGGAGGATTATGGAAAGACAATCAGGTGGAAAACATCGTATCAAAATTTGAAGCAGAAGGTGGAAAAGTCGAGTTTGTAACCGGATCCCCAGCGGCAAATTTCGCAAAAATTGTTGCCGCACGCGGTCAGGCTCCATTTGACGTGGTGGAAATTCTTGCCGCTCAGGTAAAAGACTACCATGAACTTGACGTGTTGCGTCCACTGGATTTGAGCTTGATACCCAACACTGAATTCCTGTCGCAAAGCCGCTACAACGAGTGGTTGGTCGGGTCGTGGGAAACTCAGGAGGTCATCTGCTACCACAAGGATAAGTTTGCAGAAGAAGGGATTCCAGTGCCCACAACCTATCGTGATCTTGTGCATCCAAAAATCGCCGGACGGCTTCAGTTTCCTGACATCAATTCAGGTGGCGGCCTTCCTGGTCTGGCTGGCGCCACGTTTGCTGAAGGTGGTAGTGAAACCAACATTCAGCCGGGTTTGAATCTTGTTAAGGAAATGAATGTATTGAAGTTTTGGGCCCGTGGCGGTGAGACGATGGCACAGTTTGAGTCGGGTGATATCATTGCTGCGGTGGTTCATGCAGGCTGGTGTCTGCGCACCAAGAGACTTGCAGGCCAAAATGTGACAAGCGTTCATCCACGAATCAATGATGAGCTTGTTGGCGTCGCTTCAGAAGGCTGGTGGGGCGTCATGAAAAACAGCAAGAATGCTGAAGCTGCCCAATGGTACATCAATCAGTTCATCAGTTCCGACTATCAGCTGAAGATGGCCACGAAAACCGGTCTGGTTCCCGTCAATCAGAGCGTTTTTGAAGCCATGGCGGAAGACCCGCTTGTAGCAGAAATGATCGTACTGGATCCTGAAAAAGTTAGCAGCCAGCTGAGAGTTGACTATTCGAAGGTCGTCATTTCGGACTGGACAGACCAGTGGAACAGGGCAATTGCGCGGCAATAATCAGTAGCAATAATTCACTGATCGCCAACAATGTCACAGCGAGTTGCTCTGCGGAACGTTACCAAGAGCTTTGGCAGTGTAGTCGCTCTGAAGACCATTAGCTTGGATATAGAGGAGGGTGAATTCATCACTCTCCTCGGTCCTTCTGGTTGCGGCAAAACAACCACGCTCCGGCTGATTGCGGGATTCAGTGAGCCAGATCAGGGACAGATTCTTCTAGGCGATCAGGACATTACCAATCTCCCTCCGCAGAAAAGGGAAATCGGAATGGTTTTTCAAGACTATGCGCTTTTCCCGCATCTTACGATTAAAGAGAACATTGCCTTTCCTCTGCGGGAAAGACGCACTCCAAAAGAAAAAATCAATGACAGGGTAGCGGAATTACTTGATCTGGTGCGTTTGTCTGGCGTGGAAGAACGATATCCCGCGGAACTGAGCGGTGGACAGGCACAGCGGATTTCGGTTGCACGCGCCGTCGCGTACCCGCCGAAAGTTTTACTGATGGATGAACCTTTAGGTGCTTTGGATCTAAAGCTACGGGAAGCCATGCAGTTGGAATTGCGCAGAATTCAACAGGAACTGCAAATCACAACTGTTTTCGTCACTCACGACCAAACGGAAGCAATGAATATGTCTGATCGAATTGCCGTCATGAGAAATGGTGAGATTGAACAGGTAGGGACGGCGCGGGATATCTATAACTTTCCGCAAAGTTCGTTTGTTGCCGATTTTGTCGGACGCATCAATCTGCTTGATGCAAAGCTGTTGTGCAAATCAGAAGGGATTGCGGAACTTGAGATTCTGAATGGTCTGAATATTCGCGTAAAAATTACAAATGAAGCCGAAGCAATGTCAAATCCCCTCTGCGTTGGCATTCGTCCGGAAAAACTTGTGATTGGCGAGTCAGGACATCAGGAAATCTACGACAATCAAATTCCCGGGACAGTGATTGGTTCGACATTTTCCGGTAATCTGCTAGATGTACTTGTTGATGTCGGAGCGGGTAAGCCATTTTTGGTGGAACAGAGACCGGATCAAGTTCCTTTGGAATTCGATACACTGGTTAATGTGTGTTGGAACGCACCAGACGCTTTGGTTTTGAGTGCAGAATGATTCAGTAGCCACTGAATTCTATCGACTACGATCTATCTGACACAGGTTGTGTCGGTCCTGTTTTGCTTCAATTGAGCACGTGAAAAGAATTCCCCCAGCCATCAGCGCAATCTTGGTGATGGCGATTTCAACGTTGTTTCTTGCGGCCATGCAGGCATTGGTGCGACACCTCGGGCAGGTTATTCACAGCTATCAGATCACGTTTATCAGCAGTGTTGTCGGGTTGACATTACTCGCATTTCTGTCAATGATCGGAAAGCGGAATCAATTTAAAGCTCAGCGCAGAAAACTGCTTGTCTTTCGGGGTGCACTGGTTGCGGCTGCCAACCTGCTATTTTTCTTTGGATTGACGTTGACGCCTCTTGTTGAAGCAACGTCCCTGAGCTTTGTCGGAATTGTCTTCGCGGTGATTCTGTCGGTCGTTTTGCTGCGGGAGAGCATGTATTTTTACCGTTGGGTCAGTGTGATCGTCACATTCTTCGGCATATTCGCCATTCTTCGCCCGGGATACATTGAAACCTCTTTGGGTGCTTACCTCGTTTTGCTGTCTTCACTGCTCTGGGGTTTGGCACTGGTCGTTGCCAAAGTACTCGCCCGAACGGAAACACCGGTTGTGATTATCACCTGGTCGCTCGTGGTAACATGCCTGGTATCTGCATTTTTTGCCATCTCCGTCTGGATGCCGATGTCGACAGAGCAGTTACTCAAGGTGATTCTGATTGGATTGTGCTGGACAATTGGCCATCTCGGAATGGCAAAGTCCTTAGAGATGTATGATGCAACGGTTGTTCTTCCAGTGAACTGTACCAGGCTTGTCTGGGCCGCCATCATCGGGATTCTGGTATTTCGGGAGTTTCCGGATATTTGGACAATTTTCGGTTCATTCCTCATCATGCTTGCCATCATTTTTCTTTCGCAATCGGAGGTTCGGAACACCAAGGTTTCCGCATAAGACTGAGTTCAGGAGATCAGTGAGTTGGTTTGGTCGAATGGTTGTGCTGACTTAACCCAAAGATATCAGCGGTTAAATTGAGCTATAAAGAGTGAAATGGAGCGTTATCAATCAGATGATGTTAGAATTCAAAAAAGATAATTATCTTTTATTATCAATTATATAAATTAATTTAATCAATCACCAATTGGGTGAAAAATCACTCACTGATGAAAGGCTATGAAAATTGTAACGGATGACACCGCTGACAGCAAACGCAGCTTGACCTCTCGCGCCGGTTTGGTGGTGCTGAGCGAACTGATCCGGCACTTGAAACTGAGCGAGAAGGTTGATGAGCTGAGGTCATTGGAATGGCAAAACCGCACCGATCGGAGCAGTGCGATATTCAATCCCTTCGTGCTGATGAACCACGAAAGCGGGCGAAGCCTTGAAGATGTTCGCACCTGAAGAGCGAACCCAGGCTGATGAAGTTGATGGGCATTGACCGGTTGCCGGTCGCTCACATCTTGGGCAACTGGCTCTGCCGGTATATTTAAATGAGGTCGGCAGGAATGCGCTGGTTGACATCAACCGCGAGGTGCAGAGAGTCGGCCTGCATCATTAGCCAACTGTTTTTCTTTGTGATACTCAGGTTCCAATGCCGAATTGCCGCTGCTCACTCCCTTCAAGTTAGTGGAAATCAAATGCTCGCCATTGCCTATATGGCGGCGCAGTCAATAGTCAATGTATTTACCAGAGTTGCAGGATTAACAGGCAGATCACGCCTGCGTAAACGACATCGGCAAGGCTCAGTTCAACGACTTGCCAATGATCTGATATTCATTATCAGAGTTGCTGGATAGTCATCGCGCGCAATTTGACTATCTTTTGTGGACGAACAATTCCTCAGATTATTTTGAAAGTGCGATCATTTCACGGCTAGATTTTCTTCCACAGTTTAATTCCGGACAATCCGATCATCTTGGATTGCCGTGTAGGGACTATTGGCAGTGAGGAAGTTTAAGATCACATCTGTCAGGAGTTCCAACCCATCATAGGGATGAATGGCGTTGTTCGCAAAGACTGAGTAACCATCTCCTCCACGGCGGAGAAAACTGCCTGTGGTCACTCCATAGATTTTCTCAGAATCCAGTGAAACCCACTCTCCATCCTGCATCACTTCAACCTTCAAGATCCGTCCGCTGTTTGGTTGCCTCGACAGCGTGTATTCAAATCGAATTCCAGCGACTTGAGGAAATCGTCCCTGCATCTTCTCCACTCCACTGACCCCATTTTCAAGTGCGGCTAAAACATCGGCACCTCTGAGTTGGAATCTCGACAGTACGTCCTCAAATGGGAATGCAGTTAGAACGTCACCCGTTGTAATTGAGCCTTTGTCAAACGAGGCTCGGATTCCACCACCATTTATAATGGCAATATCTACACCATATGGTCTCATTTTCTCCAGCATCGCTGTGGCGACTAAGGCACCGACTTCACATTGCTGCCTGCGACAACTGCCTCCACTGCCATCAACGGTTGTGGATGCTTCCGCAACGACTTCATTGAGCAGTTCAGCAAGCGGAACCGCCAACTTAGCAATTTTTGCTTTCACCTTCTCATCCTCAGGAATCGAGTGATCCAACAGGATTGGGTCACCGACTGCTGATTGAACTACCCCCTGATCGTCAAAAGTAACGTTTAGTCGGCCCAGGTACTTCCCAAACGCATAGGCTTGGACGACAGCAGTACGTCCGCCGTTCGGAGTCCTGACCCATGTTGGATAAGGTCCATCGGCTTTTTCTGCAGTGTTTGATAGCAAGGTGTTTGTATGACCACCGACGATCAGGTCAATACCATCGACTGTTTCAGCAATATCTAGATCAACTGTAAAGCCGGAATGCGAAAGCACAATGATCCGGTGAATTCCTTGCTTGGTGAATTGACGGATTTCATGTCGCAGAGTTTCAACTGGTTCGGTAAATCTAATATTATTCCCGGGTGAGGAAATTTCGTGAGTGTGAACTGGAACCAGGCCAATCAGTCCATATTGAAAGCCACCACGTTCTATCACGGTCGAAGGCACAAGAACGCCTGCTAGTTCCGGTTCATCTGATACATCTGCGTTCGCCATTAACACTGGAAAGTTGACGGCATCGATAAATGCTCTCAGTCTTTCAGGACCTCCATCGAATTCATGATTCCCTGCTCCCATTGCATCATAGCCAACCAGATTCATCAGTTCCGCGGTCGCTTGTCCTTGATAGTGGCTGTAGAAAAGTGATCCCTGAAACTGGTCTCCCGCATCCAGGAGCAGTGAATTTGGTGACTTAACTCTAGATTGTCGAACAATCGTAGCTAGTCGAGCATATCCCCCGAAGCATTTGCCAGCATGGTTATCTTGTACTGAACAGTTGCTGTTAAATCTGTTGATCGGCTGAATTTTGGAATGGAAGTCATTGGTATGAAAAATTGTGATTGTTTCCGCATTGGCAAACACAGCAAAACACATTAAGATGGCGGCTGCCAAAATGCGGCAGACAGCTGCGAACATCCTTCTGACAAACAGCATCAACTGGGTATTTCCAAATTTGCCATACACTGTCATACTTCAAGAAAAAATTTAGTCCGTGATGGTGTGTCTTAACAATTCAACCTACCGAGTCAACTTTCAGTAAGGTTTGATTTTCAGAAATAACTGCAGTTTTTTCATTTCTTTCCAGTTAATCAGCCAACTGCGCTGTTACTGAGTATTCTCCGTCAGTTCCTCTTCAATGAATGTACTCTAGTCTGATTGCTTCTGATGGCAATGTCAATTCTAATTTATTGATTAATAAAAATCATGTTCACTTTGTCGACACGCGACATGTGCTTAGCAGTCCCTGGCCAGAGCTGATGTGGACTAGGGCGAGAAGGTTTGACGCGCGTCAATAATACCCGAATTGGGCTGAATTCTGATTTTTTGGAGGGGTGTTCCACACCTCAATTATCGCTTGTGTTAGTCGACTGATTTAACACCGCAATTGCCTGTTAAAATCTGTCACCGGGTAAAGAAAAGCTACCAATTGTGAACAGTCGGCCTGCCGATTTCATTTGATTTCCCACTCGCTCCATTTAATGCCCACAGAGCATGAGTTGACTGTTCGAATTGAATTTTACCAGATGCAGGTGTCTCGCGCCAAATTCCTGCGTCGCAATCGGTTGGACACCAAAACTTACCGCTTGAAATGAAAAGTTCAGCGATTCGGTAACTGAAATCGTAACTGCTCATCCTATGCGGACCTGCCAACCTGCAGTGCCATCCGGATCATTCAGCACCGCGACTATTCAAAAGTCAGCGGAAACCAATCACTCCCTGAATCAGAGTTTCACAGGAGTCGTTGTCGACCGGTCCGTCGCCTGAGGAGGCAAAAAAATCGCTTCCAGCTCTGAACAATCAAAAATCAATCTGAGATAATTGGGCCGTCATGAGGTCTGCATGCGAGAACAGGGCGGATGGATCTGCGCGCCACTGAGGTGCGGCCAGTGCGCATGCCGGACGAGTTGATCGCCCGCCATCACTGTCTGCCTTGCCAGGGGCTGTTCGGGCGCCCCGTGCGCCGGGTAGCGGTGCACGGTGAGTGCTGGCTGGCACTGGTGGGTCAGCAGGCCGGCGCCTTCAAGGTCGGTGTGCGCGACCGCTGGATCGGCTGGACGCGCGACCAGCCGTACGCGCGCCTGCATCTGCGGGTTATTTCTGAAAACCGTAGTAAAGAGTGGCAAATTCAGACGCATTGCCAAAAATGATGTACCATCCAAATTTCCACGTGTGTTTTATTTGCTGTAAATCGAAGACATGCTCACCTTGACGGACGAATTGATACGGTTTAAATGATCAGTCCACCTGAATCGGATGAATCGGATCGATCATTCGGTCTTTGAACAATCGCGTAAGCATCTGCCAATAGCCTCGATAGTAAAAATGACCGTTTGACCGCAGGATTTCTTCACGTCGCTGGTTGAAAACGATACGGACTTCCTGCCAGGGCAAACCTGGGTTCTCATGATGCACCCAGTGATAGTTATTATTCAGATAAAGCAGTCGGGTGATGGGTGAACCTTCTACGATGATCGATCTTTCATCTTCATTTTCTGACCAACGGTGTTCGGTATATGACCGTAGCAGGGTCAGAGAAATGCCCGGATAACAAAAGCACAGGAAGTACTTCCAGACTGGCAGGGAACTGACATTGGAAACAAACAGCAGGACCGCCAGACAGGCGAGCAGGTGAAACAGCCAGTTGATGGCACATTGAACGTTACCGTTCACAATTTGACGAATCTGATCTTTCCATAACAGGTAGGTTGAAACAAATGGCCCGATCAACAATCGTCCGGCAAATGTGAAATTGAATCGATAAATGATTTTGCTGAGTTCGCTCAGACCATCCCAGTGGGATTTAGAAATGTAAACCGATTCGGGGTCGGTCTCAACATCAGTTAGAGTTGTTACGCGGTGGTGCTGGAGATGGGAACTGCGATAAGTCGAATACGGAAAATACAGAGCCAGTGGTGGATAAGCCAGACAGGTGTTAAACCACTGCCACCGAGTTGGATATCCGTGCACCGCGATGTGCTGTAGACTGCCGTGCAGACAGGTAACATAACCGCCTAGAAGAAAGAGCAGTATCAGTGGAATGTCATTGCCGTAAATGACAAGGATAATCCAAGTTAAATATATTCCACAAGCTATTGATAAATCGATAATCAACCTTTTCATAACTATTGAAACATTGGGTACGCCAATTGCCTTGTACAACTTACCATGATACTCGTTTTAAGATCCGAAGAAACTACATATCAAGCACTCATGTTTTCAGAAGTCGAAGGTCGATTCTATGGCAGCTCCAAGAGAAGCGGCTGATAAATCAGCCCTCTTGGTCTGTGGTTTGATGTTGATGTTTCGAAGTCGTCATCGGTTGTTGTATTGAAGTTGAGTCCTTTCATTGTTGTTTACTCCATACGTAGATATATCGATCCCACTATCAACTTCCTATCGCAACCGGAATGATTGTGCAGACACGAAAAAAAAGGGGAAGGGACCCGAAATTCCCCGCCCGTTAGAAGCCCCAGTCGAGCCCGTTGAGTTTCGCACTCTTCGCAGCGATGGTTTGTTGTAGTGCGGACTTGTCGTGCGTGGATTGCTTTTCATCTCCTAACAAGCTTGGGTTTTCTTTCTTTCTTTTGGGTTAACTGATTCATCGTTTTCGGGTCCAGCAACTTTTCAGCTTCTAGGATACCAATGAGCTGAGGTGGTTTATACGCGTTATCTCCCAATAGTTCCGGTAATTTTGTCGTTGCGTTGTCATTCCATTGTCGATAACTTCCTGAAACAAGTTTCCATCCTGGAACAGAATCAACCTCCGCAAGAAGTCTGCAATTTGCGGCTTCTCGAACGGTGTTTATCCAAATTTCCAGTAATTCAGCCAAATTGAGACTCTCAGCCAAAATACGGTCGGTCATCAAACCTATGTCTGGGGTTTGAGCACGCTTAGAATGAACATTCACAAATTCAGCGCAGTGGAGCTTGGCCTGAGTTAACCCGCAGTTTTCTCCCGATAGCCAATTCCCTTCTTCATCAACTGTTTTTTCCATCGTGTCTTCTCCCTAATTGCAGAGCTCCTGACCCAATCTCATCATTATGATCAATATTTCACCTGTAGGGCAGATTGACGCGTCCGTCGGTTGGCAGATTTTCAACGGACGTTTCGCGTCCTTGACCGGAACTTTCAGCGGTGGTGGGTGATAAGTTCGGCATCGGCCGAGGTTCCCCTCACCACTTGGCTGTGGCGGTCTGGCGGTCGATTTGTCCATCTGGCCATTCGGGACGGCCTGACCTGGCTTAATCGGCGGTTGGCGCACGTCAACCCGCTGATCTGACAGACCGGTCCATCAGTGAACGACTGTAGAAATCGACTGCCATGTCAGGAAATCTGAATCTCAAATCGGATCAATGGTAGCTCAGCAACTGCGGAAAATTGCCATTCTACCCCTTTTCGCATACTGAAAACTAACATTGTGATCGGACCTTTTGTTATTCATACGTCAGTCACTGCTAGAATTCAACCAATCGTTGAACCAGCGGTTCCGAATGATTTCTGTAACCGCATACCATTCGCTATCGGCGCGAATGATTCGGTTGCCGGTCAACTCTGAATTTAAGTCGGACTGATAGATGGAATTCATGGATTCTGCTGGCAGACTGAGTCTTTCGAAGGCCGATTTCCGCGTCGGTACATAGGGCAGTAAATTGGAAAAATCAGCCATTCGCTTCGTACTGGTTGCGAAGGCGATAAACTGTGCGGCTAGGTCTGGTCTCTGAGCCTGTCTGTGAATTGCCCAGGCACTCATTTCTAGGAACTGGCCGTCCAAAATGACAGAAATCGGCAGGTCATGGTTGATGCGTGCGTCATAGAACCGACCGTTGAACCCACTAGCCATGATCACCTCACCGTCGCGAAGCAGATTGACTGGCTGTTGTCCGTCCTCCCACCAAACAATGTGATCCTTCAGCTGATTGAGACGTCTGGTGACCAGTTTGAATCCGCGTTCGGTGCTGAGCAGATCGTAGATCTGCCGGACTGGCACATTGTAAGATAACATCGCCCATTCCAGTATCGCTTTCGGCGTACGTTGAATCGCACGCTTGCCTGGAAACTTTTCGATGTCAAAGAAATCCGCGACCGAATTCGGCTTCTCATTCGGGAAAGCCCGTTCATCATATGCCAGCACGCTGGCGTAGTGAAGATGAGCGACGCCGCAATCAAACAGTGCCGCCTCGACAAAGTCATTCTTGGCTGGCGTGCCATCAGGAGCTGAAAGTAGCACCGAACGGTCAAATTCTGCCAACAGTCGGTTTTTGCATGCCGTCAGCGCATCGGATTCGATCATGTCCAACACATCCCAACGCGCGACATTTTCGGTTTCAAGAATTTCAAGTGGTGCGACCCCACCGTTATAAGGCTTCAGAATGATGCGAACATCATGCTCCTGTTCAAATGGCTGAAAATAGGTGGTGTTCTGTGCCTTTTCGTAAACTCCACCCCAGCTTGAGATCGTCAGTTCGTTGTTTTGCGCCAGCGCGCTGGCACTGACGAAAACCAATGCAGGTAACACAGAACGGCTAAATCGGTTCATTCTCTTCCTTCCTGATCCGATCGGTTATATTGCGATATTCTTCAATAACGTCACTTTCGTAGACGACGCCGAGCAGTTCCTGCGAATTGGCAGAAACGACGGCTGCGACATCGTATTTTGACTGTCTGAATGCTTCGAGAGCCTCGCTAATGTTGGTGTTCTCACTGAAACGCATCGTTTCACGATTCATGACTTTATCTAGCAGAGTGGTCGGTGCATGTCCGGTACAGTTGCCGACATGGACCGCACCGACAGCCCGATTCCTGTCGTCAACGACGATGCCTGCCGTTCTACCGATATGGGCGAGCTGGAATGATACCTTGCCAATTTTATCCTCGGGTTTGAATTTCGGAAACTCAGTGCGCATGACACTTGTAACATTGTCATATCCGATCAATGCGTTGATTCGTCCAAGAGCAAGATTGAAACCTCTGGCCGCCAATTGCATGTCAAACAGCGAGCGACCGAATATTCTGGAGGCTAGGAGATTGGAAAACACGACCGCAACCATTGCGGCTATGGTCAGGTCATAATTTCTCGTCAGTTCAAAAACAATCAGAATCATCGCCAGCGGTGCACCGATCACCGGTGTTGCAGCGGCCATCATGCCACAGATGGCATAGGGGACAACACCGGAATGGCCGACGATCTGCAGCTGGTCGATGATGCCGCCGCACAATGCGCCGAACAGAATTCCGATCAGTAGAATGGGGCTGAACACACCACCGGCAAACCCAAAACCAAGACACAGAATGGTCACCAGCAATTTGGCAACGATGAGTATGGCGAGCTCGCTGACCTCAAACGCACCATCAATTGTGGCAAACCGCAGGCTCTCCTGACCGATGCCCATGACATCCGGTATCTCCAGTGCGATTAGACCGAGAATGAAACCAGCCGTCATCGGACGAAAGACGACTGGTATGCGGCTGCGCGAGGCGTAGTGCTGACAGAGCAGGATGCCTTTGGAATATCCGACGGCAACGAATGCACCCAAAATGCCGATCAGGGCAAACAAAATAAATTCGTGACTGTACTTTATGCCGTCAAAAACAACCAGAAACAGTGGCGGCCGATCAAAGATGACGTTGGCGAATATGAAACCGATGGCGGCGGCTACGGTGGTTGGTGCAAACGCTTTCACGGCATAGTGTCGCAGTATGACTTCGTGCGCGAATACCATGCCGGCAATTGGCGCATTGAATGAAACGGAAATGGCGGCCGCAACTCCGCTGGCAATGCAGATGGCCTGTAGATTTGGAATCTTCAGCTTCAGCATGTTGGCCACTGAGCCGATCAGCGTTCCGAGATAGACGAGCGGGCCATACTGTCCAACCGAGGCCCCGCATCCAAGTGAAATCATCGCGGCCAGGGTGGACATGACACCGCTGCCCACGGGCTGAGGCGTCCCTTTCGTCTGTACCACCAAGATGGTATCTGCGGGCCCCAGAGGTCGGCGTATGCTGACGAAATATTGGACAATGAATCCGACGATCAGCCCTCCTATCGTGGGTACGCCCACAGTGACCAGTGCCAGCAGCAGCTGACGCGTAGCCAGTTGAATCCTCTCATGTGGAGAAATCAGAAATTCCGAACTGATCCAGGCGACGCCAGCCAGGAAGCCAATGGCCAGCAGCGAAACTACCATTCCGATTGTAATGCCAACTGCGGCCAGCAGCAGAATCGTCGTAACAACCCCGTAATGAGCAGATTTTGCGTCGGGTTGATCCAAGCTTACGCTCCACTCACATCTGTTCTGCAGTCCTGCGGGGATTTATTTGAGATTCAGCACCCGTTCGGGTGGTCGTCCAATGACTGCTTTTTTGTCCGAGACGACGATTGGTCTTTCGATCAGAATCGGGTGTTCGATCATTTTCGCGATCAGTTCGTCGTCACTGAGTTCAGGGGCCGCCAGATTCTCAACCTTGAAAGGTTCTTCATGTTGGCGCATCAGCTCACGCGGCATCAGACTTAGTGTCTTATCAAGCAACTAAAGTCGGGTAATGAATTTTTAGATGGATATGTGCATCCGAGAGTGAAGATTTGCCAGTTAACTGTATGTATATAAAGTCACTTGGCTCCCTTGCGCCGATTGCAGTCTTTACACAGCATCTGACAGTTTGTTTCCTCCGTTTTGCCACCAAGTGACCAAGGGGTAATGTGATCAGCTTCCATTCTATCCAGTTCGAAATGTTCTTTGCAATGTGGGCATATACCTTCTTGCTTTTCATAGACTCTTTGCTTCTGTTGTGGTGAGAAAGTTCGGATATTCAAGTGTTTATCAGCGCGGGTAAGAATGTACGGGTAGATACCTGAATGGTTTTGAACATCCTCATCATCAATCAAACTCTTTATTTCATCTTCTATCGAGTTTGGGTTGAGATCCTGCCGACTTCCATGCTTGTTGTAAAGCCCTCCCCAGTCCACGCCCTTCATGATTTTGTCCCGCTTCACTTTGAATATTGCTTCGACCCATTCAACTACGGAACAAAAGTAAGTCCACAGTTCGTTTGCCGTCAGGTCGTATTGATGTGCCGCCATGTACTCAGTGATACGAGTATCACTAATCCATTTGATGGCGGTTTCTAGATAATCCTGACGAATCGCTGAACCTTTCAGATAATCTCCAGCCAAGCCTGAGGCTGCCCCATTAGTTCGGCTGAAATACCGCTTGGCATCGGTAACCCAAGGTCCAGAGTAGACCGCATTACGCAGTTCTTGATCTGTCAGTTTCTCTCCGGCGATATTGACGGTTTCAAACCACTTAAGCTTCTCACTATCGGTGCCGCTACAGACATACACCATCAATTTGTAGTCCTCTATCTCTTGCTGCTCATCGTCTTGCAAATTATGAAAGGAACGGGAGTATGGAATATCTCCGATTTCCACCGAAAAATCACCATTGATATATTGGCATAGTGAGATAGTACGCTGTTGTCCATCAATTACTTCAAATGTTCCTTCTCCACAATCCGCCCAGTACATAACATTCAGTGGATAACCTTCAAAGACCGTCTCAATAACTGCGTCCCGTTGCTTGTCTTTGTAGACAAACTCGCGTTGGTACGGTGGACGAATATTCAATTTTCCGCCATAGCCGGTGACACCACCATCTCCATTACTGTCGTCTTGGTAGCCTTGCACTAGTTCCTTGACAGTGATGTCACGTGGTTCAATATCCATTATTGCAGACTTTTGCTCCGGATGGCAATTCGGGCGTATTTTTCTTTTCCGTTTAATCTAAACCTGCTTTGCTTACCTGTCAATTGTGTAATCAACGGTCTATCCATTCCAATGATCTCAAACTGCTCTGGATTGTATTTATCAAGGAAAGTGATCGGTACACCCATCATACCAGCATAGTCCACAGGGATTTCCTTGGTTTTGTCCACGTTAATTGCATCGTAGTTGTCGTAGGTTGGGTATTTCTCTGGACTGTATTTGCAGAACAGAATAAGCTCCTCGTGGCGTTTTTTGTGATCGAGATTGGTAAACCATCTGACACCTTTGACCCGGACAAATTTACGTCCCTCCTTATCTATTCGGTTTGATGCGGCAGTCAGAGGGTAGTTGTCAGGTACTCCAAATTCTCTGTCACCACTCGTTATGCTTGGCCCTAGCCATATCCGATTATTTTTGATCATTGGGAATATCTCTTTATATGACATGGCATTAATGTTACCGACAATTAGAAACTTCTTATCATACTCCATGAGTTGGGCAACGTACTGTCTAAACAAACACACATGATTTGCGGGTCAATACATCCCGTTTGAATGTAACTTTTCACTAAAAGTTGCCTGCGGTCGCCTGAATGGGCGTACCACCCATCCAGGCGACCGCAGGCAACTGCTTTTCTCAGCATCCCGACGACTATAATCCACCACGGAAGCGAGATCGAGGACGTTTTTTTTCTGCCGCTGTCAAGCGCGCTTTCAAACTGTTCCCGGGCCATGGCTCCGAATCCCGTTTTGTACCCTGCACCGCAGAGGACGCACAGCAAATTGGACCGCGACTTCGTGAGTCAGCTGTCCATGACCCCCGCTTCCATCATGTTATGTTCAATCATCCATCAGACATCCTGAGGTGCTACATTATGACATCATTCGCCAACAAAGATCAACTCCAGGTCATCCATCCGTGTGCCGCCGGCCTCGACGTGCACAAAATGCAGATCACCGCCTCGGTGCTGCGGTCGAACCCCGGCACCGAGGCCGACGTGCACACCCGGCAGTTCTCCGCCCTGCCCGAAGGACTCGCCCAGCTGATTGACTGGCTGTGCGGCTTCGGCGTCACCGCCGCGGCCATGGAAGCCACCGGCATCTACTGGCTCAATGTCCATGCGGCCTTGGAACAGGCCGGCATCGAGCCGCTGGTGTTCAACGCCCAGCATGTCAAGCAGATCAAGGGCAGAAAGACCGATGTCGCCGACAGCATCTGGCTGGCCCGCATCGGCCAGTTCGGTCTCGGCCGACCCAGCTTCGTGCCGTCGCCTGAGTTCCGCGAACTGCGCGAGGTGTCCCACAAGCGTCGCCAGCTGGTGCGCGAACGGGCGCGCGTGCGCAATCGCATCCATCAGACCCTGGACCGCGCCGGCCTGCGCATCGGCGGCATCCTCTCCGACCTGTTCGGAGTCAATGGCCAGCGGATCATTCAAGGGCTCATCCTCGGCCGCTCGCCACAGGAGATCATCCATTCGCTGTCCGCCCATGTCGAGCGGCATCGCCACGCGCTGGGCGACGCACTGAATGCCGAGCTGACCGACTGCACCCGCTTCCTGCTCGAGGAACACTTCACCTCCTGGCAGCAGCTGAACGACCGCATCCGGCGGTTCGACGAGTTCATCGAACACCGCCTGCGCGAGCACCAGCACCTCATCAACCTGCTGACCACCATGCCGGGCGTCAACCACACCGCCGCCCGCGCCATTCTCATCGAACTCGGGCCCGACATGAGCGTGTTTCCCTCCACCGATCAGTGCGCCGCCTGGGCCGGCCTGTGTCCCGGCAACAACGAAAGTGCCGGTAAACGCCGCGCCGGACGCACCCGCCGCGGCAACACGCACCTGCGCAGCATCCTCATCGAGTGTGCCTTGGCCGCCGCCCGAACCCAACACAGTCAGTTCAACGGCTATCACCGCAACCTGAAGATCCGCCGCGGCTACCGCCGCGCCACGGTCGCCACCGCCCACAAGATGCTGCGGGCCATCTACTGCATGCTCAAACACGGCGAGTGCTATCGAGACCCGAAGGTCGACTACGAGGCGGCCATGGTGCAGCGCAACGCCTCGCGTTGGCTGCGGATGCTGCGCGAACATGGCTTCGCACCAACCCCTGAGACCCAACCTGCGGTGGCCGCCTGAACGACGCGCCAACCACTCCCTTCACTGACTGACCGCTTGACCTCGCCGCTGATGGAGACCGAGGGCCAGATTAACGGGAACGCCCTTTAATCCCCTTCAGACTGCGACCGGAGCCGTTGATTATGTTTTCCGACCCTCGGTGGTCGGACCGTTCCGCGCGCCTACAATCCAGAGAAGTTACACAGCAAAGAAAACGGTGGGTTAGTGACTACTATGTCCGCCTGCTTCAGGAGCCTAATGCTCTCTTCACTACGAAAGTCGCCATCTGCCCTGAATGAGCGGACACCAATGTCTTCGATATTCGGTTCTCGATCCCCATCACGGAAACCGTCATATTCCAGCCATATGGCATTCGCGACCTCATGCCTGCTGAACAAGTCGCGATTCTGATTCTTGTAGCAGGCAGTGATGAGTTTCTTCAGACCTAGATAATCGAAATTGCGTGAGAAATAACGAAAGAAGTTGCTAACGCTCGGATCGTCACAATTGCAGTAGACCGTTTTACCCTCGAAATGGTTCCTGTAATGCTTCAGTTCTTTTTCGATATCCGAAAGCTGGGTGTAGAACTCGTCCTGTTTTGCACTCTTTGCATTCTGAAGATCGGCGTTTTGGGGCACTCAGTTATCTCCTCATTCTTTCGCTTATTTATGATTGGCAAATTATATCTCACTGGAGTGTCTTCGATCTAGGTCACAGTAAATTAAAGTTAATCACTACGCTTGACTGGACCTTAGTCACTTTATCAACCAGCACTTCGTGACACGTCACGAAGTGCTGGTTGCCAAAATTTCCTGCTCATGCTTGATCGGGCTTCGCTGCCCCAACTTCGAATGCAGTCACCTGGCATTATAAAAACCATCAATGAAGCACAGCAACGCCGCCACCAGTTCCACCACCGAGTCCATCGACTGGCTATTGCCATACCGCTGAAATACCTGTTGAAAAGACCGACTGACATACTGCGAACCCCAGTCGGAATGATGTACCATGCCGCGCTAGTCGCCGCGGCAAATAACCTACTGCAACGCCTGCATCATCAGCCCAGCGTCCTACCGCCAGGACATCTGCCTCGTCCACCACTTTGCACGAGTAGAGGTTAATCGTCACCACCACTTGACCCGATCGTTTGGCCTCAAATATCCGCCGCAACTGATCCGCAATGCCATGCGGTCAAGGTCCTCCGACTGAGCAACGCATCCGTCGCCGGTGAATCGTTTCTGCCGGCACTGGATGGACATACGATCACCCGACGATCAAAACCTTGGATCCACTCACATCCGTTCTGCATTAATGCGTTGATTTATTTGAGATTCAGTGCCCGTTCGGGTGGTCGTCCAATGACTGCTTTTTTGTCCGAGACGACGATTGGTCTTTCGATCAGAATCGGGTGTTCGATCATTTTCGCGATCAGTTCGTCGTCACTGAGTTCAGGGGCAGCCAGATTCTCAACCTTGAAAGGTTCTTCATGTTGGCGCATCAGCTCACGCGGCATCAGACCTAGCATGGCGAGTATTGATTTGAGTTCTGTGGCCGACGGTGGGGTTTTCAGGTATTCGATCACCTGTACGTCGTAGCAATTTTCACCGCGCAACAACGACAGTGCCTGTCTGGATTTCGAACAGCGGGGGTTGTGGTAGATCGTTACCGGGATTTTCTCAGTCATGGGAATGAAAGGGGATGCGTAGTAGTAAATGGAATGATTGCTTGTTTCGTTTTACCCTGCTGCTCATTACATCAGGTCTCCCGATAGTATGCTAAGCCCTCCTAGCATGACGAACTTCATCGTCACGGCTATCATAACCAACAGTATGGCAACGCAAATTCCGAACGCAATGCCAAACCCAACTTTGAAACTGCCCTTTACTTCTATGGTGTGTATTATTGCTTTTCTTTCTTCCATTGTTACTTTCCTTCATACAATTGCGTGAAATTTCAGTCCAATCAGCAAAGATAATATTGCAGGCCTGACGATGCCTCAACAAATTTCTGAACTATTAAATCATACATAACAAGCAGACCCATGAATACCCGATTGCGTCACGGCGGGAAGATTCTCGCAGATCAGTTGGCCATTCAGCGGTGTAAGGCCGTTTTCTGCGTGGCGGGTGAGTCGTTTCTGCCGGCACTGGATGGACTATACGATCATTCGACGATCAAAACCATCACCTGCAGACACGAAGGCGGTGCCGCAATCATGGCTGAGGCCTATGGAAAAATGACGGGCCGACCGGCCGTTTGTTTCGTTACGCGGGGGCCGGGTGCCACCAACGCATCCCTTGGTGCCCACATCGCACTGCAGGATTCCACACCAATGGTATTGATGATTGGACAGGTGCAGCGCGGATTCTTGGATCGCGAGGCGTTTCAGGAGGTTGATTTTCGCACCATGTACCGACCGCTGTCGAAATGGGTGGCACAGGTTGAAGATGTCAGGAGGATCCCTGAGTATGTCCGTCGCGCGTGGCTGACGGCGCAGTCCGGTCGCCCGGGACCCGTAGTACTGATCTTTCCGGAAGATGTGCTTTTTGATGAAGCCGAAGTCGACGACCTGGCACCGGTTTCCGTTCCCGAAATAGATGCTCCACGACAGACGGCCGCCCAGGTCAATGATTTTTTCCGCGACTCTGTGAAGCCCCTGGTGATTGTCGGCGGCAGCGGCTGGAGTGAACGGTTGCGAGTCAGCATTGCCGCATTCGCCGAACGCAACAACCTGCCCGTCGTTGCTGAATTTCGATGTCAGGACTATATCGACAATGCGCACGACAGCTACATTGGCGATCTGGGCATCAGTACCGGGACGGAATTGGCTGAGATGGTGCGTACCAGTGATCGCATCCTGTGTATCGGTGCACGATTGAGCGAACTGCCGACTGCAAAGTACTCGTTGATAACGGCGCCGATTCCCAAGGCGAGGCTGTTTCACGTCTATCCAGATGTCAGCGAGTTGGGCCGCGTCTATCAGGCCGAAGTGATGGTCAATGCGACTTCCGCGTCCTTTCTTTCCAATGTTGAAAATCTCTCCATAGAAGGCAGGGAGAACTGGCGCGGGTGGATTCGCCGGGGACGGCAGGCGTATCTGAAGCATTCAACGCAGATTGATGATCATTCGAGTTTTACGAACGAGCGGGTGATTGAATGGCTGCGTACCAATCTGCCGCCTGATACCATCGTCGCAAGTGGGTCTGGGATCAATACCGGTGTGCTGCACCGATTGTACCGCTATGGCGCGGTCTATCGGACACAGCTGGCGCCGGTCGCCGGGTCGATGGGGTACAGCGTTCCCGCCGCGATCAGTGCAAAACTGTGTGCGCCCGATCGTAAGGTTGTGGTCATCTGTGGAGACGGTTGTTTCATGATGACCGCGCAGGAACTGGCGACTGCCGCCCAGCTCGAACTCGAAATGCTGGTGATTGTCATCAATAACAGCGTGTTGGGAACCATTCGCAGGCATCAGGAACGTCATTATCCCGAAAGAGTGATTGCGACCGATCTGCTGAATCCGGATTTTGCAAAGTATGCCGAGAGTTTCGGTGGTTTGGGAATGACCGCCCGCTGCATGGATGAGTTCATTGACGCGTATGAAAAATCAAAAGCCTGTCGCGGGATCTCACTCATTGACGTGCAGCTTGACAGAGAAACGTATATAAACTCACTGGTCTCATAAATCAGTTCTCTGCATCAAGGAGACCGCGCGATCGAAATGGTTGCCTCAATTTTTGACTTATGCGGGAAAACCGCGCTGATTACCGGTGCGACGAGTGGCATCGGCTCGCACTTCGCTCAGACATTGGTTGCGGCCGGTGCGAATGTTGCACTGTCGGGACGGCGAACGGAACGTCTGCAGACGCGCGCGGGCGAGATTGATGATGGCAGGTGTGCGGTCAGCTGGGTACGGATGGATGTGAACGATCCCGAGAGCATTCAGGCGGCATTCGCCGACACGATTGCCTTTCATGGGCAGATCGATATCATTGTCAACAATGCCGGCATCGCCGCACAGCATTGGGCGCTCGAGACGTCCGAAGAAGACTGGGACCGAGTCATCTCAACCAATCTGAAAGGGGTGTGGCTGGTCGCTAAGCAGGCAGGGATGCACATGAAGAGCAATGAAAAAGGTGGTACGATCATCAATATCGCGTCGATTCTCGGTCGCCGCGTGATGGGTGGCGTCGCGCCCTATGCGGCAGCCAAGGCCGGTGTTGAACACCTGACGCGGGTTCTCGCTTACGAGTGGGCCCGCTACTCCATACGGGTCAATGCGATTGCGCCGGGGTACATCGTAACCGAAATGAACCGCGCATTCATCAAGTCGCCGCAGGGCGAAAAAACAAGACTGAGAATTCCCCAGAAGCGATTCGGGCGAACGGAAGAATTGGACGGCGCCCTCCTTCTGCTCGCTTCCGATGCGTCGTCCTATATGACCGGGAGCACCATCGTCGTCGATGGCGGTCATCTGCAGTCTTCAATGTGACCGGAGGAATTGGAGTATGGATTTTAAACTTGACCGTAAAGTTCAGGATTATCAGCACCGCATCCGCGAGTTCGTCGACCAGCAGATCATTCCCGTCGAATCGCAGGCGGACGCTTATGATGAGGGAGAGAACATCGCGGACCGGTATTTGTTACCGTTGCGGAAAAAAGCGAGATCTGAAGGTCTGTGGTGCCTGCAGATGCCTACGGAACTCGGCGGCGGCGGATTGGATACGGTGGGCATGGCGGTCTGTTATGAGGAAATGGGGCGTTCCATTTTCGGTCCGGTGGTCTTCAACAGCGCGGCCCCGGATGATGGCAACATGATCGTGCTCAATCGGGTTGGCACACCGGCTCAGAAAGAGCGTTGGCTGCAGCCAATTGTCAATGGCAATGTGCGCTCAGCGCTGGCGATGACGGAACCTGCACCCGGCTCGGGTTCCGACCCGCTTGGAATGATGCTGACAAAAGCAGAAAAATCCGGTAACAGCTGGATCGTAAATGGCCACAAGTGGTTCATCACCGGTGCGGGTGTGGCACAGCATTTCATCCTGCTGGCGCGCACCTCCGATGATCCTCGCAGAGGAGTGACGGCATTTATGTTTGATCGCGACGATCCGGGCTGGGAGCTTGTTCGGCGCGTGCCGATCATGGGTCCGGAAGAGCATGGCGGCCATTGTGAGCTTAAGTTTCATGGCCTCGAGATTCCCGATGAGAATCGACTGATGGAGGTGGGGGATGGCATGAAGGTGGTGCAGATGCGACTGGGAACCGCACGCCTGACGCATTGCATGCGCTGGTTGGGACTTTGCCGTCGTAGTCTGGAAATCGCCAGCGCGTACGCGCGGGAGCGTAAAGCGTTCGGCACCACACTGACGGAGCACGAAGGAGTCCAGTGGATGTTGGGCGAAGCGGCCGCGCAGGTGCACATGGGGCGCCTACTGACGATGCACGCGGCATGGAAACTGGCGCAGGGAGACTTTGCGCGCAAGGAAGTGTCAATTGCTAAGATCCGGGTTGCCGACACTCTGCATCATGTTGTCGATACTGCGATACAGATGCTGGGTGCTAAGGGATATTCCAAAGATACCATCCTAGAATGGATTTATCGCTATCAGCGACAGGCGAGATTGGTGGATGGCGCTTCGGAAGTTCATAAAATGGTGCTGTCAAAGTTCTATATGAACGAAGGCGACCAGTTTTTTACGTGGGATTTATAGATCGTTCTGACGACTACGAGATTTCCCATCTATGGCTGAATGTGAAAAATCAGCACGGGTCGATCAACAGGGGCAAAGCTGACCTGGCTGTTCCGTTCCTGGTATGCTTAATGAATTGTGTTCAATTCATCAGTCTTCATCGTCGGTGCAAGATCGGTTCAGATCGGCGTTTGCAGGGCTTTATGCGGATTGTCAGCGTTACATTTATGTTATCTGGCCTGGATTCCCATTACAAAATATGCTGTGACAAAATTTCTGCCGCAAACGCCAATCCAAGCCGACTTTCAGCCCATTCGTCCGTTATATTGTCATAATATTTCTTATTATTTATATTTCCATTATTCTTCATATAATCCACCTCCGTTTACGGTAGCGTTTTACGCAGGCTCAGTATTCAGCCCAGTTCCAGTGTTACATGCCGTTTCCCCGCACTGTCACTGCCTTTCATTCCAACATTCCCGCCTTCAAATCAAATTCCGGCCGTGTCAGAACTTTCAGCTTGATATCTGCTGGCTTGGCCATCGCACGCTGCGATTCACATTCGGCTGATCCTCAGCCAAAATGTCATGGCCGATTTCGCAGTGGGAATTCAGGCTAGCGAGTGATCAGTTGGCAGGAATGGTCCAGTACGCGGTTCGGGCAGATAAGCTTTTCTTCCAACATTAGCGGAACCGGGCTTCGAAGCGCCGGACTTAGATGCCGTAGGCTATGAGAAATAAATCAGACTGATTCTTTTCTGCTGCTGTATGGAATTTTGAGCCAGGATAGTTCTTCATGATCAGCTGTTTATATGATTCTTAGAAAATAATTCTTATGGCTTCATTTACATAGTGATTGGGATTGCTTTCAATACGGTGCAGAATTGAATTGAGATCATCAGTGCTGACCCCAGGGCGTTTTTCTTTAAGCGAAAAGAGGGTTTATTGCGTTTTCGCCACCGCTACCGTGTCGGTTTTCTCACTCGACAGCAGGAATCGCCGTATCTCACTGAGTTCCCGTTCAATCGCAGTCAGGCGATGATCGTTCAGTTCCGCAAGAGCTCTGATCTCGGTTCTGAGTTCAGTTCTGACAGCTCCAATCTCGGATCTCAGCTCACCCAGTTCACGCCCATGAGTGTGAGTCGTGTATAGCAGCCAGCTGAATAGGCCGATGATCATCATGGACAGGAGCGGGTCGTTGCGTATCGCATCTAGGATTTTCATTTCAGTGTTCTTCGTTTCTGAAGCATCGCTGTCTGGCACCGCTGGCAGGTAGCATGTCTATGCAGTAAACCCGTCAGCCCATACCGATGCAGGGTTGACGCTTCCAGGCCATGACCAAAGAGCACTCAATTTGGGCGGTTGCATTAAGTGTTCTTTCCCTCGGTCGAGTATCCCCGTGATTCATTCCACGATTGGATGGGTTGAAGTGATGCATAGCCAGATAGTAATAACCGTTCTATAAGCACAGGCAGCGCAGTCTGTAATCTGACAGGGACATTCGTATTAAGATGATTATCAATTGTTTCATAAAAGTTCACTATACACTCAGACTTCCTGACACTAGGCCAAGAATTATGATGAATTTGTCACCTGGGAGCAGGTTGACGCGTCTATCGGCCAGCCGATTTCCAACCGCTGTTTCGCATGGCCTCGATCTGAACTTTGAGCGGTGTCGGACGCCCCACCGCCGCGGCACGTTTTATAACTGACCGCCTGCGGGCGACGCGACCGCGAGCCACTGCGCTTCAATCTGAAAAAACTCCGAGCAACCGCGCATATCATCACCAGCAGCCACGACGTTTACGGCATTACTGTACCGCCAGCTGGGGTAACCGCCGCCGCCGTCCGCCCGCCATCGGGTCTTCTACCAAGTTCCGTTTCACTACGTCATGCCGCAGCCGTCCAACCTGAAGAGCGAAACCAGCGCGCGGGGACTGGCGAACAACTTCGGCATGCAGCTTCCTCTGTAGAAGGCAAATCGCATGATCAACCGGCTCAATGGCCGAATCATCGCCCATCCGATGGCGCCACCGTCGATCAACAGTGAGGCGGGTCGGGAACCGGACTGGTTGGTTGAGGGGAGATGCGATCTGGAGCCGTTCGAACTGAAATCTCAGGATTCTGAACTGAGGATCGGATGAGGGCGATAATGCAGTGCCTTGGCGTCAGTTCACCCAAAATAAAACAACAGTTGGACGGATTGAACCATCAAAGTCGGGTGCTTGGCACCCATTCACGATAGGATTGACTTGTGTCCCGCAGTTACTCCATTTGTCGCCGGCTTCAATTGGGAAGCGGCGGTTCGAACCGCACAAAAAATGACGAACTCAATCCGAGTCGTCATCCAGCACCCGATTCTTCCCTCAATTGATTGATGTCCGCGGCCGACAGGTCCGTATATTTTCGGATCGCCTCATTCGACCAGCCCTCTGCAATGAATCGTTTTGCAATGTCCTGAGCCTTGCTCAAGGCTCCCCGTTCCATACCTTCCAACAGCCCCAGCTTCCGAATCTCTCCCACCGACACCGACATCAGGTCTTCCATCTGAGCATGAATCTCCTGCATGATCTCATCTCCCGGCTCATTCGCCTCAAGTTCCTTCTGCAACCTCTCCATTTTAACCTCTTCACATACATTCAGGAAGTAAAAATACACGCTGTTCAGCAGCTGCCGCCGCACTGGCTCCGGCAGCTCATGAACCAGCTGCAGCCAACCGATGAACGCCCGCTCGTCCGCCTCCCAGATGTTCGCCATCGCATGCAGCACCAGCCGCACCTTCACCAGCAGGTCCGAATACAGGGCCTTCAGATCCTGCGTGCTGGTCATGACGTTGGAGGCCACCGTCAGCGTGTCAAGGTCGAACAGCGCCAGCTGCGCCGGCGTCAGGACAAACGACAGCAGATCCCGCACCCAGGCGACATGCTTCAGGTGCGACGTGAAAAAATTGTTGTGTTACTTGCCGCCCTTGCCGGAACGCCCCTGATTCCTGCGGTTCTCAGGCATGGCGGGCCACCTGTGGCTGACGGATCGTCGGGTGGCGGGACTGTCTCATTTTGGGCAACTCCATCAGACACACCATCGGTCTGAAGTTGGGAAGGGATCGAAAAATCAAATTGTAACTGACTTCGAATGGACAATATTTGTCGAATCGGCACGCGGTTCGACCCCGACACTGATGGCTGAGGGTTGACAGTTCCGAAGTCTTCTATCGTTAGGCCGACCGCACCAACCCGCCCAGCTGGCCGAGTCGATCCGTCGCGGAAAAATCGCGCCAACACCGTATGGCAGACAATCATCTACCACATCGGCACCATCAAGCACGACGGGCTGGCCCGGTCCAACAACCTCGGCGAATCCATCGAAGCCAAGCAGGAGGCTGGAACGCAACCCCACCTCTTCGTACCCGAACAGGTCGCCACCCCAGCCCAGACTTCCTGACCTAAACCAAGAATTATGATGAAATTGTCACCTGGGGAGCAGGCTGACGCGTCTATCGGCCAGCCGATTTTCAACCGCCGTTTCGCGTGGCATCAACCTGATCTTTGAGCGATGTCGGACGCCCCATTACCGCGGCGCTTTCATGACTGACCGCATTCGGGCGGGGCGAAGCCAGACCGCCGGCTGGAAAGCTGGACCGGTAGTGTTCAGACGACCGTCGTGATTCGACAGCCGTTTGAACGGTGGCGGCTGATTGGTCTCTGATACCATACGGGACGGCCCGATCGGGCGATAGCCGCGGTTGGACAATGTTCAACCGCTGATTTGACAGACCGGTCCATCAGTGAACTATTGTTGGAGTTGCTTACCATGTCAGGAAGTCTGACACTATTTCTTACCGGAATATACAATTCGATCGAATCGGTCAAAGCGGTCAATTCCTCAAAATAATGTCTTGGGACATTTACATCATACCAATTCTTGGTTACGTCTAATGAAAAGTAGTGTTCTAGACGGTCGCAGGGAGCTTCAGCAGGTGTTCCTGCATCGGTGGGGTCTGCCGTGCCACAGATGCCATTCGAAGCAGCATGTCCGGCAGCCGATACCGCCGGTTGAAGCGTTACACACACCTCCAGGTAGCATTGTGTAGACTTGAGGCTGTCCGCGTGATAGGTGTTGCGAAGCGCGTTTTTCACATGTCCCTTGCGACCGATGTATACCCGCGCCTCGAGCTCGTAGCCAGCCTCCGCGACCTCGCGGAACAGGCCCTTCTATCGGGCACCAACGTTTCTCATCACCCCTGTTCTGCAACTACAGGAGGGTTGGACGGCGCGCCTGCGACAGTCTTCGCGGGCCGAACCCGGATAGCGGGCGATTGATGATGTGCTGGAAGTATGATCGATCACCTGCAACTGTCACCGACTGATTGTCTGAGCTGTCTACGGCACTTCTGATAACGCCATAATTGACATTCGATATCCCCTATAGTATTGATATTATGAAATCATAATTTTCTGTCAAGTTTAATTTATGGATACGATATTATTTTACCTGCGTCAGATAATCTGGCACGGACGGTTGACCGGCGTCACCTCATCCGGCATAAAGAGCATTCGACTGGTATCGATTCTTTTCCAAACACATCTCAACAGCATCAGTGAGCATTGCCGTTTTGTCCTGCGAAGGTGCCGCGAGATTTTTCGGCAAGAATCAGAGCGAATGACGGATGCCGGACGCTTGGACTGCGATGCGGTCACCGGCCCGAAGTGCCGTTGAGCGATATAGAATTTCAAGATGGATGGTGCAAATCCATCCCTGCGGCAGCTGGGCGTCAATGTTCCTTTCCTCAGCCCATTTTCTAGCAGCGATATCCCGAATCGACCGTGCGTCTTTAAATGTCACCATTCACAGGCACCCGTTGTATAGGGGGCGGACATCCGATGTTTGTGTTCCATCCATTTTTCTCAACCGTTCAAGCAGCTGAATGACCGTTCGGTCAGATTTTCCAAGTGTTTTGGATTCATATTTTCAAGTCCATTCCATTCGATTTATCTACAATAGAATGCACTTTCTGATTATCACGACGTGCCAGCTCAGCCCAGATTGAAATGGGGTACTCGAGTCGGTCCGCTTAGACCTTTGGAATCTCTGACTGATGCTGACAGAAGTATCGCTTAACGACAAATACACCAAGGAATCCGGTCGCGTGTTCATGACCGGAATTCAGGCGCTCGTTCGGTTGCCGATGCTGCAGTCTCAGCTAGATCGGGCGGTTGGGCTCAACACGGCCGCCTACGTTACCGGTTATCGCGGTTCGCCATTGGGCGGTCTGGATCTGCAGTACTGGCAGGCGGAGGAGTTCCTCAAGCCTCACAACATCATCTTTCAGCCGGCCATCAATGAAGACCTAGCGGCAACTGCACTCTGGGGTACGCAGCAGGCCGAACTGGACGGACAAGGTCTGTATGACGGAGTGTATGGAATCTGGTATGGCAAAGGTCCCGGTGTGGACCGATCCGGCGATGCGTTCAGACACGCCAATTTGGCCGGAACCTCAAAATATGGCGGTGTGCTGGCGGCAATGGGTGATGATCACGCATGCGAGTCTTCAACCACCGCTCACCAGAGCGAGTTCGCGCTGGTTGATGCCATGATGCCGATACTGAATCCTGCGAGTGTTCAGGATATGCTGGATTTTGGCTTGGCAGGTTGGGCTTTGTCTCGGTTTTCGGGTTGTTGGGTTGGGCTTAAGTGTGTCCACGATACGGTTGAGGCGACCGCGTCAGTTGAATTGCCAACGACACCGGTGGCCTTCGCTAGACCGGAAGATCTTTTACTTCCGTCGGACGGGCTGAACATACGCTGGCCGGACACGCCTCTGCAGCAGGAACAGCGTCTGCACGAACACAAACTTCCGGCGGTTGCGGCGTTCTGGCGGGCGAACAGCCTGGACCGAATGATCTACGATTCTTCGAAGGCGAGAATTGGCATCGTAACGACCGGAAAATCTTACTCTGATGTGATGCGAGCCCTAGCCGAGCTGGGCATTGATCGCATCATGGCAGACCAGTTGGGTCTGCGGCTCTATAAGGTTGCTCTCAGCTGGCCGCTCGAAAAATCGGGGCTGGCCCGATTCTCGAAAAACCTTGAGAAGATTCTTGTCGTGGAAGAGAAACGGGGACTGATCGAAGACCAGATTAAGACTCTGCTTTATGGACGATCCAGTTTGCCGGTCGTGGTTGGTAAGCGCGATGAGCATGGAGAGATCCTCCTCAGCTCGACTGCGAGACTGAACGCAATGCGGATTGCCAGAGTCATCGGTGAGCAGATTCTTCAGCAGGTCCACTCCGAATCATTGTCTGAGCGCCTGCAACGGGTCGTACGGCTCGCGGAAAAAGATACTGAGCTCGCACCGCTGCAGCGAATGCCTTACTTTTGTGCGGGCTGCCCGCACAACACCTCGACCAAAGTACCTGAAGGCAGCGTTGCGCTGGCCGGAATCGGCTGTCACTACATGGCGCAGTGGATGGATCGTTCAACTGCGCGTTTCACGCAGATGGGAGGAGAAGGTGCCAGTTGGATTGGAGAAAGTCGGTTCAGCAGAAAATCTCATGTTTTTCAGAATGTTGGCGATGGTACGTATCTGCATTCGGGAATATTGGCGATTCGCGCCGCGGTCGCGGCGAATGCCAATATGACGTTTAAGGTGCTCTACAACGATGCGGTCGCAATGACCGGCGGCCAACCCTTCGACGCTCCCTTAACGGTCTCTCAGGTTGTCCATCAGCTGTTGGCTGAAGGCGTCGGTCAAGTTACCGTCGTAACGGATGATGTCGCATCCTGCCGGTCGAAAAATCAGTTGCCCGAAGGAGTCAGGGTCGTTGACCGACGCGAACTGGATGTGGTTCAAAGGCAGTTACGCGAAATCAAGGGTGTGACAGCCATCATTTACGATCAGACCTGCGCGGCCGAAAAGCGCCGGCGCCGCAAGCGAGGTCAGTATCCTGATCCGCCGAAGCGGGCCTTCATCAACGCGGAAGTCTGTGAAGGTTGCGGCGATTGCGGCATTCAGTCGAATTGTGTTGCGATTCTGCCGGTCGAGACGGAATTCGGCCGTAAGCGGCGAATTGACCAGTCGTCCTGCAACAAAGACTACACCTGCATTGATGGATTCTGTCCAAGTTTTGTAACAGTTATGGGCGGCGCGCTCAGAAAACCCGACCGGGCGGCGCAGGCATCAAGTTTCAATCCGACTGACCTTCCCCCACCGGCCGTGGCGGCCATTGACCGCGAATATAGTATTGTGGTCGCCGGTGTAGGGGGGACGGGCGTGATCACAGTAAGCGCCATTCTCGGCATGGCCGCCCACATTGATGAGCGGGGCTGTTCGGTGCTTGATATGACGGGACTTGCGCAGAAGGGCGGTGCGGTCGTCAGTAATCTCATCATCGCCCGTAGCCCTGAAGAGATTTCGTCCACTCATGTCGCCAATGGCGGTGCGGACCTCATCATTGGCTGTGACCTCGTCGTCTCAGCATCAGACAAGGTCCTGTTGACCGCACATTCAGAGCGGACGCGGGCGGTCGTCAACACCTACGAAATGATGTCCGGTGACTTCACCCGATCAAGTGACCTGAAATTCCCCGGCGGCGAACTGCAGTCGATGATTGAGCGTTCGATAGACAGTGGAAAAGTTACCTTTGTGGATGCCAATCATTGTGCTGAACGTCTGTTCGGTGATACGATCGCAGCCAATCTGTTCATGGTTGGAATCGCCCTGCAGAATGGATACATCCCCGTGTCGCTGGAGGCGATTGAGCGGGCCATTGAGCTCAACGGCCGTGCAGTTGAGATGAACAGGATGGCTCTGCATCGCGGCCGGCAGTATGCAGTTGATCCGGCGGCGGTGGCTAGGGCAATCAGGATCACATCCGATACCGCAGCTCAGTCGAAATCGACATCGGCCCAGACTTTGGAAGAAAAAACGGACCGGCGCCGGAATCTTCTGGTACGGTATCAGAATGAAGCCTATGCGAACCGATATCTCAATCTGGTTCAGCGCGCCCGGCGGGCTGAGGAAGCCAATGCGCCCGGTCTGCGCGGTTTTGCCGAAAGCGTTGCGCGCTACTATTACAAACTGCTTGCGTACAAAGACGAATACGAGGTCGCGCGCCTGTTCACTGAGTCAGAGTTCAGAAAACAGCTTGAACTCCAGTTTGAAGGGGACTACCGTCTTTCATTTCACATGGCGCCACCACTTCTGGCCAGAAGGAATCGGGTCACCGGGTTACCGGTCAAAACCACATTCGGCCCGTGGCTGGAACGGATGCTGTCATTACTCGCCCGCATGCGGTTTTTACGCGGCACGCCGTTTGACCCGTTCGGCCATTCTGCAGATCGAAAACTGGAAAGGCAGTTGATTCTGCAGTATGAGGAGATTATGAATGAGGTCATCGCCATTCTTTCGGTTGATAATTACCGGCTGGCGGTTGAACTGGCCAGTTATCCGGAAACCATTCGAGGTTTCGGGCACATTAAACGCCGACATGTGGATGAAACGCAGGAAAGGGTAACGGAACTGCTCCGCGTCCTGCGCAACCCAGAGTCCACACCAATTGCGGCTTGAGAGGGATGAGTGAAGTGTCAAGGGAGACCACCAGCGGATTTTCGTGGGCCGACCCATTTCTGCTTGACGAACAGATAGATGGGTCCGAGCGATTGGTTCGGGATAGTGTTCGGCGTTACGCGGCAGAAAATCTCATGCCGCGCATCGTGAAGGCCAACCGCGAGGAAATGTTCGATCTGGAAATCGCGCGGGAGATGGGTGAACTCGGATTGTTGGGACCGACGATTGAGGGTCATGGATGTGCTGGTTTGAGTTACGTCAGTTATGGTCTCATTGCCCGCGAGATCGAGCGCGTTGACAGTGGGTATCGATCATTTATGAGTGTGCAGTCCTCACTGGTGATGTATCCGATTGATCGCTTCGGCAGTGACGAACAGCGTGAACGGTTCTTACCGGATTTGGCCAAGGGACGGACGATCGGCTGCTTTGGACTTACGGAACCGAACCATGGCTCCGATCCGGGTAGCATGGTTACGCGGGCTCGCAAGGTTGATTCGGGTTTTCGGTTGAACGGTGAGAAAACCTGGATATCCAATGCACCAGTGGCCGACCTGTTCCTTGTCTGGGCAAAAGACGGAGACAATGTGATTCGAGGATTTCTGCTGGAGAAAGGGGCGCAGGGGCTCGAAACACCAAAGATCGAAGGCAAATTCTCATTGAGAGCTTCAGCGACCGGCAGTATTGTCATGAACGATGTCTTTGTTCCTGACCATATGATGCTACCTCATGCTTCCGGCCTGCAGGGACCGTTTGCCTGTCTGACGATGGCCCGCTATGGCATCAGTTGGGGCGCGATGGGGGCGGCGGAGTTCTGCTGGCACTCGGCTCTAGAGTATGCGATGAATCGGGTTCAGTTCGGGCGACCCATTGCCGCAACGCAACTGGTGCAGAAGAAACTTGCGGACATGCAGACTGAAATTGCGCTGGGCCTGCAGGGCTCATTGCGGGTCGGGCAGATGATGGATTCAGGAAAGAAGCCCCATGAACTGATCAGTCTGATGAAACGCAACAATGCGGGTAAGGCATTGGACATCGCCCGCATGGCGCGCGACATTCATGGTGGCAATGGCGTCAGCGATGAATTCCATGTGATTCGGCACTGTGTGAACCTGGAAGCGGTCAACACTTATGAGGGAACACACGACATACACGCATTGATTCTTGGCCGATCGCAGACCGGAATTCCTGCATTCAATTGATAACATAGAAAGGGAGTAAGAAAATGACTCTGTTGCACATTAAAGATGCGTCGCTTTTTCGACAGCAGTGCTATATTGGCGGTGAATGGGTTGGCGCCGATGGTGGTGAAACCATTGAAGTAACCAACCCGTCAAACGGGAGTGTGATCGGTACCGTGCCCAAACTGGGCACGGCGGAAACCGCCCGCGCGATCGACGCGGCACAGAACGCTTTTCAGAGCTGGCGTCAGCAGACTGCGAAACAGCGTTCCACCTGTTTGAGAAAACTCGCTGAGCTGATGCTGGAAAATGAGAACGATCTGGCCAAGCTGATGACGATTGAACAGGGCAAGCCTTTGGTCGAGTCGCGGGGCGAGGTGGCGTATGCCGCGTCGTTTTTCGAATGGTTTGCAGAAGAGGGCAGACGCATCTATGGCGATGTGATTCCGCATCATCTGCCAGACCGGCGCATCGTCGTTCTAAAGGAACCGATCGGCGTCTGTGCGGCTGTCACGCCCTGGAATTTTCCTTCGGCAATGATCACCCGTAAAGCTGGCCCCGCATTGGCATCGGGCTGCACGATCGTCATCAAACCGGCCAGCAGCACGCCTTACTCCGCTCTTGCGCTCTGTGAGCTGGCTGCGCGGGCGGGCATACCGCCAGGCGTGTTCAATGTGATTACCGGTTCGTCAGGTGAGATTGGTCGAGAACTGACTTCGAATCCAAAGGTCAAAAAACTGTCATTTACCGGTTCGACGGCAATAGGCAAGGTGCTCATGAAGCAATGTGCGGACACGGTCAAGAAGGTTTCACTGGAGTTGGGCGGCAATGCGCCGTTCATTGTGTTTGACGACGCGGATGTGGATGCGGCCGTTACCGGCGCCATTCAGTCCAAGTATCGAAACGCCGGCCAAACCTGTGTCTGCGCCAATCGAATTTTCGTGCACGAGGCTGTATATGAAGAATTTGCCGAGAAGCTGGGAGCCGCAGTGAGCAGAATGAAAGTGGGTGATGGTATGGAAGAGGGAACCGAAGTGGGTCCGTTGATTGATGTTGCGGCGGTGGAAAAAGTCGAGGCGCATATTAACGACGCCGTTGCGAAAGGGGCGGAAGTGGCGATCGGTGGCGGCCGTCATGTACGCGGTGGCACTTTCTTTCAGCCAACCGTCATCAAACATGTTCATGTTGGAATGGACGTTTCGAATGAGGAAACCTTCGGTCCACTGGCGCCGCTTTTCAAATTCAGGACTGACGATGAGGTCATCAAGATGGCGAATGCAACCGAATTTGGTCTGGCGGCGTATCTTTACAGCCGCGATAACGGCCGGATCTGGCAGGTGTCGGAGGCGTTGGAGTACGGAATCGTTGGCATCAATACCGGTATCATTTCGACGGAAGTCGCACCATTCGGTGGCGTGAAGGAGTCTGGAATTGGACGCGAAGGTTCGAAATATGGGATTGAGGATTATGTTGAAATCAAGTATCTCTGCGTCGCTGGAATCTAGAGTCCGTTCATTCAGGCTTTGCGGAAGTGTCCATGGATCTGCCATCGTTTGATTCGAGTCCTGATCCGTTCCAACTTTTTCAGCGATGGTATGAAGAAGCCGATGCGGCTGGTTTTATCGAGCCGTCCGCAATGACGGTCTGTACCGTTGGCAGAAACGGCAGACCGTCCGCCCGACAGGTGTTATTGAAGGATCACGGCCCGAAGGGGTTCGTATTCTATACCAACTACGGCAGTCGAAAAGCGCAGGATCTGGATGCCAATCCTTTTGCCTGTGCGGTCATCTGGTGGGATCGACTGCACCGGCAGGTCAGGGTAGAGGGCGGTGTGGAATTGGTCGCTGCCGACGTATCGGATGCTTACTTTTCAACGCGCTCCAGAGGCAGTCAGATTGGCGCGTGGGCATCGCCTCAGAGTCAGGTGCTCGAGCGTTTCAGTGCCCTCGCAGATAGGGTCAATGAATGCGAGGAAAAGTTCAAAGGGCGGCAGGTGCCGCGACCCGAGGGCTGGGGCGGATACCGGTTGATACCCGATCGCATTGAATTCTGGCAGGGGCGGCAGGACCGACTTCACGAACGACTGTGTTTCCGACTTTCAGATTCCAATTGGCAACGCGAAATTCTGGCCCCGTAACCTTGGAAATGCTGTGTAAAAGCGAATATTTCCTTGGCGAGTCGGTGCATGACTGCTCTACTGTAGGTTGAATTTCTCGATTCTTCCAGCGCGGCGCACTGCATTAATTTGACCGCGATTTTGGTTGTGTAAAACGGTGAAGTCGGATGCGAAAGTCGTCATCATCGGGGGTGGGATTGGTGGCGTATCGACACTCTATCACCTGATCCGAGAGGGATGGACCGATGTCGTTTTGGTGGAGCGAGATGAACTGACATCCGGATCAACCTGGCATGCGGCTGCCCAGGTTACTCAGTTCGGCGCCAATCAGACTATGGTCCTGCTGAAACACCATTCCATTGATCTTTACCGAGAACTGGCAGCGGATCCTGAATTTCCCATCAACTACCATATTACGGGTGGTATGCGACTCGCGCATACGCCAGCACAGGTGGACACTTACCGACACTATGTGGGGATGGCCGCAGGTGTCGGTGTCGAAATGGAGTTCATTGATGCGGTCGAAGCCGGACGCAGACATCCTCTGATGCAGACGGAAAAGCTTCTGGGCGCATGGTGGGATCCGTTGGACGGTGACATCGACCCGTCACAACTGGCCTTTTCTCTCGCGAGACGTGCCCGTCAAGCCGGTGCTGAGATTTATCGAATGAATCCAGTCGAAGCCATTACCCGCAAACGCTCTGCAGAATTCATCGTTCATACAGAAAACGGAGACATCACCTGTGAGATGTTGGTCAACGCCAGTGGATATCGAGTCAATGAAGTCGGTGCCATGATTGGTGTTTCTCATCCCGTCGTATCCATGGAGCACATGTACTTCCTGACTGAACCGATTGCACAGCTTGCGACGCTGGACTGTCGAGTTCCAATCATTCGAGATCCAAGGGACAACTTTTACAGCCGGCAGGAAAAATCTGGACTTCTGGTGGGGGTCTACGAACAGAACTGCAAGCTGTTTGGTGTTGATGGGATCAATCCTGGATTCACGAAATCGCTTTGCCCGTCCGATCTGGATCGTTGTCTGGATAACATGGAAGGCATTTTTCAACGCCTGCCGTGTCTGACCGAGGTCGGGGTCCATACGGTCGTAAACGGCCCCATCACCTACAGTGCGGATGGAGCGCCGCTAGTTGGCCCCATACCTGGCATACAGAATGCGTTCGCCTGTCTGGGCCTGCGCGCTGGGATTGGCGAAGGTGGCGGTCTTGGGAAAATTCTGGCTGAAATCATGGTGTATGGTGAAAGTGAGTGGGATGCATGGTATCTTGACCCGCGCCGCTTCGCTGATTGGGCCAGCGCAGAAGTCACCGGGCTTGAGGCGATGAAAGAGTACCGACATGAGTTTGACTATCATCTGCCACATGAACATCGTCAGGCTGTACGCTCGCTGCGCCAGACGCCACTTTATCAGGAACTGGATCAGCAGAATTGTGTGTGGGGAGTGGTCAATGGCTGGGAGCGAGCTCTCTTTTTCAAACCGTCGCCGGAATTCATCGATCAGCACTCATTTCGATTTACACCGACTCTGAACGTCGTCGCCAATGAAGTGTCGGCCATCACGAAGCGTGTTGGGCTGATGGAGGTTTCAGGGTTCAATCGGTACGAAATTTCTGGGGCGGGTGTCGGAACATTCTTAGACCGCATGACCTGCAGTTCAATTCCACGGCGCAACGGCAAAGTGTCACTCTGTTACTTTCTAACGGAGAAGGGTCATATTTTGACCGAGGCCACAGTCACCCGGCTGGGCGATGATCATTACTGGTACGGGTCAGCCGCCGCGGCAGAGTGTCATGACCGTGACTGGCTTATTCAGCACATGCCAAAGACGGTAACACTGACCGAAAAAACCACGACTCAAACCACGCTGGTCATTGCCGGTCCGCAATCCAGACAACTGCTGCGGTCAATCAGTCCACAGACGGACTGGTCCCGCGAGGCATTCTTGCCCATGCACGCAGAACAGGTCAATTTCGGACGGATGAAGGTACTTGCAATGCGGGTGAGCTACTCTGGCGAGTTGGCGTTCGAACTACACATTGACAATAAGATACTGCTACCGATGTATCGCCTGTTGGTGCAGGCCGGTCGGGCGTTTGATATGGTGCATTTTGGTCTATACGCAGCTGATTCCATGAGACTTGAGAAAGGATATCTGGAATGGAAAACGGATCTGATTTATGAGATCAATCCCTTTGAGGCTGGGCTTGAAAGATTCGTAATACTGGATAAGGAAGAGTTTATTGGTCAGCGGGCTCTGCAGGCTGAAATGACCGGCAAAGACCGGAAGCGCTTGACAGTAATGACTGTGGATTGTCAGCACGCACCAGCTCACAGCGGAGACCCGATTTATTCCCAAGGAGTTTTGGCAGGTTCAGTTACCTCGGCAGGATTTGGGCATCGGGTGAAGAAGAATATCGCGTATGCTTATTTGAACCACGAGTTTGCAGACAATGGCACAGAACTGGAAATTCAAATATTGGGTGAGCGTTTTTCAGCTCGAGTGGTGCAGTCTTGTCTGTTTGATCTCAATCCTACTCGTAACAACAGCAAAAGTCCCTTCAATTGACGGCAAAATTGAATTCCAAGTAGTAATACCTGAAATCGCAGAATCTAAGTTCAGTCGCGTACTTTCAACCATACTATGAGAAGAAAATTTGAACGACTAAGATCAGAACGATAAGCCCGCACGTTATGTAATCAATGGTGGAAGGTATAGTCTTTCGGATCAACTGTCCTTCTTCCTTGAGTTGTTGTTCGATTATTTTCAGTCCGCTGGAAATTTCAACAGTAGCCTTGCTAATTTTTTCTTGGATTGTTTGCTCCATTTTATTCAGCCTTGTTTCAACTCCAGCAACTGTATCTGATACAGACTTTTGAATTGATTGTCCTTCTGCTGAGACTTGCTTCTCAACTTTCTTCTGTCCAATTGATATGTCAGCAGCCGCATCATTTATTACTTGTAGGAGAGATTTCTCCAAACCCTTAAGCCGTTCGTCAACACTTGCAATAGCCTCCGTTGCGCGCGTAGGATCCGAAATTCGTAGAATTTCGACAGCATCTTTAAACCCGTCTCGAACATCAACCAGTGCCTGAACTGCAACCTTGGTTGATTCCGCCAATTGCTGTAATTCTTTATTTGCGTTAAGATTGCGTGTTTCCGCCTTGCCGCTAAGATTCTTCAACTTGTCGATTAACTCAAGAATGTCATTTTCAATTTCAGTCAGACGTTTATCCATTCCAGACGGTATGCTCACGCTCATTCTCCTCCGCCAATTGTCTTTAAAATACTGGGAATATCGTAATAGTGCTTTAGATGGGTCACTGCATCCCCTAAGTTGCCTGCGATTTTACCGAATCGGTAAATCGATACGGCCTCCACAACACGGTCATCGTCAAAATTCTTAGATTCCCGCAAGCCGAGGCTAATAGCAAAAGAGAAGTCTTCATTAGATTCATCAAGGTCAAGCAAGGCAATTACAAGTGAAACTCCTAGATTGTTTGCCCGTTTTTCAAGTGCGAATCTGAACAGTTGCTTCAGAACTGAGTCCATAGATTCTTGCGACAGTCTATAGTCATTACCCATACCGAATCGTACAGCTGCACCAATGTCCTGTGCACTTATCGAATCATCGTGGTCGGAACACATAGCCTCAGCAGTAGCACGAGTAAGAAGCAGTCCAGGGTGGTCTGGGTGAGATTCCAAGTATCGACTGCATACACCTCGAAGCTCGTTTGCCATAATAGCGGTATCGCATTTTTCAATTTGCTCGTACCAATCCGACAGCGAGATTTGTTTTTGTTTGGAAAGTTCTTCTACTCGTTCAGCACCGAATCCTTCTTCGAGGTATGCAAGTATTCTTTTCCAAATATCTTCATTGTTCTGAGCAATCCTTGCAACGGCCATAGACTCTACAATCGCACGCCTGCGTGAGCGCTCAATTTCAGTATATACAAATTCTATAAGCAGTGTAGCAAGCTCGATTACACTATTACGAGGATCCATTGTATGGTCATGATTAAACAAGCGTTTCAATTCGTGTTCGAGGTCCTCACGCTTTGAAGGTTTTATTGCTTCAATGTAGTCCAGTAAGTTTTTCTGGTATTTCTTCAGATCAAATGCTTGGACGTTGACAGTGAAATTTCCTCCTCCGTAATCTGACACATAATCTTTGATGACACCAATTTTAATTAGTCGACAGATGGCTTTTTCTATGCTATTCCCACCATCTTCACCGCTCGCTAACCTCACCCCAGTAATAGGTGGAGAAGATAGATCTCCAATTTCATCTAGAACATTTTTCACCTCATCAATTTCTCTTTCTTTACCACTGAAATTTTGCCAATGAAACCATAGAGATGTAGTCACATCATCTCGTTCTTCATAATTTTTGCTTGTTCTATCGTTTAATTCACGCAGTTCCTCTAGGCTCGAATTACGATCGAAAAGTGAGGCAGATCGATCTGAATCAATTTCAGAAAATATGGCACGGCAATGTGCTATTTCCTTGTCTCGTCCGGCTCGCCCAGATTCCTGATAGAACTGCTCCAGCGAACCAGGCATTCCGAAGTGAATGATCCATCTGATATTCGGTTTGTCAATCCCCATACCGAAGGCTTTAGTCGCAACCATTATCGGTGCTCTATTGTTCTTGAAATCTTTGGCATTTTGCATTTTCTTTTTATCCCAATTTGAAGCATTTTCACCTTTGGGTGGAGAGCCTGAGTAAGTCACTACCTCCGTCCGCGTTTCATTTTTCACTATTTCATAGACTTTAGACAAATCATTAACTGTTGGTACAAACACGATGCCAGATTTCGTGTCGCGACCTGATGGCCGATAAAATTCGGAAGGCGGAAGCTTAAATATTTCAGGCAGTTTACGCAGTATATCTGTGCACATGCCAAGTCGGTCAGCGGGTACACGGTTTCGCCTGATAGTAAAATTAAGCTCGGGTCGATTAAACGAATCGGGTCGGATTAACGCATCCGACCTGTTTCGATCAATGTTCAAATCAGCTAGTAAATCTCTCAGAACTGCTCGTGAAGCAGTTCCCGTAAGTGCGAGTAAGGGCGGGGCTTTTTCGCTGAAATCTTCTCTATTTTTTTTGCAGAAACGACGAAGGTTGTTACCGAGATTCAAATATGCAGGTCTAAATTCATGTCCCCATTCTGAAACGCAATGCGCCTCATCAACGACAGCAAGATTTACTAAGACATTCTGCGTCAACGCTATCAGTGCTCGTCGAAAATTTGGTGTTTGCAATCTCTCCGGCGAAATCAGAATGAAAAGATGCTCTCCACATTCTGAAGAACGCAGAGTTCGTACTAGCTCATCGCGAGTGTGACTGCCTCTGAAAATAGGTAGAGTTCTGTCAATTCCATAATTGTGAAGATTTTCAGTTTGATCATCAATCAAGGCGACTAATGGGGCAATAACAATTGTAATACCTGGCATTAACAGACCGGCAAGCTGATAAATGATGCTCTTACCAGCTCCTGTCGGTAGCAACACTACGCAATCGTTTTGGCGAAGAGTGTTAAATACAGCGTTCCCCTGCATCAACCTGAACCCGTACTTGCGGAAAATGGTTTGCAGGAAATACGTTAGTACAGACTCTGCTTCCTCGTATGCTGTCTGAACTATTGGTGTTCGATCAAAATCAGAAAACTGTCTTGTAGCGAATTTCACAGGAAGAAATGTGGGACGCAGAATGATGTCAAACGACTCATCGTAGTCAATTGCATGATACGGGCTGGTGTCTGATTCAACTGCTACAAGAATCTTGCAACCTTTGTCACTCGGCGGTTCGGATTCTAGCCATTTTTCATTTGAGCCCTGACGCCATGAAATTTTGAACCCGTCCTGCCCACGTACAGTGCAACAATCAGGCGTTGACCTACCACCGTAGAGAACATCCAAAGCAGACATTTGCTCTAAAGTATCCAAGACACCAGCCGTCATGACCGGACTTGAACTAGCGAGTTCGATCGTCCAATTCTGACCGCCAACAAGCCATCCCCATTCGATGGCATACGCGATTGCAAATTGTAATTTAGCTGCATTTGAGCAATCTATTAGAAACCGAGCCATTCTGTCATGATCTTTAGGTTGATTCGAATCAGCCAAAGCTGTTTTAATCCTGCTCTTTAATTGAACAAGCGCGTCTCCCTTCTGTTGATGGATTTCGTTATGCGTTATACGAAAAACTTCAATTCCTATATTGTTCAATAATCGGTCACGCTCTTTATCTACAGGCGAACCTTCGTGTTCTATACCATCGATTTCGACCACTATCGGAGAACTTAACGGATAACTGAAGAGAAAATCGACTCTTCTAGCCGCCGATGTCTCAATGTGATTGGCTTCCAGTAACCTGTCGAGTGAGGCTTGAGGTGTAAACCAATGTGCCGCCGTAATACCCAGAAATTTGGGCACCCATTTATTGATAAACCACTCTTCTTCGGGACTCTGTAATAGTGATTCTGAATTAGAAATGAAAGAAAAATCAGAGTCCAGTGAAAAAGGGCAACGATAAGTAATTGACGCTAAGATATGATCAACATTCACCAGATTATTGTTTGCTTCCTGTTTCAATTCCCAGCCCATTGAAATGTTTTTAGCTGAAAGATCATTTACATAATCTAGAAGGCCGTGCGATCGCAGTGCTTCATGTTCGATATTTAGCGTCGGCAACGGGGAGCGACCTCTCTGTAGTAATTTTTGGAGAAGCTTGCTGATCAATCTGGCGTGTTGGGTCGCGTCTAGTCGATTGCGGCCTCGTTTATAAAGCATAAGACACTGAGTCAACGCTTGCTTCAATGCCTCGTTTCTGCCAAGTTTTTCCTGTAGAATACCCGGCATCGCTCCGATAGATATATATTCGGGTATATAGCCGAATCTTGTTACGCCTTCCTGCCAGTCAACCGGTGAAGGCTCGACTTCCTTGGGAGTTTGTTCTGAGTCTGGTCCATGATCAATAGGTCGAGTACCTCTGCAATCAGGGTACATTCCACAGCCCCAAAACTGATTTCCTTTGTTAGCAGTACGTTTGACCATCAAAGTTCCGCATTTAGGGCAGGATGGTGCAGGGGAATCGTATGAAGAACGTTCACTGTTCATGATTTACACAAGGTTGAACTTGTCACTGTTATCAATCCATTGATAATTCATTTGTAGTTGAAATAATATGAAATTTTTTAAATTATATGATTTGACGGGAGTTCGGCAGTTTGCGATTTGGCTGAAAAAATGCTCAGGCAAACAAATTCTCACTATAATCCAACCTTAACTGAACAATCAATAATGATGATTTCTCAGAAACCAAACAAAATCAAATACGGAGGATGGTATTTTGCAACACTCAAAAAAATTCAAACTTTCACTATCACTTGTATTTTCGGCATTATTCTGGTTCACCGGCAGTGCATACGCCGAAGGAACACTCAATGTTTACAACTGGGCCGAGTATATCGGTGAAGATACGATTGCCAATTTCGAAAACGAGTATGGCATTGATGTAACCTATGACAATTACGATTCAGGAGAAACCGTCGATGCGAAACTTCTGGCAGGGAACACCGGTTACGATGTTGTCTCTCATTCCGGCTCTCAGGTGGCCAAGCTGATTCCTACCGGTGTCATTTCGAAGCTTGACACGTCCAGATTGCCGAATATGAAACATCTGAGCAGTGAGGTTCTGGCTCAGGTATCTGAGGTATGGGACCCCAGCAATGATCATTTCATTCCTTATATGTGGGGAACGCACGGCGTGACCTATAACAAGGAACTGATTCTCAGTGTGTATCCGGACGCTCCCATCGGTTCGATGGATTTGATTTTCGAGCCGGAAAATATGGAAAAAATCGCTGAGTGTGGCGTTGCATTTCTTGACTCGCCGACCGACGTGATTCCAATGGCGCTGGCCCACCTCGGACTCAATCCAAGTTCCCACAACGCGGAAGATTATCGTGCGGTACAGGAAATGCTGTTGAAAATACGTCCCTATATCAAGACTTTTGACAACTACGCGTATCAGCGAATGGTACAGAAAGAATTCTGCCTGGCTGTTACTTGGGGTCCCGACGGCCTTCTCGCCATTTCGACGGCAGAGGAAGCCGGCGCCGATATCAAACTTGATTTTTTCAGACCACCGGGCGACAGAAAAGCGAATATTTGGGTTGATGGATGGGTGATCCCGGCCGATGCGAAAAACGTTGACAACGCCTATCTTTTTCTGAACTATATGATGCGTCCGGAAGTGGCCGCAGGTGATAGCAATTTCACTTGGTATGCGACCGCCAATGCCGATGCCATTCCAATGATTGATGAAGCAGTTACGTCGAGTCAAGCAAGTTTTCCACCTCCAGAAGCAGTGGCGACAATGTATACGTTGGAGCCGCTGCCACCCAAAGTACAGCGGACCATGACGCGTACGTGGACCAACTTCAAAGCAGGAAACTAGCCTTCATCGGCCGACTGTAAACGATCATTCTCAGAAGCGGTGCCGAACATGCAGACTGATTCCGAAAAACTCTTTACCGATCAGCCCTGGCTGGATCCGGAAGCGGTTCCATTTGTGAAAATTCAGGCATTGACCAAAACTTTCGGTTCGTTTACGGCCGTATCGAGTGTCGATCTTGACATCTACGAAGGGGAACTGTTTTCTCTGCTCGGCGGTTCGGGCTGCGGTAAATCAACGCTTTTGAGAATGCTGGCCGGATTTGATCCGCCGACATCCGGTAATATTTTCATCGATGGCGTTGATATGGCGGGTGTGCCGCCATATCAGCGTCCCGTCAATATGATGTTTCAATCTTATGCGCTGTTCCCACATATGACAGTTGAACAGAACATTGCGTATGGTCTGAAACAGGACCGGGTTGAAAAGAATGAAATCGCAGAACGGGTCGCAAACATGCTGTCCATTGTCGAGCTCGATGCATTTTCCAAACGAAAACCACATCAGCTATCAGGTGGACAGCGCCAGCGTGTGGCACTGGCTCGGGCACTGGTGAAAAAACCGAAAGTGCTGCTTCTTGATGAGCCGCTTGGCGCTTTAGACAAACGCCTGCGGGAACAGACGCAGTTCGAGCTGATGAATATTCAGGAACAGCTGGGGATTACATTCATCGTGGTAACCCATGATCAGGAAGAAGCGATGACGCTTTCGACCCGTATCGCGGTGATGGATCAGGGACGGTTCTCCCAGATTGGCACGCCGACTGACATTTACGAATACCCGGAGACTAGGTTTGTGGCCAATTTCATCGGCAGCGCCAACATGTTTGAAGGTCGAGTCGTTGAAAACGGTGCAGACTTCGTTATCGTGAAGAGTGTCGGTTCCGAAATTTCGTTTTACATTGATCACAGTGCCGCCGTGAGAGAAAATACAGCGGTTTGGGTTGCACTCCGACCCGAAAAAATTCTGGTTTCTGCTGATAGCCCAGACAGTCCGTCCGAACACAATTACGTCGAGGGAGTGGTCGATGATATAGGCTACCTGGGTAATTTTTCGATCTATAGAATTCGACTGAAAGACGGCCGGATTGTTGAGATCACCCATCCAAATCAATCGCGTCCCAAGCATGGCCGACACCTTGTCGAGTGGGAGGAGAAGGTCTATCTGAACTGGGCGCCGCACAGTCCGGTACTGCTTACGAAATAAGCAGACAAAACCGTGGTTTCCAGATTCGATGAGACAGTAAACGAGGGAACATTCATTGCGCAGTTCTTATAAAAACTGGATTCAATCGACTGCCGCGTGGCAGCTGTTCGTGGTCGCGGTACCCTACGTCTGGCTGCTGATATTCTTTCTGATTCCGTTTTTCATTGTTCTGAAGATCAGTCTCGCCGAGTACATTCTAGCCAGTCCACCATTTTCCAAACTGTTTCGGGTTGCTGAATCGGGGGCACTGTACATGACCCTGATATTTGACAATTTCGTTTTTCTTTGGGAGGACAGCCTCTATCTCAATACCTATCTGAATTCACTGCAGATTTCCGTTACCTCGACCATTCTTTGCCTGCTGCTTGGCTACCCGATCGCCTATGGAATCGCGCGCGCCTCCCCGACGGCGAAGAAAATTCTGCTACTGATGGTGATTCTGCCATTTTGGACCTCTTTTTTACTGCGGGTCTATGCCTGGATCGGGTTGCTTGCCGATCAGGGCACCATCAACAGTTTTCTGATCTGGATCGGTATCATTGATCAGCCGATCAAGATGCTCTATACCGAATTCGCCGTTTTCGTCGGCATCGTATACACCTACCTGCCATTCATGATTCTGCCCCTGTTCGCGAGCATTGAGAAACTTGACATGACACTGCACGAAGCGGCGGCTGATCTAGGCTCCCGTCCGTTCACCATATTCCGCACGATTACCATTCCATTGACGATGCCGGGCATCATCGCCGGTTCACTGCTGGTGTTCATTCCGGCAACCGGTGAGTTTGTCATTCCGGATCTGCTGGGCGGCGGAAATGTGCTGATGATCGGTAAAGTCCTATACAGTGAGTTCAACTCCAACCAAGATTGGCCGATCGCTTCGGCGGTCGCGGTGATTCTGCTCATTCTGTTGGTCGTGCCGATGATGATTTATCAGCGGTATCAGGCAAAAGAGTCCGGCGACCGGTAATGCCACTGCCATGAACTGGAAAAAGACACCAATTACCTTTTCTTTGCTGTGCTTCGGATTTGCATTTCTGTATATTCCGATTTTCCTGCTCATCTTCTATTCATTCAACTATTCGAAAGTGGTCCCCGTTTGGGGTGGGTTTTCGGTGCGCTGGTATGTGGAACTGTTTCAGAGCGAGGAAATATGGCGCTCGGTTGTTTTAAGCCTGCAGATTGCCGTCATGAACGCCACCTTTGCGACCATGCTCGGCGCACTGGCAGGCATTGCCATGGCGCGCATCAAACGCTTCCGCGGTCGGACGCTGTTTTCGGGAATGATCTCAGCGCCGCTCGTAATGCCCGAAGTCATCACCGGGCTTTCGCTGCTGCTGCTATTCATCACCATGGCGGAGATCATTGGCTGGCCGTCGCGGGGGATCACAACCATAACGATCGCACACATCACATTCTCCCTGGCTTATGTTGCGGTAATCGTGCAGTCCAGATTGGTTGGCGTCGATGAGTCTCTGGAAGAGGCGGCGCAGGATCTTGGCGCGAAACCCTATCGGGTACTGTTCGATATCACGATTCCGCTGCTGGCGCCCGCGCTGGCCGCGGGTTGGCTGCTGGCGTTCACACTGTCGCTTGACGATCTGGTGATTGCCAGCTTCGTATCCGGTCCCGGTTCCAATACATTGCCGATGCTGATTTATTCACGGGTGAAATTGGGACTCAAGCCGGATGTCAATGCGCTGGCGACCATCATTATACTGATCGTCGCGATCGGCGTCTGTATTGCCGGTTGGATCCTGTCGCGCCAGGAACGTCAGCGAGTTGCGGACATGCAGATGGCTGAGGCCGAAAAGTACGATTTCAGAGACGAACCTGAGCGTCTTCGTTAGCCAGTAATTCGTCGTTGACTATTGATAGGGTGCCGCCTAGCGGTTTGCTTTCCAGTCTTGCGACGGGTAAATGGGCCTGTATCGCATGATGATAAGCTCGTATGCCGGTTTCTGCCGTCTGCGACAGGGTCCACTTTGGGAACGCTGAAGATCTCATCCCTTCCTGCATGGCGTTCATGTAAAAATAATCCTCACCGGCCGTAGTCATGTTGATGCGGCGGTTCAGGTATCGCAGAGCCTCCATTCCGCGGCGATTGTCCGGCAGCGCATAACATTTGCCGATGACTTCCGTGTGTGTCGGAGTGCGGGGTACCGTCATGTAGATTTCCATCAGTTCCGGATACATGGCCAGAACCAGATTCGGAAAAACACCGATGTATAACCACAGATTCTGCCGTTCTTCGGACAGGTGTTCAAATCTTGGCATGAGGTTTCTGTAGTTTCTGACGCTCCACAGACTGCCAATACGCTCATTGAAACGGCCTTTGGAGATTGGAATGCCGCTTAGGTAAGTATCGACGTATGAATTTCCGTAAAGCTGCTGCAGCGTGGGATGGCCGGTTGGTACGTGATACCCCTCATTGTCGATGTCGTGATAGATTTTCCAGTTGATTGGAAGGTCTTCTGGATTATCGAATGCATACTGCGGCGGTTCCTCATAGGGATGCAGTTCATGCAGACGATATTCCCTGATTTCATGTTCGATTGGCTGTAGCTGTTCTTTAATCGAACGTCCGCCGGATATGAATCGAATGAAAATGAACCCATGCCAGATTTCCAGATCCAAAGGCTTCAGCGAATACGCATCTTCATCAAGATTGGGAAATCCCGACCGTCCCGGAACGAATTTGAGTCTACCGTTGAAGTCGTATCGCCAGCCATGAAACGGACAGGTCAATGTCTGTCGACACCGACCTTTATCGTGAACGATGGTTGAACCCCGATGGCGGCAGATATTATGGAACGCGTTCAGTTTCCCCTCGTGCGTCCGAACCACCAGCGCTCTTTCACCAAACCCATTGAAAGTCAGATAGTCTCCAGCTTCAGAAACCTCACTCACATGTCCGACCAGCATCCAGTTCGGTTTGAACAGCTTTTCAATCTCCAGCTCAAAAAACTCCGCATTCTGGTAAGTCCAGAAGGGCAGCAGGTCCGAAAAATGATTCGTACTCATCTTGGATGTGTTTTGAATGAAATAGGATGAGAGGTGATGTGGGTGACAGGGTCCACTCGCGTCAGCTTACTGAGAAGTGATATGCGTAACGATATCGGCATGGCGGTAAGGGAGTTGATCTAGCGGCAGTGGTTGGCACGATGATTGAAATCCGTTGGCGACAGGGTGGAGGAGGGCTGAGCCACTGCAAGACCTGAAAATGAATCGGCCATAGCAAACGTTTCGTTGCCGTGGACGGGTAGAACACACCCGTGTTGACCGCAGGATTGGCCCGCCGCAGTGCCCTGAGACGAATGGCAGTCAGCATCCGCTCAGACCATTTGAACCGATCATGGTATTGTCCAGCAAGTTTGGTGAAGTCAAGTTATCGTAAATCTCTTTGAATTCCTTCTGCTCATCAATTCAGACTGCCAGCTGCCGTGGCAGGGCATTGAAATGGCGACCTGGATCAATTGACGGGAACAATATGCTTTAAGCGCGGGACGCCTCCTATGCCAGCGGAATTAGCAAGCGATCAATAGAATATCGATGAGATACCCTCTGGTTTCCGAACCGCCTGTACATAGTCCAGAGAAATCTCCAAGGCAGTGAATAATTCATCCACCTGCTGCTCGGTGATGATTAAAGGCGGACAGATGCCAACCGTATCGCCAGAGGGCAGGGCGCGAAGAATCAAACCATTTTCCAGGCACTCCTGGTAAACCTGCTGCGCCACTTTCAATGCAGGGTCAAACGACCGCTTGGTCCCCTTATCTGCAACGAGTTCAACCGCTCCAATCAGTCCGGCCCCGCGCGCTTCGCCGACCAGCGGATGAGAATTGAGCGCCTGCAATCGCTCCTGGAAAGGTATCATCACCTCGCGCACGTGTCCAAGAATGTCGCGTTCTTCGTAAATGGAAAGCGTTTCAAGCGCAACTGCCGCGCCAACGGGGTGCCCACCGTAAGTATAACCGGTGCCAAAAACGCCATGCCGATTGCTCGCTTCGGCGATGACTTGGAAGATTTCTTCTGAAATCATCGTCGCGCCGATCGGTATATAGGCGGAAGACAGCTGTTTGGCAACGGTAACCATATCGGGTTTTTCAATATTGAACGTATCGCTGCCCCAGAGATTACCGGTGCGCCCAAATCCATTGATCACCTCATCGGCGATCAACAGAATGTCGTATTTTCGCAGTACTTTCTGAACCTTCTCGAAGTACGTTTTCGGAGGCGGTATGACGCCGCCGGCACCCATCAGCGGTTCGGCGATCAGTGCGGCAATCGTCTCGGGACCTTCCGTCAGAATCAACTGTTCCAGTTCTTCGGCTCGGCGGGTGGCAAAATCCTCTTCGGATTCTCCCTCTTCTCCAAACCGGTAATAGTGAGGTGTGCCGGTTTGCTTGAACCGGTCAAGCGGGGCGTCAAAAGCTTCCTGAATGACGGGAATGGCCGTCAGACTGGTACAGGCGATGGTCACGCCATGGTAGCCCCGGACGCGCGAAATGATTTTTTTCTTTTCGGGACGATTCAGCGCATTGTTGTAGTACCAAGCCATCTTCACCGCCGAATCAACCGCTTCTGAGCCGGATGAGACAAAAAACACTTTCGACATTGAATCTGGCGCAATTGAAATCAGCCGGTCCGCAAGTTCGGAGACGACCGGTGCGGTTCGGCCGGCGAAACTGTGATTGAATGGCAGTGTCTCGAGCTGTTGCCGGGCGGCATCAACCAGCCGCTGCTCACTGAAGCCTAGCGAGGTGCACCAAAGACCGGCCAGACCTTCGATGAACCTGTTCCCGTTTTCGTCCCAGATGTAAATGTTTTCCCCGCGTACGTAGGTCTTTGGACCGGTCTGCTGATGGATGATGTGGTTGGTGTAAGGATGCAGGTTGGCGTGAATGTCCTTATCAGCGATTGATTTTGACTGCATGAAATTGGCCTCGATTCGAGATTAAGAAAGGTCCGTCCGTTAATCAGACAAACGCATCGGGATAGGATTCTTTGCGCATTGTAATAAATTCGCTGACCGCCATCTCAATCGATTCATCGATTTCAGGTGGCTCATAGCTGGCCAGCATCTGTTTCCAGATGGCATTCGCTCTTTGTGTGGCATCCAGACCACCGTCGGCCTCCCATTGCTCGAAACTGTTATTGTCAGCGGTGGTGGATCGGTAAAAGGCCGTTTCGAAGTTTGCTTGAGTGTGGTCGCAGCCAAGAAAGTGATTGCCCGGTCCGACTTCGCGCAGGGCGCTCAACGCCTGACCGTTTTCTGATGCATCGATGCCGTTCAGAAAGGTCTGCATAATGCCAGCCTGATCGGCGTCAAGCACGAATTTTTCATAGCCCATGACCAGTCCACCCTCCAGCCAGCCGGCCGTGTGCAGCATGAAATTCACACCGGCCAGCATGGCCGCCTGCAGGGTGTTGGCCGATTCATAAGCGGCTTGGGCGTCGGAAATCTTTGATGCGCAGAGCCCGCCACCGCTGCGAAAAGGTACGTTGAGTCGCCGCGCCAGCGCGGCGCAGATGAATAACACCAGCGATGGTTCCGGTGTGCCAAAAGTCGGCGCGCCAGACTGCATGGAAATGGAACTGCTGAACGTACCGAATATGACCGGCGCACCGGCTCGCACCAGCTGGGCGAATGCCATACCGGCCATTGCTTCCGCTAGAATCTGGGTGCAGGTGCCAACGACCGTGACCGGCGACATGGCGCCGGACAGAATAAACGGTGAGATGACCGTACCCTGACCATGCCTGGCATAGACTTTCAAGGCGGCCAGCATCGTGTCGTCGAACGTCATCGGCGAGTTGACATTGATCAGCGAGATGATGCAGGTGTTCCGATCAACGAATTCCTGACCAAAAACAAGTTCTGCCATCGCGACGGTATCCGCCGCCCGTTCGCCACTGGTCACCGAGCCCATGAACGGCTTGTCGGAATACTGAATATGCGCGTGAACCATGTCCAGGTGGCGTTTATTGACTGGCAGGTCAACGGGTTCACAGACGGTGCCGCCTGAATGATGGATCGAAGGGGACAGATACGCCAGTTTGACGAAGTTCCTGAAATCTTCAATGGTGGCATACCGCCGTCCCTCATCGAGACTGCGTATGAACGGCGGCCCGTAAGCCGGTGCGAACACCGCGGTATTTCTTGAGATGCGGACGCTTTTTGCCGGATTGCGCGCGTGCTGGATGAATTCAGTGGGCGCACTCGACTGAATGATCCCGCGTAACATGCCCGCTTCGAAACGAACCCGCTCACCATCTAGATCAGCGCCCGCCTGGCGCCAGATTTCAAGCGCTTCGGGGTCGTCTCGAAAATCAATGCCGATTTCAGCCAGCAGCTGATCGGCATTGTTTTCAATCAGTTCCAGCGTCTCCTCGGGGGCGACATCATAGACCGGCACTTTACGTTCAATGTAAGGAACAGAATGGATGACAGCTTTCGAACGTTCAGCCTGGCGGGCCGACCGTCCTCCAGATCGAGTTCGTCGCGTGCTCACTGATGGGCCTCCTTAGGCGCGTTCCATAACGGTACGTGATCTTCTGGGAAATCGATTTGATTTCCGATAGGGATAAACGTCTTCCAATATTCCGGCACGAATCATATCCTGTTTGTTGCGCCAGAACTCTGCGGTCATCAGGTCACCGTGAATTTCGGCAAAGTGGTTTTTGATCAGCGGATGGGTCAGAAAGTACTTTTCAAATTCTTCTGGAAACACATCGTCCTCACCCACTGAGAACCAGGGTTCGGTCGTCATATCGTCAAACGGATTGGATGACTGTGGGAATTTTCTGATTTTACACTCATCCAGGTAGCGAATTTCGTCGTAGTCGTAAAATACGACGCGGCGGTTTCTTGTTACGCCAAAATTCTTCAGCAGCATGTCGCCGGGAAAAATGTTGGCGGCGGCCATTTCCTTGATTGCGTCACCGTAACCCTGAGCGAAAAAACGCGTCTCACTTTCGTTGTCGAAATTCTGCAGATACAGATTCAGGGGAATCATACGGTGTTCAATGTAAACGTGTTTGAGTACCACGAAATCGTTTTCGACGATGACCGAGTTCGCACAGGTCTGCCGCAGATTGACCAGGAGCCGACGATCGAATCGGTCGCGCGGCAGGGCGACTTCGGAATACTCCAGCGTATCGGCCAGTCGCCCGACGCGGTCGTGCTGCTTGACCAGGTGGTACTTTTCAATGACGGTTGAACGGGAGAGTTTTTTGGGTGGTTCAAACGAATCTTTGATCAGTTTGAACACATAGTTGTATGAGGGTAGGGTGAATACCATCATCACCATCCCGCGGGTACCTGGCGCTTCCACGAACAAATCGGTTGAATGCGACAGGTGATGCAGAAAGTCCCGATAAAACTCGGTCTTCCCCTGCTTGTGAAAGCCGATTGCGGAATAAAGATCGGCTTTGCTTTTGGCCGGCAGAATGCTGGTGAGGAAATTGACGGTCGCCGACGGCACTTGTGTGTTCACCATGAAGTAGGCTCTGGAAAACCCGAATATCGCATCCAGATCGGAAGGGTCGAGAATCAGCGCATCGACATACAGCCCACCCTGCTCGTTGTTGAGAATCGGGACGATGAACGGCGTGACCCGGTAATCGTTGATGACGCGTCCGATCAGGTAGGCGGCCTTGTTTCTGAAAAACAATGAAGTCAGTATGTCAATCTGGAAATTCAGCGACTCCGAGCGTTGGTCTTTTGGCGTGACCCGCCCCAGATGCACAAGAATCCGTCTGACATCGCGCGTCATATTTTCATAGTCGACCTCGAATTCAAGATCGGTGAGAATGTCGGCAACCGTATTCTGGAAACCGCCGGTTGCCGGATAGTAGGAACGGTAAACGGGCTGGTCGGCAGGAATGAATTCCGTCGACACCGAGGGGCGAACGAAAATATGGCTGTTGTTGTAATAACGGCGATGAAACAGTTTGCAGAACACCGAATTGTAGAAACTCTCGGCCAACTCCGGCTGCCGGTGTTCAAGCAGCAGCCGAATGTATAGAATCTTGACGTCTTCCCAAAGCGGCTTGTCCAATTCGGAAATGCCGAGCCGAGTGCGCAGAACTTCAATCGTTTCCTCGATTCGTCTGTCGTAAAAGTGGATCCGCTGGCGGGCCGCCTCCCGCGCTTCATGCCATTCGGCCCGTTCAAATCGCGCCTGCGCACCGGAAGTGATCTCTCGAAACAAAGTGAAATGCTTTTCAAAGCCACCGAGTATGGTTCTGGCAATCTGTTGAGCCAGTTTGGGTCTGAGGTGTGAGCCGATGCCCTTCCACCCCTTGCGGGCGGGAGACGGCATGGTGTCAAAGCCAGTTGTTTTCGCCGATCCGTTCATTGTGAGATTTGAATCGAAATCGCCCCGCGGCCGATTTTCAGCTGGCGGCGCGTCATTTCGCAGAATTCTTGACTGTCTGTCATTCGGTTATTGTAAATTCAACCGACTGCTATGGTTGTAGCACTTTTTGGCGGGAACGCGTTGCGCAGGACCGGCCGCGTTGAAATATACTCAATGCACGGAACAGGTTTCCGAACAGAATTTCAATATCAGAAGCAAGAGGCGTAATTGATGGACAAACACGCGCGAGTTGTGGTCATTGGCGGTGGTGTGGTCGGCGTGGGTACGCTGTATCATCTGGCCAAGAAAGGATGGCATGACGTGGTTTTGGTTGAACGTACCGAACTCACTGCGGGTTCCACCTGGCATGCGGCAGGATTGCTGCCACTGTTCAACATGAGCTATGCAGTGGGACAGTTGCACAAATACTCCGTTGATCTATACAAATCGCTGGAGAAGGAGACCGGACAGAACGTCGGTTTTCACGTAACCGGCAACTTACGATTGGCGCGAACGCGGGATCGAATGGATGAGTATCGCAAGTACTGTGGCACCGCGAACACGATCGGCGTTCCCTTTGAGCTGATCTCGCCGGCTGAGGTCAAGGATCTCTGGCCGCTGATCAATCCCGATGGTCTGATCGGTGCGCTGTACCATCCGGATGACGGACACATCGCACCGGTTGATGTTACCAATGCAATGGCGAAAGGCGCCCGCGACCGAGGGGCGAAGATCTACCAGCAGACGGAGGTCATCGGGCTTGCGCGCACCGCGGGCCATGAGTGGCGGGTTTCAACCACCAAGGGCGACCTCATCTGCGAACACATCGTCTGCGCAACGGGGAACTATTCGCAGGACACCAGTCGCCTGCTCGGCATCACCATCCCATCGATTCCGGTTCAGCACCAATACATCGTAACGGACGTCGTACCTGAACTCAAGGCGTACCGTGAGAGCGGTGGCCGGGAGCTGGCCGTTCTGCGCGAATCAGACGCGTCCTATTATCTTCGCGAGGAGCGGATGGGCTACATACTGGGTCCGTATGAAGTCGGTGCGCCGGCGGTGTTTGCAGATGGCGTGCCGGACAGTTTTGAAAAGGATCTGTTTCCTGGCGATCTGGACCGACTGATGCCACATGTCGAAGCGGCGATCAATCGGGTGCCATCCTTTGAAACCGCCGGCATCAAGGACATTGTCAATGGGCCCATTGCCTATACGCCAGACGGCAGTCCGCTGATCGGACCGGCCTGGGACTTACCCAATGTGTGGTTCAATGAAGGACACAGTTTTGGGGTGACCGCCGCCGGCGGCGCCGGCTGGCAGCTGGCGGAATGGATCGTCGAGGGTGAGCCGACCATCGATCTGCTGGCAGTCGATCCGCGCCGCTTTGGGGATTATGCGCGAGGACCTTTTCTGGTGGGTAAGAACGAAGAGGCGTACGAGAATGTGTTTACGATCCACTACCCGGATGAAGAACGCCCCGCCGGCCGGCCGGCCAAAACCAGTCCCATCCATGATCGGCTTGACAGCATGGGTGCGGTCTGGGGTCAGCGCTATGGTTGGGAGCGGCCGAACTGGTTTGCACCGGCGGGTGTTGCGGCCGTCGATGACTGGAGTTTCCGCAGATCGAAGTACTTTGAGCATGTCGGCAATGAACACAACAATATGCGCAGCAACGTCGGCATCATCGATATCACCAGTTTTTCCAAGTTTCGAATCTCCGGGCCCGGTGCGGAGAACTATCTAGATGCGCGGATTGCGCGACGATTGCCAAAAGCGCCGGGACGCATTCAGCTGTGCCATGTCCTGACGAAAAATGGCGGTGTGAGAAGTGAATTCACGGTCACCCGGAATGCGGACGGGTCCTTCTATCTGGTCAGTTCCGGCGCCGCGGAGCGCTTTGATCTGAATTTCCTGCAGAAACACCTGCCAGCAGATCGTTCCGTGATCGTGGAAAATCTGACGACGAGCCAGGCGACGCTGGTAGTTGCCGGACCGAACTCGAGAAAGGTACTGCAGAAACTGACCCGTTCCGATCTGTCTTCGACGGAGTTTCCCTGGCTGACCGCGCAGGACATTTACGTCGGTGTCGCACCGGTGCGGGCGATGCGGGTGAATTTCGTCGGCGAACTCGGCTGGGAACTGCATCATCCGATCGAATATCAGCGGCATATTTTTGAGCAGCTGATGGATGCCGGTCAGGAGTTCAACATCGGGCAATGCGGCATGCGGGCGATGGATTCGCTGCGGATCGAGAAATCCTACCGTATGTGGGGTCAGGACTTGACGCGCGAGTACACCCTACTGGAGGCGGGGCTCGGGATGTTCATCCACATGAACAAGGGCGGGTTCACGGGCCGAGACGCGCTTCAGGCACAATTGGATCGCGGTGTCCCTCAGGAATTCGTGACGGTTTCCGTAGACGGCATAAAAGACGCGGACCCGTTGGGGAATGAACCTTTTTGGGATCAGGACAGAATGATCGGTCGTGCGACGGCTGGCGCTTACGGGCACTTCATTGAAAAGAGTCTCGCATTGGGTTATGTTCAGACCGGATACGGCAAACCGGGTACAAAATTTGAAATTGAAATACTGGGTAACCGGTATAATTGTGCCGTTATCGAAAACTCACCTCACGATCCAGATAACATTCGGCTCAAATCGTAGCCGATTCATACAATCCAGTTCTTTTCAGCCGAGGAGCGGTATGAAAGTAGTTGTGCCTGTCAAGCGCGTCATCGACGCAAATATAAAAGTCAGAGTCAAATCGGATGGCTCCGGTGTTGAACTCAACAATGTTAAGATGGCGATGAATCCGTTCTGCGAAATTGCGGTCGAGGAATCGATCCGCATGAAGGAATCCGGCGCCGTCGAGGAAATCATCGTGGTAGCCGCCGGCGTTCAGAACAGTCAGGAAACGATCCGCACGGCATTGGCCATGGGTGCGGACCGCGGCATTCTGATCGAAACCGAAGTGCCACTGGAACCACTTGCGGTTTCAAAACTGCTGAAAGCGGTGATCGAACGCGAAAAACCCGGATTGGTCATCATGGGCAAACAGGCCGTGGACAATGACAACAATCAGACGGGGCAGATGCTGTCGGCGAGTCTGAATTGGTCGCTTGGCACTTTTGTTTCCAGTATCCAATTAAAAGAAGATGGATTCGAAGTCGTGCGGGAAGTCGATGGTGGATTGGAAACGGTGATGCTGACCAAACCGAGTGTCATCACGGTTGACCTGCGGCTGAATGAGCCGAGATATGCTTCCCTGCCCAATATTATGAAAGCGCGGCGAAAACCAATTGAAACGGTAAAACCGGACGATCTGGGTGTTGACGTGACACCGAGAGTCGAGGTGATTGAAGTCAATGAACCGCCAAGCCGCCAGGCCGGTGTCCGCGTGACAGGTGCGGCCGAACTGATTGAAAAACTGAGAAACGAGGCGAAGGTGCTCAAATGAGTGTGTTGGTACTGATTGAACATGATAACGACGAGATCAAGGCATCCACGCTGAATACCGTCACTGCGGCTCGCCGAGTCGGCGATGAGCTGCACGCACTGGTTGTTGGCTGCGAATGTGATGCGGTCGCCGCCGCCGCGGCGAAGATTGATGGTGTCAGCAAGGTGCTCAGGTGTGATGGCGAACCGTATCGTTATGGACTGGTGGAAAATGTCGCCCCGGTGGTCCATGGCATTGCGAGCCGTTACAGTCACCTATTTGCGCCCGCTTCGACCTTCGGTAAAAATCTGCTGCCGCGGGTGGCGGCCATGCTGGATGTTCAGCAGATTTCCGACATCAGTGACATACTGAGTGAAGACACCTTCATCCGTCCGATCTATGCCGGTAATGCGCTCGCGACGGTCCGATCAACCGATTCCATCAAGCTGGTAACCGTGCGGACGACCGCATTTGATGCGGCCAACGAAGAGGGTGGAAACGCCCAGGTTGAGACGCTTGAACCGTCGGGTAACGCGGGGCTGTCAGCATTCGTCAGGCACGATCTGACTCGAAGTGAGCGGCCTGAACTGACGACTGCCAGTATTGTGATTTCTGGCGGGAGAGGTATGCAGAGTGGCGATAATTTCGATATGCTGGAGCGGGTTGCTGATAAACTCGGCGCGGCGGTTGGCGCCTCGAGAGCGGCGGTTGATGCAGGATACGTGCCGAATGACTACCAGGTGGGGCAGACGGGTAAAGTCGTCGCGCCGGATCTCTATATCGCCGTCGGAATATCGGGTGCGATTCAGCATCTCGCAGGTATGAAAGATTCCAAGGTTATTGTCGCAATCAACAAAGATGAAGAAGCGCCAATTTTTCAAGTTGCGGATTTCGGTTGGGTTGTGGATCTGTTTACAGCGGTTCCGGAACTTGAAGCCGCATTGGATTGACGCGTCGGTAAACCGAGCCTTCGGCCGACGTTGGGGGTGAGAATTCAATTTTAGAGATTCAGGCGTTCGGTTCGTCTAGGTTTCTTTGTTGTTCGATCGCATCAAGGCATGATGGGGTCCCTGAATGTCACATCGGTCCGCCAAAATTTCCGCGATCATTGTTTGATGCTTTGTCTGATGCGGAATGTTTCACTCAGTTGAAATGTAAAGCAATGCGGATGTAAACTCCGCACCCGAGGATCTGTAGAAATTCGTACTTTCGATGCCGCTACAGAAAAACTTTGTCATGGGCTTGCTGGGTGCAGGTGGCGATGGAAATGGTGAAGGGGATTGCAGGTGATCATTGAAAGACTCCCCTGACGGAATGGATACGGATGGTGATGGGCTGTGTTATTGGCGTCTGTTGGGGTTTCTGATCGGTTTCATATTGATGGCCTACTGAAACCCTGTCACCTGTTCAAGCTCGCTCCGCCCGAAGCGCCGCCAGATTGCGCTTCTTCCGACTGAACACCACTGCCAAAAGATGCACCTTGCGCCCGCGGCTCTGATGCGGCAGCGCATAATTCTTCCCGCGCATCTGCACCATAGCCTCCACCACCTTCGATTCCACTTTCTTACCCTTCGCCGCCACCTTGAACTCCAGCACGAACGTCTCACCACCCGTGTGCACCACCAGATCCGCCCGCCCCTCCGCCGACGACTGCTCTGCACTCACCTCCACACCGTTGGCGATGAAACAGGCGAACAGCAGACTCGCGTAAAACGCCTCATAGCGCGACACCTCGCTGCTCGAATACCACTCGTTCGGCACGTTCGCATAAAACGACTGCATCTCCGCCGCGAAACCGTCGAAGTCATTGACCTGCAGCAGCCGAATCAGCTCTTCACCCCGGTCCGACGCCTCCGTCAGCTTCCCGGTGACCGTCTCCACCAGTTCCTCGTTCAGACTCAGGCGCACCTCATGGTTCGGATATTTCAGCGCGTAGTAGACCCTGGACCCCCGAACCTGCCGGTCGGCGATGGTCAGGTAGCCACACTGAAACAGCAGCGCATTGAGGTTGACGCGCTCGACATCGAAATTTGACAGCTCCGTTTCATACAGGCACAGGTTCTCCAGCCCCAGGGTGCTAAGCCGTCCCTTCGCCATCAGGTTGCGCAGAAAGCTGGGGGTGCCGGTTCTGTACCAATGAGGTTTGAACTCCTGTTCTTCGAACAGCAGCAGCACGTCGAAAGGATTGTAGACCTTCTCCTCACTGCGCCAGCTCCAGCGGTAGCCGTTGTACCACTCCCGGATGTCTTCGCGGTCCAGGTCCGACAGCTCCGGTGCGAACACCGTGTCCAGGTCCGCATCCGTGTAGCCACAGATGGTGTTGTACTTCGGACTCAGACTGATATCCCTGAGATTGTTCAGTCCCGAGAACAGACTCACCTTCGAATACATGCTGATGCCGGTCACGAACACGAAACGGACGTATCGGGCGCAGTCCTTGATGACGCCGTACAGACCGCGCAGGTAATCGCGGTTGGCTCTGACCAGGGTCTCATTCTCCAGCGTATCCAGAATCGGCTTGTCGTATTCGTCCACCAGCACCACCACCTGCCGACCGGTCTGATGATGGAGAGCGAGGATGAGATTGTACAGTCGGTCCGGTCCGTACTGCGTTGGTGAAGCCAGTTCGGGACCCAAGTATTTTTCAATGGCGGCCAACTGGTTGTTGACATTGTCTTCCAGTCGGCCCGGTGCGCCATAGTTGGAGCCGAAGCTCAGCCGCACCACCGGATGGCGGACCGACCAGTCCCAGTGATCGTGGATGTGAAGCCCCCGGAACAGCTCCTCACTGCCCTCGAACAGCTCCTGCATCGTGTCCAACAGCAGCGTCTTCCCGAACCGCCGCGGCCGCGACAGAAAATAGTATTTCGACCCCTCGACCAGATTCCGAATGTGAGGCGTCTTGTCCACATAGTAACAGCCACCTTCCCGGAGGCTGCGAAAGTGTGGATCTCCGATTGGCAGTATGAGCTTGTCCATTTCCATTCAACGAGCCGTCTGTTGATATTGTAGTATGAATGATGCCAACGATTCGACGAACCGATCCACTCAACAATATTTCGCAGAGATTTAACGGAAAAAAGCAGTCACCGTCCAAACCCAATTGTAATACAGCTGACCGGTCTCAATACGGATCGCATACAGCTTGCGGCTCTGTTCTCATCTTCGGCGCAGAACAAATCGAAATGGGTCGATGCGGTGTCATTTACGGCTGTGCTCGGTATGTCCGGAGTGCTTAATAAAGTCAATAAGACAGGTTGTATTGAACTTCGTTCACTCAATGGAGACCTGAAGAGGAATTTGGGAATGGTCGCTTGCCAGAATCCACTGGAAAGGGCACATAATGCGAAAGAGCGGCTTTCAGGAAATGGTCGGAATCTGTTTGAGATTTAATGTGGTCGGTAAACTGGAAAAAGTGTGATTTGAATTCAACTTCCTGACTGCAGCCCGATCAATTGCGATTTTCATGGGGTTGACAGATGGTTATGTTCCGCACGTGCCTGCCTGAATATGAATTTTTACACCACATGGTCAAATCAGTGCGAAATGTACCGACCTCAAACTTCATTTTTCTCGCGGCGATCTGCCAATTACAGAAAAAGCGCCGAACGAAAATCGAATGGCGCTTTTTCTGCACGGTTTGAACGGCTCAAAACTGTGCGGTTTCGGTTGACTCCGCCATCGCAACGGTAGAACTCTCATGACCGGCTGAAGTGGCTTCATTGACCGCATCAAAATAACTGACCCCGACTTCGTGCTGATGGCGAGTGGCCGAGAAACCATAGTCTTCGGCGGCAAATTCAGCCTGCTGCAGCTCGGCATACCCTTCCATGCCCCGCTCCAGGTATTTTCTGGCGAGGTCGAAGCTTGCGTAGTTGACACTATGAAAACTAGCCAGCGTAACAAACTGATACCTGTAGCACATTTTCGCCAGCGCCTGCTGGAATTCCACCAGGTTGTCAGCGCCCAGATCGCGCTGCCAGTTGAATGAAGGGGAACAGTTGTAAGCGAGCATTTTCCCTGGAAACTGGTCGTGGATGCCGTTCGCGAACTTCTGCGCATCTTCCAGATTGGGCGTTGAGGTTTCCATCCAGATCAGGTCGCAGTAGGGTGCGTAGGCCAGGCCGCGGGCGATGCACATGTTGATGCCACCACTAATTCGGAAAAATCCTTCGGCGGTCCGTTCACCGGTGATGTACGGGTGATCGCGCTCATCGACATCGGAAATCAGCAGACGTGCGGCTTCCGCATCGGTTCTGGCGATGATGACGGTCGGAACACCCATCACATCTGCCGCCAGTCTTGCGGAAGTCAGATTACGTATGCCATTGGCAGTGGAAAGTAAGACTTTTCCCCCCAGGTGTCCACATTTCTTCTCCGAGGACAGCTGGTCTTCATAGTGAATTCCAGCGGCACCGGCTTTGATCATGGCCTTGGTCAGTTCGAATACGTTCAGCGGACCCCCGAATCCGGCTTCCGCATCGGCGACGATTGGCATAAACCAGTCGATAGCGGTCGTCTCCTGACCGCTCAGTCGCTCAAGCGTCTGTATCTGGTCCTGGCGCGCGAAGGCATTGTTGATTCGCTCGATCACCTGCGGTACAGAGCTGGCGGGGTAGAGTGACTGATCCGGATAAGTCTGACCCGCATTGTTGGCATCGGCGGCGACCTGCCAGCCAGACAGGTAGATGGATTTCAGTCCAGCCCGCACCTGTTGCACGGCCTGACAGCCACTATAGGCGCCTAGACTGGCGACATAATCAGAATTGTGCAGCAATTTCCAGAGTTTTTCACTGCCCATTTCAGCCAGAGTATGGCGAATGCGTACACTGCCCCGCAATCGCTCCACCTCCGTCCAATCATAATCCCGGCGTATGCCGTCCCATCGGGCCGGCGCGTAACTGGGGGTCGGAAACTCTTTCAAATCTTCAGTTGGGTTGATATCCCATGAGTATTTGCCATTCGGTTGTTGGCTCATGCCAGCTGCTCCACGGTCTTGAAATTAAGTGATTGGTTTAAAGTAATAACTGGACAATCCAGAATGCGGTCTAGTATATTGCAATGCAACAAATGAATGATTGAGAATGTTGGACTGAAATGATTCATTCAACCGATTTGCCTGATGAAAATACCAGGTGCATGTAACTCGGTCTTCAGCACGCAACCATCTAACCCTTGGTGATTCACTCCATTTTTCCGAATGCGCCGCCACCCGGAGTTTCAATGACGAACACATCGTTGGCTTTCATTTCCGTTCGATCGGTTGACCCGAGAAACTCCACGCTGCCGTCGGCGCGCTCAACATAATTTCGTCCCGTTTTCCCCGCCTCTCCGCCGGCCGATCCATAAGGCGGCACGATCCTGTGTCCAGACAGGATGGCCGCAGTCATGGGTTCCAGAAACCTTAATTTTCGTATGGTTCCGTTTCCACCGCGATGTCGACCGCCACCGCCACTGCCTTCTCGAATCTCAAAACAGTCCAGACGAACTGGAAAACGCCACTCAAGAATTTCCGGATCGGTGAGTTTGGCGTTGGTCATGTGAGTGTGTACGGCATCCGTTCCATCAAAGTCTGGGCCCGCGCCCGAGCCACCACAGATGGTTTCGTAGTATTGATACCGGTCGTTGCCAAAGGTAAAATTGTTCATCGTGCCCTGCGCGGCCGCCATGACTCCGAGTGCGCCATAGAGCGCGTCGGTTATGTACTGTGAGGTTTCGACATTGCCGGCAACGACGGCAGCCGGATACGCGGGCTTGAGCATGCAGCCGTCGGGGATGATGATCTGAATGGGTTTGAGACAGCCTTCGTTCATCGGAATCTCATCTTCGACCAGCGTACGAAATACATACATCACCGCCGCTCTGGCGACGGATGATGGAGCATTGAAATTATTGTCCTGCTGTTCAGACGTACCGGTGAAGTCGACAACCGCGCGCCGCTCACTCTGATTGACGGAGATTGAGACTTCTATGGCATTGCCATCGTCCATTTCATAACGAAAGTGACCATCTTTCAGGGCTTTCAATACCTGTCTGACGGCCCCTTCTGCGTTGTCCTGAACGTGCTGCATGTATGCGGTCACCACATCAAGCCCGAAGTGATCGACAATGGCCCGAAGTTCCTGAACACCTTTCTCATTGGCCGCGACCTGCGCTTTGATGTCGGCTAGATTCTGTTCGATGTTGCGCACCGGATATTTTGCGCCCAACAGCACTTCTCTTATTTCACTTTCCAGAAAGCGACCCTGATCAATCAGTTGCACATCATCGATCAATACGCCTTCTTCCTCAATGATGCGACTGTCAGGTGGCATGGAGCCGGGGGTGATACCGCCGACATCCGCGTGATGGCCTCTCGAGGCGACAAAAAAAAGTAGGCCTCCTTTGACCTGTTCAAACACCGGTGTGATGACGGTTATGTCGGGAAGATGGGTGCCGCCGCTATAGGGATTGTTGAGGATGTAGGAATCACCGGCTTTCATGCTGTTCCGCCGATTGCGAATCACGATGTGGACGGATTCGCTCATCGAGCCGAGGTGAACCGGCATATGGGGGGCGTTGGCTACCAGATCGCCCTGAGCATCAAAGATCGCACACGAAAAATCAAGCCGCTCCTTGATGTTGACTGAATAAGCGGAATTCTCCAGTGAAGCCCCCATCTGTTCGGCTATGGACATGAACAGATTGTTGAAAACTTCCAGCATCACTGGGTCAGCATCCGTACCAATGACCTTCTGTTTAGGGCGCGGCGCGGTCCGTTTGAGTATCAGATGATTGTGGCGGGTGGTTTCAAGTGACCAGTCCAGCTCGACGACCGTCGTTCCAGTCGGTTCAATGACAATCGCCGGTCCCGCGATGGAATCGCCCGGCAGGAGGTCTTCGCGCAGATACACTCCCGCATCGTGGAACTGACCCGCTCCGTAAATGGAAGCGGTATGGGTCGGTAGGAGAGGAGCCTGCCGCGCCTGGTGCGGGTACGCCCGTTCAATATGCACTTCGGTACGGCCGATGGCCTCAACCGAAATGGATTCGATCATCAGCGCCTTGTTCGGCATGATGAAGCCATAGCGTTTCTTGTGATTGGCTTCGAACTGCCTGCGGATGGTGGCGCGGTCACCGCCGGCAACTTCGATTGCGGAATCGGTGCCTTCATAGCGAACGTGAATGCGCCTGAGCAAATTAATGTTGTGGGCTTCGATTTCCTGACTGCGGACCTCATGGGCCGCCCGTTCGCATAGGGCTTCATAACGCGGTGCAAGCGAATCGAGCAGCGAATCGGACAACTGTTCCTCAACCGCTTCCTCGTGCATCGTTCTCACATCCGCCAGTCCAATGCCATACGCGGACAGGACCCCTGCATACGGGTGAATGAATACGGTCTCAATGCCCAATGCATCGGCGACAAGACAGGCGTGCTGCCCGCCGGCGCCGCCGAAACTGCAGAGGGTGTATTCAGTAATGTCATAACCCCGCTGCACCGATATTTTTTTGATGGCGTTGGCCATATTGTCGACGGCGATCTTGAGAAAACCTTCGGCGACGCCGTGTGCCGTCCGATCGTCTCCGGTCCGCATTCGAATCGTCTCTGCCAGCTCGGTAAACTGAGTTGTCACGGTATTGCTGTCAAGTGGCTGATCACCGTTCGGGCCAAAGATCCTTGGGAAATGGTCGGCCTGCAGCTTGCCTAGCATCAGATTGCAGTCGGTAATCGTCAGGGGACCGCTGCGGCGATAGCATGCGGGCCCCGGATTGGCGCCCGCCGATTCAGGTCCGACGCGATATTTCAAGCCGTCAAACTTGAGAATGGAACCGCCACCGGCCGCCACCGTATGAATGCGCATGATGGGCGAGCGTATTCTTACTCCGGCAACGAATGTATCATAGGCGCGTTCGTATTCACCGGCGTAGTGAGACACATCGGTCGAAGTACCACCCATGTCGAAAGCGATGATCTTATCGAAATTGGCCATTCTGCTGGTTTCAACCGCACCGACGACTCCGCCTGCGGGGCCCGACAGAATGCTGTCCTTGCCTTTGAACTGTCTGGCGTCGGTCAGGCCACCATTGGATTGCATGAACATCAGCCGCGCGCCATGCAGATGATCGGCTATCTGGTCCACATATCGCCGCAGCACTGGTGACAGATAGGCGTCGACGACCGTCGTATCGCCGCGGCCGATCATTTTCATCAGGGGGCTGACTTCATGCGAGGCTGAGATCTGTGTGTAGCCAATCTCGCGGGCGAGTTGTGCCACTTCCTTTTCATGCTGGTGAAATCGGTAGCCGTGCAGAAACACAATCGCGCAGGCGCGGATGCCAAGGTCGAACGCTTCCTTCAGACTGGTGTGGGCCGCCTCGCGATCCAGTTCAGTCAATACGTCACCTGACACGCTGTGACGCTGATTGATTTCAACCACCCGATCGTAGAGCAGTTCAGGCAGCTGAATGTGTCGGGCGAAGAGTTTCGGACGGGTTTGGTAGCCGATTCTGAGCGCGTCTCTAAATCCTCTGGTGATCGCCAGTACGCAGGGCGCGCCGGTTCGTTCGAGCAGCGAATTCGTTGCCACCGTCGTTCCCATTTTGACGGCGCTGATCTGCTCGGGACTGATTGAGCGGCCGCTGCTGTTCAGAATATGCCGAATCCCGTGAATTGCGGCATCGCGGTAATGCTCCGGATTTTCAGAGAGCAGTTTGTGCGTGTGCAGCTGACCTTCGGGGTCTGCTGCGACAATGTCGGTAAAAGTGCCACCTCTGTCAATCCAGAACTGCCAGCGGTTTGATTGTGAATGTTGCATGAGAAAACAGAGCCTGGTATCGAAAGACCGCCATTGATTATAGACAAGTCTGTTCACCTGAAATGGGGCGTGAGCGACACGCCGTAGCCAACTGAAAAATATCTCCGCTCATGGTGCGGGTGCTCATCTTGCCACTGCCATAGGCGTTGCATCGGGTCGAATGGAATAAAATCGAAATTAAACGATTGGAGATAGTATGGAACTGAATCGCGACAGTCGGCTGCTGACGGGCGTCAGGCACATCATTTCACCCAACTGTGACGAGCGTCCGGAAAATGTCGAGGCAGAAGTCATCATCATTCACGCGATCAGCCTGCCACCGGGATGCTATGGAGGCCGATACATTGAAGCATTGTTCTGCAATCGCCTCGACTGCGACGGCCATCCCTATTTCAACCGACTGCAGGGACTTCGGGTCTCGTCGCACTTTCTGATCGATCGAGACGGTTGCATCGTTCAGTTCGTGCCAACCGACAAACGCGCCTGGCATGCCGGGGTGTCATACTGTCTGGGCCGAGCGCGCGTCAATGACTTTTCAATTGGTATCGAACTTGAAGGCTGCGACGACGACGAATTTGAGGAAGTTCAATATCAGTCTCTCAACGCGCTGATTGAACTGCTGATGCGGGAATATCCCGCAATCAATCGCCGTCGCATATTCGGTCACTGCGAAATCGCACCGGACCGAAAGACTGATCCCGGTCCCAATTTTGACTGGTCAAGGATTCGGTAGACCGCAGAGTCTATGATTCTGCGTGTTTTTGGGGTTTGAACTTTTCTCGGGAGCGGTCATGTCGCCACAGCACGTCGGAGCCGCCGGCCTGCTGGTTCAGATACCGGGCGATGACGAACAGCAGGTCTGAAAGCCGATTGATGTATTGCCTGGAAATTTCTGAGACATCTTCGTCCCGCGCCAGCGCGTGAACGCTGCGTTCAGCACGGCGGCAGACCGTGCGCGCAGTATGACAGAGCGACGCTTCGATCGATCCACCCGGTAGAATGAATTCTTTCAGGGGTTCAAGATTCTCATTGAATCGGTCCAGACTTTGTTCAAGGGCGGCGACGCGGTCTTGCTCAACCAGCCGAAACTCAGGGATGCACAGTTCACCACCAATGTCAAAAAGCGTGTGCTGTACGTCAAACAGACAGGCATCAATCTCCTGCGGCACATTACGGCTCAGAATTTGCCCGATGCAGCTGTTGAGTTCGTCGATTGCGCCGAGCGCCTCAATGCGATTCGAGTCTTTTGGCACGCGGCTGCCGTCACCAAGTCCCGTGGTTCCCTTGTCTCCCGTTCTGGTGTAGATTTTTGAAAGTCTGTTGCCCATAATTCATGCTTAATCGATTGTCTGATACCCGAGGCGAGTGTGACCGACGACCGCAGGCGGGTTGTACGTTTCAGGCCGGATGGTCGTCGATTCGGTTGTCGGATTATTTTACCTTAGAGCTGATGGCGTTCAATCATTGTTCGGTTCAGAAGGATGCAATTGGTATGAGACGAGCCGGTGTCGCGATTCTGTCATTTCGACTGATGGCCTACCTGCCATCGCAATTCGAGTGATCAAAGGGAAGAACTCCACTTGCAAGCCCTTGGCCACAAGGCATCGCGGCTTTCTGAACTTGAGAACGACATTTCAGGACGGCGATGGCGTTCATCCGCACTCAATGATCACTTGACAAATCTTTCTCTTACCGCTGTGCGCCCGTTTCACCCACACCTGCCACCGTCGTCGATTCCTCTTCCCCACATCGGTCATTTTGCACTCCCGCGAAATTATGGCGAACTGATGCGAAAATGTTCCGACGTTGCTCAATACCATAGCACTTATATTTGATATATTAGAGATTCAAGGGTGTATCAGATGACGGACATCAATCTGCACAGTGAATGCGGCTATCTGGATAGGACGGTGCTTTCGCAGCTGGAGTCTGAAATCTACTTACGGAAAATCTGTTGTCGGAGGATGGAAATATGAATTTTAGGAGAGTGATAATAACAGGCAGTATCGTTGCGCTAGTAACCCCGATGCGCGAAGACGGGTCACTAGATTTGAAATCTCTAGCCAGACTTATCGAACATCATATTGAACAGGGCACGAACGGTATCGTATCGGTCGGTACGACGGGTGAATCGGCAACATTGAGTCACGAAGAACATCATGCCGTCATCGAAAAAACGGTACAGGTGGCCGCGGACCGCGTTCCGGTCATTGCGGGAACCGGTTCAAACAGCACCGCGGAAGCGTTAGAGTTGACGAAGGTCGCGTACCAGCTCGGTGCCGACGCCTGCCTGCTGGTGACGCCTTACTACAACAAACCCACGCAGGAAGGTCTCTATCAACACTTTAGGCTGATTGCCGATTCGGTTCCAATTCCTCAGATTCTCTACAACGTACCCAGTCGAACCGGAGTCGACTTGGAAAACCAGACAGTTTATCGACTGGCCCGCATTGATAACATCATAGGCATCAAAGATGCCACCGCCGATGTTGAACGCGGGCGTCGGCTGATCAGCACATCCGCCTACGATTTTGCCGTTTACGCAGGACAGGATACGGTAGCCCTCGATTTAATGATCTCGGGCGCTTGGGGTACGATTTCAGTCACTGCCAATGTGGCGCCGAGACTGATGCGAGAAATGTGCGATGCGGTCTTGTCTGGCGACCGGCGGCTAGCCGCAATAATGAACAAAAACCTGAACCCGGTTCATGAGGCGATGTTTGTCGAGTCCAATCCCATCCCAGTCAAGTGGGGCGTTTGGCGGCAGGGTTTGATTGGGAATTATCTGCGACTGCCATTGGTGCCGCTGACCGGCGGCGGCGAGTATCGGGTGCGCACCGCCATGACCAATGCCGGCTTGCTCTAGTTCGCAATCAAACAGCAGATTCGATCATTTTCATACTCACTTCTTATAGGAGAATCGCATGAAACAGGGTGCCTTGATGTACTCCGGTAAGGCCAAGTCCATTTTCGCGACGGACGATAGCGATACGTTGCTGATGGAGTTCAGGGACGATACCTCAGCTTTCGACGGCAGAAAAACTGCAGAACTGAGTCGTAAGGGGATGGTGAACAATCATTTCAGTGCTTTCATCATGCAGAAGCTGGAATCGGCGGGAGTGAAAACTCATCATATGTCGATGCTCGACGGTACAAGATCGCTGGTTCGAAATCTCGATATGATTCCTGTGGAATGCGTCGTCAGAAACATTGCAACTGGGTCCATCTGCAGGCGGTTGGGGGTGCAGGACGGATTGGCGCTGGATCCGCCCACGTTTGAATTCTTTCTCAAAAATGACGAGCTGCATGATCCCATGATCAATGACTATCACATTCGTTCATTCAACTGGGCGACGGATGAGGAAATCAGGAAGATGACCGAGATGACATTTACGACCAACTCGGTGCTGGTGCCGTTATTCAAGGCGGCAAATATCATTCTTGTCGATTTCAAGTTGGAATTCGGCCGCTTTCGGGGCGAACTGTATCTGGGCGATGAATTCACACCGGATGGATGTCGTCTGTGGGATGCTGATACCCGCGAAAAACTGGACAAGGACCGCTATCGGCAGGATCTGGGCAATGTTGTCGAATCGTACGAAATCGCCGCGCGGCGATTGGGCGTTCCTCACATCTGATTGCTATTGATTGAATGGCCAGTTGTCTGATCAAACAGAAAAAATAACGCCCCGATTTCGATTCATCCTCTGATTGATGTTGGATGGCAATGGCGACATGCAGGTCCTTTGCGCCCGAGGGGCACCGGCGTTTACAAGTTTCAGAATCAGGCAGTTTGAAAACGAAATCAATCAGACGGCTGTTCCAGGTCTGCATTCTCTGCGGGCTAGTTACTGTTATTTCTTAGGGATTCGCGATCCTGACGAACTCAACCGATATCTTTATCCCGTTCTCAATCTAATCGACTCGGAACTCGCTGATTTACGCCGTCTTGTTGACGGCGATTCCATTCTTGTCGCGCCGCGTCTGGGTACGACTTCACCCTGGAGCACAAAAGCATCGGAGATTCTTCACCGCTGTGGCTTCGAGGCGGTTGCGCGGATCGAAAGAGGCGTGGTTTGGCAATTTCAGAGTGGTTTCGATCTGAGTGCTGCCGACAGACATCTGGTTGAATCGCGGTTACACGATCGAATGACCGAGTCCGTATTGACGGATGCGGGCCAGATCGAATCGATGTTTAAGCCAGTGAGACGCCGGGAATCCCCCATCATCGACGTGATGGCGGAAGGGATCGAAGCGTTGCGCGCGGTGAACCGGACAATGAGCTTGGCGCTTTCGGACGGGGAGTTGGAATACTTATACGACTGGTGCGTTCTGGAAGCGAGAAACCCCACTGAAACTGAACTCATGATGTTTTCTCAGGTCAACTCGGAACACTGTCGGCACAAGATATTCAACGCCAGTTGGGAATTTGACGGGGTCGGGCACCCACACTCGATGTTCTCCATGATTCAGGAAACGCATCGGCAAAACTCAAGTGGCACGCTGATTGCATACAGAGACAACGCGGCGGTCATTGACGGCCGACCAGCCTGTCAGTTTGCGCCGGTGGGTCCTGATGGGCAATATCGATATTCTTCTGAAGAACCGGCTCACATCGTATTCAAAGCGGAGACTCATAATCACCCAACCGCCATTTCACCCTTTCCCGGGGCGGCGACTGGAGCGGGTGGAGAGATTCGCGATGAAGGCGCTACGGGTATCGGTGGTAAACCCAAGGCCGGCCTGTGTGGATTTTCGGTATCACACCTCAGGATACCCGGTTATGAACAGCCGTGGGAAGCGGCGGAGATTCGTCCAAGTCGAATTGCATCACCGCTGCAGATCATGCTGGAAGGGCCCGTTGGCGGCGCTTCGTTCAACAACGAATTCGGTAGGCCCAACATCGGTGGCTATTTCAGGACCTTTGAGATTGAAGGGGGCGAACCCAATCATCGGTATGGGTTTCATAAGCCGATCATGTTTGCCGGAGGAATCGGTAACATTCGGCCGCAGCATGTTGAGAAGCGGGCGCTGAATGAGGGCGATGCACTCGTCGTCATCGGTGGCCCGGCCATGCTTATCGGTCTGGGTGGTGGTGCGGCATCCAGTTTGGGGCAGGGCAGTTCGGACGAGAATCTCGACTTTGCATCGGTACAGCGAAGCAATCCCGAAATGCTGCGAAGGTGTCAGGAGACAATCGATCGGTGTCGCGAGATGGGCGACATGAATCCCATTCGGTCCATTCACGATGTTGGTGCCGGCGGACTGTCCAATGCACTGCCGGAAATCGTTCATAACGCAGGTTGCGGTGCCGACATTCGACTGCATGACATTCCGGTCGACGACGCAGGAATGACGCCAATGGAAATCTGGTGCAACGAGGCGCAGGAGCGTTATGTGCTGGCGATTCAGCAGCCTGAGCTGGATCGGTTCGGTGACATCTGTAATCGGGAAAATTGTCCGTGGCAGGTCGTTGGCAAGGTTGTTTCGGACCGCCGTATCCTGCTTCAGGGTGACGACGGCGATTCACCGACAGTTGATGTCAGTCTGAATTTTCTACTGGGAGACATTCCACAGCCGACAAGGAGAGATGTTTCTCATCCGCAGGTGGCATCGCCATCGAAACTGAACGATCCAGGTTTTTCAGACTGTGTCGAGCGAACGCTGCGCTTTCCAGCCGTTGCCGACAAGTCGTTTCTGATTACGATTGGTGATCGGACTGTTTCCGGTTTGGTCCATCGGGACCCGATGATCGGTCCCTGGCAGGTTCCTGTCGCCGACGCGGCGGTTACGCTTTCCGGCTACCGGACGTACAGCGGGGAAGCCATGGCCGTCGGAGAACGTTCGCCAATCGCAGTTGTCAGTAAGTCTGCAAGCGTCAGGATGGCCGTCGGTGAGGCGCTGACGAATCTCAGATCGGCGGGCATCGCTCTGCTGTCGGATGTCAAAGTCTGTGCCAACTGGATGGCTGCCGCAGGAATCGAAGGAGAGTGCAAAGCGCTGTATGACGCGGTCCGTAGCATTGCACTGAATTTCTGTACCGAATTGGGAATTTCCATTCCAGTTGGCAAGGACTCTCTGTCCATGATGACTGAGTGGTATTCCAAGGAGGGAAATGGTTATCGGGTGCACTCGCCTGTCTCTTTGGTTGCAACTGCCTTCGTCCCATTGGATGATGTTCGGATGTCGCTGACGCCTCAGCTGAGAAATGACTTGAATACAACTTTGTTTCTCATTGATCTTGGGACAGGAAAAAATCGAATGGGGATGTCTGCATTGCATCAGACGTTCGGACATATTAGCTGGCCGGTGCCTGATGTTGACGACATTCAAGTGCTGAAAAACTTTTACAATATGGTTGGTGAACTGATTGAAAACAATCTGGTTATTGCCTATCACGACCGTTCGGATGGTGGGCTTTTCACAACTTTATGCGAAATGGCGTTTGCCGGCCGCGTGGGTTTGGATGTTCACATCAAAACTGAAGTCGACTCGGTTCCATTTTTCTTTAATGAGGAATTGGGGGCGGTTGTACAGATTGAAAATAAGAAAGCGGATCGCGTGGGTGAGGTGTTTGCCAAATATCAAATGGCCTCCTTGGTGCAGCCCATCGGAACGATAACGGAGAGTGATGAGATTCGATTGACGGTAGGCGGTGAACCCGTATTTACCAGTTCGCGAACTCGTTTACACAGAGTATGGTCCGAGCTCTCATACCAAATGCAGTCCATTCGGGACAATCCTGAAGATGCGAAGCAGGAGTACGATCGGATTCTGGATGTGGCTGATCCGGGGCTGTCTTTTGAGCAGACAGGTTTAGGAATCGCTGAGACGAGTTCTGCAGCATCTGATCGATCGGCCGCGCCGTCGGTAACAACCGGTAAGCGTCCCAAGGTTGCGATTCTAAGAGAGCAGGGGGTCAATGGACACATGGAGATGGCCGCCGCATTTGATCGGGCCGGATTTGAATCCGTAGATGTTGTCATGGTCGATCTGACCTCTGGTCATCGGACGCTGTCAGAGTATTCGGGTGTCGTCATGTGCGGTGGTTTTTCATTCGGCGATGTTTTTGGTGCGGGCCGAGGCTGGGCGAGTCTTATTCTGCAGCACAATCGGCTGCGGGATATGTTTGCGGTATACTTCGGCGATACGTCTAAATTCGCATTGGGAGTCTGCAATGGGTGTCAGGTGATGGCCGAACTGAAAGAAATCATTCCAGGTGCTGAAAACTGGCCACGGTTTGCACGCAATCGTTCCGAACAGTTCGAGGCGCGGCTCATTATGACGGAAATCTCGAGCGACCAGTCAGTGCTGACGAAAGGCATGCAGGGATGTGTTATTCCAGTTGCAGTCGCTCACGGTGAGGGTCGGGCGTATTTTGCAAATGATGCTGAGCACCTTAATCTGATTGGTGCCGATAATGTCTGTATGCGCTATGTTGACAACCGACGGCAGGTCACTCAGCTTTATCCATTCAACCCCAATGGCTCTGAAGGCGCCATTGCTGGAGTCAGTAACAGGGACGGTCGCATAACGGCGATGATGCCTCATCCGGAGCGGGTGTTTCGCATGGTTCAGTACTCTTGGGCACCCGAATGCGATAAAGCTGACAGTGCCTGGATGAGGCTGTTCCTTAACGCGAGGGCTTGGCTGGCATAATCAATTGATACTGCACGGTGAGTGCAATGAACTAAACAGTCTGCGAAACAATATTGGGAGGTGCAGTTTATGGATTCTGAATATACTGATTATATTGATGGGATGGTCATTCTGATAGGCAAGTCCAAACGAGTCTACTCGTTTGATCTCTACGTATGGGGCACGGAATTTGTGACATTCCCCGCGGTCTATATCGTATCCGAAAGAAGCCGGAAGACTGGAATGGACTCAGTGATTTATATCGGACAGACGGCGGACATGGGTGAAAGGTTGACTTCTCATCATCGGTCGAATTGTTTTATAGAGCATAACTGTACGCATGTCGGCATTTATGTTGAAGACAATGAGCTTGAACGCAGACGAATCGAAAAAGACCTGATTGCGAGCCAAAAACCACCGTGCAACGACATCAATTAAACTGGCGGTCGCTTTTTATGAGATCATTCGATCATTGCGGAAATTCGGTATGGCAGATGCAAATTAGTGCCAATACCGTGCAATAATTCCTTCGGGGTACCTACCCCCGGCAAGATTCCTGAAATCACGATATGACCTTGCCCCAGAATATCGGTTCGGTCACCTTCTGTAAGTCGTCTCGACTCGAGTAAGGAATGTATCTGTCGACTGATATCGATCATTGATGAGGTTTATTGACCAAGTATCTCAATTTCAATCGAAAACGCTCAGTTTTGGAAATGCTATTGATGTTTACTCATTTTCAATTATCGGCATTATCACATTATCGGCGGTATGAATCAAATGACTGTAGACAGTGAACATTCACTCTCTGTCTGGACTACAGAGCAGCTTTCTGAAGGAATACTGTCATTTACGATTGATGAGGCAATGCAGGCCCTCGGAGTAAGTAGAAGCGTATTCTTGAATGCAGCGGAACGGCTCCAAAGAAAGAAATGGATAGTCAAACCAAGGCCTGGCTTCTATGTCATAGTTCCACCTAAGTTCTTGGGATTCGGGGCACCCATGCCAAGCATGTATATTGATGATTTAATGAAATTTGTAGACCGGCCGTATTACGTAGGTTTACGCAAAGCCGCTGAATTTCATGGTGCAACTCATCAAGGGGTGATGCAGTTTCAGGTTATGACCAGTAAACAATTGCCTTCTGTAGTGGTCGGGAGCAGTGGAATTGTTTACTATTACAGAAAGAACTTCGAATCGATCAAGGGTGGAGTGCAGGAATTCAACTACTATGAGAGAAAATTCAGAATATCTTCACCGGAATTGACTGCGTTAGACATTCTGCGTTATCCGCGCTCCGTCGGAACAATTGATAGTGTGGCAACAGTTTTGAGTGAATTAGGCGAGGTACTTGATGTACAGAAACTAGCGCCCTTAGCTAGGACATTTAATCAGCCAATCATTCAACGATTGGGATATTTACTGGAGTGGCTTGGATTTAAAGATGAAGCAACCGCGTTAAAATCTGTCTTGAATAAGAATAGGTTCAAATGGATAGAGTTGGATCCTTATCTAATGCGCTATCCAGAGTTTGCACCAGACCCCGTTGATCGAAATATTGATTGGCGAGTTCGCGTCCGTTACCTGCCAGACCCAGATTGCTGAGTGAAGGTAGAGACCTATTTGATGGGATGTGGCTTTTGGACTGACAGTATGTGCCAGTCAAAATATAAATCGTGTCATCGAAGGATTTATTTGGTTCGACCAGTCGGACGGATGCGGAGTATTGTATGACTGCTAAATGGCGGATTTTAGGTTGTTGGAGGATATACAGATACTACTTCTGTGCGATAGAGCTTCTTCAGTATTTACGGCGCACAACAAAATTTGAAAATAGAAATCATTAAAGTGTTATTTTGTACTTATTGTCCATATACCAGGTGTGCCATGGAATAATACTAGAGAAAATTTGGAATTGAAATGTTTTTCATTCGGTCTGATTTTGGAAGTGCATCATTACCATTGGTGTGAAGAATGCTCGTTTTGACTGAAAAACACTCACTCTTTCATATATGAATATCAGTAATATTAGAGGTATAAAGAGAATACCTACAACAGAATATCAACAGCTTTCAGACTGGACTATAGGGTTATTATCTGAAGGCCGGTTGACATTTACAATTGATGAGGCAATGCAGTCATTAGGGTTGGATAGAGGCGCATTCCTGGATGCTGCGAAGCAACTCCAAGGACAAACCTGTCTTGTCACACCAAAAACCGGCTTCTACGTGATTGTTCCTCCTTATTATTTCAATTTTGGCGCACCTATGCCATACATGTATATTGACGAATTGATGAATTACGAAAATCGTCGATACTATGTAGCTTTACGTAAGGCGGCTGAATACCAGGGTGCAACTCATCACGGAGTGATGGAGTTTCAGGTTATGACAGACAAAGTCATGCCAATGAGAAATGTAGGGGGAACGAACATCGCCTTTTTCTTCAGAAATGACTTTGAAGTAATTGAATCTGGAGTGGAAGTACGTCAGTTGAAAACAGGCCGTTTGAGAATATCTTCTCCAGAACTAACGGCGTATGAGCTGCTGTGTTATCCGCGTTCAATAGGAACGATAAACAATATAACAACTATTCTAGTTGACCTCGGAGAAGGGATGAAGGCACGGAAGTTGGGCGTACTATCCCAATCGTTTAAGCGATCGATCATTCAACGCTTGGGTTATCTGTTGGACTGGCTTGGTTATGAAAATTTGACCGAATCACTGCAAGGTGTTCTAGGCAAAATTGAGAGCAATTATTGGGTTGAACTAGATCCTCACCTAACGCGTCATAAGGAATTTGCCCCGGACCCGGTCGAAAGAAACAGAAAATGGAGAGTTGTCGTTCGACGAGAACCAGATCCGGATTACTAACCAATTGGGTAATGGAAATAGAAGTCGAGAGGTAGATATTGGATTGCAACGTGAATTGATATCTGCTACCTTAATTGCTAATCTCTCTACTTCAATATTCAATTGACCATTTAATCTCGAAAATCGGTTTAATCTGAATAAATTTCGTTATTTATGAATATCCGTAATAATAGCAGAATAAACAGAATCCCTGCCGTAGAACCGCGGCAACTTTCCGTCTGGACTGCGGAGTTGTTGTCTGAAGGCCGGTTATCATTTACGATTGATGAGGCAATGCAGTCATTGGGGGTAAGCAGGGGTGCGTTCCTAGATGCAGCAGAGCGACTCCAAAAGCAGACACGTCTTGTCAGACCTAAAATTGGTTTTTACTTGATCGTTCCTCCGAGGTATGTCAATATAGGTGGACCGCCACCAATTTGGTATATTGATGACTTAATGCGATTCCTAGACCGACCGTATTATGTTGCCTTACGGACAGCAGCCGATTATCAAGGAGCAACTCATCACGGAGTAATGCACTTTCAGGTGATGACCAACAAAATGATGCCAAGAATAATGGTAGGTCGAAGCATTTTTGTTTTGCTGTGTAACTTCTCTGGATTGTAGGCGCGCGGAACGGTCCGACCACCGAGGGTCGGAAAACATAATCAACGGCTCCGGTCGCAGTCTGAAGGGGATTAAAGGGCGTTCCCGTTAATCTGGCCCTCGGTCTCCATCAGCGGCGAGGTCAAGCGGTCAGTCAGTGAAGGGAGTGGTTGGCGCGTCGTTCAGGCGGCCACCGCAGGTTGGGTCTCAGGGGTTGGTGCGAAGCCATGTTCGCGCAGCATCCGCAGCCAACGCGAGGCGTTGCGCTGCACCATGGCCGCCTCGTAGTCGACCTTCGGGTCTCGATAGCACTCGCCGTGTTTGAGCATGCAGTAGATGGCCCGCAGCATCTTGTGGGCGGTGGCGACCGTGGCGCGGCGGTAGCCGCGGCGGATCTTCAGGTTGCGGTGATAGCCGTTGAACTGACTGTGTTGGGTTCGGGCGGCGGCCAAGGCACACTCGATGAGGATGCTGCGCAGGTGCGTGTTGCCGCGGCGGGTGCGTCCGGCGCGGCGTTTACCGGCACTTTCGTTGTTGCCGGGACACAGGCCGGCCCAGGCGGCGCACTGATCGGTGGAGGGAAACACGCTCATGTCGGGCCCGAGTTCGATGAGAATGGCGCGGGCGGCGGTGTGGTTGACGCCCGGCATGGTGGTCAGCAGGTTGATGAGGTGCTGGTGCTCGCGCAGGCGGTGTTCGATGAACTCGTCGAACCGCCGGATGCGGTCGTTCAGCTGCTGCCAGGAGGTGAAGTGTTCCTCGAGCAGGAAGCGGGTGCAGTCGGTCAGCTCGGCATTCAGTGCGTCGCCCAGCGCGTGGCGATGCCGCTCGACATGGGCGGACAGCGAATGGATGATCTCCTGTGGCGAGCGGCCGAGGATGAGCCCTTGAATGATCCGCTGGCCATTGACTCCGAACAGGTCGGAGAGGATGCCGCCGATGCGCAGGCCGGCGCGGTCCAGGGTCTGATGGATGCGATTGCGCACGCGCGCCCGTTCGCGCACCAGCTGGCGACGCTTGTGGGACACCTCGCGCAGTTCGCGGAACTCAGGCGACGGCACGAAGCTGGGTCGGCCGAGACCGAACTGGCCGATGCGGGCCAGCCAGATGCTGTCGGCGACATCGGTCTTTCTGCCCTTGATCTGCTTGACATGCTGGGCGTTGAACACCAGCGGCTCGATGCCGGCCTGTTCCAAGGCCGCATGGACATTGAGCCAGTAGATGCCGGTGGCTTCCATGGCCGCGGCGGTGACGCCGAAGCCGCACAGCCAGTCAATCAGCTGGGCGAGTCCTTCGGGCAGGGCGGAGAACTGCCGGGTGTGCACGTCGGCCTCGGTGCCGGGGTTCGACCGCAGCACCGAGGCGGTGATCTGCATTTTGTGCACGTCGAGGCCGGCGGCACACGGATGGATGACCTGGAGTTGATCTTTGTTGGCGAATGATGTCATAATGTAGCACCTCAGGATGTCTGATGGATGATTGAACATAACATGATGGAAGCGGGGGTCATGGACAGCTGACTCACGAAGTCGCGGTCCAATTTGCTGTGCGTCCTCTGCGGTGCAGGGTACAAAACGGGATTCGGAGCCATGGCCCGGGAACAGTTTGAAAGCGCGCTTGACAGCGGCAGAAAAAAAACGTCCTCGATCTCGCTTCCGTGGTGGATTATAGTCGTCGGGATGCTGAGAAAAGCAGTTGCCTGCGGTCGCCTGGATGGGTGGTACGCCCATTCAGGCGACCGCAGGCAACTTTTAGTGAAAAGTTACATTCAAACGGGATGTATTGACCCGCAAATCATGTGTGTTTGTTAGAAAAGATTTCGACGCAATTGAAGAGGGTGTGGAAGAACGTCGGTTGAAGACAGGGCGTTTGCGGATATCTTCGCCAGAACTAACGGTTTATGAGTTGCTGTGTTATCCACGTTCAATCGCATCAATAGACAACATAGCGACTATTCTGGTTGATCTCGGAGAGGTGTTGAAATCGCGGAAACTGGCAGTATTGGCTACGGCTTTTAAACGGCCAATTATTCAACGCTTGGGTTATTTGTTAGACTGGCTTGGATATGAAGTCTTAACACAACCATTGAGTGAGTTTTTGGGCAAATTTGAAAACTATTGGATTGAACTAGACCCTTACTTAACGCGCGATAAGGATTTTACCCCTGCTCCCATTGAACGAAATCAAAAATGGAGAGTCATTGTTCGACAAATGCCTGATCCAGATTACTAATATTGCTCGATTAGAAACAATTCAACGGAGAATGTCTGCATTTGAAATTGGGGTAGCGGATCAAGTATGGTTGATCCAGTAATTTGGGTCCAGTAAGCAGTCGTGATAAAACATTAGCAACTGTGACCTAAACCGAATACAATCAAAAATTATTGAAAAATGTCAGAAATCTCTTTGATCGAGTCTCTTACTCTTGCTATTAAGTCTTGAAAATGTTTGGGCAGATTACCATGCATTTTTCTCGCTTTTTTCACCTCCACTTTCTCTTTATCAGGGTGGCCATGAGCTTTTACTATATTTCGGAGATAGTTAAGGTCATCTAACGGTTTGACTAATGATTCTGCTTGAACTTTCGTTTGTCCCATAGATGAAATTGCTAATTTAAGAAGTTTTAGGGACTTATTGGACGCTGAGCTGATATTGCCCTGGTTTTTGATCAGGTTACGGAGCCCATTAGAGTTGAAACCTTCAACCACTAGCTGGTGGCATGCCAAAATTTCATCGCTCCACTCTTTAATCGAATCAGTCCCGCAATTGTGCAATTTTTCAACTAATTCTACGTTACGCTTATGCCACCAATCTGGAGAGTTATAGTCAAGCAATTCGATTAGTCCCTTCAATTCGGCTAGTGGATTGCGTATCAGTGAACTTTTCCCAAGTATATCATGCAGATAAGATCTTTCAGAAATGCCTGCTTTGGGCCACTCGTTGAATGACTTCCAATACAGTTGTTCTTTATACGGTAATCTAGCCAAGTAACCAATGTAAGTGTGTACTTGGCCAGCAACATTAATATCGTATCTTTCGAGCCCCCAATTCCCTCGGCAACTAATGGCATAGTCCGTGACTCTGTATTTTTCTTGGTCATACTTATACTTATGCAAAACATCTGGCGTGAAGAATGCTGGGGATATTTCCCAAGGTAAATTCGAATTTTCGTAATAGTTGACAACGTGGTCCGGTCCGCACGAGGTTTCCACATATTTATCATTTTTCCAATCAATAATCTGAAATGTGACGTATGTCTTCGTTCCAAGATTTTGCTTCGATTCCCACTCTTCAATTAAATCACTCTCATTCAGTTTCGAGTAATATACGAGGTGCCCTACGGCATAACTTGATTGGTTTGGATTCGAATTGAACCGATAGTATAGACATTCGTCATTTATTCTTTTTTCATTCGACTCGCCAAAATTGAGTTGTTCACTATATTTAAATCTACTAAAATCAAATTTAATTACAAGTGCTTTATCAGTTGACTTCATGTAAAAATCAAGATCTAATCCTCGAATTGTTATCGCATCTACCTTGTGTGGAAATTCACCGAGATTCAATTTATATTCAGAAATAACTTTTTGAATATCTCCGCGACAATCGAGTCTACAGTAGGCATGCTGCTCTTCCACGTAGAAAAGGCCAAGTGCGTGAACGAGTTTTTGACTCACTTCAATAATGGTTGGTGGCTTAAAGTTAAAGCCATCGAACGTGCGTCGAAAAACAAGTTTCTCTCCCATATTTATCGGTTCACTCTTAACAAACCCCAAAGGATTCTCGAGTTGGACTCCGGTCCGTTCACCACGAGAATTTGTTGATGAAAAATACCAAGTATTTTCTGGACTTATATGTTCATTCTCAATAGCATCATGATCTGGTGGATTAACGGTTGTCCGAGGCACTAAGATAGAATGTACATAGAAGTGTTCCGGGTTAGCATATAAGAATATTTCGTTGTATTTCTCGCAAGTTTCCCGAAGAAACTGAACACTCTGGTTTGCGGTTTCAAGCCATTGATGCGATTCTATATCAGGAATTTGAGAAAGTTTTTTTAATTGATCCAATATGAATATATTCATTCCTAATTACCGTTCATATTAAGCCTAACTTTAGCAGTCTGTCGGGCATGGGTGGCGTTCTGAGTGCCACATAAGCCAAGCGTGGAATCAGATCGGGCAGTTGGAACCGGCGGTTGAACCGGTACTCGAACGCCGCCAGATACCGGTGCGCGTATTTGCCGCTGACCGAGTGATGGATGCTGCGGATGGCCGACTTGACGTTGCCGAGCATGGTGTTCACCCAGTGAAACTCAGGCTTCTGGACACTGGCTTTGCCACCGCCGGTGACCACCACCTGATGCTCGAAACCGGCCTCGCTCAGGGCGTTGAAACAGGGCAGTCCATCGGAACAGACCGCCGTGCCGTCCGCCAGATGCCGCCTCGCCCAGGCGGCGACCTCCGAGCTCCTGAAACCTTTGATCACGCTCAACTTCATGCGGAGCGGATGCCCCTGGTCGTTGGTCTGCACGGCCGCCAGGAACGGCGTCTTGGCGGCCGCCCCGCGGCCGCGTTTGCCACCGCTTCGCTCACCACCGAGATAGGCATCGTCGATCTGCACCAGACCCTCCAGCTGATGTTTGTCATCGCGTTCCATCATCACCTGCATCAGTTTGTGCTTGATCCGCCAGGCCGCATCGTAGGAAATGCCCAGCTCGCGGTGCAGCTGCATCGCCGAGATGCCCTTTTTGCTCTGCGTCAGCAGGTAGAGGGCCAGAAACCACACTGTCAGCGGCAGTTTCGTGGCACTGAAGATGGTGCCGGCCGTCACCGAGGTCTGGCGGTGGCACCGATAGCACTGCTGCAGCCGGCGGACGGTCAGCAGACAGGCCCGATCGTGTCCGCAGTGCGGACAGACAAAGCCCTTCGACCAGCGCCAATGGAACAGCGCCTGAAAGCACTGCTCTTCGGTGCCGTAGTTTTTTAGAAAGTCGGTCAGACTGATGCCTTTCTGAAACTGTATTGCGTTGCGAGCCATTTAATATCTCCCCATTATCAGTGAATTATGATATTATTAGTATATCACAAGTGCCGCTTATTATTCACGGTAATTAGGTATTCATTTAGACATCCTTCGGATTTTCTAGGATAATATATTGATATTGTAGGATATATTGGTGGCCTGTATTCGGTTTCTGTCACAGTTACTAATGTTATTAACCACTACTAATTGCATCCCAGTCACTGGATCACTCAGCATTTCGTGACCTGTCACGAAATGCTGAGTGCCAAAATGTCCCGCTCATATTTGATCGGGCTCTTCCACCCCAACTTCGAATGCACCCGCCTGGTGTTGTAAAAACCATCGATGTAGTCATACAGCCGCCGCATGTCTTCAAAACCCAGGCGACCATCGTCCCGAGCAGCTCTCGCTTAAGTGTCGCAAACACCGATTCAGCCATCGCATGGTCATAACTGTTTCCAATCCGACCCACCGACTGCACCACCCCGTGACGCGCACAGAACGACCGATACCGCTCGCTCAGATACTGCACCCCGCGGTCCGAATGATGGATCACGCCGTCACACGGCCGACGGCACACCGCCTGACCCAGCGCACCCAACATCAGCTCGGCATCATGGCACAGACCGAACTGGCGGCCGATGATGCGCCGAGAGCAGGCGTCCGTCACCAGCGCCAGATAGCCAAAGCCCTCCCGCACGCGGATGTAAGTCGAGTCCGCTACCCACAGCTCATTGAGCCGCCCGCGGGCAAACTGTCGGCCCACCAGTCCGGCCGCCAGCATCAGCCGATGCACCCGCCGACAGCCCAACAGCGGCCATTCCTGCTTGCGCAGCTCCACCGCCATCCGACGCACCCCATAACTGCCCTTGGCCCCGGCATGAACGGTGCGCATTCGCAGCCCGCAGACCGTCATCCTGCCGCTCCCGCACCGACGTCCCCGCCCGCCTCCATTTGTAATACGAGCGCCGACACACGCGCAGCACCCGACACATCGCCACCACCGTATGACAGACCTGATTCGCCAACATGAACTGATACACGCTCACCTGCTCAGCCCTGGTCCGTGTGCCCTGGCGAACCAGGTCGCCGCTTTTTCCAATATTTCCCTATTCTCCTTCAACTGGCGAACCTGCTGTTCCAACTGTCTTATCCTCGCCGCACTTTCCGCCACCGCGTCCGGCCCTTCGTGCAGCATCGCCCGCTTCCGCCCGCGCGGCCTGGAACAGCGAGCAACACCGCTGCTACGCCTGATCGATGAGAAACGCCAGCATCGTCAGGTGGGCGAACACTGTCGCCAGATGCCGTCGGCCGTGGCCGAAATTGTGTTCAAATCCGTAGCCTTGGTTCTTCAGGGTGTTGAAGGTCTCGTTCTCGATGCGCCAGCGGGCCCGCCCGGCCCGCATCAGCTCGTAGGCATTGGTTGCCGTGACCTCCAGGTCCGTGACCCAGGAGAAGTGAAGCGTCCGACCGTTCGGGCGGGTCTCCCAGCACTCCAGGAAGTTCACCTCCAGGTCGAAGTTCGCGTCATTCAGCGGCACGCCGTTCAGGAACCGGATGCGGAACCGGCTGCCGTCCCGTTCCATCTCCACGATTCGGGTCGCCGCCGTGGCATCAACCCAGTGGAACAGTTCCCCATGGTCACCCGGCTTCACCCCCAGCACATGGCGCAGGTTCAGTTCCTCCAGCAGCCGGATGTGCGGACCGTTCGAGGCCAGCGCATCCTCCACCACCAGCTTCAGATGCGGATGCTCCCGCCGCACGTCCCGCAGCAGCCGCTTGGCCGCATGGCGCTCGCAGTCGTTTTTCTTAGAGCCGTCCGCCCGCAGAATCGGTTCCGGCGCCAGCGGAAACACCTCCCGGTGCTCCGGGTGCACCAGCACCGCACCCAACATCTGGTGATACCAGGTGGTGCTGCCATCCCGGTGATGCTTCTCACAGCAGTGCTCGCAATGCACCTTCTTCGAGGAGAAATGACCCGTGCCGTCCACCGACAGCAGATGGTGGTCCAGCCAGGTGAACCCCTCCAGACCCTGGCCCCGCTGCAGGGCGGCGAACACCTTCTTGAAAGCCCCGCGAACCGCCCGCGGGTCCACCTGGTCCAGACGCTCGCGCATGGCCGTATCCGACGGCACGCGGAGCACCCCGTACAGGTTCCTGAGGTTCGACCGCACCCGGTTCCTGTTCCGCGCCTGCTGTTCGAAGTTCAACAGCGACGGACACTTCAGGCCGAACATCGCCAAGGCCGACATCAGACAGTCCGGCAGGACCAGGCCCCGGCTGGCCTCGGGATCCTTGATGCGGTCGAATTCGGCACGCACCAGCCGAAGAAGACCCGGTACGCTGAGAGTCTTGCGAAACATAGTCTTAGACATGGTTGATCATCCAGTCGGGTAAAAACAGCCCTATCATACCACTTTTCAACGAAAAGTCCGCGAACAGTTTTTTTCAGCCCCCTGAATCCCCCCGTATTTACTGACCCGGCAGGCTTGGCGGGAATTGCTGGTATTTTTTTAACATGCTCCGTTTTTTAACATATTATGATGTGCCCCTAAGGACAATTCAAAAGTCAGAAGAGGCCGATCCTACCGCGATTCAGAGTGTCACAGGAGCCGTTTTCGACCGGTCCGTCGTCTAAGGTAAAAATTCGCGTCCAGCTCTGGACAAACAAAAATCAATCTGAGATAATAGGTGCCGTCATGAGATCTGAATACGAGAACGGTGGGGATGGATCTGCGCGCCATTGAGGTGCGGCCTGTGCACACGCCGGCCGAACGTCGGCGCTGGGACGAGCTGGTCGCCCGCCATCACTATCTGCCTTACCATGGGCTGTTCGGACGCGCCCTGCGCCATGTGGCGGTGCTGGGTGAGACTTGGCTGGCGCTGGTGGGCTGGCAGGGCGGAGCCTTCAAGGTTGGCGTGCGCGACCACTGGATCGGCTGGACGCGCGACCAGCAGTACGCTCGCCGGCCATTTCACTGGCTGGAGGCGGTTTTCTCATCCAACTGATGAAATCAACGCTTGGCGACGACCATTTCAACCCAAAATACAAATCGGTGAAATATGCGGGCTAGGCTGACTTACGACTTTTGATTGTTCCTGTGTGACCCTCAGCGAATACATTCCAAGTTCCTTCAATTACATTCGCGCAAATTCCCAGAACAAGTTGCTTATATCAATAGCCAGCCGCTTATGGTCTCCCATCCGAGTTCAAGAATATTTTGAGATCTTGCTTCTATGAGATCTTTTGTCCAGGTATCAACGTTGACAACAGATTCTAGAATTTGTAGGTGTGGTGTTTCGTCAATTAGTCGCAGTGTTGACTGATTTATATCAATGCCTTTTTGCTTAGCTTTCTCTATATTTGCATTTCTTTTGATTTTATTCCGATCAGCGAAAATACGATAGTAAGTTCTTTTATCATTCCAGTTACGATTGCTTATCGAAGTATTCGATTTTCCAGGTAGCAGTGTTAAGTTGCCGATTGTGTGTTGTACACCTCTATCTACATAGATTTCCTCTTTCCAATCTGTGGTGGAGGATTTCGGAAACTCTTGTGGAGCTATATGTTCTACCGTTTTTAGGTTTTCATCGTTCCATCTATCAATATTGAAAAATACACTAGTTGTGTATGAGAGCACTCCAGATTTCTTTAATAGTCCCGGAGAATCGTTCAATTCCGCATTGTCTGTTGCTGCGAGAAGTAGAAATCGACATAGATGATTCGAATGTTTATACAGATCTTGATTTTTTGCTTTACCAATCCATGATGATTTCAGCTCAATATAATCATCTGGATCTACATCTATCAATCCGCACAAATTATTCATTAAACGTTTTTTTAACTGTTGAATTGACCAAACTTTATTTTTAAAGTTTAGCCCGAGACAAAGCGGTTCAATTTCAAGTATCTTATCACGCATCAATTGGCGAAATTCACTGTCAATGCCTTGTGTGCCACCGGTATAGGCACGTCTAATGACTACAAATGCGGTTAGTGCCTTAATCGCGCAAACTAATTCTTCCTCACTGACTTCTTCGCCATGACTATTTTTGTAAGCCGACCAGAAACGAGCAATAATGGGAACGGTGAGTTTAGTCTTCATATCTCTCAACAAAGCAAGACATAGCTCAATCCATTTTTTGTTTTCGGCAGAATTGAATTCTAGAATTTTCGCAATTCGATCCTTAGAGATCCAAAAATTGTAGCGAAATTCAGCAATATCAGCAATAGCTTGTACAAACCTTAATTTTTCACTTGTACTGTTGATTTTTTTGTAGTTACGACGGAGGTAGTTTCGTTGGCCACTTAATTCAAGGGGTAGTTTATCACCATCAAAATATAGGGCAAATGATGTCAGAAGTTGTTTGGTCTCCGACTGCCGCTCCTCTGTTTTATCAAATACATCATTCAAATTATTTTCGATTCTTTCATACTCAATCGCCGATTTACTCCCTTCAAACCCTGAGTTGCTTCCGGACTCAACTACAAGCGGTTTAAGCGTTTCAATTGCAGTTAAAGGCTCACCAGTTGTATTCAATGCATCAAACAAATCAAACGCAGAGTCTTCATCGCTAGTTTCAATACAATTCAGGACCACATAATTCAGGAGATAGGCTGAGAACAGCAGCAGACGAACAATGCCTTGCACATTAGGTTCGTCACAAATTTTCGAAATGCAATTTGGTTTCGGACGATTCAAAAAAAGGTTTTGCATTTGGCTCAGTTTAAATATTTCTCGTTTTACCAAGTAATAGTCGAAGTCATTCGAAAAATTAGAAAGTTTCTCATCACATAGAAATTTACCTAAATCCCGCAATATTTTGAAATTTTCAAGCAATCGTTTTGATTCGTTACTTTGTGGTAAACTGCTATCTGGTTCAAAATTGGAATATTCATCTTGTTGACTGAAATCCTCAAATAATTTCAATAGTTTCGCAATACTAGATTTATATTCTTTGTTCTTTCTTGCCCTACTATCATCTTTTTTTCGAACAACTCTCGGAAAATAATCAAAACTCCCCCTCTTTGCGCCTGACGTGTTCAATAATCCTGTCGTGCATTGAAAAAGAGAATCTTTTCTCTCGTTGACTTCTTCTGCTAGCCATTCTTTACACTCATTTGACAGATACTCGGAGTTTTCAGCATCATATTGATGTTGAGTTAGTTTTTCATATAGTACACAGCAAATTAATATGAGTGACGTTATTCTCTGTTGTCCATCAACTAGCGCGTAAGATTCACCTTGGAACCCCGATTCAACACTTTCTTTCTCATTAACAAGAATTATGGTGCCTAGAAATGTGTGAGGTTTTCTAGCACCTTTTGTTTGTGATAGCTGATGAAAGCCACTAAGGCAGTTTTCGATCAATCTACCTAAGTTTTCCTTACTCCAATCATAAGTTCGCTGATACTCAGGAACACGAAATCCTACTCTTCCACCTTTCTTATCAATAAAGGTTTCAGCTACGGATAATGCCTCAGCTTGGAAAATTTTTTCGCCATTATTCATAATTATTTAGCTCATTTTTCAATTTATATACACAAGCAATCTGCCGGTGAAGTTCATAGCAGCTATCAGGCAGGTATCGGGGCTGCTCTCTTCTCCCTGCCGACTGAGCAGATGGATCCAGCACCAGAGAGTTGCTGATGTTGAGATAACTTGACACAATACCCCTGAACGCTGAGAAACTGCTTGAACTCAAGATGCCGGCTGTTGACCTTCAATAGTATGGACCGCCCCTCGCACGCGCTCGCCATTCGCCAGATTCACCATTTCATGCGACATTCCAAGTGCCGTCGCCGGACAACCATGATTGCCATCAGATCTCAGCAGATTTTCGGAATGCAACTTGGTTTTCAACTGCTTCGCAATGTTCTCTGTCTCAGCCCACTTTAAGGTGTAGTACAAAGTCCCCCCCCACTGTGATCCGTGCTGAACAAAATCGGTATTAGTGGCACAGACCGGCCGCGCTGTGTGGCTTTGTAACCGTGCACCCTTGCCTGTCGCTGGGTTCCATACCGTTTAGCGTTCTAGCATTTTGTAACTGTGTAGCGGGTAAGTCTCGTTTGCTTCCACGATGTCCTCATACAACCGTAACGACTGATTAACCGTCTACAGAAAACGATGGTGTCACCAAAATTCCGTGGACGGGCGCTATGTCACAGCTGTGCGCCGACTGGTTACCTCTCGCTACGCGACAGCGATTCGTCGACAGCCAACTAGCTTCCCTTGTTGTGTAGACATGTGCACACCCCAACCACACCAAGCTAAATTGCCGCCAGTAATAAATCATCCATACTTTGCTCCTGAAGCAACTTGGTACCCTGTCGAAATGGTTGTATTTTTAATTGTCTGATTTTATTATGTTGCATATAAACTGCAAAAAGAAACAATAATTTTCTATAGTGGGAGGTAAATCTGAAGCTTCAGAGATTCAGCTTGAAATCAATATGCAGAATTAAAGATTGAGGTCTCCATGTATTTTATGTTGTGAACACTTATTGCCAAGAATTTGCTGATAAGCAACAACGTGGAATTTATTCACTATGAATAAATCAAGTAGGTAGAAATTTCGGTATAGTTTCTATGTTTTATTTATGACAGACTAAACAGACTTTAGATTGACCATAAAGATCATCTATATCAATTAAATGTTTATTCTGTCGCAATGGATTCTGTTGCATCTTTTGCTTGGATTTTTCAAGTCGTTTGGCGTAATCATCTTTTATTTGGTCAATTCGTTCCAGCCTTGATAAATCTTCAAGAGACTCCCCTTGACTCCATGTAAAGGGAGAACCGCTTTCAACTGCTGTTTTTTCATATTGTTTGGCTTCTTCGAATGATTCAGGGTGTTGTTCTCGCAATCGAACCCATTCAATTTTCTGCTGGAAAAAACAAAACGTACATCCGCTCCGCGAGCGCCAAGCATAGTAATCCGGTAACCCGAGACCTGAAGAATCAAGGATGTCAATCACATCTGATTTAGTTATTCCGACATCTCGAAAAGGGAATTTGACAAACATACGGTCTTGTTTCGAAGAGTATCCTGTTCGATGGGGTTCGTCCGCTCGAATTGCGACGTAACTATAGACCGCTTGTCCAGAATCTAGGAAAGGTTGGATCCATTGCTCAAGCGGACGTAGTTTTAGATTACGCGTACACCAGCGCGACTGGGCTGATGGCAGATAGTTGTTATATTGTTTCAACCAGAAATCAAAATTTCGATCAGGATTGAGCCGTAAAATTGGCTTGCCGAGAAAACCTTCTAGACGCACCAAGAAGTCATACACTTCTGGGAGTTCTTTACCTGTGTCGGTAAAGAAGTATTCAATATCAATATCAGGGTGATATTGCTTCATGTAAACCGCGAGTGCTGCACTGTCTCGTCCACCGGACAATCCTAGAACATGTTTTGAATTTTCAACCATCACGATTGCGTCAGTTCGGTTTTAGCTAGTTGAGCACTTACTTTCGCTAGTGCGGCAAGTGCGACATTGCTGCCCTGATCATCTTGCCCAAGTAAGTTTATTACTTTTGCGGCCAGATCATTCACTTTGTTCTGTTCTACGTCTGCAACATCGAATTCGTGAATTACTGGCGAATCGGCACCGTTTGTACTCAAAAGAAATGCCATTGCATGCCGTTTGTTGGTTCGACCTTTTAGTTCTGCGTATGTCTCAAGTCGAATGAATTGTCGTGCAAGACTCGCCATTTCCAAACTCGCTCTAGTTTGGTCAGAGTCCACCCAGGAACTCGGTAGCTTATTTACCGCAAGGCTTGCAATTCCTACTATATCGTCATTCGTGTTTTCATACTTCGAAATTCGAGCAATAAACGCTTCCAATCTAAAATCACCGGAAATCTGTGAAATGTTTTTGGCGCGTTCGCGCAAATCTGCGAATTGTTGTTTGATCATTTCAGATATATGAAGCTGCCGCATTAAATCGTATCGCAATTGCTCGAGCATTTTTGGATAAGCGTTAACTAATTCATTAATATTTCTTTGTAGATTCTCCACGGCGGATTCAGTTTCTCGAATGTGCTTGAATATATCTAGGTTTACCAAATCGAAAAATAGAAACTGATTCGGGTCGAATGCATGCTTGAAAAGATTTCGGACCTTAGCAACTTCTTCCGGCAGTGAATTTGTTCTGAGTGTCCATTGAGGAAGGCGTTCGTAAATGGATACTAACCCTCTTGCGACATTAATCGGCGTTAGATCATTGACGTAAGAATGATCTGCGTATTCCAACGGCACTGTCGCTAGTCGTGACAGTAGATCTTTTGAAATTCTTGTATGTTCTACCAACCTAATGCTAGTCAGATCTGGATTCTTTGCCAAAAATTCTACATCGATTTCCTTAAGTTCAGTCTGAAAAACTCCTTCCCGATAAAAGGATATTTGGTTGCGTTCAGAAAGGATAAATGCGACTATGAATATCGGCATCAGCCCATCTTTCATTCCAAAAGGAGGCTTGCGCCAGTTCTCATATACTTCTGAAATTCGGGCCGTGTTGCTAGGCTCCGACTTCAAAAGTTCCTTGGTTGCATCCCAAATTGGCTTTAAGCCGTATTTTTTGTATTTGTTTGTCTGACGGGGCAGTTTAAATCCCCATTTGCCGTTTCTCTTGGCGTATAGCCCGGTCTGTTCTAGTAAAGATTTGAAAAACGCAAATTCTGCAGGAAAACCCTCCATTCCTAAACGCTCTTCACCACAGTTACTCACCATTCTACGAAGCAAAATATTCTGTGCAGCAATCGCATTGGTTGATGGTTTGGTCCTGTTTAGAAGTTCAATATCTATTTTGACTGATTGATTGAATTTATGGTCTGCCATTGTTGAGGCGAATACGCTTAGATCTGATAGTCCCAGTTGTATCAGTTGGCCTTGCTTCTGATACCATACGGCACTGTCAACTGTATTATTCAGTTCCGTAACTAATTTGGATTGCAATGATGCCAGGCGAGTCGAGACTTCACGTCTAGCGACTGGGTCACTCGCTAATTCAGACCGTTCGTCGCGAATAATTTCCAGTGCAATGAGTTCTTTGTATAAGTCTGTCAAAATCCAAGATCGCTTTGAAAGACCTATGACAACATCATTTTCTAAAGCTTTTTGAGCGGATTCCTCACATAATTTTCGACCTTCATCGAACGACTCTCCTCGAGTGGGTACGGTGACTAGAAACAGTCCTGCCATATTGGGAGATTGCCTGTATTTGGCGATGTAGTCCGCCATGTTGCATAGTGGTGTGAATACTAGACTGCACCACCTCTGCGCGCCGGTCTCGTGATAATGCCTTTTTGCCAGAATGGGTTGCGCGCCAGCAATCGCGTTCAGCTGTTCGAAATCAAATTCCGTGAGTTCACTTTGAGTATCCGCAATAGCAGTGTCAATATCGAAATCGCTTCCGGCATAAACCGAATAACCATCAATAAATTTTCTATAGACCACAAGAGAACGTGACTCAAGATTCTTTAAAGCCTTGCGGACGTTTTGTTTGGTATGTTCAGGTAAACATGAATACAGAACCTTCAAGCTTGCTGAAAGCCCAGATTGGTTTCTGAAAAAATCTAACAATGCAATGGTTTTTAATAGTTTGACCTCAACTTCATTACCTCCGATACTCTCACATCGATCGACCGATTCCGTTGCAGAAGACCATCGGTGCCCATCAGGTGAGACGGCTATTGACGGTTCAAAGTTTGTTCGCAGGTAGTCCCAAAATTGAAAAGGCCTGTAAAGGTCATTGTCCGAAGAAGCGCGCAGATGTTCTTGAAATCCGTAATGTTCAGCTGAGCTCAGAAAACTGAAGATGCTTCTCTGATTTTGTCCAAAGCGGCTCTGTGACAGTGGACCTAACATGCAGGTGACAGCTGGATGGAGTGGCCGACAACGCTCTAAGTTCGTCGCTAATTCGCTAATGTCTCGGGACCGAACCTTACCAATAGATTCTGCTATGACTTTAGTTTCTTGGTTCGGAATCTTGAAATCATAATTGTTGTTGATCGCCTGGCTCAATAGGTGGATTTGCTCATCAACCGATGATCGAACTGTAATATCGACAAATCGACCTTGCACCTTCATCCATTCGGTGCGCACCAGTTGACTCAATTTATTGGCATAATCACCAAAGGACTGGTGGAGTATACCAACGAAAATGAATTTGCCTCCGCTGCGACAGGCAAGTTCCGCTAGTTGCTGGAATATGTATGGGTCTGTATCGCCATCCGCCGCCGTCTCTAAAAATTTTCCCATCTCATCGACAAATAGAATCGTCCCTGCATTGCTTTCGGCTTGAGAATCAATTAGAGAATCAATTTCGGAGAATAAGTTGGTTTCCGTCCATGTCTGGTTCGATTTCAAATGAGAAATGGACTGGGCTTCAAGTGCACTACCAATGACACTGACTGGATTTTCACGCCTTCCCACTATGGGGATAATTTGCCATGTGCGCTTACCAAGATTCTTCTTTAGTTTTGCTGCAAGAACATCATCAAGCGATGCATAGGCACGCTTCTGAAGTTTTTTGTCTTGGCTCAGTAAAGCACTTAAAAAAACAACCAAACTTGACTTGCCACTGCCGTAGGGACCGGTCCACGTAAATGCACACTGATTGCTCTGTAAAACACTGTCAACCATCGTTGATATGACATCCGCAGACGATGGAGGACAGATAAACCCATCAATCGCTTGTGGATTGAACACGTCACTATCAATTCGAACAGCGCGTTGAAACCTGTTGGTTAGCTGTATGTTCTCAATTTGAGAATTCAATGCAAATTCGCTCGCTTTTCGAAATCTGATCGAATTAATTCATGTGAAAAATCTTTGGTAAATTCAGTGTCGCGAAGAATCTGTCTCAATCCTGCCGACTCCGACCAACGAACTCTCCCATCTGTAACATCTTCGATAACGGCCAACTTTTCTGCTAGACTTTCTTCGTCAAGCAAAAAAACGCGTCCTGGTGAACCAGGGCTATGGAGCAACTCATTGAATGATAGTGTGTTGGCATTCTGGAAGTTCTGCCAAAATTCAACCACAGCTGCTGTCAACATACCATTTGTAAGTGTGTTTTTCGAACCGCGCATGAATTGAAATCCATCACGGCGGCCGGTGTTGCGGATTAGACCAAGTTCCGTGAATGGTGATTCAACCACATCATCATACGTTGATTCATCCATATACATCCGGGTTACATAGGTTCGAATAAAACACTCGACATCGCGTTTGATGGTATTTCTTGATACTCGATTCCACTCAAATTTGTTGGATAGCTTAAATAGTCCATCCACAAGAGTTTCTCGTTCAAATGTCGTTCCTGCGAATATGTTAAAGCTCCAAAACCAGGTGGTTTTTTGGGGCATGCTAGCAAGACGCCAATGAAGATGCCAAAGAGTCGTTGGATGTTCCATGTAGGGGTCTAATCCATTTTCTCCAAAATACAATTGACCAATTTTAGTTGTGCGAATTTCGTCTGATTTCTGAGTTTCTTCAATAATTTCGGTTGATTTACCCCAGTGGCGCATAGAGGAAACCATATTTTTCCCAACACCGAATCGAGCGGTCGCGTCATCGTCTCGAAACAGAGATTTATTGTTTTTCTTGCCTTTGTTATCATTGACCGCATCAAATACTTTTTTCAGCCATCCGTAGCGCAGTGGAAAAGTTTCATGCCCTGTAAACTGTGGTCGATAACTTTCATCTAATGAAATTTGGGAAGCGGGACTATACATACAAACATTAAAATTGACGAAGTAGGCATTCAGTTGGAAATTTTACAACATAATATTCGCTACTGGAAATTCAATCCAGAACCATAACTGTAGCAATCACGGGATGTGATTAAACCATGCGCGTAGGAAAGATAGTCTATCTAGATCATCAAGCCACCACCCCTGTTGATAAAAGGGTGTTCGACGCGATGGCACCCTATTTTTGTGAGCAATTTGGTAACCCTCACTCTATAGATCACATCATAGGTTGGAAAGCTGCACTTGCAGAAGAGAACGCGAGGTCCAAGATTGCAGAATTGATCGGATGCGATTCAGACGAAGTCATTTTTACTTCCGGTGCGACCGAATCAAACAATCTAGCATTGTTTGGGATTGCTAGACATCGGTTTGCGGAAGGCAGAAATCGTATTCTTGTCAGTGCAATCGAACACAAATCAATTTTAGAGGCGGCTCGCGCTCTTCAACGTAAGTGTGGATTGATAGTCGAATCTATTCCTGTTGACAGTTGTGGTTTTGTTGATCTGAATGCGATTGAAGAAGCCATTAGTGATGATGTCTTACTTATTTCAGTAATGGCGGTAAACAACGAAATCGGTACAATTCAGAATTTGGAACATGTTTCGACAGTCTGCCGAAAATTCGGCGTTATTGTACATAGTGACTGTGCGCAAGCGCCTTGCGCGATTCAACTGACAGAAATTTCAAATCATGTTGACTTGCTCAGTCTGTCTGCTCACAAGATTTACGGCCCCAAGGGAATCGGCGTCTTGTTTGTGAGGCGGGATATGACCGGAAAACTGGAGCCATTGATTTATGGTGGGGAACAGCAGGGTGGTTTAAGGTCTGGAACAATACCCGTGCCGCTCTGTGTTGGCATGGGTAAAGCCACTGAGATTCTCTCGGAGTCAAGTGCAGATTATGAGCGTGTAAGAATTGGAAAACTGAGAGATCGACTGCTCGAGGGTTTGCTCAGTCTGCCCTGGCCAATTGAGGTGAACGGACACTTGGGCAGTCTGCGACATCCGTGCAACCTCAATTTGGCTTTTTCTGGGTTTGAAGCGGACGATATTCTTGGCGTGCTTCGTCCAAATTTGGCTGTTTCTGCTGGTTCAGCCTGCACGACAGGCATACCTGAAGAATCTCACGTACTGAATGCTATTGGTTTATCTGAAAAAATGGTGCGATCCTCACTGCGCTTTAGTGTTGGTCGATTGACTACCGATGAGGATATTGATGATGCCGTTGATCTGATTGAGCAGGCATTGACCCAATTGTCTTCAGTTTCAATCAAATCTAGAGAGTTTGCTCGTTGATTTACTTGAGTGGATAAAGTTGGTTTTGAATTTCGTTACTCAACGTATTGTTCAAAATGGCTTTCAATGCGAGCGGTGATTGAAATACAGATATTTAATGGTAGGCAGAACGTCAAACAGCGACTCCTCAACCGAATAAGATAGCAGTCTGGCGTTTTCGGAAGCGGGAATCGTGTTGGGCACCATGATTGGAATGGCACCCGCTTTATGTGCGCCGGTAATGCCTGATTCTGAATCCTCAATGACGACGCATTTGTCAGTCGGATGGTTCAGCCTTTCTGCGGTTCGCATAAAAATATCGGGGGCTGGCTTTCCGCTTTTGACATCATCACTGGTTATCATGGTTTCGAAACAACCAGATAAGCCTGATATTTCAATTTTTCGTTCAGCAGTATCTCGGCTTGATGATGTTGCAATCGCAGCATCAAGATCAAGGTGTTCAATCAACTGCAGCAGTTCGGTAACGCCACTCATAATTGAAATGCCGTTTCGTTCCATTTCATCGTGATAGATGCTATTCGAACGGGCCATATATTCGTTGAAGTCAATTGCCGCTGGTAGAATCGTTTTGATGATCTTCCGACAGCTCTTTATGGATCGTCCAACCAGTTTCGCGTAGTTCTTCTCCGAAAACTCAAATCCCATTTCGTTCGCAGCGCGATGCCATGCCCGTCTGCCGACGGTTTCAGTGTCGATCAGGACACCATCAAGATCCAGAATGAGGGCCGAAATGCTCACGATTTTGTTTTGCCTGGGGTGATTGTTTTCGGTTGGTTTACTTCCATTTCTTCAGCCTGCAGTAGTCAACACAGCTTAGTGAATGCTCCATTCGGTAGGTTGAATTCAGCATGAAATTTTCCTTCCGATGATTCCCGTTATTAGGTTCCACGATCTTGTCGACGCCTTTAATGGTCAATAGCCAACTGGCAATTATGAATGTAGTGTCGCTCTCAGTGACTCGGTCCCCAAAGTGATAACTCTGAGCTCTATGACAAACGATCTCTGCAGGGTTCATCGACAGAAAACAATCTCGTATCTTCTCTTGGTCAGAAATGCTCAATGTGCACGGCGATTGAAATAAAGAAATTCAATGGTCGATAGAACATCCAGCAGAGTATCCTCAACCGAATAGGACACTGCACGAGCGGTTTCAGTCGGAGGAACTGTGCTGGGCACCAAGATCGGTATGGCGCCCGCTTCATGTGCACCGGCTACACCTGCTTCTGAATCTTCGATGACGACACATTTTTCAATTGGAAGTTTCATCATTTTTGCGGTTAGCAGATAGATGTCGGGGGCCGGTTTGCCATTCTCAACATCATCAGTGGTTACCAGGGTTCCAATATCCCCGCACAGACCGGAAATTTGGATATTTCGTTCCGCAATTTCCCGATCGGATGTTGTTGCGACTCCAATGTCGAGATTGGCGTACTTCGCCAACTGTAGCAGCTCCGAAACACCATGCATCAGTGCCAGGCCGTTTTTTTCCAATTCGTGTTCGTAGATGATGTGCCAACGAATGATATACTCGTAGACATCGATTTCCTCGGGTAGCAGGGATTTGACGAATTTATGACAGTTTCTCATTGATCGTCCAATGAGCTTCGCGTAATTCTTCTCTTGAAACTCAAACCCCATTTCTTCCGCTGCTTGGTACCACGCCTGTTTGCCATAAATTTCATTGTCAATCAGGACACCATCCAAGTCCACAATGATGCCTGAAATGCTCATGGCGTGACTTCCTTTGGAGTCATTGCCATTGCGGTCAGCTTCGCATCTGTTTCTTCAACTTGTTGCAGCCACCACATTTCTGCGAACACTCCGTTTCGTTTAAGCAGTTCAGAGTGTGTCCCTTCTTCCAATATTTTCCCTTCGTCGAGAACAATGATTCGATCGGCATCCGCGATGGTTGACAGTCGATGAGCGATGATGAGAGTGGTGCGATTTTCAGCGACTCGGTCTAGTGCGTTCTGAATGTACTGCTCCGACTTTGAATCAAGCGAGGATGTTGCCTCGTCTAGGATCAGAATGGGAGGATCTTTCAGAATGGTCCGCGCAATTGACACGCGCTGTTTTTCTCCACCCGACAACTTCAGACCTCGCTCACCGACTAACGTACCAAATTTTCTCGGTAGCGATTCAATGAATTCGTCAAGGTGCGCCTGCTTGACTGCTGATTTGAACTCATCCTCAGAGCAACCCGGGCGACCATAGCAGATATTGTATTCGATTGAATCGTTGAACAGCACCGTGTCCTGTGGCACGACGCCGATTGCGGCATGCAGGGATTGCAGCGTGACGTGCCTGATGTCCTGGTCGTCAATCGCGATGCTCCCCTCTGTAACGTCATAAAACCGAAACAGCAGGCGGACCAAGGTTGACTTTCCAGAGCCGCTCTTGCCGACGACCGCGACGGTCTGACCGGACGGCACATCGAAACTGACGTTTTGTAAGATTGGACGTTCGTCCGAATAGCCAAAACTGACGTTGTCAAATCGAATCCGAGCGCCTGATACCGCAAGAGGAGTGGCGTTCTGCTTTTCTGGAATGATGTCCTCTACATCCAGCAGATTGAACATGCGATTCATATCAGTGAGCGCGTGGCTGATTTCTCGGAATACGGTGCCCAGAAAATTCAACGGCATGTAGATCTGTAACAGAAAGGCATTCAACATGATGAAATCACCAATCGTCAGTTTTCCTGCAACAATCCCTGCGGCCGCGAAATAAAGGAGTATGATCACACCAAACGCAATGATTGCACCTTGGCCGATGTTGAGTAGAGCGAGTGTCTGTTCGCTGATCACCGATTGCTTTTCCCACTCCCTCATGTGCCGATCGAAACGATTGGCTTCGTGTTCTTCATTGCCAAAGTACTTGACCGTTTCGTAATTCAGGAGGGCATCGACGCTGGCGGTGTTCGCCTGCGATTCTGCGGCATTCATTCTGACTCTGAATTTCGTACGCCAGGCGGTAACGTAATAAGTGAAGATGCCGTATGAAACAACGGTGACAAGGGTGGCAATCACGAATTTGAACTCGAAATTGATCGCAATGATGATGCAGATCAGCGAAATCTCAAACAGGGTCGGCAGAATGCTGAAAACGACGTACCACAACAGGTTGTTGATGCCTCGGGTGCCGCGCTCGATATCCCTTGATACGCCGCCTGTTTCCCGGTCCTGGTGAAACGAATGCGACAGTTGGTGCAGGTGTTGAAAGACTCTGAGCGCGACATTGCGTACGGCGCGTTGGGATGCGCGCGAGAATAGCGCATTTCGGAACTCTTCAAACAGCGTTCTGCAGAGTCTTAGCGCACCGTAAGCGATCACCAGGAAAACGGGAATGACGAGGAGATTGTCAGCGCCCGTTGGGTTGTCAAACCAGTCAACGATTTCCTTGAGCACCATTGGAACGAAGACGTTGGCAACTTTGGCAAGAATCAGGAAGATGAATGCGATGAGAATACGCAGGCGAAATTCCCAAAGGTACTCAACAAAAGTTCTGAGCGTTTTACGGATATCGCGTTGTGGTTCCGTCGATTCGGCTGTGTCTGCCTGCCAAGAAGTGTCTGAAGCCATTGCTATGAAAGATCGTAAGGAATATTACTGCTGCTGCAATATGGGTTGATGAATCAGATCAAGAAACGACTTTGTCCGCGTGAGTAAGGACACATTGTCACTCGTTACTGCCGGAGATGGAAATAACAGAATTTTAGTATCTCAACACAACCGTATCATACGGTAATTCCATCGTGGCCAGCGTCACTAGAAATATGCGGTATTTTGAGTGTTGAGGCGGGCTCATTGGCGGGCGGATGCAGGGGAGGATGGTGTACTTTCGACACTCAGACGATACAGGCTCGCTGAACAGTTGATTCAGACTGATCTAGCGGATTTTTTCTGTCGACTCGCCCAGACGCGGTAGCCAAGCAGTACAGCAAGAATTGTGCCGTAGATCACCGGTTCGGTAATGTCAGCTTTAACCTGCAGATAAAAATGAACGATTGCAAGAATTGACAGAGGATAAATCAGTTTGTGCAACTTGGCCCAGCGTTTAGCACCCAGCCACCGAACCATGCGGTTTGTTGATGTGATGGCGAGAGGAATCATCAACAGAAAAGCCAATGAACCGAAAAGAATATAGTAGCGTTCGATGATGTCTTCAATGATGCGTTGGATGTCAAAAAAATTGTCAACGACCAGCCAGGTCAGGAAATGCAGAACGATGTAAAAGAATGCATACACGCCCAGCATCCTGCGTAACAGAATCAGTTGGTTGATGCCGGTCACCCGACGCAGTGGTGTGATCGCCAGTGTCAGAATCAAAAGTCGCAATCCCCAATTGCCCGCTACGTTGGTCAGATCTTCAATCGGGTCGGCGCTGATGTTTCCTGTTGCGAAATTGTAAACTAGCAGTCCGGCCGGAATTCCGCACAGAACGAAAACGATCGGTTTGGTTCTTCTGATCCAAATCGTTATCTGTCGGGAGGATGCTGTCGGCATGAGTCGAAACTAAATCAAAAATAAAGCGCAATTACTATTTATATTAATCTTAATTTTAGCAGTCTGTCGGGCATGTGTGGTGTCCTGAGGACACATAAGCCAACCGTGGAATTAGATCGGGTATTTTGAACCGGCTGTTAAATCGATACTCGAGCTCCGCCAGATACCAGTGCCTATATTTGCCGCTGACCGAGTGATGGGGTTACGGATGGCTGACTTGACGTTGCTGAGCATCGTATTCACCCAGTAAAACTCAAGCCTCTGAACACTGGCTTCGCCGCAGGTGATGATCACCTGATGCTCGAAACTCGCCTTGCTCAGGGCACTGAAACTGGGCAGTCCGTGGGAACAGACCCTCGCGCGCCGTCAGCGCTAGATGCCGCTTTGCCCAGGCGGCGATTGGTTGGCACCTGAAACCCTTGACCAAGCTCAGTTTTATGCGTATCGGATGCTCCTTGTCGTTAGTCTGCACGGCCGCCAGGAATGATGTCTCAGCCACCGCCCCACGGCCGTGTTTGCCAACGCTTCGCTCACAACCGAGATAGGCATAATCCAGCTGCACCAGACCCGCCAGCTGATGTCGGTCATCGCGTTCCATCATCACCTGCATCAGTTTGTGCTTGATCCGCCAGGACGCATCGTAGGAAATGCCCAGCTCGCGGTGCAGCTGCATCGCCGAGAGGCCCTTTTTGCTCTGCGTCAGCAGGTAGATGGCCAAGAACTACACCGTCAGCGGCAGTTTGGTGTAACTGAAGATGCTGCCGTAGTCCTCGAGAAAGTCGGTCAGACTGACTCCTTTCTGAAACTGTATGGCCTTACAAGCCATTAAACACCGATTCAGCCATCGCATGGTCATAACTGTTGCCAATCCGGCCCACCGATTGCGCCACCCCATGACGCGCACAGAACGACCGATACCGCTCGCTCAGATACTGCACCCCGAGGTCCGAATGGTGGGTCACGCCGTCACACGGCCGCCTGACCCAGCGCACCCAGCATCAGTTCGGTATAATGACTCAGATTGAACTGACGACCGATGATGCGCCGCGAACAGGTGTCCGTCACCAGCGCCAGATAGCCGAAGCCCTCCCGCACGCGGATGTAAGTCGAGTCCGCATCCCCATCACCCGCACGGGTGGTGGTGAACACCTTCTTCGACCAGGTGCGACCCACCAGTCCGGCCGCCCGAACCGAATGACGGGTGCGTCGCCGGCACCGCCACACCCAGCCGCTCAGCCGGCACCACCAGCGCCTTTCGGGCCGAGGCCACGCACAGCTCGCCCGTTGTGCCGGTCCACTGCTCGCGCTCGCACAGCCCGCGGCCAGGGCGTTGCGCGACATACCAGGTGTCTACACCGCCTTCTGAAACCAACCAATAGTCTGGGCGTGAAACTGATGAAGACCTACTTCCATGGCAGGCCCTGCTTTATCGCATTATGAAAATAGATTCAACCATGGTCTTCTGTGAGGCCATGGCCCGGAAACAGTTTGAAAACAGGCTGAAAAGCACCAGTAAATAAAACGTCCTTGATCTCGTTAACTTGTTGTGAAGTTTACATTTAAACAGGATGTCAGGATGTATTGGCCCGAAAATTATGTATGTTTGGTATAATTCCGTGCCGGTCAATTCAAACTAACCAACGGTTAACGGATGAAATCCCGAATAATGAAGCACTCATTTAACATGATGGTTGCCGCCGCTGTGGCCCTGGCATTTTCTTTACCCGCATTGGGGGAAAGTGCTATCGAGAGGGATTGCGAATCGGTTTATTCAGCTAGCGGACAGAGCTTTGATGATATGAGCAGCCTATCGGCAGGCCAGTACCTCATCGCCAAGCGCAAGGCGATAGAAAAATGCGTCCGGGAAGTGACGAGGGATCTCGCCCAGGACACACCCGGTGACTGCACCCCGGAACTGCCGCAGGATCGAGATGCTTACCGGAAATGGCTTATCAGCGAACTGGAACGACTGGCTGCCGAATAATGAAGTGTTACCTTGGAATGATGGTTGTTGCCGGTTTGATCCTGGGCGGTAAGGTGATTATGACAAATTTGGCGTGGGCGGACGAAACCCCGGTTGAGGAAGAAATAGTCAGGGCAATTGTTGATCCCTGTAATACCAAACTGGAGCTTTTCATATTCGGTAAAGAAGATTTCGCATTTGGTTGCTCCGGGTGCACGGCATGGATGATCGGCGCGGGAGACGATTCGGAGGATGAACGCAACAATCTGAGAAAAGCCATGAAGCAAAGCAACGTATCCTCTTACGACTGGTTGCGATTCATGCAGTTTATGGAAGCCGCCATACGCTCTGCAGCATTTTCTTCGATCTTTAGCTTCGGCAAGGAAATCGGGGGCGTGTCGATATCGGAAATAGCTCGGGACAAGGGTTTGTGCGATAGGCAAGATGCAGTGGACCTGACGCATGCGCAGCGGGTCGCCATTCAACACGGACTAGCCAAACTCGGGCACGATCCGGGGCCAGCGGATGGTCAATTCGGCAACAAGACCCGGGCGGCGATCCGTGCTTGGCAGAATGCAGGCGACAGGACGGCAACTGGCTATCTTTCGGAGGGAGAGGTGGAGGAACTGGCGAAAGCTGGTGCACGGAAGAGGAAAGTCCTGGCAACTGTCAATACGGACAAGCAGCACTCAGTCAAGTTGTCCGCCGAAGAAATAGAGAGTGCCGCCGCCAAGGCGTTCTCCCTAGCAGCAAACCGGATAAAAGCCTCAGTCGAAGCCAACTGGAAAAGACCGATGGATAGCCTTCGCGGCATGAAATCCGTGCTTGAAGTCCGGGTAGGACGCAACGGAGAGGTTCAGAATGTCCGCACCGTCAAGAGCAGCGGATCTGCCCGCTTCGACGAGTCCGCCGAACTGGCGGTATGGAAAGCATCGCTCCTACCGATCCCTAAAGCACCGGAGTATTACGAACATATCAAGGAATTTCGGATCGAGTTCAACCCGGAAAAATAAAACTAGGAGCACGGGAAAGGCAACGTTCGTAAAAAAGTGAGTGCGGCTTTCAAGGGATGGCGACTGCCTAGGCGATGGAGAACCGAATCAATCGCCGGCCTTGAAAGGTGCTGGGGTATCGGATCCCTGCGGAGGTCTTCACTGGCTCCTACCTGGTGGCGGTTACCCATCGTCGACAGGAACCACGGGAGTGAATCCACTCGGCCGAAAGCGGTCGATTTCTTTCGTCGTTGTTGTAGTTCAGGCCGCGCTCGGTGCACAAACTCCGTTGCGTGGTATCACAGGCTTCGAATTGCCAAGGCAGGCGGGTCTAATCGGTTGCGAGTCCGGTGTACGGATTTGCATCGTTGTGATTGCACCATATCGGGTCTCTAGGGGCATGAAAGAGAGACCCACAATTATCCATGGATGGGGACAGCTTAAGGAACGTAGGGAAATGATCGCTTACCCGTGGAGAAATTCCCCCGCATCCTAACCAACTTAGAGGAGTTTCAAAATCTTAGTTTCAGCGGAAGATGTGCCTGCCGCATCAATCATCGGGAGCATCGGTGGGAGTCTAAACACCAGCGATTAACCCTTCTCGAATAGTGCGAAGGAGTGACAATCCTATTCCCATCCAATCCTGCATAGCCAAAACCAGGTCCAAAATTCATTGCTTACCGCGCCCAGACTCACAATACCTAACCACCTTTTCGTCAACATCCGCGCGCCCTCGCTTTTCGCACCTGAGTATTGTCTCCGTCCGCATCCTCTTTCCAAGATTACCACTTTCAGTAATGGGAAGATACCTTTGTCTCATCGGCAGTTCGCGTTCGAATTTGTCAAACACGTCCAAGCCATTCAATGAAGCTGCCTTGCAAATTGCTCCAGAATTACTTACTAAGACATCTTTCAAACAAGAATTTCCCACAACAAATGTTACTGATCCCCCCGGTCTCAGCACTCTTGACACCTCCTTAACAATACTATCAACGTCGTGGGCGTAACGTACTACCATTCCCTTTTGTCTTGACGGTAAATTTTCAATGCACCCCATCGCATCCACAATCTTGCTCACCTCTCCCTGATTTGCGTCCGGGCCTCGTTCCGCACCAACACTACCGGATCGAATTCCCCTGAGTTCAACTAGTCTATGGCCAAACCACACGAGAGAGAGCCGGTGACCTCGGAGGTAGTCTATTGCGTTCAGATACGGAGGTGATGTAACCACTACGTCAACGCTTGCATCGCCAATATCAAGATTCCTTGCATCACCCAACGCAACACTACTTGGGCTTCTTGGAGGGGTCGCTAGCAACCGCTTCCGAACTTCGTGCACTGATCTTTCAAACCCACGAAATACTTTGTAATCAGAAACACTGGCAACCTTGTGCGGTCTACTATGTGAAGTATCACGAGCCAACGATGCGCGCCGCTCCTTCGTTACTATAATTCGGCTCAAAGCAACCCTGAGCATATCCAGTTGATGTTTGACATCCTCGCACTCTTCTCCCCGCTCTCTGTCAACTATCGCCGCGCTAATGCACCTTAACTCTCGTTGTTGTTCCTTACCGAACCAATAGTCGATAAAACTACTGGTCTCTTCATCTTCGTCGATCCAAGGCAAATGCGTGGACTGAGGGTCTCGCAGTAGTGCGTCTCGCAGAACGTCCTGAAAAACTGTCTCAACCGCTTTATCACATAAAGGTCTAGTCCAAACTCTACTGATCAGCACTGCCAATGGATCCACGTCAAACCCTATGGCCGTGTGGCCCATGTCCACTGCATGCCTTAGCACCGTTCCCGATCCCGCCATCGGATCCAGTACAACACTCCCTGCCTTCAATTCTCGAAGTGTATTAATCGCCAGCTCCGGCGCCATTCGAGCGGGAAACGGGTGAACTGTCTGTATTCGCACTCGACTTATTCCTTCCTGGACACCCCTGACTGGTGAAGACGCTCCAGTTGGACCCGGACCGCATCTGCTACTCGTTCAGCACTAGCATTCACCACAATTTTCTTCGTAGAATCATCAAACCCAATAAGATCCGGAACAGCTATCGCCAACCCACGGACCATCGCCTCAATCTCACTTTCTCTTACTGTCGGTAGATTTAGATCAGTTCGGCAAGTTAGCTGAATGAGCTGTGGATGGAGCAAATCTGGAACCTTACCCTTCAAAAGTCTTAACGCTTCTAGGAACTTATCAATTGTAAACTGCCGGGAGCTTACCAGATATTTTCGTAATTCGTCAATCCACAATGAAATCTCACTTGAATGACTAAGCTCAAACATCTCCTTCAACTTCTCCAATGATATTGCACCGAACTCCACGGTCAGCCTCAACAGCTGACCCAGTTCGCGTGCCGTCATCAGCGTGATCTTGCTGTCACTTGTCCGGCTGTCTGCTGCACCATCTTGAAATCCTGGTGCTACCACGAGTGCATAGTCCGCAGCGTACTTCTTACGGTGTTCTTCAACTCCATCCAGAGATAGATTCCCTGTTTTTGCGCGAGCGTATTTTGACGACTTAGCGTCGTAGGTTAAACTGTATGTCGCTTGCTCCGATTCCTCGGCAGTAGGCTGCCACGCCTGCGATATCGTAAATGCTTTCGCAATTCCATCTGGCTCGCCCGCCTTGCCCAACTTTCGGATATGAAAACCCAAGTAACCTAGTGCGTTACCTACTATGGCTTCTAATTGCTCACTGTCGTCACTCTTGTTTTGAACGGCAAGCAGTATCTCTGCAATGTGAGTCCCCGACTGCCTGCGCGCAAGAGCGCGGAACTGCATTAGTCGACTACGAAATTCTCGAACACCCTCCAGTTTCTTTGGCTCAATACCAGTCTCCAATCCGTAGATGTCCGACAAAAGATAGACAATTGCTATTGTACGCATCAGCTCTTTCTCGGCCTTCGTGCGTGTATGCTCCGCGACAAAGGAATGATTCTTGTTGATGACAATTGTGTTGTCTGAAAGTCGGAACTTTACGAACTCCCTATCATCCATTCGCTCAAATTTTACTGTGTTCAGCGCGTTCCTTATATTTTCGCCCGTATTTTCTTGCCAATCCTCCATCTTCGACTTCCGATCGGTTATTCCCGACTCATCAAACAAGCCCGGCAGTGGCGCCTGCGTTCGCAAGGTCTCGGATACAACGCTACGCAGTGGTGCTAATGAAAGTACGCCCATCGATTTTACCAGAGCATCACCGCCATCCTGCATTTCTACTTGTTGGTCGTTGTCATAGGCTCCGCGCGCCTGATTGAACGCGCGTCGAAGAAACGCACGGAAAATTCTAAGTGCTCTATGTTCACGAAACTGTTCGCGATTTGTCGTTAGGTATTCATCAAGACCGTCTGCCCGCACGGTCATGCGAAACCGAGACCAAGCCGCGTGGCTTAGATCTTTTTCTCCGAAGCTGGGATCATTGAGATTGATTATTCTTCCAAAGACATTAACAAAAAATCCATTGGATACTCCTCTCTCCTCGCTCTTCCCTCCGCTGATGCGCTCACTATATAGTCTGACCATACCCGTTACTTTACCTACTTCTGGAAGCCGCGCATGTGGCACCGGATCATCAGAGTAAGATACGGAGACAGTCTCGGCAGGTTTCGTTGACCCTTTATCCTCTTCGCCAACATCGTTCAGATCGAGATCCAATTCGGTGAACTTCAGCGCATTACTGATTTTCCATTCCTGAATCAAGTCAACGTCACTCTTGATGGAGGACAAGGGCTGCCCATTCATGCGAATTACCATTTCAGAACTCAAGGGCAGGGCAGCACGTAGCATTTGTTTCAGAATTCCCATCTTTAGAGATCGACCCGATGGCTTCAACCCGGACAGGACGACTAACGTCCACGTATCTGCCCCATTACGCGACAGGATTGAATTCTCAGCACCAAAGTCAGTATCAACTTCGCTGTCATTTGTAGGAATTACGTGTTGACCGGAAATGAACTTTAGCGTTTCTGAGCCGCCCGTAACTCCTCCAATTGCTCCACGTAACTCGGTTTCGTTTACCTCGAACATGCCTAAATTCAATTGACTAATCAATTTGTCGGGTTCGGCCCTTTTGTCGATTTCACCATAGTCCATGGTTACACGGCGAATAATCTGGTCTTCCGCTTTGCATATATAAGTTAGGCGGCTTGCAAGGACGTAGGTAGCGAGCTTGCCAATCCCGAACTTTCCAACCATCTGCCGGCCGTGTTGTTCGCGATAATTCGTCTTCGGCGAAAACGCGATATGCCACAAATCACGAAGGCCGACTTCATCCATTGAAATGCCGTTGTCAAATACGGTTATAGTTGCACTCTCCGGAGCAAGGTCATCAGGAATCCTTATGTCGACAAAATGCGCACCAGCATCCCAGCTGTTAGCAATTAGTTCTTCAAATGCCTTTTGCGGAGACGAATAAAGCTGTTCACTAAAATGCTGCAAGAATCGAGTGCTGATCTCGACAGATATGTCGGTCTTCTTTGTGCCGATCGCATCAGCATCAACCTGAGAACCAGTTGTCACTATGTCATTCACCACTCAAATTCCTTCCTAATTACCGTTTATATTAAGCCATCCGTGGAACCGGATCGGACAGTTTGAACCGGCGATTGAATCGATACTCGAACGCCGCCAGATAATGGTGTGCGTATTTGCCGCTGACCGAGTGGTGGGTGCTGCGGATGGCCGACTTGACGTTGCCGAGCATCGTATTCACCCAGTAAAACTCAGGCTTTTGAAAACTGGCTTTGCCACCGCTTCGCTCACCACCGAGTTAGGTGTCGTCAAGCTGCACCAAACCCTACAGCGGATGTCGGTTGTCCCGTTCCATCATCACCTGCATCAGTTTGGGCTTGACTAAGCCGCTAGGCCACATCATAGGAAATGCCTAGATCGCGGTGCAACTGCATCGTCGAGAATGCTATTTTGCGCTGCGTTAGCAGACAAAGGAGCAGACACCAGACCGTCAGCGGAACTGAAGATGCTACTGGCCGTCACCGAGGTCTGGCGGTGAAACCGATAGCACTGTTGTGGCCGGCGTGTGGTCAGCAGGCAGGCCCGGCCGTGTCCTCACAAGGGCACACACTTGAATCTCAGAACATAATGTGATAAAACAGGGCCTACCATGAAAGTAGGCCTGCATCAGTTTCACGCTCAGACCATCGACTGGTTTCAGAAGGCGGTGTCGACGCCGGGTGTGTCGCGCAACGCCCTGGCCCGCGGGCTGTGCGAGCGCGACCAGTGGACCGGTCCGACGGGTGAGCTGTGTGTGGCGGCGGCCCGCAAGGCGCTGCCGGTGCTGGCTGCGCGGCTGGGCGTGGCATTGCCGGCGCCGCACCCGGCATTCGGTTCGGGCGGTGGTGAGGCGCCCCCCGAGGTGGCTTATCCGGACCGCGCGCTGCGTTGCCCGCTGTCGGCACTGGGTGAGGTGACGGTCGAGCCGGTGTCGGGCGACGAGGAACGGAGGCAGTGGGAGTCGATGATGCGCACGCATCACCCGCAGGGCTGGCGTCAGGCGCCGGGTGGCCAGCTGCGCTACTGGGTGTGTTCTTCGCGCTACGGTCGTCTGGGCGGGCTGAACTTCTGTGCGGCGAGCTGGCACCAGAAAGTGCGCGATGCGTTCATCGGCTGGTCGGTGGAGGCGCGGGTGTCGAATCTGAGTCGGGTGCTGAACAACCAGCGGCTGCTGATTCTGCCGGGGGTGCGGGTTCACGGTCTGGCCTCTCGGGTGCTGGAGCTGGCGTGTGCGCAGGTGGTTGAGGACTGGGAGGTGAAGTACAATGTACGACCGGTACTGGCGTACACGTATGTGGCGCCCGAGCATCCGGGGACGAGCTACCGGGCGGCGGGTTGGCGTTGCGGTGAGGGCGGCACCTCGGGTCGCTCGCCGAGCGGAGGCACGGTGGTGCGGGCGGTGTGGCTGAAACCGCTGGTGCGCGGCTGGCGGACGGTGCTGTGCGCCGAGCCGGTGCGGCAGATTCAGGCGGCGCCTGAGTTGCACATGGATGAGAGGACCGATTGGGCGGATGTGGAATATGGCCGCAGCCGGCATCCGGACGGGCGGGTGTGCGCGCGGATCTTGCGCATGGGTCGGGCCTGGCTGGAGCGGCCGGGGGCGTCGCTGCCGCAGATCTTTCCGCGGCGGGCGGAGTTGCGTGCGGCTTACCGGCTGTTATCAAATGAGCGAGTGACAATGGAACACATCTTGGAGCCGCACTGGGCGGCGATGGTGGATCGCTGTCGGCTGGAGCCGGTGGTGCTGGCGCTGCAGGACACGACGGCGCTGAACTATGCGAGTCGGCCGGCGACGGCGGGGCTGGTGAACATTGGTGGCGGTGGGTCGGGCGTGCAGGGTCTGAAGGCGCATGTGGGTCTGGCGGTGAATGAGGCGGGGCGACCGCTGGGGGTGTATGCGCTGGATGCGGACTATGCGGATCGTCTGGAGCTGGAGAGCGATCGCTGGGGCGAGGGTCTGGAGCGGGCCTGTGAGCTGGAGCGGGCCTGTGCGCGGACGCGGGTGGTGACGGTATGCGATCGGGAGGGCGACCTGTGGGGACTGCTGGATCAGGCGCGTTCGCAGTCGGCCGGGCTGCTGGTTCGGGTGCGGCGCGGGAGTCGCCGCGAGGTGCTGGTGGCAGGCGGGAAGCGCGAGTGTCTGTGGGCGCACATGGAGACGTTGCCGTCGCTGGCGGAGAAGACCGTGCAGGTGGTGGCCTGCGGGGGTGGCCGGAAGCGTGCGGGGCGCGAGGTGCGGCTGGCGTTGCGGGCGGCGCGGGTGCGGCTGGCGGCGCCGCGGCGACCGCCCTCGGGGGCGGATACGGCGCCGATTGAGATGCTGGCGGTCAGTGCGATTGAAGCGGACCCGCCGGCCGGCGAGCAGCCGCTGCACTGGCTGCTGCTGACCACCGAGGGGCAGGCCGATGCCGACGGCGCCAGCACCGCCCTGCGGCACTATGAGCTGCGCTGGACCATTGAGGAGTACTTCCGCACCCTGAAGACCGGTGCCGGCATCGAGAAGCGGCAGCTGGACCATGCCGATGACCTGCGCAAGTGCCTGACGTTCGATGCCATCACCGCCTGTGAGGTGTTCAGCCTCGATCGGATGGCGCGCGACAGCCCGCAGACGCCGGCCGACGAGGTGGTGAGTGAAGATGACCTGCTGGTGCTGAATACCCGCCTGGATGATTATGGCATCCGCCGCCCGCAGCCGCCACCCGGCGAGGCGCCGGACATCCGCCGTTTCGTCGTCGATGTGGCGCGGCTGGCGGGTTTTCATCCGCGTCGCAGTCAGCCGCTGCCGGGCGTCATGAAACTGTGGCAGGGCTATGTGCTGCTGCGGGAGGCGGTCTTCACCTATCGCTCGCTCAGAAGGCGAGGCATGATCCAGAATGAATAGAATCAACTGTGGGATGTTGTGAGGGCCGTGTCCGCAGTGCGGACAGACAAAGCAGTTCGACCATTGCCAATGGAACAGTGTCTTAAAACACTGCTCTTCGATGCCGTAAGCATTTAGCCCGCATTTTTCACCGATAGTTATGAAAAATGTGAAAAATGAGTTATAATGACAACTTAATCAATTAATTATGTCATTTAAAGAGGACTCATCCATGAATGCACAGTGTTATCAGACGCAGTTGGAATTTCAACCCAGTGGCCGGCGCGCGGTGACCGCCAAATTCGACAGTGAACAGATCAGTTCCGATGGTGGCGCCCTGCTGCTGCGGGAGGTTGACAGGCGGATCGGTCTGACCGACCGTCTGGCCGATTGTTTCATCGACTACCGCAACCCGGCCAGCGTGCGACACCACGTTAAGGCCCTGCTGCGTCAGCGCATTTATGGCATTACGATGGGTTATGAAGATCTCAACGACCATGAGCACCTGAGCGACGACCGGTTGATGGGGGTGATGGTGGATCGGCTGGAGCAGATGGTGGACCAGGGGCAGGCGCTGGCCAGTCCGAGCACGCTGAACCGCCTGGAGTTGGGGCACCCGGACGAGGCGGCGAATGACCGCTACAAACGCATCGTGGCCATCGGTGAGGCGATGGATCGGCTGTTGGCGGACCTGTTCATGGAGTCGTTCGAGGCGCCACCGAAGGAACTGTGGCTGGACCTGGATGCGACGGACGATCCGCTGCACGGGGAGCAGGAGGGTCGGTTCTTTCACGGTTACTATGACTGCTACTGCTATCTGCCACTGTACATTTTCTGTGGCGAGCAGCTGCTGTGCAGTCGGCTGCGCACGTCAGATCAGGATGGTGCGGCGGGCAGTGTGGAGGAGTTGGAACGGATCGTCGGGCAGTTGCGGGCGCGCTGGCCAAAGGTTCGGGTGGTGATACGAGCCGATTCGGGGTTCTGCCGGGAAGACATCATGGCGTGGTGTGAGCAGGAGGAGGTGCAGGTGGATTATGTCCTTGGTGTGGCACGCAATTCGCGTCTGGAGGCGGCGCTGTCGAAGGAGATGGAAGAGGCCGCTGAGGAGCATGAGCGCACGGGCGAGGCGGTGCGCCGGTTCGGCGAGTTCAGTTATCAGACGCGTAGCTCGTGGAGTCGGGCGCGGCGGGTGATTGGCAAGGCGGAACATCTGCGGCGCGGGGCCAATCCGCGGTTCGTGGTGACCAGCCTGTCGGCCGAGGAGGTGGGTGCTCAGGAGCTGTATGAGGAGAAATACTGCGCCCGTGGCGACATGGAGAACCGCATCAAGGAGCAGCAGTTGGACCTGTTTGCGGACCGCACCAGTTCGCACCAGATGGCGGCCAATCAGCTGCGCCTGTACTTCGCCTCGTTCGCTTATGGGCTGCTCGAGGCGCTGCGTCGTCTGGGCGCCAAGGGCACCCGCCTGGCGCGGGCGCAGAGTGGCACGCTGCGGCTGAAGCTGATCAAGGTCGGGGTGCGCATTCGGGTGACCACCCGCCGGGTGTGGCTGTCGATGTCGGCGGGTTATCCGCATGCCGAGGTGTTCGCCGAGGTGCTGGACAATCTGGGCCAGCTGCCACTGTGGAGGCCGCCGCCTGATTTCAACTAGGGTGTCATCGGGTCGGCTCGGGTGCCGACCGCCGGTTCGATCGCCGACTTTGTCAGGGGCGAGGATGGCACGCGCCCTGACCATGCCGCAACGGGCTGAACGGGCCTTGGCGGGCCGGAAAAACGCGGTTTCCGCGGTGCGCTCGCCGGCCTTGTCACTGGCTGACGGCGGTTTTCTCATCCAACTGATGAAATCAACGCTTGGCGACGGCCATTTCAACCCAGAATACAAATCGGTGAAATATGCGGGTTAGAAAGTCGGTCAGACTGATTCCTTTCTGGAACTGTATGGTATTACGAGCCATTAAATCTTTCCATTATCAGTGAATTATGTTTATATTGGTCTATCACAAGTGCCGCTTTTTTCACGGTTAGGAACTAAAATACGGAACCAGATTTCTCTGGAATCGCGGTAGTCTATGTAGATGACTGAATGTTACGATCAGCCGCCGCAATCCATCGCCCACTACACGAACCATCACCTCAGCAATGACTCTCGCGGTTTCACCTCTTTCATCCCCATCCAGCATCTTGAACTCCAGCACCAGCACCTGGCCACCATCATGCACCACCATTTCAACCTGCCCATGACTTGACGCCGCCTCCGCCGCCACCTCCACTTTCAGGCCGACCGAGCGAAAACACGCATACACCATCCCCGCATACCAGGACGCATAGCGCGCCAGCGGCACCTTCCGATACCAATGCCAGGGAATGCCCGACAGAAACGAGCGCAGCCGCTGGCCAAATCCTTCGAAATCTCCGCCCCGCAGGGTCTCGCGCAGCGCCAGACCTACCGCCGACGCATCCAGACGCTTCCCGGCCACATAGGACAGCAGCCCGCCATTGAGACTCTCGCACACCTCGGTGTTCGGATACCTCAGAGTGTAGTAAGTCCGGTTGCCGATCAGCTGCTCCCCGCCAATCGTCAGATAACCGGTCTGGAACAGCAGCGCTTCCACCCCGATGTCACCCACGTCGAACTTCGACAACAGATCCGTATCCACCACCGGTCCCTCCAGTTCCAGCGGACTGACATCCCGTTCCAGCAGCACCTGATACAGAAACCGCGGCGATCCGGTCTCAAACCAGTAAGGTCGGAACTTCCGTTTGCTGAACAGCAGCAGGATGTCGTAAGGATTGTAGACGTCTTCCGCCCCCAGCCAATGGTAGCCGTCATACCACCCGCGGATGGCTTCCCGTTTCTGTTCCAATTCCAGCAGCTCCGGTGCGAACACCGTGTCGAGGTCCGCATCCGTGTAGCCACAGATGGTGGCATACTCGGGGTCGAGGCTGATGTCGTTCAGATTGTTGAGCCCCGAGAACAGGCTGACCTTCGAGAACATGCTCACCCCGGTGACGAAAACGAAGCGAACCTCATCGGCACAGCCCTTGATGATCCCGTAGAGCCCGCGGAGATAATCGCGGTTGGCTCGGGCCAATTCCTGATTCTCGATTACGTCCAGTATCGGCTTGTCGTATTCGTCCACCAGAATCACCACCTGCTGTCCGGTTTTATGGTAGAGACTCAGTATGAGATTGTACAGGCGGTCCGGTCCGGATTGGGTTTTGGACAACGGCTCAATGTCAGCGAACTTTTCAATCATCGTCAGTTGGTTGTTGGCATTGTTTTGAAGGTCTCTCGGTTCGTAATATTTGCCACCGAAGCTCAGCCGAATCACCGGATGCCGGACCGACCAGTCCCAATGATCGTGGATGTGCAGTCCCCGGAACAGTTCCTCGTTGCCCTCAAACAGTTCCTTCAGCGTGTGTACCAGCATGCTTTTCCCGAAGCGCCGCGGCCGGGACAGAAAATAGTATTCACCCTCGTCGATCAGTCGCTGGATGTGCGCCGTTTTGTCCACATAGTAGCAGTCCCTGTTTCGAATGTTTCGAAAAGAGGGGGAGCCAAGTGGGAGTCTGCGTCTCTTCATGTTCATTTTCAGCGGTCGGTGACCTTAAATTGTAATATCATCGGCACGCGGTCACCGCTCGAAATCCGCCATGGGGTGTATTCGCCGTCTTATGGTGTTGAATAACGTGTCAAAACCTCGATTCACAGCCGCTGGATTTCGCTCAGGCATTTCAAAAGGAAGGAGCAGATTGTCCGGCACCAGCTTCCCCTCGAGGTTGAATTCAGCGTCCGTCTGTCGCGAGAGCAGGGTGGTCCGGATAATCAACATTGAGCGGTTTTGTTCGAATTTTGATATCTTGACCTTGCCACGGTTGCAACATTCTGCTCGAACGTGCCCATTGTAAGACACCAGGCTATTTAAATCGTTGATTTGATCCGTAAAAATCCATTTCTCAATGAATTCGATGTCAGCACAGCAGGTGCCTCATCAAAACCTGTCAGCACAGTTTATTTCACCTGAACATTCGGTGATGATTGGGTATGGGAACGTGTGATTGACGGGAGGGAAATTTGGAAATCGCTGTCGATTTGCAACGGTTCGCGCCGCATCCAAACCCGGCAGGCGGGACGACAGATTTTCACGCAGTTTACTCTCTTTCTGATTAAGAATCCTTCGGTCCGTTAAAGCGTATCGCTTGCGGTCGGATGATTCGATTATTCAACCTGGTAAGTCATCATTTCCTGTCACACAGGAACTTTTCCAGCCTCTATGATTTATTCCGCTTTCAGAAATTCAGTAATTGGCTCGAAGGTCCATCCCGCTATAAAGACCCGCGACCTGATCGGCATAGCCGTTGAACATCTGTGTGGGAATGCGTCCAAACAGCGTGCCCACGCGTCTTTCAGAAGCCTGGCTCCAGCGCGGGTGATCCACTTCTGGATTGACGTTCGCATAGAAACCATACTCATGGCTGGCCTGCTCCTGCCAGGTATTAAGCGGCTGCTGTTCCGTGAAGTTCACCGAAACAATGGATTTGATGCCTTTGAAACCGTACTTCCAAGGCACGATCAGTCGAATGGGTGCGCCATTCTGATTGGGCATGTGCTCGCCATAGAGGCCGATCGCGAAAATCGCCAGAGGATTCATGGCTTCATCAATGCGCAGTCCTTCCCGATAGGGCCAGTTCAGCACTGAACCGAACAGTCCTGGCTTCTGGCCGATCATTTCCGTCGGCCGAACCAAGGTCAGCATTTCAATGTACTTGGCTTTGGAAGTCGGTCGATGAACTTTAAGAAAATCCCCCAGCGAGAATCCGACCCAAGGCACCACCATCGACCAGGCTTCAACGCAGCGATGTCGATAGATTCTCTCCTCGGCCGGAAACTGCTTGAGAATGTCTTCGATATCCCAATCCTTTGGTGCTTCACACTCGCCTGCAACCGACAGACTCCACGGACGGGTGGTAAGCCTGTAACCTTCCTTGCCAGGACTTCGCTTATCCGTGCCAAACTCGTAGAAGTTGTTGTAGCTCGTTACGTCCTCATACGAAGTGGTCTCCTCATCCGTAGAGAAGGGCGATTGGACCAGGTCTGCAAATTTCTTCGCGGGCGCGTCAGTGGCGGCGCGCGTCAGCAGCGGCAGGGAACCGGCGATTGCGAGCGCGGCACTCGATTTCATGAACTTGCGACGGTTCAGGTAGACGCTCTGTGGCGTGATTTCGCTGGATCGAATATCAGATGAATGCTTAATCAGCATTGCCTTTTCTCCTGGCTGACTAGCCGGTTATGTTATGCATTGATGAAATAGATCAGACAACCGAATTTCAGAGAAGTTCAAAGGCGGCGGCGATGCCCTGTCCTCCACCGATGCACATGGAGACAACTGCGTATTTCCCTGCCGTTCTTTTCAGTTCATGAATCGCCTTTACGGTCAGGATGCAGCCCGTTGCACCAATCGGATGTCCCAATGAAATGCCGCTGCCGTTGGGATTGGTTTTCGCAGCCGGCAGTCCAAGGTCTTTCATCACCGCCAGCGCCTGGGCGGCAAACGCTTCGTTCAACTCGATCAGATCAACATCGTCCAGATCGAGTCCGGTTCGATCAAGCAGTTTTCGTATCGCTGGTACCGGGCCGATTCCCATATAGTCCGGTTCGACGCCGGAATGCGTATAATCGATCAGCCTGGCAATGGGGTCGTATCCGGATTTTTCCGCCGCCTTGGCTTCCATCATCACGACCGCCGCGGCCGCATCGTTGATCCCGGAGGCATTTCCCGCGGTGACGGTACCGTCGGATTTGAAGACGGTACGCATTTTGGCGAGTGATTCGACACTGCAGTCAGGACGAATGTGTTCATCCGTTCTGAACTGTGCCGTACCTTTCCGGGATTTGATTTCAACGGGAATGAGCTGCGAATCGAAGCGACCTTCCTGCTGCGCCCGGGCCGCCCGCTGGTGACTCTCAACTGCCAGCGCATCCTGTTCTTCTCTGGAAATTTGCCATTTTTCCGCGACATTCTCAGCGGTGATGCCCATGTGGCAGTTACTGAACGGGTCGCTCAGAGCGCCAACCATGATATCCAGAAATTCAGCATTCCCCATGCGCTGCCCCCAGCGCATGCCGGTCGCCCAGTAAGGCGCACCGCTCATGGATTCGGCGCCGCCTGCAATCACCGTGTCTGCATGTCCCAGCTGAACAACCTGCGCCGCGCTGACGATCGCCTGCAGCCCACTGCCACAGAGGCGGTTCACAGTAAGCGCTGGCGTTTCAATGGGCAGTCCGCCCTCCAGTGCGGCATATCTCGAAATATACATGTCGCGCTGGTCCGAATGCAGTACATTGCCAATGACGCAATGCCCCACGCGCGCCGGATCAATGCCAGTCTTGTCCAGTACTCCTCGTACCGCGATGGCACCCAGTTCACAGGCGGATTTCGACTTGAGCGCGCCGCCGTAATCTCCAATTGCAGTTCTTACACCGTCCAATATGACGACTTCATGACCTAACACTTGATCGTTCTCCTCAAAAAAATTCAATCTGCCCGCGCCTTCATTCGAGCAGTAAGTTCATCGGTTAAAGACATCTCGAACACATGGTAGTCGGTCAGCGTCATCCCAAGTGAGCGGTATGCCGCGATTGCATTCGCATTCGATCGGTCGACATACAGTCTTACTCCGCAGACGTTCGCTTGATCAACGGCCAGTTCCATCACAAATCTGAACAGTTTCTTAAGCACCCCGATTCCCCGATACCTGGAATCGACATAAACGCTCTGCAACCACCATTGTAAACCGTTTCGCCAGTCACTCCACTCGTAGGTGACCATCAGACAGCCAATGATCTGCTGACTGTTCTCAGCGATCACATAGAAACCATGCCTGGACTCCCGCAGGGCGTTTTTAACGCCATTGACGACGACTTCGGGATCAAGGCTGATGCCTTCCGTTTCAAGTGCAATGAGACGCGTGAACTCCGCAATGACGGATGCATCGTCTGGATTGGCATGACGGATGCAGATCGGCTCAGCTGCTTTATCGGCCAATTAATTTTCTCGATTGAAACCGGATTCGAGCACGGCTGGTGATACCTCTTGGCGACGGCCGCACATCTGGTGTGAAATCATAATCAATGGATTGTCGCCTCATCTGCTGGCATTCCGACTGGCGCCATCCGCTGAGGGGCAAACCGCCTGATGGGCGGAATCCGTATTGCGTTTTAAGCCGGTTCACCATTTCTATCAACGACCGCGGGCAGGCTATAAACTTTATAATCCCAACCCAAATCTGGACTACATTTTAAACCGTTTTTACCGCCTCATTGATACGGAGGGTGTGCAATGACTTCAGCAGCCGATCAGCAATCCATTCGAACCGCCTACCTGGGACTTGGCGTGATGGGATACCCCATGGCCGGGCACCTGGCAAAAAATGGCTACCCAGTCCGCGTTTACAATCGCACGGCTTCGAAAGCGGCGGCCTGGGCGGCAGAATTTTCGGGTGAATCGGCGGCAACGCCCGCATCGGCGGCCGATAACGCCGATGTCGTTTTCGCCTGCGTTGGCAAAGATTCGGATATTGAAGAAATATGCTGTAGCGAACATGGGGCGTTTTCCGTAATGAAACCCGGTTCGATATTCGTCGATCACACGACCGCCTCGGCCAGCATGGCAAAAAAACTGGCCGACATTGCCGCCAGATCTGAGATTCATTTCCTCGATGCCCCGGTGTCTGGCGGCCAGGCGGGTGCCGAAAATGGTGTGCTCACCATCATGGTGGGCGGTGATGCGACCGTATTTGATGCGGTCGCACCAGTAATGGCCAGCTATGGTCGCGCCGTTACGCTGATGGGCGGGGTCGGCAGTGGCCAGCTCACCAAGATGGTCAACCAGATATCGATCGCCGGTCTGATTCAGGGACTGTCGGAGGCGTTGAATTTCGCAGCCAGAGCGGGGCTTGATGAAAAACTCGTGCTGGATGTCATTTCAAAAGGTGCGGCACAGTCCTGGCAGATGGAAAATCGAGGTGGCACCATGGTCGACGATGAGTTTGATTTTGGATTCGCCGTCGAGTGGATGCGCAAAGACCTCGGCATCTGCATGGAGGAAGCCAATTCAATCGGCGCGCGTCTGCCGGTTACCGCGCTGGTCGATCAGTTTTATGCCGAGGTGATTGCGATGGGTGGGTTGCGCTGGGACACGTCGAGCCTCATCCGACTGCTGCGCAATCCCTGATTGAAATGATCGTTTCAGCCGCCGGCCGCGTCTCTCCTCAGTCATTGCGGCGGTGACCACCGATCATCTTGATGATGTCTTTATCGATTTCATTCTGCACCACCCTGTTGTCGATACCGGAACGGGTTGAGCCGCGGAAGAATCGCCGGAACCGTTTCTTTTTCGGTGCGGGTCGGGTGCGAATTCTCCACAGTACCAGCAGTGCGTACAGCACATAAATGGCGGCGAAATTCCAGAAAAGCGCGCTGTAGTCAAACAATTCAATGGTTGAGGCGGCCAGTATGGGCCCAATGATTGCGCCGATGCTGAATGCGGTCAGCATGCCCGCTGATGCGTAGAGCAGTTTGCCATCTGGCGTAGAATCATTGATATGAGCCAGCGCCAGAGGATAGACGGTGAAGGAAAACGCACCGAACAGGGTTGCGGTCAGTAGAAAATAAACTAGGTGGAGGTTCGAGCTAATCAGTACGACGACTGACAGTACACCGCTGAACAGGCTCATCCATGCGATCAGCTTGCGTCGGTCCAGCCGGTCTGACAGTTTGCCAATTGGCCATTGCAACACACCACCACCGTAAATCAGAAGCGCCATGAACAGCGCGGTCATTGCGGTGCTCACACCGGTGTTTTTCACGAAAATGGGGGTGAGACCGTAGAGTGCGGATGAAACGAGCCCGCAGCAGAATGCACCGCTCATGCCGATTTTCGAGTAGCGGAAGATCTCGATAAATTTGATTTTTTCGCGCTTCGGCAGAATGGGCGCGTTCTGGCTGGAAATCAGCACGGGCAGCAGCGCCAGACTGTAGCCGATCGCGGCGATGGAAAACAGGTGGAAAGTACTCAGATCGGCAAAGGGAATCAGCAGCTGGCCGGAACCCGACGCCAGAACATGAGTGATCATATAAATTGACAGAATCTGCCCGCGGGTGGTACGGGTGGCCTTGGAGTTCAGCCAGCTTTCGGTGATCATCATCAGTGATGCGCCGCAGAAACCGGTGGCCACGCGGATGATCATCCAGGCATAGGGGGAGACCACCAGTGCATGAAGCAGGGCGCAGACCGCCGCGAGGCTGGCGAAGACCGCATACGCTCTACTGTGTCCCGATCGGGCCACCAGCACGTCGCAGTATTTCGCGCCGACAAACAGGCCGAGAAAATAGGCGGCGCTGATCAGTCCGATGTTGAATGCGGCAAAGTTTTCCAGCTCGGCGCGCAGAGATACGAGCGTCGTCAGAAGCGCGTTACCGACGAACAGGAAACTGTAGCCGATGAGCAGAGAAGAGATGGATGCTAGCGTATTGAGCAACGCATGAACCTGCAATTGACAAAGTAACAGGAAAGCTAAACGAAAGTGATGTCAGCCTGCGAAATGGGTATGAATCTGTCAGCAGAAATACGCGTATCTGGGAGCAATCGATTTAATTGTGATATTTTAATGTTTCAACGTACGGGTAGTAGGAAAAAAATGACAGTTTAAGTAAAATGATGGGCGGCGTTGATTTCACCTTGATCCAGTCGCCAGCTCGAAGAACGGAAATGATGGTACAGGCATTCCAACGCGCGCCCCAGTGCGAAATTCATGCCCGCTCCGTCTGGCGCGGTGAATACGATGTCGCACGCCAATCAAAATAGCTGGAACTTTCATCCGCTGGTTCAGTCGTGGTTCGATGATCGGTTTGGTACCGCCACCACCTGCCAGCGCCTCGCCTGGCCAGCGGTACAGGATCGCCGCCATGTGCTGGTCTCCGCGCCGACTGGCTCAGGTAAAACGCTCGCCGCATTTCTTGCGGTCATCGATGAGATCATTCAGCTCGGGCTGCGGGAAAATGGGTTGCCGGATGCCACTCAGGTGGTCTACGTTTCACCTCTGAAAGCGCTGTCTTATGATATTGAACGCAATCTTGAGGCGCCGTTGCTGGGTATTCGCCAGCGGCTGGCTGCCGCCGGGCTGACCGACATCGAGATTCGCACCGGTGTTCGCACCGGCGACACGACGCAGTATGAGCGCCAGAAAATGGTGCGTAAGCCACCGCATATTCTGGTTACCACCCCAGAGTCTTTCTATCTGCTCCTGACCTCCGCATCTGGCCGACAGATGCTGCGTACGGTCAGCCGCCTCATCGTGGATGAGATTCATGCGTTGGCAGGCAACAAGCGCGGCGCGCATTTCAGTCTGTCCATGGCTCGATTCGAACGGCTGATCGGCCGTGCGCCGGTAAAAATCGGGCTTTCGGCAACCCAGAAACCGTTGCCTGAGATCGCATCGTTCTTAACGGGACGTCGCATGCACGACTGTGTGATTGTTGATACCGGGCATGTTCGGAAGTGGGATCTGGATGTCTGCGTACCGACCACACCACTTGCACCGGTGATGTCCATGCAGTCCTGGGGCGACATTTATCAGCAGATCGCTGCCATGATTCAGCGGCACCGAACGACACTGATATTTGTAAACACTAGGCGGCATGTGGAACGGGCGACTCGGCATCTGTGCGAGTTATTGGGTGAGGAGAGCATCGGTTCCCACCATGGCAGCCTGTCAAAGGAGCATCGACACCAAGCCGAACAGGATCTGAAATCAGGCGAGCTGCAGGCTTTGGTGGCGACGGCATCGCTGGAGCTGGGCATTGACATTGGCGATGTGGACCTGGTCTGCCAGATCGGTTCACCCCGTTCAATTGCCGTGTTCCTGCAGCGGGTCGGGCGTTCTGGGCATGCGGTCGAGCGAATACCCAAGGGGCGGATTTTTCCAACCACGCGCGATGAGCTGGTCGAAAGTGTCGCACTGCTCAGATCCATCAGCGACGGTCAGCTCGAATCGCTCGAGATCTGTGATGGCGCAATGGATGTGGTCGCGCAGCAGACCGTTGCGGAAGTCAGCGTCGAAGACTGCGATATCGATGAGCTTCATCAGCTGTGGCAGACGGCCTACCCATATCGCAATCTGTCCAAAAACGATTATGGCGAAGTACTGCGGATGTTGAGCGAGGGTTTCACATTCAGGAGGGGACGCCGGGGCGCCCATATTCATCTCGATGCGGTGAATCGAAAGCTTCGTGCCCGGCGCGGCGGTCGTCTGGTCGCCGCAACCAACGCCGGCGTGATCCCTGATCTTTTTGATTACGATGTCATTCTGATGCCCGAAGAGACCCGCATTGGCACCGTCAATGAAGATTTTGCCTTTGAGAGCCTGACGGGTGATATTTTTCAGTTGGGGAATACCTCTTACCGGGTCCAGAAAGTCGAGAAGGGCTGCGTTCGGGTGGAGGATGCGAAAGGACTGCCGCCGAACATTCCTTTCTGGATCGGCGAGGGCCGCGGCCGAAGCGATCTGCTGAGCGCAGCGGTCTCCCGTCTTCGCGAGGATGCTGAGCGACTTCTGCAGCACGGTTCATGCGAAACGGCCGCCCAACTGTTCGCCGGCGAATACGCGGTCAGTCAATCCATCGCCACGCAGGTGATGTCTTATCTTGATGCCGCTAGAAAAGCGCTGGGACTTCTGCCAACTCGAAACACCATCGTCTTCGAGCGATTTTTTGATGCGGCCGGTGACGCGCACCTTGTAATTCACAGCGTCTACGGTTCCCGACTCAACAAAGCGTGGGGATTGGCGCTTCGAAAACGATTCTGCGTACGGTTCAATTTCGAACTGCAGGCGGCGGCTCTTGAAGACTGTTTCATTTTATCGCTCGGACCGACGCACAGTTTTGCACTCGAGGAGGTGCGAAACTATGTGAAAAGCGCCTCGTCCACAGAAGTACTGATGCAGGCGGTCTTGGGCGCGCCGATGTTCGGTACCCGGTGGCGGTGGGTTGCCAACACGGCGCTTGCCGTTCTGCGTTTCAGTCGCGGACGGAAGGTTCCGCCGCCGTTGCAGAGAAATGACTCTGAAGATCTGCTGTCGCTGGTGTTTCCGGATCAGGTGGCCTGTCAGGAAAACATCACCGGACCCATTGAGATTCCAGACCACCCGCTCATTCAGCAGACACTGCGGGACTGTCTGCAGGAGTTAATGGATGCCAGGGGCTTTTCAGCACTGCTCAGGCAGATCGAAAATGATGAGGTATCCATCGTCTATCGGGATCTCTCCGAACCCTCTCCACTCACTCATGAAGTGCTGACCGCCAAACCCTATGCGTTTTTGGATGACGCGCCCGCGGAAGAAAGGCGCACGCTCGCGGTACAGACCCGGCGCTTGATGGGGGTTGCGGACATTGCTGAATTCGGTCGTTTTGATGCAGCCGTTCTGCAGACCGTGGCAGACCAGCTGTGGCCGCGTCCCAGGAACGCGGAGGAACTGCACGATGCGCTGGTCAATGTTGGATATTTCTATTTTGCAGATTCAACACCCGTCGACAGTCGGTCCACTCAGGCCTTGACAGCAGATGTGTGTCAGCCAACTTGGCAGGACTTTGTTGAGCAACTGCAGCTGCAGAATCGGGTTACTCGGGTGGCCCTGTCACAGAATGTTGTCCTCTGGGTGGCGGCGGAACGGCTTGACGAACTGCTGCTGTTGCATCCAGATGCCAAGTGTATACCGAACATCAAACCCGTCTCATTTGCAAAAACGGTGGTCGACAGCCGGCAGCAGGCGTTGGTTTCGCTGCTCAGAAGCCGACTCGCAGCGATCGGCCCCCGCACCACTGACGACATCGCCGCATCGATCGACTTGCCGATGAGTGAAATTGAAGGCGCACTGTCTGCCCTGGAGAATGAAGGCAGCCTGATGCGCGGCCACTACCGCGAAAATGTCAGTGAGGAGGAGTGGTGTGAACGAAATTACCTCGCCCGTCTGCATAACACGGCGATATCAACTCTGAGAAAGCGCATCAAACCAGTCGATGCGAAACAGTATGTCAACTACCTGCGGCAATGGATGCGGCTGAGTGAAAAAACGGTTGGCGAAGGCATTGATGCACTGAGCATGGTGCTTGATTCACTTGAGGGCTTCGAGGCGCCAGCCGGTGTATGGGAGGCGGAAATTCTGGCGGCGCGCATCTACAGATACGATCCTGGACTGCTGGACGGTCTGAATACGACGGGTCGCTTTCTCTGGTGTCGACTGTCGGCACCCGAAGGTTTGGTCGGCAGACATCCGTTGGGGCGCATCTATCGCCAGCGAAACTCAATCCGCTCGATTCCGTTGACCTTTCTGAGTCGCAGCCGCCTGCGCACATGGAAACAAATGGCTGGCCGGCGAAAAAGCATCGAACCCGAACTGTCCGGCAATACCCGCCGGCTGCTTGCGGCGCTGACCGATCTTGGGCCGTTGTTTTTTGAAGAGATTCAGGATGAGCTGGCCATCCTACCAGCGCATCTCGAGCAGTGTATCGTTGAGCTTTTCTCACTCGGGGTCGTAACCTGCGATCACTATGCCGGAATTCGCGCTCTCCTGATGTCAGAGCGCGATCGGCGAAAAAAGTCGCGGTTGGGACGACTGGGCCAGCACAGCGTACGGAGTTCGGGACGCTGGTCGCTGCTGCTTCATCCGCGGCGCACCGCTTCGGCGCGGTCGACCGAAGATGAATTGATCGAGGCGGCGGGCCAGGCACTGCTCAGGCGCTACGGAATCGTCTATCCGGACCTGCTGTCACTGGAGGCGCGGTTCATGCCGCGCTGGCGAGCGCTGCGACGGTACTTTGCAAGGCTTGAAGATCGAGGTGAATTACGGGGTGGACGCTTCGTCGAGGGTGTTGGTGGCGAGCAGTTCGCCTTACCTCAGGCAATCGAACTGCTGCGAAGTTCGGGTGCCTCGAAAGAAGATGGAAAATCTCTGATGATACACTCCGCAGATCCATTCAATCTCAGCAGCGTCATCGCCTCGGCGGCACCGGTGAACAGGCAGTCGAATGCTTATCTCATCTACCGGGATGGCGAGCTTGTCGATGCGGTGGATAATGTTCGACAGTTCCCGAAGTCAATGCCATTGCGCTGAGTCAGGTCAGCGGTATTCATTGCCGCCGCCCGAAATCACGTTCTGCATCGGTAGCGCGGCGGGTGCTGTCGTCTCGGTCAGGTAGACTCAGATCGGATTCGACCGCCTACTCGGCGGGTGGCGTGAACAGTTTCGATTCCATTGCCGAATAATAGGCCGCGAGGTCTTCAATGTCCTGATCGCTCAGACTGGCGCTGAAGCCGGCCATGATGGCATTCTGCCGCGATCCTGAGCGATAGCTTTTCAGAGCGTGGATCAGGTAATCCTCATATTGACCGGAAATGATGGGTGTACCAACACCTTGAACCTTGTCGCCTTCGCCGTGACAGGTCAGGCATATCGTCGCTTTTGCTTTGCCGGCAGCCGCGTCTCCCGCGCATGTCGGGGTGGCCGTAAACACTGCCAGTATGGCAGCTAGAATTGGAACATAGACAGTTTTTCTCATCGCACTTGTTATCTGATCAATTGTGAAAAATAGGTCGCAATAGCTGAGATGTCCTCATCGCTCATCTGAGCGATCTGCGCGTGCATCGTCGTGTGCTGACGGCCGCCATCCCGATAGGACTTGAGTGCCGCTTCAAGATAATCAGCCTGTTGGCCGCCAAGTTTCGGTACCGTATAACCCGGGTAGGCGTTTCGATAACCGGGTGAACTGTGACAGCCGCTGCAGGTGAAAGATTTTTCCCGCCCGGTTTCAAAATCGGCATGGGCCGCAAAACTCAGTGTTGCGCTCAAGCAGGCGATTCCAAGCATTTTTCGTCTGCTGGACTTCATAACTACCTTTACTCCACTTTATTGGATTGATCAATTGGATTATCTGGAAATTTTCAGCACGATTCGTGCAAAATGTGAGATTATATTGAAACCGATTGCAACTGATCGTTCAAATTGGCCAATGACTGACAATTCGTTTTCCGACGCGATTCAGTCATTTCTTGTGTCGATATCAGAGACCGGGCGCGGTCGCTGATCCAGTTTTGCTGGCGATTCAATCTGTTTTCTGGCGGAACGGGGGACCACTTCCAGTTCTTCGAGCCGGCGCGCCGACGGCAGTACCCGACTTTCCAATGAACCGACCGCTCGGTCGAAGGACTCGATGGACTTGCCGAGAAAGCGGCCGTGTTCGCGCAGATGTTCGGTGAACGTGCTCAGGCGCTCATAGAGCCGGCGCCCGATCGTTGCGATTTCTTTTGCATTTTCCGTCAGTTTTTCCTGCTGCCAGCCCAGCGCGATGATCTTGAGCAGGACCACCAGTGAAGTGGGAGTGGTGATCATCACCTGGTGTCTGATCGCATGGTCGAACAGACTCGGATCGTGCTGCATGGCAACGGAATAGAAGGACTCGCCGGGAATGAACATAATGACAAAGTCCAAGGTGTTCGGAACGACGTTCTGGTAGTCGCTGTCAGACAGAACTTTAACCTGTTTTCTCAGCTGCTGCGCGTGAGATCTGAAGCATTCTTTCTGGTCGGCTTCGCTTTCCGCTTCAAGTCCCATCAGATAGGCCTCAAGTGGAGTCTTGGCATCGATCACGATGCATCGGTCTCCGGGCAGTCTGACCACGGCATCGGGCCGCTTCAGGCCGTCGGCGGTCTGAAACGACTTTTCCATCTCGAAATCGATGTATTCGGCCATGCCGACGAGTTCCAGCACATTTCGCAATTGAATCTCACCCCATCGGCCGCGGACTTTTGGTTTCTGCAGCGCCTGCACAAGGCGGTCGGTCTCTTGGCGAAGTTTCTCATTGGATTGGCTGACGTCCGTAATATGCTGTCTGATGGATGTGTAATCCTCTTTTCGATCGAGTTCCAGCCGACGGAGCGAATTTTCATACTTGGTCAGATTTTCACGCAGTGGCTTCACTAGGGAATCGAGATCGTGAGTCGCCGTTCGGTTGAACTTCTCAAAATTCTCACTGGCCAGTTTCAGAAACTGATCGCCGCTGCTGCTCAGTGCTGAATTGGCAATCACTGCGAATTTCTGTTCAAAGACGGCCAGAGTCGCATGCAACTTGTCAAGCTGATCCTGATTGCTCTGCGCCTGCGCGTCTCGTTCCGCTTCCAGCCGTATGACGGTCTGCCAGTGTGCGTCGGCTTTTTTTCGCATGCGGGCGGCGCGTTGATCAATAAGCAATGTCAGCGGAATCGCGATCGCCATTCCGATCAGAATGCACACCAATGCGAGCGTCGTATCAATATCCATCCGGTGAAATTATGACTGTGCCGCACTCAGTGGTCGGATCGATTTGAACCGAACCGCGCAATCTTTTCGATGCGATTGGGTGAGCTGGCGGTAGGTTGAGTTCAGACGTGCTTGAATTACAGTTTGCAATTTCTTCTGCTGCAAGGGGATGATGAATGGCGGCGATCGGTGCCTGCAGGTGTCAGACGATCAGAATATCAGCGTCGATATTTTCAGACTCCCTCATCTAATCCAATAATTATGACAAATTTTTCACCTGTGTTGCAGACTGATACGTCCATCGGACGGCTGATTTTCTACACCCGTTTCGCGCGTCCTTGACCTGAATTTCAGACTTTCTGACATGGTCGTTGATTTCAAAAATCACTCACTGATGGACAGGTCTGTCAAATCAGTAGGTTAATATTCTCCAATCGCTAATTCATCCCGATTCAGCCGTCCCGATAGTCGTGACGGATGAATCAACCGCCACCTTGACGGGGCCGCCACTGCCAATTGGCAAGGCGATCCCCAACCGACCGTGCCGAAGCAACAAACTTATCAACCATCATCGCTGAAAGTTCAGATTAAGAACGCGCGAAACGGCTGTCAAAAATCAGTTGTCCGATGGACGTATCGGTCTGCTTTACAGGTGGAATGGTCATCCTGATAATTGGATTGGATCAGGATCTCTGAACTTATCCTGTTGACGTCATCAGGTGCCCTAAACATATCGGGCACAGCGTTGAATGACCCCTCTCTGATCCATTTCGAATCGTTCTGCGACAAAGGTGTAGAATGGAGTCGGAGGATGTACACGATCCGTCTCGAGACCGATCGGCCGTATTCCAATAGGGTCTGGTCGGTGTCCGCCGCCTCATGCTGAGTCTCTGCAAGCTTTTGCTGAATGGAACCGTTCGTGGAATCGGTGGCACCATTCATACTACAATATGAACAGACGGTCCGTTGAATGGAATGGAAATGAACAAGCTTAACCTGCCAGTCGGCTATTCAGCCTTTCGAGCAGTCAGAGAATGGGATTGCTACTATGTGGACAAGACGCCGTTCATATGGCGATTGGCCAGCAGGCCCGGATACTATTTCCTGTCGCGGCCGCGGCGGTTCGGGAAGACGCTGCTGCTGGACACGATGCAGGAGCTGTTCGAGGGCAGTGAGGAGCTGTTCCGCGGGCTTCACATCCACGATCACTGGGACTGGTCCGTCCGCCACCCGGTGGTGCGGCTGAGCTTCGGCGGAGATTACCGCGAATCGGGCAGTGTTGACAGTCACGTCATCCGGCAGCTGATCGAACTTGAAGAAGACGCTGGTGTTGAACCGCCGACGTTGGACTACACCGGTGCGGAACGTCTGCAGTATCTGATCCGCAGACTGCATCGCACCACTGGTCGTCAGGTGGTGGTGCTGGTGGACGAATACGACAAGCCGATTCTGGATACGCTGGAGAATGAGACCCTGGTCAGAGCCAACCGCGATTACCTGCGCGGTCTGTACGGCGTCATCAAGGACTGCGCCCGCCATGTCCGTTTCGTGTTCGTGACCGGCATCAGCATGTATTCGAAAGTCAGTCTGTTCTCGGGACTGAACAATCTGGACGACATCAGTCTGGATCTAAAATACAACACCATCTGCGGCTATACGGATGCGGACCTCGACGCGGTGTTCGCACCGGAGCTGTCGGACCTGGACCGCGAAGACATCCGGGAGTGGTACAACGGCTACCGCTGGAGCTGGCGCAGTGAGGAGAAGGTCTACAATCCCTTCGACGTGCTGCTGCTGTTCAAAGAACAGGAGTTCAAGCCTCATTGGTACAGAACCGGCACCCCCAGTTTTCTGCGCAACCTGATGGAGAAGGGCGGGCTGAACACGCTGGACCTGGAGAACCTGGGCCTGTATGAAACGGAGCTGTCAAATTTCGATGTCGAGCGCGTCAACCTCAATGCGCTGCTGTTCCAGTGTGGTTACCTGACCATCGCCGACCGGCAGGTTCGGGGTTCCAGGGTCTACTACGCGTTGAAATATCCGAACCATGAGGTGCGCCTGAGTCTGAACGAGGAGCTGGTGGCGGCGGTCACCGGGAAGCTGACGGAAGCGTCGGACCGGGGTGAGGAACTGATCCGGCTGCTGCAGGTCAATGATTTCGACGGTTTCGCCAAGGAGATGCGGTCGTTTTATGCGAATGTGCCGAACGAGTGGTATTCGAGTAGCGAGGTGTCCCGTTATGAGGCGTTTTACGCCAGTCTGCTGTTCGCCTGTTTCATCGCCAACGGTGTGGAGGTGAAGTCGGAGGAGTCGTCGGCTGAGGGGCGGGCGGACCTGGTGGTGCACACGGGCGGTGAGACGTTCGTGCTGGAGTTCAAGGTGGCGGCGAAGGGTAAGAAAGTGGAGTCGAAGGTGTTGGAGGCTATGGCGCAGATGCGCGGGAAGAATTATGCATTGCCGCATCAGAGCCGCGGGCGCAAGGTGCATCTTTTGGCAGTGGTGTTCAGTCGGAAGAAACGCAATCTGGCGGCGCTTCGGGTGGAGAGATCCTGAACAGGTGACAGGGGTTCAGCAGGCCATCGACATCAGACGGATCTAAAACCCCAATAGACGCCAATGACACCGCACATCACCGTTCGGTGACCATCCTCAGTTCCTTTCACCCTTTCCATTGCTGTCAGTACCAACCGAGCCAATGATGACGTGCCCTCTCAATAAGCCGACTGCTGGATTGCCCTTTGGAATCCGCTGGCGAACTATATCATAGGCAGTGGGCAACCCCTTGGCAAAACGATGCCGTCTGTCAGGGCTGGAAAACAGATCAGTCAAACATTGGTTCATCCAGCATGCTCAGTCTTGATTCAGCGACTGCTGCATACTTCGATGAAATGTCATAGCCGACGTACCGTCGGCCTGCTTGAACCGCGGCGACTGCGGAAGTGCCTGAACCGATAAATGGGTCCAGAACAATATCGTTGAGGTAGGTATACAGCTGAACAAGTCGCCTTGGCAGTTCAACGGGATAGGGTGCTGGGTGACTGACTCGCTTTGCGGACTCGGCCGGAAACTTCCAGATGCTTTTCGTGGACTCCAGAAAATCCTCTTTGGTGACTGTCGATACCCGACCTTTCGATGGACGATCATAACGATCCTTCGAAAACACGAGTATGTACTCGTGAGTGTCTCGAAGCACTGGGTTGGAGGCGGATTTCCAACTGCCCCAGGCGCACGAAGTGCCGGCACTGGCTGATTTATCCCAAATGATCTCACCGCGCATCAGATAGCCGATCTCATTCATCTGCCTGGCAATCATTGCGTTCAGTGGCAGGTAGGGCTTGCGGCCAATATTCGCGATATTGATGCAGGCTCTGCCACCTGGAACGAGTACCCGATAAACTTCATTCCAAACCGAGTAAAGCAGATCGGAATATTCGTGCTCGGTGAGATCTTCATCGTATTCCTTGCCGACGTTGTAAGGCGGTGAGGTGACCATCAGATGCACACTGTTGTCAGGCAGCTCGTGCATATCCGTACTCGAGTGACTGAAGATGCGGTTGACCGCTTCGTCCGGGCAGCGGGTTTCAGCAGCGGTCTGTTCTTTGCCTTCTGACTGCTCGTCGCCGTACATCTTGCGTTTATAGAACTTGCTCGAATCGTGTCCAATTCGATTGGAGGTCCCAAACGCCAACATTTCCGATCCTTTCATACTTCTCTCTGCGACACTACACCATTAAAATATATCGAATCAGTCACTTATCAACAACTTTCCTGATTCTTGAGAGATTAACACATTCGGTTAACTGTTTTTTTGAACAAAAAAGTTTCTTTAAGGTTTCCATGTCGTACAAGTTTATATAAGTATACAGAATCAGACTAGCTGATTGATTTTCAAATACACAGGCGCACAGCAAAATGCAAATTTGCTCAGTTCGGAGTACTTTCCTTCCGTGTCCACAGTAGAAAGAATCGGCACCATAATGTCTTTGTTCTAGGACAGTCACTCAGCCTGCGTAATCTTATTGATAGACGAGTGTGTAACAAAGAGAGTGTTTTCTAATTTCAGAGCCCCTGACCTGAACTTTCGACGGTGACAGATAATAATTCCGGTGCTTAGCACCGTTGACCGAGGTTCGCCTCATCGTTTGGCTGTGGCGGCCGTTTTTCCATTTTTCCGTCTGGTCATTAGTTGCACTTCCGTCAAGTGACCGTGCAGAAAACTGGCTGGCGGCAAGGTCACCATCTCGCCATGTTGCTTTGAACGGCGCGTTGCTAGACTCTGACTGAATTGGGGGGATATTTTTTCGGCTGCCAAGCTTTTTTCAGAAGACGCTGAAAATATACGCGACAGGTCAGATATACTTTGTTTTTCCTATTTTCAGCGGAATTGGTGCCGGAAAAGAAGCCAAATGGAAAATCAATATCCTCGGGATCTGATTGGTTACGGGAACAATCCGCCACATCCCAAGTGGCCCGACAATGCGCGAATCGCCGTGCAGTTCGTACTGAACTATGAAGAAGGCGGCGAGAACTGCATTCTGCATGGTGATGCCGCGTCGGAAGCCTTTCTATCGGAGATCGTCGGCGCAGATGCCCGTGCGGGTGTACGCCACATGAGCATGGAATCAATCTATGAATACGGTTCGCGGGCGGGCGTGTGGCGGCTGCTTCGCTTATTCAGTGAATATGAGGTGCCCCTGACCATCTTTGCCGTCGGCATGGCGGTGGAGCGAAATCCCGCAGTGATTGAAGAAATGGTCAGACGCGGACATGAAATCTGCAGCCATGGTTACCGTTGGATCGATTATCAGTATGTGGCAGAGGAAACGGAGCGGGAACACATTGGCCTGGCCATCGACGCGATCGAAAAGGTGACCGGCGAGCGCCCGCGCGGTTGGTATACCGGACGCACGAGTCCCAACACCCGCAGACTGTTGGTTGAAGAAGGTGGATTTCTGTATGATGCGGATGACTACAGCGACGATCTGCCTTTTTGGGATGCCAGGTTCGGCTCTCCCCATCTCGTGGTTCCTTATACGCTTGATGCGAACGACATGCGTTTCGCAACCCCACAGGGTTTCAATAGTGGTGAGCAATTCTTCACCTATCTGAAGGATGCATTCGACGTCCTGTATTCGGAAGGTGAGCAAAGTCCGAAAATGATGTCGGTTGGGCTTCACTGTCGGCTGATTGGACGGCCGGGCAGGGTGGCTGGCCTCGCTCGTCTGATTGAGTATATGACTGGCTTTGACGAGGTCTGGCTGTGCCGGCGCATCGACATTGCCAGACACTGGCATGAACATTTCAACTGCAATGATCCATCGTTGGCTTCGCGATGACTGAGATAGATTTGATCGGCAAGATAAATTTGGCGCAGCGCAGTCTGGGTGCGGAAGTACTGTCCGCAACGGATGACTTCTTTGCAGAAAAAGAGAACCTGCTGAACCCGGCACCACCGGTTTTCATCGACGGCAGGTTTACCGAACGCGGCAAGTGGATGGATGGATGGGAATCCCGCCGCCGCCGGACGCCTGGCAACGACAGCTGCGTACTTCGCATCTGCCGCGGCACCATACAGGCGGTTGACGTCGACACCACCCACTTCAATGGCAATCACCCTGAAAAAGCGATGATCGAGGCTTGTGACAGCGATTCGGACCCGGATGCGGCGACGCACTGGACGGAAATACTGCCCGTTTCAGTGCTCAAGGGCAATTCAAGCAATTTATTCGCCGTTGATTCGGACCGTCGCTGGAATCATCTTCGCCTGAATATTTACCCGGACGGTGGGGTGGCCCGGCTCCGCGTCTACGGTCAGGTTCACAAGAACTGGACTCCGGAATCATTCAATGAAACGGTTGATCTTGCCGCCATGTTGAACGGTGGGGTGGCCCTCGCGTGCAGCGATATGCATTTTGGAAACATGTGGAATCTGCTGGGCCCCGGCCGCGCGGTCAATATGGGCGATGGCTGGGAAACGGCAAGACGGCGGGGCCCCGGGTATGATTGGGTCATCGTTCAATTGGGCCGATCCGGTCAGATAGAGGCCATCGAAATCGATACCCTGCATTTCAAGGGCAATTATCCGGCGCGCGGTACCGTGCGCGCCGCGTATGCACCCGGTGCGTCATTGGCCACCTTGACCGACTCTGATTTTCGATGGCAAACGCTGTTGGACGATGTGCCGCTGCGCGCCGATACCAATCACCTTTTTGATCAGCAGATTGAAGATGCCGGGGTGGTCAGTCACGCCAGACTTGAAATTCATCCAGACGGTGGCGTTGGCAGGTTTCGGGTGTATGGGAGGCCGGTTGTCGATTCACCGATCATTCTGACACCCATACCTCTTGATGCCGAGAGTTTCAGACCTTATGGTGATGTGATCGAGGTGGCCGGACACCCACCGCGATCGATCAACATGGGGTACGCCGATCGTTATGAGAATCTGGCTCAGCTTGATCTGACCGACGGTGGCAGACCGGCGTTCAGCGTGTTCCATGCGCGACCGGTCGCCCTGCCATTTTCGATCACTCGCATGGAGCGGCATCCTCGTTCCAGCCAGCTTTTCATGCCGACGGGCGATGGCCGGTTTTTCGTTCTGGTGGCGGAAGACCGCGGGGGGTTCGACCCGGCGAAGATGAAACTGTTTGTTTCCAATGGTCAGCAGGGTGTAAATTACAGACGAGGAGTCTGGCATCATTTTCTGTTGGCGATTGAGAGGGAGCAGGAGTTCGTCGTCATCGATCGAAGCGAACCGGAAGAAAATACCGACGAGGTGGAACTTGATTCACCTTTCCCTATAATCACTGCAATCAATTAGCCAGTTACGTTTAGGTATCATTCAGCAGCGGGAGAAATTTATGGCATACACCACCGAGGACATTCGCAACATCGTATTGCTTGGCCAGGCTGGTGCCGGTAAAACGACACTCAGCGAAGCGCTTTTATTTACTTCCGGGGCGATCAGCAGCAAAGGCGAAGTTTCTCGTAAGAGTACGGTTAGTGACCAAGATGTACTGGAGAAGCAGCACCAGCGTTCATTATCGTCATCCATTCTTTCATTTGATCGCGATTCCATTCACTTCAATGTCATCGACACGCCGGGTTATTCCGATTTTGTGGGTACGGCACTGAGCGCGCTGACTGCGGTTGAAACCGCTGTGATTGTCATCAACGCTCAGAATGGTGTTGAAACCATGACTCGACGTTACATGGAGTGGGCCAAAGAGTCCAACGCCTGTATCGCAATTGTCATCAACAAAATCGATTCTGTCGATATCGATCTGGGCGCGGTCTACGGTGCGGTTCAGGAAGAATTCGGCACCCAGTGTCTCGCAGTCAATCTGCCTGCCAACAGTGGTGGTTCGGTTGTCAGCTGTCTGACGGGGGGTGAGGGTGAGAGCGATATGATGGCCGTCGAAGAGGCGCATGTCGCTATCGCCGATCAGATTGTGGAAGTCGATGACGCGCTGATGGAAGAATACCTGGAGACAGGTGAGCTGCCGGAAGCGAAAATCGCGTCAGTCTTCAGACAGGCGATGCTGGCAGGGCATCTGATTCCGGTATGCTTTACTTCTGCAGAAACCGATGTTGGCATCTCCGAACTGACGACGATGATTGCCGAACTGTTTGCCAGTCCTGCAGAAGGTAGGTTGCCCGAATTTTTTCAGGGCAAAACTGAATCGGGTGTCGCATTCAATGTCACTGCTGACCCAAACCAACCTTTGGTTGGTCATGTTTTCAAAATCACATTTGATCCTTTCATCGGTAAAGTGGGTACGTTTCGACTGTATCAGGGATCTTTGCACAGGGACACGCCGATTTTTGTTGATGATGCTCGCAAGCCCGTCAAATTCGGCAATCTTTATCAACTGCTGGGAAAGCAGCACGGTGACGTCGCCGAGGCGATTGCCGGCGACATTCGCGGCATCGCCAAGATTGACGAAATCATGTACGACAGTGTGCTGCTTGCGGAAAGTTCTGACGATGGGGTACGCATGCAGACCATGCGGATGCCGTATCCAATGGCGGGGCTGGCAATCAGTGCCGCAAATCGGGGAGACGAGCAGAAGGTGGCGGAAGCGCTGCAGAAAATCGCCGCCGAAGATCCCTGCATCGTTCTGTCAAGAAATCCGGCCGCCAACGAAACCATTCTACGGGCGATGGGAGACCTTCATTTGCGGGTTTCGCTTGAGCGACTGAAGGAAATATACAGCGTGGAAGTCACCACCGCCATTCCAACCGTCGATTTTCGAGAGACGATAACCCGATCGGCGGAGGGACACTGTCGGCATAAAAAACAGACCGGTGGGGCCGGTCAGTTTGGTGAGGTGTATCTGCGGGTAGAGCCGCTGCCGCGTGGTGAAGGATTCGATTTTGTTGATAACGTCGTTGGTGGCGTCATCCCCTCCCAGTTTATTCCCGCGGTTGAGAAGGGCATCCGGCAGGTACTGACCGGTGGCGCATTCGCTGGCTTTCCGCTGCAGGACATCCGAGTAACCGTGTATGATGGAAAGCACCATTCGGTCGATTCGAAAGAAATTGCCTTCATTACCGCTGGTAAGAAGGCGTTTATTGATGCCGTATCCAAAGCCGGTCCCATCGTGCTGGAGCCCATTGCCGATGTAACGATTACGGTGCCGAGCAGCAATATGGGAGATATTGCCGGTGAACTGTCGTCCCGCCGCGGGCGGATTAGCGATACGGATTCACTGCCGTCTGGCGCGGTCAAAATTACTGGCGTTGCGCCGTTGGCTGAGATGGCGGACTTCCAGGCAAGGCTGAACGCCATCTCGGGTGGCGAGGGAACATTCATGATGGAATTCGGTTCTTACGAATCGGCGCCGATGGACATTCAGAAAAAACTGAGTGCCGAATTTCAGCAACCTGAAGACGACTGAACTGGACTGGTGGAATGTACCATGGCTGAACCGACTCCCGAAAAGTGCCCGGTATCCGGTAAGAGTGAATCGTCTGTCAAGAAATCAGGCGCCGGTGCGGACTCGCCCCGGACTTTGGTGTTGACCGGCGCCAGTCAGGGCATTGGTCACGCAACAGCCAAATTGTTTCAGGAACATGGCTGGCGGGTGGTCACCTGTTCAAGGCGTGCTTTCACGTCGGCATGCCCGTGGCAGGAAGGACCGGACGATCACATCCAGATAGATCTGAGTGATCCGGATCATCGGTCGATCGGTTTGGCGGAACTGAAGAAAAGACTGTCCGGCGGCGCGTTGCATGCATTGGTCAACAACGCTGGCATCTCACCCAAGAAAGACGACGGCAGTCGTCTGAGTCTGACTGATACCAGCATGGCGACGTGGCGATTGGTATTTGAGGTCAACTTCTTCGCGCCAATCGTGCTGGCGCGCGGGCTGATGGATGAGTTGGTGAAAGGGCGAGGGTCAATCGTCAATGTAACTTCCATCGCCGGCAGTCGCGTGCACCCATATGCGGGAACCGCTTACGCGACTTCCAAGGCGGCGCTCGCGGCGCTGACGCGGGAGATGGCTTCCGATTTCGGACCTAAAGGAATCAGAGTCAATTCGATCGCACCGGGTGAAATTGATACGCCCATACTGTCGCCAGGTGCGGCTGAGCTGATACGCGGCATTCCGTTGGATCGGTTGGGTACGCCCGAAGAAGTTGCCCAGACCATTTACTTTCTCTGTGCCGACAGTTCAAGTTACGTTACCGGGTCGGAAATTCACATCAATGGCGGCGAGCATGTCTAGTTTCACGCCGTGCGACAGGGCACAGGTGTGCTCAGCACTACTGGCATCGGCCAATCGTCTCGACCCGATTAATTGGCGGGTGAATCAGGACCGCGGTTGAACACCCATTGCTTAGCCTAGCCACTTTCATTCACACTCCACCTGTGATCATCCCGTTGGTTTTTTAAAGGCTGGATGAGCGGGTGGTGAACCGGGCTGCTGGGTTCCCGGATGTCGGTTGATGCCCGCACCATGTGCCATGACACTCCGTTACTGCGGAGAAAACGGTTTTTCGCCGTCGTTCTGAAATGACGAAAACTGAATTAACGGGTTGGTGATTCCAGATCATTGATGAAACGTTCAATGCCTTCCGTATAGATGTCGCCGCTATTCATAAATCCCTCCAGATGATTGCCCGAGATTTCTATGAATTCTTTTTTCGCGGTTGCTGCATCAAAAAGACGCTGTGAATGAACATAGGGTACGAGCTCGTCATCGGGGCTGTGAATAAAGAGGATCGGCGCAGAGATTTTTTGAATTCTGCTAAGATTGTCGTAACGCCAACGAAGCAACAGCTGAATTGGAAGCCAACCGTAAAGACTCCTGGCCATTTCGGTCATTGAACTGAACCCCGATTCCAGTATGACTGCCGCCGGCTTCGTTTTTGAGGCCACCCACGTGGCCATGGCTGTACCAAGTGATCGGCCATGCAGTACGATCTGCTCGGCAGGGATGTCTCTGCTGCGGGTCAGATAATCCCACACGAGTTCCGTATCCTGATACATGGTCTGTTCGGTCAATCGCCCGCTGCTGGGACCGTAAGTTCGGTAGTCGTAAATGAACACCGAGTGTCCGAGATCGTGGATCAGACGTATTGAATCCATCATGTAAGACTTGTTGCCGGCGTTGCCGCTGAATATCCAGAAAGTATAGCGGGCGTCGCGATGAGGTATGAACCAGGCATGCAATCGCGCGTTGTCTGGCGTCGAAAGATTGACCTCTTCATACTCCATACCGAATTCCATGGGATGGGTGATCAGCTGCTCATAAGGGATATGTATTAGATTTTTCTGGAAAAAGTACATGAACAGACAGATCAGGGCATAGACCGAAATCGCAACCAGTAGCGTAATGGTGAGTAGTTTGATCACAGTTGTCCAACCTTACTGCTGTCAACCTGAGCTGCTTCAGGACCAGGCGTTTTTCAATGTGAACGGGGTGAATCCATGATTCGGTCCCGTCTCACTGAAACTAAAGAAATCGTAAACGATTACAGAGTGAATAATCTGAATATAATAATGCCTTCAATTTTTTTCCGTCTGCTTCCGCTGTTGTGGTTAGGCATTCTTTCCGTTTCGGGTATATTCACAAGATGACTGAAGATTCTGATATTCACGATATTTCGTCGGTTCATGATTTGCGAATCGCATCGATTTTCGATGTCGAATTCCCAAGACAGATTATGGAGGAGCTTCCACTAACGAACAAATCGATTGAAGTCGTTCGAACAACTCGGCAGCAGATTCACGAAATACTCAGATCTGATGACGACCGACTGATTGTCATTGTCGGTCCCTGTTCAATTCACGATCCCATCGCGGCGGCGGAGTACGCGGCTCGTCTGGTGGATATTAAATCTGAGCTGGCGGACAGCCTGCTGATCATCATGCGGGTTTACTTTGAGAAACCGCGTACGACGATCGGGTGGAAAGGACTGATCAACGACCCGGACCTGGACCAATCGTTTGATATCAGCAAAGGCCTGCGACTCGCCCGCAAACTGCTGCTTGAGTTCAACAACCTGGGGGTGCCGGCCGGTGTTGAATTTTTGGACATCATCACGCCGCAGTATATCAGCGATCTAGTCAGTTGGGGGGCTATCGGCGCGCGGACCACTGAGAGTCAGGTACATCGTCAGCTGGCTTCCGGCCTTTCGTGTCCAGTCGGGCTGAAAAATGGGACGCAGGGTAATGTACAGATCGCCGCCGATGGTGTACACGCCGCATCCAAAAAACACCGTTTTCTGTCCATTACGGCAGAAGGTCAGACTGCAATTTTTGAAACCACTGGGAATGAGGATTGCCACATTATTCTGCGCGGCGGCAGTGAGCCGAATTACGATGTGCATTCGGTACAGGCGGCAGCGGAACTCCTGGAGAGCCGCAATCTGCCACCCAATCTGATGATCGACTTCAGCCATGCGAACAGTTCAAAGCAGTTTCACCGCCAGTCCATCGTGGGCGAAAACGTCGCCCAACAGATTGCGGCGGGCGATCATCGCATTAAAGGGGTGATGATAGAAAGCCATCTGGTCGAAGGTCGGCAGGACCTGCAGGCGGGTGTGAATCCCGTTTACGGCCAGAGCATCACGGACGCCTGTATTGGCTGGGACGATACGGTAGAGCTTCTCCACACTTTGACCGAAGCGGTTGAGCGGCGCAAGGAGCATCTGCGCCCGACGGGAAATCTGAAGTCCAAAGCCGGCTAGAACAGACGGCGAATGGGAACATTTCATGGTTGGAGCCTACCAGTCAGCCGCCATCACCCCGTTATTCGTAGCTGACCCGGCCCGGCGTGACAAGCTGGTACGCGAAGCCGAAAATCTGCATTCAGTCGTTGCCGATTCATCCGCCGCCGCCGGTGCTGTGATGCTGGGTGGCGGATATTTCACTCCGCTGACGGGATTCATGAATAAAGCGGATGCGCTATCCATCTCTGAATCCATGGTGACAGCCGACGGTCTGTTCTGGCCGGTCCCCATTCTGAACCGAGTCGGGGACAGACCTGATGTAGCCTGCGGTGATCGGCTGGTTCTCCGCGATTCAGAGGTGCCCGGCGCCCCACCTCTGGCCATTCAGACCGTCGCTGGCGTGGAGGAGCTCACCGACGATGAGTGCCTATTCATCGCCGAGCGAGTGTTTGGTACAATTGATACGAAGCACCCCGGCGTCAACACTTTTCTGAATCAGGGGAGATTTATCGTCTCCGGCGACATTCAGGTGTTGAACTACAGTTATTTTGAAAAAGAGTTTCCAGACACTTTCCGCAGCGCTTACCAGATCAGAGCCGAGATCGACAGGCGGGGCTGGAAAAAGGTTGTCGCTTTTCAGACCCGCAATCCGATGCATCGTGCACACGAAGAGCTTTGCAAGATCGCTTTGGCGCGCACGCAGTCCGATGGATTTGTGATTCACATGCTGCTCGGTAAACTAAAGCCTGGCGACATACCAGCGAAAGTCCGCGACGATGCGATTCGAAAAATGGTGGAGCTTTACTTTCCGGAAAACACCGTGATCATCTCGGGTTATGGATTCGACATGCTGTATGCGGGGCCTCGCGAGGCGGTGCTGCATGCCATATTCCGTCAGAATCTGGGAGCGGCTTATATGATTGTTGGACGCGATCACGCCGGTGTGGGAAATTACTATGGCGCCTTCGACGCACAGGAGATTTTCCGAACCGGTGTCCCACCGGAGACGCTGGAGATCGAAATCTTCGAGGCGGATCACACGGCCTGGTCGAAGAAACTGAAAAAAGTCATGATGATGCGCGAAGCGCCCGATCATCAGCAGGAAGATTTTGTACTGCTGTCGGGAACTCGGGTGAGAGAGATGTTGTCCGCCGGCGAATCGCTACCCGAAGAGTTTTCACGTCCCGAGGTGGCGGCCATATTGATGGATTACTATAGGTCGTCTTGAATCGGCACTGCGCATTCAGATTCAGAGAAAGGCGCGGCAGAGGGTGCAATGCGAATCAGCTCACCCTGCCGATTCCGTTTCCGTCAGACGAATGCTCTGTGCGTGCAGCATGATGGGGATGCCTGAGGTGATCCGATAAACGCGGCTGCCGTTTTCGGTGATCAGACCCGCTTCAAATGGACTGTTCACAACCGTTCCGTCCTCGTAATGAATTTCGCCAGATCGAATCAGAGCATTGAGATTGCGCAGTCTGTCGCTGGCGAGCGGGTAAAGCGGTTGCTTGGTGAATGGACAGCGTAATATTTCCAGTAATTTTGCATCAATGCTCAAGAAACTGCAACCTACCTGGTCAAATCAGAATGAAGCTGTTGTAAGAATGATAGATTATAAGCGGGAAATTGCGGGATGCGCTCGAAATCTCGCAAGCAGGAGGGGAAAGGCGTTTGATAACCCTCCGGACAGGTGAATCCATCGGCGACAGGTCAATACCCGCCGGTTGCGTGAAGTCGAAAAAAGCCAAACTGAGCGATACCATTACCCCAATCACTCAATAGGGTTATAATTGATCGTCAGATATCAGTCCGCATTTCGAGGGTGAACGCCATGACCAATGCCAGTTTTGACACCTATTCCGCCACCAAGGCTTTGTGCGAAGCCGGGTTCAACGAAATCCAGGCCGTTGCGACCGTGTCCATGGTGCGCGACGCCATGGTCGAAAACGTCGCATCCAAAACCGATATATCGGAACTTAAATTCGAAATGAAGAGTGACATGTCGGAACTTAGATCTGAAATGTCGGAATTCAAAACCGAAATGAAGGACGAAATGTCGGCATTCAAAACCGAAATGAAGGACGAAATGTCGGCATTCAAAACCGAAATGAAGGACGAAATGTCGGACCTTAGATCCGAACTGAAGAGTGATATGTCGGACCTTAGATCCGAACTGAAGGATGATATATCGGGTCTTAGATCCGAGCTGAAGGACGAAGTGTCGGAGTTCAGAACCGAGCTGAAGGACGATATGTCGGAGCTCAGGTCCGAGCTGAAGGATGATAAATTGGAACTCAAAGCCGATATAAAAGATCTTGAAACCCGTCTGACCGTACGTTTCTATACCCTCGCTGTGGGCACCGTCGTTGCCAATACGACGCTTATCTTCGGTTTGATCAAACTGTTACTTTGAGGGCGTCATCGCCTGAGTCCATGTGTTACTTGTTTTGACACATGTATGACGGTCAAGAATTGAACTCCGCTGTTGTGCGACTGAGTCTGAGCGTCCCTGCTGGACAGGCTGGATTATTCAACCTAGCACTTCATCATGAAGAGATGGGCTGATTTTTTCTGCCGACGTAGCCTGCCTGATGTCCGACACACCAATTCACAGATCTGAAGGTCCCAACAGGGTGGACGAATTCCTGTCGGTCGTAGAATGACAGTCAGGTCTGTTGATTTCAGAGAACCTGACATAAACGTTCATTTTAACATTCATTTACTGATGGACTGGCCTGTAAAACAATGGGTTGACGTTCTCAATCACCGATCAAGCTTGACCCGGTCGCCTCGAATGGCGCGACGAAAAAGGAGGTTGGTGCACTGAGTGCCGGGCTTGCCATCGGCCACCGCTGAAAGATCAGGTCAAGGACGCGAAACGGCCGTTGAAAATCGGCCGTCCGATGGGTGCGCCCGACTGTCCCACAGGTGGAATATTTATCATAGCCATTAGATTGGGTCAGGAACTGTGAACTTATGGGTTGTCGGACTGATTGTGAAATCGACCGGTCTGGAGTGAATCGAAATTCCAGTCCGATCATTGGTGTAGTTCCGGGCGGTAGCGAAGACGGAAGGTGTATGCAGAAGATTTAACCAATGTTCTCATTTCTCAGTCTTGAAACGAACAGAAGCGCGCCAAATTGAGTATCATTTAGGCAAATTATTCTGGTTGACTCCAAACCGCGCATTCACTTTCCATTCAGCACTCATCGGAGCGAAGTTCTGTTACCAGTGAATGAAATGTCACAATGGCAGACAACCGCCTTCACAGTAGAGGAACTCCAAATGAATTTACCTAGACCACTGCGACCTGCACTGCTATGTTTCTGTCTGTCAATGTTTCCAGCACTTGCAATTGCTCAGACGGTATCGCTTGAATCGCAGGAAGAACGATTCAGTTACGCGCTTGGCGTTCAATTTGCCATGCAAATAATGTCTCAGGTGCAGAATTCGCAGCTGCCAATTGATGCTGATGCACTCATATATGGGTTGTCCGATTCATTTGCGAATGAACTGCGGCTCAGTGAAGAGGAAATGACCGCCGCGCTGAACGCCGTTCAGCAGGAGGCGATAGCTAAGGAGAATGAAATGAAGGACCAGTTGGCAAAGATGGGCGACGAATTTCGAACCGATTACGAGCAGCAGAAGGGAGTCGCTGCGACCCAGAGCGGGATTCTATACAAGGTCATTACGGTAGGGGATGGAGCGATGCCAAACGCCGAAAGTACGGTTACAGTTCACTATAGGGGCACCTTGACGGATGGTACTGAATTTGACAGCTCATACAGTCGAAACGAGCCGACCGAATTTCCGCTGAATGGAATAATTCCGGGTTGGCAGGAAGTGCTGCAGTTGATGAAAGTCGGCGCGAAGTGGGAGGTCGTGATTCCACCACAGCTGGCATACGGTGAAAACGGTGCGCCGCCGGCCATTCCGCCGAATGCAACCCTGATTTTTGAGATCGAACTGCTGGAGGTCAGTTAGTTCGAATTCATGTCCAAATACTCCATGCCGACAATCGAAGGCGCGGTATTGCTTTCATCGACGGAAGAGAACATCCCGCGTTGGACTGAAGAGTTTCAGAAAAAAGCGCCGCAGCTTGATTTAAGGGTTTGGCCGAACGTGGGGCGGGTTGAGGACATCGAATTTGCGGTCGTCGCCCGACCACCGAGCGGCGACCTTGCGCGATATCCGAACCTGCGGGCCGTCTTTTCAATGTGGGCGGGGGTTTCTGAACTGCTGAAAGACAGACGCATTGAACATCTCCCAATCATCCGCATGACGGAACCGGGATTGACGAGTGGAATAGTAACGTATGTCGTGCACCATGTTACCGGACTGCATCTGCTCACATCGGAATATAAACCCCGCCTGTGGAAGCATCCGTTTCGCGTCGATTTCAGATCGCCGAGCCACACCCGCATTGGAATACTGGGCTTGGGTGTGCTGGGTACCGCGTGTGCAGTGGCACTGAGGCAGTTGGAATTTACGGTAACTGGATTCAGCAACACCCGTAAAGACGTTCCCAGCGTTCGGTCTTATGCCGGTCAGGATGAATTGAGGCCGTTCCTCGAGAAAACGGATATTTTAGTCTGTCTTTTACCGACGACTGCGAAAACCGAAAACTTTCTGAATCGAGAGACGCTGTCGTATCTGCCGAAAGGGGCAAAGATCATCAACTGCGGGCGCGGTGAATCCATTGATGATGATGCATTGCTCGAGGCTTTGGAGTCCGGGCATATCAGTCATGCGGTATTAGATGTGTTTCGAGTAGAGCCACTGCCACCCGAACATCCCTACTGGGAACAGCCGAACGTGCTAGTTACACCTCACTGTGCGAGTAAGCCCGATCCCGAAACAGGGAGCATGGTCATTCTCGACAAAATGCATCGATTCCTGAATGATGAGCCAATTGAAGGCATCGTCGATCGGGATCTGGCCTACTGATGGGCACCGGCGCTATCTGGCAAAGTAGCGCTTTAAGAATGTATCGAAATCAACGTCATCGGAGTTTTCAATCTCAATCTGATCGTTAAACGATTTTTCCGCGATCGATCGATAGCGATCAATTGCCTTTTTCTCCAGTCCGTCGTTCAGAATGGACTGCTGGGACAATTCAGCCATCCGCATGGCTAATGAAAAGAACGGTTCACTGTTTTCTCTGAGCGCGGCGATCAATTTTGCCGATGGTGTCAGGCTTGGATCATCGAATTTGTCCCGTTGTTCGTTCAGCGCCTGTCGGTAAGACGAGCCGCCGAGCGAGCGGTCAAAAATCGCCGCAATCGAATCCAGCTGTGCCAGCAGCTCCAGTCCCCAGGACTGTGGCGAGACCATTGCACCGTTTCGCTGCAGCTGCAGATCTGGAGTGCGACCGCCCAAGACGACCGCATTCTGATTGGATGCGATGATCTCCTGCTGTGCCGGAGAGATGGGATCGGCCGGATTGAGCAGACAGAACGTAAGGAACACATCCAGGAATCTTGCCTGACTTTCTGATATGCCTATGGGATTGAACGGATCGAGATCCAGACATCGCACCTCCAGGTACTCGACGCCGCGTGCTCTGAGTGCGGCGGTTGGTTTTTCCTGAGATCGGATTCTGCGTTTCGGACGAATGACCGAGTAGTATTCGTTTTCAATCTGCAGCAGGTTGGAATTCAACTGCAGGTACTCGCCGTTTTTCCTGACGCCGTAATTCTGGTATGGTGGATATGGTTTGTTGATGACACTGCACAGAGTATCGATATAGCCATGAATCGAATTGTGGTCGATTCTGATTTCAGACTGAGCTGGATTTCGATATCCGAATCTGCTCATCCTGAGCGACGTTGCATATTCACCGAATCGCGTATGTGAATCGAATAATGGCAGGTCGACCGGTCCCATTCCATCGAAGAAAGACTGGCAGGCGGCCGGCGACGCCCCGAACAGGTAAAACAGTATCCAACAGTGGTGCAGAAAGTTGCGCGTCCCCGCCATGTAGGCATTGGAAACCGTCTCGGAATCAATCGCGGTCTGGTTGTACAGGATGGCTTCCCAGAAAGTGTCAGGCACTGAAAAATTGTAATGCACTCCGGCAATCACCTGCATTTTGCGACCGTAGCGCAATCCCAGGCCGCGCCGATAGACATGCTTCATTTTTCCGATGTTGGAATCGCCAAACTGAGCAATCGGAATGGATGCCTCATCGCTGAGCAGACAGGGCAGGCTGTTGACCCACAGCAGCTCACCGTCAATGTGGTGGAACACAATCTGGTGCAGTTCTCTGAGGTGCTGCAGCATTTCGGGAATGGAATGATGGATCGGTGTGACCAGTTCCAGCAGGGATTCGGAATAGTCAGTTGTGATATACGGGTGAGTCAGGGCCGAGCCCAGGGCCCGAGGATGCGGTCTCGGCGACAGGTGACCGTCCGCGGTGATGCGGAGACTTTCTTTTTCAATACCGCGCCGAATGGCGGGAATGATGCCGTCGGCTGAGTCAGACAGCCGTCTAAGTCGAAGATCGAAACTCATGAGATCTCATCTGAATTGAGACTAAATTACAGCGATATAATCAAATGAATGCCAAAAACCTCAATGCCGGTGAGACGCGGGTGTTCACTAGCATTTCGGCTGTCCGTTGACACCCGTCACTTAGCACTCAAGTAACAAATAATTGATAAACAAAAGGAAAACAAAAAATACTGCTGAGACAGGCTGGACCAGTCAGTGGCTTCGGACGTTGACGGGATCAGTACCGATTACCACTGCCGGCTTTGTTTTTCTGAGTTGAGCGGGGAGCTGTGAGCATGCTGTCCTGGCTGGTCGTATTTCGCCGCGAATTGGCCGACTATTTTTATACACCGATTGCCTATGTTTTTCTGGTCATTTTTCTTGCTCTGAGCAGTGCGCTGACATTCTATGTTGGCGGTTTCTTTCAGTTGGAACAGGCCGATCTGGCGGGCTTTTTCGGGTTTCATCCGTGGCTGTTTCTGGTCTTGGCGCCGGCATTGGGCATGCGTCTTTGGGCTGAAGAACGGAAAACCGGTACCATTCAGACGCTTCTCACCCTACCCATCAGTACGTTTTCCGTCGTATTGGGAAAGTTTCTGGCGGCTTGGGTGTTTATCGCGTTTGCGCTGCTGCTTACCACTCCAATCTGGCTGACCGTCAACTATTTGGGCCATCCGGACAATGGGGCGATTGTCGCCGGTTATATCGGCAGTCTGCTGATGGCGGGGGGTTATCTTTCGATTGGTTGCTACGCATCAGCACTGAGTCAGAATCAGGTTGTCGCATTTGTATTGGGTGTTGCAGTCGGGCTGTTTCTGACGATTGGCGAAGTGCGGCTGATACAGGATCTGCTGACTCCGGTACTAGCGCATTCCGTCCTGGAAGCGATTGCCGGATTGAGTTTTCTCAGTCACTTCGATCAGATGGCAAAAGGTGTGATTTCGCTCGCCGATGTTGTGTTCTTTATCTCCGTTATAACATTGTTCCTCTATCTGAATGTGACTGCGCTTTCCACGACAGACCGGCTGTCGTCGAACTAACCGCATGGTTGAGCCATCCCAGCCGCGGAAGAATCGGCCCGATGTTCGAATCAAGTCTAGAAAAGCGAACCGTAGTTTCGATATGGCTCTCAGATTGGCTGGGAACGTCCAGTTCGATGCCTGTCGGGTGATGCTCGGCGATTGGGAAAGTCACTGCGATTGGACGATTGATGTTATCTAGAAAATTGAAAAACCAAGTTTCGACGGTGGCCACCATCGTTTTGGTGATTGCATTGTTCCTCGCAGTCAACGTTCTTAGTGCACAGTTGCTGACGCGATTTCGACTGGACCTGACTGAAAACCGACTGTATACGCTATCGGAACAGGTGATATCGACATTGGAATCACTTGATGAGCCGATATCCCTGCGACTGTTCATCTCGCGTTCGGAAGTGCTGAATAGCCCGGGCCTCAGCACCTACGCCAGTCGTGTCGAGGATCTGCTGCGCGAGTTCGAGCAGCTGTCGAATGGCCGAATAACATACAGCATCGTTGATCCAGAGGCATTTTCAGAAGCCGAAGACACTGCCGTTGGTTATGGCCTGCAGGGCATACCACTGGCGAGTGGCGGTGCGTTTTATTTCGGCCTCGTGGCCAGCAACAGCACCGATGGCGTGCAGACCATTCCCCACTTCTTTCTGGAGCGCGAAGAGCTGCTTGAATATGATCTGGTTCGTCTCATCGTGCAGTTGGACGGGCGGCTGCGCAAGAAAATCGGCCTGCTCAGCTCGTTGCCGATCCAAGGTGCTGGTGGACTGCCAGCTGGAGCCAGGTCACCGCAGAATCCCTGGACATTTTTTCTGCAGCTGAATGAAATATTCGATGTCAAATTGCTCTCGCCATCCATCGACGCGCTACCGGACGATATTGAAATGCTGTTCCTGCTCCATCCTCGAAACCTGTCTGATGGACTGTTATACGAGATTGATCAGTTTGTCATGAAAGGCAACAGTCTGCTGCTGGTGGTCGATCCACATTCAGAAGCCTTGTCCTCCATTCTGGCGTCGACGCAGCTGTCCGAACATGATGCGGGTTCCAACCTGAATCAGTTGACGGATCACTGGGGAGTCGTCGTGAAGACTGGAAAAATCGTTGGTGATCTGCCAATCGCCGCTCGAGTACTTGAAGGCGATGGTTCGTCGGGTCGCACCATTGACTATCCGGTGTGGATGAATGTGCAGCCAGAACAGCTGAATCCGCTGGATGTGGTAACTGCGAAATTGGGCAATCTCATTTTTGCGACGGCGGGGATATTGGAGATCAATGCCGATCTGAAGACCGATATCACTACACTGATTCGCACCTCTGAGTCTGCAAAACTCTACGATGTCAGCGAATTCAGGCAGATTTCATCGGTCCGTGAGCTATCGGAAAATTACCAGGAGGGTCGTCAGCGGTGGCCGCTGGCCGTAAGAATAGGGGGTCGTGCGGTATCGGCATTTGCAGCAGGTCCACCGGCTGAGGCCGGATCTCTCGAAGCGTCTCAGGCGCACGCCACACACATTGAAAGTGGCGAGATCAATGTCATTGTCATCGCCGATTCGGATTTTCTACAGGATCGTTTCTGGGTGCGCACGCACCAGATTCGAGGTCGAACGCTACAGTTTGCCGAAGCATCGAATGGTGAATTCATCCACAACGCGATTGACAACCTGTCCGGCGCGAACAGTCTGATCGGGGTGCGCACGCGAGGGCGATCGTTTCGTCCTTTTGTTCGGACGCAGCAGATTCGCCGGGCGGCCGAGCAAAAGTATCGTCAGCATGAGGAGAAACTGCATGAGGAGTTGAAACGAATTGAAGAGTTCCTGGCCAACTTTCAGGAGCATCGCAGTGAATCCACGGGAAAACTAATTATTTCCGATAGGGAGCGGGAGGAAGTCAAGCGGCTTCGAGAGAACCAGATTTCGATTCGAGCGCAATTGCGCGAAGTGCGGCACAATCTGGTGAAAGACATTCAACAGCTTGAAAAACGTCTGCTGCTGCTGAACGTGCTGGCGGTGCCACTGCTGCTGGCGGTCGCCGGCACCGCGGTCTGCACGATTGGGGTGAAAAAACGAGGTCGGCGATTGGCCGTTCGCATCAGGGAGCAGCTGGGTTGAAAGTACGATTGACGATCATCTTGGCACTCATCGCACTGTGTCTGATGGCCATCTGGTACACGACCATTGACAATCAGCGACGCAGTCAAGTCGTTTCCGACCATGGTCTGGTATTTCCCAGTCTGATCGATCAGGTCAATGACATTGCCAAGATCGAAATGAGCAGCCATCGGAACCGCTATTCACTGATGAGGGCAGCCGGTGGTCAGTGGCAGGTCAGCGCGTTCGAAAATTACCCCGCTTCGGCCAGTACGGTCGCCAATTTTTTGATTGGTTTCGCACAGCTGCGTAGAATCGAACCGAAAACCGCCAATCCTGAAAAGTTGGCGGCCCTTGATCTTACAGGATTGAAGGAGAGCGGTTCGGCAGCAGTGCGGATTGATCTGCACACCTCGCACAATCGCCTGGTCGCCTCATTGTTAATCGGTAAAAGACAGCCGTCGATGCGAAATTCTCTGCTGACTGAGTACTATGTCAGAGAACCTGACAAATCTCAGACCTGGCTCGTCGACGGCAGGTTGAATGTTCCCGTCAGTGCGATTGACTGGCTGGATACGCAGATCATCAGCCTGAAGGATCGGATTCAGATGGTAACGATCAGAGCTTCTGAAAACACCCCCTTACTGATCGAACGGGGTGGACTGAACGGTCATGAATTCGTATTGACAGACATCCCCGATGATCATCAAATCCGTTACCAATATCGACTGAATGATATTGGAAAACTTTTTTACCGGTTAAAATTTGAGGATGTGAGAAAGGTTGCCAATTGGACAACTCGAATTTCAGTCACTGCGAAAACCGCCGATCATCTGTCTGTCACTGCAATGTTTGGTGAGGGAGCGAAGCGGAACTTCGTTCGGTTAATCGCCCGCGCGGCCGCTGGTGCGGAGCCGCAGGTGATCAAAGAGGCGGAACAGTTGAACCGTCAATGGGTGGGATGGATGTATGAACTGCCCGATGTACGGCGGGAAATGACCGAATTGACGATGGCCGATCTGGTCGAACCAATTGACTGAGCCTGAATTTCTTACAGAAACCAGTCACTGCAATCCGGAGGCAAGGGTATGGCAGACTTAAACAGAATCAGTGCGCGACTGACACAGAGCAAGGCGCAGGGTGCGTCGCAGGCGATGTTATACGGAACGGGAATGACAGAAGCGGACATGTGCAAGCCGCAAATCGGCATTGCCAGCATCTGGTGGGAAGGCAACACCTGCAACATGCATCTCAATGAGCTGGCGGCGGAGTCAAAAAAAGGCGTTGATGCGGCCGGTCTGCTCGGCATGCGGTTCAATACGATCGGTGTCAGCGACGGCATCTCGATGGGAACGGAGGGTATGAGTTATTCGCTGCAGTCGCGAGATCTAATCGCTGATTCGATTGAGACGGTGGTGGCTGGACAGTGGTATGATGGGCTGATTACGATCCCGGGTTGTGATAAGAACATGCCTGGTTGTCTGATGGCGATGGGACGATTGAATCGACCGTCGCTGATGATTTACGGCGGTACGATCCGTGCCGGTTATGCCGGCTCAAAGAGAGTCGACATCGTATCGGCCTTTCAGAGTTATGGTGAATATATCGCGGGGCGAATCAGCGACGATGAGCGCCAGGAGATCGTTCGAAATGCCTGCCCCGGTGCCGGTGCCTGCGGCGGAATGTATACTGCCAACACCATGGCGAGCGCCATTGAGGCGATGGGTATGTCACTGCCTTACAGCTCGTCGACGCCAGCCAACGATCCAAGCAAGATCAAAGAGTGTCACAATGCCGGCAGTGCGCTGCTGCATCTGCTTGAGAAGGATCTGTTACCCACTCAAATTATGACCCGAGAGGCATTTGAAAACGCAATGATCATTGTCAGTGCTCTGGGCGGTTCAACCAATGCGGTTCTGCACCTGATCGCCATGGCCAGGTCGGTTGATGTGGACCTGACGATCGACGATTTTCAGAATGTCAGTGACCGAGTCCCATTTTTGGCCGACCTGAAGCCCAGTGGACGGTTCGTTATGGAGGACCTGCACGATGTCGGTGGAATCCCAGCGGTGATGAAGTATCTGCTTGAAGAAGGCCTGCTGAATGCCGACTGCATGACCGTTACCGGCAAAACTGTTGCGGAGAATCTTGCCGAGGTCAGCCATTTGAGTGATGGACAGGAAGTCATTCTGTCATTGAAAAGTCCCATCAAAGCCACCAGTCATATTCAGATTCTGAGAGGAAACCTCGCGCCTGAAGGAGCGGTGGCGAAGATTACCGGCAAAGAAGGCGAGCAGTTTTCAGGCCCGGCCCGCGTGTTCGATTCCGAAGAGGAAATGCTGGCCGCGCTGGAGCAGGACAAAATTGAGAAGGGTGACGTAATCGTCATCCGCTACGAAGGTCCGAAGGGTGGCCCTGGTATGCCCGAAATGCTGACACCGACTTCGGCCATTATGGGTGCCGGTCTAGGTTCTGAGGTGGCACTGATCACCGATGGGCGATTTTCTGGAGGCTCGCACGGATTTATCGTTGGGCATATTGTTCCAGAAGCCCAGGAAGGTGGTCCCATCGGTCTGCTTGAGGATGGCGACCGCATCACCATTGATGCACTTGACAACCGTATTGATGTCGATTTGAGTGCCGCGGAACTGAGTGATCGGAAATCCAGATGGGTGAGACCCGATTACAAGACAACTAAAGGTACATTATATCGCTACATCAAAACGGTGAAGACCGCCAGTGAAGGCTGCGTTACCGATGAATAGGCGCATTCAGGAAGCATTCCGCGCTTCAATCAGCCGATCGATCTGTTTTCTGAGTTGCGGCAGAATTTCGTTATAACGAAAGGCGCCGACTTTCTGCTCGCCTTTTTTCAGATTAACGAATTTGGGTCCGCACCAAAGTCCCAGGTCCGCGTCGTCGGTTTCCCCGGGACCATTTACGCGGCAGCCCATGACGGCGATCGTAATGGCCTCGTCTTTCAGATCTTCGGTCAGATCCTTGACCTGTCTGGCGAGATCGATGAACGCTTCGTTTTCGACCCGCGAGCAGCTGGGGCAGGAAATGATGTTCAACCGATCCGGATCAAAACGCACGACTGTCCGCACTCTGCCGGCTGCGAAATCGCTGAGTATGTCTAGTCCGGCTTGAACTTCTTTGTATTTTTCCGATTCTGGTAACGTCAGCGAGACGCGTACGGTGTCACCGATTCCGTCGGCAAAGAGCTGTTCAAATGCAATACGGGATTTGATGATGCCGTCCGGCGGCATACCGGCTTCCGTCACGCCGAGATGAATGGGTATGTCAGGGCGTTGGGCCGCGAACCGTTTGTTCGCTTCAACAACCCGTTCAGGTCTGGAACTTTTCAGCGATACGCAATAGCGGATAAAGCCGATTTTGTCCAACAGTTCAGCGTGTTCCAAAGCGCTGTCAACCATCGGTGAAACCGCATCATTTTCATCGAACAAATGTTTTTTTGCCGGATCGACCGATCCCGAATTGACGCCAACCCGAATCGCACAGTCGTTCTCACTGGCGATATCGGTCAAAAATCGAACTTTGTCCGCTACCGATTTGGATCGTTCATGGTGATAGAGGTGTCCTGGATTGTATCGGATCTTGTCAACAAATGGTGCCACCACCGCGGCTAACCGATAGTTCTCCTGCAGGTCTACGGTGAGATTGGCATCGCATTGGTCTCGAATCTGTTCAAGTGCTTCGGCATCCCGCCGGTTGTCAACCGCGACTCTGACGATACCAGCGCCGGCATTGTGCAGATCGTTGACTTGACGCACCGTTTCGTCGGCGTTGCTCGTATGCGTGGTACACATGCTCTGCACGATGATCGGATTTCCACCACCGATGACCGTCTTACCGATTGCGACCGTGCGAGTGGGTTTTCTTTTTACTTCCATTTGAATGCTCTTACAGTTATTCCATCGGTGCCGAGTTTTGAATGTATCTATATTCCGTCATCATGCTAATGAACTAATTCAATCTACATCAATAAAATATTCATTGAGTTGGCAAATTCAGGTCAATTTTAGGAATGTACGGTTCAATTTTACTACAGTGTTTCGATTCGAGTGAGTCAGTTGCAGTGAGTCGACTGGCGCAATTGACGGGTATGTCGGCTCAGAAAGTCGATGAGGTCAGCGCCTGGCTGATGGAAATCGGAGTGCCGCTGATTCGAATTTCTCCAGACAGCCTACGGCTCGAGCAGTCCATCACACCGCTCGACCTAAATCTGATTCAACAGACCGTTTCGAAGTTTGATCCGGCAATGTCGAGACGGATTGAGATTTTTGATGCGATTGATTCAACCAATCAGTATCTTATGGAGTTGCCGCGTCCACATATTCAGCATAAACAGGTCTGCCTTGCCGAGTACATGATGCGCGGAAGAGGTCGCCAGAGCAAAAGCTGGTATGGTGGCGCGTACAAAAACATCATGCTGTCGATGGCCTGGGAGTTTCACTCCGACGCCCGATCATTGAGCGGATTGAGCTTAGCTGTTGCAGTAATGGTGGTTCGATGTCTTCAGCGAGTCGGTTGCGCAACTTATCGGCTGAAGTGGCCAAATGATATATTGGTCAATGACCAGAAGCTGAGTGGGATTCTGATTGAAATTCGAGAGAAGGTCGCAATTGTGGGAATTGGGATCAATTGCAGCTTGACCGCAGTCGAGAGATCGGCGATCAATCAACCTGTGACATCGCTGAATGAGCTATGTGATCGATCCGTCGATCGCAGTAGACTGGTTTCAGCCCTGCTCAGTGAATTATCAACTGGATTGGAACTTTTTTTCTCTTCTGGGTTTGAATCTTTTCGCAACGACTGGAATCAACTGCATGCTTACCAAGGGAGGCGCATGCGAACTCGCGGACAGCCGATTAGGGAAGGCATTGCACTTGAAATCGATGATTCAGGCGCGCTCATCCTCCAGGAAGATAATGGTCAATTGGTATCAATCACCGCCGGAGAGTTGGATTTACTGCCGAACTGAAAGATCGGTATCGTTTTTGCTGAGCTCTTCAAGTGAATTTATTGTTACTGCTTCTACCGTGTTACCATGTGGGTAGCTGTAGCGAAAACAGCGTTGTTGCGCTTTTGAGATCTTCTTCCCAAATCACAAAGTGTTCGCTCCAATCTGCTCTTCTTTGATTTTTCTAGGGGGCATTTGTTGGTATTTCGATGCTCTGGAGTAGTATCAGCGGCAGGCGCTTCTGCTGTGGGTAGAGCGGTCGTTCGACATGCTGGCACGGAAGCTGGTCTATGCTTCTTATCAGTAGGGTAGGTGACACTCGTTTGAGCAGGGTACGTGCAGGGTACGTGGCCGGATCTTCCCGCCGATGCTGAAATTCTCGACGCGGCGATGGAAGCGGTAGCAGCCGCCATCTTTTCGGGTACCGATTTTGTGTTCGGTTATGATTTCATCCATCTGTTGGAAAGTGGACAAGCCTCCGCCACATCACCACTCGCTGGCGTTCTGCCCGTTTCCATTAAGAATTTATCGGGGTTCATCAGCGTTTCAATCGAAACCCAAAAGAAACGGGGTGCGAAAGCACCCCGTTCCATTCTCACCGACGTGAAAGCCGGTCGCTAGAAATTCACCCCTAGTCCGACCACCGTGTCGCTGGATTTCTTGGTGTCTTTCATGCCGTTGTTCCAATGCTCGACATAAGCCCAGGTGCCACCACCCAGAGTCTTGCCCAAGCCGATGCCCCAGGGCTTCGTCGTCTTGCTGTCGGTATCCTTCTTGGTCCGATACCAGGCCCGCCAGTCCAGCCTGGTGTCGCCGATGCCTGTTTTTTGACGCAAAAGGGATGGCGGTGTCGGAGGTGTATACTTCGGGTTTCAGCCGGTTCATGCCCATTTCCATTTTGTTTTCCATCTTCACATGGGCGAAGGCGACCCTGCCGATGTCGCCGATGGCGCCGGTGTGGTTGTAGCTGGCGCTCCAGATCTGGCCCAGCGTCAGCTTGCCGAAGCCGCCAGCAGGCCTGAACAGACCAGGACCGCCACCAGCCGTCTGGAAACGGCCGAAACGGATAAAATAAGAACTGTTGCAATTTTTGTGTGAATGTCATGGTTGTTCCTCATGGGTTGCAATGAGGCAGGTTGGCGAACGGGTCCCTTTTCAGATGACTGCGGAAACAGCTGTGAGCATGGGTTGCCACTCGCCGGCCTACCTGACGGCAGGGGCGGGATTGTCAACAAGTCGTTGATAATGAAGCTCTCTGCAATAAAGTAAAAGCGGCTTGGCGAACGGACGGCTTTTCTTTATGTCTACGGAAACAGATATGAAGATTGAGCAACAGCCGCCATTCGCCAGCCGGTTTTCATTATGAATCGGGATAATGAGCCGCAACTGAACGATGCGAAAAGGCGGAAATTGCGGAAGAGCCGTTGAAAACGGTTGCGTTATCGCAACATGATTGGATCAGTTGTGAGAAAATGTCGGCATTTCTGTCCCGGCGGCACCAGCAGAAAGCAGACGTAGACGAAACTCGACTCAAAATTTCTGCATGGACGCCAAGTGACATTGGTTTCCGCCGGAGAGTCCCAAACCCCTAACCCATATTTGTAGGATTTCGGAGGTCTTAGGCCGAAACAACCGTTTTCCGTCAACCTCGTCCATCTGAGTCGCTGTATTCAAACAGCATTCATTTCCTAATGCTGATCACAATGCCATAAGAATAAACATCCGTTTCATCGTAACACCGAAGCCGGTGCATTTAGGTTCCTATGCATATCCGACCGACTTTAACCGACCCCCAAAGGACTGTGGTTGCTACTGTTCCCGTTGTCTCGTCAAGAACGGCAGCATTGACGATAGAGTCCGACCGCGGTCCCATTCAACTTGTACACCATCTATCCCATTGATAAGAAAAATTAGCCGTTGCTATCTAGCGCACCTAACGTTCGCTTGGTCCTCAGTCGTTGACGTGGTGGCTGCTGAAACGTTTCCGATCGTTTGGCATGAGCCGCGTGGAGAACCGAGGTCGGCGTCGAACCAGTTATTAAAGCCCAGAAAGCAACGATCTTCTTGACGGTCATGCAAAAGGTCATCGGTTGCATCAAGGTACCTGCCTGCCGCCCACCATGTGCTTGCTCCGGTCCAGCACTACGCCCATCACCTAGTCGTCGTGCTGATGTTTATGGCCATGGAAGTGCTCATGACCCATCGCAAGGCCACAGATGGGCGGCCAGGCGATCCGGTCTGCCGCGTGGCGATATCGTAAGTTAGCCGGGTTGTGTCAGTCGTTAAAACAGTCTGCTGGTAGCCGGGTTAGATCGAACTGCTGACTGAGCTTGCACAACAGCCGGCCACCGCCATTGGAATGAAGGTGCTCACGGTCGAATCTGTCGGTTACGGAGTGCCGTCCGTAGCTTTGAAAGTTCAACTGAGTCGGTCAGCACTAGTCTTCCCGCTGAATCCTCGCTGGATGGCCTGATGCATTGAATCAGTTGTCACAATGACAGACAATTCACATTTTTCATGACTATCGTGAAAAGTGCAGGTTAAGCGGCTGATCCGAAATTGAGAGTATCAACCCGTGTTGCGAGTTGCCTAGCGTCTGCCATGTACCCGCCACTGGTTCAATTTGTCATCCAATTACAGCACCATCTCATTGATCGTTCCGAAAGTTCGTTGCCAAGAATTTGAACGGTTAATTCCGGTGATGAGGATGACTGAATCAATTATTGATGTTGTAACCAGCTATCCTCCTGAAATACAACGCCTTACTGAAATGAATGCTGTACCAGCTGTAAATTTGGAGTGGACAATAACATTGCAATTATGTAAGTTAGGTCTATAATTGCAAGAATGATTAAACGCAATGCAATGCAGATCGTTCAGTCTCGCTTGGAACAGTTTCCAGCGGTGGTGTTGTATGGACCGCGTCAGGTTGGTAAAACGACGCTCGCTCAAGAAATTGGTTCTCAGCAGGAAAGCATCTATTTGGACCTGGAAAGTCATTCAGACCGCAGCAAAATGTCCAACCCTTTACTTTATCTTTCCAACCATCAAAACAAGTTGGTCATTCTAGATGAAATCCAGTTTCTGCCCGATCTTTTTCAGGAGTTGCGCGGCTTGATTGACCGCGGGCGTGACAGTGAAAAATACACAGGGCGTTTCCTTTTTCTTGGCTCCGCCTCACTTGAACTGCTCAGACAGTCAAGTGAAAGTTTGGCCGGGCGAGTCGCCTATGTTCAATTGAGTCCACTTGATGTGACGGAAGTTAATGAAGTCGATAAAGACCATCTATGGATACGCGGTGGTTTTCCCGTCAGTTTTACGAATGACGATTCTGTCAGTGTGGTATGGCGGGAAAATTTCATCAGAACCTATTTGGAGCGAGATATTCCACAACTTGGGCCAAGGATTCCCGCCGAAACGTTGCGACGCTTTTGGACAATGTTAGCGCATTCACAGGGGCAGCTTCTGAATACCGCAAGACTGGCGCGCAGTCTTGCAGTCAATGGTAAAACCGTCGCTCGCTATCTTGATTTACTGGTTGACTTGTTATTGGTCCGGCGCCTGATGCCCTATCATGGCAATGAAATCAAACGTCTGGTAAAATCACCGAAGATCTATCTACGCGATAGCGGTCTTTTACATGCACTACTGGGGCTGAACGATCTAGAAGCTGTACTCAGTCACCCGATCGCTGGTGACAGTTGGGAAGGGTTTGTTATTGAGAACATATTACGTGTCATACCCGATCGAACTAAAGTCGCATTTTACAGAACGGGAGCCGGAGCGGAAATTGATCTGCTAATTGAAATTCCCATGAAAGGGCTTTGGGCGATTGAGATCAAACGCAGTCTTGCACCGAACCTTGAACGAGGCTTTCACCATGCAAGAGAAGACTTGCATCCCGAACACTGTTTCGTAATTTATCCCGGTAGCGAACGTTATCAGAAAACGGCGGGTGTTGATGTCATCGGACTGACGGACTTCTGTCGTGAATTGAAGAGTTTATTCAATCTGAGAAAAAACGTGTAAGGAGGTGGCTTCAGATGACTTCCACTCACTCCTGCCGGGGTGAATGTTGTTTCTGCTATCAGCATTCGGAATTGAACGAGAAGCGAATGATCGAGATGTATCCGGTTTACCCGCCTGACGGGTCAATAGGAAGAAAATCACCTCAGCTTTGCGGCGTCAGGTGATCAGATGTTTGGTTGATGTCGTTAATTTCTGCGGCAAGCTCAGCGATCCATCAGATCGAATGGCAAATGATGTCATACTGAAAAGCCATGGACTGTGGCTCAACCGCCATTCGTATGGGTTTGGAACGAGGCAGAAATACGGCTGATTCATTACATACACACTTACATGCCACGAGACGACGAATATTCAGACTTCCTGACATGGTCGTTGATTTCAACAGTCATTCACTGATAGACAGGTCTGTCCAATCAGTAGGTTAACGTTCTCCAACCGCTGATTGAGTCCGATCATGTCGTCCCGAATGGTCAGACGGAAAAAATAGGGGAAGGGAAAATCAATCGCCAGGGCGCCATCGCTGAAAGTTCAGATCAAAAACGCAAAACGGCTGTTGAAAATCAGCCATCCAATGGACGCGTCGGTCTGCTTTACAGGTGGAATGGTCATCCTGATAATTGGATTGGATCAGGATCTCTGAACTTATTCTGTTGACGTCATCAGGTGCCCTAAACATATCGGGCACAGCGTTGAATGACACCTCTCTGATCCATTTCGAATCGTTCTGCGACAAAGGTGTAGAATGGAGTCGGAGGATGTACACGATCTGTCTCGAGACCGATCGGCCGTATTCCAATAGGGTCTGGTCGGTGTCCGCCGCCTCATGCTGAGTCTCTGCAAGCCATTGCTGAATGGAACCGTTCGTGGAATCGGTGGCACCATTCATACTACAATATGAACAGACGGTCCGTTGAATGGAATGGAAATGAACAAGCTTAACCTGCCAGTCGGCTATTCAGCCTTTCGAGCAGTCAGAGAATGGGATTGCTACTATGTGGACAAGACGCCGTTCATATGGCGATTGGCCAGCAGGCCCGGATACTATTTCCTGTCGCGGCCGCGGCGGTTCGGGAAGACGCTGCTGGTGGACACGCTGCAGGAGCTGTTCGAGGGTAGCGAGGAGCTGTTCCGCGGGCTACACATTCACGACCGATGGGACTGGACCGTCCGCCATCCGGTGGTGCGGCTGAGCTTCGGCGGAGATTACCGCGAATCGGGCAGCGTGGACAGTCACGTCATCCGGCAGCTGATCGCACTGGAAAAATTAGCGGGTGTTGAACCGCCGCCGTTGGATTACAGCGGTGCGGAACGTCTGCAGTATCTGATCGGCGAACTCCATCATCAGAGTGGTCGTCAGGTGGTGGTGCTGGTGGACGAATACGACAAGCCGATCCTGGACCTGCTTGAAGATCAGGACCAGGCGAAGGCGAACCGCGACTACCTGCGAGGCCTGTACGGCATCATCAAGGACTGCGCCCGCCAGGTCCGTTTCGTGTTCGTGACCGGCATCAGCATGTATTCGAAGGTGAGTCTGTTCTCGGGGCTGAACAATCTCAGGGACATCAGTCTGAGCCCGAAGTACAACACCATCTGCGGCTATACGGATGCGGAAATTGACACCGTGTTCGCACCGGAACTGCCGGACCTGGACCGCGAAGACATTCGGAAGTGGTACAACGGCTACAGCTGGGACTGGCGCGGCAAGGAGAAGGTGTACAATCCCTTCGACGTGCTGCTGCTGTTTAAAAAACGGGAGTTCGAACCCCACTGGTATGAGACCGGCACGCCGGGCTTTCTGCACGGGCTGATGGGGAAGGTTCAGTTCAGCACCGTGGGGCTGGAGAATCTGCAGATGCACCGGAGCGAGCTGTCGACGTTCGAGGTGGAGAAGATCCGCCTCAATGCGCTGCTGTTCCAGTGCGGTTATCTGACCATCCAGGACCGTCGGGCTCACAGCGACGGCGACTACTACCTGCTCGGCTATCCGAATCTGGAGGTGCGGCAGAGTCTGAACCTGGAGCTGCTGGACACGATGGTCGGGGATCTGGGTGAGTTGATGGGCCGGAGTCGGAACATGTCGCGGTTGCTGTGCGAGAAGGATTTCGAGGGCTTTGCGGTGGCGGTGCATGCGTTTCTGGGCGGGGTGCCATATCATTGGCACACGGCCGGTGGGGGTCCGCGCCGTTATGAGGCGTATTACGCCAGTCTGCTGTATGTCGGCTTCGCGGCTGGGGGTCATGACGTGCGTGCGGAGGAGTCGTCGGCGAAGGGCCGTTCGGATCTGGTGGTGCTGCTGGGGGGTCGGGTGTTCGTGCTGGAGTGCAAGATGGCAGGTGAGGGGGAAGAGAAGTCTAAAGCGTTGGCGGGGCTGGCGCAGATTCGGCGTCAGGGCTATGCGGACAGGTACGGCAATCGGGGTGAGGAGATTCATCTGCTGTCGGTGGTGTTCAGTCGCAAGGAGCGCAATCTGGCGGCGGTGCAGGTGGAGCAGATGCCCGTTGGTGAGAGACGGTTCGTCGAGAGCTGATCGGTGCTCATCCGGTGCGGCTGGAATCTGTTGTCGCCGCTAATTTCAGACTAGTTCTCTGCAAATTTCGCCGCGGGCGGCGGGGTGTTCGGATGGCCGTCTGACATCCGGGTGCCATTGACCCGGACCCGTCCCGATCTCCCGCCCGCATGCGGCGGTGATGGGCTGTCGGCGCTTTCCGGCTGAAGCTGCCGTTTTCGATCATCCCGGGTCTTCTGAACCGCCGGACTGCCGACCTCTTCTGTGTCGGACCGTCCGCTAGCGATCCATGCTACAGTGGTCACAGACAGTTCACTGATCAGTCAAATTGATCAAGCTCAGACTGCCAATCGGCTCCCCAGCCTTCCGAAACATCCGCGAGCGGGGCTGCTACTATGTGGACAAGATGCCTCGCATATGGCGATTGGCCAGCAGGCCCGGATACTATTTCCTGTCTCGGCCGCGGCGGTTCGAGAAGACGCTACTGGTGGATACGATGCAGGAGCTGTTCAGCGCGCTTCACATTCACGACCGCTGGGACTGGTCGGTCCGCCATCCGGTGGTGCGGCTGAGCTTCTGCTCCAACTGTGGCGCCCGGGCCGACTGGAAGACAATGTCAGCAACCAGTTGGCCGCCATTGAAAAATACTCAGGTCTCGAACCGACTTCGCCGACGCCGTACGGACCGGACCGACTGTACAATCTCATCTTCGCTCTGCATCATCAGACTGGCCGGCAGGTGGTGGTTCTGGTGGACGAATACGACAAACCGATTCTGGATACGCTGGAGAACGGGAAACTGGTCAGAGCCAACCGCGATTACCTGCGCGGTCTGTACGGCGTCATCAAGGACTGCGCCCGCCAGGTCCGTTTCGTCTTCGTGACCGGCATCAGCATGTATTCGAAGGTGAGTCTGTTCTCGGGGCTGAACAATCTTTACGACATCAGTCTGGACCCGAAGTATGGCACCATCTGTGGCTATACGGATGCGGACCTCGACGCGGTGTTCGCACCGGAACTGCCGAAGCTGGACCGAACGGCCATCAGGAAGTGGTACAACGGCTACAGCTGGCTCGGTGAGGAAGATGTCTACAATCCCTTCGACGTGCTGCTGCTGTTCCAAAAAAGACAGTTCGAGTCCTACTGGTATGAAACCGGTACGCCGAGTTATCTGCATGACCGACTGGCCAAGGGCGGGCTGAACACTCTGGACCTGGAGGACCTGGGACTGTATGGCAAGGAGCTGTCAAATTTCGATGTCGAGCGCGTCAACCTCAATGCGCTGCTGTTCCAGTGTGGTTACCTGACCATCGCCGACCGGCAGGTTCGGGGCTCCAGGGTCTACTACCCTCTGAAATATCCGAACCATGAAGTGCGCCTGAGTCTGAACGAGGAGCTGGTGGAGACGGTCACCGGGAAGCTGACGGAGGCGTCGGACCGGGGTGAAGAGCTGATCCGGCTGCTGCAGATCAATGACTTCGACGGTTTCGCGGCGGAGATGCGGTCGTTTTGTGCCAACGTGCCGAACGAGTGGTATTCGAGCAGCGAGGTGTCGCGCTATGAGGCGTTTTACGCCAGTCTGCTGTTCGCCTGTTTCATCGCCAACGGTGTGGAGGTGAGTGCGGAGCAGTCGTCGGCTGAGGGGCGGGCGGATCTGGTGGTGCACACGGGCGGCGAGACGTTCGTGCTGGAGTTCAAGGTGGCGGCTGTGGGTGAGAAGGTGGAATCGAAGGTTGTGGAGGCTCTGGCGCAGATGCGCGGGAAGAATTATGCATTGCCGCATCAGAGCCGCGGGCGCAAGGTGCATCTGCTGGCGGTGGTGTTCAGTCGGAAGGAGCGCAATCTGGCGGCGCTCCGGGCGGAGCGGGCCTGAACAGGTGAAAGGGGTTCAGCAGGCCATTGACATCAGACGGATCTAAAACCCCAATAGACGCCAATGACACCGCCCATCACCGTTCGGTGACCATCCTCAGTTCCTTTCACCCTTTCCATCGCCGCCAGCACCAGGCGAGCCAATGATGAATTGTTCTGCAGTGGTGTCAGAAATACGAATTTGCATAGGTCTTCCGGCACGGCATCTACATCCGCATTGCGTTGCCCATCCACTGAACGCGATGCCAGCCGCTTTAATTTAAGGTGCCAATACCAACGCGGCAGCGGCGGTCAGAATGCCATCTCGTTCAATCTGGTTCATGCGACGGGTGTTTTTCAGGTCTGATTTCGGTTTGCACATGTTCACCCAATGAGATCAAACTGCATTTTGAGTCGGACACGTGCAAAACATACCCATCTGCCAACCCCGATGGCCATCACAACTGATCGGGCCACGGTCTGAAAGATGAAATCACATCACACTTTTTCAGTTGATCGGTCACATTCATCTCAAACAGATTCCGCCCATTTCCTGAAAACCGCTCTTTCTTTAGAATTCTGTGCCTTTTCCAGTGGATATTGGTTAGCAACCGCTTCCGACCTCCATTGAGCGGAGTTGAATACAGCTTCAGTCTTCCTGACATGGCAGTCGATATCAACAGCCGTTCACTGATGGACCGATCTGTCAAATCAGTGATTGATGTTCTCCAGCCGGCGATCAAGCCCATCGAATGGACAGACGATGGAAAATGGAATAATCGGTCGCAGTCTCGCCGAGCCGCCACAGCCAATCGTCGAATCGATCTCGGTCGGTACTGTAGTATCGAACTTATCATCCGTTACCGCTGAAAGTTCAGGTCAAGGACGCGGAACGGCCGTTGAAATTCGGCCGTCCGATGGCCGCGTCAGTCTGCCCGACAGGTGGAATATTGATCATAATAATTGGCTTAGGTCAGGATTTCTGATATTACGACTTTTGCCGCAGATTGTATCGGTAGTTTTAAAGTGAAATACAGTCAACCAATTGAACAGATGCAATGGTGATTGACTGACCAACAGGTGATGATTGACGATGGCGGGAATATTTCTCGATTGCGATCATGGATGAAGGTGTTGATACGATCGCGACCGCGCAGTAGTGAGCGATCGTAAAAATAATCGTCGAACTGATCTTCGAATTTATCATAATTCACTACTCACAAGGTCTGTCGCCCGCATAGCTCAGTTGGTAGAGCAGTTGATTTGTAATCATCAGGTCGGGGGTTCGAATCCCTTTGCGGGCTCCAGCATAATTGGTTCAATTCTAATTTATTGAAAGAATATCAAACTATTGGAGTAGTTGAGATGAAGATTAAATCTTTGGCGTTGTCCACTTTAGCCTGTGCAATGTTTTCGACAACCAGCCTGGCTGTGGAAATGAAAACTGAAATCGGTCCGGGAGAAGGGGCGCTTGATATCGTCGCCTGGCCCGGCTACATTGAACGAGGCGAAACGATCGCGGAGTTCGACTGGGTAACCCAGTTTGAGGAAGCCACTGGCTGTCAGGTGCGCGTTAAGACCGCCAACACCTCGGACGAAATGGTCGCCTTGATGAACGAAGGCGGATTCGACCTGGTAACCGCATCGGGAGACGCGTCACTTCGTCTGATCGCCGGCAAACGGGTACAGCCGGTGAACATCGGTCTCATTCCCAGCTGGGATACGGTTGACGATCGTCTGAAAAATGCGCCATGGCACACAGTCGATGGCGTTCACTATGGTACGCCCTATATGTGGGGACCGAATGTGCTCATGTACAACACCAATGTATTTCCGGAACCGCCAACCAGCTGGAATGTTGTTTTTGAAGAGATGATCCTGCCAGATGGTGAATCCAACAAAGGGCGCGTGCAGGCCTACGACGGACCGATTCACGTTGCCGATGCCGCACTCTATCTGATGCATCATCAGCCGGAACTCGGCATTGTCAATCCATACGAACTGAATGAAGATCAGTATGCCGCAGCACTTGATGTGCTGCGCGGTCAGAGAAAAATCGTCGGTCGCTATTGGCACAATGCGTTCATTCAGATGGACGACTTCAAAAACGAAGGCGTTGTTGCTTCCGGTTCGTGGCCATTTCAGGTCAATCTGCTAAAATCGGAAGGACAGCCGATTGCTTCCACCATTCCGGTCGAAGGCGCGACGGGTTGGTCTGATACGACCATGATGCATGTCGATTCCAAACACCCCAACTGCGCTTACATGTGGATGGAACATACCCTTTCTTCCAATCTGCAGAGTGATCTGTCGCTTTGGTTCGGCGCGGTACCACCCGTCGTTTCGGCCTGTACCGACGGCCGAGGCATGCAGACGGCCGAAGGCTGCGCGGCGAACGGTCTGAATGATTTCGATAAGATCAAATTCTGGACGACGCCTGTCAGTCGTTGTCCGAGTCAGGATGAATGCGTCCCCTATTATCGCTGGGTTTCCGATTACATCGGTGTCATCGGCGGGCGTTAGTTTCCGCTCATCCATTTTTTTCCAACGCTGCCTGATTCATTGGAGTCAGGCGGCGTTTACCTATCTGGAACGCGATTATTGAGACAATGGACGTTGCTGTCAAATTTGACAATGTATCGCGTCTATTCGCGACTGACGCCGCAGTCGATCACATTAATCTCGAAATTCGGGAAGGTGAGTTTTTTTCAATGCTGGGGCCTTCCGGTTCCGGCAAGACCACCTGTCTGAGACTGATTTCTGGAATCGATCGCCCAACCGAAGGACATATTGAGATTTTCAATGTACGCTCGGAGAATATTCCACCCAACCGGCGACCGATCAATACCGTATTTCAGGATTACGCACTGTTTCCACACCTGAAGGTGCTTGACAACGTCGCCTACGGGCTATTGGTCAGAGGCGTAGCAAAAGCCGAGCGCCATCGCCTGGCTGAATCGCTGCTCGAGCTGGTTAAACTTCAGGGTTTCGGCGAACGAATGCCCGCACAGCTTTCGGGTGGCCAGCGACAGCGAGTGGCGCTGGCCCGGGCACTGATCAACAAACCCAGAGTTCTGTTGCTTGATGAACCGCTGGGAGCGCTGGATCTGAAACTTCGCGAACAGATGCAGGAAGAATTGAAGCTTCTGCAGCAGTCACTTGGCATTACATTCGTTTTTGTTACCCATGATCAGGGTGAGGCGTTGTCCATGTCGGACAGAATCGCCATCATCAATGAAGGAAAGGTGGTTCAGGTTGGCACGCCTCAGGAAATCTACCGCACACCTCGAACCCGTTTCGTCGCCAAGTTCGTTGGTTCATCCAACGTGCTTTCGCCGGAAATGAGCGTTCGGTGCAAAAGTACTTCGAGCTGGTCAAGTCTGCGCCCCGAAGTCGTAGTCCTGGGTGCGGCCGGTCAGGGCAGAATTGATGGCGTCGTCAAATCCGTACGCTACCTTGGAGCATCGAATTTCATTACGGTCACTGTTGAAATGGGCGAAATTACGGCCATGATCAGTGCCGCCGATTCCGTTCCGCCGGTCGGCTCGACAGTCTCGCTTGACTGGGCTCATCACGCGCAGCATCTGATGGATGAAGAATGATGGCTACAGACGCTCCGCCGTTAAATGCCGGCCTTGGCTCCCGACCGACCGATTTATTCTGGAAAAAGCCGGGACTGTTCGTTTTCTGCCTGTTGCTGCCACCACTCCTGTGGCTCGGGATCATATACATCGGCTCGCTGTTCACTCTGCTCCTGCACAGTTTCTTTTCCATCGACGAGTTCTCGGGATTGATCCGCTACGAATTCACTCTGAAGACTTATGCGGAACTTCTGTCACCCGCAAACTTCGATGTCATTCTGCGGACCATTTTGATGGCGTGCGCGGTCACGATAATGGCCGCAATTATTGCATTTCCAATTGCCTATTACGCATCTCGCTATGCGAGTCCCAGGATGAAGGCGCTATTTTATCTGGGCGTCATGCTACCCCTTTGGTCCAGCTATCTGGTCAAAATTTATGCTTGGAAGCTGATTCTGGCGAAACAGGGAATCATCAACTGGGTGGTTGAGGAAACCGGTGCGACTTTTCTTTTGAACTCGGTTCTTTCGCTACCAGTGATCGGGGGAAATTCCCTAGCCGTGAGCTACATCGGGACTTTCATTGTTTTGGTTTATGTCTGGTTGCCATTTATGATTCTGCCGATTCAGGCGGCACTTGAACGAATTCCAGATTCTCTGCTTGAGGCCTCCGGTGATCTCGGTGGGGCGCCGTGGCAGACTTTCAGGCTGGTGGTATTGCCCCTGGCCCTGCCGGGTGTCATCGCAGGCTCGATTTTCACTTTCTCACTCACCATGGGCGATTACATCGTTCCGCAGATTATTGGATCATCAAGACGGTTCATCGGTCAGGCCGTTTATGCGCATCAGGGTACGGCTGGAAATATCCCACTGGCGGCCGCATTTGCCGTCGTACCCATAGTGGTCATGATGATCTATCTGTATCTCGCCAAGAAAAAAGGGGCTTTCGATGCACTCTAACAGGCGGGCATCGTTCGGACTGAAGTTCGCAGCGATATTGGGTCTGGCATTTCTGCATCTGCCCATCGTTCTCATTTTTCTCTATGCCTTTACAACCGAAGACAAGAGCTACCAGTTCCCACCACCCGGTCTGACGCTCAAGTGGTTTGAGATAACGTGGAACCGGCCTGATGTCTGGTCCGCGCTCAGGCTGTCACTCGAGGTTGCCGCCGTTTCAACTCTGTTGGCACTGATACTTGGAACGCTGTGTGCCGCGGCTGTATCGAGATCCAAATTTTTTGGCCGGGAAGCCATTTCACTGCTGGTCATTCTACCGATCGCACTACCGGGTATCATTACCGGCATCTCTCTGCGTTCAGCGTATAACATTCTTGACATACCATTTTCCACCTTCACCATCATCCTTGGTCATGCGACATTTTGTGTGGTCGTGGTATACAACAATGCCATAGCCCGGTTCAGGCGCATGTCGGGATCCATGATTGAAGCTTCTTTTGATCTGGGTGCCAGCGGATTGCAGACCTTTCGTTATGTGGTGCTGCCAAACCTCGCCACTGCGCTGCTAGCGGGTGGAATGCTGGCTTTCGCGCTTTCTTTCGACGAGGTCATTGTTACAACCTTCACCGCAGGTCAGCAGCAGACGCTGCCGATATGGATGCTGGAGGAACTGGTCAGGCCTCGTCAGCGTCCGGTTACCAACGTCGTCGCCATGGTTGTCGTACTCGTTACGTTTTTGCCGATCCTCGGCGCTTTCTACCTTACGCGCGACGGTGGGCCGAAGAACCGCTGATAAATCCGCCTCAGAATCGTATCTGAAGAAGTAAAGATCTATCGTGTTGTTTGAGACTCCGTAAGATTGTAGGAAGGACTGCCATGCTGGACAGCATCGTGTGATGAGATGGTTTTAATGTCGGCAGTTTCACCCGAGGGAGCGATTCACACACTGTCAGATGCTGGCTGTTCAACCCGCTCGGCGTTCAATTCAGAATCCTGTCGAGTGACTTCGCGCCGATGAGTAGTTCAGATGAATTTGGTTATATAATGCCCAATTACAGATTTGGTAACCGTCGTATTAAAGCTAGTGGAGTGATGTTACCCAATTTTCGGACCTTCGGTATCGGAAATCACACCACAGCCTGGGCTGGATATTGGGACTGATGTGATTCAAAGAGTGTGACCTAAAGTCTGTAATTGAAAGATCGATAGTGAACGTCTCGGGTTCGTCACAAGTTTCCATGATCACTTGCCGATTCCAAATGGAGGATACGGTAGATGACCGCAGAAACTGATACAGCCGGTATGGAGCGCAATCCGTTCCAACCCGGCACCGGTTTCGCACCACCGCTGCTGGTCGGTCGTGAGGCGCTCAAACGCAGGGCGTTGGGCCGGCTGAACGATGTCGCCGCCGGGCGGTGCAACCCGACGGCACTTCAGCTCGAGGGACTCCGCGGCTGTGGCAAGACCGTCATGCTGGACTGGATGGAGAAGCAGGCACAGAAGAAAGACCTTTCCATTATTGCGCTGCCCAAGCCGGCATTTGAAAGCGACAACACGCTGGCTGGCGTGCTGCGCTGGTTGCGGGAGGACCTGTCTCGCATGTGCCGGGTGAACCTGCACCTGAACGTTGCGGCGGACATCGCCGGAATCAAGGCATCCGCCGGTGTGGGCGACAAGAGTGAGGCCAGTGGAGTATCGTCGACTGTCATCGCAGAGCTGGGATGCGCTGGCCCGCCAGCGGGCACTGTTGATCATTGACGAGGCGCACGGTCTTCCAACCGACGTTGCCGGGCGCTGACCGAGCCGTTCGGTGATCGGGTGCGTTTTGAGGCTGATGCGCTGTCGGCGGTGCTTGATGAGGCGCAGGACTATCCTTATTTCATACAAGTGTGGGGACAGGCGCTGTGGGATGTGGTGGCCGCCTCCGGCAGGGCCGTGATCGGTCGGTCGGAGGTGGCGTTGGCGGCGACGGTGGCGAAGCAGGCACTCTATCGACGTCGGGTGGACGAGATCAAGCTGGGAGGCATGCAGACCGCCATTGCCGAGATGGTGTTCGAGATCGAAAAAGATGGTGGTGCCGACAACTTGAGCCTACCGACGGCGGCGAATCGAATCGTTGCCAGATCGGGTGGTGACGCGGTGACGGTTGAGGAGCGATTGTTACATACGGATTTTTTGTGGGAAGCGGATTTCGGCGAAAGGGAGTATGGCATACCGAACCTTGCCGACCATGTTCGCAGAATGGTGGTGCGGGACACCGTCAAGGCCGTTGCCAAGTCTGGTGTCAGTGCTGAATTGGAGAAGTTGTTGAAGATTCTGCCCGATGGCGATCTGGTCGCCACTGAGGAAGAGTTGGTGGATGAAATTGCGGTGAATGGACAGAGCGGACGGGATGTTGAAAACGCGCTGAGAAAGTTACGGAAGATCGGACTTCTGATTCCAGAGGTGGACGAGGAGGACTATCTCAAAGTCTGTGCTCCGTTGATGTCCCGTCGAGTGCTGGCAGAGGTGGAGAAGATGAAGGCCCCTGATGGTCGTCACCGGGCGACGCCCAATCAGGAATGAATAAAACGTGAAAGGTAGGGCCGGTTGGCGTCATTGTTCTGTCACCAACATCAGTGATGGTGGTTCGTATCGAAACGGACGCGTATCGGTGGTTTTGTTGATGTTGGGCGTCAGTTGCCATAACGCCTGGCAATTGGCGATGCACAGCTAATCTTGCGGGATCGTATTACAAGACAGATCTGAATTCAGAGTTCCTGACCCAATTATTATGATTGATATTCCACCTGCGGAGCAGACTGACGCGTCCATCGGAGGGCGAATTTTTCAACAGCCGTTTCACGTCCTTGACCTGGACTTTCAGCGGTGGCGATCCGAGGGTCGATTTTTCCATTTATCCGGCTGACCATTCGGGACGGTCGAATCGGGCTTGATCGGTGGTGGGAGAACGGGAAAACGAGCATCGCATGACGGGCCGGCCATCGTTCCAGTCGCGACCGAAAAAGTATCGAATGTGCCGGTTCTTGGTGTCAATTGCAATTTTCAGAAATGAATTTGACAAAAACTGATCATTTGCTCTTATAATTGACAGGTTCTGACACCACATTGTATGAAGTAGACACTTGATAGAAGATCGGAATGGCAAAAGTTCGGTGTGAATGAAACCTTTCTCGGAAACTATACAAAAAACAAATATACAAATTTATTGTCAAACCCAAAAGTTTAGTGATATAATTTGCCGTTTATTTGGATTTGCTCCGGAGGGGTTCCCGAGCGGCCAAAGGGGACAGACTGTAAATCTGTTGGCTCAGCCTTCGGAGGTTCGAATCCTCCCCCCTCCACCGTATGCGATTGGATCGAAAATCGGGGTTTTGCAACCTAGGTTCGCGCGGGCGTAGTTCAACGGTAGAACCTCAGCCTTCCAAGCTGATGATGTGGGTTCGATTCCCATCGTCCGCTCCAGTGAATGCAGACTATGAATGAACGGTGTACCATAAGAGTGTCAGTGATCGCCATTGAACCGTATGCCCACATAGCTCAGGCGGTAGAGCACTTCCTTGGTAAGGAAGAGGTCACCGGTTCAAATCCGGTTGTGGGCTCCAACGCCATAAGCAGATTTGAATGAACCGAAATTTTTGTCATATTGATCAATTAGATTTAGATTAGCGAGGACTTGGAAATTGGCTAAGGAAAAATTTGAACGTACCAAGCCACATGTGAACGTGGGCACCATCGGCCACGTTGATCATGGTAAGACGACCTTGACCGCGGCGATTACCAAAGTGTTGGCAGATCGTTATGGGGGAGAGGTGAAGGCGTTTGCCGACATCGACAACGCGCCCGAAGAGCGCGAGCGCGGGATTACGATTGCGACCGCTCACGTCGAGTATGAGTCGGAAGCGCGTCATTACGCGCACGTCGACTGCCCTGGACACGCCGACTATGTGAAGAACATGATCACCGGCGCGGCGCAGATGGATGGCGCGGTACTGGTCGTATCGGCCGCTGATGGTCCGGAGCCGCAGACCCGCGAACACGTGCTGCTGGCGCGTCAGGTTGGCGTACCATATATTGTCGTCTACCTTAACAAAGCCGATGCGGTTGATGATGAGGACCTGCTTGAACTGGTCGATCTGGAAGTTCGCGATCTGCTGAGTGAATATGATTTTCCAGGCGATGATACGCCAATCATCGTCGGCAGCGCACTGAAGGCGCTGGAAGGCGAAGATTCTGAACTGGGGACGCAGTCCATCATTGCTCTCGCCGAAGCGCTTGACGCCTACATACCGGAACCGGAGCGGGCGGTTGATGGAGACTTCCTGATGCCTGTCGAAGATGTATTCTCGATTTCTGGCCGCGGCACCGTGGTAACCGGGCGCGTGGAGCGTGGTATTGTAACCGTCGGTGATACGGTTGAAATCGTCGGCCTTAGGGACACCACCAAGACGGTGGCGACCGGTGTCGAAATGTTCCGCAAACTGCTTGATGAAGGTCGGGCGGGCGATAACGTGGGCGTGTTGCTGCGTGGCACCAAGAAAAATGAAGTCGAGCGCGGCCAGGTGCTGGCCAAACCCGGCTCGATTACGCCGCACACTGAATTTGAAGCGGAGGTCTACGTGCTGACGGCCAAAGAAGGTGGGCGCAACAAGCACTTCACGACGGGTTACCGACCTCAGTTTTATTTTCGTACCACCGATGTGACGGGCAGTGTGATTCTGCCGCCGGATGTGCAAGTCGTGCTGCCGGGTGACAATGTACACATGACGGTCAATCTCATCAAACCGATCGCCATGGAAGAAGGGTTGCGGTTTGCAATCCGTGAAGGCGGTCGCACGATTGGCGCAGGTGTCGTAACCAAGATTAACAAATAGTCCGGAACAGCGAAGTACAGGATACAGTCAGTTTGAAGGCCAGTAGCTCAATTTGGCAGAGCAGCGGTCTCCAAAACCGCAGGTTGGGGGTTCAAGTCCCTCCTGGCCTGCCAATTTGGCCCTGGTAACACCCATCCATGACGAACGCGATTGACAAAATAAAAGTACTGGGTGCGATTTTCCTGATCGTAGCGGGTGTGGCCGCTTTCTATGCGATGGAGAGCTCGTCCGATCTGTTACGCGTGGGACTGCTGGTGCTGAGCATTTTTCTCGCCATCGGCGTAACGCTGACTTCGGGGCCGGGCCAGCAGGCCTGGTCGTTCGCCAAAGGCGCCCGTTCGGAGTTTCGGAAAATCGTCTGGCCGACCCGCAAGGACACCGTGCAGAGCACCTTGATCGTCATTCTGATGGTGATTCTGATCGGGTTGTTCCTGTGGCTACTCGATCAGATATCGTTTTGGTTAATTTATGACCTGTTCCTGCAGATTGGAAATTGATTGATGACAGACGAGCGAGAATGGTTTGAGCCGGAGGTGGCAGATGTCGCAGCTGCTGAGCCCACTGGTAAGAAACGGTGGTTTGTTCTGCATACCTATTCAGGACAGGAAAAACGCGTCAAGCAGTCGCTTGCCACATATATTCAAATGCATGCGCGGCAGAATCTGTTCGGCGATATTTTGGTGCCAACTGAGGAGATTATTGAAATACGCAATGGTCAGAAACGCACGACGGAACGGGTGTTTTATCCGGGATATGTATTCATTGAAATGGAAATGACGCCGGAATCGTGGCATTTCGTTAACAGCATACCGCAGATTTCGAGTTTTATCGGTGGCCGCGAACCCACTCCCATTTCCGAGTATGAGGCGCAGACCATCAAGGATCAGGTGCAGGCGGGCGTCAACAACCCGCGGCCAAGATTCTATTTTCAGCCCGGCGAATTGATTCGGGTGATTGACGGGCCTTTTGAAGACTTTAACGGAACGGTGGAAGATGTGAACTACGAAAAGAGCAAACTGCGCGTGTCAGTGGCGATTTTCGGTCGCTCGACGCCCGTTGAATTGGACTTCAGTCAGGTTACCAAAAGCTAGCAGACGGCGAATCTCGTTCAAACAACGAAAAACCAATTAGGCTTCCGATCCATGGCAAAGAAAATCAATGCATACATCAAGCTGCAGGTGCCGGCTAAAAACGCCCAGCCGGGGCCGCCGGTGGGACCGGCGCTGGGACAGCACGGACTGAACATCATGGAGTTTTGTAAGGCGTTCAACGCCAAGACCCAGACACTGGAAGACGGTATGCCGGTGCCAGTGGTCATCACGGTTTATGCGGATAAAAGTTTTTCGTTCATCACCAAAACTCCGCCGGTGTCCTACCTGCTGAAAAAGGCGGCCGGTGTCGATAAAGGCAGTGCGGAGCCAAATCGAAATAAAGTCGGCGTAATTACGAAAGCACAGTTGGAAGAGATCGTGGCGCTGAAAACGCCGGACCTGAACAGTTATGAATCCGAAAGTGCGTTGCGCACCATTGCCGGCAGTGCGAGGAGCATGGGGCTTGAAGTCAGGGAGAATTAAGCATGGCAAAAGCGGGTAAAAGATATCAGAAAAATGAAGCGCGGGTCGAGAGTGGCCGGTTTTATCCCATGGCGGACGCGCTGCAGCTAGTCAAACAGACCGCCTCCGCGAATTTTGATGAGACGGTTGAAGTGGCGATCACACTTGGCGTTGACGCGAGAAAATCAGACCAGAACGTGCGCGGTTCCGCGCTCTTGCCGCGCGGACTCGGTAAAACGATTCGAGTGGCCGTATTCGCTTCTGGAGACAACGCGCAGGAAGCGCGGGATGCAGGTGCCGACATCGTTGGGATGGAAGAACTCGTCGAAGACATCAGGAACGACAAAATTGATTTCGATGCCTGCATTGCAGAGCCCGATGCAATGAAACTCGTCGCTACGGTCGGTCGAAAGCTGGGACCCCGGGGACTGATGCCCAATCCGAAGACCGGTACTGTGCGCAGCGATATCGCGCAGGCGGTCAAAGAGTCCAAAGCGGGTAAGGTGGACTTTCGAATTGATCGTGCCGGTATCGTGCACTGTGGAATCGGCAAAGCCTCCTTCGAAATCGACGCACTGCGCGAGAATCTGACCGAGCTGATGCGGTCGCTGAAGCGCGCGCAGCCGGTAGCTGCCAAAGGACAGTATATCCGCAAGGTGTCACTGTCGACGACGATGGGACCTGGCATACGGGTCGATGCGATTGAACTGGCGCGTCTCTAGCCGTCGCCCGAACGAACTTACTTGAACCCCATTGAGAAGTCTATGCCGATGAATGAGAATCTGCAGCGCAAACACAAGATAGTGGATGAAGTCCAAAGCGGCTTTCAGAGAGCGAACTTGGCGGTATTGGCGGAATATCGGGGGGTGAATGTCGCCGGTATGAACGCCTTGCGTAAAAGCGCCCGCGAATCGAATGTACAGGTACAGGTGGTTAAAAACACGCTGGCCAAAAGAGCGGTTGTCGGTACCGATTTTGAATGCCTGAGTCATCTGTTTGTCGGGCCGATTGCCATTGCACTGTCGGAAGACCCCGTCGGCGCCGCCAAGACCGCATCCGAATTTGCCAAGTCGAATCCAATGTTCAAAGTGCAGACCGGCGCCATGAACGGCAGTCTGCTTGATGTCGAACAGATCAATCAGCTGGCTGAACTTCCGAGCCGGGATGAGCTGTTGGCGAAATTGCTCGGTACCCTGTCGGCACCGATGCAGAAACTCGTTGGCACGCTGCATGCTCTGCCATTCAATCTACTCCAGACATTGATTGCGATCAAGAATGCGAAGCAGGAATAGACTTTGTTGACCGGTATTATTTCAATTCAAAACAATTACTTCATATATACACCGCGAGGAAAACGTTATGTCTTTATCAAGGCAAGAGATTATTGATGCGATTTCGGAAATGTCAGTGCTGGACCTGTCCGAATTGATCAAGGATATGGAAGGCCATTTCGGCGTTTCGGCCGCCGCACCGGTTGCGTTGGCTGGGGCAGTCGCCGCCGCGCCTGGTGCGGTTGCCGAAGAAGCGGAAGAGCAGACCGAATTTACAGTTGTTCTGACCTCAGCGGGCGACAAGAAAATTGGAGTCATTAAGGTTGTACGGGCAGCGGCGGGGCTGGGGCTCAAGGAGTCCAAGGAACTGACTGAAAAACTGCCGGCAACGGTACTTGAGGACATATCGAAGGAGGAAGCTGAAAATCTGAAAAAAGAGATTGAGGATGCTGGTGGCTCGGCGGAAATCAAGTAACGGATAACTTGGCCCCGATTCGGCATTTCAAATCATCACTGATGCATATCTGACTGTTGGCGGCTCCGTCGAAGATGGAGCTGCTCGGCGTGTATGCGTGAAATTTGCAACCAACCACAGAGTATCCTGATTTTATGAGCTACAGTGTTACCGAAAAAAAGCGGATCCGCAAGAACTTCGGGAAGCGTACCGACGTATTGCCGGTTCCTTATCTGCTGGAAATCCAGAAAAGTTCCTACCTGAAATTCTTACAGGCTGATGTTCCGCCAAACGAGCGGGAAAACGTCGGTCTGCAGGCCACGTTCAATTCCGCATTTCCCATCGCCAGTCAGAATGGACTGATTGAACTGCAGTTTGATGAGTACCGTCTCGATCCACCCAAATTTGATGAGATGGAATGTCGGCGGCGGGGGTTGACCTATACGGCACCGCTTAAGGCGACACTCAAACTGGTCAGTTTCAGCCGCGTTGACTCAGGGACTGGCAAGGGTGGCGGAAGCGGTGGCAACGTCGAGGACATCAAGGAGAGCGAGGCGGTCTATATCTGTGAAATTCCGCTGATGACCGAGAGCAGTTCCTTCATCATCAATGGTACGGATCGGGTGGTCGTTTCTCAGCTGCATCGATCACCAGGCGTTTTTCTGGATCACGACAAGGGCAAGAGTCATTCTTCAGGTAAAGTGCTCTTCAACTGTCGGATCATTCCGTACTGGGGGTCCTGGCTGGACTTTGAATTTGATGCGAAAGACCACCTGTACATGCGCATCGATCGGAAAAAGAAAGAGCCCGCAACCATGCTGCTGCGCGCGCTTGGGTTTGATACGAATAGAATTCTGAGTACGTTCTATGAGTTTGAGACGTTCCGGCTGAATGAGAATGGCAAGCTGACCCTGAAACTGGACGACTCAAGCAGACTGCGCGGTCAGATACTGGATTTTGACATTACATATCGTTCCGGCAAGGTTTTGATCGAAAAGGGGCATCGCATCCATCAGGGCGATATTCGAAAGCTGGAATCGTCGCGGCTCCGCGAAATTGAAGTTCCGGTATCCTATCTGACCGGCCGCGCCTGCGCGACCGACATCATCTGCTCGGGTGATGGCGGTTTGGTCGAAACCTTCGCCATTCAGAAAAATGGACACATCGTGTTATTGCTTGACTCGGTCGAGCAGCTGGTCGGCACTCGTCTCGAGTTTGATCTGACCGGCTCTGCCGACGAGCTGCTCATCAAAGCCAACACACTGATCACTGCTGACGATGTCGCTCGACTCAAGGCAATTGGAATGAAGCGGGTCGACGTGCCGGAAGACTATCTGCATGGAAAATTGGCGGTTGATACGGTGGCCTCGGAGAAGACCGGAGAAGTCCTCCTGAAAGTGGGGGATGCGTATCAGAGCGGTGGCGATTTGCACAAGCAGCTAGTGGCCGCGGGTGTCAGACGAATTCAGCTGCTGAGTGGCTCAGAGCGGTTCGCGCCGGGTGAGACCGCAGTGAAAGCAAATGCGCTATTTGATGAGGAAGGCGAGCTGTTCGGTGCATTGCGATTCGCTGGCATCCGCGAGTTTCAGACCATTTATACAAACGACATCGACCGTGGTCCATATGTTTCGGAAACATTGCGAATTGATTCAACACAGGACGAGGCGGACGCGAAAAGACGCATCTACCGAATGATGCGACCGGGTGAGCCAGCGACCCCTGAGGTGGCCGAGAATCTGTTCCAGTCGCTGTTCTTTAATCCGGCCCGCTACAACCTGTCTTCGGTTGGTCGCATGAAACTGTCTCGAAGGCTGAAACGAGATGATTCGAATGATTCAACGGTGCTGGATGAAGCCGATATTGTGGATGTCATTAAGTTATTGATTGACTTAAAAGACGGTAAAGATGTAGTTGATGATATTGACAATTTAGGTAACCGCCGGGTGCGTTCCGTCGGTGAGCTGGTGGAGAATCAGTTCCGCATCGGTCTTGGGAGAGTGGAACGCGCGGTCAAGGAGCGTCTGAGCCAGGTGGATGTGGACACCTTGACGCCGCAGGACCTGATCAATGCCAAGCCCGTTTCGTCCGTGTTACGGGAGTTCTTCCGCTCCAGTCAGCTGTCGCAGTTCATGGATCAGACGAATCCGCTTTCGGAAGTTACCCACAAACGTCGAATAACGGCGTTGGGACCGGGTGGACTGTCGCGCGAACGGGCCGGCTTCGAGGTACGAGACGTGCATCCGACGCACTACGGACGCGTCTGTCCGATTGAGACGCCAGAAGGTCCCAACATTGGTCTGATCAATTCGCTGGCGATGTATGCGCGCATCAATGATTATGGTTTTCTGGAGACACCATACCGGAAAGTCGTGAGCGGCAAGGTTTCGAAAAACATGGAAGATGTGCATTATCTGTCAGCCATTGAAGAAGGTGACTATGTAATCGCGCCGACCAATGCCGCGGCGGGCGATAAGGGTCGGCTGACGAAGGGCCTGGTACCGTGCAGACGCGGCAATGAAGTTACGCTGTCCAGTCCCAATGAGATCGATTATGTCGATGTCGCACCGGCACAGATCGTGTCGATTGCGACGGCCTGCATTCCATTTCTGGAGCATGATGACGCGAATCGCGCCCTGATGGGGTCCAACATGCAGCGTCAGGCCGTACCGACCATCGAAACCGAAACGCCGCTGATCGGCACCGGTACCGAGCGGACGGTGGGCGTCGAATCCGGTGTGACCGTTTCGGCATTGCGTGGTGGTACCGTTGAGTCGGTCGACAGCGGTCGAATCGTCATCCGGGCGGAGAAATCTGAAACCGGCGACCAGGATTCAGGCGTCGATATTTATTCCCTCATCAAGTACCGCCGTTCCAACCAGAGCACGACGATCAATCAGCGTCCACTGGTGAATGTCGGCGACCGGATTCGCAGAGGTGACACCATCGCTGACGGGCCGGCGACCAATTTGGGTGAGTTGGCGCTCGGAAAAAATATTCTGGTCGCGTTTATGGCGTGGTGCGGTTACAACTTCGAAGATTCCATCGTCATTTCGGAACGCCTGGTGCAGGATGAGGTCTATACCACCGTGCACATTGAAGAGTTTTCGGTTGAAGCGAGAGATACGCGTCTCGGACCGGAGGAAATCACCCGAGATATCCCGAATGTTCGGGAAGCCGCCCTGTCGAAGCTGGATGATTCCGGCATCATCTTCAACGGCGCCCAAGTTAATCAGGGTGACGTGCTGGTTGGAAAAGTAACACCGAAAGGTGACGTACAGCCCAGTCCCGAGCAGAAGCTGATGCACGCCATTTTCGGCGAAAAGGCGTCCGATATCAAAGATACGTCGCTGAAGATGCCTTACGGCACTTCGGGAACGGTCATTGATGTGCAGGTATTCACCAGAGAAGGAGTGGACCGAGACAGTCGCGCCGAAGAGAATATCGCTTTGGAAATTGACAACGTGCAGAAAGACCTGCATGACAAATACAGGATTGAAGAACGTGCCGCTTACGATCGATTCAGGACGCTGCTGATTGGCGAAGTGGCCGAAGGTGGCCCGAATGGGCTTGGCAGAGGTGATGAGATCACCGCTGAATACTTATCTGGACTGAAACGCCGGGAGTGGTTCGAAATTCGAGTGCGCAACGAGGAGGTTGCGCGTCAGTTCGAATCGATCCGCGATCTGATTGGCGTCAAGAAGCAGCAGTATGATGAAGAGTTTGAGAGCCGGCGAGCCAAGATTGAAGAAGGCGATGACCTGAAAAATGGCGTGCTGAAAAGAGTGAAGGTGTTTATTGCCATCAAGCGTCGACTGCAGCCGGGTGACAAAATGGCAGGTCGGCATGGCAATAAGGGGGTGATCTCGAAAATCGTACCGGTGGAAGATATGCCACATCTTGAGGACGGTACGACAGTGGATATCATTCTCAATCCTCTGGGCGTGCCGTCGCGGATGAATATCGGACAGGTGCTGGAAACCCATCTTGGTTGGGCATCAAAGGAAATCGGGCGCCAGATCGGACAGATGATCGATGCCGGTGCAAAGGCTCAGCAGATGCGAAAACATCTGCGAACTTTCTATACCGCGCCAGCGGAGCGGGCTCTGCTGTCGTCGCTGAATGCGCGCGAGGTGATGGAACTGGCGGCGAATCTGAGAAACGGCCTGCCGATTGAGACACCGGTATTCGACGGTGCGACGGAGGAAGAGGTCAAGGACATGTTGGAACTGGCAGGTCTACCCAGAAGCGGTCAGGCGACGCTCTATGATGGGCGAACCGGTGAGGCATTTGACCGATCGGTAACGGTTGGCTACATGTACATGCTCAAGCTGACCCATCTGGTGGATGAGAAGATGCACGCCCGCTCAACCGGTCCCTACAGCCTGGTCACTCAGCAGCCGCTGGGTGGCAAGGCGATGGGTGGCGGTCAGCGACTGGGCGAGATGGAAGTCTGGGCGCTCGAGGCTTATGGGGCCGCCTACACGCTGCAGGAAATGCTGACGGTCAAATCGGATGACATGTTCGGCCGCTCAAAAATTTACGAAAACATTGTTGCAGGACGACACCACATGGAGGCAAACACACCTGAATCATTCAATGTGCTGGTGAAAGAAATTCGATCACTGGGACTCAATGTCGAAATGAGAGATTCCAAGTAGGAATGTCTTACAGTTCGGAACGGGCAGACTGAATTGAGAGTTGCAATATGAGAAACCTTGAAAACCTGATGAGACGAGCGGGACGGCTCGAAGATTTTGATGAGATCCGCATCGGCCTGGCATCGCCGGAAAAGATTCGCAGCTGGTCTTATGGCGAAGTCCGTAAGCCCGAGACCATCAACTATCGTACATTCAAACCGGAACGGGATGGACTTTTCTGTGCCCGGCTGTTCGGTCCGGTCAAAGACAATGAATGTCAGTGCGGAAAGTACAAACGCCTCAAGCATCAGGGGGTGGTCTGTGAGAAATGTGGCGTCGAGGTGACCAATTCCAAGGTGCGCCGCGAGCGAATGGGCCACATCGACCTGGCCAGCCCGGTCGCACATATCTGGTTTCTGAAGAGTCTGCCTTCAAGGTTGGGACTGCTGCTGGACATGACGGTGCGGCAGATCGAACTGGTGATGTACTTTGAAGCTTACGTCGTCATCGACCCGGGTGAGAACACGACCTTTGAGCGCGGCCACTGTTTGGGCGAGGCGGAATACCATAAGGCGTATGAAGAGTATGGCAGTGAATTTGAAGTCGGTATGGGTGCGGAGGCGATTCGATCCCTGATACGCAGCATCGATTTCGACGAGGAGTCCGATATTCTACGTAAGGAATTGGAAGAGACGAAATCCGAAACCAAGAAGAAGAAACTCACCAAGCGTCTGAAACTGATTGAGTCTTTCATCAGTTCAGGAAACAAGCCGGAGTGGATGGTGCTGCAGGTACTGCCGATTCTACCGCCCGATCTGCGGCCGCTGGTGCCACTTGAAGCCGGCCGTTTTGCGACATCCGACCTGAACGATCTGTATCGTCGGGTGATCAATCGCAACAACCGGCTCAAGCGCCTGCTTGATCTGCACGCGCCGGACATCATTGTCAGAAATGAGAAACGCATGCTGCAGGAAGCCGTCGATGCACTACTTGACAACGGGCGCCGGGGGAAGTCAATCTTGGGCGCCAACAAGCAGAAACTCAAATCGCTGGCGGATTTGATCAAGGGCAAACAGGGTCGTTTTCGGCAGAATCTGCTCGGTAAGCGGGTGGATTATTCCGGTCGATCGGTGATCGTAGTCGGACCGACGCTGAAGCTGCATCAGTGTGGGCTGCCGAAGCGGATGGCGCTGGAACTTTTCAAGCCATTTGTTTTCTGCGAGCTGAATCGACGCTATCCGGAACGTTCGAACATTCGCTGGGCGAAAAGCAAGATCGAAAAAGAGGACAGCGAAGTGTGGGATATCTTGGAAGAGGTCGTGATCCGCGAGCACCCGGTTCTTCTGAATCGTGCGCCGACGCTGCATCGGCTTGGCATTCAGGCCTTTGAGCCGATTCTGGTGGAAGGCAAGGCGATTCAGCTGCATCCGCTGGTCTGTACGCCTTATAACGCCGACTTCGATGGCGATCAGATGGCGGTGCATGTCCCCCTGACCGTTGAATCACAGATCGAAGCGCGGTCGCTGATGATGTCCACCAACAACATCCTGTCGCCGGCGAACGGTGAGCCGATCATTGTTCCGTCGCAGGATATCGTATTGGGTCTGTACTATCTGACGCGGGAGGCGGTCAATCCCAAAGGGAGCGGAAAAATATTCGCCGATATCTCGGAAGTCCGGCGGGCTTATGATGTGGGTGCGGTTTCGCTTCATGCCAGTATCCGAGTCCGCATCGTTGAACATGAGAAAATCAGGGGCGAATGGCATGAGGTACGACGATTTTATGATACGACCGTCGGTCGGGCTCTGCTGTCCGAAGTGTTACCTGAAGGGATGTCTTTCGCACTGATCAACCGGGTGTTGAACAAGAGACTGATCTCGGAAATCGTCAACGAATGCTATCGCCATGTGGGTCTGAAGGAAACGGTGGTGCTGGCCGATCAGCTGATGTACATCGGCTTCGATTATGCCGCCAAAGCCGGCATCTCCATCTGTGTTGATGACATTGAAATTCCTGAAGACAAGAAGGAAATTCTGGAACAGGCGGACAAGGAGGTCGAACAGGTTCAGCGGCAGGCCAATGCCGGTCTGCTGACCGATGGCGAACGTTACAATAAGGTGGTTGACATCTGGGGCCGCGCCAGTGACAAGGTTGCCAAGTCGATGATGGACCGCTTGAGTACGGAGACGGTGATTGATCAGCATGGCAATGAAGTGACGCAGCGATCATTCAATCCGGTTCATGTGATGGCTGATTCTGGCGCGCGCGGATCACATGCTCAGATCAGACAGCTGGCGGCCATGCGCGGCCTGATGTCCAAACCCGATGGTACGATCATCGAAACCCCGATTAAGGCCAATTTCCGCGAAGGTCTGGAGGTGCTTCAGTACTTCATTTCCACCCACGGCGCCCGAAAAGGCCTGGCGGATACGGCATTGAAAACGGCCAATTCCGGCTATCTGACCCGCCGTTTGATTGATGTGTGTCAGGACCTGGTTGTTACGGAAGCCGACTGTGGCACCGCAGCAGGCATCACGCTCGAAGCGCTGGTCAAGGGGGGTGAAATCGTCGTGCCGCTGGCCACGCGGATTTTGGGACGCTCGACGGCGAAAGAACTCCGCTCGCCGGCGAATCCCGATAAAGTACTGATCAAAGCTGGGGAGATGATTGGTGAGAGACTGATCAAACTGATTGAAGGGCACTCCATTCATCGGGTGAAGGTACGTTCACCCGTTACCTGTGAGACCAAGTACGGGATCTGTGCCACCTGCTACGGCCGCGATCTCGGCCGCGGTCATCTGGTTAACCGAGGCGAGGCGGTTGGTGTGATTGCCGCGCAGAGCATTGGCGAGCCCGGTACCCAATTGACCATGCGCACGTTCCATATGGGCGGTGTCGCTGAGCGCGAACAGTCATCGACCGGAATTGTGGTGAAGACGAAAGGCGTGCTGCAGTTCGATCGCATCAGTTACATCAGGAATTCACAAGGTCATCTGATTGTGAACACTCGATCAGGAGAAGTGAAAATTCTGGATACCAATGGAATTGTGGCGGAACGCTATCAAGTTCCCTACGGTGCCGAGCTCTATGTCGATGATGGTACATCGGTGCTGCCGGATCAGACGATTGCAGGCTGGGACCCTCACATCCATCCAATCATCAACGAAGTCAACGGGACCATCAAGTTGGAAAATTTCTTTGATGGACTCACGGTGTCCCAGTCGGCTGACGACGGTGATCGGGACTACGACGAGCGACGGCCTCTGTTTACGGTGTTGGATTCCAAGCAGAAACTGCTTGACGACCGACCGGCGATGCGTCTTGTTGATGAACATGATCAGACCTTGATGTTCCCGAAGACCAACCGCGAAGTACGCTACCTGCTGACGACGGGCGCCCAGGTGCTTGTCAGTCATGGAGCTGAGGTCAGAGTTGGCGACGTGCTGGCAAGAATTCCACATGAGTATGATTCGACCCGCGATATTACCGGTGGATTGCCGCGCGTCGCGGAACTGTTTGAGGCGCGACGGCCCAAAGACCCGGCGATCTATGCCAGATTCTCAGGCTCGGTGAGTTTCGGCGAGGAGACGAAGAGTCGCCTGCGGCTGATCATCACCGATGAATTCGGTCAGGAGCACCAGGAAATGATTGCGAAGGGACGTTCCCGTTCAGTCATGGTGTTCGATGGTGAAAAAGTGGAGCGCGGTGAACAGATCGTTGATGGGGCACCGGTATCGGCTGATATCCTGGAACTGAAGGGGGTTGAAGAGCTGACCGCTTACATCGTGAAGGAAGTGCAGGAGGTTTACCGGTTGCAGGGCGTGGCAATCAATGACAAACACATTGAAGTGATCGTTCGTCAGATGTTGCGCAAGGTTCGAATCGAGGAGTCAGGCGATACCAATTTCCTGCCAGGTGAACTGGTGGAACGCTCCCACTTTGAGCAGGTGAACGAAAAAATACGCGAAGACAATGAAAATTTACAGGACGATGAGCCACCCAAACAGGAAGCGCGGGCGGTACGCGTGCTGCTGGGGATCACCAAAGCCTCGCTGATGACCGAATCGTTCATTTCAGCCGCGTCGTTTCAGGAAACGACGCGGGTGCTGACGGATGCATCGGTGAGTGGCAAGGTCGATCAGCTGCGCGGGTTGAAAGAAAACGTGATCGTCGGACGGCTGATTCCGGCGGGTACCGGACTGGTACACCATGAACAGCGCAAGCGGCGGCGCAAACAGCAGTTGCTGCTGCAGACGCCGGAAATGGAATTTGAACAGGGATTTCAGCAGCATGTCGCGAGTGCGGCGGATGATGCGGAGAGCGTCATCGATCGCGACAAACTGTTTCAGACGGGGATGAGCTGACCGCACAACTGTGGTTGCCGGCGCGATGGAAATTCAGTTGCATGCAAAAAATATTGCAAATATGGCTTGAATTTTCAATCGAAATAAGTTAACATTGTAAGGTTATATGCCCGATGCTAGACCGGTGTCGGGCAGTTGGACAGATCAAATGGGTTGATCTGTCTTTATTATTTGACTAATTGAAAAAAAATTGAACGAAATTTCAGTTGCTTCAAACGTGAACTAAGCGAACATGCCGACGATTAATCAGCTGGTCAGTCAGCCAAGAAAAAAACAGACGAAAAAAACGAACGTGCCGGCGCTTGAGGCATGTCCGCAGAAACGCGGCGTCTGTACTCGAGTTTACACGACCACTCCGAAGAAACCCAATTCGGCTTTGCGCAAGGTGGCCCGCGTCAGATTGACGAACGGCTATGAGGTGACCACCTACATTGGCGGTGAGTCGCATAACCTGCAGGAACACTCCGTCGTGCTGATCCGCGGTGGGCGGGTGAAGGATCTGCCGGGGGTTCGCTATCATACGGTGCGCGGCGCCTTGGACACCTCGGGTGTGGACCGGCGCCGGCAGGGACGCTCGAAGTACGGTGCCAAGCGACCGCGGTCCTAGCGGCAACGAACAGTTCACAGGACGGATAGACCAGTACCATGCCTAGACGACGATTGGTTCCCAAGCGGAAAATCATGCCGGATCCAAAATACAAGCAGATCACGGTGGCGAAGTTCATCAACGCGCTGATGCTTGATGGCAAGAAATCAATTGCCGAGAAAATTCTTTATAACGCATTCGATGTGATTGTCAGTCGCAATGCCGGCGAACCGCTAGAGGTGTTTGAAGAGGCGCTGGGGAACGTCAGACCGAGCGTTGAGGTCAAGAGCCGGCGGGTTGGTGGCGCCACCTATCAGGTCCCCATCGAAGTGCGTCCGACGCGCCGCGACGCGCTGGCGATTCGGTGGATCATTGAGGCGGCCCGAAAGCGAGGTGAAAAATCAATGGCGCTGCGCTTGGCGTCGGAATTGATTGCGGCTTCAAACCGAACGGGTGAAGCGTTCAAAAAGTGTGAAAACACACACAAAATGGCCGAGGCGAACAAGGCTTTTTCACATTTCAGGTATTGATGGCAGCGTTGAGACGGGATATGGCAAGGCAGACGCCAATCAGACAATATCGAAACATCGGCATCATGGCTCATATTGATGCCGGTAAGACGACGACGACGGAACGCATCCTGTTCTACGCGGGTATTTCTCACAAAATCGGTGAAGTGCATGATGGAAACGCCATCATGGACTGGATGGAACAGGAACAGGAACGTGGGATCACCATCACCTCAGCTGCGACGACATGCTTTTGGAAAGGTGCGCGTACGGAATTTGGTGAACATCGGGTGAACATCATCGACACGCCCGGACACGTTGACTTCACCATTGAGGTGGAGCGTTCATTGCGAGTGCTGGACGGCGCCATCGGTGTGCTGTGTGCAGTTGGTGGTGTGGAACCACAGACCGAGACCGTTTGGCGACAGGCTGACCGTTATGGGGTTCCAAGATTGATATTCATCAATAAGATGGACCGCGTCGGCGCTGATTTTGAGAATGTCGTCGGTCAGGTCAGAAAGTTTCTCGGTGCGCGGGCGATTCCAGTGCAACTGCCGATTGGCTCTGAGGAAAGATTTGCTGGCATCGTTGATCTGATCGATATGGAAGCCTGGTATTGGGATGATTCGACGATGGGGGCCCAGTACACCCGCCAGGCGGTGCCGGAAGAACTGCTCGAAAAGGCGCAGACAATGCGCGATGAACTGGTTGAGGCGGCCGCCGAAGCGGATGACGAGTTGACCGACTCTTGGCTCGAAGACGGAACGTTGAGTGCCGAGCAGATTCGCCGTGGGCTGCGAAAACTGACGATCGAAAATGCCATCGTGCCGGTCTTCTGTGGTTCCGCATTCAAGAATAAAGGGGTACAGCTGCTGCTTGATGGAGTGATCGATTATCTGCCCAATCCGACCGACGTGCCACCAGTTGAGGGAATCGTCGATGCCGACAGTCAGAAGACGGCGGTACGAAAAGCCGATGATGCGGAAAAATTCGCCGCCCTGGCATTCAAGATAATGACCGATCCTTTTGTCGGTCAGCTGGTGTTTCTGAGAGTTTATTCCGGTACGCTGAAGTCTGGCGACTCCGTGGTCAACGTGTCCAATGGCAGAAAAGAACGCATTGGCAGACTGCTGCAGATGCATGCCAACGATCGAGTCGAAATCAAAGAAATCAGAGCGGGTGAAATCGTCGCCGCGGTCGGACTGAAAAATGTATCGACCGGTGATACGGTTACCGTCAAAGGTGAAGAAATCGCCCTGGAGCGCATGGAATTTCCGGAACCGGTCGTCTCGCAGGCGGTCGAGCCGAAAACGCGGGCCGATGAGGACCGTCTGTCGCTGGCGCTCGCCAAGCTGTCGAAGGAAGATCCGTCCTTCAGAGTGCGTACCGACGCCGAATCGGGCCAGACCATCATTTCTGGAATGGGTGAGCTGCATCTGGAGGTCATCATCGATCGTCTGCGGCGCGAGTTCAACGTCGAATCCAACATCGGTCAGCCGCAGGTCGCCTATCGGGAGACCATCCGCACCGCGGTCAGGCAGGAAACCCGCCATGTCAGGCAGACCGGTGGCCGCGGTCAGTTCGCGCATGTCATCCTCCAGATTGAGCCCCTGGCGCAGGGCGGTGGGTTCGAGTTCACGGACCAGATAGTCGGCGGTGCGATTCCGAAAGAGTACATTCCTGCGGTCAAGCGCGGAGTCGAAGAAGCGATGGGCTCCGGCGTCATCGCTGGTTATCCGGTTGTTGATGTCAAGGTGACGCTGCTTGATGGTTCATTTCACGAAGTGGACTCATCCGAACATGCGTTCCGCATTGCGGGCACGCAGGCCTTTCGCGATGCCGCGCTCAGAGCCGGTCCGCAGCTGCTGCAGCCATTCATGTCAGTTGAAGTCGTTACTCCAAGTGAATACCTGGGGGCGGTAACCAATGATCTGAACTCCAGACGCGGGATAATCGAAGAAGTGTCCGACGTCAGCAGTGGTAAAGTCATCAAGGCCAGAGTGCCACTGGTAAAAATGTTCGGCTACGTAACTTCCTTACGTTCACTGACGCAGGGAAGGGCGACTTATTCCATGGAATTTGACAATTATGAGCCGATTTCGATCGAACAGGCCGGTCTGGCCCTGAAAAAAGCCAGCTGACGGATGCAGATCAAGGCTGAACGAAAATTGAATTCAACCCGCAACGATAATAAGTGAGTGCGATGGCAAGCCCGGTAGCAAGAGTGATTGATCAACAGAAAGTCCGCATTCGGCTGAAAGCGTTCGATCATCGGATGATCGACAGTTCCGCATCGCAGATCGTCGAGACCGCGCGGCGCACCGGTGCGATTGTACGCGGGCCCATCCCGCTGCCGACGCGTATTGAGAGATTCACTCTGCTGCGGTCGCCGAATGCGGATAAGAAGTCGCGCGATCAGTTTGAAATTCGCACGCACAAGCGGATTATGGATATTGTCGAACCGACTGAAAAAACAATTGATGCGCTGATGAAACTGGATCTGCCGTCTGGGGTAGATGTTGAAATCAAACTGAAGTAGATGGACGCACCAGTAGAGGATAGACAATTATGTCATTGGGATTGATCGGCACAAAGTTGGGGATGACGCGCCTGTTCAGGGAAGATGGCACCTCCGTACCGGTTACCGTTTTGGGGATCGAGCCGCACCGGATATTGCAGTTGAAGTCCGTCTCCAGTGATGGCTACTGCGCCGTTGCCGTTACCACCGGAAAAGTGAAACCTGAAAAGTTGAATGCGCCGATGCGCGGCATTTATGAGAAATCGGGGGTTGCACCGGGCCGCGGCGTCTGGGAATTCAGAATGGATGATGCGGAGGTCGGTTCATATAAAGTGGGGGACAGTGTGGATGTAACCCTGTTCAGCGAGGGGCAGAAAGTCGATGTCAGAGGCGTCTCCCTCGGCAAGGGATTTACCGGTGTGATGAAGCGCTATGGATTCGGTGGCGGGCGCGCCACGCACGGAAATTCGAAAGCGCATCGCAAGCCCGGTTCGATTGGCCAGAATCAGACCCCGAGCCGCGTGTTTCCCGGTAAAAAAATGGCCGGACATTCTGGGCACGAGGTCTGCGCACAGCAGAATCTTGAGGTCGTTCGGATTGATCAAGAACGCAACCTGCTGCTGATCAAAGGTTCGGTTCCAGGATCTCGCCAATCCAATATTGTCATCACCAAAGCAGTTAAACACAGCAGCTAGTCTGACTCAGTCGGGAACTCAGCATGGACTTAGAGATACTAGACAAAGAAGGCAATCGACAGAAATCGATCGAGGTCTCCAGCGCCACATTCGACGCTGAATTCAATGCCAGTCTGGTGCATCAGGCGGTGATCGCCTATCGCGCCGCCCATCGGGCGGGCACCTCCGCGCAGAAAAATCGTTCTCGGGTACGAGGGGGTGGAGCGAAACCCTTTCGACAGAAAGGCATGGGTCGGGCCCGAGCGGGTACTCGAAACAGTCCTCTGAATCGAGGTGGTGGTCAGACGTTCGCGGCCTCGCCTCGGGACTATTCACAGAAGGTGAATCGCAAGGTTTTTCGAGCCGCCATGCGCGCAGTGCTGTCAGAGACGCTGAGGAGAGGCAATCTGGTGGTGGTTACCGATCTTGAATGTAAGGTGCCAAGTACCAAGCTGGCCATTCAGCTGTTGGAGAAACTGTACTGTCGAACCGCTCTGATCGTTGATGATGAAGCCAGTGAGAACCTGTATCTTTCGCTGAGAAACATACCGAACGTCAATTTGATCGACTCATCCATGCTGAATCCGGCGGATATCGTCGATCAGGATAAGGTGCTGATGACGGAGAACGCCATAAAACGAGTGGACGAGTGGTTGCAATGAACGAAGAACGCATTTATTCAGTCATTCGATATCCGATCGTTTCGGAAAAAGGTACGATGCTGGCCGATCGTAGCAATCAACATGTGTTTGAAGTCGATCGTAAAGCCACCAAGCAGGAAATCAAGGAAAGCGTCGAGAAGGTGTTCAAGGTTCGAGTGCTGTCGGTGCAGGTCGTGAACCAGCGCGGCAAGAAGAAAATGTTCGGACGAATGGCCGGCAGACAGAGCGATCGACGCAAAGCTTATGTCCGGCTTCATCAGGAGGATGACATTGATTTTTCACAGGATATTCAGGCCTAAGGTGCGTTGATCGAAATGACACTGGTCAAGCAGAAACCGACGACTCCAGGTCGCCGCGGGATGGTCAAAGTCAAACGGACGGGCATTCATCGCGGCCGCCCGCATCGCGCGCTGTCGAAACCGGTTGGCAAAACCGATGGTCGCAACAATGTCGGACGAATTACAGTTCGCCATCGGGGCGGGGCACACAAACGAAAGTATCGAGTGATTGATTTTCGACGCAACAAGGACGGCATTCCGGCACGGGTGGAACGCATCGAGTATGATCCCAATCGCAGTGCGAACATCGCATTGCTGCTGTATGCAGACGGTGAGCGGCGATATGTCATTGCGCCGAAAGGCGTTGCGGCGGGTACGACTCTGCTGTCGGGAACTGCGGCACCCATTCAACCCGGCAACTGTCTGCCGCTGGCCAATATTCCACAGGGAACGGTTGTTCACTGTGTTGAGATGAAGCCAGGCAAGGGCGCGCAGCTGGCTCGCTCGGCAGGATCTTCGGCCCAGCTTCTCGGTAGAGAGGGGAACTATGCGCTGATGCGGATGCGCTCGGGCGAGATGCGAAAAATCAATGTCGCCTGTCGGGCGACGATCGGTGAAGTCGGCAACGAGGAACATGGATTGCGTAAATTGGGCAAAGCTGGCGCCAAACGCTGGCGTGGCGTTCGCCCAACCGTCCGCGGCGTCGCAATGAATCCGGTCGATCACCCGCATGGTGGCGGGGAGGGTCGAACTTCCGGCGGCCGCGACCCCGTTTCCCCATGGGGTGTGCCGACCAAAGGATATCGTACCCGGAGGGTGCGGCGGACATCGAACATGATTGTTAGGCGGGCTGGTAAGCGCAGATAGGTGATAAGGAGATAGAATGAGCAGATCAGTCAAGAAAGGACCGTTCGTCGATCATCACTTGTGGGCCAAAGTTCAGAAGGCCAACGAGACGAAAAGTCGACAGCCAATTAAGACCTGGTCAAGACGATCGACGATATTACCCGAGTTTATCGGACTGACGATTGCGGTGCACAATGGACGGCACCATGTTCCCATATTGATTACGGAAAACATGGTCGGGCACAAGCTCGGAGAATTCGCACCGACTCGGACCTTCAAAGCTTTTTCCGCCGATCGAAAAATGAGATAGGAGCAATTGCAGGTGAAAGTCAGATCAGTTTCCAAGTACGTCAGATCATCGCCCTATAAGTGCCGTCTGATCGTCGATATGATTCGAAATTTACCGGTCGAGCAGGCGCGGGACGTGTTGGCATACAGTACTCGAAAAAGTGCCAGACTGGTACTGAAGACGTTGGATTCGGCGATTGCGAATGCGGAAGTGAATAACAGTGCGAACATTGACGAACTGTATGTTTATGCGACTTATGTCGATGAGGCGCCCGTATTGAAGCGACTGCGGGCGAGAGCGCGCGGCCGAGGGAATCGAATTTTCAAGCGTAACAGCCACATTACGGTGGTTTTGTCCGACGACTGACGAGGTAGAGGGAACATGGGTCAGAAAGTGCAGCCAATTGGCATTCGACTGGGAATTTCCACCGATTGGAAATCGCGCTGGTATGCGTCCGGCAAGGACTACGCTCGCAATCTCAAGGAAGATCTGGAGGTGCGAGAATTCATCCGCCGACGTCTGTCGAATGCATCGGTCAGTGACATTCTGATTGAACGATCGGCACAGAACCTCAAGGTCATCATTCATTCTGCGCGGCCCGGTACGGTCATCGGAAAAAAAGGTGAGGATATCAACAGTCTGAGAAACGCACTCAGCAGAATGAACGGTGCGCCCGTTGCTGTTTCCGTTGAAGAAATTCGCAAACCCGACTTGGACGCGTCTTTGGTCGCAGAAAGCATCTGCCAGAAACTTGAGAAACGGATGATGTTTCGACGGGCGATGAAAATGGCTGTGAAAAACACCATGCGAGTGGGTGCGCTGGGTGCCAAAGTGATGATTTCCGGGCGTCTGAATGGCGCTGATATCGCCAGAACCGAATGGTATCGAGAAGGACGGGTGCCGCTGCATACCTTTCGGGCGAATGTGGACTACGGTTTTTCCGAAGCCATTACGACCTACGGTGTGATCGGGGTGAAGGTGTGGATTTTCAATGGCGAGGTTTACCGCGATGCGGGTGGCAAATCGGCCGGCGACGTCAGCCGGCAGTGATGAACAGGTGAATTGAGACATGTTACAACCCAAACGCAGTAAGTATCGAAAGCAGCAGAAAGGTCGAAACCGTGGCCTTGCCACCCGCGGCAATCAGGTGAGCTTTGGTGAGTATGGTCTGAAGGCCACCACCCGCGGTCGGATCACGGCGCGCGAGATTGAGGCCGGTCGTCGCGCGATCAATCGGTATGTGCGCCGCGGCGGCAAACTGTGGATTCGCATTTTTCCAGATAAACCGGTTTCGAAAAAACCCCTGGAAGTGCGGATGGGCAAAGGTAAGGGCAATCCGGAGTATTGGGTGTTCGTCGTCAAACCCGGACACATGCTTTATGAGATTGAAGGGGTTTCCGAGAATATGGCCCGCGAGGCGTTTCGCCGAGCCAGTGCCAAATTTTCAGTGCGGACATCTTTCGCAAAACGACAGGGGCTGCTGTGATCAAGTTAAGTGAGATGCGCAGGAGCTCGCCGGAGCAGCTGCGGCAGAAGCTGATCGAACTGCGTCGCAGGCAACTGGAGCTTCGCATTCAGCACGTGACCGGCCAGTTCTCCGATGTTGCCAGGTTTCGCGAACTTCGACGGGATATCGCCCGCATCAAGACGGTTATGAATGAACAGACTGCAAGTGACAGGCATGAGTAAGAAAGACAGAGCGAAAAAAACGCGGACCGTGCCGGGGGTCGTTACCAGCGCGCGCATGGATAAGACGATTACCGTATCGATCGTGCGGAAGATTCCCCATCCGCTGTATCGAAAGTATGTCAAGCGAATCACCAAACTGCATGCGCATGACGAACAGAACAGCTGTAAAGAAAACGATCAGGTACTGATTGAGGAGTGCCGTCCGTATTCGCGTACCAAGAGCTGGCGGTTGGTCAAGATTCTAGAAACCCGACCGGACTGACCCTGGAGGTGATGGTACAGTGATCCAGATGCAGAGCATGCTTGATGTGGCAGACAACAGCGGGGCAAAACGCGTTCAGTGCATCAAAGTGCTGGGCGGCTCAAAGCGGCGTTATGCTGGCATTGGCGACATTATTCGCATCACCATCAAAGAGGCGATTCCGAACAGTCGGGTGCGCAAGGGTGATGTATTTTTCGCAGTGGTCGTTCGCACGAAGAAAGGGGTGCGTCGTCGGGATGGTTCGCTCATTCGCTTTGACCGCAACGCGGTGGTATTGCTGAACGCACAATACATGCCAGTTGGAACGCGAATATTCGGTCCGGTTACACGAGAGCTTCGACAGGAGCGGTTCATGCGGATCGTTTCGCTGGCACCCGAAGTCATTTAGCGGTAGAAAATGAACAAGATCAAAAAAGGCGATGAAGTTATTGTGATTGCCGGCAAAGACCGCGGGAAGCGCGGTACCGTACTGGATATCAGCCAGGATGGCAGCCGCGCGCTGGTGAACGGCATCAACGTTGTGAAAAGACACACGAAACCCAATCCAAATGCCGGCCAGACGGGCGGGATTCTTTCTAAGGAAGCACCGATCCAGCTGTCGAATCTAGCGCTCTACAATCCGACGACGCACAAGGCGGATCGGGTTGGAGTCAAATTTCTCGCGGATGGAACCAAGGTGCGTTATTTCAAATCCAATGGCGAAGTGCTGACAGCATAGGTCGGAAAATGGCAGACTATACTCCAAGGCTCCTGCGATTTTACAGAGACGAACTGTTTGACCGTCTCAGCAGGGAGTTTGATTATCAGAACATGATGCAGGTTCCGCGAGTTGAAAAGATTACCCTGAATATGGGACTTGGCAGCGCGGCGGTCAAAAAAGACAAGAACATGATTGCCAGTGCGGTGAAAGATATGCAGCTGATCGCCGGACAGAAACCCGTGGTTACCAAGGCCCGGAAGGCAATCTCGGCATTTAAGATCCGCGAGGGCTTTGAAGTGGGCTGTATGGTGACGCTGCGGCGCAATCACATGTACGATTTTCTGGATCGGCTGATTTCGATTGCCATTCCGCGGATTCGCGATTTTCGCGGCCTGTCGGCAAAGGCGTTCGATGGTCGGGGCAATTATTCTTTTGGCATCCGCGAACAGATCGTATTTCCTGAAATTGATTACGATGAAGTGGATGAGCTGCGCGGCATGAACATTACGATCACCACCTCAGCTAGAACCGATGACGAGGCTGCGGCACTGTTGCGTGGCTTTAATTTTCCTTTAAGGCAGAATTAGCGATGGCGAAAAAATCGATGCTGGCACGAGAAGTCAGACGGAAAAATCTGGCTGCGCGATATGCCGAAAAAAGAGCGGCACTCAAGAAAAAAGTGCTCGAACCCGAGCTTTCCATGCAGGAGCGAATGGAAGTGATGATGGCGCTGCAGAAGTTGCCTCGAGACAGCAACCCAAATCGTCAGCGCAATCGCTGCGGATTGACTGGCCGGCCGCGCGGATACTACAGACGTTTTGGACTAGGGCGCAATAAGCTGCGCGAAGTGATAATGAAAGGCGAGGCGCCCGGCGCAACGAAGGCCAGCTGGTAACGAACTGACGACATGATCACCCAAAGGCGGAGAATTTAATCGATGGCAATGACCGACCCAATTGCAGACATGCTGACTCGGATTCGTAATGCGGCGAGCGCGTCGCATGCGAGTGTGTCTATGCCGGATTCCAGGATGAAGCGGGAAATTGCACGAGTCCTGAAAGATGAGGGGTATATCAAAGATTACGCAACGGATGATGCGGCGGGCAAGCCGGTCCTCGAGATCATCCTCAAATATCATGGCGGAATGCCGGTCATCGAAACACTCAAGCGGATCAGCAAACCGGGTAGACGGATTTATCGAAGCATTGACGAAATGCCGCTTGTGAATGCGGGTCTTGGCACCACGATCGTTTCCACATCAAAGGGCGTTATGACGGCGAAATCGGCCAAGTCACTGCGAATCGGCGGCGAAGTGGTCTGCACCGTCAGTTGATATCGGGGAACATTGAAGTGTCAAGAATTGCAAAGGAACCCGTCGTTGTTCCACAGGATGTGAATATTGAATTTTCGGCTCGAACGATATTGGTCAAAGGACCGAAAGGCGAGCTGAAGATGGAGGTGCACCCACTGGTTGAAGTATTGATTGAGGATGGGGTCGTTGCCGTTAAGGCGCGTCATTCCAGTCAGAAATCCCGTGCGATGTCTGGCACCATGCGCTCTCTGATCAGCAATATGGTTACCGGAGTCAGTACCGGATACCGAAAAGAGCTGACGCTGTTTGGTACCGGATACCGTGTACAGGTGAATCAGTCAAAGGCGACGTTTTCATTGGGTTATTCGCATCCCATCGAGTATGAGGCGCCGGCTGGCGTTACATTTGAAATCAAATCAGAGATCAGCACCCAGGTCGAGTTGGTGGTGCATGGTTTTGATAAACAGAAGGTGGGTCAGGTGGCGGCGGACATTCGTAGAATGCGTCCTGTTGAACCCTACAAAGGTAAGGGCATTCGCTATTCGGATGAACGGGTGCGCAGAAAACAGGCCAAGAGTGCGGGTTAAATGATGGGAGACAGGAAATCAAGACGTTTGAAGCGGGCTCGGAAGGCGAGAATGCGTCTGCGTCTGCATCGCAAGAATCGGTTGTGCGTGTTTCGTTCGGCTCGGCACATCTATGCGCAGATCATTTCCATCGACGGGCAGCAGACTTTAGCGAGTGCTTCTTCTTTGGAGCCGGAACTCAGAAGTCAACTGAAGAACGGTGGCAATATCGGCGCGGCCAAGTTGGTCGGCGAGACGATTGCTCGGCGAGCTCTGGCGGCACAGATCGAAAACATCGGCTTTGACCGGTCGGGGAATCAGTATCACGGACGCGTCAGGCAGCTGGCCGATGCGGCGAGAGAAGCTGGACTGGCTTTTTAATCACGTAGAAGAGTGGAATCAGTATGGTAATGAATGATCAACAGATCAGCCCGGTTGAGGACAAGCAGATTGAACAGCTTATTAAAGTTCGACGGGTTTCCAAAGTCGTCAAAGGCGGTCGGATTTTTGGTTTTTCCGCGCTGACTGTTGTGGGTAACGGCGAAGGCGAGGTCGGTATCGGTGTGGGTAAAGCGCGCGAGGTGCCGCTTGCCGCACAGAAATCGTTCGAACAGGCGAGACGGAACAAAGTGAAAGTCCACCTGAAAAAAGGTACGTTGCAGTACCCGGTGATTGGTCGTCACGGTGCGGCCAAGGTCATTATGCGTCCTGCATCGGCGGGCACGGGAATTATCGCTGGCGACACGATGAGGCTTATTTTTGAAGCCGCCGGTGTGGAGGATGTACTGGCGAAAGTCATTGGCACCACCAATGCCATCAATGTTGCAAGAGCAACCATAGATGGACTGTTGTCCATCCGCAGCCCGAACGAAATTGCCGACCGGCGAAACAAGCATGTCTATGAGATATTCTCCAAGTGAGAGTGACAGGTTTTTGAATGATGGATGATGGAAAAACTGGCAGACTGCGCGTCAGACTGGTACGCAGTACGATTGGACGACTTGAAAGTCACAAGGCCTGCGTCCGCGGTTTGGGACTGCGTCGAATCAATCACGTGCGCGAACTTGAAGATACGCCCGCGGTACGGGGTATGATCCGTAAGGTTTCCTACCTGGTCGAGTGTGAGGATTCTCCTGATGGATGAGCAGTTGACAATGGACAATCAGCGAGGGGGCCGAATCAGGCTGCGGAGTACTCCCGGTGCGCGTAAACGTCGCAGACGAGTTGGGCGCGGTGCCGGGTCGAACTATGGCAGCACGTGCGGACGCGGTGATAAGGGACAGAATTCCCGCTCCGGCGGGGGCGTTAAAGTTGGCTTTGAAGGCGGTCAGATGCCTTTGAATCGACGACTGCCGAAGCGCGGGTTCACGTCTCTGACCGCCCATCGATGGGCGGAGGTACGATTGCGGGAGCTCAACCGATTCGCTGGCGAAACAGTTGACCTGGCGGCCCTGAAAGCCGCCGGCATCGTTCCCGAACGAGCCTTGCGCGCAAAAGTAATCCTTTCAGGTAAGCTGGAAAATGCGGTCGCACTGCAGGGCATTTCCGTTACTGCGGGTGCGAGAGCTGCAATTGAAGCGGCTGACGGCACGATCGAGGAATAATCCGATGGCCGCACCCATTTCTTCTCGTCGTCTGCCAGGGCTCGGAACCCTGAGCGAGCTCAAGACGCGGATTTTATTCGTCTTGGGCGCCATGGTCGTTTTTCGGCTGGGTACGCACGTGCCTGTTCCAGGTGTTGACCCGGTAGCAGTGGCGGCACTTTTCGAGCAGACCCGCGGTTCGATCGTTGACATTTTCAATGTGTTTTCTGGCGGTGCGCTGTCCAGACTGTCCGTCTTCGCCTTGGGCGTCATGCCCTACATATCCGCCTCCATCATCATGCAGATGATGAGTGCGGTGATCCCGCAGCTTGAGCAGCTGAAGAAAGAAGGCGAAGCGGGTCGTCGCAAAATCACCGAGTACACCCGTTATGGAACGGTACTGCTCGCGACCTTTCAGGGTCTTGGCATCGCCATTGCGATTGAGGGACAGGTGGCTGGCGGCAGTGCGGTCGTGCTGACGCCAGGATTGGGGTTCAAACTGTCAACGGTGGCTGCGCTGGTAACCGGTACGATGTTTCTTGTCTGGCTGGGTGAGCAGACGACGGAGCGCGGTATCGGCAACGGAATTTCGCTGTTGATTTTCGCCAGTATCGTCGCGGGGCTGCCATCGGCCGTTGCCGGTACATTGGAACTGGCAAGAACTGGCGCCTTTACGCCAATTGGGGTACTGATCCTATTTGTTGGCGCCGTGCTCGTAACCGGTTGTGTGGTGTTTTTCGAGAGAGGGCAGCGAAGAATTACAGTCAATTATGCACAGCGTCAGCAGGGGCGTAAAATGCTCGCCGGTCAGACGAGTCATCTGCCGTTGAAAATCAACATGTCGGGCGTTATTCCACCAATTTTCGCATCCAGCATCATTCTTTTTCCAGTCAGTCTTGGCAGTTGGTTTGGGCAGACCGAAGGGCTGGGTTGGCTGGCTGACATTTCGACCGCCATCGGGCCGGGACAGCCAATCTACATGCTGCTGTACTCGGCGATGATCGTATTTTTCTGTTTTTTTTATACCGCCCTGGTGTTCAGTCCTAAGGATATGGCCGACAATCTGAAAAAATCAGGGGCTTTCGTACCCGGAGTACGGCCCGGATCGCAGACATTGAAATACATCGATACCGTTGTTTCCCGGCTGACATTGGCGGGTGCCATTTATCTGGTCATCGTCTGCCTTATTCCGGAATTTCTGGTTGTCCAGTGGAGCGTACCGTTTTACTTCGGTGGCACTTCACTGCTCATTATCGTCGTCGTGATGCTGGACCTCATCGCTCAGGTGCAATCGCACCTGATGTCGCGGCAGTATGAAAGTCTGCTGAAGAAGTCATCGATATCAAGCGGCTTTGGAATAACTCGATAAACAGTGGGAGATTGAACATGAAAGTGAGAGCGTCAGTAAAAAAAATTTGTCGCAACTGCAAGATCTTCAAACGAAATCGCGTGCTCAGGGTGCATTGCACTTCTGACCCGCGGCACAAGCAGCGACAAGGTTGATCTGATTCAGAGTCTGAATCGAGACTGAGTAAGTCATCAATGAACGGTATGCCAATTTGGGAGTTAGGTTTTGGCACGAGTAGCAGGGGTTAATTTACCCGTACAGAAACACATTCGAATTGCGTTGACGGAGATTTACGGCATTGGGTTGCCGACGGCCGAATCGATATGCAGTTCCAATCAGATTGATCCCGGCAAAAAAGTGCGAGATCTGACGGACGACGAAGCGGAGAGAATTCGTACTGCAGTCGCCAAGTTTCGGATCGAGGGCGATCTGCGCCGGGAAGTCGCGATGAATATAAAACGCCTGATGGACCTTGGCTGCTATCGGGGGTTGAGACATCGAAGAGGATTGCCGGTAAGAGGGCAGCGAACTTCAACCAACGCCAGAACGCGAAAAGGGCCGAGAAAAGCGCCGGTCAAGAAAAAGAAATAGCAGGTAATTGAACAGTGGCAAAAGGTAAACAGAAAAAACGCAAGGTCAAGGTAAAACGAACCGTCAGCATAGGCGTTGCGCATATTCATGCGACGTTCAACAACACCATCATTACCATTACGGACAAGCAGGGCAACGTATTGTGTTGGTCGACCGCCGGGAAGATGGATTTCAAAGGGTCGCGTAAGAGTACGCCATTTGCCGCACAGATTGCATCGCAGGACTGTGCGAAGAGTGCGATGGACATGGGCATGAAGTACATTGATGTAGAAGTCTGCGGGCCGGGACCCGGACGCGATTCGGCCGTTCGGGCGTTGAATGCGGCTGGCTTGGAGATATCCAACATCACTGATGTCACGCCGATACCGCACAATGGCTGCCGGCCACCGAAGCAGCGCAGACCGTAGAGGGATAGACGATGGCCAGATACACCGGACCGACCTGCAAACTTGCCAGACGCGAACAGAGTGATCTGGGGCTGAAGCGGCGAGGAGACTTCAAGTCGATTACTGAAAAGTGCCGCTTTGATAAGCTGCCAGGTCAGAAAGCGGTTTCGCATCGAACCCGCGTAACTGTTTTTGGACGACTGCTCAGAGAGAAGCAGAAGTTGAGAAGAACTTACGGGGTGATGGAAAAGCAGTTTCGAAAACATTTTAGAGAGGCTTCCCGACGACAGGGTTCGACCGGCGTGAACCTGCTGCAGATTCTGGAGTCTCGCCTTGACAACGTCGTCTATCGAATGGGTTTTGGCAGTACGCGGGCCGAGTCGCGTCAGTTGGTCAATCACAACGCGGTATTGGTCAACGGTGCTCGAGTCAACATTCCCTCCTATGAGGTTCAGCCCGGCGACACGGTCGAAATTCGCGAGAAGAGCAGAGGTCAGGAGAGAATCAATGTGTCACTGGGCATCACGGAAAGGGTTGGATTTCCGCCATGGGTGGATGTTGACATCACGAGCTTTCGCGGTGTTTACATGAATCGGCCTGAGCGCGAAGAGCTGCCGGATGACATTGATGAAACGCTTGTTATTGGCTATTACTCCAAATGATTTTAATTTATCACATCGATTTTCAGGAATTCAATGAATAGTTCTTCATCATCATTTGACACTTCACAATTTTTGGAGCCGCAGACGATCAAGATTGATCAGGTCAGCCCAAAGCATGCCAAAATCACCTTGGATCCGCTTGAGCGCGGATTCGGGCATACGCTTGGCAACGCCCTGAGAAGGGTGCTGTTGTCATCAATGCCGGGAGCGGCGATCACCGAGGTGAAAATTGAAGGCGCTCTGCATGAGTTCACCGTGCTCGAAGGCGTCCGCGAAGAGGTGATCGAAATTCTGATCAATCTGAAAGGTCTGGCAGTCAAAATGACGGGAACGGAACGGGATGAGGCGACGCTGAAGCTCAGCAAAACCGGACCCTGCGTGGTAACGGCCGCAGATATTCAGCTGCCGCATGATGTCGAGATCGTCGACCCAGACCACGTAATCGCCCATCTGTTGGTAGACGCTCAGTTGGACATCGAAATGACGGTTACCCGCGGGGTTGGGTACCGGCTGCTTGATGCCGAACTTGCGCCGAAGTCTGCGGAAGAGCGGGAAGGCACTGAGGTGGGTAAGATGAAAGTCGATGCTTACTACACGCCCATAAGAAAGGTATCGTACTCGGTGGAGAACGCCCGGGTCAAGCAGCGTACGGACTTGGACAAGCTGATTCTCAACGTTGAGACCAATGGAACGATTGACCCCGAAGATGCCGTTCGTTTCGCCGCCACCATACTGCACACACAGATTGAGCCATTTGTTCAACTTGAGGAAAAGGCGCAGGAGATCAAAATTGACGATGAACCCAAATATGATCCCGTTTTACTGCGGCCTCTAGATGATCTGGACCTATCCGTCCGGTCGGCCAATTGCCTGAAAGTTGAGCAGATCAATTACATTGGAGATCTGGTACAGCGAACTGAGACGGATTTATTGAGGACGCCAAATTTGGGTAAGAAATCATTGTCGGAAATTAAGGATGCCTTGGCGGAGAAAAATCTGGAATTGGGCCAGAAACTTGAAAATTGGCCACCACAGATGCTGCGTCGAGAAAATCTGGAAATGGACCGCTTGGAGTAATCGTTCGATGCGACATCGAAAATCTGGCAGACACCTCAATCGAACATCGAGTCATCGCACCGCGATGATGCGCAATATGGCCGCCTCGCTGTTTCGACACGAGCAGATCAAGACCACCGTTCCGAAGGCAAAAGAGTTGCGACGTTTCGCTGAGCCGCTCATTACGTTGGCTAAAAAGCCAACTGTTGCCAATCGTCGACTAGCCTTTGACCGATTGCGAGATCGGGAGATGGTGCAGAAGCTGTTCGATACTCTGGGAAAGCGCTACGAAGATCGGCCCGGTGGTTACACGCGGATCCTGAAATGTGGGTACCGAGTCGGTGATGCCGCACCGATGGCTTATGTTCAACTGGTCGATTCCGATGCGCTTTGGAAAGAGTGACGGCAAGCGGGTGGGGTACCTAGGGTACCTAGTGCATGAGAACTGATTGCGTTTGCTGAGACGATACCCGGTACCAACTGCATTTCAGTGTTAATGATCGGTTTTTGCAAACCGCTTCATGATCACAACCCGAGAGATTTGAGGGTGGACATGAATCTAGTGAATGCGCTGAAACATAGATCACAACAATCCGGCTGAACCGCTGATTTCTACCAGTTGATGGTTTTCTGATGATCGTTCTTTGTACGGATTATGGGAACTCACTTTATAGCGGTCAAGTCGCAGCTAAGATTGCCTCCATTTCACCCCAGACAACCGTTATTGATTTAATTGACAGTCTGCCCGCATTCAATCCTCAGGCAGCTGCCTATCTGTTGAGTGCGCTCGTATCACATCTGCCGACCGCGTGCATTGTTCTCGCGGTTGTTGATCCGGGTGTCGGTGGTGAGCGTGCGCCGATCTGTTTCAGACATAAGTCAAGGTGGTTTTTAGGACCAGACAACGGGCTTTTTTCGAGAATCCTGTGCAGTATAGAAACGAACGTCGACATCTATCGACTGCTCTATCCGTCTGATGGACCGGTTTCAACAACTTTTCACGGAAGAGATGTATTTGCCCCAGCCGCGGCGAGTCTCGCCAATCATGAGCGCGATCTTCAGGTGTCAGAGTTTCGACATTCGGCAACAGAGAAACCTGCGAACGAGTGGCATTTGGACCTGGCTGAACTGATTTACTTCGATCATTTTGGAAATGCCTTTACTGGAATTGGTGCCGAATCGATGGAACCTACAGATTTGGTTCGTGCGGGGAACATGGATTTTTCATCGGCCAGGAAATTTTCCGACGTTGAGAAGGGTGCAAGTTTCTGGTATGGTAATTCAATCGGGCTGGTTGAACTTGCTGTGAATCAGGGCAGTGCGAAAGACACTTACAATCTTGAGATCGGCATGCCAGTTGATGTCCATTGACAATGAGAAGTGTGCCGGAATGAAATTTGATGCAGAGTCGATATTGGCATTTTGGTTTGCCGGCGACGCCTTAACGCCCGAAGGCTATCAGTCGCGCTGGAATGTCTGGTTTCAGCCGAATGATGCATTTGATGAGCAGATTCGAAGCAGATTCGAAGATCATATTGTCAGTGCCGTTGAATCATGTGAGCGCGGTCTGGATATTGATGCGAAGCACATATTAGCGAGAATCATCGCGACCGATCAGTTTCCACGAAACATTTATCGAGGCACGCCACAGGCGTTCGCATTTGATGCGTTTGCTTTGGAGCTGACGAAAAACATGATTGACAGCGGCCGGCATGAAGAATTGAGTTTTGTCGAACGATTGTTTGTTTACCTGCCACTAGAACACTCGGAACGCATTGAGAATCAGATGCTTTCGGTGCAGATGTATGAGATTCTGTCTCATGGCGCCGATCATCCATATTTTCAATCTGGTGCGGCGGAAGCGGTCAAGTATGCCGTGATGCATCGGGACATCATTGAAAAATTCGGTCGGTTTCCGCATCGCAATGATATTCTCGGACGGGAATCCACATGCGAGGAGATCGCGTTTCTCAATTCAGGAGTGGAGACTTTTGGACAGGTTAAGAAATGAGTTCGGTTTCCTGGTCTGATCTGACATCCGTGGTTACAGAGGCTGGTGTTCATGTTGGAAAACGCATAAAATTCAACTTGATTCAGTCAGGCTTTACAAATTCCAGATAAGGTGTGAAACTATGAAAACTCCGGTTAGAGTAACGGTTACGGGGGCTGCCGGTCAGATCAGTTACAGTCTGCTGTTCCGAATCGCAGCGGGTGAAATGTTGGGTAAGGATCAACCGGTCATTCTCCAACTGCTTGAAATTACGCCAGCAATGAAAGCGCTTGCGGGTGTTGTGATGGAGTTGGAAGACTGTGCATTTCAAACGCTTGCTGAAATCGTCGCCACTGATGACCAGGAAACTGCTTTTGGCGATGCTGATTTTGTTCTGATGGTCGGGGCGAGACCGCGGGGACCCGGCATGGAGCGCAAAGATCTGCTGGAAGCGAATGCCAAGATTTTCATTGAGCAGGGTTCGGTCCTGGATCAGGCTGCGAGTCCAGAAGTGCGCGTTCTGGTCGTCGGCAACCCAGCCAATACCAATGCACTGATTACAGCGAGTCAACTCAGACGTTTGGCGGCCAATCAGATCAGTGCGATGACCCGACTCGATCACAATCGTGCGATCAGTCAGATCGCTGACCGGACCGGCAGGCAGTCATCAACTGTCAGACGAATCATCATTTGGGGCAATCATTCGACAACCCAATATCCAGATGTTCATCATGCGACCGTAGAAGGTTCGTCTGTACTGGCCACGGTCGGTCAACAATGGGTCGAATCCGAATTCATCCCAACAGTTCAGAAACGAGGCGCGCAGGTCATTGCCGCACGCGGACTGTCTAGCGCCGCTTCGGCAGGTTCGGCCGCAATGGATCACATTAGGACCTGGATGCAGGGCACCGACCGCGGCGATTGGACGAGCATGGCGATCATGAGTGATGGATCGTATGGAATAACAGACGGTTTAATCTATTCATTCCCAGTTATCTGTACAGATGGGAGCTATGAAATAGTTCAAGATCTGGATATCAATGATTTCAGTCGAGAAAAGATGCAGATAACGGAACGGGAACTGCTGGCAGAACGCGAGGCAGTTTCTGCATTGCTCAAAGGTGTTTGACTGCTCGGTCATCATCCCGGTTTACAATCGAAGCGAGCAGGTTCGGCGGGCGATTGAATCCGTGCGACAACAGACTGTTGCACCGCGGGAAATAATTGTCGTTGATGATGGATCGACTGACGGCGTGGCTGATGCCGTTCGTTCCGAACACCCCGAGGTCAAAATTCTGACTTGGTTCGACAATCGAGGTGTCAGCGCGGCACGGAATCGGGGCATGGCAGAAAGTCAGGGACAATGGATCGCATTTCTTGATTCCGATGATGTATGGCTTCCTTCAAAACTTCAAGTGCAGTCTGAGTGGCTTGAGTCTCATTCTGACCTCAGCATTTGTCACTGTGATGAGATATGGATTCGAAATGAGGTACGCGTCAATCCGGGCAAACGACATAAAAAACGCGGCGGATGGATTTATGAATACTGCCTGCCACTCTGTGTCATCTCGCCATCTGCAGTATTGATTCATCGTCGAGTCTTTAGTCAGGTGGGAGTGTTTGATGAATCACTGCCCGTGTGTGAAGACTATGATTTATGGCTTCGCATGACCTGTCTGTTCGAAGTGGGCTATGTCAATCGACCACTTCTCATCAAGTACGGCGGGCACAGTGATCAGTTATCCAAAGCGTATATGGGAATGGACCGCTTTCGTATCGCCGCATTGGAGAAAATGCTCATTAATCCAATTTTGACCTCTGAGCAGCGGCTCAAGACAATCAGCATGCTGACCGAAAAAATCACCATTTATCTGACCGGTGCCAGAAAGCGCGATCGTCAGTCCGAAGTGGAAAAATATGAGAAACTCCTTGAGTGTTACTCTTCCGAACTGTTGGAGCTGGTATGAAGCATGGCGTCAATTTGATTGTTGCGCTGTTCGCCGAGGCTCAGCCACTCATCGCTCATTTTAAACTGCAGCGTCTTTCATCTTCTGATGGTGTCTCGATCTATGGTAACGAGCGGCTGAACCTGGCGGTGAGTGGTATGGGCAAAGCAGCGGCCGCCGCCGCGGTTCGGAGTTTACATCATCAATTGGATACAGGTATCAGCGCCTGGCTGAATATTGGCGTTGCCGGACACGGTTCAATGGCCATCAGTCAGGGATTTCTCGCCCACCGCATCGTCGATCAGTCGACAACACAATCATGGTATCCAATGATCGTATTTGAGTGGGATGGCCACACCGACGAATTGATGACCGTAGAAGAAGCGGAAACTGAGTATCCCGAGGCGATTGGATATGACATGGAAGCCGCTGGGTTTTACGATGAAGCCAACCGCCATTCAACAGTCGAACTGACGCACTGTTATAAAATTGTGTCAGACAATCCAGATGTTTCAGTATTCGAATTGAATGGTCGAAAGATCTCGGGATTCGTTCATGACAGAGTCCCGCAGATTCGTCGAATCGTTGATTCACTTGATGATCTGGCGGCAGAAGTGGCCGCTCGTACACCGACTGACGCATTGCTTGAAGCTTTTCTTGCACGATGGCGGTTCTCTGTTACGGAAAGGCATCGGCTAAAAAGAATGTTACGCAAATCCAATGCATTAGGATTGGACATTAAAGTCGATTCCGATTATTTTGACATCATTCGCGATGCTGGGTCAGTTCTTCGAACCATTGAAAACAAAGTGCAATCGTGCCGGTACATTTGAATGTACAGAACCATCTACGTCGAGCGGGAAGTTCAGCATCACTTTCGTGTTGTAAAGGTGTTGAATCAGTATTCAGATGCTGCGGTAGTTTCGTGTGACCGCTACACCGAAGTATTCAATCGCAAGTGTCAGGATTTTCGACTGCAGAAAATGCGGCCATCTCTAATATTGGCCCGCAAGCATAGTGGCCATATTCTAGAAGCACCTTCTGGATACGGAGTCGGCGGAAATCACAATTTCTATTTTTCAACCATGCTGAACTGTCTGTATGACTGTCGGTACTGTTTTCTTCAGGGCATGTATCGTTCAGCAATCATGTGATTTTCGTCAACTACGAAGATTACGCCGAAGCACTGCAACAGACGGCGGCCGCCTTTGCCAAGGATGAGCAGGTGTGGTTCTTTTCTGGTTATGATTGCGACAGTTTGGCCTTGGAGCCTTTAATCGGGATGGCTGACCACTTCCTCAACGCCGTTGCCTCGAGCGAAAACGCCTGGTTGGAACTAAGAACCAAAAGTACACAAATTCGATCTCTTCTGAATCGCGAGCCCCTGCCAAACGTGGTCGTCGCTTTCAGCTTTACGCCGGCTGAAATCTCCCGGCGGCTCGAATATCGGGTTCCCAGCGTCGACAAAAGAGCGATGGCCATGGCAAAGCTACAGGAACGAGGGTGGTTGATTGGGCTTCGATTTGACCCACTGATATTCACTTCTGATTTTCGACGACAGTATGCGAACCTGTTTCAGGGGCTGATTTCGCAACTGAACCCCAAGCTTGTTCATTCCGTCAGCACCGGTGTATTTCGACTGCCAAAAAACTTCTACAGAACAATGGAACGTCTGTATCCTGATGATGCGTTTATCGCGCAATCGTTTGTTACGTCCAATGGACAGGTGTCCTATCCTTTGGAAATTGAAAGCGAGATGAAAGACTGGTGTTATGTACAGCTGAAAAGATACTTTGACGCCGATCGTATTTATTTCGCAGAAAATACGCCTCAAGATCCAGTGTTGAACAGCAATGCTTCAATAATGGCAGCAGCGAGTGGTTGAACATAATCCATACCCGTAGAAAACTTATAATGCAACTTTCAATCACGCAGTCAAAGTGGCTGATTTTCTGAAATCTCCACGTATCGATGAGACTGCTGTACACTGAATTTCAGTTGCCTGACTGGGACGACCAAACACCTTTCAATTGATTCGATCAGATTTGTTATGTTGCGAATTGGAATATCTGGAGCAGCCGGTAGAATGGGTACGAATTTGGTGCGGGCGATCCTCGCCAGGGATAGCATTCAATTGTCGTTGGCGGTTGAACGCGAGGACAGTGAATCGATTGGCAAAGATGCGGGACTGCTGGCTGGATGCGAGAGGATTGAAATTCCGATAAGTGCTGAGTTGTCAGCTGGTCAGATTGATGTGCTGATTGAGTTTACCTTGCCGGAGGCAACGGTGGCTCACGTGCGGCAATGCGCCGAATCGAATAAAGCAATGGTCATTGGAACGACTGGAATGACGGAAGATCAGCTGGCGGTTCTCAACAGGGCGGCGCAGTCGATTCCGATCGTACTGGCGCCGAATATGAGCGTCGGAGTCAATGTGTGTCTCAAACTGCTACAGATTGCAGCGCAGGCATTTGGAAATTCAGTCGATGTAGAAGTGGTGGAGGCCCATCATCGCGCCAAGATAGACGCACCTTCTGGAACCGCTCTCAAGATGGGTCAAGTGGTTGCGGACGCTATGCACCGCGACCTGAAGGAACATGGCGTCTTTGCCCGCCACGGCAGAACCGGACCGAGGGATAGACAGACGATCGGTTTTTCAACCATTCGAGGCGGTGATATTGTCGGCGACCATACCGTGATGTTTATCGGTGAAGGCGAGCGTGTTGAGATTACGCACCGATCGAGCAACAGAATGACGTATGCGATGGGTGCGGTTCGGGCGGCGCAATGGGTGGTCGAGCAGCCGCCTGGGCTTTATGGTATGTCAGATATATTGAATTTGGGATGATCGGGCGGACATACTGACCCTCAGCCGAATTCAGGCATTGACAGAAGCATACTGACATAACAGAATGCCAGTTCAATGTAGTCAGAGTTTGGCAGTGAGAAGTAACGAATGAATTCGGCCGTCGTGATGCGGCCCTCGTTGAAGTAGTTCATGAACATTTCGCTGACCGGGTGCAGTCGAAGTGGAAAATCGCAGATGTACTGTGCTTCTAGGTAATCCATAGCCATTAAACTTATCAGATTGACTGGAAAAATGCAAATGCAATTCAAACACCAGCACTTCCTTATGGCGGTGAGTGGTAAGCGACCGACAGTTGCCAACCAAATAATGGAGCGTGTAACAGATTGACCAATCAAGCTATTCTGGCGCTGGAAAACGGTAGCATTTTCCGGGGGTTCTCATTTGGCTGCCAGAAATCCGTCGTCGGTGAAGTGATTTTCAACACCTCAATTACCGGCTATCAGGAAATTGTAACAGACCCTTCTTACGCCCGGCAGATAATCACCCTCACCAACCCTCAGATTGGTAATGTCGGTGCAAATGAGATCGACATTGAAGCCAATGAGATACACGCTTCCGCACTAGTGGTCAAAAGCCTGCCGAAGCGGGTTAGCAATTGGCGGGCCGACTATTCCCTTAACTCTTTTCTGGAACAGAAAGGATTGGTTGGGATTCATGGCATTGATACTCGCAAACTCACGCGCATGTTGCGGACCGAAGGAGCTTTGAATGGTTGTGTCATGCAGGGTGAGGGTGTCGAACGTATCGCAGTCGACAAGGCCAGAGACTTTGCCGGTCTGAAAGGCATGGATTTGGCGAAGGTGGTATCGACTGTCAAAGCCTACAGCTGGAGTGCTGGCACTCATCAGGTGTTCAACGGCGACAGAAAAACGACAGTCGAAGCGGACCGAGCCTCGTTTCGAGTGATTGCCTACGATTTTGGGATCAAGCAGAACATTCTGCGAATGCTGGTGGACCGAGGATGCGAGGTAACGGTTGTACCCGCGCAAACCAAAATTGCTTCTTTGAACACCACCTTCGATGGAATATTTCTGTCCAACGGGCCGGGAGATCCTCAACCCTGTCGATACGCCATCAAGGAGATCCAGGCAATGCTCGAGGGTGACATCCCGATATTTGGCATCTGTCTGGGGCATCAGCTGCTGGGCCTCGCGGCAGGGGCGCACACCATAAAAATGAAGTTTGGCCATCACGGCGCCAACCATCCGGTACGCGACTTGTCGACCGGTGAAATTATGATCACCAGTCAAAATCACGGGTTTACGGTTGATGATCAAAATCTGCCGGATAGTCTGCTTGTAACGCATCGGTCACTATTTGATGGCACCATACAAGGATTGAAGCACACGCGTTGTCCAGCCTTTTCATTTCAAGGACATCCTGAGGCGAGTCCCGGTCCGCATGACTCGGGTGCAAAATTGTTCAATCAGTTCATCGACTTGATGCGGCAGCACAAATACGGAAATTAGCTCTACCCATGCCCAAGCGAACAGACCTTGAATCAATACTGATAATTGGGGCCGGCCCGATCATTATCGGACAGGCCTGTGAATTTGATTATTCGGGTGTACAGGCGTGCCGAGCGCTCAAGAGTGAAGGGTATCGGGTAATCTTGGTGAACTCGAATCCGGCCACGATTATGACTGATCCTGAATTTGCAGATTCGACTTACATCGAACCGATTCGCTGGCAGTCGGTCGCGGAAGTGATACGCAAGGAGAAACCCGATGCGGTACTGCCGACGATGGGTGGTCAGACGGGCCTCAACTGTGCTTTGGACCTGGTTCGACACGACGTACTAAATGCCCACGATGTCAAATTGATCGGCGCCACGAGAGAATCAATCGATCGAGCGGAGGATCGCGAAAAATTTCGCCGATGCATGGATGAGATCGGACTTGAGTCAGTGCGCGGTTCCCTGGCGCACAGTATGGAAGACGCCTATCGAATTTTAGATGAAATTGGATATCCCGCAATCATTCGTCCTTCGTTCACGTTGGGCGGAACGGGTGGTGGCATTGCCTACAACCGAGATGAGTTCACCGAGATCTGTTTCCGTGGACTGAGCGCGTCACCAACAGGTGAACTGCTTATTGAGGAGAGCATCGCCGGCTGGAAAGAGTATGAGATGGAAGTGGTTCGAGATTGCCGAGACAATTGCATCATTATCTGTTCGATTGAAAATTTTGACGCCATGGGCGTTCACACCGGAGATTCAATCACCGTGGCGCCCGCCCAGACCCTGACGGATAAGGAATATCAGCGCATGCGGGATGCCAGCATTGCCATCATGCGAGTCATAGGCGTTGATACGGGCGGGTCGAATGTTCAGTTCGCCATCAATCCTCGAAACGGCAGGATGGTCGTCATTGAAATGAATCCGAGAGTCTCCAGATCTTCCGCCTTGGCCTCCAAAGCGACTGGATTCCCAATCGCCAAAGTCGCTGTCAAACTGGCGGTTGGATATACCCTGGATGAGCTCAAAAATGACATTACCGGCGGTGCTACGCCGGCGTCATTCGAGCCGTCCATCGACTATGTTGTCACAAAGATACCGCGCTTTGATTTCCAGAAATTCCCACATTCCGATGCGACTCTTACAACGCAGATGAAATCAGTCGGTGAAGTCATGGCGATTGGCAGAACATTTCAGGAGTCTCTGCAGAAAGCGGTTCGAAGTTTGGAAATTGGCAGTTTTGGCTTTGAGCCTCAGTTGGAAATCGAAGGTAAAACAGACGATGAGCTGGAGGATTATTTTCGACCGCGACTCAGAATTCCCGGTGCGCGGCGATTGTGGCACATTGCAGATGCGTTGCGAGGTGGATTGGGAATTGACGACATCCATCGTTGGACCGGGATTGATCCATGGTTTCTGGCGGAAATCGCAGACTTGATCGAAACCGAACGGGTGATTCAGCGGCATCGGGATTTTCAAGATGTCTCTCAGCTTCGGATCTGGAAACAGAAGGGGTTTTCAGACCGGCGAATCGCCGAGTTGACGGATGTCAAGGAAAGTCATGTTCGAGAGCTGCGATTCTCAAACAATATTCATCCGGTATACAAGCGCGTCGACTCATGTGCCGGCGAGTTCAATACGCCAACTGCCTATATGTACTCGACCTACGAAGATGAATGTGAATCTCAACCCACCAACAATCAGAAAATCGTCGTTTTGGGTGGCGGTCCCAATCGAATTGGACAGGGAATTGAATTTGACTACTGCTGCGTGCATGCGGCGATGGCACTTCAGGAAGACGGAATCGAGACCATCATGATCAACTGCAATCCAGAAACGGTATCGACGGACTACGACGTTTCCGATCGCCTGTATTTCGAGCCGCTCACGATTGAAGATGTACTGGAGGTCTGTAGAATTGAGCGACCTGACGGGGTGATCGTTCAATACGGAGGACAGACTCCGTTGAAACTGGCGAGAGAACTGACCGCGGAAAATATCAGGATCGTCGGTACGTCGGCAGAGTCGATTCATCAGGCGGAAGATCGAAAGTTCTTTCAGTCTTTGCTCAATGAACTGTGCCTGCAGCAACCGCCCAATGCCACTGCAGTGGGTGTGGAGGATGCACTGCTGGCGGCCACTGAAATTGGTTATCCTCTGGTTGTACGCCCTTCGTACGTTCTGGGCGGGAGAGCCATGGAGATTGTCAGGGATGAAGAACAGTTGAGTCAGTATATGGTTGCGGCAATTGATGTCTCGCACAATTCACCGGTTCTGCTGGATCAGTTTCTGAATGACGCGATCGAAGTCGATGTTGATGCGGTTTGTGATGGAAAAACGGTCGTTATTGGCGGAATCATGCAGCACATTGAGCTGGCTGGTGTCCATTCTGGTGATTCGTCCTGCTCATTGCCTCCTTACGATCTTTCTGCATCAATCCAGAACGAGGTCCGACGGCAGACCACAACACTTGCCCAAGCGCTGAATGTAGTCGGATTGGTTAACATTCAGTTTGCGGTGAAAGGCGACGAGGTTTACATCCTGGAAGTCAATCCCAGAGCTTCCCGAACCGTACCTTTTGTTTCGAAGGCCACTTCGGTTCCATTGGCAAAAATTGCCGCGCGGTGTATGTTGGGCCAATCGCTCACTGAACAGAATATGAAACAGGAAACGGCAGCAAAATATTTCAGTGTGAAAGAAGCCGTGTTTCCATTTGAGAAGTTTCCAGGTGCCGAGCCGCTGCTCGGACCTGAAATGAAGAGCACTGGAGAAGTCATGGGCATCGGGCGAACCTTTGGTGAGGCCTACTGGAAAGCTTTTCATGCAACGGGCTTTACGATTCCCGACACCGGCAATGCTCTGCTAAGCGTATCGGGAGACGATCAGGAGGGAATCATTGAAGTGGGCAGGGCTCTTATTCAGAGAGGGTATAGATTGTACGGAACTCGCGGAACCGCTGAGCTGCTCAACAGACATGGTGTCGATATTGAACGAGTCAACAAAGTGCGCGAAGGGCGCCCACACGTCGTTGACATGCTTAAAAACAATGAGATCAACCTGATTGTGAACGTACCTCGAAAGCGCTGTAGCTTGGCAGATTCAGAAACCATTCTAAAGGAGGCACTGAAGCGCAAAGTTGCTTATTTCACAACCATTGCAGCGGCTAAAGCCATTTGTGGCGCGTTCAGCGATTCATCAAAATTGACGACGCCTTATCGACTGCAGTCACTGCACGAAGAATAAACCACCGGACGGCCACTGCCGCCCGGCGGTTCGTATTCAGGTAAGTTTCGTAATGGCGTATTTAATCTCTGTTGCCAAAAATACTGAGAATTTGAATCAGGCTGATGAAGAGATTGTAAATGCTGATAAACAGCGTAACTGTTGCCATGATGTAGTTGGTCTCACCACCATGGATGATGGCACTGGTCTGATAAAGAATCAGTCCCGACATAAGTAGGATGAACATTCCAGACACTGCAATGGACAGCAGTGGCAAGTTGAAGAAGATAGCTGCCAAAGACAGAATAAAGCCAGCTAGAATTCCTGCGAACAGCATCCCTCCAAGAAAGGCGAAATTTTTTCTGGTAGTCAGGGCATAAGCTGAAAGGCCGAAAAATATCAATCCGGTACCTCCGAATGCCGTCATCACAACTTGGTCGCCATTTGGAACCACAGTCAGGTAATGGCTGATGATGGGACCCAGTGTCAGTCCCATAAATCCAGTCAGCGCGAATACGAACAGAAGCCCGAGTCCTGAATTTCGGAATGCTGAGGTAAGAAACAGTAGACCGAAATACCCGACCAATGATAGGACAAGCCCTGGATAAGGCCACTGAAATACGACCGACATCGCTGCTACGAAAGCACAGAATAGCAATGTCAGCGACAGCAGAATATAGGTATTTCTCAGAACACGATTGACTTCAATATTAGTCGTGGTGCGTGTTAGAACTTGGGTATTGAGCCTCATTAGATAAAACCTCTGAAATGGTAAACATGCGACTATTTTATGCTCCATTCATATATAGTGCAACAAATTTTTAATGCATTCAACTTTATGATGGAGATGATTCATAATATTTCAACCGCATCTTTGATTGATCGGCATGCGCGATAACTCCTAAAATCATATGAATTCGTTTTGCGAGTCCGTTAATATGGCTTGCTGTGAGCAACGGAGCATCTGTTCATCACGAACAGCAGATTGGCAGTGGCTTCTGTCTGCCAGTGGGGAGTTATTTCTACCAAATATTTTTAACAGCAGTAGGGCACGGAGAGGTGGCTGAGTGGACGAAAGCGGCGGTCTTGAAAACCGTTGGGGGGCAACCTCCCGGGGGTTCGAATCCCTCCCTCTCCGCCAAATGTCAACTTCTTATTTTGAAAGGATGGAAGTAGCCAGTTTGGAATGTATTCGCTGTGGGTCACATCATAAAATGTTAAAAAATGTGAAAAAAAACGGAGGTGACTCAAGATGTTGAAGAAACGGTATTCGGAAGAATTCAAACAGATGGTTTGTGAGAAGATGCGGCAGGGGGTGCCGCCATCGCAGTTGGCCCGCGAGTATGAGCCGCGGCTGCAGACGCTGTATCGGTGGAAGCGGGCGATGCTGCATGAAGGGCCGGACGCGGCGGCGGAAAATGCGGCGAAGATACGGCAGTTGGAACGGCAGGTTCGCCAGTTGGAGGAGGAGATGGAAATATTGGAAAAAGCGGCGACTTGGCTCGCAAAGGCACAGTGAGCTAATTTGCATCACTGAGTTGAATGCTGAGATTGCAGGTATTGTTGCAAGACAGGCGGATTTCAGATCTCAAATCAATGCTATCGTCGCCGATCTCGAAGGAAAGCCAGCATGAGTGCGAAACCGATTCATGATGAGTTTATGGATACTGAAATGCTTGGTTTTTGGCAGCGATTAGAGCCTCTTCCAGGCGACCTTCGTCTTTATGGTGGAACAGCGCTTGCTCTGTATTTGAACCATCGAGAGTCAACAGATTTTAATTTTGCGACACCCTTGCCTGTCATCGATTTGGATTTTATTATGGATCTTCCCTTGATGGAGGGTGCTCATCTTGAGGGTGGGCTTGGTATGGTTGATGCTGTGATCAAAGGTGATCACCGAGACCTAATAATAACATTCATGGAATGTGGACACCTTATACCGTTCCCGGTTCGTAATCCGGTATTTGCACCGAATGGAATAGCTGTTGCACACCCTATTGACCTGATGACCGCCAAGATCGAGGCTTGCATCAGCCGTGGTGAGAAGCGAGATTATGAGGACATTGCTGCTGCGTTCAGTGCCTGGCCGGGGTGGAATGATTCAGCCATTGGCGCTCTTCCAGCAAGGTCAGTAGCAGCTGTAGGCCGTACCCTTGCAACACCGCCCGCTGATGTAGAGGATGAACTGAATTCTGATATACGATGTCAATTACGTAAATTAGCACGTATATTGGGACGCAATGAACGAGGCATTCAGTATTGACTACACGGACATTTGACTTCCTCGGCTACAATCCTCGAGTCAATTTGAACTATTGGCGGGGAACACCGATTCCACCGGTGCACAACCCACTGCAATTGACACCTGAGCTCTGGGCAATTGCTGGTAGGGTTTGGTGGAATGGCCCTCCATGGACAGTTCTGCGAAATTCGTCATATTTTTTATGGCACGTAATGGACTACGGGAGGACCGAGGATATCCGTTTCACTTTGAAGAGTATACCGGAAAGGACATGGGAACTCGCTCTGGACGAAGCAAGGCCAGGATTGCTTTCCAAAGGTTCATACGTGCTTTGGTCCTTAGCATTCGATCGATTCGAGCCTGACGAGCCTTGTAATTGGCCGGATCAAGCACATCGTCTTGACTATCGACTATTGCGAAATGAAAGCCGAGATAGAATGCGGATGCGACATCACCGGATTGAAGATTGAAAATGAATCAGTTTGGCAGATTGGTTGCTGAATATTGCCCGGAGGGAGTAGAATTTAAATCGATAGTACTCATATACACTCACTATGGAATTTGGACTACGAACTGTACTGTATTCGATTTCTGTCACAGTTACTAATGTTAATCGCTACCTCTTACCAGATCGCTGACGCACCTCGGAGCGCTCGCGCGGCAAACCTCAGAATTTCCTATGATTTTTAGTGCAGTTTTCCTAGACCTCTGCCCGTTGCAAGGCAGAAAGGAAAGGGAGGAAGATTGTGGTTTGCTCCATCGTTTGCGTTGGCCCAACGCACTTCATCTCCGCGTTTGTCGGTAGTTCTGTCATCCACTCACACTGCGCAAACACCTCGCATTGGCCGCTCCATGCGTTCTTGATGACTGCTTCGTGTTCACTATGCAGCTCCGATGATGTCCGTAGCGACTCATTGTGCTTGCCCCACCCACCAAGAGTGCACAGGCCCTAGCCCGTCACGCGGGCGCGGTTGCCCCCAGTCGTTACTTTTGAATAATCTGTATCAGATTGCCGCAGGTGTCGTCAAATATGGCAATAGTCACTGGTCCCATTTCTGTCGGTTCCATTGTGAACTTGACACCAAGCGCTCTGAGTCGTTCGTACTCTTTTTGTACGTTGTCCACACCAAACATAGTAAAAGGTATACCATCTTTAACCAGAGATTCTTTGAGAGACTTCATCGCGGGATAATTGGCATTTGGCTCAAGGAGAAGTTCGGTGCCATTTTTTGCGTCCGATGACACGACAGTTACCCAACGGGATCCACCTCCGAGCGGTTGGTCTTCTTTCTTCACAAATCCCAGAATCTCTGTGTAGAACTTAAGTGCTTTGTCCTGGTCTTTAATTGATACGCTTGTGACGATGATTTTCATATAGTTTTCTTCACATTTCGTAAATATTCTAATAATGCTATTTCTTTGATTTTCTGACCCATCGCTCATGTTTTTTTGAGCGGGGTATTGTTGAAAACAAGAAGCCTGTATCAACCTTTTCGCTTTGGTTTGCTCCCTTTCCTTTTCCGCTTTGCAGGGGGGGGGGCTAGGGGTCCGTACTGATAATGGTAGAAAATTTTTGGGTTTGCCGCGCGCGAGCTCCCCGAAGCGAGTCAGCAATCCTTTTCAAAATGGGTTCGCGCAAAGGTTAATATATCATCGCCAAGTCGGCGTTTGGAATTCTAGAATTTAGTTGTTTTAGATATAACGGCGATGGCAATGCTTTTGCCATTGTGTCCGCGGAGAAGGGACTTGGCTGAGGCGGTGACCAAACTTTCCTGACCGGACTGATTCATATTGGTTCACTTACGGGATTTTATGCTTGTTCGAAATCGAATTCGCTCAATGTATCAAGTGATTTAGAAGCCGTAAGTGATGCTCAGATTAATGTAACTGTCGCGTCGAGTGGGGTATTGGACGAGCTCATTCGGATCAACTTTCAACAAATACAATCCCTCAATTTTCAACAACCAATCATCGGTCAATCTTCTTTGATATTCATAGGACAGCGACTTGGATGCATAATTCAAATCTTGCAGAATGGCCAATGTAGCCTCCGTACCACTGAAATCATTCAAGGCAACGCGTCCTGCCAGGAATATCTCATCTTGGAATGCGCTGGTGGCCAGTGCGCCTCTCGCATCATGGATGAACTCACCAAATATGGTAAGGTCAGCACTGGAACCGAATAGCGAATAGAACGTATATTCACCACCAATCACATAGGCGGTATAGTCATCTTTATTGTAGAAGAGATTTGAAGAGTTCGTACGTTTGATGGCTTCGAATTTATATAAAAAACCACCATGCGGCACGCTGATATCCAGACCATACTGGCGAATTTTCTCATAGCGTGGATACAGCTCCAACACGTGGTCTGAACGATCAGTCGGTTCGGGGTCTTGAGGCGCCTTACAGGACTTAATCTTACCGTTGATCGCCTGTTTGAATTTCCTACAGAGCAGAGGTTCCCGTGCATTACCGTCAAAAAAACTGATGCCGAGGTCGATGATTCCAGCTGTCAGGGTGTAGCGTAGCGCAAAGTCTCCATGACTGTCCCCACCATCACTTTCGTATTCCACGAGACGATTGTTTACCGTATGCGGACCACGCAGACGTCCGCCCTTGCCAGGAAAAACGCGCAATCGGTGTTTAGGCATATAAAACAATTCCGCCGCGCCCCAATCTCCCGAAAGTGTGAAGTGCGCCATCAACTGGCCAAGTTTGACTTTTCCAAAACTATCTTCGACCATATCCCATTGATTGATGATGTCAACTATATTTGCGGACTCAGAGACACCCCAGAACACTTCATTGACACCAAGGCGCAGCTCCCATTCCTCATCTCCGATGTCACCATATAGAAGAAAATAAGCCTCTCTCAAATCTGTGTGGTCGCGGTTTTTGTCTGCTCTGTCGGTGCGAAGAAAAGAGGTGATGTTGAAACTCCAACCTCTCTCATTCTCAATGTAAAAACTCGGTTCGAATACGATTCCGCCAGTGTTCCGAGCTTGTCCGTCATACGCACCTGAATCGTGAAACCAACGGCTTTCGACCCGAATTTCACCGGAGAAACCCGTTGTGTATGACCGTTCAGCAAAGCTGTTCATGCTAAGTGGCGATATCAGAATACCGATCGCGATTGGAAGCAACAACCGATTAAGGGTTTTGTGGACCGGCACGTTCATTTTAACCCTCACTTCAATAGGACAGGCAACAGGTTCAGAGCCATCTATGAATCATTGATTCTGTTGAAATTGGAGAGATTGAATCATGTAGACTGTATAACAAATATGGCTTATATCGGTCTGTTAAGAATGTAAAAAAACAATATTAACGCAAAGCCAAATAAAGCCATCCAACCTCAATTTGGACCTGATTGTCTTACGATCATTATCGGCTGTAACGCCGTTGTGCAGATACCTTCCCAATCAGAGTCCCAGCGAGTAAACACTCCGGTTCAATGACCATCAGCCAATCATCGCGACCAGTTTATCGATACTGTCCTTGGCATCGCCGAAAAGCATGCGATTGTTATCTTTATAGAAAAGCGGGTTGTCAACACCGGCATAACCGGAGGCCATGCTACGTTTCAATACGATGGTGTGTTTCGCTTTCCAGACTTCAATGACCGGCATGCCGGCGATGGGACCATCGGTACTGTCCTGCGCTGAAGGGTTGACGATATCATTGGCACCGATAATCAATACGATATCGGTATGCGGCATGTCTGGATTGATCTCATCCATTTCCAACACGATATCGTATGGAACGCGCGCCTCCGCCAATAGAACATTCATGTGGCCAGGCATTCTGCCCGCAACGGGGTGAATGGCGAATCGAACCTGAATGCCTTTGTCCTGCAGCCTGCGAGTCAGTTCAGCGACGGGATGCTGAGCATGGGCGACGGCCATTCCAAATCCGGGAACGATGACGACCGATTTCGACGAAGCTAGCAGACTTGATGTTTCTTCGGCCAGAATTTCTGAAATATCACCGCCCGATTCACTTCTATCTGAACTGATGCCAGCCGTCCCAAATCCACCCAATATCACACTGACAAAATGTCGATTCATCGCGCGGCACATGATGTAACTCAAAATCGCACCACTACTGCCGACCAGGGCGCCGACTAGAATCAATAAATCGTTGGACAGCATGAAACCAGTTGCCGCAGCCGCCCAGCCTGAATAACTGTTCAGCATCGAAATGACGACGGGCATGTCAGCGCCACCAATGGCCAGCACAAGGTGTAGTCCCAGAATGAATGCCAGCAGAGTCATAATCAAAAGAACATTGGTACCGGAGACAAGCGACTCAGCGGTAAGAAATTCAGCCCCCAGCCAGATGCATACGATCGCAATCGTCAGATTGAGCCAGTGTCGAAGTGGCAGAATCAATGGATTGCTGGTGATGATGCCCTGTAGTTTTCCAAACGCGGCAACGGAGCCAGTGAAGGTGATGGCGCCAATCAGTACCCCGACGAAAATCTCCACTTGATGAACCAGTTTTTCAACTCCTTCATATTCGGTCAGTGGTTCAATGTAATTGGCGAAACCGACGAATACCGCGGCAAGTCCAACCAGACTGTGGAGAATCGCAACCAGTTGCGGCATAGCAGTCATCTGTACCCGCATGGTGACAAGAATTCCGACAACCGCGCCGATCGTCATCATACCGATGACAAGACCGATGCTATCAAGCGATTTGGCGGCGATCGTTCCACCAACTGCAAGAATCATTCCCAGCATGCCAAACAGATTCCCACGAACCGCGGACTCCTGGTGACTCAGACCTCCAAGACTCAGAATGAAGAATATTGAGGCGATTATGTAAAGAGAATTGATAAGTCCTTCAAACATCTACTTCTGAAACATCTTTAGCATTCGTCGAGTGATGAAAAATCCACCGAAAATGTTGATTGAGGCAATTAGTATTGATATGGCGGCAAGTGCTTTCACCCAAGGATTCAAAGCGCTGATCTCCAGGAGTGCGCCAACAATGATTATTCCGCTGATTGCATTTGTAACACTCATTAAAGGGGTATGCAAAGCGGGAGTAACGTTCCAAATTACGTGCCAGCCGACAAATATCGCCAGGACAAATACAGTGAAATGTGCAAGAAACGATGACGGTGCGAAAAGTCCAACACCCACAATGGCAATCAGTGCTGAAACAAAAGCATAAGGAGCCAATTTGAATTTTTTCTTGGGCGGAGCAATCGTTTCCGCTACGGTCGCAGAAGCTTTTTCCTTTTGAATGGCCGGTGCGGAAACCTCGACGGGCGGTGGCGGCCACAATATTTCACCACCTTTGGTTACCGTCGCACCTCGAATGACATCGTCGTCCAGATCAAGAACGATATTTCCGTCTTTGTTGGGGCACAGTTCATCCACAAAATTGACAATATTGGCGGCGTAAAGCTGACTGGACTGGGCAGGCAGGCGGCTGGGAAAATCCGTATAGCCAATGATGCTGACGCCATTCTCAACGACGACTTCGTCTGGCTTTGTCAGGGCGCAGTTGCCGCCTTGTTCAGCCGCTAGATCAACAACAACACTGCCCGGTTTCATATTGTGTACCATATCTTCGGTGATGAGTTCCGGTGCCGGGCGACCCGGTATGAGCGCAGTTGTAATGATGACGTCAACGTCTTTGGCCTGTTCGGCGAAAAGTTCCATTTCCGCTTCAATAAATTCTTTGCTCATCACCTTCGCGTAGCCTCCGGTGCCAGATCCTTCCTCTTCAAATTCGAGACTGAGGAATTCAGCGCCCATGCTTTCAACCTGTTCTTTCACCTCTGGGCGGGTATCAAAAGCTCTGACGATCGCACCGAGACTGCATGCGGCACCAATGGCCGACAGGCCGGCGACCCCGGCGCCGATAATCAGTATTTTCGCCGGTGGTACACGACCGGCAGCGGTAATCTGCCCACCAAAAAAACGGCCAAAGTGAGCGGCGGATTCAACGACTGCGCGGTAGCCGGCAACATTCGCCATGGAAGATAGCGCGTCAAGTTTCTGGGCTCTGGAAATGCGCGGGATAGCATCCATTGAAATGGCGTTGACGCCGTTTTCCGCCAATTTTTGCAGCAGTTCCGGGTTCTGGGCGGGCCACAGAAACCCGATTAGGTGCTGGTCTTTGCGAAAAAGATCCAATTCTGAGTCATCGGGTCGACGTATTTTGACAACGATATCCGCTTCTTTGAATACTGTTTCATAAGTAGATGCGATCACAGATCCGGCCTCCACATAAGCTGAATCGTAAAAACTGGCTGACACGCCTGCTCCAGATTCGATCAGAACATCAAATCCCCATTTCTTGAGTTTCGGTACCAGATCTGGGGTCAATGCCACCCGTCTTTCACGGGTGTTCTGCTCTTTTACTACACCGATTTTCATAGTCAAGTCAAATAAATGTTCATGTGGGCCCGCTGCCCGTCATTTTCTTGGTATTGTATTGTAGAAAAATCGATACGGAAGGTAAAATAATGGCCAAAAAGTATCCGATCCAGCTGGTGTAGAAGAAACCTTTAATCGCGTTCAGATACGTGAAGTCGTCAATTTGTCATCAGGCGTTGCAGACTGATGTTTTTTCTTGCCCAATTTATTAGGATGCTAGTCCAACCACATTGTAGGTGAAGCTGATATAACCTGAGTTTTACGACTCAGACGAGATGGACCTTGTGTCGTTTCCTGCCAGTCACCATGCTGGATTCGAATCGGGGATAGGTAAAACAAAGATGGCAAACCAATTCGACTGTGGAACTTCACAGGTAGACCTGACGGGGCCTGTTCAATTTCTTAAGAATCTTCTTGATACCTGGAATTTGGATTCGAAATGCGCACTTGTTCTGCTTGGGTTGGATTCTGATGACGAATCGCTGGCAGAGGACTTACTGACCGGGCTGGTTGCTCTCAGTGGGCGGGACGCAAAGGATCGGATTGTATTTCTGTACGAAATTCGCAAGTATTTGTCGGCACTTTTTCGCGACGAAAAGGTTGAGAATCAGTGGCTTCGGGAACCACATGAGATGCTAGGGGAGCGTACGCCCATGGACCTTATGCTGAGCGGGTCTAGGGAGAATCTGCTGCTTGTGAAGGAATACGTCGAAGCGGCGGCAGGGTATTGACTGAGTTGGCGGCGATTGTCGGTCGACGCAATGGGACCGTCCCGTTTCGATTGACAGGCCATCTCGCGAACAGTGGGTTTTATACGACTCCTTCCAACAAATTCCGAACGGCGATGTGAGAAATCGTTGCCAAACCAAGACTTTCTAAATGGTTGGCAACGATATGATTTCATTTGGAATCAGTTATGTGTGTACAAACGCAGACCAGCCTCCAGTATCGCCGATGGTACCAACCCGATACTTGCGGTTATCGTACCTACCCCCCCCCCCATTGATTCGGGACAATTCGTTTCATTGGCAAACAGACCGCCGCATCAATTCGATGCGCCTTAGAACACAATTACCATCGCCGAATTGTCAGATGACTGAAGGAACCCGGTATGTGAATGCGGTTCGATGACACTTTCCCCGGACTGACCATCAACCTACAATATTTTCGCCTGGTTCAGGCGACCATGACCGAATTCCATCTGTTCATTTTCAAACCTCAATCGGCCCATCCCACTATGTCTGAAACTATAATATCAACTTTTGACGGCGTGTCAGCATCGCCAGGCATTCATCCGTTCATGCCTTGCCAAAGTTGATCCGGGCCGGCCGATTCCCGACTCAATATTGTATGTATCCGATTAGATGGACTGTAGGAATTCGCTATGGAATCAACCACATTATTCGAACTGTTGAAAGAACTGAATGATCGCATTGCATCCATGTGGCGGTTTCTTTGACGTTGAAAGCAGGCGCGGTTGGATGAGATTGCTGACTTATTGGGAGACCCGAATGCATGGCAGGATTTTGAGCTCAGTCGAAAACTGAATCAGGAGAAAGCCAACCTGCAGAAGGTATTGCAGCCGATCCAGTCATTGAAAACGGCACTGAGTGAATCTCTCGAGCTAGCCGAACTGGCCGCCGAAGAAAGCGACCAGGACACACTCAGTGCGATTGCTGAAGATGTTGCTACGTACGGTGTACAGATCGAAAAACTCGAATTCAACTGTATCTTCAGTGGAAAAATGGATTCAGCCAATGCATTTGTTGACATCAAGCCCGGTTCTGGCGGAACAGAAGCGCAGGATTGGGCTGAAATGCTATACAAAATGTATCTGCACTGGGCGCAGAAAAAGGGATTTACCATCGAAACGATCGATTATTGCGAAGGGGAAGCCGCTGGAATAAAAAATGCGACGATTAAAATATCAGGAGATTTTGCATTTGGATGGATTCGCACTGAGAACGGCATCCATCGACTCGTTCGCAAATCACCTTTCGATTCCGGACAGCGTCGTCATACATCATTCGCTTCAGTTTTCGCTTATCCTGAAATCGATCAGCAGATCGAGGTGAACATTGATGCCGGTGATCTTCGAATCGACACTTACCGAGCAAGCGGTGCGGGCGGTCAGCATGTGAACAAAACGGACTCTGCAGTACGCATTACGCACAAGCCGACGGGGGTCGTCGTACAGTGTCAGAACAATCGGTCTCAACACCGAAATAAAGACGAAGCCATGACGATGCTGAGAGCGCGGCTGTTTGAACTGGAACAGAAGAAAGAGCGCGAAATCCAGAAGAAAACCGAAGAGGCAAAACCTGATATCTCCTGGGGCAATCAGATTCGATCCTACGTCCTCGACCAATCTCGCATCAAGGATTTGCGGACGGGAATTGAAACGGGCAACATCAACGCGGTATTGGAAGGCGAATTGGATTCGTTTATTGAAGCCAGTCTGAAAGCGGGATTCTAACGAATGATGTCAGGCGAAAGCGAACAGAGCAGGGTACGCAGGGAGAAACTGGCCCAATTGCGAAAAGCGGGATTGGCGTATCCGAACGACTTCAAACCCGATGTTGAAGCCGGAGAACTGCAGCACAGGTTCCGAAATTATGCCGCTGAAGACCTGCAGAATGAGAAATTATCTGTTTCTCTGGCAGGTCGTCTGATGAGCCGTCGCAAGATGGGTAAAGTTACCTTCGCAGACTTCAGAGATCACAGTGGAAAAATTCAGCTGTTTGTCCGCCAGAACGCTTTGGCAGAAGCGGATTACGATCATTTTCAGTCTTTTGACATTGGCGATATTGTCGGTGTTCAAGGTTCGGTGTTTCGAACACGTACCGGAGAATTGAGTATCGCCGTCAATTCAATAAGACTGCTTGCAAAAGCACTCCAGCCCTTTCCAGAAAAGTTCCACGGACTGGCCGATCTGGAAACTCGCTACCGTCAGCGATATCTCGATCTGATCATCAATGAAAAGGTGAAGGAAACGTTCAGAACGCGAACTGCCGTCATTCGGTGCATTCGAAATTTTATGGATGAGCGTCATTTCCTGGAAGTCGAAACGCCCATGATGCATTCCATTCCAGGTGGTGCGCTTGCGAGACCATTCGTTACCCATCACAATGCGCTGTCTCTTGACATGTATTTGAGAATCGCACCAGAACTCTTTCTCAAGCGTCTGGTCGTCGGTGGATTTGAACGAGTTTACGAGATCAATCGAAACTTCAGAAATGAAGGAGTCAGCACCCAGCACAATCCAGAGTTCACGATGCTGGAGTTTTACCAGTCTTATGCGGACTATATGGAGTTCATGGTACTGACAGAACAGTTGTTCGAACGTTTGATTGACGAAGTATGTACCACATCGATGATCCGGTTTGGAGAGCACGAAATCGATCTGAAGCCACCGTTCAAACGCCTATCCCTGCGCCAAGCGGTATTGACGCACAACCCTGAAATGAAGGAAGAAAATTTGGATGATGTTGAATTTCTCCATGCTTATCTTGAAAAACGCGGCGGTCAGATAATGGATCATTGGGGCAGTGGTAAATTGTTGTTTGAGATCTTTGAGCAGACCGTTGAAGATCGGTTGATTGAACCGACCTTTATCACACATTATCCACTTGAAGTTTCCCCACTGTCCAGAGTCTCAGATACAGATTCGCAGATGGTCGATCGGTTCGAGTTTTTTGTTGGTGGAATGGAAATTGCCAATGCCTTTTCCGAGCTCAATGATCCGGAAGAACAGGCCGAACGGTTTGCGCAGCAGATGAAGCAGAATCAATCGGGTGATAAGGAAGCGATGCATTTCGATGATGACTACATTCGCGCACTGGAATACGGACTGCCGCCATGTGCAGGGGAGGGAATAGGCATTGACCGCCTGGTGATGCTGTTGACCAATCAACAGTCGATACGAGATGTAATCCTGTTTCCGTACATGAAACCCATTACCCAACCTGATGAATGATTCGTCCATTTGAACTATTCATCGGGCTGCGCTACATTCGAGCCAAGCGGCGCACTGGATTCATTTCCTTCATTACAGCAACTTCCGTACTGGGGATCATTATTGGAGTCTGGGCACTGATATCGGTGCTATCTGTCATGAACGGCTTTGAGCGGGAGCTCAAATCAAGAATACTGGCGGTTGCGTCGCATATTCGCGTCAGTGGCAATAACGGATGGCTGCAGGACTGGCAGGCCGTGCATTCAGAAATCAACAGTATTTCCGAAGTCAGTTCGCAGGCGCCCTATATTCTCAGCCACGGCATGTTGAAGTTCAACAATCGTGTGAATCCGGTTATTGTCCGGGGAGTCGAGCCCGAGCTGGAGTCACAAGTCTCATCAATCGCCGAGAATATGATTGCCGGCAGTATGGGCCAGTTGCAGCAGGGTGAGTTCGGTATGATTCTGGGAGAGGATCTGGCGCGCTCCATTGGTAGTGTTGAGGTGGGAGACAGGGTCGTACTGATCAGTTCCAGAGGCCGGTCCTCACCAGCTGGGATTCTGCCCCGATTGAAACGATTTACCGTCGTCGGAATTTTCAATCTTAATTTTTATGAGTACGACAGTGGGCTGGCACTGGTACATATAAAGGACCTGGCTCAACTGCAGCGAGTCGGCGATGCCGTTTCCGGGCTGCGCCTCAGGACTGAAGATGCCTTTCGATCGCCTCTTACATCGCGGGAGGTCCGTCAACTGCTGGGCTCTGGTTTCAGGGTCGTTGACTGGACGAGAGAGTATTCGAATCTGTTCGAAGCGCTGAAAATTGAACGACGCGTCATGTTCATCATTCTTTTCCTGATCGTGGCGGTCGCGGCATTCAATATCGTTTCCACGCTCATCATGCTGGTGGCAGACAAGACTGCTGATATTGCAGTGCTGCGAACGATCGGGGTAACGCCCAGAAGCATTATGTTGATATTCATTGTCCACGGCATTGTTATTGGCTTTATTGGTACCACGTTTGGCGTTATGGCGGGCGTTGCGACTGGATTGAATCTGGAAACGCTGATTCCATGGGCTGAGCAGCTATTTGGAACGCAGTTCTTTCCAGATGAGATTTACGTCATTACGAAATTTCCGGCCGAGTTGATTTGGAGTGACGTCTCGAAAATTGCAGTCGTTTCGCTGATATTGAGTTTTCTGGCCACCATTTATCCGGCTTGGCGGGCTGCGAAAGTCCAACCAGCAGAGGCATTGCGTTATGACTGACATCGTTTTAGAAGCGAAATCGGTGGCGAAAATCTACCGTCAGGGATCACTTGAAGTGTCCGTTCTGCACGATATCGATCTCAAGGTTCAGCGAGGCGAGCAGATCGCAGTCGTCGGTGCCTCCGGTTCGGGAAAAAGTACGCTGTTGCATTTATTGGGCGGGCTCGATTCTCCAAGTAGCGGCACCGTTTCACTGGATGGACAGAATCTTATGGAACTGAATGAAGTGGAACGAGGTCGTCTCAGAAATCAGAAAATTGGATTTGTCTATCAATTTCATCACTTACTGCCTGAATTTACAGCCTTGGAAAATGTAATGATGCCTTTATTGATCAGACGGGTTTCAAATCGACGAGCCAGAGAAAAGGCGATGCAGCTGCTGGACAAAGTGGGATTGGGCCATCGGAAGGTCCATAAACCAGCGGAACTGTCAGGCGGTGAACGTCAGCGGGCCGCGATCGCCAGGGCATTGATCATCGACCCAGTCTGTTTACTGGCGGACGAGCCAACGGGCAATATCGACCGTCAGAACGCCAAAAACATTCAGCAGCTGATGACGCGGTTGGATCACGAATTTCAAATCAGTCTGATTGTCGCGACACACGATCTGCAGTTGGCGTCTTCAATTGATCGCGTATTGAAACTCGAAGACGGGAAATTGAAATGAGCCGACTGCGTTTAGCAGTGTACAACTACAGCCGAATACTCGCCGATCGTTTTCAATTCAACCTGGCTGGCTGTCAGTTGTGAGATATTGGTGATCTTGAAATCCAGCTGCAGTCGAAATTCAAATTCACTCAGGAATTGATCGAACATTTCTCCACCTCGGGTACCGACTGCATAGATCGTATCGTCTGCGGCAGAATAGTCGAGCTCAATCGCCGCCAGCGGCTGCGTCGCTGGACCGCTGATAACCTTCGCCCCCAGCTTTGGATCGTAAACACTTCGTTCGGAGCAGCAGTAAATGACTTTTTCCCTTTCCTGGCGGGTGTGACTGGAGTCGAAATAAACGACATTTGAATGGCGATAATTGAGGAAGCTGGCTGACTTTGCAGGGTAGGTCATACGATGGGTACAGATTGCGGAGTACGCGACGATGGAATTCCTCGGCCCGGTTCCACCATTCCATAAATATTGTGTCCCTGATTTGGTAGTTAATGGATGGGACGCCTGTACAGCCTCACCGAGATTGAATATCAGGCACGGTGTAGTGACGTAGGGATAATGAAAAATATAGGACTGACCTTCTTCAAAGTCGGCCATGCGCATGGGCCGGGTATCCCGCATCAGCTGCACTCGGTTATAAAATCGGGTGGGTGCCGATGCCATCGTCTTCGACGTACCCAATGATGCCAGGCCGGCAACATACGAGCTGCACACGTGAAAGAACTTTCTCCGACTGACGGACTTCATCGTCTTGAGAATGTCAGACTTTCAGGACCAACTATCCAGCATGCTGACGATTGTGTGATGATCATTGGCCAATGCGCGGTCGCGCGCTTTCAGATCAAATCTGTCTTCAATTAATGTGGCCGCACTGTGTTCCAGAAGCATCTGTACAATAGGTCCGTACCCATAAGTGGCGGCGTGATGCAGAGCTGTTGCACCGTTTTCGTCCTGTGCGTTCACCTCAGTCTGAGAGTGATCGAGCAGAACTGATACAGCGTTTTCATACCCTGAAAATGCCGCTCGCATCAATGGCGTCCATCGGTATATGTCGCGGACATTCACGTCCGCACCATGCATGATGAGCATGGACAGTGCCTCAGCATGTCCCTTGGCCGCCGCCACCATAAGGGCGGTCCAGCCGAATTTCGCACTGACGTCAACATCAGCCCCATAGTTCAGCAAAGTTGAGATCGTCGAAGTGTCACCTCGGATCGCGGCGTACATCAGTGCCGTGCCACCGTTGAAATTTCGATCGTTGACTTTCGCTCCGGCCGCGAGAAGTTTGCCAACCACTTCTTGGGACCCGAGTTTGGCGGCAAGCATCAGTGCGGTGCGTCCATCTTCAAGACGAACATTGGCATCATTCAACTGGTCTACCAGCTGGCTCATTGTGGCGATATCTTCGCGTTTCATCGCTTGATAGAAACTGTCTGTATCCGCCTTCGACAATACCCCAGCAGCCATCATCGAAAAGCCAACAATGGTGGCCGAAAACCGAATCGTAAACTGACTGGCAACCATCGTCACACTCAGTGAATCGAAGATGTCGAGTATTTTCGATTGGTGGCGGCATTGCGCAATTCATAGTGAGAAACGACTTCGCTCAGTGCCGCTTGAGCATCATACCGACCCGTTAGACGAATCAGTGCGTCATGCTGTGTGACCTCTTCCAGTACGCTGCTGAACGCAGCATGTTCGGCATCTCCCAACGAGCTCTGCTGGCGATGGATGATCCAGTAAGCCTTATCCGCGAAAAACCAGCGAATCAGAGGTTGAGTGGTCAGCAGATTGATTGCATCGAATTGTGATTCCGCCGCGCCTGGAACAAGCAGTACTTCACCCACCAGGGGGTTGTCTTCACCCCGCGTATAAGCTTCAAGTCGCATGACGACGACCGAAGCGCTCTCATGTCTGATGACATCCGTTTCGAATCCAACTGGCACGACGCCTCCCTCAAGACGTGTGAGGCAGCGTCGGTCCAATTTGCTTTCGCTACCGCCGAGCTGAAAAAAGACTGCGGTTTCCCAGCTTCCGGAATCAATGCTGACAGGCAGACAGGTTACGGTCGAACCTGTTGCATCCATGCTGTCGCGCACAAATTTAGGAAACCGGTTCATGCCGCCATTCGGTCACTGAGACAGGTGGCTGCATCTCGAGCATTGGCTCGAGATGCACTCGCATGACTGTTGACTGGACAGTTCAGATCGTTTGACGGTCAGGCATCTGAAGGACGATCGGTACCCTTGACTTCCTGATACCACAGATCATGATGCTGCTTGGCCCATTCCGCACTGACATGACCTTTCGTCATCGCATCCAGTGAGCCTTCCGAGCCAATCGTGCCAATATAGGCGTGTCCGAAAAATATGGCAATCCACAGAAGTGCGGAAACCGCATGCAGTATGTGCATGAATTGGGCATAGGATCGGGTATATTCGACACCGAAGTACGTCTGCACCCAACCGATCAGCGCAAGGCCAGAAAACCCGACAACCCCGACTCCGAGCAGGATCACCAGCCAAAACCATACTTTTTCACCGCCATTGGCTTTTCCAGCGCTTGGATGCTGTCTGCCGATGATGCCACCACCCTTGAAGAACCAGGCGACATCGACACCGGTCGGAATGTTATGACGGACCCAGCACAGGAACATCAGTATCGGACCCAATATGAAAAACGGTCCGACTACATTGTGAATGTTGATTGCGATCCCAGCCCAGAAAGCAAACCCCTCCGCGCCAAACAATGGAATCAGCAGGGCTCTTCCAAACAGTAAACTCAAACCGGTAATGGTCAATGCGATGAACAGCGTCGCCGTATACCAATGCAGCGCGCGTTCCCAAAATCCCCATCTCGCAACGCGTTCTCCGGACTGCGGCGCTTCCAGGTCGATTCTACCGCGCAATGCATAAAACAGAATGATTGCAATCAGAACGGCAAAAAGGAACCAGCCACCATAATTGGCGATCAGGCCATTTCGCACCTGGCGCCAGTTCTGACCGGTAATGTTATAGAGCGCGTTGGTTTCTGGATTAGCCGTCGAACCGGTTACCGAACTATATCCAACACCGCCTTCTCGTACGACGCGCCAGAACTCTGATCGTTGATTTGCATCGGCGCCGGTCTGTTGTGCCTGTACCGTGACAGTCTGCGATTCAGGAAAAAGGTACCCCGTCATCGGCAGAACCACCGCGCACACAAATACAAACGCCAGAGTCAGCGAGATACGCCGCAATCGGCCCCTTAATTTCTTGTGTGTGGCCATTAAAGTCAACTCCTTTTTCTTATCGGTTACAACCCGTCCCCATCACTTTCGGGCGGGCTCTTGTCATTCGTTCAAATTGTATATTCGGCTCGGATTCTCAGCTGAGACAAATTCCTGTTCGAATCTGATCAACGATCCAGCTGACCTGTAGCCAGTCGTTTGGAAAGTGCGCTGGAATGGGAGGATTCCAATAACTGATCCTGGGGACCCATATAGACTCCCGGCTCATGAAGTGTGACCTGAAAATCCTCCAGGCAACCACTCAGTGCTAGTGAGCCGACTATGACGAGCAATATCGCAATGAGCTTTTTTTGCATTTCCTTCGGCGCTCCGAATAATTGATATTGATTTCTGGTGTTTTGAAAATCAGCGGTCTGATTGTTTCATCAAATAAATCAAAGAGAGAGAGTCAATCTCCCTCTTTGATTCGATTCAGTTTATCCAGTTGGATAAGCCGTTTCCCAACCCCAGGTCTGAGGTCGGGTTTTTCTTTGCAGTATGCGCTCGCGGTAGATGTCAGCGATCATATCGCCATCTCCGGCAATGAGCGCCTTGGTGGCGCACATTTCAGCGCAAAGCGGCAGTTTGCCTTCCGAAATGCGGTTTCGACCATACTTGGTAAACTCGGCATCGGAATTGTCAGGCAACGGACCACCGGCACAGAATGTGCACTTGTCCATTTTCCCGCGTACTCCAAAGGCTTGCTGCTGCGGAAACTGAGGCGCCCCGAATGGACATGCGTAGAAGCAGTAACCACAGCCGATACACAGATCCTTATCATGCAGCACGATGCCATCGTCGGTCGTATAAAAACAATCGACAGGACAGACTGCAGCACAAGGTGCGTCGGTACAGTGCATGCAAGCGACCGAAATTGATTTTTCACCGGGCTCACCATCGCCCAACACGACAACGCGTCGGCGATTGACGCCCCATGGGACCTCATTTTCGTTCTTGCAAGCCGTAACACAGCCATTGCACTCAATACAGCGCTCTGCGTCGCACAGAAATTTCATTCTAGCCATAATTCAGACCTCCTAGGTGCTGAGTTTGCAGAGAGTGACTTTCGTCTCCTGCATCTGAGTTACCGAATCGTACCCATAGGTGAAGGCCGTATTACAGGCTTCCCCTCGGATGTATGGGGCAGTACCAGCCGGGTATTTGTCAACCAGATCCTGTCCCTGAAACCATCCACCGAAGTGGAACGGTGTGAACACGGTTCCGGGCGCCACTCGTCTGGTAACCATCGCCTGAACCCGAATTCTGGCTCCTTCCGGAGTTGCAATCCAGACCATCTGACCATCGCGTACCATGTTGTTGTTGGCATCAACTGGATTGATTTCAACAAACATGTTCTGCTGCAGTTCAGCTAGCCATGGATTCGACCGCTGCTCCTCACCGCCGCCTTCATACTCGACCAGACGTCCGCTGGTCAGAATCAGCGGATATTCTCCCGAGTAATCTTCGGCTTGGATTGAAGCGTAGCGGGTCGGCAGACGATAGAACCGTTTGCGATCCGGATACGTCGGATAGGCTTCTGCAAGTGCCCGTTCCGGAGTATACAGCGGTTCGCGATGAATTGGTACCGGGTCCGGAAAAGTCCACACGACCGACCTTGCCTTGGCGTTCCCAAACGGTGCGCAACCATGCATGATCGCCACCCGCTGGATCCCACCGGACAGGTCAGTCTTCCAGTTTTTACCTTCGGCAGCCGCCTGTTCCTCAGCGGTCAGATCAGACCACCAGCCGAGATCCTTGAGCAGTTTGTCGGTAAATTCCGGATAGCCGTCGCGGATTTCGGAGCCGACCGGATAGGAATTTTCAGCAAGAAGATTCACACCATTGCGTTCGACTCCAAACCGGGCGCGGAAACAAAGACCACCTTCGGCAACCGGCATATCGGTGTTGTACAGCACCGGTGTGCCGGGATGTCGCATTTCAGGCGTTCCCCAGCTCGGCCAAGGCATACCGTAATAGTCACCATCCGCCGGACCGCCTTCGGCCTTCAGGGTGGTGGTATTGAAAGTCGCCTTGTTCGCCATGTGCAGTTTGATCCGCTCGGGACTCTGACCCGTGTATCCGATCGTCCACATGCCGCGATTGAACTCGCGGGTGATGTCTTCAACCAGTGGCTCATCATTGTTGACCTTGATATTCTTCGTGAATTCGCGGTGAAAGCCGAGCTTTCTGGCGAACTTGTAAAGAATGGTATGGTCCGGCAATGCTTCCCAAACCGGTTCAATGACCTTGTCCCGCCACTGCAGTGAGCGGTTGGACGCGGTTACCGAACCGTAGGTCTCGAACTGTGTCGCCGCCGGCAGCAGGTAAATACCGTCTGTCCGATCGCTCATAACCGCAGCATGAGTGGGGTGCGGATCCACAATCACCATCAGGTCCAGCATTTCCATCGCCTTTTTCATCTCCGGCCCGCGCGACTGACTGTTCACCGCATGACCCATATAGATCATGGCGCGGATGTTGTCGCGTTGACCGATGTTATTCTTATCCTCAAGAATGCCATCGATCCAGCGGGACACCGGGATGCCCTTATAGTTCATGGGATGGGTCGGTTTGCCGTTGTCGCCTTCGACTTCGCCGGCGTCAAACTGGCCTTTCACCCATTCAAAATCCAAATCCCATACACGGGACCAGTGCTTCCATGCGCCATTTGACAGGCCATAGTACCCTGGCAGGGTGTGGGAGAGAACGCCTAGATCGGTCGCACCCTGAACATTGTCATGTCCGCGGAAGATATTGGCGCCACCACCAGACTTGCCGATGTTGCCCAGAGCCAACTGCAGCACGCAGTAAGCGCGCGTGTTGTTGTTGCCGATCGTATGCTGAGTTCCACCCATGCACCAGACGATGGTGCCCGGACGGTTCTCATTCATAATCTCGGCCGCTCGTTTGACAGCTTCAGGCGGCGTACCGGTGACCCGTTCAACCTCTTCCGGCGTCCATTTGGCGACCTCAGCGCGAATCTCATCCATCCCGTAAACGCGCTGGTTGATATATTCCGTATCTTCCCAGCCGTTATCGAAGATATGCCACAGCACACCCCAGATCAGCGCAACGTCCGAACCGGGTCGGAAGCGCACATAGTGATCGGCGTGGGCGGCAGTACGGGTGAAACGAGGATCGCAGACGATCATCTTGGACCCCAGTTCTTTCGCCCTAAGGATATGCTGCATCGCAACCGGATGGGCTTCCGCGGCATTGCTGCCGATGAAGAACATCGCTTTTGATTTATGCATATCGTTATAGGAGTTCGTCATCGCACCATAGCCCCAGGTGTTGGCCACGCCAGCGACCGTGGTTGAATGACAGATTCTCGCCTGATGGTCGACGTTGTTGGTTCCCCACATCGCCGCCATTTTGCGGAACATATAGGCCTGCTCGTTGCTGTGCTTGGCTGAACCAAGCCAGTACACCGAATCCGGCCCTGACTGCGCGCGGATTTCCAGCAGCTGATTGCCAATCTCTTCAATGGCATCATCCCAGCTCAGCCGTTTCCACTTGCCAGCGACCAGTTTCATTGGGTAGCGCAGCCGTTTTTCGCCCATTCCATGTTCGCGCACGGTTGCACCTTTCGAGCAATGAGCGCCGAGGTTGAACGGGGAGTCAAAGTCCGGTTCCTGACCGGTCCAGACTCCGTTCTGCACCTCTGCCACCACACCGCAGCCGACGGAACAGTGAGTACAGACACTCTTGCGGATCTCCGTCTGAATGCCCTCTTTGGGTGAAAATCCCGCTGCAGCATGGGCTTTTTTCATCAATTGAGGGGCAAACATTGAAGCCGCGGCACCCGCACCCAAAGCAACTCCAGAGCGCTTCAGAAACGTTCGGCGATTGACAGCTTCACCGGCAGAGGCAATGCCTGCCAAGGCTCCGCTGTCGGTGCTTCTAACTAGTTTCATAGTTTTCTCCGATTGTTAACCTAGAACCGCGCCCGGCGATAGTACTCGCGGATGTGGTCCGTTTCACGATAACCCAGACTCGCTGGCGCATTTTCCTGCGTCTCAGGGGGCGCACCAGCGGCCGACGCATTCGTTGCGGCCGATAATGCGGCAGCGCCACCAAGCACTGCCATTCCCTTGAGGGCGTTGCGCCGGGAATCCCGGTCAACCAACTTGCTACGTTTCATAGCTTCCTCTCCTCTTGTTTACAAATTATAATAGTGACGTCACGTGCATACCGAAATACCCCGTTCAAACAGGCATTTCAAGGTATTCGGTTTCAAAGTCGATGAACGCGACCCCAAACTCACCGACTCTGGTGTAAAAATCTGCTTTCCTTGCCTGGATCATGTCCTTGAAAAAACGTCTCGCCCACGGCTGGATATGGCGGGAGAATAGGGTCTGCTGCGCCTTGAATGGAAATTCCTCGCCGGAATCGATGATGATCCCCATGATGTCCATCAGGGCGGCGATGTGATCTTCCGGTTCCCGGCTGTCCTCATTGCGTTCGATACCAAGCGCCTTCAGGTCCTGTCTGAGAAGGCTGAGCGGCTTGTCCATCAGCATGCCGGTGATATACCATGAACCGTAGGGAACCAACTCCCCGCGGCCGACACCCACGAACAGATCGTGATATTCGTCATCCAACGCCTCAAGGCTGGGATGCCCGCGCGCCGCTGCGGCAAGTGCGTTCAGCTGAATCAGGAAGGGATTGACCGCCTGCGCTGGGGGCACCCCCAGCCGCGCGATCCGGTCAAGCGTGTCAGATGTTGGAGGCGTAGACAGAAGCACAGAGAACAAATAGTAATAATTTGCTCTAATCAGCAGATCGTCGACAGGCTGATCAACGCTTCTTAAAATCATGTCCTCTCCATTTCATATCAGCCCGATCACCAGCTCAACCATCGTGTTACCAGCCAGCGGACTGATCTTATTATTATCGATGGTGTGACATTTTATATTCCAATTGTGCCGATGTCAAATCAAATTGCCATATTTTCTTTGAACATTCAGCGGACCGGAATCACCGTTCAGTTCAACTTATTCTGCGGCCGAAGATTCGATGTTCAGGTCCGCTCAGAATTTATCGCGCGGCATGCCAGCCTCGGCTGCGAACAGGTCTTTCACGCGACAGTCCTCGCACATTTCCAGACGCTGCATCGCCTCTTTATTTTCGGCAAACACCCAGTGTCCCGTAAGTTTCCCGCGCATCTTGTCAATCATCGCCGCGGTCGCGAAGGGTTTGCCACATTTTCGGCAGTGAAACGGCGCATCCTCATTGAGTGTCCGCGAACGCATGCGTTCCTCCGTATTGAACAGATAGCGCGCGGACCGCGCAATCGATCCTTCTGGACAGGCGGTCTCGCAGAGCCCGCACTGAACGCAGTTGTGCTCAATGAAAATGAGTTTGGGTGAATCATCTCCCGCTTCCAATGCGGCGGCCGGGCAGACCGCTACGCAGCCCATGCAGAGCGTGCACGTGTCGGTGTTCACACTGATTTCGCCGAACGGTGCGTGAGCGGGTAGGGCAACCGACTGTGGCCGCTCGGGTGCGTGATCGTGCAGATGCTCCAGCGCGGCTCGCAGGTCCGCTCGTTTCATGCCGATTGGCGCGAACGATGCCGGTGGCATTTCATAGAGGGCGGTCGCATCTGAGTTCAACTGATCCACTGCTGGGTCAAGCAGTTCTACAACAGGTGTATCGGTCTGCCCCAAGCTCCGCAGCAGAGCGTGCAGCACCTGCAGCTGAGCATCAAGTTCGCGTCGCACCGACTGTGGTGTTTGATCTGTCAGCACGATTTTAATGCCCGAAGCGCCGTAGGCGAGAGCGCTCAGGCAGATATCAAGCCCGATGGATCCCACCTCCTCGACTTCTACCGGCAGCCGGTTCTCCTGCATCCTGTCGGCGATTCGCGCCAGGTGCGACGCTCCGTTTTCCTTATCATAGAAGATCAACGTCGGTTGAGTTCCGCCAGCCTGACGGTAGGCGCGCAGGAGCTGACTGATGATCTGCGCAAGATTGGCGGCCGACGGATAGGCGTAAGTGATCGCGCCCGTCGGACATGCGGTTGAACACGATCCGCCACCCTGGCAAAGGTGAGGGTCGACTTCGATCATTTCGGGGATTGATTTGATCGCATTGGTCGGGCAGGCGTCAATGCAGCGGGTGCAGGCGACGATACCACTGCGGCTGTGGGCGCAGATTGCAGGATCGTAGTTGAAGAATTTCGGTTTTTCGAAACTGCCGACCATCTCAGGAATCTCATCCAGCACCTCTGCGGTGCGAATTTTGCGGTCAGCGCGGCGGTCAATCCAGTAATAGCCCGGCGGGGGGACTTCGGCAGGTATCGCTGGGCTTTCTGAAATTTCCACAATGAGGTCAAAACATCCAGACTCGATGCCAGCGGCCAGTCCGAGGTTCAGGCGCTGTTCATTGTCAGTCGATATCGCCTCGAATTTTCCAAGATGGCCGGACACCGTATAGGTTTGCGCATGAAATTCCGCTCGAAAATCCCGTCTTTCGTCCCGGCTGTCGGTCGGGCTTGAGGTGGCCAGCGTGTGACAGTGAACACCGGTGGCAGATAGCCGATGCACCGCGGACGCGAGGTCGTTTCCGGTGCCGATGATCAGCACTCGTCCAGCCGAGTGATAGCCGACAACCGATGTCGCGGCAATTTCGACCGAAACCGCATTCATGGCGGTCAGCCGGGCTTCACCGTCCTTCGTGAATGACGTTAGGCTTGCCGCCAGGGCGGAAACATTCATTGTGACGTCGGCTCAGTTGAAAGCCCATCAGGCGATGGATTGGTCCGACCGGTTCTTTTCTTCATCGTCGGTTCTTTTCTCCTCATCAGTCAGCATCGGCGCCGCGGGTGATTGATGGCCCTGACCATCCGCGGCCGGCTCATCCGTCTCATCTTCGGTCGTTTCGGCATGGGCTGACGTTTCCGCGTCAGCCGATTCGGCAATGGTTTCCGATTCCTCAGTCTGCTGTCGTCTCAGCAGGTCCTCGGCTTTTTTCCGTTCTTCGTGAAACTTCATGTCGGCAGTCACGATATCACCGAGCGCCTCAAAGCTGGTAAAATCGTCGTCGTAGTCGTTCAAACCGTCGACGATATTGAAAAAAGGCACTTTGAAGAGTTTTCGGAGCGCCAGTTTTCGTACACTTTCGTCAACTTCCGGCGACATGAAGATGGAGTAATCGCTATCCTCGTCTAGTGATTCAATCGGTGGCAGTTCAATTGGCTTCCGCTCTTCCGTTTCGGCGCCGTCAGCCGTTGAAATTTGACCATCGCTCTGAGGAGACGAATCCTGGTTGGTCTCTGCCGGTGCGTTTATTTCTTCTTCATCGGCCTGGGTCTTCTGCTTAGACCAGCGATGAAGCACTGAATCAGTCACGGTTGAAAATCAATGGGTGAACATATGCAGATTAATGTTACGTGCCTGAATCCTTTCTTACGAGCGATGTCAATTTGCTACGAAGATCGGGAATCTTCAGTAATTCGTCAATTAGAATGTCCAAGTTTTCTTCCCGGTCAGAAGCTCTAGATTTTAAGATTGATTCGTAATCTATTTCAATCAGATCAGAAAATTCACGACCTGTCATTGCTTGCTCTAGGTCTATTTTATTCTTGAATCCGGCCTTAATGTCTTCTCTCGACTCTGCATTGAAACCAACAATGTTAGGAAAGACTTGGTAATACTTTAAAGGGTCAGCATTGATCTTAATGAACTGAAGCAAATTGGCAATTTCTTTTTCTGATGATTTTGTATCAAACTCATGACCGTCTTTGAGTTCAATGACATGACACATTTGATCTGATCCAATATGGCGAAATATCATGAAATCAGGTTCAATTCCACAACCTTGAATTTTGTTACTTTTCTTGATGATGTGTTTAAGAACAATTTTTATTCCAGCAGGCATGATCTGATATGATAAGAAATCATCTAAATCTTTGATTTGTCGATCTCTTGTTGAATCTTTGACTATATTTTCGAGTTCATGACCATTCTTGATAATCAATGATTGAACCCGACTGAGAAGATGCGCTACTTCAATATTTCCAAAGCAACGGTAGTAAGCTCCATTGTAAACTTCAGCAAGATTCTTCCCTTGCACTGTACGAAAACTAATCATCCTTCAATATCGCAACCCAAAAAGGTACGCCCCCTAAGATTGCAAGCCTTCAATACTGAAAATGAACCGGCGGCTGGGTCAATAACTAAATCGCCCGGCGCAGTTACAGCCGCAATTAAAGTGCTCTGTAAATGGATTGGTTTGTGGTGAGGGTGATTTTTCTCAGTAATCTTCTCCTGCCATACGTCAGGAATATTTCGCAGTGTCCATACACCTTTTGCTCTCCTTGGGTCTTTCTGAAGAATCATACAAAACTCGCTTCTGTGTCTGGTTCTATAACCAAGTCCAATTTTCTCTTTATCCCAAGTAAGCATATCTACAACCGAAAGCTCTGTTCTATCATACCAGTTCTGAAAATCACTACATAAATGAAACTTATCCATCCATAGAAAAAGGTGACCAGAAGGCAATAGAATACGTGATAAGCTTTGGACAAACTGGATGATTGTTTCTTCGCTCATTTGTGGAAGCTTCACACGTACGTTATTTCTACTTGTGTCTTCATTTCCGTATTTCATTTTGTCGTAGACACCGCGGAATTGAGGATCGAAAAAAGCAGCTGCGGCACACTCATCCGGTAAGCGGGATAGAAACTTCAGCCCCTCCATCTTGATTCTTGAGTCTCTCGGGAGGTCACTAGGTGGGGCTGATGGTGTGAAGTCTCTTTTCTTTCGAATACTAGAAAAAACTGTTGGTGGAGCGTACACTGGCACTTTATCGTTCAGTTGGTCTAAATTCTTCATAGGCATAGGCACTGTCTCCTAATATATAGTGCTCTTTTCTTGAATCGTGTGGTTTCCATATAAATGCCAGTCCGATCAGTCATATATCTGTGCAAGTGCTTGAAGTTTCACATCGCATAAGCATATGATTCTGAGATAGCCAGAACAATACGGTGCTTAGATGGTTCAACCAAGAACACAGCCAGTCTGAATCGTTCACAATTTGCCTATCTGCGGAAACGCTTGATACTAACATTACTTCAGATGACACATTAATTTACGCTTCAATGCCGTCCATACAACTTTCAATCTCTCGTTTACGCGTACCATAGCATCAATCTACGGCCTTGCTTAATCGTTGCATAATGTAAAACAAAATCCTTACATTGTTGGAACCAATTCAATATATGAGTCCACAATCCGTTCATTATCCGTATTCAAAATCAGTTCAGTCGACTTGACGGTGACTGACTTCTCAGCGATTCCTCGAACCAGTCCTGGCGTTTGCGTTTCTTTCGGGTCTGTGGAACATAGTTGTTCACCACAAAGCGCTCAGTTGCATCTCGAATATCGGTCGGCAGTGGTGCGGAGAGAACGAGACTGTCCGTTTCCAGGTGCGCCCCCGCCTCATCTTGAGAAACCGTTACCAGATGGGGTACCGGCACCTCATCCTCGTCAATCGAATCCAGCTCGCAGACGACGAATGCGAACGGGACCTCGGACAGGAGATTGTACCAGTAGCCTTCGGCGGCATCCAGATACAGTCTGATTAGGAGTCCCTTCCACAGATACTGCGATCTCTGACGAGATTCGCGTATCGTAATCGGTCCCTGCATCGATTCCGGGCCGTCCCGGTCCGACAGGACGGCCGCCAGTTCCCATTGAAAACTGGTCCAGGAACGAATGCTCTTCTCCTGCTTTTCGAGAACGATCGAAACTTTGAATTCTGGAGTCTCAGTCTGTGACATCTTCAATTTCTGGCACAAATGAACAGGACTCAATATAATTCAATTCACCGACAAGATGTAAAGCATTCAATTTTATTCCGATGAGCGGTCAAAAAAATTCCATCCTCAAGCCGAAACTGTCATCGGCTGGTCTGCGTCCCACCCATCCGGTCGAGGCGACCGACGAATTTGGGGACCCGCGCGAAATGCGGGTGGCCGGCGAGTTTCCACTGACGATCAAAGTCGATGGACGTGAAGTGGTCACGCTGATGACACTGGGTACGCATCCTGAGCTGTTGACGCTCGGCTACCTGCGAAACCAACGACTGGTTGAAAACGTTTCAGACATCCGGTCGATTTCGGTCGACTGGGAACGTGAGACGTCACATGTCGAAACCCATTCAGGTCAGGGTATTGTGGACTGGGAAAACAAGCTGTCAAAACGGACCATAACGACCGGTTGTGGACAGGGAACGGTATTCAGCTGTACTTTGGACAAAATCTACGAGCAGCCGCTGCCCAAGGCTTTTCTCAGACAATCAGTTCTCTATGAGCTGTTGGCCAACATCACCAAGTTCAATGAGATCTATAAACAGGCCGGCGCGGTTCACGGCTGCGCGCTCTGCGAAGACACTCGGATTGAAATTTTCGTCGAGGACGTCGGTCGGCACAATGCGGCCGACACCATCGCCGGTCAGATGTGGATGGGAGGGATGTCGGGAGAGGGGAAGATTTTCTATACGACCGGTCGCCTGACCTCTGAAATCGTCATGAAAGTCGCGCACATGGGCATTCCAATTCTTCTGTCGCGGTCGGGTATTACTTTCATGGGCCTGGAGCTGGCGCAGGACCTGCGCGTTACGATGATCGCCCGGGCCAAGGGGAGACACTTCCTGGTCTACAACGGAATCGACACCATCGAATTCGATCGAATGCCAAAAAGACGGGATGCCAGCGCCAATCGCCCGCTCGCAGTCGGATAGATTGTGGATTTAGACGCTTTCTTTCGGCGCATCTGGCAGGATCGCAATCCCATCGCGCTAGGGCTGTGGCCACTGAGCCTGTTTTACCGATCAGCCGTCGCCCTTCGGAAGTTCGGCTATGGCTGCGGACTGTTGGCAGTCGAAAAGTTCAATCTGCCGATCATGGTCATCGGCAATCTGACCGTAGGCGGTACCGGCAAGACGCCGCTGACGATTTGGACAGTGGAGTTTCTGCAGCAGGCGGGTTTCAAGCCCGGTGTGATCAGTCGTGGCTATGGCCGAAGATCAACTCAGACGCTGCAGGTGAGTTCCTACAGCACGCCGGATCTGGTCGGTGATGAACCACTCGTCATATGGCATCGAACCGGTGCGCCTGTTGCCGTTGCGAATCGACGCGCCGATGCGGTTCGACTGCTGATGAAAGAAAGTGACTGTGATATTCTCGTCAGTGATGACGGACTGCAGCATCTTGCGCTATCTGCCGATTTGAAAATCCTGCTGATTGACGGACAGGAACGTTTTGGCAACGGCTTCTGCCTGCCGGCAGGCCCGTTGCGGGAAGGTTCGGGAAATACCCGCCGATACGACTTGACCGTTGTCAACGGCACCGGCAGTGAAGGGGAATTCTCGATGGAATGCAAGCTGGTTGATGCGACCAATCTGTTGGATGGCACGCAGACGCGGAAGCTGAGTGAACTGACGGCCGGCCCCATAACTGCGTTTGCCGGCATCAGACATTCCAATCGTTTTTTTGAGCTGTTGCGCGAACAGGGAATCGAGTCCGACAATTATTCGTTTCCTGATCATCATGAATACACTCGGGGCGATTTCAACAAAATGCCAGCTGCTGCAGAAACTGTTCTGATGACTGAGAAAGATGCGGTCAAATGTGCTGAGTTCGCAGCGCCCAACTGGTGGTCCGTCCGCCTCGAAGCGATGCCAGAGCGTGCGTTTCAGAAGCGGCTGAGCGATCGGGTAGCCTCATTCGTCAATTCCAGCTGATTGATGTCCAACACTGAGTTCACCGTCATGATTCCGGCTCGCTATGGGTCAAGCCGCCTGCCCGGGAAACTGCTGGCGGACATTTGCGGCAAGTCGATGATTCAGCGAGTCATCGAGCAGGCGATGGAAAGCGCGGCGAACAAAGTGATCGTTGCGGTAGACGATGAACGTATCGCCGACAACGTGACGGCAGCGACTTCGGCGACTGTCATTTCGACCTCGCCAAATCACGCTTCCGGTACCGATCGGCTCGCGGAAGCCGCCGAACTGCTCAGGTTGCCCGCCGATCAGATTATTGTGAACTTACAGGGTGATGAGCCTTTGATGCCGCCGACCTTGATCAACCAGGTGGCTGAGGTTCTGCAGACCAATCCACAGGCGTCCATCGGCACCGCTGCGGTGCCGATGGACGCGGCGACGGACTGCCGGGATCCCAATCGGGTGAAATGCGTCGTCGATCGAAACAACCAAGCGCTTTATTTTTCCCGCAGTGCGATTCCCTGGAACGATCGGAATCGGCGCGCTGGCGCCGCGGTCGGACTGCAGCACATAGGCATTTACGCCTACACGGTCGATTACCTCGTTCAACGGCATGCCAGGCGAGAGGTCTGTATGCTGGAAAAGGTGGAGAGGCTGGAACAGCTCCGGGCCCTTTATCATGGCGATATCATCGTCGTCCATATTGATGAGGATTACCGAGGAATCGGCGTCGACACGGCTGAAGAACTTGAACAGGTGCGTGAACTCATTGCCAGCGCAGATCAGTCATCACGCCGTGCGGGATGGTAAAAATGTTACCAAAGCGGGAAATCGGTGTTTTATTCGTCTGTCTGGGGAACATCTGTCGCTCACCGACCGCCGAAGGGGCGTTTCGTCAGTGTGTCGAGCGGGCGGGCCTCGATCTGATCGTTCACATCGATTCAGCTGGTACCGCTGATTACCATGTCGGACAGCCGCCGGATGCGCGCGCCATCGCCGCCGCGGCCAAGCGCGGAATCCGGCTGAAAAATTTACGAGCCCGCCAGATCGAAAGTGCGGACTTTGAGCGGTTTGACTACATCATTGCAATGGATGATTTCAATTATGAAGATCTGCTCGCTTTGGCGCCAACGGGTCATTCCTGTGAGATCAGTCTGTTCATGAAATTCGCCGAAACATGGCCGGAGCAGACTATTCCAGATCCTTATTATGGAGGTCAGCATGGATTTGAGAGAGTGCTTGACATGATTGATGCCGCCGCGGCAGGTCTCATTGCTGACATCAGGAAGAAGTTTCTGGAGTCCTGATCTTACGAATGTATATTGAAGTGAATCTAAAGCGACAGGAACTGGCTGCGTATGATTCAGAAGGTGTTGCGGTGATGAGGACTCTGGTGTCAACCGCTCGAAACGGGGCCGGCGAGATTGAAGACAGTTATTGCACGCCGCGCGGATGGCACCAGATCCGCGCCAAAATCGGCGCGCAGGCGCCTTTAAACACGGTTTTTCGTGGACGTCGCGCCACCGGTGAAATTTATTCACCTGAGCTGAGCCGTCAATTTCCCCGTCGAAATGATTGGATACTGACGCGGATTCTGTGGTTGAGCGGGCTTGAGCCGGGAGTCAACCGATTCGGCAACGTCGATACGATGAAGAGGTACATCTACATTCACGGCAGTCCTGATTCGGATCCGATGGGGGTCGAAAGTTCGTTGGGCTGCATTAAAATGCGCAATGCCCAGATGATCGAATTATTCGACCGAGTCGAACCCGGTACGCTGGTCAACATCACTGAGGGCGAATCGTCGTAATGAATGCGGCATCACTTACGGAGTGCGGTCCGATTTTCACTTCAGTCGCTGGCGTTGAACTGAGCGGTGAAGATCGGGAGCGACTGCGGAATCCCGCCATCGGTGGGGTCGTTCTGTTCGCCAACAACTGCCATGGCGCAGAGCAGGTGAAGCGGCTCGCGGAAGAAATTCATCAGTTGAGAACGCCCTCGCTCCTCGTTGCGATCGATCAGGAAGGAGGCCGGGTGCAGCGTCTGAAAGATGGCGTTACCGTATTGCCACCTCAGGCGCATTATGGCCGACTGTATGACGAAAACGGTGATCGCGGGTGCACCGCCGCTGAATCTGCGGGGTACCTGATGGCCAGTGAATTGCGTGCGCTCGACATCGACCTGAGTTTCTCTCCAGTTTTGGACGTGGCCACCGTCGATTCCGATGTCATCGGCGACCGATCATTTCACAGCAATCCCCATACTGTCGCCACACTGGCGGATGCCTGGACGCGGGGCATGCAGAAAGCTGGCATGAAAGCGGTTGGCAAACACTTCCCAGGACATGGCGGCGTGGCCGAAGACTCACACACTGAGGTACCCGAGGACCAGCGGACGATTCAGGATCTCCTGCACCTGGATCTGGTGCCGTACCGACGTCTGGGTGAACGACTTACGGCGGTTATGACGGCGCATATCCTTTATCCCAGAATTACCTCTGCCATTCCCACCTATTCGTCTTTCTGGCTGGAGCATGTGCTGCGCGAAGTGTTGGTCTTTCATGGACCAGTCTTCAGTGATGACCTGTCGATGTGCGGCGCGGCCGAGGCGGGTGATATGGAGACTCGGGTGCTGACCGCCCTGATGAGCGGCTGTGATTTCGCGCTGATCTGTCAGAGTGCGGCGGAGACGGATGATGCAATTGAAGCCCTGCTCAGAAACCGCGGACTGTGGCAGGCGCCCAACTGGCAGCTCGATCAACTGCGCCCGCAGATCACCCAGGCAATCGATGACATCGGACAGGTTCGAGATGACTTCTTCAGCCTGATGGGTTGACTGCCCGGATCAAGCTGCCGATTGACGATGGGTTCAGGGTAATGAAGAAGTTACCGATTGATGCTCATGCATACCGCCGGACCGACTGGTGATTGAGCACATGATGCGTAATCGGTTAACTCGCGCGTTCAAGGTAAGTGCCGGTATCGGTACTCACTCGCACCGAGTCTCCGGCATTGATGAATGTCGGAACGTTCACGCGAAGGCCCGTTGAGAGCGTTGCTGGTTTGTTGCCGCCGGCCGCGGTCTGACCTTTGATTGCCGCATCCGTTTCTATGATTTCCAAGACGACGCTGTCTGGAAGTTCAACGCCAATCGGTGTGCCATTGTAGAGATTGATCTGCACTTCCAGGTCAGGAATCAGGTAGTTGATCTGGTCGCTCAGGTCGTCGGCATTCAGTTCAATCTGCTCATAAGTTTCAGTATCCATGAACATGTAGAGATCATTTTCGTCATAGAGGAACTGCATTTTCCTGAAATCGACATGGGCCTTTTCAAGTTTATCTTCTGATCGGAACCGCTCGTTGCGTTTGGTGCCGGCCGTTACATCCTTGATTTCTAGTTGAACGAACGCACCGCCCTTGCCAGGTTTGACGTGAGATTTGCGGATGATTTTCCAAAGCGATCCATCGAGTTCGATAAGATTGCCGATTTTCGCTTCAAACGCGGAGATTTTCATGTATGACCAGCTCTTGGAGTTGAAAAATTGCCTGTGCAGATACAGTGGGAAAATTATCTAATATGCGGGACTGAGTTATTTAAGGAATTTCATTGGCAGGGTGCAGTGTTAGGCGAGGCAGAATTCAACATTCAGGAATATCTGAGAACCATTCCCACCTCGAGTGGGGTCTACATTATGAAGGATGCCGATGAGACTCACCTGTACATTGGTAAAGCCAAGAATCTTCGCAATCGCATCCGCTCATACTTTCGACCATCAGGGCTTTCCCATCGTATTCAAACTGTAATGCGGCAGGTCGGATCGATTGAGACCATCGTCACAAAATCAGAAACCGAGGCCCTGCTGCTGGAAAACAATCTGATCAAGCAGAACAAACCGTTTTATAACATCAGTCTCAAGGACGATAAGAGTTATCCATACATCCGGCTGCATGATTCCCATGAATTTCCCAAATTGAGTTTCTATCGGGGAAACAGACAGCATCCGGGGCGCTACTTCGGACCGTTCAGCAGTGCCGCGGCGGTTCGGGAAACGCTGTCCCAGTTACAGAAGGTTTTTCCGATCCGTCAGTGCCGAGATTCATTTTATAGGCATCGTTCGCGCCCGTGTCTGCAATATCAGATCGACCGTTGCACCGCACCATGTGTAGGTCTAGTCGAACGCGAGGCCTATATGGAGGATGTCGAACAGGTTGTCTATTTTCTAACTGGTAAAAGCCAGGATCTCAACAATTCCCTGATGGAGAAGATGGAGGCATCGGCGGCCGCACTCGAATTTGAACAGGCGGCCAAATATCGGGACCGAATCAGCGCCATTCAGCGACTTCGGGAAATGCAGTCCGTCGATGGCGGATCGACGGATTTCGATGTGATCGCAGCGGTGCAGATGAACGGAATACTGTGCATTCAGCTGGTCGTATTCAGAAGCGGAAGAAATATCGATTACAAGACGTTATTTCCTAAAATTAAAGTGGAAGTTAATGTGGAGGAGGCGTTGGGTGAATTCATTCCGCGCTACTACTTGGGACGCGAGGTGCCGTCGGTGATCTTGGTCAATCATCTGGTAACGGACAGGGAGGTCATAGCTGAAGTTCTGCGCGAGCAGTCGGGTCGTCGGATTACGATCCGAAACCCGATACGGGGAAATAAACTGCGACTGATCGAACTGGCAAAAAATAATGCGCTCAATGCGATCCAGCAGCGCCAGAATCAACAGGACGCTTTACAACATCGGATTTCCTCGCTGGCTGAGAGTTTACATTTGGCAGATGTACCAGAACGAATCGAATGTTTCGACATCAGCCACTTGGCTGGTGAGAAAACGGTGGCGTCCTGCGTCGTATTTGAGCGCAATGGGCCTGTAAAATCTGAGTATCGTAGCATGAACATTTCGAACGTCGGCGTCGCCGACGACTACGCTGCGCTACGGCAGGCTGTTGCCCGACGTTACCGCAAGGTTAAGGATGGAAATGGCAAGCTACCTGATCTTATTATGATTGATGGTGGTAAGGGGCAGTTGAATGCGGTATTTGAAGTCATGGATGAATTGCAGATCGCGGATGTGAGGCTTCTCGCCATTTCAAAAGGTAAAGAGCGCAAAGCGGGCGACGAGAAAATCTGGATGGTTGATTCGCAGGCACCTGTTGAGGTGTTGCCGGACGCACTGCTGCACTTACAGCATATACGCGACGAAGCTCATCGCTTTGCTATTACCGGCCATCGCGGTCGCCGCAGTAAGTCGCGCAATCAATCGGTTCTGGAAATGATTCCCGGTGTCGGATCGAAGCGACGATCTTCTTTACTTAAACATTTCGGTGGCATGCAGGGATTGCATCGGGCCAGTGCTGAGGACATCAGTCAAGTACCAGGGATCAGCGCATCACTTGCCGAAAGAATTTACTTCGAACTGCACTGACCGGTCAAATACGTGCCATTCACCATTCCAAATCTGTTGACCCTCGCGCGTATCGCAGCGATTCCCGTATTCATTGTCGTTTACCTGCTGCAGCCGAATCATGGCTGGGTTGCGACCACGGTGTTTTTTATTGCGGCTGCCACGGATTGGTTGGATGGATTCCTGGCGCGGAAAATGAATGTCGAATCATCTTTCGGCGCTTTTCTGGACCCCATAGCGGATAAACTGATCGTTTGCTCTGCGTTGGTGCTTTTGGTTTCGGATGAGTTCATCGTTGGCAACGTGTTACTCAAAACCACTTTCACCGTTTCAGTCATTATCATTGTCAGTCGCGAAGTCAGTGTTGCCGCCCTGCGGGAATGGATGGCGGAAGCGGGCGCGCAGGGGAACATCGCATCGAATGTTGTCGCAAAAATAAAAACTTTTGCACAGATGACCGCCATTCTTCTATTGCTTTACGGACAGCCCCTGGCTCTGATTCCGACTTTGGTCGTCGGTGAGATTTTGCTATATGTGGCGACAATCTTGACGATTTGGTCAATGATTACATATTTGAGAATTGCCTGGCCGACGTTGTCGGCCAAGGATCATGGATGATTCGCAGATGTCTGGATGGTTGATTGGAAATTAATGTTGCCTGAGATGTATTTTGCTATACAATTTCCATCCTAGCAATTCAGAGCGGGAATAGCTCAGCTGGTAGAGCGCAACCTTGCCAAGGTTGAGGTCGCGAGTTCGAACCTCGTTTCCCGCTCCATTTACTTTCTGTTGGCAACATGCCAACGACTGCCTGAATTCTAGTCGTGGCCGGGTGGCAGAGGGGTTATGCAGCGGCCTGCAAAGCCGTCTACGCCGGTTCGAATCCGACCCCGGCCTCCACATGTTTGATGGTCTGAGAGCTCCGCCGATGCCCGGGTGGCGAAATTCGGTAGACGCAAGGGACTTAAAATCCCTCGGGAGTCATCCCATGCCGGTTCGAGTCCGGCCCCGGGCACCATGTCGCATTTGCAGAAAAACCGTAAGTGTAATGCCAATATCTTGTAAAAAGAAAATACGGTTCTTGTCTTGTCATGACTGGAATGCATTCGCTGAGATTCACATCATAATATGTTAAAACAACAGATGTAACTGATGATGTTGAAGATACGTTATTCGGAAGGATTCAAACAAATGCTTTGTGAGAAGGTGCGGCGAGGGGTGCTGTTGTCGCAGTTGGTCCGCGAGCATGAGTCCCGGCTGCAGAATCTCTATCGATAAAAGCAGGCGATGCTGCAGGAAGGAGCGAACGCGGGTGCGGAAAGTACCGCGAGGATATGGCGGTTGGAATAGGAAGATCGCCAGTTGAAAGATGACCGGGAAATCTTGAAAAAGGCGGCGACCCAGTTTGCAGGGGCACACGGACCGGAGCTGAGCAGGTGAGCGTGTAATCAGTTCATGTTGGCGAATCAGATCTATCATTCGGTGGTGTTGATGTGTCGTTAGTTGCACATATGTCGGCACTCGTACTACAGATGGAAGCGTGCGAAGGCATCGGTCCGGGGTTGACAGGATGACTGCCTGCTACGTCGTCAGACCCGCACCTTTCATGCCGATGTCAGTGGCTGGTATGGAGTGCGTCGGATGACGGTGGTGTTGTAGCGACAGGCGTGGCCGCACTTGGTCGAAGAAGGTGTTCACCACCCGTTCGGGAGGGTTTCGGCTATCTGGGTGACGGATGTCAGTTCTCAGCGGATCTTCGGTCGTCAATTCAGTCTCCGTCATGATGCCGAGCTGATGCTGAATACACCTGATCAGGCGGTATGCAGTCGGCAGTGTGGTGGCGTGATTCATCACTTGGACCGCGGGATGCAGTATCTGAGCAAGCTGTATCGGTCGCGTTGTGAGTGAAACGCGGTGTTTTAGTCAGTAGTAGTGATTAATATTGGTAACTGTGACCAAAAAACCGAATACACTCCATGGTCTAATGAATTGGGAGTACTTGAAATCAAATCATGATTGAACCGGATGCGAAAACACCACTTAAACTTGAAGTGAAAAATTTTGGGCCAATCATAGATGCGAAGCTCGAACTTCGCCCTATGACCGTGTTTGTCGGGCCAAGTAACACAGGGAAATCCTATCTCTCAATGCTGATTTATGCTTTACACAAATTCTTCAAAATTCATCAGCGATTCAACGAATGGTATTTTTTTGAAGATTATTTGCTAGGCTCAACGGGTACTTTCATTCATAGCTTCTCAAATAGGGATGTTGAAGATATTCTTAATCTAGCAGAGTCTCTACTCAATCACTATGACTCTCTGAACCGGACCAGTATCGTCTTACCCCTTTCTACAGCCGATTTATTGCGTTCTTCAATCAACAATTCAGCTAATTCCGTTTTTAGTGAAATCGTTCGATGCTTCGGAGTTGGTGGAATCAGTGAATTGATTCGGAAGGGTCAAAAAGAATCGAATTTACTTATGCGGCAGAAATTGTCCAGACAAACCGACTTTGCTGAATTCAGGGTGAAACTTGCAAAGTCCCTCGAATTTGATGTCACGATTCCCGCGGAAGTGCCGATACCGATCAATCAGGAAACCAATGATCGGATTCATCAGATGGTGCCTGAATCTCGAATAAAATCTCTATTAAATCAGAAAAAAAAGGATAAATCGGATGTGCGGCTTAGATATAAAGCCGCAGAGATGTTATCATCGGTATTCAAGGCCATTCTACCTTCATTGATCGGTCCCATGCACTCGTCAGCCTATTATTTACCGGCTGATCGAACGGGCATCATGCATGCTCATCATGTAGTTGTCAGTGCACTGATTGCAAATGCACCCACTGCGGGACTTCGTCCTCCCATTCAAACTCCAACACTTTCCGGAGTGCTAGCGGATTTCCTTGAACAACTGATTAATATTGACCTTGATCGCACCAATTTTAGAAATCATGAATTAACGGTAGGACAAGATATCAGCAAAGATCTTGAACAAAGCATTCTCGGTGGATCGATCGGTGTTGATCGATTGAGATATAACAGTTATCCCAAATTCGGATACCGACCAAAAGGATGGAATCGCGAAATTTCACTTGGACATGCCTCGTCAATGGTGTCTGAACTCGCACCCGTCGTACTGTATCTCCGCTACAAGGTTAAACCTGACAATGTACTGATCGTTGAGGAGCCGGAATCCCATTTACATCCAGCTATGCAAGTTCTTCTAATACGCCAGCTTGCCTCGCTTGTTAAAGCAGGCATTCGAGTTATTGTTACGACGCATAGTGAATGGATTCTTCAAGAATTAGCTAATATCCTGCAGCGCTCTGGGCTCCCAGATTCTGCCCAAAATAACAAAATCTCGCTATTACCGAATGAGGTAGGCACTTGGCTGTTCAAACCAAAAAAGCGGCCAAAAGGAGCGGTCGTAAAGAAAATTGACCTTGAAGAAACTGGGCTGTATCCGTCGGGCTTTGATGAGGTTTCAAGTGAGTTGCATAACGAGTGGTGTAACATTTTCAGCCATCTTGAGGGAAATTCGTGACAGGATTGGTGGAAAGAGTTTCCGAGTCAATCAATCAAAGTTGCCAATCCACAGGTAAAGTGAGTAGGGTGGGGTGTAGGGTTGATATGACGGACGTACCTACCCCAAAACTGATTATTGATTTTGATAAGCCTCGAACACCGCTATCTGGTAATGAGGTGCGTTGTGATTATTTCCTGGTCTCAAAAGACCAAAACAGTGATTTCAGTTGGGTCGCCGTACTGGAACTTAAAGCGGGGTCACTGAAAACGAGTCAAGCTGTAAAGCAATTACAGGCGGGGGCTTCGGCAGTAGAAAAGCTCATCTCCAAAGGCGAGGCGATTAGATTTCGTCCGGTTGTTGTTTGTAGAGGAATGCATAACGAGCAGATAAAAATACTGAGAGAAAAGTCTAACCATATCAAACTCCATGAAAAGAAAGAACCTATTCGACACATTAGATGCGGGTCGAAACTAATGAATGCCCTCAAATGATGAACCCTTTCGTCAGTTGGTTTAACTGTCCTTGCTCTGTTGCAACGTGTGGCATCAAATATGAACACTGGGAATTCATTATGAAGAAAATCATCTTATTTGTAATTGCAATGACGTTTTCAAGTTATGTTAATGCCAGCTGCAAGGGACTGACAGGTGGAAAACTGGTAATATGCCTTTTACAGAAATCCCTCCCGACACAACAGCAGATCCATCAGCAGAGGATGCTTGGTGAGCAGAGAGCTTTCCAACGGCAAATGCTGAATGAGCAAAGGAACTTCCAGCGGCAGCTGCTGAAGGAGCAGAGGGGACAAGGGAATTACTACGGTGTTCCATACACGGGAATGCACAGTGATCAAACGAATAGCGTTCCATACACGACGACAATCCCGACACAACCGTGGTAAAGCCTAACCATATTTTTTCCCTCCTGTTAACGTATCCGCTTTCGGTAACTAGGCGGGCAATTTCAATGTTCTTCTGTGTTCGGTATGTCGTGTGCAGAAGATAGGTCGGAGTAGCAGCAAAATGATCAAGCCGACACCAGGCAGCACCAACTTCGCTCTGCTAGATCGACAAAGACGAATGTCATGTCAAAGTGAGCTTTATTTAAGCTTGTGAGCTTGGGCTCACTGATCTAGAATATCCTGCACGTGCCGACGTTCGTCTTCGCTCATTACCAACTCGGGTCGACGACTGGTGCGGCGAGTATAAATCCAAATCGTAAGCCCCGCCAGCAACAGAAAAATCAATGGGCCTAACCAAAGCAATAGGGTGGTTGATTTGACTGGCGGGCGATAAAGAACAAAATCTCCGTAACGCTCCACCAGATGTCCGACGATGAACTCGTCGGTCCGGCCAGCCCGAATCATGTCGTAAACCCGGTTGCGCAAGTCCTGCGCCAGCTCGGCATTGGAGTCAGCAAGATTCTGATTTTGACAGACCATGCATCGGAGTTCTTCAATCAGTTCGTGAAACCTCGACTGTTGCTGTGCTGAATCAAATTCCAGAACGGTCTCGGCGGCCGATGCGGCCGAAACGCACAGCACGAGATACAATGCAAGGACTTTATTCATCCAATTCAAATCCTAAAGCAGCGGCCTGATTTCTCGCAACACGGTAGTCTGCGTGATCGGTCCCACATGTTTGTATCGAATCACACCGTCTCGATCGATGATGAATGTTTCAGGTACGCCGTAAACTCCCCAATCAATTGCGGCATCCCCATCTTGATCGACAACCGTTACCTGATAGGGGTCACCCCAATCGCGCAGCCAACGATGCGCGTTTTGGATCTCATCTTTATAGTTCAGCCCAATGATTGGAATGCCCTGGTCCGCAATGGCCAACAAATCATCATGTTCATCGCGGCACGCGACACACCAGCTGGCCCATACATTGAGTATCCAAGCCTGACCTTTCATCTGTTCCGGACTGAATGTACTCTGCTCGAGATGCAGTAGCGGCAGGTTGAACTGTGGTGTTGATTTTCCGATCAGTGGAGAAGGAACCAAGGACGAATCCAATCGCAACCCGATGGCGAAAAATCCAACGATGGTCAAAAAAACCAGAAATGGAATGAGAAATATAGGTCGGCTGAACAGGGTAGTGATTTTCATGCCGGTTCAGATGCGGTTGAACCTGCGGGGACCGGCCGGCGCCGCCTCGAGTGACTGAGTAGCCGCCGATCGGTGGCCGCCAACAACCCGCCAAGTGCCATGAATAAGGCACCCGCCCAGATCCAGCGGACGAATGGCTTGATGTGAATTCGCACACTCCAGGCACCATCATCATCCAGTCTCTCGCCCAGAGAAACGTAGAGGTCCTGGGTCAGTCCCGGCTCGATCCCAGCTTCAGTCATCGGTTCGGCCTGTATGGGATAGAAACGTTTTTCGGGATGCAGAGTAGCGACCAGGCGATCATCTCGCAACGCTCGAACTGTTCCTATGTAAGTGATGTAGTTGTCAACCGCACCCTGTCGAACGCCCTCAAAAAGGAACGTCAGATTGCCCATCTGATGGGTTTCACCCGGAGTCATTTTCAAATCCTGCTCTTGTTCATAGAGACTGACCATCGTAACACCCACAATGAACACGGCAATGCCAAAATGAGCGACCGACATCCCCCAGATGCCGCGCGGTTGGCTGAGCAGCGCCTGCAGTTTGTGAGGGCGGTGTCTAACCCGATCATACAACCCGTAACCTGTTGATGAAGCAGTCCAAAGCGCCAGGCTCAAGCCGAGTGCGGCGAGCGATTGATAAGGCCCGGCCAATAGCCATGGTAAGCCAACCCCCAAAGCCACGCTAAAGGTCAGCAACATCCACAGGGGGCGAATCAGTCTGGTGAATTCATCCCGCTTCCAACGACTGATTGCACCAAGGCCGACCAATGCGGCGAGTGGCAGGGTCAGCGGTATGAAAACCGAATTGAAATAGGGTGGGCCGACGGACACTTTGCCAAGCCCCAGCGCATCCAGGAACAATGGGTACAGCGTTCCAAGCAGAATCGTGGCGGCCGCAGTAACTAGAAAAACGTTGTTGATCAATATGCCAGTTTCACGGGAAACGAGAGCGTAACGACCGACGGAGCGAATGCTTGAGGCCCGATATCCGTAGATCGCAAGTGAACAGCCGATGACCAACGAAATCAGAATCAACAGGAAAATCCCGCGACTCGGGTCGGTCGCAAACGTATGTACCGACGTCAATACGCCGGATCGAACGAGAAAAGCCCCAATCAGACTCAGTGAAAATGTGAGCATCGCCAGCAGCACGGTCCATGACTTGAACAGGCCGCGCTTCTCGGTGGCCGACAGGGAATGGATCAGTGCCGTACCAACCAGCCAAGGCATGAAAGAAGCGTTCTCAACGGGATCCCAAAACCACCAACCACCCCAGCCCAATTCATAGTAAGCCCACCAGCTGCCCAGAGCAATGCCCAGTGTCAGAAAGACCCACGCCAGATTCGTCCAGGGTTTCGACCAGCGCGCCCACGCGGCATCAATTCTGCCACTGATCAGTGCGGCAACTGCAAAGGCAAAGGCCACGGAGAAACCAACATATCCCATATACAGCATGGGCGGATGGAATACCAAGCCGGGGTCCTGCAGCAGCGGATTGAGGTCGCGGCCTTCGGCAGCCGCGGGGAAAACGCGGTTGAATGGGTTGGACGTGAATATCAGAAAAGTGAGGAAGCCAACGCTGACGGCGCCCAATACAGCCAATACCCTGGAAAGGAACGCCACAGGTACATCGCGACTGAACCAAGACAGTGCGCCGCCCCAGCCAGCGAGCATCAGAACCCAGAGCAGCAGTGATCCCTCATGGGCGCCCCAAACCGCGGCGATACGATACATCAGGGGTAACGCGGTATTGGAGTTCTGTATGACGTACTTAACTGAAAAATCATGGGTTACAAACGCATAAACCAAACAGATGAACGCCAGGAACAGAAACAGCAGCTGAGCCCGCGCGGCGAAAATTGCGCTGATGGTCACCGTTGGCGAACGGAATCGGACGCCGACCATCGGAAGTAGCATTTGAGACAACGCCATACACAGCGCCAGAATCAAACAGAATTGCCCAAGTTCGGGAAACATGCCGATCAGCTGTCAGTTGTAGGTCTTCTGGCGCGACGCTTCCTGAAGTGCATCCGCAACTTCCGGGGGCATGTAGTTCTCATCATGTTTGGCCAAGACCTCACTCGCTTCGAACATGCCGTCGGCATTCAGTCTTCCTTTCACTACGACACCTTGGCCATCTCGAAACAGATCGGGCAAAAGTCCCGTATATTGGACCGGGACCGTATGTATCGTATCAGTAACAACGAAATGAGTCGTAAGATCGTTGTTTGGCCGAGTGACACTGCCTTCAACCACAAGGCCGCCCACTCGAAACGGTTTGCCTGGGGGGACTTCACCCGCCACCACTTCACTTGGACTGACAAAGTACAGAAGATTGCTTTGAAACGCATTGAGCATAAGTGCGACAGCTGCGGAAACACCCACCAGAATCATGCCGGCCATGCCAAATCTGCGTGCTCTTCTCGGTGTCATTACCTTTCCACTCGTCGTCTGATAATCTGAGTTTAGGAGCGATGAGAGGAGATTCCGTAACCCGAATCTCTTGATGATGCTGAAGTCGGTGTCGGAATGGACTGAACAGTCCGATCAAAACCCCTGCCCATTGGCATCAAATCAATAGGTGGATTGAGATGCAGATTGGAAATCATAGATGATGGCCGATAATACAGTGAGTAGCGTTTTCTATCGCAACCGTAACTATACATAAACCGTACTGAATAACGCGAGCGCATTAAAAACTCGAAATCGGCCCGGCGGAATGAACGCGACCAATAACCGATATGACTTTTGTTGCAGGCAACTTGATCATCAACACTGAATCGTACGGCGGCAGAGAAATAACAGGGCTGGCAAAACCATCGGTAAGACGGACAATCTTCAAACAAACAGATTCTGACCGTAATTTACCAATAATCTAAATTACTAGCTAATTTATTGAAAAAATATTCCACAATTATGTATATTGGAAATATATTTCAACTTCTGAGTAATTATCAGGCATAATTCCGAATGCACAATAAAATTCTCAATATACAATATTCTGCACCGCGTAGTTGGACATCATATGCATTGAAATATTCGGGTATATTTTAGAGAACCAGATTATCACTAATGAAATGAACATCACGGAGGAACAATAGATGAAACGCACAGTTTATTTCACCTGTTCAGTGGCACTCGCCCTATCGCTGTTCACAGTGAATGCTCAGGCGGCCAAGTATATGGAGGAAGCCGTGAGTAACGGTGGCACCATTCAGGGCAAGATTACCTATTCGGGCGCCATCAAAATGAGAACCGTCCTGCCGACCAAAGATAAAGAAGTCTGTGGTAAAGCGCGCAAAGTTCCCTCCGTAGTGGTCGGCGAAGACAATGCGGTTCAAGACAGTGTGGTTTTTCTCAAGGATGTTGAAAAAGGCAAAGCTTGGCCGGCCATGCCAACTCCGGTCATCAATAACATCAACTGCATATTCGAGCCGCGTGTTCAAGTTACAAGACGGGGTAAGGTTGACATACTCAACTCGGACCCGGTTTTGCATAACACTCACGGATACTATGGTAAGGCGACGGCTTTCAATGTCGCACTGCCGTTTGAGAATGCAAAAGTTACAAAAATTCTCAAACGTCTGGGCGAGGTGCGAACCGATTGCGACGCCCATGGCTGGATGCTGGGCTGGCTGTACATCGTGTCCAATCCATATTTCATGCAGACTGGTGCCGATGGCATGTACTCTCTAAACGACGTGCCACCGGGCGATTACACCTTGGTCGTGTGGCAGGAGTCGATGGGGGAAACCGAATACCCGGTCAGCGTCGAAGCCGGGCAGACGACTGAAATGGTGATCGATCTCGGCAAATAAAAAATGAATGCTAAAAAACAGTTGGCTGACAGTTTTTAACACATTGCTGCACAGGCAGCAGGAGGAGTAAATATGAAAGAAATCAATAGCGGTGGCAAAACTGCGAAAGGCGATGGCGTCGAAATCACTCGACGTACCTTTCTGCATAAGTCACTATTGGCGGGAGGGGCTGTCGCTACGGGAAGTGCAGTCGGATTCTTCCAGACCTTGAGCTCAATGGAAGTGGCGAATGCCGCGATGGGTGAGAACTTCAGCTTCGCCTGGGTGTCGGATACACATCTGTACCCGCGCACGCTGAATACCCGCTTCATCGATAAGGCATCGCGCGCTTTCGCTGAGGTTGAGGCGATGGGAAGCAAATTCGACTTCATGATCTTCGGCGGTGACTTGGCCCAGCTCGGTGACCCGGTCGAGATTGAGCTGGGTGCTGAACTGCTTAAGGAGGTAACCATCCAAAAGCACTTCATCCCCGGTGAACATGACTGGTACCTGGACCTCGGTGAGAGCTGGAACAGCCATTTCGGCGAATCACCGTGGACTTTTGATCACAAGGGCGTGCGCATCATCGGGCTGGATACGGTCGGCAGCGCACCGGACTACTGGAGTGCCAGAGGCATGACCAATGAGGAACGCATGGGACACATGTCGGCCCTCGATGGTTCGCAGGCTGGTCCCTGGTCCGGACTCGGCAGCAAGAATCGACAGTGGCTGTCTTCAACGCTGTCGGACTGGCCAAAAGACCATCCGGTGATCATTTTCTCACACACACCGCTGTATGAGGTCTACGCACCGTGGAATTTCTGGATTCGCGATTGGCGCGAGGTCCATGAGATTCTAATGCCATATCAGAATGTTACCAACATCCATGGACATGTGCATCAGCCGCTGTACAATGAAATTGGCGGTATGCGCAGCATTGGCATGTTGGCGACGTCGTGGCCTTGGCCCTATGCACCGGAAGGTGTTCCGGCACTGACCAAACCCATGCTTCGAGTGGATCCTGGCGATCATTTCGACGGAGTCGGTTGGGGCAACCTTGCCATGAATGGCGGCAGCATGGACTATGAGTACATGATGTGGCGAGAGCAGGTATTTGCTGATACCAGAGCGGATTCCGGTACCGGTGACAATCAGAACCAGAGACTGTCACCGCGCATCGCAGACCGTGGCTGGACCGGCGACTGATTTGATATAGAGAGGATACAACGATGCAAAGTGTAACCAAAAAAGGGCTGATTGGCCTAATCGCTGCGTTTTTGTGCGTGTCGCTCGTATTCGTCTTTATGATGAATCGGGCCACCGCGCACAAAGTTGCTCACGATGCTGAAACCCTGCAGGCATTTGACGATGCCTTCATGGAACAGGTCGTGCTCGGAGACAATCTGTTTCACGGCATGCCGATGCAGGGCATCAATATGTCCAATACCGGCATGGCCTGTGCGATGTGTCATCCGTTCGCATCCGATGTGCATCCCCATGAGTTTCCAAAATTCCAGGAGCAGATGAGCGAATTCGCAACACTGCGCGACATGATCAACTGGTGTATTGAGAAGCCCAATGAAGGAGAGCTCATCGATCCAGACGGTGAGGCAATGAAAGCTCTTGAAGCTTATATTTACTGGTCAAACCGGGGATCGGTCCTTGATCCCGGTCGACACTAAGTCAATACTTCGGGTTGCGGTCGCCTGAGCGGTGTGCCGCAACCCGCATTTGACGCGGTCTAAATGATGGGTGGCATGGCTGATGATCGCCGTGGCACCCGAATTTTGGTAATGAGAGAAGCAGAATTAAACCCTGCAGTCAACACACGGTCATCCTGGAACGGCCAATTCATTGAAAAAGACCATCACGACATTCGCGATCACACTCGCAATTGGGGCATTCGTCGCCATCGGGCTTTCACTGCGCACTGTTGATGGCAACAGGGATGCGGAGATGTCAAGCGGCAGGGCGCTTTTCAACTACGCCGCCGCCACCGGAAATATAGACCCGGTCAGTACCGGCATTCCCGTAACGCCGCGGCTTCTGGAACATGGCGAGTGGGTGTTCCGCGGCCTTTGCATTGGCTGCCATGGCATCGAAGGCAATGGCAATGGTGCGGTCTGGGAGCTTGGCGAGCAGTATGCGAAAGAACACCAGCTGCCGCGCAAGCCGCGCGACTTCACCGAAGCCGTCTACAAACTGCGTTCTACGCCAAGTGGTTCGCTGCCAACTGATATTGACCTGTTCAGGTCCATCTCCCGCGGGCTGGTTCAGGATCAGGATATGCCGGCTTTCAAATTTCTACCAGAGCGGGACCGTTGGGCCGTGGTGGCCTACATCAAAAGTTTTTCCGACCGCTGGGAAGAAGAAGCCGAGTGGCAGGAAGACCCCATTGAGATCAGTGATCCGCCCATACCGGATCTGGAAATGATCGCCGCCGGGGAACAGGTTTATGCCCTGATGCAGTGCGAACAGTGTCACGGCAAATTCGGCAAGGGCGATGGACCCTCGGCACCGGGGTTGGAAGATGATTCCGGACTGCCCATCATACCTCGAGATTTTACCGATGCCAGCCAGTTCGTTGGATCAAGCGACCCGAAGGGCATTTACCAGACGTTCACAACCGGCCTTGATGGCACACCCATGCCTTCATTTGCCGATTTCCTAGATGAACCGCAGCGCTGGCAACTGGTGTGGTACGTCATTTCACTGCGCCCGGAGTTCAATCTGCAGGCGACGCAGCAGCAGATGAAGGCGAATAATCAGATGCTTGCCGATTCGGGTACGGCTGATAGCAGTTGATTGAAGTGGTCGTGGGGATCGCAGGTGACACTCGCTATTTGGATTTCCGGTGGACTGTTGCTTGCGGTCGCAGTGAGCTGGACCGCTGTAAATCTGTTGCCCGAAGATCGTATCAAACTCGGATTGGCGGTTTATGAGCCCATCGACTATGGTATTTTGCCCCATGATGCCAGATTGGCCGATATTGAACGCGGGCGCAGTTACTATATTCAGCTGTGTGCCCTTTGCCATGGTGCACAGGGGCGCGGTCAGGGCGAGTACAGTTACCGGATGATACCCAAGCCCACCGACTTGACTGGTGTGGCAACCGCAGACAAATCAGACGCGCAATTGGATACAGTGATTAAAAACGGAGTACGGGGTAGCGCCATGCGCGGATGGGGCGATACGTTGGGCGGCATTCAGCGTCAGCAGATCATTGATTTCATCCGTTATCTTGAGCTCCGACACAGTCAGGGCTGATAAAATGATGTCGCTGAATGAAGCACTGATTGATGATAGGATGACATCACCGTCAAAAAACGCCGCGCTCAGTGCGGAATCTGTTTTGATCTTGAAATTCATGGTGATGTCCGTCGCCAGCCTTTTGATCGGGACCGTTCAGGGTGTACTGCAGACATTGCCGGAGTTCGCGCTATGGATTCGCGCCACCGGACCGGCCGGACATATGATTGATCCGCTTGCGCATGCGCACATCAATCTGGTCGGCGGTGTTACCTTGGCCATCATGGGAATTTTCTATTACATCTTACCGAAGATTCTGCAACGGCCAATCTACAGCCATACCCTCTCGAACACCTCATTCTGGTTTTCGACCATCGGCGTACTTGGATTTTTCTCGTCATTGGTCTATTTTGGCATTGTCGAGGGTAATATGGTACTCAGTGGAATGACTTATCAGCAGGCATTGGACACAATCGGTCCGATTCATCACATTGCGATCATCTCAACGGCCATGTTGATGGGGTTTGGCTACTGGCTGTTCATCACCAATATATTTCTTACCGTGTTCAAACGAAGTGGAGAAAAATAATGCATCGGTTACTCAACTTTCTATATAGCGGATTCTTAGTCGGTGTGGGACTTGGCACCGTATTTCAGCTCGCATTCCTGCCTTTGATCGGAATGCGCAGTCACGAGGAGTGGACCGGCCTGCTGCTCTGGGGGTTCGTCATCTCCATTGGCACGGGCGTCATCTCAGCCCTGTCATTTTGGTATATGAACTCGGTCATGGTTAAACAGGGGAAGTAGCAGGATCGCCAACCTGGGTATTAGCGGAGTCAAAATATGGAAACCAATTTCTTAACGCGGAATGATTACGCGGAAGGTACCGCCGCCAAGCATTTCTTCTTCTCATCCATCGTGATGCTCAACATTGGGGTGTTTCTGGCACTGATAACATCCATGCGCCTGGCTTGGCCCGACGTATTTCCGAATGATATTCCCTGGCTTCACTTCGGAAGAGTGCGGCCCGTTCATGTGCATTTTGTCATTTTCGGTTGGATCTCGATGGCGTTTGCCGGTGCGATGTGCTATATGGCGCCGGCGCTGTGCAAGACCAAGCTCTGGAGCGAGCGCCTTGGCGTATGGAACTGCTGGGCGTGGAACGTAGGCATGGTTTTTGTATTCTTTACATTGATCAACGGCATGACTTCCGGTCGAGAATATCAGGATCTGATCTGGCCGATTGACATCTATGTTCTGCTTTTCATTTTTGCGCCACTCGCTGTCAACATATGGATGACGATGCTGTATCGCCAGACCCGCGGTCTGTATGTCACCATGTGGTTTTTTGGTGCGGCGCTGTTATTCATCATTCTCAGCTACTTCATTGGCGCGGTGCCGGATCTGTTTCCAGTAACCGGGCTCGCCGAGGCTTACATGACCTGGTGGCATGCGCACAACATTCTGGGGCTCTGGATCACGCCGGTCTCAGCTGCCATTGCCTATTACATCATTCCGAAAATTTCCGGCAATACGCTGTACAGCCATAAAATTGGACATTTGCATTTCTGGTCGATCGCCGCTTTTTACTCCACACCCGGTGCGCATCATCTGATGGGGGCGCCCATTCCGGAGTGGCTCAAGTCGTTCGCATCCGTATCAGGCGTGCTCATCATGATCCCAGCCCTGGCTTTCGTCGTCAACATGCTGATGACGATGAAGGACAAGTGGTGGATGTACGCCAAGAACATTCCACTGCAGTGGGCACTGACAGGCGTGCTTTTTGCCATCCCGCTCAACATCCAGGGTGCGTTTCAGCAGACGCGCTCACTGAATTGGTACATTCATGGTACGCACTGGATTGTCGCCCATGCGCATCTGGCTTTACTCGGTTTTTCAAGTTTCATTGAGATCGGTGCGATCTACTACGGCTTGCCGAAACTCCTCAAGCGCAAACTGTACAGCGAGCGATTGGCCCGATTGCATTTCTGGATGATGGCCATTGGATTTCTGGGATTCTGGTCTGTTCTAACCGCTGCCGGACTGGTGCAGGGTGCGGCCAAAGTGTATGAGATTCCCTACATTCAGTCGGTGATTGCAACTCATCCTTACATGGTTGGGCGCGTGATTTTCGGTGGCCTGATCATTTTCGCACAGCCGATTTTTCTCTATAACATGTGGATGACTGCGAAGTACGGCGAGAAAATCGAGCCGGTCAAATCTGCCGGCCAAGTCTCGCCAGTTCCAGTGGCCGGATAACAGAGCTGGACCGGGAGCAGAGTAAAATGCCAAAATATGTAGTCGGTGCGGTTCTTGTCGTACTTGTGATTTTCTCATCCATTGCCATTACGATCGTTGGTGGTTCAACGTACATGAATGAAATTCCACCGACCGAACTCGCAAAAGAAAAGGAAGCGATTCTCGGCCACAGTGCCTGGACCATTCACGATCCATGGATGAAAGGAGATGACACGCCAACGCTGGCTGGCAAAGGCAAGAAACTGTTCATTCGGGAAGGCTGCTGGTGGTGTCACACGCTGTTGCCAGAACAGACCCAGGACTGGGCTTACTTTGGCGAACCACCTGTCGCAGGTGATGTACAGGGTGAAGCGCCAAGCCTGTTCGGGTCTGATCGAAAAGCCCCGGATCTGCTGCACATCGCGAGTCGAAACCGGGTTAAAGCTTGGCACTATGTCCATCATCGGGACCCGCGGGCGGTGACTCCTGGTTCAATCATGCCGGCGTTCAAGCACCTGACTGATGAAGAGCTTGATGCGATCATCGCATACCTCGACACACTGAAATAAAACTGAGCTTTTGGAGATTTGGCCTGATATGACTGAGCGCAACGAACTTGAGGATAAAGGCGAGGTTTTCGGTCGCTTTGGCGATGAAGAATATGATGGCATAAAAGAGGGCAATGGCAAGATCCCCTGGTGGCTGGTGTTGATTGTCGCAGTTACCGTTTTTCAGGCATTTTTATGGACCATGCCCTGGCCGGGATTCGGACAACGTTACGACTCGGTCACCACGACCTTTGTCAGCGCGACAGGCAAACAGCCCTGGTGGGACTGGGGTTACTATCTGGTGACGTTTCAGATAATCGTCATCATGTCCTGCATATCTGGCATCATCTGGCACATCAACACTCAGAAGTGGAAAGAAAGACGCGGGAAAAACGCCGCTGATTCGAGGGAGGACGGCCCACAGTAACGATCGCGACCCTGCTGTCATGGGATTTACCGATCAGGTATCAGCGCTCATATTCGCATTGATCATCATTGGTGTGCTCACCTACATCATCATGTCGCGTTTTGTTCTGGGTCCTTTGACCCAGCTGAAGAAGGTTGAGCGCATCGTCCTTTCATTGGGTAGCGTCGGTATTGTCCTGGTGGTGGTTTACGCCGCGGTGGAACTGCTTTTTCACGTGGTTTTCTGAATGCCCGGTCAACGCCTTAGAGCCTCCACAATGAAACGCGGCGAAAAATGGATGTTTGCTTTTGCTGGCATCGTCGTGGTACTTGCGGCCATGCGTGGGGTTCAATTTCTAACCGAAGATGAGCCGAGTGTACCCAAACATTATTATGAATGGGATGAAACCGGACTTCAGGGACAGATGATCTATCGAGAGAAGGGGTGCAACAGCTGCCATCGTGCACTTGGCACCGGTGAAATCGGCTATTCACCGGTTCTGGATGGTATTGGAACCCGTCGGTCCAAGGAATGGCTGTTTCAGTATCTCACGGACCCTGGCGCGCTCGTAATTGGTACGGCGCACTACGGAAATCTCGGTCCTGACTTTAGGCAGTTGAATGATGGCGAACGCGAACGTCTGACTGCATTTCTATCGGGTCTGCGTGCGAATCCCAATTCACCGAATTATCCTATTAAAGCCATCATCCAGGATGATGACTCATAATGGACTTCAGACAGACGTATTTTCTACAGAGTGATTTTTTTTGAACGCTGAAACTTTCATACCGTTTATTTGGGCCGCGACTGGTCTGATTATGCTGGTTGGCATTGTCGTCGTCATCTATTGGGCTTATCGGCACGATCAGTTCGATGAGAACATCAAGGACCAGATTTTTACGGAAGGCGACGACGACCGTTATAGCTGACGGCAGGGGGAGTGGCCTTGAAACTCTCGGCAGGCGAATGGATTGTAATCGCCGGCTCGGCGATGATCATCGCATTTGCAGCTGTTGTGGGTGGCATGATTTATTTGAAACCTCCACCCGTACAATTCACATACAACGCAACACCAACTACCGTACGCGGCGAGCAGGTTTATCGGCGGGAAGGTTGCCTGTCCTGTCACGAAATTTTTGGAAATGGCGCGTCATACGGGCCGAGTCTAGATGGCATCGGTGACAAACGAACGGCGGACTGGCTGATACGATATATAAGAGCACCGTGGCCAGGAGTAAGTACGAAGCCCTACCGACTACGAATGCCGCCGTACGACCACCTGTCGAATGATGACATAAGACTGCTGGCAGATTATCTATCTGCACTGCGTAGGGCAACAGGCTGAATACGGAATATGCCGCTGACTGGCAGCGGCGGCAAGCGGATTACTCAGGTCCTGATTCGTAGCGTTTGTTTTTATCAAACAATCCGGTACCGATGCAGGCCCAAGGCACGATGGCCAGTGCTACGCAACCACCGAGTCCGAATACGACCAGCGCCAAGATCGTTAATAGTGGCAGTTCAAGCATGCGAAATCAAATGAAATTGAAATATACTTTCATAAAAAGGATATTTTAGTTGACGGCTATGAAAAAAATCAGAATATTTCAAATTGGAGCCATTGCATCATTTTGTGCGCTACTGCTGTCTGGATGTGACAGCGGACCGGGAATTGGTGCCAAATTGCGTGTAGGTGATAAAGCACCGAAAAGCACCAATCTCACAATTGCCGATCCGAATAAATGGTATCAGATTTCAACGATGGATACCAAGGTGGCCCTTTATCGATGGAGCATTGCCGAGTTGATTGATGAGGGCAAACCATTTCTTGCGGTTTTTGGTACGCCGCAGCATTGTACGATGTGTGTGGACCAAATTACGCGGGTGGCAGTGATGCAGGAGAAATTAGGAGATCAGTTTGCATTTCTGCATATAGACGGCTACAAAGACAATAAAGTCTGGGTTGAGTGGGGAGTCAAGGGTGAGCCTTGGACATTCATTGTTGACTCAGCCGGTGAGATCAGGACGATATTGCCCGGTCAAACCGAACTGGGGCTGTTAGAAGATGAAATCAATAAACTTCTGCATGAAGGGACCGGCTGATGCTGAATCTGTTCTCAAGACTGGCGTTAATTAAGACAGCAGTACTGATGCCAGGCTTGGCGTCCGCCCAAATCAGTCCTTACGTTTATGTGAAGATGTCCCTGGGAGTGCCGTGGTTTCTATATTTTGTATTCATGCTGTGTATTCTCCTGCCTTTTCTGATCATGATCAGTGTCGCGTGGCGTCGCCGGTCGGCGCGTGATGACGAAGGCTGAGATATGCTTCAGGAAATATCAATTTGGGTTCGTATTGATGAGCAATGAATTTTTTCTTCGTATCGTATTACCGATTATTCTGATTGCGGTATTTCTGGTGGTCGGAATATTTGTGTTAAATTCGGTCGAATCAATACAGATGATGGAGACCAGCAAACAAGCAGGGCCGACGATTCTGAATCCGTGATCGGTATTCGTTCGATGAAAAGTAATACCTGACTTCGACGGTTCATTTCGCTAAACTGTTGTTTTTATTAAAGGCGAACTGACCCCAAGGCACTACATTTTGCCCTCTTCCAGACCTCCATCCACGGCCCTGTCACTTCAGCTCGAACGGTTCCAGATCGTGGACCACCCCCATCACCCGATATAGTTTTCGACCCACCTCACTGTTGGTCGACGGCAGCGCATAGCGTCGCCGGTTGCCCTGGTCTTCCAGCACGCTGTGCTGGACCTGCGTCAGCGCATTGGCCATCACCGCCGCCGACACCGTCTGACCCTGCTGCAGCGCCATGCGATACTGCAGATGACGCACGCACATCAGACTCATGAAGGCGATGGCGATGTGGGCATGAATGCGCCTCGCCGTCCAGTGGTAAATCGGCCGAACCTTCAGATCATGTTTGCTCACGCGGAAGGTCTCCTCCACCTGCCAGAGCCCCCGATACTGTCGCAGAATGGTGGCCGCCTGGGTTGACTCCGGCAGATTGGTGATGACGCCGTGCAGCCCGTCCCACTTCGCCGCCTCGGCCACCCGCGCCGCATCGATGGACAGGGTCGCCTCGCCTTCCAGTCGCAAGAATCGCCCGTAGCCCCGCGCGTTCAGCAGCTCTTTGGGGCGGTCGCTGCGGGCCAGCTTCTTGAGCAGTTTGGCCACCGCCCGCTCCCGGTCCCGGCCATCCTTGCGCGCCCGCACCGGACAATGACTGATCACCAGTCGGTCATCGGGCGCCTTCGGATGCGGCACCGACTGCACGACAACACCCTGATCACCCAACGGCCGATATCGGCTCCGGTCCAGCACCACGGTCTGGGTGGCCTTGGGCAGCTTCTTCAGTTTGGCACCGATGATGTAGGACATCTCCGCCTCGCGCAGCGCGATCAGATGGTCCTCATTCATCATCCCCCGATCGGCCACCACGATGACTTCCTTCGCCTGATGCCGCCGCTGCAGGGCTTTGATCACCGGAATCAGACTGTGGCCCTCGAACGTGGCGCCCGGCAGCACCAGATGATGCACCGGCAGACCGGTCTCGGTCACCGCCAGCGCCACAATCACCTGGCACTCGCGGTGCTTGCCGTCCTTGCTGTAGCCGGGTTGCTTCAGCTCGTCGTCGCAGAACGATTCGAAATAAAGCGTGGTGCAGTCGAACAGCACCACCCGCAGCGTCCCGCCGAACAGGGATTTAGCCTGCTCGCCGGCCAACGCATTGAGTCGGGCGATGATTCGGTCATCAAGCCGGTCCATCATGCGGTAAACCTTCTGCAGGGGCAGCCGCACGCCGAAATTCTCCGCCAGCGCCTGCACGCTGGCGCGCTTGCTCTGCGGGTTGGCCAGCCGCGCCATGACGCAGTGATACAGCACCTGGTGGGAGACCCGATAGCGGCGGGCGGACAGCAGCTCGGACAGCCCCAGCTGGTGGAACAGGGCGCCGTATACATCATGCACGCCAGTGATGATGCGCGCCGTTTCTCGCAGTTGCTTCAGATCCACCGGCAGCGGCTCGCCGTCGCGTCGCCGACGGCACTCGATGACCTGTTCGGCGACCTGTTCGGGCGGGAACAGCTGCGGCTGCGTCTCGGCTTCCAGCTTGGCTTTGATGTATTCGCCGAGGTCTTTGAGCCGGACCAGTTCGTCATCGTCCCGGGCGATGCCGATGTGGCGGATGATTTTCTGTCGCACGGTGCGGCCGTGGCGGATCGACTCGACCAGCTGGACGGCTTGGCGCGGGCTGCCGGGTGATTGTTTGACGCGTACGAACATGGGTCTTATTATATCAAGTCAAGGGAAAAATGCTGATATTTATTGCGCCCAAGGCACTACAAAGGCGTTGTCAAGGTTGGCGGGGATGAAAGCCTTGATTTATAAGGTTTTTGTTGAGAGGATTTCGGTACTTTCAGCCATAAACCGTCAAAGTCAGGAGTACTGATGCCAGGCTTGGCGTCCGCCCAAATCAGTCCTTACGTTTATGTGAAGATGTCCCTGGGAGTGCCGTGGTTTCTATATTTTGTATTCATGCTGTGTATTCTCCTGCCTTTTCTGATCATGATCAGTGTCGCGTGGCGTCGCCGGTCGGCGCGTGATGACGAAGGCTGAGATATGCTTCAGGAAATATCAATTTGGGTTCGTATTGATGAGCAATGAATTTTTTCTTCGTATCGTATTACCGATTATTCTGATTGCGGTATTTCTGGTGGTCGGAATATTTGTGTTAAATTCGGTCGAATCAATACAGATGATGGAGACCAGCAAACAAGCAGGGCCGACGATTCTGAATCCGTGATCGGTATTCGTTCGATGAAAAGTAATACGGTGGGCAAGGTTTCTTGCAGACAGGACAATTTAGTGCATGGTCTATAGAAATTTTAGGTACGGAATCCAAAAATGCATCCGAACGGATTTTATCTGGTTAAGATAAAATGTTTCGATCTTGCAATCGGTTTCAATACATCTTCTGATTCGATTGCCTTTCGGAGTGCGGCCACACCGATACAGAGCATTCCACCATCTAGTGTCGGTCCGACAGCAGCAATTCCCGCCAAGGACATCTTCCGTGGATTCGGCGTGATTTCCGGCTTCAGACGCAGGAGTCGGGAGGATGCGGGCAAAGTGGGTCCTCCGGCAGGTTGCCGGATCGGCGGTTGGCCACGTGATACCCTGAAGAACCGGCCGGTCACACATTCGGTCACGGCGACCGCATCAGGACGTGTCGAAGAGCACCAGATCGGGCCCGCGGTACCCGAAGGCGATGGCCTTATACAGCGTCTCCCAGTCCCGGACGTGGAATCCCAGGAACAGCGCGCGCAGCTGCTCCCACAGGGCTTTCGAGCCGCCCGCTTCCGCCCGCGCGGCCTGGAACAGCGAGCAGCACCGCTGCTGCACCTGATCGATGAGAAACGCCAGCATCGTCAGGTGGGCGAACACCGTCGCCAGATGCCGTCGGCCGTGGCCGAAATTGTGTTCAAAGCCGTAGCCTTGGTTCTTCAGGGTGTTGAAGGTCTCGTTCTCGATGCGCCAGCGGGCCCGTCCCGCCCGCATCAGCTGGTAGGCGTTCGCTTCCGTGACCTCCAGGTCCGTGACCCAGGAGAAATGAAGCGTCCGACCGTTCGGGCGGGTCTCCCAGCACTCCAGGAAGTTCACCTCCAGGTCGAAGTTCGCCTCATTCAGCGGCACGCCGTTCAGGAACCGAAAGCGGAACCGGCTGCCGTCCCGTTCCATCTCCACGATTCGGGTCGCCGCTGCGATGTCGACCCAGTGGAACAGTTCCCCATGGTCACCCGGCTTCACCCCCAGCACGTAGCGCAGGTTCAGTTCCTGCAGCAGCCGGATGTGCGGACCGTTCGAGGCCAGCGCATCCTCCACCACCAGCAGCTTCAGATGCGGGTGCTCCCGCCGCACGTCCCGCAGCAGCCGCTTGGCCGCATTGCGCTCGCAGTCGTTTTTCTTGGCGCCGTCCGCCCGCAGGATCGGTTCCGGCGCCAGCGGGAACACCTCCCGGTGCTCCGGGTGCACCAGCACCGCACCCAGCATCTGGTGATACCAGGTGGTGCTGCCATCCCGATGATGCTTCTCACAGCAGTGCTCGCAATGCACCTTCTTCGAGGAGAAATGACCCGTGCCGTCCACCGACAGCAGATGAAAGCCCAACCAGGTGAAACCTTCCAGACCCTTGCCCCGCTGCAGGGCGGCGAACACTTTCTTGAAAGCCCCGCGGATCGCCCGCGGGTCCACCTGATCCAGACGCTCGCGCATGGCCGTATCCGACGGCACGCGGAGCACTCCGTACAGGTTCCTGAGGTTCGACCGCACCCGGTTCTTGTTCCGCACCTGCCGTTCGAAGTTCAACAGCGACGGGCACTTCAGGCCAAACATCGCCAGGGCCGACATCAGACAGTCCGTCAGCACCAGGCCACGGCTGGCCACGGGGTCCTTGAGGCGGTCGAATTCGGCACGCACCAACCGAAGAAGACCCGGTACGCTGAGGGTCTTGCGAAACATAGTCTTAGACATGGCTGATCATCCAGGATGGTAAAAAAACAGCCCTATCATACCACTTTTCAATGAAAAGTCTGCGAACAGTTTTTTTTCACACCCCCTGAAACCCCCGTAGTTACTGACCCGGCAGACTTGGCGGGAATTGCTGGTCCGACAGTCAGCCCCACTACAAACCATCGTTCGCCACACAGATCATCACTTCAGCAACGGTTGAGGGTTCCACCGCTTCCACCCGCACCCCCACCAGATTGCGTTCATCGCCGCTGAACACCACCGCCACCCGATAAATCCGCTCAACACCACCCCGATACCGGTCCGCATACCGCTTCCCGCGCATCTGCTCCATCGCCTCTGCCAGCTTCGCCTCCACCTCCTCATCCCCATCCTGCATCTTGAACTCCAGCACCAGCACCTGGCCACCATCATGCACCACCATTTCAACCTGCCCATGACTTGACGCCGCCTCCACTTTCAGGCCGATCGAGCGAAAACACGCATACACCATCCCCGCATACCAGGACGCATAGCGCGCCAGCGGCACCTTCCGATACCAATGCCAGGGCATGCCCGACAGAAACGAGCGCAGCCGCTGGCCAAATCCTTCGAAATCTCCGCCCCGCAGGGTCTCGCGCAGCGCCAGACCTACCGCCGACGCATCCAGACGCTTCCCGGCCACATAGGACAGCAGCCCGCCATTGAGACTCTCGCACACCTCGGTGTTCGGATACCTCAGAGTGTAGTAAGTCCGGTTGCCGATCAGCTGCTCCCCGCCAATCGTCAGATAACCGGTCTGGAACAGCAGCGCTTCCACCCCGATGTCACCCACGTCGAACTTCGACAACAGATCCGTATCCACCACCGGTCCCTCCAGTTCCAGCGGACTGACATCCCGTTCCAGCAGCACCTGATACAGAAACCGCGGCGATCCGGTCTCAAACCAGTAAGGTCGGAACTTCCGTTTGCTGAACAGCAGCAGGATGTCGTAAGGATTGTAGACGTCTTCCGCCCCCAGCCAATGGTAGCCGTCATACCACCCGCGGATGGCTTCCCGTTTCTGTTCCAATTCCAGCAGCTCCGGTGCGAACACCGTGTCGAGGTCCGCATCCGTGTAGCCACAGATGGTGGCATACTCGGGGTCGAGGCTGATGTCGTTCAGATTGTTGAGCCCCGAGAACAGGCTGACCTTCGAGAACATGCTCACCCCGGTGACGAAAACGAAGCGAACCTCATCGGCACAGCCCTTGATGATCCCGTAGAGCCCGCGGAGATAATCGCGGTTGGCTCGGGCCAATTCCTGATTCTCGATTACGTCCAGTATCGGCTTGTCGTATTCGTCCACCAGAATCACCACCTGCTGTCCGGTTTCCTTATGGAGTCGACGAATCAGTTTATACAGACGGTCCGGCGCGGAGTGTATCAGTGTTGATGGCTCAATGCTCGCATCTTCTTCAATGACCTCCAGCTGAACATTAGCGTTGTTTTCCAGGTCACCCGGTTCGTAATACTTGCCGTCGAAGCTCAGCCGAATCACCGGATGCCGGACTGACCAGTCCCAATGATCGTGGATGTGCAGTCCCCGGAACAGTTCCTCATTACCCTCGAACAGTTCCTTCAGCGTGTGTACCAGCATGCTTTTCCCGAAGCGCCGCGGCCGGGACAGAAAATAGTATTCACCTTCGTCGATCAGTCGCTGGATGTGCGCCGTTTTATCCACATAGTAGCAGTCCCTGTTTCGAATGTTTCGAAAAGAAGGGGAGCCAAGTGGGAGTCTGCGTCTGTTCATATTCATATTCAGCTGTCGGTTGCCTCAAATTGTAGCATCATCGGTACGCGGTCACCGCTCGAAGCCCCGCGGGTGTTTCGCCATCACGCTTGTCCAGTTGCTGAATGAATGCTGTTGGTGAATGATCATCGAAATGATTGTTAATTCGAAAACCGGCTGAGTTGACAAGTTTGGTGATGTAAAAAGATCATCAGCGTGAAGCATCCGAAATTGAGGTCAATACAGTTTTATTAGATTGATCAAGTTGAATTAACCGGTTTTCTTCAGTATGCTCCCGATAGGACCGCACCACAGGACAACTGGTACAGTCGTGAATTTTTTGATATACGCATTCAAAGAAAATTTTTACATGGCATTGATGCCTGCATGACAGCGATCATCCAAATCAAGATTTAACAGATCAGCATGATGCAACATCAGAAAATTATTTGTTATCAACAATGGATGTTGATAGGGTGAATGAATTGTAGGAAAGTAAGCTGTACGGTGGATCAGATTTCCAATAGAAGCCTAACTGACTGGACTGTGGCCATATTGACCCATTGGTACTGAATTGATTCAGTCGGTAGAGTAGGGCGGGGCTGCTGCTGCAATTGGATTCATTCAAATTGACACCCAAATTCACCATCAATCTCCTCGTATTGGACGAATATCAAGTCTGATATTCACCAAAGTGTAGCGATCTTCATCCGTTGAACCTGTCGCCAGCCATCCGCGGCTATCTGAATCCGTATAGAACCTGAATATGAAACCATTGCGCCGGCCGTGGTGAAGTGCGTATCCCAGTGTTTCTCCATCGTCTGATTCAAGAGCTTCTGCCATCAATCGCACCAGTTCGCCTGAACGGAAAACGTCTTGTGAAGACACGAAAGCGTCATTTTCTGATTGAATTGACGTGTTGGCCTGTCTGGTCAACTCAAATCCATTGACTTTCTTTGAATACGGCTTGACCTGCATGGTTTCCATATTCACCCGATCACCGTTTTCAAGATAACTGAGAATCACGTTATTGATGATAACACCGCCTTTGATTCTGGAAAATGACGCTTTCGATAGGTCAATGATCAATACGCCTCGATTTCCTAGCACTTCAATACTCTGTTGGTGAACAACAGCGGCGGTGTCAAGACCTATTCCGATACCAAAATTCAAACCCAGCTGATTCATCGCGACTAGAGATCCAGCAAATCGGCCGCTGCCAAACATGTTCTGGTCAACATACCATTCGCGACTGATGAGCCCCAAACCTGGAGGGAGTGATTCTGGAGGTACTGTCGCGTTACTTAAAATATTGAAAACATCGGATTCCGTCGAAAGCACATTGTGTCCGGGAATTCCACCAACGATCAAACTGCCCGAACGAAAAGCATCGGTCACAGCTTTCGCCATGTCGGATTGGCGACCACTTCGGTCAAATAGCACGGTAGACAACCGTTGCGGTTCGCCGCCAACAAAAAAAATTGAACCCGCAGTTCGAATACGAGAGACGATATCCTGATCTTTGACCACGTGACGATAATCGGTAGAAAATTCCTGGAACACTTGCGCCAAGGGCAACAGGGACGCTGTTTCACCATATCGCTGATACGACCGCAGGGCAAATTCGCCATAAAGAGCAGGGCGGTTATGGGCCGCTGCAATTACCAAATTCTCACCAGGTGTTCGATCCGCAATCTTGACCAGATTTCGCCAGACTATCTTATTGTTCAAGGGTAATACGTTACCAACGAGCATCAACACTTCACTCGCTGCCAACACTTCGCAGATTGACAATGCAAGCAATCCAAACAGCAGGCGTCGCAGAGCTTTTTGAAATTTCCGATACCCATGTTGGAGTGTATTGATCGCGGTTAGGAAAAATTCACATGCTGACATTTTCAATGCTTAATCCGATAGGTTCGTAATTTGAGCATACAGGTGGGTTAGCGCCTTAGGCAATGAGTGAAACTGCGAACAGACGGCGTAGTTGCCGCGGCCGAACAGGTATTTCAGGTGGTGAAGACCATCCTGATCAATTGTCAGTCCAAATGACTGGACATGGTTCGCACGAATTTCAAGCAATGCCTTTCTTGTATCTTCCAAAGCGTATTTCCCTTCATAGCGGTCTGTGGGGTCATGTGGGCGTCCATCGCTCAGAATGATCAGCAGTTTCTGAGTGGAACGGCAGTCTTGCAACTTTGCTCCGAGGTGTCGTATGACCGGCCCCATCCGCGTGTAGTTCTGCGGTTTGACGGCAAGTAAACTCTGTCTCACTTCGTCATCATACGGTTCGTCGAAAGACTTGATTCGACCACAACGGACTCGCAAACGGCTGTCACTTGAAAAAGTGTACAGGGCAAATTGATCGGATGCCGCTGCAAACACCTCGGCGAAAACCGCCAATATCTGCTTGGCGAGATCGATTACGCGGCAGTGACCGATCCATGCTTCAGTCGAACGCGAAGCGTCCATAAGTACAATGATTGAAAGATCCCGGTCGCGCCGAAATTTTTCACGATAGTATCGTGATTCTTGGATGCCACAGCCCTGTCGGTCTGCTTGGGCTGAAACGAAAGCATCAATATCTAGATCAGTGCCATCATCGAGAAATCTTTTCCACTGTGGTTCGAAGCGAAGCTGTCTGAACTGTTTACGTACGCGTTCAACCATCTGTTCAAATTGCGAGTCCAATACCGATCTGTAGCCCCTTTTCGGCGGTTCTTCTGAGAGGCGACACCAGTTCTTCAGATACTCCTGCGTATGACAGTTCCACTCAGAATAGCGATACAGGTCCGGTGCGGCTGCTGCACCGGATGCCGTATCTGCCCGATCGTCCAGATCGAAGTATGCTGACCGTTGCGGTTGAAGCGAGCCGTCCCGACGGGGTCGACGGGAGCTTTTGAACCAAGGCAGTCTGAGATGGGGAACTGCTGGCGCACGGTAGCTCCAGAGAGGCACCGGTAGGAATGGAATGGTGCGATATTCAAATTCAGCTGAGACTTCAATCACATCCCCCGTTCTAGCCTGATGGATCATTCTGCTGAGTGTACTGTTGGTGCAAGGTGTTGAACTGCCGAGTTCATGACGTATTGCCATTTCAAGTGTCTTTGATGGAGAGGTGGCATCAGCACATGGATCAGGAAACGCCTGGCGACGCTGAGCCAGTTCCTCAAGACACAGTCGTTCATACCTGGGTTTCAGATTTGGGAAACGCTCTATCAGCCTGGATGTTGTAGCCACACCTTGGAGAAGATGCCGAACCCCCGGCGATTGAGATGCAATTTCAGGTATGTCGATTTCAAAGGCCAATAAGCCAGCCAACCAGTAATAGAGTTCCTGATTGAGTTCGCGACTGGGAAAGCGATTGATTCGAAGTGGCAGATGCAGCACCCCTGGCTCGGACCAAGCCTGCAGATCCAACCCTCCGTGTGTCGACAGAGCTGTTTCAATCTGTTGATTTATGTCACTGGTCTTGCGATCTAAACTACCGCCTAAAACATGATGGTACAAATCCAGCCCACGTCGCAATTGGTGGACGTAGACTGACGACCTGGGATGGCGCAGGCGGCCTGCCAACCCGAAAAAAAGACTGTACCAGATGGTAGCGATCCCATCGCAGACAAAACTATTCCTTGGTAAAGTAGGCATTAACTATCTCAAGTAAAGCATCATGAATAATAGGATCATCAGTCAGCGATTCCACCAACGCGGCCTCACATGCGCGATAAGCACTCAGCCCATCCTGAATCAAATGGGCCGCATGCACAAGCAAACGCGTTGAGGCCTGTTCTTCTATGTCATGTCCCTCCACCTCACGCAGACGTCGGCCCAGTTCAACCAACTGAGCACCAATTTTTCGGTCGACTGTCGATTCGTTAACCACAATATCGATTTCGTGATCCATATTTGGAAAATCAAATGCGAGAGATACAAACCGTTGACGGGTGGACTGCTTTAGATTTTTGAATATGTTCTGATACCCAGGATTGAATGATGCGACCAGCATGAACTCTGGTGGCGCCTGCAGCGCTTCCGAGGTTTTGTCGAGATAGAGCATCCGCCGATCGTCGCATAAGGGATGCAATACGACGGTTGTGTCCTTGCGCGCTTCGACTATTTCATCAAGATAGCATATTCCACCCTCGCGAACGGAGCGAGTCAGTGGCCCATCCTGCCAGGCCGTTCGGTCGTCCTTGATAAGATAGCGCCCAAGCAGGTCTGCCGCTGACAGTTCATCATGGCAGGCGACCGTGTAAAGGGGGCGATTTAGAGTGGCGGCCATGTGCCGCACAAAACGCGTCTTGCCACATCCAGTTGGACCTTTGAGCAGGACAGCAAGTCCTTTGCGATAGGCGGACTTGAAAACTTCGACTTCGCCGCCTTGTGCCTGATAGAACGGAATTAGGATATCATTCATACCAATCAATTAAATAAATCATCCGATACCATATCGTATCAACCTCTGCAGGAACAGTGACTCATATCCGAAGCATGTGCCATTCCTGTAGACTTGATGCAGTCGACTGGGACATGTTGAGTTCACTCGGGTCAGAAACTCTCAAAGGAACATCAGACGTTGTTTTGTCAAAACGCTTGCTTAATTTGAGGAATGCCTGAATATGCCCACAAATTCAATTGATTATTCAGCAACTAAAGTGGTTTGATATTTCGGTCAAGCATGCACATCCGTAAAATATGCTAACGTTATAAGTAGAAGACAACAACTAAATCGAATACACCCTCTCAGTCTGGCCGCTGTCAATGCGAGGTATGTGGTAGAACTTTCAACGATGTAACTAGCAGACCTCACATGGCAGAAGATTGACACCTTGAGGATGATTGACTGGAACTCGGTAAGTCGCTGTAGCACGACAAGGCGGTCAATGATTATGCACAAAGCTGTAGCATTCCATTGTCCACGGTATTTTGCTGGAGCATCATTTTCTGCAGGTAATGGAGCAGTCACCTTGGTTGCTTGAAGACATCGTGGAAAATTGGACGAGACCTACCCGATTTGCAGTTTCAAAGACTATAGGATCAATCAAGCTAGGCCCAAGTTATCTTAACAGATACTTGTGATGGAGTTATTTGTTGCATGTGCGAAACAGTCCTGAAACCTGATTGAAAGTCGCCGTAAATTGTTCCGGCAGATTGCTTATGCATATTGATCGAAAAGAACCTTTTTATTAGCGGTCAATTATTTTTTCAAGTAGACTTGCAAGTGGGAAAATATTCAATGTATCATCTACCTTCTTCAAAGCTGCAATGTATTCTTCTCGAAATTCAGTACGTATTAGCTCTGGCAAATGAATCCCTAACTTGATGCCAATTTTCATACATAAAACATAAAAACACATTGCTCGTGCTGTACGTCCATTTCCATTAACGAATGGATGGATGTGATTAATGCGCCACATGACATAAGAAGCTAAGGCGACACCATCTGTAAGGACCCAATAATCGTTTACTTCGATGATAAATTTTTTCATTTCGGCAGGAACCGCAGTGTAATGAATCGGATTAAATTCGCCTACGTCCATCTGTACATTTCTGTACTGGCCGGGACCTTTATGTAAGCATGCAATTGCATGAAAATTGACTGCGCAAATTAACTCCTCAGACAGCGAATGATAGCCAAGGGCCAATGATGTGGAAATGATTGAGTCGAGAAAACTGTAATGACGTATGCCATTGGTTCTTTCAAGTTCTCTATATATTGGATCATCTTCAGTCCGGCCTACTAATTCAAATACAAACATATGTAATTTCATCCACTATCCGTAGAATTTTTTTAATTCTTCTCTGATTTCTTCTTTAGTTACTTGACTTCTTGACCCCATCAAGCCAAAAATATTAGAAATAATTTGTTCTTTTTTTTCTTCTGCAGACATATTATTTGCAGCTATTTCGAGTTTATTTCTGTCAATTTTGCTCTTATAACTCTTCAAATCATTAATGTCCATTTCCATAGTGATACACCCTTTAAATTCAATAAAATAATGCTTTAATTGGCTGTCAACAAAATAATTTTCCAAGGCTTACTCCATTATATCATTGGATAGATTCGTTCGAGCCAGGTTCAGAACAATTGAATGCTACAGATGGGAGGAAATCACCAACAATATCGGTGGTGCATACTACCCAGGCACCCAGGCCCACTTCTGTGAGAAAAGGTTGGTACGACTTTGACGCTTTCCTCCAATAAATCCTGATGTTGCGCCTGCTATATCAACTGCTCATTCAGCGAATTAACGAAAATCGACAGTTGCGTCAAGACCGATCATCAGCCGCATCCAGCTTAGCATTAGTACGCAAATTGCCGAATTTGCTTTGGTTGAAATGGAATATTGTGATTGCCGCTCTACTGATTACGCTTTCCATGTTGTATCTCAGGTATGGCGTTGGTGTCGACCGGCCTGAATTCAATGCTGACTATGAAACGGCAAAATTGGAAGTTTCAGTCAATTCGGTTCGCAATTCTGGAGAAAGTCACTGCAACCATGAATACTCTACCGACATCTTCCGAGGTGGTAAAAGTTCAGACTTCCTGACCTAAGCCAATTATTATGATCGATTTTTCACCAGCGAAGCGGACTGAGGCGTCCATCTGCGTCGATTTTCAACACTTGGATTCCGCGCGGTCTTAAGCTGAATTTTCAGCGTCGGCGCCATCGCCACGGCGCTGATGGCCGATGCCACGGAGTGGTGTGAAGTCGGGTCGCCGGCTGGGAGCTGAATCGGTGGTGTCGAGACGGCCGTCGCGATCCGACCGCCGGTTGACGGCGGCCGCCGAGGGGTCGGTTTCGTGGTGTGTCGGCCGCCGGCGGCCGAAGTGCCTCTCGCCGCCCTGCGGCGGGGCGACGGTCAGCGGGCGATGTCGTAAACCATTCGCAGCTCGGTGCCGGGATAACAGGTGCGGCTGCGGTTCAGTTCGTCAAGCACCGGCCGCAGCGCCCGTTCGGTGGCGCCATTGGCCAGGCCGAGCAGTTCCACGCGCAGCACGCTGTGCGAGTGATCGGGGATGAGGTTGGCGTCGGCGGCCAGCAGCGTGCGCAGCAGCCGGTGGGCGGTGGGCTGCTCGGCGCGGTCGCCGCCCACCAAGGGCATCATACGGGTCTCGGCGCGGTAGCCGATCATGCGCACCAGATCGATGAACAGCCGCTTGGCCGGCGGCAGGGCTTCGGGCTGCCGTTCGACCGGCAGGTCGCCGACGCGGACATGACTGCGCAGCTGTCTGCGCTGGGCTTTGAGGCGGACCAGTTCCTGTTCCAGCTGGGCGATCTCGGTCAGCTGGTCGGCCGTCGCGGTGGGGTGCGCCTTGGCGAGCCGGCGCGCGCGGGTCTTGTTCACCCGGTCGATGATCTTCTGCACGGCGCGGTATTCAGGATTGACTACCCGCCGGTCGAGGTCGACCGGCTGCAGGGCGTGTTCCAGCAGGGCGTCCAGGTTGAACTCGTCGCGCATGTATTTGAAGAAGTTCTCCTGCGCCCAGCGCGAGAACAGGGCGCCGGCGATCTCGGCCATCGATCGTTTCGGATGGGTGGTGATCAGCGGCACCTGCCGGCCGTCGTCCATCAGGCGGCGGATCTGCCGCACCTCGGGGCCGCCGCGCAGTCGCAGCCGCCGTTCGGCCAGGCGCACGGTGGTCCACTTGGTTTTCGCCGGGCCGTCGATCGGCACCTCGCAGTCGGTGAACTCCTCAGCGGGCCAATCGTCGCCCTTGGCGTTCTTGTGCCAGGTGATGCAGGCGACGCCCTGCGCGGCCAGGCGCAGGAACAGGGCCGGACTCCAGCCTTCGCGGTCGAAGACCAGGGTCACCGTCGGTTCGACCCCGGTGGTGCGCTGGCGGTCGGTCGGCGGCACCAGTCCCAGGGCGCGCAGTTCGGGCACCACCTCGTGTTCCAGGGTCTGCACCATCTTGGCGTCCAGCGGCTGGTGCAGGCACAGCAGCGGCTCGCCGCCGAGGGCGTTGACCCAGTAGCTGACGCTGGCCGGCAGACACAGTTTCTGGCGGGCGATGAAGTGGCGGGGCAGACGGCCTTGGCCACTGTACACTTTCACATGGCCATCGACGGACAGCGTCAGCGGGCGGGCTTTGGTCTCGTCCAGCCAATGGCGGGTCAGCGTCCGCTGCAGCTGGCAGATGGTGTCGGGCGAGTCGGCCAGCTGGGCGATCTTGCGGCGCAGGGTCTTGACTTCGGGGGCGCGGTCGAGGCCGAGCAGGCGCCCCCATTCGCCGGGTGGCTGGTGGCCCAGCGACTCGACGTTGCGCACCCGGGCCAGGGCCATGAAGGCGAGCAGCAGGAGCACGCAGGTCAGGCCGTAGAAGCCGGCCGGCAGGCGCAGCAGACCCTGGGTGGCACTGAGCAGTCCTTCCCGGAGCAGGGCGGGCAGGGCGGCGAGCACGCCGCCATGGCGCACCGCCAGGGCCGGTTCAGTGAACCGTGGCGTCGCTTCCTGGAGCAGACCGTTGGCCGCCAGCTGGCGGCGTTCGGTGTCATGGCAGGCGCGTCCGGCCGCCGGCTGCCGGTCGCGGCGACTGCGCTGCGAGCGCTCGCTGGCCGCCGCCCGGGCGGCGGGCAGTCGGATGACGCCGGCGCGCACGTTCTCGTTGAAGGTGCTGGTGGACACCCCGAGCTCGGCGGCGCAGGCCCGCTGGCTCAGCCCGGCGGCCAGCCGCATCTCGGCCTGCCTCACCATCTCCGGCGTCATCACCGAACGGGCCCGGCCCTGCCCCCGGCGCGGCGCGTAGAACCCCTCATCGCCCTGCTCCTTCCACCGGTCGGCCACCCGTTTCACGGTCGCCCGCGACACCCCGAAGGCGCGCATCAGATCCTTCACCGGCAGCCGATTCAGCTGCCGCAGGCGGGCGATGCGCAGCAGCATGGCCGGGCGGTCATCGCGCGGATGGCAGTCGACCGGCGACAGGTAGTTGTAGTAGTAGATCATGCCCCGGTCGATCACGAGGGAGAACGGTCCGCAGATGTGCGTCGCCTGTGCGGGAATCAGTTCCATGGGCTGCTGGATGGCGTCTGTGTAAAGCATGTTGGAATCCTGCTATAATGTATTGATGATTATGATCTTAATTATACTGCAGCCGGCCGATGCGGCGGACTTTTTTCACTTTTTTCTGCGCTTTTTTCAACCGCACCGCCGACCGACAGCCGCCGACCACCGGCGTGATGGGAGGGTGCAGATGCCGCCGGCGAGCGGGCGGCGGCCAGGGTGTCAACCGGTGATTTCAACCCCCGACCGACGGACACTGAGGTATCATGATCGAATCTGTGGCGAGAGATTTATGGAGCTGGCCATATTGGACGGCCCGATCGGGAGAAAGCCGCAGCTGGAGAACGTTAAACCACTGATTTGACAGACCTGTCCATCCGTGAAACACCGCTGAAGTCGGTTACCATGTCAGGAAGTCTGAAGTTGTAATCGAAAACAGTCAATTCAAGCCCACTTTTCAGCTTGTCGGATCGGGTTCAGAAATTGAATTTATCAATCGCGACGAGATTCTGCACAATGCACACGTAATTGACGACAACGACACCGTCTTTAATATTGCTACACCATTACAACGTATTGCTGTGCGAAAAACTCTCACTGCAACCGGCATGTTGGAAATTCGATGCGACTTGCATCCACAAATGCGCAGTTGGTTGTTTGTACCAGTTGATCCCTACTATGCAATTGTCGATGGTCCCAGTGGTTTATTGTGGAAAAACATAGAAACTGGAATCTATCAATTGCGGGTATGGGAAGCAGGTAGATATATCGATCAGCGGTCAATTCGCCTCATAGCGGGGGATGAACAAATGATTTCAATTCGGTAGCGGAGTTCTCTCAAGTGTCACATATTGCTAATTTTTTCGTTGGTACGTGCACAGGGCTCTCACTTGTTCTGGAATTTTACAGCAGTCAATGCAACATCAAGAAGCGCAGCGGCTTTGGTCGTTTCAAATCTGGCCCATGCGGTAATCCGATGAGGTCGAATTTAACAGAAATGGTATGCCAGCACTGCCTAGCGATATCCTAAAATCTAAAACACCCTATGCCGTCACTTCCATCGGACCGACTTCACAATCTCCACAATCCAGTCGCAGGTCCTGTGCCCGACCATGTAAACAGAAGGATCGATCTTTCCGCTTGATTGATCTTCTAAAACCTGCTACGTCACCTTGGATGTCGAAAGATGACTGATTTTAGGATCGTTTGTAATCAACAGGTATTGTAAGGGTATATGATCATATTATATGTATTATAATCAATCTAATATCATAGAATATTAAATTGATATATGATCCAAATAAATGTAATTCGCAACCCAAGATTGATTTCAGAATTCAATGCGGTTGAGCTTAAACTTAAACTGCGGCAGCATGTCGATAGGACTGACAGGCGGCACGAACTGAATTGACCAGCACCTCTACATCGGCTTCAATAATGAGAGAGTCGATCCAATTTCTTGGAATAAACCCCTCCGCCATTTGGAAATCCAACAGTTCAACTAACTTGTCATAGTAACCGCAGGTATTCAGCAGTCCGACAGGTTTGCTATGAAATTTCAGAATATTCCATGTCACTGCAGTAAACAGTTCCTCCAGTGTTCCTACGCCACCCGGTATGGCAATAAATCCATCGGACAAATTGAACATTAGATTCTCTCGTTCTTCGAGTGTTTCAACATAATGCAGTTCGGAAATGAAATCAGCAGCGATTTCCAGTTCTGCAATTCGATGAGGAATAACACCGATCACTTCACCACCTGCTGCCATTGACGCTCTTGCAACTTCGCCCATAAGTCCAACTGATGCGCCCCCGTATACCAAGCCGATATTGGATTTTGCAAGATGACGTCCCAAATAACGAGCCTGTTCACCGTATTGTACTCGGCTGCCACTTTTAGACCCGAGAAACACACATAATCTCATAGTTTGGCCTGATAGTCGTTGTTTTACGGTAATGGGAGAAAAGGTTAGCGCGAATCGAGCTGCGGACAGATTAGAAGAATGACCGTACACGCACGCTTTAGATATTATCATTATATGCCTTGTTTAAAATTGATCAATCGCAGAGAACGGGTGCTGTCGGAGTTGTTTGGTGGCATTCCGTTCCTTTTCTTTATCTGTAATCTTGAAATATGCCAAAATCGAATGAATCGTTAGAAAAAGTCTATGTTACAGCTGAATCCCTATTCGAGGATTCCTGCAGACTCGCGGTTAAATTGTTGCAAAGCAATTTCCGTCCGAACTGGCTGGTCGCATTGTGGAGGGGTGGAACCCCAGTTGGAATCACGATACAGGAACTGTTGGCCTTTTATGGGATTGAAACTGATCATATTGCCATTCGAACATCCTTCTATAAAGGGATTGACGAACGGAGAGGAAACATCCGCATACATGAAATCGGTTACCTGATCGATAACATCAATAAAGAAGATTCACTACTGATCGTTGATGACATTTTCGATACCGGATTGACCATTGAGGCATTGATAGCCGAGATTCGCAGAAAAGCAAGAAAGAACACGCCGGATCAAATACGGGTGGCGGCAACCTGGTTCAAACCTCGAAAAAACCGAACCGATCGAATTCCTGATTACTATATAAATGCCACCGACAAATGGATTGTTTTTCCGCATGAACTGCTTGGTCTGAATTTCGAGGAAATCCGGCAGAACAAACCAGCCATCGCTGAACTGATCAGTCAACTGGAACAGGAATCTGATTTGTCCTCTCCGACATTCTGACATCGATACAACTTAAACAACTGTAAATTAATTTTTGATATGAATACAAATAATAAATCAGCCTCACCGCCTGATTTCTTAGTTCATGACGCCGCGGACTCAGTTGGCGTCATTGTTGTTGAGAGATCAACTGCTGGTAAGACACTGACTGGATGGGTGATGGAAACGGACGAAACAGTCACCATTCAAGCGATGGAAGATATCCCACTGGGTCACAAAATTGCATTGAGCGAGTTAAGCGAAGGTGACAGCGTCATCAAATACGGTCATTCGATCGGCCGGACGACCGCATCGATTGCGAAAGGCGCTCATCTGCACGTTCACAACACAAAAACGGAAAAATGGTAATGAATGAATCACGACAAATTTATGGATATCGAAGAGAAAACGGTCGTGTCGGAATACGCAATCATGTCATCATTCTGCCGTTGGACGATCTGTCCAATGCGGCCTGCGAAGCGGTCGCCAACAACATTAAAGGCACCCTTGCGTTGCCACACCACTATGGACGACTGCAGTTTGGCGAGGATCTGGAACTTCATTTTCGAACCTTGATTGGTACGGGCAGCAATCCCAATGTGGCCGCCTGTGTGGTTGTTGGCATTGAACCCGGCTGGACGCAGCGCGTCGTTGACGGAGTGGCGGCAACTGGCAAGCCCGTTCAGGGATTCGCGATCGAACAGAATGGTGATATTGCGACGATCGCCGCCGCGTCGCGCGTGGCCAAGGATTACCTGCATTGGGCGTCGGAACTGCAGCGCGAACCTTGCGGCATCGAAGATCTGTGGATTTCTCACAAATGTGGTGAATCGGATACGACTTCTGGAATCGGTGCCAATCCGACAGTCGGGAATTTAATTGACAAGCTGGATCCTCTGGGTGTAACCAACTGTTTCGGCGAGACCTCCGAACTGACAGGTGCAGAGCTGCTCTGTAGAGATCGAGCGCGGACTCCGAATGTGGGAGATAAGTTCTACGCAACTTGGAAAGCCTATATGGATGATGTGATTGAACCGCACAAGACAAACGATCTTTCTGAAAGTCAACCGACCAAAGGAAATATAGAAGGTGGCCTGACAACGATTGAGGAGAAAGCGCTGGGCAATCTGCAGAAGATCGGCAAACATACTTCTTACATTGATGTTCTGAAACCAGCAGAAATGCCCACAGCGGGTCCGGGGTTGTATTTCATGGATACTTCATCGGCGGCTGCGGAGTGTGTGACATTGCAGGCGGCGGCTGGATTCGTGGTCCATATATTTCCTACCGGTCAGGGTAACATCATCGGCCATCCAATAGAACCCGTCATCAAATTGACGGCCAATCCGCGGACCGTTCGCACGATGGGTGAACATGTCGATTTGGACGTATCAGGCATTTTACGAAGAGAAATGACCTTAGATGAGGCGGGTGACTTGTTGATAGATATGACTATTCGAACGTGTAACGGAAGATTGACCGCTGCCGAAGCACTCGGACATCGTGAGTTTGTGATGACCAAACTTTATCGGAGCGCCTAAGTTTGAAAGCGAACTGAAGGCATCACCATTTACTGTTTTTTTAACTTGCAATGACAATCAGAAGAATCAAGGAATCGATACCTGGGAATATCGCAGCTGACGCGATAGATGACGTTCAGCGTACGGTTCGGGAAATGCTTGATTCGATCAAAATTGGCGGTGAGGCGAAAGCATTGGAGTATGCGGCAATGTTGGACAACTGGAGTGGTGCAGTTGTCATGACCGATGACATGATCGCCCAAGCTGGCGGCAGCCTGAGCGATGGGTTGAAAAAAGACATTGACTTTGCGTATCAACGGGTCAAATCTTTTGCTGAACATCAGCTTGCGAGTCTTTCTGAATTTGAAACGGAGCTGGCACCGGGTTTGATTGCCGGACAACGATTGATCCCGATCAATACAGCTGGCTGCTACGTCCCCGGTGGTCGCTATGCACATGTCGCTTCGGCAATCATGAGCATCACGACTGCCAAAACTGCCGGGGTGAAAAATGTGATTGCCTGCTCACCGCCGAAGCCGGGCGTCGGGGTCAATCCGGCCATCGCTTATACGGCATCGGTCTGCGGGGCGGATTCGATACTGGCCATGGGTGGAGTTCAGGGTATTGCGGCACTGGCCTACGGGTTGTTTACTGGGCATGAAGCCGATATTCTAGTTGGACCGGGAAATCGATTCGTCGCGGAAGCAAAGCGAATGCTGTATGGCAGCATTGGCATTGATCTGTTTGCGGGGCCGACTGAAATCCTTATCATCGCGGACCGAAGTGCCGATGCAGATATAGTTGCATGCGACCTTGTCGGCCAAGCCGAGCACGGACCGGATTCACCAGCTTGGTTGATATCAACCTCGATGGATCTAGCTCAGCGGGTGATTGAACGGGTCCCCGCCTATATTGAACGCCTACCAGAACCCAATCGTTCCGCCGCACAGGCGGCCTGGCGCGATTTTGGCGAAGTGTCAGTCGTCGATTCGCGCGACGAGGCGGTTCAGCTGAGCGATAAGTATGCCGCAGAACATCTTGAAGTTCAAGCGGAAGACCTGCAGTGGTGGCTGCAGAATCTGACCAATTATGGCTCGCTGTTCCTAGGTGAGCAGACAACTGTCGCCTACGGTGACAAATGCTCTGGCACCAATCACATTTTACCGACCAGTGGTGCGGCTAGATACACAGGTGGATTGAGTGTCGGCAAGTTCATCAAAACCGTAACCTACCAACGAATGAGTGAGGAAGCCAATCGAAGTGTCGGTGCGGTGGCGGCGAGAATATCGCGACTCGAAGGAATGGAAGCGCATGCTTTGACGGGTGATGACCGGCTTCACAAATATTTTCCAGATGAGGAGTTTCAGCTCGGCCACAATGCATGAGTCAGATTCCAATCTGTTTGATGTAACGAATAAAAATGTCGTGGTAACCGGTGCCAGTTCAGGAATTGGCTTGGCTCTGAGTCAGACGTTCGCTCAGAGTGGCGCCAATGTTGTCTTGGTCGCACGACGAGTCGAACTGCTTCAAGAAGCGACGGAACGAATTCAGCAGCAGGGTGGGACTGCAGGCTGGGTAGACATCGATCTGCTGGATCGGCGCGCAACGATGGATTCGCATGCAAGGATCTGTAATTTCTTCGGTCATCCGGAAATTGTCGTCAACGCGGCAGGTATCAACTTAAGGGAGGCCGCCGATGATGTTTCCTGGGACAGCTGGGATCGCACGCTCAACTTGAATCTGTCCGTGCCGTTTTTCTTCTCCAGACTGTTTGTTGAGAAGATGAGGCAGTCGCGGTGGGGTCGCATCATCAATATTGCTTCACTGCAGTCTTTCCGCGCGTTTCCCAATGGCATTGCCTATGGTGCTTCAAAAGGGGGGATAGCACAGCTGACGCGGGCCATGGCTGAAAGCTGGTCATCCTGTGGCATCATGTGCAACGCGATTGGACCTGGTTTTTTCAAAACGGCATTGACTGCGAAGGTGTTCGACCAATATCCGATCGCACAGAGCATGGCGGAATCCACTGCTGTCGGGCGGAACGGTAGAATGGATGACCTTAAAGGTCCGGTTCTGTTTCTGGCTTCAAGAGCGTCTGACTACGTTACCGGTCAGATTCTATTTGTTGACGGGGGTTTCACAGCAAAATAATGCTGGGAGACGTTTCGAACCATGCAGGCACTTGTATACACCGCTCCAGAGACGATTGAGTATCGTCGGGAGTCAGAACCGTCTTTACGACCAGGCGATTCTCTGGTGAAGGTGGAAGCGGTTGGGATCTGCGGTTCGGATCTGCACGCGTATCTTGGGCATGACAGTAGACGAGTGCCGCCGTTGATTCTCGGGCACGAAGTCAGCGGTACGGTCGTAGAAGGGGACAACAAGGGACAGCAGGTTGTGGTCAATCCACTGATCACCTGCGGTAAGTGTGATGATTGTCTGAATGGATATACCAATCTGTGTAGAGATCGTCAACTGATCGGCATGAATCGGCCAGGTGCTTTTGCTGAGTCGTTTTCCATGCCGGCAAGCAATCTGATCGCTGTCTACACAAGAACCGATCCCGCGAAACTGGCCCTGGCGGAACCGGCTGCGGTTTCATTGCACGCGGTCAGAATAGTTGAAAGAATTGCAATGCGTCCATTGTCGGAAGGCGCAGCGCTGGTAATCGGTGGGGGAGCGGTAGGGCTCCTGTGTGCAATCGTTCTACAGGATTACGGTTGTAAAGAGATCACACTTTGTGAAACCAACGAACGCCGCCGTAAGGTCATTGCCGCCACCGGCGTGTGCCGTGTCGTCGACCCGAAGACGGAAGACGTTAAACTTGGCAGTTTTGATGCCGTCTTTGATGCGGTTGGGATTCACCAGACTCGCCGCGCTTCAATCAATGCGATTAAACCGGGCGGTATCATCATGCATATTGGATTGGAAGACTCATCCGGCGAAATGGATGTTCGTACCATGACTCTTTCAGAGATCACATTCATTGGATCATATACATACACTGCGCTGGACTTTCGAGTTACCGTCGACAAGATTGTGAAAGGTGATTTTGGCCCGCTTGACTGGACAGATGAACGGCCTTTGGCGGCTGGTTCTGAAGCGTTTCGAGAGTTGATTCAGGGGCAGGTCGCGTCCCCCAAGATTGTTCTGCGTCCCTGAAAGAACGAACTTGGAAAATTGAGTGCATATTTCGTTTGCAGACGCCCAGAGTCTTGCACGTAACGCACTGATTCAGCAGGGAGCGGACATACGCATTGCACATAGCGTCGCAGCGGCGCTGACTTTGGCGGATGCAGATGGTCAGAGTGCGCACGGACTGTCTCGAATTCCTTCCTATGTCGAGCAGATGCACTGTCAAAAGGTTGATGCCACCGCCTTTCCGCTCATGCGAAAAAGTACTCATCCGAGCATCGAAATCGATGCGAACGGCGGATTTGCTTTTCCAGCACTGGAATTGGCTGTCGATCAACTGCATGAATCGGTACGAAAAAATGGTGGCATCGCAATGGCGGCCATAACCAGGTCGCATCACTGTGGAGTAGCCGGTCATCCTGTGGAAAAACTCGCGCGGGGTGGATTTCTTGGACTGATGTTCGCCAACACTCCCAAAGCGATGCGCGCGTATGGAGGGGTGAAAGCGATTTTCGGGACCAATCCCATTGCATTCGCATGCCCGAGAAAAAAATCCGATCCGATTGTTTTGGATATGTCACTTTCGATCGCCGCCCGAGGGAAGATCGTGCAGGCCGCACGGCAGGGCAGTGAAATTCCCGATGACTGGGGAGTCGATCGGGATGGTGAACCATCGGCCGATCCAATTGATGTCTTGAACGGCAGTCTGAATGCGATCGGCGGGGCGAAAGGAACGGCTCTGGCGCTGATGGTCGAAATTCTTGCCGGGGCGCTGGTCAACAGTCAATTTGGTTTTCAGGCAACATCGTTTTTTGATCAGCAGGGCGCTCCACCCCATGTTGGGCAATTGCTGGTCTGTATCAATCCACAGGAATTCAATAAGAATTTTTTTCAGCAGCTGGAACTTTTCGTAGCAGAGATCCTCAGTGAACCAAATGTTCGATTGCCAGGCGCGAATCGATTTCTGAAACGTCAGATCGCCATTGAATCTGGCCTGCAGTATTCAGATCGATTAATTGACACGATAGGGCAGTACGCTTGACGCGGGTCAGCCAGATGATCATCGAAATACACCCGTCAGTAGATTCGAGGGGATGATATTGGGATCGGGTGGATCGGTCAGTTCATCAAATTCCAATATTGCTTCGAGAACGCCGGATTCGGATGCCAGCAAGCTATTCTGCTTGAAACTTGGCATCATGCTGATGATGGACTGTGCGGTTATTCGTGGTGTGGGAATCTTATCGATTCCCTTGAATTCATAGACGACAGAGCTTGTCGAGGCGAGTGAAAAACCACCCGGAATGCTCGGCATCGTATCTGTGAGCCATATGAGCGAGTACAACAGTGAACCTTCCCTGCACATCGGACTCAATAGAGCCATCATATCAATTATGTTCGACCGATTCAGGTAATTGAACAAGTCCCAGGTCACGATTACATCAAGTGGCCTGCCATTCATGCGATCATTCAATGATTTTAATTTTCTCATGATCAGATCAGAGAATGAAACGTCAGGATTCTCTCTACCTCGCTGATCATTTGAAATCAGGATCGAGGAGAAAAGATCAGCCGAAGAGTAGTAAATGCCCTCACACAATCCGCAGAATTGAATCATGTTTGGATCAGCTGGCGCAAAATCTAGGATTCTCGGCTTGCAATCGAGTTTCTGAGATAAATGTTCATAAATACATTTGAACCCTAGTGACTCGAAACTGATTCGGTCTCCGACCTGGTGAGCGACATTGAATTTCAGACGGCTTAATGACACTTTACAATCATATCAGCAATATCGTTGGTTCATTAAATTTACGACAGGCGTCACGGAATTGACCCAATCCGTTTGGACTCTGAACCTGAATGTTCTCGTTGCCTGAATCGATTCGTATGTTGCCTTGCCCAAATTGAATCCCATTTCCAGAGGAGCTTGGAGGTGAAAGTGCTGTCGTCCGTCGTGCTGTTTTCTTCCACGTAAAACATGGGTGGCGTCGTTTAACCGATATCCCCAATCATTCAGTATCCGTTTATCTGATTCAAAAGATATCCCATTTTGACGATGCCACCGTTTATCTCTGTTCATTGCAGCCGTAAGCATTCATTGGCTTCGCACAGTATGTCAATAAGATATGTCATTCGATCGGCGTTCCATTCAGAGGTTCGATATCCTGAAACAAAGTTGAAGGCAGTTTCGCTCACTACTGCATCACTTTACCAGCAGTGAGCGTTTCCTGCAACTGCTCACATTAGCTTTGGGTAATTATTAAGCAGCAGTTGGTTTCTGTTCCGATGCCGGTTGCTTTGGTGTTGGCTTGGCCACTTGCGTAGCATATTTGGCCGTTTTTACCGCCGGTTCGGGTGCGTTGCCCTTTTTCTCTCTGATCATTTCTACTGAGCCATTGAAAGTCGCCCCTTTGTCGAGAATGACATTAGCGGCGCGAATATCGCCTTCAACATAACCTGTTGAAACCAGATGTACGATGTCCAATCCAGTAACATTGCCAATCAGTTTTCCGTGAATCGTTACACTGTTTGCATTGATGGTGGCTTTCGCATATCCAGACAGTTCAACCGTCACAACATTTTTTGGCGCTTCAACCGATCCCTGAAAATTTCCAAAAATCCGAATATCTGACTGCCCTGAAATTTCACCACTGACTGTGCATTGCGCGCTGATGATCGTCGGTTCTACGGACAGAGCTTCTTTTCTGATTGCAGTGGCGCCTCTGTCCAGCGCGGTATAACCCGGGCTTCGCTGTTTCTCTTTCTCCGTCTTATCAATTTTTCCAGCTGAAATTGTGGGTTGTTTCGGTTCTGGAGGAAATGGACTGTTTTCGGGTGCCGGTGTTGGCTGGTTATCTTTCTTCCACATTTTCTTGGCCTCAATAAGGAAAGTTAAAACACACGTGCTGCAGTTCGTCTGCAGACGTGAAGAAATTTATTGATCAAATTATATGACAGTGCTTTTGTTCACTCGTTCATTGACATGAGAAACAATGGCAGTCTGTCGTGTAGCCAGGAGCGAACGCGTAGGAATCGGCGCCGACTGAGATTGAGTCTGGATAACATTATATTTAACATAATATGCATTATACGAAGTATAATCGATTGCCGGAATAGATTGAATGGATTCAGTTGATATGTCCTCTTCCGTCAGTTATTGACGGTTATTGCGCGCCATCCATTGAAGATCGATCTAAAACCAAATAAAATAATGAGATATTTATTTGGAAAGCACTTCATTGACGAATCATCTGGAAGCAAGATTGGGTGAGAAAATCGTGTTGTGTTGAAGTTACCTGTTATCTGCAAACATCAACTGGAGAATTTAGAATATGTTTTTACTGGTAAGCGGAATGCTAGCCTGCGTATTTTTTATTTGGCTGCTTGTTGGTGGTAGAAAAAGAAACAGTGGGATCGGTGCATTTTTATCATGTCGGGCGATCACGGGTCTCGATGGCAATGATTACCTGATTCGACGTTATCTTTTGCCAAGAAATAAATTCCTGAACATCTATCTGCATCAATTTCTAGGGAGTGATGACGACCGAGCCCTGCACGATCATCCCTGGTATTCAGTCAGCTGTGTTTTGAAAGGCCGACTGATCGAGCATCGTTCAAATGGAACATGCAGGGAAATTCGTCGGGGCAAAATTACGCTTCGAAGTCCGAAATTTCAACATCGGATTGAATTGCCGGATAACGAAACCGCAACGACACTGTTTATAACGGGTCCCGTTGTTCGAACTTGGGGATTTGTCTGCCCACAAGGTTGGATTTCTTGGATTGAGTACGGAAATAAAGGTGGCTGTGATTAGCCATTCTCACCAAGTTGAATAGACGCGCTTGAATACTCTACTGTGAACTTCTAGGCAACATAGCGAAAAATTCCTGCGAAATGGGATGTCTTCTGCAGGCGCAAATGGGAAACCCGTTAATCTTATCAGCCTGAGCTCAAGACGATTCCCGAATTTTGAAAAGCTCCAAGAAGTTTGCCGTGGTAATCTCCGCGAACTCCTCTAGTCCAATTCCCTTCAGCTCCGACAGAAATTCGGCCGTATGCCGGACATAAGCAGGTTGATTTTCTTTTCCTCGCTTTGGAACGGGTGCCAGGTATGGGGCATCTGTTTCTATCAGCATTCGATTCAATGGAATTTTCTTCGCCACCTCAGCCAATTCAACTGCGTTCTTAAAGGTAACAATTCCAGAAAACGAGATTGAAAAATTTTCATCCAGCGCTGCTTTGGCCATTTCGTAGTCGCCGGTAAAACAATGCATGACTCCACCTGCCTCCCCTGCATGATCTGATCGCATGATGGAAATGGTATCGTCCGGTGCATTACGGCTGTGAACAATAATCGGTTTACTGACTTGTTTTGCCGCGGCAATATGTCTAGTAAACCGTTCTCGCTGCCAGTCGAGTTCACCAGAACTTCTATAGTAGTCCAACCCCGTTTCTCCAATTGCGACGACCCGACCGTCCATACCAAGCTGGACCAACCGACTGATGCTTGGATCTTCGCCATCCATTTCGTTTGGATGCACCCCTACTGACGCGAAAATATTCTCGTACTCATCAGACAGTGCCAGTATTCCTGGGTAATCCTCAAGATTGACAGCGACGCATAGCATGTACCTGACACTCATCCGTTCGGCCAAGCTCATCACGGATTCGATCTTTTCCTGAAGCTGTGGAAAATTGATATGACAATGGCTGTCAGCTAGCTCCATATCGCAAACTCCACTGCTCAATGAATGGTTCTTTTGAGGGTAAGCAATGCATCTTCAACGGCCAGCGTCTTATCCACCCCCCCTATTCTAAACTGTTCTCTCAAAAACCCAATGTGATCGTAGATTGAAAACAACTGGTGAATATCCGTCTGCCTGGCTAACTTATGGATTGACGGTTCGTTCAATGTGGAACTCTTACCATCGGTAATCGCTCCACCGATCAATTGGCTCACTAGGACATGCAATTCATCCAAACACTCCGACTCTCCAAGTTGAACACCCAGCTCGACAAGGTGAAAGATATCCTCTTTCTTTTCCTGTAGTAAATGTTGGATGACTTTACTGAAAAAATCCGTGGAACGAATCAACGCCTTATTCTGAGCCCGTCTCAATCCGACTAGTGGTCCTTTTCGGGAATCGAGAATGGCATTGATTTCGTCTGATGTAAGCTTCTGCTCATTCAGCCACCGCTCACTCAGATCTTGATCAGGAGTGGATAGATTCAGGTTTTGACAGCGACTGAGGATAGTGGGAAGCAGCTTCTGAACGTTTTCGGCGATAAGTATTAGAAATGTGTTGACGGGCGGTTCCTCCAGAATTTTCAGAATGGAATGAGCACTTGGCATCGTCATAGTGTCAACCGGATCAAGTAAGAATACCTTGCGTTCAGAAAGATGGGGTTTGACATTTGCATGATCGATCAGAGCTCGAATCTGATCGATGACAATCGATGCGCGGGGCGTTTTCCGCTTGGCTTGAGAGCGATCATCCTCCAGATATCGCTCTGCGTAGCGTACCATTACATCATCCATATCCTGTAGCTTGGATTCGGAGGTCAGAACATGCAGATCAGGGTGCGTCGTAGCACCGAACAATCGGCAATTTCGACACCCGCCGCACGGCGGCCGGCTGTTGGTTTCGCACAGCAATGCCATTGCTAGTCTCGAAGCAAATCGAAACTTTCCAATCCCTTCTGTTCCCGCAATCAGAATTGCATGCGGCAATCGATTCAGTGATTCAGCGATTCGTTCCCAATCTGATTGTTGCCAAGGATAGATATCAGGAAATTGCACCATAAATTCGCTCGATATACTCGCTGATATGCTGTTGAGATATTCTTCTGACTTCGTCAACATTCAATGTTGCATCAATCCATTTGATTCGTTCCGGATTCTTGGTCATCAGTCTGTGAAATGCCGACTGAACTCGAGCATGAAATTCCCTCGTCTCGTTTTCGAAGCGATCAGGCGAATCCTCCTGTCGCACGCGTTTTCCAGCCGTAACAATATCGGCATCAAAAAATAAAGTCAAATCAGGCCGAAAATTCCCTTGTGTCCAATTTTCCATCAGTGAAATTCGATCAAATGATATTTCTCTACCCCCACCCTGATAAGCATAGGTCGAATCCGTGAACCGATCACAGACGACCCATCGTCCTGCTTCCAGATTCGGCAGTATGATCTGTGCCAGATGCTGAGAACGCGCGGCAAACATCAGCAGAACTTCGGTATCGGGCAAAATGTCACTATCTTTTGACAAAACAAGTTTCCGGATCGCTTCGCCTACTGGTGTGCCGCCAACTTCTCGGGTCGTCACAGTCTGAAATCCAGCATTTTCAATCGTCGAAACAACAGCCTTCATCGCAATTGACTTTCCAGCACCATCCAAGCCTTCCATCGTAATGAATTTACCTTGCATCCTACAATTTACGACTCCAGACTGTTGAGTGATCCGACAGCTTGGGCGCTAACCTTGGCTTTCTCTGAGTTTTCGATAGTTCCGAACGGCCTTTAAGTGTTCATCTATCGTATCCGAAAACTGGTGCGTACCATCCCCTCGGGACACAAAATAAAAATGTGTGGTTTCTGCAGGGCGTGCGGCGGCCTGAATGGCGGCAAGTCCAGGCATGGCAATGGGCGTGGGCGGGAGTCCGAATCGGGTGTAGGTGTTATAGGGAGTATCGCGGTCCAGCTCAGACCGCTTGAGGGGGCCGTCAGTACCACCGAGACCATAGATCACGGTTGGATCCATCTGCAGACGCATGCCTCGATTGAGCCGGTTGACAATGACCCCAGCGATGATCGGGTATTCTTCTTCTGCACTTGATTCTTTCTGAATGATTGAAGCGACGATCAGGCACTCGTAGGCCGTTCTGTAAGGCAGGTCGGGGTGGCGATTGTCCCATTCCCGCTCTAGAATGGTATTCATCGCCGCATGGGATCTCTGCAAAATTGATAAATCAGTCTGTCCGGAGTTATAGTTGTATGTATCGGGAAAGAACCAGCCCTCAGGATGATCTCCCACAATAGGAATCTGTTTCAATATCGCATCTAATTCACTATCGGCTATAGTCTGCTGGAGATTTGGTTTTTTATTCAGTTCTGCCAAAAAATCACTGAAAGTCCAACCTTCAATAAACTGAATTCGGTGATCGACTGCTTGACCATCAACAATTTTCATCAACACCTGCAGGACGTTGAAATCGGGCTGAAACTGATATTCGCCAGCTTTCAGAGAACGTTCAAACCGTCCGGTTCTGGCTACCCAGACCAGAATTTCTGGATGCTCCAGATGGCCACCTCTATGCAGCATATTGGCCAAATCCGTTGCACTTGCCCCAGATTCGAACAGGTAGCTCTCATTTTCTGGTATGTTCAGCGGACGCGTAATGAGATAAGCCGCATAGGCGGTCGCAATGAAGATAGAGAAAAAAACAGCAGCGATTGCAACGAGCCACCATCGTCGAAATTTTGATTTTTTCCTGAGCATCACGACCGCAGTCAGTCAGAAATGAGCGAATGTCCAGTACGAACCGCGATTCGATTCTTTTCCGTTCAGCCGCCGATCAACCGAATGTTCTGAAGGCGAGCGTGCCATTCGTTCCACCAAAACCAAATGAATTCGACAGCGCGCCGCCGATCTTCATATCTCTTGCCGTGTGAGGAACATAGTCAAGGTCGCAATTCGGGTCGGGGTCATCCAGGTTGATTGTTGGTGGTGCGACCTGGTGATGAAGCGCCAGAACAGTGTAGATCGCTTCAACACCACCAGCCGCTCCCAGCAGGTGCCCGACCATCGATTTTGTAGAACTGACTGCAAGCCTGCGGGCATGATTACCGAATAAATTCTTGATCGCCATTGTTTCGGCAATGTCTCCCTGTGGGGTTGATGTGCCATGTGCATTGACATAGTCAATTTCGTCAGCATTGATCCTTCCATTCCGCAATGTATTGGCCATACAGCGAATCGCGCCATTTCCGTCAGTTGAGGGGGCGGTTACGTGATAGCCATCACCACTCATTCCAAAACCGGCCAATTCGGCGTAAATATTAGCATTCCGACGTTTGGCGGACTCCAATTCCTCCAGCACGACGATACCGGCACCCTCTCCAATGACAAAACCATCGCGTCCCAAATCCCAAGGTCGGCTTGCCGCCTTGGGATCATCATTTCGTCGGCTCAGTGCGCGCGCGTTGGCGAAACCTGCTACCGATGTCGGTGAGATCGCCGCTTCCGTACCACCGGCAACCATCGCGTCGGCATCGCCATACTGAATGATCCGCGCCGCCTCGCCGATGGCATGTGTCCCTGTCGTACACGCAGTCGCAACCGCAAGGTTTGGTCCTCGCAGACCAAAATTGATGGATATGTGGCCTGCCGCCATATTGATGATGGACATCGGAATATAGAAGGGTGAAATCCGTCGAACGCCATTTTCGTGCTTGAATATTGTTGTCGCTTCGATGGTGGTCAACCCACCGATACCCGCTCCAACATTGACGCCGATCAGATCTGGATTGACATTGGAATCAAGCAGACCTGAATCTTCGATTGCTTCGCGGGCGGCGTACATGCTGAATTGGATAAACCGATCCATCCGCCGGGTTTCTTTTTCCGACATGTGGTCGCTGGGGTTGAACGAGTCCACTTCACCGGCTATCGTTACTGAAAATCCAGTGGTATCAAATAAGGTGATCGGTCCCAGCCCGCTCCTGCCTGCTGTCAGGTTGTTCCAATTTTCCTCGACGCCATGGCCAATAGGCGATATGGCGCCGAGTCCAGTTACGACTACGCGGCGCATAGGCTATTCAATCGTTTGGGAAAATACGATTCAGACGATTAAAAAGGCCAATGCACATGGCAGTGGATGGGAACCATCGGTCAAATGGCTTAGTTCTTATAGTTATTTGTAATGAAGTCGACCGCGGCGCCAACAGTGGTGATATTCTCCTGAATATCATCTGGAATGTCCAGATCGAATTCCTGTTCCAATTCCATCACCAGCTCCACGGTATCAAGAGAATCCGCAGCCAAGTCATCCGTAAATGACGTATCGCGATTGACTGTTGGAACCGTTTCTTTATCAGCACACAGTTTATCAATGACGAGTCGAATGACTCGTTCTTCAATTGTTCCCTGTCCATTGCCATCCATTAGTAATTACCTCCACAAAAAAACTGCAAATGTGAGTTTGATAATGTTAACACCAACACAAGAAAATCGGTCAATCGAACTGCCAATTTAATCGATCAGTGCCGAATCATACCGCCGTCAACATAAATTGTTGATCCGGTAATATAAGAACTTTGCGGGGACGCAAGAAATACGACCGCGTTCGCGACCTCCTCAGGCGAACCCATCCGCCCCATTGGTATGTTGTTGAGCAGATTCTGTCGCACCTTATCATCCAGTGTATTGGTCATGTCTGTGTCTATGAAACCAGGCGCAACAATGTTAACCGTTACGTTTCGAGTCGCAAGTTCCATCGCCAAAGATTTGGAAAATCCTGCAATTGCAGATTTCGCGGCCGCGTAGTGTGCCTGTCCGATGTTGCCAACACTGCCGACCACAGACGAGATGTTAATGATTCTGCCTTCTCGCTGTTTCATCATACCCCGCATGAAAAGCTTGGATATTCTATACACCGAACTAAGATTCGTTTCGACCATTTCGTTCCACTCCGCATCCTTAATTCGCATGACCAGATTATTTCGAGAAATTCCGGCATTGTTCACCAGCACACTCACGACACCGTATTTTTTCTCCACTTCTGCATGAAATTTGGCGATCGCATCGACATCATTGACGAGAAGGCGCATTCCCTCTCCTGTAGCGCCGCAGGCTTTTAGATCTGCTGAAATCTGCTCAGCGCCGCGGTCGCCGGTACCTGTTCCGATAACGGTGCCGCCTTCCTCGGCAAGAGTCTTGATCACCGCCCTGCCGATTCCTCGAGTGGCACCCGTTACCACGCAAATTCTGTCTGTCAATAATCCGGGCATTTTAAAATGTCAGGTAAGCCGATCCCCAGGTGAATCCACCGCCAAATCCCTCAATCAGAATATTATCACCGGTGCGAATTCGTCCATCACGTACCGCCGTGTCCAGAGCCAGTGGAATGGATGCGGCTGAAGTGTTGCCGTGCTGATCAATGGTAATCACCACTTTATCCATCACTACGCCCAGCCTTTTTGCCGTCGCCGCGATAATTCGAATATTCGCCTGATGAGGAATGAACCAGTCAACATCATCCACAGCCGAATGATTGGCCTCAAGAGCCTCAGTCGCAATCTGCTCCATACACTTGACGGCAATTTTAAATACCTCGCCGCCCTGCATCTGGGTATATGCTGATCCGTTGATGATTTGATCGAAATTTTTGGATACACCGACCGGCACGCTCAGCAGGTCCTTGTATGCGCCATTGGCGCGTAGATGTGTCGAGTGAATGCCAGGCGAGTCTGAGGATTCAAGAACGACCGCACCCGCACCATCGCCGAACAGAACACAGGTCGATCGGTCTGTCCAGTCAACGATTCGCGAAAATGTCTCCGCACCCACGACCAATGCCCGCGTCGCACTCTCAGTGCGAATGAACTTGTCAGCAATGTCGATGGCATAGAGAAAACCCGCACAGACCGCCTGAACATCAAACGCAGGTGAATCCTTGATTCCCAACCGCTGCTGCAAAATACAGGCGGTGCTGGGAAACACCTGATCCGCAGTTGTCGTCGCAACAATGATCAGATCGATATCTGAAGCGTCAAGCCCCCCAGATTTCAGCGCGACATGAACAGCTTTTTCTGCCAGATCGCAGGTTGATTCGTCTTTAGCTGCAATATGTCGTTTTTCGATTCCCGTCCTCGAGACAATCCAGTCATGGCTGGTGTCAACCATTTTTTCGAGATCATGATTCGTAATGATCGAAGTTGGAAGATAACTTCCGGTTGCCGTTATTCTGGAGTAAATCACGAAGACCTCATTGCAAGGGCAGAAATCTTTTCGTTTATTCTGGCTGGAACATCGTTAATGACTTCATGGACTGCCTTCCGTAACGCGTGCTGAAATGCAATTTGATCGGCTGCGCCGTGACTTTTAATCACAGATCCTGCCAATCCGATCAGTGCCGCACCGTTATACACGCGAGGGTCTATTCTCTGCCTTGACCGGCGAAAAGCAGATTGGGCGGCAAGCCCCGCCAGCCGACTCAATAAGCTTCTTTCAAATTCTTCGCGCAAGACATTCTGAATAAAGCGCGACACACCGGCACTGGTTTTAATGACAACATTCCCCGAAAATCCATCGCACACGATGACATTGACATCACCTGCGAAAATTCTATCGCCTTCTATGTATCCCTGATAGTTTAGTTCGCTGGCTTCAAGCAAGGCGGCTGCGTCTTTAATGGTTTGATTGCCTTTGATCGCCTCGATGCCAATGTTCAATAGCGCGATACTGGGATGATCGATGCCTTCCATATACTTTACGAACGTTGCGCCCATGACACCAAACTGAAAAAGATCCTGAGCCGAACACTCCACGTTGGCCCCCAGGTCCAACAGGTTGACATGCCCGTCTACAGTCGGAATCTGGGTGATAATCGCCGGTCGGTGAATTCCTGGCAATGGACGAAGCACAACATGAGCCATTGCCGTTAGCGCTCCTGTGTTCCCTGCACTTACGCAGGCGCTGGCAGAACCTGATTTGACGAGATCCATCGCCACACGCATCGAGGAATCTCTCTTCCTTCGAAGTGCGTGAGTGGGTGAGTCATTCATCGATACCGTCTCCGAGGCATGATGGATTTTGATGTGAGACGAGTCGGCCTGATCATTCTTTTCAAACAGTGGACTGAGTTTCTCCTGATCGCCGACCAGAATGAATTCCATATCCGTCGCCTCAGCCGATGCGGCTACAGTAGCGGGTACGGTGACCTTCGGCCCAATATCCCCACCCATCGCATCGACGGCAATGGACTTCAACATACTGAGTCAATCAACCTCGCTGAGGCAGTGTTCAAGTTAGTCCGGCAGCAGGCTGCGCTGGAGCTTATTCGTTGTCCTCTTCCGAAAACAGATCTTCCGGAAGAACCCGTTCACCGCGATAATATCCATCACTGGAAACATGGTGACGCCTGTGCAGTTCGCCGGTCTCCGGCTCAATCGACAGCGTCGGTTTTTTCAGTGCATCATGCGACCGACGCATGTCGCGCCTCGACTTGGATTTTTTTCTCTGTTGTACGGCCACTGCGTCTCCTCAATTCAGTATTGTAGTGTATGTTTGGTTAATCTTAAATTCCGTGCGGTCCGTTGTCGCTGTCACTCCCATTTCCTTCCAGTCAGATCCGTGTGTGCATACACTGCATCAGCCCCGGCCATCAATTCTGCAGCGGCCAATTTCTCAATATCATCACACGATTGAAAACGGCCGCGTCGCTGTCGATTCATGATGGATTGATCTTATGAGACGACTTCCAAAAAGATGCATTATATATTCGGTAGAGTAACACCACAATATTTCTGAGGCGTTCGAACACCTGCTATCAACTCAGACAACTTGACATGGCAGTCGATTTCAATGATCGTTCGCTAATCGACCGGCCTGTCACATCAGTGCTTTGACGTTCTTCAACCACCGATCGAGTTCGGTCTAGTCATTCCGAATTGCGTGACGGAAAAATGGAAAAATCGGCCACCAAATCGCCGGGCCGCCATCGCTGAAAATTCAGGTCAAAGACGCGAAACGGCTGTTGAAAATCTGCCGCCGATGGACGCGTCGGCCTACTTCACAGGTGGCATAGTAATTGGATTGGGTTAGGAACTGTGAAAATAACATCGGCATTGCCGCCCGTAGCGAATGTTCTTTTTTCATATTCCGATCGACGGTCAGAGCCGCCGGTTGTGTTGACGGAAGTGCCACGATGTCGTTCTGGCACCTGTATCTGACAAATCAACTCGAGGCATATGCGGACAGGCAGTCGATATTGAATGGACATCAGATTTCAAAAAAAAACGATCGCTCAGGCCATTGCAACCGCATCGGAATAAGGGTTCCCTCCTACCCTCTGTTCAGCGGTGAACAGCAACAGCCCTATCACTCATTCACAATCCACCTGCTCCTTCTTATCTTCAATGACCGGTTCTGAACATGGTCGGCAGCTGTCAAGGCGTTTGATCACCCGCCCACCGAGTGAATGCATCGGCGACAGATCAATGCGCGCGGTCTGCGTGAAAGGGTGAAAAAACCAAACTGAACGATGCCCTGAACGCAATCACTCGATCGGGCTATAATTGATCGTCAGATATCAGTCCGCATTTCGAGGGTGAACGCCATGACCAATGCCAGTTTTGACACCTATTCCGCCACCAAGGCTTTGTGCGAAGCCGGGTTCAACGAAATCCAGGCCGTTGCGACCGTGTCCATGGTGCGCGACGCCATGGTCGAAAACGTCGCCTCCAAAACCGATATATCGGAGCTTAAATTCGAAATGAAGAGTGACATGTCGGAATTTAAGACCGAAATGAAGGACGAAATGTCGGACCTTAGATCCGAAATGTCGGCATTCAAAGCTGAAATGAAGGGCGAAATGTCGGCATTCAAATCTGAAGTGAAGGACGAAATGACGGCATTCAAAACCGAAATCAAGGGCGAAATGACGGTATTCAAAACCGAACTGAAGGATCTTGAAAATCGCCTGAATGTACGTTTATATACCGTCGCTCTGGGCGCCGTCGTTGCCAATACGTCGCTTATCGTAGGGTTGAACAAGCTACTGCCTTGATGACGTTGCCGCCCGCGGCTATGTGTACTAGGCTCAACCCATGTGCGATGTTCATGAGTTGAACGCCGTTGTTGCGCGACCGAGTCTGGACGTCAATGCTGGGTCGGGTGGTATTGTTCAAACCGGCACTTCATCAAGAGGAGGTAGCGCCGAATGATAAACGCACCAATCCGCAGATCGAAACTCTCCCAACATGATGGCCGAATTCTTGTCAGTCGTCAAATGAAAAGTCAGGTCCGTTCATTTCAGAGAACCTGAAATGGCAGTCGGTTTCAACCATCATTCGCCCTTCTTGTCTTCAATGAGTGGTTCTGAACATGGTCGGCAGCTGTCAAGGCGTTTGATCACCCGCCCACCGAGTGAATGCATCGGCGACAGATCAATGCGCGCGGTCTGCGTGAAAGGGTGAAAAAACCAAACTGAACGATACCCTGAACCCAATCACTCGATCGGGCTATAATTGATCGTCAGATATCAGTCCGCATTTCGAGGGTGAACGCCATGACCAATGCCAGTTTTGACACCTATTCCGCCACCAAGGCTTTGTGCGAAGCCGGGTTCAACGAAATCCAGGCCGTTGCGGCAGTGTCCATGGTGCGCGACGCCATGGTCGAAAACGTCGCCTCCAAAACCGATATATCGGAGCTTAAATTCGAAATGAAGAGTGACATGTCGGAATTTAAGACCGAAATGAAGGACGAAATGTCGGACCTTAGATCCGAAATGTCGGAATTCAAAGCTGAAATGAAGAACGAAATGTCGGCATTCAAAACCGAACTGAAGGATCTTGAAAATCGCCTGAATGTACGTTTATATACCGTCGCTCTGGGCGCCGTCGTTGCCAATACGTCGCTTATCGTAGGGTTGAACAAGCTACTGCCTTGATGACGTTGCCGCCCGCGGCTATGTGTACTAGGCTCAACCCATGTGCGATGTTCATGAGTTGAACGCCGTTGTTGCGCGACCGAGTCTGGACGTCAATGCTGGGTCGGGTGGTATTGTTCAAACCGGCACTTCATCAAGAGGAGGTAGCGCCGAATGATAAACGCACCAATCCGCAGATCGAAACTCTCCCAACATGATGGCCGAATTCTTGTCAGTCGTCAAATGAAAAGTCAGGTCCGTTCATTTCAGAGAACCTGAAATGGCAGTCGGTTTCAACCATCATTCGCCCTTCTTGTCTTCAATGAGTGGTTCTGAACATGGTCGGCAGCTGTCAAGGCGTTTGATCACCCGCCCACCGAGTGAATGCATCGGCGACAGATCAATGCGCGCGGTCTGCGTGAAAGGGTGAAAAAACCAAACTGAACGATGCCCTGAACGCAATCACTCGAACGGGCTATAATTGATCGTCAGATATCAGTCCGCATTTCGAGGGTGAACGCCATGACCAATGCCAGTTTTGACACCTATTCCGCCACCAAGGCTTTGTGTGAAGCCGGGTTCAACGAAATCCAGGCCGTTGCGACGGTGTCCATGGTGCGCGACGCCATGGTCGAAAACGTCGCCTCCAAAACCGATATATCGGAGCTTAAATTCGAAATGAAGAGTGACATGTCGGAATTTAAGACCGAAATGAAGGACGAAATGTCGGACCTTAGATCCGAAATGTCGGCATTCAAAACCGAAGTCAAGGACGAAATGACGGCATTCAAAACCGAAATCAAGGGCGAAATGTCGGCATTCAAAACCGAACTGAAGGATCTTGAAAATCGCCTGAATGTACGTTTATATACCGTCGCTCTGGGCGCCGTCGTTGCCAATACGTCGCTTATCGTAGGGTTGAACAAGCTACTGCCTTGATGACGTTGCCGCCCGCGGCTATGTGTACTAGGCTCAACCCATGTGCGATGTTCATGAGTTGAACGCCGTTGTTGCGCGACCGAGTCTGGACGTCAATGCTGGGTCGGGTGGTATTGTTCAAACCGGCACTTCATCAAGAGGAGATAGCGCCGAATGATAAACGCACCAACCCGCAGATCGAAACTCTCCCAACATGATGGCCGAATTCTTGTCAGTCATCAAATGAAAAGTCAGGTCCGTTCATTTCAGAGAACCTGAAATGGCAGCCGGTTTCAACAATCATTCACTGATGGGTCGACCTGGCCATGTAGTAGGTTGATGTTCGCCAACCACCGATCAAGCACGATCAGGTCGTCGCGAACAGTAAGACGGAAAAATGGAGAATTTGATGGCCGCCTTGATGCCACAGCCAATCGGTGAGGCGGACCCTGGCCGACTTAGATTGGCGCACTGGGTGCCGAACTAATCATCCGCCATCGCTGAAAGTTCAGATCAAGGACGTGAAACGGCCGTTGAAAATCTGCTTTTCGATTGATGTGTCAGCTTGCTCTACACGTGGAACGTTTATCATAGCAATTGGATTAGGTCAGGAACTCTTGAAACCTTCTCCAGAATTGATTTTCACGACAGCGATTCATTTTCCAGATACTACTCAGTTGAATTCGTGACCAACAAGAAATCGCTCAAACCGAGACTTGTGCTAGCATCCTCGTCGCAGGCCCGACGAAAGGTGCTGGATAAACTCAAGGTGAATTATGATATTTTCATACCACAGATTGATGAGCGGCAGTTACCCGATGAACCGCCAACGGGATTGGTTGAGCGGCTGGCAGTTGCAAAAGCCAGTAAAGCGACCAGCATCTATGCCAATCATCTGATCATCGGTTCAGACCAGACTGCGGTTGTCGCTGGGAAGTGTCTGGGTAAACCTATCAATCGCGATCATGCCATTCAACAGCTGGAAATGATGTCCGACAGAGAGGTCGTACTACTGACAGGGCTGGCATTGATCAACACCGTAGCAGGTACAGTACAGAAAGATGTCATCCCTTATCGCGTAACCTTTCGAAAGCTGACCCGATACCTGATAGAGAAGTATATAGATGAAGATCAACCTTATGACTGCGGCGGAAGCCTGCGCTCAGAAGGATTGGGAATCGTGCTGCTCAAGCGTTTTGACGGAGCGGATCCGAACGCTCTTCTCGGACTACCGCTGATTCGGTTGCTTGACATGCTGGCACAGGAGGGTTATGCCGTGCTGTGACGCGGCGTGCCGCTATTGATTTCCACTGTCAGTTTCGATTTCGTACGTAGCGTCATTCAACACGATGACTGAGTCAACCTCGCTCACGGACACTGCGGTGAGCGACGCACCGTAGCACGGACCATTCACACAAAGACCTGTCTGTGGCTCAAATAACGCACCGTGATTGGCACAGATCAGGTACTCACCGGAAGCGTCGAAAAACTCTCCATCATCCCAATCGAGTTCCAACATCAGGTGCGCACATCGGTTGAGATAGGCAAACACTTCGTTTTCATAGCGGATGGCGAATAGCGGCAATCGCTGCTGACCGCACTTCACGATACATTTGACACCCGTTCCGCCTGGCTTCAGTTCGTCGGAATTGCATATCTTCTTATAAGATTCAGTACTCATTTACCATTTCAATCTATTCGTTCAATCGACCGGTTACCGATGTCAATTCTGCGGGAAGTTGAGACTCGAACGTGACCGGGTTGTGATGCAGCGGATGAAGCAGAGAAATCCGCCTAGCGTGCAGGAACATTCGCTTTAACCCCAATGAGTGCATTCTGCGATTGAATTCCCGGTCGCCGAACTTTCCATCACCGGCGATGGGTTGTCCGATCTGCCGCGCATGCAACCGTGCCTGATGAGTCTTGCCCGTATAGAGTTCGATGTTGACTAGAGTACAGTCCCGATAACTGTGAATCGGTGAAAAATAACTCAATGCGACCATGCTCTTTTTGTCTTCCACTCCGAGTTTGCGTGAAACCGGCTGCGCTGACCGCACACACCGTTCCAATTGGCCGTTCCATCTGCCTTTCAGCAGGGCACAGTAAATTTTTTTCAGCGATGGGGCGTCCACCTCGCGTCGCCATTGCGCCTGTAGCGTTCGCAGCGCCCGTTTGCCTTTTGCAAGGATCAGGACTCCCGACGTATCTTTGTCAAGACGATGAACAAGTTCAATGCCCGGTTCAGTTTTTCTCTCCAACTTCAGGGCTTCAATCAATCCAAGATTGTGACGGGTGCCGGAGTGCACGGTCACCCCCGCGGGTTTGTCCAAAACCAGCATGCTATCGTCTTCATACAGAATACACTGCATGGCATTTTTCAATTCCGAATCGATTTTTCCAGAAAACTGCCCGATCTGTATCGAAACAGGCGGAACCCTTACCTGATCTCCCAATCTGAGCCGCTGATTCGCCTTGACTCGACCGCTGTTGATGCGAACCTGTCCCTTGCGAATCAAATTGTAAATGTGACTGCGCGGAACGCCATGCAAAATTCCGATCAGAAAATTATCCAGACGACGGTCTTCGGCATCCGAATCAATCTCGATCAGGTTGACGCATGTCCGGTTCAGTTTCTTTGTTATTGGCATCTCAGCGCTCTGGCCGCATCATTGACTCATACCGCCTCATCGCAACCCGTTTTGTTTTGATTGGCGATGGTCTATTCAATCACGTCTGGCTTGGTCTTGGTTCAGTTGCAACCCAAACCGTGGCGATGTCAGTGGAATACGCCCCACCCCATCGTTCAGGCACTCTTTGCGGTTGATAGATGATATTCCATTTCGCAACGAACGACGAACTCGTACACAATACTGGTGGTGGCAATCGAGATTATTCAGGATACCGAGTGTGACTGATTCCCATCCCAAGAATGCCAAACCTCGCAGGTTTGTTGTCGGAATCACTAATGGAGAGGGCTGAATGCGCTCCCGCACACATGGAGATAAAATGGTCAAGTCAATCGAAATTACCCAAGTCAAAGCGAAATAATGGCTTGAGGGGGATGCTGACCATGCACTTGATCGGTCGGACACTGATCCGATGCAAGGCCGTAGCATAGCAATTTTTTGCACGTCAGCTGGCCAGTGGCGCGACCGAATGCCAAAACGTCAGGTGCTTCATCTTATTCCATCTCAAGAAAGGCTGATTATTTTCAACAGGCGGTTAAGATTACAGATTTCTATGTATAATATGGGCGTACAGAATCACAGTATGAGTTTTCCCTACTCCGAAGCAATCGCGCTTCGCCGCCGCATCCAATTGCACGGTGGACAGAATGGGTGGTGGAATTCTTACCGTGCCAGTTGAACAGATTCAACAGCGTTCATAATTCTGTCACAGCAATTCCAATGTGGCACCAATGAGCGCTTCTCCACGCAACCAAATTAATGCGCATCGCACCACAAGTAATAGTCATTGACTGATGATTGGAAATAATTGCAGTTCAGTTTTTTCGTTGACAGCCGGCAGGGCGCCGGGCATTCATACTGCGATGCACTCAGAGGATTTTATTGATGAAACGCATGCTATTCAACGCGACCCACCAAGAGGAGTTGCGAGTGGCCATTGTCGATGGCCAAACACTAGTTGACCTTGATATCGAATTTTTAAACAGTGAGAACAAACGGGGGAACATATACAAAGGTATCGTTACCAGAGTCGAACCCAGTCTGGAAGCGGTATTCGTAGACTACGGCACTCAGCGTCAGGGTTTTCTTTCGCTGAAGGATATTTCTAGAAAATATTTTTCAGAAAATTACACTGCGTCAACGCCGATGTCGCAGGTGAAAATTCAGGATGTCATCAACGTCGGTGACGAGATGATCGTTCAGGTCGAGAAAAACGAACGCAGCAACAAAGGCGCCGCACTGACGAGTTTCATCAGCCTCGCCGGCCGCTGCCTGGTTTTCCTGCCCAACAATCCCCGCGGTGGCGGAATATCGCGCCAGGTGGATGGTTCGAGTCGACACGAGTTGAAGGCCATACTCGCTCAGCTCGAGTTTCCAGAAGAACACTCGATCATTGCCCGCACGGCCGGGATCGGTCAGACCGTGGAAAACTTCAAGGCGGATCTGAAATACCTTCTCAATCTGTGGCACACCATTGAGTCGACCGCCGAGCAGAACCACTCGCCGATGCTGATCTATCAGGAAAGCAGTCTGATTGCCCGGACCTTGCGCGACTATCTGCGAGATGACGTCAAACAGATCCTGATTGATGACCATGATCTTTACAGGAAGACCCGTCAGTTTATCAAGGATGTGCTGCCGTCGGCCAAAGTTCAGGTTGAGTACTATGAAGGTGCTGTTCCGCTGTTTTCAAAATTCCAGATCGAGCACCAGATAAAGAATGCCTTCGAAAGAGATGTCAGCCTTCCAAACGGCGGTGTCATTGTCATCGAGCAAACCGAGGCGATGGTTACAATAGACGTCAACTCGGCCCGTTCCACCAAGGGCGCTGACATTGAAGAGACCGCGCTAGAAACCAATCTCGAAGCCGTCGAACAGGTGGCCAAGCAGCTGAAAGTTCGGGATATCGGCGGCCTGATCGTGATCGATTTCATTGACATGAGTTCAGCGCGCAATCGAAAGAAAGTCGAGAAACATCTTTCGGAAGCCGTCGAATCGGATCGCGCAAGGACGCGGATCGGCAAGATTTCACAATTTGGTCTGCTGGAGATGTCCAGGCAGCGACTTCGATCTTCAATCGAAGAATCAAGCCACGATCAGTGTCCGCGCTGCAAAGGACGAGGCTTCATCAGAAGCGTCACGTCAACCGCGCTCAGCGTATTGCGACTGATTGATGAGGACTCGCGAAAAGAGCGTACGGAACTGATTCATGCACACTTGCCCATTGATGTGGCGACCTTTCTCGTCAATGAAAAAAGACAGGAGCTCAACACGCTGGAAGCAAGAACCGGAACGCGGATATTCATCATCCCCACTCGCTCACTGCTCATTCCAGACTACCAGATCTTTCGATTCACAGCTGCGGAAATCGAAGACAATGAAAAAATCAGCTATACACTCGAAAATTCAAATGGCGTACCGGAAGTGTATAACATTTTTCGTACCGGCGGAAGTGCCAAGCCTGCCGCGTTAAGTCAGGAAAATATGCTGACGATGGACCCCGGGCCATCTGCCAGAAATTCCACGCCGTTCTGGAAACGGCTTTTCGCCCGCGATCAGTCGCTTGACACCCCAGAAGAAACACCAAAGAAACAACAGCCTGAGGTTAGGAAGGGACGGAAGCGGTCAGCCGGACAGAAATCTCAACGTACCTCTGTCGGCGGTGCAGGAGGCACTCGCGCTCGCACTGCCAGAAAGCCCGATGCGTCGCCGCAGTCGAATGCAAAGACGACGAATGACAGGAAATCGACCGCGGCCAAAAAAAGTTCACCTTCTACGAGGCGCCGCCGACCGTCGGGGAATTCAATTCACTATCAAGATTCCAATGCGAGTTCCGAGCGGACCGCCGCATCGGAAGCGAATGGCACTGAGGGAAATCAGAAAAACAGCAACCGGTCCAGACGCGGCTCCCGATCTCGCAGACGTAGCCCACAAGCCGTCAAAGATTCGAATCAGACTCAAAACGAGACAGAATAAAAAAGTCGAATCTGGATTCAATCAGTCAGGTGAATTGGGGGCAGATCTGGCAGGTGACTGGCGGAAGAATCAACCCACATCGCGTTGCCACCCGCCAGCCAACTCGGTCAAGTGAGGCTTCTGTGATTCGGTAAGATATTTCCGAACCAGTTCAATCTCATTGTCGTACCCTGATTTTGAATAGGTGCCGCGAATGAATTGATATCTGAGGAATATCAGGTAAGTGTTCAAGGCATCGATTTCGCAGTATTCGCGGATTTCCTGCAGTTGACCGGCGAGGTAGGCATCAAACACATTCGCGCCGCCGATCCCTGATTTGCCGGGAAAACCAAGCATTTTCGCAATCTCATCAAGTGATGCATTGTTGCGTGGCTGGTAGCGGGCCAATACTTCCATCAGGTCCGTATGTCGATTTTTGTGATAACGGCTCTGATAATTATCGAATTTGAACTCCCGATCAGTTTCTCCGGTATCCCAAAAGGGTATGCAGGGAATAGAATGGATCAATGCGCGGTACTGCAGTACCGGCAGATCAAAACCACTACCATTCCAGCTCACCAGCTGTGGTCGTTTCTCAACCGCCCGGAAAAATTCGGCGACGAGTGCTTTTTCATCTGATTGCAGATTGCCAAGAGACTTGATGACAAAAGATTCGCGCTCCCAGCGCACCGCAACCGAAATGGCCACCACCTTCTGCTGATGCAGGGGGAGCATCGTCGCATCGGGCGATTTCATACGACGGGCGGCAAGCATGAGCTTGGCTGCTTCTTTCCGACCAAGTCCTTCGAGATCATACAGTAATCCGCCACCCTCAGTATCTGGCACGGTTTCAATGTCAAAGGCGATGATCATGGCTGAACGTTCACAACGCCGTCGATCTCCTGATAACTCTCTGTCGTCTCGTCCACCTGCACCTGCGTCATATGAATCAAAACCAACTGCGGCGATTTCCGTCCGTTGTATTCGTTAACCGCGAGTTGATATGCAATCCGATATTTCGCGCGCGCCGGCAAAGTATCGTGATCGGTTGAGTATCGGAAGTAAATCCCGTCAACCAGCCCGCCCGACGAGGGGCTGTGAAGTCTGGCTTTCAGGTGTTCGTCCTTTAACAGCCGGCAGTTGACGAGTTCAAATTCCCCATCAAATATGGGCGCCTCGAATTCCTGTCCCCAAGGACCGCCGAAACGAATCGCTTCCGCCGCATCCAGGCTGAAGTCGGAAATTTCGCCATCAGAGAGAATTTCGTCCTTCCAACTGCGATCACCCAACTGCCTTTTCAATTCCGCCTGGTACAATGTCTCGAATCGGTTCAGATTCGCTTTCTCAATGGTCATACCGACCGCCATGGCATGGCCGCCATACTGCAGAAACAAGTCAGGATCGACAGCTGCAATGTTCGCCAGTATGTCTCGCAAATTCAGCCCCTTCACCGAACGACCTGAGCCTTTGATGCAGCCTTCGTCGCCCGGTGCGAAAATCACCGTCGGAACACCTGTCAATTCTCGAATACGCGATGCGATCAGTCCAACGATCCCGTGATGCCAGTTGTCGTCGTGAAGGCAGATGCCCTTTTTCGCAGAGGCGATCGTCGCGCTGAGTCCGTCAATTTCGCGTCTGGCCTCTTTCACCATCTGCTTTTCCATTTCTTTTCGTTTGATGTTGAGCTGCTCCAAAGTCCGTATGTAACTCAGCACATCACTCTCCTCATCGCTGACCAGGCACCTGATGCCTTTGCTGATGTCATCGAGACGCCCAGCGGCGTTGATGCGTGGTCCGGCGACAAAGGCCAGATCTTCCGCGGTTATATTTCCGATTTCCCGACCCCCTTCTTCAAGCAGACAGCGAATGCCATAACGACCTTGCCTCGCATTGATTCGTTTCAGACCCTGTGTGACGAGAATGCGATTGTTGTAATCCAATGGGACGACATCGGCAATGGTGCCCAACGCGACCAAATCAAGATATTCAGCCATCTTCGGTACGGCGATATTTTCGTCGGTAAACCAGTTCTGTTCGATCAGTCTGCGCCGAACGAACGACATGACATAGAAAATTACGCCGACACCGGCGAGATTCTTGCTTTGAAATTCATCGCCGGGTAGTCTTGGATTGACAATGGCGTCTGCAATTGGCAACTCCTCGCCCGGCAGATGATGATCGGTAACCACCACAGTTATTTCAAGTTCTTTGGCGCGGCGAACGCCAGCGACACTTGTGATGCCGTTGTCTACGGTGATGACGAGGTCGGGTTGTGCCGGTGCGAAGAACTCTACAAAGCGTTCAGTCAGCCCGTACCCAAATTCCTGACGGTCCGGGCATAGATACTGAACGCGCCTGGCGCCGAACGCGGTCAGCGCCAGAAACCCGACCGCTGAGCCGGTTGCGCCATCGGCATCAAAATCGCCGGCGATCAGAATCTTCGCGTCAGCCTGAATGGCATCAACGATGATGTCTGCAGTTTGTTGAATATTGGATAATCGATCCGGTGGCAGCAGGTTGCTTAGAGCGTAGTCAAGCTGTTCGGGTGCGGTAACATTTCGATTCTGATAGACCTTCCTGAGTACGGAATGGACACCAAGATCGGTTGCTGAATCCGCCGAATTTCGGCGAACAATACTCCGCTTCGATGAGAAACTGCAGGTAGCCATATCTTAAATGTTACGCCAGAGATTCAATTCGTATGCGATTGATATCACCGATCATCGTCTGTAGGGACTCCATTTCCCGCAGCGCATTCTGCATGTTTTCCTCAAGCGTTTCCTGAGTCAGGATGACGACCGGCAAGATTTCTTTGTGCTGACCGGAGCTTTTCTGCAGAATTGATTCGATGCTGATGTTATGCTCACCGAGTATATTGGTTACTTTGGCCAACACACCCGCTTGATTCAGTGCGTTCATTCTCAGATAATTCGCACTGACCGTATGCTGAAATGGAACGATTGGCAGGTCGCTCAGGGAATCCGACTGAAAACTGAGGTGGGGAACTCCGGCACCCGATCCACCATCCAAAGTGCGGCTTAAGTCAATCAGATCGGCAATGACAGCTGAAGCGGTGGGTTCTGACCCGGCCCCAGCCCCGTAATACAACGTCCGGCCGATCGCGTTGCCCACGATGACAATGCCATTCATCACTCCGTTGACTTTGGCTAGCAGTCGCTGTGTGGAAACCAATGAGGGATGGACTCTCATTTCTATTCCCGATTCGCCTCTTCGAGCGATCGCCAGAGGTTTGATCGAATACCCCAAATCAGCCGCGTAAACAATATCGTCGGCGGTTATTCCACCAATTCCCTCACAATGAATCGTGTCGATGTTCTGTAGCGGTATGCCAAAAGCGATGGATGCGAGAATGGTCAATTTGTGTAACGCATCAGTCCCTTCAACATCAAAAGTTGGATCAGCTTCGGCAAAACCTAGTTTCTGAGCATTCTTCAACATATCATTGAAAGAACAATGCTTATCTGTCATTCCAGACAGAATGTAGTTGCTGGTGCCATTGATGATTCCGACCAGCGCATCAATGCGGTTACCGGCGAGACCTTCACGAATCACCTTGACGACCGGTATGCCGCCGCACACTGCCGCTTCGAAAGCAATCCTCTGATCTGACCGGCGCGCGGTTTCAAACAGTTCATTTCCGTGCACTGCGAGGAGTTCCTTGTTTGCAGTTACAACGGGCTTGCCACTCTCCAGTGCGCGGCGGATGTATTCATAGGCCGGGTACCGTCCGCCAATCAGTTCAACTACAATATCAATGTCGGGATCATCAAGAACCGCATGAGGATCGTCAGTCATCTGCGGCTGACCTGCAACCGTTCTCTTTTTTTTCAGATCCTTTACCAGAATGCGTTTTATTTCAAATTTGCGGCCCGCGCGCCGAAAGATTTCGTCCGAGTTACGAGATAAAATTGACCAAGTGCCCTGGCCGACCGTACCAAAGCCCAATAATCCGATACGTACCGGCTTCATTTCGCCTTGGCTCCGCATACGGTGATTTCGCCTATCGGTGAGATTCGAATAATTTTCTGCATCAACATTGGCCACTTGTTCGTAATATGGAACTGCACAGAACCGATGCGGCCGCAGTCAACTTAATTGTGCCGCGCAACCCCGGTGAATTCCTGGTAAATGATGTATTGTACACACAGAGCATCATTGTAACCGCGGATAATGTCGCTACTGACTGGAAGGCGCAGAGCGTCTCTGATTTGAGCTGCGGTGATTTCAAGATGTTTGCTGAATATGATGCCGAAATCTTAATTCTTGGCACCGGCAAAAATCTGACATTTCCCGACCAGCAGCTGTTCACGCCTCTCATTCAGCAGCGATGTGGTTATGAAGTGATGAATTCTCGGTCTGCATGCATCACTTTCAACCTTCTCATGGGCGATGGACGAAAAGTGGTTGCCGCACTGCTCAGCAGTTGATCGGCCCGGTCGTAAGCTGCCGCTGTTCACAATGCATGCCTGCGCGCCGGAAGTTGCAACTCAGACCTTGGGGAGATAGGTCAGCGGATCAACAGGCTTACCAAATCGACGGATTTCAAAATGCAGTTTGACTCGGTCGGCATCCGTGCTGCCCATTTCTGCAATTTTCTGACCCTGCGCGACCGTATCACCTTCATTCACCACAATGCGCGAGTTATGCGCATACACGCTCAGAAACTCCTCGCTGTGTTTGACGATGATTATGCGCCCAAAACCAATCAATCCCGTTCCGGCATAAACCACCCGACCGTCCGCGGTGGCTGCGACTGGAGTGCCGGATTCACCGGCGATGGCAATGCCATTGCTCTGTTTTTTCGCCGAAAACTCGGTAACGATCGCACCTCGAGTCGGCCAAATCCAATTGGACGGGTTCGGCGACGGGGGGCTGGCAGGTACGACTGCAACTTCAACATTCGTTGTTTTAGGAACGGCGTTTGCTGATGCGGAGTCTTGCGACCCAGGGGTCGGTACAGCCTGAGTAGCCTGACTGCTCGGAGCGGTCCGAGGAACCGCACTGCCTGGACGGGACTGACCGCTCGTCTGTGCGTAGAGTTTGATTTCCTGCCCAACGTGAAGTATATCTTCTTGATTTAAGTTGTTCCACCTTGCGACATCTGCAGTATCGAAACCGGCTTCAAAGGCGATCGAGTAGAGATTGTCCCCTTCCTTGACAATCGTTGTACGTCCCTTGAAAGTCGTCACCGGTTCAGCCAGCGGCTCTGGACTGCTGTCATAAACGACAACCGGAGCAGATTCCGACCCCGCGCACGCGGCGATCAGCACGGTGAGCGCAACGACTGTACCGCAACGGATCAAATGACTAGACTGTCCAGTAGACAAGAACGATCACCAGCAAGACGCTTAAAATCCAAATGACAGGTCCGGAAAATTTTTTCATTACCGTATAGATTACATCGCCAAACAGAAAACAGACTGCAGATACTGCAAAAAACCGCGCCCCTCTGCCAATGGCTGATCCCACTAGAAATGGGATGATGGCCATCGCAAACACCCCAGAGGCAATCGTGAAGACCTTATAAGGAATGGGAAGGAATCCAGAGACCAGCACCACCCAAATTCCATAAAGTTCGTACCACTCGGCCAACGAATCGAAATAATCACCCAGACCATATAACTCAATCACCGGCTGACCAACCGTATCATATAGCAACATTCCAATCAGATAACCGGCCACACCACCCAAAACTGAAGAAACCGTCGTCAGTAAGGCATATCGCCAAGATTTGGATTTTTCCGCCAGTGCCATGGGAATCAGCAGCAAGTCAGGCGGAATGGGTAAAATCACCGCCTCAGTAAAACTGATTCCCGCCAAATATGCGGGTGCATGACGATGCGAAGCGAGCTTCAGCGTCCGCTCGTACCACTGGCTGGCGATTGACACTTCAGTTGACCGTTGGTGCGGACCAGAATCAGTCGGGAGGAAGAATCTGGGTGCCCGGAATCTGCTTGGCAAAGTAATCTTCACATGAGCCGTCTCTTTGCACATCAGCGGTTGCGCAGTGTAAACCGCCACCGAAAGAATAGGCATGGCGAAACGGAATTGGAATGACTTCAAAGCCAAGTGAGTCCAGCTGTTCAATCTGATTGATTTCCGTCGCCTCGACACAGACCGTCTTTTGGTCGATTATCAGTATGTTCATCGACAGCCAGACACTGGAATAACAAAGAGGTGGCGGTCGATCGTGGGCTGGCCAAGCCGCATCGACAATTTCCCATCCATTTTCCGCAAATATTCTGCGCTGTTCGGGTGGCAGGGGGCGCACCGGATTACTGATGATCAATCCCGGTCGCAACGGTACGAAAGTCGCATCGATGTGAATCGGATTCGGATCGTCCGGAAAATTGATGCAGTGTACGCGATGATCGGGAAAGTGACGCTGCAGCCACTGCGCGGCGCGGCGGTTGGTGGTCAATCCGTGCTGACAGAACAGATCCTTACCCAGTCGCAACACGTCTGCCGCGTCAAACAGTGGCTCATGCTCAGTGGTGACGAAGTCACGGTCCCTCGCCCGCTGTGCCAGCGCTTCGGGCGTCAAGCCGTCGAAATAGTTCAATTGATAGGAAGCATCCGTCAGACGGGGTCGGGGCGCCTGCTCCCATCTGAAATTCGGATCTTCATCGAAGTACTGATTCATCAGTGGATGATAGGCGAGGAATTCCCAATAGCGGCTGCGCATCATCATCGCCGCACTCAATATCTCATTGCCAACGGTCAGCAGCACATCGCGAGGCGGCATACAGCCGAACAGCGTCTGCGTGCTGAAATCGGGCGTTCTGGCACCCTGATTCCACTGAACTGGAGTTGGTCGGTCAACGCGTATGCCCAAAGATTCAAGGACATTTGCAAAGTAGTTCAGTTCCTCGTTCGCTTTTTCGACCGTTTCCAGCGCCCGCGGTCCCCACATCCCCCACATGTCACTTCCGCGGTCAATTTTCGCTTCCAGAGCGGGTTCGAACCCCGGAATGCAGCAGTGATCGGCTCGCCCGACAATCACATGCTTAAGCGGATCAAAATCGTTCCAGGAATTGACGGTTGTAAGTGACACGGGCAAAATCCCAAAGAATATTTTTACTTGTGAGGTGACAGACGGAATTGGTCGGGGCGAGAGGATTTGAACCTCCGACCTCTTGCGCCCCATGCAAGCACGCTACCAGGCTGCGCCACGCCCCGAATTGTAATCAGCTAACCCGATGACAGGTGGTTCAGCGCCCTGTTCAGATGGCCGATGACCTCTTCCATCTCTGAGTTTGACTCATCGCCGACGCCGGCATTCTTTTTCTTCAATTCATCCAACTGCTTGCGTGCGCCGCTGATGGTGAACTCCATACCGTAAAGGAGATCGATGATTTCGCTAACCAGATCAACTTCCTGACGGGTGTAGTAGCGCCGTTTGCCACGCCGACGAACGGGTGCCAGTTCCGGAAACTCCTGTTCCCAGTATCGAAGCACATGTGGTTCGATGGAAAATAGTCTGCTAACCTCACCGATGGTGAAATAACGCTTATTCGGAATCTGCAACTTTGAATCCACAGACATCGTCAGCATCCGTCTGCCCACCGATTACCGTTCAGTCCGGCAGCGCGTCGTCGGGGTTGTAATTCACCGTCAGGTCGCGTAGCTTGCTGCTGGCCCGAAACATGACCACCGTGCGTTCCTTGATGGTAACGTCAATGCCAGTCTTGGGATTGCGTCCCGGCCGCGGCGATTTGTGGCGCACACTGAAACGACCGAAGCCCGACAGTTTGACATCTTCGTGCCGTTCAAGAACACTGCGAATCTCTTCAAAGAATTTTTCAACGAAATCTTTGGCTTCACGCTGATTGAGTCCCACCAAGTTATTCAGCTCACGGACCAGATCGGATTTAACAATTACGGATTTACTCATTTTATGCCTATGTCCTCAACTCGACATTGTGTCTTCGCTTTAACTCATGCAATACGTTCGAAATGCTCGAATCCACTTCGACATCGGTCAAAGTTCGTGTGTCCGACCGAAATATCAGCCGATAGGTAACGCTCTTTAAGGCGTTCTCCTCATCTAATTTAGAATATATATCAAATAGCGTTAGGGATTCCAATGAATTTCCTGCGGATTGCCAGATTGAACCTGTAATTTCGGAAACCGCCTGATTGGCCGAAACGACTAGTGACAAGTCTCTGGAAACCGAAGGATAACGGGAGATCGCAACGTATTTTGTTATATTTCGAGTCGATATGATATCAAATTCAATTTCAAAGACATAAACTCCTCTGTCAGAGTCTACCTCATCTAGTATATCAGGGTGGAGCTGTCCAATTGAGCCAATATTTCGATCCTGCAGATAAATTTTCGCTGAACGTCCCGGATGAAGGCCGCGCACCGTTTCGGGTCTGAATTCAAGACAGTCCCCCTGTCCGCTCAGTTCGAGAAGTTTCTCCAGGTCGCCTTTGATATCGAAGTAATCGACGGTTCGCGGTTCGATTCCCCACTGGCTCGGTGCGACACTGCCAAAGATCAGTGCGCCGAGGACGTCGATTTCTCCACCTGACTGAAACACTCGGCCGATTTCATAAAGCCTTACGTTTTCTTTTTTGCGGCGGTAATTTTCTAAAAAAGCGTCAATCAGACCGGGCCACAAACTGCTGCGCATGACTGACAGATTATCAGCAATGGGGTTCATCAGCTGAAATTCATTTGCATTCGGTCGGACTTTATTCTGCAGTCCGGGATCAACAAAACTATAGGTGATCGCCTCATGGTAACCGAGTGAATGCAGCGAGCCTCTGATCGATGAATCAGAAACAGCTGTCTCACTCAGATTTCGATGGACTCCGGGTTTGAAGCTCATTCGACTTGGGACCCGGTCGTAGCCGTAAATTCGTGCGACCTCTTCAATCTGATCATGCTCTTCGGCCAGGTCAAACCGATACACCGGTGCTACGACATGCCAGCCGTCGTGGTTCGCAGTCACCGTTTCGTTGACTGCTGACAATATTGACTCGACCGCGTTGTGATCGATGTCCAAACCCAAAATACGGTTCACTCGAGAGTAACGTACATGGCATTGCCGCTTCCGTTCATTGAACGAGTCGAATCTTATTTCCTGCGTCGGTCCGGGCGTACCACCAACGATTTCCAGGATCAATTCGGTTGCGCGTTCGATGGCGGCACTCTGCCCAGTCGGGTCAACTCCCCTTTCGAAGCGGTGAGACGCATCCGAATGCAGGCTGAAAGTCGAAACGGAACGGCGAATGCTCTGCGGTGAGAAAAAAGCGGCTTCCAGCATGATGTTTGTCGTCTGCTCGCTGATCCCACTTGATTCGCCACCCATCACACCGGCGAGTGCGATCGGCCCTCTGCGATCGGTGATCAAAAGCTCCCCTTGACCCAAATCCAGGGTCTCCCCATCCAGAAGCAGCAGCTTCTCGCCCGGCCGGGAGTGTCGAACAGTAATTTCAGCGGCATCGATCACATCAATGTCAAAAGCATGCATTGGTTGTCCCAGATCCAGCATGACGTAATTGGTGATATCAACGATCGGATGAATGCTGCGCAGTCCTAGACGCTGCAGTCGCTGTATCATCCAGTCTGGTGTCTTACCATCAGTGCGGATGTTCTCAATGACTCTTCTGCAGAATGCCGGACAGTCTTCGGGATTTTCGATCTCAACAGGTATGCCGCGCTCGGACTGTGCCGCAACGCTGGCTTCTGAACGCGTTTTCAGACCCTTTTGAGCGATGATGCCGACCTCTCTCGCGACACCGCGGATGCTCAGACAATCCGCCCTGTTTGGAGTAAGCTCAATGTTCATGACGGAGTCATCGGTTCTGTAATGCCGATTGAGTGAACGTCCAACCGGTGCATCGGCGTCAAGTTCCAGCAGACCACTGCCTGAACCGATCAGTCCAAGCTCCTCAGCTGAACAGAGCATCCCTTCTGAGCGCGTTGAATCAATCTCAGCAATATCAATCGTTGTGCCGTCGATGGTGGCGCCAGGTAATGCAACGGGGTACTTCCCACCCTCAAGAATGTTGGGTGCGCCACAGACGACAACCAGTTGTTCATCCTGACCGACATTGACTTGACAAATCGAATTTCGCTTCGTCTTATCTTGCCAAGCAACGGATTCGATCTGACCGACGACGATCCGATCATCAAACGGTGTAACTTTGCTGACGGATTCGACTTCCAGGCCGACCATGGTCAGACGTTGGGCAAGTTCTTCCGTCGCCAGGTCGAATGAAACCCAATCCCTGAGCCATTCAATGCTAACTAACATTAATAATACGCCGCATCTATTTGAACTGACTTAGCATATCAAGATCGTTCCTGAAGAAAAGTCGCAGATCATTGACACCATACCGCAGCATGGTGAATCGTTCCACTCCCAAGCCGAAGGCATAGCCGACGTTGCATTCGCTGTCAATACCGACATCGGTATACAGGGCGGGATGAACCATTCCACAGCCGAGCACTTCAAGCCAGCCGCTGCGCTTACAGACACTGCAGCCTTCACCGCGGCAGAATACACAGCTGACATCGACTTCGGCCGAAGGTTCGGTGAATGGAAAGTAAGAGGGTCGAAAACGAAGTTCGAGTGATTCTTCAAAAAACTCTTTGATGAAGTATTCGAGCACGCCTTTCAGATCGGCGAACGTCGTCGTCTCATCCACTACGAGTCCTTCAAGCTGGTGGAACATGGGTGTGTGCGTAACATCAGAATCACAGCGATAAACGCGTCCGGGCGCAATCACGCGGATGGGAGGACTGTGAGTTTCCATATAGCGGATCTGTACTGGCGAAGTGTGGGTACGCAGGAGCTTGCCATTGGGAAAATAAAAAGTATCCTGCATGGCCCGCGCGGGATGATTTGCCGGAATGTTCAACGCTTCGAAGTTATGATAATCGTCTTCGATTTCCGGTCCGAAAGCGACATCAAACCCAATGTTCAGAAAAATATCCTGCATCCTTTTCAGTGTTCTAGTCAACGGATGAGGGCCGCCGCTAAATGTATGCCGACCGGGTAGAGTAACATCGATGCGTTCGGATTCCAGACGTTGCGTTCGGGCGAACTGCTGCTGGGATGCTCGCTTTGCACTGAATGCGGCTTCCAGCGCTTTTCGAGAAGTGGTGATCTGCCGGCCAGCGGCGGGACGTTCGACAGCCGGCAGTGTACCGATTGACTTCAGCAGCCGGGTAATGATGCCCTTTCTGCCGAGATAGGCGACCCGAATCCGATCAGTTTCAGATTCGTCAGCCGCCGCCTCGATTTCGGCTTTGGCTTTGTCGACAATGTCGTCAAGTTGTGCAAGCGACTGAATCTCACTCATTGCCGACCCAAACGCAACGCGACCTAGCGGTGAACAGGAGTGTACGGTGGTTCCGCAGCGAACTTTCAAATCCGCTACTGGCTTAACGTAATCTTGGCTTTTTCCGCTAGCAGTGAAAATGTCTCTTGATCATTGACTGCGATTGAGGCTAGCGATTTTCGATCAAGTTCGACATTGGCGAGTTTCAATCCGCGTATGAAAGTGCTGTAGGTGAGCCCACATTCGCGCGCCGCCGCATTGATGCGCATGATCCACAGCGACCTGAAGTCCCGTTTTTTTCGCCGGCGATCGCGATAGGCATACTGTCCTGCTCTGGTAACCGCCTGCTTGGCAACTCGATAGACGCTGTTCCGCGCCCCGCGATAGCCTTTGGCCCGTTTCAGTACTTTTTTGTGACGCGTTCTAGCGGCTACGCTGCGTTTAACTCTTGGCATGACCGATCCTCTTCAATTAAGCGTAGGGCAACATCTTGCGAACCCGAGCGGCGTCCGCAGCGTGGACCAAAGCTGCTTTTCTCAGTCCTCGTTTACGTTTGGTTGATTTTTTGGTCAAGATGTGAGATGCATGCGAGTGACCGCGCCTGATCTTACCAGACCCTGTAGTTCGAAAACGCTTCGCGGCGCTTCTATTGGTTTTCATTTTCGGCATGACTTGATTCGATGATGATTCAATGCTTGATGTGTCTCTGTAAGTTTTCCGACTGTCAGGTTTTTATGGGTGCCAGCAACATAACCATCTGCCGACCTTCCAGAACCGGCTCCTGTTCAATGACCGAAATCTCAGCGAGGTCATGCTCCACCCGACTGAGCATACTTCGGCCCAGTTCCGGATGACTCATTTCCCGACCTCGAAAACGCAGGGTCACTTTGGTTTTGTTTCCCGCCATGAGAAACTTTTTCAAACGACCCAATTTAACGTCATAGTCGCCGACATCGGTTCCCGGTCTAAACTTAACCTCCTTGATTACGATTTGTTTCTGTCTTCGTTTAGCCGTGTGCAACTTCTTGCTGGCGGCGTAACGAAATTTACCATAGTCCATCACGCGACAGACCGGTGGATCGGCATTTGGTGCAATTTCAACCAGATCAAGCATCGCATTTTCAGCGAATTCAAGCGCCTCCTCTATGCTGACAATTCCCACCTGCTCGCCTTCCTCATTCACCAAGCGAACGCGTTCGACATCAATGTTTGAATTGAGTCGATGTAATTTTTCAGTAGCCGTACTTAGTCCTCCGATGCTTCTGTTTCGGCAATACAATCCCGTCTGATCAATGCAATGATTGAGTCCGGCGAATGGGAACCCAGATCTCTACCGTCCTGAGTTCTAACTGAAACAGTGTTACTTTCCACTTCGCGATTCCCGACTATCAGCAGATAGGGAATCTTCTGAAGCGTCTGTTCTCTGATTTTAAAGCCGATCTTCTCATTTCTCAAATCCAGAACTGTGCGGATGTCGGCCGATTCCATCAGTGTTCTTATTTTAACAGAATAATCATGCTGTGCTGCAGAAATATTCATGATTGCCACCTGCACTGGCGCCAGCCGGACCGGCAACCTGCCGGCATGTTCCTCGATGAGCATACCAATGAACCGTTCCAGCGACCCGAGTATGGCGCGATGAATCATCACTGGAGTCTTCTTTAAGCCATCGGCGTCGACATATTTGGCACCCAGCCGTTCAGGCATGGAAAAATCCAGCTGAATTGTACCACATTGCCAGCTCCTGCCGATGCAGTCCTTGAGTACGAAATCGATTTTCGGACCGTAGAACGCGCCTTCTCCGGGATGGACTGAAAACTGCATCTGCCGCTCATCAAGCACGGTTTCCAGCGCGCACTCCGCCTTATCCCACAATTCGTCTGCACCGACTCGTTTCTGCGGCCGGGTTGACAGGCCAATTTCGATCTTTCTGAATCCGAAATGGGTATAAAGACGCATCGAGATTTCAATCAGCGCATCCACTTCGGATCGAATCTGGTCTTCCGTACAGAAGACGTGCGCATCATCTTGGGTAAAACGTCGAACTCGAAGAAGCCCGTGTAGCGTGCCGGATGGCTCATAGCGGTGAACCATTCCGAATTCAGCGATTCGTAGGGGTAGATTCCGATAGCTGCGCAGTCCCTGATTGAAGACCTGCACGTGGCCGGGACAGTTCATCGGCTTGAGCGCGTATGATCGGTCTTCGATTTCAGTGGTGAACATATTGTCTTTGAAGGTTTCCCAATGTCCTGACCGCTCCCACAGCGAGCGGTCGATCAGCTGTGGCGTCTGCACTTCGGTATAGTCGTACTCCTTCAGCATATTACGGATATGGGATTCCACGAGGCGATACAGAGTCCAGCCCTTCTCGTGCCAGAACACCATGCCCGGCGCTTCTTCCTGGAAATGGAACAGATCCATTTCGGCGCCTAAGCGGCGATGATCGCGCAGTTTTGCCTGCTCCAGGCGATCGAGATGTTCGTGCAGCTGCGCCTTGGTCGCCCAAGCGGTACCATAGATTCGCTGCAGCATTTCATTGTCTGAGTCGCCGCGCCAGTAAGCGCCGGCAAGTTTGATCAGCTTGAACGCCTGCAGATAACTTGTATTCGGAACATGCGGACCGCGGCACAGATCCACGAAATCGCCCTGCCGATAGATTGAAATGACCTCTTCTTTTTCCAGTCCCTCAATGATGTCCGCCTTGTATTCCTCACCCAGACTGCGAAACAGACGGACCGCCTCATCCCGGTCGATCACATCCCGGGTTATGGATAGGTTCTCAGAGGCGATCTTCCGCATGCAGTCTTCGATCTTCGGCAGATCGGCTTCGGCAAATCCACGCGGAAAGGCAAAATCGTAATAGAAGCCATCTTCGATGACCGGTCCAATCGTAACCTGCGCCTCTGGATACAGTCGCTTGACTGCCTGAGCCAACAGGTGAGCACACGAATGGCGAATGATTTCCAGGCCGGCAGCGTCTTGTCCCGTAATGATTCGAAGTGTTCCAGATGATTCAATCAAGTGTGAAGTATCGTACAGCTCACCATTGAATTCCCCCGCGATCGCGGCGCGTCGCAGGCTGGAGCCGATATCGGCGGCAACCGCGTCAATGGTTACGCTGGATGCATATTCTTTTGTTGAGCCGTCAGGCAAAGTAACAATAGGCATGCGACTGTTAACGAAAAATTCTGAACTGACCAGGCATGTCATACCGAACGATCACGAGGTGATCAATCCTGTATGAATAGAAAAAGCGACATTATATGTTGGTCGAAAGAGGATGTAATCTGAAACGAGCTGTCAGATTTAATTTCATACAGGTTTTACCTGAAAGCAAGGCGCGAAAATCTTTGACCCCCTCCCCTACTCCATCAAACGACGACTGTTGACAGCTGATCGCTCAGTCTGCCGCTGTTCGAGGGCGGGTGTGAGCCGCAACGGGAGTCGGTGATGGTAAAGTGGTAGGTCTCGCGGAAGAAAACGATCGCGGTCTGACGGGCAGAACTGACCGGGTCTGTTCGGTGCTTTAGGTAGCCTTGGGGTGACATTTTTGCATTTGGATTTACCGGGTGAGGTGAATGAGACATGGACGACCGCGTCTGATGACGTGGCAGGCAAGCACCTTCGGGTTGTCGGGGGGATGCAAGTGGCATGTGTCCAGTCGTGGACTGCTGAAATTTCATAGATGCCCATCCGTTAAAAGAATGGCCATATGCTCTGGAAGTTCAGTTGCCATCTCAGAACTTACCAGCATTTCGGATAGCACACACCCATTAAAACCATATATAATCTTAACCGCTCCTATTTTCAGAGCTTTTTATTTCCTGATACTGCCTTTCTTGTTGCCGAATTCGTGCCGACCCAGGATGGGATATTCCGTAGTTGAAGTTCTATTACCAAAGTCAGTGCGCTTGACCAATTCAATGGCCCGGCAACGCCAATTAGTGACCTGGGATGTCGATTGCAGATGATTGAAGATACAACAAAGCTCGCTCACAATTTGGTTAACGAGACAGCTGTCATCATTGATCAGGCATCCGAGGCCGAACGTCTCATATTGAAATGCCGACTTTTACAGAAGCCTCCTGCGACGCTCAGTGAAATCGGCAGTCAGATGGGAGTGTCCAGAGAGCGCATAAGACAGATTCAGGCACGGGTGGAGACCACCATTCGAAATCTCCTTGATGTGGACGTACGCGCCATCGCAGCAGAATTTAAGAAGAGGTTTGGTCATCTTGCACTACAGGAAGAAGTCGAACGGCAATTTGAAGCACTCATGCCTGCAGAGCGTTCATTCGCAACAGACATCGTTTGCAATGCAATACATCAAGAATTGGGTTTCAAGCTGAAGGATGGCGTCTATTTCGATGCCAGTATTGCTCAAGAACTGAAAAACTTCAGACAGGCCCTTTCCAAATTGACGGATGATGTCGGACTTGTTAACGAACGACAGGTCAGGGAGGTTCTTCAATCGGAAAGCTTACAGAGAGTCTGGCCCTGGGTATGTACGCAGGTCAGGCTTCACAGATTGTATGGAACGCTAAGTTTACGCAACACCAAACGTGCAAAGGTCAAGGCGGCATTGCTCTCGATTGGGCGTCCTGCAACGAAAAGTGAAATCGAAAATGTGTGCGAAATCAAGTCAGGTCAACTGAGCTCTCATCTATCCAATATTCCAAGCGTCGTCCGAGCCGACAAAGAGCGATGGGGTTTGAATGAGTGGATCGAAGAAAAGTACGAGGGCGTTGTCAAAGCAATCATTCGTCGCATTGAGATGGATGGCGGGTCCACATCCACGAAACTATTGGTCAAAGAACTGCCGCTCAAATTCAATATCCTGGCACACAGCGTTCAGTCTTACATGCAGACGGCAAAATTCGATATTCGTAACGGGAGAATTTCCATCGCCGATCCATCATCACTGCAGCTGAGAGACCTGGATGAGGTAATAGACGGCCGAGATGAAAAAGGAAATCCCTACTGTACCTTCATCGTTCAGTCTCGACTCTTCCGCGGATACAGCATTTTAGGTGTTGCGCCAGAATTCGCGGACGCGCTTGGATGTAAACCCGATGGCTCGGCAAGAGTTCGAATTGAAAATCTTGCCCAGTATCAACTCGAGTTATCCATTAACTGGCCACTCGCATCAAACACCGGCGCATCAATCGGTCACATCGCCGAACCGCTCAGGCGGCTGGAGATTGTAACAGGAGATAGAGTCCGAATCACCATTAAAAAACCTCATTTGGTGGCTTTGCATGCTGATGTATGGTAATGACGGATCTTCAGATGAAGTGACGCGCACGCAGAATCTGAACGACTGTCGCAGCAACGGAAGTGCAGTTGGTCTCAATCGGAACAAACGTCAAGAATTGGCCTGTCTGACAGAAAGAACTCTCCCAGTAAGATCACTGCAATAACAAAATGCGGCGGTGAGCCGCTGGCGCAGATGGCCCGCTAGTAGGGTCCCAGATAGCAGACGCTTTCTTGATGGAAGCGGGGTGGATTCGCTCTGAACCCCACCATTTATGACATCCTCCCGTTGTAGCGAGTCCAACATTTGTGTATCGGAAAAATTTGGTTGAATCAGTGAATTGAATGGTGACTGAAGATCAAAAAAGGAAACTGGAACAGAAGCTCTGGAGCATCGCAAACGAATTGCGTGGCCGAATGGGGGCGGATGAATTTCGAGACTACATTCTGGGTTTCATCTTCTACAGATACCTGTCTGAGCGAATGCACCTGTATGCTGATGAGATTCTCGCGCAGGATGGCATTGACTATGATTCGCTTGACGAAGGTTCTGAGCGCGATCAATCCATACTTGAAGCGGTTCGTGAAGCGTCACTTGAGGCACTTGGATATTTTCTGAAACCCTCTGAGCTATTCAGCAGGATCGCAAAGCGCGGTGAACAGCAGTTCATACTCGATGATTTAGGCAATATTCTCAATAACATTCAGCGTTCCACTATGGGAACTGCATCAGAAGAAGATTTTGATCATTTATTCGAGGATTTGGACCTGAATTCAACCAAACTTGGCCGCACCGTCGATGAAAAGAATCGGTTGATTTCGAAAGTATTAGGTCATTTGGATCAGATTGACTTCCGATTGAAAGACGCGAACTCCGATGTGCTGGGAGATGCCTATGAGTATCTGATTGCACAGTTTGCCAGTGGTGCCGGTAAAAAAGCCGGCGAGTTTTACACACCGCAAGCCGTGTCGACAATTCTTGCGCGAATTGTTACGACAGGCAAGAGTCGACTCAGATCGGTTTATGACCCTACCTGTGGGTCGGGTTCGTTGCTGTTGCGCGTCGCCAGGGAAGCGAAAGTCACGGAGTTTTTCGGTCAGGAGATGAACCGGACGACATTCAATCTCGCGCGGATGAATATGATTCTGCATGGCGTTCACTATCGCGATTTTGATCTGAAGCAGAACGATACGCTGGAGCAGCCTCAACATCTTGGCATGCAATTTGAAGCGGTGGTTGCCAATCCACCATTCAGTGCGAAATGGTCGGCAAATCCACTGTTGCTGAGCGATGATCGATTCAGTTCATTCGGCAAGCTGGCGCCAAAATCAAAGGCGGATTTCGCTTTCGTTCAGCACATGCTTCACCATCTTGATGAAAATGGGGCAATGGCGGTGATTCTGCCGCATGGTGTGCTGTTTCGCGGCAATGCTGAAGAGCACATTCGAAAATTTCTGGTGCACGAAAGAAATTGGCTTGATGCGGTGATTGGACTGCCGGCGAACATTTTCTACGGCACTTCAATACCGACCGTCATCTTGGTGTTCAAGAAGTGTCGAGAGACTGAAGATGTATTGTTTGTTGACGCTTCGAATCTCTATGAGAAGCGCAAAAATCAGAATTTCCTGCGTCCTGAGGATATCGATCGTATTGTCGGAGCCTGGGTCAACAGGCGGGAAGAGGACAGATTCAGTCGTTTGGCCACGATGTCTGAAATCGAAAACAATGATTGGAATCTGAATATTCCGCGATATGTGGATACGTTTGAACCGGAGGAAGCGGTCGACCTTGACAGCGTCATCTCTGAACTGCGTGAGATTGACCAAGGAATGTTCGATCTTGATGACACCATCCGTAACTTTTGTCAGGAACTGGGAGTGGAATCGCCGGTATGAGCAGGTTGAATCCGAGGGTCAGATTCAGACGAGATGACGGTGGTAGTTATTCTGACTGGAAATTGACATGTGTAGATAAGATTGCCAAAATTGTTGGAGGCGGAACGCCATCCAGTGATAAGCCAGAATATTGGGGTGGAGATATAGTCTGGTTTACACCGACTGAAATAAAACAAAAGTATCTGCATTCAAGTCTGCGGACGTTGAGCGATGCAGGTTTGAGGCGCTCAGCGGCAGAAATAGTCCCTCCAGGCGCACTGCTTTTCACCTCAAGAGCGACAGTTGGCGACATTGGGATTGCCACAATTGCATGTTGTACAAACCAAGGTTTCAAGTCCTTTTTGGTGAATAGCAAATGTATAAATGAGTTTTTGTACTACTGGATAGTCCAGAATAAACGGAATTTTCTAAGGAAAGCGTCGGGATCGACTTACCTTGAAGTCAGTAAAAATGAAATTCGAAAGATGCCCATTTATCTACCTGACATCGAAGAGCAGCGAAAAATTGCCCGATTCCTCAGTGCCGTTGATGACAAGTTGAATGCGCTGAGGCGAAAACAGACCCTGATGGAGCGCTATAAGAAAGGTCTGCTTCAGAAACTATTCAGCCAGGAAATTCGGTTCAAGGATGATCAGGGGGGGGATCCGAAATGGGAGGAGAGAAAGATTGGAGAGATTTGTGAGATTGACCCGCCAAATGACAACGAAATCCCTGAAAGATTTATTTACATTGATCTAAAAAGTGTAAAAAGCGGAATGCTAGTTGAGCGTAACTTAGTATGCAAAAGTTCCGCACCAAGCAGTGCTCAAAGATTGATCCGAAAACATGATGTTTTGATACAAAAAGTGCGACCATATCAGCAAAACAACCTGTACTTTGAATTCGATGGAGACTATGTTGCTTCAGCCGGATATGCACAACTGAGGTCAAGTGAGTCGGCTAAATTTTTGTATTTTTCTATGCATGTGAAAAACACTGTAGATAAGATGTTGGCATTATGTACAGGAACAACTTACCCAACGATTCGTTCTAGTGACTTGGCCACCATATCTATATATTTACCCCCAAAACAAGAACAACAAAAAATCGCTGACTTCCTCAGTGCAATTGATTTAAAAATCACAGCAGTAGGAGATCAAATCAAACAGTTTGAAAAATTCAAGAAAGGGCTTTTGCAGCAGTTGTTTGTCTGATCCGAATTTGAATCCTGCTGATTTCCAAGTTGCCATATGATCACTGGCATTAAACACTGTTCCCGCGGGATGAAGAAAATTTAGTCAACTGAATCGAACATTCTAATTTCCCCAGTTAAAATCAGTCTTGCGCACGTCCAGTAGTGCAATTGAAATGACTGGCACCCAATTCTCCAACGATCCAGATTCGTCCCATGCCCCAAACGGAAGCACAACTTGAACATGCGCTTGTTGAGAGATTGATCGGACTCGGGTGGGAATCTATTGTTATTGACGATTCCACCAGCCTTTGGAACAATCTCAAATCCCAGCTTGGGGCTTTCAACAAAACTCAATTCAGTGACTCGGAATTCCCGCGCGTCCGCAATCACTTGAGTAAGGAAAGGTGAATTGCGCCCGCGGGCCGAAGAAATTCGGACTTCTGATTTCAACGCAGAAAGCGAACCGTCTTCAGTTGGGCGCGCCGTTACTGGCTCAACGAGTGTAGGCGGCTGTAAGATGAATGGAAATCTACGCAGCGGCAGAACAGGAAAATAGCTGTTTGGGAATCAATCAGACGATCAACACGACCGCGTAATTTTCTGAGGTTAAATAAGTCACACCAATATCGAAGAAACCAATATCAATGGGGACAGTCATTGAGATGGCTGTTGTCGGTACGATGGCCGCGCATGTTAAATTTTTGAAGTAAATGAATTCGTCGCCCAACTCCCAATTTCAACCCGAATTTGCGCGTTTCGAATCTATTGCAATTTTGTGTCCTGAAGTTGGAAGCTTTGATTTATTATTTGGAATAATGATCAATCCGATTACTTGTCCAAATAACAAATCAATCTTTAAGGTGTGATTATGAAATTTTTATCCTACAGACGTTTTCTTGAAGCGGCTGCAATACTAGTGGCAACACTACTAGCGTCAGCAACTGCAGTTGCCGACAGTCTTGATGACATTCTAGCCGAAGGCAAAGTTCGCTGCGGCATCATGCTTGATGTTCCACCCGTTGGGATGCGAGACAATAACAATGTGCCAACCGGCTACGATGTTGAGTTCTGCCGCGATATGGCGGAAGCACTTGGTGTGGAGGCGGTCATCGTCGAAACGCCGGCACCCGATCGAATCCCAGCAATTTTGTCGGGCAGAGTTGACGTTGGCGTAGCCTCAGCAACCAATTCATTGGAAAGAGCCAAGTCAGTGGCATTTTCAATTCCGTATCAGATTTGGGACGTTGGTGTGGCAGTCGCAGCCGATAACACTGATATCAATACGTACGAGGATTTGAAAGGTAAATCCATCGGTACGGTACGCGGAACAACCGGTGAGGTGGCGTTTCTGAAAGATCTGGAAATGTGGGGGGGGGGGGAAGGAACCTCTCACATCGCTTATGGTTCCAATGCTGAACAGTTTCTAGCTTTATCGCAGGGCAAAGTGGATGCCATCGTAGAAAGTACCGCGATTTTTGGTGAGTATGTAAAAGGTGCCGGCAAAGGCAAGATCAGAGTTTGCTGCAGTGTGACCACGGCACCTGCAGATTGGACCGGACTGATGGTCGGTCGGAACAAACAGGGTTTGCTGAACTGGGTGAACCTGTTCGTCTGGCATCAATGGAAGACTGGCCGCACTGATGAGCTGTACCAAAAGTGGTTCGGCTATCCGGCACCCAGCATGTCGTATCCGGGCATCCACGGATACTAATTTTCATTTCATAAGTGGTTGACAGCCTGTCAGTTACCGAAAAAAACCGGAGGTATTCAGCCTCCGGTTTTTTTGTGATTTCTCGTCGCGTTGATGTTTGACTATACGTTCCAATGGCGAGTGGTCTGGCGGCACTGGCCGGAGTTGCTGCAGTCGGGTCTGCTGACCCTGCAGCTGACCATATTGTCGATAGTGATTGGACTGATCATCGCTTCCGTTCTCGCAGTGGTCCGCGACTCGCGGAATCCATTCGCCCGAGGTGTTTCCGTCTCATGGGTCGCATTAGCTCGCAATACACCCGCCCTACTACAGATTTACCTGGCTTACTTTGGACTGGGCGCATTCGGAATTCACCTGAGTCCTTACATGGCGGTATTGGCCGCTGTCTCATTTAACAACGCGGGTTATTTGGCGGAGATCATCCGCGGTGGCTTCTCCTCGGTACCAGTTTCACAGAAGCTTGCGGCGCGCGGATTGGGTTTGAGCATGCTTCAGTCTTATCTATTCATTGTGCTGCCGCAGGTTTTGAGAGCCGTATTTCTGCCGATTGTCAATCAAGTCATCTGGGCGATGCTCGCAACTTCGCTGGGAATGATTATCGGCCTGCAGGAACTCACCGGTATGACGACGTTTCTACAGTCGCAGACATTTCGTCCGTTTGAATTCTATTTCGTTGCCGCCTGCATGTATCTTGTCATCGCTAAGATTGCAACAATTCTGGCGCAACTGGTTGCCACCCGACTGTCGAAAGGCGAAACCATCAAATGACATACACTTTTACAATCAATGATTTTTGGCTGATGGTGCAAGGTGCCGGCATCACCTTCGCATTGACCATTGTCGCCGGTTTCTCAGGTACGGCATTGGGGTTTGTCATCGGCTGGATGCGCACGGGTCGCAACCTGATTTTGAACAGACTGCTCGGAATCTACATTGACATCATACGTTCAGTACCACTCATCATCCAATTCGTTCTGTTCAACAGTTTTATGGCCATAGCCGGCTATCCGATGGACCCGTTCTTCTCCGGTGTGATTACATTGACACTGTATATATCCGGTTATGTCGCCGAAGTTGTCAAAGCTGGGATCGAATCGGTGCCAACAGTTACGAGTATGGCGGCCCGCGGTCTCGGTATGACCTACAGGCAGAATTTTTTCAACGTTATTGTACCCATTGGTATGCGTACCATTTTCCCGTCCTGGGTCGGGCTGATGCTTGGATTGATGAAAGATACTTCGTTGATCGCCGTGTTAGGCGCAACGCCGCCGGAACTGCTCCGGGCTTCGCAGATCATCATCAATCGAATTCATGAACCGCTATTGATATTGTTGGGTGCCGGAGCGTTTTATTTCATCATGTGTTATGTCATTACGGTGTTCGCCGGACAGTATGAAAAAGCATGGCAGAAAAAAAGGGAGGCTCTGCAGTGATTGAAGTTGAAAATGTACACAAATCATTTGGCCATCTTGAAGTTCTGAAAGGTATTGATCTGACGGTAGAAAAAGGTGAAGTGGTCTGCCTGATCGGGGCGAGCGGGTCCGGTAAGTCAACCTTACTCCTCTGTATCAATGCCCTGCAGACGATCGACGCGGGACGGGTTATCGTTGACGGGGTTGATGTTCACGCGAAAAGCACCAATCAGGATAAACTGCGCCACAAATTGGGTATTGTTTTTCAGTCATTCAACGTCTTTCCGCATTTAAGTGCACTTCAGAATGTTGCCTTGGCACCAAGAAAAGTTCTGAAAATACCCAGACGGCAGGCTGAAGAATTGGCGGAGCAGCATTTGTCTAGAGTAGGTTTGGGTGATAAAGTCAGGCAATATCCGTCGCAACTGTCTGGTGGACAGCAACAGCGTCTAGCCATCGCCCGGGCCCTAGCCATGAGTCCGAACTATCTGCTGCTGGATGAGATTACCTCCGCACTAGATCCTGAGTTGGTTGGTGAAGTCCTTGATACCCTTCGGATGTTGGCGGAAGAAGGGATGACGATGATCGCGGTAACACATGAAATTCCATTTGCGCGGGAGGTGGCGGATCGAGTGGCATTTTTTCATGAAGGAGTGATTCATGAAATCAATGCTGCTAAAGAACTGATCGAAAATCCGCAACAGCCGCGAACTCAGGAATTCTTAGGAAAAATATTGTGAGCGTTCACTTGCTTTGCGTAAATGCGATGATTTTTAAATCACTTAATATTTGAATTTATTAGTCTTAACTTCCAGAGCATGAGTGCTTATTACTGATTGATAATAATAGACATTTTTGAAATATCAACTGTCCACTACTGGACACACTCCACTCGCACCCCCAACAACCTGAACGCTTCCTTCTGCCACCGCGTCGGACTCGTCGTCATCCAGATCTCATCCGTCATGCCCGGCAGATCGAAATGCATCAGCTGACGCTGCAAAGTGCCCAGGGTGCCCAGCAGACCCGACCAGCTCTGCACGTCATAGTCCTGACTGTTTTTCTTCCGCGACGCCTTCCGCGCGGCCGAGGCCGACACCTTGGCCGCCGCCACCGAGTCCTGTTGCGGCTCACCCTCGTCCTCGAACAGCAGTGGCGCCAGCCGTCGCCGCATGTGCCATTCGACATGGTACGCCAGCATGCACAGGAACACGTGGGCGCGCACCCGCGCCTCGGTGTAGTGATACACCGGCCGCACCTTCAGGTCCACCGTCTTCAGGCAGCGGAAGGCACGCTCGACGCGGCTCAGGCTCTTGTACGAGCGGACCAGGCCTTGCGCATCCAGCTGCTCGGCCGGCACACGGGCGCGCACCACATACAGGCCATCCAGCGCCGCCTCTGCGGCAATGCCCGCCGCATCGCGCCGCCAGGCAAAGTGATCGTCGCCGATGTCCAGTTCGAAATGTTTCTCCATCCGGTGGCGGCCAATCACCTTGCCCACTCGAAGCGCAATCCGGGCCGCACCCCGAAGCCGCCACTTCGGCCGCTGCACCGCCGCCACCACCCGCTCCAGCTCCCGCTCGGTCGCCTGCAGCAGCGCTTCGCGTTTTCTTTCCCGCCGCGCCGCCTGCAGCGGGTTGCGACAGACCACCAGCCGTTCGCCCGGATAGGCGGTGCTCTCGACTTCCAGCAGATCGGTCTCATCGAACAGCGACGGCTGAATGGTGCCCTGTTCCACCAGCGTGCGGATCGCCGGCCCGCGCAGGGCGCTGATCCAGTCGAACCCCGCCGGCGCCACGTCCTCGCGCAGGCGCGCCTCGGTCAGCATGCCTCGATCGCCCACCAGCACCACCCGCTTTAAACCGAACGAATTCCGCAGCCGCTCGATCTGCGAGCCCACCGTGCTCGGATCGGCCACATTGCCGGCGAACACTTCCACCGCCACCGGACAGCCGTCACCATCGCATAACAACCCGAGCTGTATCTGTTTTTTGCCGCGCCGTCCATCGCGCGAATAACCATACTCGGACAGTGGACAGCAGTGTCCTTCCATATGGATGGAAGTGACGTCGTAAAGCACCAGCGAGCCTTCGCTCAGATGGCGTTTGGCCAGCCGCCGTTCAATGCCCGCCTGCCGTTTGCCGAGCCAGTCCATGGCGGCGTAGAGCTGGTTTTCGGTGACCTCGGTCAGGTTCAGGGTCTGGGCCAGGGAATGTCGGGCGGTGGCGGCGTTCAGGCCACAGGCGGTGGCCAGTTTGGAGCGCGGTTCGAGGAGGCGGGCGATCAGCAGGGCGATGACGAGATTGCGCGCCGGGCTGGGCTGTCGGTCGATGAGCCGCGGCAGGCCGAGTTGTCGGATGGTGCCGAGGATGGCGGCGACGTGGCCGTGCGGCAGCGAGCGGCGCACTTCGGGCTTGGGCATGGAGTCGATCACATAGCCGCCTTTGAAGAGGGCTTTGAGCTGGGGGATGTATTGGGGTGGGACTTTGGAGAAGTTGCCGAGGGTGCGTTTTCTGGCTTTGCCGTTTTCGCGGTAGGACTCGCGCAGCAGCACGGTGGGCGGGTAGTGTCGATTTGGAACCACGTCTATGAACATGGATACAATTATAGCATAAGAAAAATAATATTATCAAAATAATATTAAATAAAAAAAGTGTCTTACTCATGGACACTAAATCCACTTGATTGGACGGTGAATTGTGTCGTATCTAATTGATTGGAAATGATAAAATGAAAAAAATCCTGATTTTTTTGTCTCGAAGGCAAGATTAGTGGTTTTTCTTGGTCATACTCCAGCCAGAAACGTTTCCAGATAGAGCATCTGATTCTTGTCGCTGCGATCGGACCATGCGTGTACCGACCAGTCAGAGTAGTGAAGACTCTCAATTCGAATTTTCGTAAATCCGCCAATGCGACGTGCGAGCCGGATGATCATGTGATTCGAATGCTCGATTTGAGTTTCGAACCCTCCCGTCTTGGAACGCCTGCTGACGATTCAGACTACAATGGGCACAGTCAGTTCACTGAATCAATCGAAGTGAACAAGCATTATTGGTTTGAGTGGTGAATTTAGCACGAGTGTGGATGTTGCAGTGAAAAATCGTTCTCTTGAACCAAATCAGTGGAGTTGGTGTTATTGGGCATTGTTCACTCATGGATTGGCATACGATTGAGCTTGGCGTTGCGAAACATTGATCATGAGCTGCCCTGCTGTCCTTACATAGTGTCTTTATGCTACTTCAGAACAGAACCTCGCTTCGAACTCTCCGGCCCGGGGGTGTAACATGAGAGACTGATGCGATCTGAATAATGCGTGCGAAGCGAGTCGTTCACTGGCTAAATGACGACGATTGGACCTGTGTTTCGGCTGTTTTTGAGGCCCGACTGGTTCTGGATATCAAAGGTGAGATATCGTAATATTGAGCTCAAAGTAACGACACCAATACCGGATATCTGCGACAGAATTGATTGATGCAGATCAAGATTGACACAATTGGATGATGAAATCGTTCAATCCGAAAGCGATTGATGCGATTTGGATGGGAACTGTATGGTGGGCGCACCTGGGATTGAACCAGGGACCTCTTGCATGTCAAGCAAGTGCTCTCCCCCTGAGCTATGCGCCCGTCATTCAGATTCATCAATCTGTAATCAAGTCGATACGAATCCAGTTGGGAATGAAAATGGCTTTTTTACGGATCGGTATGCTTGTTTTAAATATCAAGTACTTGTAAAGATCTATGACCAGTTGTCATTTTTTTAAGTTACATATTGCAACATTAATCAAATAATTCATACGATTTACAAAACGAGCATCAAAAATATAGCACATGCAATCGAGACTGTTAACAGAAAATATTCGGAATCTGGTGTCATTGACGCGTGCGAGAGAAATCGTATGGAATGGATTCAGTTTGATACCGGCGCGGATAGAAAAATCAGTTCTTTGAGTTCTTTGATCCGGTCTCGCAGCTGAGCCGCCTGTTCAAATTCGAGATTGGCGGCAGACTTGTGCATCTGCCGTTCCAATTTCCTGAGTTCGCGAGACACCTGCGCCTGATCGTTCAGATCAACTTCTACAGCCGCGTTGTCTGAATCAGGTAATGGGTCATGGAACCGATTGCTCTTACGTTTTTTCCGAGTGCTCCGCACCTGAACTCCATCAATGATATCTTTGACTTCTTTTTCAATACTCTCTGGTGAGATACCATGGACCTGATTGTAATGCAGTTGTTTTTCCCGTCGGCGGTTTGTTTCATTGATAGCGCTGTCCATCGACTTGGTAATCTCATCGGCATAGAGTATCGCCTTGCCATTGACGTTTCTCGCAGTACGGCCGATCGTCTGAATCAAGGATTGCGCAGAACGAAGAAATCCCTCCTTGTCGGCATCCAATATGGCAACCAATGATACTTCGGGAATATCCAACCCCTCGCGTAACAGATTTATACCAATCAGCACGTCGAAAACGCCAGCCCGGAGGTCACGCAGAATCTCAACGCGTTCAACCGTATCAATATCCGAATGCAGATACCGGACCCGTACCGAATGTTCACTCAGATAGTCTGTCAGGTCCTCAGCCATGCGCTTCGTCAATGTCGTTACAAGTACCCGCTCGCCGATCAAAGCCCGTTTTTGGATTTCTGACAATAAATCATCAACTTGAGTACCCGCCGGACGGATATCGATCAAAGGATCCACCAGACCGGTCGGGCGAACGACCTGATCTACGAAACCCGGCGATTTTTCCGCTTCGTATGGCCCCGGCGTCGCCGACATGAAGATGATCTGCTGGACGCGCTGTTCGAACTCATCAAATCGCAACGGCCGATTATCCAAGGCTGATGGCAGACGAAAGCCAAAATTGACCAATGTTTCTTTACGAGAACGATCACCGAGATACATCGCTCGCAACTGAGGAATCGTAACGTGACTTTCATCGATGAACACCAATGACTGCTCGGGCAGGTAGTCAATCAGTGTGTCGGGTGCCTCTCCGGTCTTCCGCTCCGATAGGTGCCGCGAGTAATTCTCAATGCCATTGCAGTAACCGAGTTCTCTCATCATTTCGAGATCGTAGCGCGTTCGCTGAGCAAGTCTTTGAGCCTCGACCAGCTTGTTTTGGTCGGTCAATTCCTGCAGACGATTCTGTAGTTCCAGGTCAATTCTACTGATTGCATTGTCAATCGTTTCCCGAGCTGTAACATAGTGAGATTTGGGAAATATGGTGTAACGAACAACTGAATCTAGCACCTCACCCGTCAAAGGATCAAATAGCGACAGACGCTCAATTTCGTCGCCGAAAAGCTCAACGCGAATCGCCGATTTGGCCGAATCAGCCGGGTGGATATCCAGCACATCCCCCCTCACCCGGAAGGTGCCCCTTCTCAGGTCCGTATCATTGCGACTGTACTGCAGTTCAGCCAATCGTCTCAGAATGACGCGCTGGTCCACCATTGCGCCGACCCGAAGATGCAGAATCATTTTGTTGTACTCATTCGGGTTGCCAAGACCATAAATTGCGGACACGGTGGCGACAATGATCGTATCATTTCTCAGCAATAGCGCATTGGTCGCAGACAGCCTCATCTGATCAATGTGTTCATTGATTGACGCATCTTTTTCGATATAGGTGTCCGAACTCGGTACATACGCCTCGGGCTGATAGTAGTCGTAGTATGAAACAAAATATTCAACTGCATTGGTCGGAAAAAAATCACGCAGCTCAGAGTAAAGTTGCGCTGCCAGAGTTTTGTTATGGGCCAATACCAGAGTTGGCCGCCCGGTCGCTTCAATTACATTCGCCATGGTGAACGTCTTCCCTGTTCCGGTTGCACCGAGAAGGGTCTGATAAGGCATGCGTCTTTCAACGCCTGTTACGAGTTTACGGATGGCCTCCGGTTGGTCGCCCGCAGGTTGATAATCCGATACGAGTTTAAAGTTTCTCACTTGACCCGCCTTATCGTCAATGGAAGTTTCAGACCATTCAGCAGTTTGTTCAGTGATTCTCATATTCTCTAAAATTTCAGCTGGTGGACGTGATCGGGATGTAGGGAAGTGTATAAAATGGCACTGATACCATATCCGAAAACCATCCGCTGGGCCGCCCTTTCAGTGTATCCCGCGTCAAGCTTGACTCCGGCATTTTCGGTGCAGTATCCCTACTCCACCGAGCCCCAGAATCATAGATCAGAAGCGCCATTTCGTTGTTTAAAAAGTATGAGAAAATAATATATACAGGAAAAATTTATTGTATATTATTGGATTTCATGTAAGGAAATGGCATCTGTAATGGAATGTAGACCATCTTTTAGGAGGCGATAATGAATTCACAGCTGAGATTACCGATCCCCCCCCCATAGGAACTGAGCGTTCAGGTCATCTGAATCGTCTGTCCTGTCTGGCCACGTCAATCGTGGCTTTTTTGTGTCTGCTGACCGCTCAACCAGTGATTGCGGTGGATCCAACCTGTTCCCCGGTCAAACGGGGGTCATACAACATTGAAAGTGGAACTTTCACGCGCGACAGCAACGGCAGAGACTATCTGTTGGATTGTGAGGGCAACAATAATGAACTGAATAGTGCGGCTCTAGTAAAACTGTTGGAGGATGCCGGAGAGCTGTCCGGCGCCGACACGATTGAAGACAATCTAAGGGCTGGATCACTGTTGATCATTTCAATTGACAATGTTTCATGGAGCGTCAATGATACTGATGTTTATCCACAAAACGACGATCCGAAAGGTGGTTTTGTTTTGGATGGTACAAACGTCAAATACATCAATATGTCATTTGCTGATTTGGGTGCCGACCTGAACGTTTACAGCACTGCGACGGTCATAACTGGCGGCAACGGCCGCGGTGGCGTCAATGTCTGGGTCGGCAATTCGAACACGGGGAACGCCGTGCGCAAGGCCATCCTGCGCAATTCCGGCCAGGTTACCACGAATGGTGATGGCAGCTCATACGATGGTGTCGAAGTCCATGCGGAGGATGCCAACACCGAGGCTTATAACGAAGCCGGGGCGCGGATCGAAACCCGCGGCAAGGCGTCTCGGGGACTGTATGCCGGTTCGGGCACAGGCGATGCGCTGGCGGTCAACAGAGGTACCATTTCAACTTCCGGCGGCACTCAGACGACAACGAGTGGAGGCCAGACGTTTGAGAGGAAATCTTTTGGTGTTTTCGCCTACACCACCAGTGGCGACGCCACCGCTCGAAACTATGGGACGGTGACCACTTCGGGCGAATCGGCGGATGGCATCAGCGCCTCACATGAAGGAACGGGTGCGGCCGAAGCGACCAACGAGGTCGGCGGCACAATCACCGTTAGGGGAGACGGCGCCAGAGGGATTCAGGCTTATGGGGACGACGGGTCGTCACTGGCGATCAACAGGGGCACCATCACGGCCTCGGGTGGTGCGGCAGACGACACGTACCAAGGCGTGACGTCGAAAAGATATGCCCGAGGGGTTCATGCTTCCAACCAAAGTGGCGGCGCCACGGCTCGAAACTATGGCACGGTCACCACTTCAGGCGTCCGGGCATTGGGCGTGAATGCCTGGAGCGGAGGGACAGGAGCGGTCGAGGCGACCAACGAGGTCGGCGGCACCATCACGACGACGGGAGTCGGTGCGGTAGGTATCTATTCGTCCTCTTCTGGCGGTTCTTCGACGGCCACCAATTCTGGTACGGTGACCACCACCGGTGGTGCGTCGCACAATGCCGATGCCGTTTACACCGCGAATGCCGTGGAAACCCATACGACAGGAACGGGCGCCGCCAGTGCGACCAACGAAAGCACCGGCACCGTCAACGTATCGGGTGCAGGGGCGAAGGGTGTGGTCGCCTCCGTCACCGGGACGGGCAGCAACAATGGCGATGCCACGGCCACCAACAAGGGGACCATCGTTACGCGCGGCGACATTTACACCGTGGACCGAAGCGGCACGAACAATGACACTTACCGCTCCTCCTCGGGTGTGTCGGCGTATGCGGAAAATTCCAACGCCACGGCGACCAACGACGTCGGTGGAACGATCACCACTCAGGGCACCAGCGGTTCCGGGGTGCAGGCCTGGACGGCCGGCAGTGGCGGTCTGGCGCATGCGGTGAACAAGGGGGTGATCGTGGTGCGGGCGAATACGACCGCTACGGTGCTGGACAGCTGGTCTGATTTTTACAAGATGGGCAGTCGCGCGCACGGGGTGGCTGCGGTGTCGGAACAGGGCAATGCGCAGATCACCCTGGAGGGTGGCTCGGTCACCGTGGAGACAGGCGGCAGTGGGCTGTTTGCGATGACGCCCAACAACAGTTCCAACACCATCATTGTGAATCTGACCAAAGGGGCGCAGGTGACCGGGACAACGGCGGCCCGGTTCGTGGGTGGCAAGGCCACGGTTCGGATGATGGGCGCGGCGGGTCTCGCGAACCGGTTGCGCGGCGCGGTGCATTTCGGCGATCACAACGACCGGCTTCGGATGCGCTACAGTGAGATCCGCGGCGACATTAATTTTGGCAAAGGCCGGGACCGTCTGGTGCTCAACGCCGGTGGGGTGATCCATGGCGACATTGATTTCGGTGCCGATTCCGGCGGCTACGTCACCCTGACACAGCAACAGGCGAACCAGCTGCCCACCGGCTGTTCGTCGGATCCCGACGATGACAATCCGCGGGGCGACGTGCTGTCCATCACGGTCAGCGAGAAAAATGCGCCGACGGCACAGATTCATGGCCGCGTCAGCAACGTCAACCGCTTCTGCAAGCGGGGTGCGGGTGCGGCCCTGGTGCAGGCCATCAGTTTCAAGGGCAGTCAGGCGGTGATCGATGAGGGTCTGCTGATTCTGGGCGGTCACATGGACTTGGGTAATACGGGTACCCTGACGGTCAAGGACCGTTCGATTCTGCGGTTTCAGATTGCCGATGCGGACAATTATGGTCGGGTGACGGCGAAGACGATCACCTTTGTCGATGATGACAGTGACACGAATGAAGAGGGGGACGCCGTGGTGCAGGTGTCGCTGAAGGCGGGTGCCAGCGGTAGCAACCTGCAGGCGCTGCAGACGGGAAAGTTCCTGAATGCCGGTACGATTCAGCAGCAGTCGGAGACGGGGCCGGCGGCGGCCGTGACTGCGGTGCTCTACCGGGACAACACGGGTGGGGAGCTTGGCCGGTCGACGGTCAAGACCGACAACAACATGAAAATCTCACAGCTGCCGGAGAATTTTGATTTCAGCCAGCTGAAAGAGGATCCGAGACTGGACGGCACCGGTGAGAACGGGTCGGCGGGTGGCGGCGGTTCAGGTGGTGGTGGCGGCAGTGGTGGCGGCATCGTCGCCATCGGCGGTCTGGCGCTGCTGTTCGCCCTGCTCAATCAGCCCGGGGACCTGCCGGACCCCGCGCAGCCGGAAGAAGAGTCGGGCTACGGGCCTGGAAATGACGCCGTCATGACGGCCTTTGATCTGGAACAGGACTATCGCACCGAGCGCGACGGGATTCAGTACTGGGCGCATTCTTACGCCGGCCGCGTGCCGACGGCGGGGCTGCCGGGAGGCGCCCGCGCGGAAAGCCTGACGATGGGGCTGAACGCCCGGCTGGGCGATGACTTCGTGGTGGGTGCGTCCGCCATGACGGATGCGTCGATGTCGTATCGGGGCCGCTGGAGTGAAGGCGACGCGCGGGCGGCATTCGCCGGCTACGGCTATGCGGTGCAGGCGCATTATGTGCGGGACTCATGGTTCGCGGGTGCGAAGATGGCCGAGGGCCGGTATGATGCGCACTTGACCATTGCGGACCCGATGACGAGTGGATCAGTCAGTGGCCTGACGAAACTGCGGCACCGGCAGACGACGGTCACCGGCGGCATTACAAGGCACTTCGGCGCCCTGCGGGTGGTGCCAAAGATCAGCCTGTTTTCAGGCGAGGTGATGAGCCGCGGCTATACGGCCGGCAATTCGCTGATGCAGGCGCAGGTGCCGTCCATGAAGCATGCGTATCGTGGCTGGGGTCTGGGGCTGAGTGTTTCTTCCCGCCGCTGGCTGTCCGGGTCGGCGGGCGGCTGGCGCTGGCGGCCGCAGGTGAGGTTCACTTCGTACCGCATCCAGTCGGCCGATTTCAGCGGTCGGGAGCGGCTGCGGTATTCCGACCGCCTGGGGGCGACGAGTTTCAATGTGTCGGCCAGGGCGGCGCGGCTGCCGCGTTCGGTGATTGGCCTGACGGCGGCGGTCAGTCTGGTGGAGTCGAAGTCTCCCGACAGCTGGCAGGTGAAGTTGGGTTATGCCGGTGCGGTGGTCGATGGCGAATACGATCACGGCATCGTCATGGGTGCCCGGAAGAGTTTCTGACCGCGGGAACTGGAATCCCGGACCGACGGGGTGTGGGTCCGGGATTCTTCTGTCATTGGCGACCGGCGCGGTCTCAGCTCAGTCGGTCCTTGATTTGGTATGTGGTGCGGCGGGCCGTATACGGATGACTGGCTCTGCGACGGTGGCCAGAGAATGGACTTTGAAACTGCAGGCTTTCAGTCAGACAATTTACTTGATTGATTTTTTCTGAAACTTTCCTGACTTGTATATTCGCGCCATCAGTGGCTGACGACCGACATCTGGTTCACTCCCGCCCCACTCTACATCTTCCCGCCTCATATTCCTAAGCTAATGAGGCGTAACTCAGAAATTTCCAGAAAATGACTGGATTAAGTTCGGAAGATGAAGACATCGGCTCTGCAAAGCAGATCGGTCAGAGCGGGTTCAGTTGAACTCTACCACCGGCGGTGCACGGACGGAATGTACCCGTTTGCATCCAATTGAATTGGGTTATACTTTTCAGCATTCGCTCGGTAAAAGTAACATGAGGTCATTTTATTCGTGAGTACAAAACGACTTTCTTCACGCGTCAATGCAATCAAGCCATCTGCAACGATAGCCGTTTCTACTTTAGCAGGTGAACTGCGTGCCGCTGGTCGCGATGTGATCGGACTCGGTGCGGGAGAGCCCGATTTCGACACACCGGACAATATTAAACAGGCGGCCATCAGAGCAATCCAGGATGGCAGGACGAAGTATACGCCCGCCGATGGCACCCTGGAGTTGAAAAACGCGATTGTCGAAAAATTTGCACGCGAAAACAATCTGTCATATACCCCTCAGAACATCGTCGTATCTTCTGGTGCTAAACAGAGTCTTTTCAACGTATTGACTGCACTGATCGATGAAGGAGATGAAGTTCTCATTGTCGCACCCTACTGGGTTTCCTATCCTGATATGACGTTATTGTGCGGTGGCAGACCGGTCATCTTGAATGCCACCATCGAGCAGGGCTTCAAACTGCACGCCGATCAACTGCGCGAGGCGATTACCGATCGAACGCGATTACTCATGCTCAACAGTCCAAGCAATCCCACAGGCGTATCGTATACGCAACGGGAATTGATGGATTTGGCTGAAGTGCTGTTGAAGCATCCCCATGTCAATGTCGTTACGGATGACATTTACGAACACATTTTATGGTCTGACGATCCGTTCTGTAACATTGTCAACGCCTGTTCTGAATTGAAAGACCGGACCATCGTCGTAAATGGCGTCTCAAAAGCCTACGCAATGACCGGCTGGCGGATTGGCTTTGCGGCGGCGAATGAACAACTGACCGCAGCCATGCGCAAGATCCAGTCACAGACAACATCCAATCCGAATTCGATTGCACAGGCGGCGGCAGTCGAAGCGTTGAACGGCCCGCAGAATTCAATCAGAATGATGACCGATCATTTCAGGAAAAGGCACGATTTCATCGTTGCCAGTCTGAACGAGATTTCAGGGCTGAACTGTCTGCCCGGCGATGGAGCATTCTATGCGTTTCCAGATTGTCGAACGATCATTGCCGCCACTGACGGCGTCAGTTCTGATGTGGAATTGTCACAGTTTATCCTGAATGAAGCGGAGGTTGCCGTTGTTCCAGGTAGTGCTTTTGGTGGCCATGGACATATCCGTCTGTCATTTGCGACCGGTATGGATACAATTCAGGAGGCGGTACGCAGACTGAAGAATCTGTTTGAAGATTAGTGTCGCCGGATGAAGTCCGCGGGGCTCATCTGCGTTCCGTACACTGCAGTTGAATTGCAAATCAAATCAGTAGAGAGGTATTTACCGACATGACCTTCAATCCTGTCTGGAGCGACGATCGAATCATCGAGTATCTGCGAGGCTTGGGCTGCTGGACGGGTGACATTGAGGTCAAACCGTTGTTCGGTGGGCTTTGCAACCGAAGTTTCGTGGTTACGGATGATGTCGGTCCTGCGGTGGCCAGAATTGGAGCTGATATTCTGGTTCATGGTATCATTCAAACTTCCGTTCAGGCATCCATGATCGCCGCTGCTGAAATCGGTGTCAGTCCTCAAGTTCGTCATTCCGAACCCGGTCTTGCAGTGGTGGAATTTGTTCCAGGCGGGTGCCTGAGAATGGAGGATATGGAGGGAAATGCAGAGAATTTAAGAAAAATTGTTGCGGTTCTCAAACGGTTGCATCAGGGTTCGGGTTCCGTACGTGGCGCACTGACTTATTTTTGGCCGTTTCAGGCCATACGAAACTATGTCGCCATTGGGTTGAAAAAACAGTCGCGGCTGACTGATCAGCTGTCAGAAATCATCCGCATCAATAACTTGGTCGAAGCGACAGTGGAATCCTATACACCGGTATTTACTCACAACGATACCGTTCCACAGAACTTTATGTTTGACGGTGACGGTGAAGTCTGTCTCATTGACTGGGATTATGGAGGTTTTGGGCATCCGATGTTCGATCTTGTCGGCGTCAGCTGCAATGCCGATATGAGCGAAGCATCCGAATCTGAGTTATTCAAGTTGTACTGTGGAACCATCGATGATGAAACGTTAAGACAGTTGACCGCATTTAAATTGGCTTTGAATCTACGTGAATACATGTGGGGAATGGTGCAGGAAGTCATATCTGACCTAGACAGTGACAATGTCGCCGCATCAATGACTGAATTGTACCCGGACCAAGAGCCGGGTTATGAAGGTTATACCAATATGAACCGTGCCCGTTTTGAATCGAATTGGCAACGGTACCGCGATATGTTCATGTAATCAGACGGCTTGAGATCCTGTTTCTTTATCAATATTGAGGAAATATAAAATGAGAAAATCTTTACGCAACACAGTTTTCGCTGCGGCAATGGCATTGTTCATCTATGCCCCGTTCGCAGCCGCGGAAGTTGAATCGACCGATCCCATCAAAATCACCTGGCACGATTGGACCGGTCAGTTCATTACCGCAACGCTGATCGGAGAGGTGCTGAAGTCGATGGGCTACAGTGTCGAGTATGTTCCTGCCGACTACATCGCGCAGTTCGTCGGCCTCGAGTCGGGCGATCTGCATGTTGCAGTCGAAATTTGGGAGACAACCGGTAGAGACGCGCTTGAAGCTTCACTGGCGACTGGCAATACGGTGGACCTGGGTGAAACGGGAATGCATGCGATCGAAGAGTGGTGGTACCCGCTCTACATGAAAGAAAAGTGCCCTGGACTACCCGACTGGAAAGCGCTCAACGACTGCGCCGAAGCCTTTTCCACACCAGAAACACATCCGAAAGGACGCTACCTTGGCGGCCCGGTAACATGGAGTGGCTATGACGATGAACGAGCCGAGTCGCTGGGATTGAATTACGAAGTCGTGCACGCCGGAACGGATGCGGCACTGTTCGGTGAAATCGAATCGGCCTATCAGCGTCAGGCGCCCATTTTGGCTTGGGTGTATGCGCCGCACTGGGCACCCGCGAAATATGAGGGTGAATGGATCGAATTCCCACTATATACGGACGAGTGCTATAACGACCCGTCTTGGGGGAGCAATCCCGACATGGCGTATGACTGCGGTAAACCGAGAGGTTGGATTAAGGCGGTTGGCTGGGCTGGCGGCGAAGACAAGTGGCCGAAAGCTTATCAGACCATTCGTAACTTCACCATTGACAATGCCACCATGGCAGCCTTGATTATCGAGGTTGATCTTGAAGGAAAGTCCGTTGATGAAGTTGTTGCCGAGTGGCTGAAAGAAAACGAATCGACCTGGCAAGCTTGGACGATGTAAATCAAGCACCTGCCATATTCGCTCATATCAATTCGCGCGCCAGGGTCTGCGATGGGTACTGGCGCGCTGTCATTTGAAAAAAACGCTTTGATTCAATTCGATGGCAGTCTTGACTGAGTCCGTAAAGGAGCCAATTCTGACCTGCCGCGGTGTGTGGAAACTGTTTGGTCGAAATGCTGAGCAGTTCCTCGCAGAGAACAGCAACATCACGGATGATCAACTGTCTGCCAACGGTCTGATAGGCGCGGTACGCGAGGCCGGCATTGAAGTTGCCGAAGGAGAGATTTTCATCATTATGGGGCTTTCCGGGTCTGGAAAATCAACCCTGCTTCGATGCCTCGCACGTCTGATTGAACCGACGGCCGGCGAGATCATGTTTGAAGGTCAGAATCTGCTCAGACATTCTGAAAATCAAATGATCCAGATTCGTCGGCACAAAATGGGAATGGTTTTCCAACATTTCGCACTGATGCCACATCTAACCGTACTGGGTAATGTGGCTTTCCCGCTGGAAGTTCAGGGCATTGACCGAGCTGAACGCGAAAGACGGGCTAGAGAAGTGATTGAACTCGTTGGGCTACAGGAGCGGGAATCCTATTACCCGCGGGAGCTGTCGGGCGGCCAGCAGCAGCGAGTGGGCATTGCCCGCTCACTTTCAGTCGAACCGAAAATCTGGTTTCTTGATGAGCCATTTTCTGCGCTAGACCCACTCATCCGCAGAGAAATGCAGGATGAATTCATGAGAATTCAATCCATGCTCAACAAGACCATCGTTTTTATCACCCATGATTTCAATGAAGCGGTGCGCCTGGCCGACCGAATCGCCATCATGAAAGACGGTTCCATCATTCAAATCGGCACGCCGGAGGAATTGATTATTGATCCGGCGGACAATTACGTTAAAGAGTTCACCAATGATCTGTCGCGGGCAAAAGTGTTCTCTGCAAAGACGGTTATGTCTGCTCCCAATACCAACACTCAAACCGGCGGGCGAGTGCTGAGCACAACGAAGATACAGGATCTGGCAGATGAGTTGATTCGATCCGAATTGCCATTTGATGTTGTCGACCCAAAAGGCGATGTTGTTGGCCTGCTGACCCGCGATACCGTGATCGATGTGCTCGTCAAACAGCCATAATCCAGCCAGTTGACGCCTCAGCATGAAAACTGCGGTACGTTCACAGTTTCGTTTTGAGTATTCTTTTTCCTGGCCGCTGGCATGGCTGATCGCCTTTGCAGTCGTCGGTGTCATCTGGCTCGGTGGTGACTTCTGGCAGTGGGCGGTTCAGGCGCCAAAGGAACTGACCTGGAAACTTGAAGCGCTCGGCGACTGTACGAGCATTCGCCTGTGCGTAACCGGCTTTTTCAAGTTCATGGTCAACAATGAAGCCTACATCTTCCCCTGGACATTCAAAGAATTTACACGCGCGATCGCTGCCGGTATTGAATTTCCATACGAAATCATCCGATCCCTGCTCGCCTCTGGGTTTGCAATTCCACTCGGCAGCGGTGAATCCTGGCAGACGCCGCCCATTTCATGGCTGGGACTGTTGGTCGTGCTGACCGCGGCGGCTTACCGACTTCGAGATTGGAAACTTGCCCTGATGGTGTTTCTGTGCATTGGCTACCTTGCCGTATTTGGAAACTGGGAAAGTGCGGCCATTACGTTTTCTTCGATCGCAGTCGCCGTACCGATCGGTGTTGTATCGGGTGCGGCAATCGGCATTCTTGGCTATCGACACGAAAGAATCGAACGAGCCATTACGCCGGTTCTGGATCTGATGCAGACCGTACCGATATTCGCCTACCTGGTGCCGGTGCTGTTCTTATTCGGATTCGGTCCGGTTTCGGCCATCGCCGCGACCGTGATTTATGCCATGCCACCGATGGTGCGGGTAACCATTCTGGCTCTGAAAACCGTACCGTCGGAAATAAAGGAATTTGGCAAAATGGTCGGTTGCACAAAGCGCCAGATGACTTGGAAAGTTCTGATTCCGGCCGCCGCGCCCGGCCTGATGGTTGGGATCAACCAGGTGATCATGCTTTCGCTCAACATGGTCATCATCGCGTCGATGATCGGTGCGGGAGGCCTGGGTTTCGACGTGCTTGCCTCATTGCGGCGACAGGCTATCGGCGACGGACTTGAGGCCGGCATCGCCATCACTCTGATCGCCATCGTTTTGGATCGGCTCACTCAGGCTTTGGCGCAGAGTGAACCGTCCACGCAAGAAGAAATCGCTCGAACTTTCTTACGTCGGCATCGAAATCTTTCGCTCGCCATCCTGGTATTGCTTTCAACAACGGCCATCAGTTTCTTCGCTCCCTTTTTCGCGCAGTGGCCAGAAATGTTTGAAATTTCGACCGGACAATTCTGGAATGACCTGATCAAGTGGATCAATGTCAATTTTTTCGATGAGCTGGAAGCGGTCAAAATCTTTCTGCTGCTGAATGTTCTCAAACCTCTGAAAGCCCTTCTGCTTGCTTTGCCGTGGCCCGGAGTGCTATTGTTGCTGGCGCTTGCGGGACTGCAGCTCGGCGGAATCAGACTGGCGATTCTGGTCGTCGCCTGCGCCAGCTTCATACTGATCACCGGACAGTGGACCAAGGCGATGATCACGGTTTATCTGTGCGGCATCTCGGTCATCATCGCGACCATTATTGGCCTGCTGATCGGTATTACGGCATCTCGTTTCACCACCTTGAAACGTTCCGTACTGGTCCTGATTGATACGCTGCAGACGCTGCCGAGTTTCGTATACCTGCTACCGGTTGTGATGCTCTTTCGGGTGGGTGATTTTTCCGCAATGATCGCCGTCGTGCTTTACGCGCTACCTCCCGCAGTGCGATACACGCTGTATGGCATCGAACAGATATCACCTTCGCTGATTGAAGCGGCCAAAACTTCAGGCTGCACCAAGTTTCAGCTGCTGAGGAAAGTTCAGATCAGACTAGCCTGGCCGGAAATAATGTTGGGCATCAACCAGACGGTGATGTTTGCCCTGTCGATGCTGGTGATTACCGCACTGGTTGGAACTAGGGATCTGGGGCAGGAAGTTTATATCGCTCTGACCAAGGCGGATACCGGTCGCGGGCTGGTCGCAGGACTGTCGGTGGCGTTCATCGCCATCATAACGGATCGCCTGATTTCGGCCGCAGCCAAAAAGCGCAGACAGGCATTGGGAGTCTGAGCATGGCGCTCCCATCGCAGTCTAGAATTGTGATCATCGGCGGCGGAATTATTGGCGCTTCGACGGCTTATCACCTGTCACAGCTCGGGGAGACCGATTGCGTCGTGCTGGAACAGGGTGAATTTACCAATGGTTCAACCTGGCACGCGGCCGGACTGGTCGGACAGTTGCGAAGCAACGCCAACATCACGCAGCTGCTGAAATACTCAGTCGAACTCTACGACAGTCTGGAAAAGACCACCGGTCATGCGACCGGCTGGAAAATGAATGGTGGCTTGCGTCTCGCATGCAGCCGCGACCGCGTTCGGGAAATCAAACGTCAAATCACGATGGCGAATGCATTCGGACTCGAAATGCACTTTCTGACTCCGCAGGAAGTAACCGAGCGGTGCCCGATTCTCGATATCTCAGACCTGGCCGGCGCAGGTTTTGTACCGACGGATGGCCAGGCCAATCCATCAGACCTGACTCAGTCGCTAATCAAAGGTGCGAGAAGTCAAGGCATTCAGTTCGTTGATGGTGTCCGCGTACGCGCCATTGCGACTGAGAATCATTCCGCCAGTGCGGTAGAGACCGATCATGGCACAATTCATTGTGAAATAGTCGTCAACTGCACCGGTCTGTGGTCGAGAGCAGTCGGTGGTCTTGCTGGTGTCAATGTACCGATCGTCGCCATGAAACACCACTACATCATTACCGGCCAAGTGGATGGCGTTACGCGCGATATGCCAACCGTCCGCGATCCCGATCGATTGATTTATTTTAAGGAAGAGGTTGGTGGTCTGATATTCGGAGGTTACGAACCCAATCCCATACGCTGGGAAGTTGATCATCCTGGAGACGACTTTGGATTCACGCTGTTGGATTTTGACGTCGACCATTTTGAACCGCTGCTGAAAGCCGGATTGAAGCGGGTACCGTCAATGGAACGATCCGCCATCAAACAGTTCATATGCGGCCCGGAATCGTTTACTCCCGATGGAAATTTCATTCTTGGAGAAGCGCCTGAAATCAGAAATTACTACGTCGGCTGTGGTTTCAATGCATTTGGAATCGCCAGCGCGGGTGGGGCTGGCAGAGCGCTCGCAGAATGGATCGTCGGTGGGTCTCCTTCCATGGATCTCAGTGCGGTTGACATTCGACGATTTGGTAAAGTTCACCGAGACGGCAGATGGATTACGGAGCGTACCGTCGAGCTCTGCTCCAAGCACTACACCATGGCTTGGCCGGGTGAGGAACACCAGCGCGGACGCCCCTACTTTCGGTCCGTTCTCTACGGAGAACTGAAGTCGGCCAATGCATGTTTCGGTGAGAAATTGGGTTGGGAACGACCGAATTGGTTTGCTCGAGTCGGTGAAAAAGCAGAAGACCGATACTCATTCGGTCGGCCGAATTGGTTCGAGTCGGCTGGTATCGAGCATCAGGCGATACGAGCAAACGTCGGTCTGCTCGATCAGTCGTCTTTCGCAAAGTTCCTGTTAACGGGTCAACGTGCAATTGCGCTTTTGAACCGGCTCTGCAGCAACCGTATGGATCGGCCTGTTGGATCGGTCGTCTACACAACCATGCTAAATTCGGCAGGCGGCATAGAATGTGAAATGACGGTAACCCGTCTTTCCGAAAATGAGTTCTATATCGTTGCCGGAACGGGTTATGCGACACATCATTTTAGTCATATTATGAAATACATCCTTGATGATTTTAATGATGTTTCACTGGTAGATGTCACCGATCGGTATTCAACGCTGTCGGTTGCGGGGCCGAATTCCCGAAAACTGCTGCAGCCTTTGGTTGACTGCGATTTCAGTCAACATGCCTTTCCGTTTTTCAGATTGCGTGCGGTCCGATTCGACGGGCTGAGCGCACTGGCGATGCGCACCTCATACACGGGAGAGTTGGGCTGGGAGTTGCATATTCCCGTGGCCAACGCACTGAGTATTTATCGAAAAATCGTACAGGCCGGTAAGAATTTTGACTTGAAAAATATCGGATATCGGGCGTTGGAATCCCTGCGGCTGGAAAAGGGGTTCAGAGCATTGGGTGCCGAAATCGGACCCGACTATACGCCACTCGAAGCCGGCATGGAAAAAATCGTGTGTTTGAGCAGCGAGATTCAGTTCATCGGTCAAACCAGTCTGTTGGCACAGCAGAAGCATCCATTAAAACGAAGACTGGCCTGTTTTACCTGTGCAGATGAGCAGGTTGTACTACATGGAAGAGAGACCATTTACAGAAATGGACGACGCGTCGGCTGGACTTCCAGTGCTGGCTGGGGATATACCGTGAATTGTAATATCGCTTATGGCTATGTAAGAAATGCCGACGGTGTGAGTGACGATTATCTGTATGGTGCAGATTACGAACTTGAAGTCGAACATGCGAGAGTTCCCGTCCGTATCGAGCCGAAGAGTCTGTATGACCCGACATCATCAAGAATGAGATCGTGACACTGAACCCGAAACTCCCAGATCAGGCAGAAACTGTTGTCATCGGTGGTGGCGTAATCGGCATCTCGGTGGCTTTTCATCTGGCGATGGCCGGGATGCGAGATGTTCTGCTGCTGGAAAAATCACAGCTCACGCATGGTTGCACCTGGCATGCGGCGGGACTGGTCGGTCAGCTGCGCGGTAAACTTGGCCTGACGCGCATGATGCAATATAGCGTCAAACTGTTTTCACGGCTCGAACGCGATACCGGACTGTCTCCCGGCTGGAATCCAGTCGGCAGTCTGCGGATCGCATCATCCCGCGACCGTTGGCGGGAAATTCAGCAGACGGCGCTGAACGCCCGGTCATTCGATATTGAACTGCATTTGATTGATGCGCGGGAAGCCGCGCGCATGTTTCCTCTGATCGACGCCAAACATATACAGGGTGCGGCTTATCTGCCGTTGGATGGTTATGTCGATCCCTATGGTGTTGCTCAGGCAATGGCCAAAGGATTTCGAGAGCTAGGGGGAACCGTCTTTGAGCACGCGACCGTTACGGGATTTGAACGCAGGGGGCGACGGATTGTTGCGGTGCTCACGGAACATCAGAAGATTCGCTGTGATTCTGTGGTGAACTGTGCAGGACTTTGGGCCGCACAGATTGGTAAAATGGCGGGTGTGGAAATCCCAGCTGGGATTGTCGAACATCAGTATCTGATCACCGAAAAGTCGCCGAGCATCAGTGATGGGTTGCCGACCCTGCGGGACCCCGATCGGAATTTTTATCTGAAAGCCGAAGCTGGCGCTTTTGAGTTCGGCGGTTGGGAAAGTGACTCCATTTCAATACCGCCTTTGACATTTCCCGGTGATTTCACTCGAACGCTTTATGATAGCAACTACGATCGTTTCAGCCAGATTCATACCAGCGCAATCAAACGCATACCGCTGATCGACCGTCTGGGCGTGCGCTCGCTGATCAACGGACCGATACCTGTCAGTGCCGACGGTGAGCCGATAATGGGATGTGCAACCGGTCTTGACAACTTCTTCCTCGCATGTGGGTTTACGGCTGGAATTGCATCGTCAGGCGGTGCAGGCAGAGCGATGGCGGAGTGGATCATCGACGGGCGGCCTTCATGGGATCTTTGGTCATTCGATGTACGGAGATTTGGCGGTTTTCATGCCAAGTCCCCTTATCTTGAAAATCATGCGCTGATCAGTTATGGGCGGTACTACGGAATTCACTGGCCATTTGAAGAGCATCTGGCGGGTGAGAAGCAGCGCTGTTCCCCTCTCTACGATGAATTGAAGCGGCAGGGTGCGGTTTACGGTGTGAAATTCGGTTGGGAACGACCCAACTGGTTTGCCGTGGGGAACGTCAGACCCGTCGACGATCTGACCTTTGAGCGACCCAACTGGTTTGAAAGTGTGGCGGACGAATGCAGAGCGATCAGAAATCAAGTGGCTGTAATTGATCAGACTTCATTTTTCAAATTGGAGATCAGCGGAACAGATGCTTTGGCGGCGTTGGACTTGCTTTCGACGTGTAATATTGACCGAATCAACGGTACGATCATTTATGCTCAGATGTGCAATCACGATGGTGGCATCGAATGCGACGTCATCATTTTCAGATTGAGCGACGAGCGGTTCTGGCTGATTTCGGGTTCAGGATTTGGAGCACATGACCTGGACTGGATTGAACGTAATATTTCAAATCACGATAACGTTGTCATTCGCGACATTACTGACGATTATGCGGTGATCAACTTATGCGGCCCCCTTGCCAGAGAAGTACTGGTACGTACCCTCGGGTCTGAATCTGCAAGCGCTCGGTTCCCATGCATGACACTTCGAGACAGTACGATTGATGGCAGTGAAGTGTTGTTGGCACGGGTCGAGTACAGTGGCGAGCAGGGTTGGGAGATTTACGTATCGAACAAAGATGCGCTCAGTGTTTATCGCCGACTGTTCGAAGTCGGTCAGGATTTTGGTATCGTTAATGCCGGCTATCGGGCACTGGAGTCTCTGCGACTTGAAAATCGCCATTTGTACTGGAGCGGTGAAATATCACCCTATGTCAATCCCTTTGAAGTTGATCTGGACCATAGAATCAGCCGAACAAAAGAGCGATACATCGGCAGAACGGCATTGCGACAAATTGGGTCAGAAAAAAATCGGCGGCAGCTGTATTGCTTCCACACGCCTGAGTATTTTCCGGTTTATGGCGGTGAACCCATTATTCAGGACGGAAAAATTATCGCCCATGTTTTGTCTGGAGGGTTCGGACACTCGATCAATCGAACCATATGCTATGCTTTCTTAAATGGAGAGCATCAGGCCTGCGATGGTTTTCAGCTGCAGACGGTCGATCAATTGGTACCGATGCAGGCGCAGCGCGGGCCTCTGTACTCAAGATGGAAGAAATACAACGGCAACTGAGTAGACGAAGGGTCATGCTTAATTTACGGTGCATCGTATGGAACAGAGACTAAAACTCATCATCGACCAGATTCCCCATCTATCTGGAATCGAATCGGGTTCGATTGAAATGACCCGTCTTGGCGGAATGACAAACGAAGTCTATCACCTGTCTGGTGAGGATTTTGACTATTGCCTTCGTATTCCCGGCACTGGTACAGAGGAATATATTGACAGAAAAGTGGAAAAGCACAATGCTGTCGTTGCCCAGCACGCTGGAGTCAGTCCCACAGTGCATTACTTTGCCGATGATGGGGTAATGCTCTCGGAGTTCATTTCCGACTGTGAAACAATGTCGCCTCAGCGGTTCCAGTCAGATTCCGATGCGGCGTTTCTGGCTGGTGAAAGTCTGCAGCAGCTGCATCGATGCGAAAGCCCCTTTCAATTTCGATTTGAGGTGTTTTCAATGATTGATGAATATCTGCAGATTTTAGCTGCTGGAAAAGCCATCGAGCTGCCGGCAGGATACCATGATGTGGTCGATCAGAGCAAAGCTGTTCAACAGGCGCTGGACCGCAACCCAGCAGAATTGGCCCCATGTCATTGTGACCCCCTGTGTGAGAACTTTCTCAAGCAGGGAGGAAAAATGTGGATTGTGGATTGGGAATATTCCGGTATGAATGATCCTTACTGGGACTTGGGCGATCTGTCTGTGGAAGCTGGAATGTCGGAAGAAATTGAGACGACCCTGTTGAATGGGTATTTCGGTAGAGCGCCAACAGAGCGTGATTTCGGAAGAATGGTTATGTATAAGGCACTGTGCGACCTGCTATGGACGTTGTGGGGCTTGATTCAGTTCATGAATGAAAATCCGGCTGAGGATTTCTGGGCCTACTCCATCAAGCGTTTTACGAGATGCGTCAACCTCATGTCAGCCGACGAATTCTCAAGATTCATGCGCATTATTCAGAGCTAGGAAACCTCTGCTTTGGATGCGTTCCCCTGAGTGTCCAAACGAATCCATCAGCAGCAAATCCTGAACATTCGTTGAAATATCAACCAGGGACTGCAGTTCCGATGGGCGAAAGATGGCTCCCCGGGACGGGATCGAACCGCCGACAAGATGGTTAACAGCCACCTGCTCTACCTAGCTGAGCTACCGGGGATTGGAGTGTCAGACCGACAAAAAACAGTACCTGCAGTCCGATCTATTTTATTCCATTGAATGCTTTTCTGTGTTCCTGTTCAACGGATTTTTCGACATTCGAAATTCAACTGAGCCATGATTCGCGATGATCCAGAAATTTCTGAACGTGATCAAACAGGTTCTATAAAAATGAGAAGGAGTGCGATTTCCGCACCGCTGATTCAAATTTTGAAAACGCATTTTATTTGAACAGTCAATTCAATCCCACATGAATCGCCTGGGTATCCGTAGATGGTGATGGATTTTATGAAAATCCTATGGAGACGGTGATCCCTTCACTGACCATGAGATGATTGGACAGCAGGAATGTGCCATAGTCCGCCTCCGTTCCCTGACGGCAGTCGACTTTGGTGTATCGAACTTCAACCATATTCCTCTCATTGACCTGATACAGAGCGCCCACACCATACACCGGTCCTGTTAAGTCGGGGCGCGAATTGGATCAGTCCTTAAAACAGCTCTGTCGGCGTCGTTTCTCTCATGCCCCAACAGCAGATAATACATCTGGTGCCTGTCACCTTTGCCCTCATAGCCTGCGATGATTCCGTACCTTAGAATATTCTGCCGAAGTTGAACGGACAATTCAGTCAGGGGCGCGCCTGGATCACCCAATTCGACTACCGCTTTGTCGATTTGCTGTTTCTGCGTAGCGGTTAAAATCGGATTCTTTTTCAGCTGTTCAACGGATATGGCGAGTTCATCGTCGGCTTTACTGTAATTTGCGAACACCTTCATAAACAACGGTTTCTCCGGATGGCTGAAACTCTTGGATGCTGAGATACCCATGGTTACACCATCTCCGAGGTCGCCACTTTCAAAAAATCCGTGTGTGAAATTCAAGTTGACAAAACTGAAAGGACTGTAATCCTGCAGATTCAGTTCTTCTCCAACAGCAGGCGTGCTACCGCAAAAGTACAAAGATGCTACACCAAGAACAAAGATGCATATTGCATCTCGGCTGCGAGATACCCCCCCCCCTCGCTCAGCAGTTTATTCAGATTTCTTTCGTAAAAGCAATCGTGAACATCATATTTAGCCATAGTTCCATACCCTCATTGAAGTCAATTTGTTTATGTATGAAGATAAGTTATTCAATTTATATCATGTGATTTTTATACTCCAAATGGTAATAATGCGAATGAGAAATTTTGTGTCTTCTGATATTCAAAATCCGACGATCAAGATTAAGCCAACACCGAACCACCACTCGAAATCTGAACAGGAAAATCCGGCATGCAGACAAAATGAAGATGCGAGTACGCTTCTCGAAGCGCAGCTTCCACCTGCTGTGCAGATTCAGCAGCGGAATAAATGAAACCAGGATATTTGCCGCCTTCCGGCCATTGCGTAAGTTTTTCACCTTCGCGCACATCTAGACGCACTTCAAGAACGTTCGCAACCGCCTGGGCGTCGGTAACGCCTTCGACACGCTTGAGGACCCCGTCAGCTGGAACAGGAATCATCATGACCCCTGCCGCTTTTGAAAGGCTCAATGTTTCAATGGGCTGCCCGATCGCGCGGCGAATGACAAACTCTTCAAGACTTGAATGGGTCGCCAGTTCAAAAATCCGACCACAGTCTCCACCAATGGAACGGGCTGCGATTTCCATAATCCAAACCTTACCGGCCGAGACTCGAACCTCCGCATGAATGGGCCCCATTTTCAAGTCCTGCGCAATAATACCGGCCAATACGGTTTTCCGTATTTCTTCCTGCACCGATTCGCTCAGCCGCGAAGGCGTTACATAGTACGTTTCTTCAAAGTAAGGTCCGGTAAGAGGATCTGGTTTATCGAAAATGCATATCACTTCCAATTCACCGTCGGACAGGTAGCCTTCCAGCGCATGTTCCGTGCCGTCGACATATTCTTCCACAATGGCTTCAAGAGGGTCGGGGTTTTCAAACTCACTGTGCAGCACTCGTTGGATTCTCGCCAATGCGGCTGTCAGTTCAGACCGGTCATCTGCGCGAATCACGCCGCGGCTGGCCGACAGATTCAGCGGTTTGGCGACGCAGGGATATTCAATGTCCGTCAATTGATGATCAATTTTCGTCTTCAGATTGATCAATCTGAAGTCAGGTATGGCGGCAATGCCCGCTTGTTTCAGTTTTAATTTTGCAAGATATTTGTTGGAAACTGTGCTGAGTGCATCTGCAGAATTGTGCGGCAAATCGAGTAACGCCGCAATTTCAGCGGCGAAAGCAACATATCTTTCCTCTGGTGTGATGACTGCCTGCACCACCTGATCGGTCAGTCGGTCAGAAAGAATCTGCTTTGCTTCATTCAGGTTGGAGAAATCAACCCGTATGCCGGAGATGATTCCAGGGACGACATCGCACTGGCCGTCTGAAATGAAGACGACCGAAATGTTGCATTTTTCAGCCGCTTTCAGGTAGACCGACGCTCGATAGCTGTGTGCCGGAGCAATTAAAGCAATGGATTTGGATATTGCTGAGTTACGCGGACGATTGGAGGCTTAGACTTAAACTGAGTCAGTGGATTTACATTGCGGCCCCACAACCGCCACAGGCGCCGCTGCCGCCAACTGACTGGAAAACATTATGAAAAACGAAAGTTGCCTGAATGCCGTCGTCGACGTAGTCGATTTCAGCTCCATTCAAATACTGCAATGCAACCACATCCGTAAATAGGCGAATCTTTTCACCCTCCAGCACACGGTCATACTCGGTTTCGGCTTCCGCATACGTCATGCCATAATTCATGCCTCCGCATCCTCCTCCAGATACATAGATGCGAATGCCGATGATTGATTCATCCGTCGAATTAATCAGTTCTGACATCTTTGTTTCAGCCGATTCCGTTACCCGAATTTCGGAATCGGTAATTTCTTTTCTGTATGTCGCGAGTTCCATATCAAACCACCATTTACTGTTCAGTATTGGTCCAGATTATAAACGAATTGATATTGGGTTGAGACCAAAATCATACGACCCTTTCCCCGTCGTCACAGCATCTTGAATCGCTGTCGAACCCATCAGTGGATTATGATATAAATCAACGCAACACGATACAGAAATGAACTGTTAAAGTAAACACTAAAAAGCCTAGGGAAATCCCGCTGAGGTTGACAATAGCATGACCCGATTGATAGATTGCGTCGTATTGAAAGAAAAAGCGCAAGCACTTGACGCCCCACCCTATCCTGGTGAACTCGGGATGCGGATTTTTGAAAACGTCTCAAAAGAAGGCTGGAAAAGATGGCTTGAGCGCCTAGTCACCATCATCAATGAAAATCAGTTGGTTACGGGAGATCCTGCAACCCACGAGCTCATTGAACAGCACATGCTGGGGTTCATTTTTGGCGAAGGTGATCTAGGTAATCTGCCAGCAGGATTCACCACTCAAAGAAAAAAATAACTCAAATCATCAGTTTCGAACTGCAATTGTCTGTCTGAAGACTTCTCTGCTTCGATCGGTTTTGCCTTCGCAATAGTATTCGATCGCCCGTTTCAGAAACAGCCGACATTCCTGTCGAATGGCGGCAGAATCAAAGTTTTCCTCTGCTATCGCGATCAGGACACCACCAGCAACTGAGTCCTCAGTTGACTGGGTGGCAGGAATTGGACCCGACTCATAATCAAAACGGTAAAGTCTGTCTCGGCGGACCGGTGTAGAACCGTCCGCCTCAGTTAGCAGCGTCAATCCGTAGCCCAGTGCCCTGAGCATGTTCTTCTCGAACACTCTCAGCGTATCAAATTCACTTTCTTGATCAATCAGACGCTCGAGTGCCTCTTGATAGGCCATGAACAGTTTCGGTTGTGGTGTCGCTTGACGCACAAATCGAATGATCAGTTCATTGAGGTAATAGCTGCAGTACATCCGTCTGCCGTTGATTGCAAGGGCACCTGCTTTATGAACCAGTGAGGTCATGGTCGGCGTTTCGTTCTTGCCAATCCAGCCAACCCTAGACAGCTGGAATGGTCGAACGTATCCTCTGAACTGGGATTTCATTCGGCGCGCGCCTTTAGCCATCAGACTCCGGCGCCCGTAGTTATAAGTGAGCACATCAACGATTAAACTGGATTCCAGTATGGGAATCGTTCGTAATATGAAGCACTCCTCGTTGCGAACCCGCATTCTCTAACCTTGGACCGAATATCCAAATTTTGAGATCAGATGCTGATCTTCCGTCCACTGGGCGCGTACTTTAACCCAAATCCGCACATAAACCCTGATCTTGAGTCTGGCTTCCAATGTCTGTCGAACTCGGCTGCCGACCCGCTTGAGATTTTGTCCTTGCGAGCCAATGACGATGCGCTTCTGGCTCTCTGATTCCATCCACAGCAACGCATGGAAGTGCAGCGTTTGATCTTCAACCTGGTATTTTTCGACCTGTATCGCACAGGAATAAGGCAGCTCATCACCATAATATCGAAACACCTGCTCACGCAGAGCTTCCGAAGCGTAAAACACGTCGTCCTGGTCGGTCACAAAATCAGCAGGAAATAGTGGTGGGCCTGCTGGCAGGTGTTGAAAGATCACTGACCTGAGCCGGTCGATGTTCAGATTTTTCCGCGCTGAGACTGGTACGATCTCCGTTAGACCAGTCCGTTCCGAAATATCTTGAATGACCGGTAACAACCAGTCTTTGTCCGCCATCCGATCGATTTTCGATAAAACGATGATACAGTCTAGTTTTTCCGTCTGAATCCGATTCCACACCGGCTCATCCTGGGGATGCCAGCCCCGACTGTCGACTAAGAAAAGCACCAGATCAACACCGATTATTCCCGTAACTGCAACCTTGTGAATCGACCGGTCAACCAGCCGCTTTGATTGAGTTGCAAATCCCGGGGTGTCAATAAACGCACACTGACAGCTGGATTCACTCAGTACACCGAGAATCCGATGACGGGTGGTGTTGGCTCTGTTTGAGGTGATGCTGATCTTTTGCCCCAGCAATTTGTTGAGCAGGGTTGATTTTCCAACATTCGGCCGCCCTGCTATGGCGATTATTCCCGAGCGGAAATCTTGCTCAGTGCATACGTCCGCAGAGCAACTCATAGGCTTGACTGGCGGCAGTTTGTTCCGCTTCCTTAACCGTCTGCCCCGTTCCGGTAACCGGGTCAGTCAGCGCATCGATGTGACACTCAACCGTGAAGACCGGCTCGTGACCTCTACCTCGAATGCCAACCGTTTCATATCTGGGTATGTTCATTGATTGGCTCTGCAGATATTCCTGGAGCAGAGATTTGAAATTGGCATGAGCGGCCGCGTTCAGTTCGCTCAGCAACGGCCCGAAATGACGGTTGAAAAATTCAGTCGCCGCTGAAATTCCCCCGTCAAGGTATATCGCACCGATCAGAGCTTCCACAGTATTTGCCAGGAGATTCTGCCAGGCTTTCCTATTGGATTTGACAAATGATTTGTCGACCAAAATGCGGTCTTGAAAACCAATGTGTTCGGCAACCTTGATGAGTGCCTGATGATTGTTGACGATTTTCGTACGCCGAACCGTCAGCTCACTTTCCGTTGCATCCGGCATGTTTTGGAACAGATAACTGGAAACAATCACCGATAGCACGCTGTCGCCTAAGAATTCCAGTGTTTCGTTGTGTGGCTTGCCAGCACTGCGATGTGTCAGCGCACGCTGCAGCAGAGTCGGATCATTGAATGTGTGACCCAGAACCTTCGCCAGCTTCTTGAGTTTTTTCGGTTTCACAATGATGAGCCGGCAATTACTCTATGGCTGCCGCAATACGGTTCCAATTGATTCCACTTTTACCCAATGCGTCCCAACTGAACCAGATAAAGAAAGCGCGGCCGACGACATTTTCCTCCGGTACGAAGCCCCAAAAACGACTGTCATTACTGTAGTCCCGATTATCTCCCAATACGAAATAGGATTTCTCAGGCACCCTGAATACCAACGTCCGGGACGTTCGCGAATCATCCTGCAGAATCTGGTGAAATTCATCATCGATGAATGATTCACTCAACAACTGCGCGGGAATTTTTTGATTTGCCTTTGATTCAATGACATAACTCCCATCAACCTGCTGAGCGACGACGTTTCCATTGATCGTTATTCGCTTGTCTTCATAGACGACGGAATCTCCAGGCAGACCGACCACGCGTTTGATGAAATTCACGGATGGATCGTGCGGGAAGCGAAAAACCATGACATCGCCATAGCTGGGATCACCGATTTCAAAGATTTTTTTATTCACAACAGGCAGCCGGATTCCGTACTCGTACTTATTGACCAATATGAAATCGCCGATCTCGAGCGTGGGAAGCATGGACCCAGAAGGAATTCTGAACGGTTCAATAACAAAGGACCGCAGCACGAATACAATCAGCAGCACTGGAAAAAAAACGCGCGCATATTCGACAATCCAACCAAATCGGCTACGCGAATCTCTTTCATAGCGCGTTGTGATGAGGTGCTTTCTCAGCAATCGCCAAATCGTATCAATCAGCCAGATCGCACCTGTAACTGCGACTGCAGCGACTAGTATGAATGAAAAATCTGTTGGAACGTTCAATACTCAAAACTCATTGGGACAGAATAAAAATCAGAAGATCTGATGCCTCGAGACCATGATTTACAAAGGTGCGGACAGCAGGAGCTGAAACTGCCGAAATTATACTTTACCGTGTGATTCTGATGGCCGGTTCGGGCGCTCGTGACAAATGGACTGCAGGTGGTGCTGCAGCAGTCGTCATCGAACGTTATTCTCCGACTTCGACAGAATCTGCGATCGCGCGCACTGTTTTAACGGGAACCTCGCCAAGGACGGTAATCTGATAGCCATCGATCACCCGACCGTAGGCGTTTACGGAGCCCAGTCGACTGGCGCCGGCAAACAGACCTTCCACATCATCGCTCTGCAGCGTCTGCATGAATACAGATACCGTTGCCAATTCATCGGAAAATACGAGCTGCTCTTTTATGCCATCGACATGATGGCTGCGGTAGTGTCTGACTTTCTTAAACCCATCCGGAATCATTTTCACCGTCAACGGTGTTGATTCATATGCGGACAGCAGCTGGCTGCCGGTGCTGAAATTCCATACATAGTCAACGCCCGCAACACTTGGCATAAGGTTCGCATCCGGGATATCTGCATTCATGGCTATATCGACAAACATATATCTATCAATGACTTCACTATTCTGATCGTACAGGTCTGAGCGTAGCATCAACCCCGTTTCCTCATCAATCCAAAGACTGAGTCCATATCGAAAAGAGTCTTTCGGTCGAAAATTCAGACGCTTCGTCCATCGGTTCGCGATCCGTTCCCGCCGGTCCAGTGTGATGGAGTAGTACTTGATCAGTTCTGGAATGGATACGAAGCCCATCTTCGGCATCCGATAAGTTTCTTCATCCCGAAATTTGAAGAATCCTTCTTTGCGTTGAGGAAAGTAGCACCAGACCCCCTTTCCGTTCCGAACAATTTCTGACTGATCGCCATTCAAAGAGAAAATACGCTCTCTGAACCCACCTGACTCGCGGCGATGGAAAATGCGCATCGTCTCAGTTTCGCGGCCTTGAGAATAGACGAAAGTTCCCTGATAGCTGACCGTCTCGGCCGCCTGTGCCGATTGCTTCAATAACTGAGAGATCGTCTGCCCATACAGCGGAGCTGAAAAAACAAGTGGAAGCCCTGCCAGCAGCAGACCCATTGAAATTCGTCTTGCGCCCACTGCCAGAATCAATTTGATGTACCGTTTTCGTTCAGCAAGGTCGTACCATGGGAAGGATCATCGATCGGATGCCACCATCAGAGCGAAGATGGTCAATCCATTGGACGGTGGATAACCGGCGGCATCACCGTGCGCCAGCAGCAGCTCATTGAGATGGTTCTCGCTACCGCCTTCATTGAGCGTCAGATGCGAAATGCCACGCCATCGGGTCGTCCCGTCAAGCGGGTTGACCTGCTGGGCATACTCCTGCTCTGACCCCGAGTACCGAAAGTCAAAAAACGAACTGACAACCAGTCCGATGGTTAAGGCTGCGGCCAGTCCTGCAACGATTCCGAATCGGTGAGCCCAACCGCCCCACCACTGAGACAGTCGATCTGACATTGATTCGGCAATTCGCCACGGAACCGCTATCGTCCGCGAAGAGTTCTCAGTCAGTTCCTGGCGGTCTTTCGTTTGGGTGTAGACCGAATTGAAATATCCAGTCGTGCACTCACCTCGTAACGCGCTTCGAATCAGATGATACCTTTGCCAGCGTTCCCGCAACACCGGGTCCCCGCACAGCTGGTCAACTAAGCCATTGTAACAGTCTTCGTCGATCTCCTGATCGGCCAAGGCAGATATTTCTTCAGACATCTTTTATCCTCTCACTGTTCTTTGGTCTCCTGCCAATTTGTCAGTTCTTTGTCAATCAACACCCGGGCGCGATGAATCTGCGTTTTCACCGTTCCCAATTTGGTTCCGGTACGTTCGGATATTTCCAGATAACTCAACTGTCCGACTTCACGCAGGACGATCGCTTCTCTCAATTTCGATGGCAATCCGCTGATGATCTCCATGACCTTCTGCCGCACCTCGTTGGCAATCAGCAACTCTTCAGGCGTTTCCTCGTCGCGTACGAATTGATCGAATTCATTGCCATCGGTAACGAACTCACTTCGACTCTGGATGTCGGTGATGCTGATGGTATTGCTATCGCGTTGGTTCTTTGTGGAGTAATTACTCGCCTGATTGCTCATGATTGCGTAAAGCCAGGTGGTGAACTTGCTATCGCCGCGAAACCGGCTGATATTTGTCCAGGCCTTCAGCATTACATCTTGAACAATATCATACTCATCACCATCTTTGAGTCTCAACCTCTTACCGATCTGATGGGCCCAGTTATACATCTTCGGCAGGTGGATGGCGAGTAGCGCACTGAATGCCGCTTCATCCCCAGCCTGCGCTTTTCTGAGTAATTCCACTTCGGTCTTACTTTCATCAAATTGTCGACTGTTCATGAAAATATCACTTGATTGAGACAGCCATCAATCTGTAATGTTACACTCAATCCCATAAGAATCAGAACGACTTAAAATATTGATGCAGTGAAAACCGACTAACATACAGGACTAAACGTCCGCAAATCAATAATCAAATTCATCGTTCATTATAGATATTGAGGATTCGATGTTCGGTACGCGGATACGGGCGACAGCAAACGGCCGGCCATCTTCGGTGGCGACCGGCAGTTTTCAAGTGGGCGTACATATTGAATCCCTGAAAACGGATCAACGAGACCGTGCATAACCAAACCGACCTGATTGTAATTGGCAGCGGACTGGCTGGTCTGGCATTTGCGCTGAAATCAGCAGATGCCGGTTACAAGGTCGCCGTCATTACCAAAGACACACTGTCTGAGAATTCCAGCTATTATGCTCAAGGGGGCATTGCAGCTGTCTGGAGTCTGGAAGATTCCTACGAATCACATGTGCAGGACACGCTCAATGCGGGTGCCGGCCTCGGTCGGCGCGAAACAGTGGAATTCGTTGTCAGACAGGGTCCGAAATCCATTCAGTGGCTGGTGGAAAACGGCGTGGATTTCAGTCTACGCGACCGGCAGATGGGGCGGGGAGAAGAATTCCACCTGACCAAAGAAGGCGGACACAGCAGACGGCGAGTGGTACACGCCGCCGACGCCACTGGAAAAAAAGTCGAAAGTACACTCGTTTCCAACATTCAGAATCACAGAAACATTGAAATACATGAAAAATGTCTGGCAATCGATCTGATTACTCAATCCAAACTTGACCGCGCCACAGAAAACTGCTGTCTTGGCGCCTATGTACTTGATCTCGATAAAGAACAGATACTCACACTGATTTCTGGCGCAGTGGTGCTCGCAACCGGCGGTGCCTCCAAAGCCTATCTCTACACCAGCAACCCAGACACTTCAACCGGAGATGGCATTGCGATGGCATGGCGGGCCGGCTGTGAGGTGGTGAACATGGAGTTTGTTCAATTTCATCCAACCTGCCTTTTTCATCCTCATGCAAAATCATTCCTCATTTCCGAAGCTCTGCGCGGCGAAGGCGGACGACTCATTTTGCCCGACGGTTCAACGTTCATGTCCAAATATCACTCAGACGCGGAACTCGCCGCACGCGACATCGTGGCCCGCGCCATTGATCACGAGATGAAAGTCGGCGGCTTCGACTGTGTTTATCTGGATATGACGGGGAAATCAAGAGGCTTTCTGCAGTCTCACTTTCCAAACATCTACGACAGGTGTCTGAACTTCGGCATCGATATCGCAAGTGACCCCATTCCCGTTGTGCCGGCCGCCCACTATACCTGTGGCGGCGTCAATGTCGACTTGAATGGCCGAACGAATCTGCCGGGACTTTACTGCATCGGCGAATGCTCCAGCACTGGACTGCACGGTGCCAACCGTCTGGCCAGCAATTCCCTGCTGGAATGCATTGTTTTCGCCGATGCCGCTTTCAGGCACGTAACCGAAAACCCGATCCAGTCGGTGATTCCCGTCAAGCAGATCCCTCATTGGGACGAAAGTCGGGTCTGCGATGCTGACGAGCTCATCGTCGTTTCTCACAATTGGGACGAGCTGCGACGATTGATGTGGGACTACGTAGGTATCGTGCGCACCACTAAGAGGCTTCGTAGAGCATTGCGACGCGTACTGATGCTGACTGAAGAGGTGCAGGAGTTTTATAGTCAGTTTCGCGTCAATCGAGACTTGATCGAATTAAGGAATCTGGTCTTGGTCGCAGAAATCATCGTACGCTCGGCATTGAGCAGGAAGGAAAGCCGGGGGCTTCATTTCAATCTCGATTACCCACAAACCGACAAGCAGGCGGTGGACACGACGCTGATCGATTCCCAGTCTTTTTCGGATGCCAAAGACTGAAGGCCGCTATCGGTCAATTCCTATACGCCGAATGCCACATCTTGTCGTCAATCAACTGTTCCACCGAACCGGTGATCTCGCACCCTGACAAATGCTGTTGGATCGCTATTTCAGCGACCGCGATACCAATCTCCCGACTCAGCGGACGGATGGCATCAAGCGGCGGTAGAATGGAGGCGCCGGGTCGATCAACACCCAACTTGGCGTTACCGATTACAGTTGCGACGGCGTTCAGCATCTCTGCGGTCACCTTTTTCGCTTTGATGGCGCTCAATCCAAGCCCAATTCCTGGGAAGGCATAGGCATTGTTGCACTGTGCGATTTCGTAGCAGACACCGTTCAATGTAACCGAATCAAAAGGACTGCCAGTCGCGACGACTGCCCGCCCGTTCGTCCATTCAAGAATATCCGCTGGCAACGCTTCCGATTTCGACGTCGGGTTCGATAACGGAAATATACATGGCCGGTTGCTGTAATCTGCCATTTCGACGATGATTTCCTTGGCAAAATAACCCGATTGACCTGAAACACCAATAAGAACATCAGGCTTGGTGTTGCGAACGACATCCAGCAGTCCGGTACCGCCAACCCAGTCGGAGAGATTGTCAGGCGGTTGCGCGAAAGGAATCTGCTGCGACCGAAGGTTGGCTGAATCGGTTCGAATCAGACCATGGCGATTGAGCATGTAGATTCTGCGTCGGGCCGCCGGGGCCTGCACACCTTCTTTCACCAGTTGAAATACAATTCCCTCAGCAATGCCAATGCCGGCTGCGCCTGCACCTAGAATCACAATGTTGGACTCCTTCAGCGACTGCCCGGTCGCGCGGCTGGCTGAGATCAGGGAGCCGACGGTCACCGCCGCCGTACCCTGAATGTCGTCGTTAAAGCAACACAGCCGGTCCGCATATCTGTCAAGGATGCGAAGCGAGTTGGATGCTCCAAAATCTTCAAATTGAACAACGGCATACGGCCATTTCCTGTGAATTGAACTCAGCACCAGTTCGACAAAATCGTCATACTCCTGACCGCGGATGCGAGGCTGTTTCCAACCCACATAAAAATCACTGTGCAGAAGTTTCTCATTATCCGTGCCAACGTCGAGTATGACAGGCAGTGTTACTTTCGGATCAATGCCTCCCAATACCGAATACAGGTTCAATTTGCCAATGGGAATCCCCATGCCACCGACCCCCTGATCACCGATTCCTAGAATCGATTCACCGTCAGTCATCACAATCACTTCAACATCGACTCTCGCCACATTATCAAGAATCTGCGCCATGAACTCTCTTTCTGAATAGTTGAGAAACAGACCGAAAGGCTTTCTGTAAATCTCTGAAAACAGTTCGCATGCATCACCAACCGTTGGCGTATAGAGAATCGGTAGCATTTCTATGGCGTGAGTGGTGACCAACTGATAAAAGAGCGTCTCGTTGGTCGACTGCAGCTGCCGCAGGAAAATATGTTTTTCAAGATTGGAATTCTTGACGGAATAGGCGCCGTAGGCTCGGTCGACCTGTACCGACAACTTCTCCTCACCATATGGAATCATTCCCAAAAGTCCATTCTCAATACGCTCACTGCGGGTGAAAGCGCTTCCTTTGTTGTACTCAGGAAATTCCAGCAACAGCCTTCCTCGACTAATGTCTTTGGTCGTGTTTAACATTCTGACTCCTTCCATTTCATATACTGTATTGCTTGAATTAGACTTTTGTATTTATTGTTTTTATGTGTTTTTATGTCAAGCAATAACCAATTATTCATTTTGTGATGATCCAACTCGACGAATTCATGAAGCAAATTGACTTCGGAGTCGGACAGTGAATCGTAGTGTTCATCAATGTATCGATAAAGCAGCAGTTCCAATTCCCGAGTTCCCCTTCTGCAGCGCCAAAGCAGTTTTTTCTTTGACCTACCGGCACCGTCGGTCGCATGTTTCATGAGCGCAGAGCGATCAATTTTTTAATTTCGGCAATTGCCTTTCCTGGATTCAGATGCTTGGGACAGGTATTGGTGCAGTTCATAATGGTGTGGCACCTGTAAAGCCTAAAGGGATCCTCAAGCTCATCAAGTCGCTCGCCGACGGCCTCGTCGCGGCTGTCAGCTATCCAACGGAACGCCTGCAGCAAAATCGCAGGACCGAGATAGCGGTCGCTGTTCCACCAGTAACTCGGACAGCTGGTGGAGCAGCAGGCGCACAGAATGCACTCATAAAGGCCATCAAGTTTCGAACGCTCCTCAATGGACTGGAGATTTTCCCGTCCGGCTGATGAAGGTGACTGCTTGTGGAGCCAAGGTTTGATCGCCGCATACTGCGCATAGAAGTGCGTCATGTCCGGCACCAGATCTTTCAAGACAGGCAGATGCGGCAGAGGGTATATCTTTACGGTGGACCGGATCTCCTCAATGGGTTTGATGCATGCAAGGGTATTGGTTCCATCGATGTTCATCGCACACGAGCCACAGATTCCCTCGCGGCAGGAACGTCGAAACGTCAGCGTCGAATCAACTTCATCTTTTATCTTGATCAGCGCATCCAACACCATACGTCCACATCTGTCAAGGTCCAACTCGTAAGTGTTCATCGTTGGATTGGCATCATCTTCCGGATTCCAGCGATAGATCCTGAATTTCTTCGTCCGGGTGGCGCGTTGACGGAGTGAAAAAGTTCGCCCTTCGCCAACAACCGAATTTCCTGGCAGTGTCAATTTGGCCATCGTCTTCCATCCACCGGTCAATAAACGCGCGCCTTGGGCGCGATGAACCGAACATCATCGGTCAGCGTATACTGATGAACGGGTCGGTATTCTATGCTGACTTCGCCGGCATCGCTCAACCAGGTCAAGGTGTGTTTCATCCAGTTGCCGTCGTCCCTCTGCGGATAGTCCTCTCTGGCATGCGCGCCCCTGCTTTCCTGACGATTGGCCGCCGCCTGAATGGTAACCAGCGACTGGCGCAGCAGATTGTCCAGCTCCAGTGTTTCAGCCAAGTCTGTGTTCCAGATCAAGGAGCGATCGGTGACGGAAACATCTGCAAATCGCTCCCACACCTCAAAAAGTTTCTTCCATCCCTCATCAAGCAGTTCCTGAGTTCGAAATACTGCACAGTGGCGTTGCATGATTCTCTGCATTTCTAGGCGAATTTCAGAGGTACGACTGGCACCCTGGTTGTAACGAGTGCGATCAAAACGTTCCAGCGCCTGCTGTTCGATATTTCGAGGCAGCGACCGACGACGCTCGTCATTTCTGAGCAGGGCCTTTGCGCGCAATGCCGCAGATTTTCCAAAAACCACCAGATCCAGCAGAGAGTTCGAACCGAGTCGATTGGCACCGTGCACCGATACGCAACCGGTTTCACCGATGGCCATCAGACCGGGTATGACAAAATCGTTGTCGCCCTGTCTTCGGGTTACGACTTCGGCTCTATAGTTGGTGGGAATGCCACCCATGTTGTAGTGCACGGTTGGAATCACGGGAATCGGCTCCCTGGTCGCATCGACACCGGCGAAAATCTTGGAAGTTTCCGTAATTCCAGGCAGTCGTTCCTGAATGACATCGGGGCCGAGATGCTCAAGGTGCAGAAAAATATGATCGCGCTCTGAGCCAACGCCTCGCCCGGCATTGATTTCCATTGTCATGGAACGGCTGACCACATCTCTGGACGCCAGATCTTTAGCATTTGGCGCATAGCGTTCCATAAACCGCTCACCGTCGGCATTGGTCAGATAGCCGCCTTCCCCTCTGGCGCCTTCGGTGATAAGACAGCCGGAACCGTAGATGCCCGTCGGATGAAATTGGACGAATTCCATATCCTGCAGAGGTAATCCGGCGCGTAGAATCATCGCATTTCCATCGCCTGTACAGGTGTGGGCCGAGGTGCAGGAAAAATAAGAGCGGCCATACCCGCCTGTAGCAAGTATGACTATTTTCGCCTGAAATCTGTGTAGCGTGCCATCTTCGAAGCACCACGCCAAGACGCCGCGGCACTCATCTTTGTCCATCAGCAGATCAATCGCAAAATATTCGAGATAAAATTCAGCCTGATGTTTAAGGGCCTGCTGATAAAGCGTATGCAGCATCGCGTGCCCAGTTCGGTCAGCCGCAGCACAGGTGCGCATCGCCTGTCCCTCACCATAATGCGTCGTCATTCCACCAAACGCCCGCTGATAGATTCGTCCGTCTTCGGTGCGGGAAAAGGGTACGCCATAGTGCTCAAGCTCAACAACCGCCTCAGGGGCTTCTCTGCACATATATTCGATCGCATCCTGATCACCGAGCCAATCTGAGCCTTTAACGGTGTCATACATGTGCCAGCGCCAATCGTCCTCACTCATATTACCGAGTGCCGCGCTGATGCCACCCTGGGCCGCAACGGTGTGACTGCGGGTTGGAAAGACTTTGGTGATGCAGGCTGTGGATAGATTTTCGAAGGCACAGCCGAAGGTGGCTCTGAGACCTGCACCACCAGCACCCACGACGACGACATCATAATTGTGATCAATGATTTTGTAGGCACTGATGCTCATCTAGGCTTGTCCCGTTAAGGCGACCTGCAGAACTGAAATGATGCTCAAGATGGCCAGCATGACCGATAGAGCCTTAACTGTCAAAATTGAGAGTATCCGAATGCCCTCGCGACCCACATAATCTTCCAGCACGACCTGAATTCCCAACTGAGTGTGATAGAACAGTGAAATTACAAAAGCGATGAGCAGTGTTGAAGTTACCGGAGACGCGACCCACGTGTAAATGTCTGCTATGCAGGAACCGCTAAATCTAGCGATCGAGTAGGTGAACCAAAGGGCTAGCGGGATCAGTGCCAAGGCCGTCAGGCGTTGCCACCACCAATGCGCGGATCCGCTTTTGGCAGATCCCAGACCGATCACTCTTGCCAGCGGAGACTGATAATTCATTCGTAAATCAACCGCACGCGGTGTAACCGACCGTCCATACGATAACCGTCAACGAAAGAGTGCCGATGATGGCGCTCCATCCACTTCTGTAGACCTGGTTCAGCTCGAGCCCCAGTCCGATGTCCCAGAACAGATGCCGAATGCCGTTGCATAAATGAAAAAAAAGTGCGAGTGTCCACAAAAACAGAAATAGTCGCCCCCAGGCCCCCGATAGCAGATCAATGGCTGTCTCAAAGAAATGCCGATCGTAGGCAATCGCGGCAAGACCGCTGGCAATTAATACCGCACCCAAACCCAGAACCACTCCAGTTAATCGGTGCAGTATGGATAGGACAGATGTCAATTGCGGCCGATAAACCTGAATATGAGGTGAAATGGGACGATTCATAGATTTCATACTGAGCGATGATTGCCTTGTGAAAGCGGGGATTCGCGAGGCTGACGGTTAGAAATCAATACAGCGCCCATTGATTTCCCAGTCGCCGTAGCGGGTTGGGTCCACCAGGACTGATTTCATCGGATCTTCCGCCGATGATTCATCCTTGCATGGTGATGGATTTTCTTTGTTCTCGATCGCAGTCTCTGAAAGGTCTGCAACGGGTAAGCTTCTATTCAAAATTTCAACCTCCTTAATCAGCAGTTGATATTTTATTTCAGTCGGCTGTGAATTTTCCAAAAATGGTTCTGCAGAAACAGCCAGATCAACCAATGTACAGATCATTTGTAACTGATCTTCCCAAATCTTCGAACTCCCGACCTAATCCTAATGTTTTGCATTGGATCGTAGTAGCCACCCACCTTCTGCGCTCGCTCATCTTAGGTCTGAAGGTTGTGTTGAGATCGTTTCTGGAATCTCTGGTGCATGTGATACTTCCAAATCGCTTGAATTGGCCATGCCTTACCGACGCTGGTAATTGTAACTCGTACCGCGCAGTGAGACTGATGTCCATATGGACCGAACCGTCATAAGTTCAGACGGCCCGACATGGTCGTCAATTTCAACAATCGTTCACTAATGGACCGGCCTTTTTCAGTTCAGTGGGTAGATGTCCTCCAACAGCTGATTCAGCCCGACTAGGTCGTCCCGTATGGCCAGATGGAAAGTGCAAAAATCGACTCCCTCTCTGCCGGGCCGCCGCTGAAAGTTCAGGTCAAGGATGTCAGATGACCAGTGAAAATAGGCCGGTCGATGGACGCGTCAGCCTGCTCCACAGCTGAGATATTTATCGTAATAATTGGACTAGTTCAGATTCCCTGAAGTTAAGTGTCGGACACTAGACTTTCCGTATTAAATTGACGACATGTCATTTCCTTGCACTTCATATTGTCATCTTCTTCGGAAAGTCAACAGATATTGGATTTACCCACCGTGGAATGGTTTGTAATGCAGTCTTAAACGGCATCGTCAAATTCTTACAGTTACCGTTTTCAGTCGTACATGGAAACCAATAGGACTGCGCTTTGGGTATGAAGATTGGACGGACTTCAGCTCTAACCCGAGTTTAACAACTAAAAATAAAAAGCGTTTAAAAATAGAAGTTTAGAAGAATAAAAAAATCCAAGTGGCACTACATTTCCGTGCCACCGGGAAATATCGCGTGAACGAATCGAGGTCTACACGACCGTCTTGCGGGTACCGCCGGGCGCCTCATCGGCGCCCAGCACCTCCAGAATGGCCTGCTGCGCGGGCTCGGCATCCGTCGCCCTGCGAACGTGCAGCGTCCGCCCGTCGCCGCGCCTGAACACCGCCGTCGTGCGCCGCTGGCCATCAAGCACGTCGCGCAGCGTGTTCCAGCTCGAATGATCGCCGCTCTGGCGCAGCCGACTGCGGATCACCTGAACCAGCTGATAGGCCATCACCGTGATGAACAGATGACCTTCCGCGCGAATCGATTTGCGATGGAAGATCGGGCGCAGACCCAATTCCGATTTCAAGGAGCGAAACACCGCCTCGATGTCGCTGAGCCTGAAGTAGGTCTGCCACAGGGTGGTCTCGTCCCAGTCGGTCTCGCTGCTGCGCAGCGCATACACGCCGGGATGGGTGAGCATGGTGCCCTCGACCGGCAGTCGGGTGAAGTGAACGGCGGTGGCCCGCCGGCCGCTGGCATCGGTCCGCACCGTCACCCGATAGTGTCGGGCGACTCCGCGGGCCTGCTCTTGGAGGCGTCCGATGCGCTGCTGGATCCGCTCCACCCGCTTGACGGTGCGCGGCCTTGACAGCCCCTGCGACAGCTCGTCAAGCGCTTTTTCGAAGCGGGTGGCGAACCGTTCGCTGAGGGCCTGTTCCTTGGCCGCCCGGGCCGCGGAAAAACAGTAAAGACGCACCTCCTGGCCATCCGCCGAAACTTCCTTCTGCAGCTGAACCTGACGACCGGAGCGGGTCTCATGACATACCGCCTGTTCGGGGTCGAACTGCCGGTTCAGTTCCCGGCTGGCCACCACATAACGCCAGCCCTGCCCGCGCAGCCACGCCACTCGGTCCTCGGTGGCCACGCCCCGATCCATCACCACCAGCGCGTCCGCCGGCGCCTGCAGCCGTTCAAGCATCTGTGCCAGCGTGTGATGCTCGCGCACGTTGCCCGAGAAGACCTGGAAGCGACGCACGAACCCGCTGCCGTCCAGCACCAGGCCCACCGTCAGCAGGCGACAGTCGCTGCGCCGCTCCTTGGAGTGACCGTGTGTGGCCTTGTCGATGCCATCGACGATGCCTTCAAAGTACGTATTGGTGAGATCATAGAGCGCGACCGTAGGTTGCAGATCAAACAGGCGCATGGCCTGCTCGAACAGATGATGTTCGATGGCCTGACGGTTGGCCATCAGGGCGTCCGAGGCGCGGTAAAGCTGCATCAGTGACAGGGTCTCGAAGTCCCGGCCGATCAGCTCGCCCAGGGCGCTGCGCTCGGCCAGCCACCGGTGAGTGGCCAGTTCCGAGGCCGGTTTCGCCATGCGGGCGACGATGGAGCCCACCGCCGCGTCGCACAGCGAGGCGCTCAATCCCAGCTCTTCGAACAGTTGGCGCAGTCGCATCTGGTCCATCGCCCACAGGGCCACGTTCTCGACCCCGACCGAGCGCGGGCGGATCATCCGCACCGAGTCCGCATCATACATCTGTAAGTTCGGTTCCCGGTTTTCGCAGACCCGCTCGACACAGCCGATTCGTCCTTTGGCCAGCAGTTGCGCGGCGATGCGCTGGGCATGGGATTCGAGGTCGCGCGGGACTGGTTCAAGCAGGCTGAGTTGGCCGTTGAGGATCTCCTGGATCCGCCGGCACAGCTGGGGCCAGTGGGTGCGTTCCAGATCGAAGTGGGCGCCGAGGTTGAGCAGGGTTCGTTGGCTGACTTTTTGGCCGCGTCGTTCGGCGCGCACCAGTCGGAAGGTGTACTGATTTTTCTGGGTGGTGGTGCGTCTGACATACATGGTGGGAGAATATATGCCATTTTTCATGGAATGTCAACCCTTATCATCAAAAAAGTGGCACTACATTTGGCTTCATGGTTTGATGAAAGTAATGAAAACAGAAGGTTGTCGTTTTGTGGAGTGGGAAAAATGGCTTGAATTGATGATTTTCAGGCATAACCTTGTTAAACTCGGGCTAAGCAGGCGATGATTGGCATGAGACATTCGAAGACGTCCGGCGGCTCCTATGGCCTGGGATGATGAAAACGATGGTTGCGGCCTGAAAGCATAAAAAGTACGTTACCGTCTCGAATGTGGGCTGGAGATCGGTAAAGGTCCGGATCAATGGCACCCGGATGTCAGACGACCATCCGAAAAACCCGGTACACGCAGCGGAGGCCCAGATCTGAAACTGGCGGCGGCAACGGCTTCCAGCCGCATCGAATGCTCATCAACCGTCATATGACGAATTTCTTCTCCTCACCGCACACCTCTTCCACCCGCAGCGCCTCCAGATTGCGCGCCTCACCACTGAACACCACCGCAATCAGGTGTATCGCCTCCCCGCGCCCCCGATACTTGTCCGCATAACCCTTCCTGCGCATCTGCGTCAGCGCCTCCTCTACCTTCGACTCCACCTCACCCACCGCCACCGCCACCTTGATCTCCAGCACGAACACCTGACCGCCACACAGCACCACCAGATCCGATCGCCCCCTGACCGTCGACTCCTCCGCCCGCACCTCAGCCCGCACCGCCATCAGACTGGCATACAGCACGCTGGCGTAAAACGCCTCATAACGCGCCACCTCGCTGACATCGTGCCACTGATGCGGGATGCCCGCATAGAACGAATGCAGCGCCACGCCAAATCCTTCAAAGTCCCTGTCGGCGAGCAGCCGGGACAGCTGACCGACCGCCGCCAGCGACCGCTTCAGATCCCCGCTCACCGCCCCCAACAGCTCCCGGTTCAGACTCCGACGCACCTCCAGATTCGGATAACTGAGCAGGTAGTAGTAGTCGCCGTCATGCCGGATCTCATGACTCCGAATGGTCAGATAACCGCACTGGAACAGCAGCGCATTGAGACGGATACGCTCCACCTCGAACGTCGACAGATCGTCCTCGTGCATCTCCAGCTGCTCCAGCCCCACCGTGCTGAACTCACCAGCCGCCATCAGACCGTGCAGATAGCTCGGCGTGCCGGTTCGATACCAATGCGGCTTGAACTTTCTTTTTTTGAACAGCAGCAGCACGTCGAAGGGATTGTACACCTTCTCCTCACCGAGTTCATGCCAGCTGTAGCCATTGTACCATTGCCTCATCGTCTTTCGTTTCAGTCCCGGCAGTTCCGGTGCGAACACCGCGTCGAGGTCCGCATCCGTGTAGCCGCAGATGGTGGCATACTCCGGATCCAGACTGATGTCGTCCAGATTGTTCAGTCCCGAGAACAGACTCACCTTCGAATACATGCTGATGCCGGTCACGAACACGAAACGGACATGGCGGGCGCAGTCCTTGATGATGCCGTACAGACCGCGCAGATAGTCGCGGTTGGCCTTCGCCTGGTCCTGATCTTCAAGCAGGTCCAGGATCGGCTTGTCGTATTCGTCCACCAGCACCACCACCTGTCGGCCAGTCTGATGATGGAGACTGCCAATGAGATACTGCAGACGTTCCGCACCGGTGTACTCCAGCGTCGGCGGTTCAACACCCGCTAATTTTTCAAGTGCGATCAGCTGCCGGATGACGTGACCGTCCACACTGCCCGATTCGCGATAGTTGGCGCTGAAGCTCAGCCGCACCACCGGGTGGCGGACGGTCCAGTCCCAGTGATCGTGGATGTGAAGCCCGCGGAACAGCTCCTCACTGCCCTCGAACAGCTCCTGCAGCGTGTCCACCAGCAGCGTCTTTCCGAACCGACGCGGCCGGGACAGGAAATAGTATTTGGACCCCTCGACCAGATTCCGGATGTGAGGTGTCTTGTCCACATAGTAACAGCCATCTTCCCGAATGTTGCGAAAGGATGACTCCCCGATGGGCAGTCTGAGCTTGTTCATTTCATCATCAATCAGTGAACCGTGTGTTTCCATTGTAGCATGGAACGCCACCGGACGGTCCGACACAGAAGAGGTCGGCAGCTCTGATCCGTGATTCGAAGCACATCGTCAGGCTCCAACACCGCCGCAGTTCATTCTTTCAGACGCCGGTTTCAGTCCGTTCAATGTTGACATGGAATCCAATAGGGACGGCCCTTTTGGCATGGAGATCGGATGGACTTCAGATCTCAGCACACAGGAACCGGCATGAGACTATCGAAGGGGTTCGCAGTCCGGCGGTTCCGACGGTCCGGGATGATCGAAACGGCGGTTTCGGCCTGAAAGCATAAAAAGTACGTTACCGTCTCGAATGCGGGCTGGAGATCGGTAAAGGTCCGGGTCAATGGCACCTGGATGTCAGACGACCATCCGAAAAACCCGGTACACGCAGCGAAGGCGGTAGAGGCCCAGATCTGAAACTGGCGGCGGCAACGGCTTCCAGCCGCATCGAATGCTCATCAACCGTCATATGACGAATTTCTTCTCACCACCGCGCACCTCTTCCACCCGCAGCGCCGCCAGATTGCGCTCCTCACCGCTGAACACCACCGCTATCAGGTGTATCGCCTCCCCGCGGCCGCGGTACTTGTCCGCATAGCCCTTCCCGCGCATCTGCGTCAGCGCCTCCTCCACCTTCGACTCCACCTCACCCACCGCCACCGCCACCTTGATCTCCAGCACGAACACCTGTCCGCCACACAGCACCACCAGATCCGACCGCCCCCTGACCGTCGACTCCTCCGCACGCACCTCCGCCCGCACCGCCATCAGACTGGCATACAGCACGCTGGCGTAAAACGCCTCATAACGCGCCACCTCACTGACATCGTGCCACTGATGCGGGATGCCCGCATAGAACGAATGCAGCGCCACGCCGAATCCTTCGAAGTCCCTGTCGGCGAGCAGCCGGGACAGCTGACCGACCGCCGCCAGCGACTGGTTCAGATCCCCGCTCACCGTCCCCAACAGCTCCCGGTTCAGACTCCGACGCACCTCCTGATTCGGATAACTGAGCAGGTAGCAGTAGTCGCCATCACTCCGAACCTGACGGTCCTGGATGGTCAGATAACCGCACTGGAACAGCAGCGCATTGAGGCGGATCTTCTCCACCTCGAACGTCGACAGCTCGCTCCGATGCATCTCCAGGTGCTCCAGCCCCTGGGTGCTGAACCGACCAGCCGCCATCAGGTTGCGCAGAAAGCCAAGAGTGCCGGTCTCATACCAGTAGGGTTCGAACTCCCGTTCTTCGAACAGCAGCAGCACGTCGAAGGGATTGTACACCTTCTCCCCACCGCGCCAGTCCCAGCTGTAGCCGTTGTACCACGTCCGGATGTCTTCGCGCTCCAATCCCGGCAGCTCCGGTGCGAACACCGTGTCGAGGTCCGCATCCGTATAGCCACAGATGGTGTTGTACTTCGGACTCAGACTGATGTCCCTGAGATTGTTCAGCCCCGAAAACAGACTCACCTTCGAATACATGCTGATGCCGGTCACGAAAACGAAACGGACCTGGCGGGCGCAGTCCTTGATGATGCCGTACAGACCGCGCAGGTAGTCGCGGTTGGCCTTCGCCTGGTCCTTCCGCTCCAGCAGGTCCAGGATCGGCTTGTCGTATTCGTCCACCAGAACCACCACCTGCCGACCAGTCCGATGATGGAGTTCGCCGATCAGATACTGCAGACGTTCCGCACCGCTGTAATCCAGCGGCGGCGGTTCAACACCCGCTAATTTTTCAAGTGCGATCAGCTGCCGGATGACGTGACCGTCCACACTGCCCGATTCGCGATAGTCGGAACCGAAGCTCAGCCGCACCACCGGATGACGGACGGACCAGTCCCAGTGATCGTGGATGTGAAGCCCGCGGAACAGCTCCTCACTGCCCGCGAACAGCTCCTGCAGCGTGTCCACCAGCAGCGTCTTTCCGAACCGCCGCGGCCGGGACAGGAAATAGTATTTGGACCCCTCGACCAGATTCCGGATGTGAGGTGTCTTGTCCACATAGTAACAGCCATCTTCCCGAATGTTGCGAAAGGATGACTCCCCGATGGGCAGTCTGAGCTTGTTCATTTCATCATAGATCAGTGAACCGTGTGTTTCCATTGTAGCATGGAACGCCACCGGACGTTCCGACACAAAGGCAATTACACTGCCTCGATTTTGAGCAACTGAAGCATTGCTCAGGGACAGCAATGGGGTGGTATTCAGACGCACTTACTCCTCAGCCGCGAGCTGATGGCACCCCGCACGCAGTCGGAACTGAAGCTAAGCGGGCGGCCTGTGGTAGGATGAGGCACTTCAGCGAGTGGTGCGCTCCGGCTGTCAGTGGAGGAACGTATGGAACGTCCCGAGTGCACCGCTTGGTGGACGACGGTCGCCAGCGGCACTCGAAGCGGAAGTTGCAAACAACACAATGATATTACTTTAATATGTTGGAAAATCCGACGATGGTACCATACTACAATCTAACGGATTGGATCGCTCATCCACAGTAATGAACAAACTTAACCTGTCAGTCGGATATTCAGTTTTTCGGGAATTCAGAGAATGAGACTGCTACTATGTGAATAAAATGCCTGAAATATGGTAATTGGCTAGAAGAATCCGAAACTATTTCCTGTCCCATCCGCTACGATGAGAACAGATTTGTCAAATGATTGTAGATGATCGTTCGGTGTGGCTGGATTCCGTCGCCGCACAATAAATGCAGGCCAGGTTCTTCCAAGTTCGACGCCGTACCCAAGTTTTCGGCCAATCGTTCGACATCCATCAGGCGAAAAGATGGGGTGCTGGGCAAGTCGTTCCATCCATTCCATATTTGACAATTTCCGAAGCAGACAGTCCGCTTCATAAACCAAGTTTGAATTAACATCATTACACCTGTATGGAATCGCGATCAGAAACTTTCATTCCACATGTCCTGAATCAAATGACAGTCATCGAAGTATCAGGGGCCGATGCCGAGTCATTCCTACAGCGGCAGTTGACCTCGGATGTGTCGGAAGTCACATCTGAGCGCGCACAGTTTGCGGCCTATCTCAATCCCAAGGGGCGCGTGATCGCTAATTTCATTTTGATTATGCGGCACGATAAATACTACCTGGTGGTGAATCGGGATGTGGCTGAATTACTGTCGAATCGACTGAAACTCTACGTATTACGGGCCAAAGTTACGATTGAATGCCGAACGGATATGGCATTCTGCGGTTGTCGCAATGCAGCGGCTGACAGCGATCCAACATTGCCGAAAACGATGTTTGAATCGAAACAGGCAGACGCCTTCTCAATCATTCGGATGCCTGGGATTGGAATCCGATACGGAATGCTAACGGAATTGAATCATATTGATGCCACTCGCGATCCATCCGATTCAGATTTCTGGCTAAGTCAGGATCTTGAAGCCGGCATTCCCTGGATCAGTGAAGCGACCTGCGAAGAACTGATCGCACAGGCCATCAACCTCGATCTGCTTGGTGCGGTCAGCTGGACAAAAGGATGCTATCCAGGACAGGAAATCGTCGCCCGTCTGCATTACCGAGGTGGTGTCAACCGCCGACTGGTGCCGGCATGGAGTTGCGTGGAAGCCAACCCGGTACCCGGCGATAGGGTAACCGGTCCCAATCTATCGGGAGATCAGAGCGGAACGGTTGTCAATGCACTGATCCAAAAGAGTCACAACCAAGCCAAACTGCTGGTTTCGGTACCGATTAAATTCTTCAGTCAGAAGAAACTGCTGCTGGCCGATCAACATCCGTTGCATTTAATGCCTGAGAATCTGCCCTACCTGATCCCAGAGCTATGAATCGACATCCCAGTAAGACGGTCTAATTTCGTTGATTTGATTGACGGCCGCAGTTGATTCGGATGGTATCTGCTGCCGGAACGCACCTCACCCCGCGCACCGTCAAGCGACGAATTCACCCTGCTCTAGGGGATGATTCAGTTAGACGGTTCAATTTCGGGTTTCGTATATTCATAAGCGCTGTCCGATTCAACAACCCGATAAAACACTTCACCTTCCCGAATATAACCAAGTTCCATTCGGGCTCTTTCTTCCATCGACTCACCCACCGTCTTGAGGTCAACAATTTCAGCTTTCAACTGTTCATTTCTTTTTGTCAGATCTTTGATGTGGGTATCTTCAGCTGTGATCAACGCCTGCGTTTCTTTCAGCGTCTTCATTGAATTTTTGCCAAACCAGAATGTGTACTGAAGAATAAAGAGAACAACCACGAGCGAACCTGTGACTAGAATCCGTTTTTTCCTTTTGGTCATGGCTCAGGCAACATTACCGGCTACCGCCGGCATAAATTGCTCCTTCTCCAAGTTGTTTTTCGATTCTCAGCAGGCGGTTGTACTTCGCGGTGCGGTCCGCGCGGCAGGGCGCACCCGATTTAATTTGCCCCGCAGCCGAGGCCACTGCCAAGTCCGCAATAATACTGTCCTCAGTTTCTCCTGAGCGATGTGAAATCATCACCCCGTAACCCGCTTTCTTTGCGACTGAAATGGTGGACAGGGTTTCTGTAACCGTACCAATTTGATTGAGTTTGACCAAAATCGCATTGGCTACGGATTGATCGATGCCAGCTTGAAGTATCGTCGGATTCGTCACAAACAGATCATCACCCACCAACTGCACCTGCTCGCCCAGCTGCCGCGTCATGTCCGCCCATCCCGTCCAATCCTCCTCAGCCATGCCATCTTCTATCGACACAATTGGAAAGCGGCCGATCCATGACGAATACCGATCGATCAGCTGCGAACCAGTTAGGTGGACTGCCTCGGAGGCGAAATAATAACCGCCATCCGCGTACAGTTCTGAGCTGGCGACATCAAGCGCAATGTGAATTTCATTCTGTGAATCTCGACCCGTGCTTTCAACCGCTTCCACGATCAAATCCAATGCCTGTTCATTGGATTCCAAGTCGGGAGCAAATCCTCCTTCATCACCAACGGCCGTACTGAACCCCCGCGCATGCAATAGTTCCCTTAAGGCATGATAGACTTCGACGCCCACCTGCAGTGCTTCGCCAAAACTCGAAGCCATCGTCGGCAGGATCATAAATTCCTGGATGTCGATGTTGTTGTTGGCATGCGCGCCACCATTCAGAATATTCAAGTATGGAACGGGCAACACCAAATCACCATCCTCGCAAAGGTATTGGAATAGAGGAATCTTGAGTGAATTGGCGGCCGCTCGGGAAACTGCCATTGAGACGGCTAGGATGGCATTCGCACCCAAGCGGGTCTTTCTGTCCGTTCCGTCCAGTTCAATCATCGCCTGATCAACTGACGCCTGGTCAAATGGTGATTTACCGTGCAATTGACCAGCAATCTGCGAATTGACGTTTTCCACCGCCTGCAGTACACCTTTACCACCAAACCGCGTCGAATCCATGTCGCGCAGTTCTAGAGCTTCTCGAATGCCCGTCGAGGCGCCGGAGGGAACGGCCGCCGAGCCACAGGCGCCGTCGCTCAGCTTTACTTCAGCTTCGACAGTCGGATTGCCGCGCGAATCCAAAATTTCAATGCCGCGCACACTGCTGATGATGGGCGAAGTCACGATACCTGAACGTCCGATGACTAAAATTGAGAGATCTGATTCTTGACGACAAAGTCGATGGCTTTGAAGTCTTCGAGTAGCTGCTCCAGTTTCGTCAGCGGCCATGAATTGGCCCCGTCACTCGGTGCAGAAGCGGGATCTGGATGCGTTTCCATGAAGAGCCCCGCAACCCCCACGCCTATGGCGGCCCGCGCCAGGGTGGGAACAAACTCCCGCTGCCCGCTTGACCGTCCATTGGCGCCACCCGGTAGCTGAACGGAATGCGTGGCGTCAAAAACAACCGGACAGCCAGTTGTACGAAGTATGCTGAGCGATCTCATGTCCACAACCAGATTGTTATAACCAAAACTGGATCCGCGTTCACATACCAGAGTACGGCCCTGCCCGCCGGCGCTGAGTGCCTTGTCAACGACATGGGTCATCTCATGTGGCGAAAGAAATTGGGCTTTCTTGATGTTAATCAGTTTGCCGGTCTTCGCGGCGGCGGTGATTAGATCGGTCTGTCGGCAAAGAAATGCGGGCGTCTGAATGACGTCAACAAAATCAGCCGCAACAGCCGCTTCCTGCGGTGAATGAACGTCCGTCAGAACCTGAACGCCTATTTCCCGACGAACTTTCGAGAGTATTTCCAAGCCCTGCTGCAGACCAGGGCCTCGAAAAGAACCAACTGACGTACGATTCGCTTTGTCGTAGGAAGACTTATAAACATACGGGATATCCAACCGACGGCAGATGCGATTTATTTCACCGGCCGTGTCAAGAGCGAAAGCTTCGGACTCGATCACACACGGACCGGCAAACAGAAAGAAAGGTCGGTCATTGCCGACTGCAACATTGGCGATTTTCAAACGACTGCCGCCCGTTCTGGTAATGTTGCCGGCTGATTTTTACCGTCCAATATGGTTTCAACAAAATGGGTGAACAGCAGATGTCCTCGGCGCGGCGTCGAGGTGAATTCGGGATGAAACTGGCAGCCAACGAACCACCTGTGCATGGGCAATTCAATCATCTCAATCAGATCGTCGTTCGAAGTGCCCGAAAATACCATGCCCTTGTCCTCGAACTGTTTTCGATAACGGTTGTTGAACTCATATCGATGGCGATGTCGTTCGTAGACTCGATCACTTCCATAAATTGAACCGGCCCGTGTATTCTCCTTCAGATTGATCTCCTGCGCACCCAGTCGCAGCGTTCCACCCAGCTTCTCATTCTTGGCTCTTTTTTCCACCACCCCTGCCGGTGTCTGCCATTCTGTTACCAGTGCGATGACCGGATGCGGCGTATTCTCATTAAACTCCGTACTGTCCGCATCCTCCAGATGAAGTACATTACGAGCGAACTCGATCACGGCGATCTGCATGCCCAGACAGATTCCCAAATATGGAATATCGTTCACTCGAGCATGTTTGACTGCGGCGATTTTTCCATCTGTACCGCGTAGCCCGAAACCGCCGGGCACCACAATGGCGTCCACCCCGTTCAGTGATTCAACGCCATTCTGCTCGACTGTTTCGGCATCAATGAACTGTATTCGGATGCGGGTGCGAGTTTTCATTCCTGCATGTCGAAACGCTTCCGCCAGCGACTTGTAACAATCGGCAATATCCATATACTTGCCGACGAAAGCTATATCCAGCGTGTGTCTGGCATTTCTGCTTCGATCAGCCACATCTTGCCATTCAGACAGATCAATCGAGTCGGCATCGAGACGAAGCTGATCGACAATCAGGCCGTCAACACCCTGCTGGTGAAACAGTAAAGGAATTTCATAAATGTTGTCGACAGTGAGGGCGGAGATGACGCAATTGGGGGCGACATTGGTGAACAGTGCGATTTTCTGTCGTGCCGTCTCAGGGATCTCAGACTCGGTCCGACACAGCAGAATGTCCGGTTGAATTCCAATGCTGCGCAACTCCTTCACCGAATGCTGAGTGGGTTTGGTTTTGATTTCTCCGGCATAGTCCAGTCTCGGCAGCAGTGTCAGGTGTACGAATAGTGTGTCATCACCGCCCCGTTCAATTCGCATCTGACGGATGGTTTCGAGAAAAGGCAGCGATTCAATGTCGCCGACGGTACCTCCAATCTCGACGAACACGACTTCAAAGTCGCCAGCCCCTTCGTCAATGCAAGCCTTGATTTCGTCCACTATGTGGGGAATGACCTGCACCGTTTTCCCCAAGTAGTCGCCCTGACGCTCGCGGCGAATCACCCGCTCATAGATCCTACCGGTGGTGAAATTGTTGGACCGCCGCATCGGCACATCGACGAACCTCTCGTAATGGCCAAGATCGAGATCGGTTTCCGCACCATCACTGGTTACGAAGACCTCGCCATGCTGAAATGGGCTCATCGTTCCCGGATCAACGTTGATGTAGGGATCCAGCTTGATGAGCGTAACCGATATGTTGCGCGCCTCGAGTAAAGCGGCCAGCGACGCGGATGCGATACCCTTGCCAAGAGAAGACACCACTCCGCCGGTTACGAAAACGAACTTCGGCACCTGATTTTCTGCGCTAAGTTGGACAATTACAGATTCGACTGACTGAAGCGAATTGAACCATCACTTCGAACGGACCAATAGATTATCAGAAAACGAAAAAGAATTTCACAGAATTTCTCAATATGCCCCAACCGCGGCAATTCACATCCTGTCAAGGCGAATTGAAATTCCCCGCTCACCCTCACCGGCCCGAAACTTCTCGGACACGAGCCATGGCACCACGGCGGCCAGTTCATCCTGACAGCAGATCATTGGCAGCTGGCCGCGTTCCCAAGGCGGGATGGAATGCTGCTGAAACAATTTTTTGAGCGAACTGGTGTGCCCGCGATTGGGCAGCAGTATCCGCTCGGCTCCGGTTCGAAAGCGGACTGAGAGTTTTCCGCTCAATTTTTCCGGATTCAGGCCATCATTCTCGACCGTTTGCGGTACAAGAACCAAACGAGATGCCGCCAGCACCAGCGGCGCGTGCAGGTCCCACGAAACAGGGTTGAACGATGCGGTGCGTTTGGCCGCCAGGGTCAGATAGAGTTTCTGCTGATAACGATAGATGCAATAATCTGACCACGCGAGTTCGGCGAATTTCTTATCGTAACACAGTGCGATTTTCACGAACTCTTCCAACGCCTGCCAACCCGGTTCGCTATGCACGGCCTGCCGCGTCCAGTAGCGAAGCAGATTGATCTGTCTTGCCTGGTCCAAACTCTTCAGTTTGACCGTAGACAGCTGAAAGCCGATGCTCAAGAATCCCTGCCCTGCCGACCGACAGGCGTTCGCATCCAGTTCTGCCAGCGCTTCCTGCATCCTGCGCGACTGGACAAGATGTTCCGTCGTTCGCCCGATCTGTCGGATGGCGGCGGGCCACCGTTCACAAAGTGCCGGCACAATGTGATGGCGCAGGTAATTTCGATCATACTGCAGATCTGAATTTGCGGGGTCTCGGACGAATCGCAGATTCCAGAGCTCAGCATAGTCCCTGATTTCATCTTGAGACACGTTCAGCAGCGGCCGCAGCAGCCAGCCTGAAGAAAATTTCACTTTGAGCTGCATGGCGGCCAGTCCTCGCACGCCGGCGCCTCGCATCAAATTCAGTAACAAGGTTTCCGCCTGATCGTGCTGATGATGGGCGGTCAGCAAAAGATCTCCATCATTCATCTGCTCTTTAAACCAGGCATATCGATGTGCGCGGGCTTCCGCTTCACTCGTTCGCCTGTCCGACCCTCCCAACCTCAATGCAACCGACCGAAACTCAACATCCAATGACGCACAGTTGTCAGCGCAGTGCGCAGCCCAATTGTCCGATTCGGTGGAAATTCCGTGATTGACATGTAAAGCCACCAGACGAAAATCAACCGCCACTCGCAGCCGATGCAGCAGGTGCAGCAGTACCGTCGAATCCATGCCACCACTATAAGCCACCAGAAAGCTTGCCGACCGATCGCTTTCGGCAACCGCAGGCAACTGTTCTAAAATAAGTAGAGGATCCAAAAACAACGGATGATTTCAGTTGACTGGTAAAAATTCCCCGTAAGAGCGAAGCCTGCTGTCGCGCAACAACAGAAGTTCATCCATGGGTCGGTACGTAAGCGTATCGAGACTCGTTTCCAGCTGCTTCTTTAAGTTGCCTGCCATTTCGTCGACGTTCTGGTGGGCGCCGCCCAGCGGTTCTTTAACAACCGCATCAATCAATCCATGTTTGGCGAGCACCGTCGAAGTCAAGCCCAACACTTCAGCGGCCTCTTCCGCCTTGTTCGCATCTTTCCATAGAATGGAAGCACAACCCTCCGGCGAAATGACCGAGTAAACTGAATACTCAAGCATGATCACCTCATCGGCGACACCGATTGCCAAAGCGCCGCCGGAACCGCCTTCCCCGATGACTGAGGCAATGATCGGACATCTGGCACGAATCAATGCGAGCATGCTTGATGCGATCGCCTGACACTGTCCCCGCGCCTCGGCCTCAAAGCCCGGATGCGCTCCCGGAGTATCGATGAACGTGAAGATCGGCAGTGAGAACTGTTCGGCCAGCTTGACCACTCGCTGCGCTTTTCGATAGCCCTCAGGTCGCGGCATGCCAAAATTACGCGCGATCTTGCTGTTGGTGTCGCGTCCCTTCTGATGCCCAATGACGGCAATGCCCCGCTCATTGAACCTAGCCAACCCGGCGACGATCGCCGAGTCGTCCGCAAAAGCCCGGTCGCCGTGCAGTTCGTGAAAATCGGTGAAAATGCGTTCGATGTAATCGGTGGTGTAGGGCCGCAGGGGATGCCGGGCGAGCTGTGTGATCTGCCAAGGTGTCAATGACGAGAAAATGGATCGCTCCAGATTTGTCTTCTGTTTCTCCAGGCGGTTGATCTCATCTGAGAAATCAACATCATTCTCACTGTTGAATCGGCGAAGTTCCTCGATTTTCTCCTTGATCTCCACCACTGGGCGCTCGAAATCGAGAACCTGCGCTAAGTTTCGATGTGAGAAATCGGCTGTTGGGGCAATCGAGTTCATGCGTACATCAGCTCGGAAGCGACACCCCAGAGTAGTCTACCAAAACCATATCATCACCCAACAGTTCACGCAGTCGAAAAATCAGATCGTTGGTGATGGCCACCCGCCAACTGTCATTCAGCCGATATTTGATGGTCGCCCCACTTCTCGAGGTGTATTCGACATCCACTCTGTTGCCGCCGCCCGGTTGCGCGGTCATCCACTGCTTTAGATTCGACATCTTCTCCGGTGTGACAGAATCCGCCCTAAGTTTCAAGATCATTCTGGTCGACCTGGACCGCTGAAGCTCGTTGATGGTCCAGACCCTGTCGGCCTGCAGTCTCATCTGGGATTCTCCATTCGACCGGTTCAGACTGCCTGAGACGAGCACCATCTCATTATCTTGGATACATTCCCTATATTTGGGAAAAACGTCCGCGTAAAGAACAACGGACAACTGCCCGGACGCATCCTCGATTTCAAAAAAAACAGACATCTCACCGCGTCGTTCCACAAAGCTGCGTCTGCAGACGCAACCGGCGACTAGGAATCGATTCTGACCACTGTCATTGATGTCAGAAATCCGTCTGACCATATTCTTCAGAGTACGCAAATCCGTGGCATGGAGCTCAATTGGATGATCGCTCAGATAGAGCCCTAGAATCTCGTGTTCTTTTGCCAGCAACTGAATGCTGGACCAGGAATTGGACTGTTCACTCGGTGAGCCTTGAACATCGTCCGGCGCCTCATCAAACAGACTCTGCTGACCCAATTTCCTGTCGACCAGATGCTGCTGAGCGGTTCGGTATACATAATCCAGCTGATTGAGCAGTTCGCCGCGGTTCGGATTAAGCAGGTCGAACGCGCCGGCGTAGATCAGCGCCTCACAGGCCATTTTGGTAACGATTGATAAGTCAACTCTGAGGCAAAAATCCATCAAGTCTTTGAATTCACCGGTCGATCTACGGGAACTCACAATTGAATCGACAACTGCCCGACCAATTCGCTTGACCGCACCCAGTCCGTAAAGAATCTGGTGATCGTTCAGTGCAGTGAAATTGTATTCGCTTCGATTGATATCCGGAGGCAGGACTACGATGCCCTGCGCTTTGGCGTCGACGCAGAGTTTGACAATGGTTTTGATATCCATGTCAACGCTCATGAACGCCGCCATATAGGCCGTTCGATAGTGAGTTTTCAGGTACGCCGTGCGGTAGGCCAGCATCGCATAAGCAACTGAATGCGACTTGTTGAATCCGTAACCGCCAAAACTCTCAATCCAATCGTACACTCGGGCCGCTAGTTTCCTGTCGTAGCCTCTCTCACTGGCGCCACCGACGAATCGTTCGCGCTGCTCCTGCATCTCGCGTTTGAGTTTTTTACCCATCGCCTTGCGCAGCGTATCCGCTTCCGACAGTGAATAGCCGGACATGATCTGCGCGATCTTCATCACCTGTTCCTGATACAGAATCACACCGTGCGACTCGTCAAGCACTTCCTTCAGATCGGCATGTGGAAATTCATACTGCCGGTTCTTCCGATTTTCAATATACATCTGATCCATTTTGTTCTGCAGCGGACCGGGTCTGAACAATGCCAGAAGGGCGACGAGATCTTTAAATTGACTCGGCTGTATGGCATGGATCAATCGCTGCATGCCCCCGGATTCAAGCTGAAAAATACCCGCGGTGTGACCGCTGCTGATGTATTCGTAAGTGGCTTTGTCACCTTCGGGAATCTGATTTTCGGTCAACGGTTCTGCATCTTCCCGACTGGCGTTGATCGTCCGCAGCGCCAAGGCGATGATCGTCAGGGTCTTGAGGCCGAGAAAGTCAAACTTGACCAGTCCGATATCTTCGAGATCATCCTTATCGAAATGGGTGGTGTCGCGGCTGCTTTCGACATCCGCCATCAATGGCGAAAAATCGGTGATGCAGGTGGGTGCGATGACTAGTCCCGCTGGGTGTTTGCTGACATTCAGAACGATTCCTTCAAGCGCTCTGGAACTGTCGATCAGCTCTTTTACACGGGATTCTTCATCGTATCGATGCTGCAGATCTGAGCTCTTGCTCAGTGCCCGATCAAGTGTGATGTTCAACTCCTCAGGGATGAGCTTGGCTACCTGATCGTAAAACAGATAGTCCGGCCGTAGCGCGCGCCCGACGTTTTTGACGGCGGCGCGCGCCGCCATCGTCTGGTAAGTGATGATCTGGGCGACTTTTTCCTGTCCGTACAGTTCGATGACGCGCTCAATCACTCTCTCCCGTTCCCAGATACAGAAGTCAATGTCGAAATCAGGAGGAGATATTCGGTCCGGTGTCAGAAATCGTTCAAAAATCAGGTTGTGTCTGATTGGATCGACCTCAGTGATATCAAGACAGTAAGCAACCAAAGATCCAGCGCCGGAACCTCTTCCAGGACCCACGACGATGTTCTGAGATTTAGCCCAGCGTATGATGTCGGAAACAATCAGAAAGTAACCGGCGAAATTGGTCGCGGTAATGATTTTCAGTTCATGTTCAAGTCGATCGGCGTAGCGTTCATCGGACAGTTCAGGAAAACGATTGTTCAGTCCCTCATAGCTGGATTGCCGCAAATGCTCATTGATATCCTGATTTTCCGAATCCATCCGGTACGGCGGCATATAGGTTGTCTGATTCAAGTCGAGCAGCAGATTGCAGCGCTTGGCGATTTCGATCGCATTTTCCACCGCACCCGGCAGGTCGGCAAACTTTTCAGTCATTTCCTCTGCCGAGCAGAAGTACTGCTGATGCGTGTAAGCCCGCTCATTCGTCTGACCGACTCCGCCGGTCTGCTGAGTGTGAATCGTTACTTTCAGTTCATGGTATTCATACTCACTGCGATCCAGAAAACGCGGTTGATGTGTTGCAACCAGAGGGGTCCCCGTCTGCTCGACGAAATCAAGTACCGCATTGTTGTATTGGTTCTCCGACTCCTCTTCAAATCTGGATATTTCTAGATAGAAACGCTGTGGAAAAACCGCCTGATATCTGCCAAGCGCCTCGCGGGCCGTCTGATACTGGTTCCTGAGCAGATGACGTCCCACCTCACCGTGCTGACCTGCAGAGAGTGCGATGAGCCCTCGGCAATCGGACTCAGTCAGCCAAGATGGCTTCACCTCCATTCTGCCATCTTTCTTCACCCGCTGATGCACTTTGGTCAACAGCCTGCACATCGCCTGAAAACCATCGCGGTTGAGACAGATCAACACCAGCTCATACGGCGCCGCGGGAGTCTTTAAGTTCTCAATGGCCAGTTCGGCGCCGATGATTGGCTTAATGCCATATTTTCGCAAGGACTTGTAAGCCTTGACCGCACTGAATGCGTTGTAGCGCTCCGTAATGCCGACCGCCGGCATTTTGCACTCGACCGCCCGCGCCGCGAGGTCATCAATCTTGATGATGCTGTCGGAAAGCGAATATTCAGTGTGTACGCGTAAATGAACAAAACTCATTGTGGCACCACCTGATGGACTGATCTGATCATGAAATGAGGGCTCGTACGGGAGCAAATGTTTTTCTGTGAATGGCAGTCACTCCAAACTTTGACAGAGCCCGCAGATGCACTTTAGTTCCATAACCGACATGATGCTCGAAGCCATACTTCGGATAGGTGATCGAATACTTATGCATGATCTGATCTCTCGTTTCCTTCGCAATGATTGACGCGGCGGAGATGACGGGCTCGGAGAGATCACCCTTGATGATCGCCCGTGCGGGAATCCGCATCTTGGGCAGATGCGGGCCGTCGATCAGCACCTGCTGCGGCTGAACCGACAACGCTTCGACCGCCCGCGTCATCGCCAGTAAAGATGCCTGGAGGATGTTCATCCGTTCGATCTCTGACGGGCTTGACAGGCCGATCGCCCAACAGGCGCACTTATCTTTGATCTGCAACTCAAGCTCCCGTCGCCTGAGCGAGCTCAGCCGTTTGGAATCGGTCAGTCCGGCAATTTCCGGTGGTGAGGAAAACAGGACCGCAGCGGCAACGACCGGTCCTGCCAACGCACCTCTTCCAGCCTCATCAACGCCTGCTGTAAGCCTGTCGGTCACCGGCCGGCCACCCGTAGAATTTCCTGTGCCGCCAACTGGTTGGCACTGCACTTCAGCTGTCGCGAGATCGCCGCGAAACGGTCAACCATCAGTTGCCGATAATTCGAGTCGCGCAATATCTTCAGCGTCTCGCTGGTCAGGTTTTCAACTGTGCATTGTTTCTGCATGAATTCAGGAATGATTGGACCGTGTTCAAAATGATTGAGCATGCAATAGTGGCTGGTATGCGTCAGGACCCTCAGCAGATAATATGATAACTGCGAGAGGCGATAACTGACAACAACCGGTTTTCCGCACAGTGCCGTCTCAAGCACTGCCGTACCCGATGCCGCGATCACAACATCCGCAGCTTCGATCGCACTGAGAGAATCATTCAACACGGTATGCACCGGCACGGTGACCTTCATTTGTGCCAGTCTGTTCAGAAACAACCGACGGGTTGATTCATCGACGAATGGCGCAACGAATTCCAGCTGCGGTTCATTTCTAGAAAGCTCCAATGCCGTTTCAAGAAAAATCGACGAGAGTCTGTCAACTTCGTTGACCCGGCTGCCCGGCAAAATTGCAATGACTGAACCCTCTTTGCTCAGACCCAGCGCGCGGTGGCTGGTTCTGTCATTGCGCGCGGCAATTTGATCAGCGAGTGGATGACCGATGTATCTGTGTGAAATGCCAACCCGATCGAACAGATCGCTTTCAAATGGATAGATCGTCAGCAGTCGCTCAACCGCACGTTTCAATCGGCGAATTCGATATCGACGCCACGCCCAGACCGTGGGCGCAACGTACTGCAGAGTGGGGATCCCCGCATGCCGGAGTCGCTGCTCCACTGACAGATTGAAATCGGGCGCATCGACACCGACGTATACATCAGGTGGGTCAGCGAGCAGCAATCTGATGAAGTTTCTGCGAATCTTGAGTATCTTACGCAATCGACCATAGAGACCTTCAATACCAAGACTGCCAATATCATCAATTCCATAGACTGCACTCGCACCTTCCTGAATCATTGCGGGCCCGCAGATTCCAGAAACCTGAATGTCGGGCTGCTGCAGTTTCATCGCGCGAATCAAATCGGCTGCAATATTGTCCCCCGAGGGTTCTGCAACCGCCATGGCAACGTGCATTGATGGTTTACCCAATGATTCCACTTCATCCAATGGAAGAAATCAATACAGAGATCACCCTGTCAGACCACCTGATTCCGATGCTCATCGGCATTCCTAACGAACGACTCCGCGCTCACTTGTGTTCACGAATCTGAAAAATTCCTGAACGCACTGATTGTGCCTCATCTCCTCATTCAATCGCTCCAGCACTGCATCCGTTTTCAGACATTCGGTAAAGTACAGTCTGTAGAGCTGCTTAAGCGCCGCCATGGATATCGGACCAAAATGATGTCGCTTAAGACCGATCTGATTGACTGAAACGACGCGCGCTGGATCGCCGTTGATCATCATATAGGGTGGCGCATCCTGGCGTAGTACGGTACTGATTCCGGTAATGCTGTAAGAGCCGACTCGGCATTTCTGGTGGATCAGGGTGAACCCGCCCAAGAAAGCATAGTCTCCAACCGACACATGGCCGGCGATATTGGTACCGTTGGCGAAGACACAGTGATCGCCGACCTGGCAGTCATGCGCAATATGCGAATAGGCCATGATCATGTTATCACTGCCAATTCTGGTAACGGCGCCGGGCTCGGTGCCACGACTGACGGTAACCATTTCCCGAATGCAATTTCGATCGCCGATATCAAGCCGCGTCGGTTCGCCGGCGTAAGTCTTCGACTGCGGATCGCCGCCGAGTACCGCCGACTCGTAAATGCGATTGTCGCAGCCAACCCTGGTGTGACTGTGGATGACGCAATGGCTGTGCAACCAGCTGCGATCGCCAATTACGACATCTGCTTCAACAATGGCAAATGGATCAATTCTGACATCTGTGCCAATCGTCGCATCGGGAGAAACAATGGCAGATGGGGCGATCATCTACAGTTCCTGAAACGTGAACAGCAGATCGGCGGTACAAACCACCTGATCGGCAACTTTTGCACTCGCCGCAGTTTTCCATAAACGACTGACTTTGCGAACCGTCCTGGTTTCGATTTCGATCAGATCACCTGGTACGACCGGCCGTTTGAATCGCGCCTTATCGACGCCGGCAAACAGATAAAGCCGCCTGTCATCTGCTTTTGCCCCTAGGCTCAGACTGGCCATGATTGCCGATGCCTGCACCATCGCTTCCAAGATAAGAACGCCCGGAAAAATCGGATGGCTTGGAAAATGCCCTTGAAAGACGGGTTCATTTATCGAGACCGCTTTGGTCGCACGCAGCCAGTCATCGGCGTAATCGTCGACTCGATCAATCATCAGCATGGGATAGCGATGAGGCAGCAATTCTCTGATTTCGGTCATTGTAAGTGATGGCATGGTTTGTCTCTCGAATGGTACAGTGCAAAAAGTGAATCAGCCATCACCCTGCCTAATGAGCTTTGCTAACGAACGATTCCACTGCTTGGCGTCTCTTGCGGGAACCGCGGATGAATACGTTCCCGCTTTCTCAATCGACTTCGTTACGAAAGTGGTACCCAGAACGACGGCATCATCCACAATGGACACATTGTCTTTGATTGCAGCGTGCCCGCCGATGACACATCGTTTGCCGAGTGTCGCACTGCCGCCGATCCCTACCCCCGCAACGATCAGCGTATGCTCGCCGATTTCAACGTTGTGGCCAATTTGACAGTTGTTGTCAATTCGTACGCCATTGTGAACCCGGGTGGCCCCCGTTGAACCGCGGTCGATACTGGTACACGCGCCTATATCCACGTGATCACCAATGACGAGGGTTCCTATATTACGTACGGACACCCAGTGCGAGCCATCCCACTCGAAACTGAATCCAGGCGCGCCCAGAACGACCCCCGCCGACAAACGGCAGCCGCGCCCGATTTCAGTGCGCCGATAAATGACGCAGTTCGCACCAATCCGACTTCCCTCACCTATTTCAACTTCATCTTCAATGACCGTGCCCGCTTCAATCGACACATCCGCCTCAATTGTTGCGTTGCTACCAATCACCGCATTGGGCGCTATGAAAACGGAGTCTTCAATTCGACAGTTGTCACCGACCACGGCGGTTGGATGAATCCCAGCGCGCCGCTCAGAACAGGGGTGCAGTACCTCGATGATCTGAGCGAATGCGAGACGCGGGAATTCGGCAATGATACAGTTCCCACCAAACTCGGATCGAAATCGCCTGTCAAGTATGACGATCCCGGCCTTTGTATCCTTTAAATGTTGAATGTGCGCTCTAGAAGAGCAGTAACTGATTGCGTTGGGTGTCGCGTCATCAAGTGTTGCAGCCCGGGAAACGGTTTGATCAGGATCGCCCTGACTCTCACTTCCAACAATCTGCGCCAGTTCGGCAAGTGTCCATTCTCGAGTCAATGTCCCCTCGCCTGATCACTGTTCAGACAGATCTTTCAATCGCTCCAGAATGGCACCTGTAATATCAATCCGCGGGCTTGCCCAGACAACCGGACTCTGTACGATGAGATCAAACCCTTCTTCCCTAGCCATCTGCAGAATGACCTCACTGATTAAACCCTGCAGTAGTTCCAATCGCCTGTTTCGGTCGAAATTGTAGTCCTCGTTGAGATCCGCTGTGGCGCGCTCCAGCTCCCGGTTGATTGACCGGGCTTGCGACCGTAGTTCAACCAGTTCAGATTCAGACTGTTCACCGCTTTCTGAATCAGCCAATTTCTGTTCAATTTCGCGCAATACATTCTGCAGATCCAGAAGTTCAGCTTCTCGAGCAGAATATTTTTGAGTCAGCTCTTCAAGCGCGATTCTCGCCTGAGGGGCATTGGATACGACGTCCTGCGCGTTGACATAACCAATCTTGAGTGGCCGGTCGGCATCATTCTGAGAGAATGCGGCACTTGAATAAAGCTGGGCGCAGCCGACGATCGACAGGCTAAACCAAATGAATTTCCAACGACTGTTCCTCACTGACTGATCCTCACTCAAAAAATGACCCAAGGGTGATCTGGAATCGATTCAGATCATCACCCGCTTTGGATTTGATTGGAATGGCATAGTGAACGCCGAACGGGCCGATTGGCGACAGCCACTCGAAACCGATTCCGAATGAACTTCGCATGTTGCTGAAACTGAAGTCTTCTCTGAGCCCCAATGCCTTGCTCGCGGTACCGTAAACACCTTTTTTACGCAGAAAGGTACCACCCAGATCGACAAATATTGATATTCGTTTGTCATCAATTTCATCAGAACCGAAAAATGGAAAGAAAAGTTCAGCGCGGTTGAGCATGCGCAGGTTGCCGCCCAATGAACGCGCCGAACCGCAGGCTCCGAACCAGCGCATGTCTCCATTTTCGTCTGCATATTTCTTTGCTATAAGTACACCGTCTTTACGAACTTCGCCATCAATGACGGGGTTGCTACCAACATAGGTCGCAAAATTACTCCCCGCCTCTCCCTCTTTACCTGATCGACAAAGCTGCCTCGCTCCGAGTGTTCCACTGTTGAACCCGCGCAATTCTGATTTTCCACTCATATAGTAGTTTTGGTAGAATGGCAGGTCCTCGCTTGCGACATCCACCTGCGTGCTCAAGCGCAGCGCCGCCTTCTCACCAATGGAGAAATAGTGAGCATAGCTCGCGGTCATGGTCAGATAGGATTCGTCTCCAGACGTTCCCGTCAATCCCAGATATAGGTCGCTGCCTTCAGTTGCGAAAAAGGCCCGGTTTCTAGTGTCTCTACGATAACTGAGGGTGGAATTCGCATTTAGAGTTTCCAGACCGTCGCCAATATAGTCAACGACCTGGTAGTCTGTTTGCGGCCTATTTGACGCGACTAAGGACAGATCTTGCTGCGAGGCGCCGAATTCGATACCCACAGCCCCCTCTTCGGAAACCGGGTACGAGAAATCAACGCTTCCGGACAGGTAGTCGATCTCATAAATCAGCGTGGCATCAGATTCCGAAGTGTCTCGTTCCTGATATTCAAAGCTGAATCGTCTCGAAACGCCATCCCGGGTGTAATAGGGGTTGGTGTAATCCAAATGCAGCGACTGTTCAATTTTGCCATAGGAAGCACCCGTCGACAGTTTCTTACCCGTCCCGAACAGATTGTTTTGCGATAAGGTGAAATTAAACGATGTTTTCTCGGATTCACTGTACCCCACACCGAACAGCAGTGAACCGGTCAATCGCTCCTCAACGGTTACCACGATATCGATTTGGTCTTCCGTTCCCGCCACTTGAACAAGTTCGACGTTGACATCGCTGAAAATGCCAAGTCGGTTGAGCCGATTTTGCGACTGCTGAATTTCCTTAGCCGTGTACAGCCCACCTTCCAGAACGCGCATCTCCCGCCTCAAGACCTCATCGGAAGTGCTGTAGTTGCCTCGAAACGTGATGGTCCGAATATACGTCAGCTTGCCGGGCTTGACAACGTACTTGACATCAATGGTCTGATCATCGTCATGAATCGTTGGCAATGCGTCGACCTGAGCCCGTCCATAGCCAATGTTTGCAAATGAATCGGTTATTTCATTGCGCGCCCTGCTGACTTCTTCAAAGGAATAAATGTCCTGTTCCGGCTCCACCACCAATTCATTCAACTCCTCCTGCGTAATGACTTCTTCGGAACTTTCAATCGACAGCTCGCCAAACTTGTACTGATTGCCTTCCGACATCGTAATGACGATGAGAATCCCTTCCAAATCGTTCGCAATGAACGTACGGGCGGAGAGCAGTGAAAATTCGATGTAACCCTGATTCAGGTATAGAGATGAAATGCTCTCAAGATCGGCGCGCAGCTGCTCGCGGTTGTAACGGTTTCTTCGATTTAGAAAGCCCAGCGTCTTTTTGGTGCTGAGGCGGATGGCATCCAGAATTTCCTCATCCGAAATCTGCTCGTTGCCAACCAGCTGAATCTCTTTAATCAGTGCGACATTGCCTTCACTGATGGTAATGGTCAGTTCCACCCTGTTGCGCTCGAGTGGCGCGACGGATGAGTAGATTTCCACCGCGAAATGTCCAACCTCAAAATACGAACGCTGCAGTTGTTCTGTAAAGCTGTCGACCAAATCCGGGTTGTACACCTCTCCCGCTGCCAATCCCGCGGTTCGCAATGCGTTTTCAATGACCTCATCTTTGAGCTTGCGGTTGCCATCAAAGTTGACGACGGCAATGGTCGGCCGCTCAACGACGGAAATGATCAGGGTATTCCCATCCCGCTGCAGTCGGACATCATCGAAATATCCCGTTTCAAATAAGGCATCGATTGAACTGGAAGACGCCTGATCGTTCATTTCATCACCCACCCGAACGGGCAAAGCAACAAAAACCGCCCCCGGTGTTATTCGCTGCAGTCCTTCGATCTGAATGTCGCCGATGGTGAATGTCTCGATCGCATGGGCCGGCAAGGCCAGCAACAGAAATAGGAACAGAATGGGTTTACGCATCACAAATGTCATAACGGGTTCTCGAGGCAAAGTCAGAATATTCGAGTCAAATCATTATAGAACGCAAATCCCATCAGGCAGACAAGCAGAAATACACCAATTTGATTGGCGATAATCAGCATTTTTTCCGTGGGCGGTGATCCCGATATCGCTTCATAAAGGTGAAACATGAGGTGACCGCCATCCAATACCGGAATGGGAAGCAGGTTCAGAATCCCCAAACTGACGCTCAGTAGCGCCAGAAAGATAAGGTAATTGTTGATGCCCGCCTGCGCCGCACTGCCGGCATGCTCCGCTATCGCAATCGGCCCGCCAATCGAATCGGCCGACTGTTGCATCGTTATCATGCTGACCAGCAGCTTGATCGTCAGGACCGTGGTCGCCCACATGCTCTCAAAACCCTTCCACAACGATTCAAATATGCCGTAACGAAGCGTTACCATGACATTGGCCTCGCGCAACTGTTTCTCAACGTCGACTGCGATTCCGATCTGTTTGACCTGACCGCCATTTCGTTCGATCACCAGCGGTTCGATCGCCGCTTCGTAATCCACCCCATCTCTGCTGAAGTGAACATTCAGTACGGCCGCGTCACTCTGACTGATCAGCTCGACCAAATCGTTCCAACTGGTTACCTGCGCCTCATTCACGCGACGGATCTCATCACCCTGTCTGAGGCCGGCGGCTTCCGCCGGATATCCAGCGACAACATGATCGACGATGGGCAGCACAGCCGGTGTCGCAGGAAACATTCCCATCACGCTGTCAATGCTGCCGGACTGCAGATCGACATCACCCAGGTCAGCAAAATCAATACGGGCGTCTCTCATCTGTCCATCATTCAACACCTGGTATTGGACGGGCTCTCGACTCACTATTCGGTCAAGCAGATAAAATTGGTGCTCGCTCCAGCTCTGAATGGATTTCTCATCAATGCTCTTGAGTTCGTCGCCGACCCGAAACCCGGATTTCGCCGCCAAACCATTTTCCACCAGCGATCCGACGACCGGGCGAAGTCCTTCCGTGCCGATCATGAAGGTCGCGGCATACAACAGTCCAGCGAGCAGAAAATTGGCCAATGGACCGGCGGCAACGATGGCGGAGCGCCGATACAGTGGTTGTCGATTGAACGCAAAGGGCAGCAGTCGTTCCGGTACCTTGTCCTGGGTTTCATCAAGCATTCTGACATAGCCGCCAAGCGGGATCGCCGAGACGACGAACTCGGTGAGTGAATTTTTCGGTTCATACCTATAGATGACCGGACCGAACCCAATTGAAAATCGAAGCACGATGACGCCCATACGTCGAGCAACCCAAAAGTGTCCATACTCGTGAAACGTAATCAGTACGCCGATCGCGACAATGAAAAACAATATGCTGTTCAGTATTTCGAACATGCTGATTCAATCAAATTGAATGGGTCAGAATTCCTGCCGTCAAATTGGGGATTGGAAGCCATTCATCAATGAATGGGACTGCTGAACTCAACAGTCTTTGAATGCCGACTGTTTTCGCTCGCAGTATTTTACTCGCCATCATATAAATTTTCTTTGGTTTATCAGCGATTCATCCTTGAGCGGTTGAATACTGCTAACACAGGATTTTCCAGTCAGCTGAGATACTTTTTCATTTGCGATCTCCCGGGCAATCTGGTCCGCTTCCATAACCTGATCAATCGACTCGCCTGCACTGTTGCCCAGTCGGTCGACACAGTACGCCACTACTGTGCTGATGTCGGTGAAATGAATTCTTGCATCCAGAAAGGCTTCCACCGCCACCTCATTCGCCGCATTCATCACTGTCGGTGCCGTTCCCTCACATTCAGCCACTTCGCTGGCGATTTTCAGACACGGAAACCGCTCAAAGTTCGGCGGTTCGAAATTCATGGCCGGCATGTTGAATACATCCAGCCGCGCCGCACCGCTTGGCAGGCGACGCGGCCAGAACAATCCGAAAGAAAGCGGAATGCGCATGTCGGGAGTCCCCATCTGGGCGAGCAGCGAACCATCCAGGTACTCGACCATCGAGTGCACGATGCCCTGCGGATGCACGACCACGTCAATCTGGGCGACTGGCGTATCAAACAACCAGCGCGCTTCAATTATCTCAAGCCCCTTGTTCATCATCGTCGCCGAATCGACCGATATTTTGGGCCCCATGCTCCACACCGGGTGGGCGACGGCCTGTTCAGGAGTAACATCCCTGAGCGCGTTCAGGCTGGTGGACCTGAAAGGGCCTCCCGACCCCGTAAGCAGTATGCGGCGAAGTCCTGCGATCGGATAAAAGCACTCATAATGCTTCCTCTCATGCGAAAAGCAGCACTGAAAGATCGCATTGTGCTCGCTGTCAACTGGAATGATGGTGGTACCGTGCCTGCGTACCTCATTGCGCAGAATGGGACCGAGCATCACGACTGGTTCCTTGTTGGTAACCAGCACCGTGTTCCCCGCCTGGACGGCTCTGAGCGTCGATTTGAGACCGGCCGCTCCAACAATCGAGGTAACGGTCACGTCGGCATCATAGATGGAATCGGATTCCGACTCACAACCATCGGCAAGAACTTCGATTGAACGATTGACGGCGTTCAGTTTCCCGCGCAGAAGAGTGGCTTCATGCGCACAGGAAACCACGGCGAATTCGGGTTCGAATTCTCGGCAAAGACGTGCCAGCGCGTCGCTTCCGCGCCGCGCGGTGAGTGCGCGAATTCTGAATTCCTCAGGATAGCGACGGACAATATCCAGCGTCTGCTGACCGATGCTGCCCGTTGCGCCAAGTACCGTAAGCGTTCGCATGATCTGAAAACGAAACGATTACGCCAGAAGTGTTTTCACGCTGAGCGCATAAACCGGCGCAACAGCAAGCGTGCTGTCAATTCGGTCCAATATGCCACCATGTCCTGGAAGAAGGGAACCGCTGTCTTTGGTGCCGCACATTCTTTTCTGCAAACTCATATAAAGATCGCCAATCACTGAGAATATAGCACACAACAGGCAGACGATTGCAAACACAAAGATCTGCGATCGATCTTCGGACCAAACCAAGGCGCCGAATCCCATGGACGCGGCCCACACGACCAGCAGGCCACCGATCAGTCCTTCCCTGGTTTTTCCGGGACTGATGCGCGGCAGCAGTTTATTTTTCCCAAATCGAACGCCAGAAAAATAAGCGGCGGAGTCGGCGATCGCGACCAGCAGGAACAGGCCTGCGACCCACAGAGAACCGTAAGGCTCAGAAATAACGAGATTCGAAATCGAAAAAACTGCCAGCGAAATGACCACCGTCGCGGTGATGGCCGTCAACCACGAATTCGGCTTCCGAATCTCGGTTCTCAACGTCCATGCAGCCAACAGCAGCCACAACACCGTTCCAATGAGACCGAACGGAACGGCATAATCCTGATGATAGTGGAGAACGGAGGTGAGCGCCAGAACGGCAATGGGAAAAATGAAGACACCCGCGCGGCCAAATGCATGCGACATTCTAGCCCATTCGATGGCACCGGCCGCACCGATTGCCAGCAGCAGGAGGAAAAAAATGTACGGTGGAAGAAGAAAAAGTCCGGCAAAAAGTCCGGCAGTTATGACAAGTCCCGTCTTGACTCGTTGAATCAACATAGAATGAGCAGCCGTGCGAATTGAGTTTTCATGTATCCGTTCGCCATTCCACCTGAACGTCTGACTTGATGGGAATCCTCTTCGACGCGAACGATGCGGTTAGAACTGTCGGACTGGATGCCTCCGCCACCCATCGCCGCGCGAACTGTCGGCAGATTGACTCGGTAGCATACAGGCGGTTGATACGGCGAGGAGCAAAATGCTGATTCGTTCGCCGCTTCAGCTATTGAACAATCTGCGGCTCTTTATCATCCACCCCAAGCTCCGCGCCGCCGAATCGCCGCTCCCTAGAGGCGAACGATCGGAGTGCCAGTGCAAATTCTGCACCATCAAAGTCCGGCCAGAATACATCCGTAAAATACAGTTCCGTGTAAGCGAGTTGCCACAACAGGAAGTTGCTCATCCGCTTCTCGCCGCCGGTGCGGATGAATAAATCTGGACTGGGCAGTTCCGCGGTTGCGAGATGGTTGCCGATCATCGCAGGCGACAGGTCATCCGCACAGATGTCACCCCGCTGCACCGCGCGCAGAATGCTTGCAAACGCCTGTGTCAGGTCCCACTGACCACCATAATTGACGGCAACCGTCAGACCCAGCCGCGAGTTAGGCCGGGTCAGCTCGCATGCGTAATCGATTTTCTTCTGAATGGTCAGTGCCAGTGCGGAGATGTCACCAATAAACCGCAACCGCACGCCATTGGCGTGGAGCGTCTGGATTTCTTTCTCAAGGGCGCGATCAAGCAATCGCATCAGCCAGGCGACTTCCTGTTTGGGTCGCCGCCAATTCTCACTGCTGAATGCGAACAACGTGAGATAAGGAATCTTATGTCGCACGCACTCTTCCACCAACGTGCGCACATTTTCGACACCGCGCCGATGTCCTTCCAATCGGCTGTGGCCCTGCCTCTGGGCCCAACGGCCGTTGCCATCCATCACCACGGCAACATGAACCGGCAGACGGGATTCCAGACGGGGTCGGTCATTGGAAGTCATGGCAGATACGGTGCTGTTACCGATAACGGGCCGGTCCGACATCAGACGGTCATTATTTCCGTTTCTTTTTCCGCGACAATGTCATCGACGCGTGCGGTATGGCGATCGGTCAGGTCCTGAATCTGATTCTGTCCCAACCGCTCATCATCCTCAGTGATTTCCTTTTCTTTCAGCCATTCCTTAAGGTCGCTGTTACAGCTTCGGCGAATGTTCCGAATGGCGACTTTGCAGTTTTCACCTTCTGAGCGGGCTAGTTTGGAAATTTCTCGTCGCCGTTCCTCGGTCAGGCTGGGAATGGGTACTCGAATGGTCTCACTCGCGCTCATTGGGTTCAGCCCCAGGTCTGACTCCATGATCGCTTTTTCGATGACGGGAATCATCGTTTTTTCCCACGGATTGATACTGATGGTACGCGGATCGCTGACGGTAACGGTCGACACCTGATTGAGCGGCGCCGAAGTGCCATAGTATTCCACCCGTATATGATCGAGCAGAGCTGTGCTCGCCCGCCCGGTGCGCAGTTTTGAGAGCTCGAGGCGCAGATTCGACAGTGATTTTTTCATCCGCTCTTCGGCATCGGCGATCAGTTCTTCAAGCATTGTTCAGTCTCCATCATCAAAGTCCACCAACGTACCGATCTCGCCACCATACCCAGCCCTATATATATTCCCCGGCGTCAGACCATTGAACACGCGCAACGGCATCCGATGCTCTCTGCAGAGTGCGATTGATGTTGCATCCATAACGGCCAAATCATCGGTCAGTACCTGACCATACGTCACTCGGTTAAATTTTAACGCATCACTTACAAGAGCCGGATCCTCGTTGTAAATCCCATCGACATCAGTCGCTTTGAGCAGTATGTCGGCTTTGATTTCTATCGCCCGTAAACTGGCCGCGGTATCGGTTGTGAAATGCGTGCAGCCCGTCCCACCGGCGAACACTACGATTTTATCCTCGCGCAAGTGCTTCGCAAACGAAACGCCATCAAACTGGTCGACGATTGAGGGTATCGCGACCGATGAGATGACGGTTGAGGCGGCGCCTTTGCTCTGTAAAGTCTGTTCCAGAGCGATGGCATTCGCGATTGTAAACAGCATGCCCATCTGATGCGCCCGCAGCGTTGAAATGGAAAGCGACCGATTGCGGGCGCCACGAAAGTAATTGCCGCCACCAATTACGACCGCCACTTTAATTCCTGCAGCAACGAGAGCGATCAGTTCAGCCGCAATTCGGTCCAGCTGGTCCGCATCCAGACCGACGTGTTTGTCGCCAGCTAGCAGCTCGCCACTCAGCTTCAATAGAATCAGACCATACAGAGGCTGAGCTGGTAGTATGGCTTCCGTCATGACGGTTGTCTGTCGAGCTATTTGCCCAGGTCCATCAGGCAGAAACGTCTCACAGCAACACTGTGTTCTTTCAGTAGCGCATCGACCGTTCGGTCCTCGTCATCATAATAGGCCTGATTGAGCAGCGTGTTTTCCTTCGAAAACTTGCTGATCTTACCATCGACGATTTTCTGCAACACAAATTCCGGCTTGCCAGTCTCCTGTGCCTGAGCGAGATACATTTTCCGCTCACTTTCAATCACCTCCGCGGGAATCTGCTCGACAGCCACCCATTGAGGTTTCATTACGGCAATATGAACCGCAATACTGTCTGCAATGCGCGGTGCATCATCACCGGACAATTCGGTCAGAATGCCCAGTCTCTCGCGATGCACGTAACTGCCGATTTTGCAACCCGAATCCGCTTTGAAAACTGCCACGCGGCGAATGGAAATGTTCTCACTGATCTTCAGCAGCATCTCCTGGCGCGCCTGTTCGACGGTCTGCCCTGAGTCACCGAAAGGCAATTCGTTCAACGCGTCCAGGTCTTCGCAATCTTCGCCGATGGACAGTGCAATACCCGCCAATGGCACCGCGAATGCGCGAAACACCTCGCCCCGCGAAACAAAGTCCGTTTCAGAGTTCACCTCAACCAGAGCACCCATTTCACGGTCTGGCGACACCTGACATACGACGATGCCTTCAGTCGCAGTTCGACCGGTGCGCGATTGTGCCTTCTCCGCGCCCTTAATGCGCAACAGTTCGATCGCTTTTTCCTGATCGCCGTCGCATTCTGACAGTACTTTTTTGCAATCCATGATGCCCGCGCCGGTCAGTTCGCGCAGCGTTTTTACCATTACTGCTGAGATTTCCAATGCAGTTTTCCTCCGAGATGAGTATTGGTTAAATGTATGACTTACAACGGCCGCCGGAATTCAAACTCTTGGCCATTCGTTAGTTAGTTACTACAGAATCCATTTTCCTGCAGCCTGTTTTCCCTGATCAATGTCATCCGCCTGAACTCATTCATCAAGCGGCCCGCAAACGATTCTATGAATCTGCCGCCGTACTTTCAGTCAGTGCTTCCTCTTCGCTTGGACCGGTGGCCATCGTTTCAGTTCCATTCGGTTCAGCGGCAGTCAGTTCTTCCTGTGGCGCTTCCGCCTGAACTTCACCATCTGCTGACGATTCAGCAACCGCCTCTTGGGGGTGCGGCTCTGCGCCGGAGGACTGCACTTCGGGCGCGCCACTCTCCTGTTCATCACCAAAATCGTCATCATCAGGCGCAACCGCGGCTTTCGCGGACGTTACCCCGGTATTGACCATGACATCCAAGTCGCTTTCAATACCGACGGCAGAAACATACGGATCATTCTGTATGGAAGCGTAACCGTCCTGAATCGCATTGGCCGCATAGGTGCAGTAAAGTCTTATGGCACTGGTTGAATCATCATTTCCGGGAATGACATAATCAACTCCATCGGGGTCGCAGTTTGAGTCAACCACTGCAACGACTGGGATGCCGAGTTTATTGGCCTCTTTGATGGCGATGTTCTCATGTTTGACATCAATCACGAAAAGCGCTGCCGGCAGTCCCTGCATATTGCGGATTCCGGCCAAGTTTCGATTCAGTCGAAATTTCTCCCGTTCGACGTTCAGGGTTTCCTTCTTGGGCAACTTGGCGAATTCTGCCGATTCGGACAGTTCCTCCAAAGCCGTCAGCCGCTCGATCGACTGTCGTACCGTCTTGTAGTTTGTCAGCATTCCACCTAACCAGCGATGGTAGACATAGGGTGAATTGGCGCGCTGGGCCTGCTCCTGAATGATCGGTCCCGCCTGAGATTTGGTACCAACGAACATCACGTTGCCGCGATTGGCGGCGACACCACTCAGATAGTTCATCGCATCGTTGAACATTGACAGAGTCAACTCGAGATTGATGATGTGAATTTTGTTTCGATGCCCGAAAATATAAGGGGCCATCTTTGGACACCAGAAACGGGTCTGATGTCCGAAATGCACGCCAGCTTCCAGCAGCTGGCGCATGGATACGTCCGACACGATTTTTCTCCTTTAATTTGGGTTAAGCCACCATGGCACTGTGCTACCTACCCCTAAGGGCACCCTGACAGACAGTGTGGATCCATGTGAGAATTATGTTGGGGAGATAGTTTACTACGAATCGCGGTTCGAGTTTTACATAAATTGCCGGTTTCTCGGGTGAATTGCGCAAGTAATCTGAACTGATTGTCGGTTGATTTCGGGCAAACGAATTCGTGTGCCAATCGTCTCAAATCGTCAATTGGCAGATTACATCAAGTATTCATCTCGAAAATAATTGATGGCCAGTTCAGAAGAGAACCAGTCGAGTTTTCAATTGATAAATTCACCGGCATGTCGTTCAGACGCACCGTCAGACCCAGAATCATCTGCTATGAAAGTGAGAGAAAATAGATTCGCTGAGAGTTAAAAGTCAGAACAGCCATTTTATGTTGCAATTAATGGACAGTGAATGTAACCCATCATTTGCATCGCGAAACCGATATTTCGTAATCAACGGAACATTTGATGATATTACAGATGGTGGGTAAGCCCTTGGCCTCGCGGCACTATACAGTGAGTTTGAAGAACTGCCAAAAAAATGAACTCAATAGATTGATCTGGAAAATAGGAAAAAACTGACTGCGATAAAATATTTGCCTGCAGGTTCGTCTGGTCTCTACTTACTGACAGTTCCAGGTGAAAACATCTTTATCATTTTAGTTGCGAGCGATCATGTTGAATATCACCATCAAGTCTGCAGATGAAATTGAGAAAATGCGCGTTGCGGGCCGCTTGGCGGCATCTGTGCTCGATATGATCGAAGAATACGTGAGCGTAGGCAGAACAACAGACGATCTCAATACCATCTGTCACGAATTCATCACCAATGATCTGAATGCGATTCCCGCCCCACTCAACTACCGCGGTTTTCCAAAATCCATCTGTACGTCGGTCAACAATGTTGTCTGTCACGGGATTCCAGATTCGAGAATCATTAAGAAAGGCGATATGCTTAACATCGACGTTACAGTCATCAAGGATGAGTTCCATGGCGATACAAGTCGTATGTACTTTGCAGGCAAACCATCCATCAAAGCAGCGCGCCTGAGCCGCGTCTGCTATGAAGCCATGATGATCGGCATTGAAACGATCAAGGGTGGATTGAGACTGGGAACTCTAGGCCACGTCATTCAGAAACATGTCGAGTCCCACGGCTATTCAATTGTTCGTGAATACTGTGGTCACGGCATCGGGCGGCGTTTTCACGAAGAGCCGCACGTGTTGCACTACGGTGAGCCTGATACCGGAATCGAACTGAAACCCGGAATGACCATTACCGTCGAACCCATGGTCAACGCTGGCAAAAAAGAAACTCGAATGCAGGCTGACGGATGGACAGTGGTAACCAATGACGGAAGTCTGTCGGCACAATGGGAACACACGGTACTCGTCACGGAAACCGGCTATGAAATATTGACGCGGTCCAGCAGCTGACGTCAGCCTGGGTTAAGTCAACGAATCGAACTGTCGCAGCTTCACACTCTCCATAATCGTAATGTAGTGTGCCCAGATTCTCCGGCAGTAGGAATCCGACGGCGTATTGATACTGAATGCCATGTACAGCATTAAAGTCAATGTAGAGCAGACTTGGCCCGTTTTCGAATGGAATCAATTGATTGAATTCTTAAGGACGGCTGGCATTTGATGATGGCCGGATCATCCGCCGACGATGAAGTGGCTTTGATTGCGGTTGGTGGTTACACAAAGAAAAACTGAATCCATACTCCGATTTTGACATCATGTTGCTGAAAATAAGACAAATCCAGAGCGTGCAGTGACAGATGCCGAACGAGTTGTACGTGTCCTCTGGGCATCAGATATCAGATCGGATACAGCACGAGTTCCAAATGAAGAGACTGAACCGCGACATTATGGAAATCCAACCCGACTCGTCGGTGCAAACCGGTACGCAATCCGTGGACAGCATTAAATTTCGTTTGACCGACACCCTACGCGCAAGCCACCCTATCGCAACGCAACTTAACTCAATGTAAAGATGAAAGAACACCGATCAATTGTCAAGCGGATGGCCGGGTACAGTCCGCGGCCCGTTGCAACCGCATCGGCTTGTCCGATATAGGCTTGTTCTCCACCTATGTCGCATTTCCGTATTCCCCAGATCACTCAATATACAATGATGGAAATCTTCGTCCGCGATCATTCACGGCTTCTGTCTTGGGTCGCCCGAACATTGTTAAAAAATCGATCTAGGTTGCTACCCACAAATATGACCATCAGCGGAGATAGATTCAGGAACTTCTTCTTCATCATTACTCGGGACGAAATCCATCTGACCGATGAAAAGACATCGCACTGACTTGGTGCCGAATTCAAACAGGCCGTCAATGGTACCTGACGCAAGCGGCCGCTCATCTTCAACCACAACCTAGTTGACTTCTCATGGAAAATCTGAAATCCACAATCAATGATGCATTTGACATCCGCTCGACGATCAATCCAGGCAACTGCAGCAGCAGCCTCCGCGAGACCATCAATGAGACCATTTCTGCACTGAACGAAGGAAAAATCAGAGTGGCTGAGAAGCATGATGGCCAATGGCAGGTGAACGAATGGGTGAAAAAAGCAGTGCTGCTGTCGTTTCGAGTCAGAGACAATCAACTGGTGCGGGATGCTGGCGCCACCTACTACGACAAAGTGGAGCGCAAGTTTGCAGATTTCGAAGAACAGAACTTCGTTGACGGCGGTTACCGGGTGGTGCCTCCGGCTACCGTTCGAGACGGAACATTCATCGGCCGAAACGTCGTTCTAATGCCAAGTTACGTGAACATTGGGGCCTATGTTGATGAAGGTACGATGATCGATACGTGGGCGACCGTCGGATCCTGTGCACAGATTGGAAAGAATGTCCATCTGTCCGGTGGCGCGGGTATCGGTGGGGTGCTCGAACCACTGCAGGCGACGCCTACCATTATAGAAGATGACTGCTTTATCGGCGCCCGAAGCGAAATCGTCGAGGGTGTCATCGTCGGACAGGGGTCGGTGGTTTCAATGGGGGTCTACATTGGACAAAGCACGAAGATTTACAATCGGCAGACCGGCGCGACAACCTATGGTTATGTTCCACCGGGATCGGTCGTCGTTTCTGGAACGCTTCCTTCCGCCGACGGCACCTGCAGTCTTTATTGCGCGGTAATCGTCAAGCAGGTGGATGAGAAAACCCGAAGCAAGACTTCATTGAACGAACTGCTGCGATTCGATTGACCTTCATTCTTCCGCAAGTGAGACGGTGGGCGGACTGAGACTAGTGAATATTTCATAAGGAATCGTACCAGCCGCCGCCGACAGGTCTTCCACTGGAAGACCCTCACCAAACAGCTTGACCGGCGTCCCGATGGTGGGCTCGGGGATGTTCTTCAGATCAACTGCAAACGAGTCCATCGATATCCGTCCGAGCACGCGCGCTTTGCGATTGTTGATCAATACATATGCCTTTCCGGAGGCGCTGCGAAGATACCCATCTCCATAACCGGCGGCAATGAGCCCGATTCTGGTTGTTTCGGAACAGACCCAGGTCTGTCCATAACCGACGCCCGCTCCCGCCGGGAGCGTTTTGATCGCGATGATCGTTGAGTAGAGATTCAATACCGGCTTCAGTCCCAGTTCCTCAGCTGAAATCGTTGCAAAAGGCGACGCACCGTAGAGCATGATCCCCGGCCGAACCCATCCTCTGCAACTGGCCGGCCAGCGCAGAATACCGGCCGAGTTGGCAAGGCTGACCGCTCCCATCCAACCGGCTGTGTATCGATTGAAGGTTTCAATCTGCTGATGGGTAAAATTGGCACTCAGATCATCAGCACAGGCAAAATGCGTCATTAAACCCATAATGCGCAGTACTGGATTCTCTCTGACAGCTCTGATCGTGGCTTCACACTTCTCAATCGGAAAGCCCAAGCGGTTCATACCCGTATCGAATTTGACCCAGACGCTCAATTCCCTGAGTCTAGCCGCGGCTAGCCATTCGAGCTGCTCCTCGCAGTAAATGACCGGTTGTATGAAGCGGTCTGAAAAAACCTCAGTCTGCCGCGGTGAAAAGAAACCGGACAGAACAAGAATTGGCTTTTCGATGGTCAACTGTCTCAAACTGACCGCTTCCTCGACGCTGGCAACTGCAAAACCATCGACCTTTGAATCGAGAATTTCCGCAACGCGGATCAATCCATGTCCATAGGCATTCTTTTTTACCACCGCAAGCAACCGCGCCGCCGGTGTCAATTGCCGGGCTATGGACAGATTGTGCAGTAAAGCGGATGAATTGAATGAGCCATGTACGCGCAACATCTCCAGGCTCGGAGACAGAGATTCAAATCAGTGCGCGATGACTAAACGGAGTCGTCATAATCGCGTCTGTCTAAGTTGTCGAAACGCGTCAGCCCCTTGTGGAAGGCTAGCTGGATGGTGCCGGTCTCACCGTTTCGGTGTTTTGAAATGATGATTTCAGCCTTGCCTGCGTCTCTGGAATTCGGGTCATAAACCTCATCGCGATAGATGAAAATGACGACATCGGCATCCTGCTCGATGGCACCGGAATCTCGCAGGTCGGCCATTTTGGGGCGCGTCCGATTCTCCGCGGCTCGACTCAGCTGGGACAGGGCGATGACAGGAATGTCCAATTCCTTCGCCAGAAATTTCAGTTCGCGCGTGATGTTGGCAATTTCAGTGACCCGATTCACTTCCTTGCTCTGCATCTGCAGCAGCTGCAGATAGTCAACAATCACTAGGTCCAGACCACCCTTATGCTCTTTCGTAGCCGGTTCTCGTTTCATGCGCCTGGACCGCGCAGAAATTTCGATCGGTGAGATTCCTGATGTTTCATCAATGCAGATTTCTGCTTTATTCAGCTCGTTAAAGGCGTGTGCGTAGCGCTTCCAATTCAACTCCGCCTGTTTGCCTTCACCGAAATTGCCTTCCCGAATCCGTTTGGAATCAATGCCACTCAATGAAGAAAGCAGACGATATGCCAAAGAAACCCCCGACATTTCCAAGCTGAATATCGCCACGCGCAATTTGCTATTGACCGCCGCATACTCTGCTATGTTCAGTGCCAGCGCGGTTTTGCCCATCGACGGGCGGCCGGCAATAATGATCAGATCCGAGGGCTGAAATCCCAATGTGACTCGGTCCAGATCAATGAAACCAGACGCCACGCCAGTGATGCCGTCGGCAACCGGGTTGCGATACAGTTCTTCAACCTTGTCTAACGCCTCACCGGCGAAATCTTTCACATGTTTCAGGCCGACGTTGGAACGTACATCCTTATCAATCTGGTAGATCAGATGCTGAGATTTGCTCAACACCTCCTGGGCCGGTAATTCGCGAGCACTGTAGACCATGTTCTGAATCTCTCGAGTGCACTTGAGCAGTAGTCGCAAAACCGCGCATTCGCGAACGATTTTGGCATAGTATTCGGTATTGCCAGCGTATGGCGTTTCATTCGCCAGTTCCAGTAGATATTCAATGCCGCCGGCAGTCTGTAGTTCATCGGATTTTTCGAGAGTGGTTCTAGTTGTAACCAGGTCAACATTTTCCGAACCCTCGAACAGCTTGATGTAGGCTGAATAGATCGCTTTGTGCTTCGGCTGATAGAAATCGTCGGCTGACAGTTGGCCAGCGATTTTCTCGAACTGGCTGTTATCGATCAGAATCGCTCCCAGGATCGCCTGTTCCGCATATCGGTAGTTCGGCGGCTCCGACTGGCCGATCGAAGTCCCGTCTACGTCGTAATCCGGCACCAGATTCCTGACCACTTCCCGCTGTAGACTCTCTGGTGCCAACGGCATCTCTTAATCCAGAGGCGTTGCTTTTTCCTCTGAACCCAGAGATTCAGAGTGATCGGCTGCCGAGGCAGCCTGATCAGCCGCCTCGACTTCAGCGGTATCCACCTTTTCTTCCAGCGAGGGTATTTGGGTATCGGCAACAACGGACACTTTGATATCAAACCTCACTTCTGGGTTGACAACGACCGTAACATCGTATTCACCGATGTTTTTGATGTTGCCTTCCGGCATCAGAATTTCCGAACGCAGAAGTTCGGTTTCGTGTTCCTGAGCCGCCTGAACGATGTCATTGGCGGTCACTGAGCCAAACAGTCGTCCTTCCTCGTCGATGACGCGCCGGCGCATCGTGAGTTCTTTGACAGCAGTTTCCGCCCGGGCTTTGGCGACATCCAACCGCTCTTTTTCCTCTTTCAGCAGCAGCTGACGACGGTTTTCGACCGCAGTGACCGCTTCGGGGGTCTCGCGCACGGCTTTACGCTGTGGAATGAGGCAGTTGCGCGCATAGCCCGGTCTGACTTCGACGGTCTCACCCAACTCGCCAAGGTTCGCGATGGATTCCAGTAAAATGACTTTCATATATAACGCCCCAGTCAGTGGGAATCGGTATAAGGAATTAAGGAAAGGTAACGAGCCTGTTTGACCGCTCTGGTCAATTGACGCTGATATCGGGACTTGGTTCCCGTACTGCGGCTGGGATAAATTTTTCCAGAGTCAGAGATGAATTTTTCCAGCAGTTCAAGATCTTTGTAGTCGATTTCAGTAATGCCGTTTTTGGTGAAGTAGCAAAACCGCTTTTTTCTGATCCGTCGATTCATCATTTATCCTCCTCTGGTTCATCAGTCTCTTCTGATTGTTCATTCGCTTTCGCAACCGTCTGCTCATCGCTTTCGGCATCTTCGTCTGCCAAATCATTGGCATTCTCTGAATCGTCAACACTCTCCGGTTGATCAGCACCATCCGATTCACTTGCACTCACTGATTCTTCAGTGCCGGCCGATTGATCTGCGATATTCGATTCATGGGCACTTTCAGGTTCGTCGTCCCTTCCTGTTTCGACCGCCGGATCATCTTGTACCTCAGACTCGGCGCCGCCAGCCGCGGTTTCGTCAGCCATCTCCTCAGTTGCCGCGGCGGATCTCTGATCTTCGATGGCCGCCTGCTCGGCTGCGGCTTTTTCAGCTGCCAGCCGAGCCTGCAGCGCCTCTTCCGCCGCCCGTTCGGCCAGCTCTTTTTCTTCGGCTATTTTCTGGATCAGCTGCTTCAGTATCGGTGACTGCTCTGTTATCGCCGCATCTCTACGCAATACCAGACTGCGGATGATCGAATCATTGTATCGAAATGCATTTTCCAACTCATCCTTGACCGCCGGCTCACATTCGACATTCATCAGAAAGTATCCAGCCTTATAAAGTTTCTGAATGGGGTAAGCGAGTTTTCGCCGGCCCCAGTCTTCACAACGGTGTACTGTTCCTCCAGAATCTTCGATCATCACACGATACCGTTCGATGATCTCATCCTGCTGCTCACTCTGGTCAGGATGCACCAGAGCGACGATTTCATAATGACGCATAGAATAATCTCCTCTCGGATTTCAGCCCTACTTTACCGACATCATCAGGGCAAGGAGTTGAATGGTTTGCCGGTCTTATTACTTTATCAGATTCTGACTTGAAAAACAGAACAAATTTTCAGCATTTTTCTCCAATGACGTACAATCTGTTGCACCCTCATTCAGTCGTCAGACCGCATTGTTCCGCGCCGAATGCGCCGATCGATCACATCACCGACTGTACGCAGATATCAGCTGGGGTGAGACTTGTCCGAAAAAATTTTGAAGTCGTATTGGAATCGTCGAGACCCATTGTTGGCATCCGTTCAGATCTTGTTCATATAAGTCTCACCGGATCAACATAGTTTCGTATAATAATTTGTTCAGCACCTTTCGACGGCACCTCGCTGAACGTATTGTTGCCGAAAAAAGGAATCTCCACCAATAGGATTTAATTCGAGGTTTTATTACAAATGCCGTGGGATGAGCCCGACAAGGGTCGTCAAGAAAAAAAATCAAGTCATCGGGGCGGATCATCCGGACCACCCGATCTAGACGATATCGTCAGCGATATTCAGAACAGATTCTCCCGAGTGTTTTCGATATTCGGCAAGGGAGGCAAGTCAGGCGGGGGTTCGAACAACTCTGCTGATGGAAAACAGGGTTCGCGAAAAATCTTTGACAATCGAAGAAAGTCGCTTGTTTTCCTGATTGTGTTAGTCGTTTTGGGGCTTTGGGCATCTAGCGGACTCTATGTCGTTGAACAGGGTGAGAAGGGTGTCGAACTCAGATTCGGTGAATACACCAGTACCACCGACGCTGGACTGCGCTGGCACATTCCGTTTCCCATTGAAGAGGTGCTGATCGTCAATGTCCAGAAAGTCAACACGGTCGAAGTCGGTTATCGCGTCAGTGAACGCAATCGAACCATTACTCCGGTTACCCGCGAAGCCCTGATGCTGACGGCGGACGAAAACATCATCGATATTCAGTTTGCCGTGCAGTACGACATTAAGGACCCCAAAGATCTGCTGTTCAATGTCAGCGACCCCATACACCTGGTGGTGCGACAGGCAACGGAAAGCGCGGTGCGGGAAATCGTCGGCGGCAACACAATGGATTTTGCCATCACCGAGGGGCGAGCCGAAATTGCCCAGGATACCCGGACCTTACTGCAGGAAATCCTAGATCGATATAAAACAGGTGTGAACGTGAGAGCGGTCGAGATGCAGAACGCACAGCCACCGGCCGAAGTGAAAGCGGCCTTCGACGATGCCGTCAAAGCTCGGGAAGATGAAGAGCGGCTTAAGAATGAAGCGGAAGCGTATGCGAACGACATCATTCCGCGGGCCAGAGGTCAGGCCGCAAGAATCGTGCAGGAAGCCGAAGCTTATAGGGCCAGCGTGGTGGCGCGGGCCGAAGGTGAAGCCTCGCGGTTTGAACAGATATTTGAAGAGTATCGCAAAGCGCCGCAGATTACCCGCGATCGCCTGTACCTGGAGTCCTTGGAAGAAGTGCTCAACAATTCAACCAAGTTGATCATCGACCAGCAGAATGGTAACAACATCATTTACCTGCCCCTAGATCAAATCATTCAGCGACGAAACAGCGGCAGCTCAAGTGACAGCAATGGCCGAATGGGACAGTTCAGCAATCAATCGGACCAGATCAGCAGTACCAATCGCCCATTTCGGACCGATAATCGGGAAAACCGCGTCAGCGGGTGACTGCGGCAGAATTCTGAGGAAATAATCATGTCAGTTAAAACACTAGTTTTGGGAGTCGTCATCGTCATCGCCAGCGTGCTGATCTATGAGACTGTGTATTTCGTTGATGAGCGCGAGCGCGCCATCATCTTTCAGTTCGGGCGCATTGTCGAATCTCACGACAAGCCTGGACTTCATTTCAAAAAACCATTCATCAACAGCGTCAAATATTTCGATGCGCGGATTCAGACGATGGATGCGGACCCTGAACTTTATCTCACGGGTGAAAAAAAGAATCTCGTCGTTGATTCATTTGCCAAATGGAGAATCCGAGATGTGGCCAAATACTACGTAACCGTCAGTGGACTGCAGTCCAACGCCCGCGCCAGGCTGGCGCAGCGGGTCAATGACAGCCTGCGTCAGGAGTTCGGCAAGCGGCAGGTGCAGGAGGTTATCTCGGGTGACCGGGCGGAAATCATGGAAACCGTCAGGCTGTCCGTGGACAAGGAAGCATCGGAGTTTGGCGTCGAAGTGGTTGATGTGCGGCTCAAGCGCGTTGATCTGGACCCCGAAGTCAGTGAGCGGGTATACAGTCGAATGGAGGCCGAACGCGCCAGAGTGGCTAAGGAGCTGCGCGCACAGGGTGCGGAAGCGGCGGAGCGGATACGCGCCGATGCTGATCGGCAGCGGGAGATCACGGTTGCCAACGCTTACCGCGAAGCACAGCAGATTCGCGGTGAAGGCGATGCAATTTCGACACTGACCTATGCCAATGCATACGGGCGCGATCGAGATTTCTACAGACTTTATCGCAGTTTGACTGCCTATCGCAATACCTTTCAGAGCAAGGATGACCTTTTGATACTGGAACCGAATTCTCAATTTTTTGAGTTTTTCAAAGGTTCGATGGGACCCATCATGCAAGATTCCGCGTCGTCTGAATCAATCGGCGGTGCCGATGGCCAAATTGAGTCGGATGGATAACCGATAATCAATGCGACGGTGAACTCATTGCAGGTCATTTTGGCCGCGATTGGATTGGTATTCGTCATTGAAGGCACCATTTACTTTGCCTTACCTGATGTCTCGAAGCGGGTGATCAGGATGCTACTTGAAGTACGAGTCACAACCTTGCGACGCATTGGCGTGATTGTGGTTGCTGTTGGCCTTGGGCTGATTTGAACTGCCAGCACTCTGTAGATTCAGGTCAATGGCGGTCCTCACCTTCAGGAACACTCTGCTGAATCCAATAACCCACTACTTTCGGTCACAGTTTGATCAATGACCGGCGGTTGGCTGCAGCTCGACGGAGTTGAGCAGATTCTTCCTTACGATGGGTGGGAGTTCGAACTGCTGCGTCGACAACTGCTGGATCGTCTGTACCAGAACGGCTACGAACTGGTGCTACCATCGCTGGCAGATTTCGTCGAGTGTCTGCTTGGTGGTACCAATGATGATCTCGATGTGCTGACGGTCAAGGCGCCAGACTATGTGAGCGGAAAAATGTTCGGCATCCGCGCTGATATGACTCCGCAGATTGCTCGACTGGCCGCACTGTATCTACCGGTTCAGAAGCAACCGGTACGGCTTTGCTATTTTGGTTCTTCACTGCTTGCCAGGGCACCGAGCATCGGCCTCACAAATAGTCACAGTTGAATCTTTTTTCATAATGTGATAAAACAGGGCCTACCATGAAAGTAGGTCTCCATCAGTTTCACGCCCAGACCATCGACTGGTTTCAGAATGCGGCGTCGACGCCGGGTGTGTCGCGCAACGCCCTGGCCCTCGAGCTGTGCGAGCGCGAGCAGTGGACCGGCACGACGGGCGAGCTGTGCGTGGCCTCGGCCCGAAAGGCGCTGCCGGTGCTGGCTGAGCGGCTGGGTGTGGCGTTGCCGGCGACGCACCCGTCATTCGGTTCGGGCGGCCGCGAGGCGCCGCCTGAGGCGGCTTATCCGGACCGCGCGCTGCGTTGCCCGCTGTCAGCACTGGGTGAGGTGACGGTCGAGCCGGTGTCGGGCGACGAGGAACGGCGGCAGTGGGAGTCGATGATGCGCACGCATCACCCGCAGGGCTGGCGTCAGGCGCCGGGTGGCCAGCTGCGCTACTGGGTGTGTTCTTCGCGCTACGGTCGTCTGGGCGGGCTGAACTTCTGTGCGGCGAGCTGGCACCAGAAAGTGCGCGATGCGTTCATCGGCTGGTCGGGTGAGGCGCGGGTGTCGAATCTGAGTCGGGTGCTGAACAACCAGCGGCTGCTGATTCTGCCGGGGGTGCGGGTTCACGGTCTGGCTTCTCGGGTGCTGGAGCTGGCGTGTGCGCAGGTGGTCGAGGACTGGGAGACGAAGTACAATGTACGACCGGTGCTGGCGTACACGTATGTGGCGCCCGAGCATCCGGGGACGAGCTACCGGGCGGCGGGTTGGCAGCGCGGTGAGGGCGGCACCTCGGGTTGCTCGCCGGGCGGTGGCACGGTGGTGCGGGCAGTGTGGCTGAAACCGCTGGTGCGCGGCTGGCGGACGGTGCTGTGCGCCGAGCCGGTGCGGCAGATTCAGGCGGCGCCGGCGCTGCACATGGATGAGAAGACGGATTGGGCGGATGTGGAATATGGTCGCAGCACGCATCCGGACGGTCGGGTGTGCGCGCGGATCTTGCGCATGGGTCGGGCGTGGCTGGAGCGGCCGGGGGCGTCGCTGCCGCAGATCTTTCCCCGGCGGGCGGACTTGCGTGCGGCTTACCGGCTGTTATCGAACGGGAGGGTGAAAATGGAACACATCTTGGAGTCGCACTGGGCGGCGATGGTGGATCGCTGTCGGCTGGAGCCGGTGGTGCTGGCGCTGCAGGACACGACGGCGCTGAACTATGCGAGTCGGCCGGCGACGGCGGGGCTGGTGAACATTGGTGGCGGTGGGTCGGGCGTGCAGGGTCTGAAGGCGCATGTGGGTCTGGCGGTGAACGAGGCGGGGCGACCGCTGGGGGTGTATGCGCTGGATGCGGACTATGCGGATCGGCTGGAGCTGGAGAGTGATCGCTGGGGTGAAGGCCTGGAGCGGGCCTGTGAGCTGGAGCGGGCCTGTGCGCGGACGCGGGTGGTGACGGTATGCGATCGGGAGGGCGACCTGTGGGGACTACTGGATCAGGCGCGCTCGCAGTCGGCCGGACTGCTGGTTCGGGTGCGGCGCGGGAGTCGCCGCGAGGTGCTGTTGGCAGGCGGGAAGCGCGAGTGTCTGTGGGCGCACATGGAGAGGTTGCCGTCGCTGGCGGAGAAGACCGTGCAGGTGGTGGCCTGCGGGGGTGGTCGGAAGCGTGCGGGGCGCGAGGTGCGGCTGGAGTTGCGGGCGGCGCGGGTGCGGTTGGCGGCGCCGCGGTGGCCACCCGCAGGTGCGGACACGGCGCCGATTGAGATGCTGGCGGTCAGTGCGATTGAAGCGGACCCGCCGGCCGGCGAGCAGCCGCTGCACTGGCTGCTGCTGACCACCGAGGGACAGGCCGATGCCGCCGGCGCCGGCACCGCCGTGCGATACTATGAGCTGCGCTGGACCATTGAGGAGTACTTCCGCACCCTGAAGACCGGCGCCGGCATCGAGAAGCGGCAGCTGGACCATGCCGATGACCTGCGCAAGTGCCTGACGTTCGATGCCATCACCGCCTGTGAGGTGTTCAGCCTCGATCGGATGGCGCGCGACCGCCCGCAGACGCCGGCCGACGAGGTGGTGAGTGAAGATGACCTGTGGGTGCTGAACGCCCGCCTGGATGATTATGGCATCCGCCGGCCGAAGCCGCCGCCCGGCGAGGCGCCGGACATCCGCAGTTTCGTCGTCGATGTGGCGCGGTTGGCGGGTTTTCATCCGCGTCGCAGTCAGCCGCTGCCGGGCGTCATGAAACTATGGGAGGGATATGTGCTGCTGCGCGAGTCGGTCTTCACCTATCGGGCGATCAGAAGGCAGAGCATGGTCCAGAATGAATAGACTCACTTGTGGGATGTTGTGAGAGCATCGGCAGCGGTCGGGAGCTCCTGCAGTTCGGTGCTGAACTGTTCGGCTCATCGTCGCGGGAATCGGACTGTGAAATCATACGGCTGATGATAGAAGGGCTGAGAATTGCCGGGATTGGATCGTTGTCGGTTTCATTGGGACACATCGGAATCATTGACAATTTAATACAACGTTTTGGGTTCAAGGGTTCATCAATGGAAAGATTGCTGCTTGAAGCTCTGAATCTGAAATCCAAACCCGAATTGGAAGCGCTGAATCAGAAAGGCGCGCTACCGACGGAAGCGCGGAATGTCTTCAGCTCTCTGATTGAACTCAATGGTGGTATTGAGGTGGTTGATGAAGCCTGGGACCGATTGAAAGACATCGGCGACGGGGTACCTGAATTGTTGGAGCAGTTCAAGAATGTGGTGTGGCAGGTCGCCACAGAGAACGAAGATGTATCACTGAACGTCGACTATGCCCAAGTGGGGGGATATCAATACCACACAGGCGTTATTTTTTCGGCGTATGGCCCGGGATATGGTCAGCCTCTGGCAAAAGGTGGACGGTATGATCGTGTGATGGCCGCCTATGGCATGCCGTGTGCGGCCACCGGATTCAGCGGAGATCTGCACCTGCTTCGACGCGCCATACGAGGTGAGTGCAGAAAAGCGATACTCATACCTTCTAATTCGGCCGTTCCCAAGAACCTGATCACAGAACTGATTGATAAAGGCGAGCGCGTCATTCACCAGCTGCCTGATCAAACGTTCTCCAGCCTGAAGGAAACCTGTGATCGGGTATTATCCGATCGCTCAGGTCAGTGGCAGATCATCGCCTTGAACACTGAGGAGGATGCGCGGTTATGCGGACTCTAGCGGTAGTCGGCGGGCAGTGGGGTGACGAAGGAAAAGGCAAGATAGTCGACTGCCTCAGCAGCAGTGCTGATGCCGTGGTTCGATTTCAGGGAGGGCACAATGCTGGTCATACGCTGGTTGCTGATGATAGCAAAGTGATCGTGCATCTGATTCCAGCTGGAATCTTAAGGGAACAAGTAACGGCGTTTATTGGCAATGGTGTCGTGCTTTCAGTCGACGCACTGCAGTCCGAAATTACGCATCTCGAGAAACATCTTGGCAGTATCACCGACCGAGTCAGAATCAGTGAGGACTGTGCGCTGCTGCTGCCAAGTCACGTAGCCCTGGACCGAGCGCGGGAGGATAAAAAGGGTAACAAGGCAATTGGTACAACAAACCGGGGTATCGGACCGGCTTACGAAGACAAGGTTGCAAGGCGAGGACTCAAGCTGCATGACCTGTTTGATCTAGAATCAACCCGCCAGAAAGTCGTCGAGCTATTGGACTATCACAACTGTCTATTAACGAATTACTACGACCAGAATGCCATTGACGCTGATGAAATCATTTCGAATCTGACTGCCGCGGCCGAGTGGTTGAAACCGATGATCGTCGACGTCAGCTCTGAGATAAATGCCCTATTGATGGACAATAAAAAAGTATTGTTTGAAGGCGCACAAGGTGTCATGCTTGACATCGATCACGGCACTTATCCTTTTGTTACATCATCCAATACGGTAACTGGCGCGATCGGAACGGGTGCGGGAGTCGCACCCTCCAGAATTGAGCACGTGCTGGCGATCGTTAAGGCGTACTCCACCCGCGTAGGCAGCGGGCCGTTTCCAACTGAAATGAACGATGCCATCGGCGATCACATCGCGCAGGCGGGTGCAGAATTTGGCGCCACAACGGGACGACCGCGCCGGTGTGGCTGGTTTGATGCGGTGTTGGTTCGACGTGCGCACCAGCTGAATCATTTTGACGGACTGTGCATTACGAAGCTTGATGTTCTTGATGAAGTAGATCCGATCAAGATATGTACCGCATACGAAACGCCCGATGGCAGAAAAATTGACAGCTCCTGCAATGCATGGCGATTGGAACAATGTAAGCCCGTCTATGAAGAATTGCCTGGCTGGCTGAAAAATACTCACGGAATTGAAGACTATGTTGACCTACCGATCAACACAAAAAACTATCTAGAAAGAATTACAGAACTGACAGGCGTACCTATTGAAGTCGTATCCAATGGACCCGACCGCTCGCAGTTGATTTATAGATCGTCGATGCTGGGTTGGTAAACCCATGCCGAGGAAGTTCTATTGATAGAGAATCGTCAAGGTTCCTGCAACAGTTGGGCGATCAACCGATTTGACGAGTGAAACCGATGGTCACCGTGCGATATTCAATTACCCTCATCTTCAATATTCTCGGCTTCTGAAATTATCCTGTCTCCAACTGTCACCGTCCCACTCTGCCTGATATGCGCCCGCAGCCCGGCACGGCTGCGCCACTGTTTAACCAGTTTTGGATATCCGGTCAAGCTGCTGAGGTATGTGCAGGGTTCGCACAATCGCATCCCGACCAGAGTAACGCACCCAACTCGAAAAGATTGCCCAACTAGACGGTTGAGATCAACACCGCGCGTTACAATATTTCTTCTTGATTGCGCGTATTCCAACTGAATCCCGTGCAGTGCCTGCAGTTCTTCAAACGCCTCCGATTCAATCAGCGTGATTTCCTGATCCGGTTCAATTTCATGTTTTGAAAAATTGCCTGCAAGAGAATAATACCGGTCACCAATTAAACCGCGACCCGAGACAGCCGCTACGGAATCAACGGCATTCATTTCACCTTCGCTCTCAGGAGTGATAAATATCCTTATGACGATCCCATCGGACATATCAGATGGTTCCGAGTACCTACAAATGGTTGAATTGAACTTACAGCGAACAGATTTTAGCAGGAACATGCAGTCGGCTTTTGATCATTCTTCAATTCCAAACTATACATTTGGAGATTCTGCGATCAAGTATGATTTCGGTTCAGTCGCCGCAAAATTGGTGATCACCTTCTTGCAATTTCCAATTACCAACAGGCATGTCCTACTCGGCAAAGTTTAGTCAGCCGAACGACACTCGTGCAGGGCTATGACGGTACCAGGATTATTCAAAAGTCATTAGACCTAGCTTCGTGGGCGAATGGCGGACCGTTCGGAAGGCGACCGAATGCCGAATTTAAGGTACAGGCAGGGTACCGATGCGGTTGGCGGTGAGTTTTAATCGGTTCCGTCCCCCGGGGACCATGCTGTCTACGGCACTATCGCAGGCGCAGCGACCCGAATTCACCGTTCCAAGCGATCTGAAGACAAAGATCCCTTCGCACCCCATCGGTATGTTCCCGTCACTTAGGTCGGTGCCGGTGTAGAATCCCTTCTTCGGACTTCAGAAGGTGCCCGAACCGCCAGCTGCTCCTACGACAGTGACACGACATACTGACCGAACGCAGTGACCCTGCCCGCGGCAGCTCGCCGGGCGCGCCGCAACCATCCGCGTGAACTAACCGGCCAGCGAGTAGCGCTTGCCCGTGGGCGCGGCGAAAATCCTTCATGCCCGCCAGATGGGCCCGCCGGCTTTTCAGTTCCTCGGTTGACGGACGTTCATCGTCCGCCCGCTCGAACCGTCCGTACCCGTGCCCCTCAGCGCCATACAGCCAATCCCGACAGTCGTCTGTCAGTGAATACACATAAACCTCCTTTGGTTGATCATGGGAACGCCGGCATGGACTGGCCAGCAAGCCGAGCAAATCCCCGCGTCAGGCCGAGCGAGCACCAGTTCGAAGCCAGGTAGCAAATGCCGGTGAAACGCGACGGATCAACGAAAGTTTCGACCAGCCGGAGCGGGCGCCTGTATATCTCTGTCCTGTCATTGCACAGCCGGCGCCGACTCAAACCAACACCTGCGAGACCAGGTTCTTCGGCCGTTCCTACGGTAGCACGACGTACCGCGCATCGTGGCCAACAGGTTAAAGAAGGTGTACTGTATTCGGTTTCGGTCGCAGTTACTAATGTTAGTCACTACCACTTACCAGATCCCGGTCACTGGACCACTCAGCATTTCGTGACCTGTCACGAAATGCTGAGTGCCAAAATGTCCCGCTCATACTCGACCGGGCTCTTCCACCCCAACTTCGAATGCACGCGCCTGACGTTGTAAAAGCCATCGATGTAGTCATACAGCCGCCGCCGCATGTCCTCAAAACCCAGACCACCGTCGTCCGCCAGCAGCAACTCCCGCCTGAGCGTCGCAAACACCGATTCAGCCATCGCATTGTCATAACTGTTGCCAATCCGGCCCACCGACTGCACCACCCCGTGACGCGCACAGAACGACCGATACCGCTCGCTCAGATACTGCACCCCGCGGTCCGAATGATGGATCACGCCGTCGCACGGCCGACTGCACACCGCCTGACCCAGCGCACCCAGCATCAGCTCGGTATCATGGCACAGACTGAACTGACGGCCGATGAGGCGCCGAGAACAGGCGTCCGTCACCCGACGCACCCCATAACTGCCCTTGGCATCCGCATGAACGGTGCGCATCCGCAGCCGCAGACCGTCATCCTGCCGCGCCCGCACCGACGTCCCCTTTCCGCCTCCATTTGTAATACGAGCGCCGACACACGCGCAGCACCCGACACATCGCCACCACCGTATGACAGACCTGATTCGCCAACATGAACTGATACACGCTTACCTGCTCAGCCCTGGTCCGTGTGCCCTTGCGAACCAGGTCGCCGCTTTTTCCAATATTTCCCTATCCTCCTTCAACTGGCGAACCTGCTTTTCCAACTGTCGTATCTTCGCGGCACTTTCCGCCACCGCGTCCGGCCCTTCGTGCAGCATCGCCCGCTTCCACCGATACAGCGTCTGCAGCCGCGGCTCATACTCGCGGGCCAACTGCGAGGGCGGCACCCCCTGCCGCATCTTTTCACAAACCATCCGTTTGAATTCTTCCGAATACCGTTTCTTCAACATCTTGAGTCACCTCCGTTTTTTACACATTTTTTAACATTTTATGATGTGACTCTCAGCGAATACATTCCAGTAATTTGTGACAATTGATGGTTGCTTTCAATTTAACATAAAACATTAATTCGGAACACCCAGAGAAATCATTGATTGATGCCAATTGTTAAGCAAATACTATTACTGATCTGGGGTCTGCTGATGCGATTGATATGGAAAGAGTACCGATCGAACGAAGATCAATTGAAAAGTAGCGTTCGACGTATCCGGTACATGGATGAGAGCCTTCCCGAAGATGTTGAAGATGTGCTCCAACTCTCCGCTATGCTGGAGGTACGGGAGTATGATTTTTTCGACTTGGCTTATCGTTGGTGGTTCGGCCGGGCACCTAACAACCGAATTCTTGAAAGACATTTCATTCGATATATGTTTAACAAAATTGTTCCTTACTGGGTAAGAGATTACTGCCGAATGATTGCTGTTCTTCAATCGCAGGGCATGCTAACAAAAGAAAAGATTGGAATCTCAAGGTTGCCTGACGCGACGCCTCAATCAGTGCGGGCTGGATTGCGTTACTTTGTAATGCTGCTCATTGCGATGGGACTTTTAGTCCTGATAGCAGAACTCACTGTTCAGTTCAGAGTAATGCCCTGCATGTTTCCACCTTGTTATTGAATAAGGAAGACGTTTGATGGAATTGGATATAGCTTTTCTTATCATTACTGGGGCCGTGGCTTTCCATGCACTGACCCATCGTAACGAGGAGGGTGAAAGAGAAACGGTTCGTCTGTTGTTTGGCTGTATCGCCCTACTGTTTTTCTTTAGAGTTCTATTCGTTGACATACTGAATTTATGGAATTAGATTCAGATGCAGTATTTCATATGCAGAATTCATTAAAAATTCGGATCATTATGAGAATTGGACTATTAAATTCCAAATTTTCCTGCAGACTGATGCTGAACCTCGTTCAGATTGCCATTCGCCAACCTATCTCCATGAACTTATGCAGTTCTTCCCATAGGTCCGGGATCTTGTTTTCCACCACTTTTTCGATTCTCGGCCAAGTGGACCGATAATCAGTTGAGATCTTTAGTGTCTGCCAGTCCAAGGTAGACTGATTGCTCTCGTTCGCCCAAAAAATCCAACATGTCAACATGATTGCGACAGTAGACATCGACAGTTTCTTCATTTCGGTCTATGCCGCCAACGCATTGACTGCCTACCTGACACTGTTTTTTCTCTCCATGATTGTGGTCGTTGGCGTACGCGTGGCACTGATGTTCCGTGAACATCCGAGTTGGATCACTTTTGGAATACGCATCTGCTGTGGCGTTCTCCCACTCACCGCCTGCCTGATCTTGGTTTTGATGTTGTATTCTGCGCCTTTGGCAGAATTCGGTTGGGCCTGGGCTCCATCTGAGGTTGCCCTTTCCATCCTTGGTGGTGTTTGTCTTGGCACGGTGATCGCTTACCCACTGGGACGAGTCATCGAACCTCGTGTAATTGAAATCTTACACCATCGGACTCGCAGTGCAGGCATTCGAGATCAAAAAACTGACATCAGGCATGTTGAAAGACAATTCTTAGAGCGCCCCACAATCAATCTGCATCATGAGTTCAGACAGGCGATGGACAGGCAAGCCGTCTATCTCGGCCATGATCGTGCAGGCGAGGCGGTAACCATAGATCGCCCAACTTGGAAAACCAGTCATGTTCAGATCATGGGGCCGCCGGGTACGGGTAAAGGCATTCAGGCCGCTGTTACATTGGCGCAATCGCTCTTATATGGTGATGCGGTGTTCGTGTTTGACCCGAAAGACGATGAATGGGCGCCGAGTGTCTATCAGACGGCGTGCGACCGTGCCGGACTGCCGTTTGAATTTGTTGATTTACGCCAGCCTCAGCCACAGATCAATCCGATACTCCACGCATCTTCAGAAGAAGTGGAAGAAGCGCTTTACGCCGGTTTTGAACTGCGTCGACAGGGAAATGTGGCGGATTTCTACCGGCTGGACGATCGAAAGGCGGCCAGACTTGCCGCTTCGTTTATGACCGATACACCATTGACACTTGCCGAGATTGGCAGCAAAGCAAAAAGTGTTGCAGATAACCAGTTGATGACGGGTGGAAAGGCGTTTTTCGCCGCACTTGATGAAATCAGCGAGCTGAAATGCGTACAGACAAGATCAGGGCTTGATCTGAGCCGTTCAATAGAACAAGGTGGCTGCGTTTACATCGTCGGTTCCATGAGAAATGAACCGGTGGTCACACTGCAGAAAATTCTGTTTGTGCGACTGATTCAGCTGATTGAAAGTTCAAGGGACCGGAAACGACATTGCTCGATCTTTCTGGACGAATTCAAGTATTTGCTGAGTTCACCCGCATTGAATGCACTGGGATCAATACGTGATAAAGGCTGCAACATTCTTTTAGCACATCAATCATTGGGTGATTTTGCAAATTGCGGAAAAGAACTGAGCGAAGCATCGGTTCGATCAACCGTTCTCGATACGACGCCCATCAAATGGCTTTATCGACCGGCAGACTATGAAACAGCGTCATGGATTTCGAATCAGACCGGGGAGATTGTGGTTTCGACACAGACCAGAGATACAGAGAGAAATATTGAACTGTCAGAATCTCTATCCCCATCCCGATCAATTGGAGAGTCAACCAGGAACCTGATCGATGTGAACACCGTTCAAGCCATGCCGAAAGGCTGTGCGGTCTGCATCGGAGCCGGCCTTTCCAAGCTGGCGTTCACCGAAGCGATAAAAGCCAAGAAAGTTACGCCGCGCATTGTGCCTGCAGAAATGGCAACCGATCCAGGTGTTGATCTGCTCACGCGTAATGTTGAGAGTGTCGATGAATCAGAGGAGATCGTGATATTTCCACCCATTGACTGGGATGAACCTTCACAGGACTTGATCCTGAACTATCTTTTTTCTGAAATCTGGACCCATATCAGCATGATTGTCGAGTTGCTCCCAAAATTGAACATGACACAGATTCGAGCGGTACTGGATGAGTTGTCCACCGCGAAAATGATCCGTAGCATTGAAGTTTCATTTTTGGAAAACTCAGCATCTGAAATCTGGGGAATCACCAGCTATGGAATGACCAGGATGCAGGAAAAACTGGGCATGTCGGACAGTCGAAGAGCGTTCACAAAACGATCCATCAACCCGACATCGGTGAATCACAAACTGGATCTTCAGCGGATTCGAATTCAGGCGGAGCGCGGTGGTTGGCGCGATTGGACAAAATCCAGCAGTAGCGATCACATTGTCCGCAGAGGCTATGCTTATCCTGATGCGGTCGCCACCCGTCCAGATGGTATGAAGGTTGCAATCGAAATTGAGCGCACGATAAAGAGTAAGAAACGTTATCCAAGAATCATGGCATCTCATCTTTATTCCAGAAAGCTTGGCAAATGGGATCGAATTTACTACATGTGTCCAACTGTACAAATCAAGTCGCGGCTGGAGCGGATATTTTCGGAGGTTGCCGAGGTCGCTGTTTCGGGTAGTATCGTCAAGATGACAGATTCACATCGTGAACCATTCCAGATTTTCACATACGACGAGGATTGGATCTGAGGTCGCTTAACCACACTACTTCGGATTTCAATCAATTTCATCCTGAAATCGAGCCTGCGAATCAAGCACAGACCATTGAACGATAGGCAGAATTGGGCAAACGATTGGTAAATCTCGACTTTACCTACTGACCACGCGAGAGGCTCGCATCACTGAATAAAAATTCGGGTCGCTATGAATTGACACAGACTGCGAATTCGAATCTGCCAAAGGGTTCTTCTTTTCCTCTTCTCAAACGACTATTCCGTCTATCACAGCTCAGCGGCCGCATCAATTCTCACAATTGAGCGTTTTTCGTAATCGTCTATCAATTTCTCTCGTTTCCATTCTGCCTATTCATAAATAATGCATGACTCTAAGTACCATCATTAATTTATTCAAAATAAGCCGCTCTTTTTTCTACAAAAGCGCGTACTCCTTCTGCGAAATCATTCGAAACTGCACATTCTAAAAAATATTCCTGTTCCAACTGAAGTTGCCTGCCAAGATCGTTGTCCAACGATTGGCGGATCAGACTTTTCGTATTGGCTACCGCCCGTCTAGCTGATTTTGAGATTTGGGATGCGACATCTTTTATGACAATGTCAAGTTTATCAGCATCAATTACATCATTAATCAATCCGATTTCGACCGCTTTGGGTGCACTGTATCGGTTCGTCGTCAACACAATTTCCATTGCTTTCTTCATCCCAACGGAACGTGGGAGATAAAATGTGCTACCGCCATCCGGTGAAGTCCCGAGCAGATTGTAGGCCGAAGTATAGAATGAATTTCGCGAACCAAATGCCAGATCACAGCCGGCAACCAAGCTGATTCCAAATCCGGCTGCTGCGCCTCTAACCTTTGCGATAAACGGTATTGGCGACTCTGCAACCATCTCAACCAATCGATGAACTTCCGATATCAATCGACTGAACTGGCGTCTTTTTTCATCAACGGAAGATTCGATTAGATTGTTGAAATAGACAATATCGCCACCCGCCATGAAGTTATCACCTTTTCCCTCAATAACGACACAGCGAATCTGATCGTTCCCGTCAGTCGAGGCTATGGCGTCTCTCAATTGATTGAGCATTTCCCAGTTCAGGGCGTTGTACTGTTTTGGCCGAGACAGCGTGATGGTGAAAACACCATCTTTCATATTCGTTTCAACTGGGCTCATCATTTCACTTTTCCATCGGTTCGTAACAAAATTTTGCATGCGTATATTGTAAATTCAGATTTTATCTGCAACAGATCAATACCTTCACTCACTATTTTGATAATGGTTTCGATTTGGGTCGTGTCAGTTTTTACTACAATACCCACTTTAGTTTGCATGATCAATCTCATTCCAAATGAAAATCTAGCTCAACAATTTCGTTCGGTGCTCAGATCTCATGGGCATCCTCCAGCCGCCGATCGAACCTTTCCCAAATGGTCAGATGGAAAATGGGAGTATCAACCACCGCCTCGCCGCCACAGCCAATCGGCGAGGCAGCCCCAGCCGCCGTCAGTACTACGTATCGGGCTTATCATATTCCAACGCTGAAAATTCAGGTTAAGGACACGGAATGGCTGTTGAAAATCTGCCATCCGATGGACGCATCAGCCTGCTTTACAGATGGAATGATCATCATAATAATTGGATTGGGTCAGGATCTCTGACCTTGTCTTATTGACGTTACCGAGTGCTCTAAACAGACCGAGCATCCCAGGTCGTGACACCGCGATCAATCCGTTTCGATTCGTTCTGCTAAGAAGGTCAGAATGAAGTCGTAGGGTTTACATGATCCGTCTTGAGACCGATCAGCCCCATTCCAATAGGGTCTGGCCGCAGTACGCCACCGGATGTTGCGCCTCTGTGAACTGTTGCTGAATGGAACTGTTCGTGGAACGGTGGCATTATTCAACTACAATATCAACAGACGGATCGTTGAATGGAATGGAAATGAACAAACTCAGACTGCCAATCGGAGATCCCCACTTTCGCAGCATCCGGGAAGGTGGCTGTTACTATGTGGATAAGACACCTCACATCCGGAATCTGGTCGAGGGGTCCAAATACTATTTCCTGTCGCGGCCGCGGCGGTTCGGGAAGACGCTGCTGTTGGATACGATGCAGGAGCTGTTCGCGGGCAGTGAGGAGCTGTTCCGGGGGCTACACATCCACGACCACTGGGACTGGTCGGTCAGCCATCCGGTGGTGCGACTGAGCTTCGACGTCGACTATCGCGAATCGAGCAGCGTGGACAGTCACGTCATCCGTCAGCTGATCGCACTGGAAGAAGATGCGGGCGTTGAACCGCCGACGTTGGACTACAGCGGCGCGGAACGTCTGCAGTATCTGATCCGCAGACTGCATCGCACCACTGATCGTCAGGTGGTGGTTCTGGTGGACGAATACGACAAGCCGATTCTGGATACGTTAGAGAATAGGAAAATAGTCAGAGCCAACCGCGATTATCTGCGCGGCCTGTACGGCGTCATCAAGGGCTGTGCCCGACATGTCCGTTTCGTGTTCGTGACCGGCATCAGCATGTATTCGAAGGTGAGTCTGTTCTCGGGACTGAACAATCTCAAGGACATCAGCCTGGATCCGAAGTATGGCACCATCTGTGGCTACACGGATGCGGACCTCGACGCGGTGTTCGCACCGGAACTGCCGGGGCTGGAGCGAAAGACCATCAGGAAGTGGTACAACGGCTACAGCTGGCTCGGCAAGGAAGATGTCTACAATCCCTTTGATGTTCTGCTGCTGTTCGACGAAAGACAGTTCAAGCCTCATTGGTACAGAACCGGCACGCCCAGTTATCTGCATGACCGGTTGGCTAAGGGTGGGCTGAACACCTTGGACCTGGAGAATCTGGGCCTGTATGAAACGGAGCTGTCAAATTTCGATGGCGAGCGCGTCAACATGAATGCGCTGCTGTTCCAGAGTGGCTATCTGACCATCGCCGACTCGAAGGTTCGGGGCTCCAGGATCTACTACACGCTCAAATATCCGAACCATGAGGTGCGCCTGAGTCTGAACGAGGAGCTGGTGGTGGCGGTCACCGGGAAGCTGACGGAGGCGTCGGTCCGGGGTGAAGAGCTGATCCGGCTGCTGCAGGTCAATGACTTCGACGGTTTCGCGGAGGAGATGCGGTCGTTTTATGCCAAAGTGCCGAACGAGCGGTATTCGAGCAGCAAGGTGTCGCGCTATGAGGCGTTTTACGCGGGTCTGCTGTTCGCCTGTTTCATTGCCAACGATGTGGATGTGAAGTCGGAGGAGTCGTCGGCTGAGGGGCGTGCGGACCTGGTGGTGCACACGGGTGGTGAGACGTTCGTGCTGGAGTTCAAGGTGGCGGCTGAGGGTGAGAAGTTGGAATCGAAGGTGTTGGAGGCTTTGTCGCAGATGCGCGGGAAGAATTATGCACTGCCGCATCAGAGCCGCGGTCGCAAGGTGCATCTGCTGGCAGTGGTGTTCAGTCGGAAGGACCGCAATCTGGTGACGCTTCGTGCGGAGAGGGCCTGAACAGGTGAAAGAGGGTTGCAGAAAGCCATCAACATATAGATTTCAGTGACACAGCCCATCACCATTCGATTCGGTGTCTTTGAGAATCGCATGGTGCAGTCTCGCCCGCCAACCCCAACCTCCAATACCTGTTTCAATTCAGTTAAGGGAACCGTTCAATGAGCACCCTCAGTATCTTTTGACCTTTTCCATCGCCACTGGCACCCACCAAGTCACTGACGAAATATTTCTGCCGTGGTATCAGAGGAACGAACTTCCACAGATTTTCCGACGCGGAGTCTGCATCCGCAGTGTTTTGCCCATCCACAGAACGCGATTTCAGCCGCTTTGATTTCGAATGCCAATGCCAACGCGGCAACGGCGGTCAGGGTATGACCTCGTTCAATCTGGTTCAGGCGATCGGTCACATTCATCTCAAACAGATTTCGACCATTCCCTGAAAGCCGCTCGTTAGTATTCCGCGCTGTTTCCAGTGGATTTTGGTAAACAATCGTTTCCAAAATCCTCTTCCGGTCTGCATCAAGCGGAGTTGAATGCAGCTTCGAACTTTCTGACATGGCAGTCGATATCAACAGTCGTTCACTGATGGACCGGCCTGTCAAATCAGTGGTTGATGTTCTCCAGCCGCCGATCGAACCTGTCCCGAATGACCACTCAGGTCGGTAGAACCACTCGTCGACCAGTCGCACAATAGCCCGTGACACCGGGTTGAGTAGCCGTCAGTGAATGTCCCGCATTTTCAGAATCTATGCTTCTTGTGTAATGAATCGAATTGTCGTTGATGGTGAGCAGTTTGCGACGGATGATGGTCACCCGCGAAAACTGATGCCGTCTCGGTAGCATCAAGAAACAGAGCAGTGCAGGCCATCGTGGCCACTTGGTGAAGGAAACCTCTTACGTACGGAGAACCGGTGACCGTCTGAACCATCCGCTCCCGATCAGTCGGGTGGTTGTTTATGGGTTGCCACCTGCACCAGGACATCACCAACGAAGAGTTGAAACGCAACGGAAAAGACTGACGTTTGAATGGAAGACTTTTTCTAATATCAGACTTCCTGACCTAAGCCAATTATTATGATCGATTTTTCACCAGCGAAGCGGACTGAGGCGTCCATCTGCGTCGATTTTCAACACTTGGATTCCGCGCGGTCTTAAGCTGAATTTTCAGCGTCGGCGCCATCGCCACGGCGCTGATGGCCGATGCCACGGAGTGGTGTGAAGTCGGGTCGCCGGCTGGGAGCTGAATCGGTGGTGTCGAGACGGCCGTCGCGATCCGACCGCCGGTTGACGGCGGCCGCCGAGGGGTCGGTTTCGTGGTGTGTCGGCCGCCGGCGGCCGAAGTGCCTCTCGCCGCCCTGCGGCGGGGCGACGGTCAGCGGGCGATGTCGTAAACCATTCGCAGCTCGGTGCCGGGATAACAGGTGCGGCTGCGGTTCAGTTCGTCAAGCACCGGCCGCAGCGCCCGTTCGGTGGCGCCATTGGCCAGGCCGAGCAGTTCCACGCGCAGCACGCTGTGCGAGTGATCGGGGATGAGGTTGGCGTCGGCGGCCAGCAGCGTGCGCAGCAGCCGGCGGGCGGTGGGCTGCTCGGCGCGGTCGCCGCCCACCAAGGGCATCATACGGGTCTCGGCGCGGTAGCCGATCATGCGCACCAGATCGATGAACAGCCGCTTGGCCGGCGGCAGGGCTTCGGGCTGCCGTTCGACCGGCAGGTCGCCGACGCGGACATGACTGCGCAGCTGTCTGCGCTGGGCTTTGAGGCGGACCAGTTCCTGTTCCAGCTGGGCGATCTCGGTCAGCTGGTCGGCCGTCGCGGTGGGGTGCGCCTTGGCGAGCCGGCGCGCGCGGGTCTTGTTCACCCGGTCGATGATCTTCTGCACGGCGCGGTATTCAGGATTGACTACCCGCCGGTCGAGGTCGACCGGCTGCAGGGCGTGTTCCAGCAGGGCGTCCAGGTTGAACTCGTCGCGCATGTATTTGAAGAAGTTCTCCTGCGCCCAGCGCGAGAACAGGGCGCCGGCGATCTCGGCCATCGATCGTTTCGGATGGGTGGTGATCAGCGGCACCTGCCGGCCGTCGTCCATCAGGCGGCGGATCTGCCGCACCTCGGGGCCGCCGCGCAGTCGCAGCCGCCGTTCGGCCAGGCGCACGGTGGTCCACTTGGTTTTCGCCGGGCCGTCGATCGGCACCTCGCAGTCGGTGAACTCCTCAGCGGGCCAATCGTCGCCCTTGGCGTTCTTGTGCCAGGTGATGCAGGCGACGCCCTGCGCGGCCAGGCGCAGGAACAGGGCCGGACTCCAGCCTTCGCGGTCGAAGACCAGGGTCACCGTCGGTTCGACCCCGGTGGTGCGCTGGCGGTCGGTCGGCGGCACCAGTCCCAGGGCGCGCAGTTCGGGCACCACCTCGTGTTCCAGGGTCTGCACCATCTTGGCGTCCAGCGGCTGGTGCAGGCACAGCAGCGGCTCGCCGCCGAGGGCGTTGACCCAGTAGCTGACGCTGGCCGGCAGACACAGTTTCTGGCGGGCGATGAAGTGGCGGGGCAGACGGCCTTGGCCACTGTACACTTTCACATGGCCATCGACGGACAGCGTCAGCGGGCGGGCTTTGGTCTCGTCCAGCCAATGGCGGGTCAGCGTCCGCTGCAGCTGGCAGATGGTGTCGGGCGAGTCGGCCAGCTGGGCGATCTTGCGGCGCAGGGTCTTGACTTCGGGGGCGCGGTCGAGGCCGAGCAGGCGCCCCCATTCGCCGGGTGGCTGGTGGCCCAGCGACTCGACGTTGCGCACCCGGGCCAGGGCCATGAAGGCGAGCAGCAGGAGCACGCAGGTCAGGCCGTAGAAGCCGGCCGGCAGGCGCAGCAGACCCTGGGTGGCACTGAGCAGTCCTTCCCGGAGCAGGGCGGGCAGGGCGGCGAGCACGCCGCCATGGCGCACCGCCAGGGCCGGTTCAGTGAACCGTGGCGTCGCTTCCTGGAGCAGACCGTTGGCCGCCAGCTGGCGGCGTTCGGTGTCATGGCAGGCGCGTCCGGCCGCCGGCTGCCGGTCGCGGCGACTGCGCTGCGAGCGCTCGCTGGCCGCCGCCCGGGCGGCGGGCAGTCGGATGACGCCGGCGCGCACGTTCTCGTTGAAGGTGCTGGTGGACACCCCGAGCTCGGCGGCGCAGGCCCGCTGGCTCAGCCCGGCGGCCAGCCGCATCTCGGCCTGCCTCACCATCTCCGGCGTCATCACCGAACGGGCCCGGCCCTGCCCCCGGCGCGGCGCGTAGAACCCCTCATCGCCCTGCTCCTTCCACCGGTCGGCCACCCGTTTCACGGTCGCCCGCGACACCCCGAAGGCGCGCATCAGATCCTTCACCGGCAGCCGATTCAGCTGCCGCAGGCGGGCGATGCGCAGCAGCATGGCCGGGCGGTCATCGCGCGGATGGCAGTCGACCGGCGACAGGTAGTTGTAGTAGTAGATCATGCCCCGGTCGATCACGAGGGAGAACGGTCCGCAGATGTGCGTCGCCTGTGCGGGAATCAGTTCCATGGGCTGCTGGATGGCGTCTGTGTAAAGCATGTTGGAATCCTGCTATAATGTATTGATGATTATGATCTTAATTATACTGCAGCCGGCCGATGCGGCGGACTTTTTTCACTTTTTTCTGCGCTTTTTTCAACCGCACCGCCGACCGACAGCCGCCGACCACCGGCGTGATGGGAGGGTGCAGATGCCGCCGGCGAGCGGGCGGCGGCCAGGGTGTCAACCGGTGATTTCAACCCCCGACCGACGGACACTGAGGTATCATGATCGAATCTGTGGCGAGAGATTTATGGAGCTGGCCATATTGGACGGCCCGATCGGGAGAAAGCCGCAGCTGGAGAACGTTAAACCACTGATTTGACAGACCTGTCCATCCGTGAAACACCGCTGAAGTCGGTTACCATGTCAGGAAGTCTGAATATTAAAAAATTGGAAATATTTTTTGATTCTTACCGATCATTTGATCTATAAAATTACCATGTCGTTATACGATCTTTCGGCCTCAGCGGCAGGTTGATGGCACTTAATTCGATTATTCCGATGAAATTTAGCATATCCCCCCCCCGTTATTTCAAAAAAAGAACTGTAGCCTTTTGGCTGTGATGACAGCCGTCAGTCTGATGATCGTTGGTTGTGGAGGAGGAGGCGGTGGCACATCGGACGATGGCAACCCACCACAGACTCGTCCCGTCTCACCGCCACCGGGCAGCGGTCCGCCTCCAAGTGCCGCCGCCCGCAATGCCTTGAAATCAGTCTATCGCCAGCACATTGGATTTGCCCGTCAGCCCGCGTACGGGCAGATCAATGCCGATGAGGCCTATGTCAACCTGGAGGTATCAGCATCTTCAACGCTTCCCACCCTCACTGACAGGCCGACGGTCAGGCCGGGTGCCGGTGTGTCAATCGGCCTGATCGATTCGGGCATTGATCTTGATCATCCGACGTTTTCTGGCGCCTCGATCCAGGAAAAGATCCTGTCCGGCGATGGTGACCTGGCCGATACTGACTTTTCCCATGGTACTGCTGTGGCAGGCATCATCGCTTCGGTACCGACTGCGCCGGGGGTGTCGACGGGCGATCGCTTCGGTGGGCTGGCATGGGGTGCCGATATCACGATGTACGCCATTCAACTTGGATCTAGTTCACCCGGTCCTTATGATCCAATCTCACTGAGAGATTTACGGTTAAGCGATGCTGTACTAGCTGGGGAACTTAGAAGAGCCATTGACGATGGCATTGATTTCCTGAACATGAGTATAGGTTATCAAGGTTTGATCGAAAACTATGACGAGCAGGTGGTGAGAGACCGTATGACGCAGACGATAGCCACGATGGACCCAGCACGCTCGTTGAACAGCAACAGCATGATCGTGGTCCGAGCGGCCGGGAACGCTAACGATGATCCATGCGGTCAGTTTTCGTTGAATTGTCGCAATGGAAGAATTGAGGCGACGTCGCCTGAGGTCCATGCGGGGCTTCCAGTGCGCATACCAGAGTTGCGGGAGGTCTGGGTGGCGGTCGTTTCGGTTGATCCCAATGGCGTGATCTCAAGCTTTTCGAACCGCTGTGGCATTGCGAAAGACTGGTGCATCGCCGCCCCCGGCAGAAACATCTATACTGCGAACTACAGTAGCAAACTAGGCCAGACCGTCCGCAGTTTCGCCTCTGTCCGTGGCACTTCATTTTCCGCACCGATGGTCACGGGTGGTCTGGCACTGATGAAACAGGTTTTTCGCGGCCAGCTGTCCCATTCGGCACTGCTACGGAGGCTTTATGCAACCGCGGACAAGACGGGGCGGTATGCGAACCGCGATATTTATGGTCAGGGGCTGATGGATCTTGGGCAGGCCACCCGTCCCCTGGGTCAACAGACCGTTGCCACTGGAGCGATGGTTGGCGATGGGGGACTGGCGTTCATGAATACGGGGTTTCAGGTGGGCGGCGCATTCGGCGATGGCATCGTGCGGGGTTTCGCCGGCCAGGAGATTGTCGCATTCGACAGCCTGGGCTCGCCGTTCTGGTACACGCTGTCCGGTCTGGTGCAGAACCGGTCGGGTGGCTCGCTGGCCGACCGGCTGGCGCGCTGGGAGCAGGTGGACTCATCTTGGAACGAGACTGAGGCAGGACTTTCATTTTCCACCGACATCCAGGGAGGGATGGGAAATGCTGGAGAGCGGGGCAGCAGTTGGCGGTTCGGTCGGTTACGGATGCATGCCGATTCCGGCATCGGACCGCTGTCACTGGCGGAAGGAGCGTTGGTGCTGGGCTACGGCTCGAAACGGTTTTCATGGGACGCCTACACCACTTCGGGTACCAGGGAAGTGATGCCGGTGTCCGGTGTCACGATGACCTGGCGGATGCGGTCGTCGCCGGTGGCGTTTCGGGTGGGAGCGCACCAGGAGCGAGCCTCGCTGCTGGGGTCTCAGACCGGAGGAGCATTCGGCAGTGTTGGTACGCACTCGATTTCAGCTGGAATGGTGTCGCAGTTTGACTGGGCGGCCTGGCGGCTTCGAGCGGAAGCGCAGGTGGGGTGGATGTCGCCTGAGGTCCGTGGCGGTGTCTGGACTGGGGCGAGCGGTCTGCGGACGGGAGGTTTTTTGATCCGCGGCACGCGAAGGCTGGGTATGAATGATCGTCTGATCGTGAGCCTCTCTCAGCCCATGCGGGTGGAAGACGGTCAACTGAGGCTGTCCGTGCCGGTGGGTCGCACTCTAGAGGGTCGAGTGATGCGTTCTGCGATGGATGTGGATGCTGAGCCGAGCGGTCGTCAGTTGGATCTGACGGTTGGCTGGGAGCGGATGGTGTCGGATACCCGGGGCTTTCTGATGGAAGGGACGTTGCGGCAGCATGCCGGACATCGCGCTGATTCGTCGCCACAGCTGCTGTTCACGGTGGGGTGGCGGCAGCGGTTCTGAGTTGGCCGGCCGGGATAGGCGGAACCACCACTGGTAAGCAGTCGAAACTTCGTGCACTGACAGATTGAGAATCTATAGAAGTAACCGCTCACCCTCTTCTGCGCTGATTGATTCGACCGATGAGTAGATTGGGGCAGTACGGGTTGTACGTGGTCTCACCCACCTTTTCAGTGGTCATCTCTGACCGAAACTGATCGAATGCGCGAGTGTCGGGTATTCGGTTTCGATTTCCGCGCGAGCCAAGCTGTCGGGGCTTGGTGGCTCCTGCAAAAAAGATATTCCCATCCTAAATTTTCACTTAAGTGGACGAATGGTGATCATCACCAATTTGAACCCTGTGGTGCAACGTCACTGCAGCAATTGAACCTGGCACCGACGCAGTGCATACCTGCTCCCCCTGAAACAGCTCGGGTACGATTAGAACCATGATCACCAATGCAACAGCAATTCCCGCCAAGCCTGCCGGATCAGTAAATTCGGGGGTTTCAGGGGCTGAAAAAAACTGTTCGCAGACTTTTCATGGGAAAGTGGTGTGATAGGCTGTTTTTCCAATACTGGTATTATCAGCCATGCCCAAGACCATGTTTCGCAAGTCCTTCAGCGCGCCGGTCCTCCTTCGGGCGGTGCGCGACGATTTCGACCGGATCGAGGGCCCCGTGGCCTGGGCCTGACGTACTGCCTGATGTCGTCCCCGGCGATGTTCAGCCGGAAGTATCCGTCACTGCTGAGTTTCGAGCGAGATGTTCGGAACGGACGAGAATCGGATTCGGTCGAACCTCAAGAATCTGTATGGGATGATCCGCGCGCGGTCGGATACGGCCATGCGCGAGTGCCTGGAAGTAGACCCGCGTGCGGTCCGCGGAGCCTTCAAGAAGGTGTTCGCAGCCCTGCATCGGGGCCAGGGCCTAGAGGGCTTCACCAAACTGGGCCACCATCTGCTGTCGGTGGACGGGTACAGGTCATTTCGACTCTAAGCGCGTGCACTGCTGTGAGAAGCATCACCGCGATGGCAGCACCACCTGGTACCACCAGATGCTGGGTGCGGTGCTGGTGCACCGGAACATCGGGAGGTGTTTCCGTTGGCGTCGGAACCGATCCTACGAGCGGATGGTTCCCGGAAGAACGACTGCGAGCGCAATGCGGTCAAGCGGCTGCTGCGGGAGAATCCGCACCTAAAGCTGCTGGTCGATGTGCTGGCCTCGAACGGTCCGCACATCCATCTGCTGGTGGAACCGGACCTGCGCTATGTGCTGGAGGTAAAGCCGGGAGACCATGGGAAACTGTTTCACTGGGCAAACGTCACGGCGGCGACCCGTACCGTGGAGATGGACCGGGACGGCAACCGGTTCTTCAGTGCATCATTTGGCCAACCGCCGATCCGGCAAACCGCCGGAGGGACAGCCTTACCCGCATCCTTCGGACTCAGCGGCAGGTTGATGGCACTTAATGAGATTATTCCGATGAAAGATGGCACACCCCCCCATTTCAAAAAAAAGAACTGTAGCCTTTTGGCTGTGGTGACAGCCGTCAGTCTGATGATCGCTGGCTGCGGTGGAGGCGGCGGTGCGCCGGACGATGTTGACCCACCGAACGATGGTGCCTCACCACAGACTCGTCCTGTCTCTCCACCACCGGGGAGCGGTCCGCCTCCAAGTGCCGCCGCCCGCAATGCCTTGAAATCAGTCTACCGCCAGCATATGGGATTTGCCCGTCAGCCCGCGTACGGGCAGATCAATGCCGATGAGGCCTATGTCAACCTGGAGGTCTCAGTATCGTCAACGCTTCCCACCCTCACCGACAGGCCGACGGTCAGGCCTGGTGCCGGTGTGTCAATCGGACTGGTCGATTCAGGCATTGATCCTGATCATCCGACATTTTCAGGCGCCTCGATCCGGGAAGTGATCCTGTCCGGCGATGGTGATCTGGTCAATACTGATTATACTGATTTTTCCCATGGTACTGCGGTGGCAGGCGTCATCGCTTCGGTACCGACTGCGCCGGACGTGAAGCCGAACTCTCGCTTCGGCGGGCTGGCCTGGGGTGCCGATATTACGATGTACGCCGTTCAACTTGAATTTCGCCGCTCACCAGGTCTTTATAATCCAATCTCACTGAGAACTTTACGGTCAAGCGATGCTGAATTAGCTGGGGAACTTAGAAGAGCCATTGACGATGGCATTGATTTTCTGAATATGAGTATAGGCTATCAAGGTTTGATCGAAAACTATGACGAGCAGGTGCTGAGAAACCGTATGGCGCGGACGATAGCCACGATGGACCCGGCACGCCCATTGAACATCAACAACATGATCGTGGTCCGATCGGCCGGGAACGTTAACAATTATCCATGCGGTCAGTCTACGTTGAATTGTCACAATGGAAAACTTGAGGCGACGTCGCCTGAGGTCCATGGGGGGCTTCCAGCGCGCATACCGGAGTTGCGGGAGGTCTGGGTGGTGGTCGTTTCGGTTGATCGCAATGGTGAGATTTCAAGCTTTTCAAACCGCTGTGGCATTGCGAAAGACTGGTGCATCGCCGCCCCCGGCTCATACATCTATACCGCGTATACCGCGGGACCAGGCCAGACCGTCCGCACTTTCCACCCCGCTGCACATGGTACTTCATTTTCCGCATCGATGGTCACGGGTGGTCTGGCACTGATGAAACAGGTTTTCCGCGGTCAGCTGTCCCATTTGGCGCTGCTGCGTAGGCTTTATGCAACCGCGGACAAGACGGGGCGGTATGCGAACAAAGAAATTTACGGTCAGGGGCTGATGGATCTTGGACAGGCCACCCGCCCACTGGGTCAGCAGACCGTTGCCACCGGAACGACGGTTGATGATGGAGGACTGGCATTCATGAACACGGGGTTTCAGGTGGGCGGCGCATTCGGCGATGGCATCGTGCGGGGTTTCGCCGGCCAGGAGATTGTCGTATTCGACAGCCTGGGCTCGCCGTTCTGGTACACGCTGTCCGGTCTGGTGCGGAACCGGTCGGGCGGTGCGCTGGCCGACCGGCTGGCGCGCTGGGAGCAGGTAGACTCATCTTGGAACGAGACTGAGGCGGGACTTTCATTTTCCACCGACATCCAGGGAGGGATGGGAAATGCTGGAGAGCGGGGCAACAGTTGGCGGTTCGGTCGGTTACGGATGCATGCCGATTCCGGCATCGGACCGCTGTCACTGGCGGAAGGAGCGTTGGTGCTGGGCTACGGCTCGAAACGGTTTTCGTGGGACGCCTACACCAGCAATTCCCGCCAAGTCTGCCGGGTCAGTAACTACGGGGGTTTCAGGGGGTGTGAAAAAAAACTGTTCGCAGACTTTTCATTGAAAAGTGGTATGATAGGGCTGTTTTTTTACCATCCTGGATGATCAGCCATGTCTAAGACTATGTTTCGCAAGACCCTCAGCGTACCGGGTCTTCTTCGGTTGGTGCGTGCCGAATTCGACCGCCTCAAGGACCCCGTGGCCAGCCGTGGCCTGGTGCTGACGGACTGTCTGATGTCGGCCCTGGCGATGTTTGGCCTGAAGTGCCCGTCGCTGTTGAACTTCGAACGGCAGGTGCGGAACAAGAACCGGGTGCGGTCGAACCTCAGGAACCTGTACGGAGTGCTCCGCGTGCCGTCGGATACGGCCATGCGCGAGCGTCTGGATCAGGTGGACCCGCGGGCGATCCGCGGGGCTTTCAAGAAAGTGTTCGCCGCCCTGCAGCGGGGCAAGGGTCTGGAAGGTTTCACCTGGTTGGGCTTTCATCTGCTGTCGGTGGACGGCACGGGTCATTTCTCCTCGAAGAAGGTGCATTGCGAGCACTGCTGTGAGAAGCATCATCGGGATGGCAGCACCACCTGGTATCACCAGATGCTGGGTGCGGTGCTGGTGCACCCGGAGCACCGGGAGGTGTTCCCGCTGGCGCCGGAACCGATCCTGCGGGCGGACGGCGCCAAGAAAAACGACTGCGAGCGCAATGCGGCCAAGCGGCTGCTGCGGGACGTGCGGCGGGAGCACCCGCATCTGAAGCTGCTGGTGGTGGAGGATGCGCTGGCCTCGAACGGTCCGCACATCCGGCTGCTGCAGGAACTGAACCTGCGCTACGTGCTGGGGGTGAAGCCGGGTGACCATGGGGAACTGTTCCACTGGGTCGACATCGCAGCGGCGACCCGAATCGTGGAGATGGAACGGGACGGCAGCCGGTTCCGCTTTCGGTTCCTGAACGGCGTGCCGCTGAATGAGGCGAACTTCGACCTGGAGGTGAACTTCCTGGAGTGCTGGGAGACCCGCCCGAACGGTCGGACGCTTCATTTCTCCTGGGTCACGGACCTGGAGGTCACGGAAGCGAACGCCTACCAGCTGATGCGGGCGGGACGGGCCCGCTGGCGCATCGAGAACGAGACCTTCAACACCCTGAAGAACCAAGGCTACGGCTTTGAACACAATTTCGGCCACGGCCGACGGCATCTGGCGACGGTGTTCGCCCACCTGACGATGCTGGCGTTTCTCATCGATCAGGTGCAGCAGCGGTGCTGCTCGCTGTTCCAGGCCGCGCGGGCGGAAGCGGGCGGCTCGAAAGCCCTGTGGGAGCAGCTGCGCGCGCTGTTCCTGGGATTCCACGTCCGGGACTGGGAGACGCTGTATAAGGCCATCGCCTTCGGGTACCGCGGGCCCGATCTGGTGCTCTTCGACACGTCCTGATGCGGTCGCCGTGACCGAATGTGTGACCGGCCGGTTCTTCAGGGTATCACGTGGCCAACCGCCGATCCGGCAACCTGCCGGAGGACCCACTTTGCCCGCATCCTCCCGACTCCTGCGTCTGAAGCCGGAAATCACGCCGAATCCACGGAAGATGTCCTTGGCGGGAATTGCTGCGCCTACACCACTTCGGGTACCAGGGAAGTGATGCCGGTATCCGGTGTCACGATGACCTGGCGGATGCGGTCGTCGCCGGTGGCGTTTCGGGTGGGAGCGCACCAGGAGCGAGCCTCGCTGCTGGGGTCTCGGACCGGAGGAGCATTCGGCAGTGTTGGTACGCACTCTGTTTCAGCCGGGATGGTGTCGCAGTTCGATTGGGCGGACTGGCGGTTGCGAGCGGAAGCGCAGGTGGGACGGATGTCGCCTGAGGTTCGTGGCGGTGTCTGGGCTGGTGCCAGTGGCCTGCGGACGGGTGGCTTTTTAATCAGCGGCACGCGAAGGCTGGGTATGAATGATTGGCTGACCGTGAGCCTCTCTCAGCCCATGCGGGTGGAAGACGGTCAACTGAGGCTGTCCGTGCCGGTGGGTCGCACTCAGGAGGGTCGGGTGATGCGCTCTGCGATGGATGTGGATGCCGAGCCGAGCGGTCGGCAGTTGGATCTGACGGTTGGCTGGGAGCGGATGGTGTCGGATACCCGGGGCTTTCTGCTGGAAGGGACACTGCGGCGACAGGCCGGACATCGTACTGATTCGTCGCCACAGCTGCTGTTCACGGTGGGGTGGCGGCAACGGTTCTGAGTTAGGTGAACGGGTCGAATGGGCGGAATTGCCACAGGTAAGCCATCGAAACTTCTTCGGGCACTGACAGATTGATAATTGATATAATTCCCTTTCATTTAATCTAAGCCGCCAATTGGCGTTTATATACATAGTGAAACAGGTAACAGAGGATTTTCGATGATTGACAAGACAAAAAAATCATTCAGTTGGCACGGAACAGCGGTGCAGAGGATGCGACGGCACGGTTGCGCGCCGATTGACTTCGTAGGGGGGGGGTCAGAGACACACTCGCCTGCATCTAATTTACCTCGCGGTGGTCTTCGCGGCCCTTTTGATCCTGACCCCTAGGCCGGCATCGGCGACGGGCAACGAGTGTGGAACGGCGGAGGGAACACCGCCGACGGTAACCTGCGACGATTCTAAAAAAGGCAGTTTTACAACAGGCGTAGATGAAAGAGGTGAATTTGTAGTTGCAGAACTTGGTGAACCCGTAATTAAATATACCGTCGGCCATGGCAGCAATGGCTTGAGGCTGACGGTCGAGGAAGGGGTGCAGGTTTTCACTCAAGCAAATCAAGCTTACGGGCTGAAAGTGGAAGCCTCGGGCGACCTGACCGACGGCAGTAAGGTTGAGATCACCTCGAGTGGCGATTATTCCACCTCCACCCACAACATTCTTATCGATGTCACTCGTGGTTCAAGTGGTGAGTCGAACGTTCCGGTCGTCCTGAACGTACCGAAGGGTTCATTCAAAACCAATGACAATACAAATGAAGAGGGCTACGGTGCTGTCAAGATCAGTTCAGATAACAACAGGGGTGATCTGACGCTCAATTTCAATGGGCAGGTGAAGGACACCATGCCAGACGACAGTGCCAAGATTATCGGCGTTGAAGTGTATGAGCGTTTCAAACGGGGAGGAGAAAAAACCAGTGTAACGCTGCAGAGCGGGGCTCGGGTCGAAGGCAACAACCTATTCTACGGCGTTAAAATCCACAATACGGATGCGGAGGAGGCTACTTTCGACAATGTGGTTTCATTGAACATCGAGGCCGGCGCGGGCATTGGCACGCAAGCGCAGCCGGTGAAGAAGGACGGTGTGTTAAAGATAATTGAAAATCCCCGTCTAACGACTAAACACAATGTCGAGCTGACGCATGCCGGTCAGCTGTATGCGACCGGACACGGCATCTGGGTGGATCATCGGTGGTCAGATAAGTATCTTGGGACTAAAAAAGGCATGAGTCAATCAGATATAGACGGACAGAATAGGATCTATGGCGGCGGTCAGCGTGAGAAGGTGGCGGTAACGGTTGCGGCGGGTGGTCTGGTGGTGGCCGGCGATGGCAAGCACGGCATTTTCATCAGCACGCATGAATATGACGACCCGGAGGATGGCACGCACTCAAACGACGCCACCCCTTTGACCCCCATAAAGATTGCAAAGCCATTGCTCTTTGCCGCCAGTAATGCGGAAGATAAGAAGCTGATTGATGAGAAGACAGCGATTGAAGGCATGTACCATCAGCAGGTGACCGTCAATGGCGAGGTCCGGGGCGGTAAGAATGGTGCGGCGGTGCATCTGATGGGTGGCGGCACGATCACCCTTGGCGCCAAAGGCAAGCTGGTGCCACACGCCGAAGGGATGACGAGCCGGTCGGTGAAAGTTTCCCAAGCGGCCGAAAAAGCGAATACGCCGGATCTGCTGATTCTGCTGAACGGGAATTTCCGAGGCATCCAGAAGATCGAGAGTGTCACGGACCGGACCGGGAGCGCCTCGGACCGGACCCGATTCCGCTACCGGAAAGCCGGTGAGACAACCTATGCGGAACTGTCGGACGGCACCAAGATTACGCTGGCGCTGAACAAGATACCGACCGGATTTTACAACGACTGGAAAACCCAGGTGGAACTGACGGCCGACATCACGGAGCCGGACAACGGCGTCTTCTCGCTGAATTTCAAGAGCAAGTTGTCCCAGCTGACCGCACCCGATGGGCAACGGCAGGTGGCCAAACGCGGCAACGTCTATCAGTCCCTGCCGTCGGTGCTGTGGGACCTGAGCGATGGGATGGAACGCTATGTGCCGGCGGCCAATGCTTCGGTCGAGCGGAACGGTGAGGCGATGCAGTCTGCCGCGGATGGGGCGGGCGGCACCGCCGGCTGGGTGCGGCTGGAAGGTGGCAGCGGCGATCGGCGGCTGAAAAAGTCGCTGGCCGAGGCGGTTTCCTACCGGCTGTCATCAACCGGCTTTGCGGTGGGCGCCGACCTGCCCGGTGATGGTGGCCTCACCTACCGGGCCGGTCTGCATCATCGGCAGGGCCGGGCCAAGGTGACCGGTGGCGGGCAGGTCGAGGCATCGGGCCTCGGGGCCGGCTTCGGCGTGTCGAAGCGCCAGGCGAACGGCTGGGTGCTGGACGGCTGGCTGGGCGCGACCCAGTATGATGACATCCAGGTGCAGTCCTCGGAAACGATCGCCGGCCAGGCGACGCCGTTCACGGTGAACAGCAAAACCAAGGGCACCAGTTATGCCTTGGGCGTCGGCGCCGCCTTGGAGTGGACGCTCGGCAATGCGACGGTCACGCAGCGTGGTTCGCTGGCCTGGAGGTCGGTGTCGATGAAAAATTTCAAGACCACTTACACGCACCGAGCGACTGTTGACGAAACCGGCAACAACTCCTTGGATGCCGAGGTGGCTGTGGCCGAGACCATTACCATGAAAGATGGATCTGGCCTGCAGGGCGGCTATGGGGTGCGGATTGACACCCGATATGGCGCGGGCGACTGCTGCGGTCTGTTCGGCTCGCTGGATCTGAGGCACGATTTCAATGCCAAGCGCAGTGTCTCGGTATCCAGCGACCTGAGATCGGACACGGTCAGCACCGAGAGCCGACCGACCTCGCTCCGTCTGGGCTTCGGCGGTTCCAAGAGCTGGAATGAAGGTCAGGCGACTTTGTCTGGCGCCATTTACCACACCACGGCCGGTCATGGCAACAGTTCGCTCAGCGGCGGCGTGGCGCTGGCTTTCCGATTCTGAGTCAGTGCACTGATGGATGGCCGATCCGCCTCGGGGAACGCACACTTCCCGGGGCGGGTTCGCCACCGGCCCCGATTGGGTATAGGGGATCGTAAACCCCGCCCGCACATTTCACCGATTTGGATTCTGGGTTGAAATGGCCGGCGATTGTCCAGCCTTTCGAGTAGCACACCGGCATACGGATAAGATGCCGACATCGTCAGCCGATGGATGTTCACCCGAATGCGCACTTCAATCTTGATTTGTTCCAGCTGCATCGTGCCATACTGCGCTCGGACCACGCGAGTGTCCTTGGCGTACCGTCTTGATGAAAGTGTAAGAGCATGAAACGTAATCAACGCGCAACGTATTGAGCGCCAACTGGTATGGTTCGCAAACAGGTTGATATTGTAAATTTCCCTCCCCGCTTGAGTTAACGATATAATCCCCATCAATTGCATAATGACCGTCAGTGGGTGACTATATCAAGCCATAGGTCTTGTCTGCGATTACCACAGTCACTCGCTACATCTTGTTTACAACAGACCCGTTGGACGCTGAATCAACCTTACATGAGATTCAGTTACGGTATTGACGAAACAATATTTTGGAATGTCTTTCTTATTATTAAAATTCAGGACCGAAAATGTCAAAATCAATTCGAATCGATAACTGCTTGATTGGACCGGCAGCTCCGCCTTATATCGTGGCCGAAATGTCAGGCAATCACAATGGTGATATCGAACGCGCTTTTCGAATTCTGGATGCGGCAAAATCTGCCGGCGCAAATGCAGTGAAAATTCAGACTTATCGCCCCGACACGATCACTATCGATCATTCAGGTCCCGGCTTCCTGATTGAGGGGGGACTTTGGGACGGACGTCAGCTGTATGAACTCTACGAAGTGGCTCATACACCCTGGGAGTGGCATCAGCCAATCTTTGAGTATGCTCACAAGATCGGCATAACGATCTTTTCGACACCGTCCGATTCAACTGCCGTCGATCTGCTTGAGGATCTCAATGCACCAGCCTATAAGATCGCATCACCCGAACTGATCGATCTTCCCCTGATTCGATATGCCGCCAGCACCCGTAAGCCAATCATCCTGTCTACGGGCATGGGAAATCTGCAAGAAATTTCTGAGGCGGTTGATGCCGCTCGGAGTGCGGGTGCAGAGGATGTTGTCGTATTGCACTGCACTTCGGCCTACCCAACCGATCCAAGCGAATCAAATCTGGCAACAATGGCTGAAATCGCCGAACGCCTTAATGTCGTAGTCGGACTGTCAGATCACACGCCCGGCACGACAGTCTCTGCCATTGCCGTCGCGCTAGGCGCCAATCTAATCGAAAAACACTTTACGCTTGACCGTTCGGAAGGTGGTGTGGACAGCGCATTTTCACTGGAACCATCTGAACTCCAGGAACTGGTGAATGCAGCCCGGGTAGCCAAAGTCGCCGTCGGTGAGGTCGCATTTGAACCGACTGCAACAGAAAAGTCCATTTTGAGCATTCGTCGCTCTCTTTATGTCGTTTCTCCGATAACCAAAGGCGAGAAGTTTACTCAGGCGAATGTACGCTCGATTCGACCCGGCTTCGGCATCCGACCCAAACACCTTGATCGCGTTCTAGGTCGCTGCGCCGCTCGTGATCTAAAGTTTGGTGAACCGCTGGAACCGTCGATGATTGAGGGCGGTTTCGAAGTCTGACGACAGCCGATCGATTTAAACGAATTCTTCGTTCGATTCTGCTGCTGGCAATCCATCAGCCATCAGCGGAATTTCCCACCATGTCGAGACAATCTGAAGAACAATGGATTCCAGCAGACATGCCGGTCCGGCCGACAATCTATTGCGATATGGACGGCGTGCTTTGCAATTTTTTTGCTGCGATCCAGAACCTGTCCGATCAACCCATCCAATCTCTGTCCGTTTCCCAAATGTGGGCACTATGTCGGACCCAACGAAATTTCTGGAGGGATCTGGAGTGGACTGAAGACGGGCGCGAACTCTGGAGAGTCGTCGACTACTACAGCGGTCACATTCTGTCTTCCCTCCCCTACTCCGACCCGAACAGCGAACCTGGTAAACGAAAGTGGCTACAGAAAAACATCCAGTTGACCGACTCCGGTCGAATTCACCTCGTCACGCCGCGAAAGACGAAACAGAATTACGCAGTGTTGAATGGCGTAACCAATGTCCTGATTGATGACTATACCAGAAACACCGATGAATGGCGGGCTGCCGGCGGAATCGCAATCTTACACACCAGTACGAACAACACTCTTCGACAGCTAAGGGATTTGGGATTCGAACCAGACTCGATCGAGATCAGCGAAAACTGAGCGTTGTAGTACCCGCCAGCAGTCCGTGTTCGACAAAGAATCCGGCCCTTGTCTCCAAAGCGTACCGAAATTTGGAATTCGGCTGATAGTGTTCCTGACGCAGAGATTCATCGCTTTGGGGTTTCATTCGTTGGACTTGCAAGAGTTTTCCGTCTGAATCAAAAAAACCAATATCCAGCTCTGCATGAACATTGTTCATATGAAAACTGCGATTGACAGGCTGGCTGTATACAAAGAGAATCGCACTGCGACCAATGATCTCAGGGCAGATGTGCTGGAATCCGGCGGACCTCTCATATGGTTCATCGGCGATCCGAACGCGAAGGTCCGTGTGCTGACCGTTCTCGCGTACCAGCGCGATGCTGATGTGATGCATGCGCTCCCAACCTCGGGTCGACTGCCTGCAGTCCGTTGCCACAGCCACCTCGCCACCTGCCAAAAGCAGCAGTAAGATCGCGATATGGCGAATACTAGCCCAGTGTGCGCTGGATGATGGCACAGATCTGATCCACATGTGCGTCAGGCATTTCCGGGTAAAGGGGTAACGAAATCACTTCGTCTGAAACTCGAAGCGACACGGGAAAATCTCGGTCTTCATAACCTAGGCCCTGATAAGGCATCTGTCTGTGAACCGGCATCGGATAGTAAATTTGATAACCGATGCGATTTGAGTCGAAGGCTGATGCAATTCTCCCGCGATCAGCCACTCGAATAGAAAAGATATTGAAAACATGCAATCGCCCAGGCAAGTCCGTTGGTAAGGACCTGACACAACCCTGCAGCTGCTCACGATACCGCTCAGCCAATTCGCGGCGACGGTTGATGGCATCTTTTACGGTCGCGAGTTTTAGGCTCAGAATGGCGGCCTGAATGGCATCCAGACGGCTGGTGCAACCGATCAATCGGTGTTGATTCGGTCCGATTGAACCATGGTTCCGCAACAGCCTGAGCTGTTCAGCATACTCATCGGAGTTGGTCGCGATCATGCCGCCATCACCAAACGCCCCGAGAATTTTTGTTGGATAGAAACTGAAACAGCCGAAATCCCCAATGGTTCCGCAAAACCGCCGATCGTACTGACTGCCAAACGCCTGGGCGACATCTTCAATCACCGCGATGCCATGTTCCTCGGCAACATTCACAATTTCTTTCATGTTCGCCGGCAGGCCAAACAGGTGAACCGGAATCATCGCCTTTACCCGTTCATCGATCGCTTCGCGGATTTTTTGGCAATCGATATTGAAATCTTCGAGACTGATGTCAACGAGACGGGGTTGTGCGCCAACCAGCGATACGGCTTCGACAGAGGCATAAAAAGTGAAATTCGGTACGATCACCGAATCACCCGGTCCTACACCGGCCGCTTTTAGGGCAATGACGAGCGCATCCGTGCCACTTGCAACCGTTACGACGTGCCTGACCCCAAGAAACTCTGCGAGTTCTGTTTCAGTCTGATGAACCGCACTGCCCAGGATGAAATTTCCCGTTTGACCGAGTTGTACAATTTCCCGCAACCATGTTTCCCGGTAGTGTGCGAACTGTACGGTCAAGTCAAAGTATGGAATGGGGGCCGTATCCGACATCAGCATTGGTCGATCTTTTCGCGAACTGATTGTACGACTCGCAACGCAGAAATCGCATCTTCACCCGAAACGAACGGGGCACCACCATTTCGAACAATCTCGACGAAATGGTCGATTTCGTTCTTCAGGGTGATGGTGGGAACCGTATCGATGGACTCCCTGATCAAATCCATTTGACGGCCGTCCATCCCATCAAATTGCTGTTTCTCCAGCCACACGGATTGATCAAGCAGATCCAGGTCCATGACTTCATCGTTCATATAAATTCGGAAATTCCGAATTTTACCGTTGGCCACGCGCGAGGCCGTAACGTTCGCCACCGCACCGTCTGCGAACTCGAGCCGTGCGTTGGCGATATCAACGTGCGGGGTGATCACCGACGCGCCAAGAGCGGAGACGGACACGACGGGTGAATGAATCATAGCCAGCACCAGATCGATATCATGAATCATCAGATCCGTGATCACATCAACATCGCCGCCGCGGCCTGCAAACTGACCATGGCGAGTGGCTTCGATCAATATCGGCTTGTCAATTCGATGGGTGATTTTCATAATCGCCGCATTGAATCGTTCCTGATGGCCGACCAGAAGCTTGACGTTGTTGCGGCGGGCGGCATCCACCACCGCCTGCGCGTCCGCAACTGTCGGAGCGAGTGGCTTTTCCATCAACAGATGCACGCCTTCATTGAGAAAAATATCAGCCACCTCCCGATGCTGCACCGAAGGAACGGCGACGCTCACCGCGTCAATTCGACCCAACAGTGCCGCCGGTTCGGCAAAAGCCAGACAGTTCAGCGATTGTGCGGCGTTACCTGCCCGTTCGAAATCCGTATCGACAACCCCAATCAGATCAACATGTGGATTGACTGCGAAGTGTTGGGCGTGTAAGCTGCCCATATATCCAACACCAACCACTCCAATTCTCAGTTTCTCAGTCACCTGCACTCCTTCATAAAATGACTTCGTACTCGTTACTAGCCGCCTCTGTTCAGTTAAAATCTGCAGTCCATTGTCGGAAAATCTCTCACCGCCGTCCAATATGCGATGCTGTCCAAACTAAAGCAGAACCTCACCTCATTGCTGATGATGGAAAACTCCGACTCAGCTCAGGAGAAAGTTTGGGATCCAGCATCCGCCGCTACCGCCTTACTCATCGAAGCGGCTCGTGCGGACAATCATGTCGATGCATTGGAACTGGCACAGATTGAGCGTTCCCTGATCAACATACTGGATGTTGATGCGATTGAGATCAAACAGAAACTGGCAGTTGCTGAAATTGAACTTAATCAAGCCACATGTCTTCACGAACTGACTTCGATTATCAATGCCGACTGGAGCTTCGGGGCCAAATTAGAATTGATCGAGGCAATGTGGAAAGTTGTCCTATCTGACCATCAGATCAGTTCGCATGAGCAGCATCTGATGCGTAAAATCAAGGGACTTCTGCACATTCCGCAATCGGAGTACATCGTGGCGAAACTGCGCGCTCAAAACTCCCTCGCATCAAACGCAGCAGGCGACGACGACTAGAAATTCTACTCCCAGACTACCACGGAATGTCTGAGTCAATACCATCATCCATGGGTGCTGAGTCTGGCGAACTTGCCGATGGCTCGGGGGATTCGGATTCAAATGGGTCAGATTCAGCAACACCGCGCGATTCTCGACCTTCCAATCGATCAAGGTATATGAAATCGCGGCCAATCACTTCGGTCGTATACCGATCCTGGCCACTCTGATCCTGCCATTTTCTGGTCTGCAGCCGCCCTTCGATATAGATACGACTGCCTTTGTGCAGATGCTCCAGCATTCTTTCCGCCGTCTTGCCAAAAAAAACCACTCGATTCCATTCGGTATTTTCTTTACGCTCCTGACTCTCTCTGTCGAACCAGGATTCGGTCGTCGCAATTCTGAGATTTGCGACCATCAGTCCACTTTGTGTGCGCCGTCGTTCCGGGTCCGCCCCCAAATAACCAATCAGCGTTACTTTATTCAGTCCAGGTCCCATACTCATTCTCTCTTCATTCGTTATACAAGGATACAGGCAAAATATGAACGATTAATCTAATACGCCAAAATTCAAGCCCAAGTTCGGCGGGAAATACAGCTCACAAAGGCCAGCCACAACAGTATAACAATTCCAGCACACAGAAATAGGCCTGTGGCATCATATCGGGTGAATACCAAACCACCGAAAACACCACCCAGAAAAGCGCCGATGAACGTACAGGCATTGAACAGACCCATTGCCGTCCCCCGCAACCGTTCAGGTGCGCGGCTGACAGTCGCCGATGGCAGCAGCGCTTCGAGCGTATTGAAGCCCATGAAAAACAGACACAGTCCAACAGCGAGCATCGCCGCCGTACCAGCCGCCGAAGCGAGGCCAAGCACGCCATGCGCGATGACCAATATCACACTGGCGAGAATCATCACTGCGGTCGGACGATTGTTCTTCGAACTGTAACGAATCAAGGGTATCATCACCAGTAAGGACGCCAGCAGTGCCGGTACAATCACCTTCCACATCTCGTGTCGGTCAAAATTGGCGATTTCGATGAAACGGATTGGAAAGGCCAGAAAAAGCGAAGTTATCGCCATGTGAAGCACCAATGTGCCGGAATAGAGTACGATCAGCGAACGTTCAAATAGCCCACCCTTTTTTTCTGTCGAGAGGTCTGGCTGAGATTCTTTCACTGCGGTCGCTGTCGGTACAGCCGCCCAGACCACGATAATTCCAATCACCGCCAATGCCGCCGCCAACCAGAAAATTCCCCGAATGCCAACCCAGCGATCGACAATCGGTCCAAGCATGAGAGAAAGCATGAATGCGCTGCCAATCGTCGCACCGACGATTGCCATCGACTTGGGTCTCTGCGCCTCCCTGATCTCATCACCGACCATCGCCAGAACAACCGCAGAAACAGTTCCCGCACCCTGCAGCGCCCGACCCAAAATGACGCCGAAGATGGAGGTGGACTGGGCGGCGACCATGCTGCCGATACCAAACACGATCAGACCCAGGACGATGAATCGCCGCCGGCCCCAACGATCCGACGCGGCACCGAATGGTACTTGGAATATGGCCTGGGTCAAGCCATAGATTCCAAGCGCAAGGCCGATGAGATACGGAGTCGCATGGGTCAGTTCGTTCGCATAGAGCGCCAGCACAGGAAGAATCATGAACAGTCCGATCATGCGCATCGCGACGACTGTCGACAGGGTCGCAATCGTTCTTTTCTCGAACGCTGTAAAACGGTGTTCAGACATACATTGGATATGAAAACAGTATGGAGCGGCGCAACATTCCGCAGTCACTGACCGCCCGCCAGCCTGATGATCCGTCAAGATCATCATACGGTGCCGCGGGACCGCGTCCAGATTGGATATGAATGGCAGAATTTTATTTACTTTGCCATGCGGATTTGGAAAGAGTTAACATATTGTGTTTTCGATTTTTAATTTGACATCGTGCAAACCGATAAGATTACAGTCACAGGCGCACGCACGCACAACCTGAAAAACATCACGGTTGAACTGCCCCGCAACCGAATGAATGTGGTAACCGGATTGTCAGGTTCAGGCAAATCCTCGCTTGCCTACGACACGATTTACGCCGAAGGACAGCGCCGATACGTCGAGTCCCTGTCCTCTTATGCCAGACAGTTTCTGTCGCTGATGGACAAACCCGACGTCGATTCAATCGAAGGCCTGTCGCCGGCGATCAGCATTCATCAGAAGTCGGCGCGATTCAGCCCGCGGTCTACGGTCGGCACGGTCACTGAAATTTATGACTATCTCAGACTGTTGTATGCAAGGGTGGGTGAACCGCATTGTCCTGAACACCAATCCATACTTGCGGCAAAACCGATTGCGGAGATCGTCGATCTGATTCTGGCTCTGCCAGCCGGAACCCGCATCGCACTGATCTCTCCCATCGTCCGCGATCGCAAAGGCGAACACGAGCAGACGATCGCCGACCTCAGAAAACAGGGTTACGTCAGAGTGCGCGTGGATGCGGTTATTTACGAAATCGAACAGGTTCCAAAATTGGACAAGAACACGGCGCATTCCATTGAGGTGATCGTCGATCGAATCATCATCAAACCAGAAGTTCGTCAGCGCCTGGCTGACTCAATTGAGAATGCAACACAGCTGTCCAACGGACTGGTAACCTGTGCGCGAGTCGCTGAGGATGGTTCAATCGGCCTTGAAGGCGATGTTTACAGCACGCAGTATGGCTGCCCTTACTGCGGTTATATTCTCGATGAGTTGGAGCCTCGGATCTTCTCATTCAACAATCCACGCGGCGCCTGCTCGAGCTGTAGTGGTCTAGGTTACACATCGCGCTTCGACGAAGATCGTATCGTCGTCAATCCCAAACTCAGCCTATCGATGGGAGCCCTTGCCGAATGGAACGTCCGCCACCGCTATTACTACAGCATGCTCAAGTCGGTTGCCAGACACTATCGCTTCGATCTGGATCAGCCATTTGAAGAACTGCCACAACCGATTCAGCAGATCGTGCTTCACGGCAGCGGACAGCAGAAAATATCAATGCGTTATCTGAGCGACAGTGGTAAAACTTATCGTAGCACGCGGCAGTTTGAAGGCGTAATCCCCAATTTTGAACGACGACTGCAGGATTCCAGTTCGGATGCCGTCCGCGAAGGGCTGTCGAAGTACCTGCAGACGCGGCCCTGTGAAGCATGCGAAGGCAGTCGCCTGTCCGTCGGACCCAGAAACGTGTTCATCAACGGGCAGCCCATTCACCATCTGACGCGGATGAACGTAAGCCAGGCGCTTGACTGGTTTCTATCGATTGCATATCTGGAAAACAGACAGTCAATTGCCGAACGAATCATCCGCGACATTAAAACAAGGCTGCAGTTTCTCGCCAGCGTCGGATTGACCTATGTGACGCTTGACCGCGCCACCAATACGCTTTCTGGTGGCGAGCTGCAGCGCATCAGGCTCGCATCGCAGGTCGGGTCGGGACTGGTCGGTGTAACTTACGTTCTCGACGAACCTTCCATCGGGCTTCATGATCGGGACAATCAACGTCTTCTCAACACACTGCATCGACTGCGGGACATGGGCAATACCCTGGTGGTGGTCGAACACGATGAGCACACCATTCGAAGCGCGGACTATGTTGTCGACCTCGGGCCCGGCGCCGGCGCGAATGGTGGACATGTGGTCGCTGCGGGTACACCCGTGGAGATCGAAGGTTCGGCCAATTCTCTGACGGGCGCCTATCTCAGTGGACGGCGACAGATCGCCATACCCTTGCTGAGATCCACTGTCGATTCCAATCGAAAGATTCGAATTGAAGGAGCGCGGGGCAATAATCTGAAACGGCTGGATGTCAATATTCCACTCGGACTGCTCTGCTGCGTAACTGGGGTTTCAGGCTCCGGCAAGTCCACCCTGATCAATGAAACCGTCTATAAGGCGATCTCATCTAGATTGAATCGCACCAAACTGACCACCGCCACATATGACAGAATTCTTGGACTGGAACTGATCGATAAGATCATTCGCATTGATCAACAGCCAATCGGCAGGACACCACGCTCCAATCCAGCCACTTATACGGGACTGTTCAGCCATCTCAGGACACTCTTTGCGAGAACCGTTGAATCGCGGGCTCGAGGCTACAAGCCTGGCCGCTTCTCGTTCAACGTGCCGGGTGGCCGTTGTGAATCATGTAAAGGTGATGGTCTGGTACGCGTTGAAATGCATTTTTTACCAGACATGTTCGTCCGCTGTAAAGTGTGCAATGGTACGCGGTTCAACCGGGAGACGCTGGAAATCACATACAAGGGACTCAACATCGCCCAAGTTCTTGCTCTATCAATCAGCGAAGCACTGGAACTGTTCAGTTCGGTCACACCCATCGCGCGACGGCTCGAAACGCTGAAAGATGTCGGACTCGAATATATTCAACTCGGACAAAGTGCAACGACACTGTCAGGCGGAGAGGCGCAGCGGGTGAAATTATCACTGGAACTGTCAAAAAAAGACACCGGCAATACGCTTTACTTACTGGATGAGCCGACGACGGGACTGCATTTTGAAGATATCAAACAGCTGCTTTCCGTACTGCTTGAACTGCGCAACCGCGGCAACACGGTGATTGTGATTGAACACAATATGGAGATCATCAAATCAGCGGACTGGATCATCGATCTCGGGCCGGAAGGCGGTGAGGATGGCGGGTACATCGTCGCCGTCGGCACCCCCGAAACGGTGGCGCGGAATGACGCCTCGCATACCGGCCGATGCTTGGCCAAGGTGTTGGCTGAAGACGCTCCGGTCCAGGCCGCAGCCTTGGTGAATTAGATCCTACCGAGTGCGGCCAGGTGTCCATTCTATTTCAAGTGGCCTCAGCTTCACCGCAACATCGATCTCTTTATCTTGCTGTTTTGATTGGATATAAGATAACTTGATGAGTTTCTGATGGTTTTTCCGGTGTACCAGCCCTACCAATCGCATGAGCCCGTAAAAAAAACAGAATCGAAACCTCGTTGTTTTCCTGTATAACTTTGCCTGACCGATAACCTGAAATATCAAGCGATGATGCCTGATGACAAGTCCTTAATCGACATTGATCCATACGAAACGGAAGAATGGCTGGAAGCACTCTCCAGCGTCATTGAACGCGAGGGCCATGAACGAGCCCATTTTCTGATCGAGAAACTGATTGACAGCGCACGGCGCTCTGGCGTTCACATCCCGCACCGGCCGACGACCGCCTACCTCAACACCATCGGATTGACGCAGGAAGAACGGAGCGATGGCGACCACGCGCTGGAGTGGCGAATTCGCTCGCTGATTCGATGGAATGCTCTAGCCCTTGTTGTGCGGGCCAACCGCACCTCCAGTGAGCTCGGTGGACACATTGCAAGTTTCGCGTCGTCCGCTACACTGTATGATGTCGGATTCAACCACTTTTGGCACGCGCCGAGTCAGTCCCATGGCGGCGACCTGATTTTCTTTCAGGGACATTCAGCGCCTGGAATTTACGCGCGGGCCTATCTGGAGGGTCGTCTCAGTGAAGATGATCTCGAAAACTTCAGGCGTGAAACCGGTGGCGGTGGCCTGCCGTCCTACCCTCACCCGAGACTCAAACCTGATTTCTGGCAGTTTCCAACCGTCTCGATGGGATTGGGCCCAATCATGGCAATCTATCAGGCGCGGTTCATGAAATATCTGCACAACCGTGGGTTTTGTGACACGTCGAATCGTAAGGTCTGGGTATTTGTGGGCGATGGTGAAATGGACGAGCCCGAGTCGATGGGCGCTCTGTCACTCGCCGGTCGGGAGAAACTGGACAATCTGATTTTTGTCGTCAACTGCAATCTACAGCGTCTTGACGGTCCGGTACGCGGCAACAGCAAAATCATCCAGGAACTCGAGGGTGATTTCAGAGGTTCCGGCTGGAATGTCATCAAACTGATCTGGGGCTCTTATTGGGACCCCCTGCTGATGCGAGATACCAAAGGACTGCTCAAGCGACGAATGGAGGAAGCGGTCGACGGCGAGTATCAGGCATTTAAAGCGAAAGGCGGAGCTTACACTAGAGAACACTTTTTTGGGAAGTACGATGCGTTGCGCGAAATGGTCTCCAATATGACCGATGAGGATATTTGGCGCCTGAATCGAGGCGGACATGATCCGCACAAAGTCTACGCCGCCTATGCCGCGGCCGTCAGACACGCAGGACAGCCGACGGTTATTCTTGCCAAAACAGTTAAGGGCTACGGCATGGGAGAAGCTGGTGAAGGGCAGAACATCACCCATCAGCAGAAAAAACTGGGTGAAGAGGAACTGATCTCTTTTCGGGATCGATTCAGAATCCCATTGACGGATGAGGAAATTGCTTCAGCTCCGTTCTACCGGCCACCGGCCGACAGTCCGGAAATTCAGTACATGCTGAATCAGCGGCAGAAACTTGGCGGCCCGCTACCCGTGCGTCGAAAAATTCCGGGAGCGCTCGAAATTCCAGCTCTGGAGTTGTTTTCCTCGCAGCTCAAGGGTACGGACGGCCGCGAAATTTCGACCACGATGGGATTTGTACGCATTCTGACCCATCTCATTCGAAACAAAGATATCGGTCGCAACGTGGTACCCATCGTACCGGATGAAAGCCGAACATTTGGGATGGAGGGCATGTTCCGACAGCTGGGTATTTATTCTCCATTTGGACAGCTGTATCAACCGGAGGATTCCGATCAACTGATGTTTTACCGAGAATCGACGGAAGGACAGGTGCTGCAGGAAGGGATCAATGAAGCTGGAGCACTCTGTTCCTGGATTGCCGCCGGCACCGCGGGAAGCAACCACGGTATTCGCATGATTCCATTTTATATATTTTATTCGATGTTCGGATTTCAGCGAGTCGGCGACCTGGCGTGGGCGGCGGCTGACATATTCACACGGGGCTTTTTAATTGGCGGAACCGCGGGCCGAACAACGCTTGCCGGCGAAGGTTTACAGCACCAGGACGGACACAGCCACGTGCTGGCCTCGACCATTCCAACCTGTGTCTCATACGATCCGACTTTCGTTTATGAGCTGGCGGTCATCATTCATGATGGGCTGCGTCGCATGTATGAACAGGATGAGGCAATCTATTACTACATTACCTGCATGAACGAAAATTATGCGCATCCACCCATGCCGAAAGATGCTGAAGCTGGCATCTTGAAGGGAATGTATCTGTTTCAGCGTGCGCGCTCCAAGCGAAAACTGCGAGTTCAGTTATTGGGCAGTGGAACAATTCTACGGGAGGTGATCGCGGCTGCTGAAATTCTTGAAGCGGAATTCTCAGTTGCGGCCGATGTCTGGAGTGCGACGAGTTTCAACGAACTGGCGCGCGAAGGGTATTCAGTCAATCGCTGGAATCGTCTGCATCCCACTGAAACTCGACGTAAGAGTTACGTTGAAAAATGCCTTGAGGGTACGATTGGCCCGGTTGTTGCGGCAACCGATTACATGCAGGTTTACGCGGACCAGATTCGCGGATTTGTACCGAGAAACTATCATGTTCTGGGGACGGATGGATTCGGGCGCTCCGACACTCGAATCAATCTGCGCAAGTTCTTTGAAGTGAATCGAAACCACATCGTAGCAACGGCCTTGAATGCGCTCAAGGAGGAAGAAATGATGAGCGCAGACCAAGTGAAGCAGGCGTTGAAAAAACTGGAAATTGACCCTGAAAAGCCAAACCCATTGACCGTGTAGGCGAGCTGAATGAAATCCTGAAAAGCCGCACTGTAGATTTTCAACCACCGTATCGCGTCCTTGACCTGAATTTTCAGCAGTGACGGATGATCAGTCCGGTACTCAGTAATAACTTCGCCCGATGCCGTCTCGATCATTGACAGTGGCGAGGCGACGGTCTTAATTTGCCATTTTTCCGCCTAGTCGCTCGCAGCGACCTGATCGGGCTTGATCACCTGTTGTAGAACGTCAACCCACTGATTTGCCAGGCCGGTCCATTGGTGAACGACGACTGTCAAAATCAACTACCATGTCAGGTACCGCCAAACTGCCGCTGTGGTTTCTAGGCATCTACCTGCTAACACAGAGCAAAAAAGACATCCCGATGGTGAGCGAAGCGATAGCAAACGCGGCCCCGCCAAGACGGCCGTTCCTAGCAGCTGTGCAGACCAACGAAAAGGAGCATCCGCGACGCAATCTGACCTATTCACTTTTGAGTGCACTATATATCGGTTGAGAATAATGCCGATAGTTTTCACTTGACCTGAATAAGGTCCTACCCAGATATCATGTCGTTTAGCGGCAGCTCATTCTGACTGCTGAGACTATCCGTTGCGCTCTTATTGGTCGTACCATCAACTATTCTTAAGATGGACCAGTAGCCCCTGCCGAATTTTTCTGTCAGAATTTCAATTGATTTTCGCTTTGTCATCCCACATTGGAGGTGAGATTTGTGAACTTGCAGTATCTGCGCCTGTTCAGCTGACTGAATTGGCTTACCCGTATTTGCGAACATGTTTTCAGGCGGCTTTCGTATCTTCTCTGAGAGATATCCAATCTCCAGTTTGTCGAATTCCTGGAGTTGGTATTCAAATGCGTTTTTGCTGATTTCAAATCCGATAGCTTGCCTATTGAGACCTTTTGCGACCTTCGCAGTCGAGAAGCTGCCTAGAAACATATCACACACCACATCTCCTTCATTGCTGGAGTACTGAATTAATTTGATGAGCAGCTGAGTGGGAAGTTCGTTTTTGTTCTTTATTCGGCCAGGCTTGTATTCACGATTGATTATCCAGACATCTTCTCTATCTTTGTAATTGGATGAACCACCTTGTTCGGACTTTTCAAAATCAGCGTATCTTACGAAAGTATTGAAGGTATGCCGGCTTCCTTTTTTCGTATAGAACAGAATGTGGTAGTGAGACGAAATATATTTTGTCTTCGTATAAACACCGAAGTTGTACTTCCATATCAGATGATTGATTTCTTGAAGTTCAGTCTTTTGGAGAGCATTCAGAATATGAATGAGATTGGAATATCCTGAAATAATGTAAAGTGAACCGCCGGGCCTGAGAATTCGTTCCGCCTCACTGATCCAATTATCAGAAAACGCGGGATAGTCTGACGCTGGAATCTCCACATAGCCATCAATCACATGCTTTTCGTTTCGGTTATAGTGTCTGTCCAGCTTGTCACCGTTTATCCCATAGGGCGGGTCGGTTACGATAAGATCTACACTACCACTCTCAATATGCTTCTGGCAACCAGAAATGCAATCTTCGTTAAAGAATCTAAATTTCAGTGAATTGTTGTCTATCATGCAGGAACTCACCCACCCTCTCCAAATGCAAACTGTATTTCGGTGGCCTAGATCTGTCGTTTGAATTCTTTCCTTGATACATTACATCAAGTTTGGATAATTCGTCTGACTTGAACACGACATAAATTATCTCCATCAACTCAGCACTGGTTTTTCGATATCTTGAAAAAGAGTTTTCACGTGCTATTCGACGAATTTCATAATCGGACAATCCTCCTTTCAGCTCTGTATGTCAGTTCTGAAAACTCCGATTTTCGTCGTTGTACTCGACATCACATAGAGCAATTATCTCCCCATGAAATCCATTAATTTCAATTGATTTGTCCATTGCCTGCTTATCGTTCAGAATGACTCTTCGATCATCTGATTTGATTGATCTTGCTTTCAAATCCCAGTTGAAGCGAGTTTTCAAGTCGAACTCAACTCGATCAAATCCATCCCCTGGAATGGTAACGGCAGAGGCTCCATAAGCACTGAATCGCCTAAAATTCGAAATAAAACTCCCACCACTCCATCTGGCGCCAGTTGTAATCGGCTTCTTTCAGTTCAAGCACGCAGGATCTGCCATCCCAAGAAATTGGTAGATCGGACAGCCTCAGTCTGAAGGTTTCTATGTCTGAGTAAATTTCGGTTTGCATTTACATCAAGTCAGAATTAAAAGTAGCACCGGATGTTATTAACAACAATTATAAGGAATTTTAATTTCAGACTTCCTGAACATGTTAGTCGATTTCAACAGTCATTTACTGATGGACAGGTCTGTCAAATCAGTAGGTTAACATTCTCCAACCGCTGATCAAGACCGATTCAGACGTCCCGAATGGCGGGACGGATAAATCGACTGTCGCCTTGACGGGCCGCCACTGCCAATCGGTGAGGCGGCCCCCGGCTGACGGTACTGAGTACCAGACCTATCAACTACCACCGCTGAATGTTCAAGTCAAGGACGCGAAACGGTTGTTGAAAATCGGCCATCCGATTGACGCGTCGGTCTGCTTCACAGGTGGATTGGTCATCATCATAAAAATTGGATTGGGTCAGGAACTCTGAACTTATCTTGTTGACGTTATCAAGGGATCTAACCATATTGAGCGTCGCGGTAAAGACACCGCCATCAATCCATTTCGATTGGTGCTGCGACAAAGGTAAGAGTGGAGTCGCAGGTTGTACTCGATCCGTCTTGAGACGGACCAGTGCCATTTCCAATCGGGTATGGGCGGTGTTCGCCGCCTCATGCTGAGTCTCTGCGAACTGTTGCGGAATGGACCGACTTGTGGAATCGGTGGCACCATTCATACTACAATATTAACAGACGGTTTACTGATCGATGATGAAATGAACAAGCTCATACTGCCAATAGGGGATCCACACTTTCGCAGCCTCCGGGAAGGTGGCTGTTACTATGTGGACAAGACGTTTCATATCCGGAATCTGGTCGAGGGGTCGAAATACTATTTCCTGTCTCGGCCGCGGCGGTTCGGGAAGACGCTGCTGGTGGACACGATGCAGGAGCTGTTCGAGGGCAGTGAGGAGCTGTTCCGGGGGCTTCACATCCACGACCACTGGGACTGGTCCGTCCGCCATCCGGTGGTGCGGCTGAGCTTCGGTGGCAAATACAGTCAACCGGTTGACCTTGAAAACAACACCAACGTCCAGCTGGCGGAAATAGAAAAAGATGCGGGTATTGAGCCATCGACACCGACGGTCTCGGCACCGGATCGTCTGTATCAACTGATCCGCGGACTGCATCGCACCAGCGGTCGGCAGGTGGTGGTGCTGGTGGACGAGTACGACAAGCCGATCCTGGATGCGCTGGAGAATGAGACCCTGGTCAGAGCCAACCGCGATTACCTGCGCGGTCTGTACGGCGTCATCAAGGACTGCGCCCGATACGTCCGTTTCGTTTTCGTGACCGGCATCAGCATGTATTCGAAGGTGAGTCTGTTCTCGGGACTGAACAATCTTTACGACATCAGTCTGGACCCGGAGTATGGCACCATCTGTGGCTATACGGATGCGGACCTCGACGCGGTGTTCGCACCGGAACTGCCGAAGCTGGACCGAAAAGCCATCAGGAAGTGGTACAACGGCTACAGCTGGCTCGGTAAGGAGAATGTCTACAATCCTTTTGATGTGCTGCTGCTGTTCCGAAAAAGACAGTTCGAATCCTACTGGTATGAAACCGGCACGCCGAGTTATCTGCATGACCGACTGGCCAAGGGCGGGCTGAACACCCTGGGCCTGGAGGACCTGGCCCTGTATGACACGGAGCTTTCAAATTTCGATGTCGAAAGCATCAACCTCAATGCGCTGCTGTTCCAGTGTGGCTACCTGACCATCGCCGACCGGCAGGTTCGGGGTTCCAGGGTCTACTACCCTCTGAAATATCCGAACCACGAGGTGCGCCTGAGTCTGAACGAGGAACTGGTGAGGGCGGTCACCGGGAAGCTGACGGAGGCGTCGGACCGGGGTGAGGAACTGATCCGACTGCTGCAGACCAATGACTTCGATGGTTTCGCCAAGGAGATGCGATCGTTTTATGCGAACGTGCCGAACGAGTGGTATGCGAGCAGCGAGGTGTCCCGCTATGAGGCGTTTTACGCCAGTCTGCTGTTCGCCTGTTTCATCGCCAACGATGTGGAGGTGAGTGCGGAGGAGTCGTCGGCTGAGGGGCGGGCGGACCTGGTGGTGCACACGGCTGGTGAGACGTTCGTGTTGGAGTTCAAGGTGGCGGCTGTGGCTGAGCAGGTGGAGTCGAAGGTGTTGGAGGCATTGGCGCAGATGCGCGGGAAGAATTATGCGCTGCCGCATCAGAGCCGCGGTCGCAAGGTGCATCTGCTGGCGGTGGTGTTCAGTCGGAAGGGCCGCAATCTGGCGGCGCTGCGGGTGGAAAGAGCCTGAAAAAAAGAGGGTTCAGAAGTCCATCAACATGAAACGGATCAGAAACTTCAGTAGATGCCAATGACACCGCCCATCGCCGTTTGATGGCCATCCTCCGTACCTTTTACCCTTTCCAATGATGGATTTTGCCGCAGTGGCATCGGAAGTGCGAATTTCCTCAGGTCTTCTGGCACGGTGTTTATATCCGCATTGCTTTGCCCATCCACAGAACGCGATTCCAGCCGCTTTGATTTCGAATGTCAATGCCAACGTGGCAACCGCAGTCAGAATGCCAACTCGTTCAGTCTGGTTCAGGCGATGGTTATTTTCAGGTCCGATTTAGGTTTGGACCTGCTGAGCCAATGAGATCAACATTCATCTTGAGTCAGACATCTGCAAAACATACCCATCCGCCAACGCCGATGAGAACCGCAACCGATCAGATCGCGGTCACAACGGCGCATTCAAATCACACTTGTCAGTTAATCCGAAGTTCTGGAAGGAAATAGACGGTAAGTGTTTGTTATTTTGGTGACTTATCGACTATCCAGTGCTCAGTTTCTGACCACGTTTAGATTTTCACGTGAAGCAGGTCAAAGGCGGTACGCGGCAGCTCAGTCGATTCCGTCAACTGACTGAAATGCTGCTGAAACTGTTCGATGACAACGCTGTTGCGACACAACGTGTCCAGGTGTCCGAGCAGGCTGCAGAAGTGATGGGGCGAATGACCGTGTGGTGTTCGTCGCGTCATCGCTTTGCGCCGGGCACTCGCAGAAGGAACGCGACACCGGGCGGCGAGTATGCGGTTGAGGCCGATGGCTCGGATGGTGTTCAGCACGGCGGCCACTTGGCCGTATGGGAGCGCGCTGGAATCGCAGCAGGGTGTCGGCTGACACCAGGGGTTTGGCTGCGCAGTGCCAGACGGAGGGTCTTGATGGCGTAGTCGGGCAAATGGCAGACGTTGCCATCGGTGATTTTTTGACTTGGCCATTTTCTCGATAGGCGTGTCGCAGCAGATGGGTGATGTAGACGCGGTCTTTGTAACGACATCTGTTAGCGACTACATAAACGGGATGAAAATCTTTATTTACGGCTTCCATTATGACTTATGATGGATGTCAGGAATTACTTTTAGTGACCACAAATGCAGGCGTTTTTCTGCATTATTTTTGTTTATTAATATTATAAACAGCGACTTACATGTGTTTAAAACAATTTTTTGCTCCAGAACTTCGGACTAATGTTAGTTACTACCACTGATTGGACCCCAGTCACTGGATCACTCAGCATTTCGTGACATGTCACGAAATGCTGAGCGCCGAAATGTCCCACTCATACTCGATCGGGCTCTTCTGCCCCAACTTCGAATGCACGCGCCTGGCGTTGCAAAAACCATCGATGCGATGCCTGCGCAGCAGGAGGTCGCCCGCTGCATGGCCGAGTGTGGCGCCGACTATGTGATGACGGCGGTGAAGGAGAATCAGCCGACGATTCTGGCGAACCTGCAGTCGATTGGCTGGACGAAGGCGGAACGGTTCAAGCAGGACGTGGAACTGGGGCATGGTCGTCCGGAGCACCGCCGCTGTGAGGTGGTTTACCTCAGCGGCACCGTATGGGACGGGTACTGTGCACTACACGGCCGCCTCCAGGCGCTTCGCATCGAACGGCGCCGCGAGCTCATCAAGTGTGGGACAGTTGAACGGGAGACCGCCTATAATCTGACTTCCCTGTCGACCGAGGCAGGCTTGGTGGGAATTGCTGATTACAACTATAAAGTCTTGCAGACGAATTCATTGACACACTCGATTTCAGTTCAATATCTTCTGTTCATCCACTTCCCACAATCTACCGGTTCTCATGTCGATCCACTCTGTGTCTAAGTTTAAGCGAATTTCTTCATCTTCACCCATTGGAACAAGATATTTTTCTAACGGACAAGGGATAAAAAAGTACAATCCATCAAATAGTTCTTGAGGAGAGCGATCCAACTCTATCGCACCTTCTGCTCGAAGTATTCCATCTACTTTAGTTGCAACAATTTCATCTAGTCGAATTTCGTATTGAAATTGTGCACTTACTCCATCCGAAGCAACGAAAGTTAACTTGTTACCGGCCCAAACCAAACCATTACTATCACATCCTGTAATAAGGTCTCCGTATGCGTCATACGCTCTATCTAACAATCGGATATAGTATCCTCCCAAACCAGTCGCATCATCGTCGTCTACTATTTGCAACAGCCGTCGTTTTTTCTTATCTATTTCCGTGCCTACCAATGGTTGCTTATCAGTAACATTGACTACAGCAACATCCCGACGTGTAAATAGTTGACGTTGTCCGCTCCTTCGAATAATCCCTATATCATCTTTAACCAGAACCCACAGTTCTGAGCGGCGCTTAGCGAAAAACTCGAGATTTAATGCACCATCTCCAAAAAAGCGTGGACTCCATTTCTTTAAAGATGGACCTAGGTATTCCTGACAAAATTTCGAAATTAGGGAATAGGTTAAAGGACGCAATCCCAGTTTTTCCAACTTCGCTACCTCACTATGACGCACGTCAATATAAATTTCTATTGGTTGAGCGTTTGATTTTTCCTTGATAAAAGCTGGTATGTCTTCTGTCAAACATCCAGGAATAAGATTAAAGTTCTTGATTTCATATGATCTAGCGATGTTCTGCTCAATTTCCGACAAAAATATGAGTTCAAAACGACTTAAGGGGTCGTAGAGTTTAGCACAGTCTACGATACCCTCAAATGGCTTTGCTTGACAATATCTCTCCAAGTAATTTTTCTCTGCCTTCTGTCGATAACGATCGGAAGACAACTGCACGACTATATGCCCTTGTGCTTGCATAACTTGATTTAATGCGTGCTTCTGTGTAAATCCATAAAATATGCTCACTTGGCCTTTATTGGCTGATTTTTTTATATCTGCCAACCGTTTTTCGTTACCATCTGCCAACCTAACTGAAACGTTACCCATTTTGTGAAATAAACCGCGCGAACACATATATCGGAAGATACGGGTATGCTGTGCAATCCTATCAGAAGATTTCAGAACAATATCAATAGCCTGTTCCTCAAGAATAGTACCTAGTTGCCCCAATAAGCTCTCCGTTTCTGCATCAAGTGAGTCTCGCCCCGCAGTGGGGACAAACAGGTCGCCTTCTAATCTGCCAGATATTCCAATTGTGCTTGGTACCTGCGTTGAACAAAGCTTGAAACCGCGCTTGAATACCTCGATTGTTCCGTTCGCGAATCGAAAATGTCCTTTCATTTTTAATCTACTGTCGCTACGATGTGATCCTGTGATAAAGGCTACAAGGGTATGTCCGCGATCCTCAAAAAAGCAACTTTTAAGAACCATGTCACCTTTATTCCATCTATGTTCACCGTCATCAATGGGAATTAATTTTTTTTGATCAACATCCTTAAAAATTTGTTTTTGGGAAATCTTTTCTCCGTTGAAATTAATTGAAATCGGAACGAATTGCACAAAACTCTCAAGATATGTCTTTAAATCATCTACATCTGGCGGATCAATCATTTCGCCTACGACGACCGTACCTCGAGAGAAACCTTCAGGTGAATCAGAGACTGCCACCAACGGAATTTTTGCACCTGCTTCTCGGATATCATCGATCGAAAGAAATGTTTCGGTTCCAACAGAAGAATTTGAATCCTGTGAAGTTACACGAAGCGAATTGCAAACACCAAAATTCGCAAAACCACCGATACCGAACATTCCCAAGCATCCAGCTTCTCGAGCCTCCTTACTCCGCTTGCCACTTGACCCGATTGTCCAAAAGTAGTCTTGAAGATGCGTCCTTGACATGCCAATTCCATTGTCAAAAACAGAAACTATACGATCAACAACCTTCACATTAATCTGATACTCCTCGTTGTCAGCATTCCGTTCGTCTCGAAGTGCCTGAATGCGGACGGCATCAACTGCGTTCTGAACATTCTCACGTATAAAGGCATAAGGCGTCTCATAGATCTGCTTCGAAATCGCCTTGAGAACACTATCAAATTCGATGCCAATTTCAAATGAAGATTGATTACTTGTCAATTCTTACCTACCCTATTTCGGAAATTTCTTAACTCTTCTCTAAATTTAACATCTCCTGTAGCTGCCACAATTTTCATTCCAATTTCCAAAAATCCTCCAATTTTTTCTGGAAACTTAGAGATGCCTTGTTTCAAAATTACTCTCGCATCACTGTAAAGTCGATCGTTCGCTAATAACGTCGCAAGTGCCGCAAAATCCTCTGCCTCTCCGTGTTCAGATTTAATCAGTTCTTCGTACAGATCCTTCGCTCGTTTAAGTTCAACTTGTTCAGTGGACCTCACATAACATAATGCCAGCGACCGCTTACCTCTAGCCGATACGGCTGAATCGCTCGCACTGCTACACCGGTCTGCTAGTTCTCGCAGTTCCTCCCAATCTCCTTGATCCCGTAAATCATCTAAAAGACTGAGCGTAAATCGAAATTGCATCCCCTCATTAGATATATTCAACTGTGCTGCATTTCTGTTTCGCATTTTAATCTGTTCTCCCAAGTCAACATCGTTATTGCAAAGCTCTCGGAGTATATTGACGTAGTTTCGTAAAGAATCACCGTTTTCATTAAGTATCTTATTCAGTGGTTTGCATTTATGCAACAATCGAACCGCCCTTCCTACCGCCAAGATGTCATGCGTGGCAATCACAAGTTTATTCTCGCTCTCACCCAGCTTCGGTAACAGCTCGAAAGATCCAAATACTATGATAGCTCTGTCTATCTGAATAGGTACGTCCATTATATATCCAAGAAGAAGACCTGCAAGATAATAGGAGATGTAAGACGCATCTCGACAGTAGCTTTGAATGGCTATTGAGAGATCCTTCATATTACAAGAAAGAGGAGCATTGGCCTCGCACGAATATTTGCGCTTGGTTTTGTAAGAAAAGACTCCTTCCGACGGGATATATTGAATGAACGTTACTTCAGATTGAGCATAAAATGGGTTGTGTGAAACGACCGAGTAAGAGTTATGGAAATTTCTTGATTCAAATGACGCCCCAGCAGAAAACGTGAGGCAATTTCCAGATTGAGTTAATGTATCCACCGCATTCGGTTCATGAAGATGACCGCAGTGAAAAATATGACATGCGTTCTGAATGCGCCATTCCGTAAACCGTTGATCAAATCGTTTTAAATAATCAAACGGATGGTGTTGCATACCGATTATCAAATGCGGAGAGGTCTCTCCAGAAATTTCAATTGCACTCTGTACTTGAGGTTCTCCGAGTATTATTTTCCTTTCATCTGTGTTACCTCCCTCTGCCAGCCATGCTGTATTTAAACCAATAATCGCGATATTGAGATCGTCAATTGTGAGGATTGAAACGTATCCGAGACCGTCAGCGGTATGCTTTCTCTTCTGTTTTGCAAAGACTTTATTCTGAAATTTGGAAAAACCTTCTTGTCGCAGTAGTAGCGTATTTAGTTCCTCGCGGTCAGCAAGAAACGTATATACATCGGTCGCATTGTGCAATTTTTCTCGCGCCCCACTAAACAATGTCGTATACCGTTCGCGCTGAATATCGTGATTACCCGGCACACAAAATATCATCTCGCAGGGCAACCTAGCTGCAACCGACAGTTTGTTAATAAATAATTCTGCGAGATCGTACTCTGAATCCTTGCCAGAAAAAGCGATGTCTCCAGTGGCCAGTATGAAATCAATTACTAAGCCGTTTGCACACTGGTCTTCAATGTTCTCCAGCATCGCACTCATCACAGCACGTTGTGGTCCTTTTTCACTTTCACGAAAGTGAAAGTCTGAGATATGTAACCAATTGATAGTGCGCATGCGAACTCAACTGGAGCACCGATCAGGTGCTTTTGCTATCGAATTGTTCGTGTAGTAATGGTAGAGTTTTGATAATGGCTTCATGTGTTGGATGATTATATATTCACAGGATAGGTCAAATCTAGTCATTCCTATTTCGAACAGCAATTCCCACCAAGTACATCTTCCGGGGATTCGGCGTGATTTCAGCTCGTAGGCGTTGGCTTCCGTGACTTCCCGGACTAGCTCCACGGTTCGGGTCGCCGCCGCGACTTCGACCCAGTGGAACAGTTGCTCATGGTCGCCCGGCTTCGCCCTCAGCACCATAGCGCAGGTCCAGTTCTCGCAGTAGCCGCTTGGCTGCATGGTGCTCGCAGTCATTCTTGCGTAAGCCATCCGCCCACAGGATCGGCTCCGACGCCAGCAGGGTTCGACTGGATCAGTAGCCTGCACGGGCCGGCGATCCGCACGCTGGTGGAACAGGGCACCATCCAGCCGTCGCGGTTCGTCGAGACTGATCTGCTGGAAGTCGAGAGCACCGTCTATCCGGGCGAGCGGCTGGTGGTCCGTCGCAAACCGCTGCCTGAAGACGGTGGATCTGAAGGTTCGGCCGATGTATCACGACACCGAGGCGCAGGTGCGCGCCCACGTGTTCCTGTGCATGCTGGCGTACCATGTCAAATGGTAAATGCGTCGGCGGCTGGCGCCGCTACTGTTCGACAACGAGGGTGCGCCACAGCGGGACTCGGAGGTGGCCAAGGCGTCGGCATCGGCGTCGCGGAAGAAAAACAGTCAGGACCATGACGTGCAGAGGCGGTCGGGTCTGCTAGGCGCCCTAGCACTTTGCAACGTCACTGGTGCATTTGGATCTACCGGGCATGACCGATGGGATCTGGATGACGACGCGGTGGCAGAAGGAAGCGTTCAGGCTGTTGGGAGTGCGCGTGGAGTGTGTCCAGTAGTGGACCGTCGAAATTTCAAAAATGTCTATTATTATCAATTAGTAATAAAAAAACATGCTCTAAAAGTTAAGTTTATAAGAGACAACTTATCATCCATTGACATCCAGAACTTCGGGTCGTAGGAAAAAAAGAAGCACTGCGGACGCCTAGGTCCTGTTGCCTCACAAGCGAGCATGTCACTGTTCCGGTTCAAACTATTCAGCCGCCTCCACATACAGACGCTCGCCCCAGAATCCCGATTTCCAGACGGTGATGCACTGTGCCGCGAACTGTTCCAGTTCCTCAATATCAACCGCCGTGGCAAAAATATTACCCGTATTACCACCACTGGGACCATAAAGGCTATTGCCCCGATCGTAGAACAGCGCAATATCCACAATGTGAAAGTCACTCGCCGGGGTCCAGGATTCTGGCGGCAATAAACCATCGGGATGGAAGATGTACATCAGGTCGCCGGGAGCCGGGTACATGCACAGCCATTCTTTTGGTGGGTCCTGACCGAAGATGGATTCCACTGGCAGAAGCGTATAAATTTCGTGGTTGGCATACTTTGCGTGCCACAGATCACCCTCAAACGGCAGTGCATTACTGATGATCTCACAAGTCACCGGAGAGTGATCCCAACGTAATTTCAATCGAACGCTGGCACCGTTTTTTCGCATTCCAACGCGTACATGTCTGAGTTGGTCGTTCATGGTTGCTTCCCGAATTAAATGTAAGATCAATAAACTGGATCGAATAAAAAGTCAGCCGATTATATCAGTGATGTCCATCTGACAAAGATGATCGCTTGAGATGACGGGCTTAAAACCGGCCTACTACGTCATGATTGAAACAATCTGTCATTCGTCAGCAGTTCCATTATCGACAACATCATGGCCACATGAATGGATGATGTCTGGATGGCGCAACTGACAACCCATGATCGAATCCACAACTTGATAATGGCAGGTCGCATTCATCTTCACAGAATTCGACCTCGAGCAACTCTGGATCACGCACTTGATACATCACTGTTTCGAAGCCATGGATTCTGGTCTGGGACAGCATCAAATGCTCGCAACCAATGAGAGTGATGATACTGACCTTTATTCAGGTCCGTTTCCTCTACCTGCTACTAGCACAACCGTGCAAAATTGCCGATTCATCCTGTTTTGAACGGCTTCCACTGCCTTTTGGAGGCGGCGCCTGCAAATAACGGCAAGGCCAATACTTGGCCGCACCTGCAGACATCAACCAATCACAGGCATGGCTTATCAACTGACCCACTCACCACACTCTCAACCATCAAGAAAACACCTCAATTCCCAATCGGTCCGAGTCCGTTACTTTGAGTTCGGCTGCGGGGGCACCTGGAAAAAGAAAGCGCCGACGATTGACACTCCTGTCACCATTGCAACAATGGCAAACACGCCGCTCAGTGTTCCTGACATCGCGGAAACCAGTGCATCGTGAAGCATATTCGCAAGAACTTCCCCATCCGGCCGGGCCTGCGTGATCTGTGATTTCAGGGAATCTGCCACCAAACGATCGTCCAGCGCGACTGGACTGTTCTTAAGAGTGTCCAGTCCTCCTTGTGGAAGCATCTCCCTAACGCGATCGGGTATGGTTTCGTCAAGTGTCTGATGGAAGTTTCTCGTCATCACCGCACCCAATACCGCGAGACCGAGCATGCCACCGAGCGAGCGGAAAAACTGCAGCGACGAAGTCGCGGCCCCCACGATTGCAAATGGGACCGAGTTCTGTACGGCCAATGAAAGCGTCGCCACGATTCCGCCATACCCGAGTCCGGCGAACAGGACATAGCTGATGGACAGGAAAATGTTCGTCGTCCTGTCCATGGTGGAAAGCAGATACATTCCGACCGCCATGATTACAGTGCCGCTTAAAGCCAGCAACCGATAGGGTGCGTTGGCTCGAGAGAGCAGCTGGCCCGCAACGACTCCGCCGCCGACCATCCCGAGCAGCATGGGAATCAGAAGATTGCCACTTGTGGCCGTCGACAAGCCCAATACGACCTGAAAGAACAGCGGTAGAAACAGGACGGTGGCGTAGAGCCCCAGACTGGTTAAAAGCGTAATGATGACAGCCAGACTGACCACCCGGTCGGCGTAGATTCCCAATGGCATGACGGGGGCTGGCGCCCGCGTTTCCAAAAACAGGAAGAGGCCAATCATCGCCAGGCCGAAGGCAAGCAGGCCGATGATCTGCGGCGCAGCCCATTCGTACTGAACGCCCCCTAAAGACAGTGCAACAAGAATGGGAACAACTGCGAGAACCAGTGTGGTCATGCCGGGCAGATCAAGGCTGACATCATCCAGAACGCGCCGGTGGACAGGATAGACCCTCGCCGTCATAGCCAGAACTGGCAGGCCGATCAGAGCGATCAGCATGAACGCCCACTGCCAGGAAAGTCGTTCGGCAATGATGCCACCCAGAACCGGCCCAGCAACCGAGGCGACGCCATAGACAGCTCCATACAGACCCTGATATCTCCCCCGGTCTTCGGGCTTGAACAGGTCGGCTATGGAAACGTAACAGCAGGTCATGACCAGTCCACCACCGATGCCCTGAAGCGCTCGGAACGCGATGACCTGAGTCATTGAAACACTGAGGCCGACGAGTGCTGAACCGGCCACAAAGACCACCATGCCAACGATCAGAAGCCGGCGGCGACCGTAGATGTCGCTCAACCTGCCTGTAATTGGGTAGACGACGGTTGCCGCAACAACATAAGAGGTTACGGCCCAGGCATATCGTTCAAACCCGCCGAGATCGGCAATCATCAGTGGCAGGAGCGTGGCGACCACAGTCTGACTCAGTGCCGCCAGAAACATGGCCAGCAGTACGCAGACCAAAGACGGCATCACCAGACGCCGAGGTGGGGCGACGAAAGTCTGGTCGGGCGCAGAAGATGGGCCTGACGCCTCTTTTTCCGGATTCGAAACTGAGCCAGTCTTCATCCGTCCGGTTCGCGCCGCTCGGGACAGCCGATGGGAAACCGATCGCTCAAGGGCCTTGCTTCCGACCCGTCCGACGCAACAGTCTGTAAACACCATAGCCCCATCTGGACAGCGTCGAAAAAGTGTACCCGGGTGCTAGCATCCGTTCGCGGTCCGGCAGGAACTCCTCGCACTCCAGGTCCTCAATCGCCGCTATCGCACGGCTCAGTACAGCGGCCGAAGCTTCGAAACGCCGAGGGTCGGACGACACGTCGAAGCTGCCACACCCCAGGACGCAGGTCATATAGGAACTGAGCATGTTCTGGCGGTAGCTGCGCCAGCAGTCCTCAAACGTATAGTTCTTCACCCCCAGGCGGCAGACAATGTCGTGGTATTCCTCCAAAACCTCTCGTTCCACACGGCGGCGGGTATCGATGGAAACGCTGGTCGACATGAAATACGACACGTCGTAGAGACCGCAGCCCGACCCAGAGACCTGCCAGTCGATTACTGCGAAACCGTCCTCGGCTTCAGAATCGAAGAACATGTTCTCCGATCGGTAGTCCCCATGAACCAGTGTCATCGGACCGGTCGAAAGATCTGCATGGTGGGCAAGTATCCGCGTCCCGAGCGCTTCCGTGAATTTTCGCATGCCAGGCGAATAAAGGTCGTCGAAGAGCCTGATCACGGTAGGAACGCCGAGAAGGTAGACGGTCTGAACCAGCCGCGCACACTTGGGATTCAGGTTGCGGTAGAGATATTTGAGATGAGGCGCGTCGACGGCGTTCCAAAAATGCCCGTGCATCCTGGCGATCCCGCGGATAGCTCTATGCAAGCGCTCCCCATCAACACCAACCCGCTGTGGAATGACCTCCATTGGGTGCAGATCTTCCAGAACCAGCACGAAACGATGGCTGCGGGCGTCGAATGCACCATAGTAGAGAACCGGCGACCGCATCGGTGAATCCCCCGCCAGATGGCGGTAGTAATCATACTCCCGCTTGTGCAGCAGCACCCACTTGGCAAACTTCATGACCTTTGGGTCGTCAACCGGCAGCTTGACGATGACGGTGCCAGGCAATGGAAAAGAATCATCGCCGACCGACAGGCGACAGCGCGCCAGCCGCCCCAGTGCGTTGGTCGCCGCATCCAGCGCTTCCACCTTGATGGCTTCAATCCGCGGCGCATCGAACTTCCCGCCCGCGGTCAGGGCTGCCTGCATCCATTCAACGGTTATTGCCGCCGGACTGTCGCAAAGAATCATCCGATCATTCAAGCCATCGGTCTGCGTTGACCCGTCACCCGAAATCTGAACGAGGCATCCGGATGGGGCGCCGGCGTGTATTTGATCTTAAGGCGGGAATTGGGACGTTCCAGCTCGAAGTCCACCGCATGGACGATGGTGGCCAAGGTGAGCACCATCTGCGATTCGGCAAAGCCGCTGCCCAGACAGCGATGCCTCCCCAGACCGAAAGGAGCATACGCGCCGGGTTTGCGGTGTTCCGGTGGACTGCGCCGGTAGCGTTCGATGTCAAAACGTTCCGGCTCCGGAAAACACTCCGGCAGGCGATGCCCGACGGTCGTGCCGATGAGGACCTGCTCGCCGGCCGGAATCCTAAATCCGCCGAATTCGAACGAGTTGGCGACCGTGCGTGTGACTGCAGGGAACAGTGGAAATATGCGTAACGTCTCCAGTGCGATGCGGCGCGTAACATCAAGCTCACGCAGGTTCTCCGAAGACAGCCTCCCTTTGTTTCGGTCAAACAGGGCATCAACCTCAGCTCGCATCTGCACCAGCAGCTCCGGATGTTTCAGCAACGCGTAGAGCATGTACGAGCACGCACTCGCGACCGTATCAAGGCCAACGAAATAGGGACCGAGAAAGACCACCGCGTATTCGGTTTCGGACAAAAACTGGGGATCTTCCCGGTTCATTGCCAGCAGTTCGTCAATGAAGTCGGGAGACTTTCCTGCGCGGTTCTCGGGCTGGTGTGCCGCCGCGATCCGGTCCGCCAGTTCCATCACGCTCCGCCGGGCCCGCCGGAAACGGGGCAACCGCTCCACCAGCTTCGGCCAAACATGCAGTACATGAATCATGAGTTTCGCATCCAAATAGAAAACCATATCCTCCAGATGCCCCTGGGGAGAAAGCCCCGTCAGCATCTGCCCCATCTGTTCACCGATGATCCTCTGCATGGCGCGGCGGGTGGCAATCGGCGAATCACCCGGCCATTCGGCGATGAGGCGGCGGGTGATGTCGACACATTGATCCACTCTGTCCTCAATGACCTTCGGCGAGTACCCCTTGCTCAGCAGTCTGCGCATCCGCAGATGTTCCTGGCCCTCCATGTTCACCACCATGCGAATGGTTCCCATGGCGCGGACGAAATCGGTCCAGAACTCGAAAGAACGCAGGTGGGTGCTCCCGATCTTCGTCAGAAACACGTTCGCCTCGGGACCGACAAAGGCGACAAAACGTCGGCTGAATGCCCGAATGCGGAATATCGGACCATGCTTGCGGTATTCACCGGTCAGAAATTCCGCAATGTCCCCTCGCAGGTCCAAAGCATTGCCGACCCAAGGCAGGCCCGCCGCCTGCGGAATTTCTTCATACGGAAGAACGACCGCCGCCGGCGACTGGGGCTCAACACGTCTGATCGCCGCCGCCACTTCCCGACCGATCAGGTCCAGTTTCGCCAGCTGGTCAATCCGTTCGCGCACGTCTTCCAATTCTTCCCGGGAAAGAAGGCTCTCAAAGACGCCACAGGCCGCGGCCAGACTGATGATGACAAGATCCCGCGGATCGGGAATGGTCCGGCTGAAAATGGCGCGCATGATCCGGAACTGAACTTCCTCGATGGTCTTCTCTCCTTCCATCGGATAAAGGTGCGCGCGAGCCACCTGACGGGAAAGAAACAACAGCCCGTTGACCTCGGATTCAAGAATCCTCCGTTCAATCAGCCGCGCAATCACCTGGCGACGGATCTCGTCACCAAGCCTGGCGATCCGCGCAAGCCAGAAAGCGGTGTCCCGGGCCTCGGTCTCAGCCGTTATTTCAGACAGGATCGGATCAAGCAGATCATCGCCGGTCGGGGCTGGATTGACTGTCACCAAGCGTTCAAGGTCGGTGTCGATGCGGTTCTCCAGAGTCAGATCCATGAGTATGGCGCCGGCCATCACGAAGTCGCGGGAATGCGTCGACAGTGAAGCTTTTATATCCCCCTTCTCAAAATCCAAAATGAGCAGGATGATTTCTTCCGCTATGGTCAGCGTTTCCATCCGCCCGGTCAGCCGTTCAGGATTCTCAGACTGGTCAGTGCCAAGAGAATTTCTCGAGGGGGGGGGTGATCTCATAATCGATTCACTCCATTCAGGAACGCCACAGATGTTAATGCGGCAGACAGATCATGAATGATCGGCACCATCCCTGAACCTGCATTGACGATGATAGGCCACTCGCCCGCAACAATCTCAATTCTGGCATTTCACAGCCCTTATCTTCACTGCGTTCCGACTTTCATTCCATTCGGTTGGCGGCAGCTTGGCTCTCAATGGTCCCAAACCGAAAACGCTGCGGTTCTCGGTGCATCATGCTGAGATGAAATGCATGCACTCAAACCACAGTTCGACATATTACACCTGCGGCCGCCTGAGAACGTTCAGCTGAATTCACCTTTCAATCACGCGTTGGTTGAAATACCTTCAGTATACATGCACCGGTCCGATATTATAGTTTTAGTTTGACTTTTTAAGTAACGCATGTAACAGTTTAATAACAGACAGTTGAGAATCACGGGAAATCCAAAGGAGTCCGAGTCGAATGAAACCTGAGAAATTTCAGGATCAGAGCTCCCAGTTTGATGAGTTGACACCGGCGCAGAAACACTAGGCCATTGGTATGCTGACCAGCCAGCACACCGCGCAAGCCTCGCGGTCGGCGACCGGGATGCGGATCGACGAGAACTGCACCTGCACGCACTGCAAAAGCTCGGATGCGGTCAAGCGCGGCAGGAACCGCGGTTTTCAGCACTTCGGGTGCAAGGTGTGTGGCCCCGGACCTTCAACGCCGACGGTACGCCCCTGCAGGGACTGCATCACAAGGAGCAGTGGCTGGCTTTCGACGACTCGCTGTCGCGCGGCGAGACGGTCTAGGCGTCGGTGAAGCACTGCGGCCTCTTGGTGCCCCCCCGCAGTCAGCTGGTGGTATCGGTTTCTGCGGGCGGTGCAGCAGTCGTCCGATCTTCTGAAAGGCATCGTTGAAGCGGATGAGACCTTCGTGCTGCCTAGTTTCAGGGGCCAGGCCAAAAAGCGACAGGAGGCGAAACGATCGCCGAGAAAGCGGGGTGGTAAGGCGCAGAAGCGCGACCTGTCCAAAGAACAGGTGCCGATTCTGTACGCCACCGACCGCAGTGGCGCAAGCCTGAGCCGGACTCTGGTGGAAGTCAGTGCCGCCAGTATCGTGCGGGTGCTGAAGCAGTCGGTACGAGCAGATGCCCGCCCCGCTGGTGTCGGATGCCAATCGTTGCTCTGTCCGGGTCGCACAGGTACTGAAACTTTCCCATGAGGTGATCAACCAGTCGGCTGGGTCTCGGGAGCGAGGGGCGTAGCACATCCAGACGGTCAACAGCCGGCACCGTGAGTTCAAGGATTTTCTGCAGCCGTTCAGGGGAGTGCAGGCAGTTATCTTGACCGCGATCTACGCTGGCATCAACTGCTCGGCCGACAGGATGGGTGGGACCGGCCCGCCGTCTGTCTGAAGGCGGCCGTGAGCCTCTGCTGATGGCGGCGGATGCATGCGTTTTTTGAAAAAAGCCTTCAGTAAAGCCTGTCGACCCGGAGACCCCGCACCGCCATATGACATGTGATGATTGCTGACCGTAGCGTATCAATACAGCAGGCTGTCGAACTTCAGAGCGCCGACCCATTTCGTCGTACACGATCTCTGCCAACCCTTTGATTGTGGAACGCAGACATCTGTTTATGAAAGGAGGTAGAACGAAGTTGTTCTGATCCGGCAGATTCGAATCGCTGGGGAGCGATCATACGAAATTCAGAATTTCATCAACGTCCCTAATCGAGGAACCATGATCATTCGGATCGTTCTGATCTGATCGGACAACAGTGCTCTGTGAATTCGACACCCGCGGAAAGGCAGATAATTGTCAAAATCTTTATGCAGAGCATAAATCACCATCAAGAGGTAGGTTTTCCCTGTGTTGCTTAGCCCAACGAACATGGTCATGGGATGAAGTTTCAGCTGTGCATCGATGATCGGACCGAAATTGGTCACATCGATTTCAGATGATGGTCTGGCAACCGATTCGGCCACGATTTAATCTGACGTACTCCCAATCATTCTGAAAACCTATTCTACGACATTGTTTATTGTTGTGATTGATGCCTCTGTGCGATCTGAAACATGAAAAGCCACTGATGGAATAGCATGGAGCGTCGGTACCTAACAGACTTTTTGAAAAGCGGTTCAATACCACCCGAACCGTGAGATTTAGCGGCAGGTGGAGATTCTGATCAATAACAAATGCACCCTCACTGACTGATTTGATGATTCAATCGTTAAGTTGACCGTCACAAGCACCACAATCATCACTCAGGGACTGCTTCGTGTAAAATTTCTCTTCAAGACTGAATTCAAGTCCAAACATGGCCACCAGATATGCATCTGATGCACAACACATACATCGAGCTGCAGACTTTGAGCATTGATTGGAATTTGCATAATTCACCACATCCGACGCAACGATCGCGGTCGTGTAGTATTCAAAGATGAGTCAACAAGAAAAAGTACTTCTTCCGGACATCGGGGATTTTTCCGATGTTGAAATTATTGAAGTACATGTTAAGGTCGGAACGGTTGTCGCCATCGAAGACCCGATACTGACGCTAGAGAGTGACAAGGCTACGATGGACGTGCCTTCGCCAGTCGCCGGCACCGTTACTGAATTAGTCGTGTCTCTTGGTGATAAGATTTCCGCAGGAAGCCATCTCATTTCGGTTGTAGTTGCCTCTGATCCTACAGAAGAATCCGAATCTGGTTCGTCTGACCAGCAGCCACCCGGTACTTCGACGAGCGAACAAAAGACAACCAAGCCAGTTGATGCTGATTCTTCAGCTGTCGACGGAAGCTTCCAACAGGTTCGATTGCCGGATATCGGAGATTTTTCGCAAGTCGAGGTGATTGAAATTCATGTGGCTGTCGGTGACATGCTTGCGCCTGAAGATTCGATCCTGACGTTGGAAAGTGACAAAGCGACGATGGACGTCCCCTCACCTGCCGCGGGAAAAATTACTGAAATTGGCGTCAAAATTGGCGATCACATTTCAAAAGACGATTATCTGCTGACCATCGAATTAAGCCCGTCAGCTGATCATTTACAACACGAGAAAAACAAGGCTGATTCAGCAGAATCTGAGCCTGGCCATTCGACAACGGACCCATTGACCGAATTGGCTGCATCAGCTGCCATTGCGCCAATTCTTCCTAAACCACCGCCGACCCTCCCGCCGCCGGTCGAACGCTCAAAGGGCATGGTACCCCACGCAAGTCCATCGGTTCGTCGTTTCGCCCGAGAATTGGGAGCAGATTTGTCTCAGATTCGCGGCACCGGAACAAAGGGTCGTATCCTCAAGGAAGATGTAGTCAAATTCATTAAGGGAACATTGGAACAGTCCCCGATACGACAGGGGGGTCAATTTTTCGGGCCGCCGCCCATCCCAGCGGTCGATTTTTCCAAATTCGGTGAATTCGAAACAGTCAAATTAAACAAAATCAAGAAACTGACAGGCGACCGACTTCATCGCTCCTGGCTTGACATTCCGCACGTTACGAATCATGATGAAGCGGATATTACCGAACTTGATGTGTTCAGAAAAGAGATTGATGCGGAACAGAGAGTATCGGGCACGCGGGTAACCATTCTGTCTTTCATCTGCAAAGCCATTGTCAACGCGCTACAGCAGCACCCAACTTTCAATTCATCGCTGTCAAGTGACACTCAGAGCCTGATCATCAAGAAGTACATCAATATCGGGGTTGCCGTTGACACGCCGAATGGTCTTGTTGTTCCGGTCATCAAGAACTTCCAGAATCTAGGAGTGCTCGAAATCGCAAAAACGCTACAGCAGATGAGTGCCGCCGCGCGGGAAGGCAAACTCACTCCCGCAGATTTCCAAGGCGGATGTTTCACGATTTCAAGCCTCGGTGGAATCGGTGGGCGATTCTTTACCCCCATCATCAATCCACCTGAGGTCGCCATATTGGGCGTCAGCCGGCATTATTCAAAACCGTTCCCTGGCGATGTCGGTGATGTCGTATGGAAAAAAATGCTGCCGCTTTCACTCTCCTATGATCACCGCGTCATTGATGGCGCTGAAGCGGCGCGATTCCTGAATTTCGTCTGTGAACTGCTTTATGATTCTCGGCGTATCCTGCTCTAGACTCTGGCGTTCCAATCGACCTGACCAACTACAGTAAGTGAATTGAATCGCGATATGCAGATTGATACTGAAGTCGCTGTTCTGGGTTCCGGTCCAGGCGGTTATACGGCGGCTTTTCGGGCGGCCGATCTCGGCAAAAAGACTGTGCTGATTGAACGCTATCCAACGTTGGGTGGTGTTTGTCTCAACGTTGGCTGCATCCCTTCAAAGGCCCTGCTTCATGTTGCAAAGGTCATCTGCGAGGCCAATGAGCTCAGTGAGTGCGGGGTTTCATTTCAGGAACCCGAAGTGAATGCCGTCGAACTTCGCAAATGGGTCGACAAAGTCGTGCAACGTCTGACGGGGGGTCTGATGTCACTTGCCAGACAAAGGGGCGTGCAAGTCGTGAACGGACATGCTCAGTTTGTGGATGCTGAAACGTTACGAGTCGTTCAGAATGATGACGTGCTGAACGTATCGTTTCGGGATGCCATCATCGCTACCGGCTCGCGACCCGCGACTTTACCATTTCTACCCGACCATCCAAGAATCGTGGACTCGACAGGTGCACTGTCGTTAAGCCATGTTCCAGAACGACTGCTGGTCATTGGTGGCGGAATCATCGGCCTGGAAATGGGTACCGTCTACCATGAACTGGGTTCAGCGGTGACGGTCGTCGAAGTTCTTGACCGACTTATTGCAGAAGCGGACGCTGATCTGACAAAACCTCTCACGCAAAGGGTCAAAAAGCAATATGAACGGATTCTGCTCAATACCCGCGTCGTCTCCGTCAGTGCCGACCAAGACCGGCTAATCGTCGATTTCGAAAGTGACGGGGGCAGGAGTCAGGGCGAATTTGACATGATTCTTACAGCCGTCGGACGCACGCCGAATGGCGCTCTGATTAATGCGAGTTCAGCGGGTGTGCTGGTTGACAATTTTGGTTTCATCGCAGTTGACCGACAGCAGCGCACCAACGTTGATGGAATTTATGCGATTGGCGACGTTACGGGCCCGCCCATGCTGGCTCATAAAGCAACCCATCAAGGCAAGGTGGCGGCTGAAGTGATCGCTGGAATGAAATCAGGATTTGATACCTCACTCATTCCATCAGTGGCCTACACCGACCCCGAAATCGCCTGGATTGGCCTGACGGAAAACGAAGCGAAGCAAAATACCACGCAGTACGATAAAAGTGTTTTCCCCTGGGTGGCCAGTGGTCGGGCACTGTCAATGTCGAGAACTGAGGGACTGACAAAACTTCTATTCGACCCGCAGACCAAGCGACTGCTCGGTGCGGGTATCGCCGGCGCGAATGCAGGTGAACTGATCGCGGAGGCCACACTCGCGATTGAAATGGGTGCAGATGCCACTGATCTTGCACTGACCATTCATCCGCACCCCACACTTTCCGAAACGATCGCTTTCGCCGCCGAGGCCTACGAAGGCACCATTACGGATTTATATCTGCCAAAGAAATCAAACTCAACAACCCGCTGATATCCGGACCGGCGCCTGAATATTCGAGTTACCGCGCCTTTATGGTGGATAATCCATTCATATATGGATGCAGCGCTTCGGGAACTGCAATGCTACCGTCTTCCTGTTGGTAGTTTTCCATTACGGCAATCAGGGTCCGACCGACTGCCAGCCCGGAGCCGTTCAATGTATGCAGCGGCTCCAGCTGCCTGGTCTTTGCATTGCGCATCCGCGCTTTCATTCGGCGCGCCTGGAATCCCTCACAGTTGCTACAGGATGAAATTTCACGATACTTCTGCTGACCCGGCAGCCACACTTCAATATCGTAGGTTTTCGCCGCACTGAATCCCATGTCTCCCGTACAAAGCACAATGACGCGATAAGGCAGTTCAAGCCGCTGCAGTATCTTTTCAGCGTCTGCGGTCAGTTCTTCAAGCGCCTGATAAGATTCTTCCGGATTAACGATGTGCACCAGTTCAACTTTCTCAAATTGATGCTGTCGAATCATCCCGCGGGTATCCCTGCCGTATGAACCGGCTTCTTTTCTGAAACAGGGCGTGTGTGCGACAAATTTCATTGGCAGATCACCCTCTTCAACGATGCAGTCTTTCACAATGTTTGTCAACGGAACTTCTGCAGTTGGAATCAGATAAAAATCGCGCGCATCTTCCAGATGGAACTGATCATCCTGAAACTTTGGCAGCTGGCCCGTACCGTACAGAATGTCGGAATTCACGATTATCGGTAGATTGATCTCTTCGTAACCATGCTCCCGAGTGTGTGTGTCAAGCATCAGCTGTGCGATCGCTCGGTGTAGCGCGGCCAATTCGTGCCGCATCACTACAAATCTCGCGCCCGAGAGCTTGCCTGCCAATTCGAAATCCAGCAGACCCAACCCCTCACCAAGCGAAACATGGTCTTTTGGCTCAAATCCGAATGTCCCAGGTTCGCCAACCCGCCGTACCTCCAAATTGTCGTCTTCCGACTGACCAACGGGAACGCTGTCATGCGCGAGATTTGGGAGCCCCGACAAAAATGCCTGAAACTCATTCTGAATGGATGAGAAGTCAGCCTCCAACCGCTCGAGGTTCAAATTCACCTCGCCGACTTCCGCCATTAGTTGCGAAGCATCGTCCCCCTCTGCCTTCATTCTGCCGATCTGTTTGGACAGCTGATTTTTCCGATTCCGCGCCGCTTCCGTTTCAGACTGAACTGATTTTCTTCGCGATTCCAGGTTTTCATATTCAACCGTGCTGAACTCGTGTCCTCTGGTCGCCAGTTTGTCGGCGATGGCCTGATACTCGGATCGCAAAAGATGTGGATCAAGCATAATTTCCTCTGGCTTTACATGTCATCACAGGGCTTCCCCAATTGTCAATTGTCTGCGACTTCAGTTCACTCAATGCGTTCAGATTATAAAAGGCGGGCGTGTTGGTCCGGTGTTCAGCTGTAGAGTTATGGAACGCGTGTGAGGGAACTCAATCGCCGTCAGTTGGTTTTTGAATCGGAGGGCCGGCGCAGATTTTCCATATGCGCTTTAATCCGCTTCTCAATGCCGCGCGCCACTGGCCTGTAATAAATTTTTCGATTCATTCCACTCGGAAAATATTCTTCACCCAATGCGTATCCACCCGGTTCGTCGTGTGCGTAACGATAATTCTCACCATACCCCAAGTTCTTCATCATGCGAGTCGGTGCGTTCCTGAGATGCATCGGCACCTCCAGGTGACCGTGCCGTTTCGCATCCTCGCGCGCCGCATTAAACGCAGCATAGACCGCATTGCTTTTCGGACAGCAGGCAAGATAGACAACTGCCTGCGCAAGTGCTAGTTCTCCTTCCGGCGTGCCCAGTCGCTGACAAGTATCCCAGGCATTCAATGCGAGATTCAGAGCGTTCGGATCGGCATTGCCGATGTCCTCACTCGCAATCCTGACGACCCGTCTGGCCACATAAAGTGGATCACAGCCACCGGCCAAAAGACGCGCGAACCAATACAATGACGCGTCCGGATCGGATCCGCGGACCGCCTTGTGCAACGCCGATGTCAATTCAAAGAACACATCCCTACCTTTGTCGAATCGAGACAAGGGCTGTCCGACGATTTCAGTTGCCATCTTTTTCGTAACCACACTTGATTCCCGCGCTCGGATCAAGCCGGCAGCCACCTCAATGAAATTCAGCACCCGACGAGCGTCGCCGTCTGCGCTGTGCGCGAAAATCTTCCGTGCGTCATCGTCCAGATCGAATCCGGGCGGCAGACTGCCGGCCCCCAATCGCATGCAACGGTCGATAACCTGAAGCAGATCATTGAATTCCAACTGCCTGAGCACATAGACTTTCAACCGAGACAGTAACGCGCCATTCAATTCGAAACTCGGATTTTCCGTCGTCGCACCGACAAATATCAGATCTCCACATTCGATGTGCGGCAGGAACGCATCCTGTTGCGTTCTGTTGAATCGGTGTACCTCATCAACAAAAAGTACGGCCGCCTGACCTTCCATCCTTGCTTTCTTTCCTTCGTCGATCGCATGTCGAATCTCCTTTATGCCACTTTCGACGGCCGACAGTGTCAGAAGCCTGGCATTGAATGCCTGCGAAATGATTCTTGCCAGGGTGGTTTTTCCGCTACCCGGCGGTCCCCAGAACACCATGGAATGAGGAATTCTGTTGACAACGGCCGCCCAGAGCGGCTTGTCGGGGGTCAGAATATGCCGCTGACCATAAACGTCATCAAGACACTTGGGGCGCACCAACTCCGCCAGCGGAGTCAGTGTGGTCGTGGAGTGTGTGTTGAAAGCGTGCAAATCAATTCGTATCGCAGGATCATTCCGAAGCGTCTGTCACCTCGCGCGAGTCAATCAGATCGACGCCTTCAGGAATGACGAACTCAAACACCCGGTCTTGGAATTCACTGCCGAGGATGACATCATACATCCGAATACGGGTCGTATCGCCGAGCACATCCAAGATCTCCATGGTTCTCAATGTGACCTCATCAAAGCCCAGACGCATGGATTCAAACTGAGACGCATTCTGATCCAGAGGTTTGATCAACACCCAGGCCAAAGCGCCCTGGACTCCCAAATCCTCGATCGCGTATTCATCTTCAATGCGGCCCGAACCGGTCAGAATCTCGGCCGCACTCTGATCGAACACTTCGGCCAGTTTTCTGACACTTGCCTGTTCCAGTTCAGAATCATAGACCCAGACATCGGCACCATCACTCACGATCGTCTGTTCAAACGGTTCAAAATATTCCCATCGGAACCGATTGGGCCGGGAAAGCCACATAAGTCCCACGCTTTCTTCAATTGGATTGAGCCCCTCGTCCAGAATGATCTGCTCAAATTCAGCAAAATACGAATTTTGACTGGCAAAAAATTCAGACATTCGTTCCTGCCCGCCGGCAGCCGCGGCGCACAAGGGCAGCCACCCTAGAAGCAACACTTGGGCCGCGATGCCTAAACGGTTCGACAATCTCAACATCTCAATGTTCTGCGGAATGGATCAGCACCGCCCGAACGCCACCACTCTGCGGGGCGCTGATGACGCCTTCCGCTTCCATCATGTCAATGATTCGAGCGGCGCGGTTGTAACCAATTCGCAGTTCGCGCTGGATCTTTGAGATGGAAGTCGTCTTTGAACGACTGATGATATCAAGCGCCTGTTCGTACATGTCGTCCGCGTCATCGTTTCCATCAGCGCCAAGTGGTCCCGATGTGGCGTTGCCAATCAGTGCTTCGGTAACATTTGAGTCATATTCAACCCGGCTGGATTTCTTGAGGTGATCGACGACCCGTTTCACCTCATCATCAGATACGAAAGCCCCATGAACGCGCACGACCGACGAACTGCCGGGCGGTATGAACAGCATATCCCCCCTGCCGAGCAGGTGTTCGGCTCCGGTCTGGTCCAAAATGGTTCTCGAATCGGCATTTGAGGCGACTCGAAAAGCTATTCTCGTTGGAATGTTGGCTTTCAGCACGCCTCGAATGACATCCGTCGACGGTCGCTGGGTGGCGACGATCAGATGAATTCCGGCGGCGCGCGCTCGCTGCGCGATACGAATGATCAGTTCTTCCGCCTTTTTCCCCATCACCATGATTAAGTCAGACAGCTCGTCAATGACCAGCACGATATATGGGAATGGCTTCAATGGTTCGGCATGCTCAGGATCACTGGCGGTGGGGTCAGGTACGGGCGCTTCCGCATTCACAATGTGATCGTTGTAATTCTCCATGTTTCTTACACCAAGCCCGGCCATCAGGGCGAATCTTCTTTCCATCTCCGATATGCACCAATGAAGAGCATTGTTCGTCTGATTCATATCCGTTATGACCGGGGCCAACAGATGCGGAATACCCTCATAAACCGAAAACTCCAGCATTTTGGGATCAACCATTAACAGACGCAGCTGATCGGGGCTAGATTTAAATAGAAAACTCAGCAGAATTGCATTCAGACATACCGATTTTCCAGCACCTGTAGTGCCGGCAATCAGAAGATGTGGCATGGTCGCCAGATTGGAAATGACCGTCTCCCCACGGATGTCTTTTCCCAACACGATGGTCAGCGGGTGATCGGTCTGCCGGTATGCGTCCGATTCCAGACCGTCAACCAACCGAACCGTCTCGCGATACTTATTGGGAACCTCCAGGCCGACGTAGGACGTTCCGGGGATATTGTCAACAACCCGTACACTCTGCACTGTCAAGGTGCGCGCCAGATCGTTGGTTAGATTGATGATCTGATTGGCCTTCACGCCGGCGGCCGGTTCAATCTCGAACTGGGTGATGACCGGTCCGACCTGTGCACTGCGAACGGTCACGTCGACATTGAACTCGCTCAGCATCATCCTGATCTTGTCTCCCATCTGAATGATCTCATTCTGAGAGTAGGCGTAAGCCGAAGCCTCGGATTGATCCAGTATGGAGGTATTCGGAAATTCAGAATCAGGAACAACCAAAGAACCATCTACACTTGGATCGGTTGTGCGGGAAGATGTTTTTGCATTTGCCCGACCGGTGGTTTTGTTTCTAGTTCTCGTGTTTTCAACGTTCTCAATCGGAACGATGACGGGTTCTTTCCGGTGACTGCCTGGCGTCTTCGAACGATTTTTAGTGGTACTTTTCTGTATCGGCCGAGGTGATTCTCCAGCTCCTTTGCCATCCGCCCGCATCCGCCCGGAGAGGGTGCTTTTCGCTCGCTGCGAACCCGATTGATCGACTGGTTTAGGCTGCGATGAATGGGAACGGATTTTACCTTTATCAAAAAGCATGAAGAAAAAGGCAAACATTGATTTGCCAGTGAAATCGAAAATCCTGAGCCAGGGGATGAGATTGCAGAGAGTCGACCCAAGAACAAAGATCGCGATCAGAGCGGCGGTAGCATTTCGATCATCCGCGATAATGATGGTGAGCGCGCGCGTCACCTCATATCCCGCAATGCCACCTCGGTGATACTCCGTCTGATAGGTGGCATATAAATTCTCAAGTCCACTTCCACTTAGCAGAGCGAGTAAGAGTCCCAGCACAAAAAAAATGAACGCATAGTTGCGAGCGCTTTGGTTTTTCAGGAGCATTCGCAACCACTTCACCCCAGCAAGCGCAATCACAATGGGCAGGAGAATGCTGGTAAATCCCAAAGCGGAAATGCCTACATCGGCAATCATCGCACCTGCAAGTCCCCCGAGATTGGCAATCTGCGTTTCAGCAGAGGTGGAACTCCAGCTCAAACCCGGATCTGAAGGCGAATAGGTAACCAACGCCAGCATCAGCCAACCCGCAACTATCCAAAGTGCAATGCTTCCAATGATTCCAGTGACTAATGCCACTGTGTTGGATTTTTTGATAACGGATGTTTTCAACATTCGGTAGTTTATGGAACTGTCTTGAACATTGATGAATCAAGACGAGGGCAGGAACAGCTTCCCTCAAGAAATTTGTCCCATAGATTATAAATCAGCAATGGAACGTACAATTTCGTTGACTGACCTCTCATCGTTGCAGTAGAAATGGCAAAGTGCCTACAGACTACCGTGTTACGCAGGGTTGACGAGATGCAGCTATCGATCAATGCGTAAACTCAATTTGCAATAGAAGTTGGCATGCAAATACGCAGACCAAAGACTGTGGGAGTCGAAAGCGAATACAGCCGATTCCCTGCTTGGTCAATGCCGATGTTCCTACTTGAAATGACTATAATATAAGTCATTAGAATATTTAATGACTAATTTAAAGTCATTCAATGACAGATACGAGTGATGGTAAAACAACGAACTTACTCCAAGTATGCCCGGGAAGCTGCGGTGTACATGGGCGAACATATCAAACTCGGACGAAAACAACGTCAGTGGTCTGAGAATAATCTGGCGCAGCGGGCCGGCATCTCCCGGGCGACGCTGCAGAAAATCGAGAAAGGTGAGATGAGCTGCGCCGTTGGCTTGGTATTTGAAGTGGCGGCACTTGTCGGCGTCGAGCTGTTTGAATCAAACAGCCTGCCACTTGTAAAACAGATTGAACACACGCGGGATAAAATCGCATTGCTGCCAAAACGCATTAGAGATATGAAAACATCGGTGCAGGATGATTTCTAACAGCAATAGCCATGTCAACAAGGAAGCTTTCGTATGGATTTGGTTGCCCGGTGAAACTGCACCCGTAGTGGCCGGTCGGCTGGAAGCGGATAATGGCGCCATTTTCTTCAACTACGGTCGAAGTTATCTGGAACGTGTCGGGGACCAGCCTTCTGCGATTCCCATTTACTTACCCGAGTTACCGCTGCAGGCCGGAACATTGCCACCAGCTGCGGGATTGACCATCCCCGGCTGCATTCGAGACGCGTCTCCCGACGCATGGGGCCGGCGCGTGATCATTAACAGACTGCTGGGGCTCAAAGGCGCTGATCGGGATACGGCCGAGCTGGATGAGCTGACCTACCTGCTGGAGTCCGGTTCCGATCGAATCGGTGCGCTTGATTTTCAGCGCTCGCCCACTGAGTACGTACCGCGTGAGGCGCACGACATCCGCTTGGGAGAACTGATTGATTCCGCCGACCGTGTCGAGAAAGGCGTACCGCTTACTCCTCAGTTGGACCTGGCGTTGTTTCACGCGAGTTCCATTGGCGGTGCGCGTCCAAAAGCTCTGATACAAGATCAGAATAAGAAGTATGTCGCCAAATTTTCTTCGAATTCCGATCTTTACAATACAGTCAAGGCCGAGTTCATCGCAATGCGGCTGGCGCACTTCTGCGGGCTGAATGTCGCACCTGTCAAACTGGCCAAAGCCGTTGATAAGGACGTACTGCTGGTTGAACGATTTGACCGCGAGCTGCAGAATGGGAGCTGGTCGCGAAAAGTCATGGTCTCCGCACTCACGATGTTCGGACTGGACGAAATGATGGCGCGGTACGCCAGCTACGAAACGTTCGCTGAAATAATTCGTAATCGGTTCTCCGATCCGAAAAAGACACTGAAAGAGCTCTTCTCTCGGCTCGCATTCAATATTCTGTGTGGTAACACGGATGATCATGCCCGCAACCATGCCGCGTTCTGGAGCGGTAAAGAACTGACTTTGACTCCGGCCTACGACATCTGCCCACAACTGCGAACCGGTGGTGAGGCGTCGCAGGCGATGCTGATTTCAGCGAACAATAATCTCAGTCAACTTAAAACCTGTCTTGCTGCCGCGTATCGCTTTCAACTTTCAGAAGACGATGCTTACGCCATCTTTGCTCATCTGAAGTCGACCATTGAAGAAAATTGGCACGCAATCTGTGAGGAAGCTGGACTGAGCGAAGTGGATAAGAATCTTTTGTGGGGACGGCAGTTTCTTAACCCCTATTCGACTGAGTTGTAGTACCAAGCGCATTGGACCACCATTCCAGTGTATCTGATCGAAAATACAAACTCCATTTCCAAGTTTGCCGACTCCGTACCCAACCGCTCTTCGCCACCAACAAATCTGCTACGGGAAGCCTACTGGGATCGCGAACAGAAAATTCCAGAAAGCACAACTTGGTCAACCTTTCCAAGATCTCAGACAGAAGCCTTCAAAGTGTTTTGCACTGTCTTGTACTGTATTCGGTTTCGGTCACAGTTATTTATGTTAGTCACTGCCCTTACCAGATCCCGATCACTGGATCAATCAGCATCCTAGGTGTCCGCGTAGGTGCCACGACTGATTCGTTGACCCAAGATAATTCGAAGATACAGTGATCGTTTTCATTGCAAACGATGTAGAGAATCTTTAGCGGAATTTCTCAGATACCCCAGTGAGTGAAGAATTTCCGGGTATGGTCCGCAAACTGATCAACCAGTTCGGTAGCGTCTCCTGTTTCCCGGCGTCGCATGATCAGCCTACCAGGGGTTACTGACTCCTTCAGGGGACGGGTGACCAGCGCACTACCATCGTAACTCATCGCACTAGCGGGTCTTGAAACCAGAATGGAATAACCAAGACCATTGGCAACCATCCCGCGCACAGTCTCGAATGAAGGTGAACGGAAACGAACGTTGGGTTTGAGATTATGCCCTTCGAAGAGTGAAGTAAAAAAATCTCGACTAGGTGAGATGTCAAGCAGAATCATTGGATGCTCTGTCAGTTCTTCAAGTGATATGACGTGATGACTGCAGAGAGGATGACCGGACGGTAACAGCACATGAGGGCTGACGGTGGCAAGTGTCTCGCGTGGACGATTGACAACGGCCGGGGAGTCATACATGAGAATGAGATCAAATGGCGAGGTTCGATTCGTCTCCTCAATGTCACGTTCGCTGCCTTCAAAAAGTCGGAACATGGTATTCGGTGCGATTTTCAGAAACGTGCGCACCAAACCGGGTATGAAAAACGGTCCGATCGTAGCAAAGCAGGCAATATGCAGAACATCGGTCTCATCGCCCTCGTTCCGCACGGCCACGAATGAATCCTGCCTGTGAGTAATGCCATACGCCCGATTGGCATAGATCAGCGCGTTCCCCTGCTGGCGAATATGAATGTCTCTGGGTTCCGCAATAAAGATAAAATGCGTCCCAACCTGAAAATGACTGTTGATTTGACAGTCAAATGCAATGAGCGCGTTTTCAAGATTAGGCGCACCCGTAGACCGAGTGACCCATTTGGCACAACTGAACTTGTCGCTGCCAGGAAATCCGATCCGGCCTGCAAAGGTATCCGATATTACCGTCTGATCTTCACTGAGAACATTGACACACATCACTCCATTCGTTTTCAGTTTTTCGCATGCCGAACTCAGATGATGAATGCAAACCAGCAGAGTTGGCGGTTCAGCGGAAACCGACGTCATCGCACTCACCGTAACTCCGGCCCGTCCAGCGGGACCATAGGTTGTGATAACGGACACGGTACAGGCCGCGTGACTCATGCCTTCAAGAAACAGGCGCTGGTTCATAAGGCGAAATATAAATGGTTTTTCTTAATGTCAAAGTTTACCATAGACAAGCCGTAGGTGGGACTGGATTGGTTGTGTGGGCCAGTGTGCGGGAAAGCCAAATGAACGCAACCGGCAAACGACTACACCACTGACCTGGTTCACGCAAACTTGCAATTTTGGCATGCTGGCGAACGATGCAGAATGAATTTATGCGCCAGCCGATGAATCCACTGAGTTTTGGGAATTAGGCTCACCGCAGTGAACATCCGATATGACACTTGCGAAACCAATATCCTCACAGATGAAATGACAGCCAAGCATGATATACAGAACTGGTAGAGTCTACTCAACACCATGGGAAAATTGAAGCCGAATCTTGTGTATTAGAGTGTGTAAGAGTTCTGGACGACGCGTCCGACTTGGAAAAGGCAGAAGCGTTCAGATTATCCAAGGTCTGATTAAATCGTGTCCAGTAGCGGCCATTTCATTTTCAAGAAATGTCCCACATTTTCATACAGTAACACGTAGTCGTGGTCTGGAAGTTGAATGTCTTAATGTCGATGTGTAAAATCTCGGAACAAAGAACATTTTGAAACTTCAACGCTACCAAACCGAATCGAACATCACTTCCACTGTCAGCCGCCCTATTCATAAACATCGAATGAAACGTTCCCGCGTCAATCAATCGTTCCGTTTCGGAAATCTCGCCAAGTTTGGCTTAGTTCAATAATCTCATTCTCTTATATATTGTTATCTGTATTGTTTGATTAACCGTAAACCGCCATGAGAACTAAAGCACCCACAAGACTGACCATCAATGTTTCACCGGATTTTCGTGATGAATTGAAAATTTAGGCCATAGCCCACGGGAAAACCCTAAAGGGCTATGTGATTGATGCGCTGACGGGTCGTTTACTGCAGGATTCTGCCGAAGAGGAAGAGGCTTTGGGAGAAATGTCTGAAGATGCCAAAAAGGAAGGGATTCTTAGCATGCAAGATTCCCAAAGCTTACTCGCACGCATGAAAAATGCGTAAAGTCCAATTTACCAGACAATCAGGAAAGTACCTAGACAAACTTATCAAGCACGCTCCAGAAGTAGCCAAAAAGCCAAATAGTTTGCTGTGCAAATCGAGATGAGAAACCGCGCGAAAACCTGATGCCACAAAATTCCATCAAATTAGTTGGTTCCCCATGCCAGTGCGCCCGAGTTGGCAGTAGCCTTATTATCTAAACGTTGCTTGTTACCATTGTTGAAGAGCTTAGCAGTAGCAAGGTATATCAGAAGCTGAAAAACTCAGCGCTTGCGAAAAAACTACTGATGCAGAAAACACATACAGTAATATAAGCCTCGCTCAAACGCATCAGGTTTCCGAAAGTATTGAAGATGGCTGCCTATCTCTGCATTATTCCAGTGAGCAAATCTAGGCCCTCTCAGTAATCGATGAAGTAAATTATGATCAACAGTAATGCGTACGACCGGCCCAGAAAAGCCATCATCTATTGGAACTTCAACAGGCGTATCGCTTGTACTTAGCCTGTAAGCAATTCGATCACTTTGAACAATCAAGGAGGTCATCGATTTGAAACCAATCTCCTCAGCTTTCGCAGCAAAACGCGCATAAGCCTTTTCGATCAAGCCAGGAATTTCTGCGTCATCCCAATTGTCATCTTCATACGCAAGTTTATGCTTTGCAATCTCATTCAAATATTCATCATACGAACCGGCGAATTTATCTCCATGCTTGGATAGTGACAGTGTCGTCAAATCATATTCATCTAGCTTGTCAAAAAGAATCCCACAGCAGTCACTCAATTTATTTTCATCAATGTATTTCAGCGCATCTGAAATTAATGGAACGCCTCTATACCTGTTGAGCTCGGCTAATTTCGAACCTAGAATGTAAGTGCCAGCGAACGGAGCGTATGCATCTGGCTTTATCAAATCGATATATTTGATTGCTTGCGTGAGAAATTGTTTTTCCTTCACGTCAGCGGCTTTCTTTTTGTCGTCTATGTTATCGAAATGGAAGCACTGGGGATACGGTCCGGCTCCAGCATAACCAACGAGAAGAAGGTTTACCCCCCCCCCCCACTTATTTCAAGCTGATTGGCCTTAATCGTTGTCTCAGCCAACTCATAAGGACAGTCATTGACATTGAGAATTGTTTCGCCTTGATGCTGAAAAACAGCGAGTGTATCAATCTGTGTGCTACCAAATTTCGTTTCCATGACTGCACATCCAAGAAATTTACCACAAAGACTTGGATTGCAATTGTCGGCTGCATAGATGGTTATTGATCCACCATTATTGAATCTAAAGCTCTTTCCGTGGTCGCATTCAATAACTTCGTAACCCAATGTTTCCAGTTTTCGCTTCACAAATTTGGAAGCATAATTGTGAATCAATACGGGTTTCTTGACTGGAAGTTTTCGAAAGGTTTCCTCGCTTAAATGATCGGGATGAATATGGGAAACATAGATGTAATCATAATCCAGTCGATTTAGGTTTTCTTCCCCAAAGGGAGGAAAATGATACCAGCTGCCGTAATATTCACCATCTGTCAACCATGGGTCAGTCAGCACTTTGACATCACCTAAGTGAATGATTTGAGTAGAGCTTTGAAGGTGCGTGATTTTCATATCGACTTTCCGATTTCAGCCAATGTAGCTTTTGACTGGTGTATGACTAAAAATGCCGACATAATTGTAGAAAATGTCTGGAAATTATTCCCAAGAATTGAAAGATCATATTCTGAAAGAGTATCGGAATGGCCGTTCGGTTCATGCGTTGGCGGCCGATTACGACCCGCAGTTGGATCCAACGTCCGGGTGTGGTACTGTACCGAATTCGGTTTCAGTCACAGTTCCTAATGTTAGTCACTACCACTTACTGGACCCCAGTCACTGGGTCACTCAACATTTCGTGACCAACAATTCCCGCTAAGAACATCCACCGTGGAATCAGCATGATTTTCGGGTTCATACGCATCAGTCGGAAGTCTACGTCCAAGGGGGCCCTCTGGCAGGCTGCCGGATCGGCGAATCGCCACGTCATGCCCTGAAGAACCGGCCGGCCATACCTTCGGTCACGGCGACCGGGTCAGGACGTGTCGAAAGGCACCAGTTCGGGTCGGTGGCTGCGCGGCTTCGAGCGCACGGCGGAGCTGGGGCGGCCGATGGCGACAGGCGGGTGTTGACGGTGGGCGACCGCGAGGCGGACCTGTGGGCGCTGTATGCGCGGCAGGTGGTGGAACCGGCCGCCGGTCTGTTGGTGCGGGTGGCCGCGGGGAACCGGCGTCGGGTGCAGGTCGGTGATGAGACGCCACTGCTGGAAGACTACCTGGCCTCACTGGCGCCGTGCGCCACGACCGAGGTGGCGGTTCAGGCCCGTGGCGGGGCGCATGCCCGCGGCCAGCGGACCGTGTCGGTGAATCTGCAGATCGCCCGGGTGCGCTTGTGTGCGCCGCGCGGCGAGCAGCCAGCCCACCTGATGCTGACGGCGGTGCGGGTGAGCGACGCGACGCCGCCGAAAGACGGCCGCCCGCCACTGCACTGGCTGCTGCTGTGTTCCGAGGGCGAGGCCAAGGCCGAGTGGGCGCAACGCATCCAAGGTTGGTATCAACGTCGCTGGAGCATTGAGGAGTACTTTCGGGTGCTCAAGACTGGCACTCGCATCGAGGACCGCCACCTCGATACGACCGAAGACCTGTGCAAGTGTCTGTGCCTCGATGCCATTGCCGCCTGGCAGGTGTTCGCCCTGCAGCGGGCCGCCCACCACCAGCCGGAGTGCCCGGCTGAACAGTTCGTCACCGGCGAGCAGATCCAGGTGCTCTATGCCAGTCTGCGCATCCGACATCAGCGCGACCCTCCCGATCGGCCGCTTGACATCCAGACCTTTGTCATTGATGCGGACCGCTTCGCCGGCTTCCGACCGTCGCGTCGGCAACCGTTGTCGGGCGCACAGAAACTGTGGAGCGGCATGCGCTATCTGCAATGGTCTGTGATCGGCTATCGGGCCCGCGTGGAAGACGAGTCCTCGCCACCCGCTGACGCGCCGAAGACCACCGATTCGTAATCATCGCCGCCGGCTGTGTGGCCGGCGGCAACCGGACCGCCGAGACCGCTCGGCACAACGGCCGCGCGCGGGCCGAATACCTCCTCATCCGACCCTGCACACTGCCAGCGGCCGACACCAACGGCCCGCACCGCTTCCTCACCGCCCCGCCACCACAAGCAACAGGTCTGAAATGGCTGATCCTTGGCTTCCGATCGCAAAGGTGCGACATCACTGTGTTATGTGTGACTTCGTGACAGGCGCCTTCACACCGTCGCGCTTGCGCTGGTGCCGCAGGGTTGAGACGTAAAAATCGTCGAAAACTCACCGCAGACGATGTCTGATCTCAGCCTTAAATTGGCCATCGGCCTTCGATCGCCTTCCGAACTGTCTGCCATCAGTCCGTAACTCCATGCTGTCCTAAGACTTTTGAACGGTGCTAGTCGGACGCGCGATGCCGACCAACGACATCGCATCGAACGAATACACCCGTTTCTGCCGTTTACACCCCAATTAGGCCGCATCTGGCCGGATTGGAATCTCAAAATCAGGCGCGCCGGCCTAGCGAGAGTATCATTCAATCTTTGCGGAATGATGGAAATCGGTTTTGCATCGCCTTTCAATCGGCAGGTCGAACCGATGGCATATGCTTGTTCAGCATTTTTTGATCATATCTGCATCCCAATGCAATTGCACATATGAAAACCTTTTATTTGACTGTAATACAGTTGCTCAAGGCAGTAATGAACCAAGTGACTCAAAATATAATCAGCACTATGGACAATAATTACACTCCACTATTTCTGAGCTGGTTATTTGTACTGATAACACTGACCCTTGTGTATCCATCAGCTTTTCTCCTCGCAACCTTGCCGCTGAAATACAAGAGTAACCTGCCGTTGATGCTGACGGTACTACCGTTTTGGATTGTTTTTCAGACTCTGGCCATCGTTTCGCTGTATTTCTATGCGTTGCCATTATTTTTCATGTTACCCTTCGACCCAGTCAATTATTTTCTCCACTGGAGCGGGGAAATCTTTACCCACATTGGGGGGGGGGGTAAGCAGTAATTTCATCATCGCTATGTTCTCGACATTGATCGCAACGGTACTCGGCACAATAGCGGCATTTGCTCTAATCCCTCGGGAAAGACCAAATCGCTCACCGCTCACCGCAATTTTGATTTCACTGATCGCGGTTCCACTCATCATTCCACCCTGCGTCATGTTCTTTTATTACAAGACGAATCTACACGGCACTATTTCTGTCATCCTTGCCCATGTGGCCTTGAGCACATCTTTCATCATTATTCTCGTTACAGCATCGCTTGCCGGTATTAGTCGTACCACAATTCGCGCCGCACATTGTTTTGGCGCAAATTGGATGACAACTTTATCTAAATTCATTTTCCCTCTGATATTGCCCGGCGTTATTTCAGGTGCTCTGTTCGCGTTTATCACCTCGTTTTTCGTTCATCATTTTCTTAGCCGACAGTTTTGATCACGATCAGTGGGCGATTCCATGGTAGAAGTGATTGAGCTTTCAACCCCCACAGTGAACAGGTTCGAGCTTCAACGGCAGGTTAGCCGAAGGGGTCAAGTGCTCGACAATCCACACTCTGCCAACCAACCGATATTGGCTGTCCATTCTCCAAACTGACATATCCACTCGTATTGGGAATCTTGATGATGAAATCGTCATTTCCGCAAAGACTGACGGAGATTCTTACATAGTCGCCAAAATAAACCAACTCTTTGACGCTTGTCTGAAACTCATTGGCGCAGCTGCCCAGTTCAGGATTGACAGTGACGCGTTCCGGACGTAGCGAAAGAGTCGTAGCTGAACCGATGCCGTTTATATTCACTGCTTTGGCTTTCACGATTTCGCCATTGGTTAATTTGACTTCGCATAAATTCTTGTCAACGCGCGCAATCTCGCCCTGCAAGAAGTTGTTTTCGCCTATAAACTGAGCGACAAAGGAATTATCAGGCTGTTCATACAGTACGCTCGGTGATGCCAGCTGCTGAATGACACCGTCATTGAAAACTGCAATTCGATTTGACATGGTCAAGGCCTGACTCTGGTCGTGAGTTATGTAAATGACAGTTACGCGCAGGTGTTCGTGAATGGATTTTATTACGTACTGCATCTGCTGCTTGAGTCGCTTGTCCAGATGATCAAGCGGTTCGTCCATGAGTGCCAGTTTCGGCTTGACAGCCAGCACTCGAGCAATCTGCACACACGTCTGTTGTTCGTCGGACAGTTGTCCCGCCTTTCGATTCCCGAATTTATTAAGCTGTACCGCATCGAGTGCCTGTGTAACGCGTTCCTTAATTTGGGCAGATGACAATTTACGAATCCGCAGTGGAAACGCCAGGTTTTCATTCACCGTTAGGTGTGGAAACAACGCATATCTCTTGAACACTATGCCAATTTCTCGCTTGTATGGAGAAACATTGTTCATCGGCACACCATCCAAAAATATCTCACCATCGGTGGCTTTTTCAAACCCCGCCAGCATCATCAGGCAAGTGGTTTTACCCACTCGGGGATTGCCGAGTAAGGTAAAAAATTCTCCCTGTTTGACAGATAAATTCAGATTCTTGACGATCAGAGTTTTTCCGTCATAACTCTTTTGCACATTCTTAAACTGAACGTATGAATTGACTGTACTGTATTCGGTTTCGGTCACAGTTAATAATGTTAGTCACTACCCCTTACTGGATTCCGGTCACTGGATCACTCAGCATTTCGTGACATTGTACTGTATTCGGTTTCGGTCACAGTCATTAATGTTAGTCACTACCACTTACCAGATCCCGGTCACTGGATCACTCAGCATTTCGTGACAGGTCACGAAATGCTGAGTGCCAAAATGTCCCGCTCATACTCGATCGGGCTCTTCCACCCCAAATTCGAATGCACGCGCCTACACGCTGGCGCGTTTGCTCTGCGGGTTGGCCAGCCGCACCATGACGTAGTGATACAGCGCCTGGTGGAAAACCCGATAGCGGCGGGCGGACAGCAGCTGGGACAGCCCCAGCTGGTGGAACAGGGCGCCGTATACATCATGCACGCCAGTGATGATGCGCGCCGTTTCTCGCAGTTGTTTCAGATCCACCGGCAGCGGCTCGCCGTCGCGTCGCCGACGGCACTCGATGACCTGGGCGGCGACCTGCTCGGGTGGGAAGAGCTGCGGCTGCGTCTAGGCTTCCAGCTTGGCTTTGATGTAGTCGCCGAGGTCTTTGAGCCGGACCAGCTCGTCGTCCCGGGAGATGCCGCGGAGGCGGCACTGGATGGTATTTATGTGGTGCGCCGCCTGTGTACCGGTCGAACAGCTGGATGCGGAAGGCTTGGTGCGCTCGTACAAGAGCCTGAGTCGCGTCGAGCGCGCCTTCCGTTGCATGTAGACAGTGTGGAACTGAACCGGAAGGTTAGTCCGGTGTACCACGACACCGAGACGCGGGTGTGCGCCCACGTGTTCCTGTGTCTGCTGGCGTACCATGTTGAATGGTACATGTGACGGCGGCCGAGGTGTCGGTGTAGCAGAAAGCGTCTCGGAAGAAAAACAGTCAGGACTATGAGGAGCAGAGTTGGTCGGATCTGCTGAGCACCCTGCAGCGTCAGCTGGTGCTTTTGGATCTGCCGGGCATGACTGATGAGATCTGGATGACGACACCTCTGACGCGGTGGCAGAAGGAAGCATTCATACTGTTGAGAGTGCGAGTGGAGTGTGTCCAGTAATGGACAACCGAAATTTCAAAAATGCTTATTTTTATCAATCAGTAATAAGTGCCCATGCTCCGGAAGTTAAGATTAACGTAGTCACGTGCTCATTCCATGATGAGAATCGAAATATCATCCGCAACCTGCTAGCTTCCACAGTCGGGTAATTTCTGTTCCGATGTCTACATCCCAAGTCGACAGTTCATTCGGTAAGTCTGAATCTCGGTGAAACGTACCCGATTCTAAAATCTGAGGGATAGGAACAAACATCCGGGATGCAATAGCATCCCACCATTCCTGGAACATTTCTTCAACCTCACTTTTCAGCCTGCTGTAGGTCTGGGTGAATGTTGATTCGCCTTGATCAAAAATTACCCTTTTCTGGCAGATGATGTCACCGGTATCAATTCCGGCATTGATCAGATGGATTGTTACCCCGCTGGGAGTATTATCGTAGAACGCCCAGAAATTTGGGTCTGACCCACGGTTAAACGGCAAGTAGGAAACATGTAAATTTATGAATAGGCAGTTCTCATTCTGAAGTACATCTCGTGTGATGATGTGTCTATAACCGAAACTTATGGCAATATCGAAATCGGTGGAATCGGTTATTTCATCTTCTGTATGCCAGACCTCACAACCGACTGAGATTAGCCCGCATTTTTCACCGATAGTTATGAAAAATGTGAAAAATGAGTTATAATGACAACTTAATCAATTAATTATGTCATTTAAAGAGGACTCATCCATGAATGCACAGTGTTATCAGACGCAGTTGGAATTTCAACCCAGTGGCCGGCGCGCGGTGACCGCCAAATTCGACAGTGAACAGATCAGTTCCGATGGTGGCGCCCTGCTGCTGCGGGAGGTTGACAGGCGGATCGGTCTGACCGACCGTCTGGCCGATTGTTTCATCGACTACCGCAACCCGGCCAGCGTGCGACACCACGTTAAGGCCCTGCTGCGTCAGCGCATTTATGGCATTACGATGGGTTATGAAGATCTCAACGACCATGAGCACCTGAGCGACGACCGGTTGATGGGGGTGATGGTGGATCGGCTGGAGCAGATGGTGGACCAGGGGCAGGCACTGGCCAGTCCGAGCACGCTGAACCGCCTGGAGTTGGGGCACCCGGACGAGGCGGCGAATGACCGCTACAAACGCATCGTGGCCATCGGTGAGGCGATGGATCGGCTGTTGGCGGACCTGTTCATGGAGTCGTTCGAGGCGCCACCGAAGGAACTGTGGCTGGACCTGGATGCGACGGACGATCCGCTGCACGGGGAGCAGGAGGGTCGGTTCTTTCACGGTTACTATGACTGCTACTGCTATCTGCCACTGTACATTTTCTGTGGCGAGCAGCTGCTGTGCAGTCGGCTGCGCACGTCAGATCAGGATGGTGCGGCGGGCAGTGTGGAGGAGTTGGAACGGATCGTCGGGCAGTTGCGGGCGCGCTGGCCAAAGGTTCGGGTGGTGATACGAGCCGATTCGGGGTTCTGCCGGGAAGACATCATGGCGTGGTGTGAGCAGGAGGAGGTGCAGGTGGATTATGTCCTTGGTGTGGCACGCAATTCGCGTCTGGAGGCGGCGCTGTCGAAGGAGATGGAAGAGGCCGCTGAGGAGCATGAGCGCACGGGCGAGGCGGTGCGCCGGTTCGGCGAGTTCAGTTATCAGACGCGTAGCTCGTGGAGTCGGGCGCGGCGGGTGATTGGCAAGGCGGAACATCTGCGGCGCGGGGCCAATCCGCGGTTCGTGGTGACCAGCCTGTCGGCTGAGGAGGTGAACGCTCAGGAGCTGTATGAGGAGAAATACTGCGCCCGTGGCGACATGGAGAACCGCATCAAGGAGCAGCAGTTGGACCTGTTTGCGGACCGCACCAGTTCGCACCAGATGGCGGCCAATCAGCTGCGCCTGTACTTCGCCTCGTTCGCTTATGGGCTGCTCGAGGCGCTGCGTCGTCTGGGCACCAAGGGCACCCGCCTGGCGCGGGCGCAGAGTGGCACGCTGCGGCTGAAGCTGATCAAGGTTGGGGTGCGCCTTCGGGTGACCACCCGCCGGGTGTGGCTGTCGATGTCGGCGGGTTATCCGCATGCCGAGGTGTTCGCCGAGGTGCTGGACAATCTGGGCCAGCTGCCACTGTGGAGGCCGCCGCCTGATTTCAACTAGGGTGTCATCGGGTCGGCTCGGGTGCCGACCGCCGGTTCGATCGCCGACTTTGTCAGGGGCGAGGATGGCACGCGCCCTGACCATGCCGCAACGGGCTGAACGGGCCTTGGCGGGCAGGAAAAACGCGGTTTCCGCGGTGCGCTCGCCGGCCTTTTCACTGGCTGACGGCGGTTTTCTCATCCAACTGATGAAATCAACGCTTGGCGACGGCCATTTCAACCCAGAATACAAATCGGTGAAATATGCGGGTTAGAAAATCGATCAAATTGGTCTTTTCTTGGTTGAATCCAAGGAACAGGACTTTCTGGCAGTTACCGACATTTTCACTCAGCTTTTTCATGCAAGTCTTCAGATCTCAGTCTGAAGAAAGCGTTTCACCATGAATCCTTCGGCCATATCTAGCCCTACGGACGTACCACGAAAGTGCACTACTCCTTCCACGCTCCTGCTATGTGGAAATGGTCGCATCTCATTCCCATAGATCTCCAGTGCTGCTGAAGTGTATTCGATTTTGGTCACAGTTACTAATGTTTAGTCACTACCACTTACTGGGTCCCAGTCACTGGATCAATCAACACTCCGGCACATGTCACGAAGTGTCGATTGCCATAATTTCCCGCTCATACTCGATCGGGCTCTTCTGCCCCAACTTCGAATGCACATGCCTGGCGTTGTAAAAACCATCAATGTAGTCATACAGCCGCCACCGCATCTCCCGAAAACCCAGGCCACCGTCGTCCTCCAGCAGCAACTCCCGCTTGAGCGTCGCAAACACCGATTCAGCCATCGCATGGTCATCGCGGTTGCCAATCCGGACCACCGACTGCGCACCATCCATGCCGCTCACAGAACGACCGATACCGCTCGCTCAGCTACTGCACCCCGCGGTCCGAGTGATGAATCACGCCGCCATCCGACGCACCCCATACCGGCCATTGGCTTCCGCATGAACGGTGTACCCCCGCACGCTTCCATTTGTAATACGAGCACCGACACTTGCACAGTACCCGACACATCGCCACCACCGAATGATCGATCTGATTCGCCAACATGAACTGATACACGCCCACCTGTTCAGCCTCGGTCCGCGTACCCTTGCAAACCAGGTTGCCGCCTTTTGCAAGATTTCCCGATCCTCCTCCAACTGTCGGACCTGCGCGGCCCATTCCGCATCCGTGTCCATCCCTTCGTGCACTATCACCCGCTTCCACCGATTAAGCGTCTGCAGCCGGGGCTCATACTCGCGGGGCCAACTGCGATGGCGGCACCCCCTGCCGCATCTTCTTACAAAGCATCTGTTTAAATTCTTTCGAATAGCGTTTCTTCAACATCTTGAGTCACCTCTGTTTATTTTAAAATATTATGATGTGACCCTCAGCAAATACACTCCAGCATCGATGGACGAAGAAGGACTTATTGCCGTATTTGAAGACGATTGCAGACTTACTGAAGAAACAAAGTCAGCGTTATCTTTGATTGACAGTAACTACTCACTCCCTCCTGACAGTCTGAGTCCGTCGGTGGGGAGAATCTGCTGCGCAGTCCAGATCATCCCATAAGGATGGCGGCATTTTATAATATGGGGACTGAAACAATTGGACGCACCATTTACAATCGATCATGCGAACAGAACCTTCAATACCAAAAAAACTCACAATTGGAGTTTTCATATATCACTATCCAGATTTAGAAACTCTATATCATTTGCTCAAACACTTGAATGAAAGAGGTGTGTTAGGTTTAAAAATTATTCTTTCCGCGACATTCTGTCGCAAGGAACCCCGCGTTCGCCAACTTTTCGATGAAGTTCAGCTACCGTATCAGGTATTGCCTGGTAAAGTCATCAAATATTTCTACTGGGGCTGCTTTCGTGGTATGGATGCTGTATTGGGAATATCAGACCCCATCGGAAATGACCTTCCGCGTGAGCACAAAAGACGCCATCGCTATTTAGTTAGTCTGAATTTACCAAGTATCTATTTTCAGCATGGTATTGTTCAAGAAAACGTTAATTTTTTCGGCAATCCATTGGGTTGGCGGCTTCAAAAAGAAAAAACTGATTTTTATTCGACAAAAGCGTTTTTAATGGAATACCCGGCTAGTACCCAATGGCAATACTTTACAGATTCCGCACTTGCTCGCATTGAGATTTGCGGATTTTTAAAAAAGCCTTGTTTTCCACCTAAATCAATTCCATCGTCCATTAATTCTCAACTGTCAAAGTATGACGTTAGACTTCTGATTTGTCATTCACTACACGGCAGTAATTTCGCTAACGAAGATGTCGAATCCTTCTACTCAATAATTGAGAAATTTGCGAATGTCAATCCGCAAATTGGAGTTATAGTGCGCCCACACCGAGGGAGACGAAAAAAAAGTACGAAGCGCACGATCGAATACTCCAGAAAAAATGTAGAAATGTATATTTCATGTACCAACGTCATGGTCCACTGAAACGAATGACAATAACTGATGCACTCGCTATAAGTGACATGATGATTTCAACTCCATCAACAGCGATAATGGATGCTGTTTACATGGGGAAACCAGTAGCTGTATGCTTCAACGACCATGAGATATTTGAAGGTCTTCCACAAATTACAGATGTGAATAGCATCAAGAATTTTGTTGTCGAAGCGAAGGATAATCAGGCAGTGTCGAATTATCTGATTTCTCGCTTTGGCAATCTTAACGATAACATTGAAAAAACATGTTTAAAAGTTGAGGAAATCGTCACCGATATTTCATCATAGAATATCTAGATAATTTTAGTAAAGAGAAACCTATTTTTTAACTTGGATACGCCTAATAATAAGTAGCATTTCAGAGGGTAACAGGGAGCTTCAGCAGGCGCTCCGGCATCGGTGGGGTACGCAGTGCCACATACGCCAGTCGGGGCAGCATGTCCGGCAACCGATACCGCCGGTTGAAGCGGTATTCATACTCCGCCAGATAGCGCTGCGCATATTTGGGGTCAACCGCATGATAGGTGCCACGAAGCGCCGTCTTCACATTGCCGAGCATCGTGTTCGCCCAGCGGAACTGCGGATCCTCCACATTGCCCTTGCGACCACCACACACCCGCACCTCGTGCTGGCAGTCGGCCTCCGCGACCCCGCGGGAAACAGGGCAGTCCATCAGACAACACCTGCGTGTCTGGCCGCAGGTGCCGCGTCGCCCAGTCGACCATCTCCGGCAGCCTGACCCCCCCCCACCACGCTCAGCTTCATCCGCCTCGGTCGCCCCTTCTCATCGGTCTCAACCGCCGCCACAAAGGGCGTCTTGCCAGGCGCCCCACGACCCCGCCGGCCGCCACTGCGCTCGCCACCCAGATACGCGTCATCCAACTCCACGCGCACCCCCAGCGGCTTTTTCCCATCCCGTTCCATCATCACCTGCATCAGCTTGTGCCGCATCCGCCAGGCCGCATTGTACGAGATCCCCAGATCCCGGTGCAGCTGCATGGCCGACACCCCCTTCTGGTGCTGCGTCATCAGGTACATCCCTTGAAACCACAACGTCAGTGGCAGTTTGGTGCCCTCGAAGATGGTGCCGGCGGTGATGGAGGTCTGCCGGCCGCAGCCGGGTCAGATTGCCCAGCACCTCGGCGAACACCTCGGCATGCGGATAACCCGCCGACATCGACAGCCACACCCGGCGGGTGGTCACCCGAATGCGCACTCCGACCTTGATCAGCTTCAGCCGCAGCGTGCCACTCTGCGCCCGCGCCAGGCGGGTGCCCTTGGCACCCAGACGACGCAGCGCCTCGAGCAGCTCATAAGCGAACGACGCGAAGTACAGGCGCAACTGATTGGCCGCCATCTGGTGCGAACTGGTGCGGTCCGCAAACAGGTCCAACTGCTGCTCCTTGATGCGGTTCTCCATGTCGCCGCGGGCGCAGTATTTCTCCTCATACAGCTCCTGAGCCGCCACCTCCTCAGCCGACAGGCTGGTCACCACGAACCGCGGGTTCGCCCCACGCCGCAGATGTTCCGCCTTGCCAATCACCCGCCGCGCCCGACTCCACGAGCTCCGCGTCTGATAACTGAACTCGCCGAACCGGCGCACCGCCTCGCCCGTGCGCTCATGCTCCTCACAGGCCGCCTCCATATCCGCCGACAGCGCCGCCTCCAGACGCGAATTGCGTGCCAAACCAAGGACATAATCCACCTGCACCTCCTCCTGCTCACACCACGCCATGATATCTTCCCGGCAGAACCCCGAATCGGCCCGTATCACCACCCGAACCTCCGGCCAGCGCGCCCGCAACTGTCCGACGATCCGTTCCAACTCCTCCACACTGCCCGCCGCACCATCCTGATCTGACGTGCGCAGCCGACTGCACAGCAGCTGCTCGCCACAGAAGATGTACAGTGGCAGATAGCAGTAGCAGTCATAGTAGCCGTGAAAGAACCGACCCTCCTGCTCCCGTGCAGCGGATCGTCCGTCGCATCCAGGCCCAGCCACAGTTCCGTCGGCGGCCGCTTGAACGACGCGCCAACCACGCCCTTCACTGACTGACCGCTTGACCTGGTAGCTGAGGAGACCGAGGGCCAAATTAACGGAAGCACCTTTTAATCCCCATCAGACTGCGACCGGTGCTGTTGATTATGATTGCCGACCCTCGTTGGCCGGACGGTTCAGCGCGCCTATAATCCAGAGAAGTTACACTGCAAAGCTCCTGCTATTTTGAAATTGCCGTATTTCATCTCCATAGATCCCCAGTGCCGCCAATTTCTTTGCAAAAGCATTTGTTTAAACATGATTTCGGTATAATATGGAACGAAAATATTTCAGATTTAGAACTTATAGGCTATGGATTTTTTAAAGGCGCAGGAACTGAAGATAAAATTAAATGGTGGCTCTACCGCAAAAAAATAATTACTGTTACCACGCGCTTCAGTTTAAATTTCAGTTGGATGTATTGAGCAAGTTCTGCGTATCTGAGAGGCTTTAGTCAGTATCCTTCTAATCAGTTTAATTCGAGTTTGAGCACATTCACACCATTTTGAATCAAAGCGAACATGCCGCCCGAGATCACTCATTACGTATTCTCGTTTTTAGTACTGGAAATAAAGCTCGGCATGCAATTGTATCTCAGTTAAGAGCCCAACTTCCCAAATCAGCACAGCTAACTGTTGCAGGCAAGAAAGGTTCAGACATTGTGATGTCTGGACTTCTCCGAGTCAAGCCGAGACGTGGTAAAAGCAAGCAGGTGCAGAAAGATTCGGTCTACTCTGGCTGTGCTCGGAAACTGATTGAGAGCAACTCACTGAGTGAATCTGAATTCACGAGCTTGGATAATTTTCAGAGAAGATCAGAGAATCATACCTGGTTACACCACAGACTCGGCAGGCTTTACGATTCTGTGCAATACTATCATGCAGTCGTAGACATTGTGGCTGGCATACTAGTGCGAAAAAAAATCAATCTGATATTGTTTTTGGACATTCCTCATCTTTACTACGACAACATTGCCTACTACATCGCGAAAACCACTAGAATTGAAACCCTCATTCTCACTCATTCACCCTTTCCGAATCGATTTTTTTCACTGAGATCAATCGACCGTTTTGGATGTATGCCAGAACAATCGAACAGGGAGATAAATTTCACTTCTCCTCTTTTCATCGACAAAAATTCAGCTCCGGAGTGGGACTATATGACCGGCGTTAAGCAGTTCCGAGGTGACTTGGGGATATTGGACTGGCGAGGCGTGGCCAGATTTTTCATTCATCTGTTACTGACCGACCCAATCAAGCTTCTCAATCCGAGATTTCTAACGCGATGCATCAGACGAATGCAACGCATTGCAAACTCACTCCCGAAGTGGCGCCAGCCGTTCGCGCGGCACTTTCACATCCGGCATTTCGAATATTTCGAAAAACTATTGGAATTTGAAAATTCCGAAGTCAATTGGAACTGTCAATATGTTTATTTTCCGTTGCATCTACAGATAGAACTGACGACATCAACACTGGGTGGAAGTTATTCAGACCAACTGCTGGCAATTGAAAAGCTCGCTAAAATTATTCCCGATGACTGTTTCATTTTCATAAAAGAAAATCCGAAACAGACAGGGGCGATGCGAGGCGCACAGTTTTTTACGCGATTGCTCAGAATTCAAAATTTGCAATTCGTTCCCTCTTATGCCGATACCCATAAATTGATCGAAAATTCTCAATTCGTTGCAACAATTACGGGAACTGTGGGATGGGAAGCAATTTGCAAAGGAAAAATCGCGCTTTTCTTTGGAACGCCCTGGTACCAAAATCTAGATGGTGCGATTCCTTATCGCGACGGAATTACATATAGCGAAATCCTCAATTGTGAAATCGATCATCGCAATCTGCAACGGAATGCAGGCCGCCTGTTGTCTCGTACCCATGAAGGGCTTCTATATTACGCAAAACAGGACGGAGTCAGTAAGGCAGACCGTCTTGCGACAAACGCCAAAAGCGTCGCACGCACTATTTTGGAATTAATTGAAAATGAAGTTGATCCAACCTTTGTGGAGAAATAAAACTGAAATCGGTGTCGTCGGGTCTAATGCGCAATTGTTCCGTCCGCCATTCATTCAAACCATCAAATTCGATCTTGGAGTCTGTTCTTTTCCACTCAATGGTATTTCTATTCAAGTTCGATGATGTTGTGCAATGAAAAAATGCTGAATTTTCTCATCGTCGGAAAATCTGCCTCTTGCACCACAATGGCACTGTATCTGAAAGATGAGCTGGGTGGTAAGTCAAATCAAATTTTTTCTTTTGATCGAGATCAGTTGCCAATCGAAGAAATTTTTAACTCCAGTTACCCAAATGAAAGTCAAGCTGATTCTGCTGAGGCAACGAAAAGTATTGATTTCAAACGCGCTCAGGTCTTCAACACCGATCCTGGCAGACAGTTGGCTGGTGCGCTGGTTCAGGAATACGAGCGACGGAACGAGCCGCATTCGCTTCTGTTTCACGACAACCTGCACGCAAATCAAATGCTTTGGAATATGGTTCAGGATTATCTGATTGAAAGGCAGATCACGTGGATTGTTTTTCTGAACCAACCAATTGAATTAACGGAAATTATCCTGTATCAGGTCGCGGAAGCCCTAGAGAAGAAAACACTCATTTTGTCTCACTCGATCGTTCACAATCGATTTTTTTCCTACCAATCTCTTACTGACTTTGGAAACTATGAACTAGCCGATCAATCAACGGACTCTAACGTTCTAAATAATAGGGATGTCATCGAACTCGAAAACAATATTCTTAATGATGCAGACTGTCAAGGACTTACACTGCCGGCTGTAGTGAGAACTATATTGTTTCTGTTGCGAAAGCGGTCGATTAGACTATTTGATCCTCTGTATGTCGTAAGACAGGCCAGGCACTTGCACGATGCCCCAACCAACATGAAGGATTGGCATGACCCGTTTGCGAAATTTTTCTTTGTCAAGAGAAGCGCATATTTCGAGTTTTTCACTTCTGGCGCCGATGTTGAGTCCATTCTGAGTCGACGATTTGTTTATTTTCCCCTGCAGCCGCTAAAAGAACTCTATTCTGAGATTCTATTCAACCGATATTCAGATCAATTGCTCGCAATTGAACGTTTATCCGTGATAATTCCAGACGATTGTACAATTGTCGTCAAGGATGATGAGATAGGCAGTTCCGAATACCTGTCGCCGATGTTTTTTCATCGGCTCAGAAGAATCACCAACGTAGTTCGAGTGTCAAGTTGTGTGAATTCTCGCCCATTGCTTGAGTATTGTGAATTACTCGCCACCGTGAACAGCGCCAACGGATGGACTGCCTTGAATCTGGGAAAGAAATCACTTGTATTTGGAAAGCCTTGGTATTGGAAGCTTCCGGGGGTCCACCGCTATCACGATGGCATTTCGTATCAGAATATTCTGAAATCTGATTTCACTCATGCAGATCTAATCCGTCAAGTCAATATTCTCTTCACCAGGTCACATTGTGGAGATTTAAATTCGATTGGTAAAGAAAGTGCCGCAGAACTTGAAACAACTGACTTGGAGAACCATGCCACTGGCATCGCTAAAGTGATTAGTCGTCTCATTTTCAATCACACCGAGACGAGTTTTCGATCAACGGAACAATCTGAATCACTAGCATCACATTCTGAACGCTCAGATTGAGCGCTCTTCGCTTGGCTACCCATTGAACAATGCACGAGAAAGTTGTTTCGAATGGTGGCCAGCGTTCCGTGCTGATTTTTGGTGCTGCCGATCTTCTTCTACAGGCTGTTGTCAACCAAATGAAGCGTCAGTTCCCACAGGGATCAAAATTTTTGGTAGTCGGCAACAAACTGGATATCGGGCTGACAAACCTAGTGAGAATGGAGCAAAGAACAATCGCAATGAAAGAATTACTGCGTGAAGATCACTTCTCAGGCAAGGAAATAGAACTGAAATCTAGTTCGACTTTTAACCAAGCTAGGTTGACGGGTTTGGACCACTTGGAACGCAAATCTGCAAGTTTCGTCTGGAGACATCACAGACTGAGGTCTTTAGATGACAGCAAGCATTACTATCACATCATTGTTGATTTGCTATCGAATTATCTAGTTCAAAATCAGATCAATCTGATTTTGTTTTTTGAAATCCCACATTTGTTTGTTGACACCCTCGCCTATCAGATTGCACGGGCTCGCAATATTGACATCCTGATTCTTTCACCCGCAATCTATCCCAATTGGTTCTTTTCACTTCGTAAGATGCCCGATCATGGCGTTTGGTCCACATCATCCACGAACAGATTCACTGACGTTTCCCTTTTGATTGAAGGCACAAAAGATTGGACCTACATGAGAGGAACGGAACAACATCGTGGTGAACTAGGGAGTCTCAATTGGCAAGGAATGCTCATGCTGTTGGTACACCTTGCAACGGTCAAGCCTTCGAATCTACTGAAGCCGATGTATATCTGGCGAATGCTTGAACGCATGAATAGAATTTCATCTCGGCTTCCAAAATGGCGATACCCATTCTCGAAATATTTTGCGACCCATCATCTCAATTTTTTTGAAATGCTCTCAGAATTTGAATTAACTGAGATTGATCTCAATCGCAAATTCGTCTATTTTCCACTTCAACTGCAGCCTGAAATGACGACTTCGTCGCTTGGTGGCATTTATTCCGACCAGCTGTTGGCATTGGAAAAACTTGCACAAATGCTACCGGATGATTGTTTGATATATGTTAAGGAAAACCCAAAACAGGGAGGTCAAATGCGGGGGGCACAGTTTTTTCGCAGACTTAACGGCATGAAAATGATCCACTGCCTACCGTCCTATGCCAATACCTTTCAATTGATTGAAAAGTCGCAATTTGTTGCAACCATCACGGGTACGGCAGCATGGGAAGCCATCTGTCGAGGGAAAAAGGCACTGATTTTCGGATCCGTCTGGTTTCAGCAATTACCTGGAATATTCAAGTTTCAAGAAGGAATGACTTACGAAGGTATTTGCAATTACACAATCGACCAAGATGAACTACGAAGGCAAATCAATCAACTGTTCGCCCGGGTACACACTGGTAATATCAAACCATTGAAAAGGCGGATATTCAAAGGATGTTCCGATTTAGATGCTAATGCGAAATTAGTCGCCAATACGATTGTTGAATTGATTGAAAATAGGATTGAAACGACCTTTACCTCCTAATCTGATCTTCCCAAGAGCGATAATCATTTATTATTTCTATCGTTTATCTCTGTTATTGACGATTTTACAACGCATAGATTAAAACCACAGATTGATATCTCAAAGGTATCAGGTACTGACTTGGAACACCTCTTTCATGGCATCCGACACCAATTGTTGTTCGCGATCAGTCAAATCAAAATACATCGGCAGACTGAGTTCATTGGCGTAAAACCATTCTGATACGGGAAAATCCCCTACCCTGAAGCCTTTATCTTTGAAATAAGGTTGAGTATGTATGGGAATGAAATGCACGTTTGGCTTGATCCCTTTTTCAAGCAGAGAATAATAGACCTTCTCTCTCGTTAGCTCAGTCTTGTTCGAATCAACCAGCACTGGGTATAAATGCCAGGCCGACTCATTGGCCGGTTGCAGGTCAGGAAGAAATAATGGCAGCCCGCCGAGTTGCTCATCATAGTCTTGAGCGATCTGCCGGCGGCGGTCAATGAAGATGTCCAATCTTTCGAGTTGTGACAGTCCCAACGCAGCCTGCAACTCTGTCATTCGATAATTCAGACCGAGATCCAGTTGTTCGAATTCCCAAGGTTGTGGATTCTTGTTCACCATATCCGCCGGGTCTCGGGTAATGCCATGTGTTCTAATTCTCGCCATAAGAGAGGCGATGTCTGGGTCATTTGTAACAGCCATCCCCCCTTCTGCTGTCGTCATGACTTTGACTGGATGAAAACTGAAAACCGTAATTTCACTGAACTGACAGGCGCCAATCGGGATTCCCTGATAACGACCGCCGATCGCGTGGGCCGCATCTTCGATAATCTTAACTCCATACTGACTGGCCATCTTTCCAATCCTTTCCATATCTGCACTGCGTCCAGAATAGTGAACCACCACGAGAACTTTCGGCAGGCGTTCAGCAGTACTCAATTTGTCTTCCAGCGCATCAACATCCATGCAATAGCTGGTGGAATCGATATCGACGAAATCGACCTCTGCGCCACAAAGCAGTCCACAATTCGCTGATGCCACAAATGAATTGGGCACGGTCCATAGCAAATCACCCGGACCCAATCCTAAAGCCAGACACGCCGTGTGTAATGAAGATGTCGCTGAATTGGTCGCAACAGCGAATTCAGCGGACACTCGCGCTGCAATCACCTGTTCAAATTGTGGAACGAGCGGACCTTGGGTCAGATAGTCCGACTTCAACGCATCAATGACTGCTTCAATATCACTTTTTGTGATATTTTGGCGGGCGTATTGAATCAACTAGAAGTAACCAATGATGTCGCGATTATTTTCGATCCATTCGGACAGTTCTTGGATTTCCATCCATGAATCGTTTGAATCTGAGGTGTATTTAAATCCATTCTCAACCAATTTACCATCGGACTCAGTATGATCCGAAGGCTTTTGGGTTGATGGCATTATCTTGAAATACTTATCGAATTCGTAGGTAAATGCTGATTCATCCACACCTACCAGCTGTTCGCTTAACTTTTCACCTGGTCGAATGCCGATGATTTTATGCTTCGAATCAGGAACACATGCTTTGGCGATGTCCAGAATATTCATTGACGGAACTTTTCGAATGTAAATCTCTCCACCAGACATTTCAGAAAATGCATGGAAAACCAGATCTACAGCCTGTTCGAGTCTAATCATGAATCGAGTCATTCGAACGTCTGTTATGGGTAGCTCTGCGTTTCTACCCAGTGACAGAAAATACGGAATGACTGAACCTCTTGACCCCATCACATTTCCATATCTGACTACGGCAAATCGACAGCGCGAGGCGCCGGAATAGGAGTTTGCCGCGACAAACAATTTTTCCGCAGCCAGTTTGGTGGCACCATATAAGTTCACTGGACTAGACGCCTTGTCGGTGGAAAGAGCAATGCACTTCTCGACGCCAACATCTAAACAAGCGTCAATAACATTCATTGCTCCATTGATGTTCGTTTTAATGCACTCAAACGGGTTGTATTCAGCAATGGGTATGATTTTCAGCGCAGCCGCATGAACAACATAGTCAATTCCATCCATGGCTCTGCAGAGGCGTTCTTTGTCACGAACGTCCCCTAAAAAGAATCTGACGCGACTGTCATTTTCATAAGACTTTGCCATCTCCCACTGTTTCATTTCATCGCGGGAGTAAATGACCAAACGAGAAGGGTCGTATCTTTCCAGCACCAATGGTACGAATCGAGAGCCAAATGACCCCGTGCCACCGGTTAACAGTATTGATGATTTCTGTAGCATGATAGATTTAATAAATCGCTCCCAATATGAATTAGTACTCTAAGTTTTGTCTTATTTATGGTCAAAGCATCACATAGAATTTGAAGGAGACCTCATTTCCGATCTGCTGACTTTTTGAGCCGGGTGATCTTTGTTTCTAAGCCTACATCCCAAGCCAGCAATTCCCTGAGGTGAGTCTGAATCTCTGTGAAACATACCCGATTCAATTTCTTTCTGCCGACGATTCAAGTCTGACTCCAATCTCACCTCTGGAATTGACGCCATCTTCCATGAATAGAACATTTGAAACATTCCCGCGTTTGACGAGAGGCGCAATGGTTTCACCACCGCCTAGTATTTCATAATCTAGATGTGCTGCAACCACCAAGGCAGCTTTCACAATTTTGCTGCCACAAAGTTCCAACTTGCAAGAATTGGGTGGTCTGAGTTAGACTCGCTTTTGATCGTTTTATGTTCCAATACCTCGAGGTCGAACTTGGAAAACAAGTACGACAAACGCTCTTTGTCAGTGAAATGCACCCTGTACACGGGTACGAATGGACCGCTTACAAATTCGACCCGTGTCCAATCGTCCTCAATCTGAGCTTGTTCAAAAGAGCTGCATTTGGTTGAAAACCAATCCACACCGACAAACTTACCACCCGGTTTCAGTTTCTCATTGCAATTCTGAATACAAAGCTCAATAGTTTCAGATTTGTTGTGAATAAGTGCTGCTCTGTCTACAATCAAGTCGAATTGTTCGTTGGGTAATTCTTTTGTGAAATCGCCTACGACAATAGTATTACGGAATTGAGGATAAGCCTCATGCATTTTTGAAACAATTATTTCACTGGATTCCACAGAGTAATATTCAGCTCCTAGAGAGGAGAAAAAGGGAATATTTGCTCCTGCTCCACATCCTAACTCAAGCACCTTAAAGCCATCTCTTTTAGGGTGTGCGTAACGCATGACTAGTTGCACCAAATCCGTCCAAGGCCAAATGGCATGTTGCTCACGATTGCCATAAATTCTGTTCCAGATATCACTCTGACTGAGCTCCGACACTGGTTACTCTCCTTGAATCGCAAAGGATTGACGCGTATTCATCCAAAAATCAACAATGGATAGATTGGGAACGAACTCACCGAAAAGCTGAGGATAAGCTGCATACTTGTATCCCTGGTAATCAATATGAATCGAATGTTTACGAAAATCAGCTTCTTCAATATAAATTTTACTGTTTGGACTTGCAAGATATTGAGTCGCACCAAGTTTTAAGCATAAATTCAAGACTAAATCGGATTTCTTGCATTGGGGGGGGGTGGAGAGCTCGCTGGATTTAATGACCTTGGTATCAATATTCAGCTCATTCAACCAAAAAATCAACTGGGAGTACACAAGATCAGCTAAAAACTCATACCGTTCCGTATACAAAGTTTCTAACTTGGGATACAAACTTTCGAAGAACTCGGCCTTTCGGTAGCTGAAATAGATCGAATTAAGATGTCGTTTCTTCCAATTCTGGGTGTTGTCAATCTGAATATCTTTGATGGCAGAAGACAAGTGACCTTTAATCTTGACAGGTATCGTCAACCACGTCACACCATTGGCACCCTTTATCCTGTTGCGATTCGAATAGCCACCTTTCCTGAATTGAACTGAATCAAAGTAGACATATATATCACTTCGATTGATTTTATCAAAATAACCTAGCCATGGAAGAAATGCTGGCTGGTGAATTGTAACAATCATTTAACTAGAAATTTTCATAAATATTCTATTAACCTAACAGGAACCACGTCCGCTACTTCAATACCGCTCGAGCACCCGACACTTCCCCTCCTCCGAATAACGCCTTTTCAACATCCGAGTCACCTGCAGGCAAAAAGTAGAAGTGATTGGAGTAATCACATCTCGATATTCACTGGCTCCGGTACTCAAAGCTGTACACGCGGGCTTTCGTTCGGGTCAAGGTTCGAATGGACCGCGCTCACTTCTTATGCAACTTGGGAACAAAGAGAAGAGTTGTATTGATAAACCAATTGGATTAGACCAAGTTCAAATTCTGGAATTTTGTCTATAGTGAGCGACTCCCACTGGTGCATTACCACCGAACGTCAAACATTGTATTATTGATGCAGGCTTTGAGTCTGTTCCCGTTGGAAATGAGCACGATGTCAGGACGGTACGCGTAGCTGTAGCTGTATTCAGCGCAAGTAACTTGCTTCGTGTAATCTAAAATCAGGATGCGGTCCCAATCGCAACCCTCGAAGTCATTCTCTTCCTCACCGCTATCGTTTATGTACCCTGTAACGGTACCTGAGTAGATGATCCCCCAGCCAACATAATCTGAAACATCAATTTCGCAACCTGCTTCTACGGATGTTGCAAAAAATAAGCTTAGCATTGCAATCCAAGCCACCTTTTTACTATTGATTTTGAAATTTTTTGCACTCTTAGCACTGCAGGACCTGATGGCCAAGGAGTACCAAAAATTGAAGGTGAAGTAATTTCGAGTTTCGCTAAGTATAAGTTGTTGTGTTAACACTGTTTCCTCAGAGTTTTCGATAGTCAATGATTTCGAATGAAACAAGATCATATTTTATATTTCGGAATTCTCAGATCAATCCTGAGAATTAACCATTATTTCTCCATCACGACCCAAAGTGTGAACAGAACATTTTTGATCATGGTGTAACGCCTTGTGCAGGAGAACGGCTTCAACATGAACGATTAAGTCGTTCAACGGAATAACTGACAGGCGAAAGATCTGCAAAAAATTCGGTTACCAATTGAATCTTTCAATTCAACCTTCTATCCATCAGATGCTGCCGAAAAGATGAAATTGGAATCACTATGCGGGCATTTTCACTGTGAATGATGCCGGCTCTGATCATTTCACCAATGAACTCCTGTGGTTTCATGTCCTGTGGCATGCTATCTGCCGATTTTCGATTTTCTTTCCAAGCCCGTTCACCAAGCAGGTCTAGCAGGTCAGGTTCGCTGCACCCATTCTCACCGATCTTTTCAGCAACATCAGCCAGCAGGTTTCTACAGGCTCTGATGCTGGAATCATCCAGACGTTCCATGTAGTAGTCCTTTCGCATCCGGTCCCCTTCTTCGCGGATTCGGTTCTCATCCACTGCAGAAAGGTCACCTTTCCTGTTTACCAGTTCTGCAGCCAGCACGCACATATAGTTGTGGAGATGTTGCGGCCAACCGTCGGACCACAGTGCAATCTTTCTCGCAATGGTCGCATCCTGAAAACCTTCGATCTCATACTGTTTCAACAGGAGACGCACCGATTCGGCTGACTCCACATCAGACAGCGGTTCCAGTGTCCTCACATGCCCTTTGCTCATTCTTGATATCCCGGCGTCTTTCAGCCGCGACCGCGACCACGCCAGACCTGCCAGTACCGCCACGATCGGCAGACCATGCCTGCCCAGATGAATGCGCGACAGCAGCTTCTCGCCCTGCACCGTCAGACTCTGAATCTCATCGATCAGCAGCACCACTGGCCGCAGCTCCGATATCTCATGTCGGTAATTCATTGACAGATGGCGGCGGACGTAATCAACCACACTTCTGTCATACAACCGCCACAGGTCCCTCAGCGTCAGAGAGTCTGAAATCTTCGTCTCTGTGTTCCTGACGTTTACACCGAAATCTGGAATCCTAAGTCCATATTCCAACTCAAGTATATGAATGCGGCCGAGGTCTGCCGCACCGTTACGCCTGATCGCATTCGCGATCACCTTGGTGAGCTCATTCTCGTCGTCCAGAATCGACGGTTCAAGCAGGATCGATATTGGACCGTCTGCCCGTTTCGCCCACCTCTGCTGAAGATGATTCTGCAACGACGACTTGCCTGCCCCCGGCGCGCCCTGCACCAGCCAGGTGAACTCGTCCGATAGGTTTGTAGGGATGTCGACGTTGTTTGTCATCTCCCGGTCGGCGATCAGCCGCCGCATCTCGTCAACCGTATCCTCAATCCCAGCAATAACATCTCGCCGACCCACGAAATACAGTGCGGGCTGCTTGTCAGTACGCTTCGAAAATCGTATCAGACCTTTTTCTTTTTCTTCATTCCACATGCACACCATGATACTTCTTTCAAATCCACCCGTTCGTTCCATCCGATTGGATCAAAATATACCTGAACGAACCTTGGTACCGTCAACTCGATGACGGTCCAGTTCTGGCTCCTGACTTTGACGGTTGATGGCTGAAGGTACCGAAATCCTCTCAACAAAAACCTTATAAATCAAGGCTTTCATCCCCGCCAACCTTGACAACGCCTTTGTAGTGCCTTGGGCGCAATAAATATCAGCAATTTTCCCTTGACTTGATATAATAAGACCCATGTTCGTACGCGTCAAACAATCACCCGGCAGCCCGCGCCAAGCCGTCCAGCTGGTCGAGTCGATCCGCCACGGCCACACCGTGCGACAGAAAATCATCCGCCACATCGGCATCGCCCGGGACGATGACGAACTGGTCCGGCTCAAGGACCTCGGCGAATACATCAAAGCCAAGCTGGAAGCCGAGACGCAGCCGCAGCTGTTCCCGCCCGAACAGGTCGCCGAACAGGTCATCGAGTGCCGTCGGCGACGCGACGGCGAGCCGCTGCCGGTGGATCTGAAGCAACTGCGAGAAACGGCGCGCATCATCACTGGCGTGCATGATGTATACGGCGCCCTGTTCCACCAGCTGGGGCTGTCCCAGCTGCTGTCCGCCCGCCGCTACCGGGTCTCTCACCAGGTGCTGTATCACTGCGTCATGGCGCGGCTGGCCAACCCGCAGAGCAAGCGCGCCAGCGTGCAGGCGCGGGCGGAGAATTTCGGCGTGCGGCTGCCCCTGCAGAAGGTTTACCGCATGATGGACCGGCTTGATGACCGAATCATCGCCCGACTCAATGCGTTGGCCGGCGAGCAGGCTAAATCCCTGTTCGGCGGGACGCTGCGGGTGGTGCTGTTCGACTGCACCACGCTTTATTTCGAATCGTTCTGCGACGACGAGCTGAAGCAGCCCGGCTACAGCAAGGATGGCAAGCACCGCGAGTGCCAGGTGATTGTGGCGCTGGCGGTGACCGAGACCGGCCTGCCGGTGCATCATCTGGTGCTGCCGGGCGCCACGTTCGAGGGCCACAGTCTGATTCCGGTGATCAAAGCCCTGCAGCGGCGGCATCAGGCGAAGGAAGTCATCGTGGTGGCCGATCGGGGGATGATGAATGAGGACCATCTGATCGCGCTGCGCGAGGCGGAGATGTCCTACATCATCGGTGCCAAACTGAAGACGCTGCCCAAGGCCACCCAGACCGTGGTGCTGGACCGGAGCCGATATCGGCCGTTGGGTGATCAGGGTGTTGTCGTGCAGTCGGTGCCGCATCCGAAGGCGCCCGATGACCGACTGGTGATCAGTCATTGTCCGGTGCGGGCGCGCAAGGATGGCCGGGACCGGGAGCGGGCGGTGGCCAAACTGCTCAAGAAGCTGGCCCGCAGCGACCGTCCCAAAGAGCTGCTGAACGCGCGGGGCTACGGGCGATTCTTGCGACTGGAAGGCGAGGCGACCCTGTCCATCGATGCGGCGCGGGTGGCCGAGGCGGCGAAGTGGGACGGGCTGCACGGCGTCATCACCAATCTGCCGGAGTCGACCCAGGCGGCCACCATTCTGCGACAGTATCGGGGGCTCTGGCAGGTGGAGGAGACCTTCCGCGTGAGCAAACATGATCTGAAGGTTCGGCCGATCTACCACTGGACGGCGAGGCGCATTCATGCCCACATCGCCATCGCCTTCATGAGTCTGATGTGCGTGCGTCATCTGCAGTATCGCCTGGCGCTGCAGCAGGGTCAGACGGTGTCGGCGGCGGTGATGGCCAATGCGCTGACGCAGGTCCAGCACAGCGTGCTGGAAGACCAGGGCAACCGGCGACGCTATGCGCTGCCGTCGACCAACAGTGAGGTGGGTCGAAAACTATATCGGGTGATGGGGGTGGTCCACGATCTGGAACCGTTCGAGCTGAAGTGACAGGGCCGTGGATGGAGGTCTGGAAGAGGGCAAAATGTAGTGCCTTGGAGTCAGTTCGCCCTTAATAAAAACAACAGTTTAGCGAAATGAACCGTCGAAGTCAGGAAGTATATGAATGCGGCCGAGGTCTGCCGCACCGTTACGCCTGATCGCATTCGCGATCACCTTGGTGAGCTCATTCTCGTCGTCCAGAATCGACGGTTCAAGCAGGATCGATATTGGACCGTCTGCCCGTTTCGCCCACCTCTGCTGAAGATGATTCTGCAACGACGACTTGCCTGCCCCCGGCGCGCCCTGCACCAGCCAGGTGAACTCGTCCGATAGGTTTGTAGGGATGTCGACGTTGTTTGTCATCTCCCGGTCGGCGATCAGCCGCCGCATCTCGTCAACCGTATCCTCAATCCCAGCAATAACATCTCGCCGACCCACGAAATACAGTGCGGGCTGCTTGTCAGTACGCTTCGAAAATCGTATCAGACCTTTTTCTTTTTCTTCATTCCACATGCACACCATGATACTTCTTTCAAATCCACCCGTTCGTTCCATCCGATTGGATCAAAATATACCTGAACGAACCTTGGTACCGTCAACTCGATGACGGTCCAGTTCTGGCTCTTTCAAGGCTTATCACCGAATTGGAAATTATAGAGAATACGAATCCAGAACTATTTATAAGGCGGTATAAGCATAGATCAATCGTTCCATTTCGAATCACAGTCTCTTTTGTAGATGATTCGTGACTTTTGCCTCACGCGTAAAATGAGATTGGTGTCCTTTGATTCCATTCACAATCTGAATGCAATGCGAAGCTAACTGAAACGGGCATCATTTCCTTTGAAAACCGTTGCAGAAGAAGCATGAGAAAAATCTAGATTTGGAATACCAATTCGGCGATTTGACAGCGGTTCGGACATATCAGATGATCAATTTGTTTTAGGGAAAGAACGGTGAGATGGTCTTACCGGTGACAATGGTGAATAGTGCTCAGCAATTGAGCGGGATGGATGGGACCACCGATTCCACCCCAAATCACATTATCAAGTCCAACTACGGCGTTCGCATCCAATTTCAACTAGCTTTTGCGCTGGACGTCTATAAGGAGAATGGAATAGTAACCAAGTTAAACCTGTTAGGCAGTCGCCAACTAACCATAAAAATCAGCCCGATCGGAATATCGCAATCAATAAACGCAGTCAATGAATTTCAGTAAAACCTGAACAAAACAAAGGCCGAGAATCTTACATGCACTGGGTCCTAGACATTACTTCAATCCATTAATGAAGTGAAGTTGTCGGCAAAGAGGAGGGAGAGTAGCAACTCAAGATCTAATACGGTTCCGCGCTCCGCAGTCGAACCATGAGGACACATGAAAGAATGTTCACTGGAACAAATCCACAATCAGCTCCTGGAGTCGTTCCCCATTCTAGTGTTGGGTCAGTACAACTCTGTCATCGCCATTTTGATCATTATCAAGATTCAAATTCAATTCAGGTGCTGGCAAATGCGATTCTGGTTGCGATTCAAGAGCATGAACAATCACCTCATCTATCCAACGAACTGGAATGATGTTTATTTCGTCTTTGATTTTGGCGGGAATTTCGGTCAGATCCTTTGTATTTTCTTCGGGAATGAGCACGGTACCGATTCCACCGCGCAGCGCAGCCAGCAGTTTTTCTTTCAGACCACCGATTGATAAAATCTCCCCCCGCAATGTTATTTCTCCCGTCATGGCGACATCAGCGCGCACGGGGATTTTGGTCAATGCCGAAATGATTGCAACCGACATGGCTACACCAGCGCTCGGCCCGTCCTTTGGCGTCGCCCCTTCGGGAACATGCACATGGATGTCTCGTCGCTGATAGAAATTCGGTTTGATTCCATAATCGGCTACGCGGGCACGGACAACACTCACGGCCGCCCGAATCGATTCCTGCATCACATCACCAAGCTTTCCCGTGTACACGTGATGGCCTTTACCGGGAACCACAACGGCTTCGATACTCAATAGGTCACCACCGGTATTGGTCCATGCCAAACCCGTAACCTGACCGACCTGATTGTTTTTCTCAGCCTGACCAAATCGATACTGTCTTACACCGAGGTATTTCTCCAAATTTTTCGGCAGCACACGAACTTTCTTCGCTGTTGTTTTCTTCTGCACAAACTGTCGGGTAACCTTACGAAAGACCTTCGCCAATTCGCGTTCCAGCCCGCGTACCCCCGCTTCGCGGGTGTAATAGCGGACAATTTCATGCAGCACTTTTTCGGATACCGAAATTTCATGCGGCTTTAATCCATTCGCTTTTAACTGCTTCGGAATCAGATATTCCTCCGCAATGCGAATCTTTTCGTCTTCGGTATAGCCCGAGATTCGAATCACTTCCATCCGGTCCAAAAGCGGTGGCGGAATATTCAGGGTATTTGCGGTGGCGATGAACATCACTTCCGACAGATCACACTCAACTTCAAGATAGTGGTCTGCAAATGTGTGATTCTGTTCCGGGTCAAGAACTTCCAGCAGAGCTGAGGATGGATCGCCACGGAAATCCATCGACATCTTGTCAACCTCATCCAACATAAACAGGGGGTTCTTGCACTTGACTTTAGCGAGATTCTGAACAATCTTGCCCGGTAAAGCTCCGACATAGGTTCGCCGGTGGCCGCGTATTTCGGCTTCATCACGTACACCGCCAAGCGACATGCGCAGAAATTTTCGATTGGTTGCCCGCGCAATGGAACGGCCGAGTGAAGTCTTGCCGACGCCGGGAGGGCCGACGAGACACAATACGGGACCTTTGTTCCGTTTGACCCGCTGCTGTACCGCCAGAAATTCAAGGATGCGCTCCTTGATCTTTTCGAGTCCGTAATGATCATCATCCAGCACTTTCTGTGCCGAATCGAGATTCTTGTTGATGCGGCAGCGTTTTTTCCACGGTACGGAAAGCAACCATTCAATGTAGTTTCGCACAACCGTTGCCTCAGCCGACATCGGCGACATCATATTGAACTTCTTGAGCTCATTGGTCGCCTTATCCTGAACGTCGGCAGGCATCCCGGCTTCGGCGATTTTCTCCGCCAGCTCGTCAACTTCACTCTTAGAATCCTCTGTAGTGCTTCCCAGTTCTCTATGAATCGCCTTCAGCTGTTCATTGAGATAGTATTCGCGCTGACTTTTTTCCATCTGCTTTTTGACGCGTCCGCGAATCTTACGCTCAACCCGAAACAGTTCCACATCCGACACCAGATACGACATCACCTGTTCAAGGCGTTCCTGTTCATCGGTCATCTCCAGAATCGCCTGCCGGTCGCTGACGCTCTGATTGATCAGATGGGCGACGATGATGTCAATCAGGTGGCTGAGTGAACTGATGTCAGCGAGTTTTTCAATGATTTCAGGTGACAGTTTCTGCGATGATTTGACAAACTGTTCAAACTGAGCCATCAGAGATTTCATCATGGATTTGGCCAGCGTAGGATTCAGTTCAGTGGACTCAAGCGGCTCAGTCTGCACCTCGTAGTGGCTACCGACCGCTGTCAGGTCCTGAATCTTCGCCCGCCATAATCCTTCGACGACGACCTTTTTCGTCTTGTCGGCCAAAACCACAGTCTGTTTGATGATCGCGACCGTTCCTACCCGATAGAGATCATCGACCTGAGGCTCTTCCACCGCAGGATCGGTCTGTGTGACCAGCATCACCAACGGCCGCTCTGGATTGACGTGATCCAGCGCACTGAGCGAGTGACTGCGGCCGACAAACAACGGGATCACAAATTTTGGAAAGACCACAACATCCCGCAGTGGCAGCAGTGGTAAATTCAAGGGGTGGGGTGAGTTCTTTTCTGTTTCGTCTGCCATGCGCCTGTCAGTCCGTCAAAGTGCTTGATTTCATCAGATTGTAACATTATCAGAATATGTGGACGAATTCGCCATATTCAACCGATCAGCTCTGAGTACCGCCAGCGGTCCACGCCGCCGGCACCGGTCAGGATGCGCGGCGATTTTCGTCCTCAGCATAAATATAGTACGGACGTTTCCCTTCCGTAATGACTTCCGCATCCACCACCACTTTTACGACACCGGGCATGGAAGGCAACTCATACATGGTGTCAATCAACGCGTGCTCGAGAATCGAGCGCAGCCCGCGAGCTCCCGTCTTGCGTTCCATCGCCAGCCTGGCAACTGCTTCGAGCGCTTCTGGACGAATGTCAAGTTCGGCGTTTTCCAGTGCGAACAGTTTTTTGTATTGTTTGACAAGCGCATTTTTCGGTTCCTGCAGAATTTTGATCAGTACCTGCAGATCTAGCTCCTCAAGTGTCGCCACAACCGGCAGACGACCGACGAATTCTGGAATGAGTCCAAACTTGATCAGGTCTTCCGGTTCCAACTGCTTCAGTGTGTCCACCAGCGCCTCACTGCCGGACGTATTGATATCCGCACCGAAACCAATGCTGTTACGTTCGGTTCTTGCGCGGATGACTTTTTCCAATCCGGAAAATGCGCCACCACAGATGAACAGCACATTGCGGGTGTCAACCTGGAGAAATTCCTGCTGCGGGTGTTTGCGTCCACCCTGTGGCGGAACGGATGCGATCGTCCCTTCAATCAGCTTGAGCAGTGCTGACTGCACTCCTTCGCCTGAGACGTCCCGCGTAATGGACAGATTTTCTGAGGTGCGGGAGATCTTGTCGATCTCATCAATGTAAACAATGCCAACCTGCGCCTTTTCGATGTCATAATCGCATTTCTGTAACAGCTTCTGAATGATGTTCTCAACATCCTCACCGACGTAACCCGCCTCCGTCAGCGTGGTGGCATCCGCCATCGTGAAAGGCACATTCAGTTCGCGGGCCAGCGTCTCCGCCAGCAGCGTCTTGCCAGAACCCGTCGGCCCCAAAAGAAGAATGTTGCTTTTCGCTATTTCGACATCGTCGACGGCATCGTTGTTCTCAATCCGCTTGTAGTGATTGTAAACGGCGACTGAAAGAATTTTTTTCGCCTCCGTCTGTCCGATCACATATTGATCGAGAATCTTGCGGATTTCAGCCGGTTTGGGAAATTTTGACTGCTTGACCTCATCGCCGGCCTGTTCCGACGCCACCTCACTGCGAATGATGTCGTTGCACAGTTCAACACATTCATCACAGACGAACACCGAGGGTCCGGCAATCAGCTTTCTGACTTCGTGCTGACTCTTTCCACAAAATGAACAATGCAGTCCGTGATTCCCTTTACCGCCCTTTCGATTGGCCATACCCGGTATACCTCATGTGAATATTGCACCTTACCTTTGAGTTGTTTCGGTCGGCTTACTTTCTGTTCTTGATCACCGAATCAATAATGCCGTAATCCAGCGCTTCCTGACTGTCCATGAAATTGTCTCGATCAGTGTCGCGATTGATCATCTTGATGGTTTTGCCCGTGTGATGTACCATAATTTGATTCAGTCGTTCCCGCAACCTCAATATCTCCTTGGCCTGGATGTCGATGTCCGTCGCCTGCCCCTGCGCGCCGCCCATCGGCTGATGAATCATGATGCGGGCGTGCGGCAGGGCAAATCGCTTACCTTTCGCGCCGCCCGCCAAGATGAGAGCCCCCATGCTGGCCGCCTGACCGATGCAGACCGTATTGACCTGGGGTTTGACGAACTGCATCGTATCATAGATCGCCAACCCGGCGTTGACCATGCCGCCCGGACTGTTGATATACAAGTGTATGTCTTTCTCAGCGCTTTCCGATTCAAGAAAAAGCAGCTGCGCCACCACTAGGTTCGCCATATGATCCTCAATCGTACCGACGAGAAACACCACGCGTTCTTTCAGCAGGCGGGAATAAATGTCATAAGCTCGCTCACCTCGCCCCGTCGTCTCAATGACCATCGGCACCAAGGCCGATGATTCACCATAGCCCAAAGACTTATCTCCGTCCATATCAATATGTCCAACTTTCAACTTGTTGAGGTCGTGTCGACCGGGTTTGTCGGTGAATCATCCCTGATTTTCGCAGTTTCACTTGATGCTGTATTCTGATGCAAAAAGTCCTTTGTCCTCTCCAGGCGTTCTCTTTCCACGGCAAGATCCGTCCAGACAAGAGCGGACATTTCATCAATCCATTCTTTAACTCCAGACAATCCCGTACCATCTTCTTCAATATCTACTTCCTGCAGTACAGCATCAATTAATTTGTCCTGTCGATAACTCGTGGTCCAATAAATCCTACTCTGTTCTTCCTTTTTCAGACGCATATCTTCTGAATCATTTTCGTCGAACAAATTGAATTTCCTCAATTGATTTTCAACGTGAGCCTCCACTTCATCTTCATCAAGCCTAATATCCCGATCTTTCTGAAATTGATTTAAGATCAAATCGAGTTTCAAGCGGACTGCGGATTGACAATATATCTTCTCATAACTTTCAGATCGAGATATTGGAGTCGCCAACTTTTTGATTTCGTCTTCACTCAACCCATATTTTCTTAATTGATCAATCGTTAACATTTCAACAGCAGTCATAGGTGGGTCGAAGGGATTCCTTTTTAACAGTAGATGACAGGCCAACTGCCTTAGTGCCGCGCGGCACCCCATTTCTAGATCTGATTCGATTTTTTCCCGAGCGCGGTTGCGGAAGTTTTCATCATCCCGTCCCGTTACACCAAGCAACTGCAGGAAATCTTCGCGAAATTGACCCGGAAGCGGACGTTTGACATCAATGACTTCAGCTTTTATTTCGGCATCGGACTTAGATAGTTCCGATGGGTCCTGTTCAGAATCCTCGGCTTTCGCACTGTCACCGAATAGACTGTCTTTGATACTGAACCTGTCACCTGTCGTCCTGCCGAGGCAAGTGTCTCTGAGTTCCGGCCATTCTTCATCCTCTTCGATGAGCACCAGCTCATAGGGTTCAGCCGCACCCCAATTGGATATGCCCTCGGTAAACGATTCGATTTCCAATATGATCAGATCACCGATCGCCGCTGGTTCATCGACCGAATCAAAAGCCTGATGGGATATCTGCCAGTATTCAATCATCTCATCTATATCGTCTTCTGACAGGTTCGGAACAGGGACCTTGATCGATGTACCTTTCAATGTTGCATCATTGATTTTCGGCCATACGTCAAAGACGACATTTGCTTCATAAATATCATCCTCATCAGCTACGGGTCGGTGGCCGAAATAAGGAGTATGAATTGGAACAGTCTTCGTTTCCCGTAGAAAATCAACCACTTGCTTCATGCCCAGTTTCTGAATCGCATCAGTCTGCATTTCGTCGCCATACTTGCGTTGAATTACACTCAACGGTACCCGACCCTTTCGAAAACCGGGAATTACAGTCGAGTTCCTTAATTCATTCGCCTGGCGACTCACTTCGGCTCTGACTTCACTGCCTGGCACCTGTATGTCAATGCGGCGCAGCGACGCCGTTAATTCTCGAACTATCAGTTTCATCCGCGTATCCTTTTCATTTCTCAGTCTCTGACCAAATATTACATACAAACTGGAGTTGATTGTCGCTCACTTCAATGATCCGTATTCAATGAAAAAACGACAGGAGAATAATGACCACTCATTGATCAAAATCAACCTTACCTTACTGCATCGTCGAAGCCCACATCGTGATTGCGCACCCATACGACTATCCAAAGTGAACCTTCGTATTCAATCGGCTGGAGCTGTCAACCAGCGCCTGAACGCGTCCTCAGGAAAGATGGTGCGAAAGGGGAGACTCGAACTCCCACGGGTTGCCCCACTGGCACCTAAAACCAGCGCGTCTGCCAATTCCGCCACTTTCGCTACGGCAAATCGGGCTCGTCGCACAATCAGCAGGTCGCAAAGCAAATGAATGAAAAACTTCAGCCACATGTTCAAGGGAATAAAATTATTATATACACCTGATATTTCAACAATGCCCTACATTTGGCAACGGTTTTCCATGAATCTAAAACAATTCTCCACGCTCACATTCGACTGTTACGGTACGCTGATTGACTGGGAAACGGGGCTGTATGAAGCCCTGCAGCCACTGTTGAATAAAACCGATCGTTCATTCAACAAATCCGAAGCACTGCGTGAATTTCGAAAAGCCGAAAGCCCGGTACAGAAAAAGAGACCAAACCTGCGCTACGACGAACTGCTGATGGCCGTACATCGGCAATTCGCCCACCGGCTTCATGTACAGGCCGATGAACGGATGCATCGGCAATTCGCCCAGTCCATTCAGGACTGGCCGCCTTTTCCCGATACGGTGCCCGCGCTCCGGTATCTCAAACGGCACCATCAACTGGTCATTCTTTCCAATGTTCACAATGAAGGTTTCGCACACAGCAACCGACTCCTCGAAGTTGAATTCGACGCAGTATACACAGCCGAAGACATCGGTTCATACAAGCCATCAACCAACAACTTCCAGTACATGCTCTCGAAACTGAAGGCGCATGGCATCCAGAAAACCGCCCTCCTTCATGTCGCTCAGAGCATGTACCATGATATGGTCCCAGCGACCGAACTTGGTCTCGCAACCTGCTGGATCAACCGCCGCCACGGACAGTCCGATAGCGGCGCGACGCCACCCGTCGCGCGAATGGTAACCACCGACTGGAGCTTTGTCTCCCTGGCCCACATGGTTGACAGGCACCGCCAGGAGATGTGATCGGGGTGACGGGCTTGGCCTTGGCCGCCCACCGTTCAGTCCACTGTCTGCAATCGGCAATTCGAGCATCACTTCATGCCAGCTGTCGCACCAGCACTGCTCATCCTGCGCCCAGATCCATCAATTCGCGGGCGAACGGCAGTTCCGAATCGATGGATTCATCCTGCAGCAGCCGCGCCCACCGATGTCCGGAATAAACGGCCGCGGCAATCGTCCCTGGCGCAACACAGTCACCAATCCGACTCACTTCGACCGTACCGTTTTTCATCAGTCGGCCGAAGTCATTGACGCACTCGAGGTACAGGTCATCGTTGGGCCGCCTGGAGGTTACCATAATCATCCGCTCACATTCGAGCGATATCACCCGCTCCGAGTAGCCGCAGGAAAACTGGACGCTATGGTCGCCAATGCGATCGATTTCCCATTGCACGCAAATGGTAACACCCAGCTGCGCCAGCCTTTTCTGAATCGCGCGCTGCTCCAATGTGTAGTGAGTCCAGTGCGACACATCAGGTGCAGGTGTGACAATCGTTACCTCGGCACCCATCGAAACCGCCAGCTCCGCAATGACGCCTCCCATATAGAAATGATCGTCGTCATAAATCACCACTTTTCCTGTCAGCTGGAGCCCGCGCATCACATCATCCGGTGAATGAATCCAAGCTTGGTCTGCGCCGTCCACCGGCTGATGACGCGCACGTCCGATACCGTCAACCCGCCATCGGGCGCCGGTGGCAATGACCACTCTCTCAGCGGCGAATTCAATGATGTCATCCAGCTGCAGACGACTCGAAGGATAAGTCCTGACATTGGCCAGCTGACGCAGCTGATGCTCCCTGTAATCGCGCACCCGACGCCAGGCAGACAGTCCGGGCAATTGACTTTCTGTAGTGACTCGGCCGCCAAACTCAGCGGCGGCATCAGCGATGGTAACCTGGTGGCCGCGCTTCGCCAAAGAGACCGCGCATTCCAGACCAGCCGGTCCCGCACCGACGATCAGAATCGTTTCCGAAGACTTTGCCGGGGGGATTTTTTCAGGGTGCCAGCCCTGCCGCCATTCCTCACCCATGGTCGGATTCTGCGTACAGCGAATGGGTGTTGAAGTGTGATCGCCACTGACACAGATGTTGCACCCGATGCATTCGCGAATATCCTCAACACGCCCTTGTTCGATTTTTTGCGGTAGAAACGGATCGGCGATGGAGGGTCGGGCGGCGCCGATCAGGTCGAGCACACCCCGATTGATTTGGGATACCATAGTGTCAGGTGAGGTGAATCGACCGACTCCCACAACCGGTTTGGTGGTCACCTGCTTGACCCGCTGTACATAAGGTTCCTGAAATCCCTCCGGCTGGAACCTGGAGGTGGCTGAGTCGTGATCCCAATCACTGACGTTCACATCCCATAGGTCTGGCAGTTCAGCCAGCATGCTGACCACTTCGATGCCTTCTCCATCGCACTGCAGACCATCTTCCCCCATCAGCTCATCCATCATCCAGCGCACGGCGATCGCACAGGTGTCACCAACGGCTTCCTTGGCATCGATGATCAGTTCCCTGAGGAATCGCACCCGATTTTCCAGCGATCCGCCATATTCATCCGTCCGCTGATTGAACCGTGGAGACAGGAACTGAGCCGGTACGGTGAGCATATGCGCCGCATAAACATAGATGATATCGAAGCCGGCGATTTTCGCTCTGAGCGCGGCATTGCGGTATTCAGTCCGCAGCGCGCGGATGTCGGAACGCGTCATCTCTCGAGCTGAAACCGGATCGTAACCCGGATGCGGACCACCCGACACACCGAGCGGCACTGATCGAGAATAGTGATTGGGCGCCATCCGCCCACTGTGCGCCAGCTCGATCGCGGCCAGCGCCCCATGGGCGTGTACGGCATCGACCATCAGTGCGTGCTGCGCGATGTCATCGTCGTTCCACAGGCGCTGCTCGACGTACGGCGATACGTCGGATGTATGATGAATGTCACACTCTTCGGTGGACACGACGGCCCAGCCACCCTCAGCTTTCATGCCCCTCATCGCGGCCGCAGCCTGGGGGTGGGCATAACCCATTCCACAGCAGTGCGGCACCTGAAAAAAACGATTGCGCGCGGTAACCGGCCCCAACTGAATGGGCTCAAAAAGAACGTCGTAACGCGCGTCTCGACTCACTGTTCCGACCGAATCGCCAACGATGGATCAGAGGCTGAGATGTTCATGCGGCATTTTCAATGTTCAGCCGTTCCAGATTCCTTCACGAATGAGATCATCCATGGTCGTCTCAATGCCCCGGCGCAGAATGTCGACGACTTCGTCCACCTCATTTCGACTCAGAATGAGCGGTGGTGAAAGCACGTTGAGATGACCGATCGGCCGTACGATCAGGCCCAGCCGCTGGCAGTGCGTGGCAATCCGATCGCCAATCGCGACCGCGTCGTCAAACAGCGCCTTGGTGTTGGTGTCGCGAACGTTTTCAACACACATCATGAAGCATTTTCCGCGTACGTCGCCGACGATGGGCAGCTCAAGCAGTGATTGCAGGCGTTCTTCAAAATAAGGCCCGACCTCCCGAACATGCTCACAGATTTTCTCACGCTCGATGATTTCAATGTTCTTGAGCGCGGCTTGACAGCAGACGGGATGCCCGGAATACGTAAAGCCATGTGTAAACAGCGAACCATCCTCGGCCGGCTGGCTGATCACCTCATAAATCTCATCGGACAGCAGGGTGGCCGAAAGCGGCAGATAGCCGGATGAAATGCCCTTGGCAGCGGTGATCACGTCGGGCCTGATGCCAAAAACCGGTTCAGAACTCAGCATGTGTCCGATGCGTCCAAACCCGGTCACCACTTCGTCGGAAATATAGAGAACACCATACTTTCGACAGACTTCCAGCGTCCGCCGATGGTAGCCCTCGGGCGGTACGATGACGCCGCCCGCACCCATGATGGGCTCGGCGATGAATGCCGCCACATTGTCCTCGCCCAGTTTCAGGATTTCCCGCTCAAGTTCCGCAACCAGAAAATCGCAGTATTCGGCATCCGACATATTGTCTGGCTTGCGATAAGGATTGGGACAGGATACATAAGTCACCAGATCAGGGGCAAGATCGAAACCGGCATGATCTTCCCTGACGCCCGTCAGCGTCATCGCCAGATAGGTACTGCCATGATAAGCGCCCACGCGGGAAATGATTTTTTTCTTGGATTTTCTGCCCAGTCGATTGAAATAGTAGTGAATGATCCGCACGGCGGTGTCGTTGGCCTGGGACCCGCCGGTTCCATAAAACACGTGGTTCAGATTGTCCGGAGAAATTTCCGCCAGCTTGGCGGCAAGTTCGGCAGACGGCGGAGTGGTCAGGTGGTTGAACGATGAGTAGTAGGGTATCGCCCGCACCTGATCGGCGATCGCCTCAGCCATTTCCTCGCGGCCATAGCCAATGTTCACACACCACAATCCACCGATTCCGTCGATGTAACGGCCGCCATCACTGTCGTAGACGTAGGCGCCGTCGGCTTCCGCCAGGACCAGCGAACCTTCTTTGTGAAAGACTCGGAAGTCAGTCCAGGGGTGAATGTAGTGATCGACGTCTTTCTGCCAGAGCGCCTGGGTGTCGTATTCCTGCTTAAGTGTCATCTTCGAAAGATCTCCAGAATTGTTTATGGTTCAGTAATGCCATCGTCATCGTCCGAAGCGACGGCGATGACTTCTATTTCCATCACCCACTCCGGTCTGGCCAATCCCTGCACGATGAGGCCGGTCGAAACGGGGAAAACGCCTTTCAGCCATTTTCCAATCTGTGTGTAGACCGCCTCCCGGTAAGCCCGATCGGTAATGTAAACTGTGATTTTACATATATCCTCCAGCCTCGAGCCAGCTTCCCTAAGCAGCTGGTCGACGTTCCGCATGGCCTGATCAGCCTGCGCGGCCGGGTCGCCCACACCAATCACGTTGCCATCGAAGTCACTGCCAACCTGCCCTCTGACGAAAATCAGATGGCCGGCCCTTACGACCTGACAAAAATCATTGTCGAGGTTTTGATCCCGGTAAGTATCTTTGGTATTGAATTTTCGTAATCTGATGTGATCAGACATGTGAAGTCCTCAGTCGGTTAATCGAGAGTGATGCGATCGGACAGTCCGGCGGCTTTCTTGACGAAATTCAGACTGTCTGTAAAATCGTGATTCATATAGACTGCATTGAGATGTGCGAACGGCGGCGACTGCGCGAACAGCTGGAAGGTGAGCTTGTGCCCCGCATATTCTGAGTTCACAAGATCGCGGGCGAGCGCCAGCAGCTTCCGGCGATCCTCGTGCTGCCATTCCTCGTTGATCGAATAGTATTTTTCAAGCCACGGCCGAAGCTCATCCGATTCAAAGCTGCTCGCATCCGGTGTCAGACAGATCTGACCGCCACACAGTTCGCGCGCAATATGCATCATGTGTGGCAGCTGTGAACAGGCCAGAACGCGACCGGTATACAGCAGCGACTGGTTCGGCATCAGCAGTCCTTTCGGGCTCACCTGCGCGTCGGCGATGGCGGCTGTCAGATGGGCGTTGATGCCTTCTCGGTAACACACCAGCTGGGCGATTTTCTCTCGCACCGCCTGCTGCCTGTCAAGCCCGGTCTGCCGAACGTTGAACAGGGCGGTACCAATCAGCATGTCAGCCGTCTTCTGTATTCTCTGTACAAAAGCGAATGCGCTGTATCGGTGCAGCGTCGCCCGAATGAAGGTGGCCGCCCGCGTGTGCTGATAGAACAGGACATCCTGCCAGGGAATCAGCACGTCATCAAAGATCATCATGCTGTCTATTTCATCGAAACGGTTGGCGAGCGGGTAATCTCGCAATGAACCTTTGCCAGTAAATCCGGTTCGACAGATGTGAATCAAGCCTTTGGCGTTCATCGGCACGATTGCGCCGAGTGCATAATCGGACAGCTTCTGATCACCCCAATTGGCGATTGTTGGTTTGACAAAAGCCTGCTCCGCATAGGCGGAAGCGGTTTCATACTTGGCGCCGCGCACGACAATCCCGGCATCGGTCTCCCGGACCGCATGCAGCAGCATGTCGGGGTCCTGGTCCTGAGGGCGTTTCGAGCGGTCGCCTTTGGGGTCCGTGTTGGCGGAGACGTGAAAGACATCCTCTCTGATCACCCGATCGATGTGATTCTTGATGTTCTCAGCGAACTGAGGATCAATCTCGGACAGTACATCGCTGCCATCGTACAGCGACCACATTTCACCGACCGTCTCATCACCGACGCGGGTAACGACGCCGCCGATTTCGTTCAGCACCGCATCAACGCCCTTCCGTCGTTTGCACCAGTCCTCGCGCGTATGGGGCATCTTGAGCAGTTCGGCAAATCGCTCTCCCTGATCATCGGCATAACTCAGCAGGTCACAGTGGTCGTCGCGATGGGGCATGTCAAACATGTCTGCACGAATGTCCACCAGCGGTTTGAAAGCGGGATGTTCCGCAACATTGTCAACTCGCTCCCCTTCCATCCAGACGACTCGTCCGTCATCAAGCGACTCGCGGTACTCTTGACCTGTCCGCAACATATTCTTACACCTCCAGTTCGGAATCCGGTATCAATCGAATCGAGTAATCAATTATCACCGATACAGTATGCATCGCCGAGTGAATATAACATAAACGCGACCGGTATTCAGCACCGATCATGCAAAAAAATCTGACCCAAAGAGCCGAGCACTCCGTTCAGCGACTGACTGAGCCCTCCGTTCCCAGCATTCAGGGGACGGATGACAGCGGTACAGGAAACACACTTTATGACCGGTAAGATCAGGTCAAATCCAGCTTCGAGCAATCGGTACGAGCCACCATCCACTGCACCATTCGGTAATGATTTGATGCAAAGTTCAACGGGAGTCCCTTGACGAGAAAACCAACGCCCCGTATCCGTTTCAGGCTAGGATTGAGGTCTGCCGCCGTTCATTGGGCTTTGTGCCCGACTTTCATCAGCTCAACCCCCCCCCCTGTCGGATTGCCTGCCTGAACGCTCTGTTCCAAAACAGACAAAAAAATGGCCGCCATTGCTGGCGGCCAAGTCGTAGGAGGATTGAGCTACTAGATCAAATCTTTCTTCAGGCTGCTATTTTGTTCTCCGTTTCCATAGCAGGCCTGGTCTGAGCGTCATTTGAACGGCTGTCTCGCCGACCGCTCATCAACTGTCCGACAGGCGCCTTTTGAGCCAATTTGGCATTCACCACGCGGCGGATGTCGTATCTGGGAATGCCGATATCATTCAGCTGCGCGTCGGTCAGTCCCTGAAGTTCGCGTATGGTCTGGCGGCGGACTCTCGCCTCTTTCAGTTTCAGCAGAAAAGCTGCAATCGCACTGCCTGCCATTACGTACCTTTTCGCCCGCTGATACGGACGGATATCAATTGCATTTTCGTTGCGCATTGTCATATCATTACCTTTGAATCAACAGTCCATGCATCAGTTTAAGTCTGTCCTAGCCGATCAACCGACCAGGTTCACGATGATCAAAACCACCACCACTGAACTGACAAAGGCGATTCCTACTCTATCATGAATTTGTCGAAACATCTGTGTTTTCCCTCCATAATCGTTTCGTTAAATGATTCGTCTCGTACCGAGTTGATTTCGACTAACTGATTCGTTCATGACTCGTCGTTTGACTCCATGCATAGAATAGTATCAATCGATATTTTTTCAATGGATTCGTTGTCCTGAAACCATGAATATTAATTCATGGCAGATTGGTATTTATAATATTCATCTTATTGTTTTTATTGTTTGATTAGATTAAAGAACCTGATTTGATCAATTTTTTCCTGAAATATATTCTGAATACATCACCAATATTCACAGGGAGTCGGTTTTCGTGTCGCAGAAATCAGTTTCAGATTGATCTCAGAGCTGAAAATTTTTCTGTGCCGCATCAGATAAAATGGTCAGGTGCGGGCGCTGTTGACCCGTACAACCACTGGCCCATGAATGACTGCGTGAGGGTAGAATGATGGCTGTCGGAACGTTATACGACAAAGTTTGGGATCAACATACGGTGTGTCAGCTGCCCACTGGCCAACAGCAGCTGTTTATCGGACTGCATCTGATCCATGAAGTAACCAGTCCACAGGCCTGTGATATGCTACGCGAGCGAGGGCTGCGGGTGCTGTTTCCAGAGCGGACGATTGCGACCGTCGATCACATCATCCCGACGACCGATCAGCGTCGCCCCTATCGCGACGCGCAGGCCGAAGCCATGGCGCAGGCGCTGCGGATCAATACCTCCGAGTTCGACATCCGGTATTTCGGTGCGGGTAGCGCGCGGCAGGGTATCGTTCATGTCATCGGTCCCGAACTCGGTATGATCCATCCGGGAATGACTGTGGCCTGCGGCGACTCGCATACATCAACTCACGGCGCTTTCGGCACCCTGGCCTTCGGCATTGGCACAACGCAGGTCGGTGACGTGCTCGCCACCCAGTGCCTGAGCATGGACCCTCTGAAAGTCAGAAAAGTTCAGATCGACGGCGAACTCCAGTCCGGAGTTTTCGCCAAAGATCTCATCCTGTACGTGATCCGCAGACTGGGCGTCAAGGGCGGCATTGGCTATGCCTATGAATACTGTGGTCCGACCATTGACACAATGACGATGGAAGAGCGGATGACAGTCTGCAACATGTCGATCGAAGGCGGTGCCCGAGTCGGTTACGTCAACCCCGACTCAACGACCTATGCCTACCTTAAGGGACGCCCCTATGCGCCCACCGGCAACGCCTGGAATCGCGCCGTTCGACACTGGGAAACCGTCCGGTCGAATGCGGATGCGACCTACGACGATGAGGTGCGGATTCATGCCGATCAAATCGAACCACACGTCACCTGGGGAATAAATCCCGGCCAGAGCATCGGCATCAATGAGACACTGCCACACCCGGAAACGCTACCGGAAGGTGAACGCCAGACGGCCGAGCGGGCCTTCCACCATATGCGACTGAAACCGGGTCAGTCGATGAAGGGGGTACGGATCGACGTGGTGTTCGTCGGCAGCTGCACCAACTCCAGAATCGAAGATCTGCGCGTTGCGGCCAACGTTGCAAAAGGCCAGAAAGTGCCCGCCCATGTGCGGGCGATCGTCGTGCCAGGCTCGCGGCAGGTACTCAAGCAGTCCGAGCGGGAAGGGTTGCACGAGATTTTCAAAGATGCGGGTTTTGAATGGCGCGAGCCGGGCTGTTCCATGTGTCTGGCCATGAATCCCGACCGACTCAGCGGCGATGAGATCTGCGCCAGCACCAGCAACCGCAACTTCATCGGCCGGCAAGGCAGCCCAACTGGCAGGACACTGCTGATGTCGCCGCAGATGGCGGCCGCGGCCGCCATCTGCGGCCAGGTTACCGATGTTCGCACATTGTCGATGTAGGGATCAGAAAATGGCAGACAACAGAATCATACGGATCACCGGCAAAGCCATCGTCATCGCGGGTGACGACATTGACACGGACCGCATCATCCCGGCCCGCTTTCTCAAAGAAATCACCTTCGCGAATCTTGGCAGATATCCGTTTTTCGACGAACGGTTCAACGCCGACCAGAGTGAAAAAAAGCATCCTTTCAACAATCTGGAGAGTCGATCCGCGAAAATTCTTTTCGTCAACCAAAACTTCGGCTGCGGATCAAGCCGCGAACACGCGCCGCAGTCTCTGAAACGCTGGGGCATCGAGGCCATCGTGGGCGAATCATTCGCGGGAATTTTCGCCGCGAACTGCATTACTCTTGGCATTCCCGCGGTAACCGTTGCAACCGAAGACATCAGGATCCTGCAGCAGGCATCGACGGATGATGTGAACCTGGTCTGGACAGTCGATCTGGAAGAATCTACGGTGTCGAGTACAGAAGCGGCGGCCAGATTGCATATGCCAGAACATCACCAGCAGGCGCTGCAGCAGGGACTGTGGGACAGCACCTCGCTGCTGATTGAAAATATCGAACAGGTCAGACAGCTGTATCAGCAGTTACCCTACACCCGCAACTACGACACATAGATGACGGCGCAGCAGCCGCCCGCAGACTTTCAGCGAAAGTCAGAATAAACTCGGTACAGCCAGATCAGCGCCGCACTCGCGATGAGCGAGCAGGCGGCGATGATGAAAAACGCGATCGCATAATTGCCCGTGGTGACGATGATGGCGCCAAAGAGAGGTGGCATGATGGCAACTCCGCCATAGATGACGAACTGTACGCCGCCAGTCCAGCTGTGTGATTCACCTTCGGGCGCCTGCTCGGCGATCTCGGACAGGAAAACCCCGTTCCAGCCGTGCGTGCTGGACCCTACGATGAAAGAAAAGACATAGAGTAAAAACAGGTTCCAGCTGTCCGATACCAGATACATCCCGCAGAGCGAAACGGCAGATACGACACCGATCAATGTCAGGGTGTGTTTCGGCGTCAGCCACCGATCAGACAATCCGCCCCAGGCGATGCGGCCGATGATCCCACCTAGATTGACAAACAGGAAACAGATGCCGGCGTCTACCAGACTGAAATCTCGACTGACTAGATAAACGACAAAAAAGCTGCCCACACTCACCTGTACACCGGCATAAATGAAGCCAACCATTGCGAATCCTCTCAGCAGTTGATTCTGATACACCTGTCGCACCGGTTTGATCAGCTCGGACAGTGAATTGTTCTGCGCCTGAATGGGTCGGCCCTGATCGAAGTGGTTGCGCAGCGGCTGCAAGATGAAGAGCGACGCGATACCCAGTAATGCAATGGTGAGTATACCGGCCTGCCAGTTCACCAGCGCAGCGACGAAAGGCACCGCCAGTGCGGCGGCGGCTCCGCCTACTGTAACACCCGACTGTTTGATTGAAAAATAAACGCCGCGGCTACCGGAGTCGGTCACCTTGAGCAGTACCGGCGCCTGTGACGGATTGATGGGACCGTAGGCGATACCCAGCAGTATGGCGCAAAGTACCGTTGCCGCGGGCGTCGCCAGGGTAAAGACGGCCAGTCCGAGCGTCGAACACAGCGCGGTCAGCTGCAGGATGCGAATCGGTCCGTAACGGGTGATGAAGCCGGTACAGAAACTGCCGGTAAACATCGAAACGAAGTACACGAAACCGGTGAACAAGCCCACGTAACCATCGCTGACGCCTATGTCCGGCGCCGAATCCGGCGCGCTCACGGCAACTGCAAGGATGGAGGAACTCCCCACCGCCATGGACAGCATCATCACCAGGGTAACCCCCAGCCCACTCGTCAGGTAACGCATCAGGACTTCTTTCGGCTCAACTGCAGCCGCTCAGACTCGCATTCGGTGCAGAACTGTTTATCAGCAGTTGAGCTGTGCGGCAAGGTCAACAAAGTCTGTCGCGACGATCGTGTACGTAGAGGTCGGCCGCAGATCCGCGGATTGATGGGGACCGTATTCGGTCGGCCTGGCCACAAACGCAGTCCTGTAGCCACATTTCGCCGCCGCCATCAGGTCAGTATTGTGCGCGGCGACCAACATGCACTGCTTGGGTTCGAGATCGAGCATGGCAGCCGATTTCAGATAGCTCTCGGGCTGGGGTTTGTAATGCCCGACGACTTCGGCGCCCAGAACCATGTCCCACGGCAACCCAGCATTTTTCGCCATGTTGACGATCAGGGAAACATTACCATTCGACAGTGTGGCCAAGATGTACTTTTTTTTCAGCCGGAGCAGGCCTTCGACCGAATCGCTCCACGGCGACAGCCGGTGCCAGGCGCGGTTCAAATGTCGTTTGGCCGTCTCGTCCAGCGTATCGATTTCAAGCTCATCAAGCAGCGCATTGAGATTCTCATAGTGCAGCACATCCAATTTGGTCCACGGTCGCTGCCCTTTCCGAATCTTTTCCATCGACGGTTGATATTTGGCGCGCCATCGGTCGGCGAACGACTCGCCATCAATCTGGCTGAGCTGGGGAAAGGTTCGTACTTCCTGCGCAATACTGCTTCGCCAATCGACGACCGTGCCGAACACATCAAATAATAGGGCCTGTAAATCGTCAATCATAAAGATTCCATCGGTGGCGGAAAATGTTGGAAGCGTCCCTTCGCAATGGAAAACCAAAGCCGGCAAAGCAGTCGATAACGCGCGAGCCAGTATTTTATAATTTTTTGCGCGGGCGATTAGCTCAGGGGGAGAGCGCTGCCTTCACACGGCAGAGGTCACTGGTTCAATCCCAGTATCGCCCACCATTTACGTCACGCGTTCTGGACGCGTCTTTCCCGCGCGGACATCCAGATGTTCAGATAATTGCCTGTCAAGATTGCCAGGCTGCCAATGATGGTTGGCAGATCAATGGGTTCGGCGTAGATGAGTAAGCCGGCAACCGCGATCATCGGCAGACGGATGTATTCGACCGGCACGATTGATATCAATTCCATCAACCTGAATGCGCGGGCCATGCAATAGTGCGCCGCCATGACACCGGCGGTAATGAATGCGATCAGACCGAGCGTGAACAGATCCGGGATTTTGAATGAACCCGCGCTCAGCAGCAGTATCGTCGCCAGCGGAAACTGTATCATCGCCATGTAGAACAGAATGCACAGCGGTGTTTCAGTCAGCGTCAGTTTGCGGGTGCCCAGCATTCCACCGGCAAATCCCAGTGCGCCGATCAGCATCACGACTGCGCCAAGCTCCACATTCATCCCGAAAGGACGCACGATGATCACCACTCCGGCAAAGCCGATCAGCACGTAAAGCAGACGTTCCGGCGTCAGCTTTTCTTTCAGAAAGATTGGCGCCAGCAGGGCAATCCAGATCGGTACCGTGAACTCGAGTGCGAACACGTGAGCGAGCGGAATCGATGCGATGGCGAAAAACCATCCGAACTGACCGACGAAATGAATGCAGTTTCGAATCACGTGCAGTCTGGAACGCTGGGTTCTGATCTGACTGAATCCATCTCTGGACAGACCAAGCAACGAAAGCGTCAGAATGATTGCGATAATCGATCTGAAAAACAGAATGGTTGGCGTATCCAGATGAAAGGAAGCCTCTCGGGTGGCGACCGCGACCGCGGTATAGCAGAATATCGTGCCTGACATCCAGGCATAGGCAATCATCACTTCACCGCTGCGAAGAATCGAGATCCTGCGGGTGAGACATCTATAGGTGCGCGATCTTGTCTGGGTGGCAGTAAACCAAGCAACATCAATCGAAGATCACAGTGGCCGGCATTTCTGGCAGCAGAATCGTATCATTTTCAGTAAAACTGAGGTGAACCGGATAAAGAGCGGAATCATCATCGGGACGTGATGCTGGGAGCAGTTTGGGCAGTATGACCGTCGACTCGTAATTTTTTCCATTCACCACAACCCTCACGGATTCACTGACGGTCAGGCGATACCAGATTGGCGATGTGACTGACACTTTTACAACATATCGACCGAGGCTGGCCACCGTCATTAGAGGTGGCAGAGAGCATTCGTATTTCGGAATGTTCATGCCGGGATAGACATTGCTGTTGACGACTATCGCATCAATCGGTGATGTGATTTTGGTTTTTGATAACAGATGCTGTGCGATTTTGAGTTCCGCCTGCGCACTTGCAAGATCGAGCTGAGCGTTTTTCAGCGCATTGGCCGACTCTTCATAGAGCAGGAGCGACAGGGAACCGCGATCAAACAGTTCCTGCTGTCGTGCGAATTTCGCGGCCGCTTCGTCCGTTGCAATCTGTAGTTTGGCGACCCGATTCTTGGCCATTTCAACTTCGGCCTCGCGTTGCGTTGAATCAAACCTGATCAATACTTCACCTTCAGTCACCCGCTCGCCCACTTTGGCATGGACTTGGGCAACTGTTCCTGTGCCGGTCCCAACAAGTTCGAATTTGGTCTCATATTGAACAGTTCCTTCCACCGTCTCAGCCTGAGCGGCCTGTGATACGGGGAACATCAGTATCAATGTGGTCCGTAGCAGGAAACAAGAGAATTTTTTATTGAACATTGATGCCGCCCTCGCTTGTATAGTGGTTGAGATCGAAAATCATTTATCACCAATCCATCAATTTTATTCTCGTACCGCCTAAAGATTCAGCTGCCGGCATGAGCTGGTCCATGTTTTACCACAGCGGTAGGCAGGCCATTGGGCGACTGCTTCCGCATTTTCTGCTGTTGAAGCGATACACAGATTCGCGAATGTAATTCTTAAGATTACCTTTCAATCACATTGTGGCCTGCAACCCGCACAAAGACCTTAAAGTTGCCAATGAACACAGGATTGAAACAACCGCTCGCCCATCACATCCGGTGATGCAGTTCGGTACAGTTCCGTAGGTTCGTTTAATTTTCGCATGAATATTACGGCGATGATCAGTATTGGAGCGATCAACTGAAGAGAGTCTTGAAACATCAGCCGATAATCGGCAGTTCATGCCCTATCCAAGGGCTTCAGTCAGAACGAATATCCCTCTTTACACATCATTCCCAGTGAATTTTTATGGGATCGGGTCAGTCCGATGCAATATAGAAGATAATAGCGGACAGGGCTCTGGTACGCTGCAGATTTGACCGCCTACAAAAAAGTGAATAGAAACAGTATGCACAACACGAAACGTTCCAGAGGACAATTTTTCACGGTAAAGCAAAATCCGTTTGAGTCGGTCGCTTTTGCAAAATGGGCAAAACTCGCTGGCTTGCCTGATAGACGGATCCTTGAACCGTTTGCGGGAGCGAATCACATCATCAAGTCATTGCAAAATTTGAATTTATGTCAGGAATTTGAGTCATTTGATGTCGCTCCTGCAGACAGCCAAGTTAAAACGAAGGATACGATCGCATCATTTCCGATAGGATTTGAAGTTTGCATTACCAATCCCCCCTGGTTGGCCCGAAATTCCGCCACCCGCCGCAATCTACCCTACCCAACATGTCAGTATGACGATCTATATAAACTGTGCCTGGAGCTGTGCCTGACCAACTGTGAATATGTCGCTGCGCTTATGCCTGCCAGTTATCTGCAGAGCGGTCTGTTTAGGGATCGATTGCATACTTTCATTCTGTTGCATGAGCTGATTTTTAACGATACGGAAAATCCCGTTTGCTTAGCCCTGTTCACGGGCGATCGAAATGACGCAACCGAAGTCTATTACGATGATCAATTAATCGGTGAGCTAAGAGAACTTCAATCAAAAATACCCGCACCAATAAAAGACAGGGTCACTAAATTTAATGATCCAGCAGGACAACTTGGATTCATATCGTTCGACAATACGCGAGAACGGTCGATTCGGTTTTGCGAGACGAAAGAAATAGAAAGCTATGAGATTAAGGTTTCTTCCCGCTTCATCACAAGAATCAGCGGTAATTTCGAAGTCAACCCAGTTCTCATTCGTAAACTGAACGGGATGATCAACAAATTTCGCGATGAGACGTCGGACTTGTTTTTAACACCTTTCAAAGGGATTCGAATTGATGGGCAGTATCGTCGAAGAATGTTCTTTTCACAGGCCAGGAGATTCATCAATGCCATTTGAATGGCAGGCAATTTGTGACGAGGGTTATGATACTGAGCATCGTAGAAATGTCGATGACGCACCGAGAGCCGCTATGGCTGGAGAAATTAACAAATAAATCAATCATTTCTGTCGGAAACACGAATTTGATTGTGAAGAGATTATTTGAAAAATCGAATACCTCAGACTACTTGACATGGCAGTCGATTTCAACAATCGCCTAATAATGGACCGGTCTGTCCAATCAGCGGGTTGACGTTCTTCAACCGTCGATTGAACTCAATTCGGTCGTGTCGGAAAAATCGCCCACACCTCGCTCGACCGCCATCGCTGTCAGTTCAGGTGAAAGTCGCGAAACGGCCGGTGAAAATCGACCATCCGATGGATGCGTCATTCTACGCCACAGGTGGGCTGTTGGTCATAGTCATTAGATCAGGTCAGGAACTGTGGAAATTGCAGCGGTACGGACCGTACCCAATGTTCATTTTTTCACCTTCCGATCGGCGGTCAGGGCCGCAGACCGTGTTGACGGAATGGCCAGAATTTCGTTCTGGCGCCCATATCTGAAGAACCAAGTCGAGGCCTATGCGACCGGTTTTCCCTCCAGCCGTACGTTCAGCGATAAACGGCAACAGCCTTGTCTTCATTCAGAATCCACCTGGTCATTCTTGTCGTCAATGAGGGGTTCTGAAACATGGTCAGTCGCTGTCGCGGCGTTTGGTTGCCTGCTGACCGGGTGAACGCATCGGCGACCGGTCCATACGCACTGGCTGCGCGAAAGGGTCAAAAAACCAAACTGAACGTTACCCTGAACCCAATCACTTGATGATGTTATAATTGGTGATCAGTCCGCATATTTTTTTCGAGGGTGAACGCCATGACCAATGCCAGTTTTGACACCTATTCCGCCACCAAGGCTTTGTGCGACGCCGGGTTCGACGAAATCCAGGCCGTTGCGACGGTGTCCATGGTGCGCGACGCCATGGTCGAAAACGTGGCTTCCAAAACCGACATGTCGGAGCTGAAATTCGACATGAAGAGTGACATGACGGCATTCAAAACCGAAATCAAGGACGAAATGTCGGCATTCAAAACCGAAATCAAGGATGAAATGTCGGAACATAGATCCGATATGAAGAATTTTGAAGCCCGACTGACCGTACGTTCCTATGCCCTCGCGCTGGGCATCGTCGTTGCCAATACGACGCTTATCATTACGTTGATGAAACTGTTTCTTTAAGGACTTCATCCCTGAGGCCATGTGTACTTGGCTGAATACAGGTGTGATGGTTATGAATGCCATTCCGCTGTTGCGCGACAAAGCCTGAACGTTAATGCTGGACCGGGTGAATTATTCAACTTGACATTTCATCAATAGGAGGTGAAACTGAGTGCGATATGCTGAGCTCTTTGTGCCAATGCAACCTGATTTTCGACATAGCAACCCGCAGTTCGGAACGTCCCAACAGGGAGCCGAATTCTGGTCAATCTTTGAACGACAGTCGGGTTCGTTAATTCCAGGCTGTCTGACATGATCGTTTATTTCAATAACCGTTCACTGATGGATCGGTCCGTCACATCAGTGGTTTGAAGTTCTCCATCTGCCAATGAAGCCCGATCGGGCATCCCGAATGGCGTCTGGGAAAATTGCAAAACTTAAGTCAATGCACGAAGTGCCAACCGCATCATTCGTCACCACTGAAAATCCAGATCAAAGACGCAAAACGGCTGTTGAAAATCTGCCGTCCGATGGACACTTCAGTCTGCTCTCCCAGATGGAATATTTTTCATAATAATTGGATTAGGTCATCAACTCTGAACTTATCTTTACAAGTGTTTGATATTTCGAATAAACATACTATTATTAAAGAGCCTGAGAATTTTCACAAAGCATGCCAAAATGTTGACATGGGGCACTACGTTATTCTATGGCAATCGCAGCTGGTGCATAATATGTCGGTCAGAACGGCGAAACAAACAAATCGCGCATGCAGCGGTTGAGGGAACTATAAAACAGCCGAAGTACATTTGCCTGCAATATCGGTGAACTTGACAGATTGATGAAACAAATTAGCCAAGGATGCTGACTCCACCTATAGCACTTAGGCGGTCCTGAACCTGCACGTCAAAACAACCAATTTGTGGCGGACATCCTTTTACCTTATTAGTTGAATCCACTCACATCGAATATTGACCATGCCTGAAGCAATCCGTATCTCCCCCATCAGTTCATCCCCTAAATCATTCGGGTCTGGAATTCAGAACGTTCTGGCGGGCCGGGAGCGTTATTGCATCCGGGGCGGTGCCATGGTAGTCGTTCCACTGAAGACGGGTGACAGAATTGAAATTGTCGACCCGGAAGGACTTCAGTGCGTGCACATCGTTGCGTTTGATGCCAAGGGAAATTACAGTTCCGGACAGTTTTCAGCTGCTCGAATGACGCGCGGCACGCAGTTGGCCGCCATGCTTGATTCCGCCTCTTCTGGCGCCAGAAAAATCAGCGAAAAACTCAGACGGTTTCATATCAGCTTGGCAGCCGCCCCAGCGGCAATACTGCTTGATGGCGAGACCGCCCCCGGTTCACAGGTCACCCGCTGTGTGGAGACCGACTGTATCGGAATATTTGGCGCGCCCGGAGGACCAATGAACGCGGCCGAGCAGAATCCGCCGACCGACCTGATACTGTGGGTCGACCGAAGTCTGTCAGACATGGAAGAAAACGCACTGCCACCCGACCCTTTAGCTGAACCTCTGCAGGATTTCACGATCAAGGCGGCCAGTGCGACGAGCTTCGAAGTCAAGGCTGGGGAGTACATTCAGATCGTGGATATCAGCGGGCGCCAATGTTCTGATTTTCAATGTTTTGATGCACCGGCGCTTGATCGCGGAATCGAACGTAATCTCGATGCAACTGCAACTCGAACGATGATCGGCTCAGCCTACCCCAGGCCCGGCCTTTATTCAAAGTTTTTTGACAACAACATGGAAGCGGTGGTGGAGGTGGTACAAGATACCTGTGGGCGCCACGACAGTTTCGGCTTCGCCTGCACCAGCAGATACTATGATGAGTTGGGATATCCGGGGCACATAAACTGCTCCGACAATTTCAATCATGCACTTGAGCGGTACCCAATCGCGCCGCGCAGAGGCTGGATGGCAATTAACCTCTTTTTCAACACTTTTTTTGATGACAGCTACCAGCTTTTCATGGATGAACCTTGGTCGAGGCCTGGTGACTATGTACTCATGCGCGCAACCAGAAATCTAGTCTGCGTCTCGTCATCATGCAGCGATGATATCGATGCGGCCAATGCATGGAATCCAACCGATATTCAAGTACGAGTTTACAATGATAGGGAACTATTCAAACGCGCTGTTGCAGTACGAAAAACTTTTGATGAGGAACCGGCTATGACTCAGGAAACTGGATTTCACCCTGAAACATCGGGAATGACTAGAGACTTTGTTGACTATGCAGGCTATTGGCTGCCAAACACCTATACAAATCTAGGTGAAATTGCCGAATATTGGGCATGTCGAGAAGGGGCTGCAATAATTGACCTCTCTCCACTTCGTAAATACGAAGTGACAGGACCGGATGCGGAAAAGCTGATGCAGACATGCGTAACCCGGGATATCAGGAAATTATCGGTCGGACAGGTCACCTACACGGCGATGTGCAATCAATCAGGAGGTATGATTGACGATGGAACAGTATTTCGCTTGGATGGAAATAATTTCCGATGGATTGGAGGAGCGGATGATTCTGGATTGTGGTTACGCACTCAGGCACAGGAACTTGGTCTGAAAGCCTGGGTACGGGATTCAACCAGCCAACTTGCCAACGTGCAGATTCAGGGACCTGAAAGCCGCGCAATCCTGCAGGAGACGGTCTGGACGCGGCCGGACCAGGCCAGTGTCAATGAACTCAACTGGTTTCGATTCTCCATCGCCCGGATGAAAGATGCCAATGGCATTCCGATTGTCGTATCCCGAACCGGTTATACGGGTGAGTTGGGCTTTGAGATATTCTGTCATCCGCGAGATGCTGCCGAAGTCTGGAGAATTTTAGTGAATGCTGAAAGTGCTGGAAATCTCAAACCCATGGGACTGGCCGCTTTGGATTTGCTGAGAATTGAAGCGGGACTGATATTTGCAGGCTATGAATTTTGCGAACAGACTGATCCCTTTGAGGCAGGCATCCCCTTTGCCGTGCCGCTGAAATCCAAGTCGGATGACTTTATTGGCCGCACTGCGCTGCAAAAACGCAAGGATAATCCACAGCGAAAATTGGTTGGGTTGGATGTTGAAGGACGAGAGGCGGTGGAGCACGGTGACGGTGTGTTCAGTAGCCGTCAGAAAGTGGGAGAGATAACTAGTGCCTGTCTATCGCCGATATTGGGAAAATCCATTGCTTTGTGCCGAATGAATATTGAATTTGCAGACGATGGAACGCAATTGGAAATCGGTAAATTGGACGATCACCAGAAACGCATCGCCGCCGTAGTCGCACCCTTTCCGCATTTTGACCCTGGCAAACAGCGCGTACGAGGAAACTACAGCTGAATTGGAGACAGTTCTATACTGTATAAGAACCGGCTAACCGAATCCATCAATGACTTTTGCTGAATTTTCTGATCAGTCATAAACAGCGGACGATGAGTAAATTATTCAGGTTGCATCAGTTCAGAAGGTAAAAAATGAACATTCGAACGTTCGTGTAGATTCTGAGAAAACTACGGCTTTACAATCCTATTCCTTGCAACATTGGTCTAACACTGGTTGTTTGCCGAATACCATATCGCTTAGTATTGGTAGACTCTATTCATTTGGAACAGACTTGAGGCTCCTGCCAGCCGTCGTCAGAGGTAGAGGGAGCAATATCGATGACTGCGGGTCGTAACAATTCGAATTCTTTCAGCCATCACTGGTGTACACCACCCAAGTATGTCAATGCCATTCGAAACTTTTTTAATGGAGAGATTGCATTAGACCCTTGCTCAAATGAACACTCCATCGTAGAAGCAGGCATTGAGTATCGCCTGCCTCACTCTGACGGTTTGCTAAAGGCATGGAATGCACCTACGATTTTTGTAAACCCGCCCTATGGGAAAGACAGAAGCAGAGGAACGAGTATTCGCGACTGGCTCAGAAAGTGCTGTGAAGCACACTCGCAACATAATGCGGAAGTGCTCGCGCTCGTGCCTGTAGCGACAAACACCCGGCATTGGAAAGACCATGTTTTTGGTGCTGCCGATGGCGTTGTATTTCTTTATGACACGAGACTCAAGTTTCTTGTGAACGGCAAGGAGGTAAGAAAAGGTGCCCCGATGTCTTGTGCGATGATTTACTGGGGGTTAAGGTATGAACATTTTGAGAGAGTTTTCATTCGATTTGGGGCAACGATAGACTTGCGAAAATTACAGGGTCGGCCAATTGGAGCACAATCGCACCTTCCTTTATTCGAATCTGACGACTGTCATCTCCTACAGACAGAAACCTATCCCAACTGATGCCTTTTCTTCCGGCTGTGATGGTCTTTCCAATATCGGTGGTGATCTCATTTCGACGGCAGAAGACCAGATTGCCAGCAACCGTAAAAGCGCATCATCAATGGAGAATTAACAAACGCGCAATTTAATTGGGTGAATATCTACCCATCGACGCAAATGCCACCACTCTTTCTCTGATTTCAATCAAAACCTGTGAGCGCGAATCTGCACCGCATTACTTTAAATTTCAGGTTCTGAAACAGCATAATGCATATTGATTGTCAATGTATTCGCTAAAATTGGTTTAACGATTTTGAAGCGTGAAGACCTCGAGGCGGATGAATGGAGGCTTTTGATTGTTAAACGATATCGTTAAACAAAATGGTGTTGTCTATACTCCAGATTGGATCGTCAAGATTATTCTTGATAAGTCCATCCCGGACGAAGTTTCGAGCATTGCGGTGTGTGATCCCGCATGTGGCGATGGCGCTTTTCTTGTCGAAATGGCGGAGAGAATCTGCAAACAGGCCCTAAAAGCAGATAACCCCGACCATCATTTTGATTCCTTGCATGCACTGACTGGTTTTGACATTGATTCATCCGCATTGGATATCTGCCGCACCAATTTAGACCGCAAGATTTCAGAGTATTTTCCCGATCTTCAGATTCACTGGAGATTGCACGAAGTCGACGGACTGATAACCAGTCAGTGGCAGTCGTGGCAGAAATCATTCGACTATGTTGTCGGCAATCCTCCGTACATACGAATTCAACACCTGGAAGAAGACAGGCGAGAACTGATCAGAAGAGGAAACTGGGGCAGCTTAGGTGGTTGCACTGACATCTACATGCTGTTCTACGAATATGGTTTGAAATTGCTGAAAGAAGGCGGCTCTCTATGCTTCATCACTCCAAGCAGCTGGATGAAGAACAACGCTGGCAGGTCACTTCGAAAATTCCTGAATTCTTACGACATCGAATACATTTTGGACTTTGATGATTATCAGGTATTCAATGGCTTTACGACTTACACTGCCATTACCAAAGTATCCAAATCCGATAAAGTGAAGGTGGAGAAATTTGTAAACGGTGTAAAGCAGTCCGATTTCAGGCTGGTTGAATATCGAGACAAGTGGATTTGCATTAAGGAAAGCCTGAAATCGTCATTGTTTCTGAATCCATCTCATGCGACCGTTTTGGGAGATGTAGCAAGCATTCAGGTAGGCATACAGACACTTGCAGACAAAGTGTTCATTCTTCCCGTATCCTGCTATGAGAACGGAACAGTAGTTTGCGTGAGCAATGGTGAGGAGGTTCCACTCGAATTGGAGTCAACGAAACGAATACTGAAAGCTTCTGTTATGCGAGCCGGTACTGACAGAATCAACCGAGTCATCATTTTTCCCTATGATGAATATGGCGCATTGCTCTCAGAGGATGAATTGGAAAAAACATACCCTCTTACTTACTTATGGCTACTGAACAACAAGCCGTTTCTACTGCATCGGGATAAGGGAAGGAAAAAACAATACCAGTGGTATGAATACGGACGAAGCGTCGGCGTCAAAACAGGATTTGGACGAAAGATTCTAACCTCCGGCATGAACAGAAGACCTGATTTTCAGATTTGTGAAGATGAACGTGCATTGTTTTATAGCGGCTACTCCATAACGCCCGAAGATTGGGTTGATGTGTCAAAATTGTTGGGTGAGCTGAATGGAGAGTTGATGGAAGAATATATTAATTCAGTTTCCAAACCGTTTCGACAGGGCTGGCGATCATACGCTAAGTCCTATATTCAGGATTTTCCTATTGATTCTTCTAGAATCTCTTGTTAATCAATCTATAAATCATAATGATCAAAGGAAATACATCACCCCATACGACTATTCATGCCAAGAATTCAGTAGCGGATAGATTCCACTTTTGATTTCAAGGCAAAGATTCTCAATTCGCGTGGGGTAAATTGCTCGTCGATACGAGTTCAGATTCCAAGATAGGCCTTCTTGACGTGATCATTGCGGGCAAGACTCTCAGCACTGCCGTGCATGGTGATTTTGCCATTTTCCAGAACATACCCGTGATCAACAAGACTCAGTGCCAGATCGGCATTCTGTTCAACCAAAATGACCGTTACCCCAAGTTTATGAATCTCCTGTAGAATTAAGCCAATCTCCTGCACAATCAACGGTGCAAGCCCCAATGAAGGCTCGTCAAGCAACAGAATTTTAGGTCTCGACATCAACGCTCGTCCGATCGACAGCATCTGTTGCTCACCGCCGCTCAAAGTCCGTGCCTGCTGTCCACTTCGTTCTCTCAATTTTGGAAAGTGTGCATAGACAGACTGTAAATCCTGCTCAACTCGTTCCCGGTCGTTATAGATGAAGGCGCCGAGCCGCAGATTTTCCAACAACGTCAGATCCTTGAATACCCGCCGACCTTCTGGCACATGTGCAATCCCTTTGGCTAGCAGTTTGTCCGCCGGGAGGTGATCGATTCTTTCTCCATCCAGCAGTATTTCGCCGGAACTCGGATGGACCAGTCCAGAAATTGCCCGCAATGTCGTGCTCTTTCCTGCACCGTTAGAACCGATCAGTGTGATGAATGATCCCGCCGGTGCAGAAAAACTGATTCCTTTGAGTGCGGCAACGTTGTGATAGTTCACAACCAGATCGTTGACGACAAGTTCCATTCAGTCAACTCCCACCTAGATAGGCCTGCACCACATCAGGATTACTGCGCACCTGATCGGGCGGGCCATCATCCAACACCGTTCCAAAATTCAGAACGATCAACCGGTCGCATAAACCCATTACAGCCTTCATGTTGTGCTCAACCAGTACGATCGTAACACCTGAATCGCGAACGCGCTCGGTCAGTTCCATCATGTGCTGCGTCTCTTCCGGATTCATTCCTGCAAACGGTTCGTCCATCAGCAGCAGACTCGGCTTGGAGGCGAGCGAAATCGCGACCGCAAGACTTCGCTGCAGTCCAAGTGGCAGCTCCGCCGCCAACTGATCTTTCCGTTCAGCCAATCCCATGAATTCCAACACTTCCACTGTCGATTCCGCGGCAGCTTGCTGACGTTCGCGATCAAGACCCAATACCGCGGCAACCACATTGGTAAATGCCTGCTTGTGAGTTCCGATCAGCACATTTTCGAAAACCGTCAGTTCCTGAAACAACGTTGTCTCCTGAAACGTCCGCACCACTCCAATGGAGGCGATTCGGGCCGGTTTTCGGTTCTTGATGCTCTGACTGCGAAACAGCACGTCACCGCCAGTGGGGGCGAGAAATCCAGCGATCATCTTGAACGTGGTACTCTTACCCGCACCATTCGGTCCGATCAGTCCACAAATCTCTCCTTCATTGACCTTAAAATTGACATTGTCAACCGCAGTCAATCCGCCGAATCGGCGCGTCAGATTCTTTACTTCCAGTATGGAAGTCATGCCGCACCCTCACGCCGCATCCGATACACCTGCCTGATCTTCTGCGGCAGACTCTCCAAGCCTCCGGGCAGGTAGAGAATGAACAAGATCAGCGTCGCGCCGTAAATGGCCGGTCTCAACTGTTCAACTCCGCGCAGCACTTCGTCAAGTATCGAAAGTACAACGGCGCCGATGATGGCTCCATAAAATGTCCGGTACCCGCCCACGATCACCCAGATGAGAATGAAAACCATAAATCCAATATCAAACTGTTTCGGCGCCACCGTTCCGATGTAGTGAACTTTCAGCGCGCCTGCCACTCCGACAAACAGTGAGCCGATGACAAATGCCAGCGTTCGATAATTCCAGGTATTGACCCCGACCGATTCAGCCAGTACATCTTTCCAGTGCACCGCGTGCAGGGTTAGACCGATTCTGGATTTCTCGATTCGATAAAGCAGAAAAACGCAGATGCTGACGATGAACAGCACCATATAGAAATATGGAATCGGTTCGAGAAAATCAATGTTCATCAGCTCTGGAGATGGAATCGCGCTGGTGCCACCGGATCCCCCAAAGGGCTTGATGAACCGAATCCAACACAGCCGGATGGCCTCACCCGCGGCGAATGATCCGATGAGAAAATAAAACTGCGTCATCCGAAACAGGGGGTAACTCAGCAACAGGGCCACCAATCCTGCCATAACACCAGCAAGTGGGAGAGTGATCCAGAATGAAATGTCGAAGTTCTTACTGAGCAGTGCGCTCGTATAGGCTCCAACACCCATCATGACCGCGTGAATCAGCGACCACTCTCCAGTCAGGGTGACCAGGCGATAACTCACCACAACCAATATGTTGATGGTAAGAAAAATCAGAAAATCCTGCTGGTGATACTTCAGAAAATGAGGCAGAACGATCAGTCCCGCATAAAGCCCCGCCAGCAGCAGGACAGATTGAAGGCGCGGCGCGCGCAATTTATTCACTGACCCGATGCCCCATAATGCCCGTTGGTCGAACGATCAACACCAACACCATGATCAGAAGCCCTGAAATGGTTGCGACCGTACCACTGAAGTAAGTGGTAACGAAGGTGTGAAACAACGCGTAAAGCAGCGAAGCGACCACCGCACCCGGGAGGCTGCCAATGCCGCCCACGATGGTAACAATAAAGGCCGCGATGATGACATTGTGCCCCATGTGCGGATTGATGTTGGTCAACGGCGCCATCAGCGCGCCGGCAAGCCCGGCCATTGCGGCACCCACGCCAATCGCCACCATGGATATTCGCACCGTACTGATGCCCTGTAAAGCGGCCGCTTCCCGGTCCATGGACACCGCTCGCAACGCCCAGCCAAGCTTGGTACGGGTAAGAAAGTACCACAGAACCCCAAGAGCCGAAGCGGCGACTGTCAAACTGAACAGACGCTGATAGGGTATGCGTATGGTGTCCAGCAGCACCAGCGTTCCTTCGAACGGTGGCGGAACCTGCTTTGACGGGCCCTCGCCACCGACATAGGTTGCAACCACCTGCAGAATGAACAGTACACCAATTGAACAGATCAAACCACCCAGCGGGTCACCCGTCATTGGACGAAACAGATACCGCTCCATCAGCAAGCCAATTCCAGTTACCAGCACAATTGCCAGCACCACGGTCATCAGATAGGGAGCGTTGAGCTGAGCGTGTACGAACCAAATGGTATACGCACCGATCATGACCAGCTCGCCATGCGCGAAATTCACCACTCGCATCACACCAAATACGAGCACCAGCCCAATCGCGGCCAGAGCATAGAACCCGCTCTGAATCAGACCGTTGACGACGGTCTGGATCAGCAAATCCAACGGCTACGCCTCCGTTTTCGTGTTAACCAATAAAAAGGGGAGAGCGCAGCTGTCTCTCCCCTGTCAGGCTTGAGTTGAGTGAATCTATACCGTTCGCAGTCCCAAGTCCCGCATGTGTCGGATGAGAACATCATTGTTCACATCCAGCCACGCCGCCAGATCTCCGTACTCCTGAATCCTTGCTTTGCCCTCTTCAACGACGACAACCGGCCAACGTCCAACCAGCACGTTGTCCAATCCCCAGAGTTGGCTGCCCCACCAGGAACCACCGCCGAAGACGAAATTCTGCTCGGTACCCGTCATGTGCTCAGCAACTGCAACCGATTCGACACTGCCAACCGCCTGTGCATTTTCGATCCAGTTCAACAGAATGACCGGATATTCCCAAGCCACCGCTGACCAATCGTTGGGGTGGTCAGCTCGAAAAGCCGCATCAAATCCACCAGGATCTGGAAAATTAACGTCCAGCAATGCGGGGTCATCAAAGTCCGGAAACTGGAAAATGGTGCCATTCACAAAATCGACGCTTGTCTTCGCAATGATTTCGTCATAGAAATCCAAAGTACACGAAATCACTTGCCCATCAAACCCCTGATGGTACAGCTGTTCCATAATCGGTGTAACGTAAAAGCTGGTCGCCATACAGAATATATCTGGATCCTTGGCCAACACCGAACTGACGATTGGCGCGAAGTCGGTGACATCGAACCCATGCAGATTGGTGTCAATGACTTCGATTCCCGCCACCTCGAATGCCGCCTGATAGGTGGCCGTTGACTGCAGCCCATATTCCACGTCATTGTTGGTCACAATGGCCGCGGTCTTCGCTTCAGGGTGATTTCTGGCCAACCATTCAACACCGGTTACGTTATAAAGCGGATGCGATTCACAGGTCGCAACCAGGTAGTTCGAATCAGGTGTGATGTCGCTGGGCAGCAGAGTTGTCGTCAGAACTTTTTTGCGGGTCGCCCACGGCAATACGGCCCCAACCGTCGCACCTCCAAGCATCATCACCAACTTGGCGTCATCTTCAAGAACCAGTTTCTTCATGCCCTGCAGAGCCTTGTCTGTCTCATAAGCATGATCATAAGTCGCAATCTTGATGTCATAAGTCTCACCGCCAATGGTTACCCCACCACTGTCGTTGATGTTTTTAGCGATAATTTCACATCCGTAATATCCCGGCAGGCCCCAAGGTGCGAGATCCCCCGTCATTGGAATGTTCATCCCAATCGTGAGTTCCCTGTTTGCTGAAAATGATCGGCTGGGAATGATGCTGGCCGCCGTCGCAGTCGTCGCTCCGGCCGCAATCTGTTTTAGGAATTTACGTCTTGACGCGTTTGAATCATATTTGTTCATTGTTCTCTCCTGATTTTGACAATTGAGTTCTTTTATAAGTCAAAATTATTCAAATTTCAAAAAAAATTCTGACTGAACCTGTGCCATCGGAGCTACCTCATTGAATTGGAATCGATTGCACATTGACTTCATCATTTTCTAACTCCGTTCAATATCATTAACCCGACAGTGCGACATGCCCAACTGGTATCAGGCTGCATCAGTTGGCTCGATTCGCTGAAATCATAGATAAAATTCACTTTTTTCCCCACTGCTACTCAGCCAAATGATGACAACTGATCGGCCATCCAACATATTGCAGGGCGCGCTGATGATCGTTGCCGCCATGTCTTTAATCGGATTGATCGACAACTTCGTGCGATTCATTGCCGAAGAAAGTGGATTGTGGCAGTTTCATCTGATGCGCACGATCATGGCTCTGCCCTTTCTGGGCTGCTATTGTCTGCTACGAAGACAGAGTCTGAAACCCAAACGGTTCTGGGCTGTCACCCTGAGATCCTTTCTCATGTCGTCAGCTCTCCTCATCTATTTCGGTTCCATCACGCTGATGCCGATCGCCGAAGCGGGTGCGACGCTTTTCAGTTCACCGATTTTCGTCCTGATATTTTCAGCACTCCTGTTTGGTGTACGCGTTGACCGAATGCGCATCATCGCCGTAGCCGTCGGTTTTACTGGCATGATTTTGATTTTGCGACCGGACCCGCAGAATCTCACTCTGTTCACACTGCTGCCTTTACTGGCCGGTCTGCTGTATGCACTCGGCCAACTGACGACCCGACACCTCTGTGCAGATGAAAGTACATTGGTCATCCTGTTCGGCTTTTTTGTCGTACTCGGATTTTTCGGGCTCTGCGGGACCATTCTGTTCACTTTATTCACGGTCCCCGAAAGTTGGCTTGCGGCCGCACCTTTCTTCTTCACTGGCTGGGTAACCCCAACCGAAAGATTCTTCTTTTGGGTTGCGATTCAGGCAATCGGTTCTCTATTCGCCGTCTCGGGTCTGGTACGAGGGTATCAGGTTGCAGATCCAACCTATATCGCCGTGTTTGAATACAGTTTTCTGATATTCGCCGGCTTCTGGGCCTGGATTCTGTGGCGAGAAACACCCGACGTGATTGGCTTCGTCGGTATCATTGGCATTGTAACGGCTGGCATCATCATCACGCTGAAAGCAAGAAAAACTACGCTCTGAGCAATCTCGCCACCGATCGACGAGTCAGAGCCGCTCGGATGCTGCTGAAACCAATCGGTGTACGATCAACCTGTCCAATCAGGATCGATCAGCGTACTCGCTCCAGCGCCAATGCCACACCCTGCCCGACACCGACACACATCGTACACAGCGCATAGCGTCCATCCATCGCATCCAACTGATTCACCGCCGTTGCGATCAAGCGCGCTCCACTCGCACCGAGTGGATGCCCCAATGCGATCGCGCCACCGTTTGGATTGACTCTATCGTCGCCGTCGGCCACCCCCAGTTGGCGCAGTACAGCTAACACCTGGGCCGCGAAAGCTTCATTCAACTCAATGATATCGAACTGGTTCAGTTTGATATGGATCATCTCGATCAATCTGTGGACCGCGGGCACCGGTCCCAATCCCATAACCTTTGGCGCCAGTCCTGCTGTGGCCATACCCAGAACCCGCGCCCGCGGCGCCAAATTGAAAGAATGAACAGCTGATTCGGCAGCCAGCAGCAGTGCGCAGGCGCCGTCGTTCAGACTCGACGAATTGCCAGCCGTAACGCTGCCATCAGGGTGCGCGATGGGTTTGAGCTGCGACAGCTGACGCAATGAGGTGTTTCGAGGCTGCTCATCCGTATCGAACTCGACCGGATCGCCGGTTTCTGATTGGGTGCTGACAGCAACAATTTCCTGGCTGAAAAATCTCCGATCCTGAGCGCGCCTGGTTTTGTGCTGTGAATTGAGCGCGAATTCATCCTGATCCCGGCGGCTGATGCCACACTGAACAGCGACATGTTCTGCCGTTTCAATCATCGAGTCCACCCCGTACTGCGCTTTGAGTCTGTCGTTGACAAACCGCCAGCCCAGCGTGGTGTCATAAATGGTCTGACTGCGGCTGTAACCGCGCTCCGCTTTCGGCATCACAAAAGGTGCGCGGCTCATGCTCTCCACGCCCCCGGCAATCATCAACGCAGTTTCACCACATTTTATGGCCCTTGCGGCGATACCGACTGCGTCCATGCCCGAAGCGCACAAGCGATTGATCGTGGTCGCTGGTACGGATTCTGGCAGCCCGGCGAGCAGAGTGGCCATTCTAGCGACATTGCGATTGTCCTCACCCGCTTGGTTTGCGCAGCCCAGGACCACATCATCGACAGCCTCCCAATCGACTGCGGGGTGCCGACTCATCAGTGTACGCAGAGGAATCGCCGCCAGATCATCCGGACGAATGAAAGCGAGACCACCCGCGTATCGCCCGAACGGGGTGCGAACCGCATCGCAGATGAAGACTTCTCTCATGATTCAATCAAACCCGACCCGCTCCTATGGCGATACCCGCCGACGCAACCAGGGACTGACTCGATATCGCTCACCCCGATAGACTCGATCAAGATTGTCAATGAAATTGACAACATAATTTACCTGTAGCTGAGTTAACCACTCAAAAGGACCCGCCGGAAAATTGAGACCTGCTCGAGTCGCGACATCAGCCCCCTCTTCACTGCATACGCCCTGCTGAACCGCATCCGCGGCTTCATTGATCAGCATGACCAACGTCCTGGCAACCACCAGACCGGCGCTGTCTTCAGTCTGCAGGGGGATAAAACCGAAGAGACGAAACCAGTCGGTCACATCAGCCAGAAACTGCGCCGATGACTGATGAGATACGGCAAATGCAACGAACGGCTGAGCGGCCGGCTTCAGCGCCAGATCAAATACCGCTGCCTCTTTCCCAATCTGTGATGCCATGCGACCATCGGTCAGTCGCAGTGATCTGCCACCAGATTCCAGCTGACATGCGACGGGCTCCCTGATTCGATGATGATGCACATCCTTCTGGTTCAGCACCCTATCGATGTGATCGGCAACCCAACCCGTTCCACGCAACACCAGTTCGGACCACTCCGGAATCCGCTCCGCGGCCTCAGACGCCGGCGCCGGTTCAGCTACGCTTCCCCGCCTGGTGTAGTCATAAAATCCCCGACCGCTTTTGCGTCCCAGAAAACCGGCATCAATCAATGACCTCTGAATCTGAGACGGTGTAAAACGTCGATCGAAGTGACAAGCTTCGAAAATGGATGAAGTTACACTGTGATTCGTATCATGCCCAATCAGGTCCATCAGCTCACACGGACCCATCCGAAAACCAGCCGCTCGAAAGCAGCGATCCAGATCCGCCGGCACCAACGCACGTTCCTGCAGTAGCGATAACGCTTCCGCGTAATATGGACGAGCGATTCTGTTGACGATGAAGCCGGGAGTCGAACTGGCGAAGACCGGGCGTTTTCCCCAGGATTCGGCGAGTTGAAACGTTTTCTCGGCGACCGTTGGTGAGGTCTGCATTCCCGAAATGATCTCAACCAGTTTCATCACCGGCGCGGGATTGAAGAAATGCATCCCGACCAATCGATGTGGGTATGCAAGCCCCCTGCCGATTCGGGTGATCGACAGAGATGACGTATTGGAGGCGAGAATGCACGCCTTGGATACGACTTCTTCCAGGCTTTGAAACAGCGACATTTTCGCCTCCAGATCTTCGGTAATCGCCTCAATGACCATATCGGCCGCCGCAGCCTCGGCCAATGAGGCGGCGGGATGGATGCGGCTGCGAGTTTCCAGGGCTTGATTCAAGGTGATTTTCTGCCGACAGACCAACCGGTCCAGTGTTTTCTCGAGCGTTGCCAGAGCGGATTGCACATGGTCGGAACAGGCGTCATACAGTAGCACCGTATGCCCTGACTGCGCGACAATCTGTGCGATTCCAGTTCCCATCACCCCCGCCCCGACGATCAGAACATTCGACAGGTCAGACATCTGCATCATCGGATTCCCACAGCAAATGGGTTGACAACTGCCACCCTAACGCGATCGGGTGATCGGCCGTTGATTGGTGATTGCGCCACCCGCGGTCGAATCAGTCAAATCGAACGTATCTGAAGTCGGCTGGCTGGCCGTTCACGCCAAATGCCGGCGGCGCGATCCAGTTTGCGAACTCGCCCGGCGCTACGACGCCACCCATCAGATTTGCCACAAATGCACGATCTGATTCAGTCGGCAGCCATCGGGCGGCATTCGCCTGCCATTCTGCCTCAGTCATCACCTGGCCATCTGGAGAAACATGCGTGCCGGCCAAAGAACCAATCCGTCGGTTGAACGCTTTGTGCGGCAGTACCAGCTGAAAGGAAAGGCCCGCTTTTTCCATCACTCGGTTCCAGCGTTTGACTCCCCTGATGCTGTCAGCAATGAACTTGTCCCGCAGTACTTCGTTCAATGCGTTCAACATCGGTACCTGTCGTTCCGTCAACTTCCCGTCCGTTACCTGCAGCACGCGGTAGTAATCATCTTTCAGTTGATGATCGTCATCCTGTCTGCTTTCCTCGAAGCGTCCTTTCAGTCCGCTGGAATAAAAAGTCGCGGCATTGCTTGATTCGTCTGCGCCAAACAGATCAATCGTTACACTGTAGTGGAAATTGAGATAGCGCTGGATGGTCTCCAGGTCGATGACCCCATAATTTCGAAGCGTGTCCGCGTCGTCGGTTTTCAGTTCGTTCATCACCTGACTGGTCCGCTGTAGAATGCGGGAGACACCGGATTCACCAACGAACATGTGATGCGCTTCCTCAGTCAGCATGAATCGGGTGGTCCGAGACAATGGATCGAACCCCGATTCCGCCAGCGCGCAGAGCTGAAATTTACCGTCTCGATCAGTGAAATAGGTGAACATGAAAAATGACAGCCAGTCCGGCGTCGGTTCATTGAACGCCTGCAGAATTCTAGGATTGTCTTCCTCGCCACTTCGACGTTCCAACAGGGCTTCCCCTTCTTCGCGACCGTCGCGGCCGAAGAATTTGTGCAGCAGGTAAACCATGGCCCAAAGATGACGGCCCTCTTCCACATTGATCTGAAAAATATTCCTCAGATCGTAAAGACTGGGCGCGGTCTGCCCCAAATGACGCTGCTGTTCAACGGATGCGGGCTCCGTGTCACCTTGGGTAACGATTATTCGACGCAGGTTGGCGCGGTGTTCGCCGGGTACGGTCTGCCAGACATCCTCACCCTTATCGTCACCAAAGTGAATCTTCCGTTCCACTTGTGGGGGACTGAGAAATATTCCCCAGCGATACTCCGGCATCTTGATGTAATCGTAGTTCGCCCAGCCCTGGGGTTCAACGCTGACCGCGGTTCGAAGGTACACATCATAACCACCGGTTCCGCGGGGACCCATTTCCTGCCACCAATTCAGATAGTTGGGCTGCCAGTGCTCAAGCGCGCGCCGAAGCGCCCGATCTTCACTCAGATTAACGTTATTGGGTATTTTCTCGCTGTAATCAATTGATGTCATTTGTGTTCATCCACCATTCCGTAAAGTCTATATGCGATTCCAATCAAACTGCGCTTTCTCACCTGAACCATACGCTTTCAGGGAGCCCGATGCGCCAGTCGCATTGGCGCGTTGAAAAATCCAGTTCTGCCAGGCGGTGAGACGCCCGAAAATTTTGGACAAGGTGGTTTCGCGCCCGTTGAATCGAAGATTGGCTTCCATGGCGGTCAGCGCATCGGGCGACATCGACACCCGCTCCTCAATCGCAATCCTGATTTCATCATCCCAGTCCAATTCATCCGACGCGACCGTAACCAGACCCAAATGGAAGGCCTCCTCAGCATCAACCGGCTTTCCACGCATCGAATCAAATACGTCCAAAAGCATCGAGTCGGCAAAAAACCGCCTCTCAATTCTGCTTCTTCCAATCAGCGTCGACAGTAGGCCAAAGTTAAGATGGCTTAGGGCGACGGTCGGGGCTTCCGCATCATCCGGCAGAGACAGGTGGTAGCTTCGATCACAGGCCAAAGCCAGTTCGAAAAAACTGCCAGCGAAACACGAACCGACGTCGATAATGGCAAACAGGCTCCTCGAACTCACATCCAATCGATCAAAAGTGCGCCGCAAATAGCCGATCGTCTCGCACACAAACCAGTGCTGACGATTCTTCCAGAGAATTTCATCCATGTGGAGTATGGAGTCGCCTTCACCTCGGGTTTTGATCAACCAGACACCGATTTCAAGTTCGTTGGTACGCATCCACAGGACGGCATCTTCCAATTCGCGCGCCAACTGTAGGGGATACCAGTCGGTGCCATTGGCTTCGATGGTTTGTATATCTGTCGGCAGTTTTTCTGCCGGAGCTGAAATCGTGAATGTTGCGACGCGCGCCTTTCGGTCGATTTCGACAAGAACATGTTGGTATCGAATGGTGGCATCATCCAACAGTCGCTCCAGCGGGCGAAGCAGAACGGGCTTGCCGTTCGCCGGACGATCATTTTGACCGCACAGTTCCAATGCTCGTTCGCGGATACGCATATCAAAGTCTGCCGGCTTCACAATCTCGTCCACCAATCCCCAATCCTTGGCTTTCTGTCCTCGAATACCTTCGACTGTGGTACAGAAAATGTCGGCCCGGTCGTGCCTTACCTGTCGCTTGTCAGTCAGACGGGTCAGCCCACCGGTACCCGGCAAAACTCCCAGCAGAGGCACCTCAGGAAGACTGACCGCGCTGAGGCGGTCGTCAATCAGAAAAATCTCATCACAGGCCAGCGCCAATTCGTAACCGCCGCCGGCACACACACCGTTGATGGCGGCAATGAACCTCAACCCACTGTTGGATGACGTGTCTTCCATGCCGTTTCGGGTTTCATTGGTGTACTTACAGAAATTCACTTTCCAGGCATGGTCACTGGAGCCAAGCATAAAGATGTTCGCGCCAGAACAGAAAACACGTTCCTTGGCACTGGTTATGACCACTGAACGAACTTCGGGATGCTCAAACCGAATTCGATTCAAGGCGTCGTTGAGTTCAATGTCAACGCCTAAATCGTAGCTGTTCAGTTTCAGCTTATAGCCGGCACGAAGCCCAGCATTCTCATTGACATCCATCGACAGATAAGCAATCGGTGATTCGATCTTCATCTGCCAGTGCTGATAGAGCGATGGCGCGGTCTGATAGTCAACTTGATTCACATTCTGCATTGACGGTGCTGTCTCCAATCGGTCGGCAGTGAAATTCATTCCAGTTTGATTCTTAATTCTCAAAATCTCTTGATGTGAAGCTTAAACCTGTCTGTCGGTTGGTCGAAAACATTGGGTTCGGCGTTCATCTTGGATCTCGTTCCAGTTCATACATAATAATTCACAGAGAGTGGAGTGACTGTGCAAAGCTGAGTGCGGTACACGTTATTTGACAAGCTGTGATGGCAGTGGATAGGGGTAAACTCGTAGGGGATTGAAAAATGATGAAGTGTACTCTGGGTTCTCAGATATCCAAATCTTGAAAATCAATGGCATATTCTGACATTTCAGACAAGCGAAACATACTCGCACAAACTGTGCAGAACAGTACAGGATACTATTGATACAGCTCATAACTGACTACGACAGCCGACCCGTTAATGATAATCTTAGAAACGATCGGAATCCGCCAGGAAATGAACCTTAGATGGTCAGACACAGAGTCAGTTAATGGGTTGGCGGGCTCACAACATCCTACATGTAAGTCTATTCATTCTGGTATCATGCCTCGCCTTCTGAGCGAGCGATAGGCAAAGACCGCCTCCCGCAGTAGCACATATCCCTGCCACAGTTTCATGACGCCCGGCAGCGGCTGACTGCGACGCGGATGAAAACCCGCCAGCCGCGCCACATCGACGACGAAACTGCGGATGTCCGGCGCCTCGCCGGGCGGCGGCTGCGGCCGGCGGATGCCGTAATCGTCCAGTCGCGTGTTCAGCACCAGCAGGTCATCTTCACTCACCACCTCGCCGGCCGGCGTCTGTGGGCGGTCGCGCGCCAGCCGGTCGAGACTGAACACCTCACAGGCGGTGATGGCATCGAACGTCAGGCATTTGCGCAGGTCATCGGCATGGTCCAGCTGCCGCGCCTCGATGCCGGCACCGGTCTTCAGGGTGCGGAAGTACTCCTCAATGGTCCAGCGCAGCTCATAGTGCCGCAGGGCGGTGCTGGCGCCGTCGGCATCGGCTTCCCCCTCGGTGGTCAGCAGCAGCCAGTGCAGCGGCTGCTCGCCGGCCGGCGGGTCCGCTTCAATCGCACTGACCGCCAGCATCTCAATCGACGCCGTATCCGCCCCCGAGGGCGGTCGCCGCGGCGCCGCCAGCCGCACCCGCGCCGCCCGCAACTCCAGCCGCACCTCGCGCCCCGCACGCTTCCGGCCATTCCCGCAGGCCACCACCTGCACGGTCTTCTCCGCCAGCGACGGCAACCTCTCCATGTGCGCCCACAGACACTCGCGCTTCCCGCCTGCCACCAGCACCTCGCGGCGACTCCCGCGCCGCACCCGAACCAGCAGCCCGGCCGACTGTGAGCGCGCCTGATCCAGCAGCCTCCACAGGTCGCCCTCCCGATCGCACACCGTTACCACCCGCGTCCGCGCACAGGCCCGCTCCAGACCCTCGCCCCAGCGGTCGCCCCGCCTCGTTCACCGCCAGACCCACATGCGCCTTCAGACCCTGCACGCCCGACCCACCGCCACCAATGTTCACCAGCCCCGCCGTCGCCGGCCGACTCGCATAGTTCAGCGCCGTCGTGTCCTGCAGCGCCAGCACCACCGGCTCCAGCCGACAGCGATCCACCATCGCCGCCCAGTGCGGCTCCAAGATGTGTTCCATTGTCACCCTCCCGTTCGATAACAGCCGATAAGCCGCACGCAACTCCGCCCGCCGGGGAAAGATCTGCGGCAGCGACGCCCCCGGCCGCTCCAGCCACGCCCGACCCATGCGCAAGATCCGCGCGCACACCCGCCCGTCCGGATGCCGGCTGCGGCCATATTCCACATCCGCCCAATCGGTCCTCTCATCCATGTGCAGCGCCGGCGCCGCCTGAATCTGCCGCACCGGCTCGGCGCACAGCACCGTCCTCCAGCCGCGCACCAGCGGTTTCAGCCACACCGCCCGCACCACCGTGCCGCCACTCGGCGAGCGACCCGAGGTGCCGCCCGCAACGCAACGCCAACCCGCCGCCCGGTAGCTGATCCCCGGATGCTCGGGCGCTATATAAGTGTACGCCAGCACCGGTCGTACATGGTATTTCGCCTCCCAGTCCTCAACCACCTGCGCACGCGCCAGCTCCAGCACCCGAGAAGCCAGACCGTGAACCCGCACCCCCGGCAGAATCAGCAGCCGCTGGTTGTTCAGCACCCGACTCAGATTCGACACCCGCGCCTCACCCGACCAGCCGATGAACGCATCGCGCACTTTCTGGTGCCAGCTCGCCGCACAGAAGTTCAGCCCGCCCAGACGACCGTAACGCGAAGAACACACCCAGTAGCGCAGCTGGCCACCCGGCGCCTCACAACATCCCACAAGTGAGTCTATTCATTCTGGACCATGCTCTGCCTTCTGATCGCCCGATAGGTGAAGACCGACTCGCGCAGCAGCACATATCCCTCCCATAGTTTCATGACGCCCGGCAGCGGCTGACTGCGACGCGGATGAAAACCCGCCAACCGCGCCACATCGACGACGAAACTGCGGATGTCCGGCGCCTCGCCGGGCGGCGGCTTCGGCCGGCGGATGCCATAATCATCCAGGCGGGCGTTCAGCACCCACAGGTCATCTTCACTCACCACCTCGTCGGCCGGCGTCTGCGGGCGGTCGCGCGCCATCCGATCGAGGCTGAACACCTCACAGGCGGTGATGGCATCGAACGTCAGGCACTTGCGCAGGTCATCGGCATGGTCCAGCTGCCGCTTCTCGATGCCGGCGCCGGTCTTCAGGGTGCGGAAGTACTCCTCAATGGTCCAGCGCAGCTCATAGTATCGCACGGCGGTGCCGGCGCCGGCGGCATCGGCCTGTCCCTCGGTGGTCAGCAGCAGCCAGTGCAGCGGCTGCTCGCCGGCCGGCGGGTCCGCTTCAATCGCACTGACCGCCAGCATCTCAATCGGCGCCGTGTCCGCACCTGCGGGTGGCCACCGCGGCGCCGCCAACCGCACCCGCGCCGCCCGCAACTCCAGCCGCACCTCGCGCCCCGCACGCTTCCGACCACCCCCGCAGGCCACCACCTGCACGGTCTTCTCCGCCAGCGACGGCAACCTCTCCATGTGCGCCCACAGACACTCGCGCTTCCCGCCTGCCAACAGCACCTCGCGGCGACTCCCGCGCCGCACCCGAACCAGCAGTCCGGCCGACTGCGAGCGCGCCTGATCCAGTAGTCCCCACAGGTCGCCCTCCCGATCGCATACCGTCACCACCCGCGTCCGCGCACAGGCCCGCTCCAGCTCACAGGCCCGCTCCAGGCCTTCACCCCAGCGATCACTCTCCAGCTCCAGCCGATCCGCATAGTCCGCATCCAGCGCATACACCCCCAGCGGTCGCCCCGCCTCGTTCACCGCCAGACCCACATGCGCCTTCAGACCCTGCACGCCCGACCCACCGCCACCAATGTTCACCAGCCCCGCCGTCGCCGGCCGACTCGCATAGTTCAGCGCCGTCGTGTCCTGCAGCGCCAGCACCACCGGCTCCAGCCGACAGCGATCCACCATCGCCGCCCAGTGCGACTCCAAGATGTGTTCCATTTTCACCCTCCCGTTCGATAACAGCCGGTAAGCCGCACGCAAGTCCGCCCGCCGGGGAAAGATCTGCGGCAGCGACGCCCCCGGCCGCTCCAGCCACGCCCGACCCATGCGCAAGATCCGCGCGCACACCCGACCGTCCGGATGCGTGCTGCGACCATATTCCACATCCGCCCAATCCGTCTTCTCATCCATGTGCAGCGCCGGCGCCGCCTGAATCTGCCGCACCGGCTCGGCGCACAGCACCGTCCGCCAGCCGCGCACCAGCGGTTTCAGCCACACTGCCCGCACCACCGTGCCACCGCCCGGCGAGCAACCCGAGGTGCCGCCCTCACCGCGCTGCCAACCCGCCGCCCGGTAGCTCGTCCCCGGATGCTCGGGCGCCACATACGTGTACGCCAGCACCGGTCGTACATTGTACTTCGTCTCCCAGTCCTCGACCACCTGCGCACACGCCAGCTCCAGCACCCGAGAAGCCAGACCGTGAACCCGCACCCCCGGCAGAATCAGCAGCCGCTGGTTGTTCAGCACCCGACTCAGATTCGACACCCGCGCCTCACCCGACCAGCCGATGAACGCATCGCGCACTTTCTGGTGCCAGCTCGCCGCACAGAAGTTCAGCCCGCCCAGACGACCGTAGCGCGAAGAACACACCCAGTAGCGCAGCTGGCCACCCGGCGCCTGACGCCAGCCCTGCGGGTGATGCGTGCGCATCATCGACTCCCACTGCCGCCGTTCCTCGTCGCCCGACACCGGCTCGACCGTCACCTCACCCAGTGCTGACAGCGGGCAACGCAGCGCGCGGTCCGGATAAGCCGCCTCAGGCGGCGCCTCGCGGCCGCCCGAACCGAATGACGGGTGCGTCGCCGGCAACGCCACACCCAGCCGCTCAGCCAGCACCGGCAGCGCCTTTCGGGCCGAGGCCACGCACAGCTCGCCCGTCGTGCCGGTCCACTGCTCGCGCTCGCACAGCTCGAGGGCCAGGGCGTTGCGCGACACACCCGGCGTCGACGCCGCATTCTGAAACCAGTCGATGGTCTGGGCGTGAAACTGATGGAGACCTACTTTCATGGTAGGCCCTGTTTTATCACATTATGAAAAAAGATTCAACTGTGACTATTTGTGAGACCCGGCGCCTGACGCCAGCCCTGCGGGTGATGCGTGCGCATCATCGACTCCCACTGCCGCCGTTCCTCGTCGCCCGACACCGGCTCGACCGTCACATCACCCAGTGCCGACAGCGGGCAACGCAGCGCGCGGTCCGGATAAGTCGCCTCAGGCGGCGCCTCACCACCGCCCGAACTGAATGCCGGGTGCGGCGCCGGCAATGCCACGCCCAGCCGCCCAGCCAGCACCGGCAGCGCCTTGCGGGCCGCCGCCACACACAGCTCACCCGTCGGACCGGTCCACTGGTCGCGCTCGCACAGCCCGCGGGCCAGGGCGTTGCGCGACACACCCGGCGTCGACACCGCCTTCTGAAACCAGTCGATGGTCTGGGCGTGAAACTGATGCAGGCCTACTTTCATGGTAGGCCCTGTTTTATCACATTATGTTCTGAGAATCAAGTGTGGGCCCTTGTGAGGTTGGCGGGCGGGGTACATCATGCGATTCTCAGAGAGACCGAATCGAACGGTGATGGGCTGCTTTATTGGCGTCTATCGGGGTTTTGGATCCGTCTGATGTCGATGGCCTGCTGAACCCCTTTCACCTGTTCAGGCCCGCTCCGCCCGAAGCGCCGCCAGATTGCGGTCCTTTTGACTGAACACCACCGCCAAAAGATGCACCTTGCGACCGCGGCTCTGATGCGGCAGCGCATAATTCCTCCCGCGCATCTGCGCCAGAGCCTCCACCACCTTCGACTCCACCTTCTCACCCTCAGCCGCCACCTTGAACTCCAGCACAAACGTCTCACCAGCCGTGTGCACCACGAGGTCCGCCCGCCCCTCAGCCGACGACTCCTCCGCACTCACCTCCACATCGTTGGCGATGAAACAGGCGAACAGCAGACTGGCGTAAAACGCCTCATAGCGCGACACCTCGCTGCTCGAATACCACTCGTTTGGCACTTTGGCATAAAACGACTGCATCTCCAAAGCGAAACCGTCGAAGTCATTGACCTGCAGCAGCCGAATCAGCTCTTCACCCCGGTCCGACGCCTCCGTCAGCTTCCCGGTGACCGCCTCCACCAGCTCCTCGTTCAGACTCAGGCGCACCTCATGGTTCGGATATTTCAGCGCATAGTAGATCCTGGAACCCCGAACCTTCGAGTCGGCGATGGTCAGATAGCCACACTGAAACAGCAGCGCATTGAGGCTGATTCGCTCGACATCGAAATTTGACAACTCCTTGGCATACAGTCCCAGATTCTCAAGCCCCAAGGTGCTGAACCGACCCTTCGCCATCAGGTTGTGCAGATAACTGGGCGTGCCGGTTTCATACCAATAAGGCTTGAACTGTCCTTCATCAAACAGCAGCAGGATGTCGAAGGGATTGTAGACATCTTCCTCGCCGAGCCAGCTGTAGCCGTTGTACCACTTCCTGATGGTCTTTCGCTTCAGCCCTGGCAGCTCCGGTGCGAACACCGCGTCGAGATCCGTATCCGTATAGCCACAGATGGTGCCATACTTCGGGTCTAGGCTGATGTCCTTGAGATTGTTCAGACCTGAGAACAGACTCACCTTCGAATACATGCTGATGCCGGTCACGAAGACGAAACGGACATGGCGGGCGCAGTCTTTGATGACGCCATACAGGCCGCGCAGGTAATCGCGGTTGGCTCTGACCAGTGTCCTGTTCTCCAGCGCATCCAAGATCGGCTTGTCGTATTCGTCCACCAGCACCACCACCTGCCGGCCAGTGATGCGATGCAGTCCGCGGATCAGCTGATACAGACGATCCGGTGCCGAGACCGTCGGTGTCGATGGCTCTATGCCTGCATCTTTTTCTATTTCCGCCAGCTGGACATTGGTGTTGTTTTCGAGATCAACCGGTTGACTGTATTTGCCACCGAAGCTCAGCCGCACCACCGGATGGCGGACGGACCAGTCCCAGTGGTCGTGGATGTGAAGCCCACGGAACAGCTCCTCACTGCCCTCGAACAGCTCCTGCATCGTGTCCACCAGCAGCGTCTTCCCGAACCGCCGCGGCCGCGACAGGAAATAGTACCCGGGCCTGCTGGCCAGTCGCCATATGTGAGGCGTCTTGTCCACATAGTAGCAGTTCCATTCTCTGATTTCCCGAAAGGCTGAATAGCCGATGGGCAGGTTAAGCTTGTTCATTTCCATTCAATTCAACGAGACATCTGTTCCCATATTGTAGTATGAATGGTGCCACCGATTCCACGAACGGTTCCATTCCACAACAGTTCGCAGAGCCTCAGCATGAGGCGGCGGACACTGGTCAAACCCTATTGGAATAAGGCTGATCGTCCCGAAGATGGCATCGCGTACACCCTGCGGCTTCGTTCTCACCTTCGTGGCGGAACGAATCGAAACGGACCGATGGCGATTTCATTTACCGCCGTGCTCGGTATGCTTGAAGCACTTGATAACGTCAATAAGATAAGCTCAGAAACCCTGGCATCGTCCAATTCTAATGATCAATATTCCACCCGCGGGGCAGATGCCACCGACGACGGGGACCGATTGGCTGTGGCGGCCCGGCGAGGTTCCGGCCGATTATTCCATTTTTCGTCTTCCATTCAATCGGGATGGGCTTGATCGTCAGCTGGAGAACATCAACCCACTGAATTGACAGGCCTGCCCATCAGTGAACAACTGTTGATATCGACTGCCATGTGATGAGGTGTGAAATTAGGGGAAAAAATCTGACTTATGTATAGGGAATGAGCGGCTGAAATAAGGTTGATGCGACTGACAGTTGAAACGGTCGGTGGCGAATGATGATTTGACACCTTCATCGGTTGGTGCCGATACGGTTGAATCAGATGAGGTGCTAAGCGGATAGGAACTGGCGCAATGGCGTTCTTCACAATCGGAAGGTGTTCATTCAAAGTTAAAGAATCAAGCACCTATCGGAAAGACTGCCTATTCAAGCAACATCAGTCCAGGTTGCTTCCGCTCTGCATTTGTAGGCATCTACTACACTACACCAATGGATCTATGAATCGGAAAAAGGATGAGGAAGACTCGCAACAATGTTGACAGTTTCCACACTCACAAATACGATGCGGCGGAAAGCTGAAATTAGATCATCCAGATTGTTAAACCAGCCGTTCGGATCGTTGATGATGCCACTCTGTCTGTCCTGTACGATTCGATAACGGTCAATGAACCACTCAATAGGTGTCCGACCGTTAACCTGATACTGGTGTGCTTCTTGCGGGATACCTTTAAGGTGGACTTGATCGTCAATACAGAGGACTGTTTTTTCAGTGTCTTTAAATCGCATCGCCTTCATTCCAATACGAAAGTCATCAAGGTTTTGGTTATTCGTCAAATTTAACTGAAGTGGAAACTCTGAGCAAGTCTCGTAACCAAGATGCAGTTCTACCAACCGATGTCCAGCGTCTGCGAAGGCGTGAAAATCGGTTGCTAGCGGGATGCGCGGCAATTCTTTTACAAGGGAATTTGCAAATCGCTCTCGATAGGCCGGCGCATGCAAAATGCCGTAGACATAATCAAAAATGTGGTCCTTGCTTATTCCCTGATCATTGTAGTGGTCCCGAAAAATATGAAGTGCCGTGTCTGTTATGTTGTCCATACCGCCAGTTTGAGATCGAGGGGGTGTGATGCCAGGTAGATTTCTTTGATTACCGGATACGATCGAATGCTCGAATCGGTATCGAGGGAAACACTGGGCGGCTGAAACGAACCCTCGATCAGGCATCTTGTCCACTACGAGAATGGAAAACGGCTTGGTTGAACCGATACCCGGAACGCAGATTGCACAATTTTTTGCGTTGTGAGTGGGAAAAATACTATCTTGTTGAGATTTTCTTTGCGCTAGAACGTAATCAATATAACAGTACTGTTTGACAAATGGTCTGTACTGAACTTTCCAGACTCTTCGTAACGAATAGACAACTTCTTTGCGTTGTCGTAAATTTCTCTTTAAATCTTCATCCCACAGCAGATTCGAAGAATAGTGAGACACAATATTCTTGATGTTAAGCGTTGCATCGCGACTCTGTTTCAACTTATTTAACGCGCCTTGGTAATTGCAGATCATGGCCTTAGCATTCTTCGCACAATCGTCGTGACCGAAGCTGTAAGTGTATGAATCTCGGCCAGTTTGATAACCGTTACTGAATAGCTGAAACACTGCATTTCCAGACCGACCAGCTTTTACTTCTTTGGAGCACAAGGGATAAAGTGCCGAAAATGTCTCGTCGCGCTGGTCAATCCAGTCATGATGTCTATCGGGAGTGATTTTCTCCCAGTTCTCAATGCTAGCGATAGAGCTCCAGTCGCTTAGCATCCTAAGCTTGTTTTCGCGGGAAAGGTAGTCGCCGATGTCGCGATAAAGAATGCGGCATCCTTTGTACTCCACGGCTGGATTTTTTACCAGTAAGGTAATCGCCACTGGCGCTCTCGATCCCGAACCAAACACCTTACCACCCTCTTTGCGCGAACGCTCGCCCTGAGTTCGTTGATTTCCACGTAAATTAAGGACGTGAATTGAGGTAAATTCTTCTGCTAAGCATGCTCGAACGCCTGAGGCTGCATTACTATCAAGCCATGAACCGTTGGTCACAAATGCTACGATTCCCTCCTCACCAATACGATCCGATGCCCAACGGATTGCCATTTTGTAGGTGTCGTAGAGACTGTTCTTCAGCGTTGCTGTTGAACGGCTAACATAGGTTTCGGTAACCCGTTGCTCAAGCTTCGGATAATCCACATTAGGATTGTTATCAGCGGAACTTCTCTGCCCCACCGACCAAGGCGGATTACCAACAATGACTTGTATTGGCGAATTCTGTTGCCTTTTGGCTCTTTCGCTATTTTGGGGTAGCCAGTCCATTGGAAAACCCGTTCTTTCAGTATGTAGATTAAACGTGTCGGTGAGCACAATGCCTGAGAAAGGTTCATATTCGCGGTCCAATCCGATGCGCCCGTGGTACGCTTCTTCGATGTGAATCGCAGCAATGTAGTAGGCGAGCAGAACCAACTCGTTAGCGTGAAGTTCCTCCCGAAACTTTCGTAAAAGATCTTCATCGCGAATCAGACTGGACTGAAGGAGTCTGACCAAAAAGATGCCCGTTCCGGTGAAGGGATCGAGCACATGCACACCAGCATCGCTAAGCGTTCGGTCGAATTCTTTGCGCAATACGTGATCAGCGCTGTGCAGAATGAAATCCACGATCTCGACTGGTGTATAGACGATTCCGAGCCGGTCCGCTTCTTTCTTCATCGCGGTAGCAAAGAACTTCTCATAGAGCTCCATCAGTAGACGCTGACGGGCGGCACTGTTGTCAAGACCCATCGCTCGAAACCGAACGCTTTCGTAGAAACGCTCAAGATCCCGGGTTTCGTTTTCAAGACCAAATTCACCGAAATCACCTCGCAATTGGTCCAAAGCTTTTGCTACGGGGTTCTTCGCGGCGAAATCATAACCTTCGAATAGCGCCTCGAATACTGGTCTCGTCAGGATATGCTGCGCCATCATGTCAATGGCACTTTTCAGGGTGATTGAATCGTTGATCGATTTTTTCAGTTCTTCATGAAACGCCTCGAACCATTCGATCAATGTTCCATTTTCCTCACGGTTGTCAAGCATTTCGCTAATTCGGTGGACGAGGGTCGTGAAAATATCGGCCACATCCTTGGCCCACGTCTCCCAGTATTTACGGTCACCACATTTCTCGACGATCTGAGCGTAAAGGGCGTCGGATGGAAGATTCAGGGGTGGAAATGGTAGGTTTGCCGTCTCCTGTTCTTCATCGAATATGTACAGGATCCGCTCGCTTGCCGATTCGTTTAGATCAATCCGATTGATCTCGGCATTGAAGCGATCATCGTGTGAACGCAGTGCGCGCAACACACTCCAGACAGGTGCGAACCGCTCATTGTCATCTAACGCCACCGCCGGATCAACTCCCGCCGGCACTACCACAGGTAAAATGATGTAGCCGTAGGATTTGCCTTCTGCCTTCCGCATGGCGCGCCCCACCGCTTGGACGACATCAACCGGGCTATTGCGCGGAGCCATGAACAGCACCGCATCAAGCGCTGGCACATCAATACCCTCCGACAGGCATCTGGCATTGGTCAAAATTCGACACGCGCCGTCTTCAGACCCCTTGAGCCAATCAATACGATTCTTGCGGTTGAGTGCGTGATGCTTTCCGTCCACATGACGGACATCGCACTGAAACTCGGCCTGTTCCTCATCATTGTGCACCAGACCCACAACCCTGCTCCAGTATTCCTCAAGCCGTTTGGAGGATAAGATCGTATTGGAGAACGCGATGGCCCGGCTGAGTGGTTGAACAGAACCCTCCTTATTCTCGGGATTCTGCAATGCTCGCCAGCAACCGATGATTCTGGCCGCATCGCTAATTTTGATCTCATTTTCGATGGTAGCGAGATGCCTCTGCAACTCAGCATTCACATTGCTTTCCGTTATGGCAAAAATAATGACCTTGTAGTCGGTCAGTAGATTCTGAGCAATCGCCTGAGAAAACTGCAGACGATGAAACTCGGGGCCGAATGTCTGCTCATCATCCATCGAAAATACTTCTACGCTGTAATTCGCCGCTTTTGCTTTTGCGCCTTCAGTATAGATTCGCGGTGTGGCGGTCATATATAGACGCCTGTCGGCTCGAATACGATTTTCATCATGAACCAGTACGAAAGGAGAAGTCCGATCGTCAGGTCGCTCAACTCCAGTCGTCCGGTGTGCCTCATCACAGATGACTAAATTGAAGTTAAGTGCGCCGTCATTCTGTGCTTGCTCAACCAGCCCCAAGGACTGATAGGTGCAGAATACAACGGTCATTGATTCCCGCCGATCTTCTGACAGTACTTTAAGAAGCTGAGTCGCATCCGTAGTGACCGGAATTTCCAGTTCGCATAGAGACGCGTCTTCGCTGTCTTGCCCCGCTCGCGTATCGGAACAGATGCCGATGTAAGTCTGTCTGGTCAATCGGTGTTCTGCCCATTCTCTCATCGACTGCTGAAACAGTGAGATGGACGGAACAAGATAGAGTACCCGGCCGCCCTCACCCGCAATCATCTCGGCGATACGAAGTGCTGTGAAAGTCTTACCAGTCCCGCAGGCCATGATGAGCTTGCCGCGAACATGTTTATTGAATCCAGCTACCACATCATCAAGAGCCTCTTTCTGGTGCTTTCTCAGATTGAATTCCCCACCTCGTCGAACCAGATCTTCCGGTTTCTTTTGAACTAGGTCTGGCCAATTGATGGGACGTACTGCAAGATCGCTGGAATAAAGAATAGAACAGGGTGATGTGAGTCCTTGAATGACCTTGACAGCGTTTGCCCCTAATTCACTGCCAGTATGAATCAGAATGCGCGACACGAACGGTTCTCTCGCCGAGGCTGAAACAAAAGAGTCCAAGTCGGATTTCGATAGGCGAGCATCGGCCGCGTAACACTTGCATTGAATGGCACAATAGCCACCGTCGCGCTCTTCCGCCACCAGATCGATTCCGATATCTGGACCAGAGAAGTCAGGATGGTGCTCACACCACTCTGACCACAGCCAGACATTCGTGAAACGGTCTTGATAGATTCTGTCAATCTGGAAATACCGTTTCATAACTCGCTCAAACAGCTGACCCTTCCTTGATTGCGTGTCAGCTATGGAACGAACCCGGTCCAGCATGTTCTTGAAGCTGTCAGTCATTCAATTAACCCTGTTCAATCTGGTAAATTTATTCTGCTTGATTGGCCATCAGGACTGTCAGAAACATTGAGAAAGCCTTCAATTTAAAAGCGAATCCCTACACCACTTCCGCTGCCGAATTTTCGCCGGCTTCAGCTGTTGCACGATGGCACACAGCATCAGGTAGCGAACGCACCAATCAGTCCCTACTCGATTCTGTCCGGGGTTGTTTGTAAATTCATTACGTCGCGCCCTCGCACTTTCCACTAAAATACGACCACAGCAGACTGCCATGCGTAGATTGTGGCTTCGGGCCGGCCATCTTCGAGCACCTGCTGACCTGGCACCCTAATCTATTGCCATTCACTTTGCAGATAACAGTAAAATCAGCGCGATTCTGGTTTCTAAAATTTGAAACGATGGATGACTCTCATTGAATTGACAGACACGATTGACTCTAAACCAAGGCGGCTCAAGAATTTCAAAGTGAGTAAGCAGAAAAATATTTGCAAGTTTTCATCGTTTAGGATAGACTTGTGCCAAATTTACACATCAATAATAACATCATAAGGAAAGGAAAGATGATTAAAAAATTCATAACAACTCTATTTACCCTATCTCTACTGGTCGCCGGTTCCACCGTTGCAAACGCCGCAACTTTGAAAATAGGCGTTCTCGGTGTCATGAGCGGACCAGCTGCATCTTGGGGATTGGTCAACCGGTATTGTGCTGAAGTAACGGCCAAAATGTATAACGCCGCAGGCGGTGTTAAGATCGGCGATGAAATGTATATGATTGAAGTCGTTTCGATTGATGACAAAAATGATCCTAAAGTATCGATTGCCGGTGCCGAACGGTTAACCTACCAGGAAGGCATCAAGTACATCATCGGACCGAATGTCGACACGACCGCCAGAGCGATCGTTCCCGTCATCGAAAAAGCCGGGGCCATGAACTTTCCCTATGCATTCGATCGCACATTGTACTCACCGCCGGCAAGCAATTCGGTGCTGGGTATGATCGCATCGTATCAGGCGGGACCGGTTATCTACAAACACCTGATGGCTAATATGGGTGTCGAATCCGTTGCGTTCGTCGCACGGAACGAGTCCGACCCGCTTAACCAGCGGCGCGAAGGTGTGGAAGCGGCCAACATGCTGGGTTTGAACATTGTGGCGGCCGAAGATACCTATGAACCGGGAACGACTGATTTCTTTCCAGTGATGTCGCGAATCGTGCAGCAGAACCCCGATCTGATCGTACTGTCAGGAGTTGCGCCATCAGACGCACCTTTGCTGATCCGCGCCGCCCGCGAACTGGGTTATGGCGGACTCATCAGTACTGAAACCGCACAGGACGCTAAAATTCTTGCAGAAGTCGCCGGCGATGCCGCCAATGGCTTCATCTCAGTTGGTGGCGCCAGCACTCCTGCAATCTCTGACGATTACATGAATGAATTCCGCGCCGCTTATGTTGAACATGTGGGCGAGTGGAACGACGAAGCCGGTACCAAGGTCTATGCGTTGGAAATGATCATTGAAACCTTGAAACAGGCAGGTCCCGACGCCCTTGAAGATATCGAAGCGTTCAAAGCTGCGATGGAAACGCTGAACGTCGAAAATAGGCTGCTGGTTGGCACGAACAGCCTGAAGTATGTCGGTTCCGGTTTCTTCGGTCAAATGCGTCAGCTGCCCATTCCAATGGTGGTCAACGAATATCGAGATGGAGAGTTTCAGACGCTTTTCATCGGCGCGGTTGAATAACCGATTGATATTTCTGAATACCGTTTCGGGAGATCTCTCTGATATTCCGTCGGCTCAGTTTGAAGAAGCACCGCTCTACTCTAATGGCGGTGCTTCTTGTTTTATTATTTCACTGACTAGACATTTGATCTGACAGCTCAGATCCGAGTTGGCATGGAACAGGTAATTTTCAACGGGCTTTATTCCGGGTTTCAGTACGCGCTGATTGCGCTCGGGCTGACGATGATTTTCGCGCTGATGAATGTACTGAATTTCGCGCATGGGCAGATGTATGTATTGGGCGCTTTCGTCACCTACTACATTTATGGCGTATTGGAGTACCCATTCATCGTCGCACTCGCGGCAACAGCCATCACATTGGCAATCGTCGGCGTCCTGTTTGAACTGTTGTTTTTTCGCCGAGTTTTACGACACAGCACCCGCGAGGAAAGTTCCATGCTGCTGGCGGCGGGCACCGCCCTGCTACTGGAAAGCATGATCTTGATTTTCTTTGGCGAGAAACATCGCGGCGTGCCGCCTATCGCATCTGGAGTATTCAGCATTGGTGGAGCATTCATCCCTTATGCCCGAGCCGTGGTTATGGTCCTCGCAGCGGGTATGATCGTAGCCTTCATCGCCTTCATGCGTTACACGCGACCGGGACGAGGGTTGCGGGCATTTGCCCAAGATCGAGAAGCGGCGCAACTGCAGGGGGTCAACGTCAATCGCTACGCCATGCTGGGGTTCGCGATCGGTGCCGCACTGGCTGGATTGGCTGGCGCGCTGTTGGTTTCGATCTCCGGTGTGAACAGTGGAATCGGCACAGCCATATCCATCAAAGCTTTCATCATGGTGATGATCGGTGGCGCCGGCGTGGTGTCAGGGGCGATCTTCGGTGGCTTCATCCTCGGCATGCTTGAATCGTTTGGCTATCGATTCCTGCCCGGCGGGGAAACCTACCTGCTCATTTTTGTGGCACTGATCATATTTCTGGCACTGCGACCTCAAGGCCTGATGGGCAAACCTTGGGGCTGAACGGCGAGATAGATTCAGTAGCGGCACACCTGTCATGTGGTCCAATATTCAGCAAAATCCGCAATTGAAGCTCGGGCTGGTACTGGTTCCCATTCTAATATATCTGGTTCTCATACCGCTCCTGCTTGCCGACAAACCCTATCTGCTTGGCATCATCACGACCGCATCGGTTCTTGCATTCATCAGTGCTGGAGTCTGGTTGACGTTCTACATCGGTCGCATCAACATTGGACAGGGAGCGTTTGCCCTTCTCGGCGGGTATGTTTCCGCCATTCTCATTACCCGCTTGGAATTTTCTTTTTGGCTTGCAATGCCCCTGGCCGGCATCGTCGCCGCGGTGATTGCCATTCTGATCGGTCTGCCGATTCTGCGGCTACGAGGCGTATATTTTGCAATGATCACGCTCAGTCTGACGGAAACCGCCCGCCTGTCGGCACAGTCCTTTTCCGCCCTGACCAATGGCTCAAGAGGCATCATCAATATTCCACTGCCGGGCTCACTTGAAATATTTGGCCTCACCCTGATCCCAGATTTTGCCAACCTGAACAAACATCTGGCTCTGTTTTTTCTCGCCGCCTTTCTGCTCATCGTCGGATATGCCGCTTTATATCGAATTGTCAACAGTCGCCTAGGCCGCCTGTTCCGTTCGCTCCAGCAGAATGAGGAGCTGGCGTCATCAATCGGGATCAACGTACCCATTCTGCGGGTCATCGCATTTGCGATCAGCGGATTTTATGGTGGCGTTGGCGGCGCCTTCTTCATCGCCTCCCAGCAGAGCATCTATCCGGCAACCTTTCAAATTCCGGATTCCATCTTTTTCATGCTGTACTGCTTCCTGGGTGGTCTGGGATATGTATTCGGCCCTCTGGTTGGCACCTTTGTGCTTTTTCTCAGTTTCGAACTGCTCCATGGCCTGAACGAGTACCAGCCTTTCCTGTATGCAGTCATCATGATTGCATTCATGATCTGGTTGCCCAATGGATTAATGAGCGTTCGACCGCCAAAACTCCGAATCAAAACCGGCGCGCAGGGTTGATGCCATGAACATTCTTGAGATACAGGAGATCACAAAGCGCTTCGGGGGTCTTGTAGCAGTCGACAATGTATCATTCAACGTTGAAGAGAACAAAATTATCAGCGTCATCGGACCGAATGGCGCGGGCAAAAGTACCCTCTTCAAACTCATAACCTCTTTCCTACAGAAAAGTTCCGGCAAAGTCCTGTTCAAGGGCGAAGACATCAGCAGCCATTCCGCACATATGGTCGCCCGCCGCGGGGTGGTGCGAACATTTCAGGAAACGACGATATTCCGTGAAATGACGGCATTGCAGAATGTTATTGTCGCCCATCACCTGAGAAGTCACGCCAGCCTGGTGGGATTTTTTTTCGGTTCGCGGCAGGCTCGCAGTGACGAGGCGGAATTTCGGGAGAGTTCAATAGAAATTCTGAATTATCTTGGACTGTCAAACGTTCAGAATGAGGTCGCCCGCAATTTACCCCATGGGCATCTTCGCGGATTGGGGATTGCCGTCGCCATGGCGGCCAATCCATCGGTTCTCCTGCTTGACGAACCTTTCGCAGGAATGAACCCTGAAGAAACGGATACCGCAGTTGAGATGGTGCGTGGCATTCGCAAGCGCGGCGTTACGGTACTTCTGGTCGAACACGATATGCGCGCCGTCATGCGCATCAGCGATCACATTGTAGTGCTGAATTTCGGCAAGAAAATTGCTGAGGGGTCGGCGCAGGAAGTACAGAACAACCAGCAGGTCATCGAAGCGTACCTTGGCCGCGAGGATGATGAGCTGGCGGAGCGGATATGAGTTACTTTTCACTGAACAATGTTACCGTCCGCTACGATCACGTGCTTGCGGTGTCTGACATTTCCATTCAGTTGGAAGAAAAACAGATCATCTCGCTCATCGGTTCCAACGGGGCCGGAAAAACGACAACTTTACGCGCCATCACGGGGCTGACATCGATCTCATCGGGTAGCATTCGATTCGCAGATCTGCAGATTGATAGAATGAGTCCACATGATATCGTTGCCAAGGGTATCGTCATGGTTCCCGAAGGTCGTCACGTTTTTCCATATATGACGGTTAAGGACAATCTACTTATGGGGGCTTTTGCCCGACGTGACAAGTCCGATATCAAACGGGATATAGACCGCATCTGGCAACGATTTCCACGACTTCTGGAAAGAAAGAATCAGCACGCTGGAACCATGAGTGGCGGTGAACAGCAAATGCTGGTCATCGGTCGCGCGCTGATGGCGAAACCAAAACTGCTGCTGCTGGATGAACCATCTCTGGGACTTGCGCCGCTGCTGGTTCAGGAAATTGCCCGGTCCATCGTTTCCATCAATCAGGAAGAAGGGGTCAGCATCATTCTGGTCGAACAGAACTCGCGCATGGCATTAAGGGTCTCCGATCGAACTTATGCGCTTGAAACAGGCCGAATCGCATTGGAAGGTGAATCCAAAGAACTGATCAGGGACGATCGGGTAAGACAGTTGTATCTGGGCATCTGAAGGCGATGAAAATTCTCATCGTCAACCCCAATTCAACTGCTTCAATGACGGAAAAAATCGCCTTGACAGCCAAAAAAGTCTGCCATCCACAAACCGAAATCATCGCTGTCAACCCAACCGATTCACCAGCAAGTATAGAAGGACATTTCGATGAGGTGATGAGTGCCAGGGGCCTGGTGGAAAAAGTTGCCTGGGGTGAATCAATCGGCGTCGCGGCAACACTCGTCGCCTGCTTCGACGATCCCGCAATTGGTGCCTGTCGGGAAATATCATCCGGTCCGGTTATGGGAATGTGTGAGGCAGCTATGATCGCGGCATCGGTCATCTCAACCGGCTTCAGCGTGGTCACAACGTTGCCACGTTCAGTTCCCATCATTGAAGACCTGGCAGAAAAATATGGCATGCACCGTCACTGCCGGCGCGTGCGAGCCGCGAATCTGCCGGTACTCGCATTGGAAGACGACGATTCTGGAGCGTATGCTCAAATTCGAGCAGAAATCCAACGCTCTATCAATGAAGACATGATCGAAGCGGTCATTCTCGGCTGTGCAGGTATGGCCGATCTGACGGACAGGCTGAGTACGGACACAGGTGTTCCGGTCGTTGATGGTGTTGTCGCAGGAGTCAAGCTGCTTGAAGGATTGGTTGGTGCCGGCGTGATGACCAGCAAAGTAGGCGCGTACGCTCGTCCGCGGGACAAATGAAGTTCACTTCACATTTCCAAGCCCAGACCTCAAGTGTGGATGCTTGACGAAGGATTCAATTTGGTCGAGGATGTGATAAGTCCTTTCACCGTTGGAGGACTTGGCCGTAGCAATAACCTGTTCCAGTACGAGAAGTGCAGGTGTGTCGAAACTGTATCAGTTAATCAATAAGCGTTATTTGCCCTTGGAACTGCAACTTGTTCAGGTATGTGGCAGTGAAGTATTACACCGTCAAGCGTTGGTTCCTACAGGCTGATCAAGGGACAATCCGCACTGTTCATGACCTACTTCAACTAACGCTGTTAATATGCGATGACGGTCATAAACAGATGATCTTCGTTTCGCGCCGGCTTTTGATGATCGATCGGTCGCAGTCCTAGTTCGGACTTCAGCGAGTGGAAGGCGGTTTCCAGGTCATTAAACATGGTGTATGTACACCACAGGGTCTGCTCGTCCCAATCGGTGAGGTTTGAGCCCAGGGTACAGCAGTTCCGCCCCCTCGGGCAACGAGTGCTCATCGGGCACTCAAGAAAACGATTCCTTAGGGCTTATTCAAAATATGAAGGTTCGCAGCTGGATCTGGAGACCATCGGCGCGTCGCTGAATCTGTGTGCGCAATCGGTTGATATTCTACGGGTTCACAACGTGGAAGACCACACCAGAGCCTATCTGAGCTGGGCGCATCTGCTTTCCAACAGGAATGACGCCTGATCGACTGAGACCGATCGTCAATCCGCACCAACGCCTCTTTCAGTCACCCCAATTCGGTTCTGATTCAGAGTCAGTCGGTACATCGTCACAGAAGAAGCGCGGGTCGAAATGAAACGCCCACATGCGGCTTTTCAATAGTATGATCAGGCGCGGGTTCACTGAATGGATCAGAGTCAGAACTGCCGGCGCCAGCCAGCCGTCCACTGAAATTCAGCTGGAGAATGGGCGCGATGGCCAGCCTCGCGGCGATAGACGCCTTCCAACATGAAACGGTCAGTCGCCGAAGTCCCGCGCTCCCAGCTGACCGACAGATCAATCTGTCGGCCGGTGGGCTTCACATTCGATTCAACGTCGGCATACACGACCCGGCCCTCCTTGGTTCGGCCAACCGGAACGGACATCGCCAACTCGACCGACTCCGCCCGCATCGGCTGAGACAGGCCCAGCGTAACCCGATTCTTCCGATCGATCCGCTTGGTGGCGTGCACCGCGAACCCGCTCGTCAGCACATCGCCCATAGCGGTGATCACCCCACCGCCGACCTCGGGCTGTGCGCGGCCAACTTCCACCTCGGCTCGAACGCGCCAATCGGCCAGCTCAAACTCGGAGACCGCACCCGCGGTCATGGAACGGGTGGCCACCTGACCGAAAGCCCCTTCGGTCTGCGACCCGAGCACCGAGTCGGTTTCGCGCAAGCCTGAGAGGCGAAGCGCCAGGGGCAGTGATTCAGGCCGCCAAGCCAGCGCGACCCCGCTCATTGGCATGGATTCTCTGGTGGGGGCAGTGGCATAGGCGCTCAGAGAAATCACCCCCCCCCCGATCTTCGTAGTTCAGACCGACGGCGTTCTCAGCCAGGGAGAGCGGCCCGATTTCCGAGTTGAATCTCGTTCGCAGCAGACCGATCTCAAATCTGCCGTCCTGCTTACGACTGCCAGTGCTGTCGCCCCAAAAATCGGTGGCGAATGAAAGGGCGGCATCGGCACTGGTCCGCGACTGGACACGCTGGTTCCATCGGTATAGACGCTCTGACAGCGGATGAGACGCTGACCGATTCTGAACCAGGCTGGACAGTTCATACCAGAACGGCGCGCCCAAACGGTCAAAAACGACCATTTCACGACTGCCGACAGCCTGACGGAAGCCATCGCCGAGCGCCCGGCCGAGTTTCAATTCGGTGCCCAGCAGATCAAAGCCCCCGTCAGAGACCCATTGGCCAACGGCCACCGTCTGCTGACCCTGCGGGCCGGTGGCCGCTCCAAGATCCATCAGTCCCTGACCATAGATATCCCGGTCCGCATAAATTCCCGATTTGTTCGCCGTGGCGTACAGCCGCGTTAGCAGTGCGGTGTTGGACAACTGCCCGCGGAACATCTGTTTCATCACTGCCAGTCCACCCACGACAAAAGGTGCCGCAAATGAAGTTCCATTCACTATCTGTAAGACAGGTCGTGAATTGACATCAACAGTTGCAACCCTTATACGTTTACCCGGCGCGGCGATGCACCAGTTTTTCGCGATCCCACAACGATTTGAAAAATCTGAAATCACCCCTGCCGACGGGCCTTCGGAATCAACCGCTACGACGGCCACCGTATGGCTGCGCAGTTCGGGGATGTGTACCATAAAAGCACTGGTAAATTCAGGCGAGGTGGCTCTCAGTTCTCCAAACTGACAGTTTGGGGTCGCGCATACGCAGTTTCGAGTCCCCGCTCGGCACTTGTGGCTGTTTGCATTTCCGGCGGCAAAGACCAAAACGGTTTTATCTGTTGCTCCCTTTTGCGCGTAAAGGTCAAATGCCGATTGAAGACTGGCTCTCAGTGCCGATTCATCGTAGAATTCAATCAGCCCGTCATAAGCCAGACTAAGGTTGAGAAAGTCGACTTTGTCCCTGAAGGCGCGAAGAAATCGGTTCCTGTAACTATTGTACCAAGGTGCCGCAGCTGCCGGACTGAGTGCCTGGTAGGGCCGATCGGGATCTGCGGTTCCAAGTGGAATGGCATACATCGAGAATTCAGCACCCCATGCGACGCCACCAAATCGATACGCTGAACGTACTCTGGACGCTTGGGGAGCAGAAGCCATCACACTTGTAACACCAGTGCCGTGCCTCAAATTATTGCCAGTGCGGGAAAAAAATGACCGGATTGAAATGCCTTCGAATGAAATGTGGCGCAAGTCCAATCCACCGTCAATAACACCGATTTTGACGCCGGCACCCGGTCTGATCGTTGGTGCCTGGGCGGGGTTGGAAGTGCCTGTGCCTCTAGTTGCTTCCAAGTATCCATAAGCACTGTCCGCATTGATCAAGCCCAAAGCCGGTTGAAAGGCAAAATTCATATGCTGCCGGTATCGCTGAGCGATCGTATTTTGTGTGGCTGCAGGATCTGGTGTGGAAATTGGCGGCTGCGGAGCCGGATCAACGGGATCCGGTTGATCTTGCGCTGCACCTCCACCGCCACCTCCGCCGCAACTGGCAACAAGCAGGCTCAGTATTATCAGAGTGATGGCACTGCCCATCCCTAAATTCTTAAAATACGAATCAAGTTGCATGCCGAATTGTCTCTTTCATTGCAGGTAATCTCTGGTGGCCCGAGTCCCTTTCAGACGGAAGGGTGAGGTGGGGCTTATATTCGCTTTCGAAATCGGTCAACTGAAACAAAAAGATGACTGACAGCTTTGGCAGGGCGGCGATGGCGAGCAGAGATCCTGCGATAAACCTGAGTTTGATTTTCCATTCGGTCATTTTGGCGCTCGGCTGGGCGTTTCATCGTGTACTTCATCCGATTAATCAAGTGAAATTAAATTTGAATTCCGTTTGCTTCGCGTTTATGCGATCGAAATATCAAGCGGTCACCCTGCCGCATCTTCTCACAAAGCATTTGTTTGAACTCTTCAGAATAGTGTTTCTTCAACATCTGAGGTTATCTACCTATTTTGACATATTATGATGTGACTCTCAGCGAATACATTCCACAGTTTCGTATTTTATTGATACTGAGAAATTGAAGCCTAAACAAACCGATCAAATTTCCGAGAATTCATGATGTCTGACAGTAATCTTCAGGAGCCGAATGCTCCATTCAATTTCGCTGGTCATCTGATCAGAATTAATGTTAAGCGGGCGGAGAAAATTGCCTACATCGATGATCAGAAAAAGTTAACGTATGGAGACCTCACTGCATCAATCAGGCGCATGGCCGCTGCCCTTCTTTCTTGTGGCATGCGTAGGGAGGAACGCGTTCTTCTGCTGATGCAAGACAGCTGTGACTGGCCTGTTGCGTATCTGGGTGCCTTATATGCCGGGGTCGTTCCCGTAGCTGTCAATACCTTACTGACTGCAGGTGACTATCGGTTCATCTTGGAAGACTGTCGGGCTAAAGTCGCAATTGTATCGGCCGCATTGATTCCGACGCTGACTACAGCGGTCGAAAACGGAAATATTGAATTGAAAACCATAGTGGTCAGTGGACATTCAGATACTCTGCCGAATCACGCGATAAGCTTTACAGAATTCGTCAAGTCGGTTGAACCCATGCAGGATTCCACTGACACACACCCTGATGAACCCGCATTTTGGCTTTATTCATCCGGATCAACCGGTCAACCCAAAGGTACCGTACACACTCATGCGAATCTCTACTGGACCGCTGAACTCTATGGCAAAGGAGTTCTTCAGTTAAAGGAATCGGATGTGTGCTTTTCTGCCGCAAAACTCTTTTTCGCTTACGGACTGGGCAATGCTCTGAGCTTTCCGCTCAGTGTTGGCGCGACGGTGGTACTGATGGCCGAAAGACCGACGCCAAGTGCAGTTTTCACTCGCTGGATTCAGTATCAGCCAACCGTATTTTTTGGTGCGCCGACAGGATATGCAGGTATGCTGGCATCTGCAGAATTACCGTCGCCGGATGAAATCTCACTGAGATTGGCATCCTCAGCCGGTGAAGCGCTACCGGCGGAAATTGGACACCGGTTTACCGAAAAATTCAATGTCGATATTATTGATGGCATCGGTTCAACGGAAATGCTTCACATCTATCTATCCAACCATCCAGGTGACGTTCATTACGGAACGACCGGTTACCCCGTGCCCGGCTATGAAATTGAGATTCGAAATGATGACGGCAGCCAAACTGCAGAAGGAGAAATCGGTGAACTCTACGTCAAAGGACCTAGTGCGGCGCTGATGTATTGGAATAATCGAGAGAGAGCCCGTGCCACTTTCCAAGGGGCATGGACGAAAAGTGGGGACAAGTACATCCGAAACAATGACGGAACCTATACCTACTCGGGCCGTACGGACGATATGCTGAAGGTCGGTGGTGTGTATGTCTCACCCTTTGAAGTTGAATCAACACTCGTACTGCATCCAGCAGTTCTGGAGGCGGCTGTCATTGGACATGAGGATACCGATGGACTGATCAAAACGAAAGCTTACGTGGTGCTGAAAGACTGCGCCAAAACCACGCCAGAGGAACTCAAATCCTTTGTCAAGGACAAAATCGCGCCTTACAAATACCCGCGGCTGATTGAATTCGTTGATGCTCTTCCTAAAACTGCAACTGGAAAAATTCAACGCTTCAGATTGCGTCAAACTGACAAAAGTCACCAGACATGAAGACAGGCCAACCTGATTTCATTGAATTGAACTGGAATGATCGTACCGTTCAGATCGAATACCGCTTTCTAGGAAACGCTGATTCAGATGTTCCTTTAATCATTTTTTTGCATGAAGGGCTCGGGTCACTCAGCCAATGGCGAGATTTTCCAAGCCGATTGTGTAAAGAAACCGAGTGCCGGGGACTCGTTTATTCCCGCCCCGGTTATGGCCATTCAACATCATTTGACGGCAACGAATTCTGGGGTACCGACTTCATGCACCGACAGGCCTATGAAGTTCTACCGAGTTTTATCGCAGAACTGAATATTGATTGCGCTAACAGTCGAATTTGGTTGTTCGGACACAGCGATGGCGCCTCCATCGCACTACTCTACAGTGCCGCATTTCCAGACTTTGTCGAAGGATTGATCGCTGTTGCACCGCACATCATGGTTGAAGAGGTTACGGTCAAGAGCATCAGACGCCTTAAAGACACCTATCACAAAAACTCATTCCGAAAGAAGTTCGCAGCCCATCACGCCGATCCGGATTCCACCTTCTACGGATGGACCCGAGTGTGGCTCGATCCGACGTTTCGAAGCTGGTCAATTGAATCTCATCTGTCTGATATCAGATCGCCGGTCCTGATCATTCAAGGCACCGATGATGAATACGGCACCATCAATCAGGTTGTCGGTATATCCAGCAGATTGAATAACGCAATGTCAGTTCAAATTCCAGATTGCGGGCATGCACCTCATCGCACTCACCCTGATGCTCTACTGACATACAGCGCTCAGTTCATGCAAAAGAACACACCGTCGAATTGAAACTTGACAGGGTTCTTGGCTGAATTCAACAAACAGGACTTTTGACGACGGATTGAGGCTGTTATAATTTCCATCAAACCGCTACAGAATCTGTTGAGAAGACAACATGAAGAGGCGATTTTCTCTATTTGAGGAGATTCAGGAAACTTACTCGAGAATTACGAACTTAGGGGGATGATATGAAACGAGTAGCGATAATTGGAGCCGGACCCTGCGGTATGTCTTTACTGCAGGCTTTTCGAACTGCTGAGAAAAGCGGAGATGAGATTCCAGAGGTCGTCTGCTACGAAAAACAAAGTGATTGGGGTGGATTGTGGAATTACACCTGGCGTACGGGAACCGATCAATACGGCGAGCCGGTTCATGGTAGCATGTACCGATACCTATGGTCCAACGGCCCGAAAGAATGCCTGGAGTTTGCCGACTACACATTCGAACAACACTTCGGCAAACCCATTCCTTCTTTTCCTCCAAGAGCCGTCTTGACGGACTACATCAAAGGCCGGGTTGAAGCCTCTGGCGCGAAAAAATTCTGCCGATTCAACCACGCTGCACACTGGGTGCGTTATTCAGATCAAAACGACAGCTTCACAGTCGCCACTCGAAACTTGGAAAACGATGAAATGGGGGCGGAAGTATTTGACCATGTCGTTGTTGCAACCGGACACTTTTCCGTTCCCAACGTCCCACATTTTGATGGATTCGATACCTCTGGGGCTCGCATTCTCCACGCCCATGATTTTCGCGATGCGAGTGAATTCAAGGGAATGGACATCCTCATCATTGGAACGAGTTATTCTGCTGAAGACATTGGTTCACAATGTTACAAGTATGGTGCCAAATCTGTAACCATCAGCCACCGCACTGCACCCACTGGCTTTCACTGGCCGAAGGCGTTTGAAGAAGTGCCATTGTTGTTACGCATGGATGATAAGACAGCCCATTTCAAAGACGGTAGCAACAGAAATGTCGATGCGATTATTCTTTGTACGGGGTATCTGCACCATTTTCCATTCATGGCGGAAGAACTGCGGCTTAAGACAACCAACCGCATGTGGGCGCCCGGTCTCTACCAAGGTGTGGTATTTGAAAACAACCCTAAGGTTATGTATCTTGGCATGCAGGACCAATATTACACGTTCAACATGTTTGATGTGCAGGCTTGGTACGTCAGGGACGTCATTATGGGACGCATTAAGATTCCTTCTAAAAATGAAATGCTGGCCAACAGCGCCAAATGGTTGGAACGGGAAGCGACACTTGAGAATTATGAACACGAAATCTGGTTCCAAGGCGATTACGTTCAAACTCTATTGAACGAAAGCGACTATCTGGATTTTGACGTTGAAGGAATCAACAAAGCATTCATGGACTGGGAGCATCACAAGCATGATGACATAATGGGCTATCGCGATCATGGTCATCGCTCTCTGATGACGGGTAACGACCAACCCATTCATCATACCAAGTGGATTGATGCAATGGATGATTCCATGGAAAGTTATCTGTCAGACAAGGCGGCCTAACGTGAAGTCAGACTGAAATTTCGGGAATTGTATAGTTTCAGACCACTTGACATGGCAGTCGATTTCAACAATCGTCAACGATTGGACCGGTCTATCCAATCAGCGGGCTGTTGTTCTTCAACCGTCAATTGAGCTCGATTCGGTCGCCCCGGAAGGCATGACTGAAAAAACCGCCCGCACCTCGCCCAGCCGCAATCGCTGGTAGTTCAGGTGAAGGATGCGAAACGGCCGTTGAAAATCGGCCATCCGATGGATGCGTCAGTCTGCGCTGCAGGTAGGCGGTTGGCCATAGTATTAGATCAGGTCAGAAACTGTGAAAATTGCGGCGGCGCCCGTACCGAATGTGTAATTTTTCATCTTCCAATTGACGGTCAAGGTCGCAGGTTGTTTTGACGGAATGACTGCAATGTTGTTCTGGCGCATATATTTACAGAACACAGTCGAGGCGTATGCGACAGGCATTCGATATTGAATGGACATCAGACTTCAAAATACGATCGATCAGGCCATTCCAACCGCATCAGAACCCGTTGCCCCTTCGACCGTATGTTCAGTGGTAATCAGCAACAACCCTGTCGTTCATTTCAGAACCCACCTGATCCTTCTGATCTTCACTGAGTGGTCCGGAATATGGACAGCGAGCGGCTGTCGAGGCATCTGATCATTCGCCGACCGGGTGAACGCATCGGCGACCGATCCATACGCACTGGCTGCGCGAATGGGTCAAAAAACCGAACTGAACGATACCCTGAACCCAATCACTTGATGATGTTATAATTGGTGATCAGTCCGCATATTTGTTTCAAGGGTGAACGCCATGACCAATGCCAGTTTTGACACCTATTCCGCCACCAAGGCTTTGTGCGACGCCGGGTTCGACGAAATCCAGGCCGTTGCGACAGTGTCCATGGTGCGCGACGCCATGGTCGAAAACGTGGCGTCCAAAACCGACATATCGGAGCTGAAATTCGACGTGAAGAGTGACATGTCGGAATTCAGAAACGAAATGAAGGACGAATTGTCGACATTCAAGGACGAAATGTCGGCATTCAAAATTGAAATGAAGGGCGAAATGTCGGCATTCAAAAGTGAAATGAAAGACGAAATGTCGGCATTCAAAAGTGAAATGAAAGACGAAATGTCGGCATTCAAAGACGAAATGTTGGGATTCAGGACCGAAATGAAGGACGAAATGTCGGCTTTCAAGGACGAAATGTCGGCTTTCAAGGACGAAGTGAAGGACGAAATGTCGGTATTCAAGGACGAAGTGAAGAGTGATATATCGGCATTTCGATCCGAAATGAACGATCATAAGGCCGATACCGACGCTAAGTTCTTTCAGCTGAGAGCGGATATGAAGAATCTTGAAGCCCGTCAGAGCATACGTTCCTATGCCCTCGCTCTAGGCACCGTCGTTGCCAATACGACGCTTATCATAACGTTGATGAAACTGTTTCTTTAAGGATGTCATCCCCTGAGGCCGTATGTACTTGGCTGAATACAGGTGTGATGGTCATGAATTCAATTCCGCTGTCGCGCACCGAAGTCGGGATGTCAATGCTGGACCGTGTGGGCTGTTCAGCCTCGCCCTTCATCAAGAGGAGACGGCACCGAGTGATAAACACCGAGTTCTTTCTGCCGATGCAACCTGATTTTAAACCACCAACCCGAACTTCCCAACAAGGTTGCCGAACTCCTGTCAGTCGTTGAATGACAGTCAGGTCCGCTAATTTCAGGCTGCCCGACATGATCGTCTATTTCAAATATCTTTTACTGATGGACCAATCGGTTACATCAGTGGATTGACGCTCTCCAATCGCCGGTCGGGTCCGATCAGATGTCTCGAATGATGTCGCGGAAAATTGAAAAACGGAGTTCAATGCACTGACCGCCAAACGCATCTCATCCATCACCACTGAAAACTCAGATCAGGACGCAAAACGGCCGTTGAAAATCTATCGCTTGACGGGCGCGTCAGTCTGCTTCACAGATGGAATATTTATCATAATAATAATTGGGAATTATATAGATAAGTGGCGAAAAGGTGTTATAATCGTGTTCACAAAATAGTGTAAAAGGTAAACGATGATGACACACGGAGCCCCTGGCAAACATTACCGCAAAGGCATTTCGCTGATCGAGCTATTGCAGATTTTCCCTGATGATGCAGCCGCGGAACAGTGGTTTATGGAAACGCGATGGCCGGATGGCATTCACTGCCCTTACTGTGGCTCAGCAAGAATCCAAACGGGATGCCGACACAGGACCATGCCACTGCGGTGCAGAGAGTATAAAACCTGCGGTGCCAAGTTCTCGGTCAAATCCAATTCAGTGATGGAGAGTTCAAGGCTTGGCTATCAGGTCTGGGCGCTTGCCATCCACCTGCTGACGACCAGCCTCAAGAGCGTATCGGGCATGAAGCTGCACCGAGACCTGAAGGTCTCGCAGAAAACGGCTTGGCACTTGGCCCACCGACTGAGAAAATCTTTTGAGTCTGGCGACCGGCGTTTCAACGGCACGGTTGAGGCAGACGGATCTTACTTTGGCGGGCTGGAGAAGAACAGGCGCAGGGGGTAAGAAACTGAACGCCGGCCGGGGTGCGGCAGGCAAGAAAGCCGTGGCCGGAATCAAGGACGGGGACACCCATCAGGTCACTGCCAAAGTCATTGAGAACACGAAGAAAGCAACTCTACATAAGTTCATCAATGACCATGTCGAGAAAGGCTCGACAGTTGACACCGATGACTTCATGAGTTATCGGAACATGGAGGGATACGAGCATCAGTTCGTCAGGCACCGCGTTGGCGAATATGTCAATGAGAAGGTCCACATCAACGGCATGGAATCGTTTTGGAGCGGATTGAAACGCCCGCACACAAGGGCATCTTCCATAAAATCAGCCACAAACACCTTGACCGGTATGTCACCGAGTTTGTGGGTCGGCATGACAACCGCCCCAAAGATACCATTGAGCAGATGAGATCCATCGTCCGCGGCATGGTTGGCAAACAGCTCAGCTACGGCGACCTGATCGAGGGAATTGATGACGGATTGGATTAACCAGACGCCCCCAAGAGCTCGGCAAAAGCGAAGACCAGCCAAAGCCCAAGATGTTGATGAGTGTGATACGGTGGCTGCAGGATTCTCTGAGATCGTTTTTTTCTCTAAGACTGAAGGAGTTGCATGAAACCCGACCAAACAATTCAGCGTAAGCCGTACCGGAAAGACTTACGAATTGATACAACCCCCCATCAGCTGGCAAAAGCGCTTTTCAGTAAAGACGCACCGAAAAGGGCGGATTCAGATAAGCGGGGCGGAAAAACAAGAAAGGGTTGATTTTATTGGTTTCTCATACCTTTTCGCCACTTACCGTTATAATTCCCTTTTGAATCCTCAAGTCAAGAAGAAGATTAATTGTTGAGTCTGCAGTTCGACAAGATTTTTGAACAATTCGGTCGTTTTCCGTCGTTTCGCGCGTCCCTTTCGACAACCGATCGGCGAATGCAGGCCACAGGCCGCCATCCAGTCCTTTGGCGGGATCGGTTCGCCTCCCCTTTGACCACTCGCCGCCAGGAGGCCCGTTTCAGCTGCTGCAGACTGCTGTTGTCGACTCCAGTGCCGGATGTAGACGCTGCGCCGGATGATCTGCGGAAATTCGTATCTTTGATGCCACGGCAGAAAAATCTTCATTGGCTCGATGGTTCAGGCGGCAATGAAAAAGGTGAAAGGATTTGAGGGTGGTCATCAAACGCTTTCTTTGATTGAATGGAAACGGATAGTGGAAGTTGGGATTGTCGGGCGAGGCTACACCATGCCATTCCCAGAGAGACCGAATCGAACGGTGATGGGCTGTGTCATTGGCGTCTATTGCAGTTTCTGATCCGTTTCATGTCAATGGCCTACTGAAACCTTTCACCTGTTCAGACTCTCTCCGCCCGAAGCGCCGCCAGATTGCGGTCCTTTCGACTAAACACCACCGCCAAAAGATGCACCTTGCGCCCGCGGCTCTGATGCGGCAATGCATAATTCTTCCCGCGCATCTGCGCCATAGCCTCCACAACCTTCGATTCCACCTTCTCACCCACAGCCGCCACCTTGAACTCCAGCACGAACACCTCGCCGCCCGTGTGCACCACCAGATCCGCCCGCCCCTCAGCCGACGACTGCTCCGCACTCACCTCCACACCGTTGGCGATGAAACAGGCGAACAGCAGACTGGCGTAAAACGCCTCATAGCGCGACACCTCGCTGCTCGAATACCACTCGTTCGGCACGTTCGCATAAAACGACCGCATCTCCGCCGCGAAACCATCGAAGTCATTGACCTGCAGCAACCGGATCAGCTCTTCACCCCGGTCCGACGCCTCCGTCAGCTTCCCGGTCACCGCCTCCACCAGTTCCTCGTTCAGACTCAGGCGCACCTCGTGGTTCGGATATTTCAGCGCATAGTAGACCCTGGAGCCCCGAACCTGCCGGTCGGCGATGGTCAGGTAGCCACACTGGAACAGTAGCGCATTGAGGTTGACGCGCTCGACATCGAAATTTGACAGCTCCTTGCCATACAAGCCCAGGTCCTCCAGGTCCAGGGTATTCAGCCCACCCTTGGCCAGCCGGTCAAGCAGATAACTCGGGGTGCCGGTTTCATACCAGTAGGACTCGAACTGTCTTTCGTCGAACATCAGCAGCACGTCGAAGGGATTGTAAACATCTTCCTTACCGAGCCAACTGTAGCCGTTGTACCACTTTCTTATGGCCTTTCGGTTCAGTCCCGGCAGCTCCGGTGCGAACACCGCGTCAAGCTCCGCGTCTGTAAAACCACAGATGGTGCCATACTTCGGATCCAGGCTGATGTTCTTGAGATTGTTCAGCCCCGAGAACAGACTCACCTTCGAATACATGCTGATGCCGGTCACGAACACGAAACGGACATGGCGTGCGCAGTCCTTGATGATGCCGTACAGGCCGCGTAGGCAGTCGCGGTTGGCTCTGACCAGTTTCCTGTTCTCCAGCGTATCCAGAATCGGCTTGTCGTATTCGTCCACCAGGACCGCGACCTGCCGGCCAGTGGTACGATGAAGCTCACGTATGACATGGCGCAGACGCACCGCGCCGGGGCGGGTCGGTGGAGAAGATTTAAGGCCCGCATTTTCCTCAATGGCGGACAGCTGCTCGTTAATATCACTTTCCAATCCACCCAATTCGCGATAATCGCCGCCGAAGCTCAGCCGCACCACCGGATGGCGGACGGACCAGTCCCATCGGTCGTGGATGTGAAGCCCGCGGAACAGCTCCTCACTGCCCTCGAACAGCTCCTGCATCGTGTCCACCAGCAGCGTCTTCCCGAACCACCGCGGCCGCGACAGAAAATAGTATCCGGGCCTGCTGGCCAATCGCCATATGAACGGCGTCTTGTCCACATAGTAGCAATCCCATTCTCTGATTAGCCGAAAGGCTGAATAGCCGACTGGCAGGTTAAGCTTGTTCATTTCCATTTCATTCAACGAACCGTCTGTTGATATTGTAGTATGAATGGTACCGCCGATTCCAAGACAGACCCATTCCACGATAGTTCGCAGAGACCAAAAAGGAGACGACGGTTGATTTTTCCAATTTTCCGTCTGGCCGTTCAGGATGACCTGATCGGTATTGATTGGCGGTTGAAGAACGTCAATCCACTGAATTGACAGACCTGTCCATTGGTTAACGATTCTTGAAATCGACTGCCATGTCAGACAGTCTGAATTTAAGCAATCTACCGGACATGGGTAATTTCCTGAGGGCTACACAAGCTAACCGTGGCATCCGATCAGGCAGTTGGAACCAGCGGTTAAACTCAACTGCTATTCAGACGATGGCAGTTTGACTTTTCCATATTCCGTATTCAGTTCAACCAAAGGATGAGTTTCCGCTGACTGAAACTTGACCAGCAGTTCGCGGGCGAGCATATCCCGGTCCTGCTGATTGTCAGGCAGCTCGACTTCAGCCGGAACCTGTACCCAACCATTGATGTTGCGATCAAACACCGCAGGCCGGCCCTCTTCATATCCCAAATGCACGTCTTCCAGCCAATTGAGATCATGCCAACCCATAAATGCAATGTACTTCTTCAGAAAAGGTGTCAATTTATCGTAATCGGGCACTAAATTGACATCATATCGGTAACCGATATGCTGACCGATTTCCTGCTCTCGATTTTCGACTGAACTGTCTCTCGACTGTTGTTTGATATCTGTAACGTTTCCCATAGCAATAATTTTCCTCAATAACGAGTCATGTCAGGTCGACCAACGGTATGCTGAGTTCCGGCTAGTGGAACCATGGCCATCGCGGAAGCCTCCATCGTCAGTGCCGCCAGGTCTTCCGGTTCCAAGGAATGAACATCAGTCTTTCCGCAGGCTCGTGCCATCATCTGACACTCAATTGCCAGTGTATGCAGGAAATTGTAAACCCGCTCGGCCGCATCGTCCGGATTGAGTCTGGCTCTCAAGATTGGATCCTGTGTCGCCACACCGACTGGGCAGCGTCCCGTATGGCAGTGATAGCAGTAACCCGCTTCAACACCGATTTCCGTTTCATAATCAGCCTCAGGTATCGACTTGTTGCAGTTTAGAGCCATCAGTGCCGAGTGCCCTATCGCAACGGCATCTGCGCCTAAAGCCAGTGCTTTGGCCACATCTCCACCGTTGCGGATTCCACCCGCATAAATCAATGATATGTCACCTGTTTTGCCCACATCATCCAGCGCTTTTCTTGCCTGTCTGATGGCGGCAATTCCCGGCACGCCGGTTTCCTCCGTTGCCAGATGCGGGCCCGCACCCGTCGAACCTTCCATTCCGTCAATGTATATCATGTCGGGATCGGTTTTCGCCGCCATTCGAACATCGTCATAAACTCTGGCCGCACCCAGTTTCAGCTGAATGGGAATCCGCCAGTCGGTCGCTTCTCGAATCTCCTCAATTTTCAACGCCAGATCATCCGGCCCCAGCCAGTCGGGATGACGGGCTGGAGAACGCTGGTCGATTCCAGCCGGCAGTGAGCGCATTTCAGCAACCTGATCGGTTACCTTCTGCCCCATCAAATGTCCGCCTAGACCTACTTTGCAACCTTGACCGATGAAAAATTCACAGGCATCCGCCAGCCGCAAATGATGAGGATTGAACCCATAACGCGACTGAATGCACTGATAGAACCACTTGCTCGAATAACGCCGTTCGTCGGGGATCATTCCACCCTCACCTGAACATGTTGCCGTTCCTGCCATGGTCGCACCGCGCGCAAGTGCTGTTTTCGCCTCATAGGACAATGCGCCAAAACTCATACCCGTAATGTAGACGGGAATATCCATAACCAGCGGTCTTTTGGCTCGGGGGCCGAGAACGGTTTTGGTAGAGCATCGCTCCCGATACCCTTCAATGACAAATCGAGTCAGAGTACCAGGTAAAAATGTTAGGTCTTCAAACGTCGGAATCCGTTTGAACAACGAAAAACCCCGCATACGGTAGCGTCCCAGCTCCGACTTGATGTGAATGTCATCAATCACCTCCGGCGGAAAAATGGAACTTTTTCCAAGGCTGCTAGTATTGCGAGAGGCCGGCGGTGCCTTTGGGGGCGTTGTTATCGGTTGATTGGACATCTGTCTCTTCTCCTACAGAACGAGTTTCTTTTCAGTTGGTTCGAGGCTGTCGTAGTTCCACAGCTGTTTACCGGATTCAATCTTACGAAGATTTTCAACGCCATTCGGCGCCTCAAGCCCGTACAAATCAAGCTTTCGTCTGATCCAATCGCACTCCAGCTCGGTCATCTCAGCATCAACCGCATCAACACCCAGATCAGCAATCTCGCCGCCGACATAAATAATGCCGTCATACATTGAATCACCCAGGTTCGGGCCGGCATCACCCAGCACAATCATCCGACCTCGCTGCATCATAAAGCCACTGAATGCACCGGTCCGACCGCCAACGATGATGGTACCACCCTTCATGTCAATACCCGTTCTCGAGCCGACATCGCCTTTACAGACTAGATCGCCGCCGCGGATCGCAGCGCCAAACGTTGAACCGGCATTCTTTTCGATAACTACCGTGCCCGACATCATATTCTCAGCACAAGACCAACCAACGCGCCCGGAAACATGGATGTTCGGACCGTCACTGAGACCGCAGCCAAAATACCCGAGACTGCCGTCAAAATTAAGGTTCAGTCGATTAAGAATGCCAACGCCGAGTGAATGCTTGGCCCCTGGATTGAGTACCGTGATGCTTCCGTAGCCCTGATGCATTTTATCTGCGATAGCCTGATTGACTTCGCGGGCCGTGCGGCCCTCTGCGTCAATTTCAGCATGCTGATCAAAATCAACATCAATCGCATGCGGCGATGCCAACCGATCCGATTCAACGGCTGAAAAGAAAACCTGCTGCGTCCGCCCAGCGAGTTTTTCAGCATGCATCGAACCTGAGTTCGTTGATTTCAACTCTGCCATACTCTCACCTCTCCTTCGTAGGGGTCAGTTGTCTCAATCTCGTGCGGAAAAACGCTTCGAATCGCGACTTCTTCGGATGCCAATGCGACGAAGTCGTCCGATTCATAGAGTACCATCGGCTTGGCCGCCATGTAGTCCTTGGCCATGCCGAGTTTGTCACCGGTGGCAACGACATAAGTGAACACGCCATCAAGATCGGTCAGTGACCGATTCATGGATTCTTCAAGATCGTCGCCTCTGTCAATCGCATCCGCCAGATAGACGGCAATCAGTTCTGAATCACAATTGGACATGAATCGATGCCCTCGGCGTTCCAGCGCCCGGCGCGAATTCCAATAATTGGTCAGCTGACCGTTGTGCACAACGGACACATCCAGAAACGGATAAGCCCAGTAGGGGTGAGCGGAACGAATGTCAACATCCGACTCGGTCGCCATTCGAGTATGGCCGATGGCGTGGGTACCTTCGAAATCAGTGAGCCGATACTGACTGCCGACGGTGCTGGCATCGCCGAGGTCCTTGATCAGTTCCAACGCTGTTCCAATTGAAAGAATTTCGACTCCATCAATGTCTTCCAGGTAGTCCGCCAATCTTTTCAGTTCACCCGAGTAGCGAAAACGACACCGGCGCGCGTAGGGAGTCGCATCTTCAACTGAAAGCACCACCGCGCCATATTCGGCCAGCCGATTTCGGACCAGGTTGAAGCGCTCGGCTATCTGATCATGAATTTTGAACCCCGTTGCAAGATCCGCTCCTTCTGCAACTTTGTATCGCATGACGTATTCATCCTCACCATCCCTGCTGGCGGAGCCATACATGGCCAGTCCAGTCGAATCAGGGCCGCGATGTTTCAAGGACTGCAGCATCGACAGCAGCTCACTGCCGATGTTGGCGGTACCTCCTCGATGAATGAGACCAGCTATTCCACACATAACCAATTCTCCTTAAGGCAGACAGTCAAGATATGTCTCCATATCCCAATCCGTTACGGTCGCCATGAACTTGGCCCATTCGTCTTCCTTGTAGTGCAGGAACACTTTACCCATTTCGTCTGGCAGACCGCTCATAATCGTCTCATTTCGCTTGAGTGCGTCAATGGCTTCACCAAGCGACATTGGCAGTTTGGTAACTTCCTTGCCTTCTTCCATCGCCTCATAAATGTTGCGATTTTCCGGCTGTCCCGGGTCCAGCTGATTCGAAATGCCATCGTCGAATGCTTTCAGCAGACCAGCGCACAGAAGATAGGGGTTGACCATTGAATCGACGGCCCTAAACTCGAATCGCCCGGGTGCGGAAATTCTGAGTGCAGTCGTCCGGTTCTGATATCCCCAATCTTTATAGACCGGAGCCCAGAATCCGGTATCCCACAACCGACGGTACGAGTTCACCGTTGAGCACCCCAAGGCGGTCAACGCATCGAGATGTTTCATAACGCCGGCAACGGAGTAAAGTCCAATCTGACCGGGCATCTGTGGGTCAGAGGTATCCGGCATAAACTTATTCTCGCCGCCTGAGCGATAACTGTAAACACCTTCCATGCCGTTGAGTGGCTGGTTACCCAGTTGATTGACTGCATCTTCTCCACCGGTCCAAAGGGACATATTCGTATGACAGCCGCTGGCGGAAACCCCCATGAATGGTTTGGTCATAAAGCAGGCGATGATGTTGTTCTCCCGCGCCACCTGAGCACAGATCTGACGATAGGTTGACAGTCGGTCACAAGTGCGAAGGGCGTCGTCATAGGTGAAATTCAACTCCAGCTGACCGGGTGCATCCTCATGATCGCCCTGGATCATGTCCAAGCCCATAAAGCGGGAATACTCGATGACTTTCATGAATACCGGGCGAAGGCTTTCGAACTGATCGATGTGATAACAGTAGGGGTTTGAGAAACCGCCATCGGGTTTTCCATCCTCACCACGTTTCAGCCACATCATTTCCGGCTCCATCCCGTGACGAAGGTGCAGACCATTGTGTTTGGCCTGAAACTCATCGTGTATGATGCGCAGATTGCCGCGGCAGTCCGAGGTCAGGTGGGCGCCTGGATCAACTTTCTCTTCGCGGTTTCTGAAGCAGGTGCAGAATACGCGCGCAACTCGTTTATCCCACGGCAATTGACAGAACGTTTCCGGATCGGGGATCCCCACCAATTCCATCGCTTCCGGTCCATAACCGATGTATTCGCCGTAGCGATCAATAAATAGATTGGCAGTCGATCCGTATACGAGCTGGAATCCGCGCTGGGCGACGGTCTCCCAATGATCGGCAGGAACGCCTTTCCCGACAATTCTTCCGGTAACCGAAATAAACTGATAATAGATGTAATCGATGTTGAGCTCGTTGATCTTTTCTCGAACCCCCTTAACCAGCTCTTCACGACCTGGCTGATTAACATGTCGTTCAAGATCTGTTGAATCCATATGTCTCCCCTATGTTCGATGCAGTTTTACAGGTAAAAATTCAGGTAGGATTATACAGATAATACAAACCTTATTTGATCAGTCCGAAGCTTCACGGCCGGATGTCTGAAAATTGTTTTTGCGCAGACTCATTCAATTGGTTACTTTGGCGACTTGACTGTCTCACCTGACAGTGATTGGTATCGCGTCAAAGGGTGGATGATGCTTAACTGTCGCACGAACTCATCTCTTAACCATCCCATAAGGTCGTCTCGGCATTCTCGCACCATGTCGTCTTTCAACTCCAGGAATTTTGATGCGACGGCCATTCTCCGCGTGCAGTCCATTCCGCACGGCATAAAGAAGATACTGCGAGATGATCGGGACAATCGCCAAATCGCCATGAGTATCAATTTCGCTTAAAATCACGCCTTTCAAATGGATCATCTGAGATGCTTTACACCCCCAACTGATCAGTCTATCGCTTCGTCAAAGAACGTCTGCTCAAAGGTAACTCAAGAGGATGTCTCGTCTGTCACAAAATGATCTCGATCACGTCTCCGTTCTAATTTCAACTCCATGATATCCGTTACTCACGGTCATCAACATCATCCGTTGACTGGCATTCTGCTGACTCTGGTAGCGATGAGTTTATTTGCCTGCCAAGATGCCTTGGTCAAGTACCTGGCAGCCGATTATTCACTACTACAGATTCTGTTCATTCGAAGTATTGTCGTCATTCTACCGCTTTCCTGTTTTCTTTTCTACAAAAATGGCATTCGGGCATTTCACACCAACAGAATAGTCGACCATGCCAAGCGCGTTCTGTTCAACATACTCGCTTTTCTGAGTTTCTACTATTCACTCACGCGAATCGAACTCGCACAGGCTACGGCCATCGCGATGTCGGCACCGCTCATCACCACCGCCCTATCAGGTCGGCTGCTCGGGGAAAGTGCGAATCAGCTGCAGAAAATCATCGTCGTTGTCGGTTTTGTTGGCGTCTTGCTGGTCATTCAACCTCATTCAGGTTCATTCGACCCGATTGGAACCATTACCGTTCTGTTTGGCGCGCTCATGTTTTCGCTACTCGTCATTCAGACCCGCAAAATGACGCGTACCGAATCCACCGAACTGATGGTGTTCTTCGCCGCGCTGACGATTTTCTGTGTGTCGGGTGTGTTCATGCCCATCTTGTGGGTTGCACCCGTTGATCAGGATTGGATTTTGCTACCTGCGGTCGGAGTCGTTACTCTGTTCGCTCAGTTGGCGATCGTTCATGCCTACCGGTTTGCACCAGTCTTTGTTCTTGCACCTTTTGAGTACATCACCATTCCGTGGTCCTTGCTGCTGGGATGGCTGATATTCGCTGAAACCCCGACCTTAATCATGCTGATTGGGGCGGCAATCATTATTGCCTGTGGCATCACGATCGTTGAGGTGGAACGCAGATCCGTCTGACCTGCTATTCTCCAATGGCTCGAGACGATTATGAGCGGAAGCCGACCATTCAAGATGAAAGGCAATCCGACTATATCGATTCCCAGGCCTGCTGCACCACCTGTGGACGATATCCCCTTGATCATGGGTCAAATATGAATGGCGCGTATTCAGCATGCGAGACACTTCTCTTGGAAAATCTTCGCGGATCGAACAGGCGGCAAATTACCTGAATGGCGCCAGTCAGTGAGGATGGACAGCCTGACCCGTCAACGCATCGATTTCAGACCAGGTCACGGCCAGATTGAATTTCACTTGATAGTCTTCAAGCAGCGCCCGGAGCAGTTCAGCCTGCGCATCGCCCAGATCAGCACGCTCTTCCAGTTCATAAAGCGTTCGGGCGCGGTCCATATACTGGTCGCGGTATTCAATTCGGGTCTCAGCGGACTGCAGATCCAGATGATGAAGAGTCAGCGATTTCCACAGATCAAACGCCCGCATTTGAACGGCCTGTTCAATCTCGGTTAAGTTTGCCTGCGCTCTGTCAATGGCCACTTGGCCCAGTCTTCGATCTCGTTCGCGTTGCTTTACGGCCGCCAGCGGCCAATGAAACCGAATCCCGACCGAAGCCGCATTGCGACTCCCTGTTTTCTCATCCCAGGCGGTCGCTTCAAGTATGGCATCCAATTGCGGCTTGTATTTTAACGCCGCCAACTCAGCCGCCATCACTGCCTTTCTGAGATTTGTCTCCGCCTGCTTCATGTCATGGTTGTGCTGTCGAATCTGCTCCAGAAGCACTTCAAATTCCGGCACCTCGCGTTCAACATAAGCTGAAAGGTCCGGCATTTCCAGATCCCGCGGAACATAATCGCCAAATCCCAAAATCATTCCCAAATTTCGGCGCGCGCGCTGTCGATTGACACTGGCTTCCTGCCTTTTCTTGAATTCCTCGCGATAGACGGTCTCCAACGCCAACACATCAACTTCCGCATGAGTATCGTGCATCTCCCTCTCTTCCAGAAAACGGTTGTAACGTAGAAATGACAGAGTCATTTTTTCGTCCTGAACGCCATAAGCCAGGTCAGCTGTCAATACATCAAAAAAGCGTCGCATAATCTCAATTCTTCTTTGCGCGCGGGCATAGTCCAGATCATGCCTGGCGCGTTCGAATTCGGTATTTGCCACATTTATTGCCGCCCCCTTTCTGCCGAAATCATACAGAGGATGAGTCAGTCGCACTGTTGCGTAACTGTCATTGAGGGAACTGTCCATTCCAGCTGCCGCACGGTCAACCTGACGCGGGAAAATGGTCGCTTCCACACTCAGCTGGTTTGATGACGCCAGAAATTCTGAACTGATGATGGCCGCTTCCAGCTCAAGTTCAGCGCTCCGGGTTGATGGATGGGTGTTGTCTGCCAGTGCCAGCGCGCTTGACAAACTCAAAGGTTCATCCGGCGTGGCATCCGCACTGACTGACACAGTCGCAACGCACAGCCACAGGAACAGTAGAACCGCACTGAATCTTCTCATGGTCGATTCTGATTCAGCAAATGGGCCAACGGACTGAGAGCGCGGTCGGCCGAAGGCTTCGGCTCACTTTATCCCAGATTCCCATCTCACGACCTTGAGCCGGAACTGAGAGCATGCAGAGGCAGATGAGCGAATCTGACATTGATATCGCAAGCAACCCGATGTCTCAATTGAACCGACCACATGTCAATGCCGCGCTCGAGTCGGCTATCTGCGACTGCGCTTGAATTTTACGAAATTACCACTCTGGTAGTGACCATCGACGACAAACTCTCCTAGCAGCATGAATTCTTCGATATCTTTGGCGGCCCCGGTATAGCGCATGACTCGATTGCCTTCAAGGTCAAGGAACAGAAATACCGGCGTCGCCCGAATCCGGTTGTATTTGAGCGCCCAATCCTTTTCAGCAATCTCTTCGCCGTTGAAGTCCACAACTAGGTTGTCTCCCTCCACATTCATCATCAGACAGCGAAAATTCTTCCGAAAATAATCCTGGACTTCCGATTGATTCAAAATGGTCGCTTTCATGCGTGCGCACCAAGGGCAGTCATTGAGTTCGAACATAACCATGATGCCGCGCTGGCCCTCTTCATGGGCAATTTCAACCTCTTCCTGCAGGTCTCCAAATGTCTGATGGAAGAAAAACTCATCTGGATCTCGAATCTCGGCCAATGCCAATCCAAAGCCATGCAGCAGGACGATGAATACAGCAATGCCAAGACTTCTCATTTTTTTCATAATCAAACCCTTACCGCTTCAGCTGATGATCGCCCGCCACCAATTGAATCATCGTCCAAATGGGGCACCCGTCATATCTGCCAAACGCCGATTCCAGGATTGCCTGTTTTGATCAAGACCTGCGGTTGATGCAGTTTCGTGACCGACACGGTCCGTTTCGATTTGATGTGGTCCGCAACGACTTCCCAAATCGGCGGTCCCGGTGAGACTTCACCGACCGTCGCCCAGCCAGCCACTGAATAACTCTTCCCAGCCTCAACCAACTCTCCGGTATCCAGCCGCATGTCTGAAATCCGATTTCCCATCGGCTGATCGACCGCAAGTGTATAGGTCAGTCCAGAAGTACGCACCATATCACCACCCTGCTGATAGAACGGGTCCGGATTAAAGGCATTGTCGGCAACATCTTCTAAAATCAGTTTCAGAGTCTCACCGGTCATCTCCCGCCGGTAGGTCTCCGGATATGTCATGGCAGTCTGCGTCATGACATCTTCAAATGTAATCGTCTGCCCCGGAACCACCGAGGTTCCCCACCGAAACCCGGGAGACAAAGCGATCTGAGCGTCAAAGTGAGCGCGAAGCGCATCACAGACGACTTCGTCAAAGGTGCCATTGAAATTTCCACGTCGGAACAGTAAGGACTCCGATATGGCAAGTTCCTCAGACAACCGTTCTACATAAGGCGCGCGCGATGAACTGATGAATTCCACCATTTCAGCGTCCGCAGCCAGATGGTCAGCAAAAATCGGCAGCAGATGATAACGGGCATCTGTCACACCCCTGCGCCCGAACTGCAGATCCAGCACGCCAATGAATTTACCATTCGAACCGGCGTTGGTAACCAGGGTCGTCCCCTGTGAATTTCGCACTCGTACAGGTGCCGGCACCGCATCGTGCGTATGTCCACCCATGATGGCATCAATGCCAGTGACGATGCCAGCCAGCTTGAGATCAACATCCATGCCGTTGTGCGACAGCAGAACAATCGCATCGGGATTTTCATCAGTCTTAATTTTATCGACCAGTTCCTGCAGTTCGTCAGTACGGATTCCGAACGTCCAGTCTGGTACGTTGCGAGACGGATTCGCAATGGGCGTATATGGGAAAGCCTGTCCAACGACTGCGACATCGAAACCACCCAGAGATTTCATGGTATAGGGTGGAAATGCGCGCCCCGTCATTTCGTCGAAAGCAGGCTTTTCATCAAACAGCGCCTCTTCGGTCAAAAAGATGTTCTGAGCGACAAACTCTCCGTGAAATGCCCCTAGATTGTGTTGAAATTGTTCTGGCGCATACGTAAATTCCCAGTGACCGGTTGCAACATCAACGCCCAACAGGTTATTCGCCCGGACCATTTCCATGCCATTGGTCCACAGTGCTGTTGCCGAACCCTGCCAGCTGTCGCCGCCATCCAGCAGCAGTGTCCGATCGGTTCCGAACTCCTGCCGCAGCTGACTGACCAGCGTCTTCAGGTACGCGTAGCCGCCAACTTTACCAAACTGCTCCGCCAGCCTGGGGAATTCGGTGTAAGTGAATGCGTAGGCTTCGGCAGACCCGGGAGCGATGCCAAAATACTGTAGAAACTGCTGACCGACCAGGTGTGGCGGCCGGCCCCAACCCTCGCCGACACCGATATTGACATGCGGCTCGCGAAAGTAAACGGGATTGAGTTGTGCGTGGGTATCGGTAATATGAAGCAGGCGCGCCTGACCGAAAGCTGGAACATCATACAGGCTGGTGCGGGCAGCCAAGCCCGCCGGCAACATTCCTGAGACGCCTGCCGCTGCAATGGTCTGGATAAACTCTCGACGATTGAGGTGCGTAGCCATCTTCAGTCCCCACAGTTCACCACTAGGCTGGCAGCCGATCGGTTATCGAATGACTCGCCCCTCCCACAGAGTGCTCTCGCGTTGGGCCTGCACAATGCCTGCATCACCCTGAAGCTTGGCCTCTGCAATCAGTTCCATTGCTTTTTCCAGATCTCCGCCTTGTGCGGCTTCCTGCGCCATCTGCAGAAGTTTGGCGGTATCTCGCCATTCGTGCCCCATTTGGCCTGCCATTTTCCTGGCTTCGTTCGCTTCCGTAAATGCTTTGTTGTAATCGGCCGCCGTCGGTTCGGACGATCCCACAGGACCGATGACACCGATCAGCAGGCATGTGGCTAAAGTTCGATAGATAAGTTTCATGTTTATGCTCTCTCGTTCAATTACTTGCGAACGCCTGGGCCATTGAACTCCAACCCATTGCTCATGTAAGTCAGAAAATATTCAAGATTTCGATATTCTTCACCCTGCGGTTTGAATGCCTTGGCTCGAACCTGCTGATTGCATCCGCTGAAGCGACGATGCAGGGTACCGATCGCCCCCCACTTCAGCCGATAAACTGGAAAGTGGCTCGTATGCCCGAGTGCCGGGCTCAGCAGTTCCGTTCGAATATAACCGCCCGAACCACCCACGTGACAGTCGGCGCAGGCAAAATTCAGCTGGCCGCGCTTGGTATAGTAGAATTTCTTGCCCATTTCATAAGCCGCCAGCGCCCGCGGATCGTCTGGAATCACCACGTTGATTGTCTCGCCGCGCGACGTGTAAGCCATATAGGCTGAAAGCGCAGCGATGTCGCCTGATTTGTACTTGAATGGTTTTTCTCCATTGGTTTTCCGACACTGGTTGATCGCCAGTTCCAGTGTGACCACCCGTCCCTGTTCAAGATCAAAATAAGGATAGTTCTGCCGAATGCCGATACCACCATTCTCAAAACAGTCCCCGTAAGTCCTGCCGTTGGCGAATGGCGTATTGAAAACGGATTCTCCCCTCTCAAGGGCCAACTCGTAGGGTGGGAACTCCTCAAGTGTCTCCCACTGTTCCCGCGACGCCGCATCAATGGAATAGACGCCGTTGATGAAATCGTTTTTTGGCGTTTCCGGAAACTTGGTCAGATAATAATTCTGGAAAGCGATCCGGTCCTGTTCCGGAGTCGATGACACGATTGAAGATGCGCCCGCAAAAAAGCAGCCAAGAACGACTGTTGCGATCAGTTTTCTCATAGGATGGTTCTCCTTCAGATGGATCTGGACAGGCTGATCAGGCTATCCGATCGTGTATTCTTTTTCGCCTGATTTGCCCATGTTGTCAGTCCAGGCCAATATCAGGGTATCGCCGGCCTGCGGGCCTTTGATTGAGAATGAAAGATACGGGTTTTTTGAAATGGCCGGACCCCAGTGAGCCCGCAGCATCTCTTTTCCCTGCCAGTGGCAGGTAACGACATCGACGAAGTGGGCCGGAATCAGCTTGCCGGTTTTACTGTCTTTACGCTGTCCGGTTTCCATCGGATGTTTGATCAGCATCTTGACCTGAACATTGTTTTCGCTGGTCATTTTCGCTTTTGCTTTAATCGACATAATCTTGATACCTCATCAATTTTCATTAACCGCCGCAACCGCCGATGGTGACTTTGACTTCACTAGCACCTCTGAGAATCTGACCGTTGGATTTGACCAGGGCCACGACATCAGAGGTTTTACCCATCTTGATGCGAACGGATACTTCTGGTATGACGCCCGGCTGCAGATCAAATGCGGCCACCATCGGCGCTGGATTATTGGGAACGAGAATCGCAATGGACTCGACATTGTCGGCGTTCGCGGTAACCTTGATGGGCACCACCGCGCCGTTCTCGGCAATTTCCGGCCCCTTTACGACGATCGCGTCGCTGTTCTGAACGCCATTTTCTCCGAACAGCGCCTTGAGCGTTCCGTCAATATCTTCAGCATCGAAAGCCATCTGCGGGCGGTTCGCAGCATGGACCAGCGCAGCTGACAGTCCCCAGGATGCGGCGAGCGCAACCAAGCCGCCCGCGGCCGCTCCTTTCAGAATCGTACGTCTTTCTAGTTCGTAATCTATCATTAACATCACCTCTTATAGTGTCGAGACATATTCCGTGATTTTATCAATCTCATCATCGGTAAGAATACCATGGCGACCGAAAGGTGGCATCATGGTGTTGGGATTCGATGCGGTTGCATCCCAAATTCGAGCCCGCAGTTTTTTCTTGTCCGGAAACCGCTGCTTCATAAAAATAAGCGGCGGGCCATGCGTGCCAGGCATTTCCCCATCTCCCATGATATGACAGGAGAGACAGTTACCTTTCTTGCGATCAACGGCAAGTTTCTTTCCTTCTGCGATCAGTTCCGCGTCAGCGAAACTGGTCCCCGTGTAAACCGCAGCTGCGGAAATCACCGCAATGAACGAGATTATTCCAATTGCTTTTTTCATCATATTGCTGTTGATCACTCCTCCGACCAATTGAATAAATGAGATGTATTGGGGTTTCAACTCAATCTTGAATCAAAATTTTACGAAATGTAAACTGTAACCGATCACACCTGCAGGCGAAAGCCGATTGGTTCATACCAATCAACCGTCATACAGACACCTCAGCCTCGTACCTATTTTACTTAAGAATTTTTATTCGTCAAATTCGGATTTTATGCCCCAAACTGAACTTTCCATCAGTGTCAATAATTGTGCTTGCCACTCGGTTTGGAGCGACTATTGAATGTCGAGACTGAACCGCGATTACAGCTATGACTGTCAATAGCGGTCAATTGTTCGTTTTTTGACTGTTCGATCAACCTTGACAGATGTCTTTACAACAGTATCCAAACTGAGCCAGAAGCTACCGTTTATCGGCCATAGATGAGGATGCACCCGGAACAGAATACTCTTTGCAGGGTCAATCGTCCAACGCATGATCCCCGAAGGCGGTCGCAACCCATTGTATGATTTTATCTGGACCGACTGAAAATACAGGTCAACTCTTATCATGCGTATGAGAGTCGCATTGGCCGGCGCCATAGGCCGCGGCTTTGATGTTTCAGCAATCGGCCAGGTCGTGCAAATTGACGACTCGAAATGGCCAACTCAAATTCCAGATGACAACCGGTTAAAATTCAACGAAATGATATGGGCTGTTCTCCCATAATTCAAACCATTCCACCCATACGAACGTTCTCAACTTCGGTAATAGTCCATTGATTTGTGTTCCCAGATGAACCTGACTCCAGATGAACTGAATAGGATTGCTGGCGAAGCAAGCGGATTTCTGAAACAGCTGGCCAGCAAACAGCGTCTGATGATTCTGTGCCACCTGATTGACGGCGAAAGATCCGTCAGTCAGCTGCAGGAACTGCTGGGAACTGAGCAGTCATCCATTTCTCAGCACCTGGCAAGGCTGCGACAAGAAGGCATTCTGACCGCACGAAGAGACGCCCGGCAGAAATATTATTCCATTCAGGATGAAAAAGCGCTGCAGGTCATCGAGCTTCTGCACTCAATCTATTGTGAAACCAACAGGTCGTCATCCAAACTGCGCCAGCAGACCGATGCCGAGCATGATGGTCCGCCTTGACCGACTGACCTCGGACCGCCTCTCAGATGAATCGTAGACAATCGGTGCCGATAGCAATCATCGGGATGGCCTGCCGTTTTCCGGGTGCCGCCAATGATCCACAGACGTTCTGGGAACTGATCAGGAACAGGACCGACTGCATTTCTCCGGTGCCTTCCGACCGCTGGGACCGTTACCTGCTCGACGAATTCAGCCCAGACCCGGAGACCGAGTTCGCTCAGGTTGGTGGTTTCGTCGATGGCATTGAAAAATTTGATGCCGCATTCTTCGGCATTTCGCCGAGAGAGGCCATTGAAATTGATCCGCAGCATCGTCTACTGCTCAATCTTGCGTGGCAATGCATGGAAAATGCCGCCATCCCACCGAACGCGCTTGAGAAACAGAACGCGGGAGTATTTGTCGGCGTCATCAACCACGATTATGAGCGGCTGATTCTTTCGAACCGGTCTGAGATCACCGCCTTTTCCGGCCTGGGGCGATCGACGAGCATTGCCGCCAACCGAATCTCCTACTGTTTTAACCTGTCCGGACCCAGTATCACCATCGATACCGCCTGCTCATCCTCACTGACTGCAGTGGACGCCGCCTGCAGAGCCCTAGCAAGCGGTTCAGCTGATGTCGCTTTTGCCGGCGGTGCCAATGCCATACTCGCACCCGAAAGCTACATCGAGTTTTCACAGGCGACAATGCTGTCAAAATCCGGCCGATGTCGAGCCTTCGATGAGAAAGCAGATGGTTTTGTACGGGCGGAAGGCGGCGGACTGATACTGCTGAAGCGCCTGACTGACGCACTCATTGACAACGACCGTATTTTCGCAACGATTATCGCGACCCAAGTCAATCAGGACGGCAGAACGATTGGCATCATGACCCCCAGCCTGCAGGCCCAACAGACCATGATGCGCGCCGCACTGAGTCAGGCTGGCATTGAGCGGCTCGATATCGGGTATGTCGAGGCACATGGCACCGGTACCCAGGCTGGCGACACCATTGAAGCGCAATCATTGGGTACGGTTTACGGACACCCGGGGTTATATGTCGGTTCAGTGAAATCCAATATTGGACATACGGAGGCCGCGGCCGGCATCGCCGGTCTCATTAAAGCAACTCTTGCTGTGTACCATGGCGAAATTCCGCCCAACCTGCACTTCTCAGTTCCCAATTCAAAAATTGATTTTAGCTCATTGGGGATTCGCATACCCATCGATTCAGTGGATTGGAATGTGGCAGCGGAGAAACCTAGAATTGCCGCGGTCAATTCATTTGGATTCGGCGGTTCAAACGCTCATGCGATAATACGGGAAGCGCCAGCCAAAACATCACGCCGCATCAATCAGACCCACTGTCCACCACTCATTCCCCTGAGCGCCCACACTGCCGATGGGCTTGGCGCGCTGACTGTGGAGCTGAGTCAGCGGCTTGAAACCGCTTCAGCAGCATTGCCTGATCTGGGCCATACCGCCGGTCGCATGCCGTGGCACAGATATCGAAAAGCGGTTGAGATTGGAGTAGACACAACGGACGATACGCCTCGTTCTCTCAGTCGATCCGGGAAAATCAGTACAGCTCATTCAAAAGCGAATGATGTCGGTCAAGGCGTCGCCTTCGTCTTCAATGGCATTGGCACACCGTGGATAGGCAAAGGTGTGGAACTGTTTGCGACACAGCCGGTGTTCAGAGCATCGGTTGAACTGTGCGATACGCTGTTTGACCGCGCAGTGGGTGTGAGAAAAGCGTTTGCGACCGGCTCTCACATTCAATCCCAAGACCTCATCAGAACGCATGCCATCCATTTTACGCTGCAGGTTTCGTTAGCCGAACTGTGGCGGGCCTGGGGCGTCTATCCGGGTGCCGTCATTGGACACAGCATGGGCGAAATTGCCGCAGCCTGTGCGGCAGGATATGTCACCCTGCCAGAAGCTGTTGCTCTCGTTGTGCAACGGGCCTCGCGCGTGGAACCCTTCTGTAATCAGGGTCTGATGCTGGCGGCATCATTGGATGCGACGGCCGCGGGAAAAATCATCTCAATGAATCAGGGTGAACTTACTATTGCAGCGATCAACGATCCGAAATCGGTTACCTTCTCAGGCTCCGTTCAGGCGATTCTCGAATTGGCCAACGCGCTGAACAAAGAGAACCGATTCAACCGCGTTCTGGAGGTTCCAGTCCCCTTTCACAGCCCGCTTATAGAAGGTGCGAGATCGGCACTGCCAACTCGATCGACCAACCAGCAATTACGTAAGACTCAGGTACCCTGGTTCTCTTCTGTTACGGGTGCAGTGATTGCAAACGAGTTTGAAGATTCGGAATTCTGGTGGCAGAATTTTCTGGCTCCGGTCCAATTCAAAAAGGCCATCAACGCAGCCATTTCTGCCGGCTATGGCCATTTCATCGAAATAGGTTCGCACGCGAGTCTGCACTACAACATCCACGAGTGTATCAGAGACAGGAACACCGCGGCTGATGCAGGTGTGGTTTTCTCAGTCCACAAGGCACGCCCTGAACTGATGACCATGCGCTCGGCTGCCGCAACCCTTTTTAGCAGAGGAATCAACATCGATTTCGGTCAAATCAATTCCGTCGCAGAGGTGTGTGATTTTCCAACTGACAAACCTACCGGTTCATCTTACTGGAAACCCAAGTCCAATACCCATCATTCAATTCAGAACGTATCAAGAACCCATCGACCGCTGATAGAAGACCGGTCCTCTGAACTAAGGAAGAGCTGGAACATTCCACTTAAGGCAGACGAGTGGCTCTGGTTCGGCAGACACCGTTTGCGCGATCGGTTGATTTTTCCTGCGGCCGGCTATATCGAAGCGGCGCTTGAAGCGGCAAGTGTGTATTTTGACGAACGGACACTGGAACTTCGTTCACTGCAGTTCCCGAACCTGCTGGAGGTGCAGTCGATCGCCGAAACCGAGCTCTCGCTTATCAGCCAGAACCACAAAAACAGTCAAACCTTTACCGTCGTCAGCAACAGATCAGCGGCCGGAACTGAAGAAACGACCCACTGCCAGGGACAACTTGCCGCGGGGACTCGTGATCGACCGATCATTTCAAATCTCGAGATGGATCGACACCCGACAACTGAACGATCGCCTGACTTGATCCGAAATCGATTCAATGAATGGGGTTTTGATGGAGACTCCGGGCGCTGGCGGATTTCGAAGCTTAATATCCTAGGTGAAAACGAACTGTTGGTGAAACTGGAAAAACAAGACCTAGCAGACGACCGGAATGAAAGATGGCTGCTTGATCCGGCACTTCTAGATCTCTGTTTTCGCTGTGTGGCGGGCATCGCGAAATCGACGGACGTTCTGCTGCCTTTCGAAATGGAATCGCTGGAGTATTGGTGTGACCGGGTAGACGAAATCTACTGCCATGTCCGCGCGCACCAAGTCAGTAACGATTCCATCGTACTGGACATGGTCATCTCAGACAGGCAGGGTGCGGTTATCGTCAGAATTTCCAAACTGCATTTACGTCAACTTGCAAGATACAGGGATACTGATACCAAAGCCGTCAGTACGCTTTTTGCGCTGGAGCGCCACTGGAAAATTCAGCAGCTGAATCGCGACGACACTGAGGCGCGTTTTGAATGCTATTGGCCGGAGTTTCGGCAGCAACTACAAAGCCATGCTGCCGAACTCGTCCGTTCCCGACAGAGATGGCGCCACTATTCGATCGTGAATCCAGCCCTGTCGGAGCTGACTGCCGCCTACATTGGACAGGCGCTTGAACAGATTGGTCTAGCCGCGGATGAGGGGAAACAGACGATTGACGGATTCAAATCTCAGTACCCAATTGCGGAGAATCAGTATCCCCTGTTGCACGCATTGCTGAAGGTGTTGACCCGCAACGGACATTTGAGACGGATACAACAGAATGGCGGCCAGCCAAACAATCCCGCGATCAGTTGGTGCGCGGATTGGCGGCCGGATCCAAAACGCGCCGTAAGAAGGTTTCTGGCCATTCCAGATGCAGCCGAGTACTCGGCTGAGCTAGCTCTGATTGATCGCTGTGGAACTGAATTGTCCAACGTTCTGACCGGCCGGAAATCGGGACTTGAGGTCTTGTTTCCAGACGGGCCCACCGATTATTTACAACACTTCTATGAGAGTTCGCCAACCTGCCTGATTTACAATCAGATGCTGCGGCATTCGGTATCAGCTCTGCTTGACTCGTGGGCGTTGGCCAGACCCTGTCGCATTCTTGAAGTCGGCGCTGGTACGGGTGCGCTGCTGTTTCATCTGCTGCCTTTACTGGAAAGACACAGTATCGAGTATACATTCACCGATGTTTCCAGTCTCTTTGTACGGCGCGCGAAAAAGCGCTTCGGGCACCTGCAGTTGCTGCACTTTACCGAGCTGGACCTTGATGCCGATTTTCAGATACAGGGCTTTGACAACGATTCATTTGATCTCGTACTTGCCGCCGATGCACTTCATCTTACCTACTGTCCGCAGACGACACTGCGGCGGCTATACCGCCTGCTAAAACCGGGCGGGCTTCTGAAATTCATCGAACTGACGGATGAACCGGCCTGGGCCGGGCTGGTTTTCGGAATGTTACGAGACTGGTGGACTAGGAAGACAGAAGAAAACCAGACAGCAGAATCTTCGTGTCTTTCGCATGACAGCTGGCTCAGTTTGCTTGAAATCGCCAATTTCAGCAACATTGCGACTCTGACAGACCGCAACGATGGAACAGCTGGCGTTCACACCGTTTTCATCGCCAGAAAAGGAACGGCAGTGTCTGGAGATGATGGAAAAATTAACGACGACACCAGCCATCGCTTGATTTTCTCGAATGAAGATCAGTTTGCAATCGATCTGCTCCAGAAACTAGATCCAGATTCGATATCGCAGGTAACCATTGGAGATGAGTATGAAAACAATAATGACAGGGAATTCGTCATCGACCCGAACCGAACCGATCACTTCATACGGTTGCTCGGCGAACTCAAGCAGAGCAATAGTCTGCCGGATGAAACAGTCTTTCTCTGGAATTTTGTCGGACACGCTGCCGCTGATTCGCCATTCAAGCAGGCTGTTCCAGCATCGCCTGTACTCCCAGCGGCGTGGCTGATTCAGGCATTTGATCACCACGGTCTGACTCCGAAATCGTTGACACTTGTAACAGCCAACGCTCAGAAAATCAGAAATCAGATCGATTGGCCTGGCTGTCTGAATGCTGGTTTGTGGGGGTTTGGTCGAACCCTGCGAAACGAGTATCCTGCTTTGACTGTAAATCTCATCGATATCGACCCATCCGACAAATCAGCCGGGCAGCATCTTTATGCGCATCTAGTTTCCGGCAACGGTCCAAATGAAGTGTGTCTGAGAGGTTCCGATTGCTATGTTCCCGTCAATCAGAATCTGGAGCCCAATAACCTGAGTGCAGTTCAACCTCATCACCACGTACTATCAGGAATATGCCGAGGGGATCTGGATTCACTCAAGTATCAAGTTAAATCTTGCCCGGCTCCAAAAGACACTGAAGTCGTTATTGAAGTGTCGGCCGCTTCGCTTAATTTTCGAGATGCCATGATCGCGCTTGACGCACTGCCTGAAAAGTCGGTAGCCGGAGGCGTCATGCAACGATCACTCGGTATGGAATGTACTGGAATCATTAGGAGTGTCGGAACGAAGGTTCAGATATTTTCACCGGGGGATCAAGTGGTTGCACTTGCCAGACAATCACTTGCCAGTCACGTAATTGCCGATGAGAAATGGATTGTTGCCCTGTCCGAGGATCAAAAGCCGCTTCCCTATTCTGGCCTGTCGGTAGCTTACATCACCGCTCTTTACTGTTTTCGGAAGACAGTCGAGCTAATGCCCACCGATCAGGTACTCATCCACTGTGCTTCCGGTGGTGTCGGCCTCGCTCTGCTCAATGTTGCAGAAACTGCCGGTGCAACCGTTTTCGCAACCGTTGGTACGGCAGAAAAAAAGCGTTACCTGAGTCTTCGTGGCATCAACCACATCGCCGAGTCTCGCAACGATTCATTCGTCGCTGAGGTCATGAAATGGACCGACGGCAAAGGTGCTGACGTGATCGTTAATATGCTGGGTGGAGAACTGGCGGCTGCAAACGGACGTGTACTGGCAGACAACGGGATCTTAATCGAACTTGGCAAGTACCAAAATAGAGAGAGCATTCATGACGAAATTCTTCATTCCAGGCCCGCTGCTCAGATTGAAATCGTTGACATTGATTCCACCTGGCTGCATGAGCCGGAAACCATTCAGCGACTGTTCAGAGAATCCATCAACAAAGCCACTCAGAATGAACTGCCGCTTTTACCCTTTCGAGAATTTCCAGCCTCTCAGGCCAACGAAGCTTTCCGTCTGATGGCCGGTGCCAAACACATCGGCAAGATTGTGCTCATTCAGGATGATGTGCTCAGACAGAGAAAGAAAACTGAACCGCGACAATCAATTCAACCAGACGGAACCTATCTCGTTACCGGTGGAACTCGAGGATTTGGACTGGCGACTGCCTTCTGGTTAGCCGAGAATGGTGCGGAGCATGTCGTGGTTATCGGACGCAAACCGGAATCTTCAGTAGGTCTCCAGAAACTGACCGAAGCAGCCAAAAAACTGGGCTGTCAAATCAGGACGATACAAGCTGATGTTGTTGACATTAATCAGCTTGAATCTGCTTTTGAAGTGATTGACCGGGAACTCGCTCCACTTCGCGGCGTGATTCATTGCGCTATGGAAATCGACGACAGCACGGTCGTCAAATTGGACCGCGGCAGATTTGATCGGTCATTCAACGCAAAGGTACTAGGCGCTTGGAACCTTCATCAGCTAACCCGCGGCCGAGAATTGGATTTTTTCGCGCTCTATTCATCCATTACGTCAATGCTGGGGCCGCCTGGACAGGCCGCCTACGCCGCCGCCAACGCTACGCTTGATGTGTTCGCGGACTATCTCAGACAGATTGGTGTGCCGGCAGTTGCGATTAACTGGGGCGCAGTTTCAGACTTCGGTCACGTCGCGGACAATCCGACTGTCGCTCCAGCTTTTGGCAGCCCGTTCGGAATTGAACCTGTGCCTGCAAAGGAACTGCTTGCCACATTGCATGGGCTGCTGGAATGTTCTCGCTCCGCACAGGTTGCCGTCAGTGGTGGTCGGTGGTCATCGGGTGGAGAGGTTGGAAAACGCAGTGTGCACGACGATTGGGACCGACCCGAGACTGAGAGACGGACCGAGGCGGTAAGTGTAAACGCCAACGGACGGACTGAGTCCGTTCTGGATTGCCTGTCGCGCGTACTGGATTTTCCAAAGAACGAGATTGAAGTTGATGAACCCATCGTCAATCTAGGAATCGACAGTTTACTGGCCGTTGAACTGTCGCATCAATTGAGGTCGGACTGTCAGATCGAAATTAGCGCAACATCGCTACTGGATCAATTATCTGTTAAAGATATTTTGGAACGGATTGAACCTCAGTCAGTGATGGAAAGTAATGGCTAAATTCTGTCGCTTCAAATCTGAATTCAGGAGACAGCGATCAGCGACCTGACTCGATGGTTCGGTCGGCTTACAGGCGGGCTCAATACGCAACTTGTCCATACCTAGTCTTGGTTAGTCTTGGTCGCCATTACGGATGAATTTAAATCACCCGCTTGCGGCGGATAAAGCATGAAAACATCTATGATGATTTCCCAAACTGCACTTGATCCAATAGTGCAATGATCCTTTCTTCACCCGACTCTACGGCATGGTCTCGTGCGGTCCGGTCTGTTTTATCCCTGAACTCCACTGTCTGTAGTGCCACTGGTAGACGACGATCCACTTCTAACAGATATTCAACCAACGATACCATACCGAGTTCGGCCGCGAGGATCAATGGCGTACGGCCACGTATGTCGGTAGCCCGAAGCAAATCACCCCTCTCCTTATTATTCCGACACCGTTCCATCGCTCGGTCAATTTCTTCCGTTCCTGCCGCGAGCACTGCCTCATGTAGTGAGTTGGGCGGAATCGTTGACTTGGCGGCGACATAGTCGGCTAGCGATGGAATGGGACAGGTAAATCTTCCGCTGTCGGTTTTCTGTACGATTCCAGCATGCAACATTGCATCAAAAGCCTGTTCCGCTGTGACCCCTTCCGGCAAGGTACCACTATCTAAGCTTTCTGATAAATCACTCCATTTAGCTTTTGCAATCAGATCAACAAGTTCGATGCGTGCCTTCGGATCAGTCCCACGCATCGCCTCCAGCACTGTCGAAACAAACATGTACCGGTCTTCTAGAATACCCCGCATACGGCGTAAATAATAACTGAATCGTAGCTGTCGCGCACTCGTACGGACTGCGTCAAGATCAATCGCATCTGGATGCCAATTTTTCGTCTTAATTTCCACAGCCAGCGCAATCAGAAAATTCCGGCAGTGCATCGGCCAGCCTTGACTATCTCGAATCAACGCTACCCTGCACTGATCAATGGTCGGCTGTCTCGGTCGCGCCGACGATAAATACTGCTCGACAAACCGCATCAAAAGTTCCTCTGTCTCTTCATCACTGAATCTTGACAGAGTCAGCTCCGACCCACTTGCAAGGCGCGTCAGACCAGCGGCGTGCAGCAGATCGGCACTGTTGGCAAGCCCACCGTAAATCGGAAAAATTGGTGCACGGTGTTCGCCGGTGTGGAGCAGCCTTAAATTACTGTTCAGATGTTCCCATGACTGATCCGAGGTCCTGTGCATAAGTTCGGTCTGTATTTCATCAAATAACAGGATGATCGGCACTGAAATCTGCCTTGACGATACATAGGATTTCATACCCAATTGAATGCCAGTTGCATCGGCTGCACCGACCGACATCGAACCAATCAACTTCCGAAGAATTCGTACGACTCTCGGCACTCGCTCCACTTTGGACGCGACTATTTTCAGGAAATTCGGAGTTGGTAGTTTGAGCACTCCGGGATCAAGCGAAATCGCCATCGGTTGTCCCTGGACACCCAATGTCCATTCATCCCTAACTCTCATCAAAAGGGCTGATTTACCGGCACCTGGAGCACCTTGAACAACCGTTGTCAGATCGGCACCTGGTATCTGCTCATCCTGACGTTGAACGAGCAGATCAAGCCGATTCCGGATGAGCGCAAGCTCCGATTTCCTGCCAACAAATATCGCTGCCCGTCCCCGATCACTTTCGACGATGAATTTCTTTAGAGCAGTACGCTGTTCGTCATTCAATTGTCGATCATTATCCACCATGGTTTCAATTTTACCAATGAACTAGAGGAATTTTGCTATGCAAACCTGTAATCTGCACTTCCTCACCCACTTCAAAGAAGTAACCTAAAATGCACTGAGAGCAAACTGCGTCAGATTATCGCCTGCTCAGTCGATGGAATGGCAGCATCAGAGTTCCGATATCTGTCTGATCGCAATCATGAACCATTTATGGGCCGAATCGGCACCTCGATTTCGTTCAGTTTCAGCCGCAGCACATCGCACTATTTGCGCGCCAGTCGGGGTACCTTGGTGCTCAGGCATCGCGACGCACTGATAAGAACGCAAGCCTGCGATGGGAAGTCAAGACGCAACTGATTGGCCGCCAGCTGGCGCAAACGGTGCGGTCGGTAAACAGATTCAACTGCCGCTCCCTGATGCGGTTCTCCATGTCGCCACGGGGACAGTATTTCTGTTCATAAAAGCACTGAGCATCGACTTCGTTCGCCATCAGAAGGGGCACCACATAGCGTGGGTTGGCACCGCGAGACTGATGTTCGACTTTGCCGACCACCCGCCGCGCCCGACGCCACCACCGCACCTCCTCCGACAGCTGTCCCTTGGCCGGTAGCACGCTGGGGAGTTTTTCGGTGAATCTACTGAAAAGTTCCCATTTTTACGAGGAAAAGCAAATTCTTTGCCCACAACTATACGACATTATTCATTTCATATCATATAATTATCTGACTTCTTCGAGTTTTCTGGCAAACACTAGATAGACCACTGTGCAGAATGAAATCGAATGTTATTTCGCAGCTCAGGATTTTTCATTCCCAAATATCAACATCAATTCCCTCTTCAATCAAGTGATCGGCCAGATCCGAAAGATAGCGTTGAAAATTAGGCTGTTGCAGATAAGCGCCACTGCTGACGTATTGAAACAGGCCCGCGGTGTGGAATTTCCTGAACCAGGCTTCAGATCGAATCACTTCTTTTCCATCTTCATCAAAAAGAACAATGGTCGGTGCATAGCTGACGTCCAGTCGATCCGCCCAGTCTCGAAATCGAATTTGGTTGCCATCCATATCCATCAGTTGATCGTTTGACCACATGTCCAGTTGAACTGCATCGAACCCGCGTAAGTGCCTGCTGACCTCCGGGTCCGAAAGGACCTGTCTGTGCAAAGTTTCGCAGTTCGGACATTGCGACTGTTCAAAAAAAACGGCGAGCGGCCTTGAACCTGGGCCGCGTTTAAGATTGTGTGGCGGCTTTTCAAAAAATGGCTGTGCAACCAATCCTTTTCGACTTTCGCTGCCGTCCCCCAGCATCGAACGGACAAAATTACGATAGGAAACGTTCGCTTCATGTTTTTCCGCCACGAATGTTATTGCCGTCAGGAACTCGCGAGGTGGCAGGTAGCCATTCAACTTGAGGATTGCTTTACCCTGTTCATTGAAAAATAACAGGGTCGGCGTAAACTGAACCTTCAGGGCGGCTGAGAATTCCTTTTCAGTGTAGGATTGACCGTCAACCGTTACGACTTCACGATCTCCCCAGATGTTAATTGCAATGACATCAAATTTGTTTCGTACGAGTTCTTGAATGTTTTTCTGACTCAGATTTCGTTCAATCAGCAGATTACAGTAAGGGCATCCATCTTGGTGAAAAAGCAGTAGTACTCTTTTACCTGAGCCAGCCGCTTCTGCTATGTCATCGTCAAATTCAAGAAAACTCTCTTTAAACCAATCTGGATATTCGGTAGGCTTGGCCCCTGAAAAAGTACCGAGCTGCTTAGGACTGGCATTGTCTGCAGTTTCCTGAGCTAACGCAAGAGAAGAAACAGTACCGACTGTCATCAAACACGCTAGTAACTTCAAAAAGTTCAATTTCTTATATGGCTTCATCGTTCCTTCGTTCAAGTCAGTTGGTAGTGAAGTGATCGATCATCATTTTGATACTCTAACTTTAGACACGGATCAACCGCCCTGTGTTTTATTGTAAAAACCCATTTTTCAGCCTGAGTGACCCATTCATTTATTATGGAACAGACCATGAATTTAGATTCAGTTACAGATCTGCTCCCGGTGTCGTCTGGCAAGATCGTGCCAATGCAGAGGATCCCAATAACCTCGAGCTCTCGCAGAAGTGTTGGGCAGTACCCACACTTCAGTTGTTCCCACAGTTGGCTTGACCTGCCTGCCGTAGTTGACCTCAATGGAAACCGATGTTCGATAGACTTCGTGAGAAAACAGTCGAAAATTATTCTTACCATTGAATGCCAGTAATCGAGGCTGAAAACGCTGGATCTTCTCATGTAACGCACGCGGGTCGTCGCCGCTCCCCGACAGTTCGTGATCGCTTCCAGACTCGGTTTTGTTGATATCGGTCAAACCAATTCCGAACCGAGGTAGCAGATGATACTCTTCGGGATCCAGGCAACGCTCCGTCAAACCTGTTTCAGCCAGAATATCCCAGAATTTGTTGCTAAAGTGAGCATAGTAGGCCCGCCGTCTGGCAGACTCGGGACTTGGCGCGCGCCCACAGAACACTGTTGTAAGCCCCGGTTCAAGCACATCGGGAACAATGTAATTGTCTTTGGATCGATCTGGTTTCACAAAATCAGATGCATGGCCCGCATCGGCTGGCGAATCATGAATTACTGCCGAATCGGCAGACCGATTCTAGTTTCATTGAAATGGAGTTCTCTCGCGGTCAATTCACATGTCAGAGCTTGACTGTCAGGTCCGAGATCATCAACATATCGCACTTCCTCAATGACATTGTCTTTTATTTTCAGGACAGCAAAATCCCGTTGGCTGGAACGTCGACTGCGTACCTGAATGAGCTCAATCGAGGTGGATGCGGAAATTTTCAGCCGAGTCAGAGGACGGGGTGACAACTCATTCATAAAATCAGTCAGGTAAGATTCGAACGACATCCGCCGTGCGAGACTATTCGCTCTGTCGCGCTCTTGGGTCGAAAGTTCATCAAAATAAACTGCCCGCGGATAATCCCGACAATACTGCTCAATCAGAAGGCCGGGCAGATCCGGCCAGTATTCCGCTCGACACTCCCGTTTCAATGTTGTAATCCGCTCCAGCATGGCTGACCGCGCCAATTCCCGAAACGCATCGCAGGGTGAATTGATGATTTGCGACATGACATCAATATTGAAGTCATTCAACACATTGCCAACAACGACGCTCGCTTCGCCAATCAGACCGCCACCAATACCTGCAATACGTCGGCCCGCCACTTCAATTTCATTGATGTAGCAAAGTTCCGCTTCTACGCCGATTCGATTCAGCATCCGAATGGGTTGACGCAATCGCGCACGATAGACATCGATTGGTGTCGCAGGGCTTCGCTTCCTGCTGAAAATGCACTGATAGAAAAGTTGCTGGTCATCAAGGTATGTTACGCCTCCACCAAGACGCCGACGCAACACAGGATAACGGAGTTTTGCGCGGTAATCTGCATTCAGAACCTGCCGGACATTCTGGTGATGCCCAATGCAGAAGTAAGGTTTTTTGGGCCGACAGATGACAATCGTATCAACCGAGTCTTCGGCCATGCAGCTGGCAACCGCGTGATAGATGCCTTGCGACTCCAGGCTGGAGACGATCCCTAAATTGAGAATGCGCAGATATGACATCGGCCGCACTGTCGATTCCAGTATACGGTCTGTAATGCCGCCAGATTTTCGTCAATCGTGCGTACAAGCTGCCTCGCTGCAGACGAAAGATCAACCCTGACAGACATCAAGGCCAGTCATATCGCTTGATCCGAACCCGTCAGACAGACTGAAATTGACCCTGCTTTATGACATCGATCTAAGCTTCCTCCAGGGCTTCAACCGATTCCGGTATGGTTTGCCCGCCGTCAACGACGATGGTCTGACCGGTAATGTAAGCGGCCTCGTCGGATGCCAAGAAGAGCGCGGCATGACCGATATCTTCAACAGTACCCAATCTTTTCAGTGGTATGGATGCAGCCATCGTTTCCAAATACTCCTCTCCCAGATCCAGCAGACCTTCGGTTATGATATTTCCCGGCATCACCGCATTCACCGTAATTCCGTACCGCGCAAACTCCATGCTCGCAGTCTTCATAAATCCCAACTGACCGGCTTTGCTGGCACCGTAATGGGTCCAGCCTGGGTAGCCGGTGATCGGACCGGTAATTGAAGACGTAAGCAAAATTCGTCCCGCTGGGCTTTCTTTGAGTTTGAAAAGACAGCTCTGGATCGCAAGAAACACACCTTTCAGATTCGTATCGAGAACTTGGTCCCATTCGGTACCTGACATGTTTTCAAGCTTTGTCTGCGGAAAAATACCTGCATTGCAGCACAGAATATCGATTTGACCATGCTTCTGCACCGCGGTACTGGCCATTGAGTTCATATCATCGGGACAGGTCACATCGCCAGAAAATGCGGCCGCGATTCCACCTTCATTTGCAATTTCTCGGGCGGTTCTCTCAGCTTCTTCCATGTTTCGGGAAACAATCAACACTCGAGCCCCCTGCTTTGCGAAAACTTTGGCGATTCCTTTACCGATTCCTTTACTTCCGCCAGTTACAATGACCGATCTGTCTTTTATTGATGTCAGCATTTCATTCCTCCTAAGATGAAAATTGAAAGTGGGTTGCGCCTATTTAATTTACTGAATTTCTGATTCGCATTTACAGAAATTTTCACATCCTTGTCGGCGCAAGCCATTCATGGTCGTATAGATCTGGACATTGAATGCACTGATGAATATCACACTGTGTAGGATGTTACCGACTTTTGCACCCGCATCCGAATGATCAGTCGGATCGTAAATTTACTGATGGCACCGGCGTTGTACCTGAAACATGAAACTTGGACAGAACTGTCCGACAATCTGCTGAACGCTTTGATACCTCAGCGTGGAGCATGGCGATGACGTTTTGCTACAGGTCTTTGCATTCGATTTCATTCCCACACATTGTACTGATCGATTTAAAGTCACTCCATCGCGCCGGTGTTCATCTTAGTCAATCATTTGCATTGATGTGGGTCACTTTTATGAATTCTATGGGCTTGTTGGATTTCACTCTATGCGATGAATGATGACAAAAAATACGAAAGTCAGGTATATTCAGGTACGCACGATTGCTCAGCAACAGCCTGACCAATCATCAACCAACTCGATTCAAATTGCCAATTCGGAGAGCACTTCTATGATTCAGAGAATGGAAACCAATGAAAGAATGAGTCAAATTGTCATCCATAACAATACGGTTTATTTGGCCGGACAAGTTGCATTCAATGCACCCGGCGAAAACGTAACCGAGCAGACAAAGGATACGCTGGCGCGGATTGATGATCTGCTTGCCAAAGCGGGCACCAACAAATCAAACATTCTATCCGCAACTATCTGGCTTTCCGATATCAACGACTTCAGCGAAATGAATGCCGTTTGGGACGCTTGGGTCAGCTCAGGCGATCAACCGGCACGCGCCTGCGTTGAGTCGAAACTCGCGGCACCTCAGTTCAATGTGGAAATCGCGGTCATCGCCGCTCTCAATTGACCAATACATCGGGAGATCTGTGATCATCATACTTGTGCATAGTATTTAAATTGTTGTGAAGATCATCATACTGGGCGGTGGTGTCATTGGTGTAACCACCGCCTATGAGCTGTCAAAAAGTGGCAGACACGACATTACAGTCGTTGACGCCGGCGATGATGTTGCGACCGAAGCAAGTGCGGTCAACGCGTCCATGATCGCACCGGGGCACGCTTTTGCGTGGGCCTCTCCAAAAGCGCCAGGCATTCTATTGCGATCGATCTACCGCAATGACGAGGCGTTTCGCATTCGACTGCAGTTTGATTGGCAGTTCTGGAAATGGACTGCACTTTTTCTCAAACAGTGCAACAGTGCCGATGCTCACCGAAATACGGTGCGCAAGCATGCACTTTGCGTTTATTCCCAGAAATGCCTTCACAGCGTTGTCGCCGAGAATGCGGTCGAATACGATCGTATCCAATCTGGATTGCTTTATCTGTTCCGTCATTCAGACACCTTCAGAAAAGGCATCTCACACTCAAAAATTCTTGAAGACTGCGGACAGCAGACTGAGGTTCTCACGACCGACAAAGTGCTCGATCTGGAACCTGCCTATCGAGATGTACGATCGAAAATCGCCGGCGCCATCTACTGCCCAACTGATGAAACTGGCAACTCCCAGAAATTTACCAAGGCTCTGGCTGCGGCGTGTCGTCGGAGAAATGTCAATTTCATGTTCAATACCGTAGTCAATTCCGTCGAAAAACACCACAACCGGATCAAGTTCATTCGAACATCCGGCGGTGATATGGACGCGGATCTGTATGTCATCTCTCTGGGTGCCCATACACCTAAAATCCTGCGACCAATCGGCATCGATCTGCCGATCTATCCAGTCAAGGGCTATTCATTGACACTGCCGATCGGGAACAAAGACCGATCGCCGACAGTCGGAACGATCGATGAAGACAATCTGATTGCCATAACGCGAATTGGCAACTCACTCAGAGCGACATCCACGGCCGAATTTTCGGGTTATGATCTGAGTCATAACATCAAAGATTTTCAGCCAATGGTTAACGCGCTCAAAGATCTACTGCCGAACGCCGCCGATTACGAAAAACCAACCTACCGAGCGTGCCTGCGGCCGATGACCCCGCAAGGCACACCTTACATTGGTTTTTCCAGACTGGATAATCTATTCATAAATTCGGGTCAGGGACACATGGGCTGGACGATGTCTTGTGGCTCTGCCAAAATCGCCGCTGATCTGATCAATGGGGTTGAACCGGAAATTGACGTTCATGCGTTTCGGCCAGCATAGCGCAGATATTCTGTCCAAATCGCGTTAAAATGATCAAAATCCCAGCTATAAATCATTTCTGAAAATCTTTACTCCAGTTAATTCCGGTTGAATCCCATGCGGCAGACTGTCCAAACAACTGAGCGATCAGAGCGAATCATTCGTACTCACCTACCTCATGAAATTGATGAAGGCATAGCCGAACGGGCGGCGATTGGAGTCATTGTGCTAGGATCTGATCATACCATCGAATATGAATTTAGGATGCTACTTGACATAGACGGCGTCGCATTCTATGGGAGCAGGATTCTTAATTCATCAACAGTTACACCTGCAACTCTAGCTGATATGGAGCAGCGCATTCCTGAGTGCGCCGATGTCATTCTTAAAGGAGTCCCGCTCGATGTGATTGCCTACGGATGCACTTCCGCTTCAATGGTGATCGGAGAAGAACGCGTTTTTGAGAGAATTCACCAAACGCGTCCCGAAGCCAAGTGCACGACGCCGATCACCGCGGCATTCGCCGCATTCGAGGCGCTTGGTGCGAAAAATCTTGCGGTTTTGACTCCATATCGGCAAGATGTGAACGATGCAGTGACTGCGTATATTGAAGATCGTGGGTTTAACGTCGTCGCATTCGGCTCTTTCAACGAAGAAGATGACAACCGAGCTGCGAAAATAACCACGGACTCGATCAAGAATGCCGCCATCGCTCTTGGCTCAGATGATAAGGTTGATCTCGTCTTCGTTTCCTGTACCAGCCTTCGGGTGGCGCAAGTCGTCAAGGAGATTGAGAGTGAATTGGGCAAGCCTGTTACGTCCAGCAATCATGCTATGGCGTGGCACTGCCTGCGCCTAGCTGACGTCACCGACCGGAACCCAAAGTTCGGGCGGCTGTTCACACTATAGCCCGGGCGGAAGGTCCACCGACTCGCCACTCCCTTCACTGTCACCCTGCCACGCGACGAAAACATCACGCGCCAAGCCAACAATGCTCGGTTCCGACGGAATCACTCATCAGATTCCTGTCCAGATAACCGATATTGCTCAGAAAATGCCGCATGCAGTTGATCCAAGCCCGCTTCTTGTCATCTGAACGAACCACGGCGCATCTCAAATTGCCGTCGCCGCTCGTTGCGACTGACTGAAAACCAATACTTGAACCGTATCATGCCACTGTCCACCAGCATCCACTTGATGCCGACCGGTTGATCAGGCCCGGTCGAACGGCACCGTCTCGCCCTTGGCCGGCAGCTGATGAATATAGTGCTGAAAGTACCATTGCCCACGTCCCTTCTCACTCGGCTTGGACAAAGTCTCTACTCTAGAGTCAGTGGTTTGACTGAACCATCGCCTAAAGTCACATTCGTATCTTTCAGTGCACAATACCCGCATCGCTCGGCTCACCGTACCAGTCAGATTATCAACGGCTATGCCCGCCGTATCCAACTTTCACAGCCTGCTCCATAGACGCAAGTTCTTCATCTGTCAGAAAATAAAAGTGACTGGCCCTTTTCCTTGCAGAAAGCGTATCGTTGTTCTGCAGACATAGATGAATGAATAAATCAATCAGACGATCAGGTAAATCAATGACAGACTGTATGGCCTTCTTGGTCTTATCAAAATTTTCCAGAAAACTGATCTCTTCCACAAGTACTTCTTCGATGGTTCTCGAAACAAACTCATACAAGGCTTCTGCCTGAGGCGTCATATCCATATATCGGTACCAGTCAACGGTTTCATTCCTGACCATCATTTGTCCCATTTCGTCCAGCAGATAATCGACTTGGCGGAGCAAAGGCCGTGAGAAAGATTCCAGCGATGCATCGTAGTCAATCGGATTTTTTTTCATAACTGCTGAAATTGGAAGCATCAGTCCATGTGGCATCAGATTCCGCAGTGAAAGAATGTTATGAATCAGGAACCGATGAATTCTGCCATTGCCATCCTCAAACGGGTGTAGAAATACAAAACCATAGGCTATCACCGCCGCATGAATGATCGGCGAAACACCATCTGCTTTCATCCGTTCATGGGAAGCAATTAATCCTGCCATCAGACCAGGCAGATCTGCAGGCTTCGGTGCGATGAAATGTATGATCTCTTTTCGATAAGCTATTGACTGTCCGACATAATTTTGAATTTTCCGATAATCGCTGTCTTTGAATCGAGAGTCAACGATTTGGTTCTGAAGCTCGATCAATCTTTTCTTTTCACAGAAATCTTCATTTTCAGCTAGTTCCAGAGATGCAATGAACAGTTCAGTTTGTAAAGGAGTGGGATTAATCTGTTCGATTTCGAAGGACGACTTCGTTTCCTTGGTGTAGAGATATTTTGCTGCGCGGCGAAGAACGTCGCGGGAATATGTGTTTAGCCCGCATTTTTCACCGATAGTTATGAAAAATGTGAAAAATAAGTTATAATGACAACTTAATCAATGAATTAAGTCATTCACAGAGGACTCAGCCATGAATGCACAGTGTTATCAGACAAAGTTGGAATTTCAACCCAGTGGCCGGCGCGCGGTGACCGCCAAATTCGACAGTGAACAGATCAGTTCCGATGGTGGCGCCCTGCTGCTGCGGGAGGTTGACCGGCGGATCGGTCTGACCGACCGTCTGGCCGATTGTTTCATCGACTACCGCAACCCGGCCAGCGTGCGACACCACGTTAAGGCCCTGTTGCGCCAGCGCATTTATGGCATTACGATGGGTTATGAAGATCTCAACGACCATGAGCACCTGAGCGACGACCGATTGATGGGGGTGATGGTGGATCGGCTGGAGCAGATGGTGGACCAGGGGCAGGCGCTGGCCAGTCCGAGCACGCTGAACCGCCTGGAGTTGGGGCACCCGGACGAGGCGGCGAATGACCGCTACAAACGCATCGTGGCCATCGGTGAGGCGATGGATCGGCTGTTGGCGGACCTGTTCATGGAGTCGTTCGAGGCGCCACCGAAGGAACTGTGGCTGGACCTGGATGCGACGGACGATCCGCTGCACGGGGAGCAGGAGGGTCGGTTCTTTCACGGTTACTATGACTGCTACTGCTATCTGCCACTGTACATTTTCTGTGGCGAGCAGCTGCTGTGCAGTCGGCTGCGCACGTCAGATCAGGATGGTGCGGCGGGCAGTGTGGAGGAGTTGGAACGGATCGTCGGACAGTTGCGGGCGCGCTGGCCAAAGGTTCGGGTGGTGATACGGGGTGATTCGGGGTTCTGCCGGGAAGACATCATGGCGTGGTGTGAGCAGGAGGAGGTGCAGGTGGATTATGTCATTGGTGTGGCACGCAATTCGCGTCTGGAGGCGGTGCTGTCGAAGGAGATGGAAGAGGCCGCTGAGGAGCATGAGCGCACGGGCGAGGCGGTGCGCCGGTTCGGCGAGTTCAGTTATCAGACGCGTAGCTCGTGGAGTCGGGCGCGGCGGGTGATTGGCAAGGCGGAACATCTGCGGCGTGGGGCCAATCCGCGGTTCGTGGTGACCAGCCTGTCGGCTGAGGAGGTGAACGCTCAGGAGCTGTATGAGGAGAAATACTGCGCCCGTGGCGACATGGAGAACCGCATCAAGGAGCAGCAGTTGGACCTGTTTGCGGACCGCACCAGTTCGCACCAGATGGCGGCCAATCAGCTGCGCCTGTACTTCGCCTCGTTCGCTTATGGGCTGCTCGAGGCGCTGCGTCGTCTGGGTGCCAAGGGCACCCGCCTGGCGCGGGCGCAGAGTGGCACGCTGCGGCTGAAGCTGATCAAGGTCGGGGTGCGCCTTCGGGTGACCACCCGCCGGGTGTGGCTGTCGATGTCGGCGGGTTATCCGCATGCCGAGGTGTTCGCCGAGGTGCTGGGCAATCTGGGCCAGCTGCCACTGTGGAGGCCGCCGCCTGATTTCAGCTAGGGTGTCATCGGGTCGGCTCGGGTGCCGACCGTCGGTTGGATCGCCGACTGTGTCAGGGGCGAGGATGGCACGCGCCCTGACCATGCCGCAACGGGCTGAACGGGCCTTGGCGGGCCGGAAAAACGCGGTTTCCGCGGTGCGCTCGCCGGCCTTGTCACTGGCTGACGGCGGTTTTCTCATCCAACTGATGAAATCAACGCTTGGCGACGGCCATTTCAACCCAGAATACAAATCGGTGAAATATGCGGGTTAGAATATCATCACACCGTTTACGCAGGTCGGACGAATCCATTTTTGACAGCTGTTCAGTTCGCCTGACGACTGGGCAAAAGGATTTGGGGCCAAGTAGGTTGTTGACGATGCGGTGACGCGGAGATTTCTCACCTCGCTGAATCGTGTAGTACTTTGTTGCATCTAGTGCACCAACATAGTTGCCGGAAGTTGCGTTATGGACTGGTAGTTTCCTGCCCGTCAGAAACTCATAGAAAAACCAAATCCGTCGAGCATACTTGCCGGTGGGCTTGGACTCTATATACTCAACCAAATCTGCCTGAGAAGCACTTTCGAATATGCGGGCCAGCAACCCCAGATTGACTCCATCGTATTTCAATGCGAACTCAAGATGATCACCGATTTTTTCACCAGGCCAATACCGATTGGGATAGGTGTCTTCAATCGCATCACTCCGGACCTTTGGTCTGTGTGTTCCCGATAACGACACCCATGAGCTATGCCAATGGGGCATACCCTGCAGACAAAGCTCATCAAAAAGATACGCGTATCCAGCCGGTCGAAATTTCAAAACGTTTAATCTCTTGGAAACGACTCGTAAAAGGGTTATTGTATTGAATTATATTTAGATTCAGAATATTTCCTAGTGAAATGATTATTTCTTCCGCCTAGCGGCTCAAAATTCGTCCTGGACATGAGCTGACTAAGCCAACTCCATCAAAAAAGACTGAGCTGATACGGATTGTCCAATACACAGGTGAGTTTGGTGTCTTAAAACCCATTCGTTTTAAGATCAAACTGAAAGTGCAAGAATTGGAATTGCGAATGATAAAGACGGAAACCTGACCCAGCTGCTTGATGCGCATATTATTGGTTAAGCAAAAGGAGAGTTTCATCATGGGGGCAGGAATAGTGCAAGAGACAATCCCTCAACACGTCACCATAATTTCAGATTGCCATATCTCCTGGCCTGATTGATCTGCTGGTCTCCGCGAATCGAAATCAACTACTACAACACGAGGTATTGATGACTTACCACACTGCCCTTATCGCGAATTCCGTGACTCTCGCAGTGGATGACACTTTCTGTAAATATGTCAGTTACAGTGAACCATGTTTTAGCAATTCGGGCCAACTCACTCGCCATATCGCACTTTTTACTGGCACCAAGATGAAAGACAGCCACGCCATCGGATTTGAGCCTCTCCCGACACTGGCGTAGGATGGGATGGTAAACCTCGAAGCTGTATTTCTGCCGTTCGTCAACAAATGCCATTGCTCTTTGCTTAAAGTCTATTGCTTCCCAACCACAAAACCACAAGCGCATCCAATTCCCGAGAAAGAACCGCGTGCTATCAAAGAAAGGAGGGGAGGTGATTACCGCATCCAGTTCATTCACATCAGTAGGCCACCAGGTTGTGGCGTCCTGGAAAACCGAATGACCTGAAATAAAACCATCTGGCATCGGTCCTGCCAAACTACGCTTTACTTTGTCACGGAGTCTAGGAACCAATGCACGGTATTCAGAGTCGCCGCTCGGAGCAAATGGGGTAATGGGATGCGAACGACGACTGAGCGCATACGGGCGATTGCCGTGTAGGATATGTAACAAACAGGCAAAGACAAAAGACTGCGAGTCATTCTCCGGTGGGTTGTCGAAGAAGTATCTCCGCGCTAACAGTATTTCGTCAAACGTCCTTTCGTGGAAATAGGTTGGTAGAGAACCATTGAGCCGTATCGACTCTGCAGATTTACGTTCGCTCGCTTGGACCTTTTGCATTTGCAAGTAGCTTTCTAACCTCTGAACTGTCGTCTCACATATAGAAGCGTACATTGGCCAATCTTTCCGGCCGTAATGTGAAAGGCGGGTGGCGAGATATCGAATCCCCAACATTCAACACCATGAAGCGCGCCTTCAAACGGGATCGTGCCAACACCCGAAAACGGGTCCAACAGCCGGTCACCAGGCATCGTGAAAGTCTTTACGAGATGTGCCGCCAGAGACGGCTTCATCTTGCCTTGATAGGAGCAAAGTGAATGGCGTGGATGTCCCCAATTTCGTTTTGCATACTCACCTTGCTGATGGGGTAAGAACATCTTGAATTCTGACCATGCCGATGACCATCTGTTTGATTGCTGAACCATACACCGAGTACCTGAGCGTTTTCCACACCTCGAAGTGAAAACAAGCAATTTTTGTTTCAATTCTGAGCCGTTACGCGTTGCAGAAGCTGTAGTGGTTTTTCCATGACCAACAGGTGATGGTATCGCAGCTGCAAGCTCCGATCATCAGATTTCGTTCCCATCATCTGCGCCAGACTCTGATAATCATGCTTGGTCAGCTGAATGCTTTTTCCGCCACCGCAATTCTCCAAACACTCAGCATTGCTTTTCAGCCAAGAGATTGTAACGAGAACGCGCATGATAATGAACCAGCCGCGGTCCGCACGAAATCCTTCATCTAGGCGGCTTATGAAAGTGCGACGGATCTCTTCAAGATTCACGAGAAGCCCTGCTTTGCTTAGGAATTACACAATGGCAATTGAATCGCGGTGTTGCCAGTCCGTCTGATTCAGATCGATTTTGAAAAAAATGTGAAAGGCTGTATGCAATTGACAGGTTCCATTTTATGAATCCGAAACAGATCGCAGGTTCCGCCAGATCACCAAAACAGCGCACTTCATCAATTAAATTGGGGGCACATCACTGTTTCTCTGGCTGCCATCCTCGCGATGTGATAACGACCCTAAGTTCATGGCAAATTTGTGACCTAGATGCATGGAACAACTCTTACTGCGCACATCCGCCACGGTCCCAACGGAGTCGCGCACCTCGTTCCAGATCTTCTGGAACCACCGCCCATTATTCGATGCCGCCAGTTCCACTCCCCAGAAACCAAATCAGCAATTTCGTGCCTCAACGGACAGCCGTGTGATTTTCAAGACCCAGCAACTTCCGCGCCTGTTCCGGTGACGCCGGATGCCGACCATACTGACCGATAACGTCCACGATCTTGCTGACCAGTTCAGCATTGCTCCTGGCCAGGCGATCTCTGTCATATTTGATGTTGTCTTCCAGGCCGGTCCGACAGTGACCACCGAGTTCCAAACACCACTGATTGACTTCAAACTGGTGTCGCCCAATTCCAGCAGCCGTCCAAGTCGAATCCGGAAGCAGCTCGCGAGACTCTGCAATCAAAAAATCAAGCAGTTTGCGGCGGGCCGGCAGCGCATTTGGTATGCCTAAGACAAACTGAACGTGAACCGGTGTCTTGAGCAGACCCTTGCGAACCAAAGCCACCGCGTTATAGAGCATCGCAACATCAAATATTTCGACTTCAGGCTTGATATCGAACTCAAGCATGCGAGCCGCGAGTTCTTCGACGAACGCCGGCGGATTTTCATAAATGGACGTGGGAAAATTGACCGAACCAGTGGCGAGTGACGCCATATCCGGTCGCAAATCAAGCATTGCGCCGCGCTGTTCAAGCCCTCGTCCACGCCCACCGGTCGAAAACTGAATGATCATCCCAGGGCAATGTTTCTTGACCCCCGCCTGAATCTCGCGAAACTTTTCCGGATCCGAACCGGGACTCTGGTCCGCATTGCGAACATGAATATGCACTAGCGACGCACCGGCCTCATAGGCTTCCTGAGTGGATTCAATCTGCTCCGAGGGTACGACCGGCACCGCCGGGTTGTCTTTCTTTCTAGGCACCGCGCCGGTAATCGCGACAGTGATGATGCAAGGTTCATTCATAACAGTCCTCCTTCTGTTTGCAATCAAGCTGCCCGACTCGTCAGACTGAATGATCGAATAGACGGTCGCGAAGCCAGCTGTTTGATCAAAGTTGCCAGCGGCGTCGTACCCATGACGTCCGAATCCAGTCGTATGGGACCGGCCCGCTTCAGCTCGGTGTATTCCTTATCAGCATAATAGGCCGCCAGCAGCAAATCGTCATCGGAGGCAAAAGGCCCCCGTGTTCTTCGAATTCGATCCAACGCCTTTGGCACCTGTGCGCCGGGCCGCTCCGTAATCGGCTCCGCACCGCGGGTGATTTTGTCATAAAGATTGGGGTCGATGGTACCAACGACCTGACCATAACCACCCCGCAAGTACAGTCGCACCTCATCGGGTACCGAATCATAACGCATTTTGCCCTGGTTGCGACCCATCACATTCAATACCGCCTGTGTAATGATGTACTGCGCGAACGGACTGACAACAATGGGATATCCGAGATCCGCCCGCACCTGCCCCGCTTCCTCAAGAATGTCATCAAGTCGGTCTGCCAGTCCCACTGTGCGCAGCTGATATTTGAGATTGGAGATCATGCCCCCCGGCATTTGGTGATGAAAATGAAACTCATCGTACTGTGCGATCTCAGCCAGTGGCTTGTCAGCCATCTTGGCGAGAAAAGCCAGCCGCTCCGCCGCCTCTTCAACAGGTTCAAGGTCAAGTTCCACGGAATGGCCGCGTCGCCGACAGTTGCTCACGAACAGCTCGGTTGGTGAATGCGAGGCACCGTTGGCCATCGTCGACGTGGCGGTGTGCACGACGTCAACACCGCAGTCCACTGCCAGCAGTGCCGTATAGGGGGCAAGCCCTGACAGGCAATGCGAATGAAGCTGAAGCGGCAGGTTTCCAATCACCCGCTTAATGACGGGGACCAGAGTGAGGGCGCGGTCAGGACGCAACAGTCCACTGGCATCCTTGATATAAACGCCATCGACGCCGAGTTTGATCAGTTCCGCAGCCTTGCTGGCGTAAAACTCGTCCGTGTGAACCGGGCTTTCGGTGAAAACCAGCCCCCCAATCGTGTGCAGTCCAACCTGCTTCGCTGATCGTATTGCGACTTCAAGGTTGCGAATGTCATTGATGGCATCGTAAGGTGTATGGTAACGCATCCCATTCGCGGCGAATCGCTCGGCGGAAAGACTGACCACATCGTCGGCGAAAAATTCGAAAGTAAACAGGCTCTGACCGCGGGTGTGAATGATCAGCGGCGTCTCCTTGACCCAGCTTGAGAGAATTCGCATTCTCTCCCACGGGTCTTCGCGCAGATAACGTACGCAGACATCAAAGACGGCCCCACCAACCAGATCAATGGCTTCGAATCCCGCCCGGTCCAATAGCGGTGCGATGTCCTTCATCATCGCCGTCGTCATGCGGGTCGCCCACAGACACTGGTGCGCATCCCGAAGCGTTACATCAATAATACGAACTGAACCTCTCATGTCACAGATCCTAGGTCAAAAATTTCCGCTCCACCCAATTGGTGTGAATGTCCCCCGTTCTGAATGACTCGTGCTGCAACAGCTGATGGTGAAAACCCAATGTCGTATCAACACCGGTTATGGTGAAATTTTCAATGGCGCTTTCCGCCCGACGTATCGCATCCTCTCGATCATACCCATGAACGATGAGTTTCGCAATCATTGAATCGTAAAACGGACTGACGCAGAACGATTCATGGCAGTGCGTATCCACCCGTACACCGGAACCAGCCGGCAATTCCCACCCCCGAATCTGACCTGGACACGGCATGAAATTATGGCGCCAGCGCTCGGCGTTGACCCGAAACTCAATGGCGTGCCCCTGCCGCGAATTCGAACCCACGACTTTGTCGGCGCATTCTCCCTGCGCCACCTTCAGCTGCGCTTCGATCAGATCCAGGCCGAACAGCATTTCAGTTACCGGATGTTCAACCTGAATTCGAGTGTTCATCTCAATGAAATAAAACTGCCGGCGGTCCTGCGTCAGAACAAATTCAACCGTCCCAGCACCGCGATAGCCGATGGTCTCGCCCAACTGCACCGCACACTGATGCATTCGGCCGCGTAAATCATCACTGATGAAGGCGCATGGGGCTTCCTCAACCAGTTTCTGGTGCCGCCGTTGAATGGTACAGTCCCGCTCTCCCAGAACGACAACCTTACCGTTCTCACCACCCAAAATCTGTACTTCGATGTGTCTTATTTTATTCAGATATTTTTCAAGATAGACGACGGGATCGCTGAACGCAGACTCGGCTTCCGTTGTTGCCTGATGATAGTCGGCAATGAATGACCGCTCGTCGTCAACCACCCGCATGCCGCGGCCGCCGCCACCACCGCGCGCCTTGATCAGCACCGGATAGCCAATGCGGGCCGCCTCCTCCATCGCCCTCTTGGAATCAATACAGGATTCCAGTGACCCAGGTACGACTCCGATACCCGCTCGCATCGCCTCAGTGCGGGCCTGAACCTTGTTTCCCATCCGTCGAATCGTCTCGGCGGACGGTCCGATGAAGTGAATGCCCTGTGCCTCACACAACTCGGCAAATCCTGAATTTTCGGAAAGAAATCCATACCCCGGATGAATTGCATCACAGGCCATAGCCTGTGCGACATGAACAATGGCCGTCTGGTTGAGATAACTCAGCAATGGCGAATTCGGACCGATACGCACTGCATGATCAGCCTGCAGCACATGCAGAGACCGGGCATCGGCATCGGTGTAAATCGCGACGCTCTCAATACCCAGATTTCGCGCCGCACGCACGACTCGTAATGCGATCTCACCCCGATTGGCAATCAGAATTCGTCTCAATTCACTCCATTCCCGTACGTCGATGATCTTGAAGTTAGTCCACAGCGGCCTGCTTCGCTAATGAAGGAACGCAAAAATGTTACAAAATAAATATACTCCGAATATATCATTTATTGAGGCACCAGATTGAAAGTGACTGTTTTCACCATTTGGCATCAATTGAGATTTCAGACGACCTCGAGGTATCGGTTTGACGCTTAGTTTCCGCGAAATTGCAGACATTCTCAAGGCGATTGATGAATCAAGCGCAGATGAAATCAACATCGAAGTTGAAGGATTGCATCTTTCCATCAGAAAGCGCGGTACCTCAGCACAATCAGCGGCGCAATTGTCAGCAGCCACCGCGGAAGACCGCGATGAATCCGTCCAAAGCGCGCCAGCGGCGATGACTGCAGCGGCCGATACTCAAACGCGAGAGACACCCCAAGTACCACCAGGGCACGAAATGCTGCGTTCACCGATGGTTGGCACCTTTTACAGCCGCCCCAGTCCGGACGAACCCCCTTTCGTTGAAGTCGGTTCAACGGTCGCCCAGGGAGACCCCGTCTGCCTGATTGAAGTTATGAAACTCTACACCACTGTTGAATCGAACGCAACCGGCGAGATCGCCTCAGTCTACGCCGCGGACGGTGTTCTGGTTGAATATGATCAACCGCTGTATTTGATCAAAACATGAGTGAAATGAATTTTGAGCTGATGACAGAATCCCGATCACTACCAGTCATCCCAACCGATGAAAATGAAATCTTTTTAACAATCGAAAATTACAAATTGGAGGAAATCAAATGAAGAGAATTGTTCAGAGCATCCTGGCACTGACGATGCTGGCCTCAACCTTTTTGGCAGTTCCGGTAACGAAGGCTCAGGATATTGTTTCGATTCTGACCTGTCCGTTCGGATGTGGTGTGATGGAAGGTAACACCATATTCGGCAATGTCGTCGCCCGTAGCGGCGGCAACCTGTTCATCGCCGCACAGGAAACGCCCGGCTACATGTATAACGTTCGCGCCATGACTGAGCCGCGGCGCTGGAATCACTCCGTATTCGGTACGGAAGATACCATCATTCAGCTGGCCCTCCAAGGTGGGTCGGAAGCCGTGAAGGAATATCTGCCCGATCCCATTCCGATCAAGTTTCAACTGCTGCACGGTGAAGCTTACTGGTCGCAGGGCAAGTTTTTCGTTACAACCGATCCGAACATTAAAACCATTCAGGACATGAAAGGGAAACGGGTATCGATCGGCCTGCTCGGTCAAAGCGATTGGGGTGTGTTTCCGGCCCTGTTTCTGAAACACGCTTATGGAATTGATGGCTCGAACACCGATATTCGTCGCCTGAATCCAGCCGGACTGACTCAGCAGCTGATAGATGGTACGACCGATGTGTGCGTTACCGGTTATGGTACCGACCCATCACAATCCTACCACATCAAAAGCGGGCCGCTCCGAAAACTGGAAGCATCCGGTAAGAAACTTTACTACATTCCGATGGACCAGTGGGCCATCGACAAGATGAATGAGCAGTTCGGAACCACCTGGCTGGGCATGACGATCAAAGCTGGCACGCTGCCACATCAGGAGCAGGATTTCGTCGCCGGCTTCAACAGAGGATACAAGGCGGTGCACCCCGAATTTCCGGAGCAGCTGGCTTACGATTATGTCATGGCGACCCATAAGCACCTTGACGAGATGCGGGAGCTCAATGCCTTGTGGCAGGTGCTGACAGAAGACATGATGGTCGACGGTCTGTCGGACGAAAACACCCATCCCGGCGCCATCCGCGCCTACAGGGAGCTCGGCATCTGGGACAAACGGCTCAACTTCGTTCCAGTCACCTACCCTGAAATGTAATCGCCGAACGCCGATTGTTCAGACACACTGGCTGGTGACTTTCTCAGTCATCAGTCAGTGTGATTTTTCACGCCCCAATCAACACTGAAGAATACGCATCTTCTCCTTCATGCTGTCCGCATCTCAAATTCGCCCTACCGTTCAGAATTCGTTCGTCGCGCTGGGCACCATTCTCACGCTATACATCGGCATCTCGGTCTTTGGGCTGATCAGCAACTCAAAAGTCTACTATGCGACTTTCGTTTTTTTCGTGATGTGTCTCTCATCGCTTCACGCCTTCAAGGAACTGCTGGACGAATGCATTGATCAGGCGAGACGGCGATTCTGGAAAACTCGACTTGGCATAACGGTGGTCGGTAGTCTAATGGCCGTCGGCGGTTCGGGCTATGTCCGAATTCACACCGTTCGACTGGACTCCGTGCATCCATTTTTCGAAGCGTTTGACATCACCATTGGCGTCCTCTTCATTACCGGTGTGATGCTGCTCAATTTCATCCATTGGGGATGGCTTCTGACATCACTGATCATAATCACAATCAGTTATTTTTTCTTCGGTCACCTGATCACTTATCCAATCCTTCGTCTGCCGGAATACGATATCGGATTCGTCATTCACTATCTGGGGCTGGGCGTCAGTGAGGGGATGTTCTGGCTGGCGCGGCTGGCAGCTGACAAGCTCTACTTTCTGGTGATTTTCGCGGCCATTCTGCTAGGTGTCGGCATGCTGAAGATGGTCATTGAAATCGGCAAAGTGACCGGTCGCCGCGTCCAAGGTGGCGCCGCCTTTCCGGCCATTATCGGCAGCGGAATCGTCGCTTCCGTCATGGGGCAGGCGGTCTCGAATGTCGTACTGACCGGTCGCCTGACCATCCCAATGATGAGCAATCACGGCTACCGAAAAGAGATGGCCGGTGCCATCGAAGCCGTCGCCTCGACCTCAGGACAGATCATGCCACCGATTCTGGGGCTCGCCGGTTTCGTCATCGCCCTGTTTCTGAATGTACCCTACATCGAAGTGGCGCTGGCGGCATTGATACCTGCACTGCTGTTTCTGTCTGGTACCACCTTCGGCGTCATCACTTGTGCGAAACAAGAAAATCTGTCTCGGATGCAGGGGGCGGTCGATCAGCAGGCCATCTGGAGAATGCTACCGACATTCCTGATCTCATTCACCGCCGTGGTCATTCTTCTGGTTGGCTATTACTCGCCGGCCATCGCCGGTGTCGTGGGTATCGCCCTGGCTGTCGGACTGTGTCCCTTGCAAGGCAGGTACCGTCCAAAACTGAGACAGATGTACGATGCTTACATCGACGGGCTGATCATTGTCACACTGTTATCTCTGCTACTCGTTGCCATCGGTCCGCTGGCGCAGACCTTTCTGACGACCAACCTGTCCAATCGGCTCGCCGTCCTGCTGGTTCACATATTGCCCGACAGCCAGTTTCTACTGTTGCTGGGGACTATGATTGTCTCGCTGTTTCTGGGCATGGGCCTGCCAACTCCAGTGGCCTACGTCGTCGTTTCGCTCACCTTGGTCCCCTTCCTGCAGCAAGGTGGCATCGAGCCCATTCTGGCACACTTTTTCGTGTTTTACTTTGCTGTTTTTTCGACGCTCACACCCCCTGTCGCCGTGAGTGCGCTAGCGGCGGCGAAGCTGTCTGGTGGAACATTCATCGGCACCGCCATCGATGGCATGAAGCTCATGCTGACAACATTCATCATTCCGTATGGATTCGTCTATCATCCAGAGCTCCTGTCTTTCCCCAATCTGACCTGGGCCGTCGCCCCGCCTGTAATGCTGATTCTTTTATTGCAGTGGACTTCGTCGGTCGTCTGCTACGGCCATTTCCTGAGAGATCTGAACTGGTATGAGCGCTGGGGCTTTCTTGCCATTACCGCCTTCGGGTTTTCCTATCTGATTAACGAGCGGCCGTTCGAACTGATTACAACGGTCGCGCTGACGATACTCATCTGTGGTTGGGTCGTCGCCTCGCGCCATCATAAAATCAAGACGGACGGCTGACACTCAAAAATTTTCGCCTACCCGTTCGCGCCTGTTACGTCAAATTTGAACTGGCGACGGGTCCAGAATGTCGGTGCAACCACGGTCGTTGGAGAACCACCGACTATATTGCAGGCAATCTTCCACGCGTGATCGAAATCCTTAGCCGGCGTGATGCCCAGTTTTCTGAATGCGCCCGGATTTTCCGTACCTGCCATGATCACTGCGCCCGCCCGCTGCAGCGTATAGTGTCCGATGTACATGAGCCAGAACGGATGACGAGGATGGTAGGAGTTGCCGTTGGTGTACAATTCCAGATAATCAGGCCGCGCACTGATTTCAAGTTCGTGTTCGACAAGCTCGCTGATATCGTGATGTCGGTCGTAAAGATCAATCACTGCCTGATAGGATGGATACATGGTGGGATTGATGTGGCCGGCGGATGGATTGAGCCCGATGACGACGCCTCCCTCTCTCAGGACCGGCCGATTCAGCCAAATTCGCGGCGGATTGAGACAGCCAATGGCTGCGACCAGCGTATTGTCCGCTTCGCCGTACGCAAACCAGCTGCCAAGGCCGATCACCAGCACATCAGCCTGCGGCGATGGATAGATACTGAACGTATCGGCAAGATCCCAGCACGGTTTCTCGACCGGCGGTGAGTACCCTGCATACACACCAGCCAGCTGACCGCCCACTCCCACAATTGAATTGACGTAGAAAATCCTTTTTGCCATGGCCTGTTCCATGAACTCGTGCACTTCGGCTTTCATGCCGCGGTACATCATGGTGCGATGATCACCGGTCGTCGATTTCGGATCATGCCAGAACCGGTGCGCGTGATGTGACGCCAAACTGTTCGCCGAAGCCAGACCCGTTACGGCACCGGTACCCGAGTACCCGCCAACATAGGTCGCCGAAACGGTGCCGACGTAGATCGAAAGATCGGCTTCGACGAATCGCCTGTTGTGTTCAACATATCCACCCCGCTGAGTGGTGCCGAGATAAGTCAGTTCATCGGGGTTCTGACAGTCATGATTGAAAATCCGTCCGCTTGGCCAGAATCGATCGAACAGATGACTGCCCAGGAAACGCTTCAGCTCATCTGCGGTCCACTTACGGTGCGCGCCATTGGCGCATATAAGCGAAATATCCTCATCTCTGACACCGCCCTTGGTCAGCACTTCGATCACCTGCGGCAAAATCGTCTGCCAAGGCAGCGGCGGGCGAGTTGGGTCATCAAATCCGATCGCAACAGTCATGCCAGGACGAATCAATTCCGCAAGTGGCGGACTGCCGACCGGACTCAGCAGGGCTTCATTGACGGCCTGCTCGGGATGACTGAGAAATGGCGGATTCTGAAACTCAACGATCGTCGAGTCATCTGGAACATCGATGGCTAACTTTTGTCTGCCGAAATCGGCTTCAACAGTGATCATGAGACTGTCGCATCAGAAAAAATGAAGTAGCGGCTCAACATCATAACACGAGGACCGGCCGGCGGCGCAGATGACCCTCGCTCAAATGTGTTGATTCGTGTTCTTGAATAGAAGTCAGTTCAACAGGCGGGCCGGTCTGCTTCAGATCAAAGGTCAGCAATCACCTGAATTTCAAATTATTCCACCGAGTGCATTCTGGCGCCGACATCATGGGCAACCCAGTGCAGAGATTTCACTTTACCGGCTTGGTTATGTGGGTATTGACAACACGAATGGCCGCACAGGCGGCACCGTAACCATTGTCAACATTTACACTCGTCAGCCCCGGCGCACAGCTCGAGAGGATCGATTCAAGCGCTGACCGACCTCCTGCAGCCACACCGTAACCGATTGATGTGGGTACCGCAATGATGACCGACTGGATCAATCCTCCGACAACCGAGGCGAGTGCCGCATCCATACCGGCAACAACAATGACGACCATGAATTTTCGAAGTTCCTGCTCAATACTTAAAATACGCCACAGACCGGCGACCCCGACGTCATAAAAAGGAGTCGAGCTGATGCCATGATAAAACAAAGTTCTTTCCGCTTCTTTCGCCACCGGCAGATCGGATGTGCCGGCGGTTACAACGGCCACCTGCCGATCACCCTGAGGCGATTCGCGATCGCCAACGATTCCAGTACGGGAAATCGCATCGTAGTCAATTGACGACTGAACCTTTTTCTGCAGCTTGGCATGCTTCGACTCGGTCAATCGAGTCAGTAGCAGGTCACCCTTCCGTTTCTTCCCTTCACGGACAATTGCTTCAATCTGCGCAACCGTTTTTCCAGAACAGAAAACCGCCTCCTCCATACCGACCCGCTGCAGTCGAGAGAGGTCGGGTCTGAACTCTACCGCCGTCATCTTTCTTCCATCGCGACAAACGCACTGCCCATTCTGTATGGAGCGAACGTTGGAACCGGCTGACCGAAACCATCAGGAAAGTGTTCATGGACCAATTCCGAGACCAATTTCCGATCCTCGGCATCAAGCCGGGTAAGCGAATCCGGATCAAGCTCGATCACCACACCATTCCCGTTGACTCGGCAACGGGTGATGCTGGCGCTCAGTTCGCGCTGTATGGCGTTTTCAACCTCATCAATCGCCTGCAGACAACCCGCGTCGATTGGCGTGCCCGTCTGCATCCGACTTGACAGGCAAGGTGATGCCGGCAGCTGAGCCAGGCTATTCATGTTCAAGCGAGTTGCAATGCTGCGAATGTCAGATTTGGTGATGTTCGTTTCCACATAAGGATGGCGAACCGAATGGCGCTCAGCCGCTTTCAGACCGGGACGAAAGTCATTCAGGTCATCCAGATTGGTCCCCGAAAGCAGCTGCCCATCAGTTCGATTGGCCATGTAGGAGTAAAGATTCGTCTTACAGTAAAAACAGCGATTGATCGGGTTCAGCATGTACTGCTCGTCCTGAAACTCACCGACATCCGCGACCGTCAGGTTCCAGTTCTCCAATTCAGCATATTCGAGCACCCGTTGCGTCGCTCGTTTCGGTACCGCAGGTGAAACCGCATGAAAGACTTCAATCTCAACACCATCCAATCTGCCAGCGATGACCGCCAGTAGCGTGCTGTCAATTCCGCCGCTGACGGCAACGACGGACTGGCCAATTTCTACCAAGGTGTTTTCAAGCCGCTTCAAGCAGCCTCGCAGTTCATCTTCCGAAGTCAACTGCATTGAGCTGGACAGACTTTCCTTCATTGTTTAGATTCCTGTATTTTTTTCTCGACTTGGCGTTCAGCTTCCTGCCTGACCATTTTTCGCGCGGCGTAGTCCCCCATCTGCCGCAGATGATCCGCTTCCACTTTCGCCGTGTGCCGACCACCTGGGCGTTCTGCCACCTTGAGTGGCACGGCACGCGCCGGTGCTTCGTGAACATGAGTGCGACGTCGCAGAATGATCCGCTCACTCAAATGGAATCGCACACCCAGCGTGGCGGTCTCCAACGCGCAGTTGGACACGACCTCCTGAACAGAATCGGGTTGGGCCAGAACCTGAACATGCACCGCCATTCGATTCTTCTTACCGACGGCTGGAATCTGAATCACATCCAAAACGCCATGACTGCCGCGCAGACGCTCAAGGCCGATACTCAAATCTTCCAGCGACTGATCATCGATTTCGAATTCGATCACCGCGACCTTCTCTTTGCGCGTTGATCCGGACATTCCTTCATAGGCGATCAGGCGCAACACGTTGCTGAGATCCTTCAGCGTCGCACTGCCAAATCCATTCCCAGTACCGGTAAGCCGCATCGCCTGCCAGCTGAGATCAAACTGAGGATTGATGGTGCGAATGATCGCCGCACCGGTCGGTGTCACCCTTTCACCCCATCTTCCATCATTATGGACCGGATATCCTCTGAGAAGTTCTGCAACAGCCGGCGCCGGCAGTGACAACTCACCGTGGGCCGTTGATACTGTTCCGTTACCGGCAGGTAGCGGCGCACAGTACCATGAAGAAACACCCGCCGTATGAATCAGATAGGCGGCACAGACAATATCCGTCAGAGAATCAAGTGAACCGACTTCATGCAAAGAGACCTCCGCCATCCTGATGCCATGAACTGATGCTTCCGCATGTGCCAGATTGCGCAGTATCTGACAGGCGACATGTTTGATTTCCTGTATCATGGACGATTCACAGATACTTGACAGCAGCTTCTCATAGTGCGTGTGATGCGGCTCAATCTCGGGTGCCGACACGCTGAACCGCCTGCCAACCAAGACCGAATCATGGTACGGTTCAACCCGCACCTCGACCGGGTCCAAAGCTGAGACGCAGCGCACCGTTTCAAGCATGTCAGCCTGCAGTTCTGGGAAAAGATCCAGCATCGCCGCAACAAACATGTCGCCAGCGATACCGCCCACCGGATCAATGTGTACGTATAAGGATGACATCCTGTTTTGAGATTTCAGAGTCGCATTGAACAAACAGTCAGCGCAATTTTACAGAATTTCCGCAGCCCGAACCATTGATCCGGCCCACTGCGCGAAGAACTGAAAAATTTCATGGATTTCAGTCAAGCCGCCTATGGGATTAGCATATATTTGTGACTTCATTCCAATGCGAGACAGTGAAACAATCGCGATCCGGCCATTCAGGCGGTACAGATTCAAAGTTTTCACTGATAACTGTGGTTAACGTCTTGAATTGACAATCGAGTAGAAAAAATGACGAGTTACAAAAGTGAATCCGCCACGAACAACTGGCACTATCCCACTGCCATTCGATTTGGTGTCGGTCGCAGTACTGAAATTCCGTCAGTCTGCAGAGAATTTGAAATCAATAGTCCACTGCTGGTAACCGACCCTGGGCTGGCGTCGCTGCCAATGGTTGAACGAATATTGACACAGTGTCGGCGGCAGCTTGAAAACTGCACCGTATTTTCCAATCTGCAGGCCAACCCAATTGAGACCAATGTTGCCGAAGGCGTCGCCGCCTACCGATCAAATGCGCACGATGGGGTAATTGCAGTCGGTGGTGGCAGTGCTTTGGATGTGGGCAAAGCCATCGCACTGATGGTTGGGCAGACTCGACCCATTTGGGATTTCGAAGATCGCGAGGATTGGCATACGAGAGCGAATGCCGAAGCGATCGCACCGGTTGTCGCCATTCCGACGACCTCCGGTACCGGTTCCGAAGTGGGACGGGCATCGGTTATCACCGACCAGACGGACCAGACCAAAAAAATCATCTTTCATCCAAAAATGCTACCGGTCTGCGTCATTCTTGATCCGGAAATGACGGTTGGCCTGCCACCCGCACTGACTGCGGGAGTCGGCATGGACGCACTGTCTCACAATCTTGAAGCGTACTGCAGTCCAGTCTTTCATCCACTGGCACAGGGCATTGCGCTTGAAGGCATGCGCCTGATTCGCGACTGGCTTGAAACGGCATGCCAGGATGGCGGCAACATTGAAGCAAGAGCGCAGATGCAGGTCGCCTCATCCATGGGGGCGACGGCCTTTCAGAAAGGGCTTGGCGCGATGCACAGCCTCAGCCATCCGTGCGGCTCGCTGCTTGGCACCCATCACGGTACAACAAACGCCGTCGTGATGCCTTACGTTCTGGCGTTCAACTTTCAATCCATCGAAGATCGCCTGGCGGCACTGGCGCGATATCTGGACCTGCCCAATCCGTCCGCCGACGCGGTCATTGAATGGGTTCTTGATCTGCGGCGGCGGATTGGAATTCCACACACATTGAGTGAACTTGGCGTCGATCACTCTCACATCAGTCTGTTTTCAAAGATGGCCATGATCGACCCTTCCACCGCCACCAACCCGGTGCCCATGACACCGGAGTCGTTTGAGGCTCTATACGAACACAGTATTTCTGGTACGGTCCGTGTCAGTTAAACAATCCATTTACAGGCAATTCAATCTGCCGCGGGGAAATTTCTGGGTATTCGGATACGGGTCGCTGATGTGGGATCCTGGCTTTCTTTACCTTGAATCCTGTCGTGCGAGAATCTATGGATATCATCGCTCGCTGTGCATACGTTCCATTCGCTACCGCGGAACGCGCGATCTGCCCGGCCTGGTATTCGGGCTTGACCGCGGCGGCTCGTGTACCGGAATGGGTTATCGGATCGCCCAAAACAGGCAGCGCGAAGTGGCCGACTATCTGCAGGATCGAGAAATGCTTAACGACATTTATGAACCGTGCATCCGAACCATCGCACTTGATGATGGGCGACAGGTCGCAGCACTGACCTTTGTCGTCCGCCGCCAGCACCATTCCTATGTTAAAAATCTGAGCGCGCACGAGATTGCCCGTATCGTCGCCCGCGCCCGGGGCCAACGCGGCGCTAACATTGACTATGTCCAGTCAACTCTTGACATACTTGAATCCATTGGAATTCGAGACCGGGAATTGTACCGCGTCGGACAGATGGCTGCGAAACAAGTGCAGAATCCGATCAGCGCAACTGATGACTGAACGCCAACGATTCAGAACTTTCCGGCGCGGTGGCTGGTCGATGAGAATTCTGGTCGTCAGCCTCATCGTCGGCTACTCCGTCTATGCCGTTGTATCTCAGCTGAATGAAACACAGTCATCGACCGGTACGGTGTCTCCCCCACTGCTGGTGGCGGACATCTATCATTCGGCCATCGTCGCAGCCGCAGCCGAACTGGCTGATCAATACCATTATCGAAACAGACCGCTCAACAATGAGTTCTCTGAGGAAATCCTTGCCGAATTTCTGAATGCGCTGGATCCCAGAAAAATGTACTTTCTCGCATCGGATATCAGGAATTTTGAATCGAACCGCTATTACTACGACAATTTCCTGAAGAAAGGTAAACTGGATGAAGTGTTTGCCATCTATCGCACTTATCGGCAACGGGTTCAGGAACGAACCGACTATGCCATCTCGATGCTCGATTTCCCTTTTGATTTCGAACTCAACGATACGCTTCAGTCCGATCGCTCCGAAGCACCCTGGCCCAGCAGTCAAGGCGACCGAGATGCGCTTTGGAAGCATTTGATTAAAAATGACATTCTGAGTCTGAAACTCAATGGTGAGGAAGAAAAACAGATCCGAGAGACGCTCGCCTCCCGTTATGAGAGAATCAATAATTCGGTCGCCATGTCAAATGCATTCGACGTCATTGAAGTGTTTCTGAACGCCTATCTAAAGGAACTGGATCCTCATTCGGAATTTTTCTCACCTCACAGTTCCAGCAATCTCAGAATCAGCATTTCTCAGCAGATTCAGGGAATTGGCGCGATGCTCAGAACTGAGAACGAATACGTCGTCGTGCAGGGGATCATTCGCGGCGGGCCGGCGGATCTGAGTAAAAATCTACATGCCGGAGACCGTATCATTGCGGTCGCAGGCGACGATGACAGATATTTCCAGGACATTGTCGGCTGGCGAATTGAAGATGTCGTCGATCTGATTCGAGGCCCCAAAGAAACCACTGTTCACCTCAAGGTTCTGCGTAAAGACGCCACTCCAGGAACACCGGCTGAAACCATTGAGCTGGTTCGCCAGACCGTCAGACTTGAGGAACAGATGGCCAAAAAGTCAACGATTGAGATTGATTCTGACGGTAAGATTCTACAGCTGGGCGTTATCCAGCTGCCGGCATTCTACTCAAATGTCATGGATATGGACGACAGTGACGAGTCGCCAAGTTCCTCGGCCGATGACATTAAGGAATTTCTCATTGAATTTCAGGAGCAACTGGTTGATGGACTGGTGATGGACCTGCGCGGCAATGGTGGTGGCGCACTACATGAGGCCGTTGAGCTGACCAGCATGTTCATCCCATCAGGCCCGGTCGTTCAGGTCGAAAATGGGGAAAAAGAGCTCGATATACACGCCGACAAGGATGAACAGGTGGTTTATGACGGGCCGCTCGTCGTTCTTGTTGACCGCGGCAGCGCGTCAGCCTCAGAAATATTCACCGGCGCGATGCAGGATTATGGGCGCGGGATCGTCGTTGGCGAGACAACCTTCGGCAAAGGTACACTGCAGAACATATGGCCACTCAACCAACTGGCAAAAACTGACAAGATCGATCTTGGCGCACTGAAGTTGTCGACCGCCCAGTTTTTTCGGGTAAACGGCGTCAGCACGCAACATCTTGGCATCATTCCAGATGTGCTGTTTCCAACCAATGAATTCATTTCCAAGTCGGGTGAACGCGCGCTGGAAAATGCGCTACCTGAATCGGCCATCGAGCCGCCACTGCGTATCAGACACTGGCACCGGAAGTTCAAAATCAACAACCGAATCTCGGAAATTCGACAGCTGAACCGCGCGCGAATGGAACTGAACCCTTTGGTTGACATTCTAGTCGAACGCGAGCGACTTTCATTCAACCGCGTTGCGCCATCAACGATCAGCCTGAACGAAAGTAAAAGAAAACAATCACTTGACAGTGATCTTGAAGAACAGCTCGACTATATTAACCAAGTCCGATCAATATTTGCTCTCGAACCGGTGGATGCCGTATCCAACGATGCATTTCCAAGTGAACAGTTCGGTGACGTCTTTCTTGACGAAGCGATCAATATCTTGGCTGACCTTGTGACCCTTGAAAGGGTCGAGTTTGGTTCCTAGATCACCTATTTCATGACACAGTTCCACTGATCAAAATGAAGTTTTCGAATTGGGCCGATCGAATTCAACGTGAACGCGGCATCATCCAACTGATGAAGGACTTGGGCAGCGCTACTGCTGAAAAAGGGCGCCCGCTTTATATGCTAGGTGGTGGCAATCCAGCTCATATCTCACCAATTGAACGTTACTTCCGCGACCGAATGAACGAACTCCTGCAGTCGTCCAATCGATTTGAGAAACTGATCGGTAGTTACGCCGGCCCACAGGGACTCTATCAGTTCTCTGAAGCATTGGCCGACCTGCTCGGAAGAACCTACGGCTGGGATATCGGGCCCCAAAACATCGCTGTCGCCAACGGCAGTCAGATGACTTTTACGATCCTGTTTAAACTGTTTTCGGGTCTATATGCGGATGGTCAGAATAAGCAGATTCTGCTTCCCATGACACCCGAGTATATCGGTTACAACGAAGCTGATGAGGAAACGCTCCGTTTTCGCTCGGTTCGACCGAAAATCAATAAGACTTCCACTGTAACGTTCAAATATGAGGTTGATTTCAATCAAATTGAAAACATGGACAACATCAGTGCGATCTGTGTTTCACGCCCAACCAACCCAACGGGCAACATGGTTGCAGATGATGAAATGCGAAACCTTGACAAGTTGGCGCAAAGGCATGGTATCCCCCTTATTATTGATGGGGCATACGGACTGCCATTTCCAAATATCGTTTACCGAGACGCGACGGTCAGCTGGAACTCAAACATCATTTTAGTGTTGAGTCTGTCGAAACTCGGCTTGCCCGGAACTCGGACCGGCATCATCATCGCGCGGGAAGATCTGATTGACTTTTTCACATGCGCCAACGCGATCATGACTTTGGCCAGTGGAAATTTCGGCTCGGCGCTGACGCTTGATTCGATCAAAAGCGGTGAGATCTTAAGACTGAGTCATGAAATCATCCAACCCTACTATCGAGATCTCATGGAACACGCAACGGAAACGATTCACCAGGAGATGCGCAACATTCCCTATGCGATTCATGAGCCGGAAGGCGCATTCTTCGTCTGGTTGTGGTTTCCCGGTCTGCCGATATCAGACGAAGAACTGTATGCCAGGCTTAAACGGCGAAACGTCTATGTCGTGCCCGGAAGCTACTTCTTCCCAGGCTTGCGAGAGCCATGGCGACATCGACATGAATGCATCCGACTCAGTTATGCGGGCGAGAAAGCAATGGTTCGCGATGGAATCGGTATTATTGCAGAAGAAGTCGCCAGAGCCTACGCGGAATCAAATGATGATTCCGTCGCCCGGCTTGAAATGACGGATACGTCCAAGGCGTGATCCCATCATCAGGCAACACCTTCGACGAGCTGAAACTCCTGACATTCGTCAGTATCGCCGCGCGACCACTCGACAAGAACATTGAACAGCCTCTGCTGCATCGGGTCGACATTTGCCGTGTATTCCGGATGCCATTGTACCGCAATGACGTGAGGATGATTGGGGGACTCAATCGCTTCAATCACACCATCATCAGCGGACGCAACCCTTTCAAATTCAGGCGCGAGCTCGCGTACCGACTGGTGATGATAGGACGAACAGTTCAATTCCGTGGTCCCAAGGATGGAGGCGAGTTTCGAATCCGCTGCAATCGAAACGGGATGCTGCACCTTATTGAGATCCTCACCCCGGTGAATGACTGACTCTCCATACTTGTCCGGCAGATGCTCGACAAGCGTTCCACCCATTGCGACATTCAGCACCTGCAGCCCTCGGCAGATTGCCAATGTGGGCAGATTTCTGCCCAACGCCAGGCGCGCCAACTGCAGTTCGTAGCGATCGCGTTCCATGTTGATGCCATAGACAGCCTCATTGTGAGTCCCACCGTACTCATCTGGATCAATATCTGCGCCGCCCGTCAGCACAACACCATCAATTCGGTCCAGCTGCCCCTCAACGTTGTCTTCCGTCGGGGCAATGATGACCGGTATTCCACCCGCGGATTCCACAGCTTCCAAATAATTTGCGGGTATCGTAAAGCGATCGTCTTCGTTTCTGTGATAACTGGTCACGCCGATAAGTGGTTTATTCATCTTTCTGCTCAAGTTCTCTGTAAGTTTTCCAAATCAATCTAAAAGCGCTCGTGAGCTGCTGTGGCGATGTTCTGATCCAACGGTCCAGTTCCTGCGGTTTAAACCACTGCCCGGCAACCGCTTCATGGGTGTCAATCGTGAAAGGTCCGTTGAGATGAATCTTATAGATCCAGCAGAACTCATAGTCGGTCGTTTCACTGGCCATCAGTTTAAACAGTTTCTGCGGAATTTCATCTAGTCTGATACCGATTTCCTCTTCGGTTTCTCGGACCATCGCCTGATCATAGCCCTCACCCGCCTGCAGGTGGCCGGCTACGGATGAGTCCCACAGATTCGGATTGTTGTCGCGATGTGGTGCGCGCAACTGTAAAAACACCTCTCTCTGATCGTTCATAACGAGCGCATGAACGGAACGATGCAACAGATTATTTTTGTGAACTTCCAGACGCGACCGACGATCAATCACTCGGTCTTGATCATCAACGACATCGAAGTACTCTTCCGGCTCAGTCATACTGCATTAATTCAAATGATTGTCTACCATGATTGACGCGAAGTTCTGAGTAATTGAGTAATGGACTGGTGTAGAGGACATCAGCCGTCCGCTTGATCGTTACAATTCCGTCTACTCGTCCGGCAATGGCCTGCAAACCTCATTTTTTTTACGATCAATCAATGATTCGACGCAAATGGATGATCTCGGCCATGCAGATCAAGAGATTCGAGAGCCATGTTCAGCATGACCGTCAAACATTACTTCTTAATATTATAGCCTGTTCTTCCAAAACAGGTCAGTCAGGAGATTATCTGATTCTTTCAAGCTGGCGAACCAACCGCTGTACTCCCTTACCGTCAACCATCTGACTGAAGCAGTCGACAAATTTACGACGGATCAGTCGATCATGCACGAACTGTTCCAAAAATGGGACAAGATCCCCAGTGACCGACCGTTCATGCATAATTCCCGAATTAGGGATCTTTCGTAAGGAATCGACGACTTCGATTTGATTCCGTTCCGTGATCAGATTGACCGATGGCAGTCCTAAACAATATCGTTCCCACGTGCTGACGCCCAATGCGCCAACGCCCAAGTCCGCGTTCGCAATTCGTTCCGCCATGTTGTTTACATTTACATCCAGTGTAATTTTCATTGGCATTGATGCGCATTGATCTTCAACGATCTTCCGATGCGCGAATCCGAGTCCCAGTACAACGCTGATTTCAATTTTTTCAATCTCAGCAGACCATTCAATCCGCATCAACTGCTCAAGGACCTGCCCGGTCAAGTTCTTTCGATCAACACCGCCTAGAGAGACCAGAATATTCCTGATTGATTTAATGTTCCGTCTCCGGTCAAGCGCAAATCTTCGCCATTTGAGAAAATCTGGACGTAGTAAAGCAAATTCTGTTCCTAGTAAAAGCATGCAGTTCTGTGGTACCAGATCCTGATAATCTTTATCGCTACGCCCATAAACACAATCGACCAGCAGGTCGCAATCATGTCTGCGGTCAGCCAGGTCATCAATGACTGCAACACGCTCAGTAAAGGGTCGCATTGCCGACTCCCATCGTCTATCAAGGCCATAGTGATCGACGATTATCCAATCAACATTTCTGTCCCTCAATGCATTCCGAGATCGAACAACATCTTCTTCCCATGCCATTGCATTTTCTTTCGCGGACAGATCGGGCTCGCTGACACCCATGGCAACCTTAGAATGTTCAATACCACTCCGTTCAGCAAGCGAATTCCAGGCATAATCATTTTCCCGAATCAAACTGATCCATTTATGCTCCTTGGCGGACGTAAGAAAAAGTACCTCTGCACCGACCTTCTTGAGTTCTCCTGCGAGTGCCAGACAGCGCATGAGGTGCCCGGCACCAATTGTGCTTGAAGCATCAGTGCGAATGGCGATTTTCATGTTCCTGACTTGTCTGTAGCGATTGAATCGTTGGCGATTTCAGTTATTGAGCGGCCAACCTTCGGAGCATTGCATCGAAGTCAAGTAAAGCAGGATTGGAATTCCATAGGGTTTGAGCGTTCAGAAAACAAAGATCCATTCGAGTCAGGCCCTCACTTTAGTTGCTGCAGCAGAACTGAGCAGTAACGGGATTGATAAGGGACAGATTTCAATCATTTGTGAGAATGGATTCGGAATAGTCGTTATGCTTACGACTATCAGAAAGAATGGTCATCATGTTGAGTTCAATGATTGATGTGCTGTAATTTGGCGTCTATCGTGGTACTTGATCGGTGCGATGTTGACTACATTCTGAAAACCTTTCACCTGTTCAGGCCCGCTCCACCCGAAGCGCTACCAGATTGCGCTCCTTCCGACTGAACACTACCGCCAGCAGATGCACCTTGCGCCCGCGGCTCTGATGCGGCAGTGCATAATTCTTCCCATGCATCTGCGCCAACGCCTCCAACACCTTCGATTCCACCTTCTCACCCACAGCCGCCACCTTGAACTCCAGCACGAACGTCTCACCAGCCGTGTGCACCACCAGATCCGCACGCCCCTCAGCCGACGACTGCTCCGCACTCACCTCCACACCGTTGGCGATGAAACAGGCGAACAGCAGACTGGCATAAAACGCCTCATAGCGGGACACCTCGCTGCTCGAATACCACTCGTTCGGCACGTTGGCATAAAACGACCGCATCTCCGCAGCAAAACCGTCGAAGTCATTGGCCTGCAGCAGCCGAATCAGCTCTTCACCCCGGTCCGACGCTTCCGTCAACTTCCTGGTCACCGCCACCACCAGCTCCTCGTTCAGACTCAGCCGCACCTCATGGTTCGGATATTTCAGCGCATAGTAGATCCTGGAACCCCGAACCTGCCGGTCGGCGATGGTCAGGTAACCACACTGGAACAGCAGCGCATTGAGGTTGATGCTCTCGACATCGAAATTTGACAGCTCCGTTTCATACAGGCCCAGGTTCTCCAGGTCCAGCGTGTTCAGCACGCCCTTCGCCATCAGGTTGCGCAGAAAACTGGGCGTGCCGGTTCTGTACCAATGAGGCTTGAACTCCTGTTCTTCGAACAGCAGCAGCACGTCGAAGGGATTGTAGACCTTCTCCTCACTGCGCCAGCTCCAGCGGTAGCCGTTGTACCACTCCCGGATGTCTTCGCGGTCCAGGTCCGACAGCTCCGGTGCGAACACCGCGTCGAGGTCCGCATCCGTGTAGCCACAGATGGTGTTGTACTTCGGACTCAGGCTGATATCCCTGAGATTGTTCAGTCCCGAGAACAGACTCACCTTAGAATACATGCTGATGCCGGTTACGAAAACGAAACGGACGTATCGGGCGCAGCCCTTGATAACGCCATACAGGCCGCGCAGGTAATCGCGGTTGGCTCTGACCAGTGTCTCATTATCCAGCGTATCCAGAATCGGCTTGTCGTATTCGTCCACCAGCACCACCACCTGCCGACCAGTGGCATGATGAAGCTGACGGATGACATGGCGCAGACGTACCGCGCCGGGGCGGGTCGACGCAGAACGTTCAAGATCCGCATTTTTCTCAATAGCGGACAGTTGATCATCTATATCACTTGCCAGTCCGTCCAGCTCGCGATAGTCGACGTCGAAGCTCAGCCGCACCACCGGATGGCGGACCGACCAGTCCCAGCGGTCGTGGATGTGAAGCCCACGGAACAGCTCCTCACTGCCCTCGAACAGCTCCTGCATCGTGTCCACCAGCAGCGTCTTACCGAACCGCCGCGGCCGCGACAGGAAATAGTACCCGGGCCTGCTGGCCAACCGCCATATGTGAGACGTCTTGTCCACATAGTAGCAGTTCCATTCTCTGATGGCCCGAAAGGCTGAATAGCCGATTGGCAGGTTAAGCTTGTTCATTTCCATTCCATTCAACGATCCGTCTGCTGATATTGTAGTTGAATGATGCCACCGATTCCATGAGTAGATCCATTCCACAACAGTTCGCACCGACTCAACGTAAGGCGGCGGTTGCCGTCCAGACTCTATAGGAATGGGGCTGATCAGTCGCAAGACGGATCATGTAAACCCTACGACTTCATTCTGATCTTCTTAGCAGAACGAATCAAAACGGATTGCTGGCGGTGTCACGACCTTGCGTGCTCAGTCTGTTTAGAGCACTCGGTAACGTCAATAAGATAAGGTCAGAGATCCCGGTCCAATCCAAATGTTATGATGACCATTCCACCTGTAAAGCAGACTGACGCGTGCATCGGACTACAGATTTTCAACGGACGTTTCGCGTCTTTGACCTCAACTGTCAGCAGTGCCAGATGATAAGTCCGGTCCTCAGTGTCGTTGGCTGGAGTCCGTCTGGCCATTCGAGACGATCGGGTCGAAGTCCCAATCGGCGGCAAGAGAACATCAACACACTGATTTTACGAATCGGTCCGTTAGTCAACGATTGTTGAAATCGACTGCCATGTTGGGAAGTCTGAGTTTAAACCTGGTATAGTCAATCACATTAATCTATCACCAATCGCCAAAATATCGGCTACGGGATAGATTGTGCCGTCACTAGAACTGCGACTGATGAACATTAAGAAAATCCCTGTTTTTTCTGGACCTCGGTGGTCGAACCGCTGGACGCAGCTTCACCATTCAATATTCCGGTTCAGTTGTCCGACTTGCGGGCCACATCATCGGTTCAAATGACCATTTCTCAATTTACCCGCTTGACGACAATGACCGATGTGCCTGAAAAAGCCATTCAGCAAATCCCCAATCTTCAGGAGTATCGATATCTGCCACAAGATTGGTCGGAAGCACATAGGGTATCGCGCGTTCAGAAAATACGACCGCATCCCGGTCAAGTACCGCTTCTGCTCGCCCCCAACAGAACTGGGCCGCGTCATAATATGCGCGCGGCAGGTCCTGGGAGTTCGCGCGGTAGTATTCGGGTTGAAACATTTTGGCGCGCCCATCGCTGAGAATTGTGAATGCGCGAAAGATCGGTGATGAATATTCTGTTGCGGAAAATACAAAATCTATATGATTCTTTCTGAAAATCCCATAACTGTTTTTCAGGTCGCATACGCGAATCATGGGTGCGGTGGCATAAATCAAACAGACTTCGGAAGGCATCCCGTTCTGCTTTTCAAGTTGCCGCAGTTCATATTCGATGACTTCAAGTACGCCGGTTTTATCGTCTGATTTATCCTGGGCGCGAAGTTCACCGATTGTTGCTCCATACCGCCTGGAAATGTCAGCGATTTCTTCATCATCCGTTGATACCATCACCACATCAAAGAGAGCTGATTCCAGCGCCGCCGCTATTGAATAGGAAATAATGGGGCGGCCGTGAAATAAACGAATGTTTTTTCTTGGAATACGCTTACTGCCCCCTCGAGCCGGAATGATTGCCACCGTTTTCATTTTCTCACGCATAAGGCATCAGTTACCCAATCAAATCGCATCGGCAGAAAAGTGGGGTTTCAACAAGAATGTCCACATAATTGTAACCGAGAAAAACGGAGAGAAAATGTCTGAAAATCATTCTTGAGAGCTAAAGATCAGATTCTGGAAGATTATCGAAATGGCCGTACAGCTCGCCCCTTCGCGGATGATTTCCAACTATACAAGGCGGTGGTCCACAATTGGGGTCAAGGAGCGAGTGGGATGCCGGAAGTACGGCACGGGAGCCGGAGCCATGTGGGGTACGAACTTCACCTACGGATAGAACGGATGACGGTCTGCCTCAGACGTAAGAATGTGACGGTGTCCTGGTGGAACGCGGTACTGATTACACGCGCCTACAACAGGTCATTGATCGTGGCGACCGTTATGGCATGGTACTTCATTTCACCCAATGATCGCAGTATGCCAATCAGCTACGATAACTAAAGTGTGGAACTTTTTGATCATTGTTTAGTTCGGTTTCAAATGTCAATCTGACGATGAAGTGTCGGATTCCGACACAGAATAAATGATAAAATTGCATCGCTTGGCAGGTGTTAGCACTCAGTCTTGGGGATATCTGTCGCGATTAGCCTTATTTCCAGGTAGTTTCCGAAGCGACCGGCTCCAATATCTGCTGTCTACAATCAGACTTCTGTGGCAATTCAACTGCCGAGTCGTTCCGATTCGAAGTACCGGATTCTGTGATGTGGAAATTGGGACTACAGATTGGCTGAATATTGAAACAATAACTGAAAGGTCTATCTTATCTGATAATGCCGAAACATTGTAAATTACTGATCCTGGGATCAGGTCCGGCAGGCTACACGGCTGCGGTCTATGCGGCCCGCTCCAATCTTTCTCCAGTGCTGATCACAGGCATTGAAATGGGTGGTCAACTGTCTAAAACGACGGATGTCGACAATTGGCCTGGGGATCAGGAAGGTGTTCAAGGCCCGGAACTGATGGAACGGATGCGGCATCATGCTGCGAGATTCGAGACAGATATCATCATTGATCACATTCATCGTGCGGACTTGAGCAGAGCTCCTATTTTTCTCGCCGGAGATCAGAATGAATATACCTGTGACGCACTCATCATCGCCACTGGCGCGACGGCCAAATATCTGGGACTGGAATCTGAAGAGCGTTATAAAGGCAGAGGCGTCTCTGCCTGCGCCACCTGTGATGGTTTTTTTTACAGAAATCAGAACGTTGCAGTGATTGGAGGAGGAAATACGGCGGCTGAGGAAGCTCTATATTTGGCCAACATTGCCAAATCAGTCACTCTGGTTCACCGTCGCGACCAACTCAGGGCGGAAGCCATTCTTGCGGACCGGCTGATTGGTCGCAGTACTGACAATGGTGGAAATATTACAATACTCTGGAATCATGTTGTCAGCGAAATGATGGGCGACGAGATGGGCATCACAGGTCTGCAGTTGGCCAATGTTCAAACAGGCGCAGAACGGAGTATTGACGTACATGGCGTATTCATCGCCATCGGGCATCTACCGAATACCCAGCTGTTTGAAGGCCAGCTTGAAATGAATGACGGATACATTGTAACTACAAGCGGACTGAATGGTGGTGCGACCGCGACCTCCACTCCAGGTGTGTTCGCCGCCGGCGACGTCAGCGATCATGTATATCGGCAGGCGGTTACCTCAGCTGGAACGGGGTGTATGGCTGCCCTTGACGCACAAAAATACCTTGAGACCTGATGTCAATAGCGCCAAATGATCATTCACAAAGACTTCAAGGCGGAGATGGAATCGCTGGGAGTAGTTCCCACGGAACCGAAACAAATTGCGAATATTGATCATTCCAGACCCTCTCCAGACAACATCGATCCCACTCAATCCAGTAAAGAAGTGCTAATCGAATCGATGGCCGTCGATCCGAATCGGACCCAGCATGCGCTCGAATCGGAAGAAGAAATGAGAAAACCCGGACTTCAGATCAAGGAATTCAGACGTCTGAAACAAGGCAAATTCTGTCGTGAAGATGTGTTGCATCTGCGCGGAATGACAGTCGAAAATGCCATCCGTGAATTGCAGCGGTTTCTTGATAAATCCACTCGCTCGGGGTTCCAGTGCGTTAAGATCATACACGGTAAGGGATTAAATTCACCGGATGGCATATCCCAAATTAAACTACAGTGCCAGAACCATTTTCGACGGAACAAGTTCGTTCTGGGATATTGTCGAGCAACATCCAACGACGGCGGTCGGGGCGCCACTTTCGTGTTGCTGAAAAAACGCAATCGGTGACTACGTTTCAGCAACCAGTGTTGCCACGGCCCACGTCGCAATTCCTTCTTCCCGCCCGATAAAACCGAGAGATTCGGTGGTTGTCGCCTTGATGTTCACCTGTTCTTCGGACACTCGCAATTCGGCTGCCACATTCCGCCTCATTGCCAGCGAATAAGGTTCAATTTTAGGAGCCTGAGCAACGACCGTAACGTCAATATTGGATATTATCCAGCCTCTTTCCTGCACCAGATCTGTTGTTGTTCGCAGTAGTTTCCGACTGTCTATGTCTTTGAACTGCGGGTCGGAATCAGGAAAATGCTGACCGATATCACCAAGGGCCGCCGCACCAAGCAAGGCATCTATGATCGCGTGAATGACAACGTCTGCATCAGAATGTCCCTTCATACCTGCCACGTGAGGGATTTCAACACCTCCCAACACAAGTTTTCTCGCCACTTCGAATTCGTGTACGTCGAAACCGAACCCAACTCGAACGTTCAAACCCATTCTCCTGTTTCAGCAACCGTCAACTTTCTTCCATTCCAATATTCCCGATCATCGTTTCCACTAGTTTGAGATCCGATGGTGTTGTAATCTTGATGTTCATCGCATTACCGGCGACCAGCCTGGGATGATGTCCCAGCAGTTCCACTGCGTGCGATTCGTCTGTAATTGAAACGCGATCCTTCAGACATCGACTCAACGCCTCATGCAACAATCCCAATTTGAACATTTGCGGAGTCTGAGCTCTATAGCACTGCTCGCGATCAATGGTCTTCTCGATGTGTCCATCCAAACCTGATTTCAGCGTATCGAACACCGGTAGACTGACAATTCCACCTGCTTGATCATCATCCACCGCATCAATGAGCCGGTCCACGTCAGCCACCGTCAGCAGAGGTCGGTTGGCATCATGAACGAGCAGCCAATCGGTCTCCGCGCCACCTGACTCCAATATGTACCGACATCCATTCAGCACCGTGTCCGCCCGCGTCTCACCACCCTGAAACACATCCAAAACCTTGCAGTGAATCGATTTGATCCATTCTCCATATCGCTCAACACTGGCCACACCGATATACAGGCCGTCAATCCGTTCAGGTTTGGCAAACGCCAGAACCGTCCACTCGATAAGTGTCTTCCCCTTAATTTTAAGAAACTGCTTCGGAAGTGACGCACCCATACGAAGACCTACCCCAGCGGCAGGAATCAATCCCCAATACCTTGGTAATCTGTCCGACTGTGAAGAACCCTTCTGTTGCATTGAACCAATTTTATTGAATGTGCTGGCGTGCTGCGCAGGTATCAACTGGCAAGTGACAATCCCCTTCCTATGAAGTAACGCATTTCGTGTCTGTATAATCTTGATCGCACCACCTCATACGGGACTGGATTTTGTCCAGTCGCTATTCCAACTTTCCAAAACTGAGTCTGAAAAACATTTCTGTGAATATCAATTCTCCGCTAGATCAGTTCGCCGACCTCCTCGATTCCGAGGTGTCGGTCTGGAGTGAACTGCATGGCAGCGCTGATGCGCTGGCTATCGCACAGTATGTGGAAAAACAAAACCGGCCGGTCGCGGTGCTGGTCGGTAATATCAAAGAAGCGGATACGCTGACTGAAGCCCTCAAATTCTACGCCGGCGATGGCCGAGGATTTCCAATTCACCAATTCCCGGGCTGGGAGTGTCTGCCGTATGATACTTTCAGCCCACATCCAGACATACTATCTCAACGAATTCACTTGCTTAGCGTCCTGCCAACCCTGGCAGCGGGTGTTTTGATCGTATCTGCCGACACGCTGATGCAACGACTGCCACCAACCGATTTTATCGAACAGAACAGCTTTTCTTTCGCAACAGGTGGATTTCTTGATGTGGAGTCTCTGCAGCAGAAAATGAGCCGCATTTCCTACCGCAAGGTTCAGCAGGTCGAAGACCCGGGTGAATATGTCGTTCGCGGCGGTGTCATTGACGTGTTCACCATGGGTGCTGATGCACCAATCCGAATCGAACTGTTTGGCGATCAGATTGAAACAATCAGATACTTTGACCCCGACACTCAGCTGTCCACACAAAAAGTCGTTGACTTTCAGATTCTGCCCGGCAGTGAAATATGCCTGACTGAAGATGCCATCCGTCTGTTCCGTCAAGGCATCCGAGAAAACATCAATGGAGACCCGCGCAGGAATGTCATCTACAGCAGCATTGATTCCGATGAGATTCCGAATGGCGCTGAATTCTATCTGCCATTATTCTTTCATCACACCAGTTCGTTACTCGACTACATGTCAAGCCATACGCAAATATTTCAGTCTGGAACATTCGACTCGGGTATGAAGCGGTTCTGGAACCAAGTGAATGAAAGATTTGTCAAAGCCTGCGAATTCACTGAAAGACTCCCCCTGCCACCTGAAATGGTCTATTTCTCGCCGACCAACCTTGAGAGCAGACTGAAAGCATACGATCGGATTCGCTTTTATTCGTCAACTCAGGACCAATCCGTTAGATTCTCTTCCGTCGAACCCATCGAAATCAGTATGCGAAATCGGTCGACGAAAAATCGGTCCCAGCTCAAAGAATGTTTTGCTCCCGCTCCGAATCGAAATCTGATATGCGTCGGAAGTGCGGGGCAGAAACAGTTGATTGAAAATTGGTTTAGGGAGTTGAACATTCCAATTTTCCAAGTCGATTCCTGGCGTGATTTTCTGAACGGCTCGGCAAAAAACGCCTATTGCGATTCGAATCTTCCAGTCGGACTCCATCTGCCCAATGCCCATCTCAGAGTTCTCGCCAGCGCGGAGCTTTTTGGACAAAGTGTGAAAGCGCGCAAGAAAATTCCAAAGTCACGCAACCCGGAAAGCCTGATTTCCTCAATGGAAGATCTGCAGATCGATGACCCCGTCGTCCACGAACAATATGGCGTTGGTCTATACAAGGGACTGGTCACCATGAACGTATCCGGAGCAGACGAGGAGTATCTGTCAATCCGCTACCGAGACAAACAGACTCTATATGTACCAGTCTACGCGATCGATCATCTGAGCCGTTACATCGGCGCCCAGTCAGAAGATCTCGTGCTTGACGCGCTCAGTTCAAAAAAATGGCACCAATCAAAAAGAAATGCCCAGATGCAAGCTTTCGATGTTGCTGCAGAACTGCTTGATGTTCAGGTTCAACGGGAACAGCGGGCGGGTAACTCGATGCCGATTCCCGAAGCTGACTATCAGCTGCTTGCCGCAAGATTTCCTTATAGCGAAACGCCCGATCAGGAAAAAGCCATTGCCGCCGTACTCAAAGATCTCGCCGCGGACCGGCCAATGGATCGACTTGTCTGTGGTGATGTGGGGTTTGGCAAGACCGAAGTTGCATTGCGTGGCGCGCTGGTCGCTACGGCAAATGGCTATCAGGTCGCCGTCATCGTACCGACGACGCTGCTTGCACAGCAGCATTTTGATGTTTTTCAGGATCGGTTCGTGGAGTTCGGAATTGAAGTCAAGCTGCTTTCCCGCATGGTGAAATCCAGCGAAGGGAAAAACATCGTCAAAGATCTGAAGGGGGGAAAAATTGACGTCATCATTGGTACCCACCGACTGCTGCAGTCCGATGTCGAATTTTCAAATCTGGGACTCGTCATCATCGACGAAGAGCATCGATTCGGCGTACGCCATAAGGAGCACCTAAAAAAACTGCGCACCGAAGTCGACTTCCTGACCATGACGGCAACCCCCATCCCCCGTACCTTGAGCATGGTGATGAACGAATTACGCGACATTTCGATCATTGCCACCCCACCGGATAACCGCCTCAGTATCAGAACATTCGTCCGCAACTGGGACGCAGGGACGATTCGAGAGGCCTGCCTTCGAGAACTCGGGCGCGGCGGGCAGATTTTTTTCGTTCACAACGAAATTCAATCCATCCAGCGCATCGCCAGAGAAATCACGCAGATCGTACCGGAAGCGAGAATCGCAGTGGCTCATGGACAAATGCCCAAACTTGATCTGGAGCGGGTTATGCGAGATTACTATCTGCAGAAATTCGATCTTCTGGTCTGCACGACGATTATTGAAAGTGGCATCGACATACCCACAGCCAACACCATCATCATCAATCGGGCGTCGAAATTCGGTCTGGCACAACTTCACCAGCTCAGAGGCCGGGTCGGACGCTCGCATCATCAAGCTTATGCTTACCTGCTAGTCGCGAGCAGAGAGTTTCTGAGCAGTGATGCCAGGCGCAGACTGGAAGCCATTGAAGCGTTTGATGAATTGGGAATGGGCTATGTTCTGGCCACGCACGATCTTGAGATTCGTGGCGCCGGCGACCTGCTGGGTAAAGAGCAGAGCGGAACGATCAACAGAATCGGCTATTCATTGTACGCAGAGATTCTAAAGACCGCCGTCAAAGAACTGAAGGAACCATCAGGAAAGGCAACCGACTCGTCTTTTGATTTCAATCGACGCGTTCGCTCGGAAATCAATCTGCAGGTCTCCGCCCTACTGCCGGATTCTTGGATTCCGAACGTCAATCTGCGCCTGAAACTCTATCGACGAATTGCATCTGCGGACAACAGATTCAGCCTCAACCGCATGAAGACAGAACTGATCGATCGATTTGGTAAACTGCCGGAAGAAGTTGAACATCTGTTCAGCGTTCATCATCTCAAACATTGGTGCGAACAGTTGGGAATATCCAAGCTGACCATCGGCCCGAAACACGGAAAAATCATCTTCGGCGCCAATCCAGAAATTTCCATGCAGGGACTTAAATCTCTAATTGACGAATACGACGGTGCCGCGAAACTCAGTCAAGCTGACTACTCAATGCACTTTCAACATTCATTGCCGACCAAAGCCGGTAGAATTACTGTCGCCTACCAAATTCTGGAACAGCTGTCACCCAAAAGTTCCGATATTACAGAAAAAGCCGCAGCCGCTTAATCCACAGTTTGCGTCGAACAGGCAGTCGCAAGGCTATGGAGCTCATCTTCAAAGCCGAAATTGCGCATGTCATCAATACGCATCGGATATAGCACACCGTCTAAGTGATCGCATTCATGCTGAACGACGCGGGCATGAAAACCATCCACCGTTCTATCGATTGGAAGACCATCCTGAGCAAGACCGCGATATCGAATGCTTGACGCACGACCGACCAAACCCCTCAGGCCAGGAACGCTCAGACATCCTTCCCATCCATATTGAAGATTCTGATCAAGCACCTCCAGAACGGGATTGATCAGCACGGTGAAGGGTATGCAATCGGCATCGGGATAACGATCGTTTTTCTCAAAGCCGAATATGACAATCCTTTTCATGACGCCAATCTGTGGTGCGGCAAGACCGGCACCTTCGGCATCAATCATCGTATCAATCATATCGCGTACCAAGCCGTCAAGAACTGCGAATTCTGATTTGGCAACTGGACTAGACACCTCAAACAGGCGAGGATCCCCCATCTTTAAAATTTTCTGTACTGCCATAACAACATATTTTGAACAGTCTGATATCAACGTTGATCAATGAACCACATTATAAACAACAGCAAATAGAACCCAAGACGACAAAGCTTTCAGGTTCACGACAATTCAAAAGTCGGAAGAGACCAATCCTTCCGTGGTTCAGGGTGTCACAGGAGCCGATTTTGACCGGTCCATCGCCTGCGGCAACACCCACCTGCGCAGCATCCTCATCAAGTACGCCTTGGCCGCTGCCCGCAAGATGCTGCAGGCCATCTACTGCATGCTCAAACACGGCATGCGCTATCGCGACCCGAAAATCAACCAAGACGCGACCATGTTGCAAAGTAACGCCTTGCGCTGTCTGCGGATGTTGCGCCAATCCCTGAGCCCCGCCCTGAAGCTCACAAATGAGCACACTTAATTCTTAAGAACATAATGTGATAAAACAGTGCCTGCCATGAAAGTAGGCCTGCATCAGTTTCACGCCCTGACCATTGACTGGTTTCAGAAGGCGATGTCGACACCGGGTTTCTGGCGCAATGCCCTGGCCCGCAGCCTGTACGAGCGCGACCAGTGGACCGTTTCGACGGGTAAGCTGTGACTGGCTACCGCCCGCAAGGCACTGCCGGTTCTGGGCGTGGAAATGCTGGTGCCGCACCCGTCATTCGGTTCGGGAGGCCGCGAGGCGCCACCCGACGAGTCCGCCGGACAGCCGCAGTTTCGTCATCAATGTGGCAGGTTTTCATCCGCGCCGCAGTCAGCCGCTACCAGGCATCATGAAACTGGGGTAGGGCTATGTACTGCTGCGGGAATCGGTCTCTACCGACCACTCGCTTAGAAAGCGAGGCATGATCCAGAATGAATGGATTTAACTGTGGGATGTCGTGAGGAGCCCAGTCCCTGGTGAAACTGGCGGCTGAAGACAACCTCAGCCGGCTGCGCCAGCAGGGCTACCAAAATCTTGTGGTCGCCGCCGGGACGGCTTCGATATCCGGCGTGCTATTCGGTGGCATGGCCGCAACGGGCGAAGGTGACCGATTGATCATCACCAGCCAGCGCGGGCCGAATGACATCTGTTCATCACCGTCATCACCTATCAGCTGGTGCAGGCCATTTGTCTGAATCCGCCAGGTTGGCGGCTGGCGCAGCTGACGGTCCCTGGAAAGACATCAACGCATATCCACCGTCCTGCAGCTGGAGAATGGGTGGAACGCTACATCTGCGGCAGTGTTTGCAGGCCGAACTCGGGCAACGGGGCGTCACCTACCGCCAACAAAAGTCACCGATTGACTGTCTGAGCCATCTGCAACGCTTCAAATAATGCAATAATTGACATTTGTTCTCCCCTATGGCTTTGATATTATGAATCAATATTTCTTTTCTGTTAAAGATGGGCAGATACAAGTGTGCGAAAGGAGAGTTCCCTTGGAAATCAGTGTGCCGATCAACATGTTGGTTTCAGGAACGTCCCTCACGAATTGTGCAAGACACCTCGTCAGCCAATGGCAAATGCCATGATTTTGCTCATATCGAATCTAGCGTTTGTTCCTTGATTCTTGAAAAAACTGTGTCCGATAAACTTCCATTGGCCGTCTATATTCGATGATACCTGGGAATCGCACACCTGTTCCCTATTCTAAATGCACGATCATTCTAGTAAGATGATTTGTTCAATCCATTCCGTCAGGAGGCTCTCCAATTCGCAAGCCAAGTGCTAGCGGTAAGCGTCTCCAGTGCCTGCGTACTGCCTTTGCCACCCAATCAAGATCCAGCAACGTGATATCATCATTATTATTATCCGGACTAGGAGGATACAAAACTGCTACAAATTTTTGTATGTTGTTGGGGGGAAATTTAGGCATCTCTGACGTAGCAAGCTTTGCTTGCAACAGACCGGTATATGCATCGTTTTGGGGGCCACGTTTATATCCATCAACACCGAGATCTCCAGTTCCACCAGTATGAATCCAAGATTCTTCTGGATGTTCTAGTTGGAGTAAATTCACCACTAGGTTTTCGAACGATGACGGAGATAGAGTATCAATAAGACGACGTTTAATTTCTTCAATATCAAGCGTCCAATCCCAATTGAAAATTGGTTGATCCGGATGATCATGTAATCCCTGCAAAAATTCGTAAGCTGAATTATCGTCCAGCGGGTTATTATTTAAGTATGCAAATTCTCTGGGGATTGTCAATGAATATCTTATCCATCCTGGAATCTTAGAATATGGCACCTCTATATATCCATCAACAGGCCATCCCTGCGCGACATCTAAAATATGCGAAGGACGATAGTCCAGGTTTTGATCGAGTCTTAATCGCCGATAACATTGCCCCCAAGCTGGATTATTTACTATTTCAAATGGACCACAAAGATTCGCGAGATAAGCCAATCCTTCTGTTGGTCTCGGAATCAAAACGATCACACTTTGTCCATTCGATAATTGTTCATCAATATTAGAAGTAAAAGTTCGGTTCTCCGTATAACGAGGGAACCATTCACGTTCATAATTCAGATATATCTCCTGCCACTCATCTTCCGTAGTAACCTCACGAGAAGGGTTCACGAGGACATTTTTTATGTTCTTATAGTCAATTTGGTCAACATCGACACCGGGGCGAATCAAAGGATAACCAATAAATACATAGCCTGCACATCGAAAGATTTCGACCGCATCGCAACCTTGAGGTTTGGCTCTACAGAAAAATGCAATAGACATGTTAAATTCTCCTCATTTCATCAAAACTACTCGTAACCCCGTCCAGGTAAATTTACTTTCATTATCAGTCGGGGGGGGGAGTTTGCAACTGAACGGTGCGAAAAGGGAGAAATTGCCAAATGATCCTTGAAAAATATTGCGTTATTGCAACATAGTTGAATTGGTTATGAGGAAATATTGGTATCCCCACGGCAAATCAAAAGTCATTGGCGACCAATCACTCCCTGAATCAGAGTGTCACAGGAACCGTTTTCGACCGGTACGTCGCCTGAGGAAAAAAGAAATTTGCTTCCAGCTCTGGACAAACAAAATTCAATCTGAGATATCGGCGCCGTCATGAGTTCCGAATGCAAGAACGGGGCGGATGGATCTGCGCGCCATTGAGGTGCGGCCGGTCCGCACGCCCGCCGAGCGTTGGCGCTGGGACGAGCTGGTCGCCCGCCATCACTATCTGCCTTACCATGAGCTGTTCGGGCGCGCTCTGCGCCATGTGGTGGTGTAGGATGAGACTTGGCTGGTGCTTCAAGCAGGACGTGGAACTGGGGTATGGTCGGCTGGAGTACCGCCGTTTTGAGGTGGTTGACCTCAGCGGGTGCCGAATGGGACGGGTACGGTACGATACCGGGTCGTCGCCAGGAGCTTCGCATTGACCGGCACCGCGAGCTCCTCAAGCGCGAGACAGTCGAACGGAAGACTGCCTATGGTCTGACTTCTCTGTCGGCCGTACAGGCCGGGGCGGAACGGATCGCAGTGCTGGTGCGAGGACACTGGGAGATCGAGAACCGGCTGCACGACACCCGGGACTTCAGTTGTGATGAGAACCGCTGTAGTGCGCACGTGCCGCGCAATCTCGCCAACCTGAGCAACACGGCCATCTCGCTGATCCGCCAGGATCGCCGGTTCAACTACCTACCAGAGGCGCACCGTCATTTCACCACCCGTTCCGATGAGGCACTGAATGCAGTGATGAAGTGACCGCGTCATGGGTACCGACCACACAAGATTCTATTCTTGAATCTTAGAACGTAATGTGACAAAAAAGGGCCTGCCATGAAAGTAGGCCTCCATCAGTTTCACGCTAGAACCATTGACTGGCTTCAGAAGGCGGTGTCGATGCCGGGTCTCGCGCGCAACGCCCTGGTACAAGGGCTGTGTGAATGCGAGCAGTGGACCGGTCCGACGGGTGAGCTGTGTCTCGCCGCGGCCCGCAAGGCGCTGCCTGTGCAGGCGGCGCGGGTGCGGCTGATGCCGCCGTGGGGGCGAACCCGGCGCCGATCGAGATGCTGGCGATGTACGCGGTTGAACCGGACTCTCCGGCCAGTGAGCAACCGCTGTACTGGCTGTTGCTGACCACCGAAGGGGAAGCCGATGCCGACGGCGCCAGCATCGCCCTGCGGCGCTATGAGCTACGCTGGACTATTGAGGAGTACTTCCGTACCCTGAAGACCGGCGACGGCATCGAGGCGCGGCAGCTGGACAATGCCGATGACCTGCGCAAGTGCCTGGCGTTCGATGCCATCACCGCCTGTGAGGTGTTCAACCTCGTCCGGCTGGCGCGCGACCGCCCGCAGATACCGGCCGACGAGGTGGTGAGTGAAGATGACCTGCTGATGCTGAATGCGCGACTGGACGATTACGGCATCCGTCGTTCGCAGCAGCCGCCCGGCGAGGCGCCAGACAACCGCCGTTTTATCGTCGATGTGGCCCGGCTGGCGGGTTTTCATCCGCGCCGCAGCCAGCCGCTGCCGGTCATCATGAAACTGTGGCAGGGATATGTACTGCTGCGGGAGTCGGTCTTTACTTAGTGTCTGCCAGAAAACCCCCATTTTCGCATGAAATGTCCGGCGATGTTGATTTTCTGAAGCCTCGAATCGAGAAGAAAATGGATGGCTGAGGGTTCGGGGCGAGAAGATTTCTGAACATTCGGTCGTTTTGCGCCGATTGGCACGCTTTTTTCGTCAGCCGGGCGGCGAATGCCGAATTCGGCCCATAGGTTTCCATCCAGTCCCTCTGGCGGGACCGGTTCAACACCCCTTTTAACCAACCGCCGCCGTCAGGCGGCACGTTTCAGCTTCCGCCGCTCCCGCTCCCGCAACTCGTCGCGCACCATCGCCCCATACCGATGCACGTTGTAAGCCAGCACCGACAGCGCCACCGTGCGCGCAAAGCCCGCCGTACCATGACTGCGCACCCGCACCAGACCCCGATGCCGCAGACTGTTGATCACCGACTCCACCGCCGGATGCTGACGACGCGACTCGCGGAACCACGCCTGCTCCTCCCGCTCCCGCACCGCCTGCGAACGCCGTCCCTTGACCGGCAGCACGCAGTAAGTCAGCAGCTTCTGCAACTGCCGCTGCACCGCCGGACTGTGAAAGCCGCGGTCGAAACTGCATTTCTCCAACTGCGGATGACGCCGCAGCGTCTCCTTGATCACCGGCACCGCATGGTCCACATCACGGCCCTCCCACATCACCTTCTGAGACAGGATCAGCTGATGCTGATCCTCGACGATGCACACCGGCACCCCCAACTCCACCGCCACCCCCGCTTTGCCCTTGACGATCCATCGGGTGTGCGGCTCGAACACCGAAAAGATCTTCTCCGAATGCGGAATCTGCTCGCCGCGCTGCAACCGCCGCACCACCTGATCCGACAGCTTCTCGGCGTAGCCGAGGAAGGTGACCACCTCGTCCAGTAGCGCACCCGACACCCCCTGCCGCATCAGCTGATCCCGCGTCTCACACGCCCGCGCCACCACCCCGTCGCACCAACTCAGATACTTTTCCAATGCCGCCGGGGCCGCCTTCGCCTGCTTCGCCTGGCGGATGCGGTTGTAAAGACCGCGCAGCTTTCGCTGCAGATGTCGGTACTGCCGCCACCCGGACACCTGATGACACGCCTGCGCCTGATGCATCAGACCCAGCAGCCGGCGCACCGCATCACTCAGCAGCCCGGTGTCGGTCGGGTAATGCACGTCCGTCTGCGCCACGAACGAATCGCAGCGTCCTTCCAATGCCTCGCCCGGCTGATGACCCACACGCCGGTGCGCCGCCTCCACCACCAGCTGCGACACCTGGTCCAGCAGTTCCGCGCTGAACAGATTCACATTGTCGATCACCTGCTGCAGCGTGTACGGCGGCTTCATCAATGAGCCATGACCCATCATCCGCCACAGGTCCACATGGTTTCGCACCAGATCATGCAGACGATCGAAATCGCAGTTCAACGCCTGCTTGACCACCGCCATCACCAGTCCCGACCACCGCGCCAGGCCCGGGCGACCGTTGTTCAGATCCACCCCCGGCAGCGCCTCCGTCTCCAGCCGCGCGAACAGCCGCTCTCTCACCTGCGGGTCGCGATACAGCGTCTGCAGACCCAGCAGCGCCGCCGGCATGTCGTCTCTCGAGTGGTGATCGATCTCAATGGCCGTGATGTCAATGCCACCCAGTTCGTGATTCGGGTTGATGATGTCTCTCATTGCTTGTCTGCCTGGCGAAGATTGGGTGAAAAGTCGGCGAATCGGCTGAAATCGCCCCTTTTTCAGGGCAAAAGGCCAATTCTTCGTTCACAATCATACGATATTATTCACATGATATCAGATAATTATCTCACTTTTTGAGTTTTCTTGCAGACACTACTTATCACTTGCTCAAAAGGCGGGGGCATGTTCCAACATGAATAGATTTGACTGTGGGATGTTGTAAGACCCTGCGGTGGCCGCCTAACCGACGTGCACATCCGTCCTTCACGGACCCACCGCCTAAACCCGCAGACGATGGAGAGATGGGACCAGATTAACGGGTTCGCCCTCTAATCCACTTCCGACTGCGACCGGTACTGCTGATGAGGATTGCAGATCCTCATTGGTCGGACGGTTCCGCGCGCCTATAATCCAGAGAAGTTACACAGCAAACAAAAGTAAGCATGTGCGATTCCTTAAAAAACTGCATTTGGTGCCTTTCGTTATGGATCCTAACCATCTGCACCTAAATTTGATCAGCAATGTCCTTCTGTATTGGACTTTATGGTTGGTTGAACACTCCATCATAACCGCTAGGTATCCACCCTCTACGAGCTTTTTCAACCCGTTCGCATCTATAATTTTCCAGTGAGCGTTAAATCAAGTACTTTTATTGATTCATCCATAAACATTGCGCGGATGATGAGAAAATTTTCAGCTACCGACCCTTGAATTAGGACGCATTTTCGACAAAAGCGAAACAATGAGATTAGTGAATTTTATTACGGCAGCCGCGTTACTGCTGTCCGCTACCCCATCTGCGTTCGGTGCACCCGTTCACGTAGAAGTGGTTGTTTTTGCGAATAACACAGCAGAAAGTGATGGTGAATGGTTTTTGAGACCTAAAGAAATAATCAGGGTTGAAAAACCGATTGATGTAGAAATTTCGGAAGAAGAATTGAGAACTGTCGAAACAGGAATCCCTGAACCGATTTCGATGACTGATTTGGGAGTAACGGGGCCTCAGGTGGTGGAACCGTATATGCTCACCGAATTTGTAGACATCATTGACAAAAATCCAAACTTTGAACTGTTGAATTACATCAGCTGGGTGCAGGAACCTGTTCCCAAATCAAAGTCCAAACCGGTTTCGCTGGACCTTCTCGTCAGTGATTCAATTCTGTCAGATGATCTGCTGCTAGCCGGTGAATTGATGGTCTATGAAGTTGCCCAGCTGCTTCAGGTTGATGTCAGGGTAACATACAAACCCGTTGCCGACACCGAAACGGCAGTCGCTCATCTACCTGAAACCGTCAGACGATATTCTCCCAGACAATCTTATCTGTTGGATGAGCGCAGACAGATCCATATCAACGACATTCACTATTTCGATCACCCTAAATTCGGCGTCGTCTTTACCATCATTCGTCCGAAAATAATCGAACAGTTCCCACTGTAATCCTACTCAATCTTCATGACATGAGAATTGAGACGGAGTGGACGATTTTTGTGATCAGCCAACTGTCGAATGGTTGCCGCCAGCAGCTGTTGCAGGTTTCTGTATCCCATCGCCCATACCTCGCGAATGGCATCCTTACTGATTGCCTCACGGCTCCGGCCGGCTGCTGGATTAACGACTAGATTGATGCTGGCGTAACACATCCGCTGTTCAGCGGCAAGTGCTGTTTCTGGCATTCCCGTCATTCCCACCACATCGCCACCATCTTTTTCGATTCGGTCGATTTCCGCAGCCGTTTCAAATCGCGGTCCCTGCGTTACCGCATAGACTCCTCCATTCAGTAAACCAATGTTTTCATGTTGCGCCGCACGCAATATTAGATTCCGCAATGCCGTACAGTAAGGACTCGCATTTTCAAGGTGTCCAACCCCATCATCAAAATCCCCATCAAAAAATGTTGAGTTTCGACCCCAAGTGTAATCGATCAGTTGATCAGGCAGAAAGAGAGTGCCAGGCTTCAGGTCATCACGAATGCCGCCCACTGTCGCAATACCAATCACCGCGTCGCATCCCAATTCAGCTAATGCCCAAATATTGGCACGATAGTTGATTCTGTGAGGAGGGATGGTGTGCCCATCTCCGTGTCGATGTAATACATAGACAGTCAGGCCATGAATCTTGAGCGCGGCAATGGATGCTGATGGCCTGCCAAATGGCGTGTCAGTCTCAATCCGTTCCAGCTCTTCCTCATCAGGTAGAAACTTTGTTGCACCAGAACCGCAGATCACAGCAATTGGTCGATGACCATTGGCCCTGGTGGCCTTCAGCACAGGATTTTCTACCTACGTGGCTTTTGACTCAATAGCGAGCTGCGTGGCCCGCTGATTGACAAACGAACTCCAGGCTCGACAGATGGGACACTGCCAGTGGAGTGTTTCGACGGTATATCCACAGCGCTGGCATTGATAATGGCGGGCCAGATTACTTTCTTTACGGATGATCGCTTCAATCAATTTGAAATCATCAGGCCCCGTATTGTTGGAGTATTTGAGCTTAAGCAGCATCAGCCGATGCAGGCAGTGAAGCGATTCATGATTACGCGTCCATTCGACGAGATACGCCATTGCTTTTTCATTTTCACCCAACGATTCGAGGACATCAACATAACTGACCACCAGATTCGCATCTTCCTCGCTTTCAGCGGTGTTCTTCAGAAATTCAGCCAGTTCTCGAGGCCGCTGTAACGACTGATAGCTTTCGATGACCAGATTGGCAATTTCCGAAACATATCCGGGATTGGTCAATTCAATGGTGCGCCAGATTCTAATCGCCGCTTCATGGTCGCCGCGGATCGCTCTGATCCGACCGAACTGCAGAATGGCGCGTGCACAGTCTTCTTCTATGTTCAGCGCGGCGCCAACGTATTCCTCCGCCTTATCATACTGCCCCTTCTGGATCGCTTCTTCCGCCTGTTCACAATGATACTGAGCGAGCAATGGAGAAAAATTCTGCGACGATATGCGATTCAGTCTGTCCGTAATACCAATGCACTTGACCCACTCTTTCTCCTGCTCATAGATTTCTCGTAGCAGATCGTAAGCCTGCTCCCGATACAGACGGCTTTGCATCAGTTCCTTAAAAACCTGTTCCGCCCGGTCCAAGATGCCCGCCGCATAGTAATCATGCCCCAATTCAAAAAAAGCCTGATTTCGCTGCTCGCCTTTCAAATCCGTACGTTCAATTAAATTTCGGTGGATCTCTGTCGCCCGTCCTATTTCGCCACGCTGTCGGTATAGGTTGCCGAGCGCAAGGTGAATTTCGATGGTCTCGCTGTCAACATCAAGGCCACCAAAAAATAGCTCCAGAGCCTTATCGTGCTGATCGTTAAGCAAATAATTGATGCCCTGCAGATAGACGTCAGATACCCGGTTTCGCAATGGCCAATGGTATCGGGAGGCAGTTGCAGCCAGCCAACCGGAAGCTGCCGCGACGGGTAAAAGAAGTATCAGCCAAATCGGATCCATCATGTCGATTCGATCTGTTTTTTGTTTTTGACTCTACCGGAAAAAATCTTCTTCTTGAGTGTCGTCACAAAACACACCAGCATGCCGAGGAACACACCAACCAACAATACGATGATTAAGAGCCAAGACAACGGCCCCTGCCAGTCAATGCCAAAATAATACGAGAGTTGAACAATCTGAGCATTCTTGATAGTGAATGTAACCCCAAACAGCAAAGCCGCGGTACAGCCAACGACAAGTGCGATTTTTTTGAACAAGTTGTCAGAGTTTCCTTAAATCGGCCAAATTGACAGATGCGAATCGTCAATCACTGCAGAGCATCACTCTTTCGATCGACGCGTTGACGAAGCTGCCTGCCAGGCTTGAAATGCGGGAAGTACTTGCCCTGAACCGGAACGGTGGTACCAGTGCGGGGATTACGACCCTGACGCGGTTTTCGATAACGCAGTCTCAAACTCCCGAATCCACGAAATTCAACTCGTTTACCTTCTGCCAATCCATTCGCGATGGTATCCAAAATCACATCAACCGCCAAATGTACATCTTCCTTGGAAAGATCCGGATTTCTGTCTGTCAGCGTTGCTATAAGTTTCTGCTTAGTCATAGTAAATTTAATCTCAGATAAATTAGGAATCTTCCGATTTGGAAGAAAAGATTTTCTCCTTGAGTTTCTGTCCAAGCGTCAAGGCCGGCGACGAGTGATCGCTACCAAACTCTTCGATGGCATGACCCTCCTCTTCAACTTCCAGAGCCTTGATCGACAGTGATATTTTGCGGCTCTTTCGATCAATACTGATGATCTTTGATTGCACTTCCTGGCCGATCGACAATGCCGATTTTGCTTCCTGTGGTTTACTTTTTGCAACTTCGGCATTGCGAATCTTACCTGAGACACCATCAGCAAGCCGCACCAGAATGCTTTTTTCATCCATATTTTCGATCTTGCCACCAACGACGGCACCTTTACCTGATGTGGTAACAAACTCAATGAATGGATCACCCTGAATCTGTTTGATTCCCAGGGAAATGCGCTCGCGTTCCGCATCAATCGTCAGAATCTCCACTTCGATTTCATCACCCTTTGCATAGTTCTTGATCTCCTCTTCCCCATCTTGATTCCAGGAAATGTCATTGAGATGCACCAACCCGTCAATCCCACTTTCCAGCGACACGAAAATCCCGAAATCAGTCAGCGATTTGATCTGACCGGTAATGCGTTCACCTTTCTTATGATTGACTGCAAATTCAACCCACGGATTCGGCGTGCACTGTTTGATGCCCAGTGAGATTCGATGGCGTTCGACATCAATTGACAGAATCATCACTTCGACTTCGTCACCAACATTGCAAATCTGCGACGGATGAATGTTCCTGGCAACCCAATTCATCTCCGAAACATGAACCAGCCCCTTGATTCCTTCCTCCAGCTCAATGAAAGCGCCATATTCAGTAATGCTGGCGACCTTGCCGAACTGTCGGTCGCCCGGCTTATAGCGGCGCTCCACATTCAGCCAAGGATCTTCGGTGAGCTGCTTCAGTCCCAGTGAAATTCTGGACCGCTCCTTGTCGCATTTCAGCACCTTAACCGTTATCGTTTCTCCAATCTGCAGAATTTCGGACGGATGCTTGATCCGCCGCCAGGCCAGATCCGTTATGTGCAGCAGACCATCAATGCCACCAAGATTAATGAAAGCGCCGTAATCCGTCAGATTCTTGACAACGCCTTCAATCTGTTGGTCCACTTCAAGACTGGCGATCAGCTCCTCGCGCTCTTTGGTCAGTTCTTTCTCGAGCACCGCCTTGCGGGAGATGACGACATTATTTCTTGCCCGATCAAGTTTGATGATCTTGAACTCGATCGGATCTTTCTCAAACTCAAATTCTTCATCCGATTGTATCACTCGGGTTCCATACAGCGAACCCGGTAAAAATGATCTGACATTCTCAATCAATACGGAAAATCCGCCTTTCACGCGGCTCGTAATGACGCCTTCAATGGTCGATTTTTCTTCAAACGCCTTTTCAATTTTCTCCCAGGCCCGAGCCCGGCACGCTTTTTCTCTCGACAGCCGCGTTCGTCCATATCCATCTTCGACGGTCTCTATCTCGACTTCGATCTCATCACCGACATTGACATCAAAGTTGCCGCGCATATCTTTGAATTGCCAAATCGGGATCTCAGCCTCAGACTTCAGTCCCGCGCTCACAACGACGTTTTCGTTGCCCACCTGCATCACTTTGCCGAGCACGACTTCACCGGCGCGCATCTCAGTATTTTTAATGCTTTCCTCAAACAGTTCAGTGAATGTTTCTGTCATGTTGTTTATAGATTGTCTCCAAATTCCAGTTAATGTGTAGTTTTCAGGTTTACCAAGATGCCGATTCCAATTCAGCCCTCTTCAAATGGACACCGTTCAGAACGCACTGCAGAACTTCATTCACACTTAGCGACGATGTGTCTACAGTCAGTGCGCCTTTGGGTGCCATCAAAGGAGCGTGCCTACGAGTCGAGTCACGCAGATCTCGGTTCTCAATTTCTCTGTATATCTTATCATAGTTTAAAGATATTTCTTTTTCTTTCAATTGTTTGAATTTTCTTTGTGCGCGAACGGCAATATCAGCGGTCAGAAAAACCTTCAGCAGCGCGTTCGGGAAGACCACCGTGCCCATGTCCCGACCATCGGCGACCAGTCCAGGCGGCCGATAATACTGTCGCTGAATGACCAGCAGTCGGCGACGCAGATCCTTTCTAATCGCAAGTCTGGATGCCATCTGACCACAGGCCGCCGTACGAATCGCAAGACTGAGATCTTCGCCGTTCAACAGAACCTTCGCCTCATGACCCGATTCGCCGGGAACTGACTCAAACTCAAATTCATCCAGAGCTCGAAGCAGACCGTCAGCATCGTCCTCCGCAAGGCTGTTTTTGAAAATCAGGTAGGCACAACAGCGGTACAGCGCACCACTGTCGAGAAAGCGCCAGCCCAATTCAACTGCCAGTCGCTGTCCGATTGTACCTTTGCCGGAACCGGCCGGCCCATCAATCGTAATGATCCACTCGCCCATCATTTCATTCAGCCGCGGATCCAATATCCATTCCACACCGTTGAGCCAAGACGTCGAACCCGGGAAAGGACGTGTTCACGCAATCGGCGTTCATCACCGCCACTTCAGAGTCCGCAACCGCACCAGCCACCGCAAAAGCCATGGCGATCCGATGATCGCCAAAACTGTCAACCTGCCCACCGCTGAATGATCCACCGCAGATGATCAGGCCATCCGCCAGCTCCTCAACTTCTATGCCCAGTGATACAAGACCCTCCATCACGGTCTTTATGCGATCGCTTTCTTTCACCCGCAGCTCTTCACAACCCCGGATGACCGTCTGACCCGTAGCGGCGGCGGCCGCGATCGCCAAGATCGGTATCTCATCAATCATAAGCGACACCAAACTGACCGGCAGTTTGATCCCAGCCAATGGTTGCCCCGCGCGCACTCGAATATCCGCAATTGGCTCCCCCCCGACCACCCGTCGGTTCTCTAGTCGAATTGAAGCCCCCATCAGCTCGAGTGCGATCAGAAGGCCGGCACGGGTACTGTTCACGCCAACATTTTCCAACACGATTTCAGAGTCGGGAATCAGCAGGCCGGCGACGATGAAAAATGCCGCCGATGAAAAATCCGCAGGGATCTGAACATTTTGGCCCCGCAGGTCCGGGCGCCCCTTAATCATCACCAGAGTCTGCACCTGATCGACGACGCATCCAAAAGAACTGAGCATATTGGCCGTGTGATTTCGTGTCGGTCTTGGCTGTAATACGTAAGTCGACCCAGTCGCATACAGGCCGGCGAGCAGGATTGCCGATTGCACCTGCGCGCTCGCCAGAGGCGCTATCCATTCAATTGGCCTGAGCTGTTCGACTGGTCTCACGACGACCGGTGGTGTATCGCCTGTGGCAAGAGAAATATCCGCACCCATGAGCCGCAGCGGATCGACAATCCGTTTCATGGGACGCCTTGACAGGGAGCCATCGCCTGTCAATCGGGTCTCAAAGGTCTGGCCAGCGAAAATTCCGGTCAAAAGTCGCATGCTGGTGCCGGAATTGCCAAGGTATATTTCAGACTCAGGCGCCTGAAGCCCGTTCAATCCCACACCGTCGATGATCAGTCTTTCTCCCTGCTCTTCAATCCCGACGCCGCAGCTTCGGAAAGCATGGACGGTGCGCCTGACATCATCACCCTGCAGCAGGCCTAGAATCTGCGTCTTCCCCCGGGCAAGCGAACCCAACATGACCGTCCGGTGAGAAATCGACTTGTCGCCGGGTACCCGAATCCGCCCGGAAAGCGGGCCGCTTCTGCGAATTCTTAAGCTCGTCAAGATCTCGCCTCAAAACACCGCAACGTCATTTCTTCCACTGCTGCAGATAATGGTCTCGAGATGTTTTTGCAATTCTCATCATCGCCTCGACCGCATCGCCGTCGCCGCATTTGATTTTTACTGCGAGCTGGCGCAGATTCTCCATGTAACCGTGCAGTTCCCGAACGATCGCATCTGCATTCGTCAGACAGATATCGCGCCACATGATCGGGTCACTCGATGCGATTCTCGTAAAATCATAAAATCCAGCGGCGGCGAGATCAAAACAATCCTTGCCGTTGGCATGACCGGCGATGTAGTTCACCAGCCCAAACGCAATCAGATGCGGAAGATGACTGCTTGCAGATACCAATTCGTCGTGCCGTTCCATCCCCATTGATGTAACGGTCGAGCCACATGAACGCCACAGATCTTCCACCAGCCGGGTCGCTTCCACGCCGCTCTGAGCGCTGGGGGTGATGATGGTGCGGCGGTCACTAAAAAGACTGTCACTAGCGGCGGCGACGCCTGAGTGCTCCCGCCCGGCGATCGGATGGGCGGCGACGAAACCTCGAAAACTCGCACTGAAGTGCCGTTCGGCAGACTCAACCACAGAGCACTTGACACTGCCAGCATCCGTAATGACGCAGTTGTGATAGTTGGATTGTGATATTTTTTCAAATATTGGATCGATCGACAGCAGCGGTGCCGCTACGAATACAACATCGCTATTCTCGATCTCGGCAGGAAAATCCAAGGTATAGCGATCGATAACGCCCAATTCAACTCCCAGCTCAAGGTTCTCCAGCGATCGGCTCGCACCGACGATTTCCCTGACGACACCAGCCTTGCGTAGAGCCATCGCAAAAGAGCCGCCGATCAGGCCGACGCCAATAACCAGCAGACGATCGATTTTCAATCCAGACACCGTCCGAGCGCGCCTTCTTCTTTCAGCCGTTGAAACTCAGTCAACAACCGCCGGTTCTCACTCTCCAAGCCGACCGAAATGCGCAGATGATCGGGCATTCCATAACCACCGACGGGGCGGCAGATCATGCCGCGGCGCAGCAGCGTTTCGTAAATCGGAGCGGCTGATGTTCCCAGATCGACGCAGACGAAATTGCCGATCGATTCGATCGTGCTGAGCCCAAGCGCCTTGAACCCCTGGCACAAAAGAGACATCTGCTCGTCATTCATGTTGCGTGACATCTTACAGTGGGCTTCATCCTGCAGTGCCGCGGCGGCCGCGGCCAAACCAATGCTGTTGCAGTTGAAAGGCTGGCGGACACGATTGAGCAGGTCAGCGATTTCAGGACTGGATAAGGCGTAACCCACTCTCAATCCGGCCAACCCGAAAATTTTTGAAAACGTCCGCGTTACGACCAGATTCGGGTGATCGCCCAGCCATTGCGTACAATTCGGATATTCCGGCCGACGGACATATTCCGCATAGGCCTCATCGACCACAACGATACAGGACCGCGGGACCCTGTTCAACAGGTTCTTGAGCTGCGTGGCCGTCGACCAGGTTCCAGTCGGATTGTTGGGGTTGGCGACATACAGAATTTTCGTCTTTTCGTCGACGGCATCGGCCATCGCGGTGAGATCGTGTCCAAACCCGGCGGCCTCCACTGAGACGATTTCCGCGTGGACGTAAACCAACGATAGGTAATAGACGATGAATGCATGTTTCGAGATCACACCCTTCTGTCCCGGCCTGACAAATACGCGGGCGAGCATGTCAAGCACGTCGTTCGAACCATTGCCCAGACAGATCTGGTTCATATCCACGTCGTGTCGGTCTGCGATCGCTTTTCTCAGTTCATGACCTGAACCGTCGGGATAGCGATGCAATTCAGACCGATGCTTCCGAATCAGTCTTTTCGCCCGCTCAGGCGCGCCCAGGGGATTTTCGTTGGACGCGAGCTTGACGGCATCCCGGATGCCGAACCGCCGCCCGAGCTCCTCGATCGGCAGTCCCGGATCATAGGGAGACAGACCTCGGATGCCGGCGCTGGCAAGCGAATAAGCGTCGAAACGGCTGGGCATCAAACGGCGTTTTTCGGATACGAACCGAGCAACTTGAACAGCGGCGCTTCCCGCTTCAGTTCTTCAAACAGCTGAACGACCGGGGCATCATCTGCGTGCCCGTCGAAGTCAATGAAAAACACATACTCCCAGTTGCCTTTCTGACTGGGATGCGATTCAATTTTAGTCATGTTGATGCCATGGCGGGCAAACGGTTCAAGCAGTTTCAGCAGCGAACCTGGAACGCTCTGCTTTGACATCAGAATGCTCGTCTTATCCTGTCCGGTGGGTTCGAGATGGTCTTTACCGATGATCAGAAATCGGGTGGCGTTGGCTACAAAGTCTTCAATATTCGAACGCAGTACGTTGATCCCATACAGCTTCGCCGCATCCTCACTTGCAATGGCAGCTCGTGAATCGTCATGCTGAATTCGGACGATCGCGTCGGCGTTGCTGGGCGCAGATTCGAGTGCCGCATCCGGAAGATTTCGCGCCAGCCATTTGCGACATTGAGCCAGTGCCTGTTCATGCGCCAGTACCGTGCGCACCCGCGCAATATCTTTGGCCCTGCTGACCAAAGCATGATGCACCGTCAGCTCAATTTCACCACATAAACGAAGATCGGAATCCAGCAGACAGTCAAGCGTACTGTCAATGACGCCCTGATTGGAATTTTCCACCGGCACGACGCCATATTGAGACCGGCCGGCTTCGACTGCGGAAAACACATCATCGATGGTCGGTCGAAACACCGCTTCGAATCCGTGCCCGAAATGCTGCAGCGCGGCGGCATGAGTAAACGTACCTTCAGGACCCAGAATGGAGATTCTGAGCGAACCTTCGATTGCCCGAGTAACTGAAATGATTTCGCGGAAGATTCTCTCAATGCTCTCATCGGGAATATCGCTCTGATTGCGCGCGCGGATCTTTTTCAGTATTTTCGCCTCACGCTCCAGTACGACAATGCGCGGGTTTTCCTGCTTCAGTTTCACTGCGGCGACCTGTTTTCCCAGTTCCACCCGCCGTGTGATCAACTCCTGCAGTTGGGAGTCGATGGCATCGATCTGTTCTCTCAGTTGATCGAGTTCCATGGCATTACGCGTCATCACCATCGGCTGCGGCAGTCGCTTCGATGGACGTTTCGTCCTCAGTGGAGACATTTTTCACTCCAATCACCGCAACGTTGACCAGTTTCTGATCGTCATTGAGTCTCATCAGCCGAACGCCGGCCGCGCTCCTCGAATATTTGGAAATCTTGTTCACTTCGATTCGAATCAGCGTGCCACCATTGGCGATCAGCAGGACCTGGTCATCGTCTTCAACCAGTTGAGCATCGATCATCTGCGTTGTCTGCCGTTTGTTCGCCGGCAATACGAAAATACCAACACCGTTTCTTCCTTTGCGCGGAAATTCCGACACACTGGTACGCTTGCCGACTCCATCTTCGCTGACGAGAAGAGCCGTACCGTCATAGTGTTCCGGTTCCACCTGAATCATGGAAATGACGGTGTGCCCCCTGCCGAGCTTGATTCCTTTGACACCCATCGATGTCCGTCCGGATGCCCTTACCCGATCTTCATCAAACCGAACCAGCCGGCCGAAACTGCTGATCAGTACAATGTCCGCATGGCCGCTGGTAAATCCGACACTGACCAGTTCGTCGCCTTCCCGAAGCCCGATGGCTCTGAGTCCGGTTGACCGGGGACGGGAGAATTTTTTGAAATCGCATTTTTTTATCAGTCCTCGCCGCGTCGCCATGACAAGATATTTACCGGCTTCATTCCGCATGGCCAGCACCGCAGTAACTTTCTCGTTCTCTTTCTGTTCATTTTCGAGGGCAGGTATGCTATTGACCAGTGGCTTGCCGCGCGCATTTCGTCCAGCCCGCGCAAGACGATGGACTTTAATCCAGTAAACCTTGCCGAGATTGGTAAAACAAAGCAACGTGTCATGCGTGTTTGCGGTGAACATTTGGCTGACAAAATCATCATTCTTCTGGGCCGTCTCAGTTTTGGTCGCCGTCAATCCGAATCCACCGCGATGCTGCAGACGAAATTCTTCAATCGGCTGCTGCTTGGCATACCCGTCATGAGAGATGGTCACCACGACCTCCTCAGACTCAATCATGCTTTCGTCGGTGCGGTCTCCCTGATATTCAATAATCTCGGTGCGTCTTCTGTCACCCTTGCCGTATTGTTCCCGCAGCGCCTTCAGTTCATCTGCAACCACCTGCATCAGCCGGACCGAGGAGCTCAGTATGTATTGCGTGCGAGCAATTTCAGCCAGAATCTCGCGGAACTCGCCAAACACCTTTTCCCGCTCAAGCCCCGCCAGGTTCTGGAGGGGCATTTTCAGAATTTCATCGGTCTGTTTTTCCGACAGCCAGTAACCATTGGCAAATCGCTCCTGTTCAACTGCGGAATCCTCATCCGCCGCACTTTCCGTACCACTCGCCTGCAGCAGCTGCCGCACGACCCGCGGGTCCCATCCGGTGGCCATCAGCTCGGCCTTCGCCTGCTGCCGGTCCGCGGCCGCTCGAATCAATGCGATGATCCGATCAATATTGGATAGCGCGACCGCAAAACCTTCCAGAATGTCCGCGCGAATTTTCGCTTTTCTGAGTTCAAACTCCAGCCGACGGGTTACCACTTCCCGCCGGTGCCGTAGAAAGGAGGCGAGAATTTCCCTGAGCGTGAACAGACGCGGCTTATTGTTATCGATGACAACCAGATTGATGCCAAAACTGACTTCCAGGTTCGTTTTGCTGTAAAGGGCGTGCCTGATGACCTCCGTACTGACGTTTTTCTTCAGTTCCACCACGACTCGCATACCGGACTTATCGGTTTCATCTCGCACTTTCGAGATGCCTTCAAGCGGATTCGCCCTCTTATCATTCTTATCATTTTTGGTCAGACTGTCGATTTTCTTGATCAACTCCGCTTTATTGACCTGATAAGGCAATTCAGAAATGATGAGGCGTTTTGAATGGCCGGTCGAATCCTCCTCCACCTCAACTTTGCCGCGCACGCGGATTGATCCGGAGCCCGTTTCATAAGCCTGGCGAATTCCTTCTTTCCCATTGATGATCCCCCAAGTTGGAAAATCGGGCCCGGGCATGAATTGCAACAGTTCATCGACTGTCAGATCATCATTCTCTATCAGGGCGAGACAGGCGTCCAGCGTCTCGGTGAGGTTATGTGGCGGGATTTTGGTTGACATGCCCACCGCGATGCCTTCCGAGCCATTCAGCAGCAGATTGGGCAGCTGGGTGGGCAGCACAACGGGCTGCAGTTCAGTCTCATCGTAGTTCGGAATGTAATCGACCGTTTCTTTATCAATGTCGGCGAGCAGTTCATGCGCGATCCTGGACAGACGCACTTCGGTGTAGCGCATTGCGGCCGGTCGGTCACCGTCGACCGAACCAAAGTTTCCCTGCCCGTCCACCAGCGGATAGCGCATTGAGAAATCCTGTGCCATGCGCACGATCGCATCATAAATCGCGGCATCACCGTGGGGATGGTATTTACCAATCACATCGCCAGTAACCCGGGCTGATTTCTTATAGGGCCGGTCAAAAGAGTTTCCCAGCTTGAGCATGGCGTAAAGAATGCGCCGATGAACCGGCTTCAGGCCATCTCTCACATCGGGTAAGGCGCGCCCGAGAATGACGCTCATTGCGTAATCCAGATAAGAGTCGCACATCTCTTCCCGCAAATCAGCGGTGAGTGTTTTTTTTGCAATCAGAGTCATTGAACGAATGGCAAAGGGTTGGTTGCAATAAAGAAAAAGCGTTGCCATGACGACCGAGTCACGGACTGCTTCAGATGCTTGTTGAATGCGGTTGATTTTATCACAAGCCGACCGCTTCGACAACTGAAAATTGCCTTCCGAACTGATGGTAATCGCTTGTAACAACCAATGATTCCGTCACTTGAGCGAGGTGGTGCATGTCGGGAGCGAGAGTCCTGCCACCCATGCCTTCACACTTCGTGAAATCAAGAATCTTTGCTTATAATTTCGCGCGATAGTTTCAGACATGACCAATACCAGCTGCCCCACCCAACGCGCATCAGCATGACGACCCCAGGCATTACCCGACTGACACCCAGAATCGGCGCCGAAATTTCCGACATTGATCTGTCAGCGCCGCTGACCCGTGAGGTTTCAGACCTCATCTACCGGCTGCTGCTTGAACATCAAGTCATCTTTCTTCACAATCAGTACATTTCTCCAGCTCGACACCTGGAGCTGGCGCAAAGCCTGGGTGATACGGAACCACCGCATCCGATCTATCCCCACCTGCCAGAATGCCCCTCGGTAATGGTGCTCGATTTCGATGGCAATCGGCCCCAGGATACCAACGTCTGGCACACCGATCTGACATTCAGAGGCGAGGTACCGTTCGCCAGCATTCTTTACAGCCGTACCATTCCTCCCGTTGGCGGCGATACGCTTTGGGCTTCTCTGAGTATGGCTTACGAGGCTTTGCCAGAAGGCATGAAGCGGGAGCTTGCAGATTTGCGCGCGATCAATGATCTGGGTGATTTTCGCAATAATTTCACCATCGGCGAAGCCGATGGCGATGCTGAAAAACTGAACCAAGCCTATGCGAACCTGGGTAGTGCGATACACCCGCTTGTCAGACATCATCCCGTCACCGGCGCGCCCATCCTGTTTTGCAATCCCGCTTTCACCGTTCACATTGAAGGGATGAAAGCCACCGATTCCGCGAGGCTGCTGAGCTACCTGTTCAGTCATCTCACGCAACCGGAGTTTCAGGTACGTTTCCGCTGGGCGCCGAACGACATCGTCATTTGGGACAATCGCTGTACCATGCACTATGCGCTTTATGATTACGCACCGTACCGCCGCGTCATGCATCGCGTAACCGTCATCAACGATCGCCGAGCCAAAGAGCGGGTGTCCGACCTCAGCAACGCCGCCTGAGGCCTGTATGAGCGCAGATTCTGCGTGCCGGAACACCGCTACTGTACAACATAACGCGATCCCATGAATGCGGTTGACACCATTATCAATGCGCGCTGGGTGATTCCCGTCGACTCGTCCAACCGGGTTCTCGATCACTTCAGCGTCGCATTGTCGGACAATCGAATCCATTCCATTCTGCCGACCAAGGATGCCGAAACTCAATTCAGCAATGCTGAAAAGATCGAACTTTCCACCCATGCGCTCATTCCCGGACTGATCAATGTACATACCCACGCGGCCATGACTCTGTTTCGAAGTGTTGCGGAAGACCTGCCACTTGAGGATTGGCTGCAGGAAAGGGTCTGGCCACTTGAAAGCCAATGGGTCAGCGAAGATTTTGTCCGCGACGGTACCAGGCTGGCACTGGCTGAGATGATTCGAGGCGGCACAACCTGCATGAACGACATGTATATGTTTCCGGAAGTCGTGGGTGAATTGGCTCGATGTGTCGGCATGAGAACGTGCATCGGAATGATCGTGCTGGAGTTTCCATCGGCCTGGGCGGATACGTCTGAAGAATACCTGAACAGAGGCATAAGGGTCCGCGAACGTTTTATGAACGAACCGTTGATATCCGTCATGCTTGCTCCCCATGCTCCCTATACCGTTCACGACCGGACTTTCGAAACCATTGCCGCACTGTCCGCCAGCCACAACCTTCGCGTTCACATGCATGTCCATGAAACTGCGACCGAAGTCCAGACTTCATTGACCGAGCATGGCGTCCGTCCAATCGAGCGTCTGCGACGACTGGGTCTGATTAACTCCAGATTATTAGCCATTCATGCAACACAGCTGACGGGTGAGGAGATCGAACTGCTTGCTGATTCTCACAGCTCAGTCGTACACTGTCCGAAATCCAATCTCAAGTTCGCAAACGGCATCTGCCCGGTGGCGAAACTGCAGCAACATCAGGTCAATCTTGCCATCGGCACCGATGGTGCGGCGAGCAACAACAGCCTTGACATGATTGAAGAAATGCGCTTTGCCAGCCTGCTCGCCAAGGTATTTTCCGGCCAAGCATCAGAAGTGTCGGTACGCGATGCGCTTAGAATGGCTACAATTAACGGTGCCAGATGCCTGGGGCTGGAAAGGGAAATCGGTTCTCTGGAGGCGGGAAAACTCGCCGACATCACCGCACTGGACCTGAATGACGCGAACACCGTACCCGTTTATGATCCCGTTGCGCAGATCGTCCATGCCGCCGGTCGCAATCAGGTTACCGATGTCTGGATAGACGGCCGACGCGTGCTTCACAACCGAACACTGACCAGTATCGATGAAGCCGAGTGCATTGAAATCGCCAGACGATGGGGAGAAAGAATCAACAGTCGAACCTGAAACAGGTTGCCAGACGCCGGATCAGATATCATGAATGCCGAAAACGTGGATCAGACAGAAGTTCTCAAGTTCTCAAAACCAGTCGATGAATGGTGGGATCTGAACGGTGAGTTTCGCACCCTGCATCGGCTGAATCCGATTCGGGTCGACTATATACAGTCCCACTCGCCCGTGCGAGCAAAAAAAGTGCTGGATGTCGGGTGTGGAGGCGGCATTCTTGCCGAGTCTCTGGCCCGCGAAGGGGCTCAGGTAACTGGCATCGATGCCAGTGCGGAAGCCATTCGCGCGGCAGAGGAACACAGGCGGCAGAGTGATCTGAAAGTGAAGTATGTCTGTGTTGCGACCGAACGGTTCGCGACGGAAAATGTCAATGAATATGATGTCATTACCTGCATGGAATTACTGGAACACGTGCCGGATCCGGAGTCATTGATCCAGGCGTGCGCTCAAATGCTGAAAAAGGATGGACACCTTTATTTTTCAACACTCAACCGTACACCAAAGAGCTGGGCGTTGGGCATCGTCGCAGCCGAATATGTGCTGAATCTCATACCGCGTGGAACGCACCGGTATGGGAATTTCATCCGCCCGTCTGAACTTTTTGGCTGCTGCGAAAAAGCGGGGCTCAGAATGCAGGACATCACCGGTCTTCACTACAGCCCGCTTTCGGGTTCGTTCCGTCTTGGTCCCGGAGTCGCCGTCAACTATTTCGTCCGATGCCAGCGAAACTGAATCATTATCAACTCGTCCTGTTCGATTTCGACGGTACGATTGCAGATACCGCGCGCGATATGATTCATGCATTGAATCTGTTACTGAAGGAGCGGTCCAAGCCCCCCGTTGCCTACGAAGAACTGAGGGCTTACGTTTCGAATGGTACGCCTGCTCTGCTACGGCATGGATTTGGTTGCCTGCCGGGAGATGCGCAGTTTGAAACGCTCCGGGAACGGTTCCTTAAAATTTATGAAGACAACCTGTGCGTTCAGACAACGCTTTATCCTGGAACCACAGAGCTGCTGGCAGAATGTCAGAGGCTCGGTATCGCCTGGGGAATCGTTACCAACAAACCCGAACGTCTGACGCGGTTGATTGTTCAGCAGCTGAGCATGGCGGACAGCATCGCCTGCATTGTTGGCGGCGATACGCTGAAACAGAGAAAACCCGACCCGGCACCGGTTACGCATGCCTGCAGGCTGGCTCATACGGCTCCGCAGCGCGCGATCTTCGTCGGGGACTCCTGGCGGGATATCGAGGCGGGCCGACGCGCGGGACTCACGACGGTCGGTGCGACTTACGGCTACATTCCACCCGATGACAGCCCCAACGAATGGGGTGCAGAGCATATCATTGATTCCATATCGGAAGTTGCAGATATTCTTTGGGAAAGAAAACGAAACGCATCCTAGATTTGTAGAATACTTCACAGAGTCTGATTTTTCGAAGTACAAAGTTACCCGCACCTTCGGGTTTCATCCAAGTGTGGTTTAATTGACCTGTCATTCATGGTTTGTTTTGATCAGTTGTTAACTTCATTGAATTCAGGTGTTTCGTCCAATTTCTTTAATTTGCCTATTCCAGGTGATTAATTCACGTCGCCTTGAACCTGGCAGATTTATTCAGTTTGCAACCCAATAATTTAATAGGCAGTAATGCTCGGCTATCGGCCATATATTCTTCATTCAATGCGACTGGATTTGCCAGGTTGTAAAACCATGATGCTGGAAAACGTCCAGTGAACAGTATGACAGAAACAACAGACGCGCAGAAGTCGTTAATCCAACTCTCTAGTGGCGCCCGCTTTTATCGTTGCGCCCTTCAGGTCAACCCTCCTAGCTATCTACCGAACTTTCGTGGAAAATCAGTTTCAGGCGACGCGTTCAGCGACGCACAGTCAATGATTGATGAGGCTGTGAAATTGGGTATCGAGGTGATCGCCGTTACAAATCACAACAGTATTGATGAAATCGAAGCGTTTCAAACGGCTGCGCGCGGCCGCCCGGTCCACGTCTTTCCAGGTTTCGAACTGTCTTCCTCAGAAGGTGTGCACATATTGTGCTTTTACCCACCTGATACGGGTGCTGAACGACTGAATCGTTACCTTGGAGAATTTGGGATCCACGACACGAAACCGTCGAGTAAACTAGCCAACAAATCGTTTGCGGAAGTTCTTCGGTTGGTTGTGAACCAAGGCGGAATAACAATTGCAGCGCACGTTACGAATAGTGGCGGTCTTTTTAAAGTCTTATCTGGCCAGGCACGAATCCAAGCCTGGCGGGACAGGAATCTTTTGGCGATCCAAATACCGGGTCCGATTGATGATCTACCGCAAGAGACGCGACAGATCGTAAGAAATCAGAATCCTGATTATAGACGCAGTAATGCACCGGCCGGCAATTCTGCAGTTGCAATGATCAATGCAAGGGATATAGAACAACCAGAAAAGCTCAGCGATCCGTCAGCGACATGTTACATCAAAATGCAGGAAGTAACCATTGAAGGATTGCAGCAGGCATTTTTAGACCCTGATTCGCGAGTCCGGCTCAATGGTAAGAACGATGATTTCAAGAGCGAGGAGCACATGGAGATTGTCTCTGTCAGCTGGGAAGGCGGTTTCTTGGATGGCGTTACCGTCAACATCAATCCGAACCTGAATGTGTTCATCGGCGGGCGAGGCACGGGTAAGTCAACCGTAATTGAAAGCATTCGAAGCGCACTTGGACTCAAACCGATCGGCAACGAGGCAGACAAAGTACATGACGGAATCGTTCGTAAGGTCTTGGGCAATGGAACAAAAATTTCTTTGCGCGTCCGCATAAAACGCCCGGCCCTACAGGAGTATTCCATTGAACGAACCATTCCGAATCCGTCAATGGTCAAAGATGCCGACGGTAAGGAACTATTTTGCATACCATCCGATATTCTTCCGGGGATCGAAGTATACGGTCAACATGAAATTTCAGAGATTGCGAGAAACAACGACAAGCTGACTCGACTGCTCGATCGTTTCACTACACAGGGGAAATCGGTCAAACAGCAGAAGAAATCTTTGATCCATGCGCTGGCGAAAAATCGGAAAGAATTATTCGAGACGCGCATTGAGATTAAGTTGGCGCAGGAGCATCTTGATGAGTTAGCCGGACTGCAGGTAACCTTGGAACAATATCGAAAATCAGGCCTCGAGCATCGACTTTCGGAACGAAGCATGCTGGAACGCGAGAATCAGGTTCTTCAATCAATTCCGCGTCGTTTAGAACCATTTCGGGAGGCATTGGACACCATTCGAAATGAATTGCCAATTGATCTTGACTTCCTGTCAGAGAAAGCGCTAGAGGAATTACCAGGCCGCAATATACTCGCACAAGCAGTCCCAAGTCTTAACGAATTGAATAAGAAACTTGGTCTGATTACTGACAACTTACGACAGGCACTCGAAGAAACGGATGACAGCATAAATAAGGTGCAACTCACTTGGGAATTAAGACAGCGAAAAGTACAGGCAGAATATGAAAGAATTCTCCGTGAGTTGCAGAAATCGCGCGTAGACGGAGAAGGATTCATTGAACTTCGCCGCAGATTTGAACAGCTGCGTCCAATGCAAAACAGACTTGAACTGCTAGAGCAATTGGAAACGGAACGTATCAAGCAACGCCGTTTACTGCTTGCCGAGTGGAATGACATCAAGATTGCAGGCTTTGAACTGCTAAGTCAGGCGGCGAAGAAAGTGAACCAGCATCTTTGCGACAGTGTTCATGTAGAAGTGGAGAACGAAGGAAATCGTGAACCCCTGTTCATTCTTCTGCGAGAGGCTGTTGGGGGACGCATGTCGGAAACCGTGGATACTCTGCAGAACACTGTTGAGTTTTCACTCACAGATTTCGTCGCCGCATGTCGATCAGGCACCCAGGCACTGCGCAATTCGTATGGTATCACACCCTACCAGGCGGAACGACTGGCGGATATCGAAGACGATGTGCTCATGCAGATGGAAGAGCTGGAGCTGATGCCAGTAACGAATATCCGTCTGAACATTGCGCCCAAGGGGCAGGCACCGGTATGGCAGGCTCTTCAAGATCTTTCGACGGGACAGAAAGCAACTGCGGTATTGCTGTTGCTACTGATCACATCCGGCGCCCCGCTGATTGTGGACCAGCCTGAGGATGACCTAGACAATCGCTTCATCACTGATGGCATCGTACCACGGATGCGCGAGGAGAAACAGCGCAGACAGTTCATCTTCTCGACACACAACGCAAACATTCCGGTACTTGGAGACGCTGAATTGATTGTTGGGTTGTCAGCCGCCGGTTCGGCGGGATCCGGAAGAGCGAGTGTTGATTATGCTCATGCGGGATCAATTGACTCCCCGTCAGTGCGTGAACTTGTGGAAGAAATCCTAGAAGGCGGCCGCGATGCGTTTGAGACGCGGCGCCGAAAGTATGGATTCTGATCGATGACTAAAGCGGAACTAATTGAGATCATCACCAACGGTGAGAATTCGCGCGTTGAATTCAAGCGCGACAACTGTGATCCCTCTACCCTTGCAAAAGAAATTTCCGCACTGCTTAACTCTGCAGGTGGCGTCATTCTATTGGGAGTGGAAGATGACGGGCAAATCTCTGGGTTATCAAGGAGTTGTGAATCCGCAGAGGAATGGGTGATGAATATTGCACGTCAAAATGTTCAGCCAGCAGTCAGCCCAGCTTGGTTCTGCACAGAATTGGCGAGTGGCAGGAATATTGGAGTTATTGAGCTGATCTCAGACAGCCCTGGAAAGCCACACAAGGCAAAATCGGGTCGATCATGGACGACTTTTACCCGTATCGGTAGCAGTTCCCGAACAGCCACTCGAGAGGAAGAAGCCCGTCTGTACCAAGCGGCTAAGCTGGTTCGATACGAGATCAGGGCCGTTCCTGACACTGGATTGGAAAGTTTGGATATGGATCGAATCAAGAACTACTACAGGGAGATTCTAAACCGGGAAACACCTGCTAAATCAAACCTTGAGAACTGGATGCAACTCCTGATCAATGCCGATTTGATGTTAGAAACAGATAACGATGTTGTCGCATCAGTCGCCGGGGTTCTGCTTTTCGGCCACAATCCAAATCGTCGTCTGCCACAGGCCGGGATTACGGCAGTTGCGTTTCCGGGTGTTGAAAAGGACTACAGCACAATTGATGAGGAACGTATTCGGGGACCACTGACACCGTTGGTTTCGACGCATCGTGCGGTGTTGGAAAAAGGCGTAATTGACCGAGCAGTCGATTTTGTTGCGCGAAATATGGGACACGTCGCATGGCTTGAGGGAGCCCGCCGGCATCAAAAGTCTTCTTTTGCTCTGAAAGCGGTACGAGAAGCGATTGTTAACGCCGTCGCTCATCGCGACTATGGATTCGAAGGAACCGACATTGAAGTTTCACTCTATAGTGATCGATTGGAGGTCATATCGCCCGGAAAACTACCGAATGGCGTCACCATAGCAAAGATGAAGGAAGGTATAGTTCGAGTGGCGCGTAACGAACTGCTCAAGGAGATCCTGCGCGACTACCGCTATGTTGAGCATTATGGAATGGGCATTCGTAATCTGATCATTGAAGAAACCCGCCTTCATAACGGAACGAAACCTGAACTTGAAGAACAGGAGGACCGTTTCGTCGTCCGTCTTTGGAAGGGAATTGAGGACGCAACACAACTGAGCAAAGCTGATTAACGGAGTGTCTGAATACCACTTATCATAATATGCCTGCATCCGTACGAATCAATCCGAATCAGCAAGTGATTTAGGCGGCCGGTTCGAAAGTCGAATGTGTATTCAAAAATATTGCTCACTTTCAGCAATTGATGCTGCGACCGCGCGACCCAGCTTACCCCTAGGAACATTCAAAAGTCTTAGGACAGCATGGAGTCATGGGCTGATGGCGGACAGGTCGGAAGGTGATCGAATGCCGGTGGCAAGGTTCAGTCTGTCAGCATGGTGCCGACGTGCGGCGGGCGCACCGGCCGCACCTCAATGGCACGCCGGTCCATCCGCATCGTTACTCGCCTTCAAATCTTCTGACGGCGCCAATTATGCTCAATTTGATTTTTGTTTGTCCAGAGCTGGAAGCACATTTTTTTGCCTCAGACGGCGAACCGGTCGAAAACGGCTTCTGTGACACTCTGAATCGCAGTGGGATTGGTCTCCGTTAACTTTCGATTTGCCCTGAGCTTACCCCGAATGAATTGGACTTATCACCATCCAACAATATTGGAAGTCCGTCTCGCAGCAGACAGTACGTTTCAATCCATGACGCCTCGTAGGTCGTTGCACTCATCATCCGAATTGATGGGGATTATGCCCGGGAGAAGATGGTCCGACTGGACGGACAAAATACTCCACTTATCATGCTTAACCCGCATTTTTCACCGATAGTTATGAAAAGTGTGAAAAATGAGTTATAATGATAACCTAATCAATTAATTAAGTCATTTACAGAGGACTCATCCATGAATGCACAGTGTGATCAGACGCAGTTGGAATTTCAACCCAGTGGCCGGCGCGCGGTGACCGCCAAATTCGACAGTGAACAGATCAGTTCCGATGGCGGCGCCCTGCTGCTGCGGGAGGTTGACAGGCGGATCGGCATGATCGGCCGTGTGGCCGATTGTTTCACCGACTACCGCAACCCGGCCAGCGTGCGACACGACGTGGCGGCCATGCTGCGTCAGCGCATTTATGGCATTGCGATGGGTTATGAAGATCTCAACGACCATGAGCACCTGAGCGATGACCGGTTGATGGGAGTGGTGGTGGACCGGCTGGAGCAGATGATGGGCGAGGGGCAGGCGCTGGCCAGTCCGAGCACGCTGAACCGCCTGGAGCTGGGGCACCCGGAGGAGGCGGCAAATGACCGCTACAAGCGCATCGTGGCCAACGGCGAGGCGATGGATCGGCTGTTCGTGGAGCTGTTCATGGAGTCGTTCGAGGCGCCGCCGACGGAGCTGTGGCTGGACCTCGATGCGACGGACGATCCGCTGCACGGGGAGCAGGAGGGTCGGTTCTTTCACGGCTACTATGACTGCTACTGCTATCTGCCACTGTACATTTTCTGTGGCGAGCAGCTGCTGTGCAGTCGGCTGCGCACGTCGGATCAGGATGGTGCGGCGGGCAGTGTGGAGGAGTTGGAACGGATCGTCGGACAGTTGCGGGCGCGCTGGCCGGAGGTTCGGGTGGTGATTCGGGGTGATTCGGGGTTCTGCCGGGAAGATATCATGGCGTGGTGTGAGCAGGAGGAGGTGCAGGTGGACTATGTCCTTGGTTTGGCACGCAACTCGCGTCTGGAGGCGGAGCTGTCGGAGGAGATGGAGGAGGCCGCTGAGGAGCATGAGCGCACGGGCGAGGCGGTGCGTCGGTTCGGCGAGTTCAGTTATCAGACGCGGCGCTCGTGGAGTCGGGCGCGGCGGGTGATTGGCAAGGCGGAACATCTGCGGCGCGGGGCGAACCCGCGGTTCGTGGTGACCAGCCTGCCGGCTGAGGAGGTGGCGGCTCAGGAGCTGTATGAGGAGAAATACTGCGCCCGTGGCGACATGGAGAACCGCATCAAGGAGCAGCAGTTGGATCTGTTTGCGGACCGCACCAGTTCGCACCAGATGGCGGCCAATCAGCTGCGCCTGTACTTTGCCTCGTTCGCTTATGGGCTGCTCGAGGCGCTGCGCCGCCTGGGCGCCAAGGGCACCCGCCTGGCGCCTCACAAATAGTCACAGTTGAATCTTTTTTCATAATGTGATAAAACAGGGCCTACCATGAAAGTAGGTCTCCATCAGTTTCACGCCCAGACCATCGACTGGTTTCAGAATGCGGCGTCGACGCCGGGTGTGTCGCGCAACGCCCTGGCCCTCGAGCTGTGCGAGCGCGAGCAGTGGACCGGCACGACGGGCGAGCTGTGCGTGGCCTCGGCCCGAAAGGCGCTGCCGGTGCTGGCTGAGCGGCTGGGTGTGGCGTTGCCGGCGACGCACCCGTCATTCGGTTCGGGCGGCCGCGAGGCGCCGCCTGAGGCGGCTTATCCGGACCGCGCGCTGCGTTGCCCGCTGTCAGCACTGGGTGAGGTGACGGTCGAGCCGGTGTCGGGCGACGAGGAACGGCGGCAGTGGGAGTCGATGATGCGCACGCATCACCCGCAGGGCTGGCGTCAGGCGCCGGGTGGCCAGCTGCGCTACTGGGTGTGTTCTTCGCGCTACGGTCGTCTGGGCGGGCTGAACTTCTGTGCGGCGAGCTGGCACCAGCAGGTGCGCGATGCGTTCATCGGCTGGTCGGGTGAGGCGCGGGTGTCGAATCTGAGTCGGGTGCTGAACAACCAGCGGCTGCTGATTCTGCCGGGGGTGCGGGTTCACGGTCTGGCTTCTCGGGTGCTGGAGCTGGCGTGTGCGCAGGTGGTCGAGGACTGGGAGACGAAGTACAATGTACGACCGGTGCTGGCGTACACGTATGTGGCGCCCGAGCATCCGGGGACGAGCTACCGGGCGGCGGGTTGGCAGCGCGGTGAGGGCGGCACCTCGGGTTGCTCGCCGGGCGGTGGCACGGTGGTGCGGGCAGTGTGGCTGAAACCGCTGGTGCGCGGCTGGCGGACGGTGCTGTGCGCCGAGCCGGTGCGGCAGATTCAGGCGGCGCCGGCGCTGCACATGGATGAGAAGACGGATTGGGCGGATGTGGAATATGGTCGCAGCACGCATCCGGACGGTCGGGTGTGCGCGCGGATCTTGCGCATGGGTCGGGCGTGGCTGGAGCGGCCGGGGGCGTCGCTGCCGCAGATCTTTCCCCGGCGGGCGGACTTGCGTGCGGCTTACCGGCTGTTATCGAACGGGAGGGTGAAAATGGAACACATCTTGGAGTCGCACTGGGCGGCGATGGTGGATCGCTGTCGGCTGGAGCCGGTGGTGCTGGCGCTGCAGGACACGACGGCGCTGAACTATGCGAGTCGGCCGGCGACGGCGGGGCTGGTGAACATTGGTGGCGGTGGGTCGGGCGTGCAGGGTCTGAAGGCGCATGTGGGTCTGGCGGTGAACGAGGCGGGGCGACCGCTGGGGGTGTATGCGCTGGATGCGGACTATGCGGATCGGCTGGAGCTGGAGAGTGATCGCTGGGGTGAAGGCCTGGAGCGGGCCTGTGAGCTGGAGCGGGCCTGTGCGCGGACGCGGGTGGTGACGGTATGCGATCGGGAGGGCGACCTGTGGGGACTACTGGATCAGGCGCGCTCGCAGTCGGCCGGACTGCTGGTTCGGGTGCGGCGCGGGAGTCGCCGCGAGGTGCTGTTGGCAGGCGGGAAGCGCGAGTGTCTGTGGGCGCACATGGAGAGGTTGCCGTCGCTGGCGGAGAAGACCGTGCAGGTGGTGGCCTGCGGGGGTGGTCGGAAGCGTGCGGGGCGCGAGGTGCGGCTGGAGTTGCGGGCGGCGCGGGTGCGGTTGGCGGCGCCGCGGTGGCCACCCGCAGGTGCGGACACGGCGCCGATTGAGATGCTGGCGGTCAGTGCGATTGAAGCGGACCCGCCGGCCGGCGAGCAGCCGCTGCACTGGCTGCTGCTGACCACCGAGGGACAGGCCGATGCCGCCGGCGCCGGCACCGCCGTGCGATACTATGAGCTGCGCTGGACCATTGAGGAGTACTTCCGCACCCTGAAGACCGGCGCCGGCATCGAGAAGCGGCAGCTGGACCATGCCGATGACCTGCGCAAGTGCCTGACGTTCGATGCCATCACCGCCTGTGAGGTGTTCAGCCTCGATCGGATGGCGCGCGACCGCCCGCAGACGCCGGCCGACGAGGTGGTGAGTGAAGATGACCTGTGGGTGCTGAACGCCCGCCTGGATGATTATGGCATCCGCCGGCCGAAGCCGCCGCCCGGCGAGGCGCCGGACATCCGCAGTTTCGTCGTCGATGTGGCGCGGTTGGCGGGTTTTCATCCGCGTCGCAGTCAGCCGCTGCCGGGCGTCATGAAACTATGGGAGGGATATGTGCTGCTGCGCGAGTCGGTCTTCACCTATCGGGCGATCAGAAGGCAGAGCATGGTCCAGAATGAATAGACTCACTTGTGGGATGTTGTGAGGCCTGGCGCGGGCGCAGAGTGGCACGCTGCGGCTGAAGCTGATCAAGGTCGGGGTGCGCCTTCGGGTGACCACCCGCCGGGTGTGGCTGTCGATGTCGGCGGGTTATCCGCATGCCGAGGTGTTCGCCGAGGTGCTGAGCAATCTGACCCAGCTGCCACTGTGGAGGCCGCCACCTGATTTCAGCTAGGGTGTCAACGGGTCGGCCCGGGTGCCGACCGCCGGTTCGATCGCCGACTTTGTCAGGGGCGAGGATGGCACGCGCCCTGACCATGCCGCAACGGGCTGAACGGGCCTTGACGGGCAGGAAAAACGCGTTTTCCGCGGTGCGCTCGCCGGTCTTTTCACTGGCTGACGGAGGTTTTCTCATCCAACTGATGAAATCAACGCTTGGAGACGGCCATTTCAACCCAAAATACAAATCGGTGAAATATGCGGGTTAACCCTGTTGATTTAGCACGATTCAATGTTGTCAATCGCCAATTCCACCGCTGAATGACACTGATATGCCATCCCCACACTCGTTCCGCCCTTGCTACCCGCCTGTCTCACAATAACGACAACATTTGTGTTTCGGCATACCGTTTGACAATCGCTGGTCTGCAATTATCGCGGGTCGAAAATATACGTTCACGTTGGGAAATCGCTAAATTTTCAAAACCAATTCTAGAAGTCAGATCTCATCACCGGGTGTCACCGATGGCCAGTGAAATTAACGGCGAAATACAACTGAACATTCTGGATTACTTTCGGCCACCCTGATCTAAAGAAACGCAAAGGTTCCTGAACTTCCGGACCTGCTGCGCGTCAAGTTCTAGCCATTGGCCAATTTTCAGATCCGGTGGCAGATGATAGAAGCCGTAACGGATCCGTTTCAGTCGGTTGACCTGACAATCCAGCGTCTGCCAGGCACGACGAATTTCTCGATTCTTGCCGCCCGCGAGTACGATTCGAAACCAGTGATTTCTGCCACTGCCTTCAATTCTGGAGACTTTCTTGAACCGTAATACATCTTTTTCACTGCGCACACCCTCACACAAACGACTCAGGTCATTGTTCGATACCGTCCCGAAAACTCGACACAAGTATTCCCTTTCAATCTCGTTTGAAGGATGCATCAATGCATGCACCAGGCCACCATCATTCGAAAACAGCATGAGTCCGGTCGTATTGATATCAAGTCGGCCAACTGACAGCCAGCGGCCGTCTTCAATAGTCGGTAGCGAATCAAAAACAAGACGGCGTGCTTTTGGATCTTTGCGCGTGCATATCTCACCTTCGCCCTTGTGGTAGGCTAGCAGCCGAGGTAAACTGCGAACCTCTCTAACTTTCACCTGCTGGCCTTCAACATAAATGGTGTCGCCGACTTGAACTTGATCTCCCAGTTGCAACGTCTGATGATCAGTGGTGATTTTACCTGCTGACAACCATGATTCAATTTGGCGGCGGGATCCGTAGCCTTCTCGCGCAAGGTATTTTTGTACGCGCTCACTCACGAAAACACGACCCTTATGTTTGCATTAACAATCAACATCCCTGATGCGACTTACAACAGTCACCAGTATCAAAGTAGGCCTTCCAGCCGCAACCATACCTGCTACCCATTCATACGGTCACATCTTTCAAGAATCTGCCAGTGGATGATTATTACGGTCGGGTGAAACTTCCCACATCGAATTCACCTCATCACACAATGCACTACCGGTGCTACGGCATTTTCAATGCCAATCTAAGATCTAAGAATGACCTGGAAGTTCCATCAGCAATTAAATCTAGGACTCTCCCTGCGCATCCACTGATTCCGACTCCTGCGTCGTCTGACGTTCCAGAAGATCAAGTGCTGGCAGCTCATCCAGTGATTCCATATTGAAAAATTCCAGGAACCTTCGGGTGGTTCGAAAAAGCGCCGGTCGCCCGGGCACTTCCTTATGCCCCGCCTGCTCGATCCATTCATTGCTCAGCAACGTCCTCATAATTTCGGTAGAAACGGCTACGCCGCGAATGTTTTCAATATCGCCGCGCGTTACAGGTTGTCGAAAGGCGATGATCGAGAGCGTTTCCATGAGTGCCCTCGAGTATCGCCGCGGCCGAATTTCAGACAACCGGCATAACCAAGGAGCATACTCGGAGCGAGACTGAAATCGATATCTGCCACCTATATTCTTGAGTTCAATGCCACGCTGATCGCAATCTCGTTGAATTTCCATAAGAACGCGCTCGATTTCAAAACTTTCCGGACGCTCTTCACTGGTAAAAAGACTTTGTATCTGTTTGCTGGAGACCGGAACCTCGGATGCTAGAATGGCCGCTTCAACAATATTTTTCAGTTCTGCAAATCTAACCATTATGGATTCAGCTGAATATGAATAGGCGATTTGGCAGAAGCCTGCACTGCATACATCTGATTCGAATTGATCAGTTCAAGCAGCGCCAGGAACGTTACGACCATGCCAGCGCGCCCTTCGGTTCGATCAAACAGCTCATCAAAACGAACAGAGCCGACTGCTTTCAGTTTCGTACGAATCGCTTTAACCCGATCTTTAACGGACAGCTGTGCTCTCCTTATCTGAATGGGTGCGCTGATCTCGGCAATTCGCAGCACATTTTTAAAACTCTCAATCAAATCAAATAACACGACAGCCTCAAACATCTCCTGCCGCGGGGCGGGCGGACCGGCCGCATTGGCTACGAAAATATCTCGACCCATTCGCGGCCGCGATTCTAGAAGCATCGCCACCTGTCGAATTCGATCGTATTCTTCCAATCGCCGGGCCAGCTCGAGACGCGGATCGACTTCTTCCTCCTCATCCGAATCGCCAGGAGTCTTTGGTAACAGCAGACGCGATTTAAGGTGTGCGAGCGTCGCCGCCATCGCCAGATATTCACCAGCGAGCTCCAGGTGAATGCTCTGCATCAAATCAATGTAATTCGCATATTGATCCGCAATCTCTGCAACTGGAATATCCAGTACGTTGAATTTGTTTTTGCGGATCAGATACAGAAGCAGATCAAGCGGTCCCTCGAATGCCTGCGTGATCACTTCCAGTGCCTCAGGCGGGATGTAGACGTTGCCTGGAATCGGAATGGCTTGGGTTTTTCCTTCCACTCCCTGCCGAACATTGATGACTTCTTCGTTCAAGTTTACCGGTAACCACCCGTGCCTACATAGTGACGAACATCGTTCATGGTTTCTTCAGCCACAGCTCCCGCACGTTCACAACCATCCGCAATGACCTTGTTCAGGTATCCTCTATCCTCAAGATATGGGGCCGCACGCTGTTTGTGCCTAATCTGTTCGGCCAGAATGTGATCGATCAACGGTTTTTTGCAGTCCAGGCAGCCGATCGCAGCCGATTTGCAACCATCGCAGACCCATTTCTTCTGCTCGTCGTCTGAATAAATTTTGTGCAAGTCCCAGACGGGACACTTTTCGGGATCACCGGGGTCGTTTCGACGAACACGCGCGGGATCAGTCGGCATCCCACGAATCGATTTCGCAATTCGATCCGGGTCATCGCGTAAAAAAATGGCGTTTCCGTATGATTTCGACATTTTCTGACCATCTATGCCCGGTGTTCTGGCGGCTTCGGTAACATAGTGCGCAGGCTCGATCAGAATCTGCCGACCGCTACCCTCCAGGTAGCCCATCAGTCGTTCCCGATCACCGCGTGAAAGGTTGGGCATCGCCGCCAGAAAACTTTTTGCATTCAACAGTGCTTCCGGATCGCCGCGTTCCGTGTACGCGGTTCTCAATTGACGATATTGTGCGCCGTTTTTTCTGCCCAGTTTTGCAATCGCTTTTTCAGCCTTGTCCTCGAATCCCTCTTCCCTACCGAAGATGGAATTGAATCGCCGGGCGATTTCGCGGGTCAGCTCGACATGCGGAATCTGATCCTGCCCCACTGGCACCAATGACGCACGATACATCAGTATGTCGGCACTCTGCAGGACTGGATAGCCCAGAAACCCATGCGTCGATAGATCTTTATTTTTCAGTTTTTCCTGCTGATCTTTAAAACTCGGCACCCGTTCCAACCAACCGAGTGGGCTGATCATGGACAGGATCAGATAAAGTTCGGCATGCTCAGGCACTCTGGATTGAATGAACAGGGTTGCCAATTCCGGATCCACACCACAAGCCAACCAGTCGACGACCATGTTCAAGACATTCTCTCTCATCGAATGTTCCGTTGCGGTTTCAAAATCCGTGGTTAACGCGTGCCAGTCAGCCACGAAATAAAAACACTCGTGCACGTGCTGCATTTCGACCCACTGTTTGATGACGCCATGATAGTGTCCCAAGTGTAAGGGACCGGTCGGCCGCATTCCTGACAGAACGCGGCTAGGCTGTCCGGGTGCATTCATTTTTTTCGTTTCTCCTGAAAGCGTCCGTAGATTTTGAATCAATTAACTGAGTTTTGCAACCTGCTGATGGCTGCAGGCGGCGAGACAATCAATCGCCCGGCCCCGGTTTGGAATTTCTATGTTCGGAGCAATTTCAAGCAGTGGTTCCAAAACGAAGCGCCGCACATGCATGCGGGGATGAGGTAAAACAAGCTGGGGAGTGTCGCATGATTCGCCTTCGTAAAGGAGCAGGTCAAGGTCTAGCGGGCGAGGTTCATTGGCCTGTCCACTTCTGATCCTGCCGAACTCGGTTTCGATCGCCAGCAGCTGGTCCAGCAATTCAGTATGATTGAACGTAGTGAACAATTTGATGACCGCGTTGATGAAATCCGGCTGCTTGATGAATCCAAGTGGCGCAGATCGGTAAAGTGAGGAACGGCTGGTAACCCAGCACCGCTTTAACTGAGTCATTCTTTCAATGCCACTCAGCACCTGTCGCCGCGGACTGCCGAGATTGCCGCCGACACCCACAAAGGCATACTTCCGGTCTTCTGCCATCAGTTCCTCCGGCCACGTCGCCTGAACTGCTTTCTGCGCCTCTTCGGTTCGCATCCCTGTTGATCGCGAATTTCCAGCCAATCCTGACAATCCGAATTCTCAACCTCACCAAACCGGCAACGCAGCTCGAGCAGTCGTACGGCGGAGCGAAAATTTCGGTGCGTCGAAATTCTCGGCCTTTCATTAACCGAAGCATTCTCCAGTTGCCGCTGCAGGAGCCAGGCATCCTCAATGCGGCGCATCATCGGTTCGGCAAGAAAAGTCCGTTCCTTCTGCTGGTTGAGCATACCTCGTGCAATGCGACGATAAGCCGGTCGCCGATGCTTGGATTTCTTCGCAGTGGCGTGTTTGAATCTTGGCCACAGCACTGCTGCAAAAGTATATGCCACGCTGGTGTGTTCACCGCTTTGAGTTCGAAGGTCGGTTTCATTGAACAGTACTCGCATCCAGTCAACGATTCCGTGCTCATCTTGCACCGCCGGCTGCAGCCAACCATAGGACGGAAAAAGAATACGAAAAATTCCGTATCGAATCAACTGCTCAATTTCGGCCTGAGCCCGTCCATTGAATAGAATTTTGATCAATTCATCAAATAGACGGAAGTTCGAGACACCAGCCAGCAGCCAATCGTTCGGCTTAATCGCCTTTTCCGTTGCCGCATCAAATCTGAAACCAGGCAGCGTAACAAATCGAATGGCGCGCAGCAGGCGCACCGGATCTTCCCGATAGCGTTGACCTGGTTCGCCGATGACGCGGACGATTCCGTTGCAGGCATCTTCATAGCCACCCGTATAGTCGACTATGCGCATGTTTGAAGGATCCATATACAGAGAATTGATCGTCAGATCTCGACGAAAAGCGTCCTCTCTGATGTTACCAAATTCGTTGTCCTTCAGGATCGCACCGGCCGCGGATATGACCTTTGATCGACGGCGACGGTTACCGGGCTGAGGAGATCTGCGATAGGTCGCAACCTGAATGGGCTCACCTTTCACCCTTACCTGCGCAATCTTGAACCGTCGACCAAAAACTTCACAATGACGGAACAGGTGACGAACCTGATCGGGTCGAGCGTCGGTCGCAACATCAAAATCTTTCGGCTGTCTACCAATCAGCAGATCGCGGATGCAACCACCGACCAACTCACCCGTAAACCCAGCATCCTGGAGAACGTCAATCACCTCGATGGCATTTGAACTGATCATGGCGCGCTCGATCTTATGCACCGAATTCGATATGAATCTTGGCTTTACGTCTCTGTGCTGTTTAGGAGTTGCCATCAAGCCATTCGTTTTGTGATAATATTAAACTGATATGCATTAAGTTCATTGCCCTGCTCCCTTCGTCTAGCGGTTAGGACATCGGCCTCTCAAGCCGGCAACAGGGGTTCGATCCCCCTAGGGAGCGCCAATATTTTTCGCATCAAGAGGTTGCTCTGTGATTCATTTGCTCGATCCGTCTCCTGATTCCGTCGAATCAGAATCCAATATCATCGACGTTGGCGCTGACAATTTTTCTGAACAGGTCATCGAAAAATCAACCACGGTTCCCGTTTTAATCGATTTCTGGGCACCCTGGTGTGAACCCTGCAGGAGTCTGACTCCAATCCTCGAAAACCTCGCTGGCAAATACTCAGCTGCCCTGCGAATGGTGAAAATCAATGTCGACGAGCAGCAGGAACTCGCCATGCAGTTCCAAGTGCGCAGCGTACCAACAGTGTATTTGGTCAAAGATGCCACCGTAGTTGATTTTTTCATGGGGGCTCAGCCAGAATCTGTCATCCGGGAATTTCTTTCAAAACACATCGACTTAGTCGAACAGGAACCGGCGGCGCAACCAACCGACCCGATTCAGAATCTGATTGACAGTGGTCGGAATGCCGAAGCGATCGCCGCACTCGAGCAGGATGACACCAATGAAAGCAGACTTCGTCTTGCTCGCCTGTTTCTGAAACAGGGTGAATTGGACCGCGTTCGATCGACTCTCGAGAATCTGAAGGATCAATCGACGGTACCTGAATATCGCGAAATCGCGGCCAAACTGCATTTTGCCGAGGTGACAGCTTCCTGTGAGTCTGAATCGGATTTGCAACAACAGATTTCGAACAACGAAAATGATTGGGACGCCTGCTACCGACTCGCTTCGCTCAGCGTTTCTAAAGAGCAGTTCGTCGAAGCATTGGAGCTTCTGCTTCGAATCGTCAGACACGATCGCAGCTACAACGATGATGCCGCGCGCAAAGGCATGGTGATGGTATTCGACATGCTTGGCGACGAAAACGCACTGGTCTCTCAATATCGCAGTCTGTTGGCCCGCATCCTGCACTAGCCGCGCGGGTGATGATCTTTCAACACCTGGGACAGTCTCTTTCTTGAAACATGCGTATAGACCTGCGTCGTGGAAAGATCGCGATGTCCCAACAGCTGCTGAATGGTGCGAATATCCGTCCCGTGGTCCAAAAGATGGGTTGCAAACGAGTGACGCATGGCATGTGGCGTGATTTCACTCCCGATGCCTGCTGCGATGGCGTACTTGCGAATATTGATCCAAAATGCCTGTCGGGTCATCCTGCTGCCCCGCGCCGTAAGATATAGATCACTGCTAGGCTTATTGCTGAGCAGTTTCGGCCGCGCGTGCTCCAGATACTCAGTCAGCCAATGCACGGCGTGCTCGCCCAGTGGAACAAGCCGTTCGCGGGAGCCTTTGCCAGTCAGCCTTACCCAGCCGTCAGTCCGATTGACCGCACCCAGAGGCAGACTGACCAGTTCCGATACCCGAAGCCCAGCACCGTAGAGCGTCTCCAGCATCGACCGATCGCGCAGACCGATTTTTCCGTTGATATCCGGTGCGTTCAATAAAGCTTCAATTTCAGATTCTGACAGTGATTTCGGAAGACTTCTGCCGACTAGTGGAGACAGAATCTCATCGGTCGGGCAGAAATCGATGAGCGATTCGGCGATGCAATAGCGAAAAAACCGACGAAACGCACTCAGCTGCCGCACGATTGTTCGAGTACCATAGCTGGATTTACCTGCCAGGTAGCGCATAAGGTCAATGCGGTCGGCTTCCAGTAGCGTTTTTTGCCCCGCTCCCAGCCACAACGACAGCGAACTGAGGTCCATTCGGTAGGATTCCAATGTGCTGTCCGCCAACCCCGATTCAGACCAGATGGAATCAATGAACCGCTCGATCAGCCGCAAATCCGTCGCGGAAATTTCGCGCGTCGACCGATCCATCATTCCGAACGCACTGCGTCGGCAGTTGACAGTCTCTGAAGCTGGTCCGCAATCAGCGCCCGCTGTCGAGGGTCCAGTGCGTCCTCGTGCAGCTGCGCGTATACCGCCCTCGCATCATTGATGAATCCTGCTTTGATCATCTCTTCACCCGCCTTTAGGCGCGCGGACAGCGCCCATTCATCCTCCCAGCGATCGCCAAGCGCGGCAGAACGGATGAGATGATCGGCAGCGTACGCATGATTTCCCTGTGCCGAGTACGACTCACTCATCCAGCGCAGAATTTCTCTTTTTGTCTGCACATCGGGACTTCTTCCATAAATTTGAACCAACAGACGAATGGCAGACGCATGCCGGTCTCTTTCCTGCAGATCAAAGACAACCTGCGCGATTGCGCCGATTTTTGACTGCTCGGCGACCTGCGGCAACCGATCAATCACCTGTTCAAGCAGGCGCTCACCTCTGTCAAACTCGGAAATGTAGATCGCAATACGAGCCTGTCTCAGCAGCCATAATGTCAACGGTTCGGATTCCGCCGGCGCGGACATGACATCAATGATGGTCAACGCCTTGTTGAAATCGTTGTTCCGCAATGCGACGTTGGCGAGTCGGCTTTGAATCGTACGTGGAACCGCAGCCAGATCGAACGCATCGGACCGAACGAACAGATGATCAAGCAGACGATAAAATCCAGCCTCAAACAGAAGAGTCGCCAGTGCCGCCGTACTTCGTTTTCTCGATTCGATGCTGTAGGCATTTCTCGCCAGATAAGCATGCACGGCGCGGGCGGTGATGGGTGAAGTGATTTCAAATTCCTGCGCCAGCCGATGCCAACTTTCGTCATCACCAACAATCAAACCGATATCGTTGCCGACAAAAAGTGCAAACCGTTCATAAGTGTTGACCAATTGAGTTTCAGTATTGAGCTGTACAACAGGCAGATGCTCCCAATTCGATCGTTTTGCATGTTCTATCGACAGTGCGGATTCAATCGCTTTCGTCTGCATTTCGAAATCATTGTAGGCGCGCGCCGCAACTTCAATCAATGCCCATAGTTCCGCATGCAAAGTGGCGTCCTTTTCAAACTGCGACTCAATTTCCAAGCCTTTCAAAACCGTATCCGACGGACTGAGCAAGTGCGATGTAAACTGCGCATAAAAATCCAGAAACTGTGCTTCAAGTGTCTGCAGCGGCGCCAATCGCACCATGGCCTCATTTAACTGATCGTTGCGCAGCAATACACGGATATAACGGTGCTCCCATTCTGGAGTACTTGGCCGGTAATCGCGGTCAAACTGCGTGAGTGCGATCTCGGCATCACTCACGTTGCCCTGTACCATATAAATCTGAGCGATCAACTGTCGCAGCTCCATTAAGATTCCGCGGTCATCCGACTTCCGTGATATCAGCGCCCGTAGCCGCTTTAACGCTTCGACATGCCGATTCAACTCGATTTCCGCCATAACCGCAAAAGTCTGAGCAATCGGATAGACCTCCGAACCCTGCAGTTGATCCGCTCTGTCGATGAGATCGCTCCAAGCTCCCAATTGCCAGCCCAACTCCAAAAACAGCGTTTCCCACTCAGTCCAATCCACAGTATTCTCATAGTGAATCCGCGCATCGCCAACCACTCGGTAAGCCAATTGAAGTGCATCGCGCCCTATCAATGCACGAACATGGTCAAGCGATGGCCGCTTTTCATACTCAAGACCCTGATCGGGACTGACATCAAGTTCTGCCGCCAGCGTTTCGATCGACTGTCCAGTCTCAGCAGTCGCGGATTCCTGAGTGGAATCGACCGACTGGGAGAAAAGTGGCGGCGGTAGCGCCAGACAGGCGAAAACTGCCAGCACCGTAAACATGGTTTCAAACAGCCGTCGCCTGCGACTGGAGTTCAACAGATCCTCCAGGCTCAGGTGATGCATGATCAGGCGCTTAGTGAGTTCCATACGGGAATCAAGAAACGTTACTGTGACGGCCCATGACCGCCGCGGTTTGAGAACCGAAGTTCTGGAAGACGAAAACTGAATTTAATTGATTTTTTCTTTGATTCGTGCCGACTTGCCGGTTCGCTCACGCAAGTAGTACAGTTTTGCACGTCGCACTGCACCTCGACGTTTGACTTCAATGCTCTTGATCAGCGGACTGTGGGTCTGAAACACCCGTTCGACGCCTTCACCGTAAGAGATTTTTCTCACCGTAAATGATGAATTCAGGCCTCGGTTTCGTTTTGCTATGACCACCCCTTCAAACGCCTGCTGCCGTTCCCGATCACCTTCCCGAACAAGAACCACGACGCGCACGGTATCACCGGGTGAAAAATTCGGGAGTTCGGCTCTGAGTTGTTCGGCTTCAATTGCCTGGATTAGCTTTCCGCTCATATTTTCCTCTGTAGTTCAAATTCGGTTTGAAAGTCTGATAAAGCTCGCCGCTGTTCTTCGTTTAGTTCAAGTTTCTTCAATAAATCCGGGCGCCGCAACCAAGTGCGGCCCATCGACTGTTTCAGCCGCCAGTAACGGATGGCCTGGTGATCACCCGAAACCAAAACGGAAGGCACTGCGTGGCCCCGAACGCTCTGTGGTCGAGTAAAGTGAACACATTCAAGCAGTCCATTCGCAAACGATTCCTGATTTTTGGAGTGTTGGTTTCCCAATGCACCGGGAATCTGACGCACGATGGCGTCAATCAGTACCATCGAAGCCAGTTCTCCACCGGTCAGCACATAATCGCCGATCGACCATTCCTGTGCGTCAATTATATCCAATGCGCGTTGATCGATGCCTTCATAACGACCGCACAGAAGAATCAATTGCCGCATGTTCGCAAAGCGACAGATGTCTTGGTGAGAAATTCGCCGGCCCTGTGGACTCAGGCAGATCACCGGTACATCTCCCTGCATGGTCTGGCGCAGATCCGACACACAGTTGATGATGGGCTCCGCCAGCATCACCATTCCGGGACCACCTCCAAACGGTCGATCATCCAACTGACGGTAGTCTCCCTCGCCATAATCCCATAGATCAACCGCACTGAAATCCAACAGACGTTTCTCAACCGCGCGTCTGACAATCCCGTAATCGGTCAAGGCTCCGAACATTGGAGGAAAAATCGTAATGACGCGGATCTGCATGATCAAACGGTGAAAGTCAACAGGTTTAGAAATCAAAGTACCAGGCAACCTGGATGACACCTGTTCCTAAATTGATGTCTTTGATGACCTCTGCGGTGTAGGGGATGAGATGCGCCTTCTTCCCCTTGATCACCATCACATCATTGGCGCCAGTCTGCATGATATCTTCCACGTAGCCATAATCGGTGCCATCCACGTCCACCGCCTGCAGACCCAAAAGCTGGAAATGATAGTACTCACCGGCAGACAGACTTGGAAACTCAGTTCTGGCAATCAGCACTTCCGAGCCTTTCAGCAGAAGCGCCTCGTCGCGCGAGTCAACACCTGCCAATTTCGCGTTGACATACCGGCCATGAATCTGACCTGAGTACACCGCGTATGACTGACAGAATCCTGATGACCGACGCAGTATCCAGCGCGGGAATGCAAGAAGATCGTTCGATTTCTCCATAAAGGAGCGAATTTTGACCTGTCCCCTCACCCCAAAGGCATCCGCCACACGTGCGACCACCACATGGTTGTCAAGGTCCATACGCGCCTAAGCAAACAGTTCGAATACTGACGGTCCAATCCAAGATCGGGGGCAAAAAGACGACAGCCAGAAGTCAGTCTTCATCAGTGAAGCCGGACATCATCCACCGAAGCCAACTTCAGGCGGGATTCAAACTTTCTTCAGTTCTCGCAGTCTTTATCAGCGAACCGACTCGGTCTGACACTTTGGCACCATTTGACAGCCAATGGTCCACCCGGTCCAGATCAATTTTTAAACTTTCCTCATTCTCGGCTGCGATGGGATCAAAGAACCCGACTCGCTCGATGAACTTGCCTGCTGGTGGACGACGACTGTCAGCCACCACAATGGAGTAGAACGGACGCTTCTTTGCCCCGCCCCGCGCTAAACGAATTACGACCATAGGTCAATCAACTCCGCATCTCAAATTCGATAAAAGATTGAATTATATTCTATTGGTCCACAGAGTTCGTCAGATTTAATTTTCAGGTGCTGCCGGTCATCATGAAGCGGTGGCAAGGGTAGGTGCCGCTGCGGGAGTGGACCCTTACTACTTATCGGTCGCTCAGAAGGCTTGGCGTAATCCAGAATGAATAGGCTTAACTGTAGGTTGTTATGAGGTCAACCGCAGGTCAGGGCTCAGGTTGAAATTTCACTCATCGGTGGTGGTAGACGTCCGGCTGGGTTTAAGATCCCCTGTATCCAATCGGAGTTGATGGCGGACCCGCCCCGGAAGGTGTGCGGTCCCCGAGGCGGATCGACCATCAATCATCAATCAATGCACTGACTCAGAATCGGAAAGCCAGCACCACGTTGCCGCTGAGCGAACTGTTGCCATGACCGGCCGTGGTGTGGTAAATGGCACCGGACAAAGTCGCCTGACCTTCATTCCAGCTCTTGGAACCGCCGAAGCCCAGACGGATCGAGGTCGGCCGGCTCTCGGTGCTGACCGTGTCCGATCTCAGGTCGCTGGAGACTGAAACACTGCGCTTGGCATTGAAATCATGCCTCAGGTCCAGCGAGCCGAACAGCCCGCAGCAGTCGCCCGCGCCATACTTGGTGTCAATTCGCACGCCATAGCCGCCCTGCAGGCCGCCGCCATCTTTCATGGCGATGGTCTCGGCCACGGTCGTGGTCATGGCATTCAAGGAGTTGCCGGCTTCGTCTTCATCCGCTCGGCGCGTGTAAGTGGTCTTGAAATCCTTCATCGACACCGACCGCCAAGCCAGCGAGCCGCGCTGCGTCACCGTCGCATTGCCGAGCGTCCACTCCAAGGCGGCGCCGACGCCCAAGGCATAACTGGTGCCCTTGGTTTTGGCATTCACCGTGAACGGCGTCGTCTGGCCGGCGATCGTTTCCGAGGACTGCACCTGGATGTCATCATACTGGGTCGCGCCCAGCCAGCCGTCCAGCACCCAGCCGTTCGCCTGGCGCTTCGACACGCCGAAGCCGGCCCCGAGGCCCGATGCCTTGACCTGTCCGCCACCGGTCACCTTGGTCCGGCCCTGCCGATGATGCAGACCGGCTCGGTAGGTGAGGCCATTGTCACCGGGCAGGTCGGCGCCCACCGCAAAGCCGGTCGATGACAGCCGGTAGGAAACCGCCTCGGCCAGCGACTTTTTCAGCCGCCGGTCGCCGCCGCCACCTTCCAGGCGCACCCAGCCGGCGGTGCCGTCCGCCCCGGCCGCGGCAGACTGCATCGCCTCACCGTTCCGCTCAACCGAAGCATTGGCCGCCGGCACATAGCGTTCCATCCCATCGCTCAGGTCCCACAGCACCGACGGCAGGGACTGATAGACGTTGCCGCGTTTGGCCACCTGCCGTTGCCCATCGGGCGCGGTCAGCTGGGACAACTTGCTCTTGAAATTCAGCGAGAAGACGCCGTTGTCCGGCTCCGTGATGTCGGCCGTCAGTTCCACCTGGGTTTTCCAGTCATTGTAAAAGCCGGCCGGCATCTTGGCCAGCGCCAGCGTAATCTTGGTGCCGTCCGACAGTTCCGCATAGGTTGTCTCACCGGCTTTCCGGAAGTGGAATTTGGTCTTGTCCTTGACGCTCTCGATCTTCTGGATGCCTCGGAAATTCCCGTTCAGCAGAATCAGCAGGTCCGGGGTATTCGCTTTGTCGGCCGGTAGGGAGATTTTCACCGACCGGCTCGTTGTCCCTTCCCTGTGTGGCACCAGCCGGCCGGTGGCGCCCAGCGTGATCGTGCCGCCGCCCATCATATGCACCGCCGCACCGTTCTTACCGCCCCGGACCTCGCCATCGACGATCACCCGCTGATGGTACATGCCTTCAATCGCCGCCTTCTCATCAATCAGCTTCTTATCTTCCGCATCACTGGCGGCAAAGAGTAATGGTGTGTTGATGGTTATGGCTTTGAACCCGTACGCGTCTCCGTCTGCCGGAGTCTTACCATCATTATATTGATGCGTGCTGATGAAAATGCCGTGTTTGCCGTCGCCGGCCACCACCAGACCACCAGCCGCAACCGTTACCGCCACCTTTTCACGTCGGCCGCCGGCATACTGCTTATTCGATTTGTTTATGTCCCTTTTCTTCATGCCATCTTGAGTCCCAAGATTCCAATCTTTCCACCGATGATCCACCCAGATGCCGTGTCCGGTCGCATGCAGCTGGCCGGCATGTTTCAGGTCGACATCGTGGCGAGTCTTTGTCCGGGAATTGTCAAACGCACGAAAACACCGTCCTCCTTGACCGGTTGCGCTTGCGAGCCAATGCCGGCGCCGGCCTCGATATTCAATGAAACCACTTTGTCGTATTCCACACCTTCTGCCGCGTCTTCATTATGGATTTTAACGCCGTAGCCAACGTTGCCACCGATTCGAGCCCCGCTTTGCAATGTCACACTGATGCTTCCTCCAGCTTTCTCTTTCTCATAAACTTCAACGCCGATACTCTTGGCATGGGCGCCTTGCACCTGCCCATTGAAATTGACCTCGAGATCACTCTGGTTGTTCGTTGAATCAAGCTTGACAGCTCCACCATAAAGATCTTGTTGATGGCGCATTCTGAATACGCCTTTCGGTATGTTCAGGGTCACCGGAACTGTCGACTGACTGGTACTGCCATCCCCGATGTCGACAAGAATTCCAGAACTGTAGACGGAATAATCGCCACTGGAGGTAATCTCAATCTTACCGTTGTCTGTCAAGACTACATTTCCAGCCGCAGTCACCCGCAACCCATTAGTGAAAGGTCCACTAACGTGGGCATCCTCCTCAACCGTCAGTATCAAGCCCTGAGTGTTCGACCTGACGTTATATAGAATGCCGTTCAATTTTGACGTCTGTACAATTCCCCTGGTTTCAGCAGCGTCGCAGGTCACCGTCGGCGGTGTTCCCGTGGCGGGGTCACACTCGTCCGCCGCCGATGCCGGCCTAGGTGTCAGGATCAAAAGTGCCGCGAAGACGACCGCGAGGTGAAGGAGAGGCTTCCGATCGTGTCTCCCCCTCCTACGAAATCAATCGGCGCGGCACCGTGCCGTCGAATTCCCTTCACTGCCCCGCACCAAATGCATGATGGTGATTTTATCTTTGTTGTCGTACCTATCATTGAATTTCCTCTGTTAATAAGATCATCAATTGGCTGTTAACATGAAAAATTAACAAAACTAATACGGTATTCTACTTGATTTGACCCGCATGAGGCAATTTCGCTGTCTTCATTTCAGCAATTCCCGCCAAGGACATCTCCCGCGGATTCGGCGTGATTGTCGGCTTCAAACGCAGGAGTCTGGAGGATGCGGGCAAGATGGACCCTCCGGCGGGTTGCCGGATCGGCGGTTGGCCACGTATATCCTGAAGAACCGGCCGGTCACACATTCGGTCACGGCGACCGCATCAGGACGTGTCGAAGGGCACCAGATCGGGCTCGCAGTATCCGAAGGTGAGGGACTTATACAGCGTCTGCCAGTCCCGGATGTGGAACCCCAGGAACAGGCCGCGCAGCTGCTCCCACAGGGCTTTCGAGCCGCCCGCTTCCGCCCGCGCGGCCTGGAACAGCGAGCAGCACCGCTGCTGCACCTGATCGATGAGAAACGCCAGCATCGTCAGGTGGGCGAACACCGTCGCCAGATGCTGTCGGCCGTGGCCGAAATTGTGTTCAAAGCCGTCGCCTTGGTTCTTCAGGGTGTTGAAGGTCTCGTTCTCGATGCGCCAGCGGGTCCGCCCCGCCCGCATCAGCTCGTCGGCGTTGGCTGCCGTGACCTCCAGGCCCGTGACCCAGGAGAAGTGCAGCGTCCGACCGTCCGCGCGGGTCTCCCAGCACTCCACGAAGTTCACCTCCAGGTCGAAGTTCGCCTCATTCAGCGGCACGCCGTTCAGGAAGCGGGAGCAAAACCGGCTGCCATCCCGGTCCATCTCCACGGTTCGGGTCGCCGCCGTAACATCGGCCCAGTGGAACAGTTCCCCATGGTCGCCCGGCTTCACCCCCAGCACATAACGCAGGTTCAGTTCCCGTAGCAGCCGGAGGTGCGGACCGTTCGAGGCCAGCGCATCCTCCACCAGCAGCTTCAGATGCGGGTGCTCCCGCCGCACGTCCCGCAGCAGCCGCTTGGCCGCATTGCGCTCGCAGTCGTTCTTCTTGGCGCCGTCCGCCCGCAGGATTGGTTCCGGCGCCAGCGGGAACACCTCCCGGTGCTCCGGGTGCACCAGCACCGCACCCAGCATCTGGTGATACCAGGTGGTGCTGCCATCCCGATGATGCTTCTCACAGCAGTGCTCGCAATGCACCTTCTTCGAGGAGAAATGACCCGTGCCGTCCACCGACAGCAGATGAAAGCCCAACCAGGTGAAACCCTCCAGACCCTTGCCCCGCTGCAGGGCGGTGAACACCTTCTTGAAAGCCCCGCGCACCGCCCGCGGATCCACCTGGTCCAGGCGCTCGCGCAGGGCCGTATCCGACGGCACACGGAGCACCCCGTACAGATTCCTGAGGTTCGACCGCACCCGGTTCTTATCCCGCACCTGCTGTTCGAAGTTCAACAGCGACGGGCACTTCAGGCTGAAATCGCCAGGGCCGACATCAGACCGTCCGTCTGGCCCAGACCACGACTGGCCACGGGGTCCTTGAGGCGGTCGAATTCGGCACGCACCAGCCGAAGCAGACCCGGTGCGCTGAGAGTCTTGCGAAACATGGTCTTGGATATGATTGATCATCCAGTCGGGTAAAAAAACAGCCCTATCATGCCACTTTTCAATGAAAAGTTCGCGAACTGTTTTTTTTCAGCCCCTCTGAAACCCCCGTATTTACTGACCCGGCAGGCTTGGCGGGAATTGCTGATTCGGGTGCATTCGCTTTGACAGTCATCGTCTTGTCGGTCTTTCATGGAATGTTCAGAATCAATGCGAACCGAGACTTGAGCGGGTTGGTTCTGTGGTTACGGTGCCTTTCCGATCGAATCAGCTCGACACTCGCCCCGAATGCGAGGTTTCGAAAACAGTCTTACGATTTAAACTGAATGCACGTCAAAAACGTCAGGCATTGAAGTGGCATTGAGATCCGTCCATTCCCCCTTGTGATCATTTTTGAATTTATCAAATACGAGAAACAGGTAATTCTCCTCTAGTGGGCTTATAATTACATACGAATCGAAAGTATGAATTCGTCGTTCGCTTCTCCATTTCATATTGCTGATCTGTGGAATTTAGGAAAACCTGATTCTGAGTTTGATTGGTTTTCTCTTTTTTTTAATTCCATGCATAAACGATTAACTCAGTAGATGCAATTAAAATGGGTTGGACGGTTTAGGTACAGATTTCCTTTGTTCCTTTGTAAGTTCCAAATCAGAAAGCTCACTCAGGTTTAATTGCGTTAATCAGTCGAGGAGTAAACTTTAACAGAATAACCCCAATGATGAATATCGAATTTATGAAAGATTCAGCGGCAATTCATCTTCATTCTTTATTTACAACTGACTCCATTCACCATTACACATTTATCGAACCTGCGATGAAATCAATTGATTTTGCCCTTTAATTTTAATAAGATGGCGCCCATTGATTCGATTCTGTGCGGAGATTCGGCTTTTATCCTCAGGCAATTGCCAGAAAAGTCCATTGATCTCGTTATAACGTCTCCTCCTTACTTTAAGCAACAAGAATATAACGCCGCGGGCATGGGAATTGGCAATGAACGATCTATTGAAAACTATATTGACTCACTTCTGGAAGTTTTCGATGAATCAATTCGAGTACTTAAGTCGACGGGTAGCATCGTTTACAACATAGGTGAAAAATATCTTGATAGTTCATTGTTATTAGTACCCTTCAGGTTTGCAATCAAGGCGTCAGAAAGAAACGAAGTGCGTCTAGTAAACAACATAACCTGGGTGAAATCGAATCCCACACCGCGTCAGTTCGATAGAAGACTAGTGAGTAGTACAGAACCCTTTTTTCATTTTGTTAAAGGTTCTGATTATTACTATGACAGAAACTCATTTATGTCCGGTAATCGTAAGACTGTTCGCCATAAACCTACTTCCAGACTCGGCGAAAAATATCGAGAATTAATTGATGCATCTGAATTGACAAGAGAAGAAAAAATAAATGCACATAACGCACTCAACAAAGTCATTTATGAAGTCAAATCTGGCGACATACAAGGTTTCAGAATAAAAATTCGAGGCGTTCACGCAGAAGCATTTGGAGGACAGGAGGGTGGGAGAAAGACGCAAATTAAAAATAAGGGATTCACAGTCATACGATTGCATGGGCAAGAGATGAAAAAAGACGTAATTTCATGCCCAGTTGAATCGATACCTGGAATTAAGCATTGCGCGATCTTTCCACAGCAAATAATTCAAGAGATGATCAGATTACTCTGTCCGATGGGCGGCGTGGTACTGGACCCGTATATTGGTAGTGGGACCACAGCAATTGCTTCAATTTTTGAAGGCAGACACTATCTCGGAATAGATATTGACCCGCTCTATTGTGAAATATCCAATCAGAGAATTGCAGAATGTCAGATAAATCCATCTTACAAGCAATATTAGACGAGGTTACTGCCGTCAGTGTTGACGCGTGCAAGGGCGTTAGTTGCAGACAGAAAGAGCTATTAAATACAATCGTTCAATCAGCAACCTCTGGGAAACAAAAATCCGTTTTGGCAGTCGTAGCCACTTTGTTATTGAAAAAGATCACGGACCCGAAACAAGATGTCAGACAACACCAGAAAGGGTTACCTGGCGGGTTTTCTGGCAGAGGCTGGATTCGTCTACAGTAACTCCATTTTTTCAGCAAGAACATTTCCCGTATATGCAGTCTGGGTCAGGGTGGCTAACGCGTTCACTTGAACAGCATCATCCGTATGACTTAAATTTTCCAGGAAAGATTAATCCGATCGAGTTGAATTTAGCTTTTCTTGATTTCGTTCATGAAATTGAAAATGGTGCGGATGCAAGATGTTGCCTTAGATACATTGTTCATTTGCTTGTGAGGTGGAGGTCAAAAAACGCATCACTAGTGCTTGCGAAACCAACTGGAAAGAGGATCCTTGATATTGTTGAATTATTGGAGCAACATTGGAATTCGGAGAGTTCAGGGGCAGCAAAACTTCCGGTTTTAGCAATTTACGCGGCATATACGTGTTTGGTAGAAGAAATAGCGAGATATAAAGATTGTAACTTATTGGAAATCCTATCACATACAAGTGCCGATGAAAAAACAAAACGTTTAGGTGACGTGGAAGTAAGAAAAAACAATGGGGATTCATTTGAAGCTGTTGAAGTGAAGCATAAATTAAGAATTACAGAATCTATCGTTAACGATTTGAAGAAAAAAATATCAGGCGCTGGAACCAAGACATTTTACATACTACTGAAGAGAAAATACCGCCTGAAGAATTGGTGAAGATCACAGAATCAATATTGAATATTCGACAGATTTACGGTTGCCAAATCATTGTCAATGGAGTAACCACAACTATCAAATACTATCTTCGATTGTTATCTGACACTGACAAATTTGTTTATGCATATGCAGCTTTGGTTGAAGAAGATGATGAGATTCCGTTCGAATTAAAACGAAAATGGAATGAACTGATTGAATTGGGACCAAACACTTAAAATTTCTAATTCATGATGAAGCTAGATACTCGAAGCATCCTTGGATATGCTGATACCTTAACTTGAATGCACACTCAATCTGCCATCTAATTTGGTATTCGATTCGAATTCTAAACGAATTTAGGCTTCGTGTTTAGTTTCAACAAATATCAACCCGTTCATTCAAAGTACATTGATCCAACGGATTTGGTGCGTCCATAAAACTGCATCCGATCTTCATCGCTGAATCGCACGCCAGACGAATCAAAGTAAGAAAGCACCACCACCATACGCGGACGATCTCCAGCTACTGGTGCGACTCGGTGAGCCGAGTACTTGCCTCTGAAAATTGTCAGCGTACCAGGCTCGAGACACAGAGAACATACCCCTTTGTCCTCGCCTGCCAGAAACTGTGCAATCCCATCATAATTGGGGTCCTCATCACTTCGTAGATTTCGACGTATTTCAAACTCTCCACCCGAAATAGGGTTCTGAAGAAGCAGCGTGACGGTGAATTCGGCGCGGTCAAAGTGCCAATTGGTAACATCACCGTCGCGAAATGCCTTCACATTCAGTCCCGCCAATGGATCTGCCATTGGGTACAGCCGTTCCTTGCCCACCACAGCGGCGACAAAATCAATCATCGGCCGCCAGTGGTAGAGCTGGGAAAGCGGCGTCGACTCGAGCTGGTCGCCACACACGGTCTGACTCGAGGTGTGCATCCGCGCTAAGGCGGGATGATCTGCCGAGAGCTCGTCCATGTGGTCAGTGAAATATATATTGTGCTCGCGACGGTGGTGGAAAGAACTCCGCATAACGATTGGAGACAGCTGGTCCACGCAGTACTCGACAGCCGATGCTTCCAAAAATCCTGGCAAAATCAAAACCCCCGTTTTCCCGAGCTGCGATCGACACCGCTCCAGCAGTTCAAGTCCAGACTCTTGGTCCAACCGATCGATCGGATACTCGGTGAGGTTGACACCACAAGATTTCATCAACGGTCAGAAATCCAAACAGCAACCCATCGCGAATAAGAACCCGTCTCGCACATTGGCCGTATCAATACTGATTTCAGATACCACATATCCGCTTTCCATCACCAACGAAACTGGCCAGATTCAGACGCACCAACGCGTCGTCCTAACGGGTGAAGTCTATACATTTCAGTCGAAAAATGCGGTCTGGTCGGCCTTGAACGGAATTGATGCCCAGCAATGCGGCCAGTGCATCGGTACATATTGCCCGATCCTAAGACAGGCATCACTCAGCGCACCAGACCAAGTACCGAATCTGATATTGGGCAGGTTAGAATCGTTCAATTGATGACAACCATCTTCCATCCCTTCGCCGGTTTCGTCACCTTATCGCTATTCGCAGGAACGTGTGGGAAACCATTATTCGGCATTCATCGGAAAATCGGACAGATTTGCAATCCCTGAAAGAGAATTAGAATGAGAAAAATTTTTTCAGCTGCTCGTCGTTGGGGGTTTCCATCCTCCTTCTACCACGCACATTTTTCATTTTTTTCATTGTTTTAGACGTTTTCGCATATTCTCGAATAAGTTGGCTCACAAATCGCACCTCAACACCCGCACCAGCCGCGATTCGCGCTCTGCGAGAGGCTCGAATGATCGCTGGATGGCGGCGTTCATGCTTCGTCATTGAATTGATGATCGCAACATTCCGCCGAACCGAATCATTCGCCCGGCCGATATCCGGCACGTCGTCCATGGAAAGCCCGGGTGTCAGTTTCGCAATTTTTTCCACGCCTCCCAGATCCAACGCCATTTGCAACTGATCGCGAAAGTCCGCCAGATCAAAACGGCGGCCCTTGCGAAATTTTTCGGCCAGCTCGTTGACCCGGTGCTGGTCGGATTTCGATTCAAACGATTCAATCAGAGTCTGTAGGTCGCCCATGCCGATAATTCTTGACGCGATCCGATTCGGATGGAACTGCTCCAGTGCCTCGACACCTTCCCCAACGCCAATGAATTTCACCGGTTTGCCAATCACCTGTCTGACTGATATCAGCGCGCCACCTCGCGCATCACTGTCAAGTTTGGTAACTATCGTTCCAGTCAGAGCCAAAGATTCATTGAACGCCGATGCACTGTTCACCGCATCTTGGCCAATCATTGCGTCAATGACAAACAGAGTCTCGTCTGGCGAGATCTTTCGTTGGATGTTTTCAATTTCAGTCATCATTTCCTGATCGACATGCAGCCGTCCAGCCGAGTCGACGATGACGAAATCAATGGCCGATTGACGGGCGTGTGCAATTGCCGCCGTGGCGATCGCTTCAGGTTTGACTGTGGCATCGGATTCCCAATATTCCGCACCGACCGCTGTCGCCAGCGTTCGAAGCTGATCCATTGCGGCTGGACGATAAATGTCAACGCTGACCAGCAGCACGCGCCGTTTTTCAGTCTCAATGAGGTGGCGCGCCAGTTTGGCGGCCGTCGTCGTCTTACCGGAACCCTGAAGCCCAGCAAGCAGAATCACGCTTGATCCATGTTTGGATTGATTGAGCGGCGCATTCGATTCTCCCAGCAACTGAATCAGCTCATCCTGCACGATTCCGATGATCGTTTCCGCAGGCGTATGCGTCGCCATGACAGAACTGCCGGTGGCACGCGTCCTGACTCGATCCGTAAACTGACGTACGACCGGTAACGCGACATCGGCTTCCAGCAGCGCGCGTCTGACCTGCCGAAGTGTTTCATCGATTCTTTTTTCGGTCAGTTGTCGGCTGCCGCGTAACGGACCGATCGCCTCAGCAAATCGCCTTTGAAGTGTATCTAGCATAAAAAGTACTCCGCACCCAATTACAATAATGTTAAAGTGTATTGGAATTGATCAGAAAAATCCAATTCGCTTAAAGATATTCGACTGACAGACCGAACACTCAATTGGACGACATTCCCGTCGGCATCTTATTTGCCTCACTCGCAGTGCTGATCTGCCTATCAGCATTTTTCTCCGCTTCCGAAACAGCCACCATGGCTTTGAACCGCTATCGTCTTGCCGACCAGGCGAGCAAGAAAAATCGCAAAGCCATCATGCTGAAGAACTTGATCCAGGAGCCCGACCGGCTGCTGGGAACCATTTTACTCGGCAACAACCTGGTTAACAATGCGGCTGTCGCAATCACAACCATGCTGGCGTGGAAATTTTATGGTGAAGCAGGTGTCGCAGTCGCCACCGCCTTCATCACCGTCGTCATCCTGGTGCTCGCTGAAATACCACCAAAGACACTGGCGGCGCTCTACCCGGAGCGAATCGCCTACTTCGCGGCCTTTTTTCTGAATCTGCTGCAGCGACTGCTGTACCCAGTCGTGTGGCTGATGAGTCTGGTTGTTACGTTGATCAGAAAACTGTCGAAAATCAATCAGGAATCCAATTCCCACTCCCTGGATTCCGATGAACTTCGTCATGCGGTCAAAGCATCCGAGCAGCACTTTGAGCAGACTCACATTGACCTGCTGCTAGGGATTCTGGAGTTGGGCTCGCAGTCGGTTGAAAGCATCATGGTGCCCCGCGCAGAGATACATGCCGTCAATCTGGATGATGAACTCGTGGAAATCATCGAACAGATCATCAAAGAGCCTTATGCCCGACTGCCCGTCTATGACAAGTCATTCGAAGATATTAAAGGTGAACTCGACATTCGCGAGCTGCTGCAGAAGTACCGCGTTGAAGACATCACCAAAGAGACCATTCTCGATACACTCAAAGAGCCGATCTATCTGCCTGAAGACACCCGCCTGGCTGAACAGATTCAGCGTCTGCAGAGTGCGCAGCGTAATATGGGAATCGTCATTGACGAATATGGAGAAGTCATGGGGCTTTTCACGCTGCATGAACTGCTTTCACAGTTTGCCGGAGTCATCGGCGACCCGATGCAAAATAAAATCCCCGGCATCGTATCGGAAGAACAGGGCAGCTACCTGGTCAGCGCCGCGATGAGTGTTCGAGACCTCAATCGGCTGATGAAGTGGCAACTGCCGACCGAAGGCCCGAACACATTGAACGGACTGATCATTGAGAAAAATGAAGACATACCTCAGCCCGGCATGACGTTTGAATTCAATGGCTACACCGTTGAAACCGTGCGAGTGCGAGGGACCGCGGTGGATGTAGCGCGAGTGTTTCCGGTCGCGGAAGCCGAAGCGAATGATGAAAATGCCGGTCAGCCCACCGGCGGCGAGACTATGGGCGCCGATTGACGGTGGACAGCGTCGTCTGATAAGGCGAGAGATAGATGGGAATGGCATACCGAGCGTCCCGACCTTCTCCATTCATCAGTCCAACCGCGCCCAATTTGGCTATTTCTACGGCATGCGGCGTCTGCTCAGCCACCCAGTTGGCGATCCGCAGCTGACCGTTGAGCAGAATCTGATCCGCGTGCAGGTCCCAACCGCTACCGGCTCCACACCAGTCGCGCCCAGTTGCCCGCAACTCGGACAGTGCTGTCAGATGTTCTTCACCGTCAAGTTTCACCCAGCCGCCGACCGTTCGAAGGTATCGCCCCCAGAAAACTCTTGAGCGCTTGGCATCCAATGCAACGATGACCCTGTCAGCCGTCTGTTTTTGAGCGATTGCCGCCAGGCAGGACACCGGTACAACTGGAACCTCTATTCCAAATGCGATACCCTGCGCGACGCCGGCGGCTATTCTAAGGCCGGTAAACGATCCCGGACCGACTCCGAATGCCACCGCGTCAATCTGCCCCATTCCCATCCCGGCGGCAGCGAACAGCCGATCAATCAGAACCAGAATCGACTGATTGTGTCGGCGCTCGGCAGACAGCTGATCGTGTATCGTGTGATCCCCCCGTCTTAGGGCGACCGACAGCAGATGATCGGACGTATTGATCGCGAGAATGTTCATGTGGAAAAAAATTCTCGAATTCTAGCCATCGAGTCCGTTCTTGGCATCGGCGGCAGACTTTCCAGAAATTTTCTGCCGTACAATTTCTGTTTTATGCGCGGGTCGCACAACACTAGCAGGCCGCGATCCGAAGAGTCTCTAATCAGACGACCTGACCCCTGTTTCAATGTCAGCACCGCATTCGGCACCTGCCAGTCGTTGAAGAAATCCATGCCTTTCTCAACCATCAGGCTGCGTCTGACGTTTTCTTTCGGATTGTCGAACGGCGCAAATGGAAGTTTATCGATAATCACGCACACCAGCGAATCACCTTTGATATCGACCCCTTCCCAAAATCCCATGGTACCGAGCAGGATGGCGTTGCCATCGCGCGTAAAATCATCAAGCAGCTGAGTGTTTGATCGGTCGAACTGGCAGAGCAATGTAAAATCCACCCGCTCGGCAAGGTAGTCTCTAGCCGCCTTCATCGACGCAATACTTGTGAACAGGGCAAGGATTCTGCCCTGCGTCAAAGGTGCCGTCTTCTCAATGATCTGTGCCACCCGTCTGTCGTATTCCTCACGACTCGGAGCATTCGGCAACGGCATGCCGGGAGGAAAATACAGCAGCGTCTGTTGCTCGAAGTCAAACGGACTCTCCCACCTCTGATGTACGTCGGCCTTGATTCCCATGCTCTGTTCAAAATGGGAAAAATCATTCCCCACGGCCATTGTCGCCGAAGTGAATATCCAGCTGCCCTTAAACTCTTCAATCGCGGGACCGAACACTTTGCCGGGCTGCAGAGGCAGGCGATTGATCGAAAATCCCCTTTTGCCCGTCTCACACCAGCTGGCGACCTCAAATTGATCCCTTTCGAATATGGTCTCGGCATCGTCGACGATTCTGAGCGCCTGATCGCGGCAAGTCTCGATTTCCGGTGATATTTCGATGTGTGGTTCAAGAGTCTGAGACAGCTGTTCAAGAATCTTGATCATTTTCCAGTATCCATCCGTAAGATTCCTACACTCCTGAAATTTCTCCAGAGACATCTGCCCGACATCAATCGCCTGGCTCAGATAAACTGCAGTTTCGGTCAGGGATTTCGCAACCGAAGCGATTAGGAGAGGATCAAGGTCCACTGATTCCGCGGAGCTCTCCAGGAGTCGGCAGAACTCATCAATTCGTTCCTTCGATACGACGATACCGAGTGATTGGCAGGCGATTTCCGGAAATCGATGCGCCTCATCGACAATGATGACATCGAAGCCGCTGGTGATCGACGAATCGTCTTCAGGATCGCTGTGTGCCACACCGAGGCTGAGCAGGTCGTGATTGACCACCAGCACATCCGCCTTTCTCGCCTCCTGCCGCGCGCGGTTGGCGAAACACGGTTTCCAGAATTCGCATTTCGAACCGATGCAGGTCTGGGCGGTTACAGTCATCATCCTGCGCTCGTCCTCTGGTAACCCGTATTCGGAAATGTCACCGTTGCCGCGTTCCATCACCCAGTCGTACACCCGCTTGACCCTGTCGCTGAAGCCATACATGTCAGGGGCTTTCTGCGCCCTGTCGTAAAGCTGCATGCACAGATAGTTGGCGCGGCCCTTGAGCATTCGCACCTCAGGTTTCAGATCCAGAGTCTTGCAGACGACCGGAATGTCTTTCTGAAACAGCTGTTCCTGTAGGTGTTTGGTGCGAGTGGATATGAGGGTCTTTTTGCCAAACAGCAGTGGTGGGACCAGATAGGCAAATGTTTTTCCGGTACCGGTTCCAGACTCCAGCAGCGCATTCTGTTGAGATTCGATCGTCTGCTCGATCAGCTCGGCCATCTCCATCTGGCATTGACGAACCGCGAACCAGCTGAGATCTCGGGCGAAGGCTCCGTTTGGCCCCAAAGATCTCAACCCTGTGGACATGATCGGGGTCTGAAAAGACTGCTGGAAACGGGACTGAACTCGATCAGTCTAAAGTGGTGGCTTATGCCGCGAGCCGGTCCCAGAAGGACTTGATGCGCTGGCTCCAGTTATTCTGATTGGGTGAGTGCCGGGCGCCACCTTTCTTGATCGAATCTTCAAATTCCTTCAATAATGCTTTCTGCTTACCGGTCAGCCCAACCGGAGTCTCAACCATCAGTTTACAATAAAGATCACCCACATCATGAGGGGAGCGAATGCTACGCACGCCCTTGCCGCGAAGGCGCATGATTTTACCGGACTGCGTCTCCGGACGGATTTTCAGATTGGCGCGACCGTCCAGCGTTGGCACTTCAACCGTTCCGCCCAAAGCGGCCGTACCAATGCTGATCGGAATCTCGCACGAAAGATCCTGACCGTCGCGTTTGAAAATCGAATGTGGACGGATGCCAACCTGCACGTACAGATCCCCCGCCATCACTCCAGGGCCGCCAGCCTCCCCTTTTCCAGATACCCGAATCTGGTTTCCATGATCGATGCCAGCCGGAATTTTTACCGTGAGTTTCGTCGTCTGATGAATCCGACCCTGGCCGTCGCAACTGGGGCATGGATCGGTAATCACCGTGCCCTGTCCATGACACTTGGGACAGGTCTGCTGCAGGGTGAAACCGAGCTGCTGCATGCGCACCTGTCCGCGTCCTCCACAGGCGCCACAGGAGCTTGGACGCGAGCCCTTGCGCGCGCCGGTTCCACTGCAGTCGTCGCAGGTGACCCGTCGGGGAACATTGATCTGGACCTCGGTGCCATGCACCGCTTCTTCCAGATCGATTTCCATCGTATATTTGAGATCTGCACCCTGGGCCTGGCGACCGCCCTGTCTGCCAGAGCCAAAAATATCACTGAAAAGATCGCCGAAGATATCACCGAATCCAGCATTCCCGCCACCCTGGAATCCGCCTTGGAATCCCTCCAGTCCGTCGTGGCCGAATCGATCGTAGCGGGCGCGGGCCTCTGAGTTCATCAGGACTTCATAAGCTTCTTTTGCCTCTTTGAATTTCTCTTCTGCCTGCTCGAGGTCTTCCTGGTTGCGGTCCGGGTGATACTTCATCGCCAGCCGGCGATAGGCACGTTTGATGTCTGAATCCGAAGCATCTCGCTCAACGCTGAGAACGTCGTAGTAATCGCGTTTGGACATAAGAATCCTATGTGTGCGATTGGTCTTGCTGACTACCTGGTCTCATGCTCGTCCTTCACTTCTTCAAAATCGGCATCGACGACATCATCGTCCGCGGTACTGGACTGTGCTCCATCCCCACCGGCCGACTGCTCCGCCTGCGACTGATCGTAAGCTTTCATGGCGAGTCCATGGCTGGCTTCGCCCAATGCTTCCGTTTTCGCTTTGATTTCTGCGGTATCCGCGTCGTCCGCCAAAGCAGATTCGAGGTCGCCGATCGCAGTTTCAACGGCCGATTTTTCCGACTCATCCACCTTGTCACCCAGGTCTTTCACCGTTTTACGGACGGAGTGTATGAGGCTTTCAGCCGCATTTCTCGCATCCACCTTCTCTCGCTGTTCGCGATCTTCATCCGCATGTTCCTCAGCTTCCTGGATCATGCGTTGAATCTCTGATTCATCCAATCCTGAACTGGACTTGATCTCAATTCGATTTTCCTTACCGGTCGCCTGATCCTTCGCTGACACATGCATAATGCCATTGGCATCGATGTCGAAGGTCACTTCGATCTTCGGCACACCGCGCGGTGCGGGCGGGATATCGGTCAGATCAAACTGCCCGAGCGATTTGTTGAACTTCGCCAGCTCGCGTTCGCCCTGCAGTACATGAACCGTTACCGCAGTCTGACTGTCATCCGCAGTCGAAAACACCTGCTTTTCCTTGGTGGGTATGGTGGTATTCTTGTCAATCAGTTTGGTCATCACGCCACCGAGCGTCTCGATACCGAGCGACAGCGGCGTTACATCGAGCAGCAGAACGTCCTTGACGTCGCCGCCAAGCACACCACCCTGGATCGCGGCGCCGGCGGCAACCGCCTCATCCGGATTGACGTCTTTACGAGCGTCTTTGCCAAATATTCGCGCCACCGTTTCCTGTACCTTAGGCATTCGCGTCTGCCCACCGACCAAAATTACATCGTCAATCTCCGCCGCCGAAACACTGGCATCCTTCAGCGCGGTCTTACAGGGTTCGACGGTACGGGCGATCAGGTCATCCACCAGTGACTCCAGTTTCGCCCTTGACAGCTTGTAGTTCAGATGCTTGGGACCGGTGTTGTCGGCTGTAATGTAGGGCAGATTGACATCGGTCTGAGTACTTGAGGACAACTCGATTTTTGCCTTTTCCGCACCCTCCTTGAGCCTTTGCATAGCGAGTGGGTCGCCGCGCAGATCCATGCCCTGATCTTTCTTGAACTCATCGGCCAGATAGTCGATCAGCCGTCGGTCGAAGTCCTCACCACCCAAAAACGTGTCACCATTGGTCGACAGCACTTCAAACTGGTGTTCGCCATCCACCTCGGCTATTTCGATGATCGATATGTCAAAGGTGCCGCCCCCCAGGTCATAGACGGCTATTTTCCGATCGCCCTGCTTTTTATCCAGGCCGTAGGCCAGCGCCGCCGCCGTCGGCTCGTTAATGATGCGTTTGACCTCCAGGCCGGCGATTTTACCGGCATCCTTGGTCGCCTGGCGCTGCGAATCGTTGAAATAGGCTGGCACGGTGATCACCGCACCCGTTACCGTCGCCCCGAGATAGTCTTCGGCGGTCTGCTTGAGTTTCTGTAAAATCCGCGCGGCAACCTCCGGCGGCGCCAGTTTGTTGTCATCGACCTGCACCCAGGCGTCGCCATTCGCGGCCTTGATGATCTTATAGGGCATCAGGTCGAGATCCTGCTGCACCACCTTCTCGCTGAACTTGCGCCCGATCAGTCGTTTGACTGCAAACAGGGTGTTGTGCGGATTGGTTACGGCCTGGCGTTTTGCAGACTGACCGACCAAAACTCCGCCATCGGTATAGGCGACGATCGACGGCGTCGTTCGATCGCCTTCCTGGTTTTCGATGATTTTTGCCGCCCCGCTTCCCTCATAGACCGCAACGCACGAGTTGGTGGTTCCCAGGTCAATGCCAATTATCTTACTCATATTTCGCTCTCCAGTTTAAAAGCAAAACAAATAGTCTTGAAAAAGTTTTCTACCAGATAAATAAGGTCTGATCATTGAAAATCAATTGATTTCTGAGTTTTCAGCGGCAGCCCGTTCGGCATCTGCTGCAGCTTCGACAGCAGGCTGCTCGGCGGAGACGATGACCATCGCCGCCTGTAGCAGGCGATCATGAATCATATAGCCGGCACGAAAAACTTCAACCACATGGTTGGGTGGAAAATCAGCTGTAGGAATCAGTGTCATCGCCTCATGTTCATTGACGTTGAATGCGTCCCCCGCCTGGACCGAGATCTTTCTGATGGAGGCTCGCTCGAAGACACTCAACAGCTGTTTGCGGGTCAGTTCCACCCCTTCTCGCATGGTTTCGATATCGACGTCCGCGTTGACCTCACAGGCTCTGTCGAGACTTTCCATGACTTCGAGCAAAGACTTGGCAAAGCCATCGATCGCATATTTGCGGGCTTTCTCGAGTTCCGCAGCATTTCTCTTGCGCAGATTCTGCAGTTCGGCGGCCGTTCGCAGCTGAGACTCTCTGCTGTCGGTCAGCTGCTGACTGACATGTTCGAGTTCTTCGCGCAGGGCCTGTTCGTCGCCGCCATCCGGCCCGCCGGACGACTTCGAGGCGGATTTTTTGACTGAGGACTGATTGTCGTCGGATTCAATGTCGATCTCCACGGCATCGGGATTCGCCGCTTCTTTTTCGGACTTCTTTTTCGGCATCAGGACTCCTGTGAAATTGATGTTTCAACTGCAATACGTTACCCGAAACAAAATAAGTCTCGGATTCGAAATTTCAAGAAAAAACTGCGTTTTCAGATTTGATTCAACTGCGTCAGCGCATTGCCCAACATCTTGGCGGTAACATCGACCACGGGAATCACGCGCTCGTAATGCATGCGGGTCGGACCGATGACGCCGATCGCACCGATACTGAGTCCCTCGACTTCGTAAGATGCCGTTACCACACTGCAGTCGTTCAGTCCATCGTAGCCCGCTTCACTACCGATGAATATCGACACGCCGCGGGCGCGGGCGCTCAGATCAAGCAGATTCAGCAGTGACTGACGTTTCCTGAACGCATCAAAAATTTTTTTGATCTTGTCGACCGCGGCAAAATCAGGCACATTCAGAAGGTTGACTTCTCCACTCAGCACGATGTCATCATCAGAGCGTTCGTCGCGATCGAACACCTGCCCCGCCAAATGAATGGCAGTGCGCATCAGCGCATCGATCCGCTCGCGATCCTGCTTCATCTCTTTGACCAGGGTGTCTTTCACCACCGCCAGTGACTTGCCGCGGAAGACGTCATTGAAATAATTCGCCGCTTCGGTCAACTCGGAAGCGGTGTAGTTCCGCCGGTTGTGGATGACTCGATTCTGCACGGTTCCATCTTCGGTAACCAGTATGACCAGAATTCGATTGCTGGACAGACTGACAAATTCAATCTGTCGAAACATGGAGGTTGAGGAATCCGGCAGAAACACAATGCCGGCAAACTGTGTTACGTCCGACAGCAGCTTGGAAGTCGCAGCCATCAATTCCTTGGCTTCGGTTTCTTCATTCAGCCTGATTTGGATTTCCTGTTCTTCCGGAGTTCCGAGCGGTTTCACTTTAAGCAGATAATCAATAAATAGACGATATCCGCGCGCGGTCGGTACCCGACCCGAGGAGGCATGTGGTGACTCAATCAGGCCCATCTCCTCAAGATCAGCCATCACGTTTCTGATGGTCGCCGCACTCAGGGTGAGCCCAGGTTCGTGGGATAGCGTACGCGACCCGACCGGATGTCCCTGGTCGATGAATCGCGAGATGAGAAGCCGCAATAGAGTTTCCGATCGCTCATCAAGTGTCAGATTGGTGTTCCTGCTTTTTTCCGCCATCGCCGAATGTCTCCAGGCAGCGCCTCAGTCCGAAATACATTTGAGTTCTTCATTACCAGATAAGTATAAACCGAGTGACGCGCGATCAGCACCTTACTGAAATCTGCCACCCATATCAGAGCGTCCATCAGGCCGCTTCATATTCCATTCGGAATCGAACCAATCATCAAAAGACCCCCACCACTCTCATATAAAATCTGTCTGAGTAACGCTTGACACCTGAAACCCAGCAACCCAACCGATATCGGCGCGACCAACAGTGAAACAATTCAGCAGCATCGGACTATTCGGCAACCTCAGTGCCGCCGCCGTCGCTACAGTGTCGGATGAGATCACCGCCATACTTGACGAACATCACATCGGCTACCGGAAATACAACGCCCCGTTTGGAGATGACAGCAGTCCGGAGGGCATCAGCGATCCAAACCTTGATCTGGCCATTGTGATCGGCGGCGACGGTACGTTCATGAACATCGCCCGCCTGCGCGCGGGCTATGACGCGCCGCTGCTCGGCGTCAATCTGGGACGGCGGGGATTTCTGACCGATGTCGCAGTGCGCGAGATTCACGATTCCCTGACCCTCGTCCTGCAGGGCAGTTTTCAGACCGAAACGCGCATTCTGATTGAAGTCGCGATCGGCACCGGTGAGCGGAGCGGGTTTTCGCAGGTTTCCACGGCTCTCAACGACATTGTCGTGCATAAATCGAATTTTGGCCGGCTGCTTGATTTCAAGATTACGATCGACGGTCAGTTCGTTACCGCCCTTCGCTCCGATGGCATCATCGTGGCGACGCCGACTGGCGCCACCGCTTACGCTCTGTCAGCTGGCGGACCGGTGCTCTACCCCAGTCTGCCGGCCATTGAACTGGTTCCAATTGCGCCGCACACGCTGACCCAGCGCCCGATCGTCATCAATGATTCCAGTGTGATCGATATTGAAATATCCAGCTGTGGGTCCGGCAATGCCAGTCTCGTGGTTGATGGACACATACACCGAACTTTACATGGCAACGAAGTAATCTCGGTGCGACGCTCAGATCTGTCGGTCGATTTTGTTCGAATCAATGGCCACACCTTCTACAATGCACTGCGGCAGAAGCTGAGCTGGGGAATCTAGGTACCCATCCACCACGATGATCAAGGCACTCCAGATCAGAAACTACCTGCTGATCGAAGAAATCGAATTGGAATTTCAGCCCGGCCTGACCGTGATTACAGGCGAAACGGGAGCTGGAAAATCACTGATTATTGATTCTCTGGAACTTGCGCTCGGGAGCCGGGCTGAGGCCGGGGTCATCCGTCGGGGAAGTAACAAAGCGGAAATTTATGTCACCCTGGATGCGGAGCATCAACCCATCCAGGACTGGCTTCGCGAGCGCGACCTGTTCGACGGCAGTGAAGCCATTGTGCAAAGAACAATCGATCGCGATCGTCCGTCGCGAGCTTATATCAACGGCCGGCCCACCACTTTGAACAGCATCCGGGATCTGGCATCCAGGGTCATCGCAGTCCACGGACAGAGCGAGCATCAGTCTTTGCAGACGACAGCCACCCAACGGCACATTCTGGATGGGTATGCTGACATTCTGCCGGCCGTCCAGCAGCTCGCCGAATTGGCCACGGAAATTCGTCGCCTGACGGGAGAACGCGCCAGCGTTGAGGAGAAAAAGACCCGGCTGCATGAAGAGCTGTCATTGTTGGAGCATCAGTATGCTGAACTTTCACAGCTGGCGCCGCAGCAAGGCGAGTTTTCGACCCTCCGGCAGGATCTGCTGCGCGCGACCCACGCCAGCGAACTCGCCACCACGCTGGGCGCAATCTCGCATCAGTTGTTCTACGGCGATGACGCGACCCTCAGCTCAGACCTGTCAGGTTTCGTGCATCGGCTTGACAGACTGACGGAGATGGACGATTCGCTCGAACAGTGTTCGACATTACTGAGTGAAGCGCAGCTGCGCATTGACGATGTAGCCAGAGAACTCTACGCCCTGGCTGAACGAACCGAGTATGATCCGGCGCGTATCGCAGCCTATGAAGAGCGAATGGTGGCTCTGCAGCGTCAGGCGCGAATCCACAATGTCAGCGCGGATGACTTGCCGGAGACAATGGATGCTCTTCAATCGAACATCAACCGCTTGAAAGATCATGTTGATGTTGTGAACGACCTTGACCGACGTTTAAATGAATTGCAATCCAACTATCAGCTGACTGCTTCGGAAGTGAGTGACAGTCGCCGAAGGGCCGCTGACAGACTGGCTGATGCGGTCACGCGGAATATTCAGAATTTGGGTATGAAGGGTGGTCGTTTCGGCGTTGAGTTCATCAATCAGGAAGCTGATGCATTCACGAATTTCGGTTACGAAAATGTCCGTTTTGTCATCTCGACCGCGCCAGGTCAGGAATCGGGTCCGCTTTCTGCAGTGGCGTCGGGTGGCGAACGTTCGAGATTGAGTCTGGCAATACAGGTGGTGGCCGCCAATCTGACGCAGGTTCCATCACTCGTATTTGATGAGGTTGATGTGGGAATCGGTGGTAAAATTGCCGCACGGGTTGGGCATCTGCTTCGGACGCTGGGGCAGTCGACGCAGATTTTCTGCATCACCCATCTGCCTCAGGTGGCGGCGAAAGGCAATCAGCAGATCAATGTCAGTAAAATTCAGGACCCGACTTCAAGCGTACGAATTCAACAGCTTGACGACCAGCAGCGCGTGATGGAAATCGCCCGAATGCTTTCAGGTGCTAAAATAACGCACCGAACAACTGAACACGCCAAGGAACTGCTCGCCCAGAACTTACCATGATTTCAACAGTCGCTCAGTCGCAGCCTGAACTCATCGTTCGCAGGGCATCGGTCAACGATGTCGAGCGAATTTATTCGATGATGAGCGCCTATGCATCGCAGGGCATTCTGCTTCCGCGGTCCAAAGCCGACATCTGCGACAATCTCCTGAAATTCAGTGTGATCGATTACAACAGTGAGCTGGTCGCCTGTGCGGCTTTGGAAATATTCACTGCTGAGCTGTGTGAGATCAGGAGTCTGGTGGTGGCGCCGCACCTCAGAAAAAGTGGCATGGGCCGCGTGCTGGTCGAGGAACTGATGCACAGAGCGCGCACGCTGGGCCTCCGACGAATTATGGCATTGACTTACGTACCGGAATTTTTTCACAAACTGGGGTTCAAAACGGTGCGCAAAGAAATATTCCCCGAAAAAGTCTGGGGAGTGTGCGTCAGGTGCAGTCGATTCAACGACTGTGATGAGATTGCAGTCGTTGCGGACCTGATCTGATTTTCTTCATTTTCAAAAAGATAAATACCATGTTAAAGACAACAATGAGATTGACTGTACTGGGTGTCACACTTGGCATCTTTCTGCTGGCTGGGTGTTCTCCATACCGCCCCGAGCTTCGACAGGGCCAGTTCCTGAAACCCGAGGATGTCGAGCGGGTGACCGAAGGGATGGACCGAACGGAGGTGCTTGACATTCTTGGTTCGCCGCTGGTTGCTGATGTATTCAACGCCGGCCGCTGGGATTACGTTCATGTTACTTACGACGACAACCACAACATTACCAGCCGTTCGGTGGTAACCATTTTCTTCGTCGACGACAAGGTTGATCAGATCGAATCCGAAATTGCAGAGGAACAGTCTTTTAATCAGTCCATCACCATGGAAAGAGAGAAGCCGGGCCGCGTCAGAGCCTGGTTTAAATCAATTGGAACAAAAATCTCTGGAACAAGGGACCGAGATGAAGAGGAAGTTGAAGAAGTTGAAGCGAGCGAAGAGGAAGCGGGTGAGGAGAGTGAATAGATGAACGACGTCTTGCAATCGGGCATCCGTTCCGCCGACATCAATTGAACAGATGGTGTCGGCATTTGGTCATCAACCCATTCTTTGCATTCGCCGCCCACCCATCAGGTGCATATGCAAATGATACACTTCCTGGCCACCTTCAGAATTGCAGTTGACGCTTAATCGGTAGCCGCCGTCGGCGACACCATTCTCCCGCGCCAATTGGGCGGCGACGACAAACATGTGCCCAAGCGTCCGCTCGTCTTCCGGGAGCACATCATTCACGGTTGGAATCAGTTTTTTGGGAATGATCAGAATATGGATGGGCGCCTGGGGCGCAATATCGCGAAACGCCAGTACAGTCTCATCTTCGTAAACGATATCCGCCGGAATCTCTCGGCGAATGATCTTGCTGAATATTGTTTCCTCTGCCACGATTTCCTCCAAACTGATTGGTAACAGGCTGATGCTTTTTACGAAATTATAAGACCCGTCCTCTCACCCCAGCTGGAAATCACCCATTTAAACCGACTGTCGGCCAGTTTGATCTGAGTGAAGAATCGTCTCTGATACTCCTGCTATCTGTAGCAGCTGTTGTAAAGTTCGCGGCCGATTGAACGATCACTGACGAACAGGCTATAATCAACACTAGGTTGGTCCCCAGGCGTCACCGCCGCAATGGACTGACCGTCATGTTATCGGCTGCGTCCATCATTGATATGGTAGACGGTGATCGGTCGTATCCCCAAAATAACCACTGGAGAATTTCATGCAGAATTTCCGCAGTTATCGCATTCATATGAATGAGGACAAGAGCGTGTCAGCAGGATTTGCTGAACTCGGTATTGATGACCTGACCGAAGGAGAGGTCATCATTCAGGTCTCGCACTCCACCATCAACTACAAAGACGCCCTAGCCGCAACCGGAAAAGGTCGGATATTGAGAAAATACCCCCTGAACGGCGGAATTGATCTGGCCGGCAAAGTCGTTCAATCAAGCGATGCCAGACACAAGGAAGGCGATTCGGTTTTGGTCTGCGGCTGCGGGCTGTCCGAAACGATCGATGGGGGTTACTCAGAATTCGCACGCATTCCCGGCGACTGCGTCGTAGCCATGCCGCCTGGGTTGACGGAATATGAGGCAATGGCATTTGGGACGGCTGGATTCACCGCCGCAATCGCAGTCATCCGCATGGAGGACAACGGTCAGGTACCATCGCGGGGTCCTATCATCGTTACCGGCGCCACGGGCGGTGTCGGCAGTTTCGCAATCAGCATGTTCGCCAATCTGGGTTATGAAGTGGTCGCACTGACCGGTAAAAAAGACTGTGAATCCTACCTGAAAGAGCTGGGGGCTTCAGACCTGATCGATCGTACTTCACTGGATATGGGCGAGCGACCTTTGGAAAAGGCTATCTGGGGCGGCGCGGTGGACAATCTTGGAGGTGACATTCTCGGCTGGTTAACGCGAACGGTATCGCCCTGGGGCAACATTGGATCAGTCGGTCTTGCAGGTGGAATCAAACTCAATACGACGGTCATGCCGTTCATCCTGCGAGGTGTGTCCGTGCTGGGCATCAACTCATTGGAAATGCCGTTGGCCGTTCGCGACCGGGCCTGGGAGAGAATGTGCAGTGATCTGAAACCGAAAAATCTTGACCGGATTGTTCGGCAGAAGATTGAATTTGACCAACTGCCGGAAGCATTCGACCAGTTCATGGACGCGTCGGTTGTCGGCCGAGTTGTGGTCAGAATCAATGGACCGATTGAATCGGAACAATGAGGCGCATGTCCTGATTGTGAATCACCCAAAAACCTTTTTCATACGTAACTGAATGCAATCGCACTGAAACTTTCCGCCCCCTAACATCAAAGTCTATGGCTGGCATATACGCGGCGAAGATGATGGGGCTGAGACAAACAGGTGCTGAAAAGCTATCTTGCGTCAGTTGACTGCGAAAATGGTACTCAGTGTGACATATTGGCTCTTGGAGACCTTCGGTATGTAGGTACCTGGCGAGGAGGTGAATCGCATGTCGAAAAGTTCAGTCATAAGACGAACCGATTGGTATTTGATCACATGCAGGTAGAAGGGTAGCAAACTTCCTGCCGATCAACCCCAAAATGAACCCCGGCGAATGCCGGGGCTCAGTCTCTAGAGGCCAAGGAAAGGTGCAATCGAGATTTGATTCAGTTTCTAAGACATCGCTGTCTCGCGGCGCCATACCCGTTCCGGAGCCGGCAGAAATCCTCGTGGCTCATCTTCTCCCAAATGGTTACCGGCCTTTCCCTTTTGGGCGGCAAATATGTACCTTATATCCATGAGCTTTTCATAGTCTCTCCTCATCCTTTCATTACTTTCCTGCTGGGACCTCTCCAGCTGGTCTGTCAATCCTTCAAATCTGCTCAGTCATGCAATCATCCCAAGCCTTTCTGGTACAGTTGAAGTCACCAAAATCGCAGTATCCCCACGCGGTGCCGACACCGCTCAATAGCAGTAAGAAGGTCATCAGTATCATCGTTTTCTTCATCGTGGTTCTCTAATAAGATTTATTTAATGTATTGACAATTATACTATATATATTTTTATTTGTAAAGTACTTTTTATCTTACTCAATCCACACAGATTTCTCGCCCGCAGGATGATTACGTAGGTGTCGGCTGGCGCGGCCTGCTTAAGGTCTACGACCGCGGTCACTCCAACCTTCTTGCCGTTGTTACTGACTTTCGTATCGAGATTGGTGGTAATTGGGGAGAGGTCGGCAGTCAGCCACTCAGTTATTGCGAACGCTTACGCTCTGTTTAAAACCTTGCCTGCCGGTACCGCCGAGACAGTAACCCGATGCTCGTCGGTTACGGAGTGCTCAATCGTTGATTTCGTATCGCCCACAAACCATAATGCAATAATGGCGCGAACTTGACCTTGATGGCGACCATCTGAACTTTAGCAACATCAACGGTTTCTTGTGTTTTGGAACAGGTGTCTGCTGGACGATGCCGAAGCGCTGGTGGATACCTGACGGCTTGGCCATGGCTTCCGTCTGTTCCCGGTACGCGGGCTACATGTCTGTAGAATGCGTCCTTCCGCGTCAAGTATCCGATTCTGTGCGAGAGCGGGGTACCTCTCCATCAGAACCATGTACTGCTGATGGGCGATTTCAAAGACCGCCGATTTTTCGGAGATCTCAAGCTACCTGATCGCCTTTCACAGTTTCTTAGCTGGTCAGCCGCCTGCCGCATTCGGCCTTGGCGACCTCCCTTGCTTGGTCGCGCGCCTGATCGGCCGCGGTTTTGGCCAGCTCGACGCGGTTCGTCGCGAATCGCGGCTACAGATATTTACCTTGTTCGACATGCGCAGTGGGTTCAACTCCAGACTTCGCATCAATGTAGAAATGTCTGAAGCCTGGAATAACCTGTCAGTCGGAGTGAGCCGCTACAAAACGCCTTCAAATCCAAAGCCAACCTGGCTGAGTGAGTCCATCAAAGCAATTTTCTCTCGATCGCCAAGAGGTACGAGAGGTGGACGCAGTCTGTACCAATCCGGATCTGACCGTAAAGTCGCATGGACGGTTTTCAGTGCTGGCGCCAGCGGGAATCGAGCTACGATCTGGCGAATGGCGTTCGCTTCTTTCTGTTCGTCCTCCGCCCGGTCGCCTCGCCGCCATGATTCCAACACGCGTCGAATGCCGTGGGGATTGATGTCGGCAGTTGCGGAAATAGTGCCGGCACATCCCGATTTCAGTCCCTGCAGCAGCAAGGTGTCGGTGCCAGGAAAAATCGCAAGATTTGGATATTTCCGAGCATATTCCTCAACACTATTCCACTGACCTGAAGAATCTTTGAGTCCCGCAATCATGCTTCCATGTGAATCGATCAGCGCATCGATCAAATCGAATGTAATCGGTACCTGGCTCATTCTTGGAAAGTGATAGAGCAGGACTCGGATATCTGGACAGTCTATCGCATCAAGCACATGCCGATAATGGGAAACAAGGCCCGTCAGAGGAGGTTCTTTGAAGTAAAACGGCGGCATCATCAGCAATTTTCTGCAGCCGAGTTCGGCCGCGTGCCTGGTCACTTGAACGGAATCACTGAGTGCGGTAAAACCATTGCCGACCATTATTTGGTGATGGGGAATGCCGCCAGCAACCAATGTCTCCAATTCATGCATCCGTTCCAGCGCTGAAAAAGAGGCAGCCTCCCCAGTCGTTCCGAACAGAACGACGCCATCGCATCCGTTCGACAGCAACCAACTGACATGCTCCAGAAGACGACCACTGTCAATTGAGTAGTCAGGCCTTACGGGAGTCAGACACGGCGCCCAAATGCCAAATAGATTTTCGTTCACCGTCGTTTCAGATACCGAACGGTTTTCTACCGTCGTCGGTGAATCTCCAGATTCACTGACACTCAAATCGACTACCGACACTTTTCCACACCAGATTGTTCTGCTTTCCGTTGATGAATTTTCACTGATTTTCAATTTATTCAGTGGCGTACAATTCGGTATATTATCGGTTTTTTGGATGGGCCATATGAGACTTGGGATTGACACAGGCGGAACCTTCACCGATGCCGTACTTTACGACAGCAGGGAAGGAATTCTCAGAACTGCCAAATCACTGACCACGCACTATGATCTTGCAGTCGGAATTCGCGATGTCATCGACCGTATTGACGCGGATTCCAGCATGCCATTGTCCAAGCTCGTTCAGATCACTTCCATCTCGACGACGTTGGCGACCAATGCAATCGTCGAAGGACGAGGCGGCTCGGTTTGCCTGCTGTTGATCGGTTACACGCCTGACGCACTGAACAGAGCAGACCTGCGGCAAGCTCTTCGCAACGACCCCGTTGAGTTCATCCGCGGTGGCCATACCGCCACCGGCGAGGAAATTGAACCACTTGACCGAGAAGCCGCAGAATCGGCAATACTGTACCACGCATCAGCAGTTACCGCATTCACTGTTGCGTCGTTTTTTTCCGTGCGCAACACCGCGCATGAAATTGCCGTACGAAATCTCATACTCGAACTGACGGATAAGCCGGTTACCTGCACGTTCGAATTGACCGCCAATCTCAACGCACCACGGCGGGCAATGACCGCGGTGCTAAACGCAAGACTGATTGCTCCCATATCACACCTGATTAAAACCATTCGCACAGTGCTTGCGGCAAAAGGTGTCAGCACTCCGCTGATGGTTGTTAAGGGAGACGGCTCTATGATGAGTGCCGATCTGGCAATGGCGCGTCCTGTCGAAACGATACTGTCCGGTCCGGCCGCTAGTATTGTGGGTGCCATCAGATTGGCAGAATCGCCCGTCGACTTGGTGTCGGATGTCGGGGGAACGACAACTGACATTGCCGTACTGCAGCATGGAAAACCGAGAATCGCACAAGATGGTGCAATGGTTGGTGGGTTCAGAACTTTTGTCGAAGCGGTGGATGTCTACACGGTTGGACTGGGTGGCGACAGTCAGATTTCTCAGCATGCACCACTTCGCATCGGTCCGAATCGCGTACTGCCTCTGTCCTGCCTCGCACGGCAGCGACCAACCATTTTGAATCTGCTTAGAGAGCAGCTGGATGCCGCTCACAAGGAGTATCAAGGCTGTTTCCTGCTGCGCCGCAAGGAATCCGAAGACGTAGGGATGCTCACCAGAAACGAACGCAGATTGTGGGAAATGCTTGCAGAGGGACCCGTTCGCTGTGATGAACTTTTCAAAGACTCGCTGATGATTCGAATTTTCAATCGGCTGCGCGCACTTGATCTGGTTCATATGGCGGCGTTTACACCGACCGATGCACTGCATGTTTTGGGAGTGATGAACCATTGGTCATACGACGGTGCAAACTTAGCAGCGCAGATCTGGATCAGACATCTGGCTGAGCAGCGGGTCGATTCCAAATTTGCAACACCTGAGAACTTCGCTGGAACTGTCATCGAAGGAGTCGTTCAGAAATCAATGAAAAGTCTGACTGAAGCGATTGCCCTTTCTGAGAATGCCAATGTTCTCACCGCTGATTTGGATGAATATACACTGGCACTTGGTATCGGCACCCAATGCAGCGACCTACTTGATGTTCGGTTAAAGTTAAAAGGGGCGTTGGCTGTGGTCGGCGCGCCAGCGCAATCCATTTATCCAAAAGTCGCCAGGCGTCTGAACACCAAACTGATCATTGCCAATCATCACGAGATTGGCAACGCAGTTGGGGCAGCAATTGGCTCGGTCAATCAACGCATCTCTAGCTTAATCACATCGCCTGCCGAAGGCGTCTATCGCACCCATACGCCGAGTGGTGTTGAAGATTTCCACGACCTGGAAGAAGCCGCGTCGACGGCTATCCGAGAACTTGAACAGTTGGCAACTGAACGCGTTGTCGCTTCCAATGCCGGAGACGCAGAAACCTCGGTCCAGCGGTCTGATGTTACGGTTGCAGGATTGGGTGGGCATGAGATATTCATTGAATCTAGAATTACAGTAACCGTACAGGGAATCGCCGGCGAAACGAACCCCGTGTAAAACCGATAAGACACTGCAGACCCGACTCATTCGTCTCAAAGGCAATCTTGTCCGCCGCAACAATTCAACCGCTCCCGCTACACCTGCGCCCCCTGATCAGACTTATGCGTCGACCCGTAACAAGGTTCTGCAGGACCTTTTCGAGTTTATCTACACACCCAAATACGGCAACTCACTCAATGTGGCTGAGATCAAGATCAGCGTTATGTTTCGTCAGAGTATGAAGTGTCGCATCACAGATATGGAAACCCTACGTGGAGAGGTGGCGGGCTGGCCGCGACCGACTTGACTTGAGACCTAGGCTATTTAACGGGTTACCTCCGAAAGTACACAGATCATACTGAACCACCCATATTCAAAATTATTATCGTAACTAAATGCTTGCGCACTTCGCAAATCACGACGTTATACTAATCAAAGTTAGGCAACCCAAGCCAAGCAAAAGGCAATTCATTAAATCTGTAATGGCAGTTTACACTCTGAATGTAATCCAGAACATCCTTATATTTATCCTGTTTGAACCAGTTGTTCAATACATACACATATTCAACTTTCAAATTCATTGGGGAAACAAGTTTCAAATACTGTTTCCTTTTGAAATCGCAAGTTTGTAACTTTTCATCAACTGAACCTTCTACTTGTTGAAACTTCACCTCGACGATGAACACAGTTTCTCTATTGATTACGAATATCGCGTCATCAGGCAACAATTTTCTTGAAATGCGTGATCTCCAGTTTACCCCACGGCTTTTCAGAAACTTATAAAACTGATGTTTCCTATAACAGGTTGCACACACGACATTTTGAAATAGAATGTCTGTGCCAGCTACCAAAGACTTCTGGATTGTGTATCCCGGCATCCGCTCAATTTGTTTAAGAAAGTCTACTTTAGATTCGAAATTGATGCCTGTAACCGTCTTTTCGCCACCAATACCTCCCTCTTTCATAAGACTATTACCTAAATTGAACTTATTTGTTGATGAATTTGCTCCCCATTGGTCAACCTTGCCTTTGATAGTTCAATGAACTCTTGCTCAATCTCACATCCCAAGAAGCGGCGATTATTTGCAATCGCTGATATCCCAGTCGTACAACTACCACAAAACGGATCAAAAATCAAATCATGTTCTTTCGTACTCGCCAGAATAATTCGGTTTAACAATTCAATTGGTTTTTGTGTGGGGTGCTTTCCAAATTTTTTTTCCCGCTTATTGGGTGATTTCATTAACCAAGTCGATTTCATCTGCTTACCGCCATTTTGAGATCGAATGAAGTCATAGTTAAAGATATGTTTTGATTTATCAGATTTCGCAGCCCAAATGAGAGTTTCCGTAGAGTGGGTGAAATATCTACAGGAAAGATTGGGGGGTGGATTTGGTTTTTCCCATGTTATATTGTTCAGTATTTTCATGCCAATTAACTGCATAGCGTGCCCTACCGAATAGATGACGTGGTGAGTTCCAGAAACCCACATTGTTCCGTTTGGCTTCAAGAGTCTCTGACACCTCTCAATCCAGCCAGTAGTGAACTGATGATTTTTAGATGCGCCTCTTGATTTATCCCAATCGCCTTTGTTAACGCTTACCATTCTGCCAGAACTGCAAGTAATTCCTCCATTCGACAAAAAGTATGGAGGGTCTGCAAAAATCATATCGAACATTCCCTCTGGAGCCTGAAGAATGAGAGCATCCATTAGCTTCAAACAGTCTTCTTTGTATAATTTCACATCTTTTATTTCAAATGCCGGTTGCATAATTTAGATTTCCGAAGTCCAGTTCGTTACTACAGGACAGATGTTATTGAATTACTTTTTGATCATCAAATATTTGATTTTGAATACCTTTTCTCATATACTGTAGCATGTCCTCATAGCAGGAGGCCTTTCATCCGTCTCAATTTAATGAATCTTCTTTGAGTGTAAGTTGCATTAAAATCCCCACCCAAGAGCCGTCATATTTTAAACTAGCTTCTCGTTCCACCGTTTTAATATTGCTTTTCATAGGACAAATCGACAAGTTTGATCCGACGCTTCAAATCATCGGTAAAGGCATGGAATTGGCTACGTGCTTCTATTTTAACGTCAGTCAGGCTAAGCGATCGGGATGAATTCCACACCAAGCCCGCCATTGCATCAATTCAACCGAGTTGAAAAGCAGCACCTGCGAGACAGAACACTCACCGCTACCGTCAATGATCTCATCCCTTCGAATGATGATATCGGTTTTGGCACGATAGAATTGACTAGAGTCTTCGGCGCCGTCTACGCCGGTTCGAACCCCCTGAGTGCTCCACTGAACGAGCTGGCAAATCAACCAACTCACTCAGATACTGATATTCTGCCGATTTGTGGGGGATGGCCATCGCATCGACGAAGTGCTTCTGGAATCTCGGTTCGACAGCAGTTTCGACTTTCTCTATGTTTCGAACGATCTCCTGGATTTCAATCCGCGACTCCCGGTCAAGCAATGCAATTCTGGCACCGGTTCCCGCCGCGTTACCGGCAGAGGTAACGTTTTTCAGATCGCAGTCGGGTATCAGTCCCAAAATCATCGCATACTTGACATCAATATGACTGCCGAATGCACCAGCCAGGCGAATCGAATCGACGCCGGCAACGCCCATGCGTTCCATCAGCAGTTTGATTCCCGCATAAAGCGCGGCTTTGGCCAGCTGGATGGCTCGAACATCATTCTGAGTGATCAGAATTTTAGGGTCTGAACCGTTCAATACATAAGAAAAAGTCCGATCGTCAGCAATCACCCGATCACTTCCGGCCGCATGGTCACCGAGTATGACACCATTGGTATCAATGACGCCAGCGAGATACATTTCGGCAATGACTTCGATAATGCCAGATCCACAGATTCCGGTAACACCGACATCGGCAACTGCCTCATCAAATTTCTCATCTGTTGACCAAAGGTCGCAGCCGATGACTTTAAATTTGGGTATGAGCGTCTGTCTGTCAATCCGCACCCGTTCTATGGCACCAGGAGCGGCACGCTGTCCACTCGAAATCTGTGCGCCTTCAAAAGCTGGGCCCGTCGGACTGGAAGCCGCCACCATGTGCCCGCGGTTGCCCAAGACAATCTCCGCATTGGTGCCGATATCCACCAGCAACGTCATTTCATCTCGAGAATACGGATGTTCGGACAATACCACGCCCGCGGTATCAGCGCCAACATGCCCGGCAATGCACGGCAATACAAATGCGCGCGCGTTGTAATGCAGCGACAGGTCCAGCTCATTGGCCCAAATGCTGACGGCTTCGTCGGTCGCCAGCGCGAACGGCGCCCCGCCCAATTCTATCGGACTGATTCCGAGCAGCAGATGCTGCATGACTGGATTGCCGACGAAAACCACATCTAGTATGTCGGTCACATCAATGCCCGCCGAAGCGGCAACCTGTTCACAGAGTTTCTGAATCGATTTACGAACTTCGGCGGTCAGCGTCTGCTCCTTACCTGGATTCATCATCAGATAGGACACTCGGCTCATCAAATCCTCACCGAAACGAATCTGAGGATTCATGATGCCCTCGGATTCAACAACTTCACCACTTGAAAGGTCACATAAATGGGCGGCAATCGTAGTGGAGCCCACATCAATCGCCAGTCCATAGGCCTGATCTTTGAATCCCGGCCAGACGGCGACAATCTGAGAACCATCATGTACCGCCACGGTGACTTTCCAATCACCTTCGCGAAGCGCACTCTGCAGTTTCTGGATCTGCCCCAGATCACAGGACAGTCCCTCCAGCCGCCACTCAAACTCCAGCGCATCTTTCAGCCGCTGCAGGTCTCCAGAAGGATCGTGCATATTGGGTTCCTGAACTTCAACATAGTACATGCGAATCACAGGATTGAGGTTGATATCATAAACCTCAGCACGCTTTCGCACCACCTGCCGATGCACCTGACTTTCCGGTGGTACGTCGATGATGACATCGCCTAGTATCTTGACCGAACAGCCAAGGCGTCGTCCAGCTGCCAGATCGTGCACCTTGGAATAATTGATCTCCAGCGAACTGAATGGTGTCAGATTTTCAGGGCAAGACTCGACTCCGTGTTTGGCAAACGAACCGGTACTGAGCGTGATCTGACACCGCCCACACATAGCCCGCCCCCCGCAAACTGAATCAAGGTCAACTCCTAGTGCCCGGGCGGCCTGTAAGACCGGCGTGCCGACCGTGAACCGACCGCGGCGCCCTGATGGGGTGAAGACGACCATGGCGTCCGTCATAGAAAACCCACTGACTTTGAACGGTTAACAGGGCAGGCGAAATGCGCGGCCTTGCGGTGGGCGGAGATCAAATACAGACGAATGGATCAGCCGCCGGCGGAGCGCCTTCTCTGCGGCCGATTTCTGCGCCGAGCCCGGTCGCTGTCACCGCCGTCAGCAACTGGCTGGCGGAACGTTCGAATCCATCGCCGACACTCTCGGTCGGTACCCATCATCACATCGGCGGCCATAATCGCATGCATAAGTTCCACATGCAGTGGACTGGTAATCGCCGATGTCATTCCAGCGCCAATGGCCATGGTTAGAAATGCTGAATTCAGGCCGTTGCGATTGGGTAGGCCGAAACTGATGTTGGATGCGCCGCAGGTCGTATTCACTTTCAACTCCTCACGTAACCGATGAACGATACGAAACACCTGCCGGCCGGCCAGCCCGATCGCCCCAATCGGCATGACCAGAGGGTCGACGATCACATCGTTTCTGGAAATCCCGTGATCTTCCGCACGTTCGACTATTTTCTTCGCAACTTCGAATCGCACATCCGGATCTTCGGAAATACCGGTCTCATCATTGGATATCGCCACCACTGCCGCATCATATTTCTTCACCAGCGGCAGTACACTTTCCAGCCGCTCCTCTTCGCCGGTCACGGAGTTGACCAGCGCGCGTCCGCGGTAGGCATCAAGCCCAGCTTCAAGCGCTGCAACAATCGATGAATCGATGGACAGTGGTACATCCGTCAGCGACTGCACCAGCTGAATGCATTCGGCGAGGATTGTTGGTTCATCAGCCAGGGGTATGCCGGCATTGACATCCAGCATATGAGCGCCGGCGGCAACCTGAGCGAGCGCATCGGACTCGACTCGACTGTAGTTGCCGATCGCCATCTCTGCGGCGAGCAGTTTTCTGCCGGTTGGATTGATCCTCTCACCAATGACGCAGAACGGTCGTTCATAGCCGATGACAACCGTCTTGGTCGGCGATGCGACTATAGTCTCAGTCATCGGACTACGCCACCTCGTACACCGCAGTTCACCGTGCGACACCGACCCATACGGAATCAGATTACGCAGAAGCTCTCAGTTCCGCAACCAGCGTCTTGCAGGTTTCAACCGCAACCGCCGCGTCGCGACAGTACGCATTGGCACCGATTGCCTTAGCAAACTCCTCGTTCAATGGTGCGCCACCGACGACCACGATGTAATCATCCCGCATACCTCGTTCCACCAGCGTATCGATGACGACTTTCATGTAAGGCATGGTGGTTGTAAGCAACGCCGACATACCTAGCAGTTCAGGTTTGTGTTCGTCCAGCGCATTCAGGTAATTTTCGACTGGGTTGTTAATGCCAAGGTTGATGACTTCGAAACCCGCCCCCTCAAGCATCATGGCCACCAGATTTTTCCCAATGTCATGAATGTCGCCTTTAACCGTCCCAATCACCATCTTACCGATTGTCGGAGCACCGGTTTCAGCCAGTAGCGGCCGCAGTATCGCCATCCCTCCCTTCATCGCATTGGCAGACATCAGCACTTCTGGAACAAATAGGATTCCATCTCGAAAATCAATGCCGACAATACGCATTCCTTCCACCAGAGCATCCTGCAGCACATCATAAGGCGCCCAGCCTCGTTCCAGCAGAATGTTTGTGCCTTCTTCGATTTCCTCTTTCAGTCCATCATACAGATCATCATGCATCTGCTCGACCAACTCATCGTCCGACAAAGCCGAAAGGTCAATATCTTCTACTTCATTATCCATTGAGCATCATCCAAGGTTCATATTCACCGCAGCCGTTGCCCGCGGTCAAAGGTGGATCCAGTAAAAAATTTTGCGTATTTTATACATGGAGCAGTTCAGTTGCATACGAAATTGCTTATTTTTTCTGCAGAATGATTCAAACTGCGAAATTATACAAATCCCATTCGATCGATATTCAGTTTCAATCGACGCGTCCCGAAAATGACCACTCTCCAACTGCAGTTCTATTTTTGATTCCGAATTCGTTCTGCAGAATATCTGAAATATATGAGATTCGGATGCGAATGGACGGTCATTCACCGCCGGAGTAACGCATCGTACCATTCAGTTCGATCGCCTGCGCCGCAAAGCCTGGCTCAGGCAATGGATTCCACCGCCACCTAGAGTGAACATCGTCAGATCCAGTTCGTCGACGGCAAACCCATGGGCGCGCAGTTTCTGACAGGCATCAGGTGAACCGGTCATTGCAAGAATTCTGTCGTCGCCCAGGCACATCAGATTGACACCCAAATCTCGTGCTTCAGCAAAACTGACATCAATGATGTCAAAGCCTTGATCTTTCAGCCATCTCAGCAACCAAGGTTCGATCGCATCGCAACAGGCGAGCAGCAGATTTTCCGCCAGTGGGACGAGCAGTCCATCCATGTGAACAAATTCCCGCGAAATCGGTGCGGTCATGGCTTCCCAACCTTCCGCGCGAACGTATTGCGCCACCTGTTCCGATCCCTCTTTTTCGGACCGCTCGCCGCAATAGCCAATCAACACCAATCCAGGACGAAGAATGACGAAGTCGCCGCCTTCGAAGTGGCCGGCGGTTGCGAACTTCCAGATCGGGATCTGATTGTCCTGGTAAAACTTGATAACCGTCGCATAGTCGGCGCGGCGGCTTTTGAGCTGCATGTGACAGATCAATGCGCCCCACGGTGTCATGGCTGAATTATCGCGCGCGAAAAAGTTGCGATGCAACGCTTCATCGGCATCGAGAAAATGACATTTGACTCCGTGTTCCTCATATTTCTGGACCATTTGCGCATGCTGCCGCTGAGCCAGATCGAAGTCGAAACGAATGCCGGTACGCTCGGCGTTATCCATCGTGCGCCGGATCAGCGGCCCGGCATCCACCCATCGGTAATAGCGAGGTTGTCCGAGCAAGACGTCGGTCAGCGTCGCGTACTCATTGTCAATGCCCCAATATTCATGTACAAATTGAGTGATGGACCTGTCATCGCCTGATATTTTCTCAATCACGGGAGGTGTCTCCGGCTTTGCGTATTGATTCGGCCAACCGTATGTATGAAACAGTAGGAAAGCCACTCGAATTCTGTTAACTTAATCATCAATGATATTGTAATTTCTTTGTGTAAAATCGACTGAATTGCATCGTCGTCTATCGGCTGAAGACGCTTTAATTGACTGCACATCAATTGAAGATGCGTCTGGTTTCGCCATTCAATAACGCTCGGAGTGGGACGACATTCATAACCCCAATCTTGTCTCCCCGGCTCTGACGGAGAACTTAGCACTTGTGGTGCACTGGCATATCATACAGAAAATTCACTGCGGTCCGATTAAAATGAAACTCAACAGGTTTAAAATTTGGCAACTCTTTGCCAACGATCAAATGTGGTCTTGTCTGAAACGTTATTCCACTCCCGCCACACTGGCAACCATTTTGGGGTTCTGTGTTCTCGTCGCCTCCGCCGCGTCGCTGTCAGATCAGAATGACCCAAGACTTGATGCCCTGTTTGAACGACTGCTGGCCGCAACTGACCCACAGGTGGGAAACGAAATTACCGATGACATCTGGGAAATCTGGCGAGATGCCGGTGATCCCGAAATCAACTCAATGATGGTGGCCGGCGTTTCAGCGATGCAATCCGGTCGCCTTCGAATGGCCGCCAGCATCTTCAATCAGATCGTCGACCGCGCACCCAACTTTGCGGAAGGCTGGAACAAGCGGGCGACGGTCCGTTACTTTCTTCGCGACTACGAAAATTCGGCCGCGGATGTGAGAAAAACTCTGGCCCTTGAGCCGCGTCATTTTGGTGCCATGGCCGGTCTCGGTCTCATCTTTCTGCAGATTGAATACTACGAAAGCGCCCTGCAGGCATTTGAAGATGCGCTGGAAATCAATCCACATCTGATTGGACCGAAACAGCAGATCAGACGAATAAAGAAATTCCTGCTAGACGATCCCGTCTAGCCCACATATTTCGCCGATGGTTAAAAATGTAATATCAGGTATAGAGACGACAACTGATTCAATGAATTAAATGATTCACGAAGGACTTATCCATGACTGTACAGTGTTTCCAGACTCAGTTGGATTTTGTGCAGTTCGCTACGCACGGCGGATCAACATGGTGCGGCTGGCAGAGCGGAAAATTTGGACGGACTGTATCGGTAAGTGGTAGGCGGTTCGTGGTAATTTGCACTTCTGCCGGAAATCGATCCTGCGATAGCGAGGCGGCGGTAGCCGATGATATCATAAGCCATTCTCAGTAGAGTGCCGGGATGGCAGGTGTGGCTGTGGTTCAGTTTGTCAAGCACCCGCAGCAGCACCTGTTTGGTGGCGCCGTTGGCCAGCTCGATCAGCTGCGCGCCCAGCGAGTAGGCCGATGATGAGGTTAGCGTCGGCAGTCATCATGGTGCGGCATCAGTCGGTGAACAGCCGCTTGGTCGCCGGCAGGGCCTCGGATAGTTGCTTGGCTGGCTGACCGACGACGTGACCGCGCAGTTGTTTGCTCCGGGCCTTGGGCCGGACTAGTTCCTGTTCCAGCTCGCCTATCGTCGCCCTTGAAATTCTTGTGCCAGGTGATGTAGGCGATGCCCTAGATAGCCAGCCGTAGGAACAGGACAGGACTCCAGCCCTCCCGGTCGAAAACTAGGTTTACCGCCGGCTCGTCACTGAGGGCGTTGACCCAGTAGCTGACGCTGGCCGGCAGACACACTGTTAGGCGGGCGATGAAGTGGCGAGGTAGGCGGCCTTGAATTCTACTGTACACCTTCACATAACCGTTGACGGACAGCGTCAGCGGATGCTCGTCACCGTCGTCAAGCCAGTGATTGGCCAGTGACCGCTGCTACTAGCGCAGGGTATCCGGGGAGTCGTCCAACCGGGCGATTTTGCGTCGTAAGGTCTTGACTTTTGTTGGAATTCGAGACCGAGTAGTCGGCTCCATTCGCCGGGTGGCTGGTGGCCTAGCGACTTGAAGTTGCACACTAGGGCTACTCCATGAAGTCGAACAGCAGGAGCACGCAGGTCATGCCATAAAAGCCGGCTGGCAGTCGCAGCAGATCCTGGGCAACGCTCAGCACGCCGCCGGAGGTGCACCTCTATTGCCGAATTGCGGAACTGTGACATCGCTTCGTGGAGCAGGCCGGCGGCGAGGGTAAGACAGCCGATAAGATACCTGTGAAATCAACACAACCGACGAACGCATGAGGATTCATGACAGGGTCCGTAGCGATTAATTATTCCATCACGCCATACAGACAGGACGATCCTCTCAGGTGAGAGCCACAGTTGGAAAACGTTAAACTACTGATATAAAAATCCTTTCCATTATTGAACGACTGTTGAAGTCGGCCACCATGTCAGGAAATCTGAACTTAGGATTAAAACATCACATCTAGAGAGGACGGATTGATTGCTTATACCCACCAATCTTCGTTTTTATCTTGCCGGCGATTTGTCACCCACGTATGAATCACAAATCGATTTGTCACTCACTTTTGCCAGAATATGAACTGCTAATCTGCGATTGATGCGGATTGGAAGCCTAAGAACATAAAAACTCTCTTAACCATAAATCTGCAGTCTGACAACTTTGTAGAGAAAACAGTACAAATTCTGTCAAATTATCACAGGGCAAGATATGCAGACTCTGTTAGTGAAAAAATCGGGTATAAAGCGATCTCGAATAATATGTAATTGAACAATAAATCAGTGAATATTATTTTGACAGAATATTCAATTAAAGCCCAGATGATTTACAAGTCAATTCATTCTTCTTAAATGGTCCAATGCATTATTAAGGGGGGGGGGGTTATATAGTTGGCTGAATCAGTAAAAAATAATTCTAATATTTCCTTATTTTTAGAAAATGCGTTCCGTTCGGATATCGGTCTGCGCCGCGTCTCAACCGCTTGCCGGCATCGTCCCGAGTGCGGGAGCACACCACCAGCGCGCGGTAAGTCAGCCGCCAGCCCGACAGGTTGACCACCATCCGCCGCATCTGCTCGATCGTGTCCAGTGCGCGGATGTTGTGCCGCCCCGCAAACTCGTTCACATAACACCACAGATGCTTGACGCTCAGCTGGTGATAGGTGCCCCGACAGGCGCGCTTGAGCAGGCTCCAGAACAATTCCAGACCATTGGTATGCACCAAACCATTGACGTACTCGCCGGCACTGTGCCGCACCGACTGGTGGACGTACCCCGACAACTGCCGATAGGCTCTGAAATCATCGGTATGCAGCCGCGTGCCGGGCTTGACATGGGCGGTGATGAACCGATGCAGACTCGCCCGGTCGCGCACCTCGATCACCTGAACCTTCACCTGCTGACTGCCCCGCGCCTTGGCTCCAACCACCGTCGCCTTGCCGCATCTTCGTCTGGGAACCGCTCCTGCAGCTCCAGCAAGTCGATCCCTTCCCGTTCATGTCGCCCAGGGGCGTTTCGTGCCGTCTTTTTCATACCGTCTCATCCGCCATCGTGCGAAATGAATTGTTCGTCAATACGGCATATATTGTAACTCTTTTCTCTGATTAATTGAAATATATAATCCCCATTATTAGTTGATCCTTAGTTATACCTTTCTGCTCTGGATGATATTCAACAACTTGGGAAACGCTAGTACAGCAGGTTGGTTTCCCTGACTTTCACGGATAATATTGAGCACTTGGCTCTCACACAGTGTGTTAAGAATTCGGCGTGCGGATGACTTGGGAATATTAGACTTAGAGATAAAGTGAGTACTACGAAAGAATGATTGTTCAAAAATACAGTCCAGAGTAAAGATAACATGTTGAGACCGCAGTAAGGAACTGATTTCACTCTTCATGGTGTTGTATAAATCAATAATACTTTGGGCTCTCTCCAAATTGTATTCAGCCTGCAGTCTGACGGCCTTCAGAAAGAATCGGCACCATCCTGTCCAGTCGTTATCTCGAGAAACAGAGAACAGACCTTCGTAATAGGCATCACGATTTTCTTCGAAGTAGGCACTGATATAGAACATAGGCTCACGTATTAATTTAGTTTGCCAAAGGAACAGCGGCACAAACATTCGTCCCAACCGCCCATTACCGTCTAGGAATGGGTGAATGGCTTCGAATTCAGCATGAAGAATTGCCAGTTGAACAAGTTTATCTAGTGTATCCGCGTGGATATAGTGCTCCCATGCGCCCATAGCATCGGGAAGCATGTCCGCGCCAATCGGTACGAATCGCGCTTCGTCCATCGAGCAACCGGGTGGCCCAATCCAATTCGGAATTTTTCTGTATTCGCCAGGCGACTTCCCTTCCCCTCGCACACCTCTCAGCAACACCTTATGCGCTTGCTTTATTACTCTTTGAGAGAGCGGTAGTTCCTCAAGTAAATCTACGGCTTTACGCATAGCTGCTCGATAATTGAGTATTTCAACGATATCATCTCGGCGGCTAGGCGATTCGGGTACACTTCCAACCTCGAAATGTAACACCTCGTCAATAGTTGCCTGGGTTCCCTCAATGCGCGATGAAAGTACAGCTTCATCAGTTATCAGTGGTGCGAGTAGAACCGCAGGATTCGGAACAGCGGATAATACTCCATCATAACGAGCCAAAGCAGCTGCTGCTGGTCCAATATCTGGAATCAGTTTAATCCAATCAAGCTGCTTATCAGGTGGAAATCGGCCAGATTGGTAATAGGTCGGAGGCATGAAATCTCATTGAACCTTAACTTCTCAAATTATCTGCGAAGGTCTTCTTCAGTAGTACGCATTCCAGATCGCCATTTGCCTAACATCGCAATTGATCCTGACTATCAATTCAGAATTATCATTGAGTTACACATAGAATTGTTCCAAAAAGTAACAAATAACAATCTTGAATTATACCAGAAGCATGCTCCTCAAATTGATTCTTTCATTTCGGATTTCACTTCTCATAGTTACGAATCGGAGCATGCGACTTCAGCAAAATCCCCAAAGGGAATGCGGCAAATGCCCAGCGGCCGTTTCGGTCTGACCAAGCCGAATCCGCTGGCACGATCATGGGTAGCCATTTCGGCTTAAACAAATTGTCCCTGACTGTTGGTGGTTCTAACCCACATACAGACTCAGTTGGATTTCCAACCCTGCGGTCGACGTGCCGTGATCGCCAAATTCGACCATGAACAGATCAATTCCAATGGCGGTGCCCCATTACTACGCGAGACCGACAAGCGTACCGGTCTGATTCGCCATCTGGCCGAGTGTTTCATTGATTACCGCATCCCGCCCGGCCAGCGATCTTTGGCATGGCGATGGGTTATGAAGGTCTCAACGACCATGAACGCCTGTGCGAAGATCTGGTGATGGAAGCGATGCTGGATCGGGTGGATTAGTATTAGGGGTAGACGCCGCCAAGCGCGGGCACCCTGAACTGCCTAGAGCCTGGACACCCGGACGAGGCGGTTGATCAGCTGTTCGAGGACCTGTTCATGGAGACCTTCGAGCAACCGCCGACGGAACTGTGGCTGGACCTGAATGCAACCGACGATCCGTTGCACCGGCGGCTACTATGACTATTACTACTATCTGCCGCTTAACATCTTCTGTGCAGTCGGCTACTCACGGCTAATCAGGATGGTGCGGCAGTCAGTGTAGAGGAGCTGGAACGAATCGTCGGTCTGTTGGTCGAGATGCTGAACAGTCTACCACTGTGGGGCCACCACCTAATTTTAACTAGCCTGAATTTCCATTGCGCTCACTGGGATCTACCAGCACAACGCCCCGTCAACCATTGACCGATATCGGTCAATTCTTCCGGACACACCGAATGCGGTATCGGGTAGTCTTTGACTTGAACTTCGTATCCTAGGTCGATCAACCACCGTCGAGAACGCTGTGCTACCGCAATGGGTACGACGGGGTCCATAGAGCCGTGTAGGTAGAGTATCGGCGTATTGCGATTGATCGCGCTGGCTTCCGCTTCGGTGACATCCACATTTGGCAGGTATGTTGAAAGTGCCAATATTCCGGCCAACTGTTCAGGATATCGAAGCCCCAGATAAAGAGCAATGGCGCCACCTTGGGAAAAACCGGCGAGCACAATTCGTTCGGTACTTACTCCACGGGCGTTTTCCCGCCTGATGAGTTCCGATATTTGGGTACAGCTTTCTTCGATGCCCGCCACATCTTCAGCCGGATAGCCGAGCGCCGGATTCAGGATATCATACCATGCCCGCATCCTCATGCCCATGTTGATGGTGACCGGGCGGTACGGCGCATGTGGGAAGATGAATCGAACTCGGCTACTCTGCGGTAGTCCCAGGAGAGGTATGACCCCTGCGAAATCATGCCCATCGGCGCCGAGTCCATGCATCCAGATGACGGCATGCTGAGGCGGCTCCTGCGGATTGATTTCGATTGACTCAAGCATGAGATGATTAACTGTTCACTGGCTAGATGAGTTGGATGGCGGGTGTCATCCAGACTGACGAAGCCTCCGGCTGGACGCACGCAGGAAACACCGCCTCGTCACTTTACAGGTACACGGCCTGGAATGATGTGATTTTAATGCCATTCAATGATCAACCTACAGAAGAATTGAGCGGGCCGTCATCGTCTCGTTGGGGAGCAGCAATTCCCGCCAAGGACATCTTCCGTGGATTCGGCGGGATTTCCGATGTCAAACGCAGGAGTCGGGAGGATGCGGGCAAGGTGGTTCCTCCGGCAGGTTGCCAGATCGGCGGTTGGCCACGTGATACCCTGAAGAACCGGCCGGTCACACATTCGGTCACGGCGACCGGGTCAGGACGTGTCGAAAGGCACCAGATCGGGCCCGCAGTACCCGAAGGCGAGGGCTTGGTACAGCGTCTCCCAGTCCCGGACGTGGAATCCCAGGAACAGCACGCGCAGCTGCTCCCACAGGGCTTTCGAGCCGCCCGCTTCCGCCCGCGCGGCCTGGAACAGCGCGCAGCACCGCTGCTGCACCTGATCGATGAGAAACGCCAGCATCGTCAGGTGGGCGAACACCGTCGCCAGATGCCGTCGGCCGTGGCCGAAATTGTGTTCAAAGCCGTAGCCTTGGTTCTTCAGGGTGTTGAAGGTTTCGTTCTCGATGCGCCAGCGGGCCCGCCCCGCCCGCATCAGCTCGTAGGCGTTGGCTGCCGTGACCTCCAGGTCCGTGACCCAGGAGAAATGAAGCGTCCGACCGTTCGGGCGAGTCTCCCAGCACTCCAGGAAGTTCACCTCCAGGTCGAAGTTCGCCTCATTCAGCGGCACGCCGTTCAGGAACCGGATGCGGAACCGGCTGCCGTCCCGTTCCATCTCCACGATTCGGGTCGCCGCCGTGGCATCAACCCAGTGGAACAGTTCACCATGGTCACCTGGCTTTACCCCCAGCACGTAGCGCAGGTTCAGTTCCTCCAGCAGTCGGATGTGCGGACCGTTCGAGGCCAGCGCATCCTCCACCACCAGCAGCTTCAGATGCGGGTGCTCCCGCCGCACGTCCCGCAGCAGCCGCTTGGCCGCATTGCGCTCGCAGTCGTTTTTCTTAGCGCCGTCCGCCCGCAGGATCGGTTCCGGCGCGAGCGGAAACACCTCCCGGTGCTCCGGGTGCACCAGCACCGCACCCAGCATCTGGTGATACCAGGTGATGCTGCCATCCCGGTGATGCTTCTCACAGCAGTGCTCGCAATGCACCTTCTTCGAGGAGAAATGACCCGTGCCGTCCACCGACAGCAGATGATGGTCCAGCCAGGTGAACCCCTCCAGACCCTGGCCTCGCTGCAGGGCGGCGAACACCTTCTTGAAGGCCCCGCGCACCGCCCGTGGGTCCACCTGGTCCAGGCGCTCGCGCATGGCCGTATCCGACGGCACGCGGAGCACCCCGTACAGGTTCCTGAGGTTCGACCGCACCCGGTTCCTGTTCCGCGCCTGCTGTTCGAAGTTCAACAGCGACGGACACTTCAGGCCGAACATCGCCAAGGCCGACATCAGACAGTCCGGCAGGCACAGACCACGGCTGGCCACCTCACAAATAGTCACAGTTGAATCTTTTTTCATAATGTGATAAAACAGGGCCTACCATGAAAGTAGGTCTCCATCAGTTTCACGCCCAGACCATCGACTGGTTTCAGAATGCGGCGTCGACGCCGGGTGTGTCGCGCAACGCCCTGGCCCTCGAGCTGTGCGAGCGCGAGCAGTGGACCGGCACGACGGGCGAGCTGTGCGTGGCCTCGGCCCGAAAGGCGCTGCCGGTGCTGGCTGAGCGGCTGGGTGTGGCGTTGCCGGCGACGCACCCGTCATTCGGTTCGGGCGGCCGCGAGGCGCCCCCCGAGGTGGCTTATCCGGACCGCGCGCTGCGTCGCTCGCTGTCGGCACTGGGTGAGGTGACGGTCGAGCCGGTGTCGGGCGACGAGGAACGGCGGCAGTGGGAGTCGATGATGCGCACGCATCACCCGCAGGGCTGGCGTCAGGCGCCGGGTGGCCAGCTGCGCTACTGGGTGTGTTCTTCGCGCTACGGTCGTCTGGGCGGGCTGAACTTCTGTGCGGCGAGCTGGCACCAGAAAGTGCGCGATGCGTTCATCGGCTGGTCGGGTGAGGCGCGGGTGTCGAATCTGAGTCGGGTGCTGAACAACCAGCGGCTGCTGATTCTGCCGGGGGTGCGGGTTCACGGTCTGGCTTCTCGGGTGCTGGAGCTGGCGCGTGCGCAGGTGGTTGAGGACTGGGAGACGAAGTACAATGTACGACCGGTGCTGGCGTACACGTATGTGTCGCCCGAGCATCCGGGGACGAGTTACCGGGCGGCGGGTTGGCAGCGCGGTGAGGGCGGCACCTCGGGTTGCTCGCCGAGCGGTGGCACGGTGGTACGGGCAGTGTGGCTGAAACCGCTGGTGCGCGGCTGGCGGACGGTGCTGTGCGCCGAGCCGGTGCGGCAGATTCAGGCGGCGCCGGCGCTGCACATGGATGAGAAGACGGATTGGGCGGATGTGGAATATGGTCGCAGCACGCATCCGGACGGTCGGGTGTGCGCGCGGATCTTGCGCATGGGTCGGGCGTGGCTGGAGCGGCCGGGGGCGTCGCTGCCGCAGATCTTTCCCCGGCGGGCGGACTTGCGTGCGGCTTACCGGCTGTTATCGAACGGGAGGGTGAAAATGGAACACATCTTGGAGTCGCACTGGGCGGCGATGGTGGATCGCTGTCGGCTGGAGCCGGTGGTGCTGGCGCTGCAGGACACGACGGCGCTGAACTATGCGAGTCGGCCGGCGACGGCGGGGCTGGTGAACATTGGTGGCGGTGGGTCGGGCGTGCAGGGTCTGAAGGCGCATGTGGGTCTGGCGGTGAACGAGGCGGGGCGACCGCTGGGGGTGTATGCGCTGGATGCGGACTATGCGGATCGGCTGGAGCTGGAAAGCGATCGCTGGGGCGAGGGTCTGGAGCGGGCCTGTGAGCTGGAGCGGGCCTGTGCGCGGACGCGGGTGGTGACGGTATGCGATCGGGAGGGCGACCTGTGGGGACTGCTGGATCAGGCGCGTTCGCAGTCGGCCGGGCTGCTGGTTCGGGTGCGGCGCGGGAGTCGCCGCGAGGTGCTGTTGGCAGGCGGGAAGCGCGAGTGTCTGTGGGCGCACATGGAGAGGTTGCCGTCGCTGGCGGAGAAGACCGTGCAGGTGGTGGCCTGCGGGGGTGGTCGGAAGCGTGCGGGGCGCGAGGTGCGGCTGGAGTTGCGGGCGGCGCGGGTGCGGTTGGCGGCGCCGCGGTGGCCACCCGCAGGTGCGGACACGGCGCCGATTGAGATGCTGGCGGTCAGTGCGATTGAAGCGGACCCGCCGGCCGGCGAGCAGCCGCTGCACTGGCTGCTGCTGACCACCGAGGGACAGGCCGATGCCGCCGGCGCCGGCACCGCCGTGCGATACTATGAGCTGCGCTGGACCATTGAGGAGTACTTCCGCACCCTGAAGACCGGCGCCGGCATCGAGAAGCGGCAGCTGGACCATGCCGATGACCTGCGCAAGTGCCTGACGTTCGATGCCATCACCGCCTGTGAGGTGTTCAGCCTCGATCGGATGGCGCGCGACAGCCCGCAGACGCCGGCCGACGAGGTGGTGAGTGAAGATGACCTGCTGGTGCTGAACGCCCGCCTGGATGATTATGGCATCCGCCGGCCGAAGCCGCCGCCCGGCGAGGCGCCGGACATCCGCAGTTTCGTCGTCGATGTGGCGCGGTTGGCGGGTTTTCATCCGCGTCGCAGTCAGCCGCTGCCGGGCGTCATGAAACTATGGGAGGGGTATGTGCTGCTGCGCGAGTCGGTCTTCACCTATCGGGCGATCAGAAGGCAGAGCATGGTCCAGAATGAATAGACTCACTTGTGGGATGTTGTGAGGCTGGCCACGGGGTCCTTGATGCGGTCGAATTCGGCACGCACCAACCGAAGAAGACCCGGTACGCTGAGGGTCTTGCGAAACATGGTCTTAGACATGGTTGATCATCCAGTCGGGTAAAAAACAGCCCTATCATACCACTTTTCAACGAAAAGTCCGCGAACAGTTTTTTTTCACACCCCCTGAAAACCCCGTAGTTACTGACCCGGCAGGCTTGGCGGGAATTGCTGGTTGGGGAGTAAAATGATGTCAGATCATCGGTTCGAGAATTCCAGCCTATTGCTCTTGAATTGGTAACCGAACGTCGACGCGGACTTTTTGAATCGAGGGACTGTTTTTTTACCGGTTGAATGAGGCAGAAGGTATCGGGATGCAGCGGGTTGAAGTCAATGACTATTGACAACAGACGGAAGATGGGCCGCCACTGATACTGAAATCTTGCGATGGTCGCGACCTGGAAAGGAATGGTGACATAGAGTATCCGGAAGGACTGCAGGATTCAAAACGTCTGCAGGTCATGGAGTTCGAGAGCATCGAACGGACAAGGCAATGATGTAACCTAGCATGATGTGCGCCTGTTCGAAACCTGAGAGAAAACGGTACCTTACCAACATGAATCATCATCGACGGTTGGCCGAATTGATCCGCCGTCTGCGGCATATGGATGACAAATTTACTCTGATTTTCAGTTGGATTAAGCGTTATCATTCTTTACTCAATAATCCAATTGATGAACGGTGCGTCATCAGCAGTACCACATGTCCAAATTTTCAAATGAAAACAGCCCAAACCATGTCAATTACAGCCAATACAAAAAAAACAGTCCAAATCTCAGCAGCTGCGGTCGCACTACTGTTGTCACTCCCGATATCTGCTCAGATGGCGACGCCCGTATCCGTCGATACGGTGCGCACTGAAGGAGTAACAGAAACGGTTACAGTTTTCGGTGAAGTCGTGTCGCGCCAGTCCGGGCCGGTACAGGTCGCCATCAGCGCGCCGGTCAGTGCAGTACATGTCAGCGTGGGTGACCGAGTCGCTCAGGGAGACCTGATCGCAACTCTTGATTCAACCATGCTCGAGCTACAGAAAAACACCGTCCAAGCTCGAATTGAGATGGCTGAATGGGCCTCGAAACGCGCCGCAACTCAGTTGGAACTCTCACAACAGCAGGTAGACCGATTCCGCCAGCTGCGTCATTCTGCGGCAACCTCTGAGGCGCAGCTTGAAGACGCTGAACTCGCACTGAAGATCTCACAGCAGGCGCTCGGTGAGTCAAAAGCCGCCATCAGCCCGATTCAGCGAGAGCTGGCCATTTCAGAGCACAACATCTCACTAACCAAGATCACCGCCCCCTACGCCGGCGTGGTCGTCGAAAGAACCATAGAGATCGGTCAGTACATGCGTACCGGCGACCGGGCGGTACGCATTGTCGGTGATCACGAGCTGGAAATCGAAGCGTACATTCCCTATCGCTTGATCGACAACTTGAAAGTGGGGGATTTCGTCACCGCCGCCTTTGACAATGGCACTGAATTCAGAACCAGACTGCGCGCCTTCATTCCCGAAGAGCACGTCAGCACCCGAACCCGCGCCGTGCGTTTTGAATTCGATCAGTCTTCGATCGATGATCTGCTCGCCATCAATCAGAATGTCATTCTGTATCTTCCCGTTGCCACCAACAAACAGGCGCTCTCCGTGCACAAGGACGCGGTCCTTGCCCAGCAGGGAGGATACGTCGTTTATGTCATTGAAGATGATACCGCAATGCAGCGAACGATTGAAATCGGCCAGGCATTTGGCAGCCGGTACGAAGTCATTTCCGGGCTGACTGAAGGTGACATGACGGTCATTCGCGGCAATGAGCGTCTGACACCCAACCAGAAAGTACAGATGATAAACTGAGCCATCAGTTATTGAATCCGCATCAATCGGGTGCCGATTTCACCGCGCGCAGGCGGGCTTTTTTCTGCAGAACACGCGTTCGGTGCCGTTCCACATCGATGATGACTCGATCGTGAATGCCTTCACCCACCAATTCTGCCGCATCGCGGACCTCACAGATGAACCGAACGCGGCGTCCGACCCGTTCGTCAATCAATACCCTGACGGTCACCTCCTCATTCTGAGGCGTCGCCGCTAGATGTCGGAATTCAACCAGTGTACCCACCGAATCGAGTCCTTCTGGCAGATTCTCGTGCAACAGATCTCGACACGCATATTCGACATCCGCAATCATGGACGGTGTTTCATAGACCTGCAGCTCCTCACCCATGAACGTTATGACGCGGTTCTCGCCCACCCTAATCGTCCGCGTAAGCATCAATCCCACAGCAACAGTGCCGAAATCAGTCATTTTCGCGGCCATTTTTCAGGATGTCACATATAGTTGATTGAATGCATGTAATGTGTGTGGTGGAGCGGAGGAGGATCGAACTCCCGACCTTAGCATTGCGAACGCTACGCTCTACCAGCTGAGCTACCGCCCCACTCTCAGTCGAATCAGTCTCGTCAATCTCCCTGCATTCGCAGCGCAGTCGTCAATGCTCGGTGCAGGTTCATTCAGGATTGAACCGTCGCCAGATAATCAACCAAGTCAAGGTCCGGCATGTCGCTTTTGGCGATTCCAGACTGCGTTAGCATGGCGTGAACCTGACCGCGATGATGAGTCTGATGATTGAACAGCGTCAGTAGTATATCCTGAACCGTACCCGTATCGGATATTCCATTCATCCGAGTATAGGAAAAAGTTCGTTCCAAGTCACCGCCCTGAAGATTCCGAATGTAATCAATCAGAGCCTGATCACCTTTGACGCGGGCCTCGGACAGCGATTCCAAGTCATCGTGGAGAATCTGATCAAGCGCATGAATGTGGCCGATATTCTCACCTTTCAACCGACCCAGCCACAATATGTCCACTAGCAGTATATGGTTCAGAGTATTGTGGACTGAACCGAAAAATGCGCCCAAATCTTTGCGATATTCCTGTTCGCTCAGTTTTGCACAAAGAGCGAAAATATGCGCATTGGTCCAAGTGTTATAATTTGCCATAGTCAGAAAAACAGGCATCTGATCCTCCGGTTGCAGATTCAGCATCCAATCGCTTAGGTTATACACTCACAGAGTCAATGAAACACCAGGAATTGCAAACGCTTTCGTGGAACGCCATTCGAGAGATTTTCGAGAAATCCGTTCCTTTCCATAGACTTTTGGACTGTAAGATCGATGGCCTGGAAACAGGAAAACCAACACTCAAGCTAGACATGCAGAAGGCATTCGTCGGGAACTTCGTACGCGGCAATTTGCATGGTGGCGTCATTTCGTCGCTGCTGGATATCATTGGCGGCATTGTTGCCTTTATCGAAGTGGTCGGCAAGCGAAACCTGCGTACGATCGAAGAATCCATCGAACAGTTTTCGCGAATGGGAACGATCGACATTCGGGTGGATTATCTACGTCCCGGTTTCGGACGACAATTTACCGCAAGCGCTTACGTTCTTCGCGCGGGAAAGAAGGTGGCGGTTACCCGGATGGAACTTCACAATGATGAGAACATGCTTATCGCAGTGGGTACCGGTGCATACGTAGTTAGTTGAAAACTCCAATGGAAATGCGCAGCCAACCGGCGAAGTCAGACGTAAAATCAGAAAAACAGAACGGTGAGAACCGACTGTTTACCCTCTTTGAAGGGAAAGGTGTGACAGGTGAAGAAGATGCGGGGCCGACGCTTCAGCTTGACCTTACGACCGGCCGAATGCTGGCGGAGGCCCGTCAGCGTCTGAAGATGTCGGTGAAAGACGTGGCCGACGCATTACGTCTGTCTGAAGAGTTCGTGCGGGCGATCGAGAAGCGCGACTACCAAATGCTGCCAAGTGCTGCTTACGCAACCGGTTATGTGCGGGCTTATGCCAATCTAGTCAAACTCAATGCTGACCAATTGGTCAGGGCAGATCCTGAACTTGGGCTGAAAGCGATTGACTTGGAAGTCAATACCGATTTGAATCTGGCGTCGACGACGACCGCGCGGGTTCTGGATCAGTTTGCTCCGCACAGTTGGAGTTGGTTTCCCACAGCAGTCAAGATTACCGCCATTCTCGTCGTGCTGGGCGGATTGGTGGCAGGCTGGAACTACAGAAGCGAAATCAGTGTCTGGTGGTCGGAAAAAGTAAAACAGGAACAGATCAACTCACCTCACGGCAGTAACGACTCACAGATTATGGGCCCGAATCAGCGACACCCGACCCGACTCTCGTAACGTCATATCGAACTCTCATGAGCGCGCCGCTGATGATTGAACGGCGTGTTGACGTATCAATGCCGAAGTCTCTGCGAAATCTAAGCAGGCTCCGAAACCGCCCGACGAACTGATCGACGTCGATTCTCCAGTGGAATGACCAGAATTGCGGTTAGTGGTGGAACCATGAACAGCGTCAGCAGCGCCGACATGGACAGCCCACCCACGACGACCGACCCCAGACCACGATAGAGTTCCGAACCCGCGCCGGGAAACAGAACCAATGGCAGCATGCCGCAGACACTCGTCAGTGTCGACATGAATATCGGCCGGATCCGATTTCGGGTGGCCGTCAATATCGCGGTTACATTGTCCAAGTTGTCAACCCGCAAATGATGCAGCGACTGATGTACAAGCAATATCGCATTGTTCACCACAATGCCAATCAGAATGACGAAGCCAAGCAGAGTCAGCATGTCCAACGGCTGATACACCCATATGTTCAACACCGCCAATCCTGCGACTCCCCCGGCCGCAGCGACCGGAACGGCGAGCAGAATGATCAGTGGATAAACGAAGCTCTCAAACAGGATCGCCATCACCAGATAAACGATGATGAGCGCCACCAGCAACTGCAGAACCATGGCGTTCCAAGTGGTTTTCAGCGCATCCGCAGTTCCGGACAGGCTGAATCGGACGCCAGGTGGGACACCTTCCTCCTCGATCGGTACGATTACTTCCGTTTCGATCAGTTCAATCGCTTCCTCCATGGTCAGGTCCGATGAGGGGCGGATTTCCAGGGTGATGGTACGCAGTCGTTCCCGGTGTCGTATGGCCGTCGGCCCCGCGGTGATCTGAATGTCGGCAACCGAACTGACCGGCACAATTCGACCGTTGGGTGTCACAACCGGTAGGTTTTCAATTTCCTGAGTTTCTTTAACGAACTCTCTCATGCCAACCAGTGTGATGTCTGTCGCTTTCCCTTCAAACATCGTTTCGTCGATGCGCAGCCCATCATTGAACACATCCACCGCCTGCCCCAATTCGAGTACCGAAAGTCCATTGTCGGCCAGTCGCCGGCGGTCCGGAATGATACGCACCTCTGGCGCACCCAGTTCCAGTCCTGGATTCGGTCTGAACTGATGACCTTCGGACCGGGGCAGCAGAGTGACCACCTTCTGCGCCGCGCGCCCGGCCACCAGCAGGATTTCCTCAAGCGTCGCACCAGAGATGTCCAGATCAATTTTTCGTCCGGCACCGATACCCCGTCCAAAAATCGACGGCTGACTGATGAAGCCGTAAGTGCCCGGTTCACTGAACACGGGCCTTTGCATGATGGGTATCAGTTCCGAAACCCGGCTGGCATCATTCGATATCGCACCGACAAACATCATCGAACGCGTTGATACGAAGAAAAACCGCGACATTTTTGGCGGCGCCTCAGGGTCTGGTTCTTCATTGGCATCGGTTACCCAGTTCGGTCGCACCGCATCTTCAATCTTGCCGGCGATATCGGTCATGGTCTCAAGGTTGTAGCCGGGCGGTGGTACGATCAGGCCGAACACCAGGTTGTTGTTGCCTTCCGGCAGGTACTCGAGAGACGGCAGAAACCGCCCGGCGAGTGTCATCGCGACAATGGTCACCGCCGCCACCCAGACAAACGCCAGCATCCGACGTCGAACCAGTCTGTCAGTCAGCCAGAGTGTGAACTTCATGAACTGGCCCGCCAGATCATCCACAACCGGTATTCGCAATCTAACCAGGCTGCGCTCGTCAGCGGATACGGACCCAAGCAGCTTCCGCGACAGTGAGGGAATGACGGTTACCGACACTAGGAGCGACAAAGTGACCGCAACGGAAATGGCTACGGCAATGTCGCGGAACAGCTGTCCGACCTCCAGTTTGGTCGTGAGCACCGGGATGAACACCATGATAGTCGTCAGTGCTGAAACCAGTACCGCTCCCCAGACCTGCTGCGCACCTCTGATGGCGGCTTCCCGTCCCGAACGCCCGGACTCGCGCATCCGAAAAATGTTCTCAAGAATCACAATGGCCGCATCCACCACCATACCGACGGCAAAAGCTAACCCCGCCAGGGATATCACGTTGATGGAACGTCCGAGTGCCGCCATTGCAACGAAAGCGCCGATGATGGATACTGGAATGGCGATTGATATGGTCAGAGTCGCCCTGAACGATCGCAGGAACAGCAGCATAACGAAAGCGGCGAATAGACCACCCACCCAAATGTTCTGCTGTACGAGCTGAATGGAAGAATCAATATAGACCGTCTCGTCATAGACCTGACGGAGTTCAAGCCCGCTGCCCGGCATGACGGTTCGATTCAGATCATCAACCACCTCGCGTATTCCCGCCATGGTTTCGATCACATTGGCGCCAACCTGCCGCGTGGCATTGAATGGAATCGAAGGTAACCCCTGGGCGCGAATGATCGCAGTGGGCTCTTTGTAGGCCAGTTCAACAGTCGCGATATCACTCAGCTTGATACTGCCCGAGCGACCTGAAATTCCTTCTGCGGTGGAGCGGACGACGACTTCCCGCACCGCCTCAACCGTCGTCAGTTCACCTTCAGAGCGAACAAGATAGCGTCGCTTGCCTTCTTCAACATCACCCGCAGACAGCGACACATTGGCGCTTCGCAGCGCGCGTAGCAGTTCTCCAATCGTCAGATGCATTCGTGCGAGTTCTTCGGGGTGCACAATAATCTGAATTTCAGGATCACTGCCACCGTAAACATTGACGCCACCCACTCCCGGTACGCGTTCAATCCGTTCTTTGATGATCTCCTCAACGAATCGGCCGTAGTGATGGATGGGTGTCGTATTTCCCGGTTGTCGTACGACATAAAACCAAGCAATGGGTCGGTCTTCGCTGCCAGTGGCGCTGAGTTGTGGTGAACCGGCTTCATCAGGATAACTCGACACTCGGTCCAGTCGGTTTGAAACGAGGAGCATGGCTTTATCCATGTTGGTGCCGACATCAAACTCCAATGTGATTCGGGAGCGACCGAGATCGGCGTTGCCGGTGATATCGTTCAGGTTTTCGAGACCGGCGAACTCCTGCTCCTGCGGAATCATAATTTCCCGTTCAACTTCGGCCGGCGCGGCGCCGGGCCAATGAGTCGTGACGGTGATCACCGGGCGATTGACATCGGGCGCCAGCTGAATCGGAATGCTCTGCAGCGCAACGATGCCGAAAAGTACGACCATCATGACCAGCGCCATGACCGCAATCGGCCGATCAACCGCGACTGAAATCAAATTGCCAGATAATTTCTGCAAGCCATCGTCCTCCAGGTCTGCCCAATCAATGCTCTATCCTATGGATTGAGACTCATTCACCGCTCACTTGGTTCTCATGTTGTCGGCGATCAGACAGAGAATCTCGAACATGATCGAGTTGGCCACCAGGGAGGTGATCTGATTTGGATGGTCCTTTGTAGGCATCAGGCAGACCACATCGCCGCCAATGACGTTTCTGCCGCGAATGCAACGAAGCAATTCCATCACCTGATTGATTCTGAAACCTTCGATACCCGCCTCAAGATTGGCAACGCCAGGGGCGACGGTCGGGTCCAGACAGTCCAGATCGAATGTAACATAAACCGGACGGTCCCCGATTCTGTCATTGATGATTGTCTTACACGCATCGGCGCCGATTTCATCGTAACGTTCAATGGTGATGACTTCATATCCAAGATCGTAACTCGGTTCCAGCCAATCTAGGGTGCGAACATTGCCGCGTATTCCAACCTGGATTGAATGGTGTGGGTCAACGTGCCCATCGCGTACCAGGTAGCTGGCCCAGTGGGCGGCCGATTTGACCGCGCCAAGAAAATGGTCAAGCATATGATAAGCGTCGGTGTGGGCGTCAAAATGAAGCAGTACCGCCTTTTCGCCATTGGTCAGCCGCGCATCTTTGCCGGCGATCGCCTGCAGTATGCCGCCGGTAATGGCGTGATCCCCACCGATCGAAACGGGTCGGGTACCAGCGGCATCTATGTGAGAGAAAAAATCTCTGATATCTTCAATACTTCTTTCGTTGTTGTTGCCTTCCGGCAGCGGTACATCTCCGAGGTCGGCGATGTTGAATTCCCGCCACGGATCAAGTTGAAACTGTTTGTGACACCGCCTACCCAAAGCAGAAATGTTGCGAACCGCACGCGGTCCCATGTGCTGGTCGCGCTCAGTTGTACCATTACCGGTCGAATGCGGCACACCCACCAGGCCGATATCGCAGTCAGCCGCATCATCGGCGAGTGGACATCGAAACAGTGTCGGAATGCCCCACCAATAAAGACCTTCAACCATTGATTCGTGTCTTTTCATCGCGATAACCTGCTCATAGACGGAACTTGCATTGGTGATGTGAACCAATGGGAGTGAGAAAATCTGCTGATTGTTTCAACTGGGAAAAGGATTTTCCGTTCATTTGCCAAAGCGACCGTCGGTTGATGCCGAAAGGTAGTCGTCGGGCATTTACGTTAAACTGCACCCGGATACTTGGCGTTGATTTCGCGTTGAATGAACAGGGCACGTTCTTTCGGTTCCAGCTGTCCAGCCTGAATATGAATGTCAATCACCTGGTCGATGACCGATCCCAGAAAAGCCGCATCATCCCGGGGGTGTTTGGTCAAATTCAGCACGGTATCTCCTCCATAAGTTGGAATCAAACCGTTGCTTTCACCCTTCAGCATCGAAATGGACTGGCCCTGCTGAATACGTTTGATATCGCGACGCAGTCGGGAGCGCAGCAGGGCGACGCCTTCATCGGTGGATCCCAGATACTCGCGTTTGTGAATGTTTATGGGACCTTGGCTGGTCCATGCCTCCCAATCGCCAGGGTTTTTCCGACGCTCCTCATCGCTTCGATGGGCGGTCTGTCCATAAAAGTCAACTTTCTCCCAACCAACCGATTCGCGATCGCCCTGACGGAGCACCTCATCGGAATCGTTAAAATGCCGCCAGCCGAATTTTCGGCTATTCACATTGTCAAGGGGTGTTACCCATTTGGTCAGGCTGGTGCGGCCAAAGGCTTTGGGACGATCCATCACCTGAAACATGCCGCCATTCTGTGCGGCATTGGGATAAAGATAGTCGTGAAATCGCAGTCTGACCAAACTATCGCTGCCACTGCGGCGGGCGTGAGCATAGACGATTCCACCCTCCCGCTCTCGGTACCTGACCACGGGCAGGTCCAGAAAATGTTCCAGGCCGGGAAACTGCGGGCCGCTGATGCGTCCGTGCAGAAAAACGCTATGAAACGGATCAATCGCATTTTCGGTTTCCTGCAGCCAGTTATTGGGAGAGTGAATGGAGTATGGAACGAGTTCATGCCCTTCAATTTCGAACGAGTCCAGCATTGGAAATTCAGGCTTTTCTTCCGGTGGTCCGAGATAGCAGAAAATCAGACCTTTGAATTCTTTCACCGGATAGGCACCCTGGCAGATTTGATGACGAATCTGACTGTCTTTGGGTTCGCCCGGAGTCTCCAGAATGGTACCGTCGATGTCAAAGTGCCAGCCATGATAACAACAGCGGATGCCATGGTCTTCAATTCGTCCGTATTCCAGAGATGCGCGCCGATGCGCACAGTGCTTGTGTAATACTCCGACCTGACCGCTCAGATCCCGAAAGATGACTAGATCTTCACACAGAATCCTGATTGCCATCGGGTTTACTCGGTCCAGCTGTTCGGACATCGCCACGGGATGCCAGAATCGTCGGAGATACTCACCGGTTGGTGTCGCGGGAGCTACTTCTAGAAAATCGAAATCCGGATCAGGAGATTGCCGAATCGCGTACCCACCATAGGGGATTGTCGCCCAGCGAACTTCTTTCATCTTTGACTCTTCAAATGAACATGCCAGTTACAGTGCCGCATATTATGCACCATTTATCTCATATAAACATTATTGGCATCACGCTCTCAACATGGAATTCATTCGTCTGTCACGAGAGAAATCGAGACCTAAACCGAAATTTCGGCTCTTATTTTGAAACATGATGCACAGTTACATATAATGCAATGTATTCCTGAACCAACCAATGGGTAACGTTCAATGCCTGAGATCACTATTGAAAATTCGACCCACGAGCGTTTGTGGCGCCTGGCTCAGCGATTTTTTACGGAAGATATGGTCATTAACAGGGTGTTGAACGAATTGGAAGATGAAAATGTAATCAATATCAACAATTTATCGGAACTTCCTTGTGCGAAAGTCATAGATATTATTGTTTGTTCATTGAACGAGCTGGCACATCGTTCCAATCAAGGTCATCAGATTCCGCCTGATGTGATTGATCAAGTATTGAATGCACTAGAAACATTGGAAGGGCTAGCTAGATCGTTCAATCCCACCGAACTGAAAAATGATCAAAACCTAATTGAAATTGACCCCCAGAATATTCCAGATCCAACACATACGAAATTTTTGAACGCATCGCTGGCAGGTGAACAGGTACCCAACCCAAATTGGGCTCTATTAATTGACAAAATGCTGATTCATGCGGTGAATATTGACTTGGACTTTGATGAAATCGAAGATGTACCAGAATTGAAATTGGTTCAAGGAAACGAAAGAAATCATTATGTTACCGAAATAGATAAATCATACAATGGACTCAATGCGAAAGATGCCTGCAAGGTGCTAGTCTCAATTGCACAGCGACTTGAAATTGAACTTGATATTACGTGGATGTGGCGTGACAAACCAAACGCGGCGCATCCGGGTAGAACTGCAAGACTTCATATTTCTGGTAAGAAATAGTCAATCGGAGCTATCGTTCGAACAATGTGGCCGGTTTCCGACAGATCTGTAGTACAAAAAATTTCTGATGCGGTTAATAGAGAACTGTTTATCGGTATATTTACAAATGATGAGTGAGAGCCACTGAGCTCTCAAACGAATGCTCAACAAATCTCTTTGGTCTGATGTGACTGGACAAATGCATTGACATTGTTGATTGCATAACTCTAGTTCAGTATTTCTACTTCCCACTATTCAGGGCTATTACTGACCTTATTGGGATATGGGAAAAATAGCTGAGCATCACGACGAAGATGGTTTCGCGTACGACATTTGAGCACGGAGTAATCGTCTGCATAAACGCGAGAAGGACGCAGAGTGGAATATCTCCACTGCTGCAGACGATACGTCATCCACCGATGTTTCAGTCCAGATTTCATATCAATTACGCAGTGTTCGCTGCAGATCAATGATTGACAGCTTGAGACGTCGCATGAGTTCATCGATTTCAGAGTCAGAAATGATCAAGGGTGGCGCCAGCACGATGGTATCACCCACCGCACGAATGAACAGCCGATTGCGTTCTGCAATGTCCATCAGCAGATTTCCCAGAGAACCCGTGGCCGCCGGGGCGCTGCCAACCAAATCGAATCCAGCCATCAACCCGATCCCACGCGGATTTACAATCTCGTCGAATTCCTGCAAACGATGAATTTCCTGCTGAAATTTCTGCCCGACCGTTCTGACGTGACCGACAATGTCCCGCTCATCAAGAATCGCCAAAGTTTCCAAACCAATCGCGGCACCAACCGGATGTCCGGAGTATGTGAATCCGTGGCTGAAAACGCCTTTCTCTTCTGTCGCATACTCCAGTATTTCGTAAATTTCAGGCTTGACCATGACGGCTGAAATAGGAAAATATGCGGACGACAGACCCTTTGCAACGGTCAGGATATCCGGATGCAGGTTGAATGTCGTCGACCCAAACATGTTGCCTGTCCGACCGAACCCACATACGACCTCATCGGCGATCACAAGCACATCATAACGGTGTAGTACCGCCTGAATCTTTTCGAAATACAACTTGGGTGGAACAACGACGCCACCAACACCCATTACCGGTTCGGCGATGAAAGCCGCTATCGTTTCAGGACCTTGTGACTTAATCAGATCTTCCAGTTCGCGGGCCAGCCGTTCGGAAAATTCAGTTTCGCTTTCGCCTGCCGCCGCACCCCTGAAATAGTCTGGAACGCCTGTACAGATAATCTCTGGAAACTCACCATTGATGAACTCATGCATTTGTGGCATGCCTGACAGTCGGGTGGCAAAAATTGTCGAGCCGTGATATCCGTCGGTTCGCGTAATGATCTTCCGTTTGTGAGGTTGCCCTCGGAACTTGTGATAGGTCCAAGCCAGTTTAACCGCTGATTCATTCGCTTCCGAACCCGAACTGGCAAAAAACACTTTGTTCAATCCGCCGGGCGCGATATCGACCAGCCGTTTCGCCAGTTGGATTAATTTCTCATGGCTTCGACCGCGAAAAGTGTGGCTGTAGGGTAAAGTCGACAGCTGCTTATGCGCCGCCTCAACCAGCCTAGCTTCACTATAGCCCAAGGTCGCGCACCACAGGCTTGACATGGCGTCAAGAAATCGATTCCCCGCCACATCAACTAGAAAGATGCCTTCCCCTCGCTCAATGACGATTGAATTCGTTCTTTTAAACTCGCTTAAGTTGGTAAACGAATGCAGGTGATACCAATGATCCAACCTGTTAAGTTCGAGATCAGATGTACTCATCCATATAATGCGAAGCCATGACAGTGGCGCAGTTTGTCAGGACGTTCGTCGTAAACGCCTTCGCTTGCGGAACAATATCTTAATTGACGAGCAATTCATAAAGCGATTGAATCCGTTCCAGTAAAATTTTGAATGGGCTTAGTTGTTCAATGATTGATTCCGGTCAGCTAACCACTGCTATCAGCACCCAGTCTGCAATGGTGCGATTCGCCCTTTATTTTTCGCTTGCACTTCCACCATGAACACTAACCCTTCAATCTTACCACAAAACAAACCGGTGGTTGTAGAACTCATTGATGTCTGGAAAGTATTTGGCTCAAATGTGGAGGATGCGATTTCTGCCGTTGTTGAAAGAAATTTGTCGAAAGCGCAGGTATTGGCGGATTATGGCTGTGTAATCGGTGTACAGAACGTCGGTTTTTCCGTACGAGAAGGTGAGGTGTTCTGCATTATGGGATTGTCAGGTAGTGGGAAGTCAACTCTGGTACGACACATCAACCGGCTGCTCGAGCCGAACTGCGGGCAGATTTTCATTCAGGGTGAAGACATCGTACCCTATGATGAAAAGCGGTTACGCATGTTGCGAGCTGAGAAAATTGGCATGGTTTTTCAAAACATCGCCCTACTTCCACATCGGACGGTATTGGACAACGTAGCATTGCCACTTGATGTCAGACGGACCAGCCGCCGCCAGCGACGGGAAACGGCCGAACGAATGCTGAACATGGTGGAACTGTCCGGTTGGGAGTACCACTATGCTCATGAGCTGTCTGGCGGAATGCAGCAGCGCGTTGGATTGGCGCGAGCGATGGCGGCGGATCCTGATATCCTATTGATGGACGAACCATTCAGTGCGCTAGATCCCCTGATTCGCAGACAGCTGCAGGACGAATTCATCAAGCTTTCGAGTCTCACCGGTAAAACCACCATTTTCATTACGCATGATTTGGACGAAGCCATTCGAATCGGGCATCGAATCGCCATAATGAACGATGGTGAATTGGTACAGACTGGTACACCGGAGGAGATTGTAACGAATCCTATCGATGGGTACGTCCGCGCCTTTGTAGCCAACATATCTCGACTGAAACTAATCAGTGCGGCAGGAATTATGCGTCCGCTTGATGAGCTTTCGAACGACGGAACATTCTTTCTGCAGGCACCTCGTCTGCCCTACAGCGCCAACCTCGATCAATTGATTGATCACTCACTGCTCCATCAGAGTGCAATCGTCATCACCGATTCAGAAAACAATGACATCGGTTATGTTGATCAGGAATCACTACTTCGCAGCATTAAAGGAAACGGGAGAAATTCAGCATGAATCAACCCACAATTGAACCCGAAACATCAACCATACGACGCAATCAGGCGATCGCGAAGTTCGTCGACTATCATGCGAATTACTACGTTCGGCAGTTCAACCGGTTGGACGAGTCGACCAAACTGATTGTCAGCTTCAATAAGGCCGCATGCCTATTGGGACCGATATGGTGGGGTGCCAGACACCTGTGGTTGTACTTTTGGATATTTCTTTTCCTTGAAGGAATCGCATATGTGCAGATCTTCCGCGGATTTTTCGCTCAGCTCGGCAGTGACGAGTTTGCTCGTTCAGCACGCCTGCTGGAGATGGCGCAGATTCGTCAGAATGAAGCGGACAATGCGTTTGCCAGCGGCGCAGACAACGCCAACACACTTCTCGAATCGGCTCTGGCACTTGAATCCGCAGGCCGCAAAGCTCTGCACCATGCGGAACAGATCGCCGCTCAGGCGCCACTGCTGACGACACTCGGAATTCTGATGATCCTGGCAGTGAAATTGATCCAGGGCTTCACTGCCAACAAATTGCTCAAAATTCGATTTCAGAGATGGCGAGCTGATCAAACGATGTCAAGTGGCGTCAATTCGGTGCAGGCCGCTGCAACGGGCGGGTTTTTTCTGACTGTCGTTCTGACCTGTGGTTACAGATTTTCCGCGATGCAGGTTCCAAGTTGGCTGACAGCTGTTCCCGTCGATAAGAATTGGCGGCGCAACGCTGAATCGATGATCGATGATGCAGTCCAGTGGCTGACCGAAACGTTTTCTGTCTTTTTTGGTGGTGTTACCTTAGCCATTCGATATCTGCTTGATTTTCTTGAAACTGTGATTATTGGAACACCGTGGATCATTGTCATAAGTGTCATCCTGCTGATCGCAGCAAAAGCCGCAGGAATTCGCGTTGCAATCTATACCGCCGTCGCCCTGGCTTATCTGGCCATATTCGGTTTTTGGGAGAAAAGCATGCTGACTGTCGCACTCTTGGGCAGCGCCTGCCTGATCTGCATTGTCGTTGGAATACCACTCGGCGTACTCTGTCAGCGAAAGACCCGGATCCGTAAACTCGTCTGGCCGATACTGGACTTGATGCAGACCATGCCTTCATTCGTCTATCTGATTCCAGTGATCGCATTTTTTGGCATCGGCAAACCACCCGGAATCATTGCCACCATCATATTTGGAATGCCGCCCGTCGTGCGGCTGACGGTGCTCGGCTTACAGGGAGTTCCTGAACACATCAGAGAGGCGGCAACCGCTTTTGGAGCATCAGACTTTATCTTTTACTGCGCGTTGACCTACCGCTGGCAAAACCATCCATCATGGCTGGCATCAATCAAACCATTCTGATGTGCCTGTCAATGGTGGTGATCGCATCGCTCATCGGCGCCAAGGGTTTGGGTGAGGACGTATTGGACGCGTTGACCTATGCTCACGAAGGGAAAGGAATATTGGCTGGGGTTGCGATACTCATCTGTGCTATGATTATTGATCGAATCATACAGAGCAGAAAATAAATCAAATCGGACATCAACCGGTACAATCCTGTTCAGAAAGGAGAAAGATATGTACAAATCATCCAAGAATGTGTTATCTGCAGTAGTGTTGGCTTGTAGTATCGCTGCAGTTCCGACCGTTCAGGCAGCTGACAAAATCGTCATCGGCCAACTCAACTGGGGCTATGCGAAAATCATGACCAATGTGATCAAGAATGTAGTCGAAGACAACTATGGTCTGCAGGTGGAAATGGTGCCAGGCAATCATGCGGTATTTTTCAAAGCCATGGATCAAGGTAAAGGAGAGGTTGATGTTCACCCAGAAGTTTGGCTTCCCAATAACCAGGGACTGGTTGATGAATATGTCAATGACAAGAAAACGGTTGCCCTGACCGACGTGGTGTTTCCAGCGTTTGACGGATTCTGTACGACGCAGAGTGCGGTTGACACGTATGGGCTGAAATCGGTCTATGACCTCACCCGACCGGAAATCGTCGCCCTGACCGATCGCAATGGTGATGGCAGGGGTGAAATCTGGATGGGTGCGCCGGGCTGGAGTTCTACGAAAATTCATCAGATCAGAGCGAGAGATTACGGATTCGCCGACCTGTATGAGTTGACCGTCAGCGAAGAAAACCTCATACTGGCACAAATTGACGCCGATGCAAAAGCCGGCCGAATCATTGTATGGGCATGCTATCTGCCTCATCATATTTTCGGCATGCATGAACTGGCAATTCTTGAAGAACCAGCCCACGACCCTGAAAAATGGCAGGTCGCAGACTTGAGCGACGACCCGAACTGGATGGAAAATTCATATGTTTCCACCTCTTTTCCGCCGATCAGCTCGCACATCGCCTATTCCAGGCGGTTGGATACGGATGCACCTGAGATGGCCAAACTGCTGAACGGTATTGAACTCAGTCAGCAGATAATCAATGAATGGTCATTTGCAGCCAGCGTTGAGGAACGCGACCCCACCGTCTATGCACGTGAGTGGGTGGATGATAACAGAGAAATGATCCGTTCCTGGATGGACAACTGACCATTCGGCGTGCTAAATTACAGACAACTCTAACCAAATAACCAAAAAAAGGACGCGGGATTCAGACCGCGTATTGGCATGTTCTTCAGTCGGTTCACTCATCATGGACCCGTGACTGACTTTGAACTAGATGCGGTCACCACACCTCTGAACTGCCGTTCCGGCGGCAGTTGATGCGGGTGACGATGTTCATCATTGGACATCAGCCCATCGCTTTGTTTTTGACTCAGCCAGCAATATTTGAAAAACTGACATGGTTAACATTGATGACAGAGACCGTGGTTCACTCGAAAAGCTGCTGCAGGCGCAACCCGTCTGGCTTGGAAATGAACCGGCCGTCAGCGCGATCAATTTAGATTCGTCAATCATTCTTCACGCCGGCCCGCCGTTTGTCTCAGTTGACGAGATTCCAGCACCCGTCATGAACTCGGCGGCCGTCGCGCTGGTCTACGAGAAGCAGGCGCAGAACTTCGAATCAGCCCGCGCCATGATCGAGGCCGAAGAAATTTCACTGCAGCCTGCTCAAGACCACTTGACCGTCGTACCCCTTGCGGGAGTGGTTTCTTCTTCAATGTGGCTTCATAAAGTCGTTGACGCAAATAACCCAAATAACGTTGTGCATTCGCCGCTCAATGGCGGCAATGGGCCAGCGATGAGACTGGGATTGTGCAGTGATTCAGCATTGACCCACCTGCAGTGGATCAACCAGGAACTGGTCGAAGTGCTGGAGAGACGCACTGCCGGTCCCGTCGACTTAATCGAGATGGCTAAGGAAGCACTCAGCAACGGTGATGACTGTCACGGCCGTACGATTGCGGCCACGCACAATCTGATTGAACGGATGAAACCTGAAATCAATGCATACCCCGTTCAGAAAACATTTCTGGAAGAAAGCCCGAGTTTCGCCCTCAATCTCCTGATGGGAGCTGCAAAATGCATGCTGCTTGCCGCCGATCACCACCCGGGTAGCGGTATTGTAACCGCCGCAGGTGGGAATGGTGTTCGAACCGGCATCAAGGTGGCGGATGATTCTGCTACATGGGTGACCGCTTCAGCCAATCCACCGGTAGGCGACCTGGGAGGGCATCCCCGAACTAGGGCATTGGGTGCGATCGGTGACAGTGCAGTGCTGGACATGATTGGATTTGGTGCGATGGCCGTTGCTTATGCCCGTGCGCAACGTGAAATGTTTGGCAACCATCTGCCAGCCGATGCCGACCAGCTGCCAGATACGCTCCTGTCATGCATTCATCGGCAATTCGGGACCCTGCAATTCAGAACAGGACTCAGTGTGCGAACTGTTGTGGAACAGCAATCCACACCAATTGTGAGCCTGGGAGTGATCGATCGGGAAGGCACTGCTGGCAGGTTGGGTGGCGGCATCTATCGCTACCCAGCGTCGCTGTTTGAAAATGCGCTCGCATCGATTGATGTGAAAAATGCGTAGTTCCCAACTCAACGAGCTGTCACTGACCGAAGCTACTCAGCTGATACAGTCCGGGGCGATGCTTCCTCGAGATCTCGTTACTGACTGCATCGCTCAGATCGAAGCAGCTGATGACGAACTCGGTGCATTTACGACGTTTGATGCGGCACGAATGTTCGACCAGTTAAAGGCGATAGAAAGATGGCCTCATAAACCGCCACTGTATGGCATTCCTGTTGGCATCAAAGATATCATGGAGACCGCGGCGATGCGAACGACGATGGGAAGTCGAATCTACCAAGATTTGATTCCACCGCGAGACGCGGCCTGTGTGGCACTGCTGAGGGCAGCTGGTGCGATCATCGCCGGCAAGACTGAAACAACCGAATTCGCCTATTTCGCGCCCGGAAAAACTCGCAATCCTCATGCGATGAATCACACGCCCGGGGGCTCGTCAATGGGCTCGGCGGCCGCTGTATCTCAACTGATGGTGCCACTCGCGTTGGGTACGCAGACCGCTGGCTCAGTCATTCGACCAGCCGCTTACTGCGGTGTGGTAGGCTATAAGGCCAGCTACGGGGCGATGAGTCTTGCAGGAGTTTTTGGGTTTGCTCAAAGTCTTGATACAATTGGTTTTTTTGTAAGAGAAGTGAATGATCTAGCTGTCGTCCGCCACGCGCTGTTGGGCACTCCGAAAAAAAGCCCGATCATACCTGATGTGATCAGAGTCGGTTTCGTTAAAACACCACATTGGTCACTCGTCGAACCGAACCAGCTGCAATTGATGGTCGAAGTTCGGAATTACCTGGAGGGACATGATTTTGAAATATCAGAAATTGAGGTGGAACCGGAAAATCAGGCTCTGACTCAGGCGCAGATCACGATCATGGCTTACGAAGGGTGTCGCTCATTAAGTTTCGAGTATTCGCTGCATCCGAACCTGCTGAGCGATCAGATCAAAGAGCTCATTGAGCGCGGACGCGATACCTCGTTTGAAGATTATCGGCAAGCCCTCGAGTTGACCGCAATCTGGCAAAGAAAAGTTCAGGAGACGTTCCACCAATATGACGTACTGCTCACACCTAGTGCGCCAGGAGAGGCGCCAGAGGGACTTGATGGCACCGGTGATCCGATTTTCAACAGAACCTGGACCCTGCTAAAGGTGCCGTGCATTCATCTGCCAGTCGCGTCGGGTGCAAATGGTCTGCCGCTGGGCGTTCAATTGATCGGACCGTTCAACCGGGATGATCAGCTGATCTCAATTGCCAGGCGAATGCAGGAAGTCCTGGCAGGATTCAGTTTTGAAGCGAATTCGGCCGGCGGCGCGAACTGAATCGACGAGCTCCAGACAATCAGATCAGTAGGCCGGCAAACAGGGTGGCAATTCCCAGAAAAGCAAACAATCCCGCTATGTCAGTAACCGTTGACAGAACGATGGATGAAGCAACCGCGGGGTCCTGTCCAATCTTCTGCAGTCCGACCGGCACCAGCACGCCAGCCAATCCAGCGATCACCATGGCAATCAGCATGGACGAACTGATAACCAGCACCAATCCCGGTTGCCCACTCCAGATATAGACTCCAATTCCACAGACCACCGCAACTGCAATTCCATTCGACAGTCCGACTAAGGCTTCTTTTCGAATCAACTTCGGCCAGTCCTGCACGCGAATCTCCCTCAGTGCCAGACCACGCATCGTTACAGCCAATGCTTGTGCGCCAGCATTACCGGCCTGTCCGGCGACGACCGGCAGCAGTACCGCCAGCGCGGTAATTTTCGCGATGGTGCTCTCAAAAATTCCCACAACAGCCGCCGCGGCGAAGACCGTAACCAAGTTCACCTGCATCCAGGGCAAGCGTTTCCGGACCGCTACGCGACTGCTGGAAGTTGCTCGTTCATCCTTGCTTACCCCCACCATCGTCTGGATATCAACCGACACATCTTCTTTCAGCACATCAATTAACGTAGAATGTCGAATCACACCTAGAATTCGACCTTCGTGATCGACGACCGTTAATTCTTCCAGACCGTGGTCTTCCATTTTCTCGCTGATTTCCTCGCGGGTCGCACTCGGTTCTACGACGACCTTAACTCGCTCAGAAAGCGCATCTAGAGTTTGATCGGCATCAGCCAATGCCAGCGTATTGAGTTGCACGATCGACTGCAGCCGCTGTGCATCATCCACGATTCGCAATTCATACACTGTTTGATTGCGCATCCGAGAACGCAGCATCTGCAATGCTTCAGCAACCGTCAAGTCACCTTTGAACAGTAGGACCCGCGTGTCCATCAGGCCACCGGCCGTATCGATTGGATGCATCAATAGATCTTTTATTTCATGGCTTAACGACGGTTTCAATCCATCCAGCAATGATGCTCTGTTTTCCGAATCAAGGTTGGCCAGTAAAGATGCGGCGCGACCGGGATCTATCGCTTCCAATACGGCCAGCGCATCAGATTCCCGAAGCAGGTCAAGCATTTCTGATGCCATGAACGGAGACAATGCGGACCAGACTGGCATCGCATGTTCATTCGGCACATGGCTCAGAATATCAACTGCGTCTTCGACGGACAGAGTCTCAAGACGATTTGCAACACTCAGGGGCGCTTCTTGGCAGAAGCGGTCAACCATAATCGATTCTGCAGTAACCTGTTCAACCTGCTCCGTCATTGCGAACTCTCCGGATTCGAAAAATTACATTAATTTGATGTGTGTTTGGATGATAGGGCCGCGTCCATCAAATCCGCCAATCGCAGATAGTACATTTCTGCGACGCCCAGCACGTCCGAATGCGTCTGACTCAGTTGGCTGTTAACAGGGGACAATTCGAGCATCGCGCGCCATAAATCAATGAAGCGGACAACGCCAACCATTTTTCGGTTGCGATCGATGACCGGTAACGCATCATTATCCCCCCACCTTTCCAATTCAACCGCCTGCTGAAGCGTCAATGACGCATAGATGGGTTGCACCGAGGATTTCATCAGATTTGCGATCGGCTGATTTTCATCCGCCTGCATCAATTCGCTCAGCGACACTTGGCCGATCACCTCATTACGACCGTTGACAACGAATGCATGGCTATAGACGTCGCGCCGATCAACGAGCTGTTTTCTTGCTTCCTTGGCAGACGTATCGCGATGCAATCCAACGGTTGACGTATCGATCCAGGCACCAACCAAGGATTCTTGAAAACGGAGCGCAATGGAAACACCAAGTGCCTGTCGGCGAGACAGCATTTTCATTAGGGCGTTGCGCAGCTCTTCACTTGCATATCTCAGAATGGCCGCCGCTTCTTTGGTACTCAGCTGATTGAGATACCTGGCCGCTGAAGATTTGGGGATGGCATCAATACATGACACCGCGCTAGCCGGCAGCATGGAGCGAAGCGCCTGAACACTGAGTGAATCATCAATGCCTTCAATAAACTCACCGGCCACCTGTGCGTCCATCTGTTGAATGGCATCCACTGCTGAAGTACCGTAGTGGGTGACGAAATATTCGGCAAGTTTCAGACGCTCAGACACTCTCCGAATCTCTGACAACCAGTGTGCTCGGCTGTTCTGAAAACATCTGCGCTGGAATCGTTACGCGTCCTTTTTCAGTATCAAGTATCACTGAAACCGATGTGATCTCAACGACGATGCCTTCGTAAGCGCCAATCTGCAGTCGCTGGCCGAGGCGGTATTCAGGGTTAAGATACCGAACGCCGATCAGGTTGCTGACCAGTGGACGGGCGCCAAGACTGAAGGCGATCGCCAAGCCACCAAGAGCTGCACCGATGGTTACCGACACCATTGTTACCACGATTGATATGTCGACTCCTATCTGATCCACACCGATCAACACGAGCATGATGAGCACGAGAAACTGTGCAATTTTGGATAATACGAAACGCTGCGAGTCCGGCAGATTGATGGCAGCGGTATTGATGGTCTGTGCGATCAATCCGCTGAAAACCACACCCGCCCAGATGATCAGCGCGCCGGACACGATGTTCGGTAAATGATTGACGAGCTGACTGAGCCAGTCCGCAAACATGCCGAGTCCCAGCACATCGGATGAAAAAGCGAGGAACAGAAGGATGATGATCCAGAAAACGATTCTAGAGATGACCAGCGCAAACGGTTCATTGAGCTTAGGAAGAACCGGCATACCGGCGATCTGAATGCGCTCGTGAACGCGGTTCACTCCCCTAACGAGCCGAATGACAATGATTTTGCCGAACCAAGCCAAAACCCAGCCCGTCAACAATATTGCCAGCACTCCCAAAAGCTGCGGCAGCATCTGAATGACGCTCTTCACCGTATCAAGTGTTACTGCCGCGAGCTGAGAACTCCAATCCAATATTTCGTCCATATCTCCATCTGCACCACGGCACAGTCGCAATCGGCCATCTATGTTCAGTTTCTTCAGACAGGCACAGCGACCACAGCGCGCCGAGAAATGATTTTTATTCAGTCAATATTATAGACTGTACAGATTTCAGCAGATGACGATGCCAATCGAGGCGATTCCCGTCGTTGGTTCGAGCACGAACTGTCAGTGAACGGGGCGGCAGATTGATCAGTCGTTGTGAGACTGGAGGCCGGCTGAGTCAATGTTTTGCGGCGGATACTGCATTGGCGGTGTCCGCGCCAGACGATGGGTCTGCCATGTCCAATCAAGGATGAACTTCAGTTCCAATAAAGCGGCAGGACCTGCGGTGGGATCGAACTGAATGTTGCGAGGTCATATGGATAAATCTCAAAATATTCAATTTGGATCCCAGGATAGGTTCGGTCGCTGTCCACTCAGAATGTCGCTCAGAGTCAAAATTTGAACTCTTGGGAACTGACCGAGCAGCCAATTCGATGACCCATATAATCCAGATGAATTTGCAAATTTCCGCATTTCTTTAGTGGGTTCTTCCCGAGTGATTAGAATGCCAACCACTTTTTCTTCGTCTAAAATGCCCTTTAGTTCTCGAACGTGACTGACCGAAACTCGTCCACTTTTCACGGAAACAATGGCTTTCTTATTGTCATCGAGCGGTATAACGCCATCAATTCCACCATCAGCCCCCATTTTGTCATTCGGAAGACCGCCAATCGTAGTGACACAGAATTTCTCAAATTCTTTCCTAGCGTACAGTGGAGAAGACTTGTGGAGTAACTTTTCATCAACATCCTGGACTGTATTCGGTTTGCCAAGAATATCAATCTCTCCCCAAATGTCAAGATTCTGACGTCTGAATCTTTCCTGAATGGCGGCAATGGCTGAGTAAGTGATATCGATTCCAATCCACTGACGTTTTTCAACTTCCGCCGCTGCAATCGTTGTTCCACAACCACAAAATGGATCCAAGACTACATCGTCAATTCGACTGGAAACTTTAACGATGCGTTTCAACAGTTTCACAGGTTTCTGCGTGGGATAGCCCAGCCTGTCCTTGGATGATGGCGCGATCGGCTGTATGTCGGAGATAACATCATCCGGATGCTTGCCCAGTGAATTGAGTTCCTGAGTGCCGTAGTCCCGGTCTCCTCGCACATTACCAATATAGTGACTGAATCTCTGAACAGTCGCATCCGCGTAAGGTTGACGAGCGGGGTCAGCGTCGAAATAGTATTCCGAGGATTTAGTGTAGCGAAATATCACATCGTGCCGACGGGCGAAATCGCTTTTGGGTGTTCCCGCACCGCGATAATACCAAATGATTTCGTTTCTGAAATTCTCCTCTCCAAAAATTCGATCCATGACGATCTTGAGGTAATGCGAGGCCGTCGGACCACAATGCAGGTAAATTGTTCCATTCGCTCTTAATATTCGTTTGAGTTCCAATAGACGAATGGTCATGTTTACGAGATAGGCATTCATCTGAACATGTCCCATCGCCGAAATAAGCGCCTGAAGGATCTCGTAGGTGCGGAACGATATTGCCCCACCATTCTTCATATTGGACAAATACTCGTCGCATTGTGACGTCCAGCACCATGTGTCTTCAAAGGCTCTGACCTGACCTAGATCATCAGAATAAATGATGTTGTAAGAGCGATTGGAATTAAAGGGCGGATCGAGATAAATCAGATGAACGGATTCTGATTCCATTTCCCGCAAGACGGGCAGATTATCGCTATAGTACAGTTTACGCAGACGGTTGCTATTCACTCTGCAGACTCCCGACCCCTAAACTCACACCACACCTTGACTCGTACTAAATTGATTCGACTCCCTGCTTCTTTATCCTCAGAGAGACGCCGACTGTTTCCTGGTGATTTTCTTTACCAAACTCGCCTACACGCCTATGAAATAAAATCTGTTCAACATAGGGAGCGACCATACTCACCGATTCTGGCAAGCGAATTTCGTTCCTGCCAAATTCTGTGGGTCTCATGGATTGGATTCAACGGCTTCCAATCGTTTCGAAAGCGGTCTCCCGTTGACGGGTTGTTCAGCGGTTCGGAGTAATCCAAGTTTCCGAAATCGCCATGAATGCAGTGCTCATCTCACCACCGAGAAAATTGCGAGTGGTCAACTGACCTGAAAAATGATGACCATTGACTGAAATATCTGCAGCTTTGGCTTCCAGAAACACGCTATACATTTCATGCTCGCCGGTTGCAGATGCCTCAACCGCCACTTCAGCAGCAAATGGTTCTCCCAAATCCCGCCAGGTCATCACCACTTCCAAGTCTTTTGAGATGATCGACTCCGTACGAAATTCTCTCAGATCGCCTCTTGAAGTCACCTCATCAATTGATCGATGGCTCATTGACTGCAGTCCTTTTCGTCCCCGGAATGAAGGAAACTTTGACATGAAGTCGCGAATGAGATACGCCGTGAGGGCCTCATTGTCCGTCAGACAGATATTGTTCACTTCCGGCAGTCCCGCGGCCTCATCTGGTTTTTCCAGCACGATCATCGTCGTGCCGGCACCGTGTGGGGACAGGAACACTCGAAAAAATATGCCAAGCGCACTCCAGTCGCCTGTAGGGTCTTCTTTCAGATAGATGCCCGGATTTTCACCGGACCACTCAATTTTTCCAGAATTTCGAGGATTGTTTGGATCCATGAGTCAATCTCCAGTTGGTGGTTTCAAACGGTTGCAGATTATACTCGTGAGATTATCCTGAACAGGAAAGTCGAACCATTCGCCGCCACTCAGAATTCCATTGGCCGAAGTAAACGACTGCTATAAAATACCAAGAAACGGTCAGATCGTCCACAGCCCGCAATTGGTCTTCCACATTCCAATCATCCATTAAATATTGGTTTGCAGATCTCAAAGTTGGCAACTTCAAATTTCAAATCAATCCTCTTTGTACGACACAAGCGATGGAAATAACCACAGACCGTTTTTTCCCTGAGAAACATCAGCAGCCGGAAGACTGGCTGAAACTGCAGCAGCATCTTGCTGACCTGGGGCACGATTTTCGCGCCGAACCGCAACCGAAACAGTTTGAGGGAGGTTTCGGCAATCTCAATTATCTGATCCAGATGGATGGAGAACTCTGCGTATTGCGCCGTCCGCCCCATGGCCCCCTGCCACCCGGTGCAAATGATATGATCCGAGAGTTCAAAGTTACCTCAAGACTGTGGCGCAAGTTTTCTCTGGCACCTAGAGGTCTTCTGCTATGCGAGGACGTGAGTATCCTGGGTGCGCCCTTTCTAATCATGGAATATCGACCCGGCGCGATCATTCAGACGGAACTGCCAGAGATTCTCTACGGGAAGACGTGGCGGATGTCGAAAATGATCGTTGAGGTGCTGGTCAGATTTCAATCCGTCAGTCCAGCAGACGTTCAACTCGAAGACCTGGGTCGTCCCGCAGGCTTTCTGCGGCGCGCGGTACGAGGTTGGGTTAAACGATTTCATGTTGCTGCGGAAGACGTGTATCAAAACCGATCAAATCCCGCCTCCGCGATACATATTATCAACTGGCTGGAAAAGCAGAAGATACCTCGCAGCGGCTACACGCTTCTGCACAATGATTTCAAGCTCAACAACATCGTTCTAGATCGAAACGATCTCACCCAGCCCATCGCACTGCTGGATTGGGACATGTGTACGCTGGGTGATCCTCTGTTTGATTTTGCGACACTGCTCAGTTACTGGATTGAGCCAACCGATCCACCTGCCCTGAACAAGATCGGACAGATGCCAACCGCAACCAGTTACGGCTGGATGAGCCGAATGGAAATAGCACAATACTATGCCAGAATCAGTGGTCAGGATTTATCTGATCTTCATTACTACCGAGTACTGACGGCGTTCAAACACTGCGTCATTTTCATGCAGATTTACGCGCGCTTCTGCCGCGGGACGACGACCGACCCCAGAATAGCAGAGCTGGGACCGGTTCTAGATGAGCTTTTCGAGTTCACGCACGACATTGTTCAGCAACGCTACTTTTAGCGAATCAGGACTGAGACCTCAGGTCTGACCGCCCGCAACCCCTACCAATCCTCAAGTGGATAACTGGTCAGCATTTCATATCCGGTCTCAGTAATCAACACCTGCTCTTCCAGTTTTACGCCCTCCCCACCGTGAATGGAGCCTATGTATGATTCCACACACAACGTCATGCCGGGTTCGAAAACACCATCATAGCCTTTTGTCTGATAATCCACATGGTGCTTGATGCTCGGATACTCATCCGCGAGACCGACACCGTGAAAGATGACACCATACCGATTGGGTACAAATTCCTCCGGTATTGGCCAAGCGCTACTGGCCAAGTCGCGATACTCCAGGCCGGGTCTCAGTAAATCCGTATTGAAACGAATCTGTTCCGCCGCCAGCTGATAGAGCCGCGCCTGTTCTGGCGTCGGCTTCGTTTCGCCACAGATCCAGGAACGGGACATATCACAGCAGTAACCGTAAGGACCGATGAGATCCGTGTCAAAACTCATCATGTCGCCTTTTTCCATCACCCGCATCGAGGACTCGCGCATCCAGGGATTGGTTCTAGGACCCGACGACAGCAGCCGCGTCTCAATCCATTCTCCACCCATTGCGATATTGGTTTCATGGAGCTTAGACCACAGCGCATTTTCCGTTATTCCGGGTTTCATCGCTTCGCGCATGTTGGCCACCGCGGCTTCGCAGACATACACCGCATGCCGCATCAGTTCAAGTTCCTCGGCAGACTTGATGACTCTGGCAATTTCCATGACATCCTGCCCCTCAATCAATTCAATGCCACACTTTTCAAGAGCATGAATGCCCAACAGGCTGCAGCGATCAACCGCAAGTCGGCGATTGCCGGCACCGTAAGTGGTAATGAGATCGTTGATTTCGCGGGCAAACTTATGAGCATTATCCTCACAGCGCGTACCGGCACTAAAGAAATAAAATGGTGTGATGACCCGATATTCATCAATCGTGGGTAAATCTTCGGCAAGATGTGGCATATTACCGAAGTCCCAGAGTATGACGGGGCCTTCCGTTGCAACGAACGCACAGCGCGCTTCATAGTGGGAGCACCAGATCTGCATATTGGTCGCATCCGTTACATAGCGCGTGTTCAATTGGTCAAAGAGCAGCGCTCCCGCCAGATCGCGCCGTCGAAGCTGTTCCCTAACCCGTTCAAGTCGATAGCGGCGCACACTATCCAGGTCAACCGGCGGGGTCGAAAATTCCATCGCTCCATGTTGGCGATTGCTCACCTTTGTCATCTTCCTCACCTCGGCATGTTCCGAATCTCATGAAAAACGTTCATTTGCTCAGTCTAGAATCTGAAAGTGAAATTTTATTCTTTTTCCACCGGTCAACCACAAATTCGAACGACTGAAAATACCTGTGAATGACGGTGTCTTTCTTTTCCTGTTCAGTAACGGTGCTGACAACGAAAATTAGGCGGGCTCGCATTGTTCAATCGCTGGCCACAGTTCCACTGGGTGCAGTCAGATTTGAACGCTACCCGTTCCATCGGGCTCAGACGATTATTCTAAATCGGGATGCCTATTTCACCGTTTCACTCAAATTCAATCCATTTAGCTTAAAATCCACACCCAATAGTGCCTTCTGCCTGCAGTAATCGGTCGTCAGGCATCAAACAAAACTTGAAATCAACCACAAAAAGTTTAAAATGAACTTCAAATTACTGTATTCTTGTGTTCACAATTGACAAAAAAGTGCCATACTGGCTTACAATCTAAATCTAGTGGAGAGAATTTGAATGAAAAAATCTATATTGAGATCAACTCTGTTATCAGTCTCAGCACTGTTGCTGACCGCCAGCGGCCTTACAGCCGTGCAGGCGCAGGAACTGGTCGTGGTATCTTGGGGCGGAGCCTATTCAAAAAGTCAGCAGTTGGCCTATCACGACCCATATATGGCTGAAAACCCCGGTGTTACCATCATCAACGATGATACTGCATCTGAAGGCGCTTCCAAATTGAGAGCGCAGGCGGAGGTTGGAAATGTGACCTGGTCTTTGCTTGATGCCATCGCTGCTGACGCCATCGCCATGTGCGACGAAGGAATCATCGAAGAATTCGACGTTGATGCAGTATTGAACCCAGCTCCGGATGGAACACCAGCGAGCGTAGATATGGGTGACTTGATCGTCTCTCCATGCCACATTCCCAACATCGTCTATTCAACCACCTGGGCTTACCGCACCGATATGGTGCCAACAGCACCGACGATGATCGCCGATGCTTTTGATTTGGATAAGATTCCTGGCAGACGAGCATTGGAGAAGAAACCCATCAACAATCTTGAATGGGCATTGCTTGCGGAAGGCGTGCCAGCGGATGAAGTTTACGATGTTCTCGACACCCCAGAAGGAGTCGCACAAGCCTTTGCAAAACTTGACACCGTCAAAGCCCATACGGTCTGGTGGACCCGCGGCGCACAGCCACCACAGCTGCTTGCCGATGGTGAGGTGGTGATGGCTTCCGGTTACAATGGACGGTTTTTTTCTGCGATCGAGGAAGAGAATCAGCCCATCGCGATGATGTGGGACTGGCAGGTTTTCGACATTGACGGCTGGGTACTGCCGGTTGGGGCACCGCACCGAGAACAGGCGCTGGACCTGCTCCGCTATGCGTCGGACACCCAGAGACTGGCTGATCAGGCAAAATACATATCTTACGGTCCTGCAAGAAAATCTTCCGCACCGCTGGTTGGCCAACATGCCACGCTGGGGATCGATATGGCGCCTCACATGCCTACAGATCCAAACAACGCGAAAACGACGTTGCTCTTCAATTTCGAGTGGTGGGCAGACAATCAGGATGATTTGAATGAACAGTTCAACTCCTGGCTGGCTCAGTAATTCACTGAACTGCAGGTGAACCGTCTCAATGCGGAACGTTGATTCTCCGCAATCCGCGTTCCGCATTGAATTCACCCGACCCTTATTTTCAGCATTTGATGATCATCATCCGTCCACATGACAGATACGACCGTCCAAGCTAGTACTCCTCTGACAACCGTAGACGGGGTGCCTTTAAAAACCGCGCTCGCGCGCGCCCTTCGCAGAGACAAGATGAAATCGCTTGCTCTGATTGCGCCACTGTTCGTGTTTCTCGCGATCACATTCCTGATTCCAATCGGCGACATGCTGTGGCGAGGTGTGGAAAACCCGATCGTTGGTCAATACCTCCCCCGAACCGTTGAGCAGCTGGCTGAATGGGATGCCACATCCAATGAACTACCGAATGAAAGTACCTATGCGGCACTGGTGGAAGACATCAAAATCGGTGCCAAGGACAAACTGATCACTCGCGTGGGCAAACGTCTCAACTATGAATTGCCAGGGATGAACAGCCTGTTCAGAAAGAGTCAGAGACGAATCCCTAGAATTGACGAAGGGCCTTACAAGGAAGCCGTCATCAAAGTCGACAAGAAATGGGGTGAAGTCGAAACCTGGCAGCTGATCAAAACGTTCTCACCCCCCTTTACAACCGGCTATTTTTGGGCAGCGATTGATTTACAGGTCACCCCAAGCGGCGATCTCCAGTTTCAAGATGAAAAGAAACGAATTTATCTGAAGCTGTTCTGGCGTACGCTACTGCTCAGTGGACTCATTACGCTGATGACGCTCATTCTCGGCTACCCGGTGGCATATCTGCTGGCAACTTTGCCGCTTAAATCCAGCAACCTTTTGCTGATGCTGGTGTTACTACCGTTTTGGACATCGCTTCTGGTTCGAACGACCTCTTGGATCGCACTGCTGCAGAATGAAGGTGTGATCAACGATGTCCTGGTGGCGATGGGTCTGATCGATACGGAAAACCGACTGGCCATGATTCACAACGCGATCGGCACGGTTGTCGCGATGACTCATATTTTGCTACCGTTCATGATTCTGCCACTCTACAGCGTTATGAAAACGATACCCAAAAGTTATATGCGCGCGGCAGTTTCACTTGGTGCACACCCATTCCATGCATTTTTCAAGGTTTATGCGCCGAATACGATTCCAGGCATTGGCGCAGGCGGCATTCTTGTATTCATTCTGGCCATTGGCTATTACATTACCCCGGCGCTGGTTGGCGGTACTTCAGGCACCTTCATCAGCAACTTCATCGCTTACCACGTATCTGTTTCTCTGAATTGGGGACTGGCGGCAGCACTTGGTGTCATACTGCTGGGACTGGTACTGGTGCTCTACCTCCTCTATGATCGAATCGTCGGCATTGACAACATGAAGCTCGGTTAAGATGAAAAGTAAGTTACCGCCCTATACGACCCCAATCGAACGGATTTGGCATTATCTGTTCCGCGTGATCTGCGGCCTGATTTTTCTGTTCCTGATTTTTCCAATCCTTGTCATCATACCATTGTCTTTCAATGCGGTGCCCTTCTTTACGTTTACCGAGGAAATGCTGTCCTTCGACCCATCTGGATACTCTCTCAAATGGTATGAGGACTTTTTCACCAATGTGAACTGGCGAGGCGCGGTCAACAACAGTTTCATCATTGCCGTGTTCTCGACATTGATCGCAACAGTGCTGGGCACCGTTGCCGCGCTCGGTTTGAGCCGCCGCGAGGTACCCTATCGCACGACGCTGATGGCCATCATGATTTCACCAATGATCGTCCCGCTCATCATTTCAGCCTGTGGCATGTTTTTCTTTTACTCCAGGGTGAATCTACAGGGTACGCACCTGGGCGTCATTCTGGCTCATGCGGCTCTCGGCACGCCTTTTGTCGTCATTACGGTCACTGCGACGCTGGTCGGGTTTGATCGCAGTCTGATACGGGCGGCAAACAGCCTTGGTGCAGACGGTGTGACCACTTTCTTTAAGATTGTCGTTCCGCTCATCTTACCTGGAGTCATTTCAGGCGCCCTGTTTGCCTTCATCACCTCATTTGATGAAGTCGTCGTCATTCTCTTTGTTGGCAGTTTTGAACAGCGTACGATACCGTGGCAGATGTTTTCGGGCATTCGCGAACACATCAGTCCAACGATTCTTGCGGTGGCGACTCTGCTGGTGCTGTTGTCGATCGCCCTGCTTACGTCAATCGAGCTGCTGAGGCGACGTACTGAGAGATTGCGCGGCGTCAGAGTCTGATGCCGCTAAACCGGCCGGTCACCGTTAATCGTAACGCGCCACATCGTTCGACCCACACCGGGATAGTCATTCAACGCGTAGTGCTGCAGGCAGCGATTGTCCCAAAAGGCGATTGATCCGGGCCGCCAGCGAAAATTGCAACAGATATCGGGCTGAACCGCATGCCGGACCAGGTAGCGGAGAATCGGTTCCGACTCCTCGTCACTCATGCCTTCGATTCCGACCGTAAATGAATCATTAACATAGAGTGCCTTGCGACCGGTCTCGGGGTGCGTACGGATGATCGGATGGCTGACCCGGACGCTGGCGGAGCTGTCAGGCTGAATTGATGTGCCCGAGTGTTTGCTTCGGTAATCTTTGCTCGCATATTTTCCAGTCTGGCTGTAGACGTATTCTGCACTGTGCAGAGCCTTCAGGTTCATCAGCATTTCCCGGTAGGTGTCAGACAGCATCTCGTAGGCGAGATATTGATTTGCAAATAGCGTATTCCCGCCATACTCAGGCACTTCCATCCCACAAAGAATCGTACCCATTGGGGGTTTTTCCTCAAATGTTACATCGCTGTGCCATGAACCGGAAAAGTTGTATTTGTCTTCTGGTTTCTTGACGACCATCATGATTTCCGGGTGCCCTTCAAGTGAACCCACGTAGGGATGGACATGAAACGATCCAAAATGACGGCCAAAATTTTTGAGCGATTCAGGTTCGATGGTCTGATCGCGAAAAAAGACGACCAGATGATCTAGAAACGCGGCCTTGATTTCTTCAATGACCTCAGTGGCTATGGGGTGTGAGATGTCGACTCCAAAAATTTCGGCACCACAGACTCCGGCATAGGGTTTGACATCAATGTGTCGATAGTTCCGTCGAACGGAATTGAGACCGATTCCCGGAATGATTTTAGGTTTCTGTCGCTGCACTTGATGAACTCCTAAGAATATTTTGATCACATTTGCTGTGAAAGATACTCCAGCGATTATAGTCTGCTAATGAGGTATGTTTTCTAAAACGGAGGTAACATCAGACTCTGAAGAAACGTTATTCGGAAGATTTCAAGCAAATGCTTTATGAAAAAATTTGGAAGGGATGCCGCTGTCGCAGTTGGCACGTGAGTATGAGCCAAGGCTACAGACGCTCTATTGATGGAAGCGGGCGATCCTGCTGGAAGGGACAGGCACGGATACGGAATGTGCTACGCAGGTTCGGCAGTTGGAGGAGTATGGGGGAATCTTGGAAAAGGCTGCGACCTAGTTTTTCAAATTTACACAGACAAGGGCTGAGCAGGTGAGCGTATGTCAGTTCATGTTGGCGAATCAGGTAGATCATTCGGTGGAGGCAATGTGTCGAGTGTTGCGCATAAGTCGGCACTCGTATTACAAGTGGAAGCGTGTGGGGGCATCGTTCTGGGACGCCTTCGGCTATCTGCTGGTGACGGATGCCAGTTCTCGACGGATCATCGGTCGTCAATTCAGTCTCTGTCATGACGCCGACGCCGAGCTGATGCTGGATGCGCTTCGTCAGACGGTATGTGGTGTCTGAGCGAGCGGCACGGGGTGGTGCAGTCCTAGGCAGCCTTCGTCAGCTAGTAGCAGATCTCGCATGAGCGTCGTAAACATCGAATCGGCCGCTGCATTGCCATAGCTGTTGCCAATCCGTCGCACTGCCTCTGGGAGATGCGGATGCGGTTGTGTGATTTACATTGATGACTCTTACAACGGAGAACGTCTGCATTCGAAGTTGAGGCAACGGAGCCCGATCAAGTATGAGCGGAAATATTAGCAACCAACACTTCGTGACATGTCAGGAAGTGTTGGTTGATCCAGTGACTGGGATGCAATTAGTAGTGGTTAATAACATTAGTAACTGTGACCGAAACCGAATACAGTACACAGCATTATAGCATGTCAGTTTCTGTCGCATTAAAAATTTTAAAATCTAAGTAGTGCGGTGGTTACGTGGTAAACTAATCGGAACCACATTGAGGCCAATATTTAACATACAGTTCACTAAAAATGATTGATGAGTCGAGACTGAAACATCTTCAGTACGATATTATCAGAGTGATTCAACCGTAACTGGACTTACCAGCGTGGTGAAGTAATTGATACCCTAGACAAATATGAAGAGAAGCGATGAGAAGCATCAATTACAAAATTTTGTTACCTGACCTGAGTTCTCTTGTCCCATTCGCATTGAACTAATGCATCTAGGGAACCAGTTAACATTTGGATATTAATATAAGGAATAAGGGGTTGGTGGACAGCTTAGGAGCTTTAAGTCAATCACTTGTCGGAGAGAAATTAAATGAATGAGGTTGTAGAATTAGAAGGGTTGAAAGTTCCGTACATTGTTAATAACAAACCAAAAACTTCGTTGAAATTAATCCCGTACATAGGATGTAAAGCTGGATTCAAAGATATTTTTGATGACATCATTCCTAGCAGTTTGACTTGTAAAATTTACGACGTATTCGGTGGTGGTGGGTCTTTTACATTTTACGCATGTAATAGATTTGGTTCTGACCGAGTAACATATAACGATAACAATCCTACAGTCGTTAATTTAGTCCGTCAAGTGCAGACCAATCCCGAAAGATTGTGGAAGGTTTATAACAAACATTACCATAATTCCTCTCCAGACTACTATTACCGCATAAGAGAGTTAGATTTGGAAGAAGGGGTTGAAGGGGCTGGAAACTTTCTTTATTTGGCTAAGAACGCTTTTTCAGGTAAGATACGATTCAATGCTAACAATAGATTTAACTCACCAATAAGAAAAGGTAGTTCTTGTCCTAAGCTGGATTGTAAAACATTAACCGAATTAAGTCAACTAATTAAAGACCTGACAATTACAAATTTAGATTACAGAGAGTTTAACAATATAAAAGATGCACTCCTATATCTGGATCCACCATATTTTAATAACTCTAACGGTCATTACAACGGGGTGTTAGAACTGCAAGAATTTAATGATTTCTTAAGAAATATTGAGACCAGTAATCTAGTGGTTTTGTCTGAACAAAATGATCCAGATATATTTGAATTGTCAGATTTATATACTGTGCATCCAATCACTTTAAATCGATCATTACAGTATTTCACACAAACCAACAGCAAAGAAATAATTGCTTTCAACTATATGAGTAAAATGGATGACCAACCATAACGCGTCAGTTGGCTTGTACTATGAAAAATTATTTGCCTCCGAAGTACAAAAAGACCCGAACACCATCTACGATATTGTCAGCTCATTTTCATCTGATACGCCACAAAGGGGATTAAGAATTAAAATGTTGAGACTGAGGGGCAATTCCGAGAAAAGTCTGATGTGTTCATAAGAGCTACGGGCGGCCATAATTTCGGAGCAAATGTAAAATCTTTTGTGAAAACTGGGTTTAATCAAGTAACCCGCATGACAATTGACAAATTTTGTGAACAGTTTAAAATGTCCAACGCATGTCAAAAAGGTCATAAAAAAATTAACGATTGAAAAAGCGACAGGTGAATCCCAGAATTGGATTACCGAAAAATACATTGATATGGTTGTAGATGAAATTCGACCTAAGGCATATCAGATAATTCGTCATAGTCTATTAGGAGATGATTCACCGAAATTGTTTGTGCTCATAAAATCGGATGATAAGGTAATTTGGATATACAAAATGGAAGAATTGCTAAAATACCTAGAAAATTCAATTGACGTAGAAGTGACCCCAAAAGGTGTTCTTATGCTAAATGAATGCTTTTCAATTCAGAGGAAGGGGGGCAACGGAAAGCATGAAAGATACACTAAGCGTGAACTTCAGCATGGTGGCAATAATATGCAAGTCAAAATGAAAACTGGATTGTTGTCATCAAAATTAACCCCGATAACAACTATATACTACAATAAATAAGTTGAAAATCAAGCCTTTGACTGTACTGTATTCGGTTTCGGTCACAGTTACTAACTAATGTTAGTCACTACCACTGACTGGATCTCAGTCACTGGATCACTCAGCATTTCGTGATATGTCACGAAATGCTGAGTGCAAAAATTTCCCGCTCATACTCGATCCGGCTCTTCTGCTCCAACTTCGAATGCACGGCGCCTAGCGTTGTAAAAACCATCGATGTAGTCATACAGTCGCCGCATGTCTTCAAAACCCAGGCCACCGTCGTCCCCCAGCAACAACTCACGCTTGAGCGTCGCAAAAACCGACTCGGCCGCTGCATTGTCATAGCTGTTGCCAATCCGCCCCACTGACTGTACCAACCCCGCAGTCCGAGTGATGAACTACACAACCAAACCTGCCGCCGCAACAGGAGTCATCCTACCGCTCCCGAACCGACGTCCTCGCTCGCTTCCATCTGTAGGACGAGTGCCGACACACCGCCACCACCGAATTATAGACCTGATTCACTGACACAAACAGATACAAACTCAGGAACAATCAAAAGTCGTAAGTCAGCCTGAGGTCATGGGCAGATGGCGGACAGTTTGGAAGATGATCGAATGCCGATGGCAGGAGCACAGGCTGAGAGCAGATGCCTTCTGCGGTGAGTTTTGCACGGTTTCGGGGACTTAACCCTGCGGCATCGCGCAGGCCAGCTGCCAGCCTCACAACATCCCACATGTAAGTCTATTCATTCTGGATCATACCTCGCCTTCTGAGTGAGCGATAGGTAGAGACCGACTCCCGCAGCAGTACATACCCCTGCCACAGTTTCATGACGCCCGACAGCGGCTGACTGCGGCGCGGATGAAAACCCGCCAGCCGCGCCACATCGACGACGAAACTGCGGAGGTCCGGAGCCTCGCCGGGCGACGGCTTCGGCCGGCGCGCGCACCGGCCGCACCTCAATGGCGCGCAGATCCATCCGCCCCGTTCTCGTCTTCAGATCTCATGACGGCACCCATTGTCTCAAATTGACTTTTGTTGGTCCATAGCTGGACGCGATTTTTTTGCCTCAGACGGCGAACCGGTCGACAACGGCTCCTGTGACACTCTGAACCGCGGTAGGATTGGTCTCTTTTGACTTTTGAATTGTCCTGGATACACACTCAGCTCTTGTCCGTGTGCCCCTGCAAACCAGATCACAGCGTTTTCCAGAAGTTCCCGATCTTTCCTCCAACCGCTGAACTTGCCGTTTCAACTACCGAATCTGTGTGGCCAATTCCGCATCCGTATCCGCCCCTTCCGGCAACATTGCTCGCTTTCATCAGCAGAGCGTCTGCAGTCTGGACTCATATCGCGGGCTAACTGCGACAGCGTCTCCCTGCCAAATCTTCTCACAAAGTGTTTGTTTGAACTCTTCCGAAGGACGTTTCTTCAATATTTGAGACACCTCTATTTTTTTAACATATTATTGATGGAACTTTCAGCGAAAACATTCCAGTCCTCACCTTATGGGTTCAGACAGTTTCGACTTCATCGTCATCGGCGGCGGTTCTGCCGGATGTGTTCTTGCGAACCGCCTTTCAGCAGACCCAGCCAACAAAGTACTGCTTCTTGAAGCCGGCAGGCGGGACCTCAATCCGTGGATTCACATCCCAGTCGGCTATTTCAAGACCATGCATCATCCGGCAACCGATTGGTGCTATTGGACTGAAACCGACCCTGGATTGAATGATCGGTCGATCAGGTGGCCGCGCGGCAAGGTGCTCGGTGGATCGAGTTCAATCAATGGACTCCTGTACATTCGAGGCCAGAAAGAGGATTATGACAATTGGGAAAAAGCTGGAAACCCCGGCTGGTCATATGCGGAAATGCTACCCTACTTCATCAAATGCGAGTACCAGGAACGCGGTGCGGATGACTATCACGGACAGAATGGCTTGCTGAAAGTGTCCGACATTCGAGTGCGTAGAGAAGTGGGTGAGGCATTCATTCGAGGTGCGCAGGAGATCGGCATACCATGGAATGGAGATTTTAATGGTGCAACGCAGGCGGGAGTCGGTTATTTTCAGTTGACGGCCTGGAAAGGCGTTCGCTGCAGTTCGGCGACTGGGTACCTGAAACCGGTACTGCGACGATCCAACCTGAGAGTCGTTACCCGCGCGCTTGCCACCCGCATCATCATGGAAGGAAAGCGCGCTTCTGCTGTCGAGTATCTGCAAGGCGACAGTAAATACGTTAACCGCGTCGGTCGTGAAGTCATCATCAGCGCAGGTGCGATCAATTCACCTCAAATTCTGATGCTGTCCGGTGTTGGAAACTCCGACCACCTGAGGAAGCTGCAGATCCCCGTCATTTGCAATCTGCCCGGGGTGGGTGAAAATCTGCATGATCATCTGCAGATTCGGTCAATCTATCGCTGTTCGGTGAAAACGCTGAATGATGAAATTAGAAATCCTTTTCACAAAATGATGATCGGACTTCAATATCTGCTGTTCCGCACCGGTCCCATGAGCATGGCGGCGAGTCAGATCGGAATTTTCACCGCTTCACAACCACACATCAAACGACCTGACATCCAGTTTCACTTTCAGCCGTTGAGTGCCGATTCACCTGGAAAATCAGTGCATGATTTTTCCGGCCTGACTTCGTCGGTTACCCAGCTTCGGCCAACCAGTCGAGGTTACCTGCGACTGAAATCAGCCGACCCTCAAGACTATGTCGCCATTCATCCCAATTATCTGAACACAGACGACGATCAGGTTACCACCGTCAATGCCATGAAACTGTCCCGCCGCATCGTAAACAGCCAGGCGATGTCGGCATACATAGAAGAGGAAGTGTTACCTGGTCATCAGGTACAGACGGACGCAGAACTGCTTGACTGCGCCAGAAACGTTGGTGAGACGATTTATCATCCGGTCGGCACCTGTAAAATGGGTCCAGCATCAGATCCGATGGCAGTTGTCGATGCAGAACTGCGGGTGCACGGGCTGGCCGGCCTGCGAGTGGTCGACGCTTCCATCATGCCGGTCATCACTTCAGGCAACACCAACGCGCCGACATTCGCAATTGCAGAAAAAGCCGCTGATCTGATTCTCAGAAATTGACGGAATATCGATTCGACCCGCGGATCAGTTGCTGTCGTCCACTTCCGCTCCCGCACCGCTGCGTCTCGATATGTCACTATTCGGCACGAACGCCTCAGCCGCCTTCTGCTTGAGCAGCTTGTAGCTCTCTTTGTCTATCGCAATTCGCTGCGAACTCCGGGTTCTGAGATCTTCCTGACTGAAGTGATGACTCAGCCCCCCGCGATCGAATGACGCTCGGTCCGATTCAGATCCACCACTCACACCAGTAATGGTGCACTCCTCGGGCTTCTGCCAGATTTCTTCCGCCATCGGATCCATGTTGGCCCACAACTCTCCACTTTCGATGACGATTGATAAAGCTGAAATGTCAAGTTTGAAACTCACGCCCAACTGTGACCGCGACAGAGCCAATGGTAGAAGCAAAGACGAATAGTAACAACCAGCAATCACCGCAATGTATCTGCCTTGGAAACGAATGGCGCTAGAAGTCAGACAATCTATAACTTCCAGCAGATGCAACAGTGTGGGATCTTCAATCCTGTAAGATCGCACCGCCGCGGAAACTTCCAAAGAAAAGGGTTCTGAAGAGGCAGACTGCAAATGCGGTAGTAATTCGGCGAAGTACCGCAGGGGAACGGCGCGCGCCGCCGCCAGCCAAACGACCGCATTGGCCAACTCAATACCTGAACCTGGTGGAAAGGGCAGGGCTGAGAAAACACGTCGGCACAAAGTGATCGACTCACTGATTGACAATCTCACCATCCACTTACCTGCAGTGAATTGGTATTCGCATCCGACTAATTTATTGATGCCACAGGAAAAGCCCAGTCGTCTGCGAAGGGGGAGTCGAGCTCATCATACATCGGTGCGCCTTGAAACAGCGTGATTCGCGTCCAAAGATTGGATTTCGGGTCAAATCTTGTCGCACCAAATATGGCTAATTTACAGCGCAGTAAATCAATTGGCCGGCAGTCTTCACCCAACAGATTGGCCTGAATTTCACCATATTCCGAATGCACAAGCGACTGAATACGCAGAACGGTCGCCCGATGGTCGGGATACTGATGAAGTAACTGCGAAATGAACAGCTGATCCAAATTCTGCTCCAGACTGCAGATGGTCTGATACAGGGCACTTACATCCCGCGCCACCCCGATTCCCAGCTCCAGTTCAGCACCCGGCTCCAAGTATCGCCGTCCCAATCTCGGCTCCTCTTTTTCCTGAGAAACATACCAGAAATAATGTTGAGAGGCCGGATTCTGAAAATTAATTTTCAAAGCCCATGAATACCGATTCTCGATCAGATTTTTCAGCTCGCCAACCTTCATCGATGGATCAAAATGAACGGATTCTTCCGCTCCCATCAGCTGATCGAGCGCATTGATTTCGTGCGGATGGATCTCAAGAAACAGACTGTTCAGAAGTTCCTGACACTCGATGCTTGCATGTGAACTTGCCCAATCTGCAAGATAAAGCCACGGCGACTCAATTTGGTCCAGCTGAGGCGTCATTTCTCTGATTTGTGCGATTTCGTCTCGCAGATTCACCAGCCGTTCAGATTGGCGAGGATCATCGGTTTTCCACTGCTCAAGGTGCTCGGCAACTCGCTCAACCAGATTTGCAAACCGCACAATGTTGGGACGCCCAACATCGGATTTTGATTTCGTGATCTCGATTGCGACTTCCCTAACCTTTATCCATTGGCCGATCAGTTGTGGATGACCAATCAAAAACGGCGCCATGCCAAGACCGGTGGCGTTTCCAACTCCGATCGCCCTGCTGATTTTTCGGTCCAGTTTCACCGCTGTTCCTTTTCCACGCCGTGCGGCAATGTGTTCAACCAGATCGATGCTGAACTGTCTCGCCATGTAAACGGTGAGCATTTCTGCCTGAAAAGGCATGCCAAACGGTGTCAATCGTTTGAGATGACTGAAATCCATCAATCCGAATTTACCATTACCATAAACCGCAGTGGTACGAACCAGGTAGCCGATGCGAACGATCAGATCCATGTTGGGCTGGCACCCTGAAGCGAGACAATCGACTACGGAATTGAAAATTCGCACACTTCTGTTCGCTCTACTCATCACGAGTTCGGACTCACTCAGTCGACCAGCCTCCTGTTTGGGAAGTTCACGACTCAGCCGCCTGATATCCGCTTCGCCTGGTCTGCCATTGAACAGTGTAAAACACATGTCCCACTTCTCTGCGATCACCCGGTCGGTTCGGTACGCACTGTCAAGTTCGTCTGCAAAAGCGACGAAACTGACAATGCCTTGCGGTGTATGAATCATATAGATCAGACATCCGTACCCAAACTCGTTCAAGGTGTTGTACACCGTCTCAAAACGCCACTTTTCCCGATGCATGCGCCTGATGAGCGTACGGGTGAAACTGAGTCGAGTCGAGTGAAATGAACCCAGACGCTCAAGCTGCATCACCACTTCTGGCGACCGAAGCGGTCTCGCAGCAGCCATCTCTGAAAGTTCCAATGACTGAACGGGTGGGGGTGCGAACATCATTTTCGCGCGGACAGCCCTTCGCAAAGAAATCGATACCAGTTTTCGCCCATCATCATGCTGACTTCGTTTTCGGAAAATCCAGCCGCTGCCAATCCATCGGCGACGTTCTGCAGATCTCCTGCTTTTCTGAACCATTGGGGATATTCCGGCCACGCCACTTCGGATGGCTGTCGCCTGCGATCGTCCCAGGTGCCGCCGCGCATGTAGTCGAGATGGTCGCTATCCCAGCCAAGACACAGATCCGAACCGAGTCCCAGGTGTTCCACACCGATCCGATCCGCAGTTCTCTGCACCATTTCGCAGAATTGTTCCAATCTGCATTGGCCGCCATCTGCAAGATGTAAGGGATACAGACTGAACCCCAGCATGCCACCGCTTTCTGCCAATTCCAGGAGTAACGCATCGGATTTGTTGCGCACGACGTTGTGAAATGTACTGGGGTTGGCGTGAGTGATCGCAATCGGACGTTCGGAATACCTGATGGCTTCCAAGCACGTTTTCTCTGCGGTGTGCGAAACATCAACGATCATACCGAGTCGATTCATTTCCCGAACCGCCAGTCGACCAAATTTCGTCAGTCCCGCATCCTGAGATTCATAGCATCCAGTGCCGAGCAGGTTTTGGTTGTTGTAAGTCAGCTGCATGATGCGGATGCCCAGTCGGTGAAAAATCTCAATGAGAGAAAACTCATCCTCGATCGGTGACGAATTCTGAAAGCCAAGAATAATTCCAGTGCGACCACTTTCATGCGCGATATTGATGTCTCCGCCTTCCAACACTGGCATGATCAGATCGCTATGGTCTTCAAACCAGCGATTCCATCGGCCCAGCAGCTTCAGCGTTTCTGCACAATCATGCCAGAACGCAACAGTAACGTGAACCGCGTCGATGCCGGCATCAGCCAATGACTGAAACTGATCTCTGGACCAATTTGACGCCTGAAGAGCATCAATGACTGGGAACGAATCGGTGATTTTCATCGTTATGCACTTTCCACGAAATTGAACAGCTGGCTTTGCAATCTCAGACTTTTACAATAAAATTATGATTTTCCGTCATTTTAACCATTGTTCCGACCGCTTGATCGGTCATATTCTGAAGCGTGCCTAACTCATCCTCTTGTTCCAGACAAACCAATTGAAGAGCAGTCAGCGCCGAAGTCATCATCGACTTGAAAAGATCAAGGTACATCATAATAGAAGTCATCCGCCGATTGTAAATCCGCTGGTTGGTTGCAGAATATTCTGACGCGAGAGTCTCCTGATTCCATTTTCTCAAAATTCACAGCACAATGAATGAACTCATCGCGAAGACCGCCTATGAAATTGTCCAACTACTGAAGGCACGACAGTTATCGCCAGTTGATGTTGTCAACGCGTCTGCGGCGAGAATTGGAGAGGTTGAAGACAGCATCAATGCCATGCCAACGCTCTGCATTGATAGAGCCATCGAAAGGGCCAAAGAATTGGAACGTCAGGAACCTTTCGGGCAGTCAGACGATCGGGGTTGGCTGGCTGGCCTGCCCATTTCGATCAAAGATCTGACAGAAACCGCCGGAGTCAGAACAACATTTGGCTCACCAATTTACCGAGATTTTGTCCCGACCAAGTCGGATATTGTCGTACAGAAGCTGGAATATCGAGGGGCGATTTTGATGGGTAAGTCCAACACCCCGGAATTTGGCGCGGGCGCCAGTACGTTCAATGAAGTGTTTGGTGTTACGCGGAATCCCTGGAATACCAGCAAATCAGTATCGGGATCATCTGGCGGAGCCTGTGCTTCGGTAGCTGCAGGTGAAGTGTGGTTGGCGACAGGATCAGATCTTGGCGGCAGCTTGAGAACGCCGGCCAGTTTCAATTCTGTCGTTGGTTTGAGGCCCAGTGCCGGAAGAATCCCGAGAAACAGAACGCATGAACCGTTCGGTTGTATGCATGTTCAGGGACCCGTTGCGAGAAATTGTCAGGATGCCGCGCTTTTTCTGGACGCAATGGCTGGTTTCCATCCATCTGACCCCCTAAGCTACCCGGCCCCGAACATCCCCTATATGAACTCCATCGACAATCCTACCAGACCCAGACGCATCGGATACAGTTCCAATTTGGGGATTACAGTGATCGATCCGGAAGTGGAACTGATTTGTCGGAACGCGGTACAACTATTTGAAGGCATTGGCGTTCAGATTGAAGAAGCGAGTCCGGATTTCAGTGGCGCGATCGAGAGTTTTGATGTCTTACGCGGTGCCTCATTCGTCGCCAGTTTCATGCCTGAGTATGAAAAACATGAACACCTGCTGAAACCTGAAATCGTCTGGAATATTGAAAAAGGAATGCAGCTGACTGCGGAAGATATAGGTCGAGCCCAGCGAACACAGGCAAAAATTTTCAACTCAATGATTCGATTTTTCGATGAATTCGATCTGCTCATCTGCCCGTGTGCAATCGTACCTCCGTTTGATTCTGAACTGCGCTTTGTCGAATCACTGGGTGAACACACATTTGATACCTATTATGAGTGGATTGCGATTACTTTCGCCCTCACCTTGACGGGCTGCCCGGTGCTGGCGGTACCGGCCGGGTTTACCCATGACGGTCTACCGGTTGGGCTGCAGATTGTTGGCCCACCTCGAGATGAGGGGCCGTTACTTTCAGCCGGACATATTCTTGAACAGTTAACATGCATACCTGAACAATTGCCAATCGATCCAAAAATCACTCACCAAACCAATTGATCAATCCGATCTCACATCGGATACCTGAAAGTAGTCGCTCGTCCTTAAATCAGAAAATTTCGAGGCGGAATCGCTGATACAATCGCCGGCCGTTGAATTTTCAATTTCGGCGTCCCGGGATAGGTTTTCGGCATCCCCAACGGTGAAGGCCGGATATCGCACAGAACTCCTGAACGAACTCTGAATCGGCATCCTTTGAGACTCTCCTGCGAGAAGTAAAACGGGCGCGGCAACGGCAGGAGACTGGGCGCAACCGACTCATGGTTTGAAATTGCCATGGTTATCCGATCGTATTCACCACAGATATGAACTGACGCAATCAGAAAGATTGGCACTGGAATTGTCAAAAAAATAAAATATCAAGCGAAAATGACTTATCTTATCGTGCGTTGCTCCGGTGCGATTTGCTGCAAAGGTTCGCACCTTATCACTGAAATTTTTACGAAATTCCAGCATTTTCAATCGGACTTGATTTTCACCCATCGAAATAACGATACATAAAATCTGAACACTATCTGAATCTAGGAGACGGGATATCCGTAAACAAAATATCCAAATACTGAGCGGGGAAATATGACTTTATCCGGATCACAGAGCCAAACCGAGCCAGACTGGAAGCATTCGGCCATCCAGAAAAATCCGTCCATCGGTGCCGTTGATCTTTTCTGCGGAATTGGCGGGCTGACCCATCGACTTCGGTCCGTCGGCATAGATGTCGCATTGGGAATTGACATAGACCAATCCTGCAGATTCGCATACGAAGTCAACAACCCAGGAGCTGTATTTCTACATGCTGACATAAGAGATATCACCTTCTCAGACTTGAAGCCCTGCTACGAGCAGGCTGAAATCACCGCTCTGGTCGGATGCGCTCCCTGCCAACCCTTCTAATCTCACCCCCGACAAAGAGTGGCTGATGATGACATTTGCAGACTGGTCGATGAGTTCGCGCGTCTGATTCAGGAAGGGATACCGGATCTTGTGTGTATGGAGAATGTTCCAGGTCTCAAGAGAAACCAATCATTTCACACGCTGCTTGAACGATTGCAGAATCTGAACTATTCCGTCCATCACGAAATCATTGACTTTCACAGTTACGGGGTGCCCCAACATCGGAAACGACTGGTGCTGATTGCGTCTCGCGCTGGCACCGTCAGTTTTTCTGAGCCGAGAAATAACTCTGCGAACATTGCAGACTACATCGGTGATCTTCATCCAATTGCCGCCGGTGAGACTTCTTCCCAAGATTCCGCTCACACGAGCCTTCCCCTGTCACCCAGAAATCTCCAGCGCATGCGGCAATCCAGGCCAGGCGGAACATGGAAGGATTGGGACGAATCTCTTACCAGTCCCTGTCACAGACGCAGTTACTACCCGGCTCCTTTCGGACGTATGAAGTGGGATGCTCCGACTCCTACCATAACGACACAATTTTGCTACTATAGTACGGGCCGTTTTGGTCATCCAGTTCAGGATCGGGCGGTCTCCATCAGGGAAGCCGCCCTTCTGCAGACATTCCCCCACAACTATCAACTGATCGAACCCGAGGGCGAGATCTCCATACGACAGTTGGCCCGGCAAATCGGTAACGCCGTTCCTGTCCGGATAGGGGAAATGATTGGAACATCACTGATTAACACAACTGCCTATGCCTGAACAAAGCCCAAAATACTACATGACCATCAGTCTCAATGTGCTCAATCACATGGGGCTCAATCTCTATAGCAATATTCCACCTGTGATAGCAGAAGTCATCGCCAATTCCTGGGATGCCGACGCAACGCAGGTAGACATTCACTTTGATCTACAAAATAAAACCATCACCGTCGCTGATGACGGCATGGGCATGAGTCTTGAAGATATTAATAGTAAGTATCTCTATGTCGGTTATCAGAAGCGTCAAAAGAGCAACAGTGAGGAGATTCGCACGCCTGAATACAACCGAATGCCGATGGGTCGAAAAGGCATTGGTAAACTTTCGCTATTTTCTATTGCCAACAAAATTCAGGTTTACACATGCATTCGGGGCGGTGCGACTGAAGCATTTCAGATGGATGCTAAGGAAATAAGAAAAGCAATTGATGATGAAGACCCATCCAACGCCCATCGTTATTGTCCAGAAGTCATCAATACCAGCGGTAATGGATTGGAAGGCCACGGGACGCGTCTCGTAATCACGGATATAAAGAAACTGCGTTTGACCAAATCTTCTGTCCAAGCTTTGAAATGTCGACTCGCCCGCAGATTTAGCATCATTGGTGATTCCACCAATTTCACCGTCAGAGTCGATGGGAAGCCCATTACATTGGCAGATCGAAACTATTTTCATAAGGTCCGTTTTATCTACCAATACAACGAAAACTATCATCAATACTGTGATAACCTGGAAAGGGATGATGCTGGGGAAATTATTGGCGCGTTCGAACAACGCCATCAATTTGATTACAAAGGCAATGCCGCTGACACCGGTCAATATTCAATAAAGGGCTGGATAGCTATTGCCCGACATTCCAATGATCTAGATGTTAGAGATAGTGCTGATAATGAAAATCTGAACAAAATTTCCATCGTTGTACGTGGTAAAGTCGCCCAGGATGACATCCTGCAAAAATTCAATCTTGGTGGCATGATTACAAAGTACATGTTCGGTGAGATCGAAGCTGATTTTCTCGACTCAGATGACCAGCCTGATATTGCAACTTCAGGTCGGCAGAGTATCTTCGAAGATGACGAAAGATATGAAGCCCTCACCAAATTCATTGAATCCGAATTGAGGCATATCTGGACAAAAACTAACAAACTGAAAGAACGAGCAGGCCTCAGACATGCTCTCTCCAGCAATCCATTCCTGAAGGAATGGTACGAAGAGATTCGCCCTTCACGACTACAAAAATTTGCCGGAAAACTATTCGGCGATATCGAAAAGTGTGGCATTGAGGAATCCGAACGCCAAAGAGCCTACGCTAACTGCGTCTTGATGTTCGAGCATTTGAAAATCAAACATGCTACGGATATCTTAACAGACATTGACATGACAAAAGTCGACGACTTTCTCAGTTTTATTAACGACGTGGATGCGCTTGAGGCTGAATGCTACAGAAATATTGTTGAGGAACGTCTCGTAGTCATCAGAAAATTCAAAGAAGCGGTTGACGAAAATGCCAAGGAACGAGTGCTCCAAGAATTCATTTTCGACCATCTCCACCTTCTTGACCCTGCTTGGGAGAGAGCCACCAAGTATGAAGCCATAGAAAAAAGCATGGAAAAAGTGATTGCAGGTGAGGGGAAAAAACTACGATTGGACATTACCTATACAAAGTATCGCCGAGTAGCCGCCGCACACGTCATAGTTGAACTAAAACGACGCGATGTCTCAGTAGAAAAAACCGAAATTGAGCGTCAGATTGGAAAATATATTAATGCTCTTCGAAAGAAGCTTCGAGAGCAGCGCAAAGAAACAGCCAATCTGCCAATCCAAGCGATTTGTATCGTCGGTAAATTACCTCAAGGGTGGAACGACGAAATCACTAGGCAAAAAGACGAGGAATCACTGCGTGTATACAATATCCGCGTCACTACTTATGACGAATTGATCGAAAACGCCTTAGATACCTACGGAGAATTTTTGAAAGCATCAGGGTCAACGGGAAAGCTCCGTCAACTCATAGAGAATATCCGCAGCTTTATTCCTGACTCAGGTTAACTATGAGCATACGAGAAAGCATCATAATTTGTCTAAGCTCACGTTTCTTGATTTCATTTCATTAGGTTGATTTTTCAAAACGTAACGCATTTGTTGAAATAAATTCAATTTTTTGTATGTTTATATGTCTTTACAGGTGTTTGATGTTCCAAATAAGCACACAATCGCAAAAAAGCATTTCATATGGTTGTCTGTGACCGATTTCCAGAACTTGAAATAAACCAAACGATAATTTAATTGACTGAGTCATTAATTCATTCAGTTGATCGAGTAATAATTTTCGGTTTATGTTCTACAGACTTTCTCCTATAGTGCCGCTCGCCCTTTTCTGGCTTGCGCTCTCCGGGTACTATACCGCGCTATTGCTGAGCCTTGGTGTGGTTTCCTGCATCGGCGTGCAATTGATCTCAAAACGGATGGATATCGTCAATCATGAAGGACATCCCATTCATCTGCAGCCGTGGAGAATTGTCACCTATTGGGTCTGGCTGATAAAGGAAATCGTACTGTCCACATGGTCTGTCAGTAGGATGATTCTCGCCCCGAAACTAACCATCAGCCCAAAAGTCGTCCGCCTGCCTGCTCATGGAATGAGCGATCTGCAGAAAGTGACCTATGCGAATTCCATCACTCTCACTCCGGGAACACTGACTCTTGATATCAGTCAGTCAGAACTCGAAATTCATTCGCTGCGAGGAAAGATGCTAGAACCACTTGAACGCGGCGAAATGGCGGATCGGGTACGAAAACTGTCACCCGGTAAAAAGCCCAAAACGAAATGATTGCCGCCGCTTTAATCGCAGTCCTCGTGGGAATGGCGCTTCTGCTTATCAGAGCATTCGCCGGGCCGACCATCTATGATCGAATCCTAGCGGTCAACAATTTTGGCACCAAAACCGTCCTGGCAATTGCCCTGTATGGTTTTTTCACGGGTCGACCGGATTTTCTCGACATCGCGATCGTGTATGCACTTTGCAATTTCATCACAACCATTGCTGTACTCAAGTACTTTGAGTATGGCTCTGGCGGACGCACTGATGAGCTACAGGAGATGAAAAGCAGTGATTGATGTAATCTTATTGGTATCCAAGAGCACTTTTCTGGTTGTGGGTGCCATTGCCGTACTGGTTGGTGCGCTGGGAGTCATTCGAATGCCGGATCTGTATTCCAGAATTCATGCTGCAGGTATCACTGACACGGCCGGTGCCGGACTGATCATTGCGGGCCTGCTTATAGAATCCGGTCTCAGTCTGATATCTCTGAAGTTGCTGATCATTCTGCTCTTTCTCCTGTTTACCAGTCCAACATCTTCACACGCCCTGGCCAAAGCGGCGGTACATGGCAACCTGCGACCGTTGGTAAAAATTAAGGACCAATGATCTCCATCGAACTCCTGATCAATTTTACGTTATTGGGCTTTCTGCTCGTTACCGCACTCATTATTTCGCGGACCGACCGGCTCTTTCACGCAGTCATTCTGTTCGGTCTATACAGTCTACTGGTTGCTAGTCTGTTTGTCATTCTTGATGCGGTTGATGTCGCACTGACTGAAGCGGCGGTCGGCACCTGCATTTCCACAGTTCTAATGCTGAGCGTATTGTCGCTTACCGGATCGCGGTCGGAAGTGAGATACCGCCGCACCAATTCAGTCATGGCGGTCTGTGTTTCTATCGCACTCGGCGTCGTGCTCGCCATTGGCATCATGGACATGCCCGAGTTCGCGTCTCCAAAGGCACCTGCCAATGTCCATGTGGCGCCCTACTACCTCAAGGAATCGTTAACCGAAATCGGAATACCCAATGTCGTTACCTCCATATTGGCGAGCTATCGGGGTTATGATACGCTTGGTGAAGTGGTCGTGATTTTTACCGCTGGCATCGGTGTCATTGCCCTGCTGACTGGTGGTCGCAGGAATATTGAGAGTTAAGCCAATGAAACAGCACCTCGTTCTTCATGTCATCGCCAAAATATTCATTCCGTTTTTCCTGCTGTTCGCACTGTATGTGCAGTTCCATGGCGAATACGGACCGGGCGGCGGTTTTCAGGCTGGGGTCATATTTGGCGCCGGATTTATTCTTTATGGCATTGTTCTGGGGAAAGCGGCGGCCATGAAAATCGTCCCCCCAAGTCTCGCCTGCCAAGCCGCTGCTTTCGGTGTACTCCTGTACACCGGTGTCGGTGTTGCTGGCATGTTTTTCGGCGGTGAGTTCCTGAACTACAGCGTATTGCTTCCTGATCCAATCTCTGGGCAACATCTGGGCATCATCTTGATCGAGCTGGGCGTCGGCATCTCTGTCGCCTCCGTGATGATCGTCTTCTTTCTGAGCTTCTCCAATTATCAGCGGCCGGACTCTCCAACCCTCGAATAACTGCAGTTGAACAGTTTAGGCATGCTCAATTACTGGGTCGTCATCGCGTTGATGATGATTGGACTTTATGTGGTAATGTCCGCGAACAACTACATTAAGAAAATCATTGGCCTCAACATCTTTCAAAGTTCTGTTTTTCTTCTATACATCAGCATCGGTAAGGTGAGCGGCGGCACCGCACCGATCTTGATCGGTCCCGACGCCGTTTATTCGAACCCTCTGCCCCATGTGCTGATCCTCACCGCAATTGTCGTGGGTGTCGCCACCACCGCTCTGGGACTCGCCCTGATCGTCAGAATACGTTCCGCCTTCGGAACCATTGATGACCACGAGGTTCAGCAGACAATCGTCGACGAATAACGTGCTCAGTTCTCACCTCAGCGCCCTGCAGGTTGTCGTTCCACTCCTGGCGGCGCCACTTTGCGTCATTATCAGGACAGCTGGCGTTACATGGCTGATCGCTCTCGCAGTTGGTCTGGCCTGCAGCCTGAATTCTGTTTTAATTTGGCGACAGGTACAAGTCTCCGGGGAGATCGTCTATTCGCTGGGCGGCTGGGCCGCACCAGCGGGAATCGAATACCGAGTCGACAGTGCCAATGCTCTCATTCTGCTGATCGTCAGTTTCATCTATCTGATCAGCATCATCTACGCTCGCACCAGCATCAGAGCAGAAGTACATGAAAAAAATCAGAGCTGGCTGTATGCCGCATGGATCCTCTGCTTTACAGGTCTGTCCGGCATCACCTTATCGGGTGATGTTTTCAACGTATTCGTGTTCCTCGAAGTCTCGTCGCTGTCCACCTACATTCTAATCAGTTTCGGTCAAGACCGCCGCTGCCTTACGGCCGCGCTTCGTTATCTGGTCATGGGAACGATTGCGGCAACTTTTTACCTGATTGGCGTTGGTTTTCTATACTCGCTGACGGGGACGCTGAATATGAACGATCTGTCAACGCTTCTACCTGACCTCGCCAGTCAGAACACCGTTGCTGTGGCATTTGGTTTCATCATCGTGGGTCTGGCCATCAAGATGGCTCTATTCCCTCTGCATGCCTGGCTGCCAAACGCTTACACCTACGCACCGAACGCCATTACGGCCTTTCTCGCTGGCACCGCGACCAAAGCGGCAGTCTATGTACTGATGCGACTCGCTTTTGCGATTTTTCCCGATCAGTATTTCAGCGACTTTACGTCAACCCACGAAATCATCCTGATACTCGGCATCATTGGCGCGGTGGCGGCATCTGCGGTGGCTATTTTTCAGAGCGACCTGAAACGTCTATTCGCCTGGTCCAGTATTGGTCAGATTGGCTACATCGCCGTCGGACTGGGTCTGGCGTCGACTGCCGGCGTGGCTGCGTCATTTCTTCATCTTTTCAATCACGCGTTGATGAAAACCGCGATTTTCATGGCGATTGGAGGTTTGTTTTTTGTTACCCGCTCGACCAATGTATCAGCACTTGAAAATGCCGGTCGCCGTATGCCATGGACCATGGCCGCGATATTGATCGGCGGTCTGAGCCTGATCGGTGTACCTTTCACAACTGGATTCATCAGTAAATGGTATCTGGTATCCGCGACGTTCGAGCAGAATCACTGGTGGCTCGCTGGGCTGATTCTCCTGGGTTCCCTGGTTACCGCGGCCTATGTCTGGAAAATTGTTGAAATCGCATATTTTAGGAAAGACCCGTCTGCACCTGTCGTTCGACGCGAGGCACCATTGACACTGCTCATTCCGATCTGGATGCTGGTCGCAGCAAACATTTATTTTGGCATCGATGCGAGATTTACGGGGGTGGCGGCGACTCAGGCGGCACGCGCAATACTTGGAGTCTCGCCATGACGAGCATTGCCATGGTTCATCTCTATTGTCTGCTGGCGCCAATTCTAGCGGTCGTTCTGATTGCCATAATCGACCGAAAAATTTCCTATCTGTACGAAGCGATCAATGCGACTGCCGCAGTCGCGACTTTTTGGATGGTACTGATCTTATACGGCGCGTTGGGTGAGTCGCCAGTGGAACCGCTGGTTCTCTTCGAACCATTCGCCGGCGTGTCCATCGCCTTTCAGGCGGAACCACTCGGCATGCTGTTTGCAATGATGGCCAGTTTCCTGTGGATCGTAACTTCCATCTACTCTTTTGGCTATATGCGCGGCCATGGCGAAACCAATCTCGCCCGCTTTAACATCTTCTTTGCGATTGCAATTTTCAGCGCCATCGGAATCGCATTGGCCGCCAACGGTTTTACCTTATTTCTGTTCTATGAAGCACTCACCGTATCAACATTTCCACTAGTTACTCACGCTGGCACGGAAAAAGCCAAACGAGCCGGACGAATTTACCTGTTTTTGCTATTGGGTACATCCATTGGATTTTTACTGTTCGCATTAATCTGGACGTGGATACTGACCGGGACGCTTGATTTTCGAACGGGCGGCATATTTGAAAGCAACGTCAGCCAAACCACGTTGAATGTTCTGTTGGTTCTCTATGTGATCGGAATCGGCAAAGCGGCTCTGATGCCATTTCACCGTTGGCTGCCCTCGGCAATGGTTGCGCCGACTCCGGTCAGCGCTCTGCTTCACGCCGTCGCAGTCGTCAAAGCCGGTGTATTCACCATCCTAAAGGTTGCCATATATATATTCGGGCTCGATCTTCTTCGTGAACTTGAAGTACACCGCTACCTGAGCTATATCGCCGCCTTTACCATCGTTGCGACCGCGATCATCGCACTTAGGAAGGATAACCTCAAAGCACGACTGGCCTATTCCACAATCGGTCAGCTGTCCTACATTGTTCTTGGTGCACTCATCGCCAATACTGCTGGACTAGTGGGTGGCGGAATGCATATGCTCATGCATGGATTCGGAAAAATCACGCTTTTTTTTGGTGCCGGAGCAATTCTAGTCGCCACTCACAAAACCGAAGTCAGTCAGCTGCGAGGTATTGGTCGCCGCATGCCGGTAACCATGACGGCTTTTTTCATTGGTTGCATTGCCATCATCGGGTTGCCACCGACTGGTGGCATGTGGAGCAAATGGAACCTGCTGCTCGGTGCAGTGAACGCGGCTGACTGGCTGCTGCTGGCGGCGCTGATTCTCGGTTCGCTGCTAAGTGCGGTCTATCTTCTACCCATTGCCATTCGAGCCTTCTATAGTTCCTCTGAGAACAACAGTGAAATCAAAGAAGCACCTCCGACAATTCTGATTGCTATGATCATCAGCGCCGCGGGCTGCATCGTATTGTTCATCGCTCCTGATTTCGCCTTTGATCTAATGAAAAAAGTTGCATTATCGAAGTGATTTTGATGACAGAAAACCACCAATCGAACACCAAGCATCCACGCGCTGACGGTCTGAGAAGAATACTCAAGTGGTTTTACTCAGCCTGTGCGGCAGTGGTACTTTTGGACCTGCTCATCCATCGGCATGTGTACCATCCGTGGGAATCAATGCTGTTCTTTTACTGTGTTTTTGGTTTTGTGGCCTGTGTTGTTCTAGTGGTCATCGCCAAGTGGATGCGAAAGCCGCTGATGCGAAGTGAGGACTATTACGATGGGCATTGACTTTCCTCCCTTTGCCGTATTCTTTGCCGGCGCTGTTCTGGTGCTGTTCGTACGACAGGCCGCCCTATCGGCCCTCTGCGTCGTCACACCGCTGGTCAGTGCGTTCCTGCTGATTGGTGTCAATTCTTCCGCTGACAGTCTTACCGCGTCGGTTGCCGGTCTTCCACTGACACTTTTCAGGATGGATGAACTGAGTCTTGTATTTGGCTATGTCTTTCACATAGCAGCCTTCCTTGGCGCCATATTCGCATGGCGGGTAAGAAATCGCATTCACCAGTCTGCAACGCTTGTCTACGCGGGCAGTGCGCTGGGCGCCGTATTTTGTGGCGATTTGATCACACTGTTCGTGTTCTGGGAGCTGATGGCTCTGTCTTCCGCTTTCCTGATCTGGTGCGGCGGGACTCAAAATTCGGTATCCGCCGGTACCAGATACCTGATCATTCAGCTGATTTCTGGAATACTGCTTCTGATCGGTAGTGTAATGCATTATTTCCAGTCAGGCTCTCTGGAGTTCACCCATATCGGTCTCTCAGGAACCGCCGCCACATTGATCTTTATCGCGTTCGGCATCAAGTGCGCATTTCCGCTGCTGCACAATTGGCTGACTGATGCCTATCCAGAATCAACGCCGGCCGGCACCGTCTTTCTGAGCGCGTTCACCACCAAAGTCGCAGTCTATGCCCTGGCAAGAGGATTCGCAGGAACGGAGTCTCTGATATACATCGGCATGATCATGACCTGTTTTCCGATTTTCTATGCGGTGATCGAAAACGATCTTCGACGGGTATTGGCATACAGCATGATCAACCAGATAGGATTTATGGTCTGTGGTATAGGAATTGGTACGCAGCTGGCAGTCAACGGTGCTGTGGCACATGCCTTCAACGACGTCATTTTTAAAGGTCTGTTGATGATGTCAATGGGGGCTGTACTCTATCGCACTGGCAAAATGAATGGTTCTGATCTAGGTGGACTGTACAAGTCGATGCCAAAAACTGCGACACTTTGCATCATTGGTGCCGCATCAATTTCTGCTTTTCCCTTATTCAGTGGATTCGTCAGCAAATCCATGGTGATGAGTGCCGCTTTGAATGAAGGATATCATGTGGTCTGGATTGCTCTGCTCTTCGCATCTGCCGGTGTATTTCATCATGCGGGCATCAAAATCCCGTTTTTCGCGTTTTTCGCCCACGATTCCGGCATTCGCGTCAAAGAGGCACCCACCAGTATGCTGATTGCGATGAGCATTGCCGCCATGCTGTGCATTGGAATCGGCATTTTCCCACAATTCTTATACCACCTGCTACCTTACGAAACCGCCTATTCCGCTTATGATACCACTCATGTGCTGGCGCAGACCCAGCTGCTGCTGTTTTCGGCACTGGCATTCGTCTGGCTCAAACTATCAGGCATTTATCCACCTGAACTGAGAAGCGTGAACATTGATGCGGAATGGATCTATAGAAAGGGTCTGGTTGACATGACTCGATGGGCAACTGCGGCAGCTGAAAAATCAATTCGATCTACCTATCGGGTTCTAACCGAAATGATTAACCGCATATATCTGGGCATTGTACACATCGCCGGCCGAAACTCAAAAATGGCGCGAGAATGGACCGTTGACCTTGCGGTCGCGATCGTCGTTCTGCTTTTCACAGTCTATGTCATATTTCTTGCCGCCGCATGAATCTTGCACGATCCTGCATCGCCACCAATAAAATTGTCCGAAAGCACCGGGTAAACTCCATTGGCTGAGTAGTGAAATCAGGTTTCACTGCAGAGAGCTCGAAACACCGGCTGTTGATTGGCTCTGTTCAATTTGTCTCAAGAACAGATGTTCACTGTTCTGAATCAGGAGTACTCAGTTCTTGCAGACAGATTGACTGCCATATGGCTGAATTTGCGGACCATCCGAACCTACATTCGATAGAAGTGGATTTTCAGATCCACACAGTGGTTCTGCCGGTGTAGCAGGTAAACAGGGACTTGGTTCTAAGCATTGGCCAAATGAGTTGCCCGATAAATGACCGTGTAATAGGGGGGGGACGGATTCATCGTTCGTCGATAATCCAGTGATGTTAGCCAATAACGCAGCCAAAGGAAGCCCAAAACCAAAAGCGTAACCACACCAATCAGACTCGTTTCAACTGTACCGAAGCTCCGTCGATCACAGTTTGCGCCACCCTCAAGATCATCAACCCATCAGGAAGCTGTCCAGATAAATGTAAGATTTGGAAATTGGTTTTGTCTAAGTCTCCAACTGCCGCCATACGCTGCCTGATTCTGACATCTGATCAATTTCATCAAGAATGCTGTCGTGCAATTCCAACTCCGACTGATCAGCTCGAATGACAACCACTTGAACAGGTTCCGTTCGCGTTTTCTTAGTCTGATGCTGTTCAGCCGGCACTTCAAAGTCTGTCAGAAGCCCAAGATCAATTGTCGCCTGTCCACTAGTTAGTGCAAGGTATACATTGACCAAAATCTCAGCATCCTGGCGGGCACCATGCAAATTTCGTCCTGAGAGATCAATTCCAAATTCATTTGCCAATGCATCCAGACTGTTGCGTCGACCGGGCCTCTTATCCCGGGCAACTTCAAGCGTATCATATATTTCACATACCGATCGGATTTCAGGGTAACCCATTCCGGCAGTCTGGAACTCGTGGTCAAGAAATCCCAAATCAAATTCTGCATTGTGAATGATCAGTTCCGCACCTTCGATGAACTCATAAAGTTCTCGAGCAATCTCCGAAAATTTCGGTTTGGCGATTAGAAAATCATTACTGATACCATGGATTTCCAATGCGCGCTGCTCAACTTCCCGCTCAGGATTAACATAGTGATGTAGAAATTTTTCCGTACGTTCTCTCGATTCAATCTCAATGCAGGCGAATTCGATGATTCGGTGCCCGTCACTTACTTTAAGCCCGGTTGTTTCGGTGTCAAGAACAATCTGCCTCACGACCTATTTCCCGGAATGGCATTGCGAGCCAATTGATCCACTCTGTCATTCCCCTCGTTTCCGCTATGCCCTCTCACCCACTCCCACGTAACTTGATGCGTTGAATTAAGCCGGTCAAGCTCCTGCCACAAATCAACATTCTTGACCGGTTCTCTGCTACTCAGTTTCCAATCGGACCGTTTCCATTGATTAATCCACCGCGTGATTCCATTCCGAACATAAGTGGAGTCAGTGTATAGGGTAACGACCGATTTTCGTTTCAGCACTTCCAGAGCTCTGATCGTTGCCATCAGTTCCATGCGATTGTTTGTCGTTCTGCTCTCTCCACCTGAAATTTCTTTTGTCTCACCGTTCCATAGCAGCAGAGCACCCCAGCCACCCGGTCCTGGATTTCCAGAACAGGCGCCATCCGTATATATCGTAATCGTGTTCTTAATCGTCATAGGTAGATTTCTTTGCCACTGCTTTTTCAACAGCGAAGTAGTGTATACCGATTTTTCGTCCGCGCCAAAAAATATGAACCTAGTATTCCAATCCAAGTTCGCGTTTTTTGAATTTCAGACTGGCAATTTTTGGCTTTATTCTAATACCGAACCCCTGCTTGCGCGACGCTAATACGTAAACAGAACCCAGTGCCGGCCACCATCTGGCACCTGCAACTTCCATTTTCTTCAACCGCTTCAAAAGGATATCACTTCGTACGGGTAGTCGAAAAAATCCGAATTCAGCCGCAAAGATCTCAAAACCTGATACGGCCAACCAGTTGCGAATGCAATGTACCGAATAAAATCGCGCATCACTGAAGACTTGATTCTCCAGCCACTTGAATTTTTTCATTAGACTCAGCGGACTTCGGGGATTGAATCCAGTAATGAGCAGTACGCCATGAGTCGTCATCACCTGTGAAGCCTCACGCAAGACATCGTGGGGACTCTCACTGAACTCAAGCACATGAGGAAGAGCCAGAAAATCAATGGAATTCGCTGCGAATGGCAGCCATTCTCCCAAACCAACAATCAAACCTTCCCCGCTCTGGTCCAAATGCTTCGCTATCCGGCATCGCAGCTGCGACTGTCGACTGATATAGTAGTCTAAACAAGAGGGTCCTTCGACCTGGACACAGATTCGATCGCGAATATGCGGCACTAGCCGGCGGGCAATTTCAGATTCGCATTCTGCAATGGCACCTCCCAATGCGAAATTACACCAATCTGAAGAATGTTTTATCATCTATCAACCCATGCCGGAGTTCGGACTGAGTACAATTGGTCTCTCACCCAAACCCTTACTCTGTGATCATTCAAATGAAGATTGCACTGATGCGGAATACGAGAAATATGAACCATTGTCGAATCGATTGAAAATGCCTATGAAATGATTCTTAACTGCCACTGCGTAGTATACTAACCGCCATATTTCTAAGAAATAATCAATGCAAATCTCATATTTCCAACCCGTCTACCGCCCGTTGACTCTGCTTCTTTCCGGCATGAGTCTGTCCTGTTTGATTTCATTGATCAACCTGGTTGCAGACGGCGCGGCATCCTTAAGTCACCTGGTAGCGCCCGCCTATGCCGAACATCAATTGGATCATTCTACAGCCGATGGCAATGAACGAACCAATGGCTCATTGCAAAAGAATGGATCCGGGAATTTTGATCGATCGGCCAGACAGAATGTTCAGATGAATGAGGTTGAGCCGCCTCTCGTTGCAATTCCCACCAATTTCTGGCAGAAAATTCGAGCTGGCTTCGCACTCGAGAAGTATGACAGTCATCTCGTCAAGTTACATGAAAAGCGTTTTTCAGCAAGCCCAAAACATTTCGAGCGCATCCTCGAACGCGCAAAGCCCTATTTGCCATACCTGCTTGAACAGACGAAACACCACAATCTGCCGTCTGAGATTGTACTACTACCGTTGATAGAAAGTGGCTATAACCCGAGAATCTATTCACCTCGCGGGGCTGCCGGCCTATGGCAGTTCATGCCTTTGACCGGACTCCAGTACGGACTGAAGCAGGACTGGTGGTATGAAGGACGTCGAGATATCACTTACTCGACAGAAGCCGCACTGCAGCACTTAATGGATCTCAACAACATGTTTGACGGCGACTGGCCACTGTCAATTGCGGCCTATAACTTGGGCTCCAATGGTATCAAAAGAGCCATTCGATTGAATCGGCGGCTTAACCGGCCTACGAATCTCAATTCACTGCAGTTGAATTCAGAGACTAGAAATTATTATCCCAAACTTATCGCCGTCAAGAACATCATACAGAACCCGGCTGAATATGGTGTTGAACTGCCTGAAATTTCAATACGCTCACCATTCAAGATTATTGAGTTTGACTTTCAGGTCGATCTGGTGCAGCTGTCAAAAGCCATTGACGTGGAAGTGTTGCGGCTGGCGTTGCTGAACCCCGGGCTGCGCAGACACACCACTCCTCCCGATGGCCCCCACCGCATTCTGATCCCTACGAGAAAACTGAACGAAACGCTTGATTGGAAACGTCACCTTCATCCGGCTGACGCCGTCGTCTCAACAGTTCATGTCGTAAAGGCAGGTGAAACTCTAAGCGACATCGCGCAACAGCATGCCATACCACTTGCATCCCTTATCGCACTGAATACAAAACAGTCGGATCTCATCCACATTGGTGAAACCATCCGCATCCCGCCAAATCCGGCGACGGTCGGCAACCTAAACGCCTTTGCCGGCGCTGAGACCGTACATACTGTTGTCAGCGGCGACTCCTTAAGCCAAATCGCACAGACTTATCGTGTGCAACTGTCTGATTTACGGTCACTCAATGGAATTGATCACAGTACAGATCAAATTAATATTGGCCAGAAGATACGGATTCCGAGTGCTCGATATTCAGTGAACAGCAGTTTCAATTCATCCGCAAGCGTGAGCGACTTGAGATCCCGTATGCTGCATCGCGTAATCGAAGGGGAATCGCTTTGGAGCATCGCTCGCAAATACAATGTCAGCGTGGGAGATGTGATCAGGTGGAATGCCATCAATGGTTCACAGATTGAACCGGGACAGGAACTGATCGTGTATATCAACTAACTCACTGAGTAGTGAACTGACTGTTAGCACGTAAATTTCCCTGTATTCCAGTCAATTTGGCTGGTATTCACAACCTAGCCACTCCGACAGGATTGTTCAGCGGGTACCGTTTCCCACACGACCCACAAACAGTCTGTATCAGCATGATCCTTGATGCCAAGGATAGATGAAATTATTTGTATTTAATGATTTTTATTATATTTAACTTGGACCTTTGTGTCCCCAACGCCTGACGCGCAGATCTGCTTGCGCTTTATGACCCCAGAACCCCTCCATAGCACATAGTCGCGAACAGTAGCGCCCGATGTTCGCAGTCGCTTCTTGAGAAACCTTTTGATACGTACAGGTCTTAATGAATTTTCCGACCCATAGGCCTCCCGTATAGCGCGCTGCACGTCCCGTAGGCAATGTGTGGTTGGTACCAATGACTTTGTCACCATAGGCAACGTTGGTTTCGTGACCAAGAAAAAGGGCGCCATAATTGGACATGGTCTGAAGAAAGTAATCTGGGTTTTTGGTTAAAATCTGAACATGCTCAAATGCCAGCAGATCACTCACTTTCACCATTTCCTCATCGTCCTCACACAGTATGATCTGGCCGTAATCTTTCCACGATCGGCCTGCTGTCTCCGCAGTTGGGAGAGTCTTCAGCTGTCGTTCAATTTCTTTCGGAACAGCGTCTGCCAACTCCTTGCTTGTAGTAACCAGAACCGCGGGCGAATCGTATCCATGCTCGGCTTGGCCCAGCAAGTCAGTGGCAGCCATTTCGACATCGCAGGATTCATCGGCGATCAGCAAGGTTTCCGTCGGGCCGGCCAAAAGGTCAATCCCTACGCGGCCGAACAGTTGCCTCTTAGCTTCTGCGACAAACACATTACCTGGACCGGTCACCATAGCGACCGGCTGGCAGAACTCGGTTCCGATCGCTGCTGTCGCAATCGCCTGAACTCCCCCTAAGCAGTAAATCTCGTCGGCACCTCCGAGATGCATCGCTGTTACCACTGCCGAATTGGGGCGACCTTCAAAGGGCGGAGAAAAGGCAATCACACGCTTTACACCAGCCACCTTGGCCGTAACCACACCCATGTGTGCAGACGCTATAAGCGGAAATTTACCGCCCGGAACATAACAGGCGACACTTTCAATCGGGATATTTCGATGACCTAGAAGAACACCAGGAACAGTTTCAATTTCAATATCTCTCAATGCACTTTTCTGCGCGATGGCAAATCGGCGAACCTGTTCCTGAGCAAATGAAATATCGGCGATCTGCCGAGGTGTCAGTTCATTCAGGCAGGCTTCAATCTGTTCATCCGACAACTGAAACATCCCTGGGTTCCAGTTATCGAACTTCTCGCTGATCTCCCGAACTGCCGCTTCACCCCGAATTTCAATCTCTTTGATGATGCCGACAACGATGTCATGCACTTTCTTGTGGTCCCGCGCCTTATTTTCCGCCGCATAACCTGATTTCAGAATTATTGCCATTATTTGCGTTCTCCAATATTTCTCCAATATGATTTGTAATAATTTCCGGATCTATTTTTCATTGTCTACTGCGTACAAACATCGCGGCGGCAACAATGATGATGGCACCCTTTATCACCAGCTGTGCCTGAACGGGTAAACCCAATATGATGACGATATTGAACAGTACGACCAGAATCAACGCACCTGTTACGGCACCAGCTATCGTCCCCGAACCACCCGACAGTGCAACACCACCGATCACTGCTGCAACAATCGAATCCAGTTCGTACCCTCTACCGACCCAATTGTCTACGGTACCAACGAAGCCGACCAGAAAAAGTCCTCCTATCCCCGCCATCACCGAGCAGGTTACGTAGCAGAAAACTGTGACACGATCAGAGCGGATTCCAACAAGTTCGGCAGAGACCGGATTGCCTCCCGTTATGTATATTTTGCGACCCAGTGGGCTCATATGTAGCAGAAACGCAAGCCCGATAGCCAATAGGGTGAAAACGATGACATTGACGGGAACACCCAATATCTGATCGGTTCCGAGAAAACGAAAACCGGACGGCAGAGTTCCTGCAGGTGCACCTTGCGTGTAGTAGAAGCGTACACCCTGCAGAACAATCATCATGGCAAGTGTGGCCAAGAAGGGTGATACGTTGCGCTTGGTAACCAGCAGGCCGTTGATAAGTCCCACACATGCGGAAAATGCTATGCTGACAGCAAAAATCAATGGAATCATTGCATTCGAGGATGTGTTGAATGCCGTCGCAATGACTGCAACGGTTGCCATCAGCGACGCGACGGAAAGATCAAGCCCGCGAACAAGAATCACGAATGTCTGGCCGAGTACGACCATACCCAAGGGAGCGGCTTGCGTAAGTACATCCTGCAGATTGCGAGCTGACAGGAAAGTCGGCTGCAGCACAGTGGCAACGGCAACCAGAACCACTAGCGAGAAAGGCAGTAATAATCGCAACAACCGGTCACTCAATTCAGATTCCGACACCTGCAGAATGTGTCGAGCATTCATCGTTGACCATTCCGATTGACGTAAATGGAAACTGCCACAATGATGATTAAGCCCTGGATCACCCATTGAATGAATGTGGAAACATTCATATAGTTGAGAAGATTGTTCAGTAGTGAGAGCAACAACACCCCGAGCAATGTTCCGCCAACGCCGCCACGCCCACCCGCTAGTAATGTTCCCCCAACAATTACGGGAGTGATGGAAGCAAGCGTCAGATGCTCACCGATTCGCGGATCACCGACACCGGTTCTGCTGACGAAGTAGGCACCGGCAACCGCGGCAAAGAACCCGGAGACGGCAAATGCGACGACCGTTACCCGTCCTGACTGAATGCCGCTGAGCCGGGCCGCCTCAGGGTTGCCGCCTACCGCATAAATGGCACGACCGAGAGGTGTGTACTTCAGGAAAATCCCGACAACTGCAAATGCTAGAAGTACGACAAGTCCTGCTGTAGGCAACCCAAAATTGCGACCATAAGCAAACTCCTCGAACCAGAAGGGAACCGATCCAGTCGGTTGGAGGGTATAGAGCAGTATCAACCCGTTGAGCAGCGTTGCCGTACCCAGAGTAACAATCAGTGGATGAACACCGGTGCGAATGACGATGATGCCATTCAGGGCGCCAAATATCGCGCCGATTATCAATACGCTCACCAACATGGGCCACATCAATTCGTGATTGCTGTCAACAACGCCTGCAAGAAGAACACTTGACGCAGTTACAACTGCGCCTACTGAAAGATCGATTCCTCCAACCAACACCACCACCGTCTGACCTAGACTTACGAAACCCAAAGCGGCAGCCTGCTCCAGCACATTCATAAAATTTCGCAAAGTTGCGAACCGATCGCTCACGACGAAACCGGTCAGAACAACCGCCAGTAAAAAAAACGTCACTATCAGTATCGGCGGATCGACACGAATCCAATCAATGCGAATTTTTTTTGCCAACATCAGCACCATCTTCCACTGTTGTTTCCCTGACGGCTAAAATGGCCAGCCGCATAATTTCGTTTTCGTTGATTGCTTCTCCTCTAGCTTCGCCAGCAATCCTACCTTCGCGCATGACCAGCACTCGGCTACAGAGTCCGACGATTTCAGAAAGTTCCGACGAGATCACTAGCACACCGATTCCAGACTCGGCAAGAGAGCGGATAATACGGTAAATTTCAACTTTGGCACCCACATCCACGCCGCGCGTCGGCTCGTCGAGAATGAGGATTTGATGGCATGCGCGCGACCAGCGGGCAAACAGAAGTTTCTGCTGATTCCCTCCAGAAAGATTACGTACATCTGCCAATGGACTCTGAACGGCAATGTTGAAGCGTGATATTTCATCCTGCGCCGCACGAATTTCGTCCGTTCGACTGAGGAACAGTCCACGGGAAAATTCCGACAGAGATGGCGCTGTTACATTGGCAACACAGTTAAGCAGCATTATCAGGCCCTGTCCTTTTCGGTCTTCGGTCAGAAACCCCAATCCCCTATCAATCGCCTTGCGGGGCGTTGGCGTGTTGAACACTTCCCCATCCAGAGTGATCGTACCGGAGACTTTTGACATTGACCCGAAAATTGCATGCGCCACTTCGGAGCGTCCAGAACCCACCAAGCCAGCCAGGCCCAGTATTTCACCCGCATGCAGATCGAAACTGACATCAATAACGTACGGAGGCATGTTCAGATCGCGCACCGAAAGAACCGGCGCGGATTCTTTCTGAGGCGGATTACCCGTCGGGTAGATATTGGTCAATTCTCGTCCGACCATCATCGCAACGAGCGAATGGCGGTCCAGTTCGTACGTGCAACGAGTGTCGACGTATTTGCCGTCCTTAAGCACTGTGATGCGATCTGAGATCAGAAAGATTTCTTCTAGGCGGTGGGAGGTATAGACGATACACACCCCGTTGTCCCGCAATAGTGCGATACGTTCGAACAGAAGCTCTGATTCGCGCCCAGAGATAACCGCAGTGGGTTCGTCTAGCACCAACAGCTTCACTTCTCCGACAAGCGCTTTAGCGATTTCGATCATTTGCTGATCAGCCACGCTCAGTCCACCTACCAATGCTCGAGGGTCGAGCGAATGGCCTAATAGAGCGAGAGCATCTTCCGCCATAGTCAGCATGGCGTCATTGTTGACAAAACCAAAACTGCGGGTAGGTGGGGCACCTACAAAAATGTTTTCTGCAACGGAAAGATTCGGGAACAGGTTCAGTTCCTGATGAATCACATGGATACCCGCGTCTTTGGCATCCTTCGGAGCGACCCATTGGCGCACAACTCCGTCATAGAGTAGCGTACCAGTATCAGGCTGATATGCACCAGCAATAATCTTGATCAGCGTCGACTTACCTGCACCATTCTCACCAACCAGAGCATGAACCTCACCGGCCTGTGCCGCAAATCTTACATCATCCAGCGACTTAACACCTGGAAATGACTTCGTCATATGTTCAAGTTCAATCATTGAATGACGTTTCAACGTATTGACAGTGGAAGTTCGCGATCACAATGGGCTAGACTCCCTGGCAGGAGCAATCCCGCCAGGGAATCACGGACTGAAGACTAAAGTTTCCGGTTGCCTTTATTTCGGATAATGCGCGGCAAATGTTTTCGGATCATAATCAGGGCCCATGCCGTGGCCCATAATGAAATCATCCGGTTTGTCAAGTGCAACATAATCTCTCAATGGAACATCGGCTCTAATCGAATTGGTTTCATCTCCCGCGGAAATGACCACCTGAAAATTCACATCAACTCGTTTCGGCACAGGTTTCCCCTCCAGAACGTCGAGGGCCAATTCCACCGCAGTTATTCCGATAGACGGAGTGTAGTCAATGCCGCAGAAAGCGAACCCATGCTCTACCGCCAGTTTGTACATGCGATTCAGATCACCTCCAGTGTGAGGGGGTATTTCTGCCGACTCGAAACCCGCGTTGAGAAAAGCTTCGACGGAACCGGATCCCTGCAGTCCTGAATCCGCCCATACACCGGAGATGTTTCTGCCATGTTTCTGAATGATCGCCGACATGATCTTTTTCCCATTGGCCGGGCTCCAGCTGGTGTACTGCGTGTCGATGATCTCAATGCCTGGAAACTGTGCAAAGACTTCCTTGGCCGCCTGCAACCTCATCTCAGCCGGACTTGCACCAGCAAGACCGGGCAACAGTACGATTCTGCCCATGCCATCAAGCTTCTCAGCCAGCCATGTGGCACTGATACGTGCAAGAGCCGTGTCCGAAGCCGTTACAAACGATACGAAATTGCCATCCGATTTCACTCTCCTTGCTGCCGTAACGACGGGCACTCCCTGACGCATCGCACGACCCAAAATCGGGTCCAGTGCATCCGCTGTCGCGGGATTGACGAGTAGCAGATCAATGTCCTGATTTAGAAGATCCTGAATGTCGGAAATCTGTTTCGTCGGATCACTGTTGGCATCCGTGACAATGAACTTAGCCAATCGCTCAGCGTTTTTCTCGGCCGCCCATTCAATTCCATGAACGAAAGTCACCAGCCATAAATCAGCCTGTGATGCGCTGGAAAAACCGATCCTGTAGGGACCATCTTTCCTGAACTGACTGGTTTCCGCAAGATTGTTGAAGTTGGGGTTCCATAGGAAAGTCCTCGGAATCCCACTATAACCGTCCGCAGACGCAGATATGCTGGCAACCGCCGTAGTAACGGCAACCACGATAACTCTGGCAAGAATATGCTTCAAATGTAATGTCATTAATCTAACTCCTTATTGATGTCGCATGTAAAAAAGAAAATCATTTTTGAGGCCGTGAGAAGGCAATCGAACCGATGCGACGGTCAAACAGTCATCCCGACGTCCCGGTACTCTTTGTAGTACTTGATCTGGCGGTGTCTTGGCCTTGGTGCTGCTCGCCGGCTAGACCTCTCGGATAATCCAGCGCTGGCTCCCGAGGGGCGGTGGGCAACAGTGGAAAATCCCACCAACCCACCACTTCGGCGGCAGCAACGGTAACATCGCGGGTTATGGGGACTTCAACCAGGGCTGGTACGTTTGCATCCAGCGCACGGCTGATGGTTGCTTCCAAGTCTGCCGTGCGGGTAACCTTCTCTGCGATCTCGAAACCGAAGGACTTGGCCAATGCTGGAAAATCGACCGAATAGGCTTCATTGCTTCCAGCATGGCAGTTGAATTCGGAACCGATGTTACGGCCGATAAGACCATCCTGACCATCGCGGATCGATATATATCCGGAATTGTTCAATATTAGAAAAACAACCGGTATGCTGTATGTCACACACATCGCCAATTCCTGCACTGACATCAGGAAGTCGCCATCACCAATGATGCACACGACCGGTACGTCGGGTTTGGCAAGCTTTGCACCGATCGCTGCTGGCAATGCAAAACCCATGGAAGAAAAGCTGCCCGATGTGATATGGGTGCGCGGCTCGTAGATCGGGAAGGCTTGCTTGGTCGACGACTGTGGATGTCCCGACCCTACGGTTACGATCCCTTCTCTTGGCAGAACGCGGCGCAGCGCATGCAGGGTTCGTAGCATGGAGGTGGGAATCTGATCAAATGAACGGCGTCGTTCAAGTGTTTTCTCCCATTCCTTCTTGAGTCGATCCAACTCATCGAGATGCCCTGCTCTTCTTTTCCTCGCCTGGCTCGCCTGGTCTGATGAAATCCCCGCTAGAACATCCTCAAGAACCAGTTTGATATCACCGACGACACCACAGTCGGTTTCGTAATTCTTGCCGATCTCATGCGGGTCGATATCCAGATGGATCAGTTTCGATGGTGGAATCGAAAAAGCCGCCCCTTTCCGATAGGAAGATGCAGACCAATCGGTAAACCGACAACCGATTGACATGACGACATCCGCGTTCGCAGTGATGGAATTTCCCGGCAACGAACCCGGCCATCCCACGGTACCCGCACACATCCTGTTGTCCTCAGCAATCGCTCCTTTACCGTTCCAAGTAAAACTTACCGGCGCACCGAGCGTTTCAGCCAGGCGGGTTACCTCAATTGATGCGTTGGCAGTGATCGCACCGCCACCGACAACCAAGCACGGACGTTCTGCATTCAGCAGCAGTTCAATCGCCCGCTGGATGGCTTTGTCATCCGCGCGCGTCTTACCCGTCGGCAGGCGTTTATCAAGGTCCTGCACATCTATTTCAGTCGAATGAACCTGTACATCCAGTGGTATTTCCACGTGCACCGGCCCGGGCCTACCAGTCAACATCGCATTGAAGGCGCGATGCATGACGAACGGTGCCATATCGGCATGAATGATATCGAAACCACGTTTGGTAACAGCATTCGCTAAATGAGGGAAATCCGGCGCATAATACCGATCAAGTTCCTGCATCACACCATGACCGCGCATGTGTGTCGCCGCCGATCCGGTAATCACAAGAAACGATGTCGAATCGCACGAAGCGGTAGCCATTCCAATCACCGTGTTCGTCGCGCCAGGGCCGATGGAGGTGCACGCACATGCAGGCTGTCCTGTAACTCGAAAATGAGCATCGACGATATGTGTGGCGCTCTGCTCGTGAAAAACCTGAAAAAAGGGCAATTTGGATATCGGATCGTTGAAGGCGTCCAACAGACTCCAATTGCCGTGACCTGGCAGACCGGCAACATATGGAACGCCATAAGATTTCAAGGATTTGCCGACGAGCTGGCCGACTGTAAGTCCCATCATTAGTCTCCTAAAGCATGAAAGATGAAAGTTGCAATGTTTGCGTAAATTATACGAATTATTTACGCAATAAATATAATATTTATGCAATATTTGCAAATCTCAATTGATCTTTCACATTCACAGGTTCAATTCCCAGCATATTTCGATGAGACGACCAACATGCTAGTAGCGACTACCGGTGGAAGTCGGATAAAATGTCTGTGGACTTGCGTTAAGACAAGATTAAATGAAAAATTCAGATGACTGCTCAAGGACTTCCAGTTCACTGGATGATTGGGAACAGCGATTGGTGAGGAGGAATCAAGTGAAAGCGACTTTGCGCGATGTGGCCAAAGCTGCCGGGGTTGCTGAATCGACAGCTTCACGCGCCTTGGCCGGCTTTTCCGTCATTTCGTCGCAGACCCGCGAAAGGGTGGCTGAAGCGGCGGAACAGCTTGGTTATTGTCGACCGCAACGAATTTCAAAAGGTTCCGACGTGCGGCGCGGTTTGGTCGGCGTGGTTGTTGCCGCCCTGCACAATTCATTCTATGCTCATCTGGTTGACAATATTCATGACGAACTAGACACACATGGATTCGATATGATTCTCATCATCGATGAACTCTCAAATGTACGTCTCGGGCCCAAATTCGAAATGCTGGTGAACAATTCGCTGGATGGAATCATCTTCGCCACCGCGTCGGTGGAATCTCCGACCGTCGACCTACTTGCCGAACGTAACATCCCAGTGGTGCTGGCAGTTCGATCGAACCAACGCGGTAATGTGAGTGTCGTAGAAAGCGACAACGCGACTGCAGGCGCGGAGGCGACTCGACATCTCATCGAGCTTGGACACTCAAAGATAGGTTTTCTGATGGGTCCTCGAAACACCTCAACAAGCGTTGACCGGCTTCACGGCTGCCGAAGAGAGCTGGATGCCGCGGGACGAACCTCAGCTGGTCATAACATCATCTGGGGAAGCTATTCACACGACAGTGGATATTCGGGGCTGATGCAATTGATGAACCTACCAGACGCACCCACAGGTGTCGTGTGTGCAAACGACGTCATTGCCATTGGTGCTCTAGATGCATGTCAGAAACGAGGGCTTCGCGTACCAGAGGATGTGTCCATCGTTGGGGTAGACGACATACCGATGGCAAGCTGGTCCATGATTGCGTTGACCACCGTTCGGCAGTCAATTGGAGAGATCGGCTGTATTGCAGCCAGGCGGGTGGTGGAGAGAATCCAAGGACGAGATAACCTCACCCCGACCCACGATATCTTGCCCACGAGCATTGTCAGAAGGAAGACTACTGCGGCACCGAAATCAGTTCAGTAATGATATGAGACCCAGATTGTACGGCCTGAGCGTGTCCAACGTTGAATCTGTCGTGTGCAACATGACGAAGCTTCAACTGCATGAACAGGGCGAATAGAACTGTCTGAGGCGTGCCTGATCGTACGGAGCGGCGGTGAACCTTCAGCCGGTTGCACCCGGTGGACTTGACAGATTCAGGCAGACCCCTATAGCGGGACTGAACCAGTTCGACACTGAATTGGTAGGCCAGAAACGAAAAAACGACATTAAAACCAGACGGAGTAGCGGTGGATCACTCCATCGGAGAACGTTGCAGATCGTGATTCGGCTACGAAACCCACACAACATGCATTCCTTAATTCTCAATAATGCAATAATGCTGGAATATTCATCAGTCAACGCTTAATGATTTCCTCAAGTTTCTTCGCCCTCACATCGGCCATCTAGTCCGACCTCTTTGGTGGTGCCACCACCAGCGACGGTCATCAACTAACTGTGGTAGACAACTGGCATCTTTAATTTCGTGCGGTAGGTTCTGTCGATCTGCACCTGACTTTTTTCCGACTCCGAAGGCCAGTGCTCCAGCACAGCATGTCATATTCTGATCATATTTCTTGATATCGCCTCGCCACCGACCAATTCAACCATCTTGTCAAGGCATTTCGGATTCTCAAACGATTCGCCGTCGATTCCGAACGGTCGGTTGATCCGGCAGCGCCGACATAGCCGATGACCTTGCTCACGTCCAGCGGTTTTACAACAGGTTCCGCTATCCCATCCAACCGACATCTCCAAACAGGGATTCCATAATTTGCCGATTGGATACTTCATTCTCGAACTCCGTATTCAGCCCGATTTATCCCCCGGCTACTTAATTGGAAAATTCCCAATTAAAATCGCGCCCAGTTGCGGGGTTCTCATTTTTCCAACAATTGCCGAACATTCCATAGATCTTCCCAAGACTTGGCTTTCTCTGTTGGTTTTCTTAATAGATAGGCCGGATGATAGGTCACCAATAGATCGATCGGCGTATCTTTGAACTTGTAAGTCTGCCGACGCAGATTCGAAAGCGCCAATTCCGTATCAAGCAGCAGCTGAGCGCTGATGCGACCCAATGCGACAATCACTTTGGGCTTTATGAGCTCAATCTGCCGTCTTAGGTATGGCGCACATGCCTTGGCTTCCATTGAACTTGGATCGCGGTTCTTCGGTGGCCTACACTTGACTATGTTGCAAATGTAGACTTCGTTGCGATCGAAGCCAATGGATTCAATCATCGACGTCAGCAGTTTTCCAGCCCTGCCGACGAATGGCAGTCCCTGCTGATCTTCTTCAGCACCCGGCCCTTCACCGATGAACATGACATCCGCGTTTTCAGAACCCGAACCAAATACGACCCGATTGCGATTGCGGCTCAGAGGACAGAGTTCACACTCGGCAACAAGTTTGGCAACTGCGACCAGATCCAGTTCTGCCACAGCGTCGGTAGTGGTGATGGGTTTCTCAGTCGCTGGCGATTCAGCGGCATCTCTACCTTTGTGAACATCACACGGGACACCCTGATCTGCCGCCTGCAGACCATCAGCAGCTGATAAATCAGCCACCGAATGGCAAGGCTGAGGTCGAAGCCGGTAGACTTCGATCCCCATCACATCCAGTAAGGCATCCTTCGGCATCAGTGCGTTCTCAAATCATTGAACCCGTCTGTGGGTGTGCGCGTTCCGAAGAATCCAGACGATTCACCGCGCTAATATACGCTTTTACAGAAGCAATCACTATGTCCGTATCCGCACCGTGTCCGTTTACAACGCGACCGTTCTCTCTGAGGCGGACACTCACCTCGCCCTGTGCGTCGCTTCCCCCGGTAATGCTGTTTACAGAATAGAGTTCCAGGCTGGGCGTTCGTTTGATGACCAACTCAATCGCGCGAAATGAAGCATCGACGGGGCCGTTTCCCACAGCCAAAGATTTGATCTGCTTACCATCGATACTGAGCGACAGCTCGGCTGTGGATTTGAAACCGGTTTTCGAAATGACGCTTAAACTGGACAGCTCAAATCGATCGTCAGTTTGCTGAACACGTGCATCAACCTGCAGACCAATCAGATCATCGTCGAAAATCTCATGCTTACGATCAGCGAGATCTTTGAATTTTCCGAATGCCGACTGTAGATCCTCCTCGGCTTCAAAAGCGAATCCGAGTTGTTTCATTCTCTGCTGAAAAGCATGGCGTCCGGAATGTTTACCAAGTACCATTCGATTGGTCGCCCAACCGACATCCTCCGCACGCATGATTTCATATGTTTCCCGTTTTTTGATCACGCCATCCTGGTGTATGCCAGATTCATGCGCAAACGCATTGGCGCCAACGATCGCCTTGTTCGGTTGTACCGGAAATCCGGTCACCGTTGAAACCAAGCGGCTCGCAGGAACAATCTGCGTCGTATCAATGTTGGTGTCGCAGTCAAACAGATCCTGTCGCGTTCTGACTGCCATAACGATTTCCTCCAGTGAGGCGTTGCCAGCGCGCTCCCCGAGACCGTTGATGGTGCACTCCACCTGGCGGGCGCCCTTCTGAACGGCAGCCAGAGAATTGGCTACGGCAACTCCGAGATCATTGTGGCAGTGCACGGAGAAAATGGCCTTGTCCGAATTGGGAACTTTCTCCATTAACAGTTCGATCGTACGAGCAAATTGATCGGGCATGTTGTATCCCACCGTATCTGGAATATTAATCGTGCGGGCGCCCGCATCAATGGTCGCCTCAATAATTCTACAGAGGAACTCGAGTTTTGATCGTCCCGCATCTTCGGGGGAAAATTCCACATCATCCGTGTACTGACGCGCCCGCTTGACCGCCCACACGGCGCGTTCAAGCACCTGTTCCTCACTCATTCTGAGTTTTTCTTTCATGTGAATTGGAGAGGTGGCAATGAAAGTATGAATTCTCCGTGACTGCGCCGACTTCACCGATTCCGCCGCCCGGTCCAAATCATTCTCGACAGCCCTCGCCAGCGCACAGACCGTACTGTCGGTAATTTCAGCCGCGACCTGTTTCACCGCCTGGAAATCCCCAGGGCTGGCTGCCGGAAATCCCGCTTCAATAACGTCAACTCGCATTTTCTCCAGTAACCTGGCGATCGCGAGTTTTTCTTCAGCATTCATTGATGCACCTGGACTTTGCTCTCCATCGCGCAAAGTCGTATCAAAAATTATCAATCGATCCGTCATAGCCTGAACCTAGTAAATGTAACATTCAATCAAATAACCACCTGCCAGCCACTGTTGTTGGCAGGAAGGTTGAGAAAAGTTTTTTTTTGAGAAAAGAATGCGCGCCTAATGGCGCAGCAGGAGCAGCAGACCGCTGACGACTTGAAGAGAGGGAATTTTTGAAATTGAATCGTACATATGAAGCGGTTTTATACATCATTTTGATTGCAGATGCAATTTTCTGTTCACTGACCGCTCAACAATTATGCCACCACCGATGCAGTCAAGTTCATCGTTCCAACCGCTATGAATCCTCGGAATCGGAGCTGTCGCGTTTGGTTCGCGCCAGTACACGATGATTCTTAACCACCGACTTTCCAGAAAGCCAAATCGCCGGACCGCTCAGAAGATAGACCAGAAATAATACAAACAATACTCTAGGCGGATCAAACGAGATCAGCACAATACCAAACACCATCAGAATGCTGGCGATGAATGGTACTCGTCCCTGGACACCGAAATTTTTGAAACTGAGATAGGGCACTGCACTCACCATGCAGAGCGCAAGCAGAAACAGCATGGCTGTCGTCGTTTCGGCAAGAAAAGGAATGTGATTTTCCCACCCTGTTTCGATGACCCACATCCAGCTCACCAGAAACGCTGCCGCCATGGGACATGGAAGTCCTTGAAAATAGTTCGGATTGGATGATGACTGGGTATTGAAACGGGCGAGGCGCAATGCAGTCGCGGAAACGTAAAGAAACGCGCAGAGCCAGCCAACTTTACCCAGACTTGAAACCGACCATTCAATTGCGATCAACGCCGGCGCCAAACCAAAACTGATTACATCGGCCAGACTGTCGTATTCTTTACCAAAATCGCTGGTCGTATTGGTCAGTCGCGCCACTCTGCCATCAAGCCCATCTAGTACCGTCGCGATTAGAATTGCGATGACCGCATACTCAAACTTATCAACAGTGGCTTGAACAATTCCGAAAAAACCGAAAAATAGCGCGCCAGTTGTCAGAAGATTGGGCAGAACATAGATTCCGCGACGCCGTCGCGGGACTTTTCTTCCAGTCGATGTTTTTCTGTTCTTCAGCTGCATCAATCTAATCTCCACAGTATTTGAATCCGCATGTCAGTCAAATTCCCAGATGACCAGCGATCTTCAATAATGGACGCAACAATTGGGTCATGTGATATCATCGTTTTACAGCGATGCTTGTTCAGGCGATCGATCCAACGGCATCTGAACCCCCTTTGACCGAATCACCAATACCGACGCAGACGCGGTATTCAGGTGGCAGATACAGCTCGACTCTGGAGCCGAACCGTATGAATCCGTACTTTTGGCCCAACTCAACTTCGTCACCGGTTTCCACATAGCAGAGAATGCGACGGGCTATCAGACCGGCAATCTGAATGCAGGTCACCTCATGTGAATCAGCGGTGCGAATGACAATTGCATTGCGCTCGTTTTCAACTGCCGATTTATCAATCGCGGCATTGAGGAACTTACCCGAATGATAGGTTTTGCTGACGACCGTGCCGGCAATCGGAATTCGATTGGAGTGAACTGAAAATACGTTTAAAAAAATGGCAATCCGTATTTCCGACCTGCCACTGATGGGATTGGTCGCTTCCGCCACGGCAACGACTTTCCCATCCGCCGGTGAAACAATCACATTGGCGTCACGTGGAGCAACGCGCCGCGGTTCGCGGAAAAACTGCAGAACGAATAAAACGATCAACCACAATGGCACCGACCAGGCTCCGCCAGCGACGAGAGATACAACCAGCGCGGCAAGAACCGTTACGGCAACGAAGGGATAGCCTTCGCGGGCGAGTCGCATTGAAGTCAGTTGACGTCTCGGTCAACCAGCCGTCCGGCGGCAATCCAAGGCATCATTGCGCGCAAAGATGAGCCAACATCCTCAATTCCTCTGCCAGCCGAGGCCTGACGCAGCGCGTTGAATTTTTTGCCGCCACTGGAATTTTCTTTGATCCACTCCCGGGCGAATTCTCCACTCTGAATTTCGGCTAGAATTCTACGCATTTCAGCTCGAGTCTCACTGTTGACGATTCTCGGACCACGGGTGAGATCCCCATATTCTGCAGTGTTGGACACTGAATAACGCATGTTCTGAATGCCACCTTCATAAATCAGATCGACGATCAGTTTCAGTTCATGCAGGCACTCGAAATAGGCCATTTCAGGTGCATACCCTGCTTCAACCAGCGTATCGAATCCAGCTTCAATCAGGGCGGCGGTACCACCACATAGAACCGTCTGCTCGCCGAATAGATCAGTTTCCGTCTCTTCACGAAAACTCGTTTCGATAATGCCGGCCCGACCACCCCCAATTGCACAGGCATAAGACAGTGCCAGCCCGCGAGTCGTACCCGAAGCATCCTGGTGAATCGCAATCAGACATGGAACGCCACCTCCTGATGCGTATGTTGATCGCACGAGATGGCCAGGGCCCTTGGGAGCGACCATGAAAGTGTCCACATCATCAGCCGGATTGATGAATCCAAAATGAATGTTAAAGCCGTGGGCGAAGGTTACCGCCGCCCCTGATTTCAGATTGGGAGCAATATCTGATTCGTACAGGGATGCCTGCAGTTCATCGGGAACCAGAATCATCACCACATCGGCACTTGCAACCGCCTCACCGACATCGGCAACGGCGATGCCGGCCTTCAACGCTTTGGCGCGGGATGACGAACCGGAGCGCAACCCAACCACCACATCCACGCCACTGTCCCGTAGATTCCCAGCATGGGCATGCCCCTGTGACCCAAAGCCGATGACTGCCACCCGCTTGCTTTGAATGATACCTGGGTCAGCATCTTTATCATAGTATATTTTCATGCATTGCTTCCTTAATTGAATGAGCTGTTTCTCGTACTTCTAGGAGTGATGCTCAATGAGCCTTCACCTCTGGCAATGCCGGACACGCCAGAGCGAACCAGCTCCAGTATTTCCGTAACTTTCAGCGTCTCGACAAACGCATCCAGTTTCGAACATTCACCAGTGAGCTCGATAATATAGACTGATTCGGTGACGTCGATGATTCGACCTCGGAATATTTCAGCAAGACGCTTCACTTCTTCCCTCAGTTCACCTGTCGCCCTGACTTTGACCAACATCAATTCGCGTTCTATGTGACTTCGCTCAGCAAGATCAAGAACCTTGACCACTTCAATCAGTTTGTTCAGATGTTTGGTGATCTGCTCCACGATTTTCTTGGATCCTATCGTTACAATAGTCATCCGCGATAAGGAGCGGTCGTCAGTTGGCGCAACGGTCAGCGTCTCAATGTTATAACCTCGCGCTGAAAACAGCCCGGCAACTCTTGACAGTGCACCCGCCTCATTTTCCAGCAGTATTGAAATAATATGACGTTTTTCCTCCACTTAAGCCAGCTCCCGTTCCTGTGGAGTGACTTCACCCTGACCCGCCCGAGGACTCAAATGCATCTCGTTGTGGCCGCATCCCTGGGCAATCATTGGATAGACATTCTCACTTTGGTCGGTTATGAAATCCATGAACACCAAGTCATTTTTTCGCGCCATGGTCTCGCGCAACGCGCCCTCAACGTCGGCAGGGTCGTCAATACGGACGCCGTCATGGCCAAAACTTTTCGCGAGTGCAACGAAGTTCGGCAACGCATCCATATAGGAGTGTGAATACCGGCGATCATAAAAGAACTCCTGCCACTGTCTGACCATTCCCATGTATCGGTTGTTCAGGTTAATGATCTTGATTGGCAGGTCGTATTGTTTACAGGTCGAGAGCTCCTGAATACACATGATGATGCTGGCTTCACCGGTAATACAGACGACATCCGAATCCGGATGAGCGAATCGCACACCCATCGCCGAAGGCAGACCGAATCCCATCGTACCCAATCCACCCGAATTGATCCAGCGCCTTGGTTTGTCGAAACGGTAAAACTGTGCCGCCCACATCTGATGCTGCCCGACATCGGAGGTGACGAAAGCGTCACCCCCTGTAACTTCATAAAGTTTCTCAATTACGAATTGGGGTTTGATCTTTTCGCTCTGACGGTCGTAAGACAGACTGTCAATTGAACGCCAGGAATTGATTTGGTTCCACCAGGGTTTGAGTACCTCATAATCCGGCTGCAGGTTCAGTTTATCAATTGTGTTCAACAGCTGCGACAGAACATGCTTCGCGTCGCCAACGATCGGAATTTCGACTGCAACGTTTTTGCCAATCGACGCTGGGTCAATGTCAACGTGAATGATTTTTGCATACGGTGAAAATTTAGAAATGTCGCCAGTAATACGATCGTCGAACCGTGCGCCCACTGCCAGCATAACATCACAGTCATGCATGGCCATATTGGCTTCATAAGTGCCATGCATACCAAGCATACCTATGAACAGAGGATCATTGGCAGGAAAACTGCCTAGACCCATCAGCGTGTTGGTGCAGGGATAATCAAGTAGACGAACCAGTTTACGAAGTTCCTGTTCAGCACCAGCTGTCGTAACTCCACCACCGGTGTATATGATCGGTCGTTTGGCGGACAGCAGTAGATTTGCCGCTTTTTTAATCTGTCCCGTATGTCCTTGAATTGTCGGATTGTAAGAGCGCATGAAAACTGAATCAGGGTAACTGTATTCAGCCATGTTGGCAGTCACATCTTTGGGTATATCAATCATCACCGGTCCCGGCTTACCCGTATTGGCAATATAGAACGCTTTCTTGACCGTTGCCGCCAGCTGATTGACATCTCTCACCAGGAAACTGTGTTTCACGCACGGACGAGAAACTCCTAGCGCATCCACCTCCTGAAATGCATCATCGCCAATCAGATGCGAGGGCACCTGGCCGGAAATGACGACCATCGGAATCGAATCCATGTAAGCGGTGGCAATGCCTGTAATGGTATTGGTCACACCGGGGCCCGAGGTTACAAGTACAACTCCTGGCTTTCCAGTTACGCGGGCGTAACCATCTGCCGCATGGGAGGCACCCTGTTCGTGACGGACAAGAATGTGGCGGACTTCGTCCTGTTTGTATAGTGCATCATAAATGTGGAGTGCCGCGCCACCTGGATATCCAAAAATGTACTTGACACCCTCGTCTCTCAGGCAGCGAACCAAAATATCTGCGCCTGTCAGCTTCATGGTAAGTTTCCTCTCTTTCAGTTTGAGGGCAAACGCCTCGGCTTGATCAAGTGATTATCCGATTTAATCAATTAAACAGATAATTATAGTCAGTGATATCATTCAAAGATAAAATTTCTCGATTCTCAGAAAACCAATGTATGTCGAGATGCAGCTTACACTGAAGCGGCTTACTCAATTCACACTCTAACTTCGTCTCAGCAGCTGCAGAACAGCTCCTGACGGAATGTCATTGTTCCAGCTCGCATATTTCACCGATTTGTATTCTGGGTTGGAATGGCCGGCGCCAAGCGTCGATTTCATCAGTTGGATGAGAAAACTGCCGTCAGCCAGTGACAGGGCCGGCGAGCGCACCGCGGAAACCGCGTTTTTCATGCCCGTCAAGGCCCGTTCAGCCCGTTGCGGCATCGTCAGGGCGCGTGCCATCCTCGCCCCTGGCACAGTCGGCGATCGAACCGGCGGTCGGCACCCGAGCCGACCCGATGACACCCTAGCTGAAATCAGGCGGCGACCTCCACAGCGGCAGCCGGGTCAGATTGCCCAGCACCTCGGCATGCGGATAACCCGCCGACATCGACAGCCACACCCGGCGGGTGGTCACCCGAAGGCGCACTCCGACCTTGATCAGCTTCAGCCGCAGCGTGCCACTCTGCGCCCGCGCCAGACGACGCAGCGCCTCGAGCAGCTCATAAGCGAACGACGCGAAGTACAGGCGCAGCTGATTGGCCGCCATCTGGTGCGGTCCGCAAACAGGTCCAACTGCTGCTCCTTGATGCGGTTCTCCATGTCGCCGCGGGTGCAGTATTTCTCCTCATACAGCTCCTGAGCATCCACCTCCTCGGCCGACAGGCTGGTCACCACGAACCGCGGGTTCGCCCCGCGCCGCAGATGTTCCGCCTTGCCAATCACCCGCCGCGCCCGACTCCACGAGCTACGCGTCTGATAACTGAACTCGCCGAACCGGCGCACCGCCTCGCCCGTGCGCTCATGCTCCTCAGCGGCCTCATCCATCTCCTCGACACTGCCCGCCGCACCATCCTGATCCGACGTGCGCAGCCGACTGCACAGCAGCTGATCGCCACAGAAAATGTACAGCGGCAGATGGCAGTAGCAGTCATAGTAGCCGTGAAAGAACCGACCCTCCTGCTCCCCGTGCAGCGGATCGTCCGTCGCATCCAGGTCCAGCCACAGCTCCTTCGGCGGCTTCTCGAACGACTCCATGAACAGCTCCACGAACAGCCGGTCCATCGCCTCGCCGTTGGCCACGATGCGCTTGTAGCGGTCACTCGCCGCCTCCTCCGGGTGCCCCAGCTCCAGACGGTTCAGCGTGCTCGGACTGGCCAGCGCCTGCCCCTCGCCCATCATCTGCTCCAGCCGGTCCACCACCACTCCCATCAACCGGTCGTCGCTCAGATGCTCATGGTCGTTGAGATCTTCATAACCCATCGCAATGCCAAAAATGCGCTGGCGCAACATGTCCTCAACGCCGTGTTGCACGCTGGCCGGGTTGCGGTGGTCGGTGAAACACTTGGCCACACGGCGGATCAGACCGATCCGCCTGTCAACCTCCCGCAGCAGCAGGGCGGCGTCTGCGGGAGCTGCCGCTCAAGGAGGCCCTGGTGCTGGAGGTGATGGCCGACATCTGGGTGGCGGATGAACGGCGGTCAATTATAATTTCGAAGACTTAGGATATGTTGTATGAACAGCTGGCGGCGATGCCGGGAGATGAGGACATGCAGGACGTGATGCGGATACGGGAGGAGCTGCAGCCGGATTCGGTTGCAGAAGCGTGGCAGCTCGGCCATGATACAGGCCTGGAGAAGGGTCATGAGAAAGGCGTTCAGGAGGCCAGGTGCGAGACGGCCGAGCGCATGATCCGAGCGGGATATTCGGATCGGGATGTTGAGACGGCGACGTAGTTCAGTAAGGAGGAGATTGCGAAGCTGAGGAACGGGGGTCTTTGATTCAGTTGCGGGTGGGGACATTGGCATTCTTTACTGAGGTTTGTTTTCGGGGAAGAATGCACGGGTCGCTCGGCTGGCAGATGATGGTAATGACCGTGGAACGCGTCGAAGGTTCTTGTCAATCCATCCTCGCTTGTCAAAGAGCGACTGAATGGATCGCCATCGCATCGGATTCAGACCATCTGTTGTAATTGGTCATTTAACCTTCTGGAATGGAACGATGAACTGTCGTTTTGGAGTGTTTACCTGGTAAACAGCAACCAAAATGCCTGATACGATCGAATCCAGTCGAAGTCAGCACTGATGCCATATTGAAGGATCATACCCGCGTCAAGAACACAAGGCTTTCAAAGTTCTCATCAGCTGCAGACGAACGTTGATCGGTTAAACCGAACACTCCGAAGCTATAGGACCGTGAGTATTCTGCAATGTATGATGATAGACACCATCCGGACCGAGAAGTGCGACCACAATCAGGCTCAGATATGGGAACGGTTCATGCGGATCTGCCATCGGTCCGTTCGAGTTGCGGATCTGGAGTGTAGCGGACTCGACTGTAGTAGCCATATCAGCTCGGCTCGCATCGGGTAGGCTGGCCATATTCAGCGCGGTCCGAGCCAACTCATCAGGCAGAGTTGAAAAACTGTTCGCCACAACAGCATTGCGCTCCACTTGGTGGTGACCGATATTACGATGGGTAACTTCCGAACCCCAGTGACCAGACTTCTGTGGACTTCAACCGCGGCTTCTGCGAGATGATCTCGGCCGACTGATGTGGACCACATATGGACCGTTGGAACGGGTGTCGTTTTCAATTTTGTGTTGGTGCCGCGAGCACTTCAAGGAGCGATCGCCGGTGGTGATCTCGATGTGTTTTGCGACCTTACGGTTGCTGGCCTCGCGACCGATTCGCAGCTGGACAGTGTACTTTTGCACATTAATTGTTGGGTCTGTACCAGTGCCAATTCGGGACCGTAAACTGTTCGTCTCGCGTCCAGTGTCTTTCTTTACAAAGACGCGGATTAAACTCCATCGTCAGCCGCTCACAGAAGGAGTAAGTACCGATGATGTTTGGCAGGATGTGCTCGAGGAGCCAGTCTTTAGCATGTCAAGCATTTGATTGTCGCAGGCTGTCTCGAATTTGAGTGCATTGCCGAGACTGGTTCTGGCAGGAACTTGTGCAGTGGGCTTCAGTCGACACACTGCGGTATGTTTTTGAATGCCGCAGATCCGCTCGCATTACGGCTCGAGCGGGAGGGGCGGCATCTGTTGAGATTCGAAGTCGAGAGACCGGTTGAAACCGGCAGTTGATACCGTTTTTAAGACGCGGCGTTCATCATTCTTGCCCACTACCGTTGCAGGTGAGTGTTACCGAACCCTTCCCTGCTGAGAACCCCACCACCATTCAGAAAAATCGGTTCGACATCAGCGGCAGATTAATTGATCCGCGCCGATTTTCAGTTTTCTGTTGAAAACGCTCCCGAAACGATGTACAAGATGCCGTTCATGCCAACGCACCAGCTGCCGGACGGGTCGGCTGGGCGGCGGCCATTCAGTATGCTGCACTTTCATGCGAGGTGAATCGAGATGTCAAGCTCTGTCCCTTCCCCTGCCCAGGACCCATCGACCGGTCCTTGGCACGATCTGTTTTTCAGAGCCCACTTTCAACGGCTCCGGCAGGTGCGAACCCTGCTGAAACTCGCCCTGCCACCAACCGAACTGAAACACTATGATCTGCGTACTGTCCGCATCGTGCCCGGCGCGCTGTTCGACGAGCCGGACTTGCGCGGCTATCAGGCCGACCTGATCGTCGAGGTCCGACTCCGACACGATGCGCACAGCCGCGTCCACTTCATCTTCGAGCACAAGAGTTCCAAGGACTGGTGGGCGATGGAGCAGCTGCTCAGCTACACCACGCTGCTGTATAAGAATGGCAGTCATGTGGTGCTGCCGGTCATCATCTATCATGGATGCGCCGAGTGGAGTGGCCGGAAGTCCTTTTCCGCCTGGCGGCACGCCGATCTGGATGCGGAGTTTCTGGCATGCAACCGCCACCGTCTGCTGGATTTCGAGGTGATTTTCGTGAACCTGCGCGAGGCGTCGGTTCGGCGTCGGCTGCGGCAGCTGCCGCTCAAGGAGGCGCTGGTGCTGGAGGTGATGGCCGACATCTGGGAGGCGGATGAGCGGCGGTGTGCCGACTGGGTGGTGCGGGCGCGGCTGCTGCCGGAGGCGGTGCGCCGGTTGTTCATCAGCAGTCTGGTGAAATACCTGTCGGGTGCGAGGCGGTCAATTATAATTTCAAAGACTAAGGAAATATTGTATGAACAGTTGGCGGCGATGCCGGGAGATGAGGACATGCAGGATGTGATGTGGATATGGGAGGAGCTGCAGCCGGATTCGGTTGCCGAGGCCTGGCAGATGGGCCATAATACGGGACTTGAGAAAGGTCTTGAGAAAGGCCATGAGAAAGGCGTTCAGGAGGCCAAATGCGAGACGGCCGAGCGCATGATCCGAGCGGGATATTCGGATCGAGATGTTGAGACGGCGACGCAGTTCAGCAGGGAGGAGATTGCGAAACTGAGGAACGGCGGTCTCTGATTTAGCTGTGGGTGACGACATTGGCATTCTTCCCTGGGGATTGTTTTCGGGGAAGAATGCACGGCACAGATCGCGCGGCTGGCAGATGATGATGGCTGGGTGCTTACCCCCCCCCCTTGAAATAGTCCTAACTTGCTAGAGGTCGGCTGAATGAATCGAAGTCGCATCGGTTTCAGATCACCTGTCATTGATCATTTCACATTGCGATATGGAGGCACGAGTTGTTATTTTGTGGTGTTTACCAGGTAAACACTGCCAAATTCACACTGCGGGTCTCTTCGCGGCAGGCCGTCATATGCACATCATGAACTGGCCAGCCCATATTTTTCTGCGTATTGGAATATGAGCTCGTCTGACAATTTAAAGTACTGAGCTGGTAAACGGTTGCAAAATACCTAACACGCGGTGCATTTCAATTGAATTCGGCATCGGCTAAAACTTAAAGTGTCATACCCTTGTACCTGATTTCCTGTGAGCTGCAGACGCACAACAACCGTCTAAACATCCGCAATCTACAGCCGAGAGTGAATGGGGGAGTTACATCGCTCTTAAATGGAAATTTGCAAACCTTTGTTCTTGTAATGAGCGGTTCTCTTTGCCTCAAGTCGGTCTGTGCATGTGTTTTGCACCGCGATTCAATTGTTCAAATTCTGCGGCCATGCAGGCCAACCTTACTCTGTGGCAACCAATGAGCTGTCTGCAGACTGATCACAACAAAATATTACCGCAAATGTCAAAATCGAATTCTGTAGCATGTCCGCGCCTGAATCTTCCTAGTTCTGAACGCGAATAAATGTTCAACATCCTCTGCGAATTCGGGAATCAGATTTTCCGCCACGTACTCGTACCGTCCTGGCGATCTTCCAGTTCAACACCAAGTTCCATCAACTGTCGTCTCAGCTGATCTGCCGTTTCCCACTTTTTTGCGCGCCGAGCATGCTCTCTTCTATCAACCAATGCGCGAATGTCATCTTCGCTCGCAGAACCCTCAACCCCAAGAAAATTGGATGCGTTCAAACCGGCTATTCCCAAGCTTTCAGTCAGCACGATCAGCGTTCGATAAATTCGTCTGACCATCTCTTCTGACTGTGAATCAAATGCACGATTCAATTCTCTCACACAGTCAAAAATTACAGCTAGAGCATCTGGAGTGTTGAAATCATCATCCATCACCGATTGATATCTCGTAATAAATCGCTCATCCACTGCTTCAGTCATCTGTATCCCGAATTGTTCAGCCTTGTGAATCGCCAAATAAATTCGCTTTAGGGCAGCCATTGCGTTATCCAGTGAACGGTCGCTGTAGTTTAGCGGGCTTCGATAATGACTGAGCAGGAACATGAAACGTAGAACTTCTCCCATTCTCACCGGATTCGTATCCTGTGCAAGAATCTCACGTATCGTCAGAAAATTCTGCATTGATTTTGACATTTTCTCCGAATTGATTTCGAGGTAACCGTTGTGCATCCAAACATTAACAAAACCTTCATCAGTCGCGGCCTCGGATTGTGCGATTTCGTTTTCGTGATGTGGAAATAGCAGATCTCTGCCGCCTCCATGAATGTCAAAGTGATCGCCCAGCAGACTTGTGGACATTGCAGAACACTCGATGTGCCATCCAGGCCGTCCCCTTCCCCAAGGTGAATTCCAGCTTGGCTCATCGGGTTTCGATCCTTTCCACAGCACGAAATCCAACGGATCATCTTTTATCTCGTCTGGCTCAATTCGAGCGCCTGCAACCAGTTCATCCAGCCGCGTGCCCGATAACTTACCATAATCATTGAATTTGCGCACGCGGTAGTACACATCTCCGTTTGATACGCAGTACGCATACCCGCGCTCAATCAGCGTCGCGATCATTTCAACGATCTGTGAAATATATTCGGTGGCGCGAGGTTCATGATCCGGTTTTTGCACCTGCAGCGCTTCCAGATCCTCATGCATGTACCTGATATAACGAGCCGTCAAAGATTCGGTGGATTCGCCCAATTCATTGGCGCGATTGATGATCTTGTCATCGATATCCGTGATATTTCGAACATATTTAACGTCGTATCCGCGGAAACGAAGATAACGCACGATCACATCGAATCCGACCATGACTCTGGCGTGACCCAAGTGACAATAGTCGTAAACCGTCATGCCACACACGTAGATGCGGACGCGATTGCCATCAATGGGTTTGAACGGTTCTTTCTGTCCGGTCAGACTATTGTAAATGAGTAACATGAACCTGCTGATAATGGAAGTCTATATAATGAATTGGTACCCGCACATTATAAAATTCTCGTTCCGTTGTTTGAAATGTTGTGAACGACGAGTGGCGGAGAGCGGCGAATTCCTAAAAAACGCTCAGATCGCGTCCGATCACTGTTGCGGAATCAGTGACAACCGAAGCACTCATCCTGTCAATCTCTAGAATCGTAAATCCGTCAGTACTGATCCGCATGGTTACCTATCTGATTTCCGACACCCATCTCAACCGGAACCAGCCCGAGGTCTACGATCGATTCATTCATTACCTGAACGCCATCGGAGCAGACGCTGACGAACTTTACATACTCGGCGACCTGTTTGATTACTGGATTGGAGATGATGGCATTGAGCTGCTAGGGCACAATGCGGCAGTTGAGGCACTGGGAAAACTTTCTGCCGCCGGCGTACGAATTTCAATCATGCATGGTAATCGAGATTTTCTGATCGGACGGGAATTTGTTGAAAAAATCGGCGCTTCATTGATTGCGGATCCAACACGAATCAGTTTGGGGGGTCAGCAGGTGCTACTCATGCATGGCGACAGTTTGTGCACTGATGATATTGCACACCAGCGCTACCGAGCGGTGGTTCTATCTCCTGAGTGGCAGGAAATGATCCTTCAATTGCCGGTCGCCGAACGATTCGAACGGGCTTTGAGCATGCGCGCCGCAAGCGAAAGTAACAAACCGAAAGTCAATCAGGCTCTGATGGATGTCAACCAAAGCGCAGTACTTCATGCAATGAAGGAATTCAATGTTAATGTTCTGATTCATGGCCACACGCATCGGCCGCAGGTTCACCGTTTTGTCATTGACGGCAACAGTGCCGCCCGTTATGTACTGGGAGACTGGGGGCGGGGGTATGATGCGGTGATCCGCGCCACCTCTGACGGCATCATCAACCTACACCATGCTGTCGTCTGAGGGTCCGTCCTCACTGCTGGTCAACAGGGGCGGCATATAACAAGGCATTTTCGTCCGCATCGCGCGCGCTGTCACTTCGCTGCCGATTGAGTGTGGAAAGAAAATTTTCAGATACACCACCGGTGATGTACCTGCCATCAAAGACCGATGTATCAAATTCAACCACGTCCGAGTTGTTTGTCAGAACGGAGGCGATCAAATCGTCCAGCCGTTGGTACAGGACATAGTCCGCCCCTATCTTTTTACAAATCTGATCGGTGTCTCGACCTGTCGCCACCAGCTCTGCCGGACTTGGAATATCAATGCCATATACATTCGGATGACGGATCGGTGGCGCGGCGGAGGCTAGGTAAACGGATTTCGCTCCCGCTTCCCGCGCCCTTCTGACAATCTGCTTTGCCGTGGTGCCGCGCACGATTGAATCATCAACCAGCAGCACGTTCTTGTTCTCAAACTCCAACTCGATGGCGTTCAGCTTGTGTCGCACAGAATAGTCCCGCTGAGACTGTCGAGGCATGATGAAGGTGCGATCGAAATACCGATTTTTTATGAAACCTTCCCGATACTTCACACCAATGGTATGAGCGAGCTGCAATGCCGCTGCACGGCTGGTATCTGGAATTGGCATTACGACATCGACATCATGGTTGGGAAATTTTTCCAAAAAGCGCCGGCCAAGCCACTCACCCATTCTTAAGCGAGTTTTGTAGACTGATATTCGGTCGATCATCGAGTCGGGACGAGCCAAATAAACAAACTCAAAGATGCATGGTGAGGGGCGCACCTCTGGAACGCACTGCTTCGAGTGCAATCTGCCATCCATGTCAACAAATATGGCTTCACCAGGCGCAACATCCCTCGCCACTTCAAACCCTAGCACATCAAGGGTGACACTCTCAGACGTAAATGCATAGTGAGTTGAATCACCGCTCTCTGATTTACGGGTTCCATAAATCAGCGGTCGAATACCATTGCCATCTCGAAATGCGAGCAGACCACCGCCAACGATCAGAACGGTAACCGCGAACGCGCCTCGGCATCTGTGATAGACTTTTTCAACTGCATTGAAAACATGAGCAGGCGTGAGATTACTCGCCGTCTCTCGCATTGTCATCGACAGTTCATACGCAAAAACATTCAACATGATTTCTGAATCGGAACTGGTATTGATCTGCCGCCGGTCGCCTTGAAAGACTTTCACCGCCAGCTCGTCGGCATTGATCAGATTACCATTGTGTGCTAAGGCAATGCCGAACGGAGAATTGACATAAAACGGCTGGCACTCCGCTTCGGTATTGCCACCCGCCGTGGGGTAGCGGACGTGACCAATACCCAAACTGCCTTTGAATTCCGATAGCGACTCCGCAGAAAATACATCGCGTACCAGCCCCTTCGCAGAATGAGAGTATACGCGCTGACCGTCGCTGGTCACAATGCCAGCCGCATCTTGTCCACGGTGCTGCAGTACGGTTAGAGACTCATAGAGTTCGAAACTACAGCGTTCAGTGGATAAAATCGCTACTACACCACACATTTTCCTAACTCAAGGCAACACTTGATGAACACGATTTGGTCTGCCTGCAAATGATCCTCGCGATGGACTGCTGGATTCAACCAAACAACTATTCCAAAGACAGATAGGGAGACACCAGCTCGCGCAACTGCATGACGAAGGGCTCGAGCAATACCAAAGTTACTGAGCCCTGCCACCACGAAGCATCCGAAATAAAGACGAATGAACTGACTAGTGCTAGAATGGCGACGATGAGGACACCTCTGACGATACCGAACGCAGCACCTAAAGTTCGGTCAATCTCAGCAATGGGCTTCACGACGATGAACCGAGCCGTCAACAGACTCAATAGAGTTGCCAACAGTAACAATGTAAAAAACAGAGCGATGTTGGCGACTATGCGCTGCAGGTTTGGTTCCAAACCGAGGCCTGCAAAATAAGGAACAGTCAGGCCGGCATACATCCACGTACCCCAAGATGCAACTATCCACGACAATACTGACAGTAAGGACTTGATAAAGCCCCTGAAATAGCCAATCAAAAGCGAAACGACAACTACGGTGAGGCAGCCGATGTCAATGAAAATCGGTGACAAGAAATTAAACTGAATCGATTAAATATGGAGTTGACAGATGCGCCAAAAGCCAGACTACGTTACCATTTATAAATCAAATTCGAGATTTCGTTTCGGTAATCTGCGCATCGGATTGAAGCGACAGGTGAGTTGGCTTTCATTTTAACGGAAATACGTCTGACTTTGCTTTTAGCCTTTAATTTCACGAACCATTACGGTGCCCAAAGTCAACGCATTGACAACCGCCGGTACGGATTTGGTTGCGGAGTCCTGTGTTGGATAAGGACCAAGCAGCACGCGGACATATCCCTCAGCTGAATTTTCTATTCTGATCGGATAATTCTTACTCCGCGCCTGTTTACTCAGATTTCTGGCATACTCAATGTTTTTGAATGCGCCGATCTGAATATACCAGTTTCCCGCTGGAGTCGTCGGTTCTGGCGGTGGCATTTCGGTTTGAATTTTAGGGCTTGTCGGCGGCATGGGTGTCGGAGAACTTTTTACCGTTACCTGATCGCCAGTCGTTGTCTTCTCTTGGACCGCATCACCAACATCACCAATCTGATGGATTGCAGCAGGCGACACTCTGAATTCGGAGCTGATCCGTTCATTGGTTGCAATCGCTTCGTTTTTTGATGAGTAGGGACCGACGAGCAGATGGGTCAATTCGTCTTCACCCACCTCTACCTGGATCGGCTCCTGCAATCGGGCATACTTCAGACGTTCGACTTCAGACTGAACTTTGCTATCGTAAGAACCAACATGCACATACCAGCCGCGAGCCAGTGACGCATTCTGCATCCACGAAGATGATAAGCCGGCCGGAATGATCGCAGACTCAGCCGCATTGGCCGATTGGACGGTCTCATCGGAATCTGCGAGCAACCCACTTTGGCCATCGTCCATTGGCGTATTCAATGTAAAGAAAATAACGGCATAACCGATGGTTCCCCAAATCAGCATGCCTGTCAGCACCTGAAAGAACTGAAGCATCGAACTTGCGGTATGAGCAGAAACTGCTTTCATAGTTTTCCTTCGATCTCACCTCGATTAAACCGCAAAACCTCACCCACCGTCAGAAATGAACCAAATACAACGACACGATCAGCCGCGTCGACCGATGTCAGTATGGATTCGAATCCGGCCTGAGCATCAAAGTGAAGCTTGACGCGCATATGTTTGGAAAGTATGGGTTGTACTCGTTGATGCAACTGACTTGCCGTAATTCCTCGCTCTTCATGAATCCCACACAGATGCCATTCATCAAACACATGTTTCACCGACTCAGTCATCGGTTCAATTGGTTTCTCAGAAAGTACCGACATAAGAGCAATGTTTCTGCCGGCAACAGGGTGCTGAACCAAATAAGCTGCGAGTTCCCTAACCGATTCGACATTGTGTGCAACATCAAGCAGAATCTGTGGAGATTCCCGTATGACTTGCAAACGTCCGGCCAATCGAGTCGCTTTTACCCCTTTTCGAATCGCCTCGTCCGGTAAATCGAAAAATTTTCGAGCCAGCAGTGCTACGGCAACGGCACCGGAGGCATTCTCCTTCTGACATTGCCCGGGGATAAGCGGGTTTGGAATATCTTTCAGTTCATATTCAGCATTTCCAGACTTTAGATTCAAAGACCAATTCTCGGAATTGAAATTCGAAGTCAGACCCTCTCCATAGACATGAAGGTCAAGGGACAGTTCAGCTGCTGCATTGCGAACGGAATTTGGAAGATTCGAATCCGTGCACACCGCTAGCTGATTGCGGCGCAGAATTCCCGCTTTCTCATAACCGATCTTCTCCCGCGTGTTGCCCAGCCACTTCTCGTGATCCGTGCCAATCGAAGTAATACAGGCTATATCAGCGTCTAAAATATTGACTGCATCTTTGCGACCGCCCAAGCCAACTTCAAAGATGGCAACGTCGACATTCTGCTGAATAAAGTAATCGACTGCGATCGCGGTTCCATATTCAAAAAAAGTCAGCGGTACATCACCGCGCATGGATTCAACGCGTTGAAACTGGTTCAACATCGCCGCATCGGATATCTGATCGCCATCGATGACAAACCTTTCGTTGAATTCGACTAAATGTGGGGAGGTGTAAAGTCCCGTAGAATAACCTGCGTGTCTGAAAATCGATTCAATGAAGTGAGCAACCGAGCCCTTGCCATTGGTGCCGGCGACACTAATGATCAGAAATGGAACACTACGTCCAGTAATGCGATCAATGACGACCCGAACCCGCTCCAGCGTGAGATCCATCGTTCGATAATGAAGCGTCTGAATATAGTCTAGCCAATCGTTCAGATTGCGCGCTTTATGCAGTGCATTCAGCCGCAGACTGACCGCATTTCGCTGCCGCGGTGAACTATCCAGGTTCATGATTGTCTGCAACGCCGCGTGTACCCATCAGTATCGTCAGTATTGCATGAATGCAATCGCGAAGGTTCCGCCGATCGACGACCATGTCAAGCGCACCGTGTTGAAGATGGAACTCCGCGCGCTGAAAATCGTCAGGAAGTGTTTCGCGAACCGTCTGTTCGACGACTCGACGGCCGGCAAAGCCGATCAGCGACCTGGGTTCAGCAACAATGATGTCGCCAAGCATGGCGAAACTCGCAGTTACGCCACCCATCGTCGGATCGGTCAATACTGATACGTAGGCGATCTTAGCAGAATTTAGCCGGTCCACCGCTGCCGTCGTCTTGGCCATCTGCATGAGGGAAAACATGGACTCCTGCATCCTGGCCCCCCCACTGGCAGCGAAACACACAAATGGTGCACGCCGTTCAACGCTTGCATCAACTCCATGTACGAAGCGCTCTCCGACGACCGACCCCATTGAACCGCCGAGAAAATCAAAATCGAATGCGGCCACTACAATCGGCATATTTTTCAATTCACCGGTGCAGACGGCCAGCGCATCATAGCGACCGGTTTTTTTCTGCGCTTCAGAGAGTCGGTCCTTGTACTTCTTTCGATCGCGAAATTTCAGTGCGTCTACCGGTTTCACCTCGCCGACCAGCGGTTGAACGCTGCCCTGGTCGAGAAACGACTCTATCCGCTTCGTCGCATTAATTCGCATATGGTAGCTGCATTTCGGACAGACATTAATATTCTGTTCCAATTCAACCTGATACAAAACAGATGAGCATTCGGGACACTTCACCCAAATGCCTTCCGGTACACCTTTTTTCGAAAGTCGTCCACCCGACTTGATTTTGGGTGGTAATAAATCAGTGAACCAGTTCATTGCAGAGCATTAAGATCATTCCGCTCGATTCAGTTCAACTGCCCGATCGGCTGTCAGGACTGCGTTAACGAACGCTTTGACGGCCGCCGGATTCTTTACCCCTTCACTGAATTCGACACCCGTACTCACGTCAACTGCCGCCGGTCGGATTTTGCCAATGGCCTCGGCGACATTGCCACTGTGAAGGCCACCAGCCAGAATGATGGGTATATCAACCCGCGGTATGAATTTCCAGGAAAAGGTTTTACCTGTACCACCCACCCTTTCGCTCTCGTAAGCATCAAGCAGCAGTCCACAGGCATCGGGATATGAGTCGACCGCCTGAAGAATCTGCTCCGAATGCCTGACTCGAAGCGCTTTTATGAACGGCAACCCGGGTTCGCGGCAACGGGATGCCGGCTCGTCACCATGGAACTGAATATAAGTCGGCTTGACCTGTCGTACGATCGCGTCAAGCATCTGATCATCTGGATTGACCACAACCGCAACCGTAGCAACCTGAGAAGGCAGGCTATCGCGAATTGCCCTGGCTTGGAGAGGGCTGATATTTCTTCCACTCGGAGGATAAAACACCAGGCCAATGGCTCCGACACCGCATTGCGCCGCATACTGCGCATCCTCAGTACGCGTGATACCGCACACTTTGATCTGCGTCGATTGAGCTGTTTCATCTGAGTCCGAAGCAAGGAAGTGGTGACTGCAATCCATCATACTGAGCTGGTAACCGGAAGAAATATGAAGCAATTAAAATTCAGAACGGTAGAATATTCACTTCACAAGGCAAAAACTCTCGCATTTTCATTATTTTTGCGTTGTTAAATTATATATTTGATGGATGTGAATCATCCCTAACATTGTGGCGGCATCGAGTTTCAACTAGTGAATTAAAAACTCTTACGAATCGCTGAATGTTCTAAATCAGGTTTGGTTCGTTCAACCTGCCGAAAAAATGAATCTTATCCCTTTATGGAATTTAACTGTCGTATTATGGCGTTAAATCCATGGTCAACATCTCCTGAGGTAGGGCCGCGCGAGCGTGCGAAGGGTAATATTCGCACCGGTAACAGCTTATGTTTGAGATGCCGGCTTGGAATAGACCTGACATTGAACCGTGCCGCGCAACGAGATCAGGTGACTGTATCTCGGCCCTTACCGTGATGATCTCAGATATGGCTGAGGACAGCGGAATTCAATGCTAGGCTCCAGTCCTTGATCGCCCACGCGTACCGACCTGTCGGATTTAAATCACCCCGATCCAAAAAGTAACGTTTACCGGAAGCGATTAACTCTGGGGTCGGAATGAATTCAATCAGATTGGCAATAGCCAATAGCGTAACTTTCAGGCCGAGCCAATTGACTGGAAAGGAAAGAATAGGCGCAACACACCACCCATGCCGGAACGACTACTGAAAATAAGGTAAGTTATGAGTGCAGACAGGTACGTCCTGTACACCGAACATTCATAGACGGTTCAATATTCAATATACAGGACGCCTGTTCAATTGGTAGCGGGGGTAGGATTTGAACCTACGTCCTTCGGGTTATGAGCCCGACGAGCTACCGAACTGCTCCACCCCGCATCTTACAATCTCCCTATTTTACAGAAATTTCGAGTCAGACATAGAAATAAATTTCAACTCGGGATAGTTTTGATGTTTACAAATATGGATTGGCATTAGCCTCGCTCTGAATAATTAATATTCAATGCATTCAACAATTTATTATTCTTCAGGAGATCATGCTGTTTAGATGTTCACCGAAATCAGAGATTCAAATGCCCATTCGAATTTCCCTGGTTCAAAGAAAATTGATTCTGGTTGCGTCGGTGTGCGAGGCTGTCAAGGCATCAGAAAAGTTAAACTCAGCACTTGATCCTGCTGCGATTCAGCAACCTGATACTTGATTCTTTCTGAGAAGACTGTCTCCGTCGATAACGAACAGGAGATTTTCAATGATATCAGCTATCACATCTCTCGAGCATTGGATGCGCGGTAGGGAACGATTTACGGCCAACATACCTGACACAACACCGTACGACGATGGATTCAAAACAGTCATCAGGGACCTGCTTCTCACCCACATGCTTTCCCTACGCCTCACCGTCGGACGGACCAATGCACCAGTAGTCTCGCATACCGATAAGACTGGCTTGCGGAACGGTGGCTGATACCGCTGGATTCATGTCGTCAATGGTGCATGTGCCGCAACACATATGCCATCTCGGTTCAGAACGAAACATGACAGCAAAGTGGGCGAGCACTACACTTGCAATAGAATTGAGGAAACGGACAATAACCCTCAAACCTAGGAATCGCCAGATCATCCGTAAAACCACCATTACCTCAGGCTGGCAATTGCAGTTTCACAGATTGATAGTACATTTCCGACCCAAGGCAGAATGGCGACCAAAACCATAGCATTCAGACCAAGCAGCAATCTGGAAGCGGGCAGCTGATGATACGGAACAGGTACTTCTTCCAATTGATCGAAATAGACCACTTTGATCACGCGCAGGTAATAGAATGCGCCGATGACGGCGAACAGAACGGCGATGACTGCGACCCACACCAGATCAACATCAACGATTGCCTGAATCACTGCCAGTTTCGCATAAAAACCCACCGTCGGTGGAACACCGGCCAACGAGAACATCAGTAGCAGAACCCAAAACGCCATCCATGGATCGCGACTGTTCAAACCGCTGTAATCGCTGATTTGATCAAGTTCGTCATTTTTTTTCGAACTGATGACGATGATGCCAAAGGCACCCAGACTCATCACCGCATAGACCAGAACATAAAACAGCGAAGCTGTAAATCCCTCGTCCGTTCCACTGAGCACGCCAAGCAGCATGAATCCCATATGGGCAATCGTCGAGTATGCAAGCATCCGCTTGAAATTGGTCTGAACAATGGCAATGACGTTGCCCGCGATAATCGAAAGCAAGGCAATGATGATCAGCATGTCCTGCCACAGATGCTGCAACTCCAGCAGCCCGCCAACCAGCAGGCGCATAATCATGGCAAAAGCCGCAATCTTGGGAATGGTGCCCAGATATATCGTGGTCGATGTTGGCGCACCATGATAAACATCAGGCACCCACATATGAAATGGCACTGCACCTAACTTGAAGGCCAACGCTACGACCACAAAAACAACAGCCAGTGTCAACGGCAGACTGTCTGATGGAATGTTCGATATCTGACTGTGGATGACAGCTATGTCAAGCGTTCCGGTTAATCCATAAACAATCGAGATCCCATAAAGAAGAGCTCCCGACCCCAGCGCACCCAAAACAAAATACTTCATTGCCGCCTCAGTCGCATCAGCCGAATCCCGCTGAAATGCAACCATCGAATACAGACAGAGCGACATCAGTTCGAGACCGAGATAAACGACCAGCAAATGATCAGCTGACGCCATCACCATCATGCCCAGCACGCCGAAAAGTCCCAAAACATAAAACTCGCCGCCGGCGATTCCCCGGTCTTTCGAATAAGCTCTCGCGTAACCAAATACAAACAGACTGACAAGACAAGTCACCAATTTCGTCAGATTGGCAAAGGAATCATCAATAAACATCCCCTTCATCACAACTGCGGCCTCCTGATGCAGTCGGACTGCAAATATAATGCTCACGAAAACAAGAACAGCCAAGGTCAGCATGAAGGGCAGCCGCGTGAATTTCTTTAGCGCAGTCTGATCAACAACCAGAATTGCACAGGCGACGATACTCACGATGATCTCTGGCAACACTCTGGATATTTCAAATGTCAGGCTCATAAGTCAGATTAACTGGGCTGATTTTTCTTCAGCAATATGGACGATTTTTACCGACGATTTCTTTTTCATCAACACAGATAACAGCATGGATGAGAGAAAAAAGCGTCTCGAAGATGCGGATGATTCCACATTATACAGTTCAACTTATCATATCAATTACACCGCGCGACCAAAACAGGGGAACTAAAATGACAGGTAAGATTACGATTCCAGCAAGAAAGGGCAAGGCAACGATCGTCAATAACAATCAGACGATTCGAATAATCAACACCTACGGCAGTCAGGTCGTCGACACGTGGATTTTCAATCTCCATGACCTGAACGAGTTTCAATCCAACGAGCACACGCGCGCGACGCTTCTTAAAATGAGGTTCAGTCCCGGTGACTCACTTTATACAAACAAACGCCGTCCGATTGTTGAAGTTGAGAAAGACACCTCGCCCGGAATTCACGACATGTTGATGGCGGCCTGCGACAACTACCGCTATCAGTTATTGGGATGTACCGACTATCACGATAACTGCGCCGATAATCTTGCAAGTGGCATGGAGGAACTTGGTTACGAAGTTTCCGAAACGCCAAGTCCTATCAACATCTTCATGCACATTCCCTGGACTGATGAAGGCGGACTGTCATTTGATCCCCCGGTGACTCGACCAGGTGATTACGTACAGTTTCGAACCGTTATGGATTGCATCTTTGCTTTTTCCGCATGTCCTCAGGATATCCTGCCAATCAACGGTGTCGATGGTGAGATAACGGATGCTCACTTTGAGATTCACTGAAAGTCAGCAGCTGAATGAATACCATTCATACGGCTGACTGATTTCGCCTTCCATCAGTAAAACCGACAGAGATCATCGAATGAAAAGAGCTGAACTCTCAGCTGAGACCAAAGCTGCGCACTTGGGAAGAGACCTTAAGGACAGCCATGGTTTCGTCAATCTCCCAATCTATCATGGTTCGACCGTTTTGTACGAATCATATAAAGAGTTTCTCACCTCTCACCAGCGGAAGCAACAGCGAAACCAAGTTGTTTATGGTCGCTATGGTACACCACTTGGCTTCGCCTTAGAAACGGCAGCGGCAGAATTGGAAGGGGCGAGCGGCGCCATTACCGTATCTTCTGGTCTCGCATCAATTACCGAATCGCTGAATGCATTCGTCAATCATGGTGACCACATTTTGGTAACCGACAGTGTGTATCAGCCAACCCGAAATTACTGCGACCGCGTTCTATCTCGATACGGGGTCGAAGTCAACTACTACGACCCGCTGCTCGGCGAAGATATCAAGCAGTTGGTCAAACCCAATACTTCCGTCATTTTTGTTGAATCGCCCGGCTCCCAGACGTTTGAAATTCAGGACCTGCCTGCAATCGCCGCCGTTGCGAAGAAGTATGGAATAACGACGATATTGGACAATACCTGGGCGACCGCGCTTTACCTGAAACCGTTTGAAATCGGCATTGATGTTTCGGTACATGCTGCGACGAAATACATTACCGGTCACTCCGATGCGATGCTGGGAATCATTGCAGCCAATGAAGAGTGTTACGGCCGGGTGAGAGACTCGGTTCGCCTAAGTGGACAGTGTGCCGGACCGGATCCGATTTTTTTGGGACTTCGAGGCCTCAGAACTTTGCCAATCCGTCTCCGACGGCACTGGGAATCGGGACTCTTGATTGCAGACTGGCTGGCCGCGAGACCTGAAGTTGCCAGAGTGATTCATCCGGCGCGCGGCGACCATCCCGGTCATGAATTATGGCAACGCGATTTTTTGGGTGCCAGCGGCCTGTTTTCATTCATTCTACACTCTGTTTCGGACGCCGCGCTCGGCAGACTGCTCGACAATACGCCGCTTTTTGGTCTGGGCTACAGCTGGGGCGGGTTCGAAAGTCTGATGATACCATTTGACCCACGCCCCTATCGATCGGCAACAGATTGGCATGCAGAAGGGCCTGCTCTGCGAATTCATGTTGGTCTGGAAAATCCAGATGATCTGATCGCGGACCTTGAAGGCGGCTTCGATGCGATGATCAATGGCTGAGTAAAGTGATGATTTCAGAACAGAAAATTCCCCTTGAGATTTCGAAGCTCATCAACAGTCGTCAATCGCTTGAACTCGCAACAGTGTCAGGCGACGGTATTCCCTGCGCCAGCTACGCTCCGTTCATTTCCGACGACCGCATGCAGTTCTACGTTTTATTGAGTGACCTTGCGCAACATACGACCAACATCCGAATCAATCCCCGAGTCTCGGTGATGGTCATTGAAGATGAAGCGGATACACTGAATCTATTTGCCAGAAACCGCCTAGTACTTGATTGCCACATCGCACAAATCGATCGAAATTCAGACCCTTTCAGTCATTGGATCGCCATTTTCAAAGAACGATTCGGCCCGATTGTTGACACCCTCAGACAGCTGTCCGACTTCAATTTGTTCGTTTTAACGCCAAATAGCGGAGTCTATGTAAAAGGCTTTGGCCAGGCCTTCCAGGTATTCGGTGAATCAACGATCGAAATCAAGCATCTTTCAGGCAACAGAATAAAGGCCAATGACGGAGACGGATGAGAGCAATGATCATTGAACAGATCTGGACGAATAACGCGTACCGAAATTTCAATTACCTGATCGCCTGTTCGACTACAGGCGAAGCACTCGCGATTGATCCACTTGATCACGAAAAATGTCTTTCAAGGGCAAACCAACTTGGCTTGAACATCACCAGTATTCTGAACACGCATGAGCATGCAGACCACACCGGAGGAAATGGTGAGATGATCAAAGCCACCGGTGCGAAGCTGATCGCTCATCGAAACGCAGCCAACAAAATCCCCGGCATGGATCGCGGTGTCGGAGCCGGTGATGTCATTCGAGTCGGTCAAGTCGAACTGCTGGCGCTCGATACGCCTGGGCATACCATGAGCCACATCTGTCTTTTTGCAGATGGTGATCAGCCAGCCTTGTTCTGCGGCGACACTCTGTTCAATGCGGGCGCGGGCAACTGTCACAATGGCGGGCATCCACACGAGCTATATGAAACCTTTGTCAATCAGCTCGATAAGCTGGATGAAAACACCCGAATCTACCCGGGGCACGACTATATTGCCAACAATCTGAATTTTACGCTAAATCGGGAACCAAGCAACAAAGCTGCGGCAAACATGCTGAACAGAATCAATGATCAGGACCCGAACGATGCTTTGATTACGGTACTCGCTCAAGAGCGAGAGTTCAACACCTTTTTCCGGTTGAGCAACCCAACCATTATCGAGAAACTAAGGGAATCGTTTCCAGATATGCCGGACAATCCAGACCGAAAAACAGTATTCCTTCGATTGAGAGAACTCAGGAACCAGTGGTAACTCAACCGCCGCAGTTCTGAAATTCACGCCGTTCCTTCATTCGAAGACCGGTTCGAACTCATCGCAGTAACCGCGGCGGCCACCAAGAAGGATATTTTCTCCAACAGATCCAGAAAAAGAGTCTTTGGCCTATTGAACCCAAATCGCTTCTGCAATTGAACGATTGTAAATCAATGAACAGCTGGGTCTGACTATGAATTGATGGCGAACGATTACAGCAGCCCTAGCTTCAGAAATGCCAGTATTTGCAACAGTCAGCAACTCTTCATTCAATTGGCGCGTTCAATAAACCTGGCGAAAAGTCAGATTGATTCGCGGATTATTACGCGTCTTGGATTTTGGTATGCTGTGCCGCCAAAACTGCTGGGTCTGCCCCAACATGATTAACAGTGAACCGTTATCAAGGTCAGTGTGCCACCGCAAATTTCTGTCCTTGACATGCTGCATCAGGAAGCGTCTCTCCTCCCCCAGACTAATCGAGGCAATCAGTGGTTCCGAGCCCAACTCAGGCTCGTTGTCTCGATGCCAGCCCATACTGTCCTGACCTGACCGGTAGTAATTGAGTAAGACACTGTTGAATCTGCAACCAGTTGCGCTCTCCAAAGACATGCGAATGCCGGACAGCGTTTCATTCCATGGCAGCGGTATATTTTCAATTCCCGAGTAACGGTAGACTGCTCCTTCATCTCCATGCCACGCGGCAAGTCTTGGCGACGGAATGATTCTTTTACCGAAACGAACAGTTGGCCGAATCCACTCGATCTCATCCGCCAGCGCAATCAATAGCCGCGTCGCTTTTTCTTCGGGTATGAAGTGCCGACGAATCCACACACTTCCATTTTTCAGTTCATGGCTTACAAATCCGGTACGCTTAAGGATGTTGATTAACGCAAAACTATCAGTATCGTACGGATGACGGTTACTGACAGTCATTGCTCTCCTGCCAATCTCGACCGTCGACCACCGCGTCTGACATTTGCCTGCTGCACGTTTCTCTTTACCAATATGTGGCAAGTTCCGGTGTTTATTCCGTAGAACGCGTTAGTGAGGGAATCAGGTAGTGCGCCGGCATTCAATATGATCCAGCATCCACCCTCGACCAACATGGATTCGATCTGCTCAGCAAGCTGCGAACTAAAATCTTCATCGGTAACAACCATATTCATCAGATGGTGCCTAATGTCCGTCAAGAACTCCTCCGGCTTCTGCTGATGAATCGCAACTCTTAAATCAGAAGTATTTTGATCGATTGAGATTGCGCGCGCTGACCCATGATGCAGGTTGACAAGCAGGCGGGTCGAATAATCCATGCCAGAAATCACCTCTTTTTGGTACTGCGAAGCAATATCCCCTATAAGCAATATCAAACCATTACGAACAATTGCAGCAAATGCCTGCAACACTTCACCCGTACCAGATATGAAAGAGTTGCTCCGAATCGTCATAGACATTTCCTACAGCAAGCCAAATAACTCGTAATTCACCCTTTCCAAGTCCATTTCCATCTTGTTTTCAATAGGTACCAGAACGAATCGATGCTCAGATGCCTGCATCCGACCAGAAATTTCTACCAATGCTGTCAATATATGATATACTTACTTTCTATCAGAATTCTTCATGTGGGATGGGTGATTTTTCAACCATGATTACTAACATTGACCTTGATTCGTATTTGAGAGACAACGGTATTATGCCATCGCAGCAGAGACTTCGAATTGCGAGGGTGATCATTGACAATTCCAACGAAATGTCTGCGGAAGAAGTCTATAGAAACGTAAACGGCCCATGGCCACCTGTTTCACGCGCAACCGTAAACAACACTTTACGCTTATTTGTCGAAAAAGGGATCTTGGAAAAAGGTGAAAACGATGACGCGGAAATTTACCATAGCATCAATCCACCAGCTCAAAACTCGCAAGATTCTGCAGCCTAATTTCTTACGCCCATCAATGCCTTAGGCGACTGACTCAGTCGGTATTGATTCGGATGTTACCCATTGGTAACAGTCTGCGTACTACGTATTTTTACTGCTACTGATCCGCCACCCATTAAACCCGAACGACTTTACCCGGATTCATGATGTTGTCTGGGTCCAGAGCCACTTTGATCCTTCGCATCACCGCGACCGATTCACCGTGTTCAGCAACTAAGAAATCCAGCTTACCATAACCGATGCCATGCTCGCCGGTGCAGGTGCCTTCCATTTCCAAGGCCCGCATGACCATCCTTTCATGCAGCGCCTGTGCGCGCTTTTCCTCTTCTTGGTTGGTGTGATCAACCAGAAGCACCAAGTGAAAATTACCGTCGCCAACATGCCCGACAATTGGAGCCAACAATCCAGATTCTTTGATGTCTCGCTGAGTTTCCATGATGCATTCCGCCAGACGAGAAATCGGTACACAGACATCAGTCGCCCATATCTGAGCATTGGGGCGCATGGCTTTCGCCGCATAAGCCGCATCATGTCTCGCCTGCCATAGCTGGTTTCTGTCTTCAGTGTGAGCCGTCCACTGAAAATGTCCTCCGCCGTTCTCCTCGCAGATCATCTGCACCTGTTCAACCTGCTCCTGAACGGATAATTCCGTTCCATGAAATTCGAGAAAAAGCGTGTGCTCCTCTGGATAGTTCAATTTGGAGTACCGATTCAGGGCCCGCATCATTTCATCGTCCAACAGTTCAATTCTCGCGATGGGAATGCCGAGTTGGATAGTCGTGATGACGGACTGCACGGCTTGGTCTAGATTTGGAAATGTAACCAGTGCGGAAGATATCTTCTCCGGAATGCCGTAAACGCGTAGAGTGATTTCGGTTACAACTCCGAGCGTTCCTTCAGACCCTACAAACAGCCTGGTCAAATCATACCCCGCTGCGGACTTTCGCGACCGTCCAGCAGTTTTGATGATTTGGCCGTCTGCCATCACTACTTTGAGAGACAGCACATTTTCTCGCATGGTGCCATATCGAACAGCATTGGTGCCGGAGGCGCGGGTGGCAACCATACCACCAAGCGATGCGTCAGCACCAGGGTCAATCGGAAAAAACAGTCCAGTGTTTTTCAGATGAAGATTCAGTTGCTTTCTTGTAACGCCGGGTTGTAAAACAACGTCCAGATCGTCCACATTAACCTGCAGAATCTGATTCATCTCAATCATGTTGAGACAAAGACCACCCTGTAAAGCGCAGATATGACCTTCGAGACTGGTGCCAGTTCCGTATGCGATCACCGGAAATCTGTGTTCAGCGCAGATCCGAACAGCCGCCGTCACTTCTTCGCTCGTATGGGGCGCGAATACCGCATCAGGTGGAAAACTGCCATGAAAAGACTCATCGGTGCCGAATTGTCGACACTCGCCAGCGGTTGTTTTTATACGACTTCCGAAGAGTTCCTGAAGTGATTCAATGGCACTATAATGCTGAGTGGCCTGCGCTATGTCATGCATCAAACATCACCTACGTCTGTATGATTCTTTTCGTTCTCAGACAATATACACCAATCACCAGTTCACAGGCACAGAACCGTTTGTTGCTGCGCATGGGCTCTTCTGTCCAGGCGTTCAATCTTCACATCTGATTCAGAATGGCCTGATTAGCGATCGGAACTATGGATGAAATCAATCGGTCTTGATCGTCATCGACGCGCAGTCTGAACAATCATCAATTGACCGTCAGCGCGTTCACTCTGACGACAGAACACCATCCATAACCATATAATGATTCGGATAAGGGCGTTGGATAGTTGCGCCATCATTAAACAATAGACCGATAGCGAAGAGTCAAATGGCATTTCTAAAGGGAAAACGAGCCCTCATTACCGGCATCGCGAGCGACCGCTCAATTGCGTGGGGAATTGCTCGGGCAATGTCTGAGCAGGGTGCTGATATAGCATTAACTTATCAAAATGAAAGACTGAAACCGCGGGTTGAGAAGTTTGCGGAACAATTGGACGCTAGTTTCGTGGCACAGTGCGATGTGTCGGCCGATGTGGAGATCGAAAATCTGTCAGCAGCAGTCCGGCAACATTGGGATTACCTGGATATCGCCGTGCATTCGATTGCTTATGCGCCACGCGAGCAGCTCGAAGGCCTGTATCTTGATTCGGTTGACCGTACCGGATTTTTGGCGGCTCACGAAATCAGTTCTTACAGCTTTTCGGCTATCGCCAAAGCCCTCTCTCCAATGATGTTGGATCGAAATGCGGCGTTCCTCACCTTGACTTACATTGGCTCGGTTCGTTCGATGCCGAGTTATAACGTCATGGGGCTGGCGAAGGCCAGCCTTGAAGCAAACGTGCGGTACTGCGCACAGTCTTTGGGGGCGAGCGGCATACGCGTAAACGCCATTTCAGCAGGGCCCATTCGAACCTTGGCGGCGGCAGGAATCAAAGGCATGAAGTCCATGATCGAACACTATGAAAAAGCCACACCACTCGGTCGAAGCGTTACGATTGATGAGGTTGGCAATGCAGCCGCTTTCCTCTGCTCAGATCTGGCTTCTGGAATAACTGCGGAAATCCTTTATGTCGATGGCGGATACCATTCGGTTGGTTTCAGCGAGGCATTGCTGCAATTTGACTAAAGCAGCTCATCATTGATTGACACATCAATACCCTCGCGCAACTGATTGAGATGACTCTCAAAAAGTCCAGCACCAAATCTCCGCGTGAAGACGTTCTGCATATCCTCGATATCCTGTTCCGAACTTAGTGTACTGTCACCTTCGGTTACTTCGGTAATTCTGAACAGTACATGCCGCCCACCGCTGATTTCTCCGCTACCATAGACTGCGCCATCGGCTCCTGGTTTTTCCCACGCGTACACATAGGCGGCGACTTCCACAGAATCCTGATCATTTTCATTGCCGGTACGACTTGGAATGGCCTCGACCTCAAATCCCTGTTCATCAACCATTTCAGTCCAGTCAGCATCATCCTCTAGCTTGTCAATTAGGTCAGACACAAATTCCTGAACCTTTGCCGAGCTTTTTTCCAGCATTAATTTTTCTGAAATATCATCTTTAACCAAATCCAAACTGATGGCCTGTGCGGGCCGATGATCTTTCTTGCGTAAAATCAGCTGTCTCCCGTCGTCCAACGAAATGACATCGCTGTTGAAACCATCTGTCAGTACCATTTCGCTGAAAGCGGCTTCGCGCACCTTAGCATCCACTGCAATTCCAACACCGTCGGTCTGGCTGAACCAATCAGATACCTGAGTGTTTAATCCCAATAGTTCGATTGCCGGGGCAAGACTGTCAGGCTGCTCGAATGCCACATTCCGCAGTTCTTCAGCAATATCAAACATCTCATTTTCGGCTTGAGCATTAACAGCCCGTTCGATCAATTCACTGCGAACTTCTTCAAAATCCTTAATCTTCTCTGATTGAATTTCTTCGACCTGAATGATGTGAACTCCGAACTCGCTAACGACCGGTTCACTGATCTCACCTTCCGCCAACGAAAATGCAACGGACTCAAATGCCGGCACCGTCGCACCGCGACTAACCCAACCGATGCTGCCGCCCTGCTCCGCAGAGCCGAGATCAGTGGAATACTCCGCCGCCAATTCTGTAAAGTCTTCACCACCGTCAAGCCTGGTCTTCAGTTCCTGTGCCTGCTCCAAGGCGGCTGAACTGTCGTCTCCTTCCGTCTCCAGCAGAATGTGACGAACATTCCTTTGCTCTTCTTCGCGAAACTGCTGCAATTCGGAATCGTAAATCTGTCTCAGGGTTTCGTCCGTCGGGGTGAAATTGACTGCGAATTCATCAGGCGACAGTTCGATGTATTCGACCTTGACTTTCTCATCTTCCATATACAGCGGCTGATTGTCCTCATACTCCGAGGTGATTTCCTCATCGGTAACCTCGACTTGCGAGTGAAAGGCCGACGGTTCGACGATGACGAATTCGCCGATGCGTTCTTGCGTCAGAAGTCTTGCAAGGTCCTCAACCATCGAATCGAGGCGAAGCGTCGATTCGAAAAATCCGGTCTGCAACTGCTGCAGTGCGGCATTATTGCGTTGCACCGATTCAAACTCGGTGGGAGAATACCCGGAAAACTGAATCAGTCTTTCATAACGTTCCCGGCTGAAACCCTGCTCATCCTGGAAACTGGGCTCCGCCAGAATGGCTTCCGCCAGCTGTCGATCACTGACTCGATAACCCTGTTCTGTTGCATCGCGCTGCAGCAGAATATCGTTGACGAGCCGATTGATGACCTGTCGACCCAACACATCGCCAGATAGAAGCTCGGCACTGACATTTGCGCCATAAACCTGCCGCATCCGATCTCTTTCGGAAAAAATGGCCTGCTGATAACTGTTGTAGTCTATCACTTCACCGTCAAATTCAGCGACATTGATATTGATATCATTTGTGAAGTACGAATTCACGCCCCACAGCGCGAAAGGAATCGTAATGAGAATCACAATGGCCCAGGCGATCCAGCCTGTAGCGCGCTCACGAATACTAGTCAGCATCGTCTATTTGGTGTGACGAAAGGTGATACATTGCTTGCAACTAAGGCACCTCCAATACAGCAATCCGTATTCTCGCATCATTGGGCGAGGTGTCTGCGTGAATACGGATTAAAGATAATGGCGGGACGGACGGGACTTGAACCCGCGACCCCCGGCTTGACAGGCCGGAATTCTAAACCAACTGAACTACCGCCCCAGGATAACTGCTTGGTGGGTGCTGCGGGGCTCGAACCTGCGACCTTCGCCTTGTAAGGGCGATGCTCTCCCAACTGAGCTAAGCACCCCTGAATCAACTAATTTACGGCTTCCTTAAGAGCCTTGGCAGGTTTGAACCGGACAGCGATAGACGCAGGAATCTTAATTTCCGACCCATCTCTGGGATTTCTCCCCATTCTTTCAGCTCGAGAATATGTCGAAAAGGTACCCAATTTGTCAATAGTTAACGAGTTACCGCTTTCCAAACACTTTGTTATCTCACTGATTACCGCTGAAACCACAAGGTCAGCGTCTGCTTTTTTCAATTCGGCACTAGCCGCTACGTTACCGATAAATTCTGCCTTTTTCAAGACTTCCCTCCTATTTCAATGATTTTTTACTGAGAACACCAAAATCCGTTCCAATTACCCGATTAAACCGCATCAGGCTTGAATTCTAGTCTCGGTGATTAAGTGACTGCGAAATTTATACAACATATTACAAGACATATTGTGTTATTTCAGCACAATTTTATTATTTTATCGTAACGCGCATCAAAGCCAAAATGGCAATTAATTGATTTCATATTCACTCAAAATTGGGCGCCAACTTTATGTCCTACTCTTTGGACAGTGTTGCAATCAATCGCCGCATACGATCTTTGCATTCCTCGCGCGAGCGTTTCTTTTTTCTGGTGTAAGGTGTCTGAGAATTCCGTTAGTACGATGAAAGCTTACGTTACGCATGCAGGCGAAGGTCGCCACATAAAGTAACGGTAAAGTCGATCTACAGGACCATCCGAACGCGCCGACGTTTAGCAACATCCGGTAGAACTCACATGAAGAAATGCGGACGGGAACCGTTACCGAAGGAACCACATGCCAGGTTTGACTACAGTCGGGGACCTTAACGCAAGGAATTTGGCGGTGTTGGCCCTCTTGTCAATCGGATTTGAAGGGCAAAGTGACAGAGTAAATTGAAGTTTGAGAGTCCAGCATTTTCACACATATTGATCTTTCAACGAAGAAAATGAATATCGCGCAAATAAAGTAATTGCTAATCCAAGTAAGGTCGTAGCGACCAGATTTGGTTCGAACAGACTGTCCATCTGATCTTCGTTTCCGGTTCTAATTTGTTTTAAAATCGCGCCCATCTTCAACGGGAGCAGGAACAGTGATACTGCTACCCAATTGCAATGGGGAGGGACTATTTATGCCCTGCTAGCGTCGGACGGCTGTTCGCGAGCTAGCCGTGGCAACTACTCGCGAAGGTCCGCCGACTCGCTGCTGCTTTCGCTATCATCCTGCTGCGTGACAAAAATATCACGCGCCAAGCCAACAATGCGCGGGTCCGGCGGAATCACTATTTCCAGATTCTTGTCCGGATAACTGATATTGCTCAGAAAATGCCGCATGCAGTTGATCCGGGCACGCTTCTTGTCATCTGAACGAACCACGGTCCACGGTGCATCTCGGGTGTCCGTATAGAAAAACATCGTCTCCTTGGCCTCCGTATATTCCGGCCACAGACTCAACGACTCCTTGTCAATCGGACTCAATTTCCAACGCTTCAGCGGACTTTCTCCGCGCGCCTCAAATCGCCGCCGCTGCTCGTTGCGACTGACCGAAAACCAATACTTGAACAGCATGATGCCACTGTCCACCAGCATCCGTTCCAGCGACGGCGTCTGGCGCATGAACTCCAGATACTCCAGGCGGGTGCAAAAACCCATCACCCGTTCGACCCCGGCCCGGTTGTACCAGGACCGATCAAACAGCACCATCTCACCCTTGGTCGGCAGCTGCTGAATATAACGTTGAAAATACCATTGCCCGCGCTCCTTCTCACCAGGTTTGGGTAAAGCCACCACTCTGGCGATTCGAGGATTCAGATGCTCCATGAATCGTTTGATCGTGCCGCCCTTTCCGGCCGCATCCCGACCCTCAAACAACACGACCACTTTCTGGCCGGTATCCTTGATCCAGTTCTGTGCCTTAACCAACTCAACCTGAAGATCCGCCTTGCGCTCCTCATATTCTTTCCTTTTGAGTTTGTTTCGGTAGGGATACCCTTCCGTAACTTGGCCCGTATCTTCTTCTTGTTTCGCCACTTCCCGCACCGCATTGCGCTGTGTCTTTGTCGTGCCTGCTCTGGTTTTTGCTTGTGCTGCAGTCATTGTGTTTCGGCCCCCAATCTACTCATCTGCTTAAACTCATCGTATCCTGTCAATGAACTTGAACACCGTTACGCTTCCATATTCTACTAATATATATACCGAATATACTCAATCCATGCGGAAGAATTTGACTTTTTGTTTCAGAAAATAATCCTGTAGCATCTGTTGAAATTCCCAAATCGGCCGAAATCCCGCGAACTTGATTGAAATCTACAGATTATCAACCTCTTTTTTCACTGCGGTATTTACTCACCTTTCCAGCTCGCCGCCCGTTTTTCGGCAAAAGCTTTCGGACCTTCCTGGGCATCTGCCGACGCCTTCATTTTTTCATAGTTCTCGAACTCACCCGCATGCAACATCCGATAGCACTCCCTGATGCTGGCATCTTCGCTCCTGCGAAGTATTTCTTTTACAGATGCCACCACAAGCGGAGCTCCCTCAGCGATTGTCGTTGCGAGCTCCCGAGCACAGTCCATCAGCCGTTCAGGTGGAACGACACGATTGACCAATCCCCAACGCAGGGCTTCATCAGCCGACATTCGACGACCTGTGAGTAGCATCTCAATCGCCACCGCTCTGGGTATCCAACGGAACAGACGAAATGAAGCCGCGTCAGCTACAACACCAACTTTGATTTCTGGCAGGAAAAACTGAGCGTGGTCAGCGGCCACAATCAGGTCACCTGACAAGGCGAGTTCGAATCCGCCGCCAACGGCATAACCGTTGACCGCACTGATAACGGGTTTATTCAGATCATGCAATTCACAAAGGCCGGCAAATCCACCCGGACCATAATCACCATCAAGCTCCGCTTCACCGGCAGCCGCTTCTTTCAAATCCCAGCCAGCAGAGAAAAACTTATCCCCAGCACCCGTTACAATCGCAACTTTCAGCTCGTCATTGTCCCTGAATGCACAGAATATTTCTCCCAACTGAAAACTGGTAGCCGTATCAATAGCGTTTGCCTTAGGGCGATTGATAATCACTTCGAGTATCGACTCGTTCTGTTTGGTTAGAACATTGCTATTAGTCATAATATATTGATTTATAATGTTATCTTCTGAACATGCTTATCTTGTGCTATGAACATGTTGAATAATTCAATGCAGCAAGTTTCGGCTGCATCCATTCGTCTAAACCGCGTTCGCCACAGATCATATCGGATCGTTTCTGACACTAGACGATACAAGATGATATTTTATGAATCATACGAAATTCGAGATCATTACCAAATTGAATCCAATCATTAAGTGAGGAAAACTGGAATGTATTCGCTGAGAGTCACATCATAAAATGTTAAAAAATGTGTAAAAAAACGGAGGTGACTCAAGATGTTGAAGAAACGGTATTCGGAAGAATTCAAACAGATGGTTTGTGAAAAGATGCGGCAGGGGGTGGCGCCCTCGCAGTTGGCCCGCGAGTATGAGCCGCGGCTGCAGACGCTGTATCGGTGGAAGCGGGCGATGCTGCACGAAGGGCCGGACGCGGCGGCGGAAAGTGCGGCGAAGATACGACAGTTGGAAAAGCAGGTTCGCCAGTTGAAGGAGGATAGGGAAATATTGGAAAAAGCGGCGACCTGGTTCGCAAGGGCACACGGACAAGGGCTGAGCAGGTAAGCGTGTATCAGTTCATGTTGGCGAATCAGGTCTGTCATACGGTGGTGGCGATGTGTCGGGTGCTGCGCGTGTGTCGGCGCTCGTATTACAAATGGAAGCGTGCGGGGACGTCGGTGCGGGAGCGGCAGGATGACGGTCTGCGGCTGCGGATGCGCACCGTTCATGCCGGGGCCAAGAGCAGTTATGGGGTGCGTCGGATGGCGATGGAGCTGCGCAAGCAGGAATGGCCGCTGTTGGGCTGTCGGCGGGTGCATCGGCTGATGCGTGCGGACGGACTGGTGGGTCACACCTGGAAGAAGAAGGTGTTCACCACCACCCGTGCGGGTGATGGGGTGGCGGTGCCGGCCGATCTGGTGGGCCGACAGTTCGCCCGCGGGCGGCTCAATGAGCTGTGGGTGGCGGACTCGACTTACATCCGCGTGCGGGAGGGCTTTGGCTATCTGGCGCTGGTGACGGACGCCTGTTCTCGGCGCATCATCGGCCGTCAGTTCGGTCTGTGCCATGATACCGAGCTGATGCTGGGTGCGCTGGGTCAGGCGGTGTGCAGTCGGCCGTGCGACGGCGTGATCCATCATTCGGACCGCGGGGTGCAGTATCTGAGCGAGCGGTATCGGTCGTACTGGAATGTATTCGCTGAGAGTCACATCATAAAATGTTAAAAAATGTGTAAAAAAACGGAGGTGACTCAAGATGTTGAAGAAACGGTATTCGGAAGAATTCAAACAGATGGTTTGTGAAAAGATGCGGCAGGGGGTGGCGCCCTCGCAGTTGGCCCGCGAGTATGAGCCGCGGCTGCAGACGCTGTATCGGTGGAAGCGGGCGATGCTGCACGAAGGACCGGACGCGGTGGCGGAAAGTGCCGCGAAGATACGACAGTTGGAAAAGCAGGTTCGCCAGTTGAAGGAGGATAGGGAAATATTGGAAAAAGCGGCGACCTGGTTCGCCAAGGCACACGGACCAGGGCTGAGCAGGTAAGCGTGTATCAGTTCATGTTGGCGAATCAGGTCTGTCATACGGTGGTGGCGATGTGTCGGGTGCTGCGCGTGTGTCGGCGCTCGTATTACAAATGGAAGCGTGCGGGGACGTCGGTGCGGGAGCGGCAGGATGACGGTCTGCGGCTGCGGATGCGCACCGTTCATGCCGGGGCCAAGGGCAGTTATGGGGTGCGTCGGATGGCGATGGAGCTGCGCAAGCAGGAATGGCCGCTGTTGGGCTGTCGGCGGGTGCATCGGCTGATGCGTGCGGACGGACTGGTGGGGCGACAGTTCGCCCGCGGGCGGCTCAATGAGCTGTGGGTGGCGGACTCGACTTACATCCGCGTGCGGGAGGGCTTTGGCTATCTGGCGCTGGTGACGGACGCCTGTTCTCGGCGCATCATCGGCCGTCAGTTCGGTCTGTGCCATGATACCGAGCTGATGCTGGGTGCGCTGGGTCAGGCGGTGTGCAGTCGGCCGTGCGACGGCGTGATTCATCACTCGGACCGCGGGGTGCCGTATCTGAGCGAGCGGTATCGGTCGTTCTGTGCGCGTCACGGGGTGGTGCAGTCGGTGGGACGGATTGGCAACAGTTATGACAATGCGATGGCTGAATCGGTGTTTGCGACGCTCAAGCGAGAGTTGCTGATGGAGGATGACGGTGGTCTGGGTTTTGAGGACATGCAATGGCGGCTGTATGACTACATCGATGGCTTTTACAACGCCGAGCGTATGCATTCGAAGTTGGGGTGGAAGAGCCCGATCGAGTATGAGCGTGAAATTTTGGCACTCGGCATTTCGTGACAGGTCACGAAATGCCGAGTGATCCAGTGACCGGGATCTGGTAAGGGGTAGCGACTAACATTAGTAACTGTGACCGAAACCGAATACAGTACATGCCCCCTTTGACATTGGGTCACATAAGTACCAACGAGTATGAGTGAGATTTTTGAAAAACTGTTCTTAAGTGTGAACCTTTTTGATCATGATTTGTCATTTTGTTGTTGCCCAAACGTAATGACGATCTAGATACTGCTTGCGAATTGCGCCTGTTCTACATTCAAATGATTGATGTGCTTGCGGTGCAATCCGTATTTCTTGCCGATTCCTTGAGCAGGATAAAGAAGTACCTCATAAATGAACTGGTATTCGATGGGAGATTCAGGCTAGTTCTGGGAAATCACAACATCGAATTTTTTTCATAGAAACAGATCCTTGCGCCTGCACCTCCATTGGTAAGCAACACAAACGAATATTAGATCACTGATAATTGCGGTAGACAACATCAACAGCTACCACTCCAGTGCCGCGGGTGTAAACGAAGAGTGGGTTGATTTCAATTTCAGAATGTCTACATTGTTCATCATCAACGATTTTCGCTAAATTCATAATAAACTCCAGAACCGCATCGATGTCTCCCGCCGGTCCTCGGAATCCGCTAAGCAGTCGACCGATTTTCAATTGATTCAGACATGCCTCAACTTCATGCTCGAAAATTGGAAAATGGAGCACAGCGGAATCTTCGATCAAGTTCGCCAGTTTTCCTCCCGAGCCGATCACCATTATTGGACCGAAAATCGCATCTACCCGAATTCCAACCAACAGTTCGGCGATCGGAGCCGGTAGTTGCCGTTCAATCAACACCTCACCGGACAGCTGCGAGATCGATTCATAGGCCTTCCTCAGTTCTTCTTCTGAATGAATTCCAAGTATGACGCCGTCTGCCTCGGATTTATGAATCGTTTCGCGTGAAGACATCTTGGCAACGACCGGATATCCCAAGTGAGTGGCCGCAGTGATCGCTTCACCGAATTCCTGCACCATCACTCCGGCAACGACTGGCAATCCCATTGCCCGCAGCTGCTGTTTGCCCTCAAATTCCGTTGCCAGAATTTCAATACCTTGGCATTGCACCACATTGATCAGTGGCGCCAGTGTTTTCGCAGTTTTCGTTTTCACCGCGTATTCGACAGAAGCGGCAATTGCATTGATACACTCGACCATTCCGAACATTGGAGGAATGTTATGCTTCAATAGTTCAGCCTGATATTTCAGAGGCAGATTTTCATGCAGGGTTGAAACGACGACTACGTTAGATCCGGACTCGTCTTTGGCATTCGTGATGGCTCGAATCGCATAATCCCATTCAAGTGGGTCGCAGACCCCTTCCATTGGACAATCGATGACATTGACTGTAAGATTCTGGGACCCTTCATACACAGCCTGAAAACATTCTGTCTGTGCCCGCTGATTGCCCCAGATGTAGGTGTGATAATCCAGCGGATTCGAAACCACTACTTTTTCACCCAACACCGCATTGAGTTTGGCCGACTGTCTATCGGAAAATTCTGCAAACTCCAGATTTTTCTCAGCGGCGAGATCAGCCATCAACGCCGCCTCCCCACCGGAACAGCTGATCGAAGCAATCATCCGGCTTTCGCTAGGTGGAATGATTGAGACGAATTTGAGCGTTTCCAGCAGCTCAGGAATGCTCTTAACCTGAATGATTCCATATCGCCCGTAGAATGCCCGACTCACTCTGCTCTCAGGTGACAGTGAGTATGAATGTGTGCGAGCAACCCGGGCGCCAATCGCCGACTGACCGGACTCCAGTACAACGATTGGTTTTCTTTTCTCTAATGCTTCAAGGGCGGCGATCGAAAATTCACGTGCATCAACCACCCCTTCCAGATAAAGTCCGATCGCGGTAATGTCGGGATTGTCCAACATTGAACGAATGTAATCATGGGGTCTGACCCCGGCCATGTTGCCCGTCGAAATCAGGTACGCAACCGGTACGCCACGCCGCTGCATCGTCAGACTGACGGTAATGTTGCCACTCTGGCTGATGATCGCCACGCCACGCCGACATCGAACGCCACCCTGCTCATCCGGCCACAGTGCCACCCCATCCTGATAGTTCAGCACGCCATAGCAATTCGGGCCGATCAATGGCATATCGCCCATGGCGGCATTCAACCTCTTCTGATACTCAATTCCCTCTCCACCAATTTCGGCGAATCCTGATGCATAGCAGACGGCACCCCCTGCTTTCATTGCAGACAGTTCTCCGACCAATTCGACTGTCTGGTGATTGGGAACGGCGATAAAAGCCGCATCTGGCACTTCGGGTAGATCCTGCAACGTACGAAAGCAGGCGCGGGACTGCATCTCATCGCGGTGAGGATTGACCGCCCAGATGTCTCCGTCAAATCCTAATAGATCGCATTGGCGAATTACGCGCTCGGCAAATTTCCCGCCGATCACGGCAATGCTGCGCGGGCGCAGCAGTCGATCAAGCGATTTCGAACCTATGCTTTTCAATGCTGAAGATCATTGGGAGGGTCGGAAACGCGTTGAACCGGCAGAATATTGGTACCTGTTCAGAACATCCAGTATTTCAATCAGGCAGTTGTCGCGTAACCGTTCGAGATCTTGAACACTGTGGCCTTCCGCCTGGGCCTTGGTGCCTTCAATCATCCGCTCGGTCAGCTCGGGCGTCAGCTCGGGTGCTTCGAGGTAAGTCCACGGCAACTTCAGGGCCGGTCCAAACTGTTCCAGCATGTGTTTCATCCCTTCGTTGCCGCCGGCCAAATGAAAAGTCAGACATACGCCCATGATGGCCCACCTCAATCCGGGGCCATAAACGATCGCATCGTCAATATCTTTGGTTGTTGCCACTCCATCTGCAACCATATGCAATGCCTCGCGCCAGATCGCTTCCTGCAGACGATCGGAAATATAACCGTCCACTTCTTTTTTTACCATTAATGGATACATACCAATCTCTCGGTAAAATGCCGCCGCTCGTTCCGCCGTTTCAACCGATGTCTTTGAGCCGCGGACAATCTCCACCAGCGGCAGAAGATACACCGGATTGAATGGGTGACCGATCACGATCCGTTCCGGATGATCGGCCCCGGCCTGTATATCGGTTGGCAGCAGACCAGATGAGCTGGAAGCAATGATGACCTGCCGCGCTGCCAGTCGATCAATCCGCCGGTGAAGTCGGTTCTTGATTTCGAGCGAATCGGGCGCGCTTTCCTGAATGAACTCTGATGAACTGCACAGCTCTTCGAGATCCTGAACATAGGTAAATTTACCCGCCGTGTTGCGATCGAATCCCAGTTTCTCCAATGCCGGCCAGGCATTGTCAATATGCGATCGGATGACGCTTTCTCCAATGGGAGACGGATCATAGGCAACAACATCAATTTTCCGGGCCAGACAGCGGGCGGCCCAGCCGGAGCCGATCAGTCCCGCACCAACGATGCCAATAGATTTGAATAGATGCATATTCCAATACTCGAATGAACGGTCACCACATTGATCGGTCCAAATCCGAAACGCTCAGCTGCAGGCGATTCCTAGTTGTGCTCACCCAATTGAGGAACTTTTTTCGGTTGACTCGTCTCATCCATCAGGTCCGGTACAATCGGCATCGGAAGTGCGGGTATCAACTCGCCTGCTTCGGTTTCGATCTTTCTGTCAAATACGCCCCGAGTATTGTAGTGTATATCCTGAACCGCTTCCTCGAGAGTGGCAGCAACAACTGAACACGCATCTTTGCCATCAAACAGTCGCCGCCACTCTTCTGCCGATCGGGACTGGATGATTCTGGCGATTTCAACGATCAGCTTTTTCGGCTGATTGCGTTCGCGTTCCGCATCAGTTTCATACCCGATGGTGTCACAAAATACCTGCCAGAATCGATCTTCAAGAGCGGCGACAGCGAGATAACGACCGTCCTGAGTACGATAGACCTGATAACGTGGCGACCCACCAGTCAGCAACTGTTGACCGGAGTGCGGCCACCTGCCACTGCCCCATCCAAGCCCCAGACTCCAAAACATCAGCGGAAACAGACAGTCGGTCATTGATATGTCAATATGGACGCCCTCACCCGTCTGACTTCGCCGCTGCAGTGCCAGCAGAATGTTGATCACAGCCGGATACGACCCGCCGGCAAGGTCGGCAGCCAGTAGCTGGGGGACTGACGGTTTGCCTGCACTGCACTCACCAAGAGCCAGCATACCCGTGTCAGCAACGTAATTGAGATCATGGGCGGCAATCATGGACTTCGGACCCTTTTGTCCGAATCCGGTGATCGAACAGTAAATAAGCCCCGGATTGTTACGACTCAACTCATTGAACCCAAACCCCAGACGTTCCATCACCCCAGGTCGAAACTGCTCAATCACCACATCGCTGTCCTGAATCATGGACTTGATTCGATCTCGGTCTTGTGGATTTTTCAGATCTGCAGTTACACTGCGCTTGCCAGAGTTCAGAAGTGAAAAAGTGACGCCACCATCACCAAATGCGTGCTGATAAGTCCGCATCTCATCACCGATTCCGGTCCGTTCCACCTTAATCACATCAGCTCCGGCGTTGGCCAGCATCAGGGTGGCCAAGGGACCGGGAGCCAAGGTTGTGAAATCAATGATGGTGATATTGTGAAGGGGTGCATTGACTGCGGTAGAATCCATGTGCTGAACACTCCAGGCCTATCTGTTTCGAAGCCGCTGCAGAGTACTCGCATCCTGCCCGAAGAGAATCTTTTTCTCTTCATCCGACATCTGACCGGAATGAGGGTTAATATCCTTGGCCAGCTCATATGCTTTTGCTGTTGCCTCACGGCTGCGAACCTGTTTAAACCAGCGGTGCAGATTGGGAAACTTCTCAATTTCCTGCAGCTGCCGCTCGTGTGGAACAATCCATGGATAGCAGGCCATGTCCGCTATTGAATAATCGCCGCAGATATATTCCCTGCTTTCCAACCGATGATCCAGTACCGCATATAGCCGCGACACTTCGCCCACATAGCGATTGATGGCATACTCAATTCTCTGGTCCAGGTAAGTAACAAAGTGATGTACCTGGCCACCCATCGGACCCAGATTCGCCATCTGCCAAAACAACCATTGCAGAACGGCCGCCCGTCCCACCGGGTCAGGTGGAATAAACTGGCCATGCTTCTCAGCCAGGTAGAGCAGGATTGCACCGGATTCAAACAGTGTTACGTCCCCTGCCGCCGCCTGAGGATCATGATCGATTAGAGCCGGAATTCGGTTATTGGGCGAAACTTTCAGGAACTCGGCATCAAACTGCTCGCCTCTGCCAATGTTGATCGGAACAATCTTGTAGTCGACGCCGATTTCTTCGAGGCACATTGTGATTTTGTGACCATTCGGTGTGGTCCAATACAGCAATTCATACATTCTTCGTTACCTAGTGATTGTGAGACATAAATTGGTGAACGGGCCAGCGATCATCAAATAGAGTTGGTATTCTACTTCATTCACTCAATGTTCATAGTGTGCAGCTGAAAGCACGCATCCAGACTTGCTGTGTAATTTCTATGGAATTCAGCCGCGCAGGTACGACTATCTTGGAGCTGTCGGATTGAACTCTCAAAAACCGTGCTGTAGCTTGATTTGAATCACTGGGCGGCCTCAGCCAATTTGCGGCACCAAGATAACTGACAGAGCATCTGAAATGGCGGTCTGGATGCTTGTGATCTGTTGCCGGATTTTGTACTGGGATCTTCAACAGGCGCAAGACTGGAACTGTGGAACAGAACCTTTTTTCGAACTGACTCGGCTGGGATTTTCAGTCAGAATTTGGCAGGATCTGGCTATTCCAATCGCCTCGAGATCTCTCGATACACGGACTGACAAACGCCGAACGTAACACTGGCTAAACGAGCGGACAATCAGATTGTTCAATGCGCATCAACTCCTGACCGTTTACTTTAGCCCCAGAACCTGCAATTAATGGAATCTCATCTGTGTCTACCAGGGGAAGACACTCCATCATTTGTTCATCAATTGGATATAAAAGTTCAATCTAAAAATTGATAGCTGAACTGCCGACTTGATAAAATTCCTAGTGCGTTAGATTGATCTGTAATAAACAGCATTTCGAAATTCTCGATAATGAATGATGAGTTCATCCTCACTCATTTCAAGATGTGCTCATTTTGACAGAGTTTCAATCAATCATGCCAACCAATGACATACAACTGAATTGCAACTCTCTTTGCCTATACGACATTCACCGTTTTTCAGAGCCATAAATTGCAAAAATACGACCTCATCATCAGAAATGGGTGCATTGCCCAGAAAGACGGTTCGACAATGACATCCGACGTAGCATGCGGAAACGGTCAGATATTGCTCATTCGTTCAACCATCAATGCCAACGCAGCGGACCAAATTGACGCCGCTGGCAATCTTGTGCTACCCGGGGTTGTCGATGCCCAGGTTCATTTTCGCGACCCAGGCAATACCCATAAAGAAGATCTCGCCTCGGGGTCCCGCGCCGCAGTGAGAGGTGGCGTTACCAGTTTTCTTGAGATGCCGAACACGCAGCCACCGACCATTGATCAGGAAGCGCTTAAGCGCAAACTGATTCGAGCGTCTGAGGTCTGTGTCGCCAACTACGGTTTTTTTATCGGTGCGACGCCGAAGAATTTAGCCGAATTGAATTCGGCAGACCCAGTCTGCGGCATTAAGATATTCATGGGATCGAGTACCGGTAACCTGCTGGTCGATCAATCTTCCGATCTGAGAAAAATATTCAGGAATGGAAGCCGTCTGATCGCCGTTCACGCAGAGAACGAGGAACGGTTGAATGAGCGGAAGGCAACCCTACTGAACAGTCAGCAGGAAGTGACCGATCTGCGGATTCATACACAGATACGGGATGATACCTGCGCATTGCTTGCAACACAGCAGGCGACGGAATTGTCGCGGCAATACGACCGCCGACTGCACATTCTCCATCTTACCTCAGCGAAAGAAGTTGAATATCTCAGGCGGAAAAAGACTGAAAAAATAACTGTAGAATGCACGCCCAATCACCTTTTTCTGACAGTGGATGACTATCTGGACAAAGGCAGTCGGGTGCAGATGAATCCTCCGATTCGATACCAGAAGGATCAAGATGCGCTTTGGTCAGGGTTAAAAGACGGGACCATCGATTTCATCGCAACCGACCACGCTCCCCATACGCTACAGGAGAAAGCACAGCCCTATCCCGACTCACCTTCCGGCATACCCGGGGTGGAAACATCTCTGCCATTAATGCTGACCGCCTGGCGATCCGGCCGATGTACGCTGGCCCAAATTCTGAAATGGATGTGCTGGGGACCGGTTGAAGCGTATGGCATCCGCAACAAAGGCCAGCTCAGCGAAGGCTACGACGCCGATCTCACCGTTGTAAACATGGACGACTATCGAATCGTCCGCGACTCTGACATGTTCACTAGATCACGCTGGAGTCCATACGCCGGCAGAGAATTAACGGGATGGCCAATCTGGACAGCTGTAGGCGGCAAAATCGCATTCGCGAACGGCAGTATCTGTGAACAGATCAGAGGAACCGCGCTGACATTCCACCACTGACGAATTCCTCATCATTCATTGAGGTTCTCTGGTCAGCATAAGAGTGAATGGACCGTCGTTCTCCAGTGCAACTCTCATATCCGCACCAAATACTCCGGTCGCCACATTGCCGGCGACGACACATTTCAGTTCCGCGACAAAACTGTCAAACAGAATACTTGCGGACGCCGGCTCCAGTGCTTGAGTGAAATCCGGCCGTCGACCACGATCGGTCGACGCATAAAGGGTAAACTGAGGTACTGCCAGAACTTCTCCGCCGGTCTCATTCAGTGAGTGCTGCAAGCGACCCTGAGAATCCGGGAATATGCGAAGGTTGACGACCTTGGCCGCCAGGTCATGGGTCGCTTTCTCACAATCACCGCGTGCGAAACCGACAAACAGCAGCACACCTCTGTTAATGGAACCGACTAGCCTGAATTCCCATTACACAATATGCTGTGACAAAATTTCTACCGCAAACGAGACTCCAAGCCGTCTTTCAGCCCACTAGTCGGTCATATTGTCATAATATTCATTATAATAATTTATATTATCATCAATATTCATAAAATCCACCTCCGTTTATGGCACCGCCCCACGCAGGCTCAGAATCCTGCCTAATCCAGTGCCGCATACGGATTTTCCGCACTGTCACTGGCTTTCATTCTAACATTCCCGCCTTCAAATCTAATTCCGGCCATGTCAGAACTTTCAGCTTGACATCTGCTGACTTTATGTGATATATTGGTTTCATGTTCAACTACAACTATTTTTATGACATGACCGCTCCCAATCCCCAAAACCTCTTCCTGCAACCCACCTCCCCCATGATGCGCCGCTACGAAGCGCTCAGAGCCCGCTTCGTCGACGGCTGCTCCACCCAGGAAGCCGCCCGCCGCTTCAACTACTCTCACGGCTCGTTCAGAAACCTGTGCTCGGCCTTCCTCGCCAATCCCACCTGGACGTTCTTTCAACCGCCGCCAGCACCGCCCCCTCCGGCCGCCCCCAAACCCCCGCGCGCCCGCCGAGACCAGCTGATCTGCGAGCTGCGCGACACCCGCCAGCTGTCGGTCCATCACATCGCCGAGCAGCTCCATGCCAACCACATACCGGTCAGCGTCTCAACGGTTAGCAACGTGTTGAAAAAGGCCGGCTATGCGCGGCTGCGCCGCCGACCGGGCCATCTGCTGAGCGATCTGGTCAGGCCAGCCCGGGCGGCGCCCGCGGATGTCCGTCAGCTGGACCTGTCGCCCCGCCGCTTCACCACCGCTTACGGCGGTCTGTTTCTGTTTCTGCCGTATCTGGAACAGCTCGAACTGAACCGGCTGCTGCACACGCACGCCCTGCCGGGCAGCGAGATGATGCCGGCGGCCAGTGCGGTCCGCGCCCTGTTGGCCCTGAAGCTGTGGGGCATCGGCCGCCCCAGCCAGGCGATGGCCGACGTGTTCGATCCCGGCCTGGCGCTGTTTGCGGGACTGAACGTGTTTCCCAAACGCGCCACCCTGACCGAATACAGCTGCCGGGTGGATCCCCGGACGGTGCCGCCGCTGATGGCCGCCTGGCTGGCCGCCGCCCAGCGCCACGGGCTGCAGACCGGTGGCAGTTTCGATCTGGACTTTCACACCATTCCCCATCATGGCGACGAGGCGCTGATGGAGAAGCACTTCGTGTCGAAACGGTCCCGAAGACAGCGGGGCATCCTGGCGTTTGTCGCCCGAGACGATCAGGCGCGGGTGTTCTGCTATGCCAACGCCAAAGTCAGGAAAGCCAACCAGGCCGACGAGATCCTGCGCTTCGCCGAGTACTGGCGCCGGCACACCGGCCAATGGCCGCGCGAACTGGTGTTCGATTCCAAGCTGACCACCTATGCCAATCTGGCGGTCCTCCAGGCGCGGGGAATCGGCTTCATCACCCTGCGCCGCCGCACCGCCAAGCTGATTGATGCCATTCATGCGATACCGACCGAGCAGTGGCGGCGCCTGACACTGACCAACATCGGCCGGGCGTATCGAACGCCGCGGGTGCTCGAGCAACGGGTGCGGCTGCGCGGCTATCCGGGCGACCTTCGCCAGTTGGCGATCATGGACCTGGGACATGAAAAACCCACCCTGCTGATCACCAATCAGGACAACGAAAGTGCGGGACGACTGGTGGACCGCTATGCCCGGCGCATGGTGATTGAAAACGCCATCGCGGCGGCGATCGACCTGTTTCACATGGACGCCCTGTCGGCCTCGGTGCCACTGAAGATCGAGGTCGACCTGCAGCTGACCGTGATGGCGGAAACGCTGTACCGGCTGTTGGCCGAGCACGTGGCCCAGGGACACCAGCGCCAGGTCCCGCGCACGCTGTTTCGAAAATTCATCAACGCAGCGGCGGAGATCGTCATTGAGGAGACCGCCATCACGGTGCGTTTCGGTCGCCGGGCCAACAATCCCTTTCTGGTGCAGAACGGCTTTGCCGAACAGCACTTCGTCATCCCCTGGCTTGGCCAGCGCACGCTGCGCTTCACTTTCGGCTGATTCTCAGCCAAAATGTCATAGCCGATTTCGCGGTGGGAATCCAGGCTAGTATGATGATCATGGTCCTACCAACTATTGATCGCTTCTGGCATATTCCAAAAGTGGAGATGCCTTACGTTTGTGGCTGATTCGGTGTGCAATGTCAAGCACAGCGAAAGCAACCTGATGTTCTCAAAAAAGTTAGAAAATGCGCAAATCAGGTGTAACTGCGGAGCTGCTGACTCAATCCAATCAATATTCAACCTCTGGCGCAGGCTGACGCATCCATCGGACGGCAGATTTTCAATGGCCATTTCGCATCCTTGATCTGAACTTTCAGTGATGGGGGACGATTAGCCCGGTATTCAGGAACGTCGGTCAAGGATCGCCTCGCCGATTTGCTGTGGCGGTCCGGCTAGGTGGTGAGCGATTTTTCTATTTTGCCGTCTGGTCATTCGGGACGGGCTCGATCGGCAGTTGGAAAATGTCAACCCACTGATTTGGCGGGCCTGTCCTTTATGAACGATTGTTGAAATCGACTACCATGTCAGGAAATCCGAACTGACGCCTATCTCGAACATAAAGCCCCAAGAACACAAATATTGTTCCACTGAAAAGAACGGTACTCACTGTATTTAGATTGCACTTACTCGCCCAGTGTAGGCTTTTTAGCCCAAGATGATGCCAAACTAAAATCAATATGGACATGCCAACCAGTGCAAAGATTAGGATAAGGATTACAATCACGCACCTCGAGAAAACCCCACGGAACAATTCCTGTCTGTGGCGCTCTCTAACTTGCCTGTCGGTCTCTAGTTCCTGTTTTTGGAGCGTTGCAGTCACAAATTTGACTTGATTGTCATTTGATGCTGTTACAGCTTCGTCCCTGACAGCTGGTTCTTTATCCGTTTAGACGTTTTTCATAATAATTCTGAATAATTTTGTCAGGGATAATTGTCCCTTTCCCGCGACCGTTTCTGTAAACCTGATGCCAAGGTGATCCCTTTTGATGAGGTATGGATAAGCGGGATAGTGCGGTGTGATTTCTGTATGAAATAACCACAATTTCCATTAACTTATTCTGGTAATCACTAAATTTGTCGGCTGGATTTATGGGAACTACGTCAATATTATCTCCACCGAATGATTTGTACAGACGATAGACAGAGGTGGATGACAGTGCCGTATCTCCATACCTTCACAGGCTCGTTTATCAGGTTCCGGCCAGTATTTCCAAGCATCCATCCATGACGAAGATACACGAGTTTAATAATGTTACATAGGAGTTGTATTCATACCTCGGCATATCCACAGAATCCGTTTCACAACTAATCTGGGAAACTGTGGATTTCCAAGTTTCACAGCGATTGCGGGAAATGATTTCAGTATCTTAATTGACGGGATTATATGACCTGATTCAATTATGAAATTGTATTTCAAAACAGATAATTCCAGCTAAAGCACCCGCCTGAGTTTCCGCTTCCGCTGCACCCATGACTGTGGTTCGGGTGATGGTTGAGTAGCGTTGTTCATAGAGCGTTCAGCTACAACGACGGCAGGGTACTGTCTGATGACCGCTCGCCACGAGAATAATGGATGGACGAAATAGTAAGTAACCAGATACCGTCCACACCAGCACTGGCTGCCATTAATTCGCTATTTGACCAGGTGCTCAAGCAGGCGCGGCATCAGCTCCACCAGATTGCACGGGCGGCTTCGATAATCAAGCTGGTGCTCAATCAGCATGTCCCATGCATCCGAACAGGCACCGGCCGAACCGGGCAGACAAAAAATGTAAGTGGCATTGACCACCCCGGCCAAGGCTCTTGACTGTAGCGTCGAGGTTGCTATCCTGTCATAAGACAGCACGCGGAACATCTCTCCGAAACCGGTGATTTCCTTATCCAGCAGAGGTCGAACGGCTTCCGGCGTTCCGTCCCGACCCGTAACGCCGGTACCACCGGTCGTGAGTATTACCTGTACGTCCGAATCAGCAATCCACTGACAGACCTGGGCGCGGATCTGATGAATATCATCGGTTACAATCTTTCTGTCGGCGACCTGATGGCCGGTTTTTTTCACCCGTTCAACAAGCAGACCACCGGACTTATCATTGTCCTCGGTACGGGAATCGGATATCGTAAGCACCGCGATGGATACTGGAATGAATGGCCGTGAAACATCTTTTGCTGTCATTACGAAATCCGTATGAGTCTATGAAACAAAATGACACTTCAATTTTAATTCATTGGGTTACAAGATCCCAAACATTGGTGGGACGTGAACACAGAATTAATCAGAGAGAACTGTCGGAGGCGGTTTAGAGATTAGTAAAAGTGTGAACCATGGTCAAAAAAGTTCACACTTTAGATCATGGCAGGTTCACGTTCCAGTGAAAACGGTTTTTCGAAAATTTGCCTCATACCCGTTGGGACTCACTTGACCCGACGTCGAATGGAGGCGTCTGGCAGATTGGTATCGGCAAAGCGGCGCATTCTGGCCTGAAACCAAAATAAATTCGTTAGCTGGATGATCACCCCCATCGCAATAAATGGCACCGTGTATGGCAACTAAAATCTCATCATCAAATACACCTGGGCAGTCACACGAACGGCTTCATCCAAGGCATTGTCAGTCAGTTCTGCAACCCGTTCAACATACTCAATCCGGCGGTGATTTCATCACACGCTGATGACCGACGAGGTCTGAAACATCTTCCAGAGGCAGTAGTTTGAAAGTTTAGGTCTGAGGCTATCCCAATGAGCAGTCAAGCCATAAGTATGCAGTTCGACACCCTGCTTTTTGCTTCTGCAACCATAATCGTCAAGCATCTCCACAAAGTCGTCGGCCGATTGTAACCGGCTTGACCAGTCCAAACTCTGATAACATCAATGTTTGAGATGAGCTGCGCCTGCAACCGATCAGGCGCTCTGGTCAGCAAAGCTTAAATTCCTTCGTAACTCAAGTAAAGACACTGAAAAAAAGCAGCCAAAAGTATCGTATCCCGTCAGGTAACACATGCTTTCCTAGTGGAACATCAGTATTCCATCCAACCCTCTTGATTTTAGCAGTTCAATGACCTGCCGCCAGCGATCTTGATATTCTCACCTGTCGAAATGAAGTGCTATTATTCCATTGTTTTTTCCTGAGAATTGATACGCTGAAGTTTCATGACCAACGCAGCGGTGACAGACGGGGTCGTAGCACCGCCGACGAATCTCCATTGGTAACAGCTTTCGAGACCGATGATAAGAAGCTTCCGAGGTGCGTAAACAAAGATTTTATTTTCCAAAAATGCATTGATGAAAATTCTCCACTTTGGGGTGTCGTATAAACAGTCAGGATGATAGTTTGAAACCTTCTTTTTGCGTTTACGCGGTTGATCGGAGGCAATTACGCCGTCCCCATTTTGAGCAATTAGAGAGGAATTAAAGCATGGATCAGAGGCGGGAATCTATGGTTTTCGAAATCAGAGACGTTCAGGGTAGAGATGCTGGTACCGAGAAACTGCTAGCCATACCGCCGCCGGGCGGTGTGCGGACAGTAACAGGGCACCGAACCGAGCTCATCTTTACTGAAATTGACACAGGGCTCCAGGGACTTGGTGTACGAGAGTTCCTGCCTTACCTCGCGCGGGGTTTCGCCAGCTATCCACAGCTACCGATTGTCACTGATTGACCGGGTCTGCAGTTGAGGATTATAAAATGATTATTTCATTCATTTGTCAATTTAAATGGAAGATTCCGGTGGCGTTTCGCTGGGTTGGGAAAAGCGAATTTTTAAGAGTGAGGTCAATCAATACAATATCAATTATCAGCAATTCCCGCCAAGTCTGCCGGGTCAGTAACTACGGGGGTTTCAGGGGGTGTGAAAAAAAACTGTTCGCAGACTTTTCATTGAAAAGTGGTATGATAGGGCTGTTTTTTTACCATCCTGGATGATCAGCCATGTCTAAGACTATGTTTCGCAAGACCCTCAGCGTACCGGGTCTTCTTCGGTTGGTGCGTGCCGAATTCGACCGCCTCAAGGACCCCGTGGCCAGCCGTGGCCTGGTGCTGACGGACTGTCTGATGTCGGCCCTGGCGATGTTTGGCCTGAAGTGCCCGTCGCTGTTGAACTTCGAACGGCAGGTGCGGAACAAGAACCGGGTGCGGTCGAACCTCAGGAACCTGTACGGAGTGCTCCGCGTGCCGTCGGATACGGCCATGCGCGAGCGTCTGGATCAGGTGGACCCGCGGGCGATCCGCGGGGCTTTCAAGAAAGTGTTCGCCGCCCTGCAGCGGGGCAAGGGTCTGGAAGGTTTCACCTGGTTGGGCTTTCATCTGCTGTCGGTGGACGGCACGGGTCATTTCTCCTCGAAGAAGGTGCATTGCGAGCACTGCTGTGAGAAGCATCATCGGGATGGCAGCACCACCTGGTATCACCAGATGCTGGGTGCGGTGCTGGTGCACCCGGAGCACCGGGAGGTGTTCCCGCTGGCGCCGGAACCGATCCTGCGGGCGGACGGCGCCAAGAAAAACGACTGCGAGCGCAATGCGGCCAAGCGGCTGCTGCGGGACGTGCGGCGGGAGCACCCGCATCTGAAGCTGCTGGTGGTGGAGGATGCGCTGGCCTCGAACGGTCCGCACATCCGGCTGCTGCAGGAACTGAACCTGCGCTACGTGCTGGGGGTGAAGCCGGGTGACCATGGGGAACTGTTCCACTGGGTCGACATCGCAGCGGCGACCCGAATCGTGGAGATGGAACGGGACGGCAGCCGGTTCCGCTTTCGGTTCCTGAACGGCGTGCCGCTGAATGAGGCGAACTTCGACCTGGAGGTGAACTTCCTGGAGTGCTGGGAGACCCGCCCGAACGGTCGGACGCTTCATTTCTCCTGGGTCACGGACCTGGAGGTCACGGAAGCGAACGCCTACCAGCTGATGCGGGCGGGACGGGCCCGCTGGCGCATCGAGAACGAGACCTTCAACACCCTGAAGAACCAAGGCTACGGCTTTGAACACAATTTCGGCCACGGCCGACGGCATCTGGCGACGGTGTTCGCCCACCTGACGATGCTGGCGTTTCTCATCGATCAGGTGCAGCAGCGGTGCTGCTCGCTGTTCCAGGCCGCGCGGGCGGAAGCGGGCGGCTCGAAAGCCCTGTGGGAGCAGCTGCGCGCGCTGTTCCTGGGATTCCACGTCCGGGACTGGGAGACGCTGTATAAGGCCATCGCCTTCGGGTACCGCGGGCCCGATCTGGTGCTCTTCGACACGTCCTGATGCGGTCGCCGTGACCGAATGTGTGACCGGCCGGTTCTTCAGGGTATCACGTGGCCAACCGCCGATCCGGCAACCTGCCGGAGGACCCACTTTGCCCGCATCCTCCCGACTCCTGCGTCTGAAGCCGGAAATCACGCCGAATCCACGGAAGATGTCCTTGGCGGGAATTGCTGATCAATTATTTAAGAACCTAGCAAAAACCTCAGGGTTCGAAAACTCAGATCTGTCACTCGGAGTGCACGATGATCAGGTCCGCGCATCGCGTCGGCTGATTCTTTCGGGTGCCGATTTTGGTCTTACATGGAAACCAACATGACGGCGCTTTTGGCATGGAAATCGGACGGACTTCGGATCTCAGGACGCGGGGGTCCGGCATGAGACAATCGAAGGGTGCGCAGTCCGGCACCTCCCATGGCCCGGGATGGTCGAAACGGCGGTTTCAGCCTGAACGCTCCAAATGCCTGCCAAAGGTGGGCGGGAGATCGGTAAAGGTCCGGATCAATGACGCCTGGGTGTCAGACGATCATCCCTAAACCCGGCACCCGCAGCGAAGGCGGCGGACAGCCGATCTGAAACTGGCGGCGGCACCGGCTTCCAGCCGCATCGAATGATCACCGACCGTCATATGACGAATTTCTTCTCACCACCGCGCACCTCTTCCACCCGCAGCGCCGCCAGATTGCGCTCCTCACCGCTGAACACCACCGCTATCAGGTGAATCGCCTCCCCGCGGCCGCGGTACTTGTCCGCATAGCCTTTCCCGCGCATCTGCGCCAGCGCCTCCTCCACCTTCGACTCCACCTCCCTGGCCGCCGCCACCACCTTGATCTCCAGCACGAACACCTGATCGGCCAGCAGCACCACCAGATCCGCTCGGCCCTTGACCGTCGACTCCTCCGCCCGCACCTCAGCCCGCACCGCCATCAGACTGGCATACAGCACGCTGGCGTAGAACGCCTCATAGCGGGCCACCTCACTGACATCATACCACTGATGCGGAAGACCGGCATAGAACGAATGCAGCGCCTCGCCGAAGCCTTCGAAGTCCCTGTCGGCGAGCAGCCGAGACAGCTGGTCGCCCGCCGCCAGCGACCGCTTCAGATCCCCGCTCACCGCCCCCAACAGCTCCCGGTTCAGACTCTGACGCACCTCCAGATTCGGATAGCCCAAAACGTAGTAAGTGTTGTTGCCGCGCCTGTCGCGGTTCCGGATGGTCAGATAGCCGCACTGGAACAGCAGCGCATTGAGGCGGCATCTCCTCCACCTCGAACGTCGACAGCTCCTCCTCGTGCATCTCCAGCTGCTCCAGCCCCACCGTGCTGAACTGACCCTTCCTCATCAGCCCGTGCAGAAAGCCCGGCGTGCCGGTTCTGTACCAATGCGGCTTGAACTTTCTTTTTTTGAACAGCAGCAGCACGTCGAAGGGATTGTACACCTTCTCCTCACCGAGTTCATGCCAGCTGTAGCCATTGTACCATTTCCTTATGGTCTTTCGTTTCAGTCCCGACAGCTCCGGTGCGAACACCGTGTCAAGATCCGCATCCGTATAGCCACAGATGGTGGCATACTCCGGATCCAGACTGATGTCGTCCAGATTGTTCAGTCCCGAAAACAGACTCACCTTCGAATACATGCTGATGCCGGTCACGAACACGAAACGGACGTATCGGGCGCAGCCCTTGATGATGCCGTACAGACCGCGCAGGTAGTCGCGGTTGGCCTTCGCCTGGTCCTCCCGCTCCAGCAGGTCCAGGATCGGCTTGTCGTATTCGTCCACCAGAACCACCACCTGCCGACCGGTGGTGCGATGCAGCTGACGGATGACATGGCGCAGCCGCACCGCACCGGGTCGTGTCGGCGGAGAAGATTCAAGACCCGCATCTTCCTCTATGGCGGATAGCTGCTCGCTGATGTCACTTTCCAGTCCATCCGATTCGCGATAGTCGACATCAAAGCTCAGCCGCACCACCGGATGGCGGACCGACCAGTCCCAGCGGTCGTGGATGTGAAGCCCGCGGAACAGCTCCTCGCTACCCTCGAACAGCTCCTGTATCGTGTCCACCAGCAGCGTCTTCCCGAACCGCCGCGGCCGAGACAGGAAATAGTATTCGCCACCCTCGGTCAGTCTGTGAATGTGGTGCGTCTTATCCACATAGTAATAGCCCCGCTCGCGGATGTTTCGGAAGGCAGAGGAGCCGATTGGCAGGTTAAGCTTTTTCATGGCTGTTTCGCGCGTCATTCTCCTGCCCATTGTAGCATGGATCGTCGGTGGACGTTCCGACACAGAAGGGGCGACCGCACTGATCCGTCATTCGAAACGCGCGTTATCGGCATGAGACAATCGAAGGGGTCCGCAGTGTCCGGCGGTCCCGATGGTCCGGGATGATCGAAACGGCGGTTTCGGCCTCAACGCGCCAAATGCCTGCCGTAGGCGGGCGGTAGATCGGTAAAGGTCCGGATCAATGACGCCTGGATGTCAGACGAGCATCCCTAAACCCGGCACCCGCAGCGAAGGCGGCGGACAGCCGATCTGAAACTGGCGGCGGCACCGGCTTCCAGCCGCATCGAATGACCTCCGACCGTCATATGACGAATTTCTTCTCACCACCGCGCACCTCTTCCACCCGCAGCGACGCCAGATTGCGCTCCTCACCGCTGAACACCACCGCTATCAGGTGTATCGCCTCCCCGCGCCCCCGATACTTGTCCGCATAACCCTTCCCGCGCATCTGCGCCAGCGACTCCACCACCTTCGACTCCACCTCCCCGGCCGTCGCCACCACCTTGATCTCCAGCACGAACACCTGATCGGCCAGCAGCACCACCAGATCCGCTCGGCCCTTGACCGTCGACTCCTCCGCCCGCATGTCAACCCGCACGGCGTTCAGACTGGCATACAGCACACTGGCGTAGAACGCCTCATAGCGGGCCACCTCACTGACATCATACCACTGATGCGGAAGACCGGCATAGAACGAATGCAACGCCACGCCGAAGCCTTCGAAGTCGTTGTCGGCGAGCAGTCGAGACAGCTGGTCACCCGCCGCCAGCGACCGCTTCAGATCTCCGCTCACCGTCCCCCAGCAGCCTCCCGGTTCAGACTCTGACGCACCTCCAGATTCGGGTAGCCCAAAACGTAGTAAGTGTTGTTGCCGCGCCTGTCACGGTTCCGGATGGTCAGATAGCCGCACTGGAACAGCAGCGCATTGAGGCGCATCTCCTCCACCTCGAACGTCGACAGCTCCTCCTCGTGCATCTCCAGCTGCTCCAGCCCCACCGTGCTGAACTGACCCTTCCTCATCAGCCTGTGCAGAAAGCCCGGCGTGCCGGTTCTATACCAATGCGGCTTGAACTTTCGTTCTTCGAACAGCAGCAGCACGTCGAAGGGATTGTACACCTTCTCCTCACCGAGTTCATGCCAGCTGTAGCCATTGTACCATTTCCTTATGGTCTTTCGTTTCAGTCCTGACAGCTCCGGGGCGAACACCGTGTCAAGGTCCGCATCCGTGTAGCCACAGATGGTGTTGTACTTCAGATCCAGACTGATGTCCCTGAGATTGTTCAGTCCGAAAACAGACTCACCTT